>NZ_FOFL01000011.1 GCF_900110945.1 Devosia sp. YR412
CCCGGCCTTGAGCCGGGTGTGGATTCACATTTGAAGTGCAACGGGTTGAGGAAGGCCTCTGCTGGCGTCTTGAAGCCGAGGCATTTTCTGGGTGTGTGATTGTGTCTGGCGATGATGCCATCGAGGTTTTGCTCGGACAAGGCGTGAAGGTCGCTGGAGCGCGGCAGGGATTGTCTGAGCCGACCGATTGCATTCTCCACGCCACCCTTTTGCCAGGGTGCACGGGGTTCGCAGAAGAAGGCGTCTACGTCCAACTGTCGGGCGATGCGCTGATGCCGGGTAAATTCGGTGCCATTGTCGAAGGTGATGGAGCGCCGCATGGCCTGCGGCATGGGCGCGAGCAGGTGAACCAGAGCTGTGGCGACAGGATCGGCCTTGAGACTGGCTTGTCGCACGGCAATGGTCAGCCTGGAATGGCGTTCATGGGCGACCAGGATGGCCTGGCCGGGTTTTGAGAACAGCATGGTGTCCGCCTCCCAGTGACCGGCCTGCTGGCGGTTTGTGATGACAGGGGGACGATCATGGATTGATCGCTTGTCGGCCTGGCGTGGCCAACCGCCCTTGCGACGCCAACCGCGCTTGTATCTGGCGCGGGGCAGGTCATGACGCCAGGTCCGGTCATTGGTACGTTTGAGCTGGGCATAAACAAAGCGATAGATGGTCTCATGGCTGATGACCTTGTGACCGGCCTCAAGGGCAAGCCGACCAACCACCTGTTCGGGCGACCAGCCCAGAGCCAGCCGATCAAGGATCGCTTCGCGCAGATCCCCATCGCGTTCGAGCCGGGAGCCTGTCCAGCGCCGGGCCTCGGTTTGCTGCTGGGCAGACCCTGCGCGGTACCCAGACTGTTTCTCCGCGTTACGACCTATCTCGCGGGAGATGGTCGACGGCTGGCGATCCAGAGCTGAAGCAATTTGCCGGATCGACTGACCCGCTTGCAGAAGCTGGGCAATCGTAAAGCGTTCCTCGATCGATAACTGGCGGTAGTTCGACATGGCAACATCTGTGTGAGCTGTTGCACTTCGTTTGTGAACTCAGAGGG
>NZ_FOFL01000001.1 GCF_900110945.1 Devosia sp. YR412
ACACCCAGAAAATGCCTCGGCTTCAAGACGCCAGCAGAGGCCTTCCTCAACCCGTTGCACTTCAAATGTGAATCCACACCCGGCTCAAGGCCGGGATGACATCGAGAGGGAGGAGATGCCCACACATAACAGAAGCATGCAGGTTGGATTTCGCCCCCAAACCCCATAAGCTCCCGGCTTTCCCGCCGAGACCTGACGCCTGATGGACCAGCCTTCGATCCAACCCGCCCTGACGCCGATGATGGCGCAGTATTTCGAGATCAAGGCGGTCAATCCCGGCTATCTGCTGTTCTATCGCATGGGCGATTTTTACGAACTGTTCTTCGAGGATGCCGAGATCGCCAGTGCGGCTCTGGGCATCGTTCTCACCAAGCGCGGCAAGCATCTCGGCCAGGACATCGGCATGTGCGGCGTGCCGATCCACGCGGCCAATGACTATCTCAACAAGCTTATCAAGCTCGGTTATCGCGTCGCCATCTGCGAACAGGTGGAAGATCCCAAGGAAGCCAAGAAGCGTGGCGCCAAGTCGGTGGTCAAGCGCGACGTGGTGCGCCTGATCACCGCCGGCACGCTGACCGAGGACGATCATCTTGACGCAAGGGCGAGCAATTTCCTCGCTGCCCTCTCTATGGTCCGCCACGGCGAAACCGACTTCGCCCTCGCCTGGGCCGACGTCTCGACCGGCGAAACCTTCACCGCCGACCTTTCCGCCGAACAGTTGCAGGACGAACTCGCCCGCATCGACCCAGCCGAACTGCTGCTGGCCGAAGCCACGCGCCTCGCCTTGGTGGAGCGGCATCTATTTGCTCCCAATTGGCTGCCCATCGCCCATGCCGCTCCGGCTGAAAGTTTCGACAGCGAAGCCGCCATCGCCACCCTGCGCGAAGCCTTTCCGGGCGGCAGCTTTGATCCCTCCGCCCTCTCCCGCGCCGCCCGTTCGGCCTTGGGTGCCGTGGTGGCCTATGTGCGGGAATCGCAGAAGGGCATTGGCGTCGCCCTGCGCGCACCCGTCGCCGATACCGCTACCCGCCATATGGCCATCGACGCGGCTACCCGATCGAGCCTTGAATTGCACCAGACCCAGCGCGGTCAGCAACGCGGTTCGCTGCGCCAGGTGATCGACCTAACGGTCACCGCGCCCGGATCGCGCCTGCTCTCAGCCCGCCTTGCGGCGCCGCTGGCCGATGCCACGGCCATCAACGCCCGGCTCGACGCCGTGGCCCTGCTGGCCAATGACACTTTGCTCAATGGCCGGTTGCGCGCCGATCTCAAGGCAGTGCCCGATCTCGCCCGCGCCCTGACAAGGCTGGCGCTGGACCGTGGCGGCCCGCGCGATCTGGCCGCCGTGGGAAAAGCCGTCAGCGCCGCGCTGGCCCTCTCCGGCCACTTTGCCCGGCTCGACGATGCCCCTGCGGTCCTCGTGCGCCTCGGCAAGACCCTCGCCGCCGCGCCGATCTCCCTCGCCTCCGAACTGGGGTTGGCGCTGGATGATGACATGCCGCTGCTCGCTCGCGACGGTGGCTTTGTGCGCAAGGCCTATGACGCCATGCTGGATAGCGAACGCGCGCTCGCCAGCGAAACGCGCATCGTGGTCGCAGCGCTCCAGACCCGGCTGATCGAGGAAACCGACGTCCGTTCGCTCAAAATCCGGCACAATGGCGTGCTCGGCTATTTCGTCGAAGTCCCGGCCGCCCATGGCGGCAAGCTTTTGGAAGAACCGCATCGCCAGAGCTTCATCCATCGCCAGACCATGGCCAATGCCATGCGCTTCACCACGACTGAACTGGCGGAACTCGAAGGCCGCATCGCCCGGGCGCATGAGGGGGCGCTGGAGATCGAGCTCAAGATCTTCGCCCGCCTGCGCGAGGACGTGCTGACGCGAACCGCCGCCCTGCGCGATCTCGCCGACGCCCTGGCCGAACTCGACGTCACCACAGCTTTGGCCCATCTCGCCGCCACCCGCAGCTACACCCGCCCCGAGATTGACGACTCGCTGGCCTTTGCCATCCATGGCGGCCGCCATCCTGTGGTCGAAGACATGGTCATGTCCGAGGGCCATAGCTTTGTCGCCAATGATGCCGATCTCTCCGGCGATGATGCCAGCGGCGGTGGGGCGCTCTGGCTGGTGACCGGCCCCAACATGGGCGGTAAATCGACCTTCCTGCGCCAGAATGCGCTGATCGCCATCCTGGCCCAGGTCGGCAGCTTTGTGCCGGCCAGCTCGGCCCATATCGGCGTCATCGACCGCGTCTTCTCCCGCGTCGGCGCATCCGACGACATCGCCCACGGCCGCTCGACCTTCATGGTCGAAATGGTCGAAACCGCTGCCATTCTCAACCGCGCCACGCGGCGCTCGCTGGTCGTGCTGGACGAAATCGGCCGCGGGACGGCCACCTTCGATGGTCTCTCCATCGCCTGGGCCGCCGTGGAAGCCCTGCATGAAACCACAGGCTGCCGCGCGCTGTTTGCCACCCATTTCCATGAGCTGACCAGCTTGGCGAAAACGCTGACCCGCGTTTCCAATGTCACCATGAAGGTGCGCGAATGGGAGGGCGAGGTGGTGTTCCTGCATGAAGTGGGTCCCGGCGCGGCTGATCGATCCTACGGAATACAAGTGGCCCGCCTCGCCGGCCTGCCCGAGCCGGTGCTGGCCCGCGCTCGCCAGGTTTTGACCGTGCTGGAACAGCGTTCGGCGGGAACCGCCTCTTCCAGCCAGAAAGCCAGCGTGCTAGACGATCTGCCACTTTTTGCGCATCAGCCGGCTTCACGCCCCGTTGAGAAAGACCCGGTACACTTGGCTCTCGATGCGACTCGTCCCGACGAGATGACCCCCAAACAAGCGATCGAAGCGCTGTATCAGTTGAAGAAAATCCGCGATGACGCTCGCCGAAGCTGAGGCCAAGCCGCGAAAACCGCTTTTCGCATTGAAGTCCGCCGAGACCATTCTCGACGAGCTCGATAGCGCTATAGGCGATGAAGCCCCCAAATCCACCGCCGCCCGCGGCATCGTTTTGGCCCATATCCGCAAGACCCTCGCCGAAGCGCGCCAGAGCGCCGAAGCCGAATTGCTGGCCACCAACAAGGGCACCCGTTGCGCCGAAAATCTCTCCAATGCCCAGGACGAAATCATCACCGCGGTGCATATGTTTGCCACCCGCCGCGTCTATCCGGTCGATAATCCCTCGGGCGCCGAAGCCATCGCCCTCTCCGCCGTCGGCGGCTATGGCCGCGGCACGCTGGCCCCCGGCTCCGACATCGATCTGCTGTTCATCCTGCCCTACAAGCAGACGCCTTGGGGCGAGCAGGTCACCGAATATATCCTCTATATGCTCTGGGACCTCGGCCAGAAGGTCGGCCATGCGGTTCGCTCGGTCGATGAATCTCTGCGCATGGCCAAGGCCGACATGACGGTGCGCACCGCCACGCTCGAGGCGCGTTTCCTGACCGGCGACAAGGCGCTGTTTGACTCGCTGGTACATCGCTTCGAAACCGAAATCATGCCGCGCACTGGCCCCGAATTCATCGCCGCCAAGATGGCCGAGCGCGACGAACGCCACAAGCAGATGGGCAATACCCGCTATGTCGTGGAACCCAATATCAAGGACGGCAAGGGCGGCCTGCGCGACCTCAACACGCTGTTCTGGATCGGCAAATATTTCTACCACCTAAAGACCAGCCATGAGCTGATCGGCCGCGGCGTCTTGAGCGCCGCCGAATATCGCCTGTTTTCGCGCGCCGAGGACTTTCTCTGGGCGGTGCGCTGCCACCTGCATTTCGTCACCGGTCGCGCCGAGGAAAAGCTGACCTTCGACGTGCAGCCCGAACTGGCCCAGCGCATGGGCTATGCCCAGCGCGTTGGCATGCTGGGCGTCGAACGCTTCATGAAGCGCTACTTCCTGGTCGCCAAGGATGTTGGCGATCTGACCCGCATCATCTGCGCTTCGCTCGAATTCAACCACGCCAAGGATATGGACCTGGTGGGCCGCGTGCTGGCGCCCTTCCGCCAGGGCAAGTCCAAGATCAAGGGCGAGAGCGATTTCGTGCTCGATACCGGGCGGCTCAATATCGCCACGCCCGAAGTGTTCGAAAAAGATCCGGTCAACCTGATCCGCATCTTTCTGGTGGCTGGGCGCGAGCAATTGCTGTTCCATCCCGATGCCATCAAGGTCATCACCCGCTCGCTGCGCCTGATCGACAACAAGGTCCGCCACGACCGCAAGGCCAATGAGCATTTCCTGACCATCCTGACCGATCCGCTGTCCGTGGAACGCATCCTGCGTCAGATGAACGAGAGCGGCGTGCTCGGCAAGTTCGTGCCCGATTTTGGCAAGATCGTCGCGCTGATGCAGTTCAACATGTACCACCACTATACGGTGGACGAGCACCTGATCCGCTCGGTCGGCGTCATGGCCGATATCGCCAATGGTGGGCTGCGCGACCAGCTGCCGCTGACCCATGAACTGCTGCCCCAGCTCAATGATACCCGCCTGCTCTATGTCGCACTGTTCCTGCACGATATCGCCAAGGGCCGCCCGGAGGATCACTCCACCGCCGGCATGAAGATCGCGCGCAAACTCTGCCCGCGCTTCGGCCTGACCCCGGCCGAAACCGACACCGTCGCCTGGCTGATCGAGCATCACCTCTTGATGAGCGAGATCGCCCAGGCCCGAGATATCCAGGACCCCGAAACCGCCAAGGCCTTTGCCGACGTGGTGCAATCGCCGCAGCGCCTGGCCCTGCTGATGATCCTCACCGCCTGCGATATCCGCGCGGTGGGTCCCGGCGTCTGGACCGGCTGGAAGGGCAGCCTGCTGCGCGCCCTCTACTACGCCACCGAACCCCTGCTCTCCGGCGGCCATAGCCAGGTCACCCAGTCCGACCGCATCAACTATGCCCGCCGCCAGCTGGCCGAAGCGCTCACCGCCTGGCCGCAAGCCGATGTCGAGACCTATGTGGCCCGCCACTACGACCACTACTGGCTCCGCGCCGAGCCCGAACTGCAGGTCGAACATGCCCGCATGATCCGCCACGCCGATATGGCCGGCGACGCCTTTGCCGGCTCGATCCGCATCAAGGCCTTTGAGGGCATTACCGAGGTCAGCTTCTACACCCCCGACCATCCGCGCCTGCTGTCGCTGATCGCCGGGGCCTGCACCATGCAGGATGCCTCCATCATCGGGGCGCAGATCTTTTCCACCCGCGACGGCCATGCCATCGATACCTTCACCCTGCGCCGCAGCTTCACCAGCGATGAGGACGAAAAGGTCCGCGCCACCCGCATCATCGATACGGTCAAGCAACTCCTCCAGGGCAAGCGCACCATTCTGATCGATCTCGGCAAGGAATCGCGCCACAACAAGCGCCTGAAACCCTTCGCCCTGCCCGCCCAGGTCTCGGTTTCCAACCTGCTGTCGGAAAAATTCACCGTCATCGAGGTCTCCGGCCTCGACCGCATGGGCCTGCTGCATTCGCTGACCCACCAGATTTCCGACCTCAACCTCACTATCGGCTCGGCCCATATCGGCACCTATGGCGAAAAGGCCGTCGACGTCTTCTACGTCACCGACCTCACCGGCCAGAAGATCATGAGCAAGCCCCGCCAGCGCAAGATCCACGACGCGCTGATGGGCGTGTTCCATCCTGCGGCCGCGGTGAAAGTGGCCAATGGGTAGCGAGCGCGCCCGCCGATGAGCCTCTATCGCAATTTCCTCTCGGTCGGCGGGCTGACGCTGGTCTCGCGCATTGCCGGCTTTGCCCGCGACGCGCTGATGGCGGCCGTGCTGGGCATTGGCCCGGCGGCCGACGCCTTCTATGCCGCCTTCCGCTTTCCCAACCTGTTCCGGCGCCTCTTCGCCGAAGGCGCCTTCAACACCGCCTTCGTGCCGATGTTTGCCGGTGCGCTGGAAAAGGACGGCCCGGATTCAGCGCTCGACCTTGCCGCCCGCATCATGAGCTGGCTGGTGGCCATGCTGGTCGTCGTGACCATCCTCGCCGAAATCTTCATGCCGCAGCTGATGCTGCTCTTCGTGCCGGGCTTCGTCGATGATCCCGAAAAATTCGAACTGACCGTGCTGCTGACGCGGATCATGTTCCCCTATCTCGCCTGCATGTCGCTGATGGCGGCCTATGGCGCCATTCTCAATTCGCTCGGCCGCTTCTTTGCCGCAGCCTTTGCCCCGGTCATTCTCAATATCGTCAATATCGCCGCGATGATCCCGCTGGTCACCTTCTGGGTGCAGGAACCGGCCGGCTCTGCCACATGGGTTTCGGTGGCCACCATGGCTGGCGGCCTGGCCCAGCTCTGGCTGGTCTGGTCGGCTATCAAGCGCGCCGATTTCGTCCCCGAATTCCGCCTGCCGCGCTTTGATCCGCAGGTGCGTCGCTTCTGGGTGCTGGCCATTCCGGCCATCCTCACCGGCGGCATTACCCAGATCAATATCTTCGTCGGCACCATCATCGCCTCGGGCGCTGACAATGCCATTTCCATCCTCAACTACGCCGATCGCCTCTATCAATTGCCGCTTGGCATCATCGGCATTGCCATTGGCACCGTGCTGCTGCCCGAGCTCAGCCGCCACCTCAAGGGCGGCCGCGACGCCGAGGCCCGCGCCACCCAGGATCAGTCGCTTCTCATCGCCATGCTGCTCTCCATGCCCGCCGCCACCGCGCTGATCGCCATGGCCGAGCCGATCGTGCGGGTGCTGTTCGAGCGTGGCGCCTTCAATGCCCTGGCTACCCAGCACACCGCCCAGGCGCTGATCGCCTTTTCCGCCGGCCTGCCCGCCTATGTGCTGATTCGCGTGCTGCAGCCGGGCTATTTTGCCCGCGAGGATACCGTCACGCCGACGATATTTGCCGGCAGTTCCGTGGTCGCCAATATCGGCCTGTCGCTGCTTCTGTTCCCCACCTATCTGCATGTCGGCATCGCTGTCGCCACCGCCGCTTCCGCCTGGCTCAATGCCATTCTTCTGGCGGTCTTTCTGGCCCTGCGCGGTCATTTCAAACTGACCCGCACCGAATGGATCAAGCATCTGCTGATCCTCGTCATCAGCGGCGTCATGGGCGCCGTGCTCTATGTGCTTTCGCAGCGCGGCCGGGCCCATATGGAGACCGCTGCCCCGATCTGGGAGCAGATCGGTGTGCTGACTGTTCTGGTCGGCTTCGGCATGGTGCTCTATTTCACCCTGGTCCACATCACCCGCGCCCAGCCACTCGGCATGTTGCTGCGCCGCCTGCGGCGCGGCGGCTGAGCCACCTGTCTCTCCCCATCCCCGATGACACCGCGCTTGATCGGATATAAGTGTTCCACAACACCGTCTCGTCAGGCATCCCATGACCTTCACTCCCCGCGTCTTCTCCGGCATCAAGCCTTCGGGCGATCTGCATCTTGGCAATTATCTCGGGGCCATCCGGCGTTTCGTGCCGCTGCAGGACACGCATGAGACCATCTATTGCGTGGTCGACATGCATGCCATCACCGTCTGGCAGGACCCTGAAGACCTCAAGCGCTGGACCTATGAGATCGCCGCTGCCTATATCGCGGCGGGTGTCGATCCGAAGAAGTCCATCATCTTCAACCAGTCCCAGGTCATGGAACATGCCGAGTTGGGCTGGATCTTCAACTGCGTGGCGCGCGTCGGCTGGATGAGCCGCATGACCCAGTTCAAGGACAAGGCGGGCACCAACGAAGGCGGCGAGAATTCCGAAGCCGTGTCGCTGGGCCTTTACGCCTATCCCTCGCTGATGGCGGCCGACATCCTGCTCTACAAGGCCACCGCGGTGCCGGTTGGCGAAGACCAGAAGCAGCACCTCGAACTGACCCGCGACATCGCGAAAAAATTCAACCACGACTATAAAAAGCAGGTCAAGGCGCTGGGCTTCAAGGGCGACTTCTTCCCCGTCACCGAGACCCTGGCCACCGGCCCTGCCGTGCGCGTCAAATCGCTCAAGGACGGCTCAAAGAAGATGAGCAAGTCCGACGCTTCGGATCTTTCCACCATCTACATGATGGATGGCGCCGACCTGATCGCCAAAAAAATCAAGCGCGCCACTACCGACGCCGACGCCCTGCCCAGCGAAGCCGCCGGCCTCGCCGGCCGTCTCGAGGCCGAAAACCTCGTCGGTATCTATGCCTCGCTGTCCAATCGCTCGGTCGATGAAGTCCTCGGCGAATTCGGCGGCCAGGGCTGGGGCGTGTTCAAGCCGGCACTGGCCGATCTTGCCGTGGCCAAGCTGTCGCCGATTGCCGACGAGATGAAGCGCCTGGTCGCCGACCGCGGCGAGCTGGACACTATCCTGCGCGACGGCGCCGAACGCGCTCGGGTTATTGCCCAGCCGATCATGGCCGACGTGCGCAATATCGTTGGTTTTGTGCGCTAGGAGCTCCGGATGTACGAGACTGAGTACAAACGCAAATTCCTCGTCGTCATCGACGAGACGCCGGAATGCGAGCGCGCGCTCACCTTTGCCGCCTACCGCGTCAAGCGCACCGGCGGCACGGTCGTGCTGATGAGCGTGGTGCAGAAGCCCGAATTTATCGGCATGGGTGTCGAAGACGTTTTGCGCGCCGAAGCGGTTGAAGAAGCCGAGCGCAATCTCGACGCCCGTCTGGCCCGCATCCGCGACATCGGCGACGTCCGCTCGGAATCGGTGATCCGCGAGGGTGAAGGTGCCGAGGAGATCGAAAAAGTCATCGACCAGGACCGCGACATCGCCATTCTGGTCCTTGCCGCCTCGACCTCCAGTGAAGGCCCCGGCCCCCTGGTCCTCCACTTCGCCAACCGCGCCAACGCGTTGCCGATTCCCTTGACAGTGGTCCCCGGCCGCATGAGCGACGAAGAGATTATCGCTATCTGCTGAGTGTGCCGCCTCCGGCGGCAAAAACGCGCCAGTGGCGCGTTTTTAGCGAAGTAGGCCATGAGGCCTATGGCCGAATGGCCCAGCTGTTCCGCTTACGCGATCCCTTCTGGCCCAAGCTTCAGCTTGCCGCAGCGGCCTCCGTCTCAACCTGCTTCCGCTTGAGCAGGGCGTCATTCCAAAACGTCCCGAACGGCACAAACGACGCCAGCGTCGTCCTAGCCCACTCCCAGGCGCTAAACCCGCGGCCCCACAAACACACCACCATGGCGAGGATATAGACCACAAACGCCACGCCATGGATCATGCCCACCGGCGGCACTAGTCCCGGAAAGCCGAACCAATATTTGGCCGGCATGGCGACAAGGAACAGCGCCAGGGTTGTAACCCCCTCGGCGACACCGATATATCTGAACATGCGGATCATGATATGTGAGTACCGCATGGGCTGTGCGCGCCGCCATGAGGCGCAAGGTCGCAAAATGCGCTTGCGCTGCCCGCCAGAAAGACTATTTTAGAAACATTCTAATTCGACGCCGTCGAGGAAATCCTGATGTTCATCCAGACCGAAGCCACGCCCAATCCCGCGACCCTGAAGTTCCTGCCGGGTCGTGACGTGCTGCTCGGCGAGCCGCGCGATTTCCGTAGCCCCGAGGCTTCGGCCAATTCGCCGCTGGCGCTAGGCCTGTTCGCTATTTCCGGCGTCACCGGCGTCTTCCTCGGCTCCGATTTCATCTCGGTCACCAAGGATGACACCAATTGGGCCCATATTAAGCCGGCCATTCTCGGCGTGATCATGGACCACTTCCTCTCCGGCAAGCCGGTCATCGTCGAAGGCGGCGTTGAAGTCGCCAATCTCGACGAGGTCGAAGAATTCTTCGAAGCCGAAGACGGCGAAACTGTCGAAGTGATCAAGGAACTGCTGGCCACCCGCGTGCGTCCGGCCGTGGCCATGGATGGCGGCGACATCATCTTCAAGGGTTTCAAGGAAGGCACCGTCTTCCTGCACATGCAGGGCGCCTGCTCCGGCTGCCCCTCGTCGACCGCCACGCTGAAAAGCGGCATCGAGAACCTGCTCCGCCACTTCGTGCCCGGCGTCGAGCAGGTGCAACAGGTCTAGAACGACCTCAAAAGTTAAGCAGCAAGCCAAGGGCTCAGCGGGAAACCACTGGGCCCTTAGTTTTTTCAGCAGGTTTTATTGTTGGGTTGGGGGTGGACGCGCCAGCCCAACAAAAGCCCGGGGTCATCCCGGGCTCTCCATCATTCCGCTGCAGCCTTTTCGGCTTCACTGCGCTGGTCGGTGATCGCCAAGGGCTCACCCACCTGCTCGCGTTTCCGCCTGATCCTCAACCGCTTGATCCGTCGACTATCAGCCGCCAAAATCTCGAACTCGAAGCCATCCAGCTTGTCGACCCGTTCGCCGCGCTTGGGCACATGGCCGGCCAGATCGAACACCAGCCCGCCGATCGTATCGACATCCTCGGCATAGTCGCCGGGATCGAATTCCGGCCCGATCAGCCGCTGCACATCGGTCAGTTCGGCACGGGCATCGGCGATATAGGTATCGACGCCGACCTTGCGGATCAGCGCCGCCGCCAGCTCGTCATGCTCGTCCTCGATCTCGCCGACCACCGCTTCCAGCAGGTCCTCGATGGTCACGAGACCATCGGTGCCGCCATATTCGTCAATCACGATGGCCATATGCACGCGGGACGCGCGCATCGACTGCAGCAGGTCACCCACCGGCATGAAGGTCGGCACGAACATCGCGTCGCGCGTGATGTCGAGCCGGATGATCTTCTGCTTGAGCACCGTCGATACCAGCTTGACCGGCACGTCCTTGGCCGGATCGGTCACCGGCTCGGTAATCTTGGAGAGCGCATCCTTGACGTGGATGAAGCCCAGGATGTTGTCGAGATTGTCGTCATAGACCGGCAGGCGCGAATGGCGCACTTCGCGGAATTTGGCGATCAGCGTGCCCAGGTTCACATCGGCTTCGATGGCCTGGATGTCGCTGCGCTCGACCATGACGTCGCCGACCGAGACATTGGAAAGCTTGAGCACATTCTGCAGGATCGTGCGTTCGCTCTCGGAGAAGTCCGCCACTTCGGCGCTGCCCTGCTCGTCGAGCGCGACCTGCAGGTCGTCGCGCAAAGACACCGTGCCGCGGGCCAGCATGGCCTTGATCCGGTGCCAGATGCTTGGCCCCCGTGCGGTGACGGAGGCGGTGCTAGAAGGAGGCTCGGGATTGGTGGGGGCCAGAGGGCCCGTACTGTCGCTGTCGTTCATGTGATGCGCCGCCCGGAGGAGCGGCATTCTATCCTCGGTTGAGAAAACTCGGGGCTAATATAGGGGCCGAAGGCTAATCGGCATAGGGGTCGTCTATCCCCAATGTGGCCAATATCGCTGTCTCGAGGCTTTCCATCTCTTCGGCCTCCTCGTCATCGAGGTGGTCATAGCCCAGGATATGCAGGAATCCATGCACCACCAGATGGGTGAAATGGGCCTCGAAACTCACGCCCTGCTCGTCGGCTTCGCGGATCAGCGTCTCGCGGGCGAGCGTGATATCGCCCAAAATCCCGACCACCGGATCGAAGGGCTCGATCTGCGGAAAGCTCAGCACATTGGTCGAGCTATCCTTGCCGCGCCATTCCTTGTTGAGGGCGTGCTGCTCCTCGTCGTTGGTGAGGAGGATGGACAGCTCCGCAGCGCCCTTGACCTTGGCCTTGCTCTGCTTGAGCGCTTCCAGCACGGCGCGCTCGGCCAGAGGATCGAGATCCTCCGGCCAGGCGTCGTCATTGCGATTGATATCGATATGCAGCGGCGACGAACTCAGCGGACGACCCCTTCGGTGGCTTTTTCCGCCAGCTTCTTGGCCGTATCGGCTTCATAGGCCCGCACGATGCGGCCAACCAGGGCATGGCGCACTACGTCCTTGTCGTTGAAGCGCGAAATATGCACGCCTTCCACCCCGTCGAGCAGGCCGATGGCTTCCACCAGCCCGGATTTCTCGCCGCGCGGCAGGTCGACCTGGGTCGGATCGCCGGTGACGATCATCTTGGAATTTTCGCCAAGACGGGTCAGGAACATCTTCATCTGCATAGAGGTCGTGTTCTGCGCCTCGTCGAGGATCACAACGGCATTGGCCAAAGTGCGGCCACGCATGAAGGCCAGCGGCGCCACTTCGATGATGCCCGAAGTAATGCAGCGTTCGACGTTTTCCGGCTTCATCATGTCGTAAAGCGCGTCATAGAGCGGGCGCAGGTAGGGATCGACCTTTTCCTTCATGTCGCCGGGCAGAAAGCCCAGACGCTCGCCGGCTTCCACAGCCGGGCGCGACAGGATGATGCGGTTGATATCGCCGCGTTCCAGCAGCGAGGCGGCATGCGCCACCGCCAGATAGGTCTTGCCGGTACCGGCCGGACCCACGCCAAACACCAGCTCACTCCGCTCCATCGAACGCATGTAGGCGTCCTGGGCGGGGGTGCGGGCGACAATGGTGGATTTGCGCGTGGCGATCTGAGCCATGCGTACCTTGCCCTTGCGCTCCAGCGTCGGCAGGGTCAGCTGGCTATCCTCGGTCTCGATCATCCGGATGACGCCGTCGACATCGGAAATGTCCACCGTGCGGCCTTCCTCGAGCGAGCCATAGAGCGATTCCAGCACGCGCCGGGCCTGATCGACCGACGACGCTGCGCCCTTGAGCAGGACATGATTGCCACGGGGGGTAGCCGAAACCTTCAGCCGCTGTTCGATCAGCGCCAGGTTCTGGTCAAAATCGCCATAGAGCTGGGCAGCCAGGCGATTGTCTTCAAAAGCGAGTTCGAGTTGCGATGCGAGTGCGTTGTCTGCGGTCGGTGACAAGTGCCTGCTCAAACTGGTGTGGCTCCCGAAAGGGACGGACGCGGGCTTGCGCCTGTCGCTGACAACGACGCTAGGACGATTTGCGTTCGCTGTCTGTAGCAATATTGTGACGGCTGTGGATTGCGACAAGGGGCGGAGGATCGGCCCGCTAGCAGCTATTTCGCCAACTTGACCTAAGCTGCCACGGCCATCTTCAACCGCCCGACCAGCGAATTTGTGCTGGTCCCGATAATCTCGACCTGATGGATGCTGCCGATCAAATCCGTGCTCCCCTCGAGATGCACCGCTTGCAAATACGGCGAGCGCCCGCCCACCTGCCCGGCCATGCGGCCCGGCCGCTCGATCAGCACCGGCAGCACCTTGCCGACGCAGCTGGCGTGGAAATCCGTGGTCTGCTGGTTGACCAGCTCCTGCAGCCGCCACAGCCGTTCGGTCTTGACCGCCTCGTCGACCTGGTCGCCGAGATTGGCGCCCGGCGTGCCCGGCCGCGTCGAATATTTGAACGAATAGGCCGAGGCATAGCCGACATCGCGGATGATCGTGAGCGTGTCCTCGAAGTCCTGGTCGGTCTCGCCCGGAAAGCCGACGATGAAATCGCCCGATAGCGCCATGTCCGGCCGCGCCGTCTTGATGCGCTCGATCACACGCATGTATTCGGCCGCCGTATGGCGCCGGTTCATCGCCTTGAGGATCGTGTCGGACCCCGACTGCACCGGCAGGTGCAGATAGGGCATCAAAATATCGAGGTCGCGATGTGCTGCCATCAGCGCATCATCCATGTCGCGCGGATGGCTGGTCGTATAGCGCAGCCGTTCGAGGCCGGCGATTTCCGCCAGTCGATAAGCCAGCTCGCCCAGGCCGACGACGCGGCCCTTGTCGTCGCCATGGTAAGCGTTGACGTTCTGACCCAGCAGGGTGATTTCCTTGACGCCGGCTTCCACCAACCCGCGTGCTTCGGCGATCACTTGGTTCACCGGTCGTGAAACCTCGGCGCCGCGCGTATAGGGCACCACGCAGAACGAGCAGAACTTGTCGCAGCCTTCCTGCACGGTCAAAAATGCCGTCAGTCCGCGCTTGATGGTGACTTCCTTGCGCGCCGCTGGCAGGTGCTCGAACTTGTCTTCCTCCGGAAAATCCGTGTCGACGATCGGCTTGCGCAGCGCCTGATGCATATGCCGCTGGCTTTCGGTGCGCGCCAGCATTTCGGGCAGTTTGTGATAGGCCTGCGGCCCGAACACCATGTCGACCACAGGCGCGCGCCGGGCGATTTCCTCGCCCTCGGCCTGCGCCACGCAGCCGGCCACGCCGATCATCATGTCGCCGCCCAGCGCCCGGCGCTCGTTCTGCAATTCCTTGAGCCGTCCCAGCTCGGAAAATACCTTTTCCGAGGCCTTTTCGCGGATATGGCAGGTGTTGAGCAGCACGAGGTCGGCCTGGGCCATGTCCAGCGTCGTCTCATAGCCGTGCGGCGCCAGCGCATCCATCATGCGGTCGCTGTCATAGACGTTCATCTGACACCCATAGGTCTTGATAAACAGCTTCTTGGTATTGGCGAGGATCTCGGTCATGCGCAGTCCATAACAGAGGTGCGTGCAAGACTCAAAGCAACCTCCAAGGCCTCTCGACGGTTTGACTCCCACAGCAGGGAGGTCACCATGACCGAGACCAAGAAAACCGATGACGCCGCAGGCATGCAGGACGGCAAGAAGCCCGGCCCCAAGACATCACCAGTGCAAATCCGCGATGCCGGTGAAGAGGCGCAGGCCGACAAGCCCGAGGATTGGGACGAGGTCGACGAGGCCGTGGACGAGAGCTTTCCCGCCAGCGATTCCACCGCCAAGTACTGATACCAACTCGTCATATTGCCTTTGAAACGCCTTTGCGATTGCCCGCAAAGGCGCAAAACCTCTATGATTGCGGCCGATAGGTCGGAAATGCGCGCGAATCGCCCGGGAAAGGCGTGGTTTTCGCCATCGGGTTGCGGGCGGGCATGGCAGTTTTGGAAAGCGGCAAGACCCAGACCAGACCGGGCCGTCGCTCGATCATCTATTATCTAGTCGCGCTGGTTCTCGTCAGCGTAGTCCCGAGCTTCATCTTTGCCGGCGTGCTGATCCAGCGCTATCAGGCGGCGCAGGAAGACACGGTCGAAACCCTTATTGTTGCGACATCACGCTCCATCGTGCAGGCGATGGAACGCGAGATCGCTGCCAATATCACGACGCTCCGCGTGCTGGCGGCATCGCCCTCCCTGCGCGAAGGCGATTTCGAGGGCTTCTACGATCGCACCAAGCTGGCGCTGGATGAGACCTACGCCCATTCCTTCATCGTCAATCCCGACTATTCGACCTTCGCCAGCACGCGCGTGCCCTATGACAGCCCGGATAGCCGGGCCAGCGATGCGGATGCGGCGCAGAAGGCTTTCGACACCAATTCGGTGGTGGTGACCAATCTGGTTTTCGGCAATGTCTCCAAGCGCTGGGTCTATAACATCCTGCTGCCCGTCGATCTCGGCCCCTATGGCAAAAAGCTGATTGCTCTCAACCAGCAGGCCGACAATTTCGCTTCGGCGCTGTCGTCCAACAGTCTGCCGGCAGGATGGAATTCCGCTCTGCTCGACAATGACGGGCGCATTCTCGCCGCTAGCGCCGGGGTCGGCAATGTCGGTGAATTCCTCACCCAGTTCGATCCCTTGGCACAGCGCTTCTCAACCGGCTGGCAGCATATCGAAACCAATAGCGGCACGGCGCTTGGCGTTATCCAGCGCTCGGCCACCACCGGCTGGCGCCTCGTCGCTTGGGCGCCGATCTGGACCATCACCCAGCCGCTGATCACCGCGATGATGCTGCTGGTCCTCGGCGGCATCATCGTGCTCGGGCTGATTGTTGGCGCCATGTTCTGGGTCAGCCGCCGCATCGGCCGCTCGGTGCGCGGATTGGCCCGCGACGCGCGGCGCCTCGGCGCTGGCGAGCCGGTCCTGGCCACCTCCTACCCGGTGTCCGAGATTGCCGAAGTCTCCGAAGCCCTGGCCCAGGCCTCGCTCGATCGCCAGACCGCGGAAAGCGACGTGCGCTTTTTGATGCGCGAGGTGGCGCATCGCAGCAAAAACCAGATGACGGTCATCGCCGCCATGGCCAAGCAGACGGCCCGCGGCGCCGATGATGTGCAGGGCTATGTGCAGGCCTTCGAGCGCCGCATTCTCGGCCTTGCCCGCTCCACCGACCTGTTGCTGACCCACGGCCGCGCCGGCGTGTTGCTGGGTGAGCTGGTCGAAAGCCAGATCGCCACCTTCAGCCCCGACGATGCCAACCGGGTCAAGGTGCAAGGCCCGTCCATTCGCATCAATGCCCAGGCCGCCCAGATCATCGGCATGGCAGTGCATGAACTCTCGACCAATGCGGTCAAATACGGCGCCTTTGCCGGCGATCAGGGCAGCCTCTCGGTGCGCTGGCAGATCATCGACGAGACGCTGGATTTCGTCTGGCGTGAAACGGTCGCCCAGCGGCTCGAAACCGTCGAGCGCACCGGCTTTGGCACCACCGTGCTCAAATCCATGGTCGGCCGCTCGCTCGGCGCCGAAGTGCAACGCCTTTGCCACGAGGATGGCATCGAGTGGCGCTTCGCCATTCCGCTCCCCGCGGTCGACCCGGATCATGCCGCCGCAGCCCTGCCCGAAGAAGCGGCAGCCGAATAAATTCTTCCATTCTGCCGGTCTTTCCACTATAGACCCGGCTGTCTGGGCTCTTTGGGCCCAGGCATTCATGGCCCCTCCTGGACGACATCCCGGCTGGGGCGACCCAATCCTCTTTTGAAAGGATCTATCCGATGTCGATCACTGCAGAACGCAAGACCGAACTGATCCAGGAATATGCAATTAAGGCAAACGACACCGGCTCGCCGGAAGTCCAGGTTGCCATCCTGTCGGAACGCATTGCCAACCTGACCGAGCACTTCAAGGGCCACAGCAAGGATAACCATTCTCGCCGCGGTCTGCTCAAGCTGGTGTCCACCCGCCGCAGCCTGCTTGACTATGTCAAGAAGGTCGACGAGGCCCGCTACAAGACCCTGATCGAAAAGCTGGGTCTGCGCCGCTAATCGCGCGCAAGAACTATTGCGGATGCGGGGCAATCCTCGCATCCGCCTTCGCTCGCTGAGGTGAGCGAAAAGAGGCTGTTGCGAATTTTAGAGTTCACAATCTGTCTCTAAGCGTAGACCGGCGACTGCCGGAGCATGGCAGGATTATTGGCCGCTCCTGAACCGCCTCACGCTCGCAAAATCATCTGCTTGGTTTTGATCCGTGGGGTGTCTGGAAAATCTTCCAGAGACAGAGCGGCTTATTGTCTTGCCCATGTTTCGTCTTCGCCAAAGCCGTAAACCGCGCCTGATTTTGAGCCCGCGTCACACATGGGGTGTGCCGCAGGGTGCGGGCGCACTGGACTGAGTTCGCGGGATTGCTACGCCCCCGCGTTACCGCTCAGCCGGCAGAATGGAAAGACGATACATGTCGACGATCAATTTTGATTACCACAAGGTCGAACTGAACTGGGGCGGTCAGCCCCTGACGCTCGAGACCGGCAAGATGGCCCGCCAGGCCGATGGCGCAGTGCTCGCCACCCTGGGCGAAACCGTCCTGCTGGCCACCGTTGTCAGCGCCAAGTCCGCCAAGCCGGGCCAGGACTTCTTCCCGCTGACCGTCAACTACCAGGAAAAATACTTCGCTGCCGGCAAGATCCCGGGCGGCTATTTCAAGCGCGAAGGCCGTCCGACCGAGAACGAGACCCTGACGTCTCGCCTGATCGACCGTCCGATCCGCCCGCTCTTCCCAGAAGGCTACAAGAACGAGACCCAGGTGGTCGTCACCGTTCTGCAGCACGATATGGAAAACAACCCGGACGTGCTGGCCATGGTCGCTGCCTCGGCAGCCCTGACCATTTCGGGCGTTCCCTTCATGGGCCCGATCGGCGCAGCGCGCGTTGGCTATATCGATGGCCAGTATGTGCTGAACCTCGCCGTTGACCGTCGTTCGGAATCCAAGCTCGATCTCGTCATGGCCGGCACGGAAGACGCCGTGCTGATGGTGGAATCCGAAGCCAAGGAACTGAGCGAAGAGATCATGCTCGGCGCCGTGATGTTCGGCCATGCCGAAAGCCGCAAGGTCATCCAGGCGATCATCAAGCTGGCCGAGCTGGCCGCCAAGGAGCCCCGCGACTTCCAGGCTCCCGATTACTCGGCGCTCGAAGCCGAAGTGCTCAAGGTTGCCGAAGCCGATCTGCGCGCTGCCTACAAGATCACCGACAAGGCTGATCGCTACGCCGCCGTCGACGCTGCCAAGAAGGTCGTCAAATCAGCCTTTGCCGACAAGGTCGAGGCTGGTGAAGTCTCTGCCGAAGCCCTCGGCGAAGTGATCCACAACCTCCAGGCCAAGATCGTGCGCTGGAACGTGCTCGACACCGGCCTGCGCATCGACGGCCGTGATCTCTCGACCGTTCGCCCGATCGTTTCCGAAGTCGGCGTCCTGCCCCGCACCCATGGTTCGGCGCTGTTCACCCGCGGCGAAACCCAGGCGCTGGTCGTTGCCACTCTCGGCACCGGCGAAGACGAGCAGTATATCGACTCGCTCGAAGGCACCCAGAAGCAGAACTTCCTGCTGCACTACAACTTCCCTCCCTACTCGGTTGGTGAAGCTGGCCGCATGGGTTCCCCGGGCCGTCGCGAAATCGGCCATGGCAAGCTTGCCTGGCGCGCCATCAACCCGATCCGTCCGTCGGTCGAAGAATTCCCCTACACGATCCGTATCGTGTCCGAGATCACTGAATCCAACGGCTCCTCTTCGATGGCCACCGTCTGCGGCACCTCGCTTGCCCTGATGGATGCCGGCGTGCCGCTGGCGCGTCCGGTTGCCGGTATCGCTATGGGCCTGATCCTCGAAGGCGAGAAGTTTGCTGTCCTCAGCGACATTCTCGGTGACGAAGATCACCTCGGCGACATGGACTTCAAGGTGGCTGGTACCGACCAGGGCATCACCTCGCTGCAGATGGACATCAAGATCGCCGGCATCACCGAGGAGATCATGAAGATCGCCCTCGAGCAGGCCAAGGGCGGCCGTATCCACATCCTGGGCGAGATGGCCAATGCCATCACCGCGTCCCGTTCGGAAGTGGGCGAATTCGCTCCGCGCATCGAGACCATGAAGATCCCGACCGACAAGATCCGTGAAGTGATCGGTACCGGCGGCAAGGTGATCCGCGAGATCGTCGAAAAGACCGGCGCCAAGATCAACATCGACGACGACGGCACCATCAAGATCTCGTCCTCGGACGGCAGCCAGATCGAAGCCGCCATCAAGTGGATCCGCTCGATCACCGACGAAGCCGAAGTCGGCGCCGTCTACCAGGGTACTGTTGTCAAGACCGCCGACTTTGGCGCCTTCGTCAACTTCTTCGGCGCCAAGGATGGCCTCGTGCACATCTCCCAGTTGGCCGAAGCCCGCGTTGCCAAGACCACTGACGTGGTCAAGGAAGGCGACAAGGTCTGGGTCAAGCTGCTGGGCTTTGACGAGCGCGGCAAGGTCCGCCTCTCCATGAAGGTTGTCGACCAGGCAACCGGCAAGGAAATCAAGGGCGAAGAAGCCGCCGAGTAATCGGCGTTCAGAATCCGTTCAGAATTGGAAAGGCCCGGAGCGATCCGGGCCTTTTTTCATTCGAGGAACATGGTGGCAAACATCAGCAGCACGAAGATGATTGCGGTTGCCAGATGCAGTCGCGGCCGGTTCAGCACCATGGTCACCGCCAATAGTCCCACGACAATCAGGTTGAGGATGATGTAGGTCGGGTCGACGAAAATCTCGTCCCAGCCTTCCTTGACGAAGGAATTGCCGATCCCCAGCAGGTAGCTGACGATCAGCGCGCCATAGAACCAATAACGCCGCGCAATCAGGTAGTTATAGTGCGTGTCAAACTCCCGTACATTCTCCGGCAGCAGCACCGCCGAGGTGAAGAGGAAGGTGGCGCAATAGACGATCTGGAACATGTAGAGCCAGAAATTCCACTGCACCGTGGAAAAGGTCATCGCCTCCTCCCACCAGAACATCATGATCGTGCCGAGAATAAAGGCGATCCACAGCCCGTGCAGCCAGTTGATCTTGTAGTCATGCGGCTGCTGGATGAACTTGGCAGCGCCGCTGAGCAGATTGCCCAGCGCGATACCCAGCACGGTGCCGGAAACGAGCTGCACATAGACCGGAATTTCGGCATTGAGCATGAAGCAGTCCTCATCAGTGAGATTTCCCGGCCGATAGTGTCAGGCTGCCGTGCAGCTGTATGTTGCCAAGGCGCAACACTGCAAAATCATCACTTTGACGAGAGGAACCGCCGTGTTGACGGCCCGTTAGGCGAGTGAGGCTTTCCTGCACTAGCGAACCATTTGGTCGCAGCTTAGGTCATTGGCCACCCACAATTTTTGCGTCACCCCTGTCCCCAGGATCTGCCTTGCTTTCTCGTCGCTTGTTCATGATTGGCCTGCCCGCCGTCGCGCTGGCCGCTTGCTCCTCCACGCGCACCCCGGTGGTGCAGGAGCCGCAGATTGATCCCTATTACCAGGCCATGTATGGCGCGCTGCTGAACGAAAAGTTCCCGGTTGCCGCCATGGACCTGCGTCGCGTCGATCCGCAGTTCTGGCGCCAGGAAGTGCCCTACATCACCTCCGAGCGTCCCGGCACCATCGTCGTCGATACGCCGCAACGTTTTCTCTACCTGGTGCTCGAAGGCGGCCGTGCCCTGCGCTATGGCGTCGGCGTCGGCAAGACCGAAGCGCTGGTGTTCCGCGGTACCGCCACGATCGGCCGCAAGGCTGAATGGCCGCGTTGGACCCCGACCCAGGCGATGATCAAGCGCGAGCCTGACCGTTATGGCGCCTATGCCGGCGGCCTCGAAGGTGGCCCGACCAATCCACTCGGTCCCCGTGCGCTCTATCTCTACAAGAACGGCGCCGACACGCTGTTCCGCCTGCACGGCACTACCGAGCCCTATACCATTGGCACCAATGTCTCCTCGGGCTGCATCCGCCTGATGAACCAGGACATTATCGATCTCTACGCCCGCGTGCCCACGGGCGCCAAGGTCGTCGTCATCAACTAAGCCTTTCCCGGGTCGCTGCTGCGGCAGTGGGGCGCCTTGTTTCGGAATCCGTAGTCACCGAGACAAAGTTTCCTGCTGCCGCAACAAGGGCCCGGGGATCAGAACTGCAAAAGCCCGCTCAGCAATGAGCGGGCTTTTTGTTTGTCCGGTGATGGACCGGGGCGGACGATCTGCGAGATACAAAAAGGGCGCGGCTTGCACCGCGCCCTTTGGAATTTCTGTCGTTGCAAACCGCTTACAGCGTGCGCTGGACGGTCTCGACGCGGAAGCATTCGATGACGTCGCCCTGGCGCATGTCTTCGTAATTCTCGAAGGCCATGCCGCATTCCTGGCCGGTCTGCACTTCCTTGACTTCGTCCTTGAAGCGCTTGAGCGTCTTGAGCTTGCCTTCGTGGATAACGACGTTGTCGCGTATAAGACGCACGCCCGAACCGCGTTCCACCATGCCTTCGGTGATCCGGCAGCCGGCGACCTTGCCGACCTTGGTGATCGAGAAGACTTCGAGGATTTCGGCATTGCCGATGAAGGTCTCGCGACGTTCGGGCTTGAGCAGGCCGCTCATCGCATTCTTCACGTCATCCACGAGGTCGTAGATGATGTTGTAATAGCGAATTTCGATACCGTCGCGCGTTGCGAGATCGGTTGCCTGCTTGTTGGCACGCACGTTGAAGCCGATGACGATGGCATTCGAAGCCGAAGCCAGGGTCACGTCGCTTTCGGTGATACCGCCGACCGCGCTCATCAGGATCTGTGCCGACACTTCGTCGGTCGAGAGCTTGTTGAGCGAAGCGACGATAGCTTCGACCGAACCCTGCACGTCGCCCTTGATGATCAGCGGGAACTTGGCAATGCCGGCGACCTTGAGCTGATTCATCATCTGCTCGAGGCTGGTGGCGCCGCCGCCGGCCGTCTTTTCACGGATGGCGCGCTGACGATATTCGGTGACTTCACGGGCACGTGCTTCGGTCTCGACGACCGAGAAGCGATCGCCGGCATTGGGCACGCCGGTAAAGCCGAGCACTTCCACCGGAACCGAAGGACCGGCTTCCTTGACCTGCTCGCCCTTATCGTTGATCAGAGCACGCACGCGGGCAAATTCGGTACCGGCGACGAGAATGTCACCGATCGCCAGCGTACCGCGTTGCACGAGGACGGTAGCGACAGCACCGCGACCGCGATCGAGCTTGGCTTCGACCACAAGACCTTCAGCACGGCCGTCACGGGCCACGCGCAGTTCGAGCACTTCGGCCTGCAGCAGGATGGTCTCGAGCAGCTTGTCGAGGCCGTCACGGGTCTTGGCCGAGACTTCCACGTCGAGCACGTCGCCGCCCATGGATTCCACGAACACTTCGTGCTGCAAGAGCTCGGTGCGGACGCGGGTCGGATTGGCTTCCGGCTTGTCCATCTTGTTGATGGCCACGATGATCGGAACACCAGCAGCCTTGGCATGCTTGATGGATTCGATCGTTTGCGGCATCACGCCGTCATCGGCTGCCACAACCAGAACCGCGATATCGGTTGCCTGGGCGCCACGGGCACGCATGGCGGTGAACGCCTCGTGGCCCGGGGTGTCGAGGAAGGTGACTTTCGCGCCGTTCTTTTCGACCTGGTAAGCGCCGATATGCTGGGTGATGCCACCGGCTTCACCCGACACAACGTTTGCTTCGCGGATCGCGTCGAGCAGCGAGGTCTTGCCGTGGTCGACGTGACCCATGATGGTCACGACCGGCGCACGATCCGTCAGATCCTCGGCCTTGTCGTCGGCCGGGATGTCATAGAGGCCTTCTTCAACGTCGGCATCCGAAACGCGCTTGACCGTATGGCCCAGTTCCGAAGCGATCAGTTCTGCCGTATCGGCGTCGATCACATCGTTGATGGTGGCCATGGTGCCCTGCGCCATCAGCATCTTGATGACAGTGACCGAACGCTCGGCCATGCGGTTGGCCAGTTCGGCAACCGTGATGGCTTCGGGAATGACCACTTCGCGGCTGAGCTTGGGCGCTTCCTGCTGGTTGCGGCCCATCTTTTTGTCGCGACGGCGACGCATGGCGGCGAGGGACGGGCCCTTGTCGCGATCGTTTTCGGTCGTTGCGGTGGAAACCGTCAGGCGGCCTCGGGCAGAACCATCATCAACCTTGCGGGTGGGACGTTCCGGCGCAGCGCGCGACGCACGGCGAGCGTTCTCCAGTTCGGCTTCCGTCGTCGGACGGGCCGAAGGCGAGCCGGTACGGATCTTGCGGCCATCGGCCTCGTTGGGACCGGCGGGCGGCACATTGCCGATCGGCGCCATGCCGGCACCAGCCGGACGGCGTTCACCGGCCGGGCGGCCAGCGGTACCGGAAGGACGTGCACCCGGAGCGCCCGGACGGGCACCCGGCGCGCCAGCGGCACCCGGCTTGATAAAGGCATTGGCACCGCGTTCGCTTTCCGGACGCGTATTGCTCGGACGCTCGACGCGCGGCGGGCGCGGCGGCTGGCCAGGACGGCCGGCCACGACGCGCACGCTGGACGGACCAGCATTGCGCTGCGACGCGGGCGTAAAGCCTTCGCTCGGCTCGCTGCTCGGTGCAGCTTCGGAAGTGGTTGCGGCAGCAGCCGGAGCTTCTGCAGGCGCAGCGCTTTCGACCGGAGCCGATGTAGGCGCTGCAGCAGCGGGTGCCTCGGCAGCAGGTGCGGCTTTAGGAGCCGGCGCTTCAGCCTGGCGGCGGGCCTCTTCAGCACGCTCGGCTTCTTCGCGAATTTCGCGGCGACGCGCATCTTCCTCGATGCGGCGGGCCTCTTCGGCGGCAAAGCGTTCCTGATCCTCGGCGGCGCGAGCGCCAGCCAGGGCCAGCGCATTGCGACGGGCTTCGGCTTCCGCTGCGGACAGACCAAGCGGTGCACGCTGCTGCTGGGGCGGACGGCCGTTTGCCGGGCGCTGTGGCGCACCCGAAGCGGCCTGTGGGCGGTGCGGCGCGGCCGGAGCATTGGGCTTTGGAACCAGGCGCGTACGCTTCTCGACGACCACCGTCGATCGCGAAGGACCACGCGACATGCCCGGACGGTTGCCCAGGCCTGGGCCGCCCTTCAATGTCAGAGTCTTCTTCGCGCCAGTGTCGTCGGTGCGCTTGTCGTCGTTATCAGCCATGTATCTCGCGTCTTTCGTCGGTGGCCTCGGGCAAAAGGTCACCGTCAACCGCAGCGCGGTCGGTGTCCTTTTCCGTCGGTTTAGCAGTATAAAGGGCCAGTCTCCGGGCCTTTTCCACTGCTGCTTGGGCTGCCGCCCCTCTTGTGAGGGCAGCATGTATCACATTTTCAAGGCCAAGTGCCAAACCCATTTGCTCTGAGTCGAGCAATTCGAAATGGGGCACGTCAAAGCCTTCGATATCTTCTTCGTGCGCGGCGTAATGCAGCGCCTTTAGCGGGCCGACCATCTTGCTGCGGCCGTCCTCGGCTGCATCAGTGGCGGTGATCAAGGCCATCAGGCTGCCGGTTTCGAGCAGGGCCCGCACCTTGGTGGCGCCGAAGGTCAGCTGTCCCGCCTTGCGCGCCATGCTTAGCGCATTGAGATAGCGTCCCTCGAGCCGGGTCTGGGTCAGCCCCGGCAGGTCTTCGGGCAGTTTGACCTCCGTCTTGAGGCTGCGCGCGAAGACCTTCTTCTTGACGGCTTCGGCCACGAGGACCTTGTTGAGGCTGATCCAGACGCCACGACCTTCGGCCTTGGCATCGGTATCGGGGACCAGCACGTCGTCTGGTCCCAGTACAAAACGGATCAGCTCTGCCACGGGCTTTTCGGCCCGTGTCAGTGCGCACATCCTGGTCGTTTCTTCGCGCCGGGCCATCTGGTCCCTCGCTCCGAAACGGCCTAAGCCGTTGCCTCTTCGTCGGCGACTTCTTCACCTTCGATGGGGGGCAGGTCTTCCTCATTGATCCAGCCAGCCTTGATACGGGCCTGCATGATCATGTCTTCGGCTTCTTCACGGCTGACCGGGAAGTCCTTGAATGTGCCTTCGAAACGCTTGGTCTCGCCGTCCTTGCGTTCGCTCCAGCCGATCAGATCGTCCGAGGCGCAACCGGCAAAGTCTTCGACCGACTTGACGCCGTCCTTGCCCAGCGCAACCAGCATGGATGCGGTAAGGCCCGGGATTTCGTACAGCTCGTCCTCGACGCCAAGCGCCTTGCGCTCTTCGTCATGGGCGCGGTCGATGGCCGCCAGGTATTCGGTGGCGCGGTTCTGGATTTCGCCGGCGGTCTCTTCGTCGAAGCCTTCGATCGTCGCGATTTCATTCGCATCGATATAGGCAAGTTCCTCGACCGAGGAGAAGCCTTCCGAAGCCAATAGCTGTGCGACCATCTCGTCCACGTCAAGAGCGGTCATGAAGAGGCTCGAGCGTTCGGAGAATTCCTTCTGGCGACGTTCGCTTTCTTCCTGCTCGGTCAGGATGTCGATATCCCAGCCGATCAACTGGCTGGCGAGGCGCACATTCTGGCCACGACGGCCGATGGCCAGCGACAGCTGCTCATCGGGCACCACGACCTCAATGCGCTCGGCCTGCTCGTCGAGCACGACCTTGGCGACATCGGCCGGCTGCAGCGCCGAGACCACGAGGTCGGCAATGGTGTCGGTCCACGGAATAATGTCGATCTTTTCGCCCTGCAGTTCGGCGACAACCGCCTGAACGCGCGACCCGCGCATACCAACGCAGGCGCCGACCGGATCGATCGAGCTATCATTGGAGGTCACGGCGATCTTGGCGCGCGAACCCGGGTCACGGGCGATCGAGCGTATGGTGATCACGCCATCATAGATTTCGGGCACTTCCTGCATGAAGAGCTTGGCCATGAACTGCGGATGGGTGCGCGAGAGGAAAATCTGCGGACCGCGCTGTTCGCGGCGCACGTCATAGACATAGGCGCGGACGCGATCGCCATAGCGGAACATTTCGCGCGGAATCAGCTCGTCGCGGCGGATGATGGCTTCGCCACGACCCAGGTCGACAATCACATTGCCATATTCGACGCGCTTGACGGTGCCGTTGACGATCTCGCCGATGCGGTTGAAATATTCGTCATACATGCGCTCGCGCTCGGCATCGCGCACCTTCTGCACGATGACCTGCTTGGCGGACTGCGCGGCGATACGGCCGAATTCCATCGGCGGCAGCGGCTCGGTCAGGAAGTCGCCGACCTTGGCCTCGGGCGACTTGATCTGGGCATACTTGAGTTCGATCTGGCGGCTGGTCTCTTCGACCTGTTCGACGATTTCCAGCAGGCGCCACATGCGGGTTTCACCCGAACGCGGATTGATCTCGACCTTGATCTCGGTCTCGGCGCCGTAACGGCCCTTGGCGGCCTTTTCCATGGCGTCCTGCATGGCCTCGATCACGACCATGCGGTCGATCGACTTTTCACGGGCAACAGCATCCGCAATCTGCAAGAGCTCGAGGCGGTTCGCGCTAACGGCCATTTAGTTGGACTCCTTGGAGACGTCTTCGTCGTCGTTATCAGCTTCGGCGTATTCGACCGTTTCGGTCTCATCGTCGTCGATCGGATGGGCTTCCTGGTCGAGGCGGGCCTTTTCCATCAGCGCATCGGTCATCACCAGCTTGGCCTCGCCGATATTGGCAAACAGCAGGCGATGGTCCGGATCGGTGCCGGTCGGGGCGTCGGGCAGGGTGATCACCACGGCATCCTCGTCCACGGACTTGATGAAGCCGCGGAAGCGCTTGCGGCCATTGATCATGTCGCTCAGCTCGATGCGGGTGTCATGACCGATATAGGCGGCGAAATCACGGCGGCGCACCAGCGGCCGGTCGATACCGGGCGAGGAGACTTCCAGATGATATTCGCGGTCGATCGGATCTTCCACGTCGAGCGCGGGCGACAGGTCCTTGGACAGCTGCTCGCAATTGACGATGGTGAAACGCCCGTTCTCGTCTTCGGCCATGATCTGCAGCGTGCAGCCATTTTCCTGGGTGATCTTCACCCGGACCAGAGAAAAGCCCAGGCCATTGGCCACCGGCTCGACGATACGGGACACCCGGGCCTCGAGGCCCGTTTCCTTGATAAAGCGCTTTTCGGTGAGATCGAAGCTCATCGGTCCCCAAAATTCCCAGACGACGGTAATAAAAAAGAGCGGGGCCGGGGAGGCTCCCACTCTGCAAAATGCTAGAGATGTTGGCGCCTATATAGCGCCATTGCGCGGGAGTCGCAAGGGCGGGCTATTTCTCCCAGGTGACGCTCGACACATTGGCGCCCAGCTCTTCCAGCGATGCCCGCAGATCCTTGACCATGGCATCGGGCCCGCAGAGGTAGAAGTTCTGGTTGAAGTCCTTGATCTGGCTTTTGAGGAATGCCGTGTCGATCCGCTCCTGCAGCAGTTTGGACTTCGTATCGCCGGTGAGGGTCCACAACGTTTCGAGCCCCTGCATCGCCTCGAACTCATCGCGCAGGATGATGTCCTTCTCGGTCTGGTTGGAGACGATAAGCCGATTGCCTCTGAGCCCGCCCTTGGCATTGAGGCTGCGCAGGATGGCAATGAAGGGCGTGACGCCCGCACCGCCGGCAATGAATGTCCCCGGCCCCTTGTATTGGATCGTGCCCCAGACATCGCGCAGCAGCAGGTAGTCGCCCGCCTCGCAGCCCCACAGCGCATTGGTAACACCCGGATGGTCGCGGTAGCTCTTGATGGTGAATTCGAGCGTCGGCTCGTCTGGCAGCGAGGTGAAGGTGAACGGCCGCTTCTCATCGCCCCAATCGGGCTTGTCGATCGAGACTTCGGTGGCCTGCCCAGGACCGAAATGAAAATTTTTCGGCTTTTCGACACGATAGTGTCGCACATTATGGGTCACCATTTCGGTCTTCAAAATCTGCACGCGGGTGGGCATGGCGCTCTCCTTTTGAGGGATAAGCGACCCCGTCGCGATTGGTTCCGGCACTGGAAAACCCAGGCTGGCCGGAGCGTCACCCAAGCCATACGTGGTAGCTCCGGGGAAACCGAGGCACTGCAAAAGCCCTTGATATCCTTGATAAAACGGTCTGCACGATGTGCAGAAGTTCAAGGGATGGAATCTACTAAATCGTCACTTGAGGAGTGGATGGGGCGAGATCATTTCCAGGGTGTTCAAACGAAAGGAACACCTGAAATGCTTAAGACCACAGTACTCGCCCTTGTTGCCGCTACCGCCTTTGCCGGCGCTGCCGCACCAGCCTTCGCCGACTACACCGCCTTCAACGACACCGACTCGATCGAAATGCGCGACTTCCAGGCCGACGCGATCGTTGCCGAACTGAACCAGCGCGGCGTCAATGCCAGCTCGGTTGAAGACTGGAGCGGCCTGATCCGCGCTTATGTCACGCTCGAAGACGGCACCCAGACCATGCAGTTCTTCGTGCCCGGCTCGCTTGAGCAGGTCTCGCTGTAACAGCCTGCCCACGGCGCCGCCGGTCTCCGGCGGCGCCCGTAGCGCGAAGTCCTAGCTGGCCTGAAGCAGCCGAATCGGCGGCTCGCCGCCATGCGCATCGAAGCGCTCACGCGCTGCCAGCACCAAAGCGCCATTGCGGTCGGCAAACTCCCGCAAGACATCGGCCAGGCGCAAAAGCTCGCGCCCCAGGGCCGTCAATTCATAATCCACCCGCGGCGGAATGGTCGCAAACATCGTTCGGGTGACGAAACCGTCCCGCTCCAGATCACGCAAGGTCGTGGTCAGCGTCTTCTGCGAAATCCCGCCCGCCCGCTTGAGCTCGTTGAACCGCAGGGTTTCCGCGCGCAACAGGGTGATGACCGTCAGCGTCCATTTCCCCGGTTTGACCGTCAGCACCTCGAAATGATGCTTGCTGGAAGTGGTGAATGAAGACATGGAAAACCTC
Source organism: Devosia sp. YR412 (assembly GCF_900110945.1). Lineage (GTDB taxonomy): Bacteria > Pseudomonadota > Alphaproteobacteria > Rhizobiales > Devosiaceae > Devosia. The sequence goes on from NZ_FOFL01000001.1 coordinate 28,701, forward strand.
GGAACGCTGGTCGAAGCTCCGATATGGGGCGCCATTGCGGCGCTACCAGTGCCCGGTTGCATTAAACTTTGACAAGTCCGCGTACCGCAGCGTTCGCCAAAGCCGCACAGTCACCGTCGCGTGAAGCTGAAATAAAAGCTGATCAACCGCCCCTCGCGGCGGGCCTTCTGCTCGTACCGCGTCGCTTCCCAACCCTCATACGGCTCATGCCAGCTGCCCGGCTTGTGCGGCGCAAAGCTGAATTCCGGCTCGCGCACGATATGGGCCAGGGTCCAGTTGGCATAATCCTCGATATCGCTGGCAAAGTGAAACAACCCACCGGGCCGGATCACCCGCGCAAGCTCCTTGAGTGTCGTCGGTGACACAAAGCGCCGCTTGTGATGGCGCGTCTTGGGCCAGGGATCTGGATAGAGCAGATAAACCTCGTCCAGCGAGGCGTCGGGTAATTCCACGAGGAGCTTATACGCATCGTCGGTGAACAGCCGCACATTGCGCAGCTCCTCGGCGGCAATACTCTGCACCATCTTGCCGATGCCGCCGGTGAACACCTCGCAGCCGATATAACCAGTATGCGGATGCCTTCCGGCCTCCAGCGCCAGATGCTCGCCACCGCCATAGCCGATCTCGACGATGATCTTCTCAGCATCGGGGAACAGTGCCCGCGGATCGAGCTTGCCGTCCAGCTTGATCTCGAGATCGGGCAGGGTGGCGTCAAACACCGCCTGCTGCCCGCCATGCAGCTTCTTGCCGGAGCGGCGGCCAAAAAAAGCACGCGGTTCGCCAGAACGGGTTTTGGGAAGCTGGTGGTCGGTCATGACGGCCTAGATCAGAAAATAGAGAACTGTGCCTATGACCACGAGGCCGACAAGAATGGCAAGAGTGTCCCAGCCAAAAGCCGATGGCCGTGCACTGCCCGACATGGCCTTGAAGCGCCTGGGTTCGCCCCATTTGATGCGGCGAAAGCGATAGACATTATTGGGCATAGGCGCTCCGGCAGGACTGATGTGCCGAGCATATATGGCGTCCGGACCAAGAGGATAAGTCCGAACGCCAAAAGTTGAACAGCTACTTCAACGCCGCCTTCAGGGCTCCGACGAGGTCGGTCTTTTCCCACGAGAAGCTGCCATCGCGGCCAGCCTTGCGGCCGAAGTGGCCATAAGCAGACGTCTTGGCATAGATCGGCTTGTTGAGATCGAGATGGGTGCGGATGCCATGCGGGGTGAGGTCCATGACCTGGCCCAAAACGCCTTCGATCGCCGCTTCCTCGACCTTGCCCGTGCCATGCAGGTCAACATAGATCGACAGCGGCTGTGCCACGCCGATGGCATAGCTGAGCTGGATCGTGGCGCGATCGGCAAGGCCGGCTGCCACGACGTTCTTGGCCAGGTAGCGTGCTGCATAAGCGGCCGAGCGATCGACCTTGGTCGGATCCTTGCCGGAAAAAGCGCCCCCGCCATGCGGGGCCGCGCCACCATAGGTGTCGACGATGATCTTGCGGCCGGTGAGGCCGGCGTCGCCATCGGGACCGCCGACGACGAACTTGCCGGTCGGATTGATGTGCCAGACGGTGTTGTCGTCGATCCAGCCTTCCGGCAGGGCTTCGCGAATATAAGGTTCGACGATCTTGCGCACGTCGGCCGAGGTCAGCGAGGCATCGAGATGCTGGGTCGAGAGCACGATCTGCGTGACGCCGACCGGCTTGCCGTCTTCATAGCGCACGGTGACCTGGCTCTTGGCGTCGGGGCCAAGCACCTTGGCGGGACCGGTGCCTTCCTTGCGGGCCAGCGTCAGCACTTCGAGAATCTTGTGCGCGTAATAAATCGGTGCGGGCAGCAGTTCCGGGGTCTCGCGGCTGGCATAGCCGAACATGATGCCCTGGTCGCCAGCGCCCACGTCCTTGTTGCCGGCTTCATCGACGCCCTGCGCGATATCGGCCGACTGGCCATGCAGCAGCACGTCGATCTTGGCGGTCTTCCAATGGAAGCCCGACTGCTCGTAGCCGATCTCGCGGATTGCCTTGCGGGCAGCGGACTTGAACTTGGCAGGATTAACCACGGGCGAGCCGGCGGCGTCCTTGAGGATCGCGCCGTCCTTGCCCTTCTTGAGCAGGGTTTCCGGCACGCGCACTTCGCCGGCAATAACCACGCGATTGGTCGTGGCCAGGGTTTCGCAGGCGATGCGGACCGAGGCGGGGTCCATGCCGGCCTTCTTGGCTTCCTTGAACACCAGATCGACGATTTCGTCGGAAATACGGTCGCAAACCTTGTCGGGGTGTCCTTCGGAAACCGATTCCGAGGTGAAGAGATAAGAAGACCGTGCCAACGAGCATCCCCTAAACGTGAAAAAGCCGCCCAAAACGAGCAATTATGACGGGTTGTGACATTGGCGGCTGCGTCGGTCAAGCGAGATATAAAGAAAGCTTGATATCCCGAACGGCGGCGTCGGGGCATAGTTTTCCGCCCATACTGACCCAGTTCAGCCCACCCGCTTCTTCCGTCCACCCCGCGCCGCAACGACAGAAATCAGCAGCCCCGCGATCAGGGCAATCAGCAGGGGCCAATGGCGGAGCTGCGAAAACACCGTGCTGGCGAGGCGTTCATGCGGGCGGACGTCCAGCGCCGCCATTTGCTGGGGGGCGATGGAGGCGGTGATGCGGCCAAGCGGGTCGGTGGCAAAGGTTAGGCCGGTATTGGCGGCGCGGATCAGGCTCATGCCCTCTTCCACCGCGCGGACGCGGGCGTGATGGGCATGTTGGGCCGGGCCGATGGAGCCGTCGAACCAGGCGTCATTGGTGATGTTGAACAGGAACTGAGCGCCCGCCGTATCGCCGAGATCACCGGAAAACAGGATTTCATAGCAGATCAGCGCCAGCAGCGGCGGCGTGGCCGGCAGGCTCATCAACCGGCGACGCGCATCGCCATGCGCCCAGCCTTCGGCGCCGGGGACGAATTGCTTGATGCCGACCCTGGAGAGAATTTCGCCGAACGGCAGAAATTCGCCGAAGGGCACGAGATGCGATTTGTCATAGGAGGCGATGACTTCGCCGCTGGTGTCGATGGCGAGCAGAGAATTGAATGGGGGACCGGAAGTCGTGGTGGCGCCGGGTTCATACTGCTGGCGCGGTGCGCCGGTGAGCAGGGTGGTGGTTTCGGGCAGCAGGCGGGCAATCCGAGCCAGGGCCTCGGGATAGGTGGCGAGGAAGAAGGGCAGCGACGATTCGGGCCACACCAGATGGGTAATATCGGCAAGGCCCTGATCCTGCGGGTCCATGCGCATGTCGCTGAGCATCAGCAGGCGGTCGATCAGCGCCACCGGATCGACCTGGCCGAAATCGGAATGCTCATAGACCATGGGCTGCACCATGCGCATGGCGATATCGCTGCGCTCGGTGGATATGGTGCCGGTGAGGCGGTTGTAGCCATATCCGAGCTGGCCGGCGATCACCGCCATGGCGATGAAAAACGGCAAGAGCCTCCGGCTGAGGCTGCGATCATCGGCCGGCCAGATCAGCGCCGGGGTCATGGCAACCAGCGCGGCGACCAAAGTCAGCCCATAGACGCCGATCACCGAGGTGATCTGCATCATTTCGTCATTGGGCGTCAGCGCATAGCCGAGCAGGTCGAAGGGAAAGCCGGTGAGCACATGGCCGCGCGCCCATTCCGCCATGGTGACGAAGGTGGCCAGCGTCACGATGCGCCAGGGGCCATGCGACCAGAACAGATGCGCCAAAGCGCTGGCCACGCCCCAAAAGAAGGCGATCAGCGCTGCCAGCGCCAGGATGGCAAAGGGCATCAGCACCAGCATGACGCCGCCATCGACGAAAAACGCCGCGCCGAGCCAGTGGAAGGCCACGGTGAAATAGCCCCAGCCAAAGGCAAAGCCGATGGCAAAGGCCGGGCCGAACAGTTTTCGCCAGCCACGCTGCCGCTCGGCGCCATCGAGGCACCAGACCCAGACGGGGAAGGCGATGAATAGAGCGGGGACGATGAACAGCGGTGGCACGGAGAGGCCGGCGATTGCGCCCGCCATAACCAGCAGCAGGAAACGGCGCCAGCCATGGCTCAGCATGGCAGTCTCGGCCAGCCAGGTCATTGTGGGGCTTTCGGCGAATCAGGACGCATGCCGCAAGCTCGCTCCCGGGGGCAGGGGCGTCAAGGCGGATGGCAGGCTCGACACTGGCGCTGCGCGGCGCTAGAGCGGAGCCATGAGCATCACCCTCGCCATCGATACCGCCGCGCCCCGCCTGCAACTTGCCCTGTTGCTGGATGACGGTCGGGTGGATGTCTCGGTCGACGAGATCGCCACCGGTCACGCCGAACTGATCTTCGAGCGCATCGCAACCCTGCTGGCGCGCAATAGCGTGGCCTATTCTGACCTCGAGCGCGTCGTGACCACCACGGGCCCCGGCTCCTTCACCGGCCTGCGCATCGGCCTTTCGGCAGCGCGCGGCATTGGTCTGGCGCGATCCATTCCCGTGGTTGGCTTGTCGAGCCTTGTCGCGCTGTCGCTGACCGCCGAAGGGCCGGTGATCGTGCTGCTCGATGCGCGGCGCGACGAGGCCTATTTCCAGATGTTTGCCGCTCCGGCCCAGCCGACGACGCCGGGCGAATTGCTACCCATGGTTATCGCCCAGGCGGCCGTGGTGCCAGGCGTGGAACTGGTGCAATCCAACGTGGTCGATATCGCGGCCCTGGCCCGCTATGGCGCCACACTTGATCCGGACCACAACCCGCCGGAGCCCAATTATATCCGCGACGCCGATGCCAAGCCACAGACGGCGGCGCGCATCGAAAGGCGCAATCCATGATCAAGCTCTGGATGGCGCCGGGGGGCCTGCATATCGAGCCGGGCAAGATGGGCGATGCGAAAGATCTGGCGCGCATCCATGCGCAAGGCTTTTATCGTGGCTGGCCGGCCGGCGAATTCGAGGGATTTCTCGCCGAAGCCAATACCCCGGTCTATGTCGCCTGCGATGCCAAGCGGCGCATTGCCGGCTTTGCGCTGATCCGGGTGGTCGAGGACGAATCTGAACTCCTGACCATTGCCGTCGATCCGAAATGGCGCGGCAAGCGCGTCGGCGAAGCGCTGCTCAGGGCGGTGTTCGACGACCTGTTGCTGACGCCTGCCAAGCGGATGTTTCTCGAGGTCAGTGAAGAGAATGCCGCGGCGATCAAGCTCTATACGCGACAGGGCTTTGCGACGATTTCCAGCCGCAAGGGCTATTATGCCAAGGCCGATGGCTCGGCGGCGACTGCGCTTGTCATGGCCCGCGATCTTGGGTAACCCGGTTCTATCGAAGGACCGGCGCGGAGGCCACGCGTGAGCAAAAGCCATACTGACCCGACGCTGGAAGAGGCTTGCGTCGCCAAGGGCATGCGGATGACCGACCAGCGTCGCGTCATCGCCCGGGTGATCGAACAGGCGGCCGACCATCCCGATGTGGAAGAGCTGTATCGCCGCGCCTCGGCGGTGGATGACCGCATTTCGCTCTCGACCGTCTATCGCACGGTCAACCTCTTCGAAGAGGCTGGCCTCGTCACCAAGCATGATTTCAAGGACGGCCGCGCCCGCTTCGAGCTGATCCCCGACGAACACCATGACCATCTGATCGACATCCGAAGCGGCGCCGTCATCGAATTCCGCAATGAGGAAATCGAGGCGATCCAGGAGGTCATTGCCAAGCGCCTGGGCTATCGGCTGGTCGATCACCGGCTCGAACTTTATGCCGTTCCCATCGAAGGCTCCGACAAAACCAGAAAATGATCTTCCGCGTCCTGTTCTTTGTGTTTGTGTTCGTGCCCGTCATGATCGTGATCATACCGGCACAGGCGCTGATCAATGCGCTGAAGCTGCCATTCTGGAACGTGCTGCCGCGCTTTTTCCATCGCATCGGCTGCATTTTCCTCGGGCTGCGCGTCACGCTGATCGGCCAGCCGGCGACCGGGCGGGCGACCCTGTTGGTGTCTAACCACATTTCCTGGACCGATATCGTCGCCGTAGGCTCGGTGGCCGACGTGACCTTTGTCGCCAAGCGCGAAGTGGGCGACTGGTTCTTCGTCGGCATGATGGCGCGGTTGCAGAAGACTATTTTCGTTGACCGCACGCGCCGCTCCGATGCCGGCCGCACCGCGTCCGAAATGGGCCAGCATATGGCCAGTGGCAATGCGGTATTGCTGTTTGCCGAGGGCCAGAGCGATATAGGCACCCATGTGCTGCCCTTCCGCTCGGCCCTGGTCGGGGCGGCGCAGCATGCCATGATCGAGGCAGGCGCAAGGAATGTGCTGATCCAGCCGCTGACCATTGCCTATACCAGATTGCAGGGCCTGCCGGTCAGCCGCAACGAGCGCGGGCTGATCGCCTGGATCAAGTCCAAGTCGGTCAAACAGAATATCAGGGAAATCCTCGGCGGACCGGTCAAGCATGTCACGGTCGCCTTCGGCACGCCGCGCCCACTCAGCCAGAGCGATAATCGCAAGCTCGTCACCAAGGCGGCCGAAGATGACGTCCGCGCCATGCTGGTGGCACTCAACCGTGGCCAGAAACTGCCGACAAACCCGGATCGCTAAAACTTTACGTGGTAATCCTAATGTCGGCTTCCGGTTGGCCGTTAAGCTTTCGTTAGCTATCACCGCTCCAACAAGGAGTGCGGTATGGCTTGGGAATTGCTGGCGATCTGGCTGATCGTGACGGGTGCGGTAATCTGGTTCATCCGCGATGAGCGCCGTCGCAGGTCCGAGGCGCATGTGGCGCGCGCCGCTCGTTACTATGCCCATGCCCCCAAATATCGCCATGTGCCGGCCGAGCTGCGCAATGCGCCCCTGCCGCCACAGCCGACTGGCGGGCTGACCGAAGCCCAGCGCGCCTTTTTCAAGGCCTTCCGCAACAGCCAGCCCAGCTAGGACTTTTCGAGGTTGGACTTGAGCCGCGCGATGATATCGGCGGCCTTGAGCATCATCGCCATGTCGATATCGGCATCGCTGGCGTCTGCCGAGATGTCGGCCCAGACCGGGATGGCGAGCTCATGAGTTTGTTCTGTCGCGCCCAGCGTTTCGGAGAGCACAGCGCGAACATGGCCGGTGATGCGCCCGGCCAGGCGTGGATGTGCCTGCTTGTCGCGGACACTGATGTCGATTAGCTGCAAAGTCATATCGGCCCCAGGTGGAGCCCCCTGCCCAGACCGTTAAATCGGCTTGGTTGACAAGACGTTAACGAGCGTCTTGGGCGACAGTTTCTCCACCGACAGGAATGGTTTAACCGCAGGGCGGTTCCATCGCCAGTCCGTAGAATTAGCTAGACCTTCACCGCGTGTTCCACCCGCCCGGCATCGCCGAAGATCTTGATGTAGCGAGCGATTTCCTGGGGCGTGCCGGTGGCTTTTGCCGGATTGTCGCTCAGTTTGACAGCGGCGTGGCCGTCGGCTTCGCTGACCTTGGCTACGATGGAAATCGGATCAAGCGCCAGATTGGGCCCGTCGGGCGCGCAGCCTTCGAAGTCATTGGTCAGATTGGTGCCCCAGCCAAAGGCCATGCGCACCTTGCCGTCGAAATGCAGATAGGCTTCCTCGATCATGTCGACGTCGAGCCCGTCGGAGAAGATCAAGAGCTTCTCGCGCGGATCGCGGCCGCGGCTCTTCCACCAGGCAATGATCTTTTCGCCGCCCTCAATGGCCGGCGCCGAATCGGGGCGGAAGCCGGTCCAGTCGGCCACCCAGTCGGGCGCATCGCGCAGGAATGAATCGGTGCCGAAGGCGTCGGGCAAAACGATCTTGAGATTGCCGCCGTAGTAGCTCTCCCAGTCCTGCAGCACCTGATAGGGCGCGGCGCGCAGGGCGTCGTCGGTGCGGGCCAGGGCGGCGAGGACCATGGGCAGCTCATGGGCATTGGTGCCCAAGGCTTCGAGGTCATTGTCCATAGCGAGCTTGACATTGGAGGTGCCGGTAAAGGCATCGCCAATGCCTTCCTTCAGCGCCTCGACGCACCACCGCTGCCACAGGAAGCTATGGCGGCGGCGGGTGCCGAAATCGGAGATCTTGAGTTCAGGCAGTTTTTGCAGCCGCTCGACCTTTTCCCACATCTTGGCTTTGGCGCGGGCATATAGCACGTCGAGCGCAAAGGGCCCGTAATGCTTCATCGCGGCACGGCTCCGAAGCTCGTTGATGATGGCCAGCGCCGGGATTTCCCACATCGTGGTTTCGAGCCAGAGGCCAGGAAATTCCAGCACAAACTGCCCGTCGCGCTTTTCGAGGCGATAGTCGGGCAGGTGGAAATCTTCCAGCCACTTGAGGAAGGCCGGCTCGAAAATCTGCTTGGAGCCGTAAAAGCTGTTGCCGGCCAGCCAGATCATTTCCTTCTTGGTGAAGCGGAGCGTGCGGCAATGGTCGAGCTGGGCGCGCAGCTCGTCGATATCGATCTCTTCGGCCAGCTTGACCGATTTGGTGCGATTGATCAGCGAGAAGGTGGCATCGACCTTGGGATAAAGGCCCCAGATCATCTGCAGCATCAAAAGCTTGTAGAAATCGGTATCGAGCAGGCTGCGCACGATAGGATCGAGCTTCCAGGTGTGGTTATACACCCGCCGCGCAATGTCGGTATAAGTCGCCATGAAAGTCCCCACTTCGCGGCAAGGCTTTTACGCTGCCGGCGACGGGATGGAAAGCCGACCCAGGCAAAAGCCGTTCGGTGCGGCTCAATCGCCCAACTGAAACCGCTCGAACCGTCCCAAGGCCTCATCCACCGCCGCCGTGCCCTCTACCCCGATCTCCTCCAGCGCTGTCCATTTCTGGATCAGCAATTTTCCCGCCTGGCGGTCGGTCTTGAGGTCAATGGCCGCGACCACCCGGTCGCCCATCAGCACCGGCAGGGCGAAATAGCCGAGCTTGCGCTTTTCGGCAGGTAGATAGGCCTCGAACAGGTGATCGTAGCCGAACAGCAGTTTCAGCCGCTTGCGCTGGATGATCAGCGGGTCGAAGGGCGACAGGATATGGACGAGACTCGGCGGTTCGCTGGCCACTGTTTTCAGCGTCGCCGGCTCGGCCCAGTGCGGCACTTTCTCGGCGCCCTCGATAGTCACGGGCACCAGCAGCTTGCGCCGCACCCGGCTATCGATCAGCTCCTTCACTGCCGCCTTGCTGGGCGCATCGAGATGGCAGATCGAATCAAGGCTCACAAGCCCCTGGCTGCGCAGCGCACGGTCGAGCTTATAGGCAATGATTTGCCGCTCGGTCGCCGGTTTCGGCAGGCTATTGAAATGCCGGGTCATCAGGTCATAGGTCTTCACCATGCCCTGTCGCGCGCCGATGGTGACGAGGCCCTGGTAGAACATCATCTCCAGCACGCGCTTGCTTGGCTTGCGGCTGGCCCAGGGGTGGTTCTTGTCCACCAGCTCGTCGTCGCCGATATCGCGGATCGACAGCGGCCCCTCGCTGCGCAAGCGCTTGAGCATTTTCCTCGATTCGTCCGGCGTCACCGAGCCGAACCAGCGGCCGGGATTGGCGCGATGCTGTTTCATCGCCGGGATGAAATAGCCCATATCCGCCGTCGGCACATAGCTCAACGCATGCGTCCAATATTCGAACACCGACTTGTCGGCCGATTGCACCTGGGTGAGATCAACCCTTCGATAGTCGGGAATGCGCGACCACAGGATATGATGGTGGCAGCGTTCCACCACATTAATCGTATCGATCTGCACATAGCCCAGATGGGCAATCGTTGCGCGTACCGCCTCCGGCCCGGCGCCGAACGGGTCGGCGCTGTCGAGCTTCTGCGCCGCGATCCAGATGTGGCGGGCGCGGGCCTGGTCGATGCTGACGGGCGCTTTGGGCAAGGGGAAGGTCCGAATCTGGCTGGGCCGAGCTTGAAGGCTCGCTCCCTTCCGCGTCAATCCGTGGCAGCAGTACGAAACCAGCCGCCTTCGATAACCTGCAGCTCGCCATGCCGCGACAGGCGCTGGCGCAGCGTCGAAATATCGGTCTCGCTCAAACCGTCGCTGCCGGTGATCTGCACCCAGGCGTCGAAATAGTCCTGCGGCGCATAGACATGGCCAAAGCCGATTGGGGACGTCTGGGCCAGCGCCATGTCGAGCAGCAGCTGCAGGAAGGTTACCACCGGATACCAGTCGAGCAGCGGCGAAATCCCCTCGGCGCGCGGTCCGGTGAGCCAGACCGGCGCGCGATAGAGCATTGAGGGTTCGAAGAAGACGATCGGATCGCTCGGATATTGCAGGAACACCGTGCGTAGGGGACCCCACGGCCTGGTGTCGCCGACCAGGTCGCCAAAGCCGTTGGAAAAGCGCACCACCGATCCGTCGCCGATTTCGGGGTGCCACCAGGGCGAGCCGGGATCGCGGTTGGCCGTGGTGTCGCGCCAGGCCTCGCTGGCAAAGGGCGTGCCGACGAACAGCGCGCCATCAAAGGGGTCGGCAAGAATGTCGTAAAGCGAACTGGACGCGATCGAACTATAGGCGCCAAGGCTCAACCCATGCAGGTAAAGCCGCGGCCGCGCGTCGCGCGGCATCATGGTCCAGCGTTCATAGACGGCATTGAACAGGGCGCGGGCCGTCTCGACCCCGACATCGGGCTCGGAAACCAGCGATAGCCAACTGGTCAGATAGGAATATTGCACGGCGACGCTGGCCACATCGCCGCCATGCAGCACTTCCAGCGTATCCACGGCAGCCGGCTCCACCCAGCCGGTGCCCACCGGCATGATCAGCACCAGCACCGAGCGATCAAAGGCGCCGACCCGATCCATTTCGGCCAGGGCCAGCGCGGCGCGGTCTGTCGGCGTTTCAGCCGAGCGCAGGCCGACATAGACCCGCAAGGGCTCGACCGCCGGCCGGCCGGTTAGTGCGGCAATTTCATCCTGAGTCGGGCCTGACTGCACATAGATGCGCGCATCGAGGCCGATCGTATCCCAATCGACCAGCGAAGCGGCGCTGCCCGAGCGCAGCGGATCGATGGGCGCTTCGGCATAGCTGCCGGCCAGCGTGTCGAGATTGGCGTAAAAGCGGTCGGCGGCATAAAGCAGGCCACGCCCCACCACGCCCTGGCCGATGGTCGCGGCAAGCAGGCCAATAGCCAGAATTGCCCCGGCCAGCGCCACGCGGCGCGGGATCACCCGGCGTAGCCGGCGCGACAGCCATTGCACGCCATGCACCAGCACGGTGCCCAGTCCGATCAGCAGGGCCGCCGGCAGCACGGCTATGGCGGCGACCAGCACGGGTTGCTGCGCCTCGACATCGGCCACGCCCATTTCGGCACGGATGGAATTCTGCCAGCCGGTCGAAAACCACAGGAAGACCAAGGCCAGCACGAGGCAGCCCAGCGCGGTAAGCCGACCGATCCAGCTGGCGAGCCGCGGGCTCGACCATTTGAGCTCGAGATAATCCCACAGCCATTCGAGAAACACCCCGATGCCATAGCCGGCCGCAAAGGCGCAGCCACAGAGAACGCCCTGGGTGACGAAGTGGCGGGGAATCAGCGACGGCGTCAGCGACAGGGCAAAAAACAACAGGCCCAGCAGCCAGCCTCCGGTCGAGACCCGATCGAGCTGGTGCAGCAGCAGGGTTTGGAGCCGCCCCGTGCGCATCAGCCGAGCATCGTCGTGGCGAGGAGGCTGGCGCCCCAGATGGCGCCGCCGGCAATACCCAGGCCGATCAGCGCAATCACCCCGCCCAGCAGCACACCTAACCCATCGTGATTGATGCGCGACACGCAGATCACGGCAATGCCAGTATTGGGCACGGCATTGATGAAGGGAATGGGGATGATCATCGGCAGGCTCACCAAGAGGATGAAGATGGCCGTCGGCACCTGCGTGCGCGGCCCGGTCAGCACGGCCAACCGTGGGCGCGAGACTTTCGCCACCAGCCCGGCAAACCATTGCATCTGCCCCATCATGCGCTCGAGCAGTTTCGGCGGCAACCGCCGCTTGCCGATCCAGCCGCCCAATTGCAGCGGTCGACCCAGCAGCGTCGCGACGGTCACCGTCATGATGGTGATCGCCAGTGTGCCGCCATAGCCGGGCGGACCGGGCAGCATGTTGAGCACGCTGAGGACGAGGATCACCAGCGGATAGGAGGCATGCCCCAATAGCTCCACCAGCCCGCCGGCGGTCAGACCCTCATGGCGACGAATTTTCTCGGCAATCGCCGCAATGCTGGATTCGACTGGAGACACGGGACCTGGGATTGATCGGCGGGAGGAGTGTCACCCTGGCGACGCCACCGCACTTGGGACAACGGCAAACCAATGGCCGCCGCACCGCAATGTCATGCCGTCAACGTTAACAGTGTGCTAACGCAAAATCGATGTTGGGGAAGGAAATGGTGGAGCCTAGCGGGATCGAACCGCTGACCTCTTGCATGCCATGCAAGCGCTCTCCCAGCTGAGCTAAGGCCCCATTCCATGGGTCGTTCGGTGGGTAAACCCTTCCGAAGCGAGGCGGAACCTATTGGATGATTCCGGCTGGCGCAAGTGCCTAAATGACACTTTTTTATCTGGCCGGCTGAATGCTTCAGCCGGCCGAAAACTCAAGTCAAATCAACGGTCTTCGTCGCCGCCGACGTCAAAGCCGAGCTCGTCGTCCTCGTCTTCGTCTTCCTCGAGGAACACGTCGGCTTCGTCCTCGCCGAGCTCTTCATCGACCTCGACATCCTCGACGTCCGGGATATCCTCGTCGCCGGCCTCTTCGGCATCGGCGTCTTCGAGCGAAACGATCTCGGGTGCTGCTGCATCCTCGACCTCTTCCTCGACTTCGTCCTCATCATCCTCGACATCGGCCTTGCGGGCGGTGGCGGGAGAAGGCTTGCCGGCGAGAACCTGCTCGAAATAGGAGCGCGGGTAGCTCTTGCCGGTATAGGGCGAGACGATCGGGTCGAGGTTGAGGTCGTAGAACTTCTTGCCCGTCTCGGGATCGGTACGTTTGGTGCCGCGTTCGGAACTGGCCATCGATGTCCCTCGTCGTGAGTTTGGGGGCTTTTGGCCCCGGTTCGGTCAGTCCGGTTAGGGAGAAACCCACGCCCTGTCAAACCGAAAATGTGGAGAGCCGCCTTGCGGTCGCGCCTTGTGGTGGTCTTGCCGCACAGACACATGCTACAGCCGGATCGCTCATGAACCAGTCGACCGCCCAAAACCCCGCGCCGCTTTCCCCGCTTGCCAGCCACGGCGCCAGCCCGCTGACCGGCTATTTCGCCACGCCCGGCGACAAGGCGATTTCCCATCGCGCGCTGATCATCGGCGCCCTGGCAGTGGGACGTACAACGGTGGAAGGGCTGCTCGATGCAGAAGATGTGCAGTCCACGGCGGCAGCGCTGCGCCAGCTCGGCGTGCGGATCGATGTGCACGATGGCGTCTGCCATGTGCATGGCCTGGGCGTCGGCGGGCTGATGCCCTCGCCGGTGCGGCTCGATCTGGGCAATTCCGGCACCGGCCTGCGCCTGCTGCTCGGTCTGCTCGCCCCCTATAATTTCGCCAGCCGTTTTACCGGTGGCCCGACCCTGACGCGCCGGCCCCTGCGGGCGCTGCTTGATGCCCTGGCACCAATTGGCGTCGGCATGGAAGAAACCGTCGAGGACGGCCTGCCGCTGACCCGGCGTGGTCCGGCTTTGCCTTTGCCGTTTCACCATGGGATGGAAGCGTCATCCGACCAGATCAAATCGGCCTTGCTGCTGGCGGCGGTGCAGATCGCCGGCACCAGCACGATCGTCGAGCCGGTGGCGACCAGCGATCACACCGAAAAGCTCTTGGCCGATTTTGGCGCGGCGATCAGCGTGACGCCGGATGATACGGGTGGCTCCACCATTTCCATCACCGGTCTCGTCGAGCTGCGCCCGCGCCATCTGGTGGTCCCTGGCGATCCGGCCTCGGCCGGCTATGCCGTTGTCGCGGCGCTGATCGTGCCGGGTTCGGACCTGGTGGTCGAGAATGTGCTGATCAATCCGACGCGCACCGGGCTGATCGATACGCTGCTCGAAATGGGTGGCGATATCCAGTTCACCAATCAGCGCGAGGTTGGCGGCGAGCATGTCGCAGACTTGCGGGTGCGCTCGTCGCGGCTCAAGGGCATTCGTGTGACCGCCGACCATGCGGCGATGATGCTGGATGACATTCCTACACTGGCGGTGGCGGCCGCCTTTGCCCAAGGCGAAACCGTCATCGAGGGGATTGCCGAGCTGCGCCACCAGGAATGCGACCGTCTGGCCGCGACCGCTGCCGGGCTGGCGGCCAACAAGGTCACGGTCAGCGAGGGTGAAGACAGCCTCACCATCGGCGGTGGCGAGGGCAAGGTGAATGGCGGCGGCAAGGTCGAAAGCCGCTCCGATCATCGCATCGCCATGAGCTTTCTTGTGTTGGGCCTTGCCAGCAAGCACAAGGTGACCGTGGACGATACCAATGCCATTGCCGCGAGCTTTCCCGGCTTTGTGGCGGCTATGACCGCAGTGGGCGGGCGCTTCGAGACCGTAAAGGGCAAAAAGTCATGATCATTGCTGTCGATGGACCGGCCGCTTCAGGCAAGGGCACGCTGGCCTCGGGCCTCGCCCGTCACTATGGCCTGCCCCATCTCGATACAGGCCTGCTCTATCGCGCGGTCGGCCGGGCTGTGGAGGCCTATGAAAATGATGCCGATTTCGAGCAGCGCGCCATTGCGGCAGCGCAGACGCTGGATGAAAACGACATCGAGCCTGAATATCTGCAGTCGGCGCGGATCGGCTCTTTGGCCAGCAAGGTGGCGGTGATCGGCGCGGTGCGTTCGGCGCTGTTTGAATACCAGCGCGATTTCGCCACCCAGGAGGGCGGCGCTGTGCTGGATGGGCGCGATATCGGTACCCAGATTGCGCCGGAAGCCGATGTGAAGCTCTTCATCCAGGCCGACAGTAAGGCGCGCATGGAACGCCGCGCGCGGCAGTTCGAAGCGCGCGGCCAAGTGGTTGACCGTTACGCGCTCTATCACCAGATAGAAGAGCGGGATGCGCGCGACATGCTCAATCCCAATGGCGGCTTCTACAAAGCGGACGACGCGCACTTGCTCGATACGACGCTTCTCGATATAGAGGCCGCACTCCGCGCAGCCATCGCGATTGTCGATGGGACCATGACAGGCAAGGCAGGGCTCTAAAGCTCAATTCCAACCTTGACTGTCCGGCCCCGACTTTCACCGAGCGAGGCCAGCGGAAACATATCCAAATCAACCTTTCGATCGGGCGCTCGCGCGCCGGCATTCCCTTTGGAATGGCGGGTTTCCGGTCTTCAACCTCAAGCCCCCGGTGCAACGGAGAAGATATTTGGCACAGCAAACTGTGACGAAAGAAGACTTTGAATCGCTGCTGATGGACTCGTTTGTCGACAACGAGCCGCTAGAGGGTGCCGTCGTCAAGGGCACCGTCGTTGCGATCGAAAAGGATCTCGCGATCATCGACGTCGGTCTCAAGACCGAAGGCCGTATCGCGCTCAAGGAATTCGGCCAGGCTGGCCGTGACGGCACCATCAAGGTCGGCTCGATCGTCGAGGTCTATGTCGACCGCGTCGAAAACGCTGCCGGTGAAGCCGTTCTGTCGCGCGAGAAGGCTCGCCGCGAAGAGAGCTGGGTCAAGCTCGAAGAGATGTACAACGCCAACGAGCGCGTTGAAGGCACCATCTTCAACCAGGTCAAGGGTGGTTTCACCGTCGATCTGGAAGGCGCCATTGCCTTCCTGCCGCGTTCGCAGGTCGACATCCGCCCGATCCGCGATATTGCACCGCTGATGAACGTGCTGCAGCCGTTCCAGATTCTCAAGATGGACAAGCGTCGCGGCAATATCGTCGTCTCACGTCGCGCCATTCTCGAAGAATCGCGTGCTGAACAGCGTTCGGAAATCGTCCAGCAGCTCGAAGAGGGCCAGGTTGTCGACGGCGTGGTCAAGAACATCACCGATTACGGTGCGTTCGTTGATCTCGGCGGCATCGACGGCCTGCTGCACGTCACCGATATCGCTTGGCGTCGTGTCAACCACCCGTCCGAAGTGCTGACGATCGGCGAGACCATCAAGGTCCAGATCGTTCGCATCAACCACGAGTCTCACCGTATCTCGCTGGGCATGAAGCAGCTTCAGGCTGATCCGTGGGATGGTATCGAAGCCAAGTACCCGATCGAGGCCAAGTTCACCGGCCGCGTCACCAACATCACCGACTACGGTGCTTTTGTTGAGCTCGAGCCCGGCATCGAAGGCCTGATCCACGTCTCTGAAATGAGCTGGACCAAGAAGAACGTCCACCCCGGCAAGATCGTCTCGACCTCCCAGGAAGTCGAAGTCGTCGTGCTCGAAGTGGATCCGGACAAGCGCCGCATCTCGCTCGGCCTCAAGCAGACCCTGGCAAACCCATGGGAAAGCTTCGCCGAGAAGTTCCCGGTTGGCTCGACCATCGAAGGCGAAGTCAAGAACAAGACCGAATTCGGCCTGTTCATCGGCCTCGACGGCGATGTGGACGGCATGGTTCACCTCAGCGATCTCGATTGGCAGAAGTCGGGCGAAGTGGCCCTTGAGGACTACAACCGCGGTGACATGGTTTCGGCCAAGGTCCTCGATGTTGACGTCGAAAAGGAACGCATCAGCCTTGGCATCAAGCAGCTGGCAACCGGCGAGACCACCTCGTCGGCCATCGGTGCCGACGCTGGCGAGACCGGCGGCATCCGCAAGGGTGGCGTGGTGACCGGCACGGTTATCGAGGTCAACGATGGGGGCATTGAAGTCCGTATAGCCGACACCGAGATGACCGCCTTCATCCGTCGTGCCGATCTCAGCCGCGACCGCAACGACCAGCGCCCGGAGCGTTTCTCCAAGGGTGAAAAGGTCGACGCTCGCGTCACCCAGTACGATCGCAAGACTTCCCGCATCCAGCTCTCGATCAAGGCGCTCGAAATCGCCGAAGAGAAGGAAGCTGTCGCCAACTACGGTTCGTCCGATTCGGGCGCATCGCTGGGCGATATCCTGGGCGCAGCCCTCAAGGACCGCGACACCAAGTAATTGGTGAACGGATTCTGAACGAATAAGAGAGGCCCGCGCTTCACAGCGTGGGCCTTTTCCTTTCTAACCAGATTATGAGACGAGCAATGCACTGGCGGGCCATGACCACGCTCGACCTGCCAGCGGTCGAAACAATTGCTGCAATCGTTCACCCGGCGTTTCCCGAAGACCTCGCCGTCTTTGCCGAACGCCAGCGGCTCTATCCGGCCGGCACGCAATTGCTGGAAATGAATGGCCAGCCGGCGGGCTATATCCTCTCGCATCCCTGGATCTTCGGCGACCTGCCGGCGCTCAATGCGCAACTGGGCAGCATCTCGGCCAATGCCGATACCTATTACGTCCACGACCTGGCGCTGCTCAACGCGGCGCGCGGCACCGGCGCCGCGGCGATGATTGTCGGTGACGTGCTGCGCCATGCCCGGCTGGCCGGTTTTCCCAGCGTCAGCCTCGTCGCCGTCAACGGCTCGCTGCCCTTCTGGTACAAGCATGGTTTCCGCGCGGTTGCTGCCCCGCAATTAGCGGACAAGCTGGCGAGCTATGAACCTGCCGCCCGGCTGATGTCTAGAAGCTTCTGACTTGCCAAACCGGGTGGGGCAACCTACCGGGTCATGTATCGCCAAAGCCCGATGCCGAGATGACCGACCAGACCCCCAGCCCGCACACGATCATTGCCGCCGAGACCTATCGCAAGTCGCGCGGGCTGTGGCGCGTGCTGGCCTTTATCGCTCTGGCGATTGCCATTATCGTCGGCCTGGGCCGCTTTGCCCTGCCCGAGGGCAAGTCGGGCGTCTATGTGGCACGGCTAGTGATCGACGGCACGATTGCAACTGATCCAGAGCGGCTTGAGGCGATCCAGAAGCTCGCCGAGGATGATGCGGTCAAAGCGGTGATTGTCGCCATCAATTCGCCCGGCGGCACCACCGCCGGTGGCGAGGAGCTGTACGAGGCCTTAGGCCAGCTCCGGGCAACCAAGCCGACCGTCGCCGTGATCAAGGAACTCGGCGCTTCCGCCGCTTATATGACCGCCATTGCCACCGATCGCATCTTTGCCAGGCGCCTCTCCATCGTCGGCTCGATCGGCGTGCTGTATCAGCACGTCAATGCCGGCAAGCTGCTCGACACCATTGGCATCGACTTCGACAAGGTGGCCTCCGGCCCGCTCAAGGCCGAGCCGGATTTTGACGAGCCGATGGAAGGCGCACCCCGCGCGTCGATTGCTGCGCTGGTCGACGACAGTTTCCAGTGGTTCGTTGATGTGGTGGCGGAACGGCGCGACATGCCGCGCCCGGCAGCGCTGGCTCTGGCCGACGGGCGCATCGTGACCGGCCGGGTGGGCGTAGAAACCGGGCTGATCGACGAGATCGGCGGCGAGCTGGAGGCTCTGGCCTGGCTTGAGGCTGAACAGGATCTTGCCGAGGATATCGAGGTGGTGACGGTTTATCCTGAGCCTGAGCAGGGATTTAACCTCCTGGGTACGGTGCTGGGCGGGCAGGCCCGTGCGGCGCTGGGCTTGCCGGATGGTCCCATCACGCTTGACGGGCTGGTTTCGCTTTGGCAGGTTGGCACGCGCTCCTGATCCTTGGGGCTCTGAGACGGCGGCAATTGGAGCCTGGGATGATCAAGTCGGAACTCGTCGAGAAACTGGCGGCGGAAAATCCGCATCTGTTTCAGCGCGATATCGAGAATATCGTCAATGCCATCCTCGATGAGATCGGCGACGCCATGGCGCGCGGCGATCGTGTCGAGTTGCGCGGCTTCGGCGCCTTTTCGGTGAAGAACCGCCCCGCCCGTGTCGGCCGCAATCCGCGCACCGGCGAACAGGTCGATGTGGGCGAAAAGTATGTGCCGCAGTTCAAGGCCGGCAAGGAAATCCGCGAACGGTTGAACCGTTCGTAACGGGGCAAAGCTCCAACGGACAAAGCGACTAATGGCCAATAGAATCGTCGGTTGGGTAATCCTTGTCCCGCTTTGCCTGGGACTGATCCTGTTTGCCCTGGCCAACCGGCATTTCGTCGCAATCAATTTCAATCCTTTTGCCAGTGTCGATGCTGCGCTTGCGCCCGGTTATGGCGTGCCGCTCTTCGTGGTGCTCTATGTCGTGCTGCTGGTCGGTGTGTTGCTCGGCGGCATTGCCACCTGGTTTGCCCAGAGCCGGCATCGCCGTGGCGAAAAGCACTGGCGCCGCGAAGCGCATCAGCTCAATGGCGAGCTGGAGGCCCTGCGCCGCAATCATGGCCTCGCCCCATCCGGCGCCAAGGCCGACGTCGATGACCTCCTGGAGTTGCGCTGAGCGACACAATGGCCGAACCTCTCGTCATCAAGATTTGCGGTATCAAGACCCTCGACCTGCTGGAAACCACCATTGCGGCCGGTGCCGATATGGTGGGTTTCGTGCATTTCGTCCGTTCGCCGCGCCATGTGTCGATCGAAGACATCGCCACGCTGATTTCGGCGGCACGCGGTCGCATCGAAACCTGCGTGCTGCTGGTAAATCCGGATAATAGCTGCGTGGCTGAAGTGGCGGCGCTGGGTCCTGACTGGATCCAGTTGCATGGCCCGGAATCGCCGCACCGTGTCGAGGCCATCCGGGCCGAAGCCGGCGTCGAAATCATGAAGGCCGTGCCTATCGGTTCGGCCGAAGACGTGCGGCATGTCGCCGATTTTGTCGATGTCGCCGACCGCATCCTGGTCGATGCCAAGCCGCCCAAGGGCGCCGATCGACCGGGCGGTCTGGGTGAGACCTTCGACTGGGCACTGCTTGAAACCCTTGACCCGTCCGTGCCCTTCATGCTTTCCGGTGGCCTGACGCCGCAGACCGTCGCCGAGGCCATAAGAACCGTCCGTCCCTTTGGGGTGGATGTGTCGTCAGGGGTCGAAAGCGCGCCGGGCGTCAAGGACAAAAAGCTGATCGAGGCATTCATCCGAAACGCCCGCGCAGCCGTATAAGCCTAGCCCTTCGGTCCATTGGCCGGATGCGGCCGACATTCGAAGGATAGCAGCAGTGGACACCACCGGCATCAATTCCCTGCGCAATGGACCTGATGAAGAGGGACGTTTCGGGATCTATGGCGGACGCTTCGTCGCCGAGACACTGATGCCGCTGGTGCTCGATCTCGAGCGTGAATATCGCGCCGCAAAGCTCGATCCTGCCTTCAAGGCAGAACTGGGCGACCTTTCGACCCATTATGCCGGCCGGCCGAGCCCGTTGTATTTCGCCAAGCGCCTGACTGATCATCTGGGCGGCGCCAAGGTCTGGTTCAAGCGCGAAGAACTCAACCATACCGGCAGCCACAAGATCAACAATTGCCTCGGCCAGATTCTGCTGGCCAAGCGCATGGGCAAGACGCGCGTCATCGCCGAAACCGGCGCCGGGCAGCATGGCGTTGCCACGGCGACTGTGTGCGCCAAGTTTGACCTGCCCTGCACGATTTTCATGGGCGCCACCGACGTCGAGCGGCAGATGCCCAATGTGTTGCGCATGAAGATGCTGGGCGCCGAAGTGCGCCCCGTCACGGCCGGTGCCGGCACGCTCAAGGATGCCATGAACGAGGCGCTGCGTGACTGGGTCACTAATGTCGAGACGACCTATTACCTGATCGGCACCGCGGCGGGCCCGCACCCCTATCCGGAAATGGTCCGCGACTTCCAGTCGGTGATCGGCAGCGAAATCAAGGAACAGTTCCAGGCGTCCGAAGGCCAGCTGCCCGACGCCGTGGTCGCCTGTGTCGGCGGTGGCTCCAATGCCATCGGCAGTTTCCATGCCTTCCTCGATGATCCGAGCGTTGCGCTATATGGCGCCGAGGCCGGCGGCCATGGCATCGACACCGAGAATGGTCATGCGGCGTCGATGACCGGCGGCCGCCCCGGTGTGCTGCATGGCAACCGCACCTATCTGCTACAGGACAAGGACGGGCAGATTCTCGAAGGCCATTCGATCTCGGCCGGCCTCGACTATCCCGGTGTCGGTCCTGAACATTCGTTCCTCCATGACAGCAAGCGCGTGACCTATGCGCCGATCACCGATGCCGAGGCGCTGGAAGCCTTCCAGCTCTGCACGCGAATGGAGGGCATTATCCCGGCGCTGGAATCTGCGCATGGCCTGGCGCAGCTGATGAAGGTCGCGCCGACCATGGATAAGGATCAGTCGATCGTGCTGTGCCTTTCTGGGCGTGGTGACAAGGACGTCGAGAGCGTCGGTAAATATCTGGGGCTGCTGTAGACCATGTCGCGTATCGAAAAGCGTTTCGCCGAATGCAAGGCAGCCGGTCGCCCGGCCCTCGTCACCTATGTCATGGCCGGTGATCCCGATCTCGCCACCAGCCAGGCCATCATGGAAGCCTTGCCGCAGGCCGGCTCGGACATCATCGAATTCGGCATGCCGTTTTCCGACCCGATGGCCGATGGCGTTGCCATTCAGCTCGGCGGCCAGCGCGCGCTGGCTGGCGGCATGACACTGCGCGGCGTGCTCGACATGGTCGAGACCTTCCGCCGCAAGGACGAAAATACCCCGATCGTTCTGATGGGCTATTACAACCCGATCTATATCTTTGGCGTCGACAATTTCATCGCCGCGGCCAAGCACGCCGGCGTTGACGGTCTGATCATCGTCGACCTGCCGCCCGAGGAAGATGACGAGCTCTGCATTCCGGCGCTCAAGGCTGGCATCAACTTCATCCGCCTGACCACGCCGACCACCGACGATAAACGCCTGCCGGCCGTGCTCAAGAACACCTCGGGCTTTGTCTATTATGTGTCGATGACCGGCGTCACTGGCGCCGTGATCAAGTCGCGCGGTGCGGTGGGTGAGGCCGTGGACCGCATCAAGAGCCATACCGACCTGCCGGTCGCGGTGGGCTTCGGCATCAAGACCGCCGAGGACGCCGCCGAGATCGGCAAGCATGCCGATGGCATCGTGGTCGGCACCGTGCTGGTCGATGCCGTGGCCAAGACGCTGGTGGATGGCAAGGCGACGGACAAGACGGTCGCCGCGGTGCGCGACCTGGTCGCCGACATCTACTCCGGCGTCAAGCGCGCTCGGGGCTAAACTCTCCACAAGCTATCGGCCGCGGACTTTTGCCCTCGGCGCGTGCGCCTGATAAGAATTGCCACAATTGAACCCTAGGTGACGCAGGTCCCTTTGCGAGGCTCGCCATGAACTGGATCGACAATTTCGTCCGCCCCAAAATCCGCTCCATCCTTGGGCAGCGGCCCGATATTGCGGAAAACCTCTGGGTCAAGGACCCCGAGTCCGGCGAAATGGTGTTCTATCGCGACCTCGAAGCCAACCAGTGGGTAGTGCCCAATTCTGGCTACCACATGAAGATCAAGCCGGTGGACCGGCTCAAGACCTTCCTCGACGATGGTGCCTATGAGCTGGTGCCGGTGCCCTCCGCGCCGGCCGATCCGCTGAAATTCCGCGCCCAGAAGCGCTATGTCGACCAGCTCAAGGAAAACCGCGCCAAGACTGGCTATGATGACTCGGTCATCGTCGCTACTGGCAAGCTTTATGATCGCCCGGTCACCGTCGCCGTGCAGGATTTTGACTTCCTCGCCGGCTCGCTCGGCATGGCGGCCGGCCAGGCCATCATCACCGGTCTCGAAACCGCCGCTAATCGCAAGACGCCCTTCGTGCTCTTCGTCGCCTCGGGCGGCGCGCGCATGCAGGAGGGCGTGCTCAGCCTGATGCAGATGCCGCGCACCACGGTTGCCGTGCTGCGCCTGCGCGAAGCGGGCCTGCCGTTCTTCGTGGTGCTGACCAATCCGACCACCGGCGGCGTCACCGCCTCCTATGCCATGCTGGGCGATGTGCATCTGGCCGAGCCCGGCGCGGTTATCGGCTTTGCCGGCGCCCGCGTCATCGAGGCGACCATCCGCGAAAAGCTGCCCAAGGGCTTCCAGCGCTCGGAATATCTGCTCGAGCACGGCATGGTGGATATGGTGGTGCATCGCCACAATCTGCGCTCGACCATCGGTTCGCTGGCCTCGATCCTGACCAAGGGCGAAGCCTCGGGCGCGCTGATCAGCACGGCACCCACCGTCGCCCGGGCCAGCCTGCGCGATGCGGCTGTGGCTGCCGAAGGTGCCGATGCGGACGACCTGATCGCGCCGCCTGCCGGGGCCCACGCCGAGTAAGCATCTTTACGCGCATTTAAGGACAAATCGCCTAGCTTCGGCGCAATCGTTTACGGGTCGGATATGTCCGCCCCGCTGGATTGTGTCGGGGAGGCCGTTCCATGTTCAAATTCTCCATGCCGATTGCCCGCAAGCTGCCATTGGCGCTGCTGGGTTCGGCGCTGCTGGTCAGCCTCGGCGTTGGCCTTGCAAGCTATCTGATCGGTAGCCAGGCGCTGCGCAGCGCGGCCGAAACCAATCTGATGACGCTGTCGAGCGAACGCGCTGCGGCGGTCTCGACCTATCTCAAGGCGGTGGAAGACGATCTCGTCGCCACCTCGCGCTCGGAAGCCACGGTGCAGGCGCTGCGCGATTTCGGCGGCGCCTGGTTGCAGTTTAAGGTCGATCCAACCGCCGAAGTGCGCAAGCTCTATGTCGATGACAATGCCAACAAGGATAATCTGGCGGCGCTGGATACCCTGGGCACGACCGGCACCTATGATGTCACCCATACCCGCTTCCACCCCGGCTATCGGACGCAGATCACGGCGCGCGGCTATCGCGACCTATATCTCTTCGATCTCAAGGGCTTCATGGTCTATTCGGTCAACAAGGGCGCTGACTTCGGCACCAGCTTTGCCGAAGGTGGGCCGCTGGCCGCATCGAGCCTGGGCCAGGTATTTCAGCAGGCCGTGGCCATCGAAGGCCCCGACGATATCGCCTTTGCCGATTTCTCTGCCTATGCCGGCGCCAATGGCATGCCAGCCAGCTTTTTTGCCAAACCGGTATTCAATGCCCAAGGCCGCAAGGTCGGGGTATTGGCCATCCAGCTGCCGTCCGAACGCCTCGATGCGGTGATCGGCGATCGCAGCTCGCTGGGCGACACCGGCGAAGTGCTGGTCGTCGGCCCCGACGGACTGCTGCGGTCGGACTCCACCTTTACTGCCGACAATGATGCGCTGGTGACGAGCTTTGCCGGAACCATGCTGGATTCGGCTTTGTCCGGCACCGCCGCAGAGGGCGAGACCGCGGAATATCGCGCCACCGATATGCTGGTGGCAGCGGCGCCGATCACCACACGCGGCCAAAACTGGGCGGCCGTCGCCGTGATGGGCACCGACGAGGTGCTCGCCCCGGTCACCAATATGCGCAACATGATGCTGGCCATAGGTGCGGGCCTGTTGGCTGTCGTTGCCGCGCTGGGCCTGCTGTTCTCGCGCACCATCACCAAGCCGATTTCTCGCCTGACCGACACGATGGAGGCCCTCGCCAAGGGTGATCTTGAGGTGGAAGTGCGCGGCGCCGACCGTACCGACGAGCTGGGCGCCATGGCGCGGGCAGTGGAAGTGTTCCGCGAGAATGGCCAGAAAGTCATGCAGATGACCGAGGCGGAAGCCGCCCAGGTGCTGGCCAATCAGGCCGAACGCGCCAAGATGATGGAATCGCTGCAGCGCGCCTTCGGCAATGTGGTCGATGCCGCCATTGCCGGCGACTTCAGCCGCCGCGTCGATGCACAATTCCCCGATGCCGAACTCAATTCTCTGGCCCGTTCGGTCAATGCGCTGGTCGAGACGGTTGATCGCGGCCTCAGCGAAACCGGCGCGGTGCTGGCGGCGCTGGCCGATACCAATCTGACGCAGCGCGTGCGCGGCGACTATGAGGGCGCCTTTGCTCGGCTCAAGACCGATACCAATGCGGTGGCAGAAAAGCTCGGCGAAATCGTCGGCCAGTTGCGCACCACCTCGGGCGCACTCAAGACCGCCACCGGTGAAATCCTTGCCGGCGCCAATGATCTCTCCGAGCGCACCACGCGCCAGGCAGCGACCATCGAAGAGACCTCGGCGGTGATGGAGACGCTGGCCGGCACGGTGCTCGACAATGCCAAGAAGGCCGAAGCAGCCAGCGTTCAGGCCAAGTCGGTCTCGGCGGCAGCCGAGCAGGGTGGCCAGGTCATGGCTCAGGCGACCGACGCCATGGACCGCATAACCCAGTCCTCCGGCAAGATTTCCAATATCATCGGCCTGATCGACGACATCGCCTTCCAGACCAACCTGTTGGCGCTGAACGCTTCCGTCGAAGCGGCTCGCGCCGGCGATGCCGGCAAGGGCTTTGCCGTGGTCGCCGTGGAAGTGCGGCGCCTGGCGCAGTCAGCCGCGAGTGCCTCGGCGGACGTAAAGGTGCTCATCGAACAGTCGGCCAACGAAGTCCGCGGCGGCAGCAAGCTGGTGGCGGATGCCGCCTCCAAGCTCAGCGGCATGCTGGACGCCATCCGCGATAATACCACGGCGCTGGAAGCCATTTCGCGCGACAGCCGCGTCCAGGCCAGCGGTATCGACGAGGTCAATGTCGCCGTCCGCCAGATGGACGAAATGACCCAGCACAATGCGGCGCTGGTCGAAGAAACCAATGCCGCCATCGAGCAGACCGAGGCCCAGGCCAGCGAGCTCGACCGCATCGTCGACATCTTCACCATCGATGCGACGCCAGTGCGCATGGCCGCACCGCGCGTGGTGGCCAAGCCGAGCGCGCCGGCCGCGGGTATCCGTGGCATGCAAGACAAGCTCAAGGCCGTCGCCGGCACCTATCTGCGCCGTGGCAATGCTGCCCCGGCGGTGGATAAGGATTGGGAAGAGTTCTGATCGTCCCCCAGGGCAAATCGCTCCGGTGGAGCGATTTGAGATTGGAACACCCGGAGCGCTATGCGCGAAGGGCTTGATGCCACCATTGAGCCTTGCCGCAATCAGCGCTAACTCAATCGGGCTATTGTCCGGTTGAGTCCAAAAATGTCCCGCACCGATGCCATTCTGAAGCGTCTGTCGGCGCTGCATCCCAAGCTGATCGATCTCAGCCTCGATCGCATGCTGCCGCTGCTGGCGGAGCTCGGCAATCCGCAGGACCATCTGCCGCCGACGATCCATGTCGCCGGCACCAATGCCAAGGGGTCCACGATTGCCTATCTGCGCGCCTTTCTCGAGGCGGCAGGCCAGTCGGTGCATGTCTACAATTCCCCCCATCTCGTGCGCTTCAATGAGCGTATTCGCCTCGCCGGCAAGCTGGTCGGTACGCGCAAACTCAATGCGGCGCTGGAGCGGGTGGAAGCGGTCAATGCCGGCCGGCCGATCACCTTTTTCGAGATCACCACCGTCACCGCCTTTCTGCTCTATGCCGAGAGCAAGGCGGATTACCTGCTGCTCGAAACCGGCATGGGCGGCACCTATGACACAACCAATGTGATCAAGAGCCCGCTCGGCACGATTATCACCCCGATCGACCTCGACCATCAGGCCTTTCTCGGCAATACGGTGGCCGAGATCGCGGTCTGGAAGGCCGGTATCTTCAAGCGCGGCGCCAGGGCGGTGATCGGCCTGCAGCGCGACGAGGCGCGGCCGGTGCTGGAACGGGCGGCCCATCGCTTGGGCGTGCGGCCGATCTGGCAGGGCGAGGATTTCCACGGCGCAGCGCAGGAAGGCCGCCTGGTGTTCCAGGATGAAGACGGCTTGCTCGACCTGCCACCGCCGGCCCTGCTCGGTGCGCATCAGTTCGACAATGCCAGCCTGGCCATTGCCGCCAGCCGACATTTTGGCCTGCAGATCGATGAAAATGCCTTTGCCAAGGGACTGCGCAATGTGACTTGGCCCGCCCGCATGACGCCGCTGCTTCACGGTCCGTTACGCGATCTTTTGGGTCCTGACGACGAGCTTTGGCTCGACGGCATTCACAATGCGCACGGCGCGGCGGCCGTGGCCGAAACGCTGCGCGACCTGGAAAAGGCCCGTCCGGCGCCGCTGGTGCTGATCATGGGCATGATGAACACCCGCGCCCCCGCCGACGTGCTGGCTCCCTTCGCCGGTATGGCGCAACAGGTTCTAACATTGACCATTCCGGGCGAGGCCAATGCCCATCCGGCGGTCTATATCGCCGGTGAAGCGCAAAGGGCCGGCTTTACTGCCCGGCCGATGCGCTCGGTGCAAGTGGCGCTGC
Organism: Devosia sp. YR412; assembly: GCF_900110945.1. Lineage (GTDB taxonomy): Bacteria > Pseudomonadota > Alphaproteobacteria > Rhizobiales > Devosiaceae > Devosia. The sequence continues at coordinate 55,794 of NZ_FOFL01000001.1, forward strand.
GGGCCGCCGCGAAAATTCCCGGCGCCCGGGTGCTGATATGCGGATCGCTCTATCTCGCCGGCCATGTCTTGGCGGCGAACAAGACTTTGCCGGACTAATACTTGCCCTGTTCGCTGCCGACGAAAGGATCGACCGGGCTCGTGCCGGAAAATGGCTGCCGGCCCATGATGGCTTCGAGCACAGCCGCCTGCATGGCTTCGCTGGAGCTATAGGCGTTGACATAAGCCGGTACGCGTGGCGCGTCGTGCAGGTAATAGGGATAGCCGAAAGAGATCATCAGCGCGGGCATGTCGTGCCAGAAGCGCTGCATGGCGCCGAACACCGAGCCGGTGAGCTTGGTCCAGTCGATGAAAATGCGGCTGCGGGTGAGGAGCGTTTCCTCGGCAAACAGATAGAGCACGAGGTCGAAGTCCTTGGGGCTGACCTCCATGCCCGGGGTGAAGACGGTAACGATGAAGCCCTCGCGCTCCAGCCGCTCGGGCAGGCTGAGCGGCAATGGCTGGGGCACAAACGGCAAAATGACGCCGCTGGAATAGACCAGCACGCGCGGCGTCTTGTGCGGTGATAGCGGCAGGATATGGCGCACATCCTTGACCAGGGTCGGCACGCGCGCGGTGGCTCGTTCAGCGATCAGACGGTTTTCCTCGCTGGCGACAATATGGCGCGCAGTCTCGATGCTGGGCTCCGGGCAGTCCCTGTGGAGGCCCAGGGTGGCCTTGAGTGCCAGCACGCGAGTGACAGCCTCATCGACGCGCTCCTGGCTCAGGCGGCCATCGGCAACGGCTTTTACCAAGCGCATCAGGTCGGCATTGGGATCGTCGGAGAAAAGGATCAAGTCGCAGCCGGAGATGATGACTTCTGGCAGTACGGCGTCACGTGGACCCCAATCGCCCATGCCGGCCATCGGCGTGGCGTCGGAGACGATGAGGCCATTGAAACCGAGTTCGCGGCGCAGCAGATCCTCGTTGAGCACTTTGCTGAGCGACGCCGGGCGATAGGCCTCGGCGCCTGCATCCGGATCGAGCGCCAGAACGAATGCGGGCAAAGCGATGTGCGCCGACATGACGCTGAGCACGCCGTTCTCGATCGCCTTGCGATACAGCCGGCCAAAACTCTGCTCCCATTCGGGCATGGAGAGCGGATTGACTGTGGTCACTAGATGCTGGTCGCGGTCGTCATAGCCTTCGCCGGGCCAATGCTTGACCGTAGCGGCGACTCCATTGGCCTGGAAGGCCTCGATCTGCGCCAGGGCGTGGCGCTCGACCTTGTTGATGTCGCTGCCATAGGAGCGAGTGCCGACAATGGCGCTGCGCCAGGCGGCATTCATGTCGATAACCGGGGTAAAGCTCCAGTTGAGGCCGACGGCATGGGCTTCGCGCGCCATGATGGTCGAAATGGCGCTGGTGGCTTCCACGTCGTCGATAGCGGCGAGGCCCAGCGGATTGGGTACCGAGGTGCCGAAAGGCAGGCTCATCCGGCTGCCTTCGAGATCGGCGCTGACCAGCAAAGGAATGGCGCTCAGCGTACCGAGGTCGCGCGCCAAGGCAATTTCGGCGAAGAGATCGTCGGAATAGATCCGGGTGATGCCGCCGGGCCGGAAGCTGCGCACTTCCTCAGCGACCTCTTGAGGCGTGCCGCGCTCGAGCAGCACGAAGAGCTGGGCCAGCTTGTCGCGCGGCGAGAGAGAATCGCGCGTGGCGGCCACCCAGGCCATCGCCTCGTCATCGAGATTGAATGGGGCTGCGCTGAGGTCGATCGTGGCCAAGGGGCGTCCTCCGGAAGTCTTGCTTTTGTCATATGTAGCAGAGGATTGGCGCAAAAACAGCGGGCGTGCGGAGCCTCCCAGCGCAAACAAAAACACCGCCGGAGCGATCCGGCGGTGTTTGTATAATCGCGCGAAAGGAGCCTTACGCGGCGTGGCTTTCAAGCCATTTGGTGAGGCCTGCCTTGGGCGTGCCGGCACCGATCTTCATGTCGGCGGCTTCGCCGCCCTTGAACAGGATCATGGTCGGGATCGAGCGGACACCATACTTGACGGTGGTTGACGGGTTCTCGTCGATGTTGAGCTTGACGATCTTGACCTTGCCGGCCAGCTCAGTCGAAAGCTCGTCGAGTACGGGTGCGATCGCGCGGCACGGTCCGCACCATTCTGCCCAGAAATCCACGAGGACTGGCTCTTTGGAGTTGAGGACTTCCTCGCCGAAATTGGCGTCGGAAACGTGAGTGGTCATGGTTACTTGCCTTTGGTTTAAAGCGGCGGTCTCTGTGCGCCTAAAGCTGGGGAGAGTCCAGCCTTGGGGCAAGGAGGCTCACCGCATGGTGAAGCCTCTTGTCGCCGCCGCCAGCGTGTCAGAGGGCAGAAACATCAATGATTCCAGTCGTGTCCACAGTATAGCCGCACGTATGGTCCGTCCCGGGTAAAGCTGACCTGCAACCAGTGCATATAATCCAAGCTGGGTGAGATAGTTCCCCGGCACATCGCCCGGCCCCCCAGGCACCAACGCATCGGACTTGTAGTCGATCACCACTACCCCCTCCGCGTCAATGACCAGCCGATCCATCCGCCCGGTGAGGACAATGTCTTTCCCGTCGCGGGTGGCCTTGAGCATGAAGGGCAGTTCGGCCCGGCTGTTGGCGCCAAAAAACTGCGCCAGTTCCGGCCGGGTCAGGATGGCAATGGCCTTGTCGCCGATCCGCTCATGCGTCTCCGGCGAATCAGGCAGCAGGGCCAAGAGAGCCTTGGGGACCACGGCGGGCCAGAGTGCTGGATCGACGCGGCCCAGATGCTGCAGCATGGCATGGAGCGCAATGCCTTCGCGCCGCGCCGCCTCGGCCTCGCGGACCTGTTCGGCCAAGGTGTCGAGCGCTTGCAGCGGCGCCACATGCCTCTCCGCGGTAGAAGGCGTGACGACTTCCGGCGCGGCAGGCGCCGGTACAGCGGCGAGCATCAGTGGCTGGATTGACGCGGCAGTGCTTGTGGCTTGTGCCGTTACCGCCGCCGGCGACACCCGCTGGCGCGGGTAAACCAGGGCAGTCTCGCGACCCTCGGCATCGAGCAAGCTTTCGCTCAGCGGGCGCAGCGCCGTCTCGATGGCTTCATACCAGCTGCCGGCCAGCTGCTTGCCGGCATCGGAACCCGGGGTCAGCGTGCCGGTCACATAAAGCTCGTCCTCGGCCCGGGTCATGCCGACATAGAGCCGGCGCCAGTATTCGGCGAGGATATTGTCGTCCACCGCCTGCTTGAGCGGCAGGGTCGAGCTCAGATGCCCGGCCTGACCGCTGGCATGGATCAGCAGCGGGCCCGGCGCCTCGGCGACCACATAGACCGACTTGCCCACCATTTGCGGCCGCGGCTTGGTGGCGGCATCGGCGAGAATGACGATCGGCGCCTCGAGCCCCTTGGCACCATGCACGGTCATCACCCGCACGCCGCCGCCCGCTTCGGGCAGCTCGCGCTTGATGGTGCCCTGGCGCTGCCGCATGCCGGAGACGAAGCCCTGCAGCGAGGGCTGGGTGCCCTGCTCGTGGTCGAGCGCCAGCGAAAGCAATTCGGCGAAGACGTCGTCGACCTCGTGACCGAGCCGGGCATGGAAGCGTTTCAACCCGCCCTCGGCATAAAGCACCTGCGACAGGAATTCGAACGGCCGCTCGAAATCCAGCGTGCTGCGCCAGCCCGACAGGCGTTGATACGCCTCGGCGCAGGCGGGCAGGGCGCATTGCGCCAGCGCCTGCCACAGCGTTTCGCCTTTCGGGCGCGGCTGGGCCAGGGCGAGCAGGTCGTCCTCGCTGACGTCGAACAGCGGCGACCGCAACAGCGCAGCCAATTGCAAGTCGTCGGCGGTATTGAGCAGCACGTCGCACAGCGCCAGCATGTCCATCACGGCAATATGGCCGGTGACCTTCAACCGGTCGGCGCCCGGGGTGGGCAGGTCGGCGAGGCGCAGCGCGCGGAGGATTTCCTGGAACAGGGCGCCGCGCGACTGCACAAGTATCAAGACGTCATCGGCACTGATGGCGCGGCCGCGCCCGGTCAGCGGGCGGCGGGTATCAATCCACGCCTTGATCTCACTGGCAATTCGGGCAGCAACCTGGCGCGGCGCGCTCTGCTCAGTTTCGAGCGCGGTGGTTGGCCATTCGCTGCCCGCTGGCGCGTCACCGGCTTGTTGCAGCGGCGGCCATAGCGTTACGCTGCCGCCCTGCATGGTGCGGGCGGTATCGTGATGCACCGGCTCGGCTTCCAGCAGCGCCGACTGGATAGACGGATTGGCGCTGACCAGGTCCACCGCGGCAAGGATTTCGGGCAGGGTGCGGAAACTGGTGCGCAGCGGCACCGGTTCGAACAGGGCGTCGATCGAGGCTGCCTTGGTCTTGTAGGCGTCGCCGGTCTCGCCGAACAACTTGGGCTCGGCGCCCTGGAAGGAATAGATCGACTGCTTCTGATCGCCCACGGCAAACAGTGAGCGCGGGCGCTGCACCGCGCCGGCCCCGACGAAATATTCATCGGCAATGGCCTGCACCACGCGCCACTGCTCGCCATTGGTGTCCTGGCTTTCGTCGACGAGGATATGGTCGATGCCGGCATCGAGCTTGTAGCGCACCCATTCGCCTGACTCGTGCTGGAACAGGTCGGCGAGCTTTTCCACCAGATCGTCGAAATCCAGCAGCGAGCGGGCCCGCTTGCGGTTTTCATACTGCCGGGCAACGGCGCTGACGATGTCAAGCAGCGCCTCGCTGCGGGCGACCAGCGCCGAAGCGCGGCGGGCCTCGGCCAGGGCGGCCAGGCGCTCGGCCTCGGCGATCAGTATATCGGCGAGGTCCGGATCCGCATTGGTGATGGCCTTGACCGGGAAGCGGGCGGGCACCGCCTCCTCGGCGGTAAGGAAGGCGCGCATCCAGACGTCGGGCGAGGGATGGTCCGGATCGAGCGCCGCCAGCTTGTCCTCGAAGCTGCGATTGCCGCCCTTGGGCGGGCAGATGGTGAAGAGCTGGGTGATCTCGCCGGGACCGACCAGGCGCTGCCCGGTGATGGCGGCGGTGAGTTCGGCCAGCGGTGGCGTCGGGCCGACCAGCCTGCGCAGATTGGCCTTGGCGCGCTCCGGATCGGCCAGTACGGCTTTCAGCTTGCGGCCATCGGCCAGGGCTGCGTCGATGGAGGTGCGGATCTGCTCGTCGCTGAGCGTCTCGAACAGGGTTTCGACGGCGCCTTCGGCACCAATGCCCTGCGCCATGATGGTTTCGCGAGCTGACAGCAGCATGGCAGAGCGCTCGTCATCCTCGATGACGGCAAAATCATAGGGCACGCGGGCTTCGAGTGGAAAGCGGTGCAGTACCGATTCGCAGAAGGCGTGGATGGTGACGATCTTGAGCCCGCCCGGCGTTTCCAGCGCCTTGGCGAAGAGCGTGCGGGCGCGTTCGAGCAGGGCAGGCGGATAGTTGGCGCCCTCAATTTTCTTCAGCTCTGCATCGAGCAAGGCCCCATCCATCACCGCCCATTCACCCAGCACTTGCGCCACGCGGCGGCGCATTTCGGCGGCGGCCGCCTTGGTGTAGGTGAGGCAGAGGATGGCCTGCGGCCCGACACCAGACAGCAAGAGCCGCAGCACGCGCTGGGTGAGCACATAGGTCTTGCCCGAGCCGGCATTGGCCGAGACCCAGATCGACCAGGCCGGATCGGCGGCGCGGGCCTGGTTGCGGCTGGTATCGAAGGGGACTTTGAGTTCGCCACGTTCGCTCATGGCGTTTCTTCCCCGTCGACGGCGGTCCATTCGGCGACTCTCGCCAGATGGTCATAGGCGCCGGCAAAACGCTGTCCGGCCAGCGGCAGCAGGCGCGACGGCATGGGCGTGTCACGCATCAGGAAGAGCTCGATATGGCTTTGCATGCGGCGGGAAATCTCGTCGGCGGCGCTCATCACGTCATAGCCATCGGCAGCGATGAAGGGTTTTGGGATGAACGCGTCAGGGCCTAGGCCGACTTTGATATAGGTCAGCGCCGAGGTGCTGGCCGGGGCAATGCGCTTGAGCGTACCCGCCCTGGCCATCTGGGCTTCCAGCAGCAGCTGCGGCACTTCAAAGGCCTGCATTGGTCCCTTGGCAGGGGGCGAGCCGGTCTTGAAGTCGATGATTTCCAAAGTTCCATCATGCAGTTCGTCGATCCGGTCGGCCCGGCCGCTAAGCTTGAAGCTTTCGCTCAGCGCCAGCCGCCATTCGCCGTCGATCTCGGCATGGCGCTGCCTGACGAGGATATCGCGGGCCCGCTCGTAGTCGAGGAACTGCCGGGCCGCGGTGGCAAAGCGGCGCAGCCAGATATCGCGGCGCTCGGCAATCGCTTCCAGTCCGGCAAATTTCTCCCGGGCGATCGCATCGAGCAGGTCGGCGGCATCGGGGGCCATCACCGAGTGGCCGCTCTCGACAAAGGCGGCAAAGATATCGTGGATGATGGTGCCGCGCTCGCGCGCATCCGGCGCCTCGCCCAAGGGATCGAGTGGGCGGAGCTTCAGCACATGCTTGGCATAGATGTCATAGGGCGAGCGCATCAGCGTCTCGATCTCGGTGACCGACAGCGCCCGTGGCCGTTGCCCGGCCGGAGGATTGGGCATGGGGCTGGGCGCCGATGCGATGGTTTCCACGGCGTCGAGCCGGCGGGCCTGATCGATCCAGGCCACGCCCCTTGCCTGCCACTGATCTATAGCCGCCTTGCCGGCAAAGGCCATCAGCCTTTGCACCAGCCGCGAGGCAATGGCCGGGCTTGATCCGACGCGATCGGCGAAGCTGACGATCACCTCGGCATTCCCCATGCCCTGGGCAAAGTCATGCGCCGCAAGGCCCTGCAGGCGCTCGGGCGGTTGCAGCCCGGCGGCCAGCCGCATGCCGCGGCTGAGCCAGGGGCCAGGATCGGCCGGCTCGGGCCAGATATCCTCGTTAAGGCCGGCGAGGATCAACAGGTCTGGATGCTGCAGCCGCGCCTCGAGCTGGCCCCAGATGGCAATATCCTGGCGGCGCGCCTCGCTGGTGCGCACCTGAAAGCCGGTCATCAGCGCCGCCAGCACGCCGTCGAGCCCGATCGGCGCAAAGCGATGGCCCTCGCCCTGCTGCTGGCTCATCTGCCGCGCCCAGTCGTCCAGCTCGCGCCGGCCGGGCAATTCGGCGCCGTCGGCGACCACGGCAAAGGCGGCGCAAAGGGCGGCGGCAAAGCTGCTGGCGGTGAGGGTTTTTTCGGCCAGCAAGGCGCGCAGAGGCAGGAGCGCCGTCTCGATGCGCTGGAACAGCGCCTCGATGGCAACTTCGTCATCGGGCTTGAGCCGCTTGGCCGGATATTTCGTGGTCTCGTCGACATTGGCCCGAAGCAGCAGGCGCAGGCCGGCAAGGCCGGGATTGGGCCGCTGCCCGCGCAGCAGGCCGAGCTCTATGGAATCGGTCAGCTCCGCCACCGCAGCACGTTTCAGCCCGAAGCGGCTGGCCTGGTTGCGCAGCAGGGCAATCAAGTCGACCGCCGCGCAATCGCTGCCGGCCAGCGCCAGGATCTGCCGCAACAACCGGCCGGTGGCCGATTGGAACAGCGGCACGCCGGCCGCATCGTCGACTTCCACCGCGAAGCGACGCAGCTCGGCGGCGATGCGCCGCGCCAGGTTGCGGTCGGGCGTCACGATGCCGACGCTCTTGCGCTCTTCCAGCGCCTGCCGCGCCGCCAGCGCCACGGCCCGGGCCTCTTCGTCCTCATTGCGCGCCCGGATCATCGACAGACCCTGGCTCGCCTGGGCTAGGTCGGCGTCGGACAGGCGATGCTCCGCCCAGCGCGCCGTATCCTTGGTCAGCGCCAGGGCGCGATTGACCAGCGTGGTTCGCGCTCCATCCTTGCCACCCAGTTCCACCACATCGGCCACATCGAGGCCCAGGCTGCGCAACAGCCGCGCCAGGCCATATTGCGGATGGCCATGCGGGCTATGGGCCGGGTCGAGCAAGGCCGCATGATCGGCAGGCGTCATGGCACAGTCGAGCCCCGGCAGCACCACGGCGCCGCGCGGCAGCAGATGCACCGCCTTGAGTAGGCGGGCGGTGGCCGCGATGGAGCCGGTCGAGCCGGCGGCGATCACCGGCCGCTCGCCGAACACCAGCGGCGCCGCCAGCGCCTGGCGGTCGAGCCTTTGCCCGCGCAGGGCGGCGATATCGGCCTGCTCGTCCGCCTCCAGCCGCAGCGGCCAATAGGTCAGCGCAATATCGAGAAAGGCCAGGGTCTGCTGCCAATACTCGCCGATATTGGCCTCGATATCGGGCGCAATGGCGCGGATGTCGGCGGCCTGCTTTTCCTCGGTCAGCAGGTCGTCGATCAGCGTGCCCAAGGAATCCGCCATCGAGAGGATTTCTCCGGCCGTCGGCGGGCTCGAGAAGGCGCGCTGCCCGGCCGGCGAATTGGCCCATTGGTTGACCAGCTCCGACAGCACCAGCCGTCGCTTCAGCCCGCTCGCCGCCGGCAGGGGCGTTGGCGCGTCGAACGGGGGCAGGAAAGGCTCTTCGTCCTCCACCTCGCCGCCAAAGGTGCGGATATCGGGCAGCAGGCCATGGCCGAGCCGGGAAAATTCTTCGGCCAGCACCAGTTTAGCGCGGCGGGTCGGCACGACAATGGTGACATCGCTGAGCCAGAATGGCTGGCTCCGGTCGAAGCCCGAGAGCAAAGTACCGTCGCTGACCTTTTCCGCCAGCACACGCAGGAATTTTGCCTGCGGTGCGATGGAGAAGACGCTCATGGTGTGAGCTGCCGATTGGCTTCGGCCAAACCGGCCGCGTCTTTGATGGCGAACCACGGCGCATCGAGCACCACGCCGTAGAGTGTTTCGCGCTCCAGCGCGGCGTCGATCAGCAGGTCGAGCGAAAAAGCGCCGTCCGGCGTACCTGTAAACAGCGACTTACCCAGTAGCGCCACGCCAGCCCAGATGACGGGCGCGCCATAGTCCCGTGTGACCAGACCCTGGGGCGAGAGGCAGAAATCGTGGCTACGCTGGAACCCCGTGGCATTGCGGGGATGCACGCAAAGCAGCACGATAGCATCAGGCTGGCTATGTGTGGATAACATGCGCGCCAGTGGCTGGTCGCTGCCGGCCGGCCAGAAGGCATTGGTCTCCATGACGAAGAAGGGATCGGCATGCAGCATGGGCAGTGCCTGCTTGACGCCACCGCCTGTCCCGAGGGCTTGTTCCTCGCGGCTAACCTTCACCAGCCCGCCGAAATGCGCCAGCACGCCGTGATCGCCGGGCAGGCCATTGGCGACGAAACGCTTGGCGCCCTCCGCCTTGGCATTGGCCATAACCCGCTCGACCAGCGGCAGGTCGGCGACCTCGGCAAGGGCCAGGCCATTGCCGGCGGTGAGCAGCATTACATCGGGGAATCGGTCACTCATGGCCGGATAAGACCGGGGCCTGCGCCCGCTGTCCAGCGCTAGTCTTTGGCCGTGTGGCCATCGATATGGCCGAGGCTGCGCTCGGGATCGATCCGGTCGCGCACCAGTTGCTTGAGCTGCTTGACGTCAGGGAAACCACCATCGCGCTTGCGCTCCCAGATCAACTGGCCATCCAGCGCAATCTCGAAAATTCCCCCGGTGCCGGGGACCAGTGTCACGGCGCCCATTTCCAAGCTGAAGGTGGACAGCACTTCCTGCGCCATCCAGGCGGAGCGCAGCAGCCAGTTACACTGCGTGCAATAGGTGATGGAGAGGCTGGGCTTGCTGTTGGCCAAGATCAGCTCCGCTTGCGCGGATTGCGCACATTGGCCGGATCGACCAGCGTGGCGAGGATGTCGTCGACCATGTCGAGATCCTGCCGCTTGCCGGCGGCCTGCTGCTGCAGATCGACCAGATAGGAGGTGGTGTAATACAGCCGCCGCGCCAGCATGGTGGCGATATGCAGGGCAAATTCCGGCCGGGAATCGAGGAAGGTCAGCGCATCGGGAATTTCATAGGCCGTGACGGCGGAAAGGGCCTTCACCGTCGCCGAATGCGGCATGTCGAGCAGCACGGCCATTTCGCCGAAGATCGAGCCGGGCTCGTCGACGTGGGAAACCTGAGTGCGTTCGCGGATGACTTCCACTTGGCCTTCGACCAGCACGTAGAGCCGGCCCAGCCGTTCGCCTTCGGGCAGCATCACCGCGCCGGGCTTGAACGTGGTTTTGGCAAGTCCCGCGCAGTAATCCAGAATGTCGGCCATCGCGCCCTCCCGATCGGCTTGGTATAGCGCGGCGCCCGGTCAAAGCAAAGCCGCCCGGGGTGAACCGGGCGGCCAGAGCATGTGGGTAAAAAATTACTGGATCCAGATCACCGTATTGGTCTGGGCATCGACCAGCGCCGGGCGATCGCCGAAGTAGACATAGCCATAGCGCGAATCCGGAATGGTCGAGACCACGGCGCCATTGGGCAGCACCTGGCCGACCACGACGTCACCCGAAAATTCCAGCGGCGCCACCGGATTGCTCAGCGCGAAATCGGCGCTTGTCTGCGGCACGAGATAGCCCGGCGACTGGACCAGCGCACGGCTCTGCAAGTCAACGATCCAGACGCGGTCATTGGCATAGACGTAGCCGTAATTGGCATCGCCCTCGATCGGGTAGACGGTCACATCGGCCGGGATCACGAAGCCGACGTCGCTGGCGCCTTCAATATAGATCGGCTCGACCGGATGGGTGCTGACATAGTCGAGCGAGGCCGTCTCGATACCGGCTTCGGCACCAATGGTGGCGCCGGCAAAGCCGCCGATGACGGCGCCGATCGGGCCGCCGAGCAGACCGCCGACGACAGCGCCGGTGGCGCCGCCGCCCACGCCGCCAACGGTGGCGCCGGCGGCTTCATTATTGGTCTGGGTTTCGACGCCGACAACCACGTCCTGGGCGAAAGCCGGGACTGCGACGGCGAGCGAGAGTGCGGCCACGGAGGCCAAAAGGATCTTGTTCATTGTTGTATTCCTTTGCTTGCGGAAGGCGCGGGATAATCTCGCGCCGGAAGTCCGCCCCGTGGCCCATCAACGGGCGCTCAAGGGCTAGGTTCCGCAGCCGAAGGAATTGCCGCTAGAGCTGTTGCTCGATTGCCGCAACCATGTTTTCCGGCGGCAGGTCGGCCGGAAAACGCGCCACGACAGTACCGTCGCGCCCGATCAGGAATTTGGCGAAATTCCACTCGACGTCGCCGGGAAAGGCGGCTTTCAGCCAGGTGTAGAGCGGGCTTTCGCCGGCGCCATTGACTTCCAATTTTTCGAACAGCGGGAATGTGACGCTATACTGCGTCTCGCAGAACTGGGCGATTTCCCCGGCCGTGCCCGGCTCCTGGCCGCCGAACTGGTTGCAGGGAAAACCCAGCACCACCAGCCCCTTGTCGCCATAGGTCTGCCACAGCGTTTCCAGCCCGCCATATTGCGGGGTGAGGCCGCATTGGCTGGCCGTATTGACCACGAGCACGAGCTTTCCGGCATAGTCGGAAAACTCCTGCGCCGTGCCGTCCAGCCGATTGAGGGTAAAATCGCCGAGCTGGGTCATGGTAAGATCAGTCCTGTCCGGCGCTCAGCTGCAACACCTCGGCCGAAGCGAGCTTGAGATCATTCTCGCTGACGATGCGCTGGTGGCTCTCGGCGGTGGACTGCACGCGATACTGGATCACATGGCCCTCATAGGGCAAAAGCGCGACGATCTTGCATTCGCCGGCCTTGCGGCTCGAGGCGCCGCGATTGGGCAACAGGTCCAGCACCTGGCCGACGGAATATTTGTGCATGGGGCGTCTCCTGCTCGACAAGGACCAGACAATCGAGCCCCGAAAGCCCCTTCATACACGCTTTCCCATAAAAAGGGGGATTATTCGGGAAGACGGGCGTGCCAAGACGCCGGCCAGCCAGGGGGCGTCCGGGGTTGGAAGTCAAGGCGGGTCCCGAGACGGCTTTCGCCTCCAGGTAAGTTTAGTAGTGAGACGATCACCGTCTCGGAACGTCCGGTTTTATGAACCGCGTCAGGCGGCCGGCATAACCTCGCATACCGACGGCCCGGGCGTGAACCCACGGCGACTGGCATAGTCCCGTGCCCGGCCCACTCCCGCCACTGTCGCCTGCAGGCCGCCTGCGCGGGGTGGATGGCAGGAGTATGCGCGCAGGTTAAGGGGGCGTGGACAAGGTGGATAGCGTTGCAAGAAAGCAAGACGTTGGTCGCGCGTCCACCTTTAGTCAAACCGCCGAATCCGCGGCGTGTCCGGTGAAAAAATCTCCGCTGGAGGTGTGGCGCGCACTGGGTCGGGCGGTCCCCGCCGGGCTGCCTGTCCGGCCCTAAAGCCGTCCTCGAAGGCCGCCTGCCAGCGCCGCTTGGTCATCGTTGCGAGCTTGCTGCGCATGTCCTCGCCGTCATAGGTCTTGGGCGGCGGCGGCAGTTCGGGGCGCAGCCGCTGCACCGGCAACTCGCCATATCGCACCCGCCAGCTGCGGCATTTCTTGCCATTGTCCCAGAAACTGTGCTGCGCCTCATAGGCATCGAGCCGCGCCAGCGCCTGGCCCAATTGCACCAGCAAATCCGCTGCGTCCTCCGCCGCGACCGGCAGTTTCTGACCATCGGCAAAGGGTGCGCAATCGGCAAGCAGGGCTTCGGCACTGATGCGAATAGCCGCGCCGACCGTCTGGCCCGACCGCCGGCCGGCCAGCGCCGCCAGATCCTTGTGCAGGGCCGACAGCCGCAACCACAGCGCCTCGTGGCGCTCGGCCAGGCTATGGGACGTCGTGGGATTGGCCTTGGACATGCGTGTCTCCTCTCGCGGCATGGTCGCAAGAGAATAAGCCCGCCTGGCGGGAGGGGGATAAAGCGGCGCTTAGTCGACCAGCAGGCCCCATTCCGGGCGCCAGTCGCCATCTTCCACGATAACGGCAATTTTGCTGAGGCCTTCTTCCTGGCGCAGCGCTTCGGCGGCACGCAGGGCGGCCGGCACAGGCTGGGGGAAATCGGCAATCACTTCCACGGCCGCCACATCGGCCACCATGCGCCCGATGGAGCGGCGCACCGTGACGATCACCGCATCATGCGGATGCCGCTCATGGGGCTTCAGGCGCTTGAGTTCTGTCGTGGTCATGGCCGTCATCCCCGGGATTATGGTCAACAAGGGATGAAGGAGTCAGGGGTTCCATCACGAGTGGGGGGATTGTGGGTCGAGAGAACGTGGACAGCCAGACGAAAGGGGCGCGGGTTCCATCACAAGTGGCGGGGAAAGCCAGTTAGCGCCCAGCACCTAGGATCACATCCGCGATCAAATATCGCCTGAAGTTATATTTCATTTGATTAACCCTCTTTAACATGCCAGAAGGGGATTGTGATGGTTGCTCATCTACTGAACCCGTCTAAGTGTGGGGCCTAGAGCCCTGTGGAAGCTTCGGCTTCCGTCAACCTCGTCGTCTCTCAGGGCCGTGGCGCGCGCGCCGCACCCGTCCGGGCGCCGGGTGCGGCATATTCGAGGTCAAACGTCGCTGATCAGTTCTCCGATGCCACGGGCGCCAGCAAGTTCGCTGGTGTATTTGGAGAATAATCGATGAGCATCAAAAATCGTCACCAGCGGCGGCGCCGCTGGCCAAACCGATATTGGCTCTGGAAGCTGATATTCGGATGCGGCCAGGCAGCTGTTTATGTTGTCCGTTTCTGGCTCTGGTGGTCAGACCGGGAATGAGCGGCGACCTCGAGAAATGCCAGAAAGGAAGTTTTATGAAAGATATCAGGCGCCCAATGATCAATGATGCGTTGCGGCTGCTGCGTCTTTATGTCGGTCTGTCGCAGAAGCAACTTTCCGAAAGAATTGAAATTTCTCAGTCAATGATTTCAGACGTCGAAAAGGGAAACAAATCTGTCTCCATGGAACTTCTAGAGAAATACAGTTCTAACTTAAATATTAGGATGTCAGAGCTTCTTTTTTTTGCGGAGGAAATTAATGACGGATCGTTTTTGACGCGAGGAAAGCTGATCGTGGCGCCACGTGTTATTGCGCTTCTTGATCGACTAGCGCCAACTGAAATATCAGATGCCACGTAGAGCTCCGGCAAAGTCGGAACGCTACCAACTTCATCGCTCTCCGTTGGCCCAGCGCCCCACTCAGCGAGACATAGCAAAACTCCTCGGAGAGACGCGAGACGACCTTCGCCGGCTGGTCAACTATAAAGAAGAATTTGTCCAACGTCGGAAAATTGAGAGCGTTAAGAGCGGAAAGATAAGAGAACTGGCTTACCCTGTAGGGAGACTGCGGGGTGTTCATGAGCGGCTAAAATTCCACCTGAACAAAATAAAACAGCCAAGTTATTTATTCAGTCCTCGCCGTGGATTCGGTCAAAGGGACAATGCTGCCTATCACATTAGGCAGGATCAGTTCTTAACCCTCGATCTAAAGCAGTTCTATCCTTCCACCTCTGGAGCCATCATAAAACGCTGGCTCTGGGAAGACCTTGGAATGCCGGAAGATGTGGCTGGCCTGCTTATGCACCTCGTTACGGTGGACGAAAAAGCTTCGCTGGGATCGCCCGTAACTCCAGTACTATGCAGTCTTATCCATCGGAAAATGTTCGACCGGATTGCGGAGATTTGCGATGCGCGGGGTCTGCGGTACTCAGTCTGGGTTGACGACCTGACGATTTCAGGTCGCTTCGTACCTGGGGACGTGTTGATGCAGGTGCGTGACATCATTCGAACCTCTGGGCTTCGCTCTCATAAAATAAAATTTAGGACGGGCAGCCGTCCAGTTTTCATTACTGGAATTGGGGTAGTTGGACCACATTTGGTGGCGCCCAATACTCTTCATTTGCGCATCCAGGCCGGTTGGGCTGACTATCATGATGCCGTCACCGACGACGAAAAAGATGCTGCCTGTCAGACCCTCCTCTCATTCTTGGGCACACTTCGGCACATTTCTGGCCGTAAATCCAAAGCGGGCCAGAAGGTGGCAGATCAGATGAATGCTCTTCGCATGGAACGTGAGGTACGGCAGAAATTCGCTATACAACTGGACAAGGAAAAAGCGGAGCTTCGCGTCCAGACAAATTACTGCGCCGTCGAAGATTTGCCGTTCGACCTCTAATAGAGCTCGTATTGTGCGATATCACGTGGAGTCAGAGAATTGACCTTCGGCGTTTTCATTCATCGTGCCGACTCCATCTACGACGACAGCCCCGCCACCCAATACCAATTCCCCAAGCCCTATCTCGAACGCGCATCGGCCACTGTTGACGACTGGATCGTCTATTACGAGCCGGTGAAGGTTCGGGGCTCGAAGGGCTATTACGCCATTGCGCGGGTGTCGCAGATCGTGCCGGATCCGACGGCTGCCAATATGTATCTGGCGCTGATCGAGCCGGGTTCCTATCTCGAATTTCCAAATCCGGTGCCCTTTGATGATGGCATCGGCCTCGTTGAAACCGGCCTGCTGAACGAACAAGGCCGAATTTCTGGCCGGGCGCAGGCCGCGGTTCGCCCGATTTCGCCCAAAGACTTCGATCGCATCCTGATGCGCGGGCTGGCCGAGGATCATCCGCTACTGCCGCGGATCGGCACGGTAGAACCGGCGCTGGACTGGGGCGTGGGCGAGCTGCCGCAGGCGCCTTTTGCTTATGAGCAGGAGCGCGAGCGGGTCGCTCAGATGACGACGCGGGTGGTGCGGGATCGGGTGTTTCGGCGGGTGGTGCTGCGCGCCTATGGCGAGCGTTGCGCGGTAACCGGGTTGAAGCTGATCAATGGCGGCGGGCGGGCCGAAGTGGCCGCCGCGCATATCCGGCCGGTGGAGCACAATGGGCCCGACATCATCAACAATGGCGTCGCGCTATCGGGCACGGCGCATTGGATGTTTGATCGCGGTCTGATCGGCTTCAGTGATGATCTCGACATCATCATCTCGCGGCAGGTCAATGACCGCGACGGGGTGGAAAGCCTGATCAACAAGACCGGAAAGCTGATCGGGCCACTGGTGGAGCGAGATCGGCCGCATCCGGCGTTTCTGGCTTGGCATCGGGAGAACTGTTTCAAGGCGTAAGCTGGTGGGTAAACACACCCCCACCCGACCCCTTCGGGGCCACTCTCCCCACAAGGGGGAGGGATAAGCGGCATCGAGACCGCGGAGCCAGGGCTTCCCTCCCCCTTGTGGGGAGGGATTGAGGGTGGGGGGTGTTGTTGGCAGTGTCTTGCCCGCCACCGGGTCACCCCGGCCTTGAGCCGGGGCCCAGCTCGAGATGGTTGGGCGGCCGCTAGGTGGGTCGGCTGGTTTGGGGGCTGAGCTGAAATCTCAGGATGGATCCCGGCTCAAGGCCGGGATGACATCGGGGGTGGGGCGGCTCAGGTGAACTGAGAGCCGTCGATATAGAGATTGTCACGAACGAGAACGGGCGAAGAGACAGACTTCACCCAGATAGAGTGTCCTTGTCTGACATAGGCAATAGCTTCGTCCTCGCTGGACGCATAGACCTTGTTGACCTTGTGGTGCTTAAGGTTGCCGTGCTTAGGGTCACCCAAAACATAGCGCCCGTCCCGGTCAACATGGGCTGGCCACTTCTGGCCGCTAAAGAAGCGGTAGATCCGCACCTTAGTCGTCGCCCATTTTCAGCGCCTTGATAAACGCCTCCTGCGGGATGTTCACGCTCCCGTACTGCCGCATCTTGGCTTTGCCCTTTTTCTGCTTGTCCAAGAGCTTGCGCTTGCGGGTCGCGTCGCCGCCGTAGCATTTGGCCGTCACGTCCTTGCGCATGGCGCGGACGGTTTCGCGGGCGATGATCTTGCCGCCGATGGCGGCCTGGATCGGGATCACGAACAGATGCGGCGGGATCAGCTCCTTGAGCTTTTCGCACATCACGCGACCGCGGGTTTCGGCAACGGTGCGGTGCACCAGCATGGAGAGCGCGTCGACCGGCTCGGCATTGACCAGGATGGAGAGCTTCACCAGATCGCCCGGCCGATGGGTATCGAGGTGATAGTCAAAGCTGGCATAACCCTTGGAGATCGACTTCAGCCGGTCGTAGAAATCGAACACCACCTCGTTGAGCGGCAGGTCATATTCGACCATGGCCCGATTGCCGACATAGGAGAGGTTGTTCTGGATGCCGCGGCGATCCTGGCAAAGTTTGAGGATGGCGCCGAGATATTCGTCGGGCGTGAGGATGGTCGCCTTGATCCAGGGCTCGCGGATTTCCTCGATCTGCATCACGTCCGGCAGGTCGGCCGGATTGTGCAGCATGATGGTCTCGCCATCGCGCATCGCCACTTCATAGACCACCGATGGCGCGGTCGCGATCAGGTCGAGATCGAACTCGCGGGAGAGGCGCTCCTGGATGATTTCGAGATGTAGCAGGCCGAGGAAGCCGCAGCGGAAGCCGAAGCCCAGTGCCGCCGAGGTTTCCATTTCGAAGGAGAAGCTGGCGTCGTTGAGCCGCAGCTTGCCCATGGCGGCGCGCAGCTCGTCGAAGTCGCTGGCATCGACCGGGAACAGGCCGCAGAACACGACGGGTTGTGCCGGGCGGAAGTCGGGCAGCGGATTGGCGGTGGGCTTCTTGTCGTCGGTGATGGTGTCGCCGACGTTCGTGTCTGCCACTTCCTTGATCGACGCGGTGAAGACGCCGAGCTCGCCGGGGGTGAGCTCCTTGACTTCCACCAGCTTGGGCGTGTTGACGGCGACGCGATCCAGTTCATAGACGGCACCCGAGGCCATCATGCGGATGCGCTGGCCCTTTTTCATCACGCCATCGATGATGCGGACGAGCACGACGACGCCCAGATAGGTGTCATACCAGCTATCGACCAAGAGGGCCTTGAGCGGCGCATCGATATCCCCCTTGGGGGCAGGCAGGCGGGTGACGATGGCTTCGAGCACGCCCTCAATATTGAGGCCGGTCTTGGCGGAAATTTCCACCGCTTCACTGGCATCGATGCCGATGACATCCTCGATCTGGGTCTTAACCCGCGCCACATCGGCGGCTGGCAGGTCGACCTTGTTGAGGACGGGGACGATCTCATGATTGGCATCGAGCGCGTGATAAACGTTCGCGAGGGTCTGCGCCTCGACGCCCTGCGAGGCATCGACGACCAGCAGCGAGCCTTCGACGGCGGCCATCGAGCGGGAGACTTCATAGGCGAAGTCGACGTGGCCGGGCGTGTCGATCAGGTTGAGGATATAGGTCTCGCCATCCTGCGCCTTATAGGTCAGCCGGACGGTCTGCGCCTTGATGGTAATGCCGCGTTCGCGCTCGATATCCATCGAGTCGAGCACCTGCTCCTTCATCTCGCGCAGATCGAGACCACCCGTGGTCTGGATCAGCCGATCGGCCAGGGTGGACTTGCCATGGTCGATATGGGCGACGATGGAGAAGTTGCGGATGTGGGAAAGCGGCGTTGTTGTCGAGGAGCTCATGGGGCCGCTGATAGCAGAAGCGGGGTGGGTGAGAAAGATGGTTTCCGCCAAGTTAACCGGCGTGATGCGGTGCCTTTTGGCGCGCTCGCGCGTTGGAGGCACATGCATAGTCATTTCAAGCTGATCGCCCTCGCCCCGCTGCTGCTCACCACGCCGGTGCTGGCGCAGGATTTCCTGACACCGCTGCAGGATATGGTGGACCAGTTCACACAAGGCAGCGAGCGGCCGAAACCGCCACAGAGCACAGCCCCGACACCGGCGGAAATTGCGCCGGTGCCGCGGCCACGGCCACCGGATTTGCCAAGCGCACCGGTGGTGACGCCGCCGGTGGTGGCGGAGGAGGAAGGGGCGCCGGAGACGCCTGCACCGGAGCCTGAGCCCATTGCGAGTACCGAGCGCGATCGCGTCTACCAGGTCGCCTGTCCGGCGGTAATCCAGGGGTTGGTCGAGGCAGAAATGGCGCCGCCGCTGAGTGAGGGGATCTGTGGTGAACACTCGCCGCTGGTGGTGACGGCAGTATTGAGCCGGGGACGGATGGTGCCGCTGTCCAGTCCGGTGACGACCAATTGCCAGATGGCCTCGGCGCTGCCCGACTGGGTGGCGGATGTCGATGGCTATGCCGAGGCGATGCTGGAGAGCCGATTGGCTAGCGTTGATACCGGCACCAGCTATATGTGCCGGGCGCGCAATGGCGGTGACGAGGCGTCTATCTCAGAGCACGGCTTTGCCAATGCGGTGGATGTGACCGGGTTCACGCTGGAGGATGGGCGCAAGATTGGCGTCGAGGCGGATTGGGCCAAGGCCACGGCGCCGGAAGGCCGGTTGCTGCGGCTGGCGCATGACGCGGCCTGTGGCGGCTTTATGACGGTGCTGGGGCCGGAGGCCAATGCCGAGCACCATGATCACCTGCATCTTGATCTCGGGTGCCATGGCGAGAGCTGTCAGGCGCGGATTTGCGAGTGAAGCCACCCTCGGGCGAGCCCGAGGGTGATGTGGGTGCGGCTACTGCGCGGGAACGGCAGGCGTAGCGGGCGCAGCTGGAGTGGCTGCCGCCGCTGGAACCGCTGGCGTTGCGGCGGTGGCTGGGTCAGCCGGTGCCGCGGCAGACTGCGCCTTGTAAATCGCGGTCACGGCGTCGACGCTGATGCGGTCGGTGCTGCCATCGGTGCAATCCGGCGTGGTTTTTTCGACGTCGGCCTTGACCTGGGCATAGGCTGAGGCGGATGCGGCGGCATCCATGCTGAGTGCGGTTTCGAGGCGGGTGCGATCGGCGGCCATGCCTTCCAGCACGTCCGGCTCGACCGACACCGAGCAGAGCTCGATCACCGCCTGGGTGGCATAAAAGCCGGTCAGCATATTGGCCTGCTTGGGCGAGGTATTGAGCGTCGCGGCCGGGTCGATGACGATGTCGGACGCCGCCGGTGGCGCCACGGCCTCCTGGGCAATGACGCTGCCGGTGAGAAGAGCCAGGGTGGCCAGTGCGGCGAGGGATCGGATCATCGGGAGCTCCTTGAAGGGCGGGATTTTCTATCCCTCTCTTCAAAGGCCCGATTGTGGCCTCAGCACGGCGCGCGGTCGCGCGAGGGGTGATGCGCCGGCAGATCCGCCCAGTCGTGCAGGGACATGCTGTCTGGATCGAGCGTGGTCCGCTCGGTGGACAGCATGACCGCGACGAGGCGGTGGAACAGTTTGAGCAGATTTGACATTTTGTGCCTCCTTTCGGGTCGTATTGACGGCATGTGCCTGATATGCGCTTGCGCTGCGGGCATCACAATGGACAAGGTTACGCGATCATTGTAGAAAATCTATATGGCTTCACCCTTTCCCATTCCGCTCAATGCGTTGCGCGCCATCGAGATCGTCGCCCGACGCGGCGCGCTAGCGCCGGCAGCCGAAGAATTGGGCGTGACCATTGGCGCGGTCAGCCAGCATTTGCGCCGCGCCGAGGAGCGGTTGGGCATGGAATTGTTCGAGCGCACCTCGGCTGGGCTCCGGCCGACACCGGGCTTGCGGGCCGTGCTGCCGCAACTGACCTCCGGTTTTGCCGCGTTGCAGGACGGGCTGGCGGCGCTCAAGGGGACCGACGAGGGCGTGCTGAACCTGACGGTGGGCAGCGTCTTTGCCTCGCGTTGGCTGATCTGGCGCATCAACAAGTTCACCGCGCTCCATCCCGATGTAGAGGTGCGGCTTAATGTGACGGCCACCATGCTCGACCTCAGCCGGCCCGATGTGGACTGCGGCATCCGCTATGGCCATGGCAATTGGGCGGGGCTCAATGCCGAGCTGATCGGCGGCACCCAATATCAGCCGGTCTGCGCGCCACCGGTGGCGAAGCTCCTGAAGCGCCCGGAGGATCTGGCGCAGGTGCCGGTGATCCAGGACGAGACCACCATGTTGAGCTGGGAGGCCTGGCGCGCCGAGGTGGGGCTCGATCCAGCGCTGAAGCTGGCGGTGGGTCCGACCTATAGCGATGCCTCGCTGGCGGTGGATGCGGCGATTTCCGAACAGGGCGTGCTGATGATGGCTGACATGATGAGCGCCGATGCGGTGAGCGACGGTCGGCTGGTGCGCCCCTTCGAGCAGCCGGTGGAAGGGCCCCAGGGCTATTACCTGGTGACGGCCAAGGGGCGTCGTGAAACGCACAAGCTGCGGGCGTTTCGCGAGTGGTTGAAGGTGGAAGTGCCGGCCAGTGTGCACGGCTACGTGCATCAAAGCAGGGGGTAGCAGGCTGCGGCTTGTACGGCGCGTACCCCCCCACCCGACCCCCTTTGGGGCCACCCTCCCTACAAGGGGGAGGGATAAGAAAGATCGAGGCCGCTGAACTCACAATTCCCTCCCCTGAATGGGGAGGGTGGCCCGGAGGGGTCGGGTGGGGTGATGGCTGGGCACCGTGCCGAAACAAAGAAAGGACCCAGCCGGGAGGAGACGGCTGGTCCTGGGCGCTAGATCACCACTGGATCAATGAACAGGGTCAGTATGCCAGCCTGGACGGTGGCGCCTATCACCTGATCGAGCGGGATTTCCGCGCCGTCGAGGACGGCCGAAATGGCCGGATTGGCTTCTAGAGCCGATTGCAGATTGCCCACCTGCGGATCGACGAGGTTGCGCTCGCAGCCTTCGATGCGGACCAGTTCGAGGCTCTTGGCGCTGGCGATGGTTGCGGCAGAGGCCGGACTGCCCTGGGCGAGGGCCAGCACGCCGATGTCGCAGTCGAGCGCGGCGATATTGAAGCTTTTGCCGGCCGAGGCAGAGGAAGTGGTGCCGATCGAGCCCGTGGCCGTGGCATCGGTGCGCGTGCCGGGAACGCTGGTGCCGGCACTAGTATTGCCGGTCCCACTATTGCCGCCGCCGGTGGCCCCGCCGCCCGTAGAGCCGCCGGATGTGCCGGTTCCGCCATTGCCACCATTACTGCCGCCGGTGCCTGAACCAGTTCCAGTTCCAGTTCCAGTTCCAGTTTCAGTTCCACCGGTACCGGTGCCTGTTCCTGTGCCGCCAGTGCCAGTGCCGCCGGTATCGCCTCCGCCAGCCGTGCCACCCGTTCCACCAGTCCCGCCTGTGCCGGTACCTGTCGCTGGGGTGGTGCCAAGACTGATATCGGCAAGGTCGCCGACGCTGACATCGGCCAGCGTGCCGTCATTGTCGAGCAGGCGGACTTCGACGGCCGTCTGCAGGCTTTCCGGCAGCAGGTCGAGGTCGATCTCGGCCAGTTCCTGGTCGGATAGCAGGTCGAGGTTGAGATTGGCGAGATCGCCAGCACTGAGGTCGGCCAGATCGCCACCGGTGCCGAGCAGGCGCAGGATCACCTGCGTACGCAGCGCTTCGGGCAGGAGGTTGAGGTCGAGTTCGGCCAGCTCTTCATTGCTCAGCGCATCGATATCAATGGCGCCGAGATTGCCCGCATCGACATCGGCCAGATTGCCATTGGCGCCGCCAAGGCGAATTTCGACTTCGTTGCGCAGCGCTTCCGCCAGCAGGTCGAGGTTGATCTGGGCCAGCTGCATGTCGGTCAGGGCGCTGATGTCGAGCGTGCCAAGATCGCCGAGGTTCAGCGCCAGCACCTCATTGTCATTGCCCAACAGGCGCAGCTGGACCGCGGTGCGCAGCTCGGCCGGCAGGAGGTCCAGATCGATCAGCGCCAGTTCGGCATCGGTCATGGCATCGACATTAAGATTGGCGAGATCGGGCACATTGAGGTCAACCAGATTGCCTCCATTGCCGAGCAATGCCAGGTCGATCGTGTCATCGAGCACGATGACCTGCGTGGCGCCGTTTTCGGCGACCTGCACGGCCAGCACGTCGGAGAGGTCGACGCCCTGATTGCCGAGGATCGAGCCCAAGACATCGCTGCCATTCAGAGCCTCGAGCAATTCGTCGCGGCCGGCAGAATCGAGGTCGAGATTGGCCTGCAGATTGGCCAGGCCTTCGCTGCCGAGCAGGTCGCCGACGCCGATAATGGAGACATTGCGGTCATCGATCGTCGCATCGAGGTCGATGTCGGCAAGGTTGGGCGTATTGACCAGGCCGAGCAGCGCATCGGCACGCGGCGCGTCGCCACCGATGGCGCCAAGGCGGATATCGCCGGTGATCAGATTGTTGCTGCCGCCGGAGGCCGGGGCGCTATTGCCGACATTGACGCCGACGCCCACACCGCTGCCGCCCGTCGGGCCGGGATTGAGCGTATCGATATCAATATCGATCAGATCGCCGCTGCCCATATTGGGATTATCGAGCGCATTGTTGAAGGCGTCGAGATCAATCAGGCTGCCGCCATTGGGGCCGGTGCTAGGCCGCGTATCGCCGATGTCGATATCGACGAGATTGTTGCTGGAGCCCGAGCCGCCAGCGCTGCCACCGGCATCGACACTGATGCCGCCGCCATTGCCACCGACATTGGCGCCAGCACCGACATTGAGCCCATTGCTGCCACCGGCACTGACGCCAGCGTCAATGCCCAGCCCATTGCCGGTGCCGACATTGACGCCGACGCCAAGACCGGAATCGCCGCCGACATTGAGGTTGAGCCCGAGGCCCTGTGCCTGGGCCAGCTGGGGGGCGGTGATGAGGGCAGCCGCGAGGGCCGCCGCCGAGATATAGCTCCTGGTACGCATTGTCCGCTCCTTGAAACAAGTGGAGCGTCAACGCGGAAAATAGACTTCGGGTGCAACACAGTCGCACCCGAAGTTAACGTCAGGCTAGGGGATTTTGCCAAAATGCAGGCATAATACGGAATACTACTTAGAACGCCGTTTTGTTTCTTCAGCGGAGCCAGCCACTTGGTCGTGGGTGCAATTCCATCTGACCATTTTTGGTGGCTTCGTCGATTTTGGCGATTTCCTCGGGTGTCAGGTCGAGGTTGTTGAGCACGCCGAGATTGTCCTTGAGCTGTTCGAGATTGCGCACCCCGATCAGCGCCGAGGTCATTTCCGGCCGGCGGAGCACCCAGCTCAGTGCCAGCTGCACCATGGACTGGCCGCGCGAGCGGGCAATCTCGGCAACCTGGTCGACCGCCTCGAGCACGCGTGGCTCGATATGGCTGGCGCGGAGCGTGCCATTGGGATTGCCGCCCCGCGTGCCTTCGGCGTCCGTCTTGCTGTTGTATTTGCCCGAGAGCACGCCCTGGGCCAGCGGCGAAAAGGCGATCATGCCGACGCCGAGCTCGCCACAGGCGTCGATCGTGTGATCATTCTCGATCCAGCGGTTGATCATCGAATAGCTGGGCTGGTGGATGGTGGTGGCGACGCCCATTTCCTTGAGGATGCGATGGGCCTCGCGGGTTTCCTTCTCGGGATAGGAGGAAATGCCGACATAGAGCGCCTTGCCTGAGCGGACGGCATGGGCCAGCGCGCCCATGGTTTCCTCGAGCGGGGTCTCTGGGTCATAGCGGTGCGAATAGAAGATATCGACATAGTCGAGGCCCATGCGGGTCAGCGACTGGTCGAGGCTGGCGAGGAGATATTTGCGGCTGCCGAGATCGCCATAGGGGCCGGGCCACATGGTGTAGCCGGCCTTGGTGGAAATGATCAACTCGTCACGATAGGGGCGGAAATCGCGCGCCATCACCTGGCCGAACAGCTCTTCGGACGAGCCGGCCGGGGGGCCGTAGTTGTTGGCCAGGTCGAAATGGGTGACGCCCTGGTCGAAGGCATAGCCGAGGATTTCCATGGCCGAGGGATAGTCGCGCGTGCCGCCGAAATTCTGCCAGAGGCCGAGGCTGATCACCGGCAGTTTCAGGCCGGACTTGCCCGAGCGGCGGTATTGCATCGTGTCATAGCGTGCCGTATCGGCCCGATAGGTCATGGTCGTCTCCCGAGAATTTGCGATTTGGCCCCGGACCAAATCTCGATTGGTCCCAGTGGCCGGGCAATGGTATGAGCGGGCCGATGAAACAGAAACCGGCCACTATGCACGCCAATCTGCCCCAGACCCAGCTGCCATACAAGGTGATGGCAATCTATAAATTTGCGGACCTGCCGGATGCCGAGGCGATCCAGCCCGTGCTGGCCAAATTCTGCTGTGCCCGCGATATCCGCGGCACGCTGATCCTGGCGCCGGAAGGCATCAATGGCACGGTGGCGGGGACCGTGGAAGCGATCGACGCGCTGGCGGAATTTCTGTTTGGCGGCGAGGTGTTTGGTCAGCGGTTGGCGGGGGCCGAGGTCAAATATTCGACGGCCAGCGAAATGCCCTTCCTGCGCATGAAGGTGCGGCTGAAGCCGGAGATCGTGACGCTGCGGGCTCCCGAGGCCAATCCGGCCAAGACGGTCGGCACCTATGTCGAGGCGCAGGACTGGAACAGCCTGATCGAGCGCAATGACGTGGTGCTGGTCGATACGCGCAATGACTATGAAGTAGGGCTGGGCACCTTCCAGCGCGCGCTCGATCCGGCGACCAAGAGCTTTACCGAGTTCAAGCACTATGTCGCGGAACACCTCGATCCGGCGCGCGACAAGAAGGTCGCCATGTTCTGCACTGGCGGCATCCGCTGCGAAAAAGCGTCCTCATACCTGCTGAGCCAGGGCTTCGAGGAGGTGTTCCACCTCAAGGGCGGAATCCTCAAATATCTCGAAGTGGTGCCGGAGGCGGAAAGCCGCTTTGCCGGCGAATGTTTCGTCTTTGATGAGCGCGTTTCGGTCGGCCATGGCCTGGTCGAGGGCGACGCCACCCTGTGCCGCGCCTGCCGGCACCCATTGACGAGTGAGGATCGCGAAAGCCCGGATTACGTCGAAGGCGTTTCCTGCCCGCATTGCGTCGGCGAAGCGGAAAAACATGCCGCTGCCGCCGAGCGGCAAAAGCAGATGGACCTGGCCAAACAACGCGGCGCGGCGCATCTGGGCGATGACGCGGCGAAATTGGCGGCCGAGCGCAAGGCGGAGAAGCGGGCTTTGGCCGAAGCGTCGCGGGAGCGCAACAAGGCCGGCTAGGCGTTGCCGATCAGGATCCCGGCCGCAAACACCAGCGAGCCGCCCAGCACCACCTGCATCACCGCCCGCCAGAATGGGGTCTTCATGTAGCGGTTCTGGATGAAGGCGATGGCCCAGAGTTCGAGCAGGACCACGACCACGGCGACCGTCGTGGCCACGGCGAAATCGTGGATCAGATAGGGCAGCGCATGGCCCAGCCCGCCCAGGGCGGTCATGATGCCGGCGGCGAGGCCGCGCTTGATCGGGGAACCGCGACCGGTCAGCTTGCCGTCGTCGGAGGCAGCCTCGGTGAAGCCCATGGAAATGCCGGCGCCAATGGCGGCGGCGAGGCCGACGAGGAAGGTCTGGTGCGTGTCGCCGGTGGCAAAGGCGGCGGCAAACACCGGTGCCAGGGTGGAGACCGAACCATCCATCAGCCCGGCGAGGCCCGGCTGCACATAGGTCAGGACGAACTGGCGGTGGCTTTCGCCTTTTTCGAGGTGGCGGCCTTCGGCACCGAGGGTCGCAGCATCGATGCGGTCGGCGGCATCGGCATGCTTGCGCTCCTGCGCGGCGAGGTCGCCGAGCAGCTTCCGGATGCCGGCGTCGGTCACCTGCTTGGCCGCTTCCATATAGAAGCGATAGGCGCCTTCCTCCATTTCCCAGACCTGCTGGCGCACGGTTTCCAGCGACAATGTCTTCATCAGCCAGATCGGCTTGCGGGTGAGAAAGCCCCTCACATGCTCGCGGCGGATCGGCACCAGGCGGGTGCCGAAGCGGGCGACATAGAGGTCTAGCAGGCGGCGGCGATGCTCGTCTTCTTCCGCAGCCATGCCTTCGAACAGGGCCGCCGAGCCGGGATAGGTCTCAGCCAACCGCGTGGCGAATTCGGAATAAATGCGGCCATCCTCCTCCTCGGCGGCGACGGCCAGCGAGAGGATTTCGCGTTCGGAAAGCGAGGTGAAGGCGCGGCGGCTATCGGGCAGAAGCGAGAACATGGCGGCATCATAGTTTGGAATGGTTCTAAAGATTGTTTAGAACCATTCCAAAGTTCACGCAAGCCTCACTTGAGCATCGACTGCTGCGCAAAGATCGCTGCCATGGCGCCTTGCGAGGTCGCGAGCGTCACGCTGGCCATGGGGTTGGCGAGGTCGCCGGCGGCGTAGATGCCGGGGACATTGGTTTCGCGGCGGTCGTCGATTTTGATCGTCGCCCCCAGGGGGTTCTCTACCAGTGCTATGCCCAGCGCCTCGTGCAGATTGGCCGAGGGACGGTTGCGCGGATGGGCGAACAGCACGTCGATCGCAACGGAGCGGGCACCGTCGAGCGTCACGGCAGAAATCTGCCCGTCCCGGTGGGCGATACCGGTGACCTTGCCTTCAACCAGCTCGATGTTGCGACGCGCCAGATCGGCGCGGATTTCGGGGGCGATGTCGTGGCCATCGGCAAAGATGGTCAGGTGATCGGTCCAGTCGAGAAACAGCGAGGCGGCATGGGCGGCATGCGGGCCGGACCACAACAGGCCCCAATGCTTGCCAGCCACTTCAAAGCCGTCGCAATAGGGGCAGGGCACGATAGACTGGCCCCAGCATTCGGCAAAGCCGGGCAGGTCCGGCATCTGGTCGGCAATGCCATAGGCCAGAAGAATGCGACGCGATTTAAGGACCTCGCCGGAGTCCAGGGTGACGGAAAAGTCGTCGAGCGCGCCGGCAATAGCGGTGGCGCGGGCATTGACCAGATTGAGCGTCGGATAGCGGGTCAACTGTTGGCGGGCTTCGGCGAGAATGTCGAGCGGCGCCTTGTGATCGTGGCCGAGTAGGCCATGCGAATGCGGCGCGAAGCGGTTGCGCGGCAGTCCGGTGTCGATGACCGTGACCTTGCGACGGGCGCGGACCAGCTGTAGCGCGCCGGCGAGACCGGCAAAGCTGCCGCCGATGACGATGAGATCATCCATGATGATGGGCTCCATGGTGGGGGTGAAGGGGGTTGGGCGTGGCCGCATTGGCGATATCGGCCAGTGAAACGCGCTCCAGCCTTGCCGCCAGCAGCGCCTCGGCATCGGCAATGAACTCACCCATGACCACATTGACGGTGCGGACAATGCCGCACTGGATGTCGCCGGGATCGCTCTCGGTGCGAATGAGCAGGCTTTCGCCCATGGCGGCATAAATGGCGCGGAGGGTAATGTCCTGCGCCGGGCGGAGCAGGCGCCAACCACCATCATGCCCCTTGGTCGAGCCGACAATGCCGGCTTCGCGAAGTTCACCCAGAGCGCGGCGCACCACGACGGGATTGGTCATCAGGCAGGTGGCGAGGGTGGTGGAGGTGACGGCCTCGTCGGGCTGCTTGTGCAGGTGGACGAGGGCATGGAGGGCGAGCGAGAGGCGGCTGGAACGTTTCATGTAACTATAATTGTTACGTTTGATCGCGCTGTCAACCCTGTTGGGCGTTCGCGCTTTCGCCATGCTGCCGTGCTGCTATGCTCGGGCAATGATCCGGGAGGACTTTCGATGAAGATGCTGTTCGCCGCTCTGGCGCTGACGCTGGCCACGAGCTCTGCCGCTCTGGCTTTCGATAGCGAAACGCAGGCTCTGGTCGACATCTACAAGCCCGGAAAACCGGTGTCTGGCGCCGATATGGCGCAGCTGATGCAGTCGAGCGAGGCCTGGTGCTACGACAGGCAGGACCAGAGCTGCGCCTGGCGCGAAATCTATCTCGACATTTCCGGCGACGACGTCAGCTTCGAGCTCAGCAACAATTGGGACGTCGACACCGACTATGCCTTTACCGACAAGGCCACGCTGTCCGGCGGCCAGATCTGCCAGTCTGGCTATAACTGGATCGACAATCTGCGCGCGATCCGCCGGGCCGACGGCAGTGCGATCGGCGGGCGGGAGCTCAACGATTTCAAGCGGACCATGGCTGAGGCCCGGCCCGATCTCGACAGCTATGACGATTGCTTTGACTACGTCTATCTGGCGTCCGATGATGCGCTGGAGACGGTGACGCTGCGCCAGCGGCAATATGCCGATGGGGTCTATGATGCCGCCAATGATGTTGAGGTGACGGTATATTTTGATGCCGAGGCGGCGAAGGGATTGTCGCTGCGGGAGTGATTTTGGCCTTGGCTCCTATTGAGCCATCGCAACCCCCACCCGACCCCTTCGGGGCCACCCTCCCCACAAGGGGGAGGGACAGAAAGAGCCGAGACCACAAAGCGCTGACTTCCCTCCCCTGAATGGGGAGGGATTGAGGGTGGGGTGATTTCTGGGCGCGATGTCCGGTCTAGATCCGTCCATCCTTCAGCGACATCGCTAGCGGCTCCGGCCGCTCGACCGGCGTCCTGATCTCCACGGTCCGCCCCTCGCGCGACGCCACTTCGAACGCTTCCATGACTTCGAGCACATGCAGCGCCAGGTCGCCATTAGCGCGGTGAGGGCGGTTGTCGAGAATGGCCTGCGCCATGTCGGCGACGCCCAGCGAGCGGTAATTGCCGTCGGCATAGGGCTGGGTGACCGGCACTGGCGTCCAGACTTCCTCGCGACCGCGCTTCTTGAATTCCACATCGCCGCCAAAGAGATTGGGATCGGGCACGATGAGGCTGGCCTCGGTGCCATAGAGTTCGAGCGGCACATGCTTGTGCGCGGCGACATCAAAGCTCATGCCGACCTGCACCACCGCGCCATTGGCAAAACCCAGCGATCCAGTGACATGGGTGTCGACCTTCACATCCATGATCTGTCCCTGCTTGGGCTCGGACAGCACCGGGCGGGTCAGCCGCAGGCGCGAAGCCATGGCTGAGACGCGGGCCACCGGACCGAGCAGATTGACCAGATCCGTGATGTAATAGGGACCCATGTCGAGCACCGGGCCGCCGCCGATATCATAGTAAAAGGCCGGATCGGGATGCCAGGCCTCGTGGCCGGGCACCTGCATGAAGGCGGTGCCGCCGACGATCTGGCCCAGGGCGCCGCTATCGACCACGGCGCGTGCCTGTTGGTGCGATCCGCCGAGGAAAGTGTCTGGGGCCGAGCCCACGCGCAGACCAGCCTTGTTGGCTGTGTCGAGCAGGATCTTGCCCTCGGTGAAATTGATGCCGAGAGGCTTTTCCGAATAGACGTGTTTGCCGGCGGTCAGAGCGCGCAGTCCGACGGCCGCATGCGCGCGGGGAATGGTCAGGTTGACGATGAGCGCGATCTCGGAATCGGCCAGCATATCCTCGATGCTCATCGCCTCGAGGCCGAATTCGCTGGCCCGCGCCTGGGCGGCTTCGGGCCGCATGTCGGCCAGGCCCTTGATGTCGAGCACCGGAAAGCCGGGCAGGCTGTCGTGGCCAATGATGGCGCGAAGATAGGCCGATGAAATATTGCCGGTGCCGATAAAGCCGACACCGAGGCGCTTGGTGGTCATTGCGCACAGTCCTCCCTGACGTACGTATGTCAGGCTAGCCGCAGGCCGGACTTTGCGCCAGAGCGTTTTGCGATCAGGCGGGCTCGATCGGCGTGATGACGTCGATCAGGATGCCGTCGGGATCGGCGAGGATGAAATGGCGCTGGCCGAACACTTCGTCGCGCAGCGGCTGGGTGATCGTCAGCCCGGCGGCGATCAGCCGTTCAAGCTCGGCAGCGGCGTCCTCGACATAAAGGCTGAGGATGACACTCTTGCTGGCGCCCTGCGCCGAGACGGGAATGCTGTCATGATCCTGGCCGATCAGGGCGATTTCGAAGGGGTGGTCGGCGGTGGCACGCAATTGCACATACCAGTCGCTGGAGAAAATGCGGGTAAAGCCGAAATGAGTCTCGTAGAAGCGGGCGCTGGCCTCGACATCCTTCACCTGGAAAAGCGGGTATAGGCTGGTGATACGCATCGGGAGTTCCTTGTCATGGCGTCACAAAAGATACATACTGAATGTAGCTATTAGGACAAAGTAACATACGGGCAGCATGCATGCAAGTTGAATCGAGGCGAACCCAGGCCGAGCGGCGCGAGCAGACGCAGCGCCTGCTGCTATCAGCGGCGCGCAAACTGTTTGCCGAAAAGGGCTATGCCGAGACCAGCACGCCGGAAATCGTCGCGGCGGCGGGGGTGACGCGCGGCGCGCTCTATCACCACTATGCCGACAAGCTGGCGCTGTTCACCGCGGTGGTCGAGGAAGAGCATCTGCTGATGGCCATGGCGATCAATGCGGCGGGCGAGAGCGATGACGAGCCGGGGCCGATCAAGGCGTTGATGGCGGGCTGTGACGCCTTTCTCGATGCCATGCAGGACGCCGGGCGGCGGCGGATCCTGCTGGTCGATGCGCCCGCCGTGCTGGGCCGGCCGGCAGTGGATGCCATCGATGCGCGGCATGGCATGGAAACGCTGATCTGCGGCCTGCGCGATGCCATGGAGGCCGGGGCCCTGCGGAAACTGCCGGTAAACGCATTGGCGCATCTGTTTGGCGCGCTGTTCGACCGGGCGGCCCTGGCCGCGCCGGAGGAACTGGCGGACTAC
The DNA here is from genome assembly GCF_900110945.1 of Devosia sp. YR412. GTDB lineage: Bacteria > Pseudomonadota > Alphaproteobacteria > Rhizobiales > Devosiaceae > Devosia. The sequence continues at coordinate 87,059 of NZ_FOFL01000001.1, forward strand.
CGCAAGAGCATCAAGGCGCTCATCCGCGGTTTGAGGACCTAGCTTCGAGCTGCCTGACACGCAGTTCCAACTCCTGTACCGCCATCACCAGCGGAGCGATGAAGGCGTCGTAGCGGAGGCCTTGTTGGCTATCGGGGTCGGATGGATCGGCGAGCACATGGCCGGCGAAGTCCTTGCCGTCCAATGCCTCAAGCACCTGCTGGGCCATGAAGCCATAATGGCTGCGGCGGCCGGAGCGTGCTTCGCCATCCTCACTGCCGCCCACGATCCAGCGGTATTTGATGGGCGCCAGCGCAAGGATGAAGTCGAGACCGAGGTCGCTGGGTTCGATATCGGTCTTCTGCCGACTGTCCGAGGTCTGGATCGTGCCGGTGGCCGACCAGATGCTGGACCAGCGGGCGCCGGTGGCGCCGAGGGTGACGGCATTGTCGGCAGCGGGACGGAGACTTGCAGCGACCGTGGCAATGCCGGTGGCCGCATTGACGGTCAGGGCATTGATCCAGCTGGAGCCATCCGGGCTGACTTTCAGGCGCCAATTATCGTCGCCGGAGAGGCCCATTTCGGCGCGGCCGGACCAGTTGCTCTGGTAGAGCAGGCTCGCTGTGTCACCGGCAGCCGCCTTGTTGATCTTGACCTGATGGCCGCTGCCGGCGTGGGTGAGCAGCGTTGCCGGGGAGGCGACGGCGAGGCGGTTGGTGCTGTCGGCGCTGGTGTTGATGCCGAGCGTGCCGAGACCGGAGCCCAATGAGGCCAGCGGCGTCCAGGCGCCGGTATCGAAGACATAATGCGTCTTGTCGGCTTTGACGAAGACCTGCCAGCCGGCAGAGGGATCAAGGAAATGCCAGGCGCCGGACTGGAAGGCGGCGATCTCGTCGGCATGGCCGGTCCAGGCGCCGCTGGCCCCGGCCGGCACGATCCAGGCCTCGCCCTCCAGCGGCAGGGTGGGCGGCGTAGTCAGCGCGCGGCTTTCGACGACGGGCTGTACTAGGGCGTCGAGCGCCTGGATGGCTTCATTGTGGGTGACATGCTTTTGCGCCTGGCTTGGCATGATCAGCGGCAGGGTGAGGCGGGGCGTGTGGTCCATGGGATACTCCTTTGAGGAGGAGTATCGGGCCAGCTGGAGGGGGTGGGGATAGAGGGTGGCCTAGACGGCCACCACCAGGGGTTTGCGGGTTGTGGTGACGAGGAAGGTCACCACAAAAGTCGCGCTCATCAGCAGGACAATGGTGGGGGCCGGGGCGCTGTCGATGAAGAAGCTGAGATAGATGCCGACCAGCGAGCTGAGGACCGAGACGGTCACCGCGATCAGCATCATCGGCGCGAAACGTTTGGAGATCAGATAGGCGATGGCGCCGGGGGCGACCAGCAAAGCGATGACCAGCACGATGCCCACGGCGGTGAGCGCTGCGACAATGGTCAGGGACAGCAGGGCGAGCAGGCCATAATGCAGCCAGCGCACCGGCAGGCCGATGGCGCCGGCCTGCTGCGGATCGAAGGTGAAGAGCAGCAGGTCCCGCCATTTGGCGAGGACAATGAGGGTCACGACGAGGGCGATAATGCCGGTCTGGATCAGGTCGCCCGGCGAGACGCCCAGGATGTCGCCGAACAGGATGTGGTCGAGATGCACATCGGTCTGGATCGAGGTGTAGAGCACGATGCCGAGGCCAAACAGGCCGGCAAACACCACGCCCATCACCGTATCTTCCTTGATGCGGGAGTTTTCCTTGAGGAAGCCGACCGACAGCGCGCAGCCCATGCCAGCGGCGAAGGCACCCACGCCGAGCGGCAGGCCGACGATATAGGCCAACACCACGCCGGGCAGCACGGCGTGGGAAATGGCGTCACCCATCAGCGACCAGCCCTTGAGGACGAGGAAGCAGCTCAGCAGCGCCGTCGGGATGGACACCATGACGGCAATGGCCATGGCCTGGGTCATGAATGGAAAGCTGAATGGCCAGAAGGCATAGGTGATGAAGTCGCTCATGAGGCGATCTCCGCTTTCGCTTTGCGCCGGGCGGCGAGCATGCCGTGCTTTGGGGCGAAGAAGAAGGCGGCGAGGAACACCAGGGTCTGCAGCACGACGATGACCCCGCCCGTGGCGCCATCGAGGAAGAAGCTGATATAGGCGCCGATCAGGGAGGAGAGGGTCCCCACTGCAATGGCGATGAGGATAAGCCGCGGAAAGCGGTCGGTGAGCAGATAGGCCGTGGCGCCGGGCGTGACCACCATGGCGATGACCAGGAAAGCGCCAACGGTCTGCATGGCAGCGACGGTGCAGGCGGCCAGCAGGGTGAAGAAGATCACCCGCAGCAGCGGCGGATTGAGGCCGATGGAGCGGGCATGGCTCTCGTCGAAGAAGGTGACCATCAGGTCCTTCCAGATGAAGAACATGACGGCGAGGGTGACCACGGAAATGATCACCAGCTGCAACGTGTCCTCGGGAGTGACGGCGAGGATATTGCCCATGACGATGGTCTGGATATTCACCGAGGTGGGCGACAGCGAGATCATGAAAAGGCCAAGGCCGAAAAAGGCGGTGAAGATCAGGCCGATGACGGCATCTTCCTTGAGCTTGGTGCGCTGGGTGAGAAACAGCATAGCACCGGCGGCGAGCCCACCGGAGAAGAAGGCGCCGATGGAGAAGGGGAGACCCAGCATATAGGCGCCGGCGACGCCGGGGACGATGGAATGGGAGAGCGCATCGCCGATCAGCGACCAGCCTTTGAGCATCAGATAGGCCGAGAGGAAGGCGCAGACGCCTCCCACGAGGGCCGAAACCCACATGGCGTTGATCATATAGTGGTAGTTGAAGGGCAGCAGCAGATGTTCGATCATTTGTCGTCCACCGGGTCGGACTGGCGCGTGGTCATCTTGCCCTTCTCGCCATACATGACCAGCGGGCGTTCATCGTCGGTCAGCACCGAAATGGCGCGCGGATCGTCGTCGTCATGTAGGCCCGAGCCGGCCAGCACGAAATGGCGCAGGGCGCCGCCGAAGGTTTCTTCGAGCCATTCGCGGGTGAAGATTTCCGAGGTCGGGCCAGAGGCTAGCACGGTGCCCTTGACCAGTACCGTGCGGTCGCAGAATTCGGGGACCGACCCGAGGTTATGCGTGGAAACCAGCATGACCTTGCCCTCGTCGCGCAAGGCGCGCAGCAGGTCGACAATGGCATCCTCGGTCTTGACGTCGACGCCGGTGAAGGGCTCGTCGAGCAGGATCACCTGGCCCTCCTGCGCCAGCGCCCGGGCGAGGAAGACGCGCTTCTTCTGCCCGCCGGAGAGTTCGCCGATCTGGCGGTGGCGGAATTCGAGCATGTTGACGCGTTCAAGCGCCGAAGTGACCATGGCGTGGTCGATCTTCTTGGGGCGGCGCAGCATGCCCATGTGGCCATAGCGGCCCATCATCACCACGTCCTCGACCAGCACCGGGAAATTCCAGTCGACGTCTTCCGACTGCGGCACATAAGCGACGAGATTGCGCTTCAGCGCCTGCTTGCCGGGTACGCCGAGAATGTCCACCGAGCCGCCGGCCAGCGGCACAAAGCCCATGATGGCCTTGAACAGCGTCGACTTGCCCGAGCCGTTGACCCCCACCAGCGCCGTGATCGAGCCGCGCGGGATCGAGAAGCTGGCATGCTTGATGGCGGTGGTGCCATTGCGATAGGCGACGGTGATGTCGCTGACCGTGAGGCCCGAGACGACAGTATTCTGGCTCATGTCGTTCATGGGGTCAGGCCTTCGACAATGGTATTGGAGGTGACCGAGAGCAGGTCGAGATAGGTCGGCACCGGGCCGTCGGGCTCGCTCAGCGAATCCGCATAGAGCACCCCGCCGTATTTGATACCGGTCTCGCGGGCGACCTGTTCGGCCGGTTTGGAAGAGATGGTCGATTCCGAAAAGATTGCCGGCACGGCGTTTTCGCGCACGGCGTCGATGACGAGACGCACCTGCTGCGGCGTGCCCTGCTGGTCGGCATTGATCGGCCAGAGATAGAGCTCCTTGAGGACGAAATCGCGGGTGAGATAGGAAAAGGCGCCTTCCGAGGTGGCGAGCCAGCGGCGCTCCTCTGGAATGGCATCGATGGCGGCGCGGATCGGCGCCACGGTGGCGGTGATCTCGGCTGCATAGGCCTTGGCATTCGCATCATAGGTAGCGGCGTTGGTCGGATCGGCGGACGCGAAAGCGGCGCGGATATTCTCGACATAGATCAGCGCATCTGTCGGCGACATCCAGGCATGGGGGTTTGGCTTGCCTGCGTAGGGACCTTCGCCAATGCCCATTGGTTCCACGCCTTCGGTGACAACGGCCGAGGGCACATCGCCCAGATTGGACAGGAACTGCTCGAACCATTGTTCGAGATTGAGCCCGTTCCACAGGATCAGGTCGGCATCCTGGGCGGAGATCAAGTCGCCCGGGGTGGGCTGGTAATTGTGGATCTCGGCGCCAGGCTTGGTGATCGAGACGACGTCAGCCGCATCGCCGGCAACGTTGCGGGCCATGTCGGCAATGATGGTGAAGGTGGTGACGACCTTGAGGCGGTCCTGAGCGGTGCCAGGGAGGGCTGCGGCCAATGCGACAGCAGCAACGAGAACGGGCAGCAAACGACGACGCATGAAGCACTCCAACTCAGGACATGTCAGAGGTAGTGCAATTGCAAATCATTCGCAATAGCAAAATGAATCGCCGCTCCGAGTTGACGCTGCGGAGCGTGGGTGCCAAAGCAGCGCCACCACTGGCAGACCCGCGCGCCGCTCCTGTCGTGCGCCTTGTCGAATTCGAGAATGCGCATGACCGACCGGGCCATCCATATTGCCCTTACCTTCGATGATGACTTCTGGGCGCCGGCTTTTGCCACCATGCGCTCGATCTGCCTGTTCAGCCGGCGGCGCAGCGACCTGGTGTTCCACCTGCTGCATCGCACGCTTAGCCCGCAGCACCGGGCCGATCTCGAGGACATCGCCAAGGAATTCCCGGTCGAGCTGCGCTGGTATGATCTCGATCAGTCGCCGCTGTTCGAAGACATTGCCGCGCGCATGCCGGTCAACAAGCGGTTGTCCAACATTGTCTATGCAAGGCTGATCGTCGACCGGCTGATCGATCCTGCCATCAACCGCATCCTCTATCTCGATTGCGACATGCTGGTGCGTGACGACATCGCCACGCTGTATGAATGGGATTTGCAGGGCGCGCCGATCGCCGCCGTGCGCGACTCGATCGGCGCCTGGCTGGTGGCTGGGCGCGACGTGGCCAATAATCGCGACATTTTCGATGTCGCCCATCCCTATTTCAATGCCGGCATGGTGCTGATCGATATCGCGCAATGGCGCGCAGCCGACATTATCGGCTGCATGGAACAGGCCTATGCCGACGGGGTGATGCAGCGCATCTACTACGACCAGGATCTGCTCAACCTGGTGTTCCAGGATCGCTGGTTGCAATTGCCATGGCGCTGGAACCTGATCGATGCGCGGCCGGTACATGAAGGGCTCGATCCGGCCATCATCCACTATACCGGCGAGTCAAAGCCCTGGTTTACCCTGACCAGCATGCGCCGCTCGGTGGCCTTTGCCCGCTTCTATCGGCATGTGATGACCAACAAGCTGTTCTACGATTTCGCCCGCCATCGCCGGAAGCGCTGGTGGCAGAAGCTGTTGCGTCGCGCCTAAGCGGTCATACCCGATGCGGGCCGCCGGAATGCGGCGGCTCCGGCAGGTGGAAATAGGCGGCGTCGCCTTCGCGATAGGCGCGGGCTTCGCAGCGGCGACACGCCTCTTCGACCAAAAGCCGGATCACCTCGCTGCCTTCCAGTGGCAGAATGGCGATGGCCTGCAACAGGTGGTCGCGGGCGGCCTCGTAACGGAGATCAGGCAATGCTCCCATAGTGCCCTCCTCATTTGTGAGAGGCTAGGCGCGCTTAACTTCCGGTTCCTTACGAAAAGTGCGCCAATTTTAGCGATAGTCTCGGCACGCCCGCTGACCCGCGATAAACCACGGCAAAGAATGCAGTGGCGCAGCGGCTCACAATCTGGATAACTGCGGCTCGCGATGCCTTACGGCAGCGCGTGGGGAGAGGGCATGAGGGCGCCAAGTCTTTCGCTCAGCCAGAGATTGCTGCTGCTGACCGCCGTGGCTCTGCTGCCGGCCCTGGCCATTCTCGGCTTCAACGAATTTGCCCTGCGCAAGGCCCGCGAAGCCGAGGTGCATGATTATGCGCTGCGGCTCAGCGAATTGGCGGCGCTCGAGATGGAGCGGATCCTGACCGGTGCGGCTGCACTGATGGTGGCGGTCGCCAATGCGCCGGTGGTGCAGGACGTCGATAGCGGCTGCGAGGTCTATCTCACCCGCCTCGGCAATCTGCTGCCGCAGGTCACGCTGATCAATATCACCGATCTTGATGGCAACAGCATCTGTGCCAATAGCGACGCGGCCGAGGATCTGGCGCCGGCCCTGAGCCAGACGGTGCGCACGGCCCTGCATGCCGAATTTTTCCGGGTCGGGGAATATGTCGAGACCTCGCGCGGGCCGGGGCTGCTGCTGGGCACGCAGCGCACCGATGCGGACGGGACGATCAATGGCGCGGTGCTGGCCACCATTGGCCTCGACTATTTGGGCAAGCTGATCAAGGAGCGGCCGGCGCTGAGCGGCAGCGCCATGACCATTGCCGATCGCAATGGCGTCTATCTGGCACGCGAGCCGCAGCCGGAAAACTACGTCGGCACCCAGATTGCCGATAGTTTCATGCCGCGCCTGCTGGGCGAAAATTCTGGCACGCTGCAGGTGCTGAGCGCCGATGGCACCGAACGCATCATCGGTTATCAGCCGGCGACCAAGGGTCTGGGGCTCTACGTCAGCGCCGGTCTGCCGGTAGCTGACAGCATGGCGCCGATCAACGAGGCGACCCTGCGTGGCGTGGTGCTGGCGGTGATCGGCGGGCTGGTGGCGCTGTTGCTGGCGCTGAGCTTTGGCCGCCAGTTCATCCGCCGCCCGGTGCTGCGCCTGCTGCTGACCATTCGCGCCTGGCGCTCGGGCGATCATGCGGCGCGCACCGGCATGGTCGGCAAGGCCGAATTCCACCAGGTTGGCGAGGCCATCGACGCTTTGCTCGACGAGCTGACCCAGCGCCAGATTGCCCAGCAGGAGGCCGAGCAGCATCGTGACCTGCTCGCGCGCGAACTCGACCACCGGATCAAGAACCTCCTGGCGACGGTACAGGCGGTGGCGCGGCAGAGCTTCCGTAATTCGGGCATTGCCGAGGCCTCGCTGCAGGCCTTCTATGGCCGGCTGGCGGTCATGGCCGATGCGCACAAGCTGCTGACCGCCACGCATAGCGAAAGCGCTTCGGTGGGCGCGGTGGTGCAGACGGCGATCGAGCCGTTCTTTGGCCGCGAGCAGCAGCGCTTTGCCGCCTCGGGGCCGGAGGTCGAACTGCATGCCAAGGCGGCGCTGTCGCTGGCCATGGCGCTGCATGAGCTCTGCACCAATGCCAGCAAATATGGCGCGCTGAGCAATGAGACCGGCACGGTGACGATCGGCTGGGCGCTGACCGAGGGCCACAAGCTGATCCTGACCTGGCGCGAGGCGGGCGGACCCGAGGTGGTCGTGCCGGCGGACAAGGGTTTTGGCTCACGCATGATCGAGCGGGCGCTGGCAGCGGATCTCGGCGCGACCGTGGCCTTCGACTATGCGCCGGGCGGGCTGACCTGCACCATCATTGCCGCCGAGACGGCGCTGGTCGATCGGCAGGATATCGGCAGCGGGCCGTTCCAGCCGGTGCGCGCGGTGATGGAGCGGGGTTAGAGTTTTCCGACGGCCTTGCGCAGGCGGGCGGTAAAGCGATCCAGCTTGGTTGCATCCATCTCCTCGGCCCCATGCAGCGACAGCATGCGAAATTTTGCCTGCGGCGCGCAGGCAAACACCAGCCCGGTCTTGAGCACACGCCTGACCGGCTGGCGCATCACCACTGTGTCGATCCACCAGGGCGAGCCCAGCGTGGCGATGATGAGGCAGGATTTGAGCCCGGTCAGCAGCGGTGTGATCGGCGTGCCCTGGTCGAAGGCAAATTTTGGCGTCCAGACGCGATCGAACCAGCCCTTGAGAATTGCCGGCAGCGAAAACCACCAGATGGGGAAGACCAGTACCAGCGTGTCGGCCGCGGCGAGGCGCTGCTGCAGGGCGGTGATGTCGGGACTGGGGTGAGGCGTGCTGTAATGCAGGCGCCGTTCGTCGGCGGTGAGGGCTGGCTGAAAATCCTCGGCATAGAGGTCGAGCACATCAACCGTCGCGCCACGGGCCTGCAAGGCTTCGGTCGCCTGTCGGGCCAGATGGGCGCAGAGGCTGTCGCCGAGGGGGTGGGCGAGGACGAGCAGGGCGCGCATGCAAAACTCCAAAACGAAACCGCCGCGCTGGCAAAAGCGCGGCGGCACGATGGAGGTCACTTGGGCTCAGGTCAATTGTCGTTCACACGGCGGCGGTACTCGCTGGCGGCGTAGATCACTACGATCGCAAACACCGCGCCGATGCCGACCTGTAGCCAGTCCATGTGGCTGATCAGGTCCGTAGCGAAGATGACACCATTAAAGGTCTCGGCCGACACCGACCAGTCTTGGACATAGGGTGTCTCGGGCAGCTTGCCGCGATACTCGATGAAGCGCCAGGTATGGGTCGCGAAGGGATGCAGGCCGCCAAGAGTGACCCATTCCAGCGTCGAAACAATGGCCGGCATCAGCAGCGAGATCGGAATAGCCCAGCGGCCGATGGCGGTGGCGACAGCCCCGACCAGCGCCATGGCCGGCAGGTACCATAAGAGGCCGCAGACAATGCTGACGAGAATGGCCAAAGCCACATTGCCATAGATGACGACAATGCTGCCGAGGGTGGCGACGGTCGCCGTGCCATTGATCAGCATGGTCACATAGGCCACGCCATAGAGCAGGACGCCGCTCAGGAGAGCCACGGCATAAACCGTGCCCGGTAGCACGGTGAGGCCGGCGGTGAGCTTGCTCAGCAGCACCTTGAAGTCGCTGACGGGCATGGACTTCCAGAACAGCATGGCATTGTTGCGCTTGTCGGCGGCAAAGCCGTCGGCGCAGTAAAAGAACAGCACCGAGATCATGTAGAGCGACCAGCCGAGGCCGAAGAACAAAAAGCCCAGCTCATAGACCCGCAGCGGCGCCACGGTGAACAGTGCTCCCGAGAAGCGCGCATCGACGCGGCCGACGGTGAAGGCGAGAATGGTGGCGCCGAACAGCACGGCCACCAGCAGCAGCGGGCCGAGCAGGAAGGCGCCGCGATGTTCGATCAGCTCGCGGTGGACGAGCGCGAAAAAGGCCTTCATCGGGCGGGCTCCGGATTGGCGGTCGGACGCTGCATCAGCGCCACGAAGAGATCGGAAAGGGTCGGCGTCGAGAGCCGGCCAAAGGGTTCGAGGATCGCGCGATCGACGCCGTCGAAGATCATCACGGTCTGCCCGAAGCGCGTTTCCTCATAGACCGGGCCGTAAGCGCGGGCAGCAGCCTGCTGCTCGGGATCATTGACCACCAGCTGGGTGAACTTCTCGTTCACCGTCTCCATCTGCATATGCAGGATCATGTCGCCATCGCGGATGAACATGATGTCGGAGAGCATGAACTCGATCTCGTCCACCTGATGGGTGGTGATGATCAGGGTGCGCTCCTCGGTCATGTAGTCTTCCAGCAGCCGCCGGTAAAAGCGCTTGCGATAGGTGATGTCGAGGCCCAGCGTCGGCTCGTCCAGCACCAAAAGCTTGGCGTCGATCGCCATGACGACCGCCAGATGGAGCTGCGCCACCATGCCCTTAGACAGGTGTTTCACCTTCATCTCGGGCTTGATGTCGGTGCCTTCGAGGAAGCTGCGCGCCTTGTCCTGCGAGAAGTTGGGGTGGATGTTGCTCAGCAGCGCGAAGAGTTCGCGCACCCGCAGGAAGCGCGGCAGGCTGGCGACGTCGGAAATGAAGGCGACATTTTCCATCAGCTTGGCGCGCTTGGCGAAGGGGTCTTCGCCGAGGACGCGGATGGTGCCCTCGCAGGCGGTGAGGCCCAGCATGGCATTGAGCGTTGTGGTCTTGCCGGCGCCGTTGTGCCCGATCAGCCCATAGATGCGGCCGGGCGGAATGTCGAAGTCGAGACCATGGAGGATTTCCTTGCCGCCGAATTTCTTGCGCAACCCGCGGGCCGAAACGATGGGTTCGACGGCGGTGGAAACGGACAGCTCGCTCATTGGATCTCTCCCTGGCCGGCAGGCGCCAGCAGCGTCTTGATATCGAGGTTCAGCGCCTTGATCTGCGCGGCGATGCGCGGCCATTCCTCTTTGAGAAACTTGTCGCGTTCAAAAGCGAGCAGCTCGGCCCGCGCTCCGGTCTTGACGAACATCCCTAGCCCTCTTCGTTTTTCGACGACGCCGACATCGACCAGGGCTTCGAAGGCCTTGGTGACAGTCAGCGGATTGACCGACAGGTCTGCGGCGATCTGGCGGACCGAGGGCAAAGCCTCGCCCTCCGCCACCGATCCGCGCAGGATCATCTCGGTAAGCCTTTGCCGGATCTGCACGAAGATCGGCTGGCTGGTGTGAAAATCATCCATGTGTGATGCCTTGGTAGTGTGCTGGTGTTGTAGCACACTAAAACAATGCGTCAAGCGGGATTCTGCGGCCGGGCTTTTCTCGGCGCGGCGGGGGCGCTAGAAGGCGGCATGGCTCGCTCCTTCCTCTTTGCCCAAGATAGCGCCGACGCCGCGACGACGCGGCTGATCGCGACGGCGGCGCAACTCACCGGCTTCATGAAGGGTGAGCCCGGGCCAGCACGGCCGGGCTGGTACGTGCCCGGGGCGGATAATTCGATCCTGCTGGCAGAGTTGCATGCGGCGCTGGTCGCAGCCTATCCGCAGGCCGGGCCGGCCTTTTATGCCGTGCGGCTGTGGACCAACCTGCTGTGGCAACCGGCCTATCTCGCAGTGATATCAGCGCATGTGCACGGCGCCATGCCCGATCTGGCAAGGCTCAGCCAGCAGCGGCGCGGCATTTTCATCGACGGCTACCGGCTGACGCCGGGTGCGCAGACTGCGGATACCGTGGAGGAGCTGATCGCCGAAGCGGCACGGCAGTTCAAGCCGATGACGGCCACGCTGTTCGACGAGGTCAATGCGCTGGTCAAGCTCAAGCCGCTGCCGTCACGGCGGCTCCTGGCGGGGCGCATGCTGAGCCTGATGGTCTGGCTGAGCCAGCGTCGGCGCGATATTCCGGCCGAGACGATAGAGGCATATTCGGAATTGTGGATGGAAGCGCTGGGGCTCAGCGGCCAAGGCACGCTTGAGCCTATCGCGGGACCGAAAGGGCAGCGGCTGCTAATCATCAAGCGTCGGGATTGCTGTCTCGATGACCGTATTCCGCCCGGCACGCTTTGCGCCAGTTGCCCCAAGCAGGACAATGCGGTGCGTGTGGCGCGGCAGACGGCGAACGCGGTGGCGGAGTTGGGTTAGGGTGATTGTGCCCAAAACGTACCCCCACCCGACCCCCTTCGGGGGCCACCCTCCCCACAAGGGGGAGGGAGAAGAAAGATCGAGTGCGCTGAACTTGCCTATCCCTCCCCTGAATGGGGAGGGTGGCCCCGGAGGGGTCGGGTGGGGTGATGGTTAGCCACAGCGGTTCGTTTGACGACCAAGCAAGGCGACGACGTCGCTAGTCGAACACTTCATCCGGATAGACGCCCCAGAGTTCGTCCTGGTGCATATAGCCGGAATAGGTGGTGGAACGCTGATTGGGATCGCCGGCGCTGACTTCGCACCAGGTGCCGTCGCATTCCTTGATGGTGACCTTGAGGCCGGGCCCCAGCCGGGCGCGCAGGCTCGCATCGTCGGAGCGGTTGGACAGCAGCGCGATTTCGCCATTGGCTACGATTGGCGTCACATAGCCGGAGCGGGTGCCGGCGAGCAGGTTCTGGTGAATCCAGCCCTCGCTGCCATCCATGTCGCGAATCTTGCGCCAGGTGTCGAACTCCTGGAGGATTTCGACCGGAATGCCGGATTTGAGATAGGTCCAGGCGATGTCGTATTTCTGGCCCGGCCCCACGCGCACATTGATCGGCTCGCTGCGCGTGGTGACAAAGCGCGGCAGTGGCAGCCCGCTCGGATTATTGGCCTGCGCCAGGGCGGGCGGCGTCAACAAGGCAACAAGCAGAGCCAGCCAGGGCAGCAGGCGGAACAGCGATGTCAGGGGGTTGGCGATGGGGCGGCTCACGGTCTTGTCAAACATGACTTTGCAGGCAAAAGGATTTGTCCTATCACTAGCAAAAGATCCTTAATGGGCGCTGAAGGATGGGTTTTCCACACCCCGAGCGCCGCCCGATCCCGGACCATATGGCTAGCCAAAAACCCAATATTCTCGTCACCAGGCGCCTGCCCGAGACCATCGAGGCGCGCATGGCGACGCTGTTCGAGACCCATGTCAACGAGGGTGATGTCACCCTCACCGGCGACGATATCGTGGAAGGGCTCGATGGCAAGGATGTGCTGGTCTCCTCCATCACCGACCGCATCGATGCCGAGCTGATCGCCCGCCTGCCCAAGAGCGTGCGGCTGATCGCCCAGTTCGGCAATGGCGTCGACAATATCGACGTCGAGGCCGCCTGGGCCGCCGGGTTGACGGTGACCAATACGCCCAGCGTGCTCACCGAAGACACCGCCGATATGGCCATGGTGCTGATGCTGGCGCTGCCGCGCCGGCTGGTCGAAGGCACGCAGATGCTGGTGCGTGACGGGGTCTGGGCCGGCTGGTCGCCGACCTCCATGCTCGGCAACCGGTTGCGCGGCAAGGCGCTGGGCATTGTCGGCATGGGCCGCATCGGTACGGCGGTGGCGCAGCGCGCCAAGGCCTTCGGGCTCAACATCCATTATTTCTCGCGCAACCGCCGTCCGCCCGGCGTCGAAGATCCGCTGGAAGCCACCTATTGGCACGATCTCGACGCGATGATCGAAGCGGTGGATATCGTCTCGCTGCATACGCCGCACACCCGCGAAACCTTCCATATTCTCTCGGCGGAACGGCTGAGGCGGATGAAGCCGGGGAGTTTTGTGGTCAATGTCAGCCGGCCCGAACTGGTCGACGAGGCGGCAATGCTCGACGAGATCGAAAGCGGACATTTGAGCGGCGCAGCGCTGGACGTGTTCGAGAACCGCAATGGCATCGATGCGCGGCTTCTGGCACTGGCCGAAGCCAACAAGGTGGTGCTCACCGCCCATATGGCCTCTGCCACGCTCGAGGCGCGGGTGGAAATGGGCGAGACGGTGATCGTCAATATCCGGGCCTTCATGGATGGCCACCAGCCACCGCATCGCGTGCTGCCCGAGGGCGTGCATGGCCGGCCCAGCCCGCGCAGCTAAGTCCGCCGATTGACGGCAGCCCAGCAAGGGCTTAATTCCCGCCAATGAGCAAAGACAACAAACAGACCGGCCCCAACCAGCGCATGCTGCGCGTCGGCGAACTGGTGCGCCACGCGCTGGCCGCCATTTTCGCCCGGGGCGACGTGGACGATGACGCCCTGCGCAATGCGGTGATCACCGTGCCCGAAGTGCGCATGACCAATGATCTCAAGATCGCCAATGCCTATATCATGCCGCTCGGCGGCCAGCATGCGGTGGAAATCGTCGCGGCGCTGAACCGCAATGCCAAGTTCATCCGCGGCCGCGTGGCGCCGCAGATCAACATGAAATTCGCGCCCGAAGTGCGCTTCCATGTCGACGAGACCTTTGCCGAAGCCAGCCGCATCGATGCGCTGCTGCGCTCCGACAAGGTGAAGCAGGATCTCGAAAACGACGAAGACGGCGACGACGCGTGAACGACAAGCCCAAGCGTATCAAGCGCGCCATTTCCGGCTGGGTGGTGCTCGACAAGCCGTTCAATATGACCTCCACCCAGGCGGTGGGAAAAGTCCGCTGGCTATTCAGCGCCGCCAAGGCCGGTCATGCTGGCACGCTCGATCCGCTGGCCACCGGCATATTGCCGATCGCTCTGGGCGAGGCGACCAAGGCCGTGCCCCAGGTGCAGGACGGCACTAAGATCTATCGCTTTGCGATCAAATGGGGCAGCGCCACCACCACCGATGACGCGGAGGGCGAAGTGATCGCCACCTCCGACGTGCGGCCGGAGCAGGCCGCGCTCGAAGCGGTGCTGCCACAGTTCACCGGCGTGATCCTGCAGCGGCCCCCAATTTTTTCGGCGCTCAAGATCGACGGCGAGCGCGCCTATGACCTGGCGCGGGCCGGCGAAGTGGTGGAATTGCAGCCGCGCGAGATCGAGGTCGATCATATCGCACTGATCGAGCATGGCGCCGAGCAGAGCATCTTGGAAGTCACCTGCGGCAAGGGCACCTATGTGCGCTCGCTGGCGCGCGACATTGCCGAAGTGCTCGGCACGCGCGGCCATGTGAGCCTCTTACATCGTGCGGCCGTCGGGCCATTCCATGACGAAGATGCGCTGACCATCGACCAGCTCGAAGCGCTGTCACAGGACGAGCGCGATGCGCTGCTCAAGCCCGTCTCGGCCGGCTTTGCCGACCTGCCGGAAATCCGTCTCGATGCGCAGCAGGCGACGGCGGTGCGGCATGGCAATGCGGTGCTGCTGACCGGAGCCGGTTCGCCGATTTCGTTGGATGAATGCTGGGCCAGCTTCAAGGGTGAATGCCTGGCCACCGGCTGGGTGGAGTTTGGCCAGTTCAAATGCCGGCGGGTGTTTAACTAGGTCGCGTCACACAGACAAAATACAGAAAAGGCGGGGATTGCTCCCCGCCTTTGCTCTTCCTAGCGCAGGAAGAAGATGATGATGATGATCAGCCAGATCGGCACGCCGAGAAGCCAAAGTCCGATACCACGGAGCATGTTGTGTTCCTTTCCTGACTGTTAGAAGCGCTTGAAGATGCCGGCGAAAACGGTGTTTTCGTCGCGATGGTTGCCACCCTTCTGGGCTGCCCAGAAGGCGCCGATGGCCGAGACCAGCAGCGAAGCAGCGAGTAGGAAGGCACCGATGATCGCCGTGTTGCGGGCAATACGCGCCGCTTCGAGAGCCGTCTGGCGGGCTTCTTCAACCGACTGGATGGCCTGATCGACGCGGGCTTCAGCTTCCGGCTGCGGGATGCCGGTATTGGCGGCAACGACCGAGGCCAGATAGGTGCGGTCGGCATCGGCAACGACGCCATCACCAAGAGCAGCCTGGGCAAAGATCCGGCCGGCTTCACCGCGGGCCGCGTCAGCGTCGACCGGCTGGGTCGTGCGGAACATGGTGTCGATGAAATAGGCGTTTGGATCAACCGCATCTGCAGCGCCTTCGGCGACGTTCGATGCTGCATTGGTTGCAGTGGCGGCAACATTGCCGGCCGTGCTGGCCGCAGCACCGATACCGCCGACGGCGATCACGGTGCCGAGGATGGCAGCACCGGCCCAGACCAACAGGCCATGGGCGCCGTCACGCAGGTCGCTCTCGTCTTCGGTGGCGTCGAAATAGCGGCGACGCAGGCGACCGGTCAGGTAACCGCCAGCCATGAAGCTGGAGATCTGCACCCAGAGGATCCAGGTTGCGGCAGCGATGCCGACGAAGATCGGGTTAGGGCCGTCACCATAACCGAAATCAAGGAAATTGAGGCCGACGGCCGAACCGAAGCTGATCAGCACGAGGCTGATGGCCGAGGCCAGCACGATGCCGGCAATAATCGCAGGCCAATCGACATAGGACGACTGGTCGCGATTGGCGGCGACAGTAGAGGGAACGACAACGCCCGCAGGCGCATCAATGGTCATTGTGGTGACTCCTGGAATTTATTGGTGATGTTCTTGCCAGGAATGATCAAGCAAGACCGATGAACGACAGGATGGCCATGACGATGACGATGAGGCCGACGATATAGATGATCGAGTTCATGAGGATTGCCCTTCTTGATTGACGCAGTCAGTGAGCCATCAACCGTGGGCGGGGTGAATCGTTCCGGGGTTGCATCAATTATGTGCAGGTTGGCGTGATCCCGCCCGGAAACGAAAAAGGCGGGGATCGCTCCCCGCCTTCGTCAGTGCAGTCGGATCAGCCTACAGGCCGTCGGTGACGACGGTGGTGAAGGCGCCTTCCGGCTCAGCCTTGATGATCTTCTGGTCGAGCAGGGCTTTCACCGTGCGCTCATAGGTGGCCGGGTCGAGCGCGGCATCGGAGGGATCGACCAGCTTGGCGACTTCGCCGGTCATGTAGAGCTGGTGCTCCAGCGTTGCGGCGCCGGTATCGTCCATGTCGACGACGATCTGCGCGGCTTCCTCAGGATTGGCCGCGGCATATTCCCAGCCCTTCATCGAGGCGCGGACGAAGCGGGTATAGGCGTCGACCTTGGCCGGATCGGCCAGGGTGTCTTCCATCACATAGAGACCGTCTTCGAGCAGGTCATTGCCCATTTCGGTATAGTTGAAGATGGTCAGGTTATCCGGGCCGTAGCCGGCATCGAGCGCCTGGCCATATTCGTTATAGGTCATGACCGAAATGCAATCGGCCTGGCCCTGGATCATCGGCTGGATGTCAAAGCTCTGCTGCAGCACGGTGACGCCGCCGGCCGAACCGTCGGTGGCAATGCCTTCCTTGTTCATCCAGGCAAAGAACGGATATTCATTGCCGAAGAACCAGACGCCCAGCGTGTGACCCGGGAAATCGGCAACGGTCTTGATCTCCTTTTCGGCCGGACAGATCATCATCAGGCCCGACTTCTTGAACGGCTGGGCGATATTGACCAGCGGCACGCCGGTTTCGCGGGCGGCCATGCCGGCTGCCATCCAGGTGACGATGATGTCGGCACCACCGCCGGCAATCACCTGTTCCGGAGCAATGTTCGGGCCACCGGGCAGGATGGTGATGTCGAGATTTTCCTCGTCATAGAAACCCTTGGACTCGGCGACCAGATAGCCGGCGAACTGCGCCTGGGTGACCCACTTGAGCTGCAGGGTCAAAGCGTCCTGTGCGAAAGCGGGCGCGGCCGAAAGCGCCAGGGCGCTGACGAGCAGACCTCCAATTACGTTCTTCATTGTCGTTCCCTTTTCCCTGTTACGCCCGTCCACCACGGACAGACGGATGCCAGAAGGTGACGCCCCTTTCGATGAGGGCGATCACCCCGTAGAAGACAGACCCCGCGACCGCGGCAACCGCGATCTCTGCCCAGACCAGGTCGATGGCCAGTCGGCCAACGCCTGTCGATATCCGGAAGCCCATTCCCACAATGGGCGTCCCGAAGAATTCCGCTACGATTGCGCCGATCAAGGCCAGAGTCGAGTTGATCTTGAGGGCGTTAAATATGAAGGGGCCCGCAGCGGGAAGCCGTAACTTCATAAGAGTTTGCCAGTAGCCGGCGGCATAGGTGCGCATCAGGTCGCGCTCGATGCTGGAGCTGGCGTTGAGGCCGGCCACGGTGTTGACCAGCATCGGGAAGAAAGTCATCGCCACGACGACGGCGGCCTTGGACTGCCAGTCAAAGCCGAACCACATCACCATGATCGGCGCGATGCCGATGATCGGCAGGGCCGACATGAAATTGCCGATCGGCAGGAGGCCGGCCTTGAGAAAGGGCGAACGGTCGACAAGGATCGCCACCACGAGGCCGGAGAGGCAGCCGATGGCATAGCCGGGCAACACGGATTTGATGAAGGTCTGGACGAAATCGGCCCAGAGGATCGATGCTGAATTGGCCAGCTGGGCGCCGATCATCGATGGCGCGGGCAGCAGCACCGGCGGCACATTGGCGCCGCGGGTGACCACTTCCCAGATGACCAGCAGCGCTGCGCCGAAGACGACAGGGATCAGCAGGCCCAAACCGGCATTGTCACCCAGCTTGGGCGCCAGCGCCTTGCTGAGCCGCTCGACGAACAGCCAGGCAAACAGCCAGGCCGCCACCAGTGCCATCCAGAAGAAAGCCGGGGTCGGGTCGAAAATGCCCAGGCTGGTGAGCAGAGCGACTGCGCCCAAGAGCGCAAAGGCGCCATCAGCCCAGAGACCAAGCGGAATGAAGAAGCGGATCAGGGACAGGAAGCCCAGCGCCAGAAAGGCCTTCAGCAGCAGCGCCTGTTCGAAGGGCGTCACCACGCTGAGCGCAAAGGCCGCGGCGGAGAGACCGCCGGCAACGAGGGCGAGAAAGATTTGCAGCTGGCTCATGCGGGGCGGGCCCCCATGCGCCGGTTGACGGCGCTTTCGGCGAAACCGACGATCATAACCAAGACAGCGGCCAGCGCGGCGGCGATGAACAGGGCCGCCCAGATCTGTATGGTCTGGCCATTGTAGGAGCCGGTGAGCAGCCGCACGCCGAGGCCACCGCCAGCAGCATTGGACAGCTCGGAAACCACGGCACCGATCAGTGAAATGGCGATACCCACCTTCATCGAGGCAAACAGCATAGGCATGGCGGCGGGCCAGCGCAGCTTCCAGAAGGTCTGCCAGGGCGAGGCGTCGTAGGTGCGCATCAGGTCGAGCTGAATGCCCTCGGGCGAGCGCAGACCCTTGACCATGCCGACCACCACCGGAAAAAAGCTCAGATACATCGAGATCAGCGCCCGCGGCACCGTGCCGGTGACGCCGATCGAGCCCAGCCCAACCACCACCATGGGCGCGATGGCGAGGATCGGAATGGTCTGGCTGGCGATGATCCAGGGCATCAGCGAGCGATTGGCCGCTTCATTGTGAACGATGAACACCGCCAGCGCCGCGCCCAGCGCCGTGCCGAGCACGAAACCGAGCAGCGTCGAGGAGAGCGTGATCCAGCCGTGATAGGCCAGCGAGCGCTTGGAGGTCAGCTCCAGCGCCACGGTGGCATTCCAGATTTCCCCCACCACCTGATGCGGCGCCGGCAGCAGCGGGCGGTCCTGCGCCCAGGTCTGCAGCGCAAAATCGGTGAACGACACGTCGGTCAGCTCGGCGCGGCTATTGAGCGTATTCTGCCACGGCGCGTTCATCGCGATGGCGCCGACATACCAGATGACCAGAATGGCCAGCAGCACCGTGAGAATGGGCAGGACGCGGTTCAAACGTGATCCCCGTCGTAGCTATGGCCGGCCCGCAGTCCGTCGCGCACCCGCGCGGCAATGGCCAAAAACTCCGGCGTCTCGCGGATATCCAGCGGGCGCTCGCGCGGCAGGTTGCTCTCGATCACATCGGTAACGCGGCCGGGGCGGGGCGACATGACGACGATCTTGGTCGAAAGGTACACCGCCTCGGGAATGGAATGGGTGACGAAACAGATGGTCTTTTTCGTCGCCTCCCAGAGTTTCAGCAGTTCGGAATTGAGATGGTCGCGGACGATTTCGTCGAGTGCACCAAAGGGCTCGTCCATCAGCAGCAGGTCGGCATCGAAGGCCAGAGCGCGGGCAATGGAGGCGCGCTGCTGCATGCCGCCTGACAGCTGCCAGGGATATTTCTTCTCGAAGCCCGAAAGATTGACCAGATCCATTGTGCGTTTGATGCGCTCGGCCTGCTGGCTTTGCGAATAGCCCATGATTTCGAGCGGCAGGGCGATGTTCTTTTCGATGGTCCGCCAAGGATAGAGCGCCGGCGCCTGGAACACATAGCCATAGGCCCGGTCCTTGCGCGCGTCGCCCGGCGTTTGGCCATTGATGGTCAATGTGCCCGAGGTCGGTTGTTCCAGATCGGCAATGGTGCGGAGGAATGTGGTCTTGCCGCAGCCCGAAGGCCCAATGAAGGAGACGAACTCGCCCTTTTCAATGGTGAGATTGACGTCGCTCAGCGCGACGACATCGCCATCATTGGTCTTGAAGGTGAGGCCGAGATTTTGCGCCGAGACTACCGCTGACAAGCTTTCAAACCCCCGAAGCCGGAATGCCCGACCGTTCCACCTTGCGCGGTGCGACGATGTCTTTCCACTGCGACAGCGCCCGGTTCACAGGGTTCTTTGCCTCGCGGCCGACAAACTTGCCATGGCCCGGCTCCGCATCGACGGAATTCTCGGTAACCGAGACCTTGCCACGGCTCAGCACGAAGCGCGGCAGGCCGGTGACCTCGAAACCTTCGAAGACATTGTAGTCGATGACCGACTGCTGGGCGGAAGCGGTGATGGTCTTCTTGCGCGCCGGGTCCCAGACAATCAGGTCGGCATCGGCGCCAACCAGCACAGCGCCCTTTTTGGGATAGAGGCCCAGGATCTTCGCAATATTGGTCGAGGTGACGGCGACGAATTCGTTCATGGTCAGGCGACCGGTGTTGACGCCCGCGGTCCACAGCACCGGCAGGCGATCTTCCAAGCCGCCCGTGCCATTGGGAATTTTCGAGAAATCGCCAAGGCCACTGCGCTTCTGCGCCGTGGTGAAGGCACAGTGATCTGTTGCGACACAGGACAGAGAGCCCGACTGCAGCCCGGCCCACAGCGAATCTTGGTGGCTCTTGTTGCGGAAGGGCGGCGACATGACGCGACGGGCGGCGTGATCCCAGTCCTGGTTGAAATATTCGCTTTCATCCAGCGTCAAATGCTGCACCAGCGGCTCGCCATAGACGCGCATGCCCTTCTGGCGGGCGCGGCGAATGGCTTCATGCGCCTGTTCGGAGCTGACATGCACGACATAAAGCGGCACGCCCGCCATATCCGCGATCATGATGGCGCGATTGGTGGCCTCGCCTTCGACTTCCGGCGGGCGCGAATAGGCATGGCCTTCGGGGCCATTATTGCCCTCGGCAAGCAGCTTGGCCGTCATCGCCGCAACCACGTCGCCGTTCTCGGCATGCACCAGCGGCAGGGCGCCAAGCTCGGCGCAGCGCTGGAACGACGAGAACATCTCGTCGTCATTGACCATCAGCGAACCCTTGTAGGCCATGAAATGCTTGAAGCTGGTGATGCCGCGATCGACCACCTCCTCCATTTCGCGCCACACCTGCTCGCCCCACCAGGTAATCGCCATGTGGAAGCTGTAGTCGGCACTCGCCTTGCCGGTCTTGTTGTCCCACATGTGGAGGGCCTCGATCAGGCTCTGGTTGGGATTGGGCAGGCAGAAATCCACCACCATGGTAGTGCCGCCGGCCAGGCCCGCGCGAGTGCCGCTCTCGAAGTCATCGGCGGAATAGGTGCCCATGAAGGGCATTTCCAGATGGGTATGCGGATCGATGCCACCGGGCATGATGTAACAGCCACTGGCGTCGAGCACCTCGTCTCCGGAAAGGTTTTGGCCGATCTCGACGATCACATCGCCTTCAATCTTGACGTCCGCCTTGTAGGTTAGATCAGCGGTAACGACGGTGCCGTTCTTGATGACTTTGCTCATACTGCCTGTCCTATGGTCAATCGAGCCACTCCCCGCCCCATCCTCGCTTGGGCGGATTGTCGCTGTTCATTTCGAGAAAGAAGATGGCGTCGGCGACGATGTCCTCGGGAATGCGCTTGTCGATGCGGTGAACGAGGTCCACGGCCTCGGTTTGCAAATCCTTGTGCCCGGCCCAGAACTGGCGGGGAATTTCATGGATCAGCATTGTCAGCAGCAAGGTCCGGTCGAGCTTTACCGCAGGGTCCGCTTCCACCCTGTCGAGCAGGTAGCGCACCACAATCTCGACCTCTGCCTCCTGCACGATCAGCCGCACCAGATCGACGTCGTTCAGCGAGCCGATAGGGGCCGCGCAGGCCGCGTGGAACGCTTCGTGCGACGTACTCTCAAACGGGCCGGTGAAGTCCGGGTGCCCGGTCATCTCGTTGATCGATTTGGTCACGTCGATCAACGGCCTCGTCACTCGACAATCTCCGCCGTTTCCAGCACGGCGTGGAACAGCACGTCGCAACCGGCGGCGGCCCATTCCATGGAAATGTCCTCGGCCTCGTTGTGGCTGAGGCCGTCGACGCAGGGGCACATGATCATGGTGGTGGGGGCGAGGCGATTGGTCCAGCAGGCGTCGTGGCCAGCGCCGGAGATGATGTCCATGTGCGAATAGCCGAGCTTTTCGGCCGCCGAGCGCACACGGCCAACGAGGACCGGATCGAAGGCCACCGGATCGAAATGCCCCACGGCCTCCATGGCATAGCCGACGCCGAGTTCGGCACAGATAGCCTGTGCACGCGCCTCGATCTGGCTCCGCATTGACGTCAGCTTGCCCAGCTCCGGCGAACGGATATCGACCGTGAACACCACCGTGCCCGGTAGCACATTGCGCGAATTGGGCGAGAACTTCATCTGCCCCACGCCACCGACGGCGCCCGGCTGATGCGCCATGGCGATCTCCTGCACCGCTTCGATGATGCGTGCGGTGGCTAGACCCGCATTGACCCGCATCAGCATCGGCGTCGAGCCGGTATGGGCTTCCTTGCCGGTCAGGGTGAATTCGAGCCACCACAGGCCCTGGCCGTGGGTGACGACGCCGATCTGCTTGTTCTCGGCCTCAAGGATCGGGCCTTGCTCGATGTGATATTCGAAATAGGCATGCATCTTGCGGGCGCCGACCTGTTCCTCGCCGCGCCAGCCGATGCGGGCCAGTTCATCACCATAGGTCTTGCCGTCCTGGTCCTTGCGGCCATAGGCGTAGTCCTGCGTGTGGATTCCCGCAAAGACGCCCGAGGCCAGCATGGCGGGGGCGAAACGCGCGCCCTCTTCATTGGCCCAATTGGTGACGACAATCGGATGCTTGGTCTTGATGCCGAGGTCGTTGAGCGAACGCACGACTTCGAGCCCGGCCAAAACGCCAAGCACGCCGTCATATTTGCCGCCGGTCGGCTGGGTATCGAGATGGCTGCCGACATAGACCGGCAGGGCATCGGGATCCGTGCCCGGACGCGTCATGAACATCGTCCCCATCTGGTCGACGCCCATGGTCAGCCCGGCGTCGTCGCACCAGCGCTGGAACAGGCGACGGCCTTCGCCATCCTCGTCGGTCAGCGTCTGGCGGTTATTGCCCCCGGCAATGCCGGGACCAATCTTGGCCATATCCATCAGGCTGTCCCAGAGCCGATCACCGTTGATACGAAGGTTTTCTCCTGGGGCAGACATGGTCATATTCCTATTTGACGCTCGGGAAGCTGAATTCGGCGCCGCCCTTGATGCCGGCGGGCCAGCGGGTGGTGACGGTTTTCAGCCGTGTGTAGAAATGGACGCCTTCGGGGCCGTAGATGGAGTGATCGCCAAACAGCGAGCGCTTCCAGCCGCCGAAGGAGTGATAGGCCACCGGCACCGGGATCGGCACGTTGATGCCGACCATGCCGACTTCGATCTTGTCGGCAAATTCGCGGGCGGCGTCGCCGTCGCGGGTGAAGATGGCGGTGCCATTGCCATATTCATGCTCGTTGATCAGCTTGACCGCGGCGTCATAGGTCTCGGCGCGCACCACCGAGAGCACCGGCCCGAAGATCTCTTCCTTGTAGATCGTCATCTCGGGCGTGACATTGTCGAACAGCGTGCCGCCGACGTAATAGCCGCCCTCATAGCCCTGCAGCGAGAAGCCGCGGCCGTCGACCACGAGGTCGGCGCCCTGCTCGACGCCGGCGTCAATGTAACCGACAATCTTGTCGCGGTGTATCTTGGTGACCACCGGACCCATTTCGGCATCCTTGTCGGTGGCGGGGCCGATCTTGAGGCTTTCGACCCGTGGCTTGAGCTTGGCGACCAGCGCATCACCGGTTTCCTTGCCGACCGGCACGGCGACCGAAATGGCCATGCAGCGTTCGCCGGCCGAGCCATAGCCGGCGCCCATCAGCGCATCGGCGACCTGGTCGAGATCCGCGTCGGGCAGGATGACCATATGGTTCTTGGCGCCGCCAAGGGCCTGGACGCGTTTTCCCGCCTTCGTGCCGCGCTGATAAACATACTCGGCAATCGGCGTCGAGCCGACGAAGCTGACGGCCTTGATGTCGGGATGGTCGAGAATGCCGTCAACCATTTCCTTGTCGCCATGCACGACATTGAGAATGCCTTCGGGGAGCCCGGCTTCCATGAAGAGGTTCCAGGCCAGCATGGGCGCAGACGGATCGCGCTCGGATGGCTTGAGGATGAACGCATTGCCGCAGGCGATGGCGGCCGGATACATCCACATCGGCACCATGGCCGGGAAGTTGAACGGCGTGATGCCCGCGACGACGCCGAGCGGCTGGCGGTCGGAATAGCTGTCGATCGAGGGGCCGACATTGCGGCTGAACTCGCCCTTCAGAAGCTGCGGAATGCCGCAGGCAAAGTCCACGCAGTCGATGCCGCGAGCGACTTCGCCCAAAGCATCGTCATGCACCTTGCCATGTTCGCGCGAAATTTCGCGGGCCAGGTCATCGGCATATTGATCGAGCAGCGCCTTGAACTTGAACATCACGCGGGCGCGCTTCATCGGCGGTGTATTGCCCCAGGCGACCTGCGCCTTTTTCGACGACGCTACCGCGTCGTTGAGTTCGCTCAACGTCGACAACGGCAGCTCGGCAGAGACCTCGCCGGTGGCCGGATTGAACACCGGCACGCGGCGGCCGGTGGAGACATAGCGCTTGCCGGCAACGGCATTTTCAATGACGTTCATTATGCAATGCTCCGCAACACGGCGCGAATGCCGTCGATCAGTTCGGCGATCTGCGCCTTGGAGATGATCAGCGGCGGGCTGAGCGCGATGATGTCGCCGGTGGTGCGGATCAGAAAGCCGCTTTCATAGGCGGCGAGGAAGGCCGAGAAGGCCCGTTTGGTCGGCGAGCCAGCGATCGGTTCGAGCTCGATCGCGCCGACCATGCCGATATTGCGGATGTCGATGACATGCGGTTCGCCCTTGAGCGAATGCAGCGCCTCGGCGAAATGCACGCCCATCTCGGTGCCGCGCGTGAGCAGATCCTCGTCCTTGTAGGTTTCGAGCGTGGCGAGAGCTGCCGCGGAAGCCACCGGATTGCCCGAATAGGTATAGCCGTGGAAGAATTCGATGACGTGCTCCGGCCCGCCCATGAAGGCATCATGGATCTCCGAGCTGACCAGCACGGCACCCATCGGGATAATGCCATTGGTCAGGCCCTTGGCGGTGACCATGATATCGGGCGTCACGCCGAAATAGTCGGCGCCAAACGGCGTGCCGAGACGGCCAAAGCCGGTGATGACCTCGTCGAATATAAGAAGGATGCCATGCTTCTTGGTGATCTCGCGCAGGCGCTTGAGATAGCCGACCGGCGGGATCAGCACGCCTGTGGAGCCGGCGACCGGCTCGACGATGACGGCAGCAATGGTGGACGCGTCATGCAGCGTGACGATGCGTTCCAGCTCATCGGCCAGCTCGGTGCCATATTCCGGCACCCCCTTGGTGAAGGCGTTTTTGCTGAGGTTATGGGTATGGGGCATGTGGTCGACGCCGCCGAGCAGCGTGCCGAACATTTTCCGGTTGGTGACAATGCCGCCCACCGAAATGCCGCCGAAATTGACGCCGTGATAGGCGCGCTCGCGGCCGATCAGCCTTGTGCGCGCACCTTCGCCCTTCACGCGGTGATAGGCCAGCGCCACCTTGAGCGCCGTCTCGACCGATTCAGAACCTGAATTGGTATAGAGCACATGGTTGAGCCCCTCGGGGGCAATGTCCACGAGACGATTGGCCAGCTCGAAGGCCTTGGGATGGCCCATCTGGAAGGCGGGGGCGTAGTCGAGCTCGGCCGCCTGCTTGGCAATCGCTTCCACGATCTTGGGACGCGCGTGACCAGCATTGACGCACCACAGGCCCGCAGTGCCGTCGAGCACCTGGCGACCGTCACTGGTCGTGTAATGCATATCCTTGGCCGCAACGAACATGCGTGGCGATTTCTTGAACTGCCGATTGGCCGTAAACGGCATCCAGAAGGCGCTCAGATCGTTCGGCACCACGGCGTTGGAATTGGACACGAAACGCTCACTCCCCTTGATTCTGGTCTGGTCCACGTTTTGGCTCTTGACGCCGACGCTTTAAGTCCAGAAATTTTGACCAGTTGGAAAAATGTTAGCACTCCCAAACTTTCCCGCAAGGCGAAAATGCCGCCGACCAAAGTGAAAAGTGCCGAAGTCCCGATCGCTCCCAAGCGCCAGCACAAGGCTGACGCCAAGGCGGCTACGCATGCCCCGCCCAAGCCGCGGCCGCTGACCCGGATTCAGCGCGAAAAGCAGGATATTATCCTCGAAGCGGCGCTGGATGTGTTTTCGCTGCATGGCTTTCGCGGCGCCACCATCGACCAGATCGCCGAAGTGGCAGGGATGAGCAAACCCAACCTGCTGTATTATTTCCCGCGCAAGGAAGAGATCCATCGCCGCCTGATGGGCGAGCTGCTGGTGACCTGGCTGGCCCCCTTGCGTGAAATGGATGCCGACGGCGATCCCTTCCCCGAAATCCGCTCTTATATTCGCCGCAAGCTGGAGATGGCACGCGACTTTCCGCGCGAAAGCCGGTTGTTCGCCAATGAAATGCTGCAGGGCGCGCCGCGCATCATCGAGATGATCGAGGTCGATCTCAAAAACCTCGTCGATGAAAAGGCGCGCGTGCTGCTGACCTGGATGGACCAAGGCAAGTTGACGCGCACCGACCCCTATCACCTGATCTTTTCGATCTGGGCGACCACGCAGCATTATGCCGATTTCGACGTGCAGGTGCGCGCCGTGCTCGGTCCCGGTCGCGGTGGCGAGGGACGGTTCGAGGATGCGGCGCGCTATCTCGAACAGCTGTTCCTGTTCGGCCTGACGCCGCGGCCGCGTTGAGCCGCGCTTGACAGCGGCTCGGCCTCTATAGCTCCATAGGGCAATAATTCGGCAGGGAGGCCGTCATGACCCAGCAGGTTCGCGCCCATATGATGCTGTCGCTGGACGGCTTCGGTAGCGGTCTCAACCAGAGCCGCGAGCGCCCATTCGGCACGGTGGACCCGCGCCAACTGGCGCGCTGGATGTTCGAGGATGCCGACACCAACCGCGCCGAGATCGACGCCATTGTCGATCACGGCGCCTTCGTCATGGGCCGCAACATGTGGGCCGCACCCGGGCCGGGCGTCTGGGAGGAAGAGTGGACCGGCTGGTGGGGCCCCAATCCGCCCTATCGCGCGCCGGTCTTCGTCTTGACCCACTACGAGCGCCCGCCGATCGAGATGGAGGGTGGGACCACGTTCCATTTCGTCACCCAGGGCCCCGAAGTGGCACTGGCCCGTGCCAAGGAGGCGGCCGGTGGACGCAATGTCGCCATTGCCGGCGGGGTCACCACCTTGCGCCACTATCTCAATGCCGGTGCGGTGGACACGCTGCACCTCAAGATCGTGCCGCTGATCGTCGGACAGGGCGAGCGGCTGTGGGAAGGGTTGACCGCCCAACTCGAGCCGACCGGTTCGCGCCACACCCGCTTTGCCACCCATGTGGACTATCGCGTGACCCGCTAGGCGCGGGCCTTGCCGACCGCGCCGAGATGGGTCTGGGTGAAGCTGCCGAGCTTGAGGCCATAGCCCAGCGCCCGGTCAAAACCGATATGGGCGACCCAGATGGCAGCCAGACCATAGGCCAGCGGGCCGAAGACCAGTCCCGACAGCGCCAGTACAGCCGGCGCTACATAGGTGTGGCCAAAATTATAGGTCAGCCGGCCGAACGTCGCATTGCGCAGATAGCCCAGCATGGTCAGGTCGGGCGCCAGGAACAAAAGGGCGAAGATCAGCCAGGATTGGCCCAGAACATAATAGGCGGCTACGCCCAACCCGACGGCGGCAAGGCCTTCGAGACGCTGCAGCATGATGGCGTGGGAGGCGGTGTGGTTTGTTGCGGTGGTCATCGTGGTTTTCCTCGTTTGATCAACAGACGCTAGCTCCATGCGTGGCTGGTTTGAATTCCCGCAAAACAAACACTTCCTATTCAATAATGAATAGGATGGATGAGGTAGGTCGAGGTCCTAAGCGACAAAATGGCAAGATTGCTGCCACAATCGTGCCTGATTTCGGCTTTTCGCACCGCCAAAACACCCCAATTTTCGGCGCAACCACACCCACAACGCAGAAAAGGTCAGTTAGGCTGGAACCGTGACCTCTCGGCCACAGGGCGCAAGATGAATCTCCACTTGGGGAGATTCCGGAATGACGCTGGACAAGATTCGCGTGGATTCCGGATTCATTTCCTCCAATTGCGCCGAGTCATTCAGCAAGACGGCGAAATTAGTGCCCGGAATCTTGAGGCAATTGGGCAACAGACGGCCAAGCAGGCCGAAACTGCCGGGTTTGGGCACATTGTGGCCGATAGCGCCCTTTAACAAACGCCTCACCTTAACTGACGTGAGTTTAGTCGTTTGATTAGAAAAGCCGTTTCCGCCGCATTTGTTGCTGCAGCCCTTCTGTCCCTTTCCACTGCAGCCTATGCCCAATGCGGCGGCGCGTCCTGGTATGGCCCTGGCTTCAATGGCAAGCGTGCCGCCTCCGGACAAATCTTCAACGAGAACGCCATGACGGCAGCGCATCGTTCTCTTCCCTTCGGCACCAAGGTTGTCGTGACCGACCAGAATACCGGCAAGCATGTTGAGGTCACCATCAACGATCGTGGCCCCTTCCACGGCAAGCGCATCATCGATCTGAGCAAGGCCGCCGCCACCGCGCTCGGCTTCCGCAACCGCGGCACTACTTCTGTCTGCCTCGCCGAAGGCTGATCTCTCCTCGCGTTCGTCTTGACGATCGCCACCGGCCGCCCCTCGGGGCGGCCTTTTCTTTGGCGCTAGCAGACGTCGTCGCAGCCCTGGACGCTGCAGGCGATATCCTGGCGCTTTATGCCCATGTCGGCCAGCAGCCGATCGTCCAGCGCTTGCAGTCTTTGAACGGCGGTCTGGCGCCCCCACCAGTCCACCAGCTTGCGTGTCATGGTTTCAATCATCATCAGTCTCCTTGTTTGACGCAAAGCTTCGCCTCCCCGAAACCTGAGGCCTCGAATTTTCATTTCTGGTGGTTCAGCTATTGCGGTGTGGCGCTCGATAGCGCCGCAAGACCGATACTTGCGCATTTCCGGGGGCGATCTCTATAGTCGAAATCGCAAGGCTCTTTGCAGAAATGAAAAATGGATTTTAGCTGGGACGATCTACGGCTGTTTCTCGATGTGGCGCGGCTGGGCGGGTTGAGCGCCGCCACGACCACCACCGGATTGAGCGCAGCAACGCTCGGCCGCCGCATCACCGCGCTGGAACGCCAGCTTGGCCAGCCGCTATTTTTGCGCCGCCAGCAAGGCTACAGCCTGACCCAGGCCGGCGAAGACCTGCTGGAGCGCGCCGAAGATGTCGAAGCGGCGATGCATTCGCTCAAGCGCTGGAAGGAAGGCGCGGCCGGTGATCGCGTGGTGCGCGTCTCGGCCGGACCCTGGACCTCCGCTTTTGTCGCCAGCCATATCGGCGAGATCTGGACCGTCGCCGACCGGTTCGGGCTGGAGCTGGTTACCGCCAACCAGAAGGTCGATATCGGCCGCCGCCATGCTGATCTCGGCATTCGCAGCCATCGCCCGACCGAGCAGTGGCTGGCCGGCCGGCTGATCGGCAAGGTGGCGCATGCGCTCTATTCCGGGCTCAATCTCGTCAATGGCATCGAGGCCGGCTATTTCGTCGGCACGGTCGGCGAGGGTTCCCAGATCGCTTCGGCCCGCTGGCTGCAGGCTCATCATGGCGATCGCATCGGCCTACGCGGCAATGATGCAATGAGCGTGCGCGAACTGGTTGCGGCCGGCGCCGGCCTTTCGGTGTTTCCCTGCTTTGTCGGCGACAGCGATCCGCGGCTGGTGCGTGTGGCGCTGCCGATCCGCGAGCTGGAGACCGAGCAATGGCTGGTCAGCCATCACGAGGAGCGCCATGAGCCCTCGGTGCATCTTGTCGGCGACCGGATCGCTGCCCTGATGCAACAGCGTGGCGCCCTGTTCAGGGGCGAGCTGCCACGAAAAGCCGGACCCTAGGTCCAAAAATGCAACGTTGCAAAAATTGTCCGAAAACGTTTGCACCCGGTCTTTGCGCGCCGCTGATTCTCGCATAGTTTCGCCGGGACTATTTTGCGAGTGCAGCCATGACGTTCGGCATCAACCTGCCGCCCCAGATGAAGGTCTTCGGGGCGTTCTTTGTCTATTCCTTCTGCATGGGTTCGATGTTCCCGCGCTTGCCGGAAATCCAGCGGGCCATGGGCGTTGGCGAGGGGCAGCTCGGCCTGGCTCTGATCGGCTCGGCCGTCGGCACGCTGATCTCGCTGACCTTTGCCGGCCGCTTCATCGAAGCGATTGGCTATCGCCGGGTGCTGCTCACCGCCATTCCGCTGCTCTCGGCGCTTTATGCCTTGGCCATGTGGGCGCAGGGCCCGCTGGTGTTTTTCCTGCTGCTGATCCCGGTGGGCCTGACCATCGGCTGCATCGAAATCATCATCAATATCGAGGCCGATCGCGTCGAACACGCCATCGGCCGCCGCATCATGAATCGCGCCCATGCTTTCTGGAGTCTGGGCTTTTTTGCCGCCGGCATGGTGGGGTCCTTCATTGCCCAGACCGGTCTGGCGCCGCGCTATCACCTGATGCTGATGATCCCGGTCATTCTCGTCGCCACGCTGGTCATTCTCGGCCGCTTCCAGCCCGCCGCCCATCGTACCGGCTCAAGCACCGATGACACGCCGCATCTGGCGCGGCCCACCGTCACCATCATGCTGCTGGTCGGCGTCTGCCTCTCGGCCATGCTGATGGAGGGAGCCGGCATCGACTGGTCGGCCATCTATATGCGCGACGTGTTTGGCGCTGCGCCCTTCTGGGCCGGCATTGCCGTGGCCACCGTGGCCGGTTCGCAGGCATTTGCCCGTTTCTTCGCCGATGGCTTCGTCGATCGCTACAATCCGGTAGCCGTGGCGCGGACGCTGCTGTCCATCCTCGGCCTTGGCGTGCTGCTGGTGTTCTTCGCGCCGGTCGACTGGTCGGCCTATCTGGGCTTCGCGCTGATCGGCATCGGCTCTTCGGCGCTTTTCCCGCTCGCCATGTCGGCTGCAGCGCAGCAGACTGATCGCCCCGCCGCCATCAATGTGGCGGCGCTGGCGCAATTCTCCTTCACCGCCTTCCTGCTCGGACCGCCTTTGCTAGGCTATGTCGCCGAGCATTTCGGCATCCAATGGACCTTTGGCGTTGGCCTGCCGCTGGTCGTGCTGGGTCTTGTCACGGCGCATGTGCTGGCGCCCGCTCCTGCTACCAAGGTCGTTACCCCGTGAAGATTGCCCCGCAGCACCGGCTCTATGCCTGCTTTTTTCTGTTTGCCCTGACCACAGGCGCGCTGATGGCGCGCCTGCCCGATATCCAGACGCATCTCCAGGTCGACAAGGCCCAGCTGGGCCTCACCATGATCGGCATGTCGATCGGCTCGCTGATCTCGTTGACCTTTGGGGCTTCGGTGATCGAACGTATCGGCGTCCGCACCACGGCTTTCTTCACCGTGCTCGGCCCGGCGCTGCTGTTTGCCAGCATTCCCTGGCTGGGTTTCGCCCCTGCCGTGTTCGGCGTGCTGTTCCTCACCGGTCTTTTGTCTGGCGCGCTGGAAATCAATCTCAATGTCGAGATCGACCGGCTCGAAATCCACACCGGCGGGCATTTCATGAACCGCGCGCATGGCTTCTGGAGTGTCGGCTTTTTCGTCACCGCCTTGTTCGGCGCCGGTATCCGACAGTCGGGGCTCTCCGTCGAAGCCCATCTCGGGCTGGTGGCGCTGATCGTCGTGCTGGTCGGCGGCTATATGATCTCGGGCATCAGGCCAGCCCCGGCGCCCAAGCGCACCGAGAGCGAAAATACCCATCGCATCGCCTTCCCCAATTGGGGCCTGCTGCCGCTCTGCCTGATCGGCTTTGCTGCTTTCCTCGTCGAAGGCGCCGGCATCGACTGGTCGGCCATCTATATGGACGAAATTTTCTCTACGGCCCCCTTTGTCAGCGGCATGGGGCTGACGCTGTTTGCTTTTTTCATGGCCGCGATGCGCCTGACTGCCGATCCGGTGGTGGCACGCTTCGGCCCGCGCCATGTCGCCATGGTGCTGCTGGCTCTGGCCAGTATCGGCGTGCTGATGGTGGGCTATGCGCCCATGCCGGAAGTGGCCCTGGCCGGCTTTGCCCTGATGGGTATCGGCTGTTCGGCCGTTTACCCGCTGGCCGTCTCGGCCGCGGCACAGCGCACCGATCGCCCCTCGGCGGTCAATGTCGCTGCACTGGGGCAGGTGAGCTTTGTCGTCTTCTTCATGGCGCCGCCGCTGCTCGGCTTCGTCGCCGAACACTTGGGCATCCGCAATTCCTACCTGATCTGTCTGCCGCTTCTGCTGGCCGGGCTCTGGGCCTCGAGCTTTGCGCTGGGCACCCGCAAGCTGCCCGATCCGCATGGCCTGCCGCCGGAACCCGTGTCGCCCCATGCCTGAACTGGGCCCGATCGTCGATCTGCGTCAATCGGCGACCGCGCTGCGCGTGCAGCGCGGGGTGATGCGGCTGCTGCGCGAGACCTACGACATGGCCTGCTATGCCGAGGTCACGCTGCGCTCTGGCCGCCGCGCCGATGTGCTGGGCGTCGGGCCCAAGGGCGAGATCTGGATCGTCGAGATCAAGTCGAGCCTGATAGACTTCCAGGTCGACAAGAAGTGGCACGAGTATCGGGAATTTTCCGACCGCTTCTTCTTCGCCAAGCCGCCCGAGCTGGAAGCCGAAATCTTTCCTGAAAGCGAAGGCCTGATCGTGGCGGACGGGCATGACGGTGCCATCCTGCGCGACAGTCCGCTGACGCCGATGGCCGGCGCACGGCGCAAGGCGCTGATGTTGAAATTGGCGCGCATGGGCGCCGATCGCATCCATATCTTGATGGACCCCGGCCCGAAGTGACAGCCCTGCCCATCACCCGCTGGCGCATCATAGCGCTGTTCTTCGTCCATGCCCTGGCGCTGGGCGCCATCCATACGCGCATCCCCGATATCCAATTGATGATCGGCCTTTCCGAGGCGCAGCTCGGCCTGGTGCTGATCGGCCAGCCGCTGGGCGGGCTGGGCATGTTCCTGTTTTCCAGCAGAATCATCGAGCGCTTCGGGCCGCGCAAGGTGATCCTGGTCATGCTGCCGATCGTCACCGTGAGCGCGGCGCTGATCACCGTCCTGCTCAATCCCTTCGCCATGTTCGCGCTTCTGGCGGTCAATGGCGTCGGTTTTTCGCTGACCAATATCGCCATCAATGTCGAGGCCGACCGCATCGAGGCCGCCTCGGGCCAGCGCATCATGAACACCTGCCATGGCGCCTGGAGTGTTGGATTCCTGGTGACCTCGCTGCTGGGCGCGGCTTTGCGCGGTTTCGACGTCTCGCCGGCCATTCATCTCTGGACCATGGTGCCGATGATTGCGGCGCTGACCTGGCTGGTGGTGGCGCCCATGCCGCTGACCCCAGCGCGGCCTTACACGGGCGAACCGACGAAAAAGCTGGCCTGGCCGACGCTTGCCACCATGGGTCTGGTCGCATTCGGCCTCGGCGCCGGGCTGACCGAAGGCGCGGCCCGCGCCTGGTCGATCATTTTCCTGCGCGACAGTTTCGAGGTCGCCGCCTGGATCGAATCGCTGGCGCTACCGGCTCTGCTGGTCACCATGGCCTTGGGCCGATTGGTGGCGGATCGCTGGATCGATCGTTTTGGTCCGGTGCTGGTGGCGCGGGCGCTGTCCAGCATTGCCATCATGGGGCTTGTGCTGCTGGTACTGTCGCCCAATGCCGGCGCGGCGCTGGCCGGTTTTGGCCTCGTCGGCATCGGCATCTGCGTGCTCTATCCGCTGATGCTCTCGGCCGCTGCCCGGCTGGGCGACCGGCCGGCGAGTCAGAATGTGGCGGCGACGACGCTGATTTTCCAGTTCGTCAACCTGGGCGCGCCGGTGCTGATCGGGGCGGTGGCGCAGGGCTTTGGCATTCGCATAGCCTTTGCCATGCTCCTGCCATTGCTGGGTTTAACCTGGGTGATGGCCGGAAAGCTCTCGCCTATCAGACCGTCGCTACCCGTTCCTTGACGATCTGCAGCACTTCGTCGCCGGGGCGCTTCCACCAATTGTCCTGGCTGAAGATTTCCACTTCCTGCGGGCCATGGAAGCCGGCGTCCTCGATCATCTTGCGAATGGCCGGCAGGTCGATGACGCCGTCGCCCATCATGCCGCGGTCGAGCAACATGTCCCTGGTTGGTACCAGCCAGTCGCAGATGTGGTGAGCGAAGATGCGCTTCATTCTGCCAGCGCGCTCAATGGCTTGCGCCAGTCTTGGGTCCCACCACACGTGGTAGACGTCGATGGCGACGCCGACGGTTTCGCCGAGGTCCTCGCAGATGTCGAGGGCTTGGTCGATGGTGTTCACGCAGGCGCGGTCGGCGGCATACATGGGGTGCAACGGCTCGATGGCGATCTTGACGCCCGAGGCCTTGGCATGCGGCAGCATGGCGGCTATGCCGTCGCGCACCATGCCGCGGGCGCCGGGCAAGTCCTTGCTGCTGCCGGGTAATCCGCCGACCACCAACACCAGGCAATCGGCATTGAGAGCAGCTGCTTCGTCGATGGCCCGCAGGTTATCGTCGATCTGCGCCTGCCTGCCGGCCGCGGTTTCGGCTGGAAACATGCCGCCGCGGCAGAGGCCGGTGAGCTGGAGGCCATTGGCCTTGACGATCCGGGCGGCCTCGTCGAGGCCGATGGCGGCGACCTGGTCGCGCCAGGGGGAAATGGCAGTGATGCCGGCTTTCAGGCACCCGTCGACGGCTTCCTTGAAGCCCCAGACCTGACGGGTGGTGGCAAGGTTCAATGAGATAGCGCGCTGGATCATTTGGTTAGCACACTGTTAACATCGAGCACCGCTTTCATGCGCGAAACCGCGACATCCGGGTCACTCAAGACACGTGCCCTGTCGGCCAGCCGGAACAGTTCTGCCAAGTGCTGCAGGGATCTGGTCGATTGCTGGCCGCCAATCATTTGGAAATGGTCCTGCAGCCCGTTGAGATAGGCGAGGAAGACCACGCCGGTCTTGTAGAAGCGGGTCGGCGCGGCAAAGATATGCCGGCTGAGCGGCACGGTCGGTTCGAGCAGGTCGAAGAACTCGTTATTGTTACCCTTGCCCAGAGCGGCGAGCCCCGCCGAAGCGGCAGGAGCAATGGCGTCGAAAATGCCGAGTAGCGCGTGGCTGTAACCTTGGTTGTCACCGGCGATCAGTTCGGCATAGTTGAAATCGTCGCCGGTATACATCTTGACCGACGCCGGCAGGCGCCGGCGCATGGCGATCTCCTTCTCCGCCGAGAGCAGCGAGATCTTGATGCCGTCCACCTTGTCGGCATGGGCGGCGATGACGTCGAGGCAGGTGTTCATGGCGCGGTCATGGTCAATGTCGCCCCAATAGCCCTGCAGGGCAGGATCGAACATTTCGCCCAGCCAGTGCATCACCACCGGCTGCTTCACCTGGCTGAGGATGTGGCCATAGACGCGGGCGTAGTCGTCGGGCGATTTCGCCGCAGCGGCCAGCGCCCGCGAGGCCATCAGGATGACACGGCCGCCCTGCGCTTCTACGAAGCCGACCTGCTCCTCATAGGCGCGGATGATCTGGTCGATCGTCACGTCCGGGCCGGGCATCAGGTGATCGGTGCCGGCGCCATAGGCGATCAGCGCATCGTCGCGGGTGCGGGCTTCGGCCTGGGCGCGGCGGATCAGCTCCTGCGCCTCGGCCCAGCCCAGACCCATACCACGCTGCGCGGTATCCATGGCCTCGGCGACGCCAAGGCCAAGGTCCCACAGGCGGTGACGGAATTTGAGCGTGGTGTCCCAGTCGATCGCCGGGGTCAGCCAGGGGTCGTTGCTGGCCAGGGGATCGGCGACGACATGGGCAGCGGCATAGGCAATGCGGTTGAAGTCGCTGGCCTTGTGCTTGACGAAGGGGATCGGCTCCCCGGTCAGCACATAGGGCGTGATCGAGCGGTCGGGATTGGGCAGGTTGATGCTGACCATGGACTAGAACTCCAGCTTTGGCACATCCAGCCAGCGGCGTTCGGCCCAGCTCTTCAATCCGAGCTCGGCAAGCTGGACGCCCTTGGCGCCGGCTTCGAGGCCATATTCCCAAGGTGCATCCTCGGCGACGTGGCGCAGGAACATTTCCCACTGCACCTTGAAGCCATTGTCGGCTGGCCAATTGTCCGGCACCTCTTCCCAGTCGTTGAAGAAGTTCATGGTTTGCGGCTGGTCGGGGTTCCACACCGGCTTGGGCGTGTTGACGCGATGCTGGGTCCAGCATTTGTGCAGCCCCGCCACCGCCGAGCCATGCGTGCCGTCGACATGGAAGGTCACGAGATCGTCGCGGCGGACGCGGGTGGTCCAGGAGGAATTGATCTGGGCGACAATGCCGCCTTCGAGCGCGAAGGTCGCATAGGCGGCGTCATCGGTATCGGCCGTGTAGGGCACGCCCTTTTCATCGACACGGCTCGGAATATGGGTGGCGCCGAGGCAGGACACGGCCTTGACCTCGCCGAACAGGTTATCCAGCACATAGCGCCAGTGGCACAGCATATCGAGGATGATGCCGCCGCCATCCGCCTTGCGATAATTCCAGCTCGGCCGCTGCGCCTTCTGCCAGTCGCCCTCGAACACCCAATAGCCGAACTCGCCGCGTACCGAGAGGATTTTGCCGAAGAACCCCGAGTCGGCCAGCATCTTGATCTTCATCAGACCCGGCAGGAACAGCTTGTCCTGCACCACGCCATGCTTGAGGCCCGAAGCGCGCGCGGTCTTGGCCAGATTGACGGCGACTTCGAGATCATCGGAAGTCGGCTTTTCGCAATAGACATGCTTGCCGGCGGCCAGCGCCTTTTCGATCAGTCCGGCCCGCATCAGCGTGGTGCCTGCATCGAAAAAAACCGTGTCCTCGCGATTGGCGAGGGCAGCGTCGAGGTCGGAGCCCCAGCGCGCGATGTTATGCTTTTTGGCCAGCCGCTCGATCTTGTCGGCATCGCGGCCGACGATGATCGGATCGACCACCAGACGATCGCCATTGCTGAGCGCAATGCCGCCCTGGTCGCGAATGGCGAGAATGGAGCGCACCAGATGCTGGTTATAGCCCATGCGTCCGGTGACGCCGTGCATGATGATGCCAATCCGCCTGTCTGCCATGTCGATTTCCTCCTGAGCCGCTTTGCGCGTGTAACTGATTAGTTACTTAGCTACACGGGACAAGGCTGCGGCGTCAAGCGACCTCAAGACTTGTAGGACGAATGGCGCATGAGGCCGCGCTCTTTACGCTGGCAAAGCCCGCTGCTATCTGGGAAAGCCTTGCAGCATTCAGTAACCGCGGCGTTCGCCGCATGAGGGGCAATGGACGAGGCTCTCGCCGTCAAAGCGCCGGTCAAGCGCGCCAGGAATTCGGAAAAGACCAAGGCGGCCATTCTGGTCGCCGGCCGGGCCGAATTCGCCGAGCGCGGCTTCGAGGGTGCGCGGGTGGACGCCATTGCCTCGTTGGCCGGCGCCAACAAGCGACTGCTCTACCACTACTTCGGCAACAAGGAAGACCTGTATCGGGCGGTGCTGCTCGATGCCTATCAGGAGATCCGTCGTGGCGAGCGGGCGCTGAGCCTCGACCAGTTCGGCCCGGTCGATGCCATGGACCGGCTGGTGCGGTTTACCTTCCGCCACTTCCTGGCTAATCCCTGGTTTCCGCGCCTGCTCGGCACGGAAAACATAGAGAATGCGCGGTTTCTCAAAACCCTGCCGGATATCCAGGCGCTGCATTCGCCCCTGGTCGGGCAGATCAAGACCATCATGGATCGCGGCGCCGATGCCGGGATTTTCCGCCGCGACGTCGATCCGGTGCAGCTCTACATTTCCATCGCCGCGCTGGGGTTCTTCTATGTGTCCAACATGGCGAC
Organism: Devosia sp. YR412; assembly: GCF_900110945.1. Taxonomy (GTDB): domain Bacteria; phylum Pseudomonadota; class Alphaproteobacteria; order Rhizobiales; family Devosiaceae; genus Devosia. Next base: position 124,863 of record NZ_FOFL01000001.1, read on the forward strand.
GCTATCGGTGATCTTTGCGCGGGACCTCAGCGCCATCGACATGGTGCAGGAGCGCGAGGCCCAGGCGGTGCAGATGGTGGTGGATTATTTGAAGACGCGGGCTGGGTGACGAAAAGCCTCTGTGGCTCACCACCCCACCCGACCCCCTTCGGGGGCCACGCTCCCCACAAGGGGGAGGGATAAGCGGCATCGAGTGCGCTGAGCCGGCAATTCCCTCCCCTGAATGGGGAGGGTGGCCCCGGAGGGGTCGGGTGGGGTGATTGCTAGCCATTGGCCTGGGGGCAGTGCTCCCCTCTATTCCAACGCCGGCAATACCGGCTTTGCCGCCGCGGTAATCCGCTTCACCATATCCCGCACCCTTGGATCATCCCGCTGCTCGGTCAGCAGATAAATCCCCATGCGGCTGATGCGGGGCGGTTCGGCCTGGGTCACTTCCACCAGACCGCGCCCGGCGAAGTCGTCGCGCATTACATGGGTGTGGCGCAGTACGGCGTCGGTGGCGCGGGTATAGTCTACGCAGGCGGCGAGTGAATTGCTGGCGAAAGCCGAGCTGGAACGATCGAAAACCGTCTCGATCCGTGTGCGCCGCCTGGCGCTGTCGAAATAGCGCTGGTGCCGGCTCTCGGCAGGCGATGAGCTGACATAGGGATAGGCATCCACTTCGGCCGCGCTGCGTGGCCTGGCCAACAGGGGATGGTTCTGGCGGACGAAATAGGCGTGATAGACCGTGCTGAGTGGCACAAATTCCGCGCCGACGCCGGGGCTGAGCCCTTCGATTTCATGGGCCAGAAACAGCAGGATATCGCCCGAGATCAGCTGGTCCATGCAGCGCAACTGGTTGCCGAGGCTGACCTGCGCCGGGGCATTGGGGAATTCCTGCTGATAGGCGACCACCATATCCTTGAGGAACATGGTCCACCAGGAGTAGCCCGAGCCAATGGAAATGCCGCGTTCGCTGCGCTCGCGCTGGTCGGCAATGGCGCCCAGCATATTGTGATGCAGGCGCCGCATCAGCCGGGCGTTTTCATACAGCGTCTCGCCATAGGGTGTCAGCGTCACGCCGCGCGACGAGCGCTGCAGCAGCTGCACGCCGAGCTCCTGTTCGAGCTTGCGCATGTTGAAAGTCAGCGTCGGCTGGGTGACGAACAGGGCTGTCGCAGCACCGCTGATCGAGCCGGCATCTGCCACGGCGAGGAACTGGCTGAGCATCTTGTCCATGGTCAAACCATAGATTTTATCTATGGCCAAGGCCAGCATTTCGTATTTTTCTTTTATCCCGGTCTGGGCAATGCTGACCGTCCGAACCCGAAACAAGGGACAGGCCTGCGCCGCGCCAATCTTCCATACAAGCTCATTGCGCCACTCGGAGGCTGCGTGCTAGTCGTAACCGCCCGGTTATTTGGCCGGACCGGACAAAATCCAGTCCAGAAAATGAGCGGCACAGGCAGATTGACAAGACGATCAAACGACATATCGTTGTAACCAGTTGGTGACTTAGCGGCGGGGAGGCTGCTGTCACACTGCTCCGGACGCCGGAGCGGCAACATTTTAGGGAGGAAGACCTGATGACTAATCGTATCGACCGACGTCAGTTTCTGATGGGCAGCTCGGCGCTTGTCGCCGCTGGTGCCGCGGGCGTCATGCCCAGCTGGGCCCAAGACGCCAATCTGCGTCTGACCTTCTGGGGCGGCCAGGCCCGCGCCGATCGCACCTATGGGGTGACCGATCTCTATACCGCCGCCAAGGGCGGCTCCATCGAGGGCGAATTCCTCGCCTGGAACGACTATTGGCCAAAGCTTGCCACCCAGACTGCCGGCGGCAATGCCCCCGACGTGATCCAGATGGATTACCGCTATATCGTCGAATATGCCAAGCGCAACGCCATCGCCCCACTCGATGAATTCATCGGCGGCGTGCTCAAGCTCGACGACTTCGATGCCGACCAGCTCGAAGGCGGCAAGGTCGACGGCAAGCTCTATGGCATTTCGCTCGGTGCCAATTCGGTGGCGACGCTGATCAATACGGCAGCCTTCGAGGAAGCCGGCATCGAGCCGCCGACCAATGCCTGGACCTATGCCGAATTGCGCGAAAAGGGCGAGGCTTTCGCCGCCGCCAATATCCGCAATGGCATGAAGATGATGAGCGACGGCTCGGGCGTCGAGCCCATGCTCGACAACTGGCTGCGCCAGAAGGGCCTCGCCCTTTATACCGCCGACGGCAAGCTGGGCTTTGGCGCCGATGAAATGGTGGAATGGTTCACCCTGTGGAACGGGCTGCGCGATGCCGGCGTGATCGTGCTGATGGAAGACCAGGCGCTCGATACCGGCCCGCTGGAAAGCTCCATGCTGGTCACCGGCAAGTCGGCGCTGATGCCCTCCAACTCCAACCAGCTGGTCGGCTTCCAGGCCCTGGTGCAGGACAAGCTCGACATGTGCGGCTATCCGCGCCTCGAAGCCGGTTCGGGTGGCGGTCATTACCGCAAGCCGTCGATGTTCTTCTCCATCGCCGGCTCGTCGGCCAGCAAGGAAGCGGCCACCGAATTCGTCAGCTACTTCGTCAACGACGTCGAAGCCGGCAAGATCCTCGGTGTGGAACGCGGCATTCCCTGTTCGGCCACCGTGCGCGACGCCGTGGCGCCGACGCTCGATGAAGCCAACCAGATTGCGCTCAACTTCGTGGCCAATCTGGGCGACCTGCTCGGCGCCCTGCCGCCGCCACCGCCGGCTGCCGCCGGTGAGATCGACATCTCCCTGCTCCGTACGCTGAGCCAGGAAGTCGGCTTCGGCGCCCGCTCGGCAGAAGACGCCGGTGCCTATTTCGTCACCGAGGCTACGGCCATCCTCGACCGGGCTAGCTAAGCATGACCGCGCGCTCCCTTGAATCGGGCGCTCCCGCAAGGGAGCGCGCGGCCTCTCCGTCGCTCTGGGCTCGTATCTGGCAGAATGATGCGCCCGGTTATCTCTTCCTCCTGCCTTGGCTGATCGGCTTTTTTGGCCTGACCATCGGGCCGATCATCACCTCGCTCTATCTGAGCTTCACCGATTTCGACCTGCTGACCTCACCCGACTGGGTTGGCGCCGACAATTACATCCGCATGTTCACCAATGACCCCAAGTTCTGGGCGTCAATGCGGGTGACCATGGTGTTTGTGATCTTCTCGGTACCGCTCAAGCTCGCCTTCGCGCTGGCGGTGGCTATGCTGCTCAATCGCGGCATGCGCGGCCTGCCGCTCTATCGTGCGCTGTTCTATCTACCCAGCCTGCTGGGCGCCTCGGTGGCCATTGCCATCCTGTGGCGGCAGATCTTTGCCCGCGACGGCCTGGTCAATGATTTCCTCTCGATTTTCGGCATTGTCGGCCCGAGCTGGATTTCCTCGCCGCAATATTCGCTGTGGACGCTGATCATTCTCGCCGTCTGGCAGTTCGGTTCGCCGATGATCATCTTCCTCGCCGGCCTGCGCCAGATTCCGCAGGACATGTATGAGGCAGCAAGCCTTGATGGCGCCGGCAAGTGGCGGCAGTTCGTCAAGATCACGCTGCCCCTGCTGACCCCGGTGGTGTTCTTCAACGCCATCATCCAGACCATCGAAGCCTTCAAGAGCTTTACGCCGGCCTTCATTATCTCGGGCGGCACCGGCAATCCGATCAATTCGACGCTGTTCTATACGCTCTATCTTTACCAGGAGGCCTTCGGCTTCTTCCGCATGGGCTATGCCTCGGCGCTGGCCTGGGTGCTGCTGGCTTTGGTCGGCGTCTTCACCGCCTTCTCCTTCCTCACGTCCAAATACTGGGTGCACTACGATGACTGATGCCCCCGTCAAACTGGAGGTCGTCGGCCTCCGGACCCTCTCGCCGATGCAGCGCCGCCTGCTCTCGGTTTTGACCCATGCCGCCTTGCTCGCCGTCTCGGTGCTGATGCTCTATCCGCTGCTGTGGATGCTGGCGGCCTCGTTCCGGCCGGAAAATGAGATCTTCACCTCGGCCAGCATCTGGCCCAGCGAATGGAGTCTCGATTCCTATGTGCGCGGCTGGAATGGCTTGCGCACCAGCTTCGGCACCTTCTTCACCAATAGCTTCATCGTCTCGATCCTCAGCGTTTGCGGCAATGTGCTGGCCTGTTCCATGGCCGCCTTCGCCTTTGCCCGGCTGAACTTCAAGTTCAAGAACTTCTGGTTCGCCATGATGCTGATGACGCTCATGCTGCCCTATCAGGTGACCCTGATCCCGCAGTATGTGCTGTTCCGCCAGCTTGGCTGGGTGAACACCTTCCTGCCCTTGGTGGTGCCGAAATTCCTCGCCGCCGATGGCTTCTTCATTTTCCTGATGGTGCAATTCTTCCGTGGCCTGCCCAAGGAGCTCGACGAGGCGGCGCAGATGGATGGCTGCTCGCCCTGGCGCATCTACTGGAAGATCATCATGCCGCTCTCCATGCCGGTGCTGGCCACGGCGGCGATCTTTACCTTCATCTGGACCTGGGACGATTTCTTCGGCCCGCTGATCTACCTCAGCGAAATGAAGACCTACACGGTCATGCTGGGCCTGCGCACCTTCACCGACTCGACCGGCGAAAGCGACTATGGCGGGCTCTTCGCCATGAGCGTCGCCAGCATCGTGCCGATCTTCCTGTTCTTCCTCTTCTTTCAGCGGCTGCTCATCGAGGGCATCGCGACGACCGGTATGAAACGCTAGACCCATGACTGACATCAAGTTTGCCGCCATCGGCATCAACCACGCCCATATTTATGGCCAGGTCGAATGCCTGCTCGAGGCCGGCGCGCAGTTTACCGCCTTCCACGCCGTGGAAGACGATCTTGCCGAAGCTTTCGGCGCGAAGTTCCCGCAGTCGAAACGCGTCGCCGATCCGCGCGCCATTCTCGAAGACCCGGCCATTGCCGTGGTGCTAACCGCAGCCATTCCGGCCGACCGCGCGGCGATCTCCATTGCTGCCATGCAGCATGGCAAGGATGTGCTCACCGACAAGCCGGGCATGATCACCTTCGCCCAGCTCGACGAACTGCGCCGCGTGCAGAAAGAAACCGGTCGGATTTTTTCGGTGCTCTATTCCGAGCATTTCGAAGTGCGGGCGACGGTGGAAGCGGGCAATCTGATCGCCCAAGGCGCCATCGGCAAGGTGATCAATACGGTGGGCCTGGGGCCGCATTCGCTGCGCCTCAACAACCGGCCCGACTGGTTCTTCACCCGCCAGCGCTATGGCGGCATCCTCTGCGATATCGCCAGCCACCAGTTCGAACAGTTCCTGTTCTTCTCCAATGCCAATGATGCCGAGGTCACTTCGGCCACGGTTGCCAATCGCAACCATCCCGACAAGCCCGGCCTGCAGGATGTCGGCGACGTCCATCTCAAGACGGAAAACACGTCCGGCTATATCCGCGTCGACTGGTTCACCCCGACCGGCCTGCCGACCTGGGGCGACGGGCGGCTGACCATCCTCGGCACCGAAGGCTATATCGAACTGCGCAAATACATCGACATCGCCGGCAAGCCGGGCAGTGATCACCTGTTTATCGTCAACAGCGACGGTCCGCGCCACATCGACTGCTCGAACGTGGATCGCCCCTTCGGTCGGCAATTCCTGGCCGATGTCGCCAACCGCACCGAGACGGCTATGCCGCAGGAGCGGGCTTTCAACGCGATGAAACTGGCGCTGACGGCGCAGCAATTGGCCGAACGCGGCACGGAGTGGGCGCAATGAGCGAAAAGATCTTCAATGTCGCGGTAATCGGCGTCGGCATCGGCCGCAGCCATATCGTCGAGGGTTATGTGCCCAATGCTGACAAGTTCAATGTGCTGGCGCTCTGCGACCTCAATGTCGAGCGCATGACCCCGATTGCCGATGAGTTCGGCGTCGAACGTCGCGTCGCCAGTTTCGACGACGTGCTGGCCATGGACGATATCGACATTATCGACATCTGCACCCCGCCCATGCTGCATTTCCCCATGGTGATGGCGGCGCTCAAAGCCGGCAAGCATGTGATCTGCGAAAAGCCGCTGGTCGGCTCGCTCGCCCAGGTCGACGAAGTGATGGCACAGGAAAAGCTCAGCAAGGGCAAGCTGATGCCGGTGTTCCAATATCGCTTCGGCGACGGCATCGCCCAAGCCAAGGCCATCATCGACGCCGGCATTGCTGGCAAGCCCTTCGTGGGCACGGTGGAAACGCTATGGGAGCGCGGTGCCGATTATTATGCCGTGCCATGGCGTGGCAAATGGGCCAGCGAGCTGGGCGGCGTGCTGATGACCCATGCCATCCACCAGCATGATCTCTTCACCTATCTGATGGGCGACGTGAAACGCCTGTTCGGCCGCGTCGCCACCCGCGTCAATCCGATCGAGGTAGAAGATTGCGTCACCGCCAGCCTCGAGCTGGAGAATGGCGCGCTGGGGAGCTTTACCGCCACGCTTGGCTCGGCCGGCAATATGACGCGGCTGCGCTTCGCCTTCGAGAATGTCAGTTTTGAAAGCGACCACGCCGCCTATAATCCCGGCGACAAGCCCTGGACCATCACCCCGCGCAATGCCGAGACCGCCGACAGGATCGCGGCCCTGCTCAAGGACTGGAAACACGTGCCCTCGCGCTTCGAAACGCAGATGGCCCGCTTCCATGACGCATTGGTCGGCAAGGCGCCGCTCCCGGTGACCTCGGCGGATTCGCGCCGGGCGCTGGAAATCGTCACCGCCTTCTACCACTCCTCGACCAGCCACGAGGATGTGCCGCTGCCCATCGCCACCCAACACCCCTGCTACCAGAGCTGGGTCCCCGCCCAGTTCCGCGCAGCCTAGGAGATTTTCATGGCCACCAGCATCCAGCTTCGGCAGCTCGTCAAAGCCTATGGCGACCTCGAGGTCATCCACAGCATCGATCTCGATATCGATCCTGGTGAATTCACCGTCTTCGTCGGCCCTTCCGGCTGCGGCAAGTCCACGTTGCTGCGCATGATCGCCGGGCTGGAACCGATCACCGGCGGCGACCTGCTGATCGACAGCCAGCGCATGAACGACGTGCCGGCGGCCCGCCGCGGTATCGCCATGGTGTTCCAGTCCTATGCGCTCTACCCGCATATGAATGTCTACCAGAACCTCGCCTTTGGCCTCGAAACCGCCAAGACGCCCAAGGCGGAAATCCAGGCCCGCGTGCAGCGCGCCGCCGAAATCCTCCAGATCGTGCCGCTGCTGCAGCGCAAGCCCAAGCAATTGTCCGGCGGCCAGCGCCAGCGCGTCGCCATCGGCCGCGCCATTGTGCGCGAACCCAAAATCTTCCTGTTCGACGAGCCCCTATCCAACCTCGACGCCGAACTGCGCGTGCAGATGCGCGTCGAGATCGCCAAGCTGCACAACGACCTCGGCAACACCATGATCTATGTGACGCATGATCAGGTGGAAGCCATGACCATGGCCGACAAGATCGTCGTGCTGCGGCTGGGCGTCATCGAACAGGCTGGGGCGCCGCTGGAGCTCTATAACAATCCGAAAAACCTATTCGTCGCCGGCTTCATCGGTTCGCCCAAGATGAATTTTTTGACCGCAACCGAAGACGGGGCAGGATTGAAGGTTGCTGGAGCCACGCTCAACCTGCCGCGTGCTGTGGCCGGCGCGACGACGCTGGGCATCCGTCCCGAACACATTACCCTGACCCAGGGCTCTGGCATCAAGATTGCTGATCTTCGCGTGGACCTGGTGGAAAATCTCGGCGGCCAGACTGTGGTCTATGCCACCACCAGCGATGGCCAGTCGGTCAATATCGTGCTCGAAGGCCAGGCCCCTGTGGACCTGGGTTCCACCGTCACCGCCTATGCCGATCCGGCACGGCTGCATCTGTTCAATGCAAATGGGGATGCGATTTAGGTCTTTCCAAGAGGATACCCCCCACCTAGCCTCCCCCTGATAGGGGGAGGGACCGATCAAGTTTTTGGCACCATCGTGGGGGGTATTCTTCCTACCGCTAGCTGCCGCTTGCCAAATTCCATTCTCGCGTCGAAATTGCCGCTCCTGACACGTCTTGTCAAAGACAGCCGCGACCATGCCGGCGTCTTGCGGGAGAATATTCGGTGACCAGTTCGCTCTACGGCTCGATCCTCATTCGCGGCGCGCGCGAGAACAATCTCAAAAATGTCTCGCTGGATATTCCGAAACGCCAGATCACGGTGTTCACCGGCGTTTCGGGATCTGGAAAATCGTCGCTGGTATTCGGCACCATCGCGGCGGAAAGCCAGCGGCTGATCAACGAAACCTATCCCGCTTTCGTGCAGCAATTCATGCCGCGCTATGGCCAGCCCGATGCCGACCAGCTGGAGAATATTTCCGCCGCCATCATCGTCGACCAGCAGCGGCTGGGCGGCAATTCGCGTTCGACGGTCGCCACAGTGACCGATGCGGCGCAGATGCTGCGGGTGCTGTTTTCGCGGCTGGCCGAGCCCAGGCTCGGGGCTCCATCGCTCTATTCCTACAATGATCCGCGCGGCATGTGCCCCGATTGCGAGGGCATCGGCCAGGTCGCAGCCATGGATATGTCGGCGGTGGTCGATGAAAGCAAGTCGCTGCTCGAGGGCGCGCTGCTGCCCAAGGGGTTCGAGGTCGATGGCTGGTGGTCGGCGGTCTATTTCAAGTCGGGGCTCTATCCGGCCGACAAGCCGATCAAGGATTTTACCCCCGAGCAGCGCGACCTTCTGTTCAACCTCGACGATGGCCGCAAGATCAAGGTCGACAAGATCAACCTGACCTATGAGGGCGTCGTCGCCAAGCTGAAGAAAGGACTGGGGTCGAAGGACCCGGAAAGCCTGCAGCCGCATATGCAGCGCGAATATGAGCGCATCTTCACCCGCGCGCTCTGCCCCGCCTGCCATGGAGCACGGCTGAACCAGCAGGCACTGGCGAGCAAGGTGAAGGGCAAGAATATTGCCGAGCTGTCCGCCATGCAGGTCAGCGAACTGGCAACGTTCATGCGCACCATCACGGACGAAAAAGTCGGTCCGATGCTGGAGGCGCTGGCACTGCGGCTGGAAAATCTGGTGACCATCGGCCTCGGCTATCTCAGCCTTGACCGCGAAAGCTCGACTCTGTCGGGCGGCGAAAGCCAGCGGGTGAAGATGGTGCGGCACCTCGGTTCGTCACTGACAGACATCACGTATGTTTTTGACGAGCCCTCGGTGGGGCTGCATCCGCATGACGTCGGCCGGCTGGCCGGGCTGATGCAGCAGTTGCGCGACAAGGGCAATACCGTGCTCATTGTCGAGCACAAGCCGGACATGATCGCCATTGCCGACCATGTGGTCGACATGGGGCCGTTTGCCGGCAGCAAGGGCGGCGAGGTGGTCTATCAGGGCGATTTCGCCGGCCTGCTCAGGTCCGGCACGCTGACCGGCAATCACATGCAAAAGCACCAGCCGATCAAGGACAAGGTGCGCAAACCCACGGGTGAGCTCAAGATCGCCCATGCCAGGCTGAACAATCTCAAGGATGTCTCGATCTCGATCCCCAAGGGCGTTCTCACCGCGGTGTCGGGAGTGGCGGGCTCGGGCAAGTCCAGCCTGATCCAGGGCTGCCTGCCGCTGGCCTATCCGGATACGATCATCATTGACCAGAACCTGGCGCGTGGCTCACGGCGGTCCAATACGGCCACCTATACCGGCATTCTCGACGCCGTCCGAAAAGCCTTCGCCAAGGCCAATGGCGTCGACGCGGCGCTGTTTTCGGCCAATTCCAAGGGTGCCTGTCCAGACTGCAACGGGCTGGGGGTGATCTATACCGATCTGGCGCATCTCGACCCTATGGTCACCACCTGCGAGACCTGCGAAGGCAAGCGCTTCCTGCCCGAAGTGCTGGAGCACAAGCTGCGCGGCCAGTCGATCAGCGATGTCTATGAGATGAGCATTGCCGATGCCAAGGGCTTTTTCACCGAGGCGGCGGTGGCCAAAATCCTGCGCGGGCTGGATGATGTGGGGCTCGGCTATCTGACGCTGGGCCAGCCGCTGTCGACGCTGTCCGGCGGCGAGCGCCAGCGGTTGAAGCTGGCGGCGGAGTTGGGCAAGGACGGCAATATCTATGTGCTCGACGAGCCGACCACGGGCCTGCACATGAATGACGTCGATACGCTGATCGGCCTGTTCGACCGGCTGGTCGATGCGGGCTCGAGCGTGATCGTTATCGAGCACAATCTCGACGTCATCTCGCGGGCCGACTGGGTGGTGGATCTGGGGCCAGGCGCCGGACAGGACGGCGGCCGCGTACAGTTCGAAGGCGTGCCGGCCGATCTCGCGAAGTCAAAAACCTCGGTGACCGGCCAGCATCTGGCGGGGCGCGCCTAGTCCTTCAACTCATCCTCGACGTCGGCTTCCGGCCGATCGCCGCCATCGGCCTGTTCCTCGTGCCATTCGCCCTTGCTGTCCTGGTACTGGATCGCCTCGTCATTGCCGCCGACCTGTTGCCGGCGGGCAGCGGAGACGGCGGCGTCATGCGCGGCCTGGTGGGTGGGGAAGGTTTCGGAGAACACATCTCCGACCTTGTAGGCGAAACCGCCATCATGCTCGACGACGTCATAGGTCACGTGGGCCATTGGTAAACTCCTTGGACCAGCAGAACACCCGGCGGCGCCGAGAGGTTGCGAGCCGGCCGCTGCGACCATACATGGATATGACCAGCACCGGGGGCCAGCGTGGCGGATCAGGATCAGGGCGCACGCATGGCGCTCAAGCTCGACATTGTCGTCATCGGTGCCGGGCAGGCCGGATTGTCATCAGCCTATCACCTCAAGCAACTGGGTCTCGAGCCGGGGCGCGATTTCCTCGTGCTCGACCGAGCGCCGCAGCCGGGCGGGGCCTGGCAATATCGCTGGCCGTCGCTGACGCTGTCCACCGTCAACCGCGTGCATGACCTGCCGGGCATGAGCTTTGCCGACAACGCCGGCGGGGATGACACGGTCAAGGCCTCGGTCGCGGTGCCGCATTATTTCGCGGCCTATGAAGAGCATTACGGGCTGAACGTGCTGCGGCCAGCAACGGTCAGCGTGGTCTGCCCGCGCGGCGAGCGCTTGCGGGTCGAGAGCGATCGCGGCCTGTTCTCGGCGCGGGGAATCATCAATGCCACCGGCACCTGGGAAAAGCCGTTTATTCCAGACTATCCCGGTCGCGAGAATTTTGGCGGCAAGCAAGTGCATACCGCCGATTTCCATCGCGCTGAGGATTTTGCCGGGCAGCACGTGCTGGTGGTGGGCGGCGGCATTTCCGCCATCCAGCTGCTCGATCAGATTTCCATGGTGACGCGCACCACCTGGGTCACCCGCACGCCGCCGCGCTTCCGCGAAGGCCCGTTCGATCAGGAGGCCGGCCGGGCGGCGGTGAAGCTGGTGGAAGATCGCGTCCGCGCCGGCCTGCCGCCCAATTCGGTGGTCTCGGTGACGGGACTGCCCATGACACGGGCGATTATGGCCATGAAAGAGCGCGGTGTGCTCGAGCGGCAGGAGATGTTTGCCGAGATCACCCCGACCGGCGTGCGCTGGGCCGATGGTCGGGAGCTCGATGTCGATGTCATCCTGTGGTGCACCGGCTTCCGCTCGGCGCTTGACCATCTGGCGCCGCTGCAATTGCGCGAGGAGTCTGGCGGCATAACCATGACCGGTCGGCTGGCGACGCAGGTCGCCCGCGACCCGCGCGTGCATCTGGTGGGCTATGGCCCGTCGGCCTCGACGGTTGGGGCGAATAGGGCTGGGGGCGCTGCGGCACGGGAACTGACCGCCCATCTCGGCATCGCCACAAGCCGGTGATAGCGTCGCCCCGAGGATTCGTCCGAGGGAACAAAAACATGAAAACCTACCAACTCCCCCACAGCAGCCGTCGCGTCTCCAGCGTCGTACTGGGGCTGATGCGCATTCCGAAGATGAGCGATGCGGAAATCCAACAGCTATATGGCGCGGCGCGCGATGCCGGCGTCGACGTGTTCGATCATGCCGATATCTATGGCGGCGAGCGCCACCTCTGTGAGAAGCGCTTTGGCGATGCCATCAAGCTCAGCGCCGCCGAGCGCGAGGCGATTTTCATCCAGTCCAAGGTCGGCATTCGCAAGGGCTTTTTTGATTTCTCGAAGGAGCACATCCTCAAGACAGTCGATGAATCGCTGGCCGCGCTGAAGACCGACTATCTCGATCTGCTGCTGCTGCACCGGCCCGATACGCTGGTCGAGCCGGAAGACGTCGCGGAAGCTTTCGAGCAATTGGTGGCCGCCGGCAAGGTCCGCTACTTCGGCGTGTCCAACCATACGCCGGGTCAGGTGGAGCTGCTCAAGACCGCGGTGAAACAGCCGCTGGTCGCCAATCAGGTGCAGCTGTCGATCACCCATGCGCCGCTGTTTGCCCAGGGCGTGGCGGCCAATATGGCCGGGCTCGACCAGTCGATTTCGCGCGACAATGGCCTGCTGGATTATTCGCGCCTCAACAATATGATGCTGCAGGCCTGGTCACCGTTCCAGAAGGGGTTCTTTGACGGCGTCTTCCTCGGCGACCGCGAGAATTTCGCTGAGCTCAATGACGCGATCGACGCGCTGGCCAAGCAATATGGCGTGACGCCGACCGGCATTGCCGTGGCCTGGATCACCCGCCACCCGGCCAATATCCAGGTCGTGCTCGGCACCACCAATCCCACCCGCGTCAAGGATTCGGCGGCTGGCTCGGCCGTGCCGTTGACCCGCGAGGAATGGTATCGCCTGTTCACGGCCGCAGGGCACACCCTGCCGTAACGGCAAAAAGAAAGGCCAGACTTGCGTCTGGCCTTTTATCTCTTGGCGCTTAGCCGACAGTGCGCGGATCCAGGTCGGCGCTATAGTCGACGCCGCCGAGGCCGAAGCCGAACAGGCGGAGGAATTCGGCCTTGTGCTTGTCAAGATCGGCCAGATTGGCCAGCGTCTCGGTGGACAGCAGCGGCCAGCGATAGGTCATCTCGTCCTGTACGGTCTTGGACAATTCCCAATCGTCGACGCGGACGCGGTTTTCGTCATCCAGTGCCACCGGCGCCTGCAGCTTGACGCGGAACAGCCGGTCGATCTGCTCGATCGTGCCTTCGCCGAGGCCCATTTCGTCCATCACCTTGATCAGCATGGTGCCATAGAGCGGTACCACCGGAATGGCTGAGCTGGCTTGGGTCACCACGGCCTTGAGCGCCACGACATAGGCGCTGTCGGCGCCATGCTGTTTGCGGATGGCAGCGGCAGCGCGATCGAGATCGCCCTTGGCCCGGCCCAGCGTGCCCTTGTGATAGATCGGCCAGGTCAGCTCGCTGCCGAGATAGGTATAGTTGAGCGTGACAAAGCCATCGGCCAGCACGCCCGCTTCGGACAGCGCGGCAATCCACAGCTCCCAGTCCTCGCCGCCCATCACCTTGACGGTGGCGGCGGCTTCTTCGTCGGTTGCCGGCTGGATCTCGACTTCGGAAACTTCGCCGGTACCGGTGTTGAGCGTCTTGGAGGTCACGGCATTGTTCATCGGCTTGATGGCCGAACGGTAGACTTCGCCGGTCTTGGGATCGGTGCGCACCGGGGAGGCGAGGCTATAGACAATCAGATCGACCTGGCCGAGATGCTCGCGGATCTGGGCGATCGTGTCGGCCTTGATGGCGTCCGAGAAAGCATCGCCTTCGACGGTCACCGCAATGCGGCCGGCCGCTTCGGCGCGCTTTTCGAAGGCGCGGTTATTGTACCAGCCGGCCGAACCGGTCTTGCTCTCGCTGGGTTCTTTTTCAAACGACACGCCGACCGTATCGGCACCCGAGCCGAAAGTGTTGACGATGCGCGAGGCGAGGCCGTAGCCGGTCGAGCAACCGAGCACCAGCACGCGCTTGCGCGCTGATTCGACGGCGCCCTTGACCACGACATGGTCGATCTGGCGCTGCACGCTGACGGCGCAGCCGATCGGATGGGCGGTGGTGCAGATGAAACCACGGATTTTCGGTTCAATAATCACTCGGCATCTCCACACTCGTTGATCCGGCAGCGCGCCGGGCTTTGAACATAGGCGATTTCTAATGCGATGCGGTGGCGAGCACCAGTGTCGCCACGCGCCAAATTGCACGCTGCGCGGGTTTTCCGGCCATTGCATGGCCTTGATGTGGTGATGGCTGAAAAGACGAAAGGCCGAACCCGAAGGTCCGGCCTTTTGATCGTATCTTCCTCGCGGGAGGAAGATTGGAGCGGGCGAAGGGATTCGAACCCTCGACCCTAACCTTGGCAAGGTTATGCTCTACCCCTGAGCTACACCCGCGCTCCGTTTGTTGCCGGTCACTCTTGTTGTCCGGCGACGACGCGCTATATGCCCAATCACTTGCCCGATTGCAACCCACAATTTGACGACATCGTCATCTTCGTGCCGGGTTGTGGATAGAGGGGCTTGTCACACCACCATTTGCGGGCGCAAGAAGGTCCGCAAATTTTCCAGTTTGCCTCGCTGAAGGGTCCAGATTTCCTCATGTCCACTCCGTTCAATGGCGTTGCCGCTGCCCCCCAGTCCACTGTGCCCATGGGCGCGCTGATCAAGGATTCCACCGACCAGGGCTTCAAGGCCGACGTGATCGATGCCTCGCTCGATACTCCGGTTCTGGTCGATTTCTGGGCGCCCTGGTGCGGCCCCTGCCGCGCGCTGACCCCGGCGCTGGAAAAGGTGGTCAATGAAAAGGCCGGTGCGATACGGCTGATCAAGATCAACATCGACGAAAACCCCCAGATTGCCGGCCAGCTTGGCATCCAGTCGATTCCGGCGGTCTTTGCCTTTTCTGGCGGCCGCCCGGTTGATGGCTTCATGGGCGCCATGCCCGAGGGCGAAGTGCGCCGCTTTGCCGAAAAGGTTATTGCCGCCGGCCCGACGCCGCAACCTGAAGAAGGCTCGATGGAAAGCCAGATTACCGAAGCTTTGGCCGCCGCCGAACAGGCACTGACCGAAGGCGACCTCAACCGCGCCGCGCAGATTTTCGGCATGGTGGTGCAGCATCAGCCCGATCATGGTGCCGCGCTGATTGGCCTGGCTCGCGTTTATCTGGCGGCCGGTGAAGCCGACCAGGCTCAGGCCACGCTGGATCTGGTGCCGGAAGACGAGCGCAAGGGCGATGCCTATACGACGCTGGTCAATTCGATTCGCCTGCTCGCGGAAGCCGCCGACCTCAGCGAGACCGCAGCGCTGGAAGCCGCCGTCGCCGCCAATCCTGATGACCACCAGGCCCGCTATGACCTGGCCCTCGCCTTCAATGCCGAAGGCAAGAAGGTGGAAGCCGCCGAAGCGCTGATCGCCATCTTCAAGCGCGACCGCACCTGGAACGAGGATGGCGCGCGCAAGAAGCTGCTCGAATTCTTCGATGCCTGGGGTCCGCGCGACCCGGCCACCAACAAGGGCCGCCGTCTCCTCTCGGCAGCGCTGTTTTCGTAAAGGCCAAAGAATGCCAAAGCGCCCACAGAGCCCAGCCGATCTACCCAAGTCCGTCCCGATCTTTCCTTTGACCGGGGCGCTGCTGCTGCCGTTTTCCCATCGCCCGCTCAATGTGTTCGAGCCGCGCTATGTGGAAATGGTCGATGCGGCGCTGCGTGGTGATCGGCTGATCGGGCTGATCCAGCCCGAGGATACCAGCGAGGAAAGCCCCAAGGGCCGGTCCCCGCTGCAGACCGTCGGCTGTCTCGGCCGGCTGACGCATTTCGAGGAAAGCGGCGAGGGCCGCTATTTCATCATTCTCGAAGGCGTGACGCGCTTCCGGCTCAGCCATGAGCTGACAGTGATGACGCCCTATCGCCAGGGCATTATCAGCGGCGATGAATTCGCCAGCGATTTCACCCGCGATTTCGGCGAGGCGGCGGTGGATCGCGAGCGCTTCGTCAAGATGATGCGCGACTATGCCGAATTTGCCAGCATCGAGCTCAACTGGGAGGAGATCGAGCGCACCGGCACGGCCGACCTGGTCAATTTCTGCTGCATGGTCGGCCCCTATGGCCCGGCCGAAAAGCAGGTGCTTCTCGAGGCTGTAACGCTGGAGCAGCGTGCCGAAACGCTGATCGCCATGACCGAATATGAAATCGCGCGCGGCGGCGCCGGCAGCCCGACCCCGCTGAACTGACCATGGCCACAACGCCTTCGGTCAATCCGCGCCATGTGCTCGACCCCAGGACGCTGGAAATGCTGGTCTGCCCGCTGACCAAGACGCGGCTGATGCTGTCGGCGGACAAAAGCGAGCTGATCTCGGTGGCGGCCCGGCTGGCCTTCCCGATCATCAAGGGCGTGCCGCTGCTCAGCCTCGACGAAGCGCGCAGCGTCGATATCGAGGCGCTGCGGCAATTGCCGGATTTGGGGGGATGACGCGGAGTAGGGGCTTCAACTCCTGAACGCACGCCGCTTATCTGAGACGCTGCCACACCGTGGGTGTGGGTCGTCAGGTGCAAATCAAAGCAAAAATGCAAGAGAGTAGGGCCGCCTAAATCGGCAGCCCGCTCAAAAGTTTTGGCCCATTGCCACCAATCCCCGACGCGGTGCGGATCAGCGCCGCCTTGACCGGACCCGCCCGGTCGACCAGCCCAAGCCCGAAATCGCGGATTGCCCGCACCGGGGCGACGTCATTGGAAAATAGCGCGTTGAGCGTGTCGGTCATTGCCGCCATGCTGGCGGTATCGAGCCGGCGCCAGGCCTGGTAGCGCTCCAAGACATCGTCGCTGCCATGATCGAGCCCCAGGCGGATCGCTTCGACCACCACTTCGGCCAGCGCCGCGACATCCTTGAGCCCGAGATTGAGGCCCTGGCCGGCGATCGGATGCACCACATGGGCCGCATCGCCGACCAGTGCCAGGCGCGGCGCGACGAAATCGCGGGCAATCTGCAGCTTCAGGGGAAAACCCTGCAGCTTTTCCTCCAGCGTCACGGCGCCAAGGGTGGACCCCATCACCGCCTCGATCTCGGCGGCGAGGGTGTCATTGTCCATGGCCAGGAAGCGCGGCGCGTCTTCGCTGCGCTCGGTCCACACCAGCGACGAGCGATTGCCCGGCAATGGCAGGCTGGCAAACGGGCCGGCGGGGCGGAAATGCTCATAGGCCACGCCATCATGCGGCAGTTCATGCGCAATCGTGGTGACCAGCCCTGTCTGTCGATAGTCATGCCCAGTGACGCCAATGCCCGCCATGCCGCGCAGCGCCGATTGCCCGCCATCGGCCGCAACGACCAGCGGCGCGGAAAGCACCCGCCCATCATCCAGCGTCAGCCGGCCAGACCTGCCCTCGGCGACAAAGCCGGTGAAGCTGGCCGGCGCGATCACCTCGATCTTGCCGCTGACGGCATCGAGCAGCGCCTGCGCGCTGACGCTGTTGGGCACCATATGGGCAAAGGGCTCGCCCGGCGCGACATCGCCGTCAAAGGCCAGAAACATCGGCCGGGAAATATCGCCGGTCCCCGAGTCGGTAATGCGCATCGCGGTGATCGGCTGGCTGGCTTTTTCCATGACGCCCCAGACGCCCAGTGCCTCGAACACCCGGCGCACGCCGGCGGCAATTGCCGAAGCCCGCGCATCGCGCGGCACTGACAGTGGCCGGCGATCGAGCAGAGCGACGCGAATGCCCCGCGCCGACTGGCTCAACGCCAGCGCCAGCGTCAGTCCCACATGCCCGCCACCCACGATGATGACATCGAATTCGTCCCGTCCGGCCATCGCAAGACTCCTTTGCTGCCATTGTGCGCGTCAGCCGCTTTGACGCAAGCGCGCCACTTGCCACAGGGCTGCAGCAATCTTGCCCAAACCACTCGCGCATTGCACAGAATTTGTGCATTTACGCGCAGTTCTCGCCGCCCACAAAATCAGCAAATCTGTAACATACTGAAATCGAACGTTTTTCTCTGCTTGGCCAAGTTGGCACGGCGCTTGAGTCTATGAGGGCATTCCAGACCAGCGCCAAGTCGCAAAGGGGCTCACATGAAACTGGTGATTGCAATTATCAAGCCATCACGCCTCGAAGAGGTTCGCCAGGCTCTCAACTCACTCGACGTCCACGGCATGACCGTGACCGAAGTGAAGGGCTATGGCCGCCAGAAGGGGCATTCCGAAATTTACCGCGGCACCGAATATGCCGTGCATTTCCTGCCCAAGCTGAAAGTCGAGATCGCCGTTGATGACGCGCTCGCCGACGCCGTCAGCACCGCCATCCGCGATAGCGCCCAGACCGGTCGCATCGGTGATGGCAAGATTTTCGTGCTCGATCTGCTCGCCGTCACCCGTATCCGTACGGGCGAAACCGGCGCGGCGGCCCTCTAAGCGTCATCGGGAGAAAAACAGATGAACATGTCAAAGGTTTTGGGAGGCGCCGCTCTTGCTTCCCTTTTGCTGGCACTGCCAGCATTCGCCCAGGAGGCCGCGGCGCCTGTGGTTGAAGAAGTTGCTGCCGTCGTCGACAAGGGCGACGTTGCCTGGATGCTGGTCTCGACCATGGTCGTCATCGTCATGACCATCCCTGGCCTGGCCCTGTTCTACGGCGGCCTCGTGCGCGCCAAGAACATCCTGTCGGTGCTGACCCAGGTCTTCCTCGGCTTCTGCATGATCTCGATCCTCTGGGTGGCCTATGGCTACTCGCTGGCTTTTGCCGGCCCGACCGAAGGCGGCCTCTCCGCATTCGTTGGTGACTTTTCGAAATTCTTCCTCTCCGGCGTCACGCTCGACAGCCGCGCGGCAACCTTCTCGGCTGGCTTCGAGCTGCCCGAAATGGTCTTCGTGGTGTTCCAGCTGACCTTCGCCTGCATCACCTCGACCCTGATCGTCGGCGGTATCGCAGAGCGCATGAAGTTCGGCGCCCTGATGGCCTTCCTCGCCATCTGGTTCACCTTCTCCTACATCCCGATGGCGCACATGGTCTGGTCGGGCCCGGGCCTGCTGTTCGGCCTCGGCGCCTATGACTTCGCCGGCGGTACCGTGGTTCACATCAACTCCGGTGTGGCCGCTCTCGTCGCCGCCATCGTGCTTGGCCCGCGCCTCGGTTACATGAAGGAACCGATTGCCCCCCACAACCTGGTCTGGACCTATGTCGGTACCGGCCTGCTGTGGTTCGGCTGGTTCGGCTTCAACGCCGGCTCCAACCTCGAAGCCAATGCTCTCACTGCCGTCGCCCTGATCAATACGGTCCTGGCGCCTGCTGCCGGTGCCCTGGCCTGGGCGATCGGTGAAAAGATCACCCGCGGTCACTCCTCGACCCTCGGTGCTGCATCGGGCGCCGTCGCCGGCCTCGTCGCCATCACCCCCGCAGCTGGCTTTGCCGGTGTCGGTGGCGCGATCATTCTCGGCGCGATTGCCGGCGTGGTCTGCCTCTGGGCCGTCGTCAACCTCAAGCCCATGCTCAAGTATGACGACTCGCTCGACGTGTTCGGCATCCACGGCATCGGCGGCATCGTCGGCGCCCTGGGCACCGCCATCGTCGCTGCACCGGGCCTCGGCGGTTACCCGCTGGGCGTTGCCGAGGAATATTCGATCGGCAGCCAGTTCATCATCCAGCTCACCGGTGTCGGTATCGCCATCGTCTGGTCCGGCGTGGTGGCTTTCGTTGCCATGCTGATCGTCAAGGCGATCTTCGGCGGCGCCCGCGTCCCGGAATCCTCCGAGAGCGATGGCCTCGATCTGTCGAGCCACGGCGAGCGCGCCTACAACTAAGCTTTCTACCGGGCGGCGTCCGCGCCGCCCGGCTCTACCAAAAATCGATCGTGGCGTGCGGCTCGTGTCCCTCTTGGCCCGCCACAGAGGCTTCCCACTCGCAAACTGCACGGGCTGCACTCCACGATCGATTAGCAGCGCTTTCCCGCGGTCTCGCTCCTCCCTCGCGACGATGCGGCAGACTGGCCCGCCCTGCTTGGCGGGCCTTTTCATTTGCCCGCAGGGCATTCACCAATCCCCATGGTTAGCCTCGGGTTAACCAGACCTCGATAGCATGCAGCCAATGTGGGCCCGGTCTTGAGCCGGGCAAGTATTGAGTTCGCCCATGCCCAGTTCTCCCTCGCCAGTGCTCGATGAAATCCGCTCCGTGCCGCAGCGCGCCTCGCGCAGCAGCGCGGCCAAGGCCCTGCCGACGCCGCCCCCGGCGCTGGCGATTCGCATTCCCGTGCGGCTGGCCGGCATGATTCTCCTGGGCTTCGTGGCGATCTGCCTCGCGGCACTGGCCTCCTGGTCGGTCGATGATCCGAGCTTTTCCTATGCCACGGCCAAATCCCCCGCCAATTGGCTGGGCTTTCCCGGCGCGGTGATCGCCGACACCCTGTTCCAGACCTTTGGCCTCTCTGCCCTGGTGCTGCTGGTGCCACCCGCCCTCTGGGGCTGGGCCTTCATGCGCCGCCGCATGCCAACGCATCTGGGCATGCGCTTCCTCGGCTGGGTCGCCGCGACACTCTTGGTCGCCGGCGTCTTGTCCTTCGTCGCCATGCCTGCCTCCTGGCCACTGCCCACCGGCCTCGGTGGTCTCGTCGGCAATGGCTTTACCGCTCTGGCCACGCTGGTCACGGGCGAACAGCCGCAGGCGGTCACCGCCGTGCTGTTTGCCATCATCCTCTCCATTCCGGCGCTGGCCACCTTCTGGATCGCCATGGGTCTCGGCCAGTCCCTGCCCACCGGCCCCAAGAAAAAATCCGCTGCCGCCGCCACCGGTCGCAAGGGCGTCTCGGCACCAGTCGAAGACGACGAGCCCGAAACCAATCCCATCGTCGATGTGGCGCTCGGCGCCATGGTGCATATGGGCTATTCCATGCGCACTGCCTTCCGTCGTGCCCGCGCCAGCCATGCCGAGCGCCGCGCTGCCGAAGCCGCCACCTGGCGTGACGAGGAGGTCGAGCCCAGCCTTGATGGCCATGCCGCCCCGGTGGTCGAGCGCCGCGAGCCTTCCATCGCCCCAACCCAGCGTCGCATCCATGCCCCGGTAGAACCCGCTTTCGTCGAACCCAGCTTCGAGCCCGACTATGAGGAGGCGCCTGAAGTCTCCTCGCGCATCAATGCGCGGCCAAGCTATGACGACAGCGAACTCGACTATCCCGATGAGGCCGACGACGTGCCCTTCGTGCCGGACATGCCAACGCCGCCAGTGGTCAACCACCAGCAGCGCGGCGATTCGCGCTTCCATCCGGTCGATCCGGCCAAGCCGCGCGTCACGGCGCCGGCCCCACGCCCGGCCCAGGGCCAGCGCGCAGTGCGCGAAGCCCAGACCTCCTTCTTTAGCGAGCCGGGCAGCTTCGAGCTGCCTCCGCTGAGCCTGCTCTCCGAGCCAAAGCACCTCGGCCCGTCGCCAGAGCATGCGCCGGAGCGCCTTGAAGCCATGGCGCGCCAGCTCGAAGGCGTCTTGGAAGACTTCGGCGTCAAGGGCGACATCATCAATGTCCGCCCCGGCCCGGTCGTCACCCTGTTCGAACTCGAGCCGGCCCCCGGCATCAAGTCCAGCCGCGTCATCTCGCTGGCCGACGATATCGCCCGCTCGATGTCCGCGATTTCTGCCCGCGTCGCCGTGGTCCCGGGCCGCAATGCCATCGGCATCGAACTGCCCAACCAGAACCGCGAAACCGTCTATTTCCGCGAAATGCTGGCTTCTTCCGATTTCGAGAAGATGAAGGGTAAGCTGCCGATCTGCCTCGGCAAGACCATTGGCGGCGAGCCGGTGATCGCCGATCTCGCCCGCATGCCGCATCTGCTCATCGCCGGTACCACAGGCTCGGGCAAGTCGGTGGGTATCAATACCTTCATTTTGTCGCTGCTCTACCAGATGACGCCCGAGCAGTGCCGCATGATCATGATCGATCCCAAGATGCTCGAATTGTCGATCTACGACGGCATTCCGCATCTGCTGACGCCAGTCGTCACCGACCCGCAGAAGGCCGTGGTGGCGCTGAAATGGGCCGTGCGCGAGATGGAAGATCGCTATCGCAAGATGAGCAAGATCGGCGTCCGCAATATCGACGGCTTCAACCAGCGCGTCACCGAGAGCAAGGCCAAGGGCGAAGTCATCACCCGCACCGTGCAGACCGGTTTCGACCGCGAAACCGGTGAGGCGATCTATGAGAGCGAGGAATTCGATCTCGAGCCCTTGCCCTATATCGTCGTCATCGTCGACGAAATGGCCGACCTGATGATGGTGGCCGGCAAGGACATCGAAGGCGCCATCCAGCGCCTGGCCCAGATGGCCCGTGCCGCCGGCATCCATATCATCACCGCCACGCAGCGCCCCTCGGTCGACGTCATCACCGGCACGATCAAGGCCAACTTCCCGACCCGTATCTCCTTCATGGTGACGTCCAAGATCGACTCGCGCACCATTCTGGGCGAGCAGGGCGCCGAGCAGCTGCTCGGCAATGGCGACATGCTCTATATGGCAAGCGGCGGCCGCACCAAGCGCCTGCACGGCCCCTTCGTGGCCGACAGCGAAGTCGAAGCCGTGGTCAAGCACCTCAAGAGCCAGGGCGCGCCGGACTATCTCGACTCGATCACCGAGGAAGAGGACGAAGGCGGCGAATATGGTGGCGAAAGCGCTTCGAGCGGCGACGACTATGCCGGCTCGGGCGACGAACTCTACGACAAGGCCGTCCACATCGTGCTCACCGACAAGAAGGCGTCCACCTCTTACGTGCAGCGGCGCCTGGCGATTGGCTACAACAAGGCGGCCACGCTGATCGAGCGGATGGAGCGCGAGGGGGTGATCTCCCAGGCCAACCACGCCGGCAAGCGCGAGATCCTGGTCGGGAATAATAGCGACGGGTATTGAGCCGGTCGCTCAGTGAATGAAAAAGCCCCGGCCGTTGTGCCGGGGCTTTTGTTTCGATAGTCCGGATCTGCCCACCACGGCCACCGTGGCTCCCATCACCCCACCCGACCCCTCCGGGGCCACCCTCCCCCCAAGGGGGAGGGATAGGCAAGTTCAGCGGCCTCGATGCCTCTTATCCCTCCCCCTTGTGGGGAGGGTGGCCCCCGAAGAGGTCGGGTGGGGGTATTCTTGCTTTCTACTCCACCCGCAACCACACATAACCCAGCAGCCCAACCGTGCTGGCCGAACTGCCAGTGGAAGCCAGCAGGACCGTGCCGGTGCCGATGTCGAGGTCTAATGTCACATCGCCAAAATTGAATGCACAGACCACGGTCTCGTTGCCAAAGTGTCGCTGCAGGACCAATAGGTCCTCGGTGGCCTGGACCACGTCGAGCTCCCCCAACAACAGCGCCCCGGTCGATTTCCGAACCGAAATCGCCTGCTTGTAAAACGCCAGCACCCCAGCCGGATCGCCAACCTGTTGCGCCACGCCCATGGTCTTGTGAACGGGGCTCACCGGCAACCACGGTGTCCCGGCACCGAACCCGGCATTCTCCGCCGCCCCATCCCATGGAAATGGCGTCCGGCAGCCGTCGCGGCCCTTGTACTCCGGCCAGAAGGTCTTGCCGGCCGGGTCCTGCAGGTCCTCGAACCTGATGTCGGCCTCGGGCAGGCCAAGCTCCTCGCCCTGATAGAGGCACACTGACCCACGCAGGCTCAGCAGCAGCGCTGCCGCCAGCCGTGCCACGGCGACCATGCTTTGCCCCGGTCTGGTCCAGCGGCTGGCATGGCGGATACAGTCGTGGTTGGAAAAGGCCCAGCACGGCCAGCTGTCCGCGGCACCGGCCTGATAGCGCTGGATCGTCGTGGCGAAATGGGCCGGCGTGAAGGTAGTGCTCAAAAAGTCAAAGCCATAGGACATGTGGATCTTGTCGCTTTGGCCGGCATATTGGTTCATCAGTTTCAGCGTCAGTTCGGCATCGTCGCCGATTTCTGCCAGGCTTGTCGTATTGGCCCCATAGCGGTCGAGCAGCGCGCGGATGCGTTTCAAAAACTCCGGCAGCTCCGGCTGGCTCTTGTCGAACAGATGCTTCTGATAGGCATAGGGGTTGCTGAGCGGCTGTTCCGAGGTTTCCGGATGCTCGGACGGCGGATTGTCGCGCAATTGCCGGTCATGCATGGAAAAATTCAGCGCATCGAGCCGGAAACCGTCCACCCCACGCTTGAGCCAGAATTCCATCTCGCCGAGGATCGCGGCCTGCACTTCGGGATTGTGCACGTTCAAATCCGGCTGCTGCGTCAGAAAATTATGCAGGAAATACTGCCGCCGCCGCGTGTCCCACAGCCAGCTCGGCCCGCCGAACACCGAAAGCCAGTTGTTGGGCGGCCCGCCATCCGGCTTGCGATCGGCCCAGACATACCAGTCGGCTTTCGGATTATCGCGCGATGAGCGGCTTTCGACAAACCACGGATGCTCGTCCGACGTGTGGCTGATCACATAATCGACCAGCACTTTCAGGCCCAGCCGATGCGCCTCCTTGGTCAGCGCGTCGAAATCCGCCAGCGTGCCGAAGATCGGATCGACCTGGCGATAGTCGGCCACGTCATAGCCGAAGTCGGCCATCGGCGACTTGAAGAAGGGTGTGATCCAGATCGCATCGACCCCAAGATCGGCGACATAGGCCAGATGCTGGGTGATACCCCTGAGGTCGCCGATGCCGTCGCCATTGCTGTCCTTGAACGAGCGCGGATAGATCTCGTAGACGATGCCGCCGCGCCACCATTGCGTCAGGGTCTCGGCCATTACTGGGCTCCCTCGCAGACCAGCGTGCCCAGCACCAGCTTGAACTCGCGCGGTCCGGCCCAGCCGGCTTCATGCTGATTGGGCAGATCCTCGATCATGACATCCAGCATGCAGTCGCCGCCGCGGACGATGTAGTGATCGACGCCGTTCAGCTCGACGCCTTCGATCCCACCAAAGCCGAAAGCCTCCACCACGCCCTCGTCGCCGATGATGGCCAAAAGCTCGGCCTGGCGCTGATACTGCGGCGGCAGGGCCGCCAGCGCCACGCTCGTGCCGACAAGGCTCAGGCCGATTGCTGCGATCAGGGTGCGCATCTCATTCCTCCGCTGTTGCGTCGCCATGTGAGCACGCTTGCGTGTGCGCCGCCAAGGGCGGTGACGGAACCACCTGTTGCCGCAATTGCTTTCTAGGTTAGCTTCACCTGCAATTCCGACTGAGAGACCTGTCCATGATTCGACGCGATGCCCTGCTGCTCGGCCTCTCTGCCGCCTTTGCCCTTGGCACTTCTGCGTGGGCGCAGAGCGCAGCGCCGACCCCGGAGCAGCAGCAAATCATCGCCGAAATCGGCACACACAACTCGGCCATTCGCACCATGGTCGGGCGGTTCCTGCAGATCGATACCAATGGCGGCCGCACCGAGGGGACCTTCTTCCTTGAGCGCCCCGACAAGATCGCCTTCCGCTATGCCCCGCCCAGCCGTGAGGAAATCGTCTCCATCGGCAAGGGCTTTTATGTGCTGAACCGGCGCGACGAGACCTATTATGCCTATCCGCAGGACTCGATCCCGCTACGCCAGTTCCTTGGCGACCAGGTCAATCTGCTCGACGCCAATGTCGTCGATGTCTCGACCTCGGACGGCTATATTTCCATCACCGTCGTCGAGGAAACCGTGGCGGGGACCGTACAGGTGTCGCTGATCTTTGACACCGACAGCAAGGAATTGGCGCAGTGGAGCCTGGTTGAACCCAGCGGCGCCGAGCTTACCTTTTCGCTTTATGACGTCGAGAAGGACCAGCAGATCCCGCGCAGCTTCTTTTCCATCCCGGCCAACTACAAGCCGCTGGAACAGTAGAGCATCCAAAGAAAGATCCCCGCCGCGGCGGGGATTTTTTTGCTCTATCGGCCGAAAGCGTAGATCGCGAACAAGCCCGCAATGCCCACGGCAATGCGCCAGTAGGCGAAGGGCGCAAAGCCGTATTTGCTGACGAAGCCCAAGAGATACCGCACCACCAGCGCCCCGACCACGAAGGCGGCGGCGAAGCCGATCGCCACATTGACCGCGATGGACGTGTCGATCAGGTCGCGGCTCTTGTAGAGGTCATAGCCAAAGGCGCCGACCATGATCGGCAGGGCGATGAAGAAGGTGAATTCGGCTGCGGCGCGCTTCGACGCGCCAAACAGCATGCCGCCCACCACGGTCGAGCCGGAACGCGACACGCCGGGCACCAGGCTCAGCATCTGGAACAGGCCGATGATCAGCGCCACATGCCAGGGAAACTGGTAGATATCGTCATACTTTGGCTGCAGCGGCAGCCGGTCGACGATCAGCAGGATTATGCCGCCGATAAGCAGCGTCCAGCAAATCAGCGCCGCCGATTCCCAGAGATCGCCCTGGATGAAATCGCGCAGCAAGACGCCGGCGATGACGGCGGGGAAACAGGCGAGGATCACCGACAGCGCGAACTGCCAGGCATAGGCCTTGCCGGTCAGCGCATCGCGGATCAGCAGGCCCAGTTTGGCGAAATAGACGGTGATGACGGCGAGGATCGCCCCGAGCTGGATCAGCACGATGAAGGTGGTCTGCTGGGTCAATCCAAAGAAATGGCCGGCGAGCAGCAGGTGGCCGGTGGAGCTGACCGGCAGGAATTCGGTAAGGCCTTCGAGGATTCCGAGGATAAGCGGCACAAAAAGACCTTGATCGGCGTTCATCTGATCCCCTAATTCAGTCCATTGGGCCTCAACTTTGGCAAGCTCTAGCGTGCTTCGCCCGCATCGCCAAGCTTGGCTATTGCCATGGCCTCAAAAAGAGACGAGCGTCAAAACCATGCCGAGCCTCATCCATCATCCCCTCGACCCATCGTCGCGCCTGATCCGTCTCATGTGCGCCGAATATGGCGTGCCTCTGGATATGGAAGAGATAAAGCCCTGGCTGCGCGACGAACAACTGCTCGAAATCAACCCCGCGGCCACCCTGCCCATCCTGCTCGGCGAAAGCGACCAGCCCATCGTCGGCATCCTGGCGTCGATCCATACGGTGGAAGATCTCTATACGCCCAGCGTCGTCGCTGGGCTGATCCCGCCCGATCCCAGCCCGCGCGCCGAAATGTGGCGGCTGATCGAATGGGTCATCGTCAAGCTCAATGACGAAGTCACTCGCTATGTGCTCGAGGAAAAGATCGTCAAGCGCGACCACAAGGGCGCGACTCCCGATCCGGCCGTGCTGCGCGTCGCCAAGGCCAATCTCAACGAGCACATGCTCTATTTCAACTGGCTCTTCGCCACCCGCTCCTGGCTGGCCGGCGACACGCTGACGCTGGCCGATTTCGCACTGGCGGCGCATCTGTCGACGCTCGATTATCTCGGCGATATTGACTGGGGCAAGGCCGGTGAAACCCGCGACTGGTACTCCCGCATCAAGTCCCGCCCGGCCTTCCGCACCCTCCTCAACGACCGCGTCGTCGCCATGCCGCCGCAAAAGGGCTATGCTGATCTCGATTTCTGATCTTGAATTTGTATATACGTTGGTATAGGGATTTGAGATGGACATCGCCGGCTTTGAGTGGGACTGGGCCAACCGCGAGAAGTGTCAGAGCCATGGTGTATCGATCGCAGAAATAGAGGCGCTGTTCACGCTGCCACATTTGATATCGCCTGATGTCAAACACTCGTTCGAAGAAGAACGATTCCTGGTGATTGGCCGCACGCACAACGAACGTCCATTGTTCGTCGTCTTTACGACAAGGCAGCTAGAGGGAAGGCTTTTGGCTCGGCCAATCAGCGCCCGCTACATGCATGCAAAGGAGTTTGAACTCTATGGGCGTTAGAAAAGTACCGCATTTCAAGAGTGACGAGGAAGCCGCTCAATTTCTGGAGCAGGATTTGTCGGATCTCGATTTTAGCCAGTTCAAGCCTTCTCCGTTCGAATATCACCCCAAGGCCGCCCAGCTCAACATGCGCATTCCCGAGGCGTTGCTGGATGCGGTGAAGAGCAAGGCCAAGGAGCAGGGCATTCCCTATACGCGCTATATCCGCCAACTGCTCGAGCACGATATTTCCGGACGTTGACCCTCTCTCCCGACAAGCTCGTCGCCGAGCTGAAAGCCCGTTCCACCGCGCTGGGCTTTGACTCCTTCGGCATTGCCCCCGCCGATGCGCGGCCGGATTTGCCCGACAAGCTCAATGCCGCTTTGGCTGCCGGCTGGCATGGCGACATGGACTGGATGGCCGAGACCGCCGAGCGGCGTGGCAGTCCCCAGGGCATGTGGCCCGAGGCGAAGTCGGTGATCCTGCTCGGCATCAACTACGGGCCCGAGAGTGATCCGCTGGCCATTCTGGGCGAGCGCTCGCTGGGCTCGATTTCGGTCTATGCCCGCAATCGCGATTATCACGAGATCATCAAGGGCAAGCTCAAGGAATTGGCAGGCCTCTTGGCGCGGCGCTCCGGCGAGGCGGTCAAAGTCTTTGTCGATACCGCGCCCTTGATGGAAAAGCCGCTGGCCGAGGCGGCGGGGCTGGGCTGGCAGGGCAAGCATTCGGTGTTGGTCAGTCGCGACTTCGGTTCCTGGCTGTTTCTCGGCGCCATTTTAACCTCGGCCGAGCTACCCGGGGATAGCCCGCACGAGGAAAGCTGCGGCAGCTGCACGCGCTGCCTCGATGTTTGTCCAACCAATGCCTTCCCGGCGCCCTTCCGCCTCGATGCGCGGCGGTGCCTGGCTTACCTGACGGTGGAACATAAAGGCCCGATACCGCTGGAATTTCGCGTGCCGATGGGCAATCGCATCTATGGTTGCGACGATTGCCTCGCCGTCTGTCCCTGGAACAAGTTCGCCTCGATCAGCCGCGAGGCCAAGCTGCGCGCGCGGCCTGAATTCGAGCGGCCGCAACTGGCCGATCTGGTGCAGCTCGATGATGAGGCGTTTCGAACCCTCTTTGCCGGCTCGCCGATCAAGCGGATCGGGCAGGGGCGCTTCCTGCGCAACGTGCTGATCGCCATCGGAAATTCTGGCAACTCCGACTTTATCCCGCTGGTCGAGGCCCGCCTCGATGCCGAGGATGCCCTGGTGCGCGGCGCGGCAATCTGGGCGCTGCGCAAGCTCGATCCCGAGCGCGCCACCCAACTCAGCCTTGCCTATCTGCCGCGAGAAAGCGATAGCTCGGTAATGCTGGAATGGACCGGGGATATCTGATGCGCGCCTTCTTTTTTGGTCTCGGCTATTCGTCTCTGGCGGTGGTGCAGGCCATCCGAGTTGGTTCACACACTGTTAACATTTCGGGCACCGTTCGCACGCCAGACAAGGCCGATCGGCTAACCGATCAAGGCCTTTCGGCGCATGTTTTCGACGGTACGGCGCCAGGCGCCACGCTGGTGCCGGACCTTCGGGCCGCCACGCACGTCATCCTCTCCATCGCACCGGGAGAAGCGGGCGATCCGGCACTGATCCAGCACCGGGCCGATCTCGATGCGGCGGAAAACCTCGAGTGGCTCTGCTATTATTCCACGGTCGGGGTCTATGGGGATTTCGGCGGGGCGTGGATCGATGAGACGGCCCCCTTGGTGCCGCGCAATGATCGGTCCGATCGCCGCGTTGCGGCCGAACAGGCCTGGCGCGACTATGCCGCCGAACGCGGTGTCCCCCTTTGCATCCTGCGCCTTGCCGGCATATATGGCCCCGGCCGCTCGACCTTCGACAAGCTCGCCGATGGCACCGCGCGGCGGGTGATCAAGCCGGGCCAAGTGTTCAACCGCATCCACGTCGAAGACATCGGCCGCATCACTGCGCTGGCAGCGGACGCGCGGCTGGAGGGGACCCTCAACCTGGCTGACGACGAACCGGCGCCGCCGCAGGATCTGGTGACCTATGCCGCCGGGCTGATGGGCGTGGAACCGCCGCCGGAAGTGCCCTTCGAACAGGCCGAGTTCACGCCGATGCAGAAGAGCTTCTACAAGGACAACAAGCGCGTCTCCAATGCCGCCATCAAGCGGGCGCTGGGCATTGAGTTGCTCTATCCAAACTATCGCCAAAGCCTCGACGCCATCTGGGAGACCATGCCATGAGCGCGCTTCACCCCGCTAAATCCGCGCCGCAACCGGTGGTGCTCGAAGGCCGCTTCGTGCGGCTGGAGCCGCTGGCGCAAAAGCATGCGGCCGATATTTTCGCCATTTCCACCATGCCCGGCGGCCCCGAGCGCTATCGCTGGCTGTTCAGCACGGCGCCCGAAACGCTGGCCGAGGTCGAGCAGCGCATTGCCGACGCCGTTTGGGGCGAGAACCGCTATGTCGCCGTGGTCGATCAGGCGAGCGGCAAGGTGGTCGGCCAGCAGGGCTGGATGCGCATCCGCCCCGAACACGGCTCGATCGAGATCGGCGGCGTCTATTGGGGCCTACCCATGGCCAAGACGCCGCTGGCCACCGAGGCGCTCTATCTCTTCGCCCGCCACGCCTTCGACGACCTCGGCTACCGCCGGTTTGAATGGAAATGCAATGACCGCAATGAGCCCTCCAAGGCCGCCGCGACGCGCTTCGGTTTCCAGTATGAGGGCCTGTTCCGTCAGGACATGATCCTCAAGGGCGAGAGCCGTGACACGGCCTGGTTCTCGATGATCGACAAGGACTGGCCGGGTTTGCGCGCCGAATATGAGCGTTGGCTCAGCCCGGACAATTTCGACGCCGAGGGCGTGCAGAAGACCAGGCTCAACACGCGCAGCTGACCTCCGATAAATTCCGGTTTCGAATAAATCTGCATTCCCAAGCCAGTTTGGTCTTTAACCCTTCATTAAACAGTGGTTCATTTATCGCGGGGACGAGGCAGGCACGGGGCGGGCGCATGTCGTGGATACGGATCAAGACTGAAAAAGGGCTGTGGAAAATCAAGCCGCGCTGGCAGATGCGCTGGGCCGAGCGCAACCGCAAGGTGCGGGTGTTTGACCTTGGCCTCATCGTGATTTCCTGGTGGTCCAACAAGGACCTGCAGGAACGCTAGGGCGTAACCAGCCGCAGCACCGCATCGCGCAGCCGCACCAGATCCTCGTCGCGGCTGAGGCGATGATCGCCATCCGGGATCAGCGTCAGCGTTACCGGATCATGCAGCATATGCGTCACCAGCTTGATGGCATGGGCCGGCGGCACGTCGGGATCCTGCCCACCCTGCAGGATGATCACCGGGCAGCCGGTCTCAATCACCGAACCAAACAACAGGTGCTGCTTGCCGTCCTCGATCAGCGCGCGGGTGATGCGATAGGGCGTATCGGAATATTCGCTCGGCTGGTCGATATAGCCTAGGTTTTGCAGGCTGTCATGCTCGGCGGGCGTGAAGCTCGGCAGCATCAACTCATGCGTCATGTCGGGCGCTGGGGCGATCAACACGAGGCCCTTGGCCGGCGTGCCCCTGGACAGCAGTCGTCGCGCTAGCAAAAGCGCAATCCAGCCGCCCATCGACGAGCCGATGATGATCTGCGGGCCAGAGGTCTTGGCAAACACCGCCTCGGCCTCTTCCAGCCAGCGGGAAATCGTGCCGTGGTCAAAATCGCCGCCTGACACGCCATGGCCGGAATAATCAAAGCGCGTCACCATCAGGCCCCGCTCGGCGCCCAGCGCATCGAGCGCCATGGCTTTGCTGCCCATCATGTCGGAGCGGAAGCCGCCGAGCCAGAACAGGCCGGGACCCGTGCCGGCGCGCTGTTCCACCGCGATTTCACGGCTTTCTTCGCCTTCACCGACAGTGATGCGGAACGGCTGCGGCTGTGTTATGCTCATCAAATTCTTCCCAAGGCGCCTGGCTTGTATTAGTCACACCGACGGAGTTTGCGGATCGCGGCGTTTCAATGGCGCAACCGGCTGGTTTTCTGGCCGTTTGCCTGTTGACTTATCGTTCGCGTAACACGATTTTATGGCCGATTTCACCACTTGGCTAAATTACACAAGGATCCTTTGCCATTCGTCGTCCAATGAGACCAGTCGCGCCCCAGAAAGATGGGCCGCTCTCGAACGAAGATATCACCAGCGCCGATGTTCAGCTCATCGATGCTGAAGGCGAGAACCGCGGTGTCGTGAACACGCGCGCGGCTCTCCAAGAAGCGCAGGAACAGGGGCTCGACCTCGTTCTGATCTCTCCCAACGCCGTGCCGCCGGTCGCCAAGATGCTCGACCTCGGCCGCTTCAAATATGCCGCGCAGAAAAAAGCTGCCGAGGCCCGCAAGAAGCAGAAGGTGATCGAGGTCAAGGAAGTCCAGCTGCGTCCGAACATCGACACGCATGACTACGAGACCAAGATGAAGGCCGTGCAGCGCTTTCTCGACGATGGCGACCGCGTCAAGGTGACGATGCGTTTCCGCGGCCGCGAAATGGCGCACCAGGAACTGGGCATGCAGCTGCTGATCAAGGTCAAGGACCAGACCGAGGCCATCGCCAAGGTCGAGAGCCAGCCCCGGTCGGAAGGCCGCCAGATGGTTATGGTCCTGGCGCCGAAGTGAATTCGGTTTGCTGAGCAAGAATATGGAAAAGGGCAGGTCCGGTGGACCTGCCCTTTTTGTTTGGGGTTGGGCCTTAGCGACTGCTATCGACCCCATTGCGGTCGTTCCGACGCGGCCGATCACTTACCAAGAGCGGACAGACAGTCAGGCAGCTCAGTAGCGGACTAGGCGTGGTGGATGGGAAGCTCTGCTCTTAGCACCGGGGGACTGCCGGTGCGGCCAACCCCCGGTGAATCCCGATATGACTTGGTCGATGGCACTTATTCAGGTCACTATCACGCCTGGCTTGCCCCATAGTGGGTGCGCAGGAACTCGTCCGCAGGCATTGGTTTGCGCCCGATGAGCCTTTCCAGGTCGCCCGCTTTGCCACCCCATTCTCCTGCATTGATGCCTTGCATCCAACCAAGCGCAAAGCGTGCAGCGGGCTCCGGCAGACCGGCCGCAATAAGGTGGTCGACGTAGTCCTCATCTGTGCCGGCAACATACGGCACTGTCTTGCCGCTGATATCTGACATGATTTTGGCGATGTCCGCGAAGGATAGCGCGGCATCGCCATAGAGCGTGTAGTTCTTGCCCGCGTGACCCTCTTCGCTCAAGACAATCGCATGCGCTTCTGCCAGGTCGTCACGACTGGCATATCCTGCCTTTCCCGCACCAGCCGGCGCGTGCACCCCAGTCTCCAGGGGATTGCCGCCGATATAGAAGGGGATGCTCTCGATAAAAGGCGGATGTCTGACGAGCGTGTAAGCCAGGCCGGATGCCTTCAGTTGTTCCTCAACGAACAGGTCCTGCTCGGTGATATCGGGCAAGATAAAAGCAGATTCAACGTCGTGGATGATCGGCATGTAGACGATGTGCTTGATGCCCGCTTGCCGGGCAGCGCTTATGGCATTGTTGTGCTGGGTATTGCGATCGGTGAAGGCTGTAGCGGAGACGAGCATTAGCTTTTCAACACCCTCAAATGCGCGCACCAGTCCGTCATGGTCGAAATAGTCGCCCTGGCGGATCTGTATTCCTGCGGCCGCAAGATCGTTTGCCTTGGCGGGATCACGGGCCAAGCCAACCAGGTCGCTGGCAGGGAGACGCTTCAGGAGGTGCTGGAGCGTTGCTCGGCCAATGTTGCCGGTAGCGCCAGTGACGAGGATTTTGGCCATGATGGTGTCCTGTGTCGGAATTGCACGTCGACGTCGACGTCCAGTCCTGCTAGAACGAAACATACCATCAAACCAGTACCGACTATTTTGTAAGTATCAAAATTCGGAGATTCGGAATGCCCGAGACGAGGTTTCAATGCGGCATGGAAGCGGTTCTCGCCATCCTTGGCGGCAAGTGGAAACCGTTGATCGTCTACCACTTGGCCTGCGGGCCCCACCGCACTGGTCAACTCCGAAAGCTGGTCACAAATGTGAGCGAGAAGATGCTGATCCAGCATCTGCGGGAACTGACTGATGATGGCGTTGTTCGTCGCATTGATTTCCAGACAGTGCCGCCGCATGTCGAATATGACCTGACCGAATTTGGCCAGAGCCTGACCAAAACTCTCGCCCCAATGTGCGAATGGGGCACCCGCCACATGCCCGAGGTAGCCGCGATTGTGCAAAACCGCAAACGCGCATCAGTTCCGGCATAGCGGGCAGGCTAGGGCATGCCCGCAGTCGGCATTTGGAGAGATTGCAGCCTAGGGGCGGACGCTCCGGTCCCCACCCCCGTCCCCGCCGGTATCCTGGCGCTCACACCCGGCAGTCTGATGCTGCCTCCACCTCGACCGCCCGCCTGCTGTGCTATGTTCCCAGAGGCTTCCATCGATCAGAACGGGTTATCGGTCTTCGCGTGGATTGCGGACAGGCGGGCTTGTTCGGCAATAGCGGCAAGCGAACGTCAGGCAGGCGGCGCATTCTAGGCGCGTCGACAGGGTGACCGCCTGCTTGAGGCCGCCCTGTCGTTCATTGTGGCATTGGTACCAAAAACTACAGTCTTGTGCCGCCCGAAGCATCGATGGTCTGGCCGGTCGTCCAATGCGCCTGTTCGGACACCAGCATTGCGATAATGCCGGCAACGTCATCCGCCTGACCGACGCGCCCGAAGGCTGATGCTGCCTCAAACATGGCGCGCACGCCGGGAATAGCCAGCTTATCCGCGTTCATGTCGGTTTCGGTGGCACCGGGCATGATCGCGTTTACGGTGATGCCGCGCGCACCGAACTGTGGCGCGAGTGCCAGGGTCAGGGTTTCAATGGCGCCCTTGGAGGCAGCGTATACGGGATCGGACGTCGCGGCGACGCGCGTGAAGGCGGTGGAGACGTTGATGATCCGGCCGTTGTCCCGAATGGCACTGGCCAGGGTCTGGATCATGAAGAACGGAGCCTTGAGATTGATGGCCATCAGGTCGTCGAACAGGGCCTCGTCAACCTGATCCAGTGTCAGGCCCGGTGCGATGCCCGCATTATTGACCAGGATGTCGAGCTTTTCCTCGCCAATGGCGCTGACTGCGGCAGGCTTGAACTGCTCCCAGATCAGGTCGGTTGCCGTCTTGCCCCGGCGCAGGTCGGCCTGAATGGCCACCGCCTTGGTGCCGAATGCTTCGACATCGCGCACGGTTGCCTGGGCCGCTTCCGCATTGCTGGCATAGTGGACGCCGATCAGTGCGGCGCCTTCCCGTGCAAAGGCGAGTGCGGTTGCGCGGCCGATGCCACGCGAGCTTCCCGTAATGAGAGCAACCTTGTTCGAGAGTGTTTGCGACATTTTATACTCCATCGCTGTTGAAAATCATTGTCGTCGCGCGGTCCTGTGGATCGCGTCGGCTGGACATCTGGTAAGGTTTGAAACGGAAACCGCCTGGCGTCAGGCGGGCGGGGCCGATTGGTTGGCGAGCCACTGATCAAGGTCTGCAGATCGGGCTGACCGGCGCGCAGGCGGGCGATATCGGCGCGATAGCCGGCCCGGCCAAACCACTTGAACATGGGCGCGAGCTCGCCGGGCAGTCGTTCCAGCACGAGGCGCGGGATGGCGAACGGCAGGTTGCCCCTGAGCCCGTGCCTCCTGAAAGCAGCGACGATCTGTTGGCGGGTCAGCTCGTCGCCCGCTATTTCATGTGCCGAGCCGATGAACTTTTCAGGATTGGCGAATGCCTGCGCCACCCACTTGCCGATGTCTGCCACGGCAATCATCTGCAGGGGCTTGTTCTGCAGAAGGTAGCTGCGCATGAGAGCAAGCAGGACGTAGCGATAGCTCTGCAGCGCAAAATTCTCCATGAAGAACACTGGCCGTACGACGGTCACCGGCAGGCCGATCTTGTGGAGACGCTCCTCGATGCTCCATTTGGCGGCAAAGTGAGGAATGCCCGAGTGTCGCTCCGCACCACCGACCGAGGCGTAGACAAAATGCCTGACCCTCGCCGCAGCGGCGGCGTCGGCGACCCTGGCCCCACGGCGGGCTTCGATTTCACCGCCGTCGTCGTGGGTGCCCTGCATGGAAAAGACGCCATAGGCGCCCTCAAAGGCATCGCGCAGGCGCCTTGGGTCATCCAGGTCGCCAGCGACGACCGCGACGCCGCGCTCGGCCATCTGCCTGCCCGCCGGTGATCCCGGATTGCGAACCACGGCGCGGATATCCCACGTGCCAGCGGTCAAGAGCGCTTCAATAACGCTGCTTCCCTGCCGTCCTGTGGCGCCGATGACGGCAATCGTTTTGGTCGTGTTCAGCATGCCTGTGCTCTGGTCCAATGCTTTGCGCCAAAGACCTTGGCGCAACCAGAGACACAGCTATGCCGTCATACGCCCGGTCAGTAGGCGACCGGCCGGAATATCTCTTATCGCCGTCAGGAATGGCCTTGTTCAAAGTTGCCAGCAGGCGTGCTTTCGAGGCAGGATGCGATGAAGTCGCTGACGATCCGGGCCCTCCGGGGAACGCGATCCACGGCATGTACGGCATAGATGGGGCGGGCTGGTGAACGGCGGTCCGCCAGAATTTCCACCAGACGTGCCGATCCGATCTCGGCCTCGAACAGGCGCCTGGGCCCTTGAGCAATGCCGAGCCCGGCAACGACCGCGACGACCATATCCGCCGGGTTGTTGGAGCTGAACCGACCTGTCGGCGTGATGGCGTGTTCGTCATCGTCCCCGAAGGTCCAGCTGACAGAGGCTCCCAGATACCGATGCGCGATGAGGTGGTGGCGGTGCAGGTCCTCTGGCGTGCGCGGTACGCCATTCGTCGCCAGGTAATCCGGGCTGACAACAGTGGCGAAGTCCAGACTGCCGATCTTGCGTGCCACCAGACCCGAATTGCTCATTCTGCCAATGCGCACAGCGAGGTCTATTCCCTCCTGCACCAGGTCTGAATGCCGCTCGGAAACCACCAGCTCGATCGAAATAGCCGGGAAACGGGCGTAGAAGTCCAGAAGCCTGGGCACGATCAGAAGGCTGGCCAACATCGGGGGAACGGCCACCCTGACCATGCCGCTGGTTTGCTCATTTCCGCTCGAAACCGAACCTTCAGCCTCCGCCAGGTCCCGCAACACGCGCTGGGCCGCGTCGTAGAAGTCGAGTCCGGATGCCGTGGGGCGCAGGCCGCGCGTCGTCCGGCTGAGCAGCTGCGCGCCCAGCCGCTCCTCCAGCGCCGCAATCTGCTTGCTGACGGTGGGCTGGCCCACGCCCAGATCGCGGGCAGCCTGCGAAAAGCTGCCGCTGTCCACGACACGAACGAAGAGCTGCAATGCAGAAAGCCGATCCATGGGCCTGCCTTACTATGCTGGCCACGCACCCGCAACACGACCCTATGACCGGGTTTGGCTCCAAAGGTCATGGTGGCACACGAGGCACGGTGCCCACCTGTGCCACATGGCTGATAACCAGCAAGGTGAGAGTTGGCTGTGAGCGAGCTTGCGCTTTGATACTTGCACGCTCAGGCGCTGCCATATTCTCCCGGACCACCTGTTGGCACAAGTAGCATGCGTGGTCCAGCCATGCTCGACGGGAGATTAAATGAACTGATATGTAGAACAGACACACCAACACGATCGCCTGGACCGCGTCGACTTGCCCGAAGATATCGGCCGGCCGTTGCCGGCCTGTTGGTCCCGAAAATCACTGGGTGGCGCCAACGTAATGAGTATTTAGTCAAGCAACAGGGCGAGGGCATCCGCATCGGAGCCAGGGACGGGTCTCATGTTCAAGCAGGTCAGCTGGGGCACTGCTTGGTCGCATGGACCGTTCTTGTGATGACTGCCCGTGAAAAGCGCCATCGCGCGTGTCCGCTATCTGTGTAACACAGCTAAAATCCGGACTGTCTGGAATCCACCCCAAACTAGCCGCCTGTTGCATGGGTCTTGGCGGCGATAGCCTTGGCCGTGTCAAGAAAACGCGGGCGTTAGGAATAGCGGGTTGGTTCGTTAAATTGAAAAGGGCAGCTCCGGTTGATCTGCCCTTTGCGTTCCGGCGCCACTCCGATGGTCGAGAGCCACGGCTCTTTGCGACGATATTTCGCGTCGCTTGCACGTCCTGTGCCTTTCGGCTATAAACTGAACTATATGGTTCAGTATCAAAACACCTCGCTCGATCTCTCGTTTGCGGCGCTGTCCGATGCGACCCGCCGCGGCATCATCGACCGGCTTGGCCGCTCGGAAGCGTCGATCACGAGCCTGGCCGATCATTTCCAGATGACGCTGACCGGCATGAAAAAGCACGTCAGCGTTCTGGAGCGGGCAGGGCTCGTCGTCACGCAAAAGCTCGGGCGGGTCAGAACCTGCCGGCTCGGGACGCGCGACCTCAAGGAAGAAGCGGCGTTGATCGAGGCGTATCGCAGGCTCTTTGAGGCGCGCTTCGAGGCATTGGACGACATCATCAGCGAAATGCAGCAGGAGGAAAACGATGGATCAGCAGGCTAGCAGTGCAGGTGGG
Organism: Devosia sp. YR412; assembly: GCF_900110945.1. Classification (GTDB taxonomy): domain Bacteria; phylum Pseudomonadota; class Alphaproteobacteria; order Rhizobiales; family Devosiaceae; genus Devosia. The sequence continues at coordinate 163,018 of NZ_FOFL01000001.1, forward strand.
GTGTCCAACCCCACGTCGGTCGAACGCCGGGGGCACCGCGAACTGGTCATCACGCGGACGTTCAACGCGCCCCCGAACGTGGTCTATCGGGCGTGGAGCCAGCCCGACCTGTTCCGGCGCTGGTGGATGCCAAGATCGCTGACCGGCGTTTCGCTCGTTGGCTGCGACATGGACGTGCGCACGGGCGGGAAATATCGCCTCGAGTTCGGCTCCGGCGGTTCGGAGACCATGGCCTTCTATGGCAAGTATCTCGACGTGGTTGAAAACCATCGCATCGTCTGGACCAATGACGAGGAGCAGGAGGGCGCGATCACCACGGTGACCTTCGAGGACCAGGGCGGCAGGACACTGGTGACATTCCATGAAGCCTATCCGTCTCCGGAGGCGCTCGAGGAGGCGCTGCAGGGCTCGGCCGCCGGATTGCCGGAACAGCTGGACCAGCTAGCAGAGCTGCTTGCCAGCCTGGGCAGCTAGCGCGGGCCTTCAAGCCGGGAGGTCATGCCTCGGCAGGCCTCCCGGATAACATTCTAGCCCGCCAGAGCCGCAGCGACCTCATCGGCGGTGGGGATCGCCGGCTGCGCCCCCGGCTTAAGGCAGGCGACACTCGCTGCCACCGCCGCCCGCTGCATGGCCGCTTCCAGCTGCAGCCCGGCATCGAGGCCGGCTGCGAGATAGCCGCAGAACGTGTCGCCGGCGCCGACCGTATCGACGGGCGTGACCTTGAGCGCGGGGACAGAGATCGCCTTGCCATCGGCCGTCACCGCCCGCGCGCCATCGCCGCCCAGCGTCACGATGACGGTTTGCTTGTGCTCGCGCGCCCAGTCGCCCATGGCGGCGTCGAGTTCATTGATGCCGCGGCCGGTCAGCAGGGCAAATTCGGTTTCGTTGGCGATCAGGATCGCCGCCTTGGGGGCCACGGCCTTAGTGGTCTCGAGGAAAGGCGCCGTGTTGAGAATGGCGGTAATGCCCTTTTCCCGCGCCAGATCCAGCGCCCGCTCGGTCGCCGCCTGGGGAATTTCCTGCTGCAGCAGCATGACGCCGCCAGTCACATTGGCCAATGCCGTCTCGGCATCCTCAACCGTCACCGTACCATTGGCGCCGGGCAGGATGGCGATGACGTTTTCGCCATGGCTGTCGACAAAGATCATGGCAATCCCGGTGGGGCCATCGACGTGCTTGAGGCCGGAGAGATCGACGCCGTCCTTTTCCAAAAGCTCCAATGCCAGGCCGGCAAAGGCATCCTTGCCCACGGCCGAGACATGACGCACTTCTGCGCCCGCACGCCGCGCTGCCAGCGCCTGATTGGCGCCCTTGCCGCCGGCCGCCATCGAGAAACTGCCGCCAGCAACGGTTTCGCCCGGCTTGGGCAGCCGGCTGACCGTGCCGACCTGGTCGAGATTGGTGGAGCCGAAAACCGTGATCATGCCAGCATCTTCTCTATGGTGTTCCAGTTGCGCGTGGTGTCGAGCACGCCCTTGCCCAGCCGGGCATAGAGCGGTTTCAGCACCTCCTCGACGCCTTCCGTATAACGTCCGTTCGGCTGGCGATAGCCGACAAGATAGAGTTCGCGCGCGTCCACCCGCAGCACTTCGGTATGGCCCGGCAGACCGTCGATGGTCGTGCCCTTGGGTAGCGGTTGATCGAACAGCATCACATGCTTGGTGAAATCGGCCTTGGGATCGAGACTGTCGAAGGGATGACCGTCCAGCATGGCCTTGAGCTCGGCTTCCGAGCGCAACACCACGCCGACATCAAACCCACACCGCGCCGCGATCAGCTTTTCGAGACTGTCCTTGATGGCTTCCGCTTTTCCCTCGGCTTTAAACCGCACATTGCCGCTGGCCAGCACGGTCTTGATTTCGGCATATCCAGCCTCCTCCATCGCCCCGCGCAGTTCGGCCATTTTCAGCTGGCGCTTGCCGAGGTTGATGCCGCGCAGGAAGGCGAACCACAGCGCCATCAGGCCTTCCCCTTGCCCTGCGGATAGATGGTCTCGCCCTTTTCCAGCATCTCGACAAAGCCGGCAATCTTGCGCGCCCGCGCGGCCGGCGTCTTGAGATTGATGGTGCGGAAGATCAGCGCGAAGCGGTTCTGTGCGCTCAGTCTGCGGTAAAATTCACTGGCCGCGGGGCTGGCTTCGATGGCGGCCACGAGATCGTCCGGCGGGTCCATGGTCGTGCCATAGCTGGCTTCCCAGCGGCCGTCCGCCTTGGCCAGCTCGACATGTTTGAGCCCATGTTCGGTCATCAGCCCGTCATCGACCAGCCGGGCAACATTGTCCTTGTTGATCTGGCTCCACAGGCTCTTTTTGCCGCGGTGCGTATAGCGCTGCACGAAGCTTTCGTCGTCCCAGCTCTTGCGGATCGCGTCGATCCAGCCCCAGCACAGCACGACGTCAATCGCCTCCACCGGGCTGATGGTCGGCTTGCCGCTGGCCTTCTTGAAGATGCGGATCCAGATCTCGTCGGCCGTCTCGTGGTGTTTCGCCAGCCAGTCATAAAAGGCCTGCCGCGTGGCGAATTCCTTGACCTTGCTGGGATCGACCACGACCGGCGCCATGCTCAGATCTCCGTCACGCCGGCATCGGCCAGAAGAACCTCGAGCTTGGGATCGAGCAGGTCCGCCGCGGGCAGCTGAATGCCGAAGGTGGTGCTCAGCACCTCACGAATCTCCGCCACGCTGGTCAGCTCCCGCACCTCGGATGGCTCACCGGCAACATGGGTAGTGAAGCGGTTGTTGAGCAGCGCCAGCCGCTTGCCCGGCGGCGACAGCGCCACGCGCAGCTGGAACGTGAAGGGCGATTCCGGATTTGTGGACACCTGGCGATTGGCCTCGGCATAATTCTCGTCAGACTGTTCCACCAGGTCGAACGCATAGAGCGGCTTCCACTCGCCCTCGATCTGCGCCTCTAGCACCCAGCCGGGCTGGCCGCCGGTCAGGCGATAGAGCCCATGCGGCGTTGCCTGTTCGGTATCGGCGCGCAGCTTGAGCGGGGCCGTCGGTGTCATGCCGCCAAAACCGGCATCGACCAGATAGCTGGTGCCTCCCATCTCGACGGCCAGCACCATATGCGTGGCAGGCCGGCTGGCGCCCTCGGGATTGTTCCACAGCACCCGCGCGGCAAGCCTGCGCACAGTGAAATCGAGCTCGCGCAGCACCGCGCCGAGCAGCAGATTATGCTCATAGCAATAGCCGCCGCGCCGCTCGGTCAGCAGCTTGGCCTGGATGGCCTTCAGCTCCAGCTCGACCGGCAGGCCGAGCAATGGATTGAGATTTTCGAACGGAATGGCGGCGGGATGCAGCGCCTGGATGGTTTCGAGCGTCGCCAAGGTCGGGGCGATCGATCCGGCAAAGCCGATTCGCTCGAAATAGGCGTTCAGATTGACCTTCTGGCTCATTGGCCACCCTTGAGGCTGTTATCGACAGCGCTCAATATGGGGCACGCAATGGCGCCTGTCACCGGAGCGGATGGCGATTTAGCCGGGTCGAGGGGCTGGACAGGCCTATTCGAAGATCGACGAAAACCGCGCCAGCACATCATCCATCAGCGTCGCAGGCACGCTCTCGCCCGTCTTGCTGCCGTTTCGCGCCAATAGATCGACTGCCTTGACCTGATCAAGCTGGATGATGCCGGTGACCGATGTGCCTGCGCCGGAAAGGCTTACATAGGTGCCACCGGCGCGCGAGGCATTGCCCACCGTGGTAATCGGGGCGACATAGGGCAGGTGGGTCAGGTTGTAGTCGCGGCTGGTGAGGATCAGCACATAGTGCTTGCCAGTTTGCTCACGGCCTGACGAGGGGCGCAGGTCGAGGTGATAGATGTCACCGCGCTCGGGCGCCTGCTTCCTTACCACGTCTCGCGCCCAACGGGCGGCTCATCCAGCCAGGCCTGATCGGCCTCAGACAGGGGTGTGATGCCGGCTGCCTTTTCCTCGTCCAGCAATTGCTTGAGCGAATATTTCGGTTTGGTCGGCCTCGCAACCAGTGCGCCACCCTCGATGCTGACATCGAACATGGCGCCCACGCTGACGCTCATGGTCTGGAGCATTTCAGGTGGAATGGCCAACATGGCCGACCCACCAACTTTTCGAAGCTTTGCAGCAGGCATGGCACGGCTCCTAAGTTATATCCAAATATAACTCTCCGCCGGCCTGACTACAAGGGTTACCCCTGCGCCTTCCGTACCCGGATCACCACGTCGACATGGCTGACCTTCATTCCCTTGGGGGCTTCGGGCAGGCTGAGGAATTCGACCGAAGACGCCGGGATGTCGATCATCCGCTGCTCGTCTTCGACGTAGAAGTGGTGGTGGTCCGAGGTGTCGGTGTCGAAATAGGAGCGCGAGGCATCGACGGCCACTTCGCGCAGCAGACCAGCTTCGTGGAACTGGTGCAGCGTATTGTAGATCGTCGCCAGCGACACCCCGACCTTGGCCTCGGTGGCCTCGCCATGCAGCTGCTCGGCGCTGACGTGGCGATGCGGTCCGCCGAACAGCAGTTCGGCCAGGGCGACGCGCTGGCGGGTCGGGCGCAGGCCCGCCATGCGCAGCACCGCGGTCAGGCAGGGCTTGTGCGAGGGCAGCGGACGGAGAGGTTGAATACGATCGGTCATTGGGTCCTGAAGACGAAAGGGCCGGAAATTACTGGCTTCCTTATAACTATCACATAAATTTCACACAAGCGCTTGGTATGCCGCAGGCTTGCCCCTGTGCAAATGCTTCGCAATAGAGGCTTTAATGCTCACAAAGCCGCAGGACGGCTGACTTGACCCCCTTTGCGCGCGCCTATACGAGACCTGACAAAGGTTAACCGGGGTTATCGAGCATGGCCGAGCGGCAAAACGCATTTGGGTATGAAGAACTGCTGGCGCATGGCCGCGGCGAATTGCCGGGCCAGGGCGACGCGCGCCTGCCGGCGCCCCCGATGCTGATGTTCGATCGCATCACCGATATTTCCGAGACCGGCGGCGCCCATGGCAAGGGCCTGGTGCGCGCCGAGCTCGACGTCAATCCGGACCTCTGGTTCTTCAAGTGCCATTTCATCGGCGATCCGGTGATGCCCGGCTGCCTCGGCCTCGACGCCATCTGGCAGATGACCGGCTTTTTCCTCAGCTGGATCGGCCAGCCCGGTCGCGGTCGCGCTTTGGGTGGCGAGATCAAGTTCACCGGTCAGGTCACCGATGACGTCAAGCTGGTCGAATATGGCATCGACCTCAAGCGCGTCATGAAGGGGCGCCTGACGCTCGGCATCGCCGACGGCTGGGTCAAGGCCGATGGCAAGGTGATCTATGAAGCCGCCAATCTGCGCGTTGGCCTGTTCACCGACACACAGATGAGTGAGCAGAAGAGCGCCTGACCGGCCTTAATCCGGTCCGATCGCAACCATAAAGAGGCGCCGTCGCCAAGGCGCCCGTAGTACGAACGAAAAGAGCGAGGCCACGATGAGACGAGTTGTCGTCACCGGCATGGGTATCATTTCCTCGATCGGCAATACGCTGGACGAGGTCACGGCCAGCCTGCGCGCCGCCAAGCCCGGCATCATCGCCGCCCCCGACTATGCCGAGCTCGGCTTCCGTTCGCAGGTCAAGGGCGATCCGATTCTCGATCCGTTCGAAATTCTCGACCGTCGCGTCACCCGCTTCATGGGCAAGGGCGCGGCCTGGAATTATCTCGCCATGCAGCAGGCCATTGCCGATGCGGGCCTGGAACAGTCCGATATTTCCAACCCGATGACCGGCATCGTCATGGGCTCCGGTGGCGCCTCGACCCGCACCATCGTCGAAGCCGCCGACATCACCCGCAAGAACACTTCGCCCAAGCGCATCGGGCCGCTGGCCGTGCCGAAAGCCATGGGCTCGACCGCCTCGGCGACACTGGCCACGCCCTTCGGCATCAAGGGCATCAACTATACCATCACCGCCGCCTGCGCGACGTCCAAGCATTGCATCGGCAATGCCATGGAACAGATCATCATGGGCAAGCAGGACATCGTCTTTGCCGGCGGCCACGAGGACCTCGACTGGACGCTGTCAGACCTGTTCGACGCCATGGGCGCGATGAGCTCGGACTATAATGCGACGCCGGAAAAGGCCTCGCGCGCCTATGACGCCAACCGCGACGGCTTCGTCATTTCGGGCGGTGCCGGCGTTCTGGTGCTGGAAGAATACGAACATGCCAAGGCGCGTGGCGCGAAAATCTGGGCCGAACTGATTGGCTATGGCGCGACCTCCGACGGCCTCGACATGGTCGCCCCCTCCGGCGAAGGCGCCGAGCGCTGCATGCGCATGGCGCTGAAGAATGTTGGCCAGAAGGTCGACTATATCAATCCGCATGCCACCTCCACGCCCGTCGGCGATCTGCGCGAGATCGAGGCGATCCGGGCGCTGTTCGGCAACGAGGACAAGTGCCCGCCCATTTCGGCCACCAAGTCGCTGACCGGACATAGCCAGGGCGCCACCGGCGTCCATGAATCGATCTATTCGATCCTGATGATGAAGCACCGCTTCATCGCCGAAAGCGCCAATATCGAGACCCTCGACCCGGCGTTTGAAGACATGAACATCCTGCGCCAGCGCCGCGACGATGTCGATCTGGGCGTGGTGCTGTCCAATTCCTTCGGCTTCGGCGGCACCAATGCCGCCCTGGTGTTCAAGCATCCGGACGCCTAGGGGCTAAGGCCCTCCATCTGCGGCGTGCCCTAGCGGCGCCACACCCACGATGTCATCCCGGCGAAGGCCGGGACCCATCTCGAGATCTCTGGTCTGCCGCAAGGTGGCTCGTTCGATCGACCTTGCGGCCGTGGCACGATCTCAGGATGGGCCCCGGCTCAAGGCCGGGGTGACACCGAGTGTGGGACTGGCCGCGAGTTAGTAGCTGAACTCACTAAACCGCCCATCCTTGCCGTCATAGGTCAGCACTCGGCCGATCAATGGGGTGCCGATGCCGGTCAGCAGCTTGATCGCCTCCATGGCCATCAGCGTGCCGATGACGCCGGTCAGCGGGCCGAGGATGCCGGTGGCTTCGCAGGAGGGCAGGTCGGCGTCGTCGGCGTCGGCGGGATAGAGGTCCGAAAAGCGCGGGCCGCCGGGGGCGAAGACAGTCACCTGGCCGTCGAACATCGACACAGCGCCGGACACCAGCGGCAGGCCGAGGCTTTCTGCGGTGTCGGCGACGAGACGGCGGGTGACAAGATTGTCGGTGCCGTCGAGTACGAGGTCACAGACGGAAAGCAAAGCGGCGACATTGCCAGCAGCCAGCCGTTCTTCATGCACCATCACACTCACATGCGGGTTCAGCGCATGGGCGAATTGCCCGGCACTCCTCGCCTTGTTCGTCCCGATTTCGGTATGGATGATCTGCCGATGCAGGTTCGTCAGTGACACCGCGTCATGATCGATAACGCCCAATGTGCCGACGCCAGCCCCGGCCAGATAGGCCACCACCGGACTGCCAAGCCCGCCCGCCCCGACCACCAGAACTTTCGCCCGTTTCAGCGCCTGCTGGCCCGTGCCGCCCATGCCCTTGAGGGTCAGGTGGCGGGCGTAGCGCCGTGTTTCTTCGGGCGAGAGCGGGTCACTGGCCAAGCGGCACCGCGATGAAGCGCCGGTCCGGCCCCTCGAAGCCACCGGGATAGACCGAGATCAGCACCACGGCATCAGCCACATCCTGCGCTTGGAAGGGCAGGGCGACGCCATAGAGGCGATAGCCGGTCGGGCAGCCGCGCGACCGCGGCAGGTTGCCGTCGCGATGCACAAGCCGTTCGCCCTCACCCTCGGTGATGGAGAGGGCATAGCCCAGCGGATCGACGGCGAACCACTCCGCGCAGGGTGACACAGCCGTGGTGGGAAAGGTCGACAGCAGGAGCTCGTGGTCACCGCTGACTTCGCCCGGGCCATAGCCCGGCGCGCCGAAGCGCAGCACTTGGCCGTCATTCTCCGGCACCCCATCGCCGACCAACGCCACCAATTCCGCCGGCACATCCACGCCCAGCTCGCCGAGCTGCCCGGCCGCCTGTGCCTGCACTTTGGCGCGCAATTGCTGCAAGGTTTCCGCCTCATCCTCGGCCACCAGCTTGATCGGCGTGCCGATCACCCAGGAATCCGAGCTGAGATCGACCACATAGATCGACGAATAGGCAAAGCCAGAACCGTCCTGGATGCCGAATTCCTCGAAGGCGAAATAGCGCGCATCCTCGGAATAGCCGATGACATCGAGCAGGGCACGATCGCCGGCCCATGCCGGGATGGCCATGGTCAGTAGGACAAACAGACTAGCGACCAGTCGACCCATGCCCGCCTTCACCCCGTGTCGTCTCATCCAGCGCCTCGACTTCCACCAGCGTCACCGTGCTCACCGGCGCCACCACCATTTGCGCGATACGCTCGCCGCGCCGCACCTCGAAGGCCTGCTTGCCATGGTTGATCAACAATACCATGACTTCACCGCGATAATCGGCATCCACCGTGCCCGGACTGTTGAGCACCGTCACGCCATGCTTGGCCGCAAGTCCCGAGCGCGGACGGACCTGCGCCTCAAAACCCTCGGGCAAAGCGATGGCCAGCCCGGTCGGGATTTTGGCATAATCGCCCGGCGCTATGCTGAGCACCTCGTCGGGACCCAGCGCCGCGGCCAGGTCGAGCCCGGCAGCGCCGGCGGTCTGCTGGCGCGGCAGGGGCAGGCCCTCGCCATGCGGCAACCAGATCAGCTTGATCCCAACACTCATGGCGCCCGCACCACGGCATAGAATTCATCCGGTAGCTCGGACTTGCCCGAAATCAGGTCGAGAATGGCAATATCCTGGCTGGCCGACAGCCCGTCCTTGGCAAGGGTCATATTGGTCTCGGTCACTTCGGCGCCGGAGAAGCGGATGGAAATCCGGCGGTTGGCAAACAGCGCGGGGATAATAGCTTCAATATCGGGTGTCAGCACCATGTCCGGCCGCACCGCGTCGAGCAATTGCTGCGTGGGGAGCGCGATGCGGATGAGGCCGTCGCCTTCCGGGGTAAAGGTCAGCGGCTGCTGCAGCGGACCCAGCGCGATATCGCCAAACGCGCCTTCGCCGGTCTCGATACAGCTGGCGCCACCATCGACGCGCTTCAGCAGGCCACCACTGGTGCAGAACTTTGCCGCCAGCGGCTGATAGAAAGGCGGGAGCGGCGGAATGACAATGTCCGACGCGTCCTTGCCGGCTTCTTCGGCTTCCTTCTTGGCCAGCGTGGCATCGCCGACAGCCTTGACCGCCGCGCGCCACTCCGTCTCGCCAAGCGTATCCGCCAGCGACACCGCCGTGAAGGAATCCGGCCGCATCTCCTGCAGCAGCGACGCCTTGGCCGTGTTGGCGCCTGTGAGCGCCACATCCAGCTTGGCATCGACGCAGCCGGCAAGGCTCATGGCAAGCAGCAGGAAGCCGAAAACCTTGCCCGGCATCATAGCGTTACGAGCCGCCACAGCGCGACCAGCAGCGTCACGCCGCCGATCGCCATCAATACGAGGATGGCCCCGCGCATCAGCGGATCGCGCGGCGCCATCTTGCCGGCATGATAATCGGCCAGCGCCAGTTCGGCCTGCGCCGCAATCACCGGCAGCCGGCCGGCCGCTTCGGCAATGGTCTCGAAATGATCTTTGAGGTCCTGGATGCGGCCAAGCGGCCCCGCTTCCTTGCGCAGCCAGTCGCCCACCACCGGCTCGGCCACGGTCCAGATATCGAGATCGGGATCCAGCGCCCGCGCCACGCCTTCCACCAGCACCATCGACTTCTGCAGCAGCACCAGCTCGGGCCGGGTCTGCATCGAGAACAGGTCGGTGATGGTGAACAGCTGGCCCAGCACCTTGGCCATGGAAATATCGCTGGCGGTGCGGCCATGGAGAGGTTCACCAATCGACCTTATCGCCAGCGCGAAATCGTCGACCGACTGGTCCTTGGGCACATAGCCGATATCGAAATGCCGCTCCGCGACCAGGCGATAATTGCGGGTGATGAAGCCGTAGAGAATGTCGGCAAGGAAGCGGCGTTCCTTGCGATTGATCCGGCCCATGATGCCGAAATCCACGGCGATCACATCGCCGGTCCTCGGATCGGCAAACAGATTGCCAGGATGCATGTCGGCATGGAAAAAGCCGTCGCGAATGGCATGCTTCAAAAAGCTCTGCAACAGTTTGGAGGCCAGCGCCTTGCGGTCCACCCCGGCGGCGTCCAGCGCCGCATGATCGCGGATCGGAATGCCATCGACCCAGGTCGTGGTCAGCACATTCTGCGCCACCTGGTCCCAGGACACCGACGGGATGACGAAGCCCTCGTCATCCTTGATGTTCTCGGCCATTTCCGAAATGGCGGCCGCTTCGAGCCGCAGGTCCAGCTCCAGCCGCGCCGAGCGGTCCAGCGTCTCCACCACCTCCACCGGCCGCAGCCGCTTGGTGGAGGGAACAAAGCGATCGGCCAGCCGCGCTACGGCATAAAAGCTCTCGATATCGGCCATGAACCGCGTCTCGACGCCCGGCCGCAGCACTTTCACGGCCACTGTCTTGGGCAATCCACCGGCCGGCCTGAGCTTGGCCCGATGCACCTGCGCAATCGACGCCGCCGCGATGGGAGCCGACAGCTCGGTGATCTCGGCCGCCTTGGGCCCGAGCGCGGCGAGCAGGATCCCCGGCACCAGCGCCGGATCAAACGGCGCCATCTTGTCCTGCAGGCCGGCCAGGTCGTTGGCGACGCGCGGCCCCACCACATCCGGGCGGGTGGCCAGTGTCTGGCCGAACTTCACATAGGTCGGCCCGAGCCGGTTGAGCGCCTTGTTCAGCCGCTCGACATGCCCCGTCTTGCGCACGCTGGGCCGCTCCACCAGCCGCCCCAGCCAGATGCCGAATTTCAACGGCGCCAATGCCGGCGGCAATTCCTGCACGATCGACAGCGCCCCCTCGCGGGCCAGGACATAGCCGGCCCGGATCAGGCGAAAATAGGCAGAGAGGATCATGGGCTAGAGCTTCCACCCGGAAAACAGCGTGGCGATATTGCCGGTGAAGCTCGTGTGCTTGACCCGCTTGAAGCCGGCCTGTGCCACCATGCCCGAGAAGGCCGCCGGATTGGGGAACTTGCGGATCGACTCGATGAAATACTGGTACGGCTGGCTGTCGCCGGTGACGACCTTGCCCATCGGCGGGATCAGTCGGTCGGAATAGAGCTTGTAGAAGGCGTCGAAGCCCGGCACGTCCACCTGCGAAAATTCCAGCACCAGCAGCCGCCCGCCGCGCTTCAGCACGCGATGCGCCTCGTCCAGCGCCTTCTGCACGCGCGGCACATTGCGAATGCCGAAGGCGATCGTATAGGCGTCAAAGCTGTTGTCCTCGAAGGGCAGCTCTTCGGCATTGGCTTCGACGAAACTCGCCTGCGCCGGATAGCGCCAACTCTTGGCCCGCTCGGCGCCGACCCGCAGCATGTCGGTATTGATGTCTGAGACGACCACTTCGGCATAGCCGACCGAGGCATTGACGATGCGCTCGCCGATGTCGCCGGTGCCGCCCGCCATATCCAGCACCCGCCAGGGCCGCGATCCCGTCTTGGGCGGCGCCAGCTCGTTGACCATGGCGTCCTTCCAGAGCCGGTGAACCCCGGCGCTCATCAGGTCGTTCATCAGGTCATAGCGGTCGGCGACATTGTGGAACACGGCATTGACCATGCCCTGCTTGTCATCCATGGCCACGGTCTGCTCGCCGAAATGAGTGGTTTCTTGCGCGTCGGTCATGGCAATCGCCTATAGGTTTGTCTTGGCGCGCACCATATTCAACCCGCCGCCGCATTGCCATGGCACATTAAAGCACAGGTCAAACATGCCCGAACTGCCCGAGGTCGAAACGGTCCGCCGTGGTCTTGAACCCTGGATTGTCGGCGCACGTATAGAGAAGGTGACGCTCAACCGTGCCAACCTGCGCTTTCCCTTCCCCGAAGGCCTGGCCAAGGCGATCGAAGGCGCCACCATTGTCTCGGCCTCCCGTCGCGCCAAATACCTGCTGATCCAGCTCGACAATGGCAAGACCGTGCTCAGCCATCTCGGCATGACCGGCTCCTGGCGCTTTGCCGAACACGGGATCGACAAGCCACCGCGCTACTATGAACCGGGCGAGCAGCCCAACCATGACCATATGGTCTGGGACATTTCCCATCCCAAGCACGGCAAGAGCCACCTGATCTATGCCGATCCACGCCGCTTCGGCTTCATTGATCTCTATGATGACATTGCCGACAGCCCCTATCTCAAGGACCTCGGCCCCGAGCCGCTTGGCAATGATTTCAATGCCGATGAAATGGCGGAAAAATTCAAGGCCAAGAAAACGCCGATCAAAGCGGCTTTGCTCGACCAGCGCGTCGTGGCGGGGCTGGGCAATATCTATGTTGCCGAGGCTTTGCATCGCAGCCACATCCTGCCGACCGTCCTCGCCGGAACACTGGTCACCGCCAAGGGCAAGCCCAAGGCGGCGCTGGAAGATCTCGCCAGTGCTGTGCGGCAGGTGCTCATTGAAGCCATCGAGGTCGGCGGCTCGACCTTGCGCGACTTCCGCAATGCCGATGGCGGCTCGGGCTATTTCCAGCACCGCTTTGCCGTCTACGACCGCGAAGGCGAACCCTGCCCAACGCCGCTCTGTACCGGGACAGTGGAGCGCATCGTCCAATCCGGCCGCTCGACCTTCTTCTGTCCGGTGTGCCAGAAGAAGCCTTGAAGGGTAGATATTGCCCAGTCATCACCCCACCCGACCCCTCCGGGGCCGCCCTCCCCATTCAGGGGAGGGAATTGAGAGTGCAGCGGACTCGATGCCTCTTATCCCTCCCCCTTGTGGGTCGGGGGGGGCGCGTCTGGGCAAGATGCAAACTATAGTCACGCTATGAGGCTGGCCATGCATGCCCGCCCTGCCTGAATCCAGTTGACGCTCCCCCCTACATCCCCTATAGACCGCGCAACTTGGCGGCAGTCGATGTGCCGCCGATTTCATTTTATCTCCGGACGCCTGCGACTTTCGAGCGCTAACGGCCGGTTGGACGCAAAGAGGACCGTTATGGCCAATACGCCTTCAGCCAAAAAGGCTACCCGCAAGATCGAAGCCCGCACCGCGGTCAACAAGTCGCGCCGTTCGCGCGTCCGCACCTTCATCCGCAAGGTTGAAGAAGCCATTGTTGCCGGTGACCACAAGGTTGCCATGGACGCGCTGAACGCAGCCGCTCCCGAAATCAACCGCGCATCCACCAAAGGCATCATTCATGCCAACCTGGCGGCCCGCAAGATTTCCCGCCTCAACAGCCGCGTCAAGGCTCTGAGCGCCTAAGATACTCCTGCCGCGGCGCCGCTTGACTGGCTGCCGCAGGTGATCGAAATTGGGCCCCGCTGGGGCCCTTTTTCTTGGTAGGACTTCGGGCAAGCTTTTTCCGGTTTGACAGTTTTGTGTCGAACGCGTGACGGCGACAGCGCCCTGCCGGTACAAGCCCGTACTGTCTATTTTGTACAATGCCCTCAATGCTTTGCGCACATGTCAGACATTCCCTGCGGGGGCATGCCGCACCGACGAAAGATAAAAACCGGCCTCTCCGGAAATAATATTTTTACCCTTCTGGAGGCTTTGTGACGGGATTCTCTGTTGAGTCACAGAGCCTTGATCGATCCTACCTAGGCGGCCCTCACGGACCAAAAAACACAACCTCAGAGTCAAGCCCCCATTTTACAGATTCCACTGTTGCGGGGCCAAAACCGACCCTCTAAAGTGAACTGGTCAGCGGCGGAAAGGACACCAAAACAGAGTGTCCCACTCAGCTGGCGGGGTCATATTCAGGGCGTCGTTTTTAGCTTCTCGGCAGCAATGCCGCGGTGTTTGTATCGGTGAAGGTTGTGTTGGCAGCTCGCTTGGCAGCCGGTCCGATCAGGGCCGGCAAGGTATAGTTCAAAGCCTTCGGCCAGTCTGGCCGGGTTCACGACAGGTCTAGGTTTGGTGCCGGTGGGTAACCGCCGGACGGAACACTTACGTCCGCTTGCGGCGGACGTGATGGCGGAGCTTTGTCGGTCCCTCGGGGCTGGCAGGCAGTAGAAATTTGAGAATACCGTGCGGCTTTGCGGGCCGGGCGGAACAGCAGAAATTGGGGCAATAGATGATGCGACAGGCAACCGCCGGAGGGGATGATTGGGTTCAGTCCAAGTCCTCCACCTCTCTTCCGACCAGCAAAGGCGAACTTCCTGTCATGACAAGCACCGATACGTCCGAAGGCCAGCGCGATCTCTGGAACCGGGTTCGTGCGCGTCTCAAGGCCGGTGTCGGTGAAGATGTCTTTGCGTCCTGGTTTGCCCGTCTCGAACTCGAAGAGCTGGTCGAGGACGTGGTGCATCTGTCCGCCCCGACGCGCTTCCTCTGCTCCTGGGTGCAGTCCAATTATGCCGACCGCATTCTCGAGGCTTTCCGTCTCGACAATGAAGAGGTCGCCCGTATTCAGGTGACCTTGCGCGTCAATGGCCAGGCCCGCCCGCGCCTTGCCCCGGCCGTTGCCGAACCCGCCGCCCCCACGGCATCTGCAACCTCCGCTACCCCGGCCGCTCCTGCCGCGCCGCTGCAGCTGGCCCAGCCGCGCCTGGTGCGCGACAATTCCGCCGCCAAGGGCGATGCCCTGGCCGGCAGCTCCATCGACCCGCGCATGACCTTCGATACCTTTGTGCCCGGCGAAGCCAATGAAATGGCGCTCGGCGTTGCCAAGCAGATCGCTGCCGCCGCTGCCAACAACACCGTAACCTTCAATCCGGTCTATATCCATTCCACCGTCGGTCTCGGCAAGTCGCACCTGCTCAATGCCATCGCCCATGCAGTGCAGTCGGCCGATCCGACCAAGAACATCGTCTACCTGACCGCCGACCACTTCATGTACCACTTCATTGCCGCCGTGCAGCGCCAGTCGGCGCTCGGCTTCAAGGATTGGCTGCGCCGCGTCGACCTGCTGCTGATCGACGACATGCAGTTCCTGCAGGGCAAGTCGGCCACCGAATTCGGCCATACGCTCGGCACTTTGCTCACCGGCGCCAAGCAGGTCGTGGTGGCTGGCGATGCGCCGCCGCGCGATCTCGAAATGATCGATGAGCGCATCCGTTCGCGCCTCTCCGGTGGTCTTGTGGTCCCGATCTCGGGCTTTGATCTCGACCTGCGCAAGTCCATCGTGCAGCGGCGCGCCGACCAGGCCACCGCCCGCTTCGGCATGCATTTCCCGGCTCCGGTGATCGACTATGTCGCCCGCGCCGTGATCAGCCATGGCCGCGACCTCGATGGTGCCGTCAATCGCCTCGTCGCTGCCAACCAGCTGACCGGCGAATTGATCACGGTTCCGCTGGCCGAGAAAACCCTGGGCGACCTGATCCGGGCGCGCGAAGCCCGCCGCGTCCGCATTGAGGACATCCTCAAGATCGTCTCGCGCCACTATAAGGTGCCGCGCAACGAACTGCTCTCGGCCCGCCGCTCGCGCGACGTGGTGCGCCCGCGCCAGATCGCCATGTTCCTCGCCAAGGCCCTGACCAGCCGTTCGCTGCCCGAAATCG
This sequence comes from Devosia sp. YR412, assembly GCF_900110945.1. GTDB lineage: Bacteria > Pseudomonadota > Alphaproteobacteria > Rhizobiales > Devosiaceae > Devosia. The sequence goes on from NZ_FOFL01000001.1 coordinate 178,567, forward strand.
GCCGGCGCTTCGGCGGCCGCGACCACACCACGGTCCTCCATTCGGTCCGCAAGGTCGAGCAGATGATCAAGGACGACGTCGAACTGGCGCAGGAAATCGAACTGCTCAAGCGCATGCTGGAAGAGTGAGGTCCGGCGCTCTGCGCAAAATCGCTCCGGTGGAGCGATTTTAGGACCGAATGCACGGAGAGCTATGCTCGAAGGGCACGAATTCCAGAGACCCTTCCTTCTCCCCTTGCGGGAGAAGGGGCCCGAAGGGCGGATGAGGGGAGCTTCGGTGGATCAACCGTCAGCGTGGATATCCTGCCCCTGCGACGCCCACGCCCTTGCTAATCCCTTACGAAATTGTAAATGTCCAACCCCCGGCTTGCCGGGGGTTTTGCTGCAGGCGAGCAGCGCGTAGTGCCAAGGAAGATGCCGCATGAAAGTCACGCTGGAACGCAATCATCTGCTCAAGTCGCTGAGCCATGTGCACCGGGTCGTGGAGCGGCGGAATACCTATCCGATCCTTGCCAACGTGCTGTTCAAGGCCGCCGACGACAAGGTCGAACTGCGCGCCACCGATCTCGACATCGAGGTCACCGAAGGCGTGCCGGCCATGGTCTCGACCCCCGGTACCACGACCGTTCCGGCCCATACGCTCTATGAAATCGTCCGCAAGCTTTCCGATGGTGCCGAGGTCAAGCTCGAGACCGACGGCGGCGAGAACATGGTGCTCACTTCCGGCCGCTCCCGCTTCAATCTGGCCTGCCTCAGCCCCGACAGTTTCCCGGACCTCAAGTCCGGCGCCTTTGGCCATGAATTCACCATGCCCGCCTCGGCCTTGCGCGAGCTGATCGAGCGCACCCAGTTCGCCATCTCCAATGAGGAGACGCGCTACTATCTCAACGGCATTTATTTCCACACGGTGGACGTCTCCAACATCGGCACCGTGCTGCGTGCCGTGGCCACCGATGGTCACCGCATGGCCCGCGCCGAAATCGAGGCGCCCGCCGGCGCCAAGGGCATGCCCGGGATCATCGTGCCGAAAAAGACCGTTGGCGAAGTGCAGAAGCTGCTCGACGGCGCCGATGGCGACGTGACGGTGGAAGTCTCCGACACCAAGATCCGCTTTACGGTCGGCTCGGTGGTTCTGCTCTCCAAGCTGATCGAGGGCACCTTCCCCGACTACGATCGGGTGACGCCCAAGAACAACGACAAGCAGATGAACGTCGATCGCGCCAGCTTCGCCACGGCCGTCGATCGCGTCTCGACCATTGCGTCGGATCGCGGCGGCAAGGCCGTCAAGCTGCAGGCCAAGGACGGCCTGCTCGAACTCTCGGTGACCAATCCCGACCACGGTACGGCCAGCGAAGAGCTGGCGGTGGATTTTGACACCGACGGTTTCGAGATCGGCTTCAACGCCCGCTACCTGCTCGACATCATCGGTCAGATCCGCAGCGAAAACGCCGTCTTCATGTTCAACGACGCGGGGTCCCCCACGCTGGTGAAGGACGATGGCGAGACCCGCGCGCTCTATGTCCTGATGCCCATGCGCGTCTAGGCGGCGTCCCAAAGGGGAAATCGCTCCAGTGGAGCGATTTAAGCCGACTAGGCCCGGAGAGCTACGCTCGCAGGGCGGGGCCGCATAAATGATCCGCTATCTCTCCCGCCTGCGCCTGACCGCTTTCCGCAATTACACGGCGGCGGCGCTTGATCTCGATTCGCGCCATGTCGTGCTGACCGGCCCCAATGGCGCTGGCAAGACCAACCTGCTCGAAGCCGTCTCAGTGCTGTCGCCTGGCCGCGGGTTGCGCGGGGCGAGCTTTGACACGCTGCAAAGCCAGGGTTCGGACCTGCCCTGGGCGGTCGCCGCCACCGTCGAAACCGATGATGGCCCCTCCGATATCGGCACCGGCGCCTCGCCCGATGGCGGCCGGCGCGTGCGCATCAATGGCGCCAATGCCCGCTCGATCGAAGCGATGAGCGACTATCTCCGCGTGCTCTGGCTGACGCCCTCGATGGACGGCCTGTTCTCCGGCCCGGCCGGCGACCGGCGGCGCTTTCTCGACCGGCTGGTGACGACGCTGATCCCGTCGCATTCCGCCTCGGTCGGCGATTATGAAAAGGCCATGCGCCAGCGCAATCGCCTGCTCGAAGACAATGGCGATGTGAGCTGGCTCTCGGCCGTCGAAGCACAGATGGCCGAGCTTGGCGCCTCCATCCATCTCGCCCGCACCGATAGCCTGACCCATCTGCAGGCGCTGATCGAGCAGAGCCTCGACGACCAGAGTTTTCCCGCCGCCCATCTGGCGCTGACGCCGCTGTTCGAGCAGGGCGAGGAGCCAGCCTCCTCCGCCGCGCTCGAAACGGCGCTGGCAAGCCTCTGGCGCGCCTCCCGCGGGGTTGATCGCGCCGCCGGACGCACCATATCTGGTCCACACCGGGTCGATCTCGACGTCACCTATGCCCAGAAAGCCATGCCGGCCGCCCTGGGCTCGACCGGTGAGCAGAAAGCCCTGCTGATTGGCCTGATCCTCGCCCATGCCCGTCTGGTCAAGCTGCGGACCGGGATCACCCCGTTCCTCTTGCTCGACGAGATCGCTGCCCACCTCGATCCCGACCGGCGCCGGGCGCTGTTTTCGGCCCTTGATGGGCTCGGCACGCAGTGCTTTTTGACCGGCACCGATCGCCTGCTGTTCGAGGCTTTGGGTGATCGCGCGCAGATGATCACCGTCCGCGATGGCCGGGTCTCGACAGACTGAAGAAATCTGCCTGCAAACAAGCGGCAAACGAGTAGCAAACTGCCTGCAAAAGCCCATTTTGCTTGGGGTTTGCAGCCCCATCCGATAGAACAAAACCCACCAGAAACGACCTGATTCGGACCCCATGACCGATAGCGAAAATCCCCTTCCCGAAGAATACGGCGCCGACAGCATCAAGGTGCTCAAGGGGCTCGATGCGGTGCGTAAGCGCCCCGGCATGTATATCGGCGATACGGATGACGGCTCGGGCCTGCATCACATGGTCTATGAGGTGGTCGATAATGCCATCGACGAGGCGCTGGCCGGCCATGCCGACCTGGTCACGGTGACGCTCAACCCCGATGGCTCGGTGGCGGTCAACGACAACGGTCGTGGCATTCCCACCGGTATCCACAAGGAAGAGGGCATTTCGGCGGCCGAGGTCATCATGACCCAGCTGCATGCCGGCGGTAAGTTCGACCAGAATTCCTATAAGGTTTCCGGCGGCCTGCACGGCGTTGGCGTCTCTGTGGTGAACGCCCTGTCGGCCTGGCTCAAGCTCAATATCCGCCGTGATGGCGAGATTCACGAGATGAGCTTCACGCATGGCAATTCCGATGCGCCGCTCAAGCAGGTCGGCACCTATGTCGAAAACCTGCAGCCCGGCACCTATGAAGGCCGCAGCGGCAGTGAGATCACTTTCTTCCCCTCGGCCGAAACCTTCACCATGGTGGAGTTCGACTTCAAGACGCTGGAGCATCGCCTGCGCGAGCTGGCTTTCCTGAACTCGGGCGTGCGCATCCTGCTCAACGACCTGCGCCATCCCGAGCCGGTCAACACCGAGCTGTTCTACGAAGGCGGCCTCGAAGCCTTCGTGCAGTACCTCGACAAATCCAAGACCGGCGTCATCGACAAGCCGATCACCATGATCAGCGAGAAGGACGGCATCACCGTCGAAGTCGCGCTGCAGTGGAACGACAGCTACCACGAGAACGTGCTCTGCTTCACCAACAACATCCCGCAGCGCGATGGTGGTACCCACCTTGCCGGCCTGCGCGGCGCGTTGACGCGTCAGGTTGTCGGCTATGCGGAATTCTCTGGCATCGCCAAGAAGGAAAAGGTCACCATGACCGGTGACGACACGCGCGAAGGCCTGACCTGCGTGCTCTCGGTCAAGGTGCCGGACCCCAAATTCTCGAGCCAGACCAAGGACAAGCTGGTCTCCTCCGAGGTCCGGCCGGTCGTTGAGAACATCGTCAACGACAAGCTTGGCCAGTGGTTCGAGGAACATCCCGCCGAAGCCAAGGTCATCGTCGGCAAGGTGGCTGAGGCCGCTGCCGCCCGCGAAGCCGCCCGCAAGGCGCGCGAGCTGACCCGCCGCAAGGGCGCTCTCGAAATCTCCTCGCTGCCCGGCAAGCTGGCCGATTGCCAGGAACGCGATCCGGCCAAGTCGGAAATCTTCATCGTCGAGGGCGACTCGGCCGGTGGCTCCGCCAAGCAGGGCCGCGACCGCTCCAACCAGGCCGTGCTGCCGCTGCGTGGCAAGATCCTCAATGTGGAACGCGCGCGCTTCGATCGCATGATCTCATCCGACCAGGTCGGCACGCTGATAACCGCGCTGGGCACCGGCATCGGCCGCGAAGAGTTCAACGCCGACAAGCTGCGCTACCACAAGATCATCATCATGACCGACGCCGACGTAGACGGCGCCCATATCCGCACGCTTCTCTTGACCTTCTTCTATCGGCAGACGCCGGAGCTGCTCGAGCGCGGCCATATCTACATCGCCCAGCCACCGCTCTACAAAGCCATGCGCGGCCGTTCCGAGCAGTATCTCAAAGACGAAGATGCGCTCAACGACTACCTGATCGAGGCGGGTCTCGAAGACGCCGTCTTCACCACCCGCGACGGCCACCAGCATGCTGGGCCCGATCTGCAGGGCATCGTGCAGCAGGCGCGCAGCATTGTCGCCGCGATCGACAATCTGAACACGCGCTACAACCGTAATCTGGTGGAGCAGGCTTCCATCGTTGGCGGCCTCGATCCCGATGGCCTGGCCGATGCCGACAAGATGGGCGAAGTGCTCACCCGCGTCGGCAACCGGCTCGACCGTATTTCCGATGAGTGGGAGCAGGGCTGGACCGGCGCCATCACCGACGCCGACGAGCTGGCCTTCTCGCGCACCGTGCGCGGCGTTGCCGAAACCCATATGCTCGACAAGGCCCTGCTGCAGAGCGCCGACGCACGCAAGCTTCGCCAGCTGGCCGACCGGCTCGATGAAATCTATGGTGGCGTGCCGACGCTGCTGCGCAAGGGCGAGACTATCCCGATCTATGGCCCGTCCACCCTGTTCAAGGCCGTCACCGACGCGGGCCGCAAGGGCGTCTCGCTGCAGCGCTATAAAGGCCTTGGCGAAATGAACGCCTCCCAGCTCTGGGAAACCACGCTCGACCCCAACGCCCGCACTCTGCTCAAGGTCGAAGTCACCCAGACCGACGAAGCCGACCAGATCTTCACAGCGCTGATGGGTGACTTGGTGGAGCCGCGCCGTGATTTCATTCAGGACAATGCGCTCAGTGTGAGTAACCTGGACGTCTAGTCAGGTCGTTTTGGCGACAACTCTTGCTTGTTCGTAGTTCTCCCAATCATCATGGGTCGGGAGAACCGCGATGGGCAAGCTGCTGCGCGACAGTCGGGATATCATCCGCCGTTTGGCGACGGATGGCTTCGTTCTTGTTTCCGTGCGTGGTTCGCATCATAAGTATAGGCATATCGAAAGCGGTCGAACGGTTATCCTGACCCATCCGCGCAAGGATATCCCGATCGGTACCCTGCGTTCGATCCACATGCAGGCAGGTTGGCACAATGATGCGTGACGCCCACTACATTGCCTTGATCCACAAGGACGCCGACTCCGGCTATGGCGTGTCCTTTCCCGACGTGCCTGGGGTTATTGCCGTGGCCGATACGCTGGATGATGCCATAGCTGAAGCGGCGTCCGTGCTGGATTTTGCCTTCGAAGATTGGCCCGGCGAACAGCCTGTAGCGCGAACACTCGAGGCCTTGCGCCTAGATCCGGATTTTCAGCTGGCCGCCGCCGATGCGGTGGTTGCAGCTATCAGGCCGTCAGCGCAATATTATCAGGCCGCTGAGTAATTTAGGCCCCATCCGCCAGCGCCAATATCGCCGCGGCAATCGCCGGTACGTCCCGCTCCAAAATCTCATGTCCGCGTCGATCCAGCACCATCAGGTCGGCATCCGGCGCGGTTTCGGCGATCTTGTAGCCGGCGCCGATGGGAATGATCGGGTCTTCACTGCCGTGGATCACCAGCACGGGCTGGGTGAGTTTGGCGAGATCGAGCCCGTCCAAATTTCCACCGATACGGCCGTGATTGAAGGCACTGGCCATGCTGTCGGTGCGGCCCAGCCCGGCTTCTACGCGCTGCCGCGCGCCCTCCGCATCAAACGGTACAGCCGAGCCGGCACTCAACTCTGCACTGCGCAGCAGGAAATCCGACACCGCCTTTCGGTTCGACCAGTCGAGCGCCGCCATAGCCTTGAAATGCGCCATGAACTCTGGGCCAATGCCTTCGCCCTCATAGGCGAGATTGACTGGCTCAGAGGCGATCAACGTCAGCGACTTGACGCGCTCCGGATGCTGCAAAGCCACTATCTGCCCAAGCAACCCGCCCAGCGACATGCCCACGATATGCGCGCTTCCAACTTCATAGGCGTCAAGAATGGCGATGAGATCGCCGGACATATCGGCGAGGTCATAATTGATTTCTCCCGGTAGTAGTGTGGCCGATTGGCCCGTATCGCGATGATCGAAGCGGATCACCTGATAACCGCAATCCGCCAAGGCCTTCATCAACTCATCCGGCCACCACAGCATCGAGGCCGTGGCGCCCATCACCAGCAGGATTGTGCCCTTCTCGAGCTCGCCCCAGGCCTCGGTCGCCAGGCTCGCGCCCTTGCTGCTTGCCACTGTGCGGATCGTCGGCATGTCATGCTCTCTATCTTGCTTACCCCAACCAACGCAGCGGCTCCCGCTCCGTTCAATGTTCGCCTCACCGAACAATCCGTTCCCGCTATCTGGCTTTTTCCGGCGCCTTGGTCGACATAGCTAAGCATTGTCCCCGAGAATGGGGCCGCACACGCAGGTGTCCCCATGAAAAAGATCGGTTTCCTCTCCTTCGGCCATTGGTCGCCCTCGCCTCAGTCCGGCACCCGTTCGGCCGGCGATGCGCTGTTGCAGTCGATCGATCTGGCGGTGGCCGCCGAAGAACTGGGTGCCGATGGCGCCTATTTCCGCGTGCATCACTTTGCCCGCCAGCTAGCCTCGCCCTTTCCACTACTCGCCGCCGCTGGCGCCAAGACCAAGAAGATCGAGCTCGGCACCGCCGTCATCGACATGCGTTACGAAAACCCGCTCTACATGGCCGAGGATGCCGGCGCGGCCGATCTGATCGCCGGTGGCCGCCTGCAGCTCGGCATTTCGCGCGGCTCGCCCGAGCAGGTCATCGATGGCTATCGCTATTTTGGTTATGCCCCCGCCGAGGGTAAAACCGACCAGGACATGGCCCGCGACCAGACCCGGGTCTTCCTCGAAGTGCTCAAGGGCAATGGCTTTGCCGAGCCCAATCCGCGCCCGATGTTCCCCAATCCGCCCGGCAAGCTGCGGCTGGAGCCGCACTCGCCCGGTTTGCGCGAGCGCATCTGGTGGGGCGCCGCCAGCGACGCGACCGCCATCTGGGCCGCCCAGATGGGCATGCATCTGCAGTCCTCGACGCTGAAGTTCGACGAAAGCGGCAAGCCGTTCCACATCCAGCAGGCCGAGCAGATCCGCGCCTATCGCGCCGCCTGGAAGGAAGCTGGCCACACTTATGAGCCGCGCGTCTCGGTCAGCCGTTCGATCTTTGCCCTGGTCAATGACATGGACCGCGCCTATTTCGGCTCGGGCCGGCCGGAAGAAGACCAGTTCGGCTATATCGAGCCAGAAAAGCGCGCTGTCTTCGGTCGCGGCTATACTGCCGAGCCGGAAGCCCTGATCAAGATGCTGGCCGAGGACGAGGCTATTGCTGAAGCCGATACGCTGCTGCTGACGGTGCCGAACCAGCTCGGCGTCGACTACAACGCCCATGTCATCGAGAGCATTCTGACACTGGTCGCCCCGGCGCTCGGCTGGCGCTAGGGCAGGGTGTAGCGCGAGCCGGCACAGCCGCTCGCTTTCCAGTACGCGTCGACCGGGGTAAACGCTCCGGTCGCCGCCATCTGCACTTTGGCGGCAAAAGCCATGGCCTGGCACTCGTCGCGCCCGGCGACCACATGCACCATTTCATGCAGCACGGTCAGCTCGCGCAGAGCATCGGCGCCCGGCGAAAAGAACTGCGGGCAGAGCACCAGCTTGACCGCGCCATTCTCCGGCGGAATGCGCACGAAGGCGGCAAATTGCCTGCATGAGCCGGTCGCGCCCTCCCGCATCTCGATATCGAGCCCAATCTCGCCGCCCCAATAGGACGAGCGGAACTGCTGCAAACTCAGCGCATCGCGATAGGCGGCGACATCCACGCCGAATTCTTCGCTCGAAAGCTTGGGCAAAGCCCGCTCGAACGTCGCCAGCGCATCATCCAGCGCCCGGTCGAGCGCGGTCTGGTCATTGGCGAAAGCTGGTTGCGCGATGAAGATGGCGAGGAGGGCAAGAAGCGTGCGGATCATGCCCGGCACATAACCGCGTGCATGCGGCGGCGGCAAGGCAGGGCCTGTGACACCCCCGCAACACCGCTGCGCTCCCGGTAAATCCTCACATAAACCGGCCACAATTACTCAACAGAAGAGACAGGTGATCGCGCGGGAAGCGCCTCGGCAGGGATGCCGCGCCCGCGAGACGATCAGGATCAGCCTTAACCACTCGATAACCTCTTGTTCCCTGATCTGAACGAACAGGGTAGAAGCGGGCAAAAGGCACCAGTTTTCTAAGGTCTGCTTGATGGATTTCCGCATTTCCGCCGATGACCGCGTAGGCAATCAGCCAGCCAAGGGCGCAAAGCCCAAGGCCCAGCCGCGCGCCAGCAAGGGCGAACGCGTCGAGCCGTCGATCACTGGCAATGGCCCGACCATCGGCCAGTCTATGGGCTTTTCCGTTGCCGATGAACGCCCCGCCCGCAGGACCAGCGGTTCGGGCGGTAGCGGCAAGCCGCCGAAACCCCCGCGTCGCGGCAAGGGTCAGCCGGCCAAAAAGAAGCGTTCGCGCTCGGGCGGTTTTCTCATGGGCCTGCTCTGGTGGGGCTTTGTCGCCTGCATCTGGGGCGGCATCGCTGTCATCGGCGTGATCGTCTACTACGGCGCGCAGCTCCCTTCGGCCAATACCTGGGCCATTCCCGATCGTCCGCCCAATATCCGCATTCTGGCGGCTGACGGCAGCCTGATTTCCAATCGCGGCGCCACCGGCGGCGAAGCCATCACCTATCGCGAACTGCCCTATTACGTGCCCGCGGCCATCATCGCCTCGGAAGACCGCCGCTACATGAGCCATTTCGGCGTCGATCCGCTGGGTCTCATCTCGGTGGCCATCGAATCCGTCCAGGCCCGCGGCGTGACCCGTGGTGCATCGACCATCACCCAGCAGGTCGCCAAAAACCTTTTCCTGACGCCCGACCAGACGCTGGGCCGCAAGGTGCAAGAAGCCATTCTCGCGGTCTGGCTGGAGCAGAATTACACCAAGGAAGAAATCCTCGAACTCTATATGAACCGCGTCTATTTCGGCGCCGGTGCAACGGGGATCGAGGCCGCTGCCCAGACCTATTTCGGTGTCTCGGCGCGCAATCTGTCGCTCGGCCAGGCCGCCATGCTGGCCGGCATCCTGCCTGCCCCCTCCGCCTATAATCCCAAATCCAATCCGGAACGCGCCATCGAACGCCAGCGCCTGTCGCTGGCCGCCATGGCCCGCGATGGCTTCATCACCCAGGAAGAGGCGGCCGCGGCTCAGATCGACCCGAGCCAGACCGTGCGCACCCGCGTCGCCGGTTCGGAATCCTATGTCGCCGACTGGGTCGAAAGCCTGATGACCGCCTATATCGGCGAGATCAAATCCGACGTCGTGGTGCAGACCACCATCGACTACAAGATGCAGAAAGACGCCGAGTTTATCGTCAAGGAACACGTGGCCAATGACGGCCCGAGCCGCGGCTTCAGCCAGGGTGCGCTCGTCGCCATGGATGTCGATGGCACCGTGCGCGCCATGGTCGGCGGCGTCGATTACCAAGCCAGCCAGTATAACCGCGCCGTCACGGCCAAGCGCCAGCCCGGCTCGACCTTCAAGCCCTTCGTCTATATGGCCGCCATGGAAAAGGGCTATACGCCCGACACTCTGGCCGAGGACGCCCAGTTTGAATACCAAGGCTGGAGCCCGCGCAATGCCTCGGGCAAATATGCCGGCACGGTGACCCTGCGTCAGGGCCTCGCCTATTCGCTCAACACCATTGCCGCGCGCCTCGCCATCGACGTCACCCCGCAGGCGGTGATCGATGTCGCGACCCGCATGGGCATTTCCTCCCAGTTGACCGCCGTGCCCTCGATCGCACTCGGCACCCAGGAAGTGAACCTGCTTGAGCTGACCTCGGCCTATGCCCCCTTCGCCAATGGCGGCATGGGTGTCATCCCCAATGTCATCACTTCCATTCAGGCCAAGGACGGCACTTCGCTCTACCAGAGTTCCGACGCCGGCCCCGGCCGCGTGGTCGCCCCGAACATCCTGGCCGAAATGAACGACATGCTGGAAACCGCGGTCGAAGTGGGCACCGGCAAGGGCGCCAATCTTGGCGGCTGGGAATTCGGCGGCAAGACCGGCACGTCGCAGAATGCCCGCGATGCGCTGTTCGTCGGCTATACCTCGGCCATGGTCACCGGCATCTGGCTGGGCAATGACAATGACACCAAGACCACCCTGTCGGGCGGTAACGTGCCGGCTGCCATTTGGTCCGAATTCATGACCAAGGCGCATCAGGGCAAGCAGATCGCCGCCATTCCGGGCGGTTCCTATGATGGCCAGCTCGTCGGCCAGCAGGTGGTCGATCCGGCCACCGGCCAGACCGTGACGCAATATGTCGATGCCAATTCCGGCCAGCCGGTCCAGACAATGACCGACCCGGCGACCGGCCAGCTGATGCAGCTCGATCCCGCCACCGGCCAATATGTGCCAGCGACCGCCATGTCGGCCAACCAGCCGATCCAGAGCGGCCAGATGGTTGATCCGAACGCCGGCGTCACCGGCCAGCAGATCGATCCCAATACCGGCATGCCGATCACCAATGGCGCCACCGGCTATCTGGTCGATGCCAATGGCAATCAGATCGACCCGGCCACCGGCCAGGTGGTGGGTCAGGTCGTCGGCGGCAATCAGGTGGTGCAGCCGCAGGCCGTTGACATGGGCCAGGCCCCGCTCGATCCCTCGACCGGCCTGCCGATGACCCTGGTGGTCGATCCGGCCACCGGCCAGCAGGTCTGGGTACCGAGCGCCCCGGCGCAAATACAGCCGCAGCAGATCCAGCCGCCGGCCAATCTCGGCCAGCCGGTGCCGATCGAGAATGAACGGTCCCAGCGCACGCTGATGGACCTGATCTTTGGCGGGCAACAGAACTAAGGTTCTGGGCTCAAGGCCGGGGTGACACCGAGATTGTGGAAGCGTTCGAAACCAAAAGGCCGCCCTCCCGGGCGGCCTTTGCTTCACACCACTACGATCGGCGCCCCGGGCGTTACCCGCTCATACAGATCCATCACATCCTGGAACAGCAGCCGCACGCAGCCGCTCGACACCGCCTTGCCGATGGTGGACGGGTCCATCGTGCCATGCACGCGGTAGATCGTGTCGCGATTGCCTTGATGGATATAGAGCGCGCGGGCGCCCAAGGCATTGAGCAGGCCGGGCGGCTGGCCGTTGCGATACATTTCGAGCTCCGGCTGACGATCCACCATTTCACCTGGCGGGGTCCACACCGGCCACTTGCGCTTATAGGCAATATGGCCTTCCCCGCTCCATTCAAAGCCGGCCCGGCCGAGGCCCACGCCATAGCGCGTGGCGCGGCCATTCGGCATGGTCCAGTAGAGGAAGAAATTGCTGGTATCGACGACGACGCGGCCTGCCGGCTGGCCGGTGGGATTGTCCACCTCCTGCCGCCAATAGATCGGATCAACCATCGATACATCGGCGGCGGGGACCGGATAGTCCTCCTCCGGCCGGGCGGCATACATGGCCAGCACGTCGGGTGGCACGGCATGGCGCACCGGGCCCGGCGGCAGTGTGGGCATGGGGGCGGTGGTGGCACAGCCCGCAAGGGCTAGGGCGCTGACGCTGGCCAGTCCAGCCAGCAGGCTACGGCGCGACAGGCGCGCCTGGATGAGAGACGACATGAAAACATCCTTGGCCCCGAAAGCGGGGCCGTAAGAGAAAGGGATAGGGAAGGAAGGTGTTTTCAGGCCTGCTTAGGCGGGCGTCGCGGGCTGCTGCCGAACCAGTCCCGCGCGGCTTCATCTACCCTGGCAAAGGTCTCGGGCTGGGCCGGGCAGACCGGCAATTGTGCGACGCTGACCGGAATGCCGTGATGCGCGCCGCAGGGCAGCATGATGCCTTCACCGAGGTCGATCTCGCCCCGCTGCACGCCGACGATCACCGGAATCGACTGGTTGTTCTCATCGACATGGTTCAGCACCACCATGGGCGTCGAGACATAGCGATGCGCATGCGCCATCGTCGTCCCGGCAAGAGACGCGAAGGCGAAGACCAGCGTGATCAAGGCGATGAAACGGCGCATCCCGACTGTTACGCCAAAAAATGCGGCGGCATCTGGGCAGCTTGGCCCTTTGCGGGCCGTGGCTAGGCCATCAGCTGGCGACCGTGTGCTTTCAGCCACGCCCGCCCCCGGTCCATGTCCGGCATGGTGCGCTTTACCGTCGCCCAGAAGGCGGCTGAGTGGTTCATTTCCACCAGATGCGCCACTTCATGCGCCGCCACATAGTCGAGCACGAAGCTTGGCGCCAGGATCAGCCGCCAGTTGTAGTTGATATTGCCACTCGACGAACAGGAGCCCCAGCGGCTCTTCTGCTCGCGCATCCTGATCGCCTTGATGGTGACGCCCAGCCGCTCGGCATGTATCGCGCTGCAGGCTTCGAGATCGGCCAGCGCCTCGTCCTTCAGCCAGTCGGTCAGCCGCCGCGCCTGATGCGCCGCATCGCCGGGCACCAGCAGGACTTTTTCGCCATCTATCTCCGCCACTTCCACCCGCCCGCGCACCCTGCCGGTCGCCACCACGCGATGATCGACGCCGCGCAAAGGCACCAGGCTCCCCTCGGCAAAACTGGTGGCCTCCGGTACCCGCTTGATCCGCGCAGCCAGCCAATTGTGGTGTCGCGACAGGAAGGCCTCTGCCTCGGCCCATTTGCCATGCGGCGGCAGCGTCAGGACCGGCCCGGTTGCAGGCAGCGACAGCCGATAGCTTTTCGACCGCGCATTGACCTTGACGGTCACCGAGACCGCAACGCCATCGATCTCGATGATGGTACTAGTTGGGATTTTGGGCTTGGGGCGGAAAAACAGGTTCATGGGGCTCTGGGTGTGAGTCGGATGATTATAGCGGGAATTTTTTGAAGTGGCGCACCGGACGATTAGTCGACCACCCTCCCCCTTGAGGGGAGGGAAGCGAGATAGGACTTAGCCTCGCTAAGTCCGTCATCGAGCAGGAAGGGGGGTATCGTTCCATAAGCTCAGCGCTTGTGGCCTACCCCCCTCCCTTGATCCCTCCCCTCAAGGGGGAGGGTGTCGACTGAAGCACCCCCCAAACAAAAATGACGCCCCTTGCGGGGCGCCAGTTCGTCGTTGGAACGACTTCTCAGGAGGGATAGTCTGGCTGCGGCCCGCCTTAGCCGTTATTGCCCCAGCCATTGTTGTTCTGGTCGCCATTGTTCTGCGTCGGGGCGTCATAGCCCTGGCGCGAACCGCGGCGCTCGTTCATGAAGCGATCGAATTCTTCGCGATCCTTGGCCTTGTTGAGATTGGCCATATATTCGTGGAAGGCGTCGATTTCGGCGTCGAGGCGGGCGCGCTCTTCGTCGAGACGCTTCAGCTGTTCGGCGCGATAGTCGTCAAAGGCTGCATTGCCGCTCGAGTTCATGCCGTAGCTCCGATGGTTGGTCCAGTTGCGATGGGCGCCCTTGTTGGAGCTGCACCAGCTCTTGCCCTTGTTCCAATAGGCCTGCGCCTTTTCCGGCGAGCCGCCGAACTTTTCGCCCCACAGGATATAGCCGAGGACGGCAAGGCCAAGCGGCCAGAACAGGATGAAGCCGCCCACCATGAGGGCGATGGTCAAAGGCGACCATTGAGGTTTGATAATTGCAGTGTTCATTTTCATTCTCCCAGTCACGATGATCCATACGTGGCCCGTACCGGGGTAGGATCAATGCTGTGCCTGTGGTTTTTTGGTCTTGAAATGCAGTTTTTCCCTTACTATGGCGGGATCAGATTTTGCCCCGAAAGGGCCCAGACATGCCCATGACCCAGGCCGATGGCCTCCCCTTGCCCTCGACCTGGCGCCCGTTGCGCCTGCAAACCCTGGTGCTGATCCGCTGGCTGGCGGTCGGTGGGCAGGCAATCGGCGTGCTCTTCGTGGCCTTTGGCCTCGGCTTTCCGCTGCCGCTGTTTGAATGTTTCGCGCTGATCGCGCTCTCGGCCGGGGTCAATATCTGGCTGGTGCTGAAGCTCGGGAACTCGCATCGCCCCACGTCGCTGCAGGCTGCCAGCCAGGTCGCCTTCGATCTCTGCCAGCTCGGTGGCCTGCTGGCTCTGACCGGCGGCTTGCAGAATCCCTTCTCGCTGCTGCTGCTGGCGCCGGTTTCGGTTTCCGCCACCACGCTGCCGCAGCGGGCCACGGTGTTCATTGCCCTGCTGGCCGCAGTGATCGCCTCGGTGCTGTCCGTCTGGCATCTGCCTTTGCCGTGGAGCCCGGTCGAGCGCATTGTCTTCAACCGCATCTATGTTATCGGCATCTGGGTCTCGATCATCTGCGGCGTGGTCTTCATCTCCGCCTATACGATGCGCGTCGCCCATGACGCCCGCCAGATCGCCGATGCACTCGCCGCCACCGAGCTGGCCCTGTCGCAGAAAGAGCGCCTCTCGGCGCTCGATGGCCTGGCCGCCGCTGCCGCCCATGAACTGGGCACGCCGCTCTCGACCATTGCCCTCGCCGCCAAGGAAATGCGTGCCGAGGCCGAGCCGGGCAGCGACCTCGCCGATGACGTCGAACTGATCATCGCCCAAGCGGCGCGCTGCCGCGCCATTCTCGCCAAGCTGCGCAATCTCGGCAATGAGGGCGGTGATCCCTTTGCTGCCGTGCCGCTGACCGATCTCTTGGCCGAAGTCGCTCGCCCACATGAGGGGCATGGCAAGGCGATCCTCTTCTATTCCGAAAAGTCCGCGGGCGCCCCGCCGGTCTTCACCCGCGGCGTCGGCCTGCTCTATGGCCTGGGCAATCTGATCGAAAACGCCGCCGATTTCGCCCGCAGTACGGTGCGCGTCGAAGCGGCCTGGGACCTCGAAGCAGTTTCGGTTTCGATCACCGACGACGGCCCTGGCTTTGCCCCCGAACTGATCGCCCGGCTCGGCGAGCCCTATCTCACCAGCCGCGCTCGCGACCCGCATGGCCCCGACGCCAACAAGCCCGGCGGGCTGGGGCTTGGGGTGTTCATCGCCAAGACGCTGCTGGAGCGGACGGGGGCACGGCTGGCCTTTGAGAATATCGCCAGCGAGGGCCATGCGCGGGTGCGGATCGTCTGGCCGAGGAGTGCGGTTGAGGTCGGTGAGGGCGTGCCAAGCTAGATTTTGACCTTTTGCCCTCAAAGCCTTATGTGAAGCCCATGAGCACGATCGAAGACCTTCTGGCCACCGACCCAAGCCTGCTGCTTGTCGATGACGACGCGGCATTCCTGCAACGCCTCGAGCGCGCCATGGCGCGGCGCGGTTTTGATGTCCGCATAGCCGGCTCGGTCGCCGAAGGCCTTGCAGCCGTTGCGGAAAAGCCGCCGGCCTATGCCGTGGTCGATCTGCGGCTCGAAGATGGCAATGGGCTGGAAGTGGTTTCGGCGCTGCATACCAAGCGGCCCGATGCGCGCGCCGTGGTGCTGACCGGCTATGGCAATATCGCTACGGCCGTTACCGCCGTGAAGCTGGGCGCCGTGGATTACCTCAGCAAACCAGCCGATGCCGATGACGTGATCAATGCACTGCTCGCCACTGGCGAGGAAAAGCCTGAGCCACCGGAAAATCCGATGTCGGCCGACCGGGTACGCTGGGAGCATATCCAGCGGGTCTATGAGCTCTGCGACCGCAACGTCTCGGAAACCGCGCGCCGGCTCAATATGCATCGGCGCACGCTGCAGCGAATTCTCGCCAAGCGCGCGCCGAGATAAATCTAAGCTCTAACGCTTAGCTGCGGTTGTAGGTCAGCGTCTGGCACAGGATTGCCGCGCGGCAACCCTGGATATCAATGGTGTCGGGACCTGTCTGGGTCACGGTGGCTTCAGCACTGATGCCGCCGGCGGTCAGTGCGCCTTTCCACTCATTCGGACCCGAGGCCTTGGCCTGCATCACCTGCTTGCCGACAAAGGCCAGGTTTTCTTCGGTAGCCGAAGCGCCCTTGAGGGTTTCCAGCGTGCCGCAGAGGTCGGTGCCGTCACCGCAGAGCGAGAAGGTGAAGGACGTGCCGTAGCTGTCAACGAAGGTGCCCTTCGGATCGAAGGCGGCAGCGTCCTGGGCGAAGGCGGGCATGGCAGCACTGGTGCACAGCGCGGCGATTACGAAAGTCGTCTTCAAGAATGTCATTGGATTCTCCAAAGCAACAACGCCCGCCCCACGCAGCCGCTACTTGATTGTTGATGAACCCGCAACGCTTGTCGAACCAAGTCGGTTGCGTTGCCGTCGCAATCAGTCACTAGCGGCGAAATGTGGCAGCAATTTCAATATGCGTCGATTGGCTGAATTGGTCCACTGCCACGAGGTCGCTCATTGTATAGCCGCCGGCGATCAAAATCGCCGCATCGCGCGCAAAAGTCCGCGCATCGCAGGCCACCATCACCACGGTTTTCACCTTGGATTTGGCGATCTCCTTGACTTGCGCCTCGGCGCCGGCCCGCGGCGGATCCAGCACCACGGCCTCATAGGGCAGCTCGAACTGGGTCAGCGGATCGCGGAACAGGTCGCGCGCCTTGGCCGTCACCTCGCGAATGCCCTTGGTGAAGCGCCGCGCCTTGTCCAGCGCCGCAATGGCCGGCTTGTCGCTGTCAAAGGCCATCACCGGCCGCTGTTCCGCCAGCCGCAGCGCAAACGGCCCGACGCCGCAGAACAGGTCGGCCACCGTCTTCGCCTTGCCCACGGCATTGACGACGTATTCGGCCAGCACATTTTCCGCGGCTTCTGTCGCCTGCAAAAAGCTGCTCATCGGGATTTCCACCCGCGCCTTGCCCATTTCGACAATCGGCGGCTGCGCCTGCAGCACCATCTCGCCATTCATCGACAGCCGCGCCAGCTTGAAGCGCCCGACCAGCGGCGAGACGCGATCCATCCGCGCCTGCTTCTTTTCGGTGCGGATCACCACGTCGAGCCCGCTCAGCGTCGCGGTAAACGCGACATCGCTCTCGCCGACGGCCTGCATTACCGCGCGCGTGATTTCCGGCGCTCGCGCCAAAGCCGGCACAAGGATCGGGCAGCGCTCTATGTCATGCACCTGATGGCTCCTGAGCCGCATATAGCCGGCGCCTTCCTGCCGCGCATGCAGCGTCGCCCGGCGCCGTCCATTTCCGGCGGCGTCGATGAAGCGCGTGACCTTGCTGTCGATCCCGGCAAAATGCAGCGGCGTTTCCACCAGCGCCGTCTTGAAGGCCTCGTAGCTCGGCCTGTCCATATGCTGCAGCTGGCAGCCGCCACAGGCGCCAAAATGCGGGCAGAAGGGTTCGGCGCGGTTTTCCGCCGGGCTGATCACGCCGACCAGCGTGCCACGCTCGCCATCGGCCTCGATCTCCACCCGCTCGCCCGGCAGGGTCAGCGGAATGAAAATTTTCTTGCCGTCAATCTCGGCGACACCCTCGCCCTTGTGGCCGAGGCTGGAAATCGTGGTGGTGAGGGTCATGGATACTCAAGGGCTTGCTGGCGCCTGCACTACCGCGTTTCCGCGCAGACGTCACCCCATGCTCAATGCAACGGCCGGCTCGCCCATTCGAGGAGACTCGCCAGTCCCACAAATGGCACCCCGGCATGCTCGCTCAACCCCGAGGCACACGTGCTGACCGTCGAAACTCCCAACGTGCAGCCTGCCGGTATCTCGGCCTTGGCAAACCGCGTCGCATGCGCGTTGAGTTCGGGGAAGAACAGCCCCTTGTCGCCGGCATAGCCGCAGCAGGTCACGGACTTCAGCACCGCGATCTGCTCGGCACAGGCCCGCGCGATCGCCTCGGTCATGGGCTGTTCGGCCAATCTTTGTGCCGAGCAATTGTGATGCACCGCGACGCTGGGCAATTTCCGCGTGATGCTGAGCTTCGGCAGCACCTGGCTGAGCAGAAACTGGCTCGAATCCAGCACCGGCGCATCGCCCGGAAACTCCTTGAGATGCTTGGCGCAGGTGGAGGCATCCGTCACGACGCTGAGCCGTCCCGCCTCCGACAGCGCCGAAAGCTCCTTCTTCAGCGCACCGCCAACCATGGCAGCCTGCTCCGGAAAGCCCTTCGACTGAAACGGCTGGCCGCAGCATTGCCCGTTGAGATGCTCGGGCATCAACACATCGAAGCCCGCCCGCTCAAGCAGCGCCAGCACCGCGTCCGGCACCGCCAAGAGGTCATGCTCGCTTTTCGGCGCCCCAAACATCCGCGTCGCGCAGCTCGGGAAATAGACGATCCGTTCCCGCCCGCTCTGTGCCACCGGCTCCGGCGCCCCCGGCCCATGCCGCAAAGCCCGCGACACTCTTGGGACGCGCTCGCCCGTCACGTGCCTTGCGGTGTCAGTGATCGCCTCCATGGCCGCCGCCGGGACCACATTCCGGGCCATATCCGCGATGCCAACCCCGCCCCGCATCATGCTCTCAACCGCCCCGCGATGATCGGCTACAAACCCGGCCACGCCGCGCGCCGTACTGCCGCGCCGCCGTTCGCGCTGTCCGATGATCATCGTCCCGGTCTCGATGTCCACCGGGCAGCGGATGGAGCAGAGATTGCAGGCCGCGCAGGTATCTAGCCCGGGATACTGGAAATCCTCATCCAGCCGCTTGAGCCGCGCCGGGTCTTCGCCGGAGGCCCGCAGCCGCTCACGCTCGCGCGTCACCGCAATGCGCTGGCGCGGCGACAGCGTCATCTGGTGGCTCGGGCAGGCCGGCTCGCAGAAGCCGCATTCTATGCAGAGGTCCACCAGCTCGTCGGCCGGCGGCATGACCTTGAGGTGCTTGATATGCACCTTGTCGTCCCGGTTGAGCAGCACGCCCGGATTGAGCAGGTTCTCCGGGTCGAACAGCGCTTTTATGCGCCACATCAGCCCATAGGCCTTCTCGCCCCATTCCGCCTCGACAAAGGGCGCAATGGCGCGGCCGGTGCCATGCTCGGCCTTGAGCGATCCGCCATATTGCACCGAAACCAGCTGCGACAGCTCCCGGTTGAAAACGTCGAATTTCTCCGCCGCGCCGGCTTGGGCGAAATTGTCGCTCATCTGGAAATGCAGATTCCCCGCCAGGGCATGGCCGAAAATGATCGCATCGTCATAGCCATGCGCATCGAGCAGGCTGCGCATATCCAGCACGAATTCGGCAAGCCGTTCGATCGGCGCCGCCACATCTTCGGTCAGCATCGACGTGCCCTTGGGCCGCGCCGCGCCACCCGAGGTGAAAAAGCCCTTGCGGATATCCCACAGCGCCATGCTGCGTGCCGCGTCGGTCGACAGATCGATATGCGAGGCGCCATGCCGCTGGAGAATGGCCACGGCCTTAGCCAGTTCGACCTCCAGCGTCGCTGCATCAGGCGCCGTCACGTCGATCAGCACGGCCGGCGAGCTCTCCGTCAGCCACGGCAGCAACGGTGCCATCGGCGCCAGATGCTCCACTGTCGCCAGCGCCCGCCGCTCGATATATTCGGCCGCGGTAATGCCCTGGGTGACATGCACCCCGCCATTGGCCATCTCGATAATCGCCCGGCCCGCCGATTGCGGATCGGGAAACGGCACCAGCCCCGTCGCCTTGAACGGATGTTCCGGCACGGTGTTGTAGGTGACCTCGGAGACGAAACCGAGCGTACCCTCCGAACCCACCATCAGGTGAATCAGGATATCCAGCGGGTCGTGGTAATCGACCAGCGCATTGAGCGAATAGCCGACGGTGTTCTTGATCCTGTATTTCTTGCGGATCAGCGCCACGAGGTCCGCGTCGGCCATCACCTCGTGGTGCAGCTGATGCAGACCCGCCAGCATCTCGGCATGGCTGACGCGGAAGGCATCGCGGCTCGCCGCATCGCCGCTATCCAGCATCGTGCCATCGGCGAGCACAATCCGCAGCCGCGCCATGGTGTGATAGGTGTTCTGCGCTACGCCGCAGCACATGCCGGATGAATTGTTATTGACCACGCCACCGATCTTGCAGGTCGCCTGGCTCGCTGGATCCGGCCCGATCTTGCGGTCATGAGGTTTCAGCGCGGCATTGGCCTGCGCCACGATCACCGCCGGCCCTAGTGTGATCTGCGCGGCGCCCGGATGGATCTCGAGTTTGCGCCAGCCATCACCCAGCACCGCCAACACCCCGTCTGTCACCGCCTGCCCGGAAAGCGACGTCCCCGCCGCCCGGAAGGTGATCGGCAGCTTCTCGGTCCGCGCCGCCGCCATCACCGCGCGCACCTCGTCTTCGCTATTGATGAACACCACCACGGCTGGGATCAGCCGGTATGAGGACGCATCCCCGCTCCAGGCATAGGTCATCAGAGGATCGGTATGAATTCGGCCTCGCACCTTGCCCTTGAGCCGCGCCGCAACGCGCTCGCCAGCGGCTTGCCGATCGGGGGATTGGGTGTGGAGAGGGCTGGGAAGTGTCGTGGCTGGCTGCATGCGAACGAGACTAACATGTTAGTTGTGACCGCGAAAGCCGCCGCGACCAACACCCCCACCCGACCCTTCGGGGCCACCCTCCCCACAAGGGGGAGGGATGAGAGGCATCGAGTTCGCTGGACGCTGGCTTCCCTCCCCTGAATGGGGAGGGATTGAGGGTGGGGTGATGGATAGCCCCGACGCCCGTGACTAGATATCCACCTCATCCTCGCCCAGCGCCGCAATCTCGGCTGCAGCGCGCTTCAGAACTTCCGCCGCCGCCCGCTGCTGGTCCTCGCTGCCGCGCTTGGCCGTCTTGATCGCTTCCTTCAGCGCCCGCCGGGCATCATTGAGCTCGGGCACCACACCCGCCATATCGCGATCCACGTCCGGCCGCGGACCCCAGCCCGGGCCATGGCCGCGATGCGGTGGGCGATTGCCGAAGTCTGGACCCTGGCCCTCCTCGCGCCCGCCAAACGGCCAGTCGGCCTTGGCGAATTCGCGGAAGCGGTTCATCTGCTCGCCGGCCTTGGCCAGAAAGCTCAGCGTCGATTCGATCGCCTCGCGATTATCGCTGAGATGCGCGCGGCCCTCTTCGGTGATCGTATAGAGCTTCTTGTTGCCATCGGCCTGCGAGGTCACATAGCCGGCTTCCTCGAGAAAGGTCAGCGCCGGATAGACGATGCCGGGGCTCGGCGTATAGAAGCCGGCCGATTTTTCCTCGATCGCCTTGATCAGGTCATAACCATGCCGCGGCTGTTGCTCGATCAGATAGAGCGCCACGAGCCGCAGGTCGCCCGAGGCCAGCATGCGGCCGATGCGGAAATTGCCGCCCATGTTGCTCCAGCCCTCGCCGCTTTCCACGCCCTGCGCAAAGCGGCCCCAGCCGCGCCGTGCCATGGCTTCCATCCGCCGCCAATTGGGTTCGCCGTCCCTGAAATAGTTTCCCATGATGGGTCTCCGATATATCTCACGTTGCACTGACTAGAAAGATCGGCGCGCATTCCAGCAATTTCAAGATATATCTTATGACTTATCGCCGGCCGCAGGCAAAATCGCTCCGGTGGAGCGATTTTAGGCGGGAAGGCCACGAGACCTATGGTCGAGTGGCAGGTTACCACCCATCGCACGGCTTGCAGCCGCGCAGGCTCGGGCGCATGATCCCCCATGGAGCATTCCATCCTGAGGAGGAGATGATGACCCAATCCAAACCAGCAGCCAAACAGACACCAAAAAGCGAAAAGCCCGCACGGAAGGGTCCGGTCGGGCTTTTGCTCTATGGCGCTTTGACCATCCTGGGCGGCCTCGCCCTGGTCCTGGTCGCTGAATAAAACTTAGAGAATTGGCGCCGGGGCATTGTCCCGGTCGAACTGGCCGTGCTTGCGGAAGCGATAGAGATAGCTCGGCAGGATGGTGTCCATCGCCGTCGGCGTGATGCCGAAGGCGGCAAACGTCCGCTTGTCCTTGATCGCAGCGTCGGAGACGACATTGTCGACGCCAAGCAGCTCGACCTGATCGGCAGTCAGCAGCGGCGGGAAGGGCAGGATCGCAAAGGGCAGCGCCAAGAGCTTGGCAATGCCGGCCGGCACCGGCAGCATCGGCCGCTTGCGGCCGGCCTCGCGCTGCACGCGGGCCATAATGTCCTTATAGGTCTCGACCTGCGGCCCGCCCAGCTCATAGATCTTGCCGGCCTTGACCTTGCCTTCGGCCGCGGCGGCAAAAGCCTCGGCCACGTCGCCGACATAGGCCGGCTGGAAGCGTGTCGCGCCGCCGATCAGCGGCAGCACCGGGAACATGCGGGCCAGCGTGCCCATCAGGTTAAAAAATCCATCGCCCTGACCAAACAGGATCGAGGGCCGCATGATGATGGCATTGGGGAAGGCTTCCAGCACCGCCACTTCGCCATCGAGCTTGCTCGACGCGTAGTCGCTGACACCGGCCGCCAGATCGACGCCCAGCGCCGACATATGCACCAGCGTTGTGACGCCGGCAGCCTTGGCAGCCTCGGCGACATTGCGGGCGCCTTCGGTATGCACGGCCTTGAAGGTCTGCACGCCGCGCGAATGGCCAACGCCTACGAGGTTGATGACCACATCGGCGCCACGCACCGCCAGCGCCACCGAAGCGGCATTACGCACATTGGCCTGGATCGGCTGCACCTGTCCGACACTGCCGAACATTTTCACCGGACCAGCAAGGTTCGGCCGGCGCGTCGCCACGCGGATGCGGTGGCCGTTCTTTGCCAGCAATTGCACGATCTGGGTGCCGACAAAGCCCGCGCCGCCAAAAATGGTGACGATTTTGGGTTCGATACGGTCCATCATGATGCTCCGGCAACAGGCGTTCTCAACGCCCCGCTTCTAACCCACGCGCCGCGCCGCTGTCCATGCCTCACGCCGGGATTCGGCTTGACTCTTGCGGATAGATGTTCTTGATTTGTTCGAATTACGCGGAGGAGTTCTGTGATGTCTGACGCCAAAACCTATCACGGCCAGTGCCATTGCGGCGCCGTGCAATACGACGTGACCACCGCGCTCGACAGCATGGGCGAATGCAATTGTTCGCGTTGCCGCCGTCTCGGCTGGGTGCTGCAATCAGCTCCGGCCGCTCAGTTCACCCTGCTCAGCGGCGCCGACAATCTCACTGAATATCGCTTCAACACCGAAAAGATCGAGCACCTGTTCTGCAAGACCTGCGGTGTCGAAAGCTTCGCCCGCGGCGACGACGGCAAGGGCAATGCCATGGTGATGATCAACGTCAATTGCCTTGAGCCGCCAGTGGCTGTCGACCGCACCACGATCCAGCATTGGGACGGCGCCAACTGGTAGGTGTTGGGAAAATGACAAAGTCGCAACAAGCGCATTGACATAGTCCCGCGCCGCCCCTAGTTACACCCCCGCTAGCCCAGATGGCGGAATTGGTAGACGCGCACGGTTCAGGTCCGTGTACCGCAAGGTGTGGAGGTTCGAGTCCTCTTCTGGGCACCAATTTTCAAAACCCCGGTCGTGACGAAAGTCATGACCGGGGTTTTGCGTTTCTGGCGGACCCGTTCGCCTTCCCATCGCCCCTTTGCTGTGGCATCAGGGTTTGGACGCACTTATTCGCGAGTATCCCATGGCCATCCGACTGCACCGCGGCGACCTGCCGGACCTGTCCCGTTACGGTCGCGAAGTGGCCATCGATACCGAGACCATGGGGCTTGATCCGCATCGCGATCGCCTCTGCGTCATACAGCTCTCGCCCGGCGACGGCAGCGCCGATGTCGTGCAGCTGCCGCAGGACGTCAGCGAAGCGCCCAATCTGGTCAAGCTCCTCGGCGACGCCAATGTCACCAAGATTTTCCACTATGCCCGCTTCGATGTCGCCGCGCTGAAAAACCGCTTCGGCGTCGTCACCGGCCCGATCTATTGCACCAAGATCGCCAGCAAGCTGGTCCGCACCTATACCGACCGGCACGGCCTCAAGGATCTGGCGCGCGAACTGCTCAATGTCGACCTGTCCAAGCAACAGCAGTCTTCCGACTGGGGCGCCGACAAGCTCAGCGACGCACAGCTCGATTATGCCGCCTCCGACGTGCTCTATCTGCATGATCTCAAGCGCCATCTCGATCGCATGCTGAAGCGCGAAGGCCGCATGGAGCTGGCGCAGTCCTGCTTTGATTTCCTCAAGACCCGCTGCGAGCTGGACCTCCTGGGTTGGGACGAGATCGACATTTTCGCCCACAGCTGAAGGCGGATCACCGCGTGAACCTCCATGCCGATGCAGCCCAGCGACAGGTGACCTATCAGCGCCTGATGGCGCGCAATCGCATCGTCTCCATCCTGCGCATCGGCGTGCCGGCGCTGGGCGCGGTGGCCTTCGTCGCATTGATCGGCCAGATCTATATCTCGAGCCTCACCGGCCGCTTTTCGGTCGGCAAGATAACCGTGACCCGCGAAAGCGTCTCCGTCGATGCCCCCGAATATGCGGGCCTCCTCGATGACGGCACGGCTTACCGCGTCTCGGCTACCGCCGCCCAGGCCGCCACCGATGCCACCGACCAGATCGCCCTCAGCGATGGCCGGCTGACCATGACCCGCCCCGATGGCGTCGTCACCAAAGTCAATGCCCTGGCCGCCGTGCTCGACACCACGCGCGAACTGGTGCTGATCAAGGAGGTTGCCAATATCGAGACCTCCGAGGGAACCCGCGGCGTCTTTACCGATTCAGTGTTTGATTTCCGCACCCAGTCACTGGTTGGGCAGGGGCCGGTGACGGTCGATTACGCCGATGGCACCCATCTGGTGGCCGAAGGCGTCAACTATGACGCGCAAGCTTCGATCTGGACATTCACCCGCGCCACGGTCACCCTGCCGGACACGCCGGGCGCCGCGCCTGCAACGAGCGACAGAAAAGACCCCACACCATGATCAAGCGCCTGCTGTTGATTATTGCCCTGGCCCTGTCCGCCCTGCCGGCCTTTGCCCAGCAGCCGGTTGAAATCACCTCCGACCTCTTCACCGTCGATGAAACCACCCGCAACGCCGTCTTCACCGGCAATGTCGTGGTCATTCACCCGACGGTGAAAGTCTGGGCTGACAAGGTCGTCGCCATCTATGGCGAGGGCGGCACCAGCGATATCGAAAGCTTTGTCGCCACCGGCTCGGTGCGCCTCGTCACCGACGAGCAGGACGCCACCGGCGATCGCGCCGTCTTCACCCCGGCCGATCAGATGCTGCGCCTCACCGGCAATGTGAATGTGGTCAATTCCGGCGGCACGGTCGCGGCCGGCGAACTGGTGGTGAACCTCGAAACCAATGTCTCGACCTTCACCTCGTCCGGCTCCGGCGGCCGCGTCACCGGGGTTTTCACCAGCCAATGAGTTCCAGTTCCGAAAAGCCGCGCATCGACCAGACCGGCTGGCTGGTCGCCCATGGCCTTGCCAAAAGCTTTGGCAAGCGCATCGTGGTGCGCGATGTCTCCATTGCCGTGCGCCGTGGCGAGGCCGTCGGCCTGCTCGGCCCCAATGGCGCCGGCAAGACCACGGTTTTCACCATGATCATGGGGCTGCTCAAGCCAGACAATGGCTTGATCAGCCTCGATGGCCGCGACATCACCCGCCTGCCGCTGTTCCAGCGCGGCCAGCTCGGCATCGGTTACCTGCCACAGGAACCGTCGATTTTCCGCGGCCTCACCGTTACCGGCAATATCATGGCGGTGCTGGAAAACCACGTGAAGGGCAAGGCCGAGCGCAAGGCCCGGCTCGAAGCGCTGCTGGAAGAATTCTCCATCCAGCACCTCGCCAAAGCCAATGCCCTGGCCCTCTCCGGTGGCGAGCGGCGCCGCGTCGAAATTGCCCGCGCTTTGGCCGCCGATCCGGTCTTCATGCTGCTCGACGAGCCCTTCGCCGGTGTCGATCCCATCGCCGTCAACGAGGTCAAGGGCCTCGTCCACCAGCTCACCCGCCGCGGCATCGGCGTTCTCATTACCGACCACGCCGTGCGCGAAACGCTCGGCCTCGTCGATCGCGCCTATGTTATCCACGGCGGCAAGGTGATGATCCAGGGCAAGCCCGAAACCATCAGCGCCGATCCCGATGCACGGCGGGTATATCTGGGCGAGGGATTCGAGCTCTAGGCTGCGGCCCGAACGTCCCGCAGTCGCAGTCCCACCTCTACTGGTATCACTTGGCACAGAACTTGCCCTGCACCTTGCCCGCTGCTCAAAAATTTGTCATGGTCCGCCCGGGAAGAGGCCGGCGACGGCAATCTGTTTGCACTGAAGGTCTGGGCTGAATGGCACTTTCGCCGCGTCTGGAATTCCGTCAGGCCCAGAGCCTGACACTGACGCCGCAACTGATGCAGTCGATCCGGCTGCTGCAGTTGAGCCATCTTGAGCTCAATGATTTCGTCGATGCCGAATTGTTGCGCAACCCGCTGCTCGAGCGCGAGGATGGCGCCGAACCCGGCGATATCGAGCCGCCGGAGCCGCCCGAGCGCAGCCAGGAAATCAGCGCCTACGAGGATACCGTCGATCGCGGCGTCCGTATTCAGGACGCTGATTCCATAGCCGATGGCTATGATACGGCCGTCGACAATGTCTTCCCCGACCAGTCGGCACAGGACCAGCTCAATCCGCAGAGCCGGCTCGACCGCAATGGCAGTAGCGAAGCCGGCGAAGCGCCCGATATCGACCAGTTCGTCGCCAGCAGGCCGCTGCTCAGCGAACATCTCGAAAACCAGTCCAACATGATCCTGCGCACCACGGCCGATCGGCTGATCGCGCGCCACCTGATCGATGGGCTCAATGAGGCCGGCTATCTCAACACGGATCTCGACGCCTTGGCCGAACAGCTCGGCGCCGAGCGCGCCGATATCGAGGCGGTGCTGGAGGCCCTGCAAGGCTGCGACCCGGTCGGCGTCTTTGCCCGCAGCGTGCCGGAATGCCTCGCCATGCAATTGCGCGAGCGCGACCGGCTTGATCCGATGATGCAGGCCCTGCTCGATAACATCGGGATGCTGGCCGAGCACAATATGGCCGGCCTGATGCGCGCCGTCGGCTGCGATCGCGAAGACCTCAGCGACATGCTGGCCGAAATCCGCCAGCTCGACCCCAAGCCGGGCCTGGCCTTCGATTCCGGCCCGGTCGAATCGGTGGTGCCCGACGTTTTCGTGCGCCGCGGCAATGACGGCGCCTGGCAGATCGAGCTCAATTCGGAAACCCTGCCGCGCGTGCTGGTCAATCGCGTCTACTATGCCACCGTCACCAAAAAGGCCCGCGATCCCGCCGAAAAGAGCTTCCTCAGCGATTGCCTCGCGACCGCCAATTGGCTGACCAAAAGTCTCGACCAGCGCGCCCAGACCATTCTCAAGGTCGCTGCCGAAATCACCCGCCAGCAGGATGGTTTTTTGACCCATGGCATCGCCCATCTGCGGCCGATGACGCTGAAAATGGTCGCCGAAACCATCGACATGCATGAATCGACGGTCAGCCGCGTCACCTCGAACAAATATATCGCCACGCCGCGCGGCCTGTTCGAGATGAAATACTTCTTCACCACCGCCATTTCATCGAGCGATGGCGGCAGCGATCACTCGGCCGAAGCCGTGCGCCACCGCATTCGCCAGCTGATCGATGCCGAACAGCTCAGCGACGTGTTGAGCGACGATACGCTGGCCGAGATGCTGAAGAAGGAACAGGGCATCGACGTCGCCCGCCGCACGGTGGCGAAATATCGCGAGGGGATGAATATCCCCAGTTCGGTGATCCGCCGGCGGCAGAAGAAGAATCTGGCTGAAGCGAGCTAGGCAGCCACGCTGCCGCATCCGAAAATCATCACGCCGCCCTTAACCGCTCGCGAAGGCTAAGGCCATTGTGAGGCGAAGTCCAAGCGATAAACGAACCCTGAAGGGCACTTGCGCATTGCGTCTCTGGCGCAGGCGGGTCTAGCATCATGGCTGTCACATACCCACGTGTGTGACAGACGTGATCCCGAAAATCCGGGAACCGGCTTTTCGAGACCTCGCGTCGAATACTGGAGCGTTTCCAGCAAAAGTGGCTGCCATTTTTGCGGTTCGGAAAGGCGACCAGGAACGATGGAGGCGTTCCGCATTGCGGGACGGCCCCCCCAACGACAAAGGAAGAGGAAGCCATGACTTTACGCGTTTCGGGAAAGAACATGGACGTTGGCGATGCCTTGCGCGGCAAGGCAGAGGATCATTTCGCCACCGTGGTCGGCAAATATTTCGACGGCGGCTATGACGGACATCTCACTCTCACCCCCGACGGCATCGGCTTTCGCGCCGATTGCGTAGTCCACCTCGATTCCGGCGCTACCCTGCAAGCCAACGCCCAGGGCGGCGACGCTACCAGTGCCTATGAATTGATGGCGCTCAATATCGAAAAGCGCCTCCGTCGCTACAATCGCCGCCTCAAGCAGCGCCCGCGCGGCATCAATGGCGCCGACGATGGTTTGACCGCCGCCTATACGGTTTTCGGCGCCTCCGATGACGTCGATGACCTGGCCGAAGACTATGCGCCGCCGGTCATTGCCGAGACCACCAAGAACCTGCGTCAGCTCTCGGTTGAGGAGGCTGTGATGGAGCTTGATCTGACCGGTGGCCAGATTGTGATGTTCCGCCATGCTGGACATGGCGGGCTGAATGTGGTTTACCGCCGCTCCGACGGCAATATTGGCTGGATCGATCCAGCCCTCGGGACCAATTGATCCGGTTTCGACGCCACAGTAAGCAAAGTTGATCCAGGGCAGATTGTATGGAATTGGCCGATATCCTGGCTGAGCGCGCCGTGCTTTGTTGCACGGCCGTAAAAACGAAACGCCAGTTGTTTGAAGAACTTGCCACCCGTGCGGCGGAAATCAGCGGCCATGATGCTGCTGACATCCTGAGCTCGATCACCAGCCGTGAAGAGCTGGGCTCTACCGGGCTTGGGAATGGCATTGCCATTCCCCATGGCAAGATTGCCGGTCTCAAGGATGTCGTGGCGCTGTTTGCCCGGCTGGACAATCCGATCGAGTTCGATTCGGTCGATGACCAGCCGGTCGATCTGGTGGTCATGCTGCTGGCTCCCGCGGGCGCCGGCGCCGATCACCTCAAGGCCCTCTCCCGCGTCGCGCGCCTGTTGCGCACTGAAGCGGTGGTGGACCAGCTCCGCGATACCAGCGATCCGGCACAGCTTCGGGCCATTCTCACAGCCCCGTTTGAAGCCAATTACGCGGCTTAGAATCTGCCAGTGAATTGAAAAGGCCCCGGACATGTCCGGGGCCTTGTTGTTTGTTCGGTCACCTGATGTCCCACACCCACGGTGTTACCAAGGCCTTGAGCCGGGGCCCATCCTGAGATTTCCCAACAGCCGCAAGGTCGATCGTTCGAACCATCTTGCGGCTGCAGAAAGATCTCGAGATGGATCCCGGCTCAAGGCCGGGATGACATCGGAGTTTGCGGAACCTTCCCTAATCACTGGAGGCCCTGCCTGTCTCACCTCTCCCCTGAGGGGAAAGGTCGCCGCGTAGCGGCGGGTGAGGGGTTCAGTGGTCGGCTAGAGCACAAGGCCTCAACCCACCACTGAACCCCTCACCCCGCCCTCTTCCCTCAGGGAGAGGGAGCCAGGCATCACGCCCGGAAACACAAAAGGCCCTCCGACTTATGTCGGAAGGCCTTTGCTCAATTCAAACCAACCCCGCCTCAGTGCAGCGTGGCCAGTCCCAAATTCTTGTCGCCGAGCCAGTCCAGCACGCCGTCTTCAGTGTCGGTCACCAGCAAAGGCGTGCCGTCGGCCGACATCACCAGCTGGTAATCGCTCTCCGCCTCGAATTCGGCGTCATGGATCATGGTGGCAAGCACCGCCCCGCTGACGGGACGGACATAGGCCACGGCGTCGCCACCCAGCGCGGCAAACTGCGCGCGCGTCAAAAGCTTGAGGGGATGGTTCAGCGCTTCGGCCGCGGCTTCGTTGCGTTTCTCATACATTGTGTCGGCCCTTTCTCAGACTGAGCGAATATCGATACGTCGGGCGATCTTGGGCGTCTGGGGACGCTCTACAGCAACAACGAGCATACCATGCCCTAAAGTTGCATCCTTCACGATCATGCCATCGGCCAGAAGGAAGCTGCGCTGGAATTGCCGCGCCGCGATACCGCGATGTAGGAACTCCTTGCCCGGCTCGTCCTTCTGCTTGCCGCGGACCAATATGGTATTGTCCTCGGCGATCACATCCAGCTCGCTGACGCCAAAGCCGGCTACGGCAATGGAGATCAGAAAGCGTTCCGTGCCATCGGCATCGGTCATGCGCTCGATATTATAGGGCGGGTAGCCGTCGGCGGACTTGGCCAGCCGGTCGACTCGCTCCTCGAAACTGTCGAAGCCGAGGAGAAATGGGGCGGAAAACACCGAAATACGCGACATCCACGCCGTCCTTGATTATCAAGCAACGTATTGGCGCGGACCCGATTGGAGTGGCATCGCGCGCCTGTTGGGACATATGGGACAGACCATGGCCCCGTTCAAGAGCAGGATCGCCGCATGGACCAGACCGTCGCCATCATCACCCCGGCCTACAAAGCGCAGGCAACGATCGTCACCACCGTCCAGAGTGTGCTCACTCAGACCCACGCCGACTGGCAGCTCTGGCTAATCGCCGATGATGGCGCCAACTATGCAGCGTTCCTGGCTGAAGCCGGCATCAGCGACCCGCGCATTCGTAACCTCTCCAGCGGCGGCGTAGGCCGAGGCGCCTCCGTCACCCGCAATGTCGCGCTGGAGCAGATCACCGCCCCCTACGCCGCCATTCTCGACGCCGACGACCGCCTCAAGCCGCAAAAGCTCGAGCTTGCGCTCAAGGGTCTGGCCGATCACGCGGTGGTCACCACCGCGCTCGACGTCATGACCGAGGACTTTTCGCATCTGCGTTTCGTCGGGCAGGGCGCTGACAGCGTGCTCACCCCAGGCAGTCACAAATGGGTCAGTCTCTCGATGGATTCGATGATCCTCTGGGATCGCCGCCGCGCCGATGGCCGCTATGACCCGACCATGAGCAACATGACCGATCTCGAATTCCTGCTGCAGCTCTACCGCACCGCGCCAACGTCGCTGCATCTCGGCACGCCGCTGCACGACTATATCAAGCGCGCGTCCTCAATGAGCAATGGCAAGGATGTTGCCGCCGGCATGATCGCCTCCAAGCGCGAAATCCTCCGCCGGCTGCAAACCGATTATTACGGACTGCCGCAACAGGACGTGGACGGTCTCGCGGCCTTCCTCACCATCTCGCTCGAAGCCGAAGCGCTGTATAGCGCGGCGATGGCCGCCTCTCCCGGCCTGCTGTTTGAAGATCATCTCGAACCCATGCTGGCCGCTGCAATAGCGGAAAAATAAGCAACCGCGCGATTCGCCCAGCCGCAACCGCTTGAAGCGTCATATGAAATCTGCATGACGAGGTCGTTGACCTCGGCTTAACCCTTGTCACGCTAGCCACCCGATCAGGGAGGAGACGTCGTACTCAAAGGGTCAAGCATGAACCTGTCGCGTCTCAGCATTGCTGGTCGGATTTACCTGGCTTTCGGCGCCTTGATCGGGCTGATGGCCCTGCTTGTTGTCATCGCTCTGGTCGGCGTGCAGTCCGGCGCCGGCAATTTCGCGCAGTTCCGCGGCAGTTCCGACAGCGCCCATCAAGCCAGCATCAATGCGGCTGCCCTTGCCGATGCCCGCCTCGCCGTCGCCGCTTACCGGCGCCAGCCCGATGCCGCTGGCGCTGAAGCCGCGCAGGCCATGATCGCCACGCTGGGCACGACCGTTCCGGGCGAAGCGACCGAACAATATCGCGCCGTCATCGACATGATGATCGCCCTCGATAGCGATGTCGCCGCCTTGCGCTTCAGCATGGAAGCCGCCGGCGTCAGTGCCAGCGATACGCTCGGCGCGCTGATCGCCAATGCTGCACAGTCTAGCGGCCTCAATGCCAAGGCGGCCGCCGTCTCCGGCCTCGCCATGCAGAACCTGCTGCAGATGCGCATTGCCGTCACCGCCATGCTGCTCACCCCCGATGCCGCGGCGCATGATCAGGTCGACAGCCTTGCCGCCGCCGCCCGTACCACCCTGGGCGAATTGCGCTCGATCTTCTTCAAGGCCGATGACGTCGCTGCCGTGGATGCCGTGACGGCCGAATTGGAAAACTTCTCCGGCGCCGTCGATCAGCTCTTCACCCGCCTCGTCGAGCGCGCCAGCCTCGGTGAAAATACCGCTGCCATCGACGCCAGCCTAGCCGCCACCTTCGGTGCCCAGGCCGATGCCGCCACCGCTGAACAGGCGCTGCTCGGCCAGACCGCTGCCGATCAGGTCAATCAGGTCAGCCTCGGCGCCCTGCTTGCCGGCACTTTTGCTTTGCTGCTCGGCATTCTCCTCGCCTTCATCACTGCCCGCTGGCTGTCCCATTCCATCCGCGTCATCGCCCAGGCCATGCAGGCCATGGCGGATGGCGATTTCAACGCCAATCTGGCCGGTGCCGATCGCCACAGTGAATTGGGCCGCATCGCCAGCGCGCTCGATGTCTTTGGTGCCAATGGCCGCCAGCTGCGCGACGATACCGCTCGCCGCGAGGCCGACATGCAGCGCGCCGCCGATATCGCCACCCGCCGCGAAACGCTGCAGAATGACGTCGAAACCGTCGTGGCCGCCGCAGCCCAGGGCGACTTCACCCGCCGCCTCGACTGCGACTACGGCATGGCCGAGCTCAATGGCCTGGCGCACAGCGTCAATGCCCTGGTCGGCACCGTCGCCCGCGGCCTTGAAGATGCCGGTCTCGTACTTTCGGCCCTGGCTCGCGCCGATCTCACCCAGCGCGTCCATGGCAACTACCAGGGTGCCTTCGGTCGCCTGCAGGCTGATACCAATGCGCTCGCCGAAGGCCTCGCCGGCACCATGACCCGCCTCGCGACCTCCTCGGGCGCCCTGCGTCGTGCCACCGATGAAATCCTCACCGGTGCCAATGATCTTTCGGCCCGCACCGGCCGGCAGATCGCCGCCATCGAAACCACCTCAAACGCCGTGCAGACCCTTTCCACCGACATCACCCGCAATGCCGGTCTCGCCGAACAGGTCGCCGCCAGCGCCCGCACCTCCACTGAATTGGCCCGCACCGGTGGCGCCGTCATGCAGCGCATGACCGAGGCCATGGCCGGCATTGCCGATGCCTCCGTCCGCATCGCCACCACCACCCGTCTGATCGAAGACATCGCCTTCCAGACCAACTTGCTGGCGCTCAACGCCTCGGTCGAGGCGGCGCGGGCCGGCGAATCCGGCAAGGGCTTTGCCGTGGTGGCTGTCGAAGTGCGGCGCCTGGCGCAATCCACCGCCCAGGCTTCCGCCGACATCAAGGCGCTGGTCGCCGAATCCGCCGTCGCCGTGCAGGATGGTTCGCGCTTGGTCGATGACGCCACCCGCACCCTCGGAGACATCAGCCGCGCCGTGCAGGCCGACAGCTCCCGTATGCAGGACATCGCCGCCTCCAGCCACGCCCAGTCGGCGGCGGTCAGCATTGTCTTTGATGCCATGCGGCAGATGGATGAAGTGGCGCAGGACAATGCGGCGCTGGTCGAAGAAACCAATGCGGCCATCGAGCAGACCCAGGAACAGGCCAGCGAGCTCGACATGATCGTCGGCGTCTATTCCACGCAGCAGCCTCTGCAACTGCGCCGCGCCGGCTAAACGCAAAAAGGCCGACCCCGAAGGGTCGGCCTGTCATGACGCTGGTAGGCTGATCTTACAGTGCGTAGAGGGTCAGGCCGGTGTCACGGCCGCTGACGCCAACGATCTGCTCAACGTCGAAGCCCTGGGCCTGCACGTTCATCAGCAGGGCCGGGTTGCTCTGGATACGGGCACGGATCGAGGAGACGTCATTGTCGAGGCCCAGCAGGCGGGCTTCGGTCGAGTTGACCGACAGCACGGTGGCGTTGCGGGCTTCCTGGATGGACTCCAGCGAGGCAACTTCGACGCCGAAGTACGGTGCGGCGAAAGCAGCGGTCGAGCCGGCAGCAAGAGCGGCGGTCAGGGCAATGATCTTGACGATTTTCATAATAAATTCCTTTGGTTAACGCTAGTTCGTGTCGTTTTGAACTCGGTAGGAATTACGCATTCGACCCATAAAAGGTTTCAAAGATTATTTGGCTGACGTGAACACCGTCCCGTGATTGGTCGCTCTGGGCGACCGATTGTCGCAACAGCCTTGACGCTTCGAGGATCGCCACCCAATCGCGCGGCTCTCTCCTCTGGGGCCTTGCCACTTTCCCGGATTCCCCCTATAGAGCCGACTTCTCCGGATCGCCCGGCCAAAAGGCATGCCGTGGCGATCTCTGAATGCGATGGGCCAAATCCATCCGATCTCTTATAAGGACCCGCAAAATGCCCAAGATGAAGACGAAGTCTGGCGCCAAAAAGCGCTTCAGCTTCACAGCGACCGGTCGCGTCAAGGCAGGCGTCGCAGGCAAGCGCCACCGCCTGATCAACCACAACGCAAAGTACATCCGCACGAACCGCGGCACCAAGATCCTGTCCAAGGGCGACGAGGGTCTGGTCAAGTGGTACATGCCGTACAACCGCTAACGCTGAAAGGAAGCTGACACATGTCACGCGTTAAAAGAGGCGTTACCAATCACGCCCGTCATAAGAAGGTTCTCAAGGCTGCGGAGGGCTATTACGGCCGCCGCAAGTCGACGATCCGTATCGCCAAGCAGGCGGTCGAAAAGGCCGGCCAGTACGCTTACCGCGATCGTCGCGTCAAGAAGCGCAACTTCCGCGCTCTGTGGATCCAGCGTATCAACGCTGCCGTGCGCGATTACGGCCTGACCTATGGTCGATTTATCGACGGCCTCAGCAAGGCTGAGGTTGCCGTCGACCGTAAGGTGCTGAGCGATCTCGCGATCACCCAGCCCGAAGCGTTCGGCGTGCTGGTCGAAAAGGCCAAGGCTGCCCTGTCGTATCTCGAAGCCGTCGAAAAGACGACCCACGAGCGCGTCACCGCCGCCTAACTCTCCCCAGCTCTGCTGAGGTCAAATTGACGCCTTGCGCCGCCCCAAAAAGGCTGGCGCGGGGCGTTTTTTATTGCTCTAACCGCGCCAATCGTCCGAGTTGAGAAATAGCATGTCCCTCGAGAACCAGATCGACACCCTCCGCGCCGAGCTTTCGGCCGCCATTGCCGCCGCCGGTGACGAAGCCGCGCTCGACGCCGTGCGTGTCGCAGCGCTTGGCAAGAAGGGCAGCGTTTCGGCGCTGCTGGCCTCGCTCGGCGCCATGGCTCCCGAAGAACGCAAGAGCGCCGGCCCCGCCATCAATGGCCTCAAGGTGGAAATCGCCGGCCTGATCGAGGCCAAGAGCACGGAACTGAAATCCGCCGCGCTCGACGCCCGCCTCAAGGCCGAAACCGTCGATATCACTCTTCCCTTGCAGTCGGCCCCGACCGCGCGCGGCCGCATTCACCCGATTTCCCAGACCATCGACGAAATCACCGCCATTTTCTCGGACATGGGTTTCTCCATCGCCGAAGGCCCCGATATCGAAACCGACTATTTCAACTTCACCGCGCTGAACTTCCCCGAAGGTCATCCGGCACGTGAAATGCACGACACCTTCTTCATGAAGACCGGCGCCGATGGGGTGAAGAAGGTCCTGCGCACCCACACCTCGCCGGTGCAGATGCGCGTCATGCAAAAGACCAATGAAAAGCCGGCTGCCAACTATATTACCCCAGCCATGGATCCCCCAATCCGCGTGGTCATGCCCGGCCGCACCTATCGCAATGACTCGGACCAGACCCACACCCCTATGTTCCATCAGGTCGAGGGGCTGGTCATCGACAAGTCCAGTCATATCGGCCAGCTGCGCTGGGTGCTGGAGGAATTCCTCAAGGCCTATTTCGAAGTCCCCAACGTCACCCTGCGTTTCCGCCCGAGCTTTTTCCCCTTCACCGAGCCCTCGATGGAAGTCGACGTTCAGTGTGACCGCTCCGGCTCGGAAGTGAAGATTGGCGAAGGCAGCGACTGGCTCGAAATCCTCGGCTGCGGCATGGTCCATCCCAATGTGATCCGCAATGCCGGCCTCGATCCGGATGTCTACCAGGGCTTCGCCTGGGGCATGGGCATCGACCGCATCGCCATGCTGAAATACGGCATGCCCGACCTGCGGGCCTTCTTCGACGCGGACCAGCGCTGGCTCGACCACTACGGCTTCCGCCCGCTTGACCTGCCGACCCTGTTTGGCGGCCTGAGCAGTTAGACGATGGCTGCGCTCCCGCCCCACTACGCATCCGCCATCCAGTTCAGCTTTGGCGACTCGCCGGAACTGGCCGATGAGCTGTTGGCTTTGGTGCTGGCCGGGAAAAAGACCGCCACCTGTGGTGCGCTGCGCGACTATGGCCCCGGTAAGGAGCCGCTGCCGCAGGTTGAACGCCGCGATTTGGTGCGCAATGGCGCCGGGCAGCCTGCCTGCGTTATCGAGACCCTTTCCGTCCAGATCAGGCGCTTCGACGATATCGACCCGGCCTTCACCGACCGGGAAGGCGAGGGCGACTATGCCGCCTGGCGCGACGGCCACGAGCGCTATTTTGCCCGCAATGGCGGTTTCTCGCCCGACATGGACGTGGTCTGCGAGACCTTCCGCCTCGTCGAAGTCCTGCCTGCCGGCCGCCCGGTCTACAACCTGGTCGCCTCGCCGATCTTTATCGTCACCGATATCGAAAGCGACGGGCCGACGCCCTTGCACAATTCCATGTTGAGCTTTGCCTCGGTGGCCATCGAGGCGGATGGCACCCGCCATGGCACCTTCGAGGCACAATTGCTGGCGCGCCCCGATCGCACCACCAATGAGCAGACCATGGCCTGGTGGGCCACCCAGCCCGAGGCCTGGGCGGCGACAACGGCCAACGCCGAAGAGCCCGCCGTGGTCATGCCCCGCTTCGCCGACTGGGTCGAAATCCTGCCCGGCCCCAAGGTCTTCGTCGCTGCGCCGATGATTTTCGATGGCCTCTGGATGGACCACTATCTCGACGAATTTGCCGGCACCCGCGTGCTCAGCGGTCCGTTCAAGCAGCGCCAGATCTTCCGCGGCGGCGGCATCTGCCTCTACACCATGGCCGGAACCCTGCGCGGTGCGCCCTATCTCGACTGGGGCATGAGCAAGCTGCCGGCAGAATTTTACGGCCACATCGCCCATACCCACAAAGCCATCGACGACGCCGAAGGCTTCGCCAATGTCCTCGTCGAACTGTTCACGATTTCCCGCAGTCTGCCACCCATCACCGGCAGCGCCAGCGACTTCCGTTAGAAGGCCCAGCACATGAAGTTCACCCTCGAATGGCTCCAGGATCACCTCGATACCGATGCCTCGGTCGACGAGATTTCCACGACCCTGACCACCGTTGGCCTTGAGGTCGAAAGCGTCGAGAACCAGGGCAAGGCCCTCTCCGCCTTCGTCACCGCCCATATCGTCTCGGCCGAACAGCATCCCAATGCCGACAAGCTGCGCGTCTGCAAGGTCGATGCCGGCACCGGCGAGCTGATCGACGTGGTCTGCGGCGCCCCCAACGCCCGCACCGGCCTCAAGACCGTCTTTGCCTTCCCCGGCACCTATATTCCCGGCAAGGACATGACCATCGGCAAGGGCAATATCCGTGGGCAGGTCTCCAACGGCATGCTCTGCTCCAATGCCGAGCTGGAACTCAGCAACGACCACGACGGCATCATCGAGCTCCCTGCCGATGCGCCGATTGGCGTCAAATTCGTCGACTATGCCGAGATCAATGGCGTGGTGTTCGACATTTCCATCACCCCCAATCGCGGCGATGCGACGGGCGTCTATGGCGTGGCGCGCGATCTCGCCGCCTTCGGCCTCGGAACGCTGAAGACCACAGACATGTCGCCGGTCGCTTCGACCGGCCCAAGCCCGATCGCCGCCCTGCCGCAGCAATTCTCTGCCGATGAGCCCAAGGCGATCCGCAAGTTCGCCGGCCGCTATATCAAGGGCATCAAGAACGGCCCGTCGCCGGCATGGCTGCAGCAGCGCCTGCGCGCCGTTGGCCTCCGCCCGATCAACACCATCGTCGATATCACCAATCTGGTGTCGCTCGGCTGGGGCCGGCCGCTGCATGCCTATGATGCCGACAAGCTCAATGGCCAGCCGGTGCTACGCAATGCGCGCAACGAGGCTTTCGATGCGCTCGACAATAAGATCTACACGCTCGACGAGACCATGACGGTCATTGCCGACGACACCGGCCCGCTCTGCCTCGGCGGCATCATGGGCGGCATCCGCTCCGGCGTCACCGACGAGACCACCAACGTCTTCATGGAATGCGCCAGCTGGGATCCCGAGCTGATCGCACGCACCGGCCGCAAGACCGGTATCGTATCGGACGCCCGCTATCGCCTCGAGCGCAATGTCGATCCCGCCCTGACCGAACCCGGCCTCGAACTGGCCACCCGCCTCGTGCTCGAACTCTGCGGCGGCGAGCCGATGCAGCCGGCCATCTCCGGCGAAGACGTCTTCGCCAATACCGTCGTTGAATTCCCGCTCAGCGAAGTGAAGCGCCTCACCGGCCTTGAGGTGGAGCCGATGGTCGCCACCGCCATCCTGTCGCGCCTCGGCTTTCAACTCTCCGGCAAGCCGGAAGCCTTCACGGTGAAAGTGCCAAGCTGGCGCCCCGATGTGACGCAGAAGGCCGATCTGGTGGAAGAAGTCATGCGCATGGTCGGCGTCGACAATGTGCCGCTTGAGCCGCTGCCGCGCCTGAGCCACGTTGCCCAGCGCATGCTGACCTCGATCCAGAACCGCCGCCGCATCGCCCGCCGTTCGCTTGCCGCCCGTGGTCTTGACGAAGCGGTCACCTGGAGCTTCATCAGCCACGACGAAGCCACCCGCTTCGGCGGTGGCAGCGAAGGCCTGCAACTGGCCAATGCCATTGCCTCCGACATGACCGACATGCGCCCGTCCTTGTTGCCGGGCCTGCTCGCTGCCGCGCGCCGCAATGCCAATCGCGGCACCGCCGATCTCGCCCTGTTCGAAGTCGGCCAGGTCTTCCTCTCCGACGCGCCCGATGGCCAGCACACCTATGCGACGGGTATCCGCACCGGCACGGCCAAGCTCGATGGTTCGGGCCGCCACTGGTCCGGCAAGGCGGAAGCCGTCGGTGTCTTCGATGCCAAGGCCGACCTCGCCGCCGTACTCGATGCGCTTGGCTATGACATCGACAAGGTGCAGCTTTTTGCCGAGCCCGCCCCCTGGAGCCATCCCGGCCGCGGTGGCCGCGTGGCGCAGGGTCCGAAAACCCTCGCCTGGTTCGGCGAACTGCATCCGGCCTGGGCGGCAGAACTCGACATCCAGGGCCCAGTCGCGGCATTTGAACTCGATCTCGATGCCCTGCCAGAGCCGCGGAAAAAAGCCACCAAGACCAAGCCGGCCCTCGACCTCTCCGCCCTGATGCCGCTGAGCCGCGACTTCGCCTTCGTCGTCGACAAGGCCATCACTGCCGGCGCCATCCTCAAGGCCGCCCGCGGCGCCGACAAGGCGCTGATCAAGGACGTTAATGTCTTCGACGTCTTTGAAGGCAGCCATGTCGGCGAAGGCAAGAAGTCCGTGGCCATCGAAGTCACCATCCAGCCGACGGACAAGACGCTGACCGAGGAAGACATCGACAAGATCTCCGCCGCCGTCATCGCTGCGGTCACCAAAACCTCCGGCGGTGTGCTCCGCACCTGATTGCGTCACAAAGCCCATTCCCAAGGGCGCGCGCTTTGCTCTAGTCTCCCGGCAAAATCCTGCTTGGGAGACTGGAGCCTCATGAACCTCGTCAAAATCCTCGCCGCCGCTGCGCTTGTGACCACCTTGGCCCTGCCGGCCATGGCGCAGGATGCGCTGCCCGACCTCGCCGGCCGCGAAATCGTCGCCGTCACCGAAAACGCCTATGTGCCGCTCAACTTCACCGATCCGGCGACGGGGGAGGGCATCGGCTTTGAATATGACCTGTTCAACGAGATCGCCAGGCGGCTCAACGCCACGGTCAAGTGGGAGCTCAGCTCCTGGGACGTCATGATCCAGGCGGTTCGCGACGGCCAGTATGATGTCGGCATGGATGGCATCACCATCAACGACGAGCGCAAGGCCCAGGTCGCCTTCTCCGATGCCTACCTCACCTCCGAACAGCTGATGCTGGTGCGCGCCGACGAGACCCGCTTCACCGATGCGGCCAGCTTTGGCGAGGACGCAAACCTGCTGGTCGGCGCCCAGGCCGGCACCACCAATTTCTACGTCGCGGTCTATAACGTCCTCGACGGCGACGAAGCCAATCCGCGCATCAAGCTGTTCGACACTTTCGGCACCTCGGTCGCCGCGCTGCAGGCCGGCGATGTCGATACCGTGCTGATGGATCAGACCTCGGCCAATGGCTATATCGGCGCCAATCCCGGCGCCTTCAAAGTCATCGGCAGCCCGCTCGGCTCGGAAGATTTCGGCTTCATCCTGCCCCCTGACAGCGACCTCGTTGCCCCGATCAACGCGGCCCTGGCCCAGATCAAATCCGACGGCACCATGGACGCCCTGCAGCAGAAGTGGTTCTACGAGTACAACTCGGCCCAATAGTGGAATCTTCGGGATCGCGGCCCGCCGCGATCCCCACCCTCATGACCTACACCCCCCGCAAACCCACCATCCTGTCCCGCACCCCGTGGTGGCTGCTGGCCATTGCTTTGCTCTTCGTGCTCGGCCTCTGGGGCATCACGGCCGACACCACCTATTCCCAGATCTTCCGCGCCCTGTCCGGCGGCGTCATCACCACCGTCTGGGTAACCATCATCGCCTTTGCCGCCGCCACGGCGCTGGGCCTGCTCATCGCCATCGCCCGCACCAGCCAACACCGCGTCCTGCGCGAGGTCTCGACCTTCTACGTTGAAATCATCCGCGGCATTCCGGTGCTGGTGTTTCTCTTCTACGTCGCCTTCGTCGGCGCGCCGGGCCTCGTCGTCGCCATCAACTGGCTGCTGCAGCCCTTCGATGCCGCCATTACCGTCCGCCAGTTCGACTTCGTCTGGCGCGCCATCCTGGCGCTCACCGTCTGCTATTCCGCCTTCATCGCCGAAATCTTCCGCGCCGGCATCGAGAGCGTCGACAGGGGCCAGATCGAGGCCGCCCGCGCTTTGGGCTTTTCCCGCTGGAAATGCTTCCGCCTCGTCACCTTCCCGCAAGCGCTGCGCA
This sequence comes from Devosia sp. YR412, assembly GCF_900110945.1. Lineage (GTDB taxonomy): Bacteria > Pseudomonadota > Alphaproteobacteria > Rhizobiales > Devosiaceae > Devosia. The sequence goes on from NZ_FOFL01000001.1 coordinate 220,109, forward strand.
ATATCCTGCCGCCGCTGGCCAATGACTTCGTCTCGATGGTCAAGGACTCGGCCCTGGTCTCGGCGCTCGGCGTGCAGGACATCACCCAGCTCGGCAAGGTCTATTCCTCCGGCACATTCCTGTTCTTCGAGACCTATAACGTCGTGGCCTTCCTCTACCTCACCATGACCATTTCGCTGTCGCTGCTGGTGCGATTGTTGGAACGGCATTTGCGTGAAAATACCCGCTGACGTCTTGCGCCGGGGCAGGGGGCGGGCCATCTGTTCATCGAACCCATCTGGAGCCCCGCGCCCATGAACCGTCTCGCTGCCCTCGCCCTGACCGCCGCGCTTGCCGTGACTCTCACCGCCTGCGGCGATAGCCGCGAGGTCGGCTCCGTCGGCGTTGACTGGACCGGCAATGACATTTCCATCGATGCGGTGGCTGATCCGGAAGTGGCCGGCGTCACCTGTCACCTCGCCTATTTCAACCGCTCCTTCATCGACCGGCTGCAGCAGGGCAACTGGTTCGAGGACCCCTCCTATTCGGCGCTCGATTGCTCGGTCACCGGTCCCATCACCATTGGCGACATCAATACCCGCCCCGGCGGCGAGGAAATCTTCAAGGAAGGCCGCTCGCTGATCTGGAAGTCGTTGCGCGTCTCGCGCATCTATGATCAGGCCAACAATTCGCTGATCTACCTGGCCCATGCCCGCGAAATCCAGCAGGGCTCCGGCAAGATGAGCCTATCGGTCATCCCGCTCAACACCGAGCAGGTCACCTGGAGCAATGGCGCGCCTGTGGCCCGCTAACTCCGTTATGGCCTCCGCTTGGAACGCCATGGCGCATTAACACCGCAGAATATAAAAGCATTTCGCTGTCTCCCGCTGCTTTGTCGGCGCGGAGAACGATATTCTAACGCAGAACATGCGGGCCTATGGCCCATGAGGAAAAGGCAACAAGAATGTCCATTCTGATCGGCGACACCGCCCCCGATTTCACCCTCGATAGCACCGAAGGCCCGATCCACTTCCACGATTACATCGATGGCTCCTGGGCGGTTCTCTTCAGCCACCCCAAGAATTTCACGCCGATCTGCACCACCGAGCTGGGCTATACGGCCAAGCTGAAGCCCGAGTTCGACAAGCGCGGCGTCAAGGTGCTCGGCCTGTCGGTCGACAAGCTGGAAGATCACGGCGCCTGGGCCAAGGATATCGAGGAGACGCAAGGCGCGGCTCTGAACTTCCCGCTGCTGGCCGACACCAAGCGCGAAGTCGCCACGCTCTACGACATGATCCATCCGAACGCGGACAATACGCTGACCGTCCGCTCGGTCTTCGTCATCGGCCCGGACAAGAAGGTCAAGCTCAAGATCGAATATCCGGCCTCCACCGGCCGTAACTTCGACGAAGTGATCCGCGTCATCGACAGCCTGCAGCTGACGGCAAAGTACTCGGTCGCCACCCCGGTCAACTGGAAGGAAGGCGAAGATGTCATCATCGCTTCGTCCGTATCCGCCGAAGCCGCCAAGGAAAAGTTCCCCGCCGGCTGGAAGGAACCCAAGCCCTACCTGCGCATTGTTCCTCAGCCCCGCGGGTAACACCCCGCACTCGTTTTCTCCCTGACAGACTGGGCGGTGGTTTCCCAACCACCGCCCTTTTTCTATGGCTTGCACTTGATGGCCCACACCCACGATGTCACCCCGGCCTTGAGCCGGGGCTCCATCCTGAGATCGCGTCACGCGCCGCCAGATCGAGCACCTTGCGGCTGCGGCGAAATCTCGAGATGGATCCCGGCTCAAGGCCGGGATGACATCGTGATTGTGGAGCGTCTCGGATAAGCGGCTGGACCGGAAGGCAATGGCAATCTACCCCGCCGCAAAGCTCGAGTTCGCATCCTGCGGCCGGATCATCCCGACCATCCGCCACGCTGCCGCCACCGCCAGCGCTGCCACAACCGCTCCCAGCACATAAACCGGAACCACTGCGAGCTTGACCTCCGCTGCCGACACGGCCGTCGCCATGCCCGCCGCATTTGCCGCCACCCCGGCCAGCGCCGCGCCGATCGCATTGCCGGCCGATTGCGTCGTCGGCATCAGCGCCGAGGTGCGGTCGCGCTCTTCGTCGCTGGCCGCTTCCATCATGGTGAGGTTCAGGTAGCCATTGCAGGTGCCAAAGCCCGAGCCGACAATCAGTTGCCCCACGATTACCACCGCCACCTGATCCGCCTGCAATCCGGCCATCACCAGCAACAGGCCAATACCGATCATCAACGGTCCCACGCGGATCAGCAGTTTCCGCGTTTCCTTGCTGCGCACATTGGCCACCGTGATCGCCGACAGGCTCCAGGCCACCGCCAGCACCGCCGCCACCGCCCCCGCCGCTGTCGGGCCAAAGCCCCACATCTCCTGCACCACCAGCACGAGATAAACCGCCGAACCCGCCCCGGCCACATTGATCAGCAGCACCATCCAGAGCCCGGTGCCCACCACCGAGATTGGCCGGAACGCGTCAGGCGGCATCAGCCGGTCCTTGGCGCGCCCGTCCAGCCACACGGCGCCCACCAGCAGCGCCGCGGCCCCGACCAGCAGCGCCGTCGCCGGCAGCGGCGGCACCACGCCGGCCAGCGCCACCAGCATGATGCCCGCGCCAATCACCAATAACCGCAAGCCCGGGAAGCTCACCACGGCGCGATCCGTCGCCGAATGCGCCGGCACTTTCACCGTCACCATGGCGGCAAAGATCAGCACCAACGGCACGTTGACCAGAAATGCTGCCCGCCAGCTCACCAGCTCGGTCAGCAGCCCGGCCGCCGCCGGCCCGCCAAAGGCCGCAATCGCCCAGATCATCGCCTGCAGCCCGAACACTTTCGGCACCAGCCGCGACGGAAACAGCTCAGGGATCAGCGCAAAGCAGATTGCTGAAACCACGCCTTCGCCCAGTCCCTGCAGCGCCCGGCCGACCAGCACCTGCTCCATCGAGCCCGCCGTCGCCGCCACCACCGTGCCGACGAGAAACACCCCGGCCGAGACCAGCAGCGCCGATCGCGCGCCCAGGCGTTGCTTGAGCAGCGCCGCGCCCGAGCCGCCGACAATGGCAAACACCAGAAACAGCGTCAGCGCCCAGGAGATCAGCGCCACCCCGCCCAGTTCCTGCACCGCCGTCGGCAGCGACACCGAGGCGAGGAACGCATTGAACGCCAACAGCGCCACGCCCAGACAGAGGATCAGCGTCACCGGCGCATAGTGCGGCGTAAGGATCTCGGCCCACCGGCCCTCAACGGCATCGGTCATGTCATTGCTCGCAAATTAAACAAGTAATAACTTGTTAAATCGATCCGGGTCAAAAGGCAATTGCTTATTTCTTGTGCAGCCGGTTTCCCGACCTTGTCTCTCCTCCAAACCCCATTTTAACCCCTGCCGCGCCATTCTCCGGCCGCCACCAAGGATGCCTATCGTGACCACTGCCACCGCCAGACCCGGCCCAGACCTTCGTCTCGTCGCCGCCGTGTTTTTCGTGGCCGTGGTCATCCTCGTGGTCCGCACCACACTCGGCCGCGCCGGCCTGCCCTTCTTTGCCGATACCGACGACGCCATGCGCATGGTGGTGGTGCGCGATTTCATCCAGGGCCAGCCCTGGTATGACCTGACGGCGCATCGCCTTAACACGCCCTTCGGCGCCGAGATCCACTGGTCGCGCCTCGTCGACCTGCCACTGGGCCTGCTGGTCATGGCGTTCACGCCCATCCTCGGCCTCGATACCGCCATGGTCGCCGCCGGCTATCTCTGGCCCATGCTGCTGCTGGCGCTCCTGCTCTGTATCAGTGCCCTGCTGGCCAATCGTCTGGTCGGTCCCGAAGGCGTGCTGCCCGCCGTCGTCCTGCCCGTGCTCAGCCCCGCGGTCATCGCCGAATTCACCCCCGGCCGCGTCGACCACCACAATGTCATCATCCTGCTTACCCTCGCCATGCTGTGGTCGGCGGTGGAAGCGCTGCACCGGCCGCGCTTCGCCATGCTCTGCGGGCTCTTCGCCGCCACAGCCCTGGCGATAGCCACCGAATCCCTGCCGCCCGTCGCCGCCGCCATTGCCGTCATGGGCCTGGTCTGGGTCGCCAACCCGGCCCGCGCCGCGACCATGCGCGCCTTTGGCCTCAGCTTCGGCATCGCTGCGGTGCTGTATCTCGCCATCTTCCGCCCACCCGCCCGCTGGCTCGAAGCGGCCTGCGACGTCATCTCTCCCTTCTATGTCGGCATTGCTTTGGTCGTGGGCCTGGTCTTTACCTTGGCCAGCCTGCTGCCGCTGCGCGCCGTCTGGCAGCGTCTCGCCGTGCTGGCCGTGCTCGGCGGGACCGGCCTGGCCATCATGGTCATGCTCTATCCCGAATGCCTCAAGGGCCCCTATGGCGCGCTTGACCCATGGCTGCAGAGCCATTGGATGGCTGGCATTGTCGAGGCGCAGCCCTGGCTGACCACGCTCACGGAATTGCCCGCCTATGCCGTCTCGGTCGGCGTGCCGGCGCTTCTTGCTGTGCTGATCGTGCTCATTCGCCTGTGGCGGGTGGAGCATCAGCGCGAGGACTGGGCGGTGCTGCTGGTCTTCCTGCTGGCCACATCGCTGGTCATGCTGGTGCAGGTGCGCGGTGTCCGCCTCGCCATCCTGCCGGCCATGCCCGCCGCCGCCTGGCTGATCGTCACCGCGCGCCAGCGCTACCTGGCCGCCCCGCGTATCCCGCAAATCCTCGGCCTGGTGTTCAGCTGGCTGGCCTTTGCCGGCGTCGTGCTGTCCCTGCTGGTCACCGCGGTGGTCAATGCCGTGCCCCAGGAAGCGCAAACCGTCGCGGAACTCCGCGCAGACAAGGAGCTCTGCCTCGTCCCCTCGGCCTTCAATGACCTCGCCGCCCTGCCGCCCGAGCGGATCCTGTCGCCGATCGACCTCGGCGCGCATATCCTGCTCTACACCCCGCACGAAGTGGTCTCGGCGCCCTATCACCGCATTCAGCAAGGCGTCCGCGACACCTTCCGCTTCTTCAGCGACCCGATCGCCACAGCACGGCAGATCTTGACCGAGCGCGGCATCGGCCTCGTCGTCCTCTGCCCGTCCATGCCGGAAGTCGCGGGCTTCCCCGACCGCGCCGAAGACAGCTTCGCCAGCCTCTACGCGGCGGGCAATCTCCCGGACTGGCTACAGGATGTCAGCCTGCCCGATAGCCCGCTGCAGGTGTTTGCCGTTGTGCCCTAGAGCCCCAACTCCGCCCGGACCTTCTTGCTCAGCTTCCCTGCAATGATCCTATGCGCCTCCCGCACATAGGCTTCCACTTCGTCGCCGGTCAGCGGGCTCTCGACCGAAATCGCCACCCAGCTCGCCCGCGCAAAATACGGCGCCGGCCGCACGCCATCCAGTTCGGTCAGCAGCTCGTAAGCCATCTCCGACACCTTGAGCCACACCTCGCCCGGATCGCGATCCAGCAGCGCAAAAATCTTGCCGCCGACCTTGGCCACGGAGTCGTCGCGCCACTGCCGCACGAGGGTCGTCTGGGGCAGTGCCAGCACAAACGCCTCAAAGCCATCGCGATGCATGATTGTCGGATAGGTGGTGCTCAATGCTAACAGTCCGTTAACGCAAAACGCCGGTTCGAGACCCGGACCGGCGTTCAGAATCCGTTATTTTTCGTCCATAGTCACTACTCGGCGGCGACGCCGACACCCACCGGGCAACTCACGCCAGTGCCCTGCAAGCCGCAGTAGCCGCGCGGATTCTTGGCCAGATATTGCTGGTGATAGGTCTCGGCATAGAAGAACTCGGCAGCCGGGGATATCTCGGTGGTGATTCGACCCAGCCCCTGCTTGCTCAGCGCCGCCTGATAGGCATTACGGCTCTGCTCGACCACCGCAGCCTGCTCGTCGCTCGTCGTATAGATCGCCGAGCGATACTGGGTGCCCACGTCATTGCCAGAGCGCATGAATTCGGTCGGATTATGCTCCTCCCAGAAGGTCTTGAGCAGCATATCGAGGCTGATTGTGGCCGGATCGTAGACGACCTTGACCGCTTCGGTATGCCCGGTCATGCCGGTGCAGGTTTCCTCATAGGTCGGGTTCGGCGTCGAGCCGCCCTGGTAGCCGACCGCCGTGACGATGACGCCCGGCAGCGTCCAGAACAGCCGCTCGGCACCCCAGAAACAGCCCATGCCGAAATAGATCGTCTCGGCGCCGGCGGGGTAGGGGCCCTTGAGGCTCCGGCCGTTGACGAAGTGCTCGCTGGCGACGCTCATCGGCGTGCTGCGGCCCGGAAGCGCTTGTTCTGCCGTCGGAATTGCAGTGGGTTTGGATTTGAAGAACATGTCGTATCTTCCTTTCAGCCCGTCATTCGTAAGGACGGGCAGCTTGGTTACACGGCTAGATCTGGTCGGCCCGCAGGAAGCGTTCGCGCCGTGGCGCGCGGCCCAGTAAGGCCAGCACAATCCCCGGCAGTCCGAACACCGCAAAGGCCGGATAGTTCAGCACCGCCTTGAGCGCCGCATCGAGCAGTTGGGCAAAGAACCGGGTCTCGAAAAACTCTTCCACCGCCGCAAGGCTCGGTGGATGCACGGTCGTCCACAGGTCCGAGAGACTTGTAAACACCAGCGCATTGGCGCCCAGTGATTTGGTGCCATCGACAACCAGCAGGACCAGCGCCAGGCCGATCAGCCAGGTGCCGGCAATTCTCAAGATCAGCCGCATGCAATTTCCCTGTGCCCACGGGGATAAGTTGAGGCTGGCCTACCCGTTCCACGCCGTGCACAAGTTCTTTTGTGCCATGCGCAAGGGTCTGCTCACAAGGTGGTAACCCCCTGCAGCAAAAACAATCGTCATCCCTATGTCGTGATCCCTTGCGCCGGGGCTGATGATAAGTATAAAGAGCCTCGCTCGCGTCGGCCAACCAGCCGGCCCCTCCGGCGTTTCCAGCCCGGGGATAGGCGATGCGGAGAGATGGCCGAGTGGTCGAAGGCGCACGCCTGGAAAGTGTGTAGGCGGGGAACCGTCTCAAGGGTTCGAATCCCTTTCTCTCCGCCACTTCCCCTAGCGAAATCATTCTCTGCTGCGATATGACTGGGTCAAATGCCCGAGCTATGCGGCTGCCTCAATGAATAGCCTGCTACCAGCCGACAAGCATTGGTCGGCTCGCAGGATTCTCTGTGCCCCACTATCTCTGAACCTTGATACTATCGCCGGTTAGTGCCGAGCTTTTTTATCAAGATTTTACGGGCTCTTAAATAGCGTTACCCGATGCTATCAGCCAACATGCGACGCGAGCGAAAAGTGCCTCTCAGCGAAACTGCCTTAGAGGCAGGCAGCAGCTTTGCGCCCATACCTGCCGTTGGGTAAGTTCGTGACGCAACCCAAAAGCGCACACTTTCGATCTAAATTATCGAGGCGAAAAACGGCAATCATTTTCCGAGCGCGTAAAATTGCGGTGACATCAAACGCGTATGTTGCGGGCCGAGCGTTCAACTGCTTCTATCCTCTCCTTGGGGGATAGAATGCATTTTTTGCTGTCACTGGTACTCGTCTTGGCGATGACCTTACTGCCCGCCGTCGCCGATGAGCGGATCGGCGCCTTCGTCATTTCCGATGCCAGCCAGTCTGCGATCATGCTCGACGGCGAAATAGGTGTAGGCACGCCGCTCGAGTTTCGTCGCGCCCTGGCGCTGCGCCCGGATGCCAAGGTCATCGTACTTTCGAGCGATGGAGGCCTTGTAGCCAGCGCGCTGATCATCGCCGACGACATCCACGCCAAGGGGCTAAGCACGGTCATCCCCGCCAGTGCGCGATGTTTTTCGGCCTGTGCCTTCATTTTTTTTGCCGGCAAGGAGCGTCTGGTCGAAAGCCAGCTCGGCGTTCACCAGATGTGGTCAGAGACGCCGGACCCTTCGGGTGTGCAGTCCTCGGTGTCAGACATTCTCGAGGTGCTCACCCGCTTCGAGACGCCCACCGAAGTGTTCACGCGCATGTTTCGCACGCCGAGCGAGGACATGTATGTGTTCACCCAGGCCGAGCTCAATGAACTTGTCATCAACAGGGTCGGCAAGGGCCTTCGCGGCAAGACCGATTATGCCTCCCTCGCCGCCTTGATTGAACCGGAAACCGACAATCCGAAGACGCCCCCGCCGACCGACATCAGTGTCGAAGACGACTCCCTGCGGCTCGCCCTTTACGAGGGGCTCGATTTCTATGGGCAGGACATTTCTTCCGAGAGGGAGGCCGATGTCGTCGCCTGCGCTGCCTCGTGCCTTGGCAATCAGCAGTGCATTGCCTTCACCTTCAATGCCAATCCCACGCTGACACGTGGGCCGAACTGCTTTCTCAAGAGCGGCACAGACAGGCTGGAAGGCTATGCCGATGCATTGTCGGGCGTCTTCCTGCCTCCAAGGATGTCGACCGCCCCAACATTCGAGATCGGCGTCATTGACCCCACTGTCGATGTGCTGCCGCGCACCGATTTCCTCGGCGGCGATCTGCATTCCTCGCCTTGGGCGGGCGTGGATACGGCGGGCGAATGCCGCATGGCCTGCGTCGACAACGATCAATGCGTTGCCTTCTCGTTCGCGACCGGGCCGAAACAGTGCTGGCTGAAAGGCGAGCTTGGTGAGCGCCGCTCGGTCAATTCCGTCACCAGCGGGGTCAAGCGCTTGGAGACGTTTACCGCGTCAGACGTGCTGGACTTGTCGGAGTGATGGATCCGGTGGCCGTATAATCGACCGCCGCTCCGCCAGCGAGTTCTGCGGCAAAGGCAGTCTGAATCGCGAGCAGCTGGCGCTGCCACTTCAGCTTGTAGACGCCGGCGCTGTCCTTTTCGACAGCCGCGGCAACCTCGAACCGATTGGGCAAGTCCCCGGCAAGGCTCGGGGCGCCCGACATCAGGCAAACAAGACCGGCAATCAAGACGTGCTTTGCGCGCATGGTGAACTCCAAGTTCTGCCAGTCTTGCATCGGAAAGTTAAAGCGGGGTTAAGGTTTACGAATTGCTAACCACTTGGGGGAGGCGCGTACTTTGCTTCGGGCGCTAATGCTTGCCTTATTGGCGAGGTTCTAGACGCAGTTGATGCTTCACCCTGGCGATAGGATGGTCGATCCACTAACTGGAGTACCGAGCTGTGCTATCTTGAACATGACTGAAAGGCGCCCCATTTCAGACATTCAGGCAGCCTTCGCGAAGTCCCGAAAGCTGCCCGTAGGTTTGCCGTGGACTAGCGTCTGTTTTGGGGTGGGAAAGCCGACTGACGGCTTTTGGTTCGCAACCGCCAATAGCTGACCTCAGCATCCACCCATTCGCAATGCCACCGATCGTAGTCCGGCTCCAAAAGCCACTAGCTTTCCCCGGTCCTTCTCACGATCGATGATCGGTTGGTAAAGGCAATAGAAGTCTCTTCCGTACTCGCCGACCTGAGCCTCGAGAACTGAAGCACTGCACGCACTCTGGGCAATGCACACCTCAGCGCTGTCAAAAAACGCTACTATCACCGCAACGGCCAACCGGTGTTCTAGACCCTCCAGCGTGCCGATGTTGGGTACAACTCGGTCAAGAAGAGCGTCGATAACCTCGCGGGAAATTCCCGCGTCGTTGCCGCTAAAGTCGTACGGCAGCCAGCTCTTGTAGACCAGATTTCGCGCTTCCAAAACTTCGCCACCGTTGAAGGTGTCGATATATCCAAGTGAAGCCTCGACCTGACCAAGCCCTTGGGCCTGATAATACGTCGCCAAAGCTAAAACGACAGTTAGAACGATGATGGTATTGGCAAAAATTGTGCTCAATGGCGACCAAATGCCATCAATCTCCTTCTGGTGTTTCTTGAGCCAAGCGTAGACCGGAATACCCATCAGCAGGTGGGCACCTTGGGTAAACGGCTTGTCGGTCCAGTCATGTCGATCTCTAGCGACTGAAGGCACGCTAACTCGCCACGACTATAAACGATGACATCGTCCAACGTAGTCTCCACCGCAGTATCTACCGCAATACCGGGGACGGCTGCATTCTGTGTCAGCAAAGCCAGTGCTTTGCCCACGTCCGCCTCAGGGCAGGCCTTCAGGACGATCATCAGGACATCCAGTTCGGTCGCGCTGTACTCATCCACGTTTTCTAGAAGGCATCGAGCGTGCTCGGTCGCAACCACCCATTCATCTTGACCAAGCGACGGCCCGATGGAGCTGGCCTGATAGACACCGGCGACTACGAGAATCCAGTGGAGCCTCACTTTGACTTCTTCCTTGTATCTCCTGCATAACCAGCCCGAACCGCCGCCTCAATGAGAGTCAGATTAGGATTAAGGTACTGCCAGGTATCTGGCCAGACGCTGTCGCGGACGCCATCATTCTCGTTCCAAACTTCAACCTGAATGTCGCTGTCCGAGATTCTCTGTAGAGAAGGCGGTACGTGAAACGTGCATTGAGTTTCGAACATTCCGTCGGCGAGTGTATACCTCCACAAGACGTCGTCGCTATATTGATTGTTATTCTCAATCATCTCAGCCCTGACCATTGCACCCTGTCCAGTAGTTTTATATTCCGCGGTTGAGATAGACCGGTTGTCGTGCCGCCAAGACATCAAATTCTTACAGACCTGGATCAGGTTGGCCTCTGACAGATTTATGGAGTCGTTATTGCCATCCTCAAAATTGATGCCCCACCGACCAAGTTCGTCGATGGTCGTCAAAAGGAACATGTCGTCAGGAGGAGTTCCCAGCATGGTGGCGAGCAGGCTAGGCTTCATGCTTGCCTCGTAGCTGAACTCTGCGTTCACGAGGAGAGTCGACACGACGCCCTGAATGTCGGCAAGAGCCGTTTTGTATGCTGCCTCAACCATCTGCGGCGGCATTGCGCCGGTACTGCTCAATGTAATGCTCGGCGCATGAAATCCCAGATTTGCACCGGCCATCAATAAACGCGCTGGCACGCGGCCGGTCTCATCCGCGTATAGGCCGCCCATGAAGGCAACTGCACACGCAGAAAGACAATCCGCCGTTTCCGGAACGACCGTCCAAACGAAGCCACTAGCGAGGACCTCAATGAGTTTGAGTGCTTCAGCGTAACTCCCGCCAGGCCCTGAGATACAAAGCGTCAGGCCATCGCCGTTGTAAGATTCGTAGTGCTCTGGCGCATTTGAGCCCGGGTCAAAAAACGGAGCCATCTCGTCTACGTACTGTTGGACTTTCTCCGCATCACCTGTTTCGAGTGTGCCGATTAGGCTAGCACTGCATTTACCCGTGCCCCGAAGATCCACGGCAATGGGCCTTTCCATGAGTTTTGTGAATTCAGCTGCGTCTACTGGCCCGAGCGACAAGATTACAAAAAGCAACGGTTTCAGTCGAAAGACGAACGGCATATTCTTGCCCCCAAGTAATGCTCGATCAGCGCACAGGGGCACTAAAGATGTCAATACATCGGCAGGCCGTCATGCGCTTAAGCGATAGCAGGAGGATGTCCGCTTCTCGACTTTGATTTACATTGTAGAACGACCGAAATGGGTCGATTGCCGCCGGACAGGAACGCGCCCCATTCCAGCCGTTCAGGCCGCATTTTCGATTCCCCAAAAGCTGACGTTGGCGACCGACTGTACGAATGGCATAGGCGGGCGGAGAGCAGCCATGCCGGTAACCGACTGCCCACCACAGCTTCGCGCCAGAAGCGGACCCTTGCCAGCAGTTCGACAGTCCGCCACCTGACAGTGCGCAGTTGTGGTCAGATCAACATCACCCAGCTGTCGCTCACGATACGGCTGAGGGACTAGGAGAAATCGTTCCAGAACGTACCGAGCTCGTCGAAGAAGGTCTGGAATTGGTCCGGGTCCCAACTCGTGCGCTCTCCCTTGCGCAGGAGCCAAGCGTTTTGGTTGGCGCACACCAGCTTGGTTTTGTCGGCGCCCTGACCCGACTTACGTACCGACACTCTAGGGCCAGGTTGGAGCAGGCATCCCACCCATCCCACTCTGGGTCCCACTAGCAGACCTGCTATCCCACCCCGCAGCCCACCGCATCCCACCCTGCAGCAGCACGCCGGCAGCGCCGCGCCATGACAGGATTTGCCTCGTAGGTCATGGTGACCTGGAGAAGGCAAATGAACAAAGACGATCTGTTCCTAGACCAGTTGCAGCTGGCCCGCCGCTGGAAGCTGTCGCACCGCACGCTGGAACGATGGCGCTGGCTCGGTGAAGGCCCGAACTACACTAAACTTGGCAAGCGGGTGGTCTATCGTCTGGTCGATGTCGAACAGTTTGAGGCTGATGGCTTCCACCAGACATCGCCAGCCGATTAGGGGTTGGAGCGATGAGCGAACGGCCCTTTATGCAGCTCTACGTCTCCGATTTCGTAGGGGATACCCTGCAGTTGTCGACTGAGCAAATCGGGGCATATTTCCTCATGCTTATCGCGCTTTGGAATGCTGGTGGCTCTCTGCCAGCAGGCGAAGTGGAGCTTGCGCGGATCTCTCGGATGTCAGTCAAGAAATGGCGGGCGGTGTCGCCCGAACTTCTCACGTTTTTCACTCTCGATAACGAGATCCTAAGTCACGCGCGACTGTCCAAAGAGCTTCAAAAAGTTGAGGCTAAACGGCTTCTGAGGGCCGCTGCGGGGGCCAGAGGTGGCATCGCTACAGCACTGAAAAACAAGAGGACCCCACCGGCATTTGCTGCAGCAAAGCACACAGCCCGGCTACAGCATCTACCAGAACCATATAAGAAAGAAGGGAAAATTGGATTGGAAGTTGGTGACCTTGTCCAACTTGACCGGTGGGCAGAGGAGGCCCTGTTCACAGCTTGCGAAGCGGTAATGGGCACCCATATTCCTGACTACCAGCAGGTCAAATCATTCCCTGCTTCGATCGTGGCTGCGGCCAAAAAGCGGCTGTCTGCTACTGCTAAGTGATGTCAGCAAGCACATCGTGGTGAGGCCGTCACGTACTCCCCTCCCACAAGCCGCCAGTCTACAGTCCACCCCCTTCGAGGCCGCGCCCATGGGGGGGCGCCACAAACTATAAGACCGGCCCGGCGCCGCACCCACGTCGGCCTCACGCACAGATTTTTTCCCGTCTATAAAAAACGCGCGCAAAGCCATCGTGCGTCAAATGTGATTGCGGCGAATCTTTGTGATGATCAATTGTGGGAGCATGGCGAAATCAGCTGCGGACATTATTGGCGAGACTTGCGATCAAGTGGCCGCACTTCCCTGGCGGCAGAGTGCGGATGGCAAAATTCGCATTCTGCTCATTACTTCACGGACGAATGATAAGTGGATGCTGCCAAAGGGTTGGCGCATGAGTTCTAAAGCCGATTACGAGTCAGCGCTGATTGAAGCCCGCGAAGAAGCAGGAATCGATGGCGAAGTATCACAGGTGCCGATCGGCTCGTATCGCTATATCAAGCTGTTTGACGATGGCAGATCCATGCCTGCGCAGGCCGGGGTCTTTCCAGTTTGTGTTACTTCCCAACGCGAGAAATGGGATGAAAAGCACCAGCGATCTCGACGTTGGGTCCGCCCGAAAAAGGCAGTTGAACTCGTCTTTGAGCCCGATCTATCACGCTTTTTGACCGACCTGCACGAGGAAGTCTTGCTTCGGTTCGCCGCACCAGGCCAGTTTTAAGCTAGTCACCTGATTAGTCGGTTCTAGAGCGAAGCGGCGCGCAAGTCTGCGCATTAATGTCGGCAGGACAATGATTTAGCCTGCGTGGTAGATTCCGCGCATGACCAAAATACAGACATCAGTGCAGGAATGGCCGGCCGATCGCGTTGAACGCCGCGAGGTGATCGAGTAGGTTCCTTATGCTCGAAATGCGCGCACCCATTCTGCCGGCCAAGTCGACAAGATCGCTGCGTCAATCCGGGAATGGGGCTGGACCAATCCGGTGCTTGTCGACGAATATGGTGGCATCATTGCCGGCCATGGTCGCGTACTGGCCGCACAAAAGCTTGGTATTGCCGAGGTTCCGGTCATGGTTGCGGCTGGCTGGACCGAGGCGCAGCGCCGGGCCTATGTGCTCGCCGACAATCGGCTGGCGCTGGATGCCGGCTGGGATGAGGACATGCTCCGCACTGAACTGGCCGATCTCGGCGAGCTAGGGTTTGATCTGCCGCTGACTGGCTTCTCAGCCGTGGAGCTTGGCAAGCTCCTGCCCAACATTAGCGAGGGCGATGCCGAGTTCCTACCAGCTGTGCCCGAACATGCAGTCAGTCGGCTCGGTGACCTTTGGATCCTTGGCGATCATCGGATCATCTGCGGCGATAGTACCGATGCGGCCGTCGTTGCCGAACTCCTCGCCGGAGCGAAGCCGCACCTGATGGTTACCGACCCGCCATATGGCGTGGACTACGATCCGGAGTGGCGGGCAAGGGCTGAGGTCTCTAGCAGCGATCGCCTTGGCAAGGTTGAGAATGATCATCGTGCCGATTGGCGCGAGGCCTGGGCTCTGTTCCCGGGGGAGGTGGCCTATGTCTGGCATGCCGGCATTTATGCGATCAACGTTGCCGAGAGCCTCCAGTCCACCGGCTTCTCTCTGCGATCACAGATCATCTGGGCCAAGCCGCGGCTGGTGCTGAGCCGGGGACATTACCATTGGCAACACGAGCCCTGCTGGTATGCCGTACGCGAAGGCGGGCAGGGGCACTGGCAAGGGTTGCGAGATCAAACCATCATCTGGGCTATCGACGGTGCGTCAGAAGATCAGGATACCAGGCATTCAACACAGAAGCCCGTCGAGTGCATGCGACGGCCAATGCGGAACAACAGCAAGGCAGGTGACACTGTGTACGAGCCGTTCTCAGGGTCGGGTACGACGATCATCGCTGCCGAGATCGAGAAGCGGCGGTGCTTGGCTGTGGAACTATCGCCCGAATACGTTGATCTCGCGGTCTTGCGCTGGCAGGCGTTCACCGGAAACCTAGCCACTCTGGACGGCGAAGGCAGCTTCCTCGATGTGCAGCAGAAGCGCAATTTAGCCACAAGCTCGCTCGTTGAAGTCGCATCATGACCACTCGTGGGCGGCCGAGGTATGAGCCAGCGGAAAAGGATCGACGTGTCGTTGAGATGATGGCTGGCTGGGCCATTCCCGAAACCAGCATCGCCAAGGTATTGGCTATCGATCCAAAAACTCTGCGCAAGCACTTTGCGGAAGAGCTCACTGTGGGGCATGCCAAGCTCGAGGCGCAGCTTGCTCAGAACCTGCTTCGTATCGCCCAAGGTCAGGACCGGCATGCGCTGATTGCTACCATCTTCGCTCTTAAGGCTCGCTTCGGCTGGATAGAACAGCAGCCTCCGGGGCGTGAGCAACCTCTGGGGAAGAAAGAAGCCATGCTGAATGCCGCGCAACGTGCGGCGAGCGGCAATTCGAAGTTTGCACCACCTCGACCGCCGCCCTACTACCGCGCCGGCAGAGCGTCAGATGATGAGCTGAATTGAACAAAGGAGTGCCAGGGTCGCGTTCCGTCGCGCCTAGCGGCAGCTTCCGCCCCCCAGCGGTCGTAAATTTATGGGTAGCAATGTGCCGAGCGATAGCGGCACGAGCCAAACTCTGATATATCAAGCGGACGAGGGGCCGCCGATGTCGGATATTTCTGAGAACCGATTGGATCCGCTTGATCCAGGATTGATGATCAGCTTGCGCGATCACGTGCATCGTGCGCTGCGCATGGCCATCATTTCGGGGCGCTACCCGAACCAAACCAAGCTGAATGAACGCCAGCTGGCTGAAGAGCTGGGGGTGAGCACCACGCCGCTGAAGGAGGCCATTCGGCAGCTTGAGGCGGAGGGCCTGCTCAAGACGCTGCCGCGGCGCGGGGTGATCGTGCTCTACGGCAGGACCTGGGCGGAAGAAATGATCCTGGCGCGCGCCGCACTGGAGTCCATGATTGCCCATTTGGCAGCACGACGGGTTGATGATGCCGGGCGCACAGCTTTACGTCAGATCATGGTGTCGATGGCAGTGGCATCGGATGGAATAGACCCCGATCCCCTGATCGCCTTCAACGAGCAGTTCCACGAGCAAATCCATAGGACGTCGGAATGCCTTTATCTGGGCAAGCTGATCGAGCGGCAGCGCTTCTACGATGCCAGCACACGCCGCATCATTCATTCGGATCCGCAGGAAAAAGCTCAGGCCCTGGCCGAGCACACCGCCATTGGCGAAGCTATCATCGCCCACGATATCGATGGCGCCGAACGGGCCATGCGCGACCACGTGGTGCGCTCGGGCGAAAACTACATCAGGCTGGTGTTCGGCAACAGCGACAGCCCGAGTTCGTCGCTACACGCCGTCGCGGAGTAGCTTTGTATAGTCATTCTCTACCGCGCCGGCGATCAGCCGATCGCGGTCGGTGACTTCGACGAACCGGCCCTCGCGCATCACGGCAATGTCGCTGCACATATGGGCAATGACGGCCATGTCGTGGCTAACCAGGAGATAGGTCAGTCCATTCTCGCGCTGCAGCGTCTTAAGCAGGTTGAGGATTTCGGCCTGCACCGAGACGTCCAGCGCCGAGGTTGGTTCGTCAAGCAGCAGCAGGCTAGGCGACAGGATCAATGCCCTGGCGATAGCGACGCGCTGGCGCTGGCCACCGGAAAGCTGATGCGGATAGCGATAGCGGAAGCGCTGCGGCAGGCCCACCTGCTCAAGCACTTCGGCGACGCGCCGGTCACGGTCGCCCAGCCCGTGGATCTCCAGCGGTTCGAGCAGCGTGCGTTCGACCGTATGGCGCGGGTGCAGTGATCCATAGGGGTCTTGGAACACCATCTGTACCTGAGCGCGTTGCTTGAGCGTGCGCTTGCCGGTGACGGGTTTACCGTCGATGGTGATTTCGCCCGTCCAGTTGCCGACGCGGCCGGCAATGGCGCCCATCGCGGTAGACTTGCCGCAGCCGCTTTCGCCGACCAGGCCAAAGGTCGAGCCGGCGGGAATGACGAAGGAAATGCCGTCCACGGCGCGGAAGGCCGCAGGGTCTTCGCCGAAAGTCACGACGAGGTCTTTGACGGTTACGGCAGCGGTCATGGGCGGCGCTCCAGCCAGGCGGGGTCGCGCTTGAGTACGTCGAGCATGTCGCGCGGCGCATCCATGCGCGGCAGGGCATGCAGCAGACCCTGGGTATAGGGATGGGTGGCGGAATCGAGGTCGGCAGCCTTGATGGTCTCGACGATCTGACCCGAATACATGATCAGCGCGCGATCGCAGAAGCGGCGCACCATGTTGAGATCGTGGGAAATGAACATCAACCCGATGCCACGCGAAACGATCAATTCATCGAGCAGGTCGAGGATCTGGGCGCGGACCGAAACGTCGAGCGCCGAAGTGGGCTCGTCGGCAATAATCAGGGTGGGCGAGGCCACCAGCATCATGGCGATCATGATGCGCTGGCCCATGCCGCCGGAGACTTCATGCGGATAGAGCGCATAGACGCGCTTAGGATCACGGATGCGCACCTGTTCCAGCATGGAGAGCGCCCGTTCAAGGGCGGCCGACTTGCTCTCGCGCAGGTGCAGGCGCGCCATTTCCGTGATCTGGTCGCCGACGCTCATCACCGGATTGAGCGAATATTTGGGGTCCTGCAGGATCATGCCGATGCGGCGGCCGCGCACAGTCTGCATCTGCTTTTCGCTGGCGCGCAACAGATCGACGTCCTCGAACTGCAGCCTGTCGGCGAGAATGGAGGCGCTGGGCCCGAGCAGGCGCATGATGGCGCGACCGGTCATCGACTTGCCCGAGCCCGATTCGCCGATGACGCCGACCTTTTCACGGCCCACGGTGAAGGAGACACCACGCACGGCCTGGATCGGGCCCGCCAGCGTATTGAACTGCACGCGCAGGTTCTCGGCGGTCAGCAGGGGAGCGGTCTGGTCATGCATTGCGGGGATCCAGAATGTCGCGCAGGCCGTCGCCAAGCAGGTTGAAGGCAAGGCTGACCACGAGGATGGCCAGGCCCGGGACGGTGGTCAGCCACCAGGCGTCGAGCAGATACTGCCGCCCCGAGGCGGCCATCTGGCCCCATTCGGCGGTCGGTGGCTGTACGCCCAGGCCAAGGAAGCCGAGGCCGGCCGCAGTCAGGATGATGCTGGCCATGTTGAGCGTCAGGCGTACGACGATGGATGGCGCGCAGATGGGAACAATATGCCGCCACAGGATGCGCGGGAGTTTTGCGCCCTGCAGTTCAGCTGCGGTGACATAGTCGGCGTGGCGCACGGTCATGGTCTCGGCTCGGGCGAGGCGGGCAATCGGCGGCCAGACGGTCAGGGCGATGGCGATGACTGCATTCTCGATGCCGGGGCCAAGCGCCGCCGAAAAGGCCAGCGCCAAAACGAGGCCGGGAAAGGCGAGGAAGATGTCGGTGATGCGCATTAATACGATATCGACCCAGCCGCCGAGATAGCCCGCCGTGGCGCCGACGATAAAGCCGATCGGAGCGACGATTACTGTGACCAGCAGCGTCGTATAGAGCGTGGTGCGCGCGCCGAACAGGATGCGCGAATAGACATCGCGGCCATAGACATCGGTGCCGAACCAATGTGTGCCGGACGGCTCCTGCAAGGCCTGCGACAGGTTCTGGGCATTGGGACTGTAGGGCGCGAGCAGCGGCGCGAAGACCGCAACGAGCACCAGCAACAGGATGACCACCGCGCCACCGAAGGCCAGGGGATTGCCCAGCAGCGATAGCCAGAAGCGATAGGCCCGACCCAAGCGAGCCTGGCGTGCCGAGGTGACGTCGTCGCTGACCAGCCAGTCATGCAGGCTCAGTCGCTGTGCGGAGAGTTCAGTCGTCATCAGCGGGTCCTCGGATCGACGAAGCGATACACGACGTCGGACAGCAGGTTGATCGCAATGGAAATGAGCCCGATGACCAGCACCGCGCCGAGCACGGCATTCATGTCGGCATAGAGCAGGGCAGTGGTCAGGTACTGGCCGAGGCCCGGCCAGGAATAGACGGTCTCGATCAGCACCGTGCCTTCGAGCAGGCCGCAAAAGGCCAGGGTCACGATGGTCAGTAGCTGGACGCGAATGTTGCGGAAGGCGTGGCCCCAGACCACTGTGCGCTTGGGCAGGCCCTTGGCGCGCGCGGTAAGGACATATTCCTGGCCGAGCTGTTCGAGCATGAAGGAGCGGCTCATGCGGCTGATATAGGCCATGGAGGCATAGCCCAGGATCAGCGCAGGCGTGATCAGGTGGTGCAGGGCGCTCCAGAACACTTCCCATTCACCGGCCAAAATGGAGTCGAGCAGCAGCGAGCGCGTGGGGCCTTCGACGAGACCCTCATTGTAGATATCGATGCGGCCGCCGCCGGGAATCCAGCCTAGGCGCGCATAGAAGGCCAGCAGCACCAGCGTGCCGAGCCAGAAGATCGGGGTGGAATAGCCGACCAGTCCGACGACGCGAGCGATCTGGTCGATCCATTTACCCCTGTGCACGGCGGCTACAATGCCAAGAGGAATGCCAAGGCCCGCGCCGATGATGATGGCAAGGCCGGCCAGTTCGACGGTCGCAGGGATGACGCGCGCCAGATCAAGGATGACGGGGTTTTTGGTGAGGTGCGATTGGCCGAAATTGAGCGTCACCACATCGCGCAGATGGTTGAAGAACTGCACATAGATCGGCTGGTCGAGGCCCATCATGGCATAGACGCGCTGATAGGTTTCCTGGTCGGCCTGATCGCCGATGACGGCGATGACCGGGTCGGCCGGAACGAGCCGGCCGACCACGAAGGTAATAACAAGCAGACCGAACAGGGTCGTGGCGATTATGGCCAATGACGCGGCGAGCTTCCGGGAGGCAGAAGCGAGCCCCGCCATCGGACTGGATTGGAGAGTCGACATCGCTTTACCCTGCTCGGTCTGAAGTTATGGGCACCTTATGACTTGGTGACGGTGTCCCAACGCGTCAGCCAGGTCGAATGGCCGACATAGCCCTGCACATTGTTTCGGATCGCCTTGGCATCGGTGCGCTGGAACGAGGTGACCAGGGCCGGCGACGCGGCCAGATAGGCCTCGTTGACCGACTTGTAGATCGCCTCGCGTTTGGTCTGGTCCGGTTCATGGGCGGCAGCGCGCACCTGGTCCTGGATTTCGGCCGGGACATCCCAGGCCGTGCGCCAGGCATTGATGCCGGTGAGCTGGGCCTCGTCGGAATTGTCGGCATTGGTCGCATAGGACTGCAGCACGGCATGCGGATCGGGCAAGCGGTCGCCGGAGCGGGCCGAGAAGAGCTCGAATTCACGGCTGCGGAACTTGCCGATGTGGTCGCCGATCTGCAGGTCCAATGTAATGCCGGCTTCTGCGGCATTGGCCTGCAGCGACTGGGCCACTTCGGCCTCCGGCGTGGCCGGGCTGGCATAATAGGTCAGCGTGAAGCCATCGGCATGGCCGGCTTCAGCCAGCAGTTCCTTGGCCTTGGCAACGTCGAGCTTGTAGGGATTGTTCTCCACAGCGCCGATCAGGCCGGCCGGCACAATGGTCTGCTGCAGGTTGCCGTAATATTTCATCACGCCATTGGCCAGGCCCTCATAGTCGATGAGGTAGCGGAAGGCTTCGCGCACCTGCGGCTTGGCCAGGATTTCGTTCTTCTGGTTGAGCGCCAGATAGTAGAAGCCAAAGCCCGGCGTGCGCTGGATCGACGCGACATCGCCATTGTCGAGCGAAGCCAGGTCGGTCGAGGACAGGCGCGATGCGATATCGATGTCGCCGGCCTCGATCTGCAAGCGCTGGCCGGAGGATTCGGGCAGGTGGCGCAGAATCACGCGCTTCATGGCGGGGACACCCTGCCAGTAGCCGTCGAAAGCTTCGGCGATCAGCAGGTCGTTGGCGCGCCAGGTGCGCAGGGAATAGGGACCCGAGCCGGCATCGCTGGTCTGCAGGAACTCCCCGCCCATGTCGCCTTCCTTGTCCTTATCTGCCAGGAAGGCGCTGTCGACGATGGAGGTCGAGAAGCTCGCCAGTGCGTAAAGGATCAGGTTGGAATTCCACAATTCCGGCGTCTGCAGCACCAGCGTCGTGTCGTCGGTTGCAGTGATCAGGCTGTCCACGTTTTCGGGGGTAAAGCCCCACTGCTTGAGATCGACGGACGGGGCCAGGCCACGCTTGACGAGGCGGCGCAGCGACCATTCCACATCCTTGGCGGTCAGCGGATTGCCGGAGTGGAAGGTGACGCCGGAACGGACCTTGAAGGTAAAGGTCAGGCCGTCGTCGCTAATGGTCCAGCTTTCGGCCAGGCCCGGCTGGGGATCAGCAAGATTATCGGCCGGCAGCACGATGAGTCGCTCGTAAAGATTGGCGGCCACTTCAGCAGCCTCAAGCTGGTTGAGCTCATGCGGGTCGAGCCCACGCATGGCCGACATATCCATGCCGATGACCAGCTGATCAGCCGGCGTGGCGGCAATAACGGAGCCGGAATGGGCAAGAACAGCCGCAGACACGCCTGCCATCAGGGCGCCCTTGAGCATAGTGCGACGATCCATACGAACCTCCTCGTTCGTGGCCCAGTTTGCTGATTGCACCTGAAGCCTCTTGAAATCTGATATTTCAATGTTCATAGATTGGATCAGCCGTCAATGAGGTTCGTATGTCACGAACGCAGGAGGGCGGAATTTTCACATAGTTGAGGAGCGGTCATGTCCGACGCCATTGTTAAAGTACGCGCTGCGCTCGGAGGTGTTTCGGGTGTGCCGGTGACCCCCTATCTTGCCGATGGCAGCGTGGACCATCCGGCACTTCAGGCCCTGATCTCCCGTCTGTCGCGACGCGGCGTGCATAACCTCATGGCGGCTGGCAATACGGGCGAATTCTTCGCCCTGACGCTCGATGAGATCCGCCAGGTCCATGCAACGACGATCGCGGCATCGCGTGATGGCACCAGCATTGTCAGCGCGGCGGTCGGCCGCTCGCTGGTTGAGGCCAAGGCGCTTGCGCGTGACGCGATTGATGCTGGTGCTGACGCCATTATGGGGCATCACCCGATGGACCCGTTTGCGGCGCCTGCCGCCCAGGCGCGCTACTTTCTCGAACTGGCCGAGACATCCACCGTGCCGGTGATCGCCTATGTCCGGTCCGACACGTTTTCCGTCAATGACTTCAAGCTGCTGGCCAGCCACCGGAACATTGCCGGCATCAAGTTCGCCTCGGGAAATCTGATGCTGCTGGCCGAGGCTATTCGCGCCACGGCCGATCTGCCCGCCATGTGGGTCTGTGGTCTCGCTGAAGGCTGGGCGCCGGCCTTCTATGCCATGGGAGCACGCGGCTTCACCTCGGGCCTCGTCAATGTTTTTCCCGATTTGTCGCTATCGATTCTGGCAGCACTAGAGGCCGGCGACTATGCCAAGGCCCGTGAATTGATCGCCCCGATTGCCGACTTTGAAGCGCTGAGGACAAAGTACCTCAACGGGGCCAATGTCACCGTCGTCAAGGAAGCGTTGGGCATTCTTGGTGAGGCGGTTGGCCCGGTCCGCAAGCCGGGCATGGAGACGCTCAACGACGACGAAAAGGCGGCGCTGCGTGATATCGTGAACCGCGTCAAGGCAAGCCAGCCGGGAGCCGGTATCCAGTCATGAAGATCACTGCCATCAAGTCTTATATGCAGCGCGTCGACGATCGTCCGCGCCTGCTGGTCAAGATCGAGACCGACGAGGGGATTTCGGGCTGGGGCGAGGCCTATAATCATGGACCCGACTGGGCCCTGCCGCCGATCCTCGATTACATGTTTAACTATCTCGTCGGCGAGGATCCGCGCCGCGTTGAATATCTGGTGCTCAAGCTTAACCAGCAATGCCGCTTTCCGCCTGGCGCCTTGGGTCTTGCCGCCATTTCGGTCATCGACCATGCCCTGTGGGACATTGCCGGCAAGGCGGCGGGCCTGCCGGTCTATATGCTGCTCGGCGGCAACGTGCGCGACCGGGTTAAGGTCTATTGCGGCGTCTATACCGCTCCCGATCCCGAACATGCGCTCGACCAGACCGCTGAGCTCAACCAAAAATACGGCTATACCGCCTTCAAGCTCAGCCCCTATCGGCGCGATCTGCACAATTCTCGCTGGGGTGAACTCGTCAAGGAAACAGGCGATTATTTCGGCCGCGTGCGCGAGTTGACGCCTAGCCACTTCGAATTCGCCTTCGATGCGCATGCCAAGATTTTCGAGCCGTACCAGGCCATACAATTGGCCCAAGCGATTGCCTCGCACGACCCCTATTTCTACGAAGAGCCGATCCGGCCCGAGCACATTCCTGCCTGGAAAGAGCTCAAGGCCAAGGTCACAGTGCCGCTGGCCACAGGCGAGTCGCTTTACAACCGTTTCGAATTCCTGGCCCTGCTCTCGGCGCAAGGGGCAGACATCATCCAGCCCGACATCTGCGTGGTTGGTGGCGTCAGCGAAATGCGCCGCATCGCGACCCTGGCCGAGGCCCATTATGTGACCGTCGCGCCGCACAATCCCATGGGCCCGCTGGCCACCGCGGTCAATGTTCACTTTGCTGCCGCCCAGCCTAATTTCAAGGTGCTCGAGTTCAAGCCGCATATCCACGCGCCATGGGCGATCGACCCCTATATTCCCGTCGACGGGCATATGGAGCTGCGTCCGGATCGTCCCGGTTGGGGTATCGAGATCGACGAAAAAGTGCTCGAAAGGGACGACTATATCCATTGGGAGCGCAAGGTGACGCGCAAGCCCGATGGCTCCACCGCCTATCCCTAGCATCTCTGGGAGGAGAGCATGGATTTTCGCCTGCTGCTCGAGGGGCGCTTCTCTGCCGAAGTGCCCCTCTGGGACGACCGGCGGCAATGTCTGTTTTTTGTCGAATTCACCCAGCCCGCCGTCCACCGCGTCATGCTGGACGGCACCGACCACCATATCTGGCCCATGCCCGAACTGGCCGGCAGTATCGGGCTGGGGGAAAGTGGCAGGCTGATCGTCGCTCAGCCCAAAAAATTGCTGACGCTCGACCCTGATACCGGCGAGATCAGACATATTGCCGATGTACCGGACGAGCCTGACAGCAACCGTCTCAACGACGGCAAAGTTGGCCCCGACGGAGCCTTTTGGGTGGGAAGCATGGACATGCGGCCCGAGCGGGAAAAGATCGGTTCGCTGTATCGCGTCACCGGCAAAGGCGCAGTGACCCGGGTGCTTGAGCACGACGTGGAGGTGGCAAACGGACTGGCCTGGTCCGCGGATGGACGGACACTGTATTTCTCGGATTCGCGCGGCCCGTGGGTAGATCGGTTCGATTTCGATCCCGCAACAGGCACAATCGACAACCGGCGCCGCTTCGCCGATTTCACCGAGCAATCCGGCCGCCCCGACGGTGCCGCCTGCGACAGCCTCGGCCACTACTGGAGCGCCGGCGTGTCGGCCGGCCGGCTCAACGTATTGGATTCGTCAGGGTCCATTCAACGGGTCATCCCCACGCCTGTTTCAGCACCCAGCATGCCCGCGTTTTCCGGACCCGATCTTGATATGCTGGTGGTCACCTCGCTCATTCCGTCCGTATCCACCGCTATGGACGGCGCCATTTTGATAGCCAAGGCACCAGTGGTTGGTGCTCGAATCCATCGTTGGCAAGACTTGTAGAAAAGGTCGGCCGGCGAGACGTTTTCAAAAGTGTCCGAGTTTTTAGACTTTGCTACCAGATTGGCTGCTTGCGACCCCATATCGGTCATTAGCGTTCGGAATTTTTAGGCTCTAAACCTGCCGCTCAAGGGGGAACGTTAACTTGGCGGCGTGCGGTAGATCGCGCCGCCAAGCGTTTGGTATGAATTATGGTCGTTGCGCCGCCAATTCGCGCAGCATGGCTTCGATGTTGCGTTCTACTACCGGGGTCTGTGCGCCGTTTTCCAGGCCGCCAACCAAGAGCCGCCCAGCAGCAGGTTGGGCAAAGAGACCGGCCCACGCAGTATTTTCTATCTCAAGGCCCGCTGAGTAGTCTTCGGCCGGGAGGCTTAACTTTGCTGCAGCGATGACGCCATCAGCCAGATTCGCGATGTTTTGGGCAAGAGTATCAACAAACGCGTCGATCTCATCGGCCGGCACGGCGCGGTTGATCCAGCCATAGCGCTCGGCCGTTTTCGCATCGAACAAGTCCACGCCTAGCACAATTTCCATTGCTCTATTACGGCCGACCCGATGCCGCAGATATTGCGTTCCAGCACCACCCGGGACGATGCCCATCAAGGCTTCGACTTGGCTAAGTGCCGCCTTGCCAATAGCTCCAAAGCTCATGTCAGCTGCAGCAACGAATTCCGCGCCTCCGCCTCTCGCCATTCCTTCGAGTTTTACGATCGTGACCTGTGGAAGGCGGCGCAGTCGTTCGGACAGGCTCTGGAATGGGTTCAACCCTGGCAGTGTAATCGCACCAAGCTTTTCAAAGATTTTTGCATCCTCGGCCATCGTCATGTCGACATGGGCGATAAAAAACTCGGGGTTGGCGCTGTCGAAGATAACTACCTTGACTGCCGTGTCATCTTTCACAGTGTCAAGGAAACCGGTCAGTTCGGTCATCATCTGGAGCGAAAGGACATTAACCGGCGCATTGTCGATGGTGACGCGGGCGATGCCGCCTTGGATATTCACGTGAATGGTTTGGTATGGGGCAGTCATGAAGGCTCCAGCTCTTGTGAAAAGGAAGCGCCTTAAGTATGCATCTGATACCTAGTGTCAATTACGCACTCTGACGATATCAGGGATGCTGGAGCATACCTATGGACGATGTAGACCCGCATTTCAGAGTGGATTGCCCCAGCCGGCAAATTCTCGATCAGATCGCCGACAAGTGGTCGATGATGGCTTTGTTCGTCTTGAGAGAACCGAGGCGCTTCAACGAGATCAAGCGTCGGCTTGCAGGGATTACTCAGCGGGTGCTGACGCAGACTCTCCGTAAGCTTGAACGCAATGGGATGATCACCCGCCGGGTTTTGCCTGGACCGCCGCTCGGCGTGGAATATGCCTTGACCCCGCTCGGGCAATCTCTGGAGGGGCCGTTTTCAGTTCTGTACGGCTGGACAGTTGATAATATGGAGGTCATTGGTGCGGCGCAGTCCGACTATGATGGTCGGAACTAGAACCTCGAGCGAATGAGGGTAATATCCGTCGAGTGATCTAATCGATAAGCTGACGGTCGTTTGCCAGCCAAAGGTTTTGTTTGGAAACCGACCCCCCATTGAAGTCATCTACAAGTTGAGAGCAAGTCAGAAAAGCTGCCATCCACCGCATCACTGGCCGGTGTGAGACGATCACAGACTTGCCGCAGCCTGCGTCTGTTCCTAACCAGCGTCAGTCGGGCGATATGAGCTACCCGGCGAGAAGCGGCGCATAGGCGTCAAGCCGGCGGGAAAGGAATTCAGTGAAGAGCCGCACGCGCTTGGTCTTGCGTGTCTCCCCCTGAGTGAGAAGCCAGACGGGTCCATAGAGCTGAAGGTCCATATCTGGCACCCTCTCCAATAGGGGGTCGGGATCGCCGACGAAACACGGGATCGCCGTGATGCCAATGCCCTGCCGCACTGCTGCGATCTGCGCTGCGAAGTCAGTGGTCCAGAACGGAGTGCCAGTGGTGCGAAGCTCGCCGGCGCGGGTCCAAACCGGGACGCCTTCGCCGCTGATGCCGATCCATCTGGGATCCTTCCCGCCCATTCGCCATTCGACGAGTCGAGCGCTGGACATGTAGAAGCCGCCGTAAAGCGCCGGTCCCTTGATTCCATAAAGGTTGGGCGGCAGGGTCTCGCGATCATAGACGACACGGATCGCAACATCGGCCTCCCGATTGGTCAGGTTGGCCAGCGCGCCGGACGGCAGGATTTCCATCTCGATGCCCGGATGCAGGCGGACAAAATCGGCCAAGTCCGGCATGAGCAGATGCGCAGCAAGGGGCGGCGGCAGCGTAACTCGCAGCAGCCCGCGCACGCTCTGGTCGCGCCCGAAGACGCGCGTTTCCAGTTGGAGCGATGACGCCTCCATCTGGGCGGCGAACTCGAGGACCTCCTCACCCGCGGGCGTTAGGCGGTAACCTGAAGGCAGCCGCTCGAACATATGAGTCCCCAGGCGGTCTTCGAGCTGGGCGATGCGTCGCAGCACGGTTGCGTGGTTGACGCCGAGGCGCTTGGCAGCGGCCCGCACGGAGCTTCGCCAATGCCGGCACGGGCGGTCCGCTCAAGCTCGGCCAGATCACCGCCGCGCACATCGACGAGGCCTTCGACACCAATGTGAAAGGGACCATCTTCACCGTTCAGAAGGCGCTGCCGCTGATGGGTCCGGGCGGTTCGATCATCCTGACCGGATCCAGCGCCGGCACCACGGGCGCCCCGGGCTTCAGCGCCTATGGCGCGAGCAAGGCGGCCGTGCGGAACCTGGCGCGGACCTGGGCGGAAGACCTCAAGGGAAGCGGCATCCGGGTCAATGTCCTGACGCCCGGTTCTGTGGCAACCGAGCTGGCCAGGGCTGCCCTGGGAGCGGAGGGGCTGGCGGTCTATGGCGCGATGACGGCGCTCCAGCGCATGGGCGATCCGGCGGAAGCCGGCGCGGTGGCGGCCTTTCTTGCCTCGTCGGAAAGCAGCTTCATGACCGGCAGCGAAGTCGCCGTGGATGGCGGCCTGGCGCAAGTCTGACCCGACATACTGAACCCAAGGAGAACATCATGACTTACGCAGTTATCGGCTTCGGCAGCATCGGCCAGGCGCTGGCCAAGGCATTTGCCCGCAACGGCATCGAAGTGTCCGTTGCCACGACACGCGACCCGGCAAGCTTTGCCGCCGAAGCGGCGGCGATCGGGCCGACCATCATTCCCAAAACGCTCGCGGAAGCCCTCAAGGCGGACACCATCATCCTCGCGGTTCGGTTCGAGGCGCACCCCGACATTGCCAAAGCGCTGCCCAGTTGGCAGGGCAAGACGGTCGTCGACGCGATGAACAGCAATCTGCCCCTTGAGGAGATGAACGGCCTGCTGTCCTCCGCCTTTGTCAGCCAGGCGTTCAACGGCGCCAAGCTGGTGAAGGGGTGGAACCACCTCCTGGCGGCCACGCTGGCGACTGATCCGGAGGTTGATGGCGGTCACCGGGTGGTCTTCCTGTCGAGCGACGATGCGGATGCGGTGCCGCCCGTGGCCGACTTGGCGAAGCGCCTTGGTTTCGCCCCCGTTGACCTGGGGAAGCTCGATCAAGGTGGCGCACTGGTACACGCGCGCGGCCGCGTCTGGGGCCCTTTGATCTTCAAGGACATGTTCAAGAAGGAGCAGTAACTCCCGGCGTTAGAATTCGCCCCAACGCCGGGAAGCTTTTAAACCGTTCTGATCGTGCCGCCATCGATGATGAACTCGGCGCCATGGATTGCGGTCGCGCGATCGGAGGCGAGGTAGGCGATGAGATCGGCGACCTCTTCAGGCTCCGCGCCCCGCCCGATCGGGATGCCTCCCAAGGCGTTGAGCACGGACTGACGAGCGTCCTCGGTCGTACCGCCGTTGGTAGACCGCAGCAGTTCGAGAAAGTCTGCGGTCGCTTCGGTCATGATCCAGCCAGGCGAGACCGAGTTCACGCGTACGCCCTTAGGTCCGAGCTCCTTGGAAATCGACTTGCTGTAGGTTCGCAAGGCAGCCTTTGCAGCAGCATAGCCCGTCGTCGAATCGGGCAGCGGCAGCACCGATTGGATCGAGGTGATGTGCACCACCTGACCGGTGCCCCGCTCGACCATCTGCGGGATCAGGAGCCGATCGAGCCGAACCGTCGCCAGGAGGTTAAGGTTCAGCTCGGCCAGCCAGTGATCCTCGGTCAGCGCCGCGAACCCGCCCGCCGGGGAAGCCGAGCCACCGATCACATGGGCAAGAATGTCGATGCCGCCTAGCCGCTCAAGGGCGGCCTTGGCCAATGCTTCGCCACCTTGCGTAGTGGTCAGGTCCGCTTGGACATATTCGACACCCTCGATCGGATCTTTGATCGTGCGGGCGGCCGTGATGACCCGGGCTCCGCCGGCAAGGAAGCGTTCGATGGTAGCGCGGCCCAAACCCTTAGTGCCACCGCTGACGAGGACGCGCTTGCCGGCGAACTCCTTGGAATTGACCTCGATATTCATACGGAGATCTTCAGCGTTTTGATGGCGTTCTCGGCCAGCGTGAAGCGATAGGTAAAGCGGATCGGGCTGCCCGGAAAGTTGCCGTGGCCGGGACCTTCAAGCACGATATCGCCGTTGTCGTCCGTTGCGGTCTCGGGGGTGAAGATCGCCTTAACGGGCAGCACTTCTTCGTCGAACAGCCGGCGGATCGCTGCCTGTCCCTCGAAGGTCTTGCCATTGTCGAGCAGGACGGCGTCGGGCGAGAAGGGCGTCGTCATCCCCTCAATGTCGAGGCGGGCATTTGCATCGATGAAATTGGCGATCGGCTTGGCTAGTTTCAGTGACATTGGTCATCTCCTTGTTGGTGATGACACTAACTTAGCGATGGACTTTGCCCCTGATAATCGACATAAAACGCCATAGCGTGTCACGGAGATCGGGATAATGACGCGTCATTCACTGATCGAGCTTGAAGCGGTTCTGGCCATCGTTCGGTGCGGCTCGTTCCGTGCGGCATCTGTTGAACTCGGCATGTCGACAACTGCCATCAGCAACGCGGTGGGTAAACTCGAACGCGAGCTTGATGTGCGGCTATTCAACCGCACCACCCGCAGCGTATCGCTCACCTATGCGGGGCGGATCTTTGTCGCTCAGATCAAACCAGCGCTGGAGGACATCCAGAAGGCGATGAACACGGCGCGCGCCCAGCAGGAAACGCCCTCCGGCACCTTGCGTATCAATGCCTTTGCGACGGCAGCGCGTGAGATCATGTCGCCCTTGGTCCTGACTTACCTCCAGCGCTATCCGCAAGTTCACATCGACATCGTCACCGAAGGACGGCTTGTTGACGTCGTGGCAGCGGGCTTTGATCTGGGCGTTCGAAGCGCGGATTTGGTGCCAAGCGACGCGATCGCCATACCGCTGGGCCAGACGAGAAGTATCGCGGTCGTCGCGTCTCCCACCTTTTTCAAGGATAGGGCCATCCCCCAAGTGCCGCAGGATCTGCTATCTCATCCCTGCGTTCGCGGGCGGCTTCCTGACGGTGCGCTGCTTCGATGGCGGTTCGTTAAGGACGGAGAAGAGGTGCAACTCGACGTTGACGGTCAGATCACGCTCGACGAGGCATCGCTGGCGCGGATCGCGATCATCAATGGCGTGGGGATCGGCTATCTGATGGAGGCCGACGTCCAGGAGGACATCGCTGCTGGACGCCTTGTGCGCATTCTCGAAGACTGGACGCCGCCGCTCGATCCGCTGTGCCTCTACTATTATAATCGCCGCAATTCCTCAGCCGCCTTCCAGGCCTTTATTGCACTCGCGCGTGATTTCACCGCAGGAAAGCTCGCGTAGCATCCTACGCAGTCAAAGGTGCGCTGTGCCGCGGTTATCTGGCCTTCGGAACGTCTGCTATGGCAGCGGCCCGTCGTCAGACCGGACAGTCCGGAATCCACCCAGCTCGGAAGGTACGCAAAACGACATGCTACTTTGATCAGTCAGGGTATTCCCTTGGCGTCCGAGCCTGGCAGACATAGACCCGCGTCGCCACAATCAGACGTTGGGCTGACGAACCCTACACTCGCTTGACCGACAGCACGTCGAAAGTTTTGTCGATGGTGTCCAGGGCACGATCATAGTCTGCGAGGGCCAGTGCGGCGATCAGCGTGTCGATAACGGCGAGCTGGGCGATGCGGCTGGTCATCGCTTCAGTGCGGAACTGGGTTTCGCGCGCCAGAGTGTGAAGCACGATATCGGTATGGGCCAGGAGCGGCGAGCGACCGAAATTGGTGACGG
This sequence comes from Devosia sp. YR412, assembly GCF_900110945.1. GTDB lineage: Bacteria > Pseudomonadota > Alphaproteobacteria > Rhizobiales > Devosiaceae > Devosia. The sequence goes on from NZ_FOFL01000001.1 coordinate 250,891, forward strand.
CGATGGTGGTGGCGCCGGCCTCCTTGGCCAGCTTGGTGGCGGTCAGCGTCTCGATAGTCGAGCCGGAATGCGAAATGGTCAGCACGGCGACCTCGGGGTCGCAAAGCGAGCCGGTGATCGCCATCACATGGCTGTCGACGCTGACCCGTGCATTGAGCCCGATCCGCAGCAGGCGATACATGGCATCCTCGGCGATCGGCGCGGCCGAACCGATGCCGAACACTTCAACGCGCTTGGCAGCGCGGATGGCGGTTACCGCACGGGCCAATTGCGCCAGGTCCAGCGCATTGCGCGTATCCTGCAGTGCCTGCAGACCCCCGCCGAAGATTTTTGAGACCACATCGGCGAGGCCATCGCTGGCATTGAGGTCCTCGTGGATGAACTGGACCGGCTGCACCAGGTCGCGCGCCAGGGCCATTTTGATCTGCTGGAAGCCGCGCGCGCCGAGCTGCTGGCAGAGGCCGACGACGCTGCCTTCACTCGAACTGGTGCGTTCGGCAACCTCGGTCACCGACATATGCACCACATCGGCGGCATGTTCGGCGATGAAATCGGCAATGCGGCCAGCGGTGGGGGCTAGGTCCGCGCGAATGGCGGAGATGCGATCGAGCACGTTCATCAGGCGCTCTTTCTGTTTCGGCTCTGCCATTCGGGAACCCGTTTCATCATGAAATTCCGGCTATTAGATCTCGGTCGTGACGGTTTCGCGAAGCAGGTCGGGCAGTTTTCCCGGCACGACCTGCCAGAAGGGCACGCCAAGGCCTGAGGCGCCGGCGCCGTCGGTGCGGGGATTGTCGCCGATCACCACGCAATGCTCGGGCGCAATGCCGATGCTCCGGCAGGCATGGCGAAACAGTTCGGGTTGCGGCTTGCCGATGACGCGATGCGGCACGGGGCCGGTCACTGCAAACAGCGCTGCGGCCAGGGCGCCGGCCTCCGGCACCAGATAGCCGTCGGCACCCGGATGGCTGAGATCGGGCGCGGCAACCAGCACGTCGGCGCCGTCTCGCACGGCTCGGGCGGCCATGGCCAGCTTGGCATAGGTGAACTGCCGGTCACGGGCGACGATCACCACCTGCGCATTCCGCTCGACCAGCTCGAAACCCATATTGCGCGCCATGCGGCGCAGGGCAGGGGAGCCGAGCAGCACAAGCCGTGACCCCGGATACCGTTCCGCTGCGGCCTCCAGCGCCGTAACGCCGGCCAGAACAATGCGCTCAGGCGGCAGCGGCAGCCGCCATTCGCGGAAGCGGCGGGCCAATTGGTCGGGCGTATGCTCGCTATCGTTGGAGACGATGGCAAAGCGGTCCGCGGTTGCGGCCAGCAGGTCCCTCGCACCCGGCAGCAGGTGCAAGCCAGAGGCCAAAGTACCATCGAGATCGATGAGAAACCCCCGGTGGGCGGCGAAATTGAACGACACGCTAAGCACTCCTTGCATGGTGTGAAAGTGCGTTGAGATAGTCTCAGTGTCAAGTCGTATAAAAAATGAGATGTGTTCATATGGCTGTCACAGAGGCTGACTATTGATGCCGCCAACGACACCCACCGCCGAGGACAGCGCCATGAAGATCGCCATCATCACCGACATCCATCACGGTCCGAAATCACATACCAAGGAGACGGGCTGGGATGGCATGGCGACCATGGAAGCCTTTGTCGAGCATGCCAATGCCATTGGTGCCGACCTGCTGCTCGACTTAGGCGACCATATCTCGGACACCGACTACGCAACCGACGTTCGCGCCGCCACCGAAGTCGCCAATACGCTGGCCCAGTTCAAGGGGCCGCGCTACCACGTCGTCGGCAATCATGACGTGACCAACCTGTCGATCGGCGACAATGAAGAAATTTTCGGCCAGTCGATGCAGAGCCAGGTGTTCGACCTGGGTGCTGCCCGGCTGATCCTCTGGCAGCCCGGCGTTAATATCGGCCTGCCCGGCGGCTTCGCGCCCACCACCGATGCGCTTCCCTGGCTGGTCGAAACCCTCAAGGCCGACAGCAAGCCGGCCATCATCGCTACCCACGTACCCCTGTCCGGCCATAGCCAGATCGGCAATTTCTACTTCGAGAACAATGCCGAATATTCCACCTATCCTGACCACGCCGCTGTACGTCGGGCCGTCGAGGCAACCGGCAATGCCGCCATGTGGCTGGCCGGCCATGTGCACTGGAACACGGTGACCCCGGTTGGCGGCATCCACCATGTCACCATCCAGTCGATGTCGGAACGCTTCACCACTGCGCCGGTCTCGGCCAATGCCTTTGCCGTGCTCGACATCAACGACGGCGTGGCCCAGCTCGAGGTGCTTGGCAATGATCCGTTCGGCGCCCGCATACAGTTCCGCCGCTCGGCCGATCGCGCCTGGCTGGCCCCGATGGGTCCCTTCGCACAATCGCTGCCCGAGCTTGAAAATGCTTGATCAACTAGCCCGCCGCACCCTGGGGGCGATCGCGACGCTCGGCGTCGTCATCGTCGCCGTGTTCTTCGCGACCCGCCTGTCAGGCAATGCGGCGGACTATCTGCTGCCGCCTGGCATCGACGCCAATACCAAGGCGCTGATGGTCACGCGCATGGGGCTGGACCAGCCCCTGCTGCTGCAGTTCTGGCACTATCTGCAAGGCCTGTTCAGCGGCGACATGGGCACGAGCCTCTTCGAACGACGTCCGGTGCTCGATATCTATGCCGAGCGACTACCCAATACGCTGATGCTGTTTGCCTATGCCCTGGGTCTGGCCGTGGTGCTTGGCCTGCCACTGGGCCTCGCGGCCGCCTTGAACCGTGGCAATGCCCTGGGCGCCGCGATCAGCAGCATCGCCTTCGTCGGCTATGCAACGCCCAATTTCGTGCTGGCGATCATCATAATCCTGGTCTTCTCGTTCAACCTGCACTGGCTGCCCAGTTCCGGCTCGATGAGCCCGATCCACTTCCTGATGCCATCCATTGTGCTGGCCGCGCCCATGCTGGCCGAGATCATCCGTTTCACCCGCAACGCCATGCTCGACGTGCTGGGCAAGGACTATCTGCGCACCGCCCGCGCCAAGGGCCTGCCCGAGCATCTGGTGGTGGGCAAGCATGCCCTGCGCAATGCCGCCATCCCGGTGGTGACCATCATTGGCCTGCAGGTCGCCGGAATGGTGGCACGCGTCGTCATCGTCGAGAGCGTCTTCGCCACCAAGGGCATTGGTGACCTCGTGGTCTTTGCAGCCATCGGCCGCGACTATCCGGTGCTGCAGTTAGGGGTGATCCTGATTGCCCTGATCGTCGTTAGCTCCTCGCTCATCGTCGACTTCGCCTACGCCGCTCTCGATCCTCGCGTGAAAGTTGCAGCATCATGACCGAGCTGACCGCCACAATCGCCCCGACGCTGGCGCCGACCCGCAAGGGCAAGCCGAGCCTGTTCGCCACCCTCTGGTCGCGCGCCAATCTGTTTACCCGCATCAATCTGGGCGCCTTCGCGCTGGTACTGATCGTGGCCGCCACGGCGCATTGGATCGCCCCCTTCGATCCCGATGCGCAAAAGCTCCTCGCCCGGCTCAAGCCGCCAATGGGTTTTGCCGGCGCCAATGGCACCAATATCCTGGGCACCGACCAGCTCGGCCGGGACCTCCTGAGCCGCACGCTCCATGGCCTGCAGCTGACCATGGCGATCGCGCTGATCGGCTCGCTGATCAGTCTGGTGCTTGGCACCACGCTGGGTGTCGTCGCCGGCTATGCCCGTGGCTGGTTTGGCGGCTTCATCATGGCCGTGGTGGATATCCAGCTCGCCATTCCCTTCACCCTGATTGCCCTCGTGGTGATTGCCGTCTTCGGCAATTCGCTGCCGGTGCTGATCATCACCATCGGCCTGGCCGGCTGGGAAGTCTACGCCCGCATTGTCCGCGCCCAGGTGCTGGCCACGTCGCGCATGCCCTTCGTCGAAGCGGCCGTGGCGGCCGGCGCCAAGCATGATCGCATCCTCTTCAAGCACATCCTGCCCAACATCGTCTCGCCGATCATCGTGGTCTGGACCATGACCTTTTCGGCGCTGATCCTGGCAGAATCCTCGCTCTCTTTCCTCGGCCTCGGGGTGCAGCCGCCAACGGCAACCCTGGGCTCCATGGTCGGCCTCGGTCGCGACTACCTGGCCTCGACGCCCTGGATCGCTCTCGTGCCGGCCATCGCCATCATGTTCGTTTCGCTCCAGGTCCTGCTGATAGGCGACTGGCTGCGCGACGCGCTCGATATCCGCCTCAAGTAAGACCCCGGCGCCATGGCGCCGGCCCCAAATCCCCTTTCATTCGATGTCCTCCCGACACCGAACCCTTGCGCCTGCCTTTCAAAGGACCAGACAGATGATCAAGACGCTACTTTCGACACTCGCCCTCAGCACCATGCTGATCTCGGCCGCTTCCGCCCAGTCGCTCACCGTCGGCGTGCAGAACCTGCCGCCCTGGCTCGATCCGGGCAAGGATTTCGGCAACCAGGGCAGCCAGATCTATTTCAACAGCTTCGATCCGCTGATCCTCAAGGACTATTCGCAGGCCGGCGCCAGCTTCAAGCCGGGCCTTGCCACCGCCTGGGAAAGCCTGTCGCCGACCGAATTCCAGGTCACCCTGCGCGAGGGCGTGAAATTCCAGAACGGCGACGCGATGACCGCCGATGACGTGGTGTTCTCCTTCGAACGAATCCTGCAGGACATGACGCCTGAATTTGCCGGCATTCACCGCCAGTTCTTCGACAATTTTGCCAAGGTCGAAAAGCTCGACGAAACCACGGTCAAGTTCACCACCACCAAGCCCGAGCCGCTGTTCGAGATCCTGCTCAACACGTCGGAAGCGTCGATCGTGCCGAAGAACTACATCGCCGGCCTGTCGGGCGACACCGCCGCGGTGGAGCCGTCAGATTTCGACGCCTTCATGCTCAAGCCCGTCGGCACCGGTCCCTACGCCATCTCCTCTTTCCAGCCCGGCGAAAACCTGGTCTGGACCCGTTTCGACGGCTATTGGGGTGACCAGGCCCCGATGGAAACCGTCACCCTGCGCCGCATCCCGGAGCTGGCCACCCGCGTCACCGCTCTCGCGAATGGCGAAGTCGACCTGATCACCAATGTGCCGCCTGACCAGCTGGCGACCATCGAAGGCAATTCGGCGCTCAAGGTCGTGGGCAATGTGACGCCGCTGTTCCACATCATCTTCTTCAACACCCGAAATCCCTCGATGGCCAATCCCAAGCTGCGCCAGGCGCTCAGCATGGGCATTGACCGCAACCTGCTCAACGAAGCCCTGTGGGGCAATGACGCGCTGGTGCCCAACACCCATAGCTATGCCCAGTATGGCGCGCTGAACGACACGACGAGCGAGACCTTTGAATATAACCCCGAACAGGCCAAGGCCTTGCTGGCCGAGGCCGGGTATGACGGCTCGACCATCCGCTTCGATACCGACCCGGTCTATTACACCAATGGTCTGCTCGCAGCCCAGGCGATCCAGGAAATGTGGGCCGAGATCGGCGTCAAGGCCGAGATCAACGTGACCACCAAATGGACCGGCCCCGATGCCGACATGCAGGTGCGCAACTGGTCCAACCCGATGTATTTCGCCGATCCGGCCGGCTCGTTCGGCGTGATGTGGTCGCCTAAGGGTTCGGGCACCGAAATGGCATGGTCGCCCAACGAAGCCTATCCGGCCCTTTGGGACAAGTTCCGCTATTCGACCGACCTGGCCGTGCGGCAGGAGGCCTATGGCGAGATCATGGCCTATGTGAAGCAGGAAATGCCCTTCGTGGTGCTCTATCAGCCCTATGAAAGCTACGGCATGCGCCAGGGCGTCAACTGGGCGCCGCTGCCTGGCCACATCCCCTATGTGCTCGACTTCCGCGCCGGTTCCGTCACCGTCGAATAATGCGCTCACCCGGGCCGGCACTCTCTGCGCCGGCCCGGACTTTTCCCGTAAGAAAGGACCGGCCATGTCTGCCAATGCTTTGCTCGTCATCGAGAACCTCTCCATCAGCTTCGGCCGTGGCGACAAGGCCAGGCGTGTCGTGGAAGGGCTGGATTTTTCCGTCGCCCCCGGTGAATGCGTCGCCGTAGTCGGCGAATCCGGCTCGGGCAAATCGGTCACGGCCTTTTCGGTCCTCGGTCTCACCGGTTTCAACGGCGGGACCATCGAAACCGGGTCGATCAATTTCCGCCGCCGCGACGGCAGCGTGGTCGACCTGGCCAGGGCCGACGAGCGCCTGATGCAGTCGAGCCGCGGCGACGAAATTGCTATGGTGTTCCAGGAGCCGATGACGGCGCTGAACCCGGTTTTCACCGTCGGCGAGCAGATCGCCGAGGTGCTCCGCCAGCACCGCGGCATGGATCGCCAGCAGGCCGCTGCCAGGGCACTCGAGTTGATCACCCGCGTGCAGATCAGCGATCCGGCGCGCCGCTTCACCCAATATCCGCATGAGCTCTCCGGCGGCATGCGCCAGCGCGTGGTCATCGCCATGGCACTGGCCTGTTCACCGCGCCTGCTGGTTGCCGACGAGCCGACCACAGCGCTCGACGTCACCATCCAGGCACAGGTGCTCGACCTGATGCGCGATCTCGCCCGCGAAGAAGGCATGGCGCTGCTGTTCATCACCCATGACATGGGCGTCGTCGCCGAAATGGCCGACCGCGTCGTGGTCATGCGAAAGGGCCGCAAGGTCGAGGAGCAGGCTGTCGCAAAACTGTTCGCCCAGCCGCGGGAGACCTATACCAGGGCGCTGCTCAACGCCGTGCCGAAACTCGGCTCGATGGCCGGTACGGTCGGTCCACTGGCCTTTGGCGCCGATCCGAAAACCGCCCGACCGGCCCCGACAGTCAATGCGCCATTGCTCGAGGTGAAAAACCTCTCGACCTGGTTCCCCATCTACAAGGGCCTGCTCAAGCGCCATGTCGGCGATGTGAAGGCCGTCGACGATGTGAGCTTTTCCATTGGTCGCGGCGAGACGCTGTCGCTGGTGGGAGAATCCGGTTCCGGCAAGTCCACCACCGGCCGCTCCATCCTGCGCCTGGCCAAGCCGCATGCCGGACAGGTGCTGCTTGAGGGTCAGGACGTGCTCAAGCTCGACCGCGAGGCGATGCGGGCCAAGCGGCGCGACATGCAGATCGTGTTCCAGGACCCCTATGCCGCGCTCGATCCGCGGCTCGATGCCTTCGAGCAGATCGTCGAGCCCCTGGTGATCCATGGCGTCGACAAGGGCAGCGCGCTGCGCGACCGGGCCGTGGAACTGGTGCGCCGCGTTGGTCTGGAAGAGGAGCATCTCGACCGCTATCCGCACGAATTTTCCGGCGGCCAGCGCCAGCGCCTCTGCATCGCCCGTGCGCTCAGCCTCTCGCCCAAGCTGATCATCGCCGATGAATCGGTCTCGGCGCTCGACGTCTCGATCCAGGCGCAGGTGGTCAACCTGCTGATCGAGCTGCAGCAGGAACTGGGTCTTTCCTATCTGTTCATCAGCCATGATATGGGGGTGGTCGAACGCATCAGCCATCGCGTCGCGGTGATGCAGTATGGTCGCATCGTCGAGATGGGCACGCGCGCCCAGATCTTCGAAGCCCCCAGTCAGGCCTATACGCGCGCACTGATCGCTGCCGTTCCCGTAGCAGATCCCACTCGTGGGCATTACCAATCGACAAAAACCAAGGAGTTGATCCCGGCCTGACGCCTGGTCCCGACACAATTTGTATATCGATGGCGACGGCTGGCATTTTGCCAACAACTGTCTGCTAATCTATAGCCGGGCTCTAAACCCGCCAGTCTCCTTTCCACCCCATTTCAGACCCACCGGATAGTGTTCACCGGAAGCAGGGCAGGGCGCAGTGGCGTACCCCGCCCTTGGCGTTATAAGATGGAGAATGTTGGACATGAGGTCGTCTCCCTCCGCCATTTCTGCACGAAACCTGCAGAAACACTGGAAGAACCCGGAAATCAAGGACTCGTTAGGCCGCCCCTGGTACAAAGAGGTGGTACAAAATGGTTCTCCAGCTGACACGTGCGACCAAGCGGAAGAGCGGCGTCTACTAATTCCGAAAGGGCGTGCCGGAATCGCTGCACGCCCTCGTCGGCAAGCGCGAGGTCAAGATCAGCCTCGGCACTAAGGACCCGATCGAGGCCAAGAAGATGCTCTCCATCGTCTCGGCCGAGGCCGATGCTGAATGGGCCCGTCTGATCGAAACGCCCGGCCGTCCCCATGACGTGCTGACCCGCGAGCAGATCGTCGCCCTGTCCGGCGAGCTCTACCACGACCTGCTGAAGGAGCACGGCTCCGATCCCGGCGAACCCTGGCAATGGGCGGCCAAGCTGAGCGACATCCAGCGGGCCCTGCCCGAGCGCATGCGGACCGGCAGGCTGCCCACCACCTTCTTCCAGGGGTGGTTCTTCGAGATCGGCACCCAGTCCCAGTACTTCGTCGGAGAGCAGATCGATCGGCTGCTCGACCGCAAGGGCCTCAACGTCGACTGGGAGACGCGCATCAAGCTCTGCATGGCCGGCGCGACCGCCGTCGCCCAAGCCTACCGCGAGCTTGAGAAGCGCGCCAACGACGACTTCCGTCCCTATCCCGATGCCCAGCGCTTCCCCGATTGGAAGAACGTGGAACGCACCGAGCCGCTTCTCTGGAGGGAGGCCTACGCCCTCTACGAGGCCGAGAACGAGCCCGCACCGGCAAGCGTCAAGCGGCAGAAGGGGTCGCTGGCCTCATTCTTCGAATTCCAGGGCCACGACGACATGATGCGCGTGACCCATGACGACGTGCAGAGATGGGTCGCCCATCGTCTCAACAAGGTCGCAGGACGCACCGTCCGCTATGCCGACGTAGCCCACCCCCGCACCCTGTTCATCTATGCCAAGGGCAAGAGGCTCATCGACCACGTGCCTTTCGAGGGCGTCAAGGTGCGGTACAAGGAGAAGCCGAAGCTCCGCGAACGCGAATTCACGCTCGCCGAGGCGGAGCGGATCCTCACGGCATCCCTCGTGGAGCCGCCCCGGCGCATGTCCATCGAAGGTGCCGCCGCACGCAGATGGGTGCCTTGGTTGTGCGCCTATTCCGGCGCCAGGGTGAACGAGATCACCCAGGCCCGCGCGCTCGACGTGACGGAGGTCAAGTCGCAGAACGGGCAGCTCGTCTGGTGCATCAACATCACGCCCGAGGCAGGCAGGGTCAAGACGAACAAGGCCAGATCCGTCCCGCTCCATCCCCATCTGATCGAGCAGGGCTTCCTCGACTACGTCGAGAGCCGCAAGGGCAAGCACCTGTTCTACGATCCCAAGCGTCGACGCGGCGGATCGGATGCCAACCCGCAGTACAAGAAGGTCGGCGAGCGCCTGGCCGCCTGGGTCAGGTCGGCGGCGATCAGCGTGACCGATGTTGGCGTCGATCCCAACCACGGCTGGCGCCATCTGTTTCGCTCGGCCACGCTGGAACGAGCGTGGCGCAAAAGTATGGCCATGCCTGGCCCGAGATCGGGCTCGCCGCCATTTCCAAGATGCCGGCCCATCGACTTGGAGGTCTGGCATGAGCGGGAACATGGTCGTTATCCTGGCGTCGGCGCCGCCACGCTCGAGGGCGATACCTATCTGCACCAGTTCTATACACGTTCCGATCCGGACGTCTCTGGTCGGACAACGGTGCCGGTGCTCTGGGACTGACAGCACCGGCGCATCGTCAACAACGAATCCTCCGAAATCCTTCGGTTGCTGAGCTCGAGTTTTTCTTCGCGCTGCGGCCGATGTCTGCCTGTGCTCCCACACCTATGCAGAAAATCCGCTTTCGCCACCGGTGGTGACGAGCGCGCAATGTCCGCTCATTCGGACTATTATCAAGAAGCGGACAGGCGGTTTTCCACCCCATTCCGGCCTCGAGCCGGCTTTCTTATCGTCCGAAAGCTGCCGATCGATTGGCTTAGTTGCAAAGGGAAAGAAAGGTCACGGGCGCGAACATCACGAGGGTGATCGGCAGTGTGGTGGCCGTCAGCGTAACGCCCGCCCGCTCTATGGTGGAAGGCGCGAGCTTCGCGCGGCGTAATTGCAGGACAAGCATTCCACTCAGCGCCGCCATCGTCGCCAGCATCGTCGCGACCAGGATTAGGCGGTGCCAGGAAGGCTGCCAGGCCCATGTACAGCCGAGAGCCTGCATGGCGTAGAGCGCGACGAAGGCTACGGCCCAGATGGTGAAGCCGATCAGTAGCGGCCAGAGTTTGGCGATCACCGGGCGCCTCCCGCGAGCAGCAGCAGGATGGCCCAGGCGGGGAGTTGCGCGAGGGCAGCATAGTCGGTCCAGGCGCGGGTGATGCGGATGTCGGTGGCGCGGACGGCCGAGACGAAGCCGGCGCGATAGCGCAGCGCGGCATGCAGGGCCAGCAGCGCCGCGACGCCGGCATGCACGGCGCAATAGGTCAGCAGCACGAAGCGCAGCGACAGATTGGCATGGCTGGTCGGGTCGGGAATGCGCAGCATGCCGGCGAGCAGAGCGAGCGCAGTGATTGCGCCGAGGCCAAGGGCGGCAAGCAGCAGGGGCAGGGGTGAGCGGTTGCCGGCATTGAGGACTTCGGCACGGCGTAGCAGCGCCATGGCGGCGAGAGCCGTCACGAGGCCGATCGCCGGCAGCCAGTCAAGCGGCGGGGCGGGATCGGTCCAGCCGGGGGCGATCAGGGCGAGGTAGAGCGCGCCGAACAGCAGGGACCCATAGAGCGTGGTATCGGCGGTGATGCCGCAGAGCGTGGCCCACCAGGTGACATTGTCGCGGACTTCGCCATCGACCGGCACGGCCTTGCCCATACCGATGTCGATGGGGCCCATGTTGCGCCTTGCGCCGAGCGGGCGCGTCCAGAGGAAGAACAGGACGATGACCACCACGGCCGCGATGGGCGGGAGCCAATAAAGCTTGAACAGCAGGCCGAGAAAGAAGGCCCCGGTGGCCAGCGCCGTCCACAGCGGCAGATAGGTTGGCTGCGGCAGGATGATGACCTGGTCGGGTTCGCCACTCATCATGTCGACGCCGAGGGTTTCCTGCCGGTCGGCGCGGGTGAAGCCGAGATAGCCCTTGCCACCGGCCAAGTCGCGACCGAGCACATTGACGTCGAGATCGTCAGCGCGGCCGGCAATCTCGGGGATGGCTGCAAAGTTATAGGACGGAGCCGGTGTGGGCATGGCCCATTCGAGGGTCCGCGCCTTCCACGGATTGCGGCTGGTGCGGCGGCCGAAGCGGAACTGCATGATGATGTCGATCAGTACCAGGGCAAAGCCCATGGTCATCAGGAAGCCGCCGACGGAGGAAAGCAGGTTCAGCCAATCCCAGCCCCAGTTGGAGGGATAGGTGGAGATGCGGCGCGGCATGCCCATCAGGCCGGTGAGGTGCATGAGGAAGAAGGTGAGGTTGAAGCCGACGAGAATCAGCCAGAAAGCCGGCACCGACAGCGAATAAACGCTACGCCTGCCGGTGACATGCGGCAGCCAATAATAGAGTGCTGCGAGCATGGGGAAGACAAAGCCGCCGACCAGGACATAATGCAGGTGGGCGACGACGAAATAGGTGTCGTGCGCCTGGGAATTGAACGGCACCATGGCCAGCATGACGCCGGTGAGGCCACCGCAGACGAAGACTATGAAAAAGCCCACGACATAGAGCATGGGGATGTCGAATTTCGGCCGGCCCGAGGCGAGCGTACCGATCCAGGCAAAGATCTGCACGGCGGTGGGTATGGCGACCAGCGCCGAGGCGGCCGAGAAGAAGGCCAGCGCCAGATGCGGAATGCCCACGGTGAACATGTGATGCACCCAGAGGCCGAAGCTGAGGAAGGCCATGGCGACAATGGCGACGATGATGGCGTTGTAGCCGACCAGCGGCCTGCGGGCGAAGGTCGGGATCATGGTGGAGAGCACGCCGGCGGCGGGCAGGAAGATGATATAGACCTCAGGATGGCCGAACAGCCAGAACAGGTGCTGCCAGAGCAGTGGATCGCCGCCGCGGGTGGGATCAAAGAAGGGCAGGTCGAAGGCCCGCTCCATTTCGAGCAGCATGGAGCCCAGGATCAGCGGCGGAAAGCCGATCAGCATCATCCCGGCGGTAACCAGCATGTACCAGCCAAAGATCGGCATGCGGGTCAGGGACATGCCCGGCGCGCGCATCTTGAGGATGGTGACGATGAGCTCGATGGCGGCGGTGACGGCCGAGATCTCGACGAAGGTAATGCCGAGCAGCCAGACATCGGCATTGATGCCCGGGGTATAGGTGCCCGAGGAGAGCGGCGTATACATGAACCAGCCGGCATTGGGCGCATAGCCGGCCAGCATGGCGACGATGAGGATCGTGCCGCCGAACAGATAGCACCAGAAGCCATAGGCGGCGATGCGGGGGAAGGCGAGGTCGCGGGCGCCGAGCAGCTTGGGCAGCATATACATGGCCAATCCCTCGAACATCGGGATGGCGAAGAGGAACATCATCACCGTGCCATGCATGGTGAAAATCTGGTTGTAGAGCTCGGGACCGACAAAGGCGCTGTTGGGCGTGGCCAGTTGCGCGCGGATCAGCATGGCGAGAATGCCGCCGATGGCGAAGAAGACCAGCGCCAGAACCATGAAGCGCTTGCCGAGGATATTGTGATTGACGGCCGAGAGCCGCCCCCAGCCGGAGGGTGTGCCCCAGATCTTTTCCAGCGCCTTGTGCAGGGCGATCGGTGACGTGGGCTTGGGGCTCATGGCGCGGCTCCCACGGCGGCGGGGAAGTCAGCGGGCGCATGCGCTTCCACCACAAAGCCCATGGTTTCGTGGCCCTCGCCGCAATATTCGGCGCAGATGCCGCGATAGACGCCCGGCTCGTCGGCTTCGAGGCGGATGGTGTTTTCGTGGCCAGGAATGGCGTCGATCTTGCCGCCGAGGCGCGGAATCCAGAAGGAATGAATGACGTCCTCCGCGGTGACCAGGATATCGACCGGCTCGCCGGCGGGCAGGTGCAGCACATCGGTTTCGGCTGAGCCGGGTGCGTCCGGATAGGCAAAGCGCCATTGCCACTGACTGGCATGCGCTTCGATCCGCATCGGGGCGACGCCGCCCGGCTTGGGCAGCAATTGTTCGCCCAGCAGCAGGGCTGCGATCAACAGACCGAGGAGGATGGGGACAGGCATGATCAGCCCGCCGCCGATGATCCAGTGCATGGGTTTGATGCTGGCGATAGCTGCGGGGCGGAGGAAACTCAGCGCCAGTAGGCCGAGCACCAGCGCGAACAGCACTACGGCGCCAAAGAACATCACCCACCAGAGCGTCGCGATATTGCCGGCGGCGGGGCCGGCGGGATCGAGCGTCGACAAAGGGGTGGCGCAACCAGCCAGCGCCAGCGGCGTTGCTGCCAGAGCAGCAAAACGCAGACCATGTGAGGGCGAATGGCCAAGCCGGACAGCGAAGAGATCGAAGTCGAGCGGGAAGAGACGCCACCCGAGGCGAGCAGCAGCCACGCCAATCCGACCATTCGCGCCGTCGCCGATCAGGATATCGGTTCCGCCATTGCCGTGGCCGGGCATCCGATCCACGCCATGCTGGTGCATTTCCCGATCGCCTTGGTGATCTGCACGCTGGGCGTCGATGGGCTCTATTGGATCACCGGTGATCCATTCTGGGTGCGCGTTGGCCTGTGGTCGACCGGCTTTGCCTTTGCCTTCGGTATTTTGGCATCCGTCGCCGGAACGCTGGAATTGCTGGCCGTGCCGGGCATTCGGGTACGCGTCGCCAGCTGGAACCACGCCATTGCAGCGATGACCCTGGTCGCGGTGGCCGGCGCCAACTTCGGGCTGCGCCTCAATGTGCCCGAGGCCGTGCTGCCGCATGGGTTGATGCTGTCGTTTCTGGCGGCAATTCTCACGGCACTGGCGGGCTGGCATGGCGGCAAGCTGGTCTTCGATCATGGCGTAGGCCTCATCATTTCGACCAAGCAATGAGGTCAGTCAGGATCACGCCCAGCGCGCCGGGAGCGAAGAGCGTTTCGATGGCGGTGGGCGTGGTCCAGGTCGGCTTGCCCAGCACGGTCACGAGGATGGCGCCGACGACGAGACTGGTCAGCGTGCAGACGGCGACAAAGCGCCAGACGGGATAGGACTGGCCGGGCTCGAACAGGCGCAGGATCACCACGCCGCTGGTGACATGGATGATCACCATGGCCGCGACCAGCGCCAGCTTGACGGCAAACCATGGCTCGAAGGTCGATTGCAGGAAGATCAGGGCGATGCCCGATGCCACGGCGATGAAGGCGGCCGGGGAGACCAGCGCTACATAGAAGAAGCGGGTGAAATTGTGCAGGCGATGCAGCGCGTCGCCGCTGAGCCGGCGCCGCTGCAGATAGAGGAAGGGCAGGCAGATCAGCCCGGCCGACCAGCCGGCGATGGCGATAATGTGCAGGAATTTGAGCAAGATGCTGCTCATGCGCTGCGCCCTTCCGGCTGGCGCAGCAGCGTCAGCAGCAGCCACAGACCTATGGCCAGATAGGGCAGGCTGGCCGGCACCCACATGATCAGACCGGCGAATTGCTGGTCGCTTTCGGGCGTGAAGCCGAAGGTAATGGTGGCGGAAAAATGAGGCGCATAAAGCGGTTGCGAGAAGACCAGCAGCGCGCCGAGCAGGCCCATCTGCATGGTGAGGAACAGCAGGGCGCCAATGGCCCTGGCTGGTGTGGCATTGACGATGGCTGCCCACATCGCCGTGGCGGAACCGAGCAGGGTGGCCTGCATCAGCCAGTAGATGGGCGTGCTGGTGAGGGCGAGCTGATAGGCGTCGGGGGCGTGCCAGAGCCAGAAGATGGCAACTTGCAGGCCGGTCAGCGGCGCGAGCATTTTGCCGAACTTTTTGCGGCGCAGCAGGCTGCCGAGCAGCGGGGCGGCGACGGCAACCAGCAGGACGTGATGCACGACGCGGGCCGAAAAGAGGGCGACGGTCAGGGCGCAGAGGGGGCTGATGAAGATCAGCACGAGCGTTGCCATAGCTGCGCTGAACACCAGCCGGTCCTGTCGGGAGGCGGGGCGAAAAGCAAAGATGGCAGTAAAAAGAAGCATGGCGGCGATGAGCCATGGATCAAAATTCCACCGCCCCCAGAGATCATCTGGGAGCGGGGCTGGACCGCAATAGCTGG
Source organism: Devosia sp. YR412 (assembly GCF_900110945.1). Lineage (GTDB taxonomy): Bacteria > Pseudomonadota > Alphaproteobacteria > Rhizobiales > Devosiaceae > Devosia. The sequence goes on from NZ_FOFL01000001.1 coordinate 266,006, forward strand.
TCGAAAAAGTCGTGGGCATAAAGGTCCTGACGCTCGGGCCGTAGGCTAGTTGGTCGCGGCTGCCGGCAGGGCATAGGCGATGAAATAGTCGCCGATCGGGGTTTCCATGAAGTCATGGCCGCCGGCATTGATGACCACGATCTGGCGGCCCTCGGCCTCATAGGTCATGGGGGTAGCCTGGCCACCGGCCGGCAGTTCGACCTGCCAGACTTCCTTGCCGGTCTTGATATCAACGGCGCGCAGGATGTCGTCGGTGGCGGCGGCGATGAAGAACAGGCCCGATGCGGTGACCACGCCGCCACCATTATTGGGCGTGCCGATATCGACCGGCAGCATGGTCGGGATGCCGAAGGGGCCATTCTTGCGGGCGGAGCCGAAGGGGCGATCCCACAGCATTTCGCGGGTGTTGAGGTCGATGGCCGCGATTCCGCCATAGGGTGGCTCCTTGCAGAGCAGACCGGTGAAGGGCACGCGCCACCCGGCATTGACGCGAATGCCATAGGGCGTTTCGGCCTGCGGGCTGAGCGAGCCATGCGAGCCGCCACCGGCCGCGGAGTCATAGTTGGGATCTGTGATTGGCAGCACGCCTGCAGCGTCCACCTCTTCACGCGGCACCAACTGGTTGTAATTTGGCATGTTGTTGTAATTGGTGATCATGATGTTGTTGACCGGATCGATGGCCACGCCGCCCCAGTCGACCCCACCATTATAGCCGGGGAACTGGATCCACGGCGTATCGACGGTCGGCGGGGTATAGACGCCCTCATAGCTGGCCTGGCGGAACTGGATACGGCACCACAGCTGGTCGAGCGGGGTGGCGCCCCACATGTCCTTTTCGGTGAGGGTTGGCTTCAGCAGGTTCGGGAAGTCGGTGACATAGGGCTGAGTTGGCGACAGGCGCTCGGGTTCGACGCCACCCTGCGGGGCGGGACGCTCCTCGATATTGACCAGGGGCTCGCCGGTTTCGCGGTTGAGGATGTAGAATTGCGCCTGCTTACTTGGCATGACGATGGCTGGCACCGGGCCTTCAGGGGTGGGGAAATCGACCAGCGTGCCCTGGCCGCCGAGGTCATAGTCCCAGACGTCGTAATGCACGGTCTGGTAGGACCAGGCCACGTCGCCGGTTTCGACATCCAGCGCGACGATGGCGGTGGAGAACTGGTTCTCGGCATCGGAGCGGTCGCCGCCCCAATAGTCGACCGCCGAATTGCCCATAGGAACATAGACCATGCCCAGCTCGTCATCACCCGAGGCGATGGTCCAGCTGTTGGGTGTACCGGGCGTATAGACTTCGCCTTCCGGCGGCAGGCCAGTCTGGCCAGGACGGCCCATGTCCCAGGCCCAGTTGAGGGCACCGGTAACGGCATTGAAGCCGCGGATGACGCCTGAAGGTGCTTCGCGGGTCTGGCCGTCGCTGACCTGGCTGCCAACGACGAGCACGTCGCGCACCAGCGTCGGCGGGGAGGTCGGGGCGTAGAAGCCCGGTGCGGTATCGCCAATGCCTTCGAGCAGGTTGACCACGCCGCCATTGCCGAAATCTGGGCAGAGCTGGCCGGTTTCTGTATCCAGGGCGATCATGCGGGCGTCATGGGTCAGGTTGACGACGCGGGTGGCACAGAGGCTGCCGGCTGCCGCGGTGGTGTCCTCAAAATAGACCAGGCCGCGACAGGAGGCGTTATAGCCAATGGCATCGGGCGGGGTCTGGGGATCATAAGTCCAGAATTCGGCACCGGTCGCGGCGTCGAGCGCGGAAATCTTGTTGAGCGCCGAGCAGAGATAGAGGCGATCGCCGACCTTGACCGGGGTGTTCTGATTGCCGAAGGGCTCGTCATTTTCAGGGAGATCGCCGGTGCGGAATTCCCAGATCTGTTCGAGATTGGCGACGTTCTCGGGGGTGATCTGCGTCAGGGGCGAATAGCGCGTTGCCTTGTGGTCGCCGCCATAGGCCGGCCAGTCCACGCCGGTTTCAAGCTCGGCATATTCCACGGCCGAGGCAGGGGCCGTGGGTGCGGCTGTGGTCGGGACGGGTGCCGCGGGCGTTTCCACGACGGGTGGCGTGACTTCCTGGGCGAAGAGCGTGGTTTGGCGCACCGAAGTCAGAACCATGGCCGAGGCGCCGAGCGACAGCACGCCCACCATTGCAGCGGCCATGGCGCCGCGCGTTAGGCCAAGGCGACCACGCAGCGCTGGAATGGCGAGCAGCACCAGGACAAGAATGATGGTCGGGGCCACAAGGCGCGGCACCTGGGCCCAGCCATTGAGGCCGGATTCCCAGAGGGCCCAGACCAGGGTGAAGACGAAGGTCGCGAGATAGACCCAGACGCCGGTAATGGAATGGCGAAGCAGGAAGACCGCGGAGGCAACCAGGCCAAGCCCGGCGAGGGCATAATAGAACGAGCCGCCCAGGGTGAGGAGCCAGACGCCGCCTGCCATGATCGGCAAGCCAAACATCATCATCACCATGGCCAGAAGGATCACTGCCCAATATGCAAAACCCCGGCTTCGCGTCGCCATGCGCAGAACTCCTCTGAAATCCGTATCAGAAACGCAACGACGCAAAGCCGCCACGGTTCCGACATGATTGAGGAGGCGGGCGAATTGGGGAGTGGCGAGCTGGGGAGGCGGTTCCAGAGTGTCTGCTTGCCTCAGCGGAATACCCAAGAGCCGCCCGTCCGCTTCCCACCCTATTTCCGATATCGCAGCGATCTTCATGAAGGCGCCCGTGTATCTCAGAGAATGTTCTCGCTCAGCGCCCTTTCTCTCCGCCATAAACTCCCGTTCAAACTGCCAACAGACGATCGCCGGCTCGCTCACCACAGCGCCATTTGGCTCATCGTCGCCAAAGTGTCATTTCGGCGCACTAATGCGAGCCGATGACCACGATCTCACTCAATCCCATCGGCAGCGCTACTGTGCGCGAGCCTGGCGTGCCGCTGTCCAATCTCGACGCAAGACCCGCGGGCACCTGTTCGACCCTGCCAGCGACCCCGCCATCCCCCATTCTTTCAAATAGCAGATCCATGAATTACAAAGACTTCATGGCCAGTCCCAAGCGGGACTGCGCCATCATCGTGCATCGGGGCATCTGGCGCGACGCACCGGAGAACAGTCTCCTCGCCATCGAGCGCGCCATCGCGGGCGGCTTTGACGTGGTCGAGATCGACATCCGCAAAAGCGCCGACGGCGAGTTCGTCCTGCTGCACGACGATACGCTCAAGCGCATGGCCGGCCTTGCCGCGGCGCCAGAGCAGATGAGCGCGGCCGAACTGGCGCAAGTGCCGCTGCGCAATCGCAATGGCGCGCCGAGAATGGCCTGACCGAGCAATATGTCCCGACCCTGCGTCAGGTCTTCGCGCTGACCCGCGGCCGCATCTTCATCCATCTCGACATCAAGGATCGCACCGTCATTCCCGATGTCATCGCTTTTGCCAAGGCCATGGGCGTCGCAGACGAGATCGACGTCGGGAGCCCGCTGCGGGATCACGACGACTTCATCTGGATCAGCCGCGCCATCATGGCCGAGGATGTCGCTTTCATCGCCAAGACCCGGCTCAATGTGCCCGGCGCGTCCATGCAGACCGAACTGCTTTTCTGCCTCAAGCCGCTGGTCTGCGAGATTTATTTCGACCATCTCGATCAGGTGGCGCGACGGCATCGACGAGACACTGTCGGTGCTCTCGGCCCTCAAGCCCTTCATGAGCGAAATCCGCTTCGACGCGCTTGAAACCATTGCTGACAATCGCGCACGCTTCGAGGCCACCGGCATGGCTTTGTGGAAAAACACGCTGGACCAGGCCAATAGTGGCAGCTGGACCGATAAGGCGGCCCTCGCCGACCCCGACAGCATCTGGGGCCGCTTGATCCATGCCGGCATCAGCGCCATCCAGACCGACCAGCCCGAGGCCCTCAAGGCTTATCTTCAAGGACGCCAGTGATGCAGCACATTTCCGATCAGCTTCTCGCCGCCCTGATGGACGACATGCGCGACACGGCGCAGGCGGAAATCCTGCCGCGTTTTCGCGCCATCACGGCCGATGCCATCCGCGCCAAGACGGCGCCCGATGATATCGTCACCGATGCCGATATCGGTGCCGAGAAAATGCTGAGCGAAAAGCTGGCCGCACGGCTGCCGGGCATAGTCATCGTCGGCGAGGAGGCCGTGTCGGAAGACCAGACCATTCTCGAGCGCATCGGCAGCTCGGATCTGGTGGCCATCATTGATCCCGTCGATGGCACCTGGAATTTCGCCCATGGCGTGCCGCTGTTCGGCTCGATCCTCGCCATTGTCGCAAACGGCCAGACCATCGCCGGGCTGATCCATTATCCGGTGACTGGCAACTTCATCGTCGCCCGTCCGGGGCAGGGCGCCTGGCATGTCGCGTCGGATGGACAGCAGACGCGCCTCTCGGTTGCGGCTCCGACACCGATCGATGAAATGCACGGTTTTGTGCCGCTGCATATGTATGCCACGGATCTGCAGGCCGAACTCGCGCCCCGCCTGTTGCGCTTTTCGCGCACCACCACCTGGCGCTGCTCGGCCTTCGAATATCGCATGCTGGCCACCGGCGCGATGAGCTTCTGCTTCAATGCCGGCCTGTCACCCTGGGACCATGCGGCTGGCACCCTGATCCACACGGAAGCGGGTGGCTATAGCGCCCTGGTCACCGGGGAAACCTATGTGCCGACAATGACCCATGGCCATCTGCTGTCGGCGCCCGACGCCGAGAGCTGGGAAGCCATTCGGGCGGGTTTGCTGGACTAACCTTGCCTGCCTAAAGCGCTGACCGCAGACGCGAAAGACGCTTCAGCGATGTGGTTGTCCTGCTGCCGCCCAATAGCGACAGGGCAACCACCAGCGTCTCCAGCCAGACCATCGTGCTGCCATGCAGTGCCATGCCGCGCGCTTCGCCGCGGGGCACGGCAATCACCGCATCGACCTGCCGCGCCAGCTTGCCGGTGGCATTGTCGGTGACCAGCAGCACGGGAATGCCCAGCCCCGCCGCCTCGGCGACGACCAGCTCGATTTCGGCATAGGGGCGGCCATAGGAAAAGGCCAGCATGGCGTCGCCCTGGCGCAGGCCGAGCAGCCCGTCGGCCAGGCCGCGGCCGGTGGCGTCGAGCTGCCACACCTCCCGACCATGCCGCAGCAGCAGATGCGCCATATAGCCGGTGAGATGCGCTGTCGGCCCAATCCCGAACAGCCCGATGCGCCGCGCGCCATGCAATATGCCGGCCGCCGACATCAGGCTCTCGAGCTGCGCTTCGCCCTGCAGTTCGGCCACCTGGCTGTGCTGCAGCAGCAGCGTCTGCGCCGCCGCACGCCGCGCATCGGCATTGGCCGATTTCATCGTCCGGTCAAAGGCTTCCGCCGGCGTCACTTCGGCCATCTGGTCGGCGAGGCTCCGTTTCAGCTCCGGCAGGCCGGCATAGCCCAGCGCCTTGGCGGTGCGGATCACCGACGCATCCGAGGTGTTGATGGTCCGCGCCAATTCGCTCGCCGAGCGCGACATCACCTCGGCCCGGTTCTGGTCGAAATACAGCGCCACCCGCCGCATCGTCGCCGGCAGGCTGGCCATGCTGGACTGCATGCGCGTGGAAAAGTCGTCGGACATGACGTGAATCTCAACTTGGTAGCAAATACTACGACTTGCTACCATGCGAGGTCAATGTGATGCCATGGCCATGGGTAATCATCTGGTGGCTACAGGCCTCGCGGGCCATGCCGTCGGTCCGATCGACTTCACGGTCGAGGGCGGGCAATGCCTTGCCGTCACCGGTAAGTCCGGCAGCGGCAAGAGCCTGCTGCTGCGCATGGTCGCCGACCTCATGCCGCATCAGGGCAGCTGCAGCCTCGATGGCGCTTTGGCCAGCGCCATGCCGGCTCCGCAATGGCGCCAACTGGTCCGCTATGTCGCAGCCGAGCCGGGCTGGTGGACCCATATGGTGGAAGACCACTTCAGCGATCCCGCGTTTTTCGCCGCCCAAGCCAAGCAGCTGGGTCTGGCGAGCAGTCTCGGCCGCGCCGCGCCCGAGCGCCTGTCGACCGGCGAGCGGCAGCGTGCCGCCATCCTGCGGGCCATCGAACACCAGCCCAAAGTGCTGTTGCTGGACGAGCCGAGTTCGGCCCTCGACGAGGCCAGCACGCTCAAGCTCGAGGCACTGATCCGCGCGCTGATGCAGGAGGGATTGGCGGTGATCCTGGTGTCGCACAATCCTGACCAGGTTGCCCGACTGGCGACAAAGCGGTTAACCATCGGTGAAACGCCGTGAGCGGCCTGACCTTCAGCACAATCGAGCTTTTGCTGGCCAGCGGCTTGATCCTTGCCAGTGCCGGCCTGTCGCTGCTGCTCAGCCTTGGCATTCATCGCGCCCTGCTGGTCGCCGGCCTGCGTATGTCCGTGCAACTGCTGCTGGTCGGGCTGGTTCTGCGCTTTATTTTCGAGAGCGGCAGCCCTTGGCTGACCCTGGCTCTGTTGGTCGTCATGCTGACCGCCGCCTCCTATGAGGTTGGTGCGCGCCAGAAATTCCGGCTGAGCGGTGGCTGGCACTTTGCCCTCAGCGGCGCCGCCGTCAGCACCGCTACCATCGTCGTCGCCGCCTTCGCGCTCTCGACCCTCGCCTCCACCGCCGACTGGACCGCGCCCCGCGTGGTCATTCCGATTGCCGGCATCGTGCTCGGCACGGCGATGAGCGCCACCAGCGTTGCCCTCAACGCCCTGCTCGACGGCATCGTTGCAGCACGCAATGGCATCGAGGCACAGTTAGCGCTTGGTCACAGCCGCAGCGAGGCATTGCGACCCATGCTGCGCAAGGCGATCCACGCCGGCTCCATCCCCGTCATCAACCAGATGGCCGGCGCTGGCATCATCACCTTGCCCGGCATCATGAGCGGCCAGATCCTTGCCGGCCAGGACCCGCTGATCGCCGCCCAGTCGCAGATTTACCTGATGTTCCTGCTCAGCGGCGCCGCCATCGCCAGCATCGTCATCGCCATCTATATCGCCATGCTGCGCCTGACCGACGACCGTCACCGCCTGCGCCTCGACCGCCTGAAAGCCCATCCATGAGGGGCCGGATTTCTCGCCCCGTTTTTCAGCCTTGAGAGCGTCCCTGGGGAACAGATCGCGCCAGCAGCGCCGCCTCGATATCATCGAGCCGGATCGGGATAACCATTGATCGTCGTGCCGACCGGCACAAAGCCCAGCGTGATGGCCTGATCGAGCTGGCCCGTCGCCAGTACCACGACGCGCTGGGGCGCATGGTCGACCGGCATGACGCCACGGAAATGGGCGACATCACGCGGGTAGATACCATCGGCGGCAGCACTGCCTTTGCCCTCGGGCAGGCTTCGGGAGGCGACGAAGGGCGATGACTAGTCCTGTTCCGACAGAATGGCGCTGAGCTGGTCGAGCACGATGCGCGCAGCCGTGGGGCCGGCATTGTTGAAGAATGGTTGGTAGTCGACCTCGATGGCACGGCCGGCGCGAACGGCTGGCAGGTCATCCCAGCCCGGCATGGCCTTGATCGTCGCGACACCGGCGCCCTGGCCGCCATAGATGACCCAGTCGGCATCGACATCGGCGATCGCCGTGGCTTCGATCTTGCGCGAGGTCGCGACAAAACTCTGTGCCTCCGGCCGTGCCAGTCCCAGATCGTCGGCAATGCTGCCGGCAAAGGACTGCTTGCCCATGATGGTCAGGCGGTGCCCATTGGACTGCACGAAGGATACCGTGCCGCGGGTCAGGTTCGCCGCTGCCGCTGCCGCATGGAAGCTATCGAGTAAGGCCTGTGCGACAGCCACCCGGCCGACGGCATGGGCCAGCAGCAGGAAGTCGACCTTCCAGTTGAAGCCCTTGCCGCGCGTCACCAGCACCGGCGCAACTACGCTGAGGGCTGCGCGGCTGTCCTCGTTCTTGCCTGCCTCGTTCATGCAGATCAGGTCTGGCTTGAGCCGTGCAAACGCCGCCACGTCAGGCGCCTTGCGATCGCCGAGATCGACCATGCCGCCGAGCTGGCGAGCGAACTGCGGATAGTAGTGGGACAGATAGGGCTCGAACACACCGGTGCCATGGCCCTGCGTCGCGCCAACCGGCACCAGGCCCAGCGTCGTTGCCGCATCGGCCTGTCCGGTGGAAATCACCGCCAGACGCTGTGGCGCTGCCTTGAGCGTCAGCGCGCCGCGCTCATGCAGCACGTCGCGGGGAAACTGGCCATCGGCCGCAGCACTGCCCTTGCCGTCGAGGTCGAGCGGCGCCAGTTCGGATGGAATCTTGATCATGAGTGCAGTCCTCAAAATGCAAGCAGGGGCCGAGGGCCCCTGCATGGTCTATTGGCTGTGCGCCTTGGCTACTTGATGGTGGCAGCGATCTTGTCGAGCACGATGCGCGCTGCGGTCGGGCCGGCATTGAAGAAGAAGGGGTCGAAATCCACTTCCACGGCGTGGCCGGCAGCCACGCCTTCAAGCGTTGCCCAGAGCGGGGCCTCGGTCAGGACCTTGATGCCATCGCCACGGCCGGCATAGAAAATCCAGTCGCCATCGGCCTGGTCGAGCAGTTCGGTGCTGATATCTTCCGAGGTCTTGTCGAAGCTCTGTGCTTCCGGACGGACGAGGCCCATGTCTTCGGCAATCGCCCCGGCAAACGACCGCACGCCGAACACCCGGGTGCGGTCGCCGGTCGACTGCACGAAGGAAACGGTCGGCGGTGCAGCGGCGACGGTCGCCGCAAACACCTCGGCATCGGCATGAAACTGGTCAAGATAAGCCTGTGCCGCCTCGCGCTTGCCCAAGGCATCGGCGGTCAGCAGAAAAATAATCTTCCAATTCACCCCCGTCGCATTGGTCACCACGGTCGGGGCGATCTGCGACAGCGTCTCATACTGAGCGCGTTCTTCCGGCGTGTCCTTGGCCGCATTGACCAGGATCAGGTCGGGACGGGCTTCGGCGAGAGCTTCGAGGTCGATCTCGAGACGCAGGCCGAGGTCCTGCACTTCACTGAACTGGGTGGAAAATTCGGGATAGGCAGCAGCCAGATAGGCATCGGTGAGCTCGATCTGGCCGGCGCCGCGGGTGGTGGCGACCGGCACGACGCCGACGGCGAGCGCGCTGTCGAACTGGCCCGTGGAAATGATGGCGACGCGCTTGGGCTCGCTCTGGATCACGGTCTCGCCCAGCACATGCTTAACGGTCCGCGGGAAGACGCCGTCGGCGGCATCGCTGCCGGTGCCTTCGAGCGTGCGCGGTGCAGTATGCACCACATCCTGTGCGATGGCGGGCAAGGCGAGGGCCAAGGTGGCCAGGGTAGCGGCCGCGAAGCCGCGCAGGAGAGCGTTCATCGGAGGAGCATCCAGTGCTGTAGTAACAGCTACCGTACTATGCTAACCTGATTTACACTGTCAAATTAAATGCCGTCGCAAGATGGCCGAATCCGCTAGCAGACTGTTAACGTTGAGCGTCACCACCCCACCCCTTTCCGCAGCAAAACCGTCCCCTTCGCGCTACACCAGGCGCGCGGCTGGTCTCTTGGCATTGGTCGCCTTGTTGGGCGTACTGGTTCTGCTCAGCATCGGTGTTGGCGCACGGCCGATCGATCCGGCGACGGTGATCCGGGCGCTCATCGCGCGCGACGACAGTCGCGACGCCATCATCGTCTGGCAATTGCGCCTGCCACGCACCCTGCTCGGGGTGTTGGTGGGAGTAGCGCTGGGCCTGGGCGGCGCCATGATGCAGGCTTTGACGCGCAATCCGCTGGCCGGACCGGGCCTGCTTGGCATCAATGCGGGGGCGGCCTTCCTTGTCGTGCTGGCCATCTCGGTCTTCGGCATCACCAGTTTCTCGGGCTATGTCTGGTTTGCCCTGCTCGGCTGCGGCGTCACGGCGGCGGGTGTGTTTGCGCTCAGCGGCCGCTCGTCGAGTTCGGTGCAGCAGATCCGGCTGGTGCTGGCTGGCGCTGCGGTATCGGCCTGTCTTGGCGCCATGACCGGCATCATCACCATGTTCGATGCCCAGACCTTTGACAGCTATCGCTTCTGGGTGGTCGGTTCGCTCGATAATCGCACGCCGGAGGTTTCCTTTCAGGTCATGCCGATCATTGGACTCGGCGCGGCCATCGCCCTCTGCATGGGCGGACGGCTCAATGCGGTGGCACTGGGCGACGACATCGGCCGCACGCTCGGGGTCAAGCTGGGCCGGACGCGGGTGTTGAGCTTTATCTCCATCGCGCTGCTCTGTGGTGGCGCGACGGCAGCGGCCGGTCCGGTGGGTTTCGTCGGGTTGATGGTGCCTCATGCTGTGCGGCTGATCGTCGGTCCCGATTGGCGCTGGATCCTGCCCTATAGCGTGCTCGCAGGGCCGGTGATCGTTCTGGCGAGCGATATTGTCGGGCGCGTCGTGGCGCGGCCGGGCGAGCTGGAGGTGGGCATCGTAACGGCCTTCATTGGCGCGCCGGTGCTGCTGTGGCTGGTGATTAACCACAAGACGACGGGGCGGCAATGAGCGAGCGGCCGAGTTTTCCGGCGCGTCCGGTCTTTCGCCCCTGGCGTGGCGTGGCGCTGCCCTATCAGCCGCGCTCGCTGGCGCTGCTTGCCATCGCTACTGCCATTGGCCTCGTGCTCGCGGTCATCACCCTGCTGACTGGTGGCTTCAGCATTTCTCCATTGGAAGTCTGGACCACGCTATGGGGCGGTAGCGATCAGGTCTCGACGCTGGTGGTGGTCGGCCTGCGACTGCCGCGTATCGTGGCCTGTGTGCTGGTCGGCGCCGCGCTGGGCGTGTCGGGTGGCGTTTTCCAGGGGCTGTCGCGCAATCCGCTGGCTAGTCCCGATATCATCGGCTTCACCTCGGGTGCCGCGACGGGCGTCTTGGTTCTGCTGCTGGTCGAAGGGGCCGGCGCGACGATGGGCCTTTCCGCCGGCGCCATGCTGGGCGGCTTCGGCACGGCGTTCGTGGTCTATCTCCTGGCGCTGCGGCGCGGCGTGCATGGCCAGCGGCTGATCCTCGTCGGCATCGGCGTTGGCGCCATGCTCTCGGCCTTCAATGCCTATCTCATCACCCGCGCCGAGCTGGAGGCCGCGCAGACCGCCCGCATCTGGCTGCATGGCAGTCTCAACGGCATCGGTTGGGCACAGGTGGGACCACTGGCAATGTGGTGCATCGTGCTGTTGCCGCTGGCCCTGCTACTGGCGCCACGGCTGAAACTGCTGGAAATGGGCGACGATCTCGCCAAAGGCCTGGGCCTTCCCTCCAACCGCGCCAAGCTGCAGCTGATCGTGGTCTCGGTCGGGCTCGCTGCAGCCGCCATCGCCGCAGCCGGTCCGATCGGCTTTGTCGCCCTGGCCGCGCCGCAATTGGCGCAGCGGCTGGCGCGCACCGGCGGCATCGATCTGCTCGGCGCGGCTGCCATGGGGGCCGTGTTGATGCTGGCCGCCGATCTCGCTGCCCAGCGCCTGCTGGCGCCGTTCCAGATCCCGGTCGGTCTCGTCACCGGCGCCATGGGCGGCGCCTACCTGATCTATCTGCTGGCCAGGGAGTGGCGGAAGACCGACTAGCGGGCAACCGTGAGCGCCCGCGACAAAAACTTATCGGTCTTTATCAGAGTGTTACCGATTTCCCGCATAGGGTGACGCCACCACGGGGCGCAGCATGAGACCGACTATTTCTATGACATCCGGCCGAACGGTCGATTGGCTAAGCCTCATTGTGCCTAGCCATAGCTCTGCTGAGGGCCGTCGCGTCAAATGAGCAGCATCTTTTCGACGCTGTTCTATCAGCATGATCTGTGGCTGGTCGCGCTTGCGGCGCTGGTCTGCTCCGTGTCGTCCTTTGCCGGTATCGCCTTGGTGGATAGGGCGCGCCACCTCCCGGGTCCGCGCCGCGCGGTATGGATCTTTGTTGCCGCGCTCGCGGTGGGCTTTGGCATCTGGTCCACCCACTTTATTGCCATGCTGGCCTATATGCCGGGCTTTGCCATCGGCTATCAGCCACTGGGCACCCTGGCCTCGCTGCTGATCGCCATCGTCGTCAGCGGCATCGGCTTTGCCATGGCGGCCTATGGTGCGGGCAGCAGCGACCGCCTGCTCGGTGGCATCGTCGTCGGCATCGGCATCACCGCCATGCATTACACCGGCATGGGCGCACTCGAGGTCGGTGGCTCCATTCGCTGGGACATGGCACTCGTCAATCTATCGCTGCTGTTCGCGGCAGGCCTGGCCGCCGCCGCCGTCATGATCGGTGTCAACAGCTCATCGCTCAAGGTTCGTATCGGCGCATCGGCCCTGCTTACCGGCTCGATCGTCTCGCTGCATTTTACCGGCATGGGCGCGGCCGATTTGAGCAATTGCTTTGCCGTGATCGACAACGGCGCGCTATCCACGGGCTGGATGGCGATTGGCACCGCGCTCGGCAGTTCGGTCATTCTGGGTTCGGCCCTACTCGCCCTTTTGCTCGATTCAAGGGACGCTCGGCGCAGGGCGCTTGAATCGCTTCGCTTGCATAGTCTGGCCGATGCCGCTGCCGAAGGCCTAGTCATCGTCCGCGACAATCGTATCGACGGCGCCAATTCCAGCTTTGCCGCCCTGGTGGGGCTCGAACGCGAGGCCCTGCTGGGTCGTCTGGTTGGTGACTACATCGACTGCGATGCCATTGCCCATGCTCGCGCTGCCGATGGCCAATTTTATGCGACAGTGCTCAAGGCGGCGACTGGCGAAAGCATCGGCATCGAGCTGGTCAGCCGCTACGCCGAGCTGGAAAAGGGCCAGACCGAAGTGCTGGCCATTCGCGACATCCGGGAGCGTCTTGCGCAGGAGGCCGAGAACGAGCGTGCCCGCGCCGAGACCCGGCAGAGCGAAATGCGCTACGGCATGCTGGTGCAGTCGATCACCGACTACGCCATCTATATGCTGGATCCCGACGGGCTCGTCGCCAGCTGGAATGCCGGCGCGCAGCGCAACAAGGGCTATCGCGCCGACGAGATCATCGGCGAGTCCTTTGCCAAGTTTTTCAGTGCAGACGATCAGGCGGCCGGCCTGCCGGAACAGGCGCTGCGCACGGCGCGTCGTGAAGGCAAGTTCCAGACCGAGGGCTGGCGCTATCGCAAGAATGGCTCGCGCTTCTGGGCACAGGTGATGATCGAGGCCATTCGCGGCGACGACGGCAATCTGGTCGGCTTCGTCAAGATCACCCGCGACATCACTCGCCAGCACGAAGATGCCGAGCGCATTGCCGCGGGGTCGCGCAATCTCGGCCTGTCGCTGGCCCATATGAGCCAGGGTTTGGCGCTGTTTGGTGCCGACGAGCGCATCGTCGTGGCCAATCGCCGGCTCAACGAAATTCTCGATATTCCAGACCATATTTCCATCGAGGGCCTCGGCCTGCACGACCTGGCCAAGTTCCTGACCATCGGCGACAATACCGATCCCGAGAGCATCGACGCGGTCTATGCCACCCACAAGCGGCTGATTGCCGGCGAGCATGATGGCGAAATCACCCAGGAATTCTCCGGCAATCGCTCGATCCGCATCGTGCACCGGCCGGCCGGCGACGGGGCTTTCGTCTCGACCTTCGAGGACATTTCCGAGCGCAAGCAGTCCGAGCAGAAAATCCATTACATGGCCCATCATGATGGGCTGACCGGCCTGCCCAATCGCGGCAGCTTCTCCAATCACCTGCAATCGGCACTCGATCGTGTCGGCAAGGGCGCCCGCGTTGCCGTGTTGGCCATCGACCTCGACCGCTTCAAGGAAGTCAACGACCAGCTTGGTCACCAGACCGGCGACGCCGTGCTGAAGCTCTATGCCGAGCGTATTTCGCATGGCCTGCAGGACGGCGAATTCGTCTCGCGCTTTGGCGGCGATGAGTTCGCGGCTTTCAAGACCTTCCGCACAGATGCAGAGCTATTTGCCTTTATCGAGCGGCTGGAATCGGCGGTAGCCGAGCGTTACGACATCGACCGCAACGAGGTTTCCATCGGCGCCAGCATCGGCGTGGCGGTCTATCCGGACGATGCCCACACCGCCGAAAAGCTGATCAGCAATGCCGACATGGCCATGTATCGCGCCAAGCCGAACCTGACCGAACACGTCTGCTTCTATGAATCGGAAATGGACGAAGCGGCCCGTGATCGCCGCCTGATGGCACGCGAGCTCTGGGACGCCATCGATAAGGACCAGCTCTCGCTCAACTACCAGGTGCAGAAGTCGGTCCAGAGCGGCGAGATCACCGGCTATGAAGCCCTACTACGCTGGGATCATCCGACCCGCGGTCGCGTTGGGCCGGACGTCTTCATTGAGGTCGCCGAAGAATGCGGCGCCATCCTGCCGATTGGCGAATGGGTGCTGCGCCAGGCCTGCCGCGAGGCCGCAACCTGGGATGCTGGTATCAAGCTGGCGGTCAATATCTCGCCGGTGCAACTGGGCAGCGCCAACCTGATCGATGTGGTGCGGCGCGTGCTGGAATCGACCAATCTGCCGCCGGACCGTCTTGAACTGGAAGTCACCGAAAGCGCGATCATCGCCGACAAGGCGCGGGCACTGCATATGCTGCAGCAGATCAAGCAGCTCGGCGTCACCATTGCCATCGACGATTTTGGTACCGGCTATTCCTCGCTCGAAACCCTGCGCGCTTTCCCCTTCGACAAGATCAAGCTCGACCGCAGCTTCATGTCGGAAGTGGAAACCAGCCGCCAGGCCAAGGCCGTGGTGCGCGCCATTCTCGAACTGGGCCGCGGCCTCGACGTGCCAGTGCTGGCCGAAGGCGTCGAGACGATCGAACAGCTCGACTTCCTGATGCTGGAAGGCTGCGACGAGGCCCAAGGCTATTATCTGGGCCGGCCGCAGTTCATGCAGCCATTGCCGGAGCAGAAGGTCAGCTAGGCTGGCGTTCGAGCATGTGGCGATAGGCGGCAAGAACCGTCTCATCGCGCTCGGCTGGCGCTTTTGGCAAGGCAATGTCGGCGACCACGCGGGCCGGGCGGTGGTCGATCAGCAGTACGCGATCTGCCAGACGTATCGCGTCGTCGATCAGATGCGAGACGAACAGCACGGTTGGCCTTTCGGCATCGACAACATGGCGGAACAATCGGTGCATTTCGCTGACGAGGTCCCGGTCCAGCGAGACAAAGGGCTCATCGAGCAGCAGTAGCCCAGCATTGACCGCCAAGGCGCGGGCCAGCGCCACGCGCCGCTGCATGCCGCCCGACAGTTGATGCGGATAGAGCATTTCCGCATCGCCCAATTCGACACGCTCCAGCGCTGTTACGGCCTGTGCCTCGGTGCAAGCCGGCGCCGCGGCCCGGATATTATCCGCCGCCGTCAACCAAGGGAGCAGGCGTGGGTCCTGGAACACGAAACCTGGCACGGGCGCCGCAGCGGCGGCCATGCCATCCACAGTAATGCTGCCGGTGAAATGAGCGTCGATCCCGGCGATCATCCGCAGGAGCGTTGATTTGCCGACGCCCGACGGGCCAATCAGGGCCACCACGCTGGATGGCGCGATCTGCAGATGAAGTCCGGCGAACAGCGGCGCGCCGCTGCCAAACCGCTTCTCATCCACGGCAATATTCAGCCCTGGACCGGTCGCCATTTGAGGGCCCTCCGCTCCAGGGGGCGCAAAACGCCATATTCAAAGGCCAGCACGACGAGGATGAAACTGGCGGTGTAGGCCAGGATGCCGGCAATATCGAAGAACTGGAACATGATGGCGATGCGATAGCCGACGCCGCCATCGCTGCCCAGCACCTCGAACACCAGTACGATCTTCCAGATCAGCGATAGCCCGGTCCGCGCCGCAGCCAGCACAAAGGGCAGCAGCTGTGGCAGGAAGATCAGCCGCAGGCGGCGCAGGCGCGACAGGCGAAATACCCTGCCCAACTCATCGAACTCAGTCGCAAAGCTGCGCACGCCCTCGCGGACCGTGGTGACCACCAGCGGCAGCTTGTTGATGATCACCGCCAGCACTAGCGCCACTTCGGTCAGCCCGAGCCAGATATAGAGCACGATCGCGACGACGATGGCCGGCAGGTTCAGCCCGACCAGCAGCCAGCCGGAAAACAGCCGGTCGACCCAGCGTATGCGCCCAAACACAATGCCCAGCGCCGTGCCAAGCAGCATGGCCACGACAAAAGCCATGGCTACGCGCGCCAGCGTCTTGCCGAGGTCGAGCAGCAGGCGCCCCGCCGTTGCGGTGTCCCACATCTCTTGCGCCACAAGGATCGGCGACGGAAACAGGCGATGCGCGAACACCGTGGCCAGCACCTGCCAGAGCAGGAGCAACAGCGGCAGCGACAGCCATTCCAGCACGCCGGTTCGCCACTGGCGCGGTGGGGCGATCAGCGGTGCGTCGGACGTGTCTATTTGCGGTAGCCTCGCCAGAAGGTGCCGGGCGACAGCGTATCGGTGTCGCCGACCAGATCCGAACCGCCAAACTTGGCCATCAGCGCAAAGGCCTGTTCGGCAGCAGCAATATTGTCCGGGTCATATCCAGTGACGATCCCGGCCCGGTAATCGTCGCGCAGCTGGGCGAACAGCGCGTCGTCACCCTCTGCGCCCATTAGAGCCTGCAAGTCGGTCCAGGTTGCATCGTCGCCAAGCAGTGCTGCCTTGGCTTCAAACGACGCGTCGAGAAAGGCCGTGATCGCATCGGGCTTTTGCTCAGCTGTTGCATCGGAAAATGTCCATCCCAGCAGCGGCGGCTGTTCGGACACGCCAAGCGCCTTGAGCATGTCGGCAACCGAAAGCAGTTCCGTCGCACCCGCCACCTTGGCGCGGGCGTTCCACTGCCAGAAATTTAGCGCCGCATCGGCTTGGCCATTGCCCAACAGCTCATTGACCAGCGGTGGCGCACCGTAATTGGCACTCACTGCGTCGACCAGCTTTTCGCCCTTGATGCTGTTGTAATAGGCCTGCAGGATCACCCAGCTCTTGTCGACCGGCCCGCCGGCCACGGCGATCCTCTTGCCCACCAGGTCTTCGACCTCTGCAATGTCGCTGCCAGCCGGCACCATCAACCCGCCGACGGCCAGCGAATGGGGCACCATGGTCACCAGATTGCCCTGGCTGCGCTGGATACTGACCCAGACGAAATCGGAAAGGATCACATCGACGGCGCCAGCCTGCAGCGCGATCTGCCCGGCGCGGCTATCGGCCAACGGCCGGATTTCGAGAGTCAGGCCATGCCTGGCGTCGAGGTCGAGCGCCTTGATGGTCTCGATCTCCCACTGCACCGTGCCCGATTCCTGTACGCCGACCACGAGGGTTTCGGCAGCGGCGGCCGGTACGAGCAGCAGCCCGGCCAGCATCATGGTCGCAATCAGCCGCATGGATATCCGTCCCCCTCAAGCGCGTCGCCATCGTCATAGGGCGCGGCAGGCCATCCGCCAAGGGTGGTCGTCAGATGGGGCCGGTCGGCACGATGCGGAAGTCATGCCCCTCGGGCAGCAATTGCCCGCCATCCACCACGATGGTCGTGCCGGTGATATAGCTGGCCTCGTCCGAGGCCAAGAACAGGAAGGCATTGGCCACGTCGCGCACACTGCCGAGGCGGCCAAGCGGGATCGCCGCGACCATGGAGGCGATATGGGCGTCGCCGCGCTGCTCCTGGATGCCTTCGGTCAGGATATTGCCCGGCTCGACGCCGTTGACCGTGATGCCATAGGCCGAGAACTCCAGCGCAGCCGAGCGGATGAAGCCGTTGATGCCGGCCTTGGTCGCCGAATAGTGGCCATGGCCGGGGCTGGTGACATGCGGGCCGGTGATCGAGGAGGTGAAGAGGATGCGGCCGTAGCACTGCGCCCGCATTGGCGCCAGTGCCGCCTTGGCGGCATTGAAGCTGCCGCGCAGGTTGACCGCCATGACACGATCCCAGTCATCCGACGTGGTGTTCTCGATCAACTGCCAGGGATAGATACCGGCATTCTGCACAATGATGTCGAGCCTGCCGAAGGTCGAGACGGCCAGGGCCACGGCCGCCTCGGCATCGGCATATTGCGAGATGTCGGCATGGATGAAAGTCGCGCCGATTTCCGTGGCCGTGGCTTGGCCAGCCTCGGCTTCCCAGTCGGCCAGCACCACATTGGCGCCTTCCTCGATGAAGCGCAGGGCCGTGCCCTTGCCGATGCCGCGCGAGGCGCCGATGACGAGGGCGGTTCTGCCCGCAAGCCGTCCGGTCATGCCAGTTTCTTTCGAATGGTTTGCTTCAGCGTATCGAGCAGGACTGCGGCCAGCACCAGCAGGCCATGGATGACCTGGGTGTAATGCGCCGGCAGGCCCATCAGGTTGATGGCGGTATTGATGGACGAGAGGAGCAGCACGCCGGCATAGACGCCGGGCAGGGCGCCGACGCCGCCCTTGAGGCTGACGCCGCCGATCACCACGGCAGCAAAGGCGTTGAACAGCATGCCGGTGCCCAGGTTTGCCGTGGCGCCCGAGGTGCGGATGGCCAAAAGCCATCCGGCCAGCGCCGCAATGGTGCCGGAGAGGATGAAGGCGATCATCAGGACCTTGTCGACCTTGATGCCGGCGCGGAAGGCTGCGGCCTCGTTGCCGCCGATCATCAGCAGGTGACGACCGAAACGCGTCTTTGCCATCATGAAGGAAAAGCCGGCAAAGCAGAGGATGGCGATATAGGCGGTCAGCGGAATGCCGAGGAAGCGCTGGATGGCGAGGAAGCGAACTTCGTCGGCCAAGTTCTGCGCCGATCGCCCGCCCGAGGCGGCGACCACGAGCCCGCGCACCCAGATGAAGCTGGAGAGCGTGACGATGAAGGCGTTCATCTTGACCTTGACCACTAAGTAGCCGTTGAGCGCGCCGATGACGGCGCCGACGGCCATGCCGGTCAACAGTGACGCCGGCACCACCAGCCAGCCGGGCGTAAAAGTGATGCCCATGCCGATGCCCGAAGATGCGAACAGGATGCCGGTCGCCATGGCGCTCAGCGCCGCGACGGATTCTACCGACAGATCCATGTGGCCGGCAATAATGACCAGCGCCAGCCCGATGGACATGACGCCCAACACCGAGCTCTGCTCGATGATATTGGCGAAGATGCCGGGCTGGAAATAATTGGGAATGGTCGCCGAGAAAATGGCGAGCACGGCCAGCAGCATGAACCAGACGAGGTTATCGAGCACGAATTCAAGGCTGCGGCGTTGACGGGGCTGCATCGCGGTCTCTCGGGAATTGAGGGAAAGCAGGCTCCCCCCGCCGAAGCGGGAGGAGAACGCATCAGGTCTATTCGACCGAGGTCACGGCTTCGGTCGGTGGCTTGAGATTGCCCCAGAAGGCGGCGTCATCGACATTCTCGGCGGTGATGGCGGCGCCCGGGATCTTGATGGTCGGACCCCATTCCTCGACCGTCACCACTGAGGGCAGGCCCAGCACGTCATATTCGCCGGGCGCGATCTCTTCCTTGGCGACGATCTTGTCCATGAACATGGCGACCGCGGCCGCCTGGGCATAGAGCGGCTGTTCCACCTCGACCTGCATCCAGCCATCGCGGATCAGTTGCAGCGCCACTGGCGCGCCATTGGAGCTCATCACATAGACATCGCCCGGCTGCTTGCCAGCCGATTCCAGCGAGGCGACGGCTGCCACCGAAAGATGGGCGGCATGGCTGAAGACGATGTCGATATCGGGATTGGCCAAGAGCTGATCGGCAACGATCGTGCCGGCATTGCTGGCTTCCCACATCATGGCGGGCTGGCTGATGATGGTGACCTCGGGGAAGGCGGCCATCTTTTCCTCGAAGCCCTTCTGGATATCGAGCGTATAGGGATCGCCGGGGTCGCCCAGCACCTGCAATACCTTGCCTTTGACCGAACCATTCTTCTCGGTCAGCAGCTTTTCGACCTGCTCGGCGGCGACATAGCCGATCTCCACCGTGCCAGCGACCGAGGTGAAATCCGACACCGTCGAGGAAATCTGGCGATCGAATTCAATCACCGGAATGCCGGCGGCGCGGGCGGCGTCGACCGAGGGGGCCAAAGCGTTGAAATCGACCGCGGCGAGAATGATCGCCTTGGGCGCCAGCGCGATGACGTCATTCATCTGGCTCTGCTGCAGGTCGGTCTTGTTATCGGCATTGAGCGTGGTCATCTCGTAGCCGACCTGCTCGAGGAACATTTCGAGCGCCGAGACCGAGCCGGTCTGGAACTCGTCGAGCAGGGTTGGGACCATGTAATAGACGGTCCCTTTTTCCTGGGCGTAGGCGGGGTGCAGCAGGGCGGTAGAACCCGCCAGCAGGACCACGCTGTATTTCAACAACTGCCTCATATCTCGCTCCTTGAGCCGGATTGCTCTTCCCCCACGCCCGCAACCGGTCCGGCACCGGAGAGGGTTTCGCCGGTGATCATGCCGATCACTGCGTCCGCGTTTGTCTGCTTGGTCGGCACGTCTCCTGCCACCACGCCCTGGCGGATGACGACCATTCGGTCGGCCACCTGAAAGGCCTGCTGCATGATGTGGGTGATGATGACGACGCCAATGCCCTGCGCGGCGACCTGGCGGATCATCTCGAGGCCGCGCTTGGTCTGCTCGACGCCGAGCGCCGCAAAAGGCTCGTCGAGCAGCACCAGCTTGCCGCCCCAATGCACGAAACGGTTGAGCTCGATCGCCTGGCGCTGGCCGCCGGAGAGATGCTCGACCTTGGTGCGCAGCGATGGAATGCGCGTGCCGGCGCTGGCCATTGCCTTGGCGACATGGGCTTCCATGGTCGCCTCGTCGAGCACATTGATGCCCATGATCTTCTTGGTCAGCTCGCGCCCCATGAAGAAATTGGCGACGACGTCCACGTTGGTGCAGAGCGAGAGGTCCTGATAGACCGTCTCGATCCCGGCCGCTTTGGCCTCGGAGGGCGACTTCGGGCGGAAGTCGCGGCCCTCGAATTGCATGTTGCCCGAGCTCGCCTCAAGCCCGCCCGAGATGATCTTGACCAGCGTCGACTTGCCAGCGCCATTGTCACCGAGCAGCGCGATCACCTCGCCCTTGGCGATGGAAAAGGACACGCCGCGCAGCGCTTCCACCGCGCCGTAATTTTTGGTGATGTTGTCGAGGACGAGCAGAGGTTCACTCATGCGGCCATTCCATTCGAAAACGGATCGCGCTTGCGCGGACGATCGGGGGTAAGAGCGGGCTCCTGCCGCGGTGACAGCACGCCGGACACCGCCATGGCGGCGGCGCCGCGCAGCACGGACTGTTGCCCGAGCGAGGCGGTGACCCGGGGCGTCGTTCGGTCGTAGCGGCTGGAAATCGAGGTTGGGAGTTGGCCGGTGGTGGCCACCAGCGCGGTGATCAGATCGTCAGGCGCGAGGCCACCCAGCACGATAGTCTGCGGATCGAACAGGTTTTCGATGGTGCAGATGGCGCTGTGAAAGATCGGTGTGACCGCAGCCACCCATTCGGCCTGGCTCTGGCCTTCGGGGCGATTGCTGAAGCTGTCGAGCGAGAGATAGCGTTCGAGGCAGCCACGATTGCCGCAGGGGCAGGGCAGGCCGCCGGGTACGACGGGGATATGGCCGATTTCGCCGGCATTGCCCCAGGCGCCGCGCACGGGAGCGCCGTCCTGCATCATCGTGCCGCCGAGGCCGACGCCGAAATAGAGATAGTAGAACTGCGGGATGGCCGTGCCTTCGCCATAAAGGCGCACGCCGGTAGCGGCGGCCACTGTATCGGCGGCGATGAAGGCCGGCAGCTTGGTGACCTCTTCGAGCCGCGCCCGCACCGGTACGCCCGACCAGCCATCCAGTGTGGTCGGCCCGACAAAGCTCATCGCCTGCACGTCGAACGGACCCGGCATGGCAAAGCCGACGCCGAGGATACGTCCTTCTGGCCGCAGGGCGCGCATTTCCGCGACCAGTTCCTCGATCAGCGCAAAGGCCTGATTGGGGCTGGGATGGGCGCAGACACGCGCGGCGCTGCCCAGCATGTCGCCGGCCAGGTTCATCAGCGCTGCATCGACGCCCAGCGGGGTCACCGAAATGCCGATGGCATAGCCACCGTCCGGATTGAGATGCAGCGTGGTGGGCGGCAGGCCGCGGCCCTTGGGCGCTTCCTTGTTGGACAGCAGATAACCCTGCTCTTCCAGCTCGCGCACGATGGTGGAAACGGTCTGCACCGTGAGGCCGACGCGCTCGGCGATATCGCCACGCGTCGATGGGCCATTGTTGCGGACGGATTCAAGCACGATGCGCCGGTTATACGGCCGCGCCTTCTCCTGATTGGTCCCCCGCAACGCCATGTCTAGCCCCTCAGCTATGGGCAAGACTGGCAGTGCGAATTTATTATGTCAATTGGAATTCAAAAATAAGACGGGCGCTGAATTGCTATCGATTAAGCACCTGGCAGCGCTAGATTTTTGCTTCGTCAGCGGGGCGGTCGACGGTGCCGCGGCGTTGCAACAGCATTGCGGCGGTGCTGCAGAGCAGCGCCCAAGCGGCACCGAGGCACCAGCCGGCCAGCACATCGCTGGGATAGTGCACACCCATGAAAATGCGGCTCGAGCCGACAATGGCGGTCAGGAAAATGGCGAGGCCAAAGGTAAAGATTCGCAGGGCCCGCGTCGGCGCCAATTGCGCCAGCACCGCGCCTAGCGTCAGGAAGGTGACGGCTGACAGCATGGCATGGCCGCTGGGAAAGCTGGCGGTGAACTGATGCGACATGGCCGCCAGATCGGGCCGGGGCCGATTGTAGCTCATCTTCAGCACGGTGCTGAGCAGCGTGCCGCTGAGCACCGAGACGACGACCAGCAGAGCCGCGGCACGCATGCGGCTCATCAGCAGATAGGCACAGACAATAATCACGATCAGCCCGAGCAGCGAAAAGCTGCCCAGAGCGGTGATGTCGCGCACCATTTCATGCAGCCAGACCGGGCCGATCACCTGGTCGATATTGGTCGGATCGCGAAACAGCATCAGGATGGAATTGTCGAATTCCTGCATCTCGCCTTCGAGCATTTCGTCGGCAATCTGCAGGAAAGCCAGGATCAGTCCGCTGATGATGGCAATGGCCGCGAGCAGCGGCGCCTCGCCGGTGACGAAGTCCCGCACGCGGCGGACCTGGCTGGACTGACCCCATTTATGCAACATTTCGACGCTTCCTCGTTTGGCAACGCAACGTACCATCAAGCTACACGTTCCGCAGGGACCAGCCACGCGCGAGGACCGGAACGACCATGGCCGACCTGACCCACTATGTCATCCTGAACGCCAATGCCGGCACGGCCAATGCCACCGGCGTCGACGCGGCTTCATTGGCTGCACTGTTCGAGGCCAATGGCCTCAATGCCGAGATCGACGCCCGCAGCGATATCGCGCTGTCGGAGCGCCTTGCCGATGCCATGGCAAGCAACGCCCCAACAGTTGTGGCGGCCGGCGGCGACGGCACCATTACCGCGCTGGCCTCGGCCCTGGTCGATACCGACAAGAACCTCGCCATCCTGCCGCTCGGCACCGTCAATGCGCTTGCCAAGGATCTGCATGTGCCGCTTGCCCTGCCGCAGGCGGTGGCGGCGCTGGTGACCGGGGAAACTCATCGCATCGATGTCGGCGAGGTCAATGGCCGGATATTCCTGCACAAGGTCGTCGTTGGCCTGATCCCCGGTCTTGCCGCCGGCCGTGAGCACATCAGGGGGCGCTATGACGCGGGTGCCAAAATAGGCTTCCTGCGCTACATCTTCCGCCGTCTGGCCCGGGCCAAGCGCATTGCCGTTGTCATCGAAACGGAATTGGGCGAGCGACGCGTCGAACGCGTCCAGGCCATGGCGGTCGCCAGCAATTCCTATGACGAAGGGCTGGGCCAGTTCTTCTCGCGCCAGAGTCTCGATCGGGGCTCGTTGACGCTCTATGTGCTGCGGCACCTGACGCCACGGGACTTCATCCGCCTGACCACTGGCATGCTGCTGGGTCGCTGGAAAAATGATGAGGCCCTGAGCATGGAAAGCGTCAATTCCGTCACCATCGACACCCGCAAGGACCTGATCAAGGTAATGTTCGACGGCGAGGTGGAAACGCTGCACACCCCGCTCAATTTCAAGATCCGGCCCAAGGCGCTTTCGGTCATCGTGCCGGCCGTCGCCGTCGCACCGGCGGAGGCCGCATGAAAATCCTGCATATTTCCGACCTGCATTTCGGCCACCACGATCCGGCCCTGGCCGAAGGCTTTGCCGAAGACATCAATGCGCAGGCGCCTGACCTCATTGTCGCCAGTGGTGACTTCACCCAGATCGGCACTAAGGAAGAATTCGAGCAGGCGCGCGAATTTCTCGACAAGCTGACCGCGCCGGTGTTTGCCGTGCCCGGCAATCACGACGTGCCGGCGGTCAACATTTTCCGCCGCTTTTTCAATCCCTATGGCTTTTACAAGCGCTACATTTCGCCTGACCTCGAACCCTTCCTCGAAATGGATGGCGTCGTGCTGGTCGGCATGCGCACCTCGCGCCGTGCCCGCCTCGAATGGAACTGGGGCCATGGCACGATTTCCCGCGGCCAGCTGGAAGACCTCGACGAGCGCTTCGCCAAGGCCTCGCCCGATGCCGTGCGCATCATCGTCGCCCACCATCCGCTGCTCTTTCCGACGGCGCCCATGGTGCAAAAAACCAAGCGTGTGAAGCGGGCCGATGATGCGCTGGAAACTTTCGCCAGTCTCGGCGTGCGCCTCGTGCTGTCCGGGCATTTCCACCTGTCCTATGTGCGCAAGCACGAGGCCAAGTCTGCCGCTCGCGAGGGCCAGCCCATGGGTCTTAGCAAATCCACCGTGGCGCCCATCCTGATTGCTCAAGCTTCGTCGGCCATTTCCACCCGGCTGCGTGGCGAGCCCAATGCCTATAACCTGATCGACATCAATGCCGAGCGCATCTCCGTCACCGTCCGTGAATGGCGCGATGGCGCCTGGGTCACCCGCGACAAGGCGACTGAGCCGGTCTAAGCATCTCTCCAACTCCGTGTAGTTGACTCCCGGCATGACGGCGAAATAGCCTCTAAACGGCCACTCCTGCTTAACAATTCAGCAAATTGCATACGAATGCAAAAGTGTATTGCATTCGTATGCAAGTGCCCGTACCAATTGTGACGTGCGGAAAACAAAGGGCTGGCACGGGTCGGTTGAGCCAGTGACCCATCCAGCCGCGGGAGCGTAAACGACAACAGGGGATGGTCGGCGCACTATGTAGGGGAGCGCCGTTCACCGTCAGGAGAACCACATGAAGCTTATGTTGAAGACCACCGTCTCGCTGGGGGCACTGCTCCTCACCGCAGGCGCTGCCTTTGCCGCCTGCGGCATCGAGGGGACCGGTTCGGTCCGTATTCTGTCCAACGACTTCGAGGCGCTGCGTCTCGTCAACACCACGGCCGGCGAATGCGCCGCCGATGGCGTGACCGTCACTGCCAATGCCACGGCCGAGCACAAGAACCTGCAGGTTCCCGCGCTCTCGATCAGTCCGGCCGAATATACCGTTGCTGTCGTCGCCAACAATTCAATCGTGCCGCTGCTCAATGACGACCTGATCCGTCCGCTCGACGATCTGGTTGCCAAGTATGGCCAGTCGCTGCAGCCCAACCAGCTGATCAAGATCGACGGCAAGACTGTCGCCATCGCCTTCATGGGCAATGCGCAGCACCTGTTCTATCGCAAGGACCTGCTCGACAAGGCCGGCATTGCCGAGCCCAAGTCCTATGAAGACATGCTGGCCGCTGCCGAAAAGCTCAAGGCCGATGGCATCATCGCCACGCCGCTGGCCGCTTCCGACAAGCCCGGCTGGGATCTGGCTGCCGAATTCGTCAATACCTACCTCGGCACCGGCGGCGAATTCTTCGCGCCCGGCTCGGCCGAACTGGCCATCGACAATGAAAACGGCCTCAAGACGCTGGAAAACATGAAGGCGCTGACCGCCTATATGGATCCGGATTACCTGACCTTTGACGCCAATGGCATCCAGGCCGAATACAAGGCCGGCAATGTCGCCATGATGGTGCAGTGGGGCTCGCTCGCCGGTGACATGCTCAAGGGCGAAGGCGCTGCCGAAGGCGTCGTCGCCAATACCGTGATGGCCGGCGCACCGACCATCGGTGGCGGCACCACCCCGGCTGTGGCGCTCTGGTGGGATGGTTTCACCATCGCCAAGAACATCTCGGACGAAGACGCTGCCGCCTCCTTCCAGGCCATGGTGCATGGCATCAGCCCGGAAATGGTTGCCGCTAACCCGACCGTTGCCACCTGGCTGGTCGCCGGCTACGAGCCCGGCCCCAATGCCGTCGGCGTCATCGCCACTGCCAATGGTGGCGCCCGCGCCTATCCGATGCAGCCCTATATGGGCCTGCTGCACACCGCGCTTTCGGCTGAACTGGCCGAATTCATGGCCGGCAGCGAAAGCGCCGAACAGGCCCTGGCCGACGTCAAGGCTGCCTATGACACCGCCGCCAAGGAAGGCGGCTATCTCTAAGCCAGCCGCCTTTCGAGGCGGTTGACGAAGACGGAGGGGCTCGCGTGCCCTCGTTCGGGCCCCTCCACCCCTCACCTCTTGCCTTGCAGAGGTGCCGGCGGCAGCTTGCCGTCACGCTCCAATTCATTTGCCGCGTTTGGGAGGCAGTGCATGCCGCATAAGACATTCTTTGCCTTCATTCTGCCCTCGCTGATCGCGATGGTGCTGTTCATCGCCCTGCCGATCGTCTCGGTGATCGTCCAGAGCTTTCACGTCGAGCATGGTCGCGTGCTGGTCCAGGTCGAGAGCTGCCAGCCCTTCGGCGGCTGCACCACCGAGACCCGCGTCGATACCGCCGCCATGGCCGAATTGCGCGCCGAAGCGCCGATGGGCCAGTTCAACGGCTTCGGCACCTATCTCAATCGCGGTCACCTGGCGGTCAACGAGATCGGCGCCATCCTGTCCAGCAACACAGGCTTTGGCGACGTCGTCAGCCGCATCTACAACCTCCCCTTCTACAAGGCGCTGAGCTTTACGCTGGTGTTCTGCTTCGTGGTGACGCCGCTGGCCATGGCGCTGGGCTTTGCCATTGCGCTGGCGGTCAATGCCCTGCCAAAGCCTACCAAGGGGCCAGTGATCTTCTTCTCGCTGCTGCCGATGATCATCACGCCGCTGATCGGCTCGCTGATCCTCTACTGGATGATCCAACCCAATGGCATTGTCGGCGCTACGCTGCAGAACCTCTTCGACAATCCCAACCTGTCGCTGCGCCAGTCGCCCATGCTGACCTGGCTGTCGCTGCTGTTCTATGGCGTCTGGACCAATGCGCCCTTCAGCTTCGTGGTCTTCTACGCCGGTCTGCAGACAGTGCCAGGCGACACGCTGGAATCAGCGATGATTGACGGCGCCAGCCGCTGGGAGCGCATCCGCTACGTCATCATCCCGCATCTGGCGCCGCTCGCGACTTTCGTGGCGCTGGTGCAGCTGATGGACAATTTCCGCGTTTTTGAGCCGATCGTCGGCTTCTCCGCCGAAGCCAATGCCACCTCGCTGAGCTGGATGATCTTCAATGACCTCTCCGGCGATGCCCAGCTGTTCGGCTCGGCCGGCGCCACCTCGGTTCTGACCATCATCGGCGTCATCATCCTGCTCACCCCGGTGCTGATCCGCACCTGGCGCGAATTCAACCACAAGGTGGTCTGACCCATGTCTGATGCATCCGTTTCGCAAAAACGCCCGCTCGGTCTCAACGTCCTGATCTATGCCTTCATCGCGCTCTGGGTCGTGCTGGCCGCCTTTCCCTTCTTCTGGACGGTCTGGGGCTCCTTCAAGGTCGAGCCCGACTTCTTCTCCCGCGAAAGCTGGTGGAACGCCATTTTTGGCACTTATACCAAGGCCCAGAATGACGGCAATGCCTTCACCGGCAACGGCTATTACGGCGCCTGGGTCACCAAGGAATTCTGGCGCGCGGTGGGCAATACCGCCATCGTCACCGTCTCGGTCACCGTCATCTCGCTGACCCTGGGCACGCTCGGTGGCTATGCCCTGGCCCGCTCAGGTCAGCGCTATGCCTTCTGGATCCTGATCATCGCGCTGGTGTTCCGCGCCATGCCGCATATCACCCTGGTGTCGGGCTATCTGCTGCCCTTCTTCCAGCTCAATATCTGGGGCGTGCTACCAACGTCCATCATCGTGCTGGTCGCGATCAACCAGCCTTTTACCCTCTGGATGCTGCACTCGTTCTTCCTGTCGATCCCCAAGGATCTGGATGAAAGCGCCATGGTCGACGGCTGCTCGCGCTTCGAGGCCTTCCGCCGCGTCATCATCCCGGTGATGTGGCCCGGCGTCGTCACCACCGGCCTGTTCAGCTTCCTGCTGGCCTATAACGACTTCGCCGTCACCTCCATGCTCTTGAGCTCCGACAACCAGACCATGGTGCCCAAGATCTCGAGCTTCCTCGGCTCGGTGCAGGAACAGGGCAATGTCATGTTCGCCGTCGCCGCCGTGGTCTCGGCCACCGTGCCGCTGTTCATCCTCGTCCTCTTCTTCCAACGCCAGATCGTCAGCGGGCTCACCGCCGGCGCAGTGAAAGGCTGATCCAGAAAATGGCCCAGATCCGTCTCAAGAACGTCTCCAAGCGCTGGCACAATTTCGTCGGTGTCGACAATTTCAACCTCGACATTGCCGACCAGGAATTCCTCGTCCTGCTCGGCCCTTCAGGCTGCGGCAAGACCACGACCATGCGCATGATCGCGGGTCTCGAAGACATCACCGAGGGCGAGATCTGGATCGGCGACCGGCTGGTCAACAAGCTCGAGCCCAAGGATCGCGACATCTCCATGGTGTTCCAGAGCTATGGCCTCTACCCGAACATGACGGTCTACGAGAACATCCGTTTCCCGCTCAAGGTCCGCAAGGTGCCGCAGGAGCAGCACCATGAACGCGTCATGGCCGCTTCCAAAATGGTCGAGCTCGACGATTTCCTGCAGCGCCGCCCGGCGGCCCTGTCGGGTGGCCAGCGCCAGCGCGTGGCCTTGGCCCGTGCCATCGTGCGCGAGCCCAATGCCTTTTTGATGGACGAGCCTTTGTCCAACCTCGATGCCAAGCTGCGCGTCTCGACCCGGGCGCAGATCAAGAACCTGCACCACACGCTCAAGCGCACCACCATCTATGTGACGCATGACCAGATCGAAGCCATGACCCTGGCTGATCGCGTCGTGGTCATGCAGAAGGGGCTGATCCAGCAGGTCGGCACGCCGATGGAAATCTACGACCGCCCGGCCAATACATTCGTTGCCAGCTTCATCGGCTCCCCCGCCATGAACCTGGTACACGGCGATATTCAGGACGGAGTTTTTACCGGCGACCACATCCGCGTCTCGGGCCTTTCGACCCAGGTCAACGGCCCGGTGACGCTCGGCTTCCGCGCCGAGGATGCGGTGGTGACGGGCGAAAACGGTCAGATCGAAGCACCGATCTATACCGTCGAATTGCTCGGCGAAGCGACCATGATCTCGCTGCGCGTGGCGGGCGAGCTGATCTCCATCAAGGTCGCCAAGGATTACCGCGCCGAGATCGGCGATGTGGTCCGCGTCAATATTGCGCCCGCCGCCTGTCACTTGTTTGACCGAGCCACCGGCCAGCGTATCCTTTCTGGCAACTAACATGTCCGCGCAGGAGCCAGCCTTGGCGATCGACCCATCCGAACAGGCCAGCCGCGACGCTTTCGCGGCCAGCGTGGCGCGCCATGGCCTGACCATGAACGCGGCCGAGGCCGAGGGCGTTTATCAGCTCGCCAGCTGGATGAGCGACGGCATCGCGGGGCTGCAGGTGGGACCAACGACCACGGATATCGCCGATGCGGCGCTGGACCTGTCGCTGTTCGAGCAGGGCAAGCGCATGCGCGACGGCCGCCTGACCTCGGTGGCGCTGGTGGAGGCCTGTCTGCGCCGGATCGAGGCGCGCGATCCATCTTATCGCGCCTTCTATGCCATTGACCGCGAACCTGCGCTGACAGCTGCGCGCCAGGCCGATGCGGAGTTTGCTGCAGGGCTCGATCATGGTCCCCTGCAGGGCATTCCCGTCGGCATCAAGGACCTGATCCATGTTGCAGGCCTAGCCACCACTGCCAATACGCCCGGTCGCAAAGCAGCCATCGCGACGGCCGACGCCGACGTCGTGCAGCGCCTGCGCGCTGCCGGCGCCATTATCATCGGCAAGCTGGCGACCTATGAATGGGGCACAGTCGGCCCCGACAGCCGCGGCGCCTTCCCGCCGGCGCGCAATCCCTGGAGCCTCGAGCACATCACCGGCGGCTCGTCCTCCGGCAGCGCGGTCGCTGTCGCTGGCGGCCTGCTGCGCACGACACTGGGTACCGATACCGGCGGCTCGCTACGCGGCCCGGCGTTCTATTGCGGCGTCGTTGGCCTGAAACCTACCTTCGGTCTTGTGCCACGCGACGGCGTTTTGCCCATGTCCGACAGTATGGACCATGTCGGCCCGATGAGCGCCACCGTGGCCGAAGCGGCGCTGACACTCGACCTCATCGCCGGCCTGGCGGCCGAAAAGTCCGCCACGCGTCTGCTGGGCCAGTCCATTGCCGGCAAGCGCATCGGCTATGCCCGCAACTGGTTTGCCCAGGACCACCAGACCATGCCGGCCGTGCTGACCGCCATGGATGCCGCCATCTCGACCCTGTCGCAGCTTGGCGCGGTAATCGAGGAGGTCGACCTCCCCGACTATCCCGCCATTGAAGTGGCCGCCGCGGCTATCCTGCACAAGGAAAGCTTCGATTATCACCTGCCCGAATTGCGCGATCACCCCGAGCATTTTGGCCGCCGCGCCTACCTCAGTCTCGCTGCCGGCCTTGCCGTCACCGACGAGGAATTGGCCGCAGCCCGTGGGGCAGGGGACTGCTTTCGTGCCGAGGTGGATCGACTGCTCGACCGCTACGACGCCATCATCACCGTCGGTGCCTTGACGACAGCGCTGCTGGCGGCGCCCTTTGAAAAGGAAGCCGTCTGGACGCCGATGCGCACCATTGGCTTCAATGTCAGCGGCCATCCGGTGTTGGCCCTGCCAATCGGTTTCCATGACGGCCTGCCGATCGGCATGCAGATCATCGGTCGCCATCACGACGAGGCCCGCATCATCCAGATCGGTGACGCCTTCGAACGCGCCACCGACCACGCGGTGCAGCGCCCACCCCAGCTAACCTGACAATTCACGGCGTCTTTTCCGGGTATCCGGCAAAGCTGGATATTTACAAATTTGCATACGTATGCACAATGCCAATAAAGGGAGCGGCAAAAATGCCAGTCTGGCTGAAGCGCGGTAAGGATGTCGAGGAGCGGGCGGAGGCGGATCGTCAGGTTCGCGCCACGGTGGAAACCATTCTCGGCGATATCGAGAAGCGCGGCGACCAGGCCGTGCGTGAACTCAGCCAGAAGTTCGACAAGTGGGACCGCAAGGATTTCCGCCTGAGCCAGGTCGAGATCGACGATTGCATGGCCCAGCTCACCGATCAGGATCTGATCGACATCGAATTCGCCCAGACCCAGGTGCGCAATTTCGCCCAGGCGCAGCGCGCCACCATGCAGGACCTCGAGGTCGAAACGCTGCCCGGCGTCATCCTCGGTCACAAGCATGTCCCGATCAACGCCGTGGGTTGTTATGTCCCCGGCGGCAAATATCCGCTGCTCGCTTCGGCCCATATGTCGGTGATCACCGCCAAGGTGGCCGGCTGCGAGCGCGTCATCACTTGCGCTCCGCCGTTTGGAGCCAAGCCGGCACCGGCCGTCGTTGCCGCACAAGCAATGGCCGGTGCCGATGAAATTTATGTCCTGGGCGGCATCCAGGCCATTGGCGCCATGGCGATCGGCACCGAAAGCATCAAGCCGATCGACATGCTGGTCGGTCCCGGCAATGCCTTCGTTGCCGAAGCCAAGCGCCAGCTGTTCGGCCGCGTCGGCATCGACCTGTTCGCCGGCCCCACGGAAACGCTGGTCATCGCCGATGAAACAGTCGACGGCGAAATGTGCGCCACCGACCTGCTCGGCCAGGCCGAACATGGCCCGACCACCCCTGCGATCCTGCTGACCAATTCGGAAAAGCTGGCCCGCGAAACCATGGCCGAGATCGAGCGCCTGCTCGAAATCCTGCCGACCGGTGAAATCGCCCGCAAGTCGTGGGATGACTTCGGCGAAGTGATCGTCTGCGACTCTTACGAGGAAATGCTGGCCGAAGCCGACCGCATTGCCTCGGAACATGTGCAGGTGATGACCGATCGCGATCTCTGGTTCCGCGACAATATCACCAACTACGGCGCGCTGTTCCTCGGGCCGCGCACCAATGTCGCCTATGGCGACAAGGTGATCGGGACAAATCACACTCTCCCCACGATGAAGGCAGCGCGCTATACGGGTGGCCTGTGGGTGGGGAAATTCATGAAGACCTGTACGTGGCAGACCGTCACGACGGACGCGGCTTCGGCCATGATCGGCGAATATGGCTCGCGGCTGTCGATGCTCGAAGGCTTTGTCGGCCATGCCGAACAGGCCAATGTGCGGGTGCGCCGCTATGGCGGCCGCAACGTGCCCTATGGCACCGGCGCTACCCCACGTGTGGAGGCTGCCGAATAATGACCCTGCCGCGCACCCCCAGCTTCCGTCTTGATGGCAAGCGCGCCCTCGTCACCGGGGGTACGCGCGGCATCGGGCTGGGCGCCTCGGTAGCGCTGGCGGAGGCGGGTGCTGCTGTGACCATCGCCGCGCGCACCGCCGGCGATATCGAGGCGCTGGTCAATCAGATGGCCGATGCCGGCCTCTCGGCCGAAGGCGTGGCGCTCGACATTACCGACAGCGACGCGGTCAAGGCTTTCGTCGACGATGTGGAGCCCTTCCAGGTGCTGGTTAATTCGGCCGGCACGGCACGGCATTCCAGCTTTGCCGATATCACCCCGACTAATTACCAGGCCGTGATGGACCTCAATCTGGCGGCCACGTTGTTCGTGTCGCAGGCGGTAGTGGCACGGCTGGTGGCTGCAGGCCTGCCCGGATCGATCATCCATATCTCGTCGCAGATGGGCCACGTCGGCGGCCCGGCCCGCGCCGTCTATGCCGCCAGCAAGTTTGCTGTTGAAGGCCTCTCCAAAGCTATGGCCATCGAGCTCGGCGCCAGCAATATCCGGGTGAACACGGTCTGCCCGACCTTCATCGAGACGGAATTGACCGCCAAGAACCTCAGCGATCCAGAGTTCCGGAGCTGGGTCCTGTCCAAGATCAAGCTGGGCCGGCTGGGGCGCGTTGAAGATATCATGGGACCGATTGTGTTCCTGGCCTCCGATGCCGCGGCCCTCGTGACCGGCGCATCACTACTGGTGGATGGCGGATGGACAGCGGAGTAAAAAAGCCCGGTGTCACGTCCAGCCAGGTCGCCGATCACGCCGGCGTCTCGCAGTCGGCCGTCTCGCGCACCTTTACCCCCGGTGCCTCGATCTCCCCCAAGACGCGGCAAAAGGTGCTGGCCTCGGCAAAGGTGCTCGGCTACCGCCCCAATGCCATTGCGCGGTCACTGATCACCAACCGCTCGCGCATCATTGCCGTGGTGATGGCCTATCTCGAAAACCTGTTCTACCCCGACGTGTTGGAAGAGCTGGGCCGGGCGCTGGCCGCCGAGAATTACCACCTGCTGCTGTTCACCGGCTTCATGGACCGCGACAGCGACCCGGTGTTCGACCAGCTGATGCAGTACCGCGTCGACGGCATTATCCTGGCATCGACCTCGCTGTCGTCCGAACTGTCGGAAGAATGCGCCACGGCCGGCATTCCGGTGGTGCTGTTCAACCGCACCACCGAGCGCGATGCTGTCTCCAGCGTCACCACGCGCAACAAGGAAGGCGGCAAGCGCATCGCCGATTTCCTCGTCGCCGGTGGCCACAAGAGCTTTGGCTATATCGCGGGCCTTGAAAATTCCTCGACCAACCGCGACCGCCAGCAGGGTTATGTCGAAGGCCTCGCTGCCGCGGGCTTTGCCGATGTGGTGATCGAAACCGGCAATTATTCGCGCCTTGATGCCGAAGCCGCCGCCCGCACCATGCTGTCGCGCAAGGACCGCCCCGAAGCCATTTTTGTCGCCAATGACCATATGGCCGTAGCGGTGATGGATGTGGCCCGCCATGAATTCGGCATCCGCATTCCCGAAGACCTCTCCATCGTCGGCTATGACGATGTGGGCCCCGCCCGCTGGACCTCCTATGGCATCACCACAATGAGCCAGCCGCTCAAGCGCATGGTGGAATCCACCGTCGATATCCTGATGGACCAGATCGCCAGCGGCGAAATCGAAGCCGAACATCGCATTCTCAATGGCGACCTGATCGTGCGCAGCTCGGCGCGGCTGCCGCAGACTGGCCTCATAGAGCGCGACGGCCAGACCATCTATCGGCCGCGCGAGGCCTGACCCCGGATGTGTATCAAACCATTCACACGACACACTTTCGAACTTCAATGCATACGAATGCAAATCCACTTTTGCGAGTGAAAGGACCTCTTAGATGACCCAATGGACTCAAGCCGAAATGGAAAAGCGCCTGGTGCGCTATGCCGACCTCAAGGGCCTGCGGAATGCCTTCATCGATGCGCGCACGCCGGGCTCGGATCGCAAAGAGAATTTCACCATCATCGGGCCGGGCGTTTCCGAGAACAAGGCGCAGGTGGTGCATATCCCAGAGGCGCATGGCTTCAACTTCGGCGCCGCCCGCCAGCCCTTCGGCTGCGTCAATTCCCAGCATTCCCACCTGACCGCCGAGACCTTCCTGGTCCACACCGGCAAGTGGCGCTTCGTTTTCGGCGCGAACAAGGACGAGGGCTATCTCGACGTCGAACCGGGTGACGTGGCAACCGTCCCCACCCACATGTTCCGCGGCTTCGAAAAGCGCGACGAGGGCACCGGCTTCCTCGCCGTGGTGCTTGGTCATGACGATCCGGGCAAGGTGGTCTGGGCTCCGTCGGTGTTCAAGATGGCCGAGGATTTCGGCCTCAAGCTGCTCAAGGGCGGCAAGCTGGTCGATACCACCATCGGCGAAACCGTGCCTGAAGGCGCCGAGCTGGAACAGCCCCCGACGGCCGAAAAGCTCAAGGAGCTGGCCACTCCGCCGATTGAAGAGCTGGCCAGTTACTACATCCCGCATGCCAAGATGGCCGGTAACCCCAACTCCCCGCTCGCTGCCGAAGGCGTCGAGGAAGCCGCGTTGATCGGCGATGTCGATGCCCAGGATGGCTTCAAGGCGGGCCCGATCATCGGCAGCTGGGGCCATGACTTTGCGCTGCGCCGCCTCAAGCTCGAGACCGGCGCCACGGTGGCCCAACACAGCCGTAGCGAAGGGGAAGTGATCTTTGTCCAGTCGGGCACACTCGAGGTCAATTGGGCCGATGGTACGCTCATTCTGGGGGCAGGGGATACTTTGACCATTCCGGTTGGGCTCGTGCATGGCTTCCGCAACCCGGCTTCGGCCGATGCGATCGCCTTCGTCATCCGTGGAGCGGCCGCCCCGGCCGCCCCGCAGTTCGCCACCGCCCAAGCTGCCGAGTAAGCCATGACCCACAGGATCCTCACCACCCATGTCGGCTCGCTGCCGCGTTCAAAGCAGGTGACGGACCTTGTGTTCGCGCGCGAGGCCGGCGTCCCTATCGAGGAGGCCGGCTTCAACCAGATCATCGCTGCCGCTGTGAGCGACATCGTCGCCCGGCAGAAAGCGGCCGGCGTCGACCTGCCGTCCGATGGCGAAATGAGCAAGATCTCCTACGCCACCTATATCAAGGACCGGCTGACCGGCTTTGACGGCGACAGCTCGCGCCAGCCCCCGGCCGACCTGGAACTGTTCCCGAGCTTTCTGAAACGCCAGGCCAATACCGGCGGTACGCCCACCTATCGCCGTCCCAAATGCGTCGCCGAAATCACGGTGAAAAGCCTTGAGCCGCTGCGCGAGGACGTCGAGGCATTCCAGTCGGCGCTTGACGCCAACGGCTATGCCAAGGGCTTCATGAATTCGGCGACGCCGGGCGTCATCGCCCTGTTCCAGCCCAACGAATTTTACCCGACGCAGGACGACTATCTTGAAGCCGTCGCCGAAGGCATGCGAGTCGAGTATGAGGGCATTGTCGCCGCGGGGTTCACCCTGCAGCTTGACGCGCCCGACCTCGGCCTGGGCCGCCACATGATGTACAAAGACCTCGATGACGCCGGTTTCGTCGTCGCCGCCGGCCGCCACATCGAGGTGATGAACCACGCCCTGCGCAATATCGACGGCAGCAAGGTGCGCATGCATGTCTGCTGGGGCAATTACGAAGGCCCCCATGTCTGCGACATCGCGCTCAAGAAAATCCTGCCCAGCCTGCTCAAGGCCAAGCCGCGGGCGCTGCTGTTCGAAGGTGCCAACCCGCGCCATGCCCATGAATGGGTCGACTGGAAAAATGTCGACCTGCCCGACGATTACGTGCTGATCCCCGGGGTTATCGACTCGACCTCCAACTTCGTGGAGCACCCCGAGCTGATCGCCCAGCGGCTGAAGAATTTCACCGATATCGTCGGCGCCGAACGGGTCATCGCCGGCACCGACTGCGGCTTTTCCACCTTCGCCGGCTTCGGCGCCGTGGACAGCGAGATCGTTTGGGCCAAGCTCAAGGCGCTGTCGGAAGGCGCCGAAATCGCCAGTAAAGCCGCCTGAGGAGACCCAAGATGCCAACGATTTCGCCCGACGTCCTTGCCGCTTTGCGCAAGGCGGATACGCCGACCGTCTGCAATGCCCTCGAACACGTCATGGGCGGGCGGACCGCGGAGGGTTTTACCAAGACGCCGGTGGTCTGCGCCGACCCCAGCCTCCCTCCTGTGGTAGGCTTTGCCCGCACGGCGAAAATCCGCGCATCGTCTCCTGCACAGAAGCCGGCCGCCGAAGTGCGGGCTTTGCGCATGCAATACTACGAATATGTCTCGGCCGGCGACGGCCCCAATGTGGCGGTGATCGAGGACATGGATTTCCCCCATGCCATCGGCGGCTTCTGGGGCGAAATGCAGGTGGCCCAGCACAAGGGCCTGGGCGTTGCCGGAACACTGACCAATGGGGTTTTGCGTGACCTGGGCATGCTCGACGAGGGGTATCAGGTGATCGCTGGCTCGGTGGGCCCGAGCCATGCCTTCGTGCATGTGACGGAATTGGATGTGCCGGTGACGGTGTTTGGCATGCAGGTGCGGCCGGGCGATCTGATCCATGCAGATCGCCACGGCGGGGTGGTCATCCCCGCAGAGCATATCGAGCGCATGGGCTGGGCGATCGACGTGGTGATGCGCAAGGAAGTGCCGATCCTGACCGCGGCACGGGCGCCGGGGTTTACGGTCGAGAAGCTGCGCGCGGCTTGGGCCGAGGCTGATAAGATCAGCTGACGACAAGTCTCTGATGGGAAACAAAAAGGCCGGCTTTCGCCGGCCTTTTTGTTTAGGCCTTGGCCTGCATGCGATCGAGCCGCAGCTGTGCAGCGCGGCGGTGGCCTTCGAGGCCTTCGCTGGCGGACTGGCGGGCGGCGGGTGGGGCGACCTGCTTGACGCCTTCTTCATCAAGCCACTGATGCGTGGCGATCTTGACATAGGCGCCGACCCACAGGCCGCCGGTATAGGCGCCAGCGCCCATGGTGGGGAGGGTGTGGTTGGTGCCCGAGCATTTGTCGGAATAGACCACGCTGGCCAGCTCGCCGATAAACAAGCTGCCGTAATTCCGTAGCTTTTTGGCGAATCCCTTGGCGTCGGCGGTATGCACCTGCAGGTGCTCGGCGGCGATCAGGTCGGAATAGGCGATCATCGCATCTTCGCTGTCGCAGACGGTGATCTCGCCATAATTGATCCAGGCTTCGCGCGCCGTGGTGGCCGTGGACAGCGTCGCCAGCTGCTTTTCGATTTCGACCAGCGTCGCCTCGGCCAGAGCCTTGTCGGTGGTGATCAGGCCAACGCGGGTGCGGATGTCGTGCTCGGCTTGGGCCAGCATGTCGGTGGCGATCATTTCGGCATCGCCAGTCTTGTCGGCGACGATGAAAATCTCAGACGGGCCAGCGAGTTGGTCGATGCCGACCGGGCCGAACACCTGGCGCTTGGCCTCGTTGACGAAGGCATTGCCGGGGCCGACGATCTTGTTCACAGCCGGAACGCTCTCGGTGCCATAGGCCATGGCGGCAATGGCCTGGGCGCCGCCGATGCGGAAAATCCGATCAGCGCCAGAGAGATGGCATCCGGCAATCATCGCCTTGTGGGCATTGGGCGGGAGGCAGGCGATGACCTCGTCAACACCGGCCACCTTGGCCGGGACGATGGTCATGATCGGGGCGCTGAGCAGCGGATAGCGGCCGCCGGGGACATAGCAGCCGACGCGCTGGATCGGGATGACGCGGTGGCCCATATGGACGCCGGGCAGGGTTTCGACCTCCAGCGGCAGGATGGTCGAAAGCTGCGCTTCGGCGAATTTGCGCACATTGGCAATGGCGAATTCGGTGTCCTTGCGGGTCTGCGGATCGAGCTCGGCGACGGCGGATTCGCGTTCGGCGGCAGTGACTTCGAACACGGTAATGTCCGACTTATCGAACTTGGCCGAATACTCGCGGACGGCGGCGTCGCCATTCTTGCGGACATTGGCGATGATCTCGCTGACCAGCGTTTCGACGGGCGCGTTGTCGCCGATCGAGGAGCGCTCGGGGGCCTTCACATAGGTGACGCCGGGGAAGGGGGAGGTGGTGGCAGAGGTCATTGCGGTCAGCTCCGGATGCGCAAGAAAAGGTGCAAGCTTGGGCCTGTTTGCAGCAAGCTTGCTTGTTGTTTGCTGCCAGTTTGCTCGCGGATTGCTCCACGCTAGCCGGCTGAATTTGATCTTGCATACGTATTCAAAATTTGCCAGAGTTTTTTGGCAAAATCACTCTTGGCCATTGGTCGAGATGTCATGGATCGTGATGAACCAGATTATTCCCGCACCGGTCGAGAGGGTGGGCGCCGTGACGGTGCCGCTGCCGCTCGTGTTGCTGCCGGGCACAGCGTGCGACGCAAGATTGTTCGCGCCCATGCTGGACCGGCTCGGCGTGCCGGTGGCGACAGTGGTGGAGATGAGCGGCGGCGAGACGGCGGCCGAGTTGGCCGTCAAGATCCTCGGCCAGGCGCCCGAGCGGTTTTCGCTGCTCGGCTTTTCGCTGGGCGGCATTGTCGCGCTGGAAATGATCGCCCGGGCGCCAGAGCGGATCGCCAGGCTGGCGCTGGTCGACACCACGGCGCGACCCGATCCATCAGAGAATGCAGAGCGCCGTCGCGGGGCAGTCCGCAGAGCGCGGGAAGCGGGCCTTGCAAGCTATGTCGATGAAAGCTGGGCCGACCTCGTCGCGCCAGGCCATAGCGGCAATACCGAATTGCGCGACGTCATCCGGTGCATGGCACGCGATGCCGGTATCGACACTTTGGCCGCTCAGACCGAAGTCGCCATCAGTCGCGCCGATAGCCGGCCGCGCCTGGCGGCAATCGGAGTACCGACGCTGATCCTTGCCGGCGAGGCCGAGCAGGTCTGTTCGCTCGAGGCGCATCGCGAGATGGCGCAGGCCATTCCCGGCGCGCGATTTTTTACCATTCCCAACGCGGGCCACTTTGCCCCGCTTGAAAATCCGGCCGCAGTAGCGCGTCATGTGCGCGACTGGCTGGGCGATATCAACGCCATTCCGGCAGACGACCAAGGAGCGAGCATGAGCGAGACCACCAGCAACCCCAAGACCAAGGGCGCGTCCGCCGTGGCGCTGGAAGAAAATGTGCTGCAGGTCGAGCGGCGCGACTATCCCGACCTGGCCCCGACCGATCGCCCGCGTTCGCAGTCGCTCGACGGCTTCGACGACATCTATACCGACATCGTCGATTACATCATCCGCTGCACCCACAAGATCTGGGACGAGCGCGATATCGGCCTGATCTATACCCATTACACGCATAACTGCGTGCTCTATGGCACCACCGGCACCATCTACAATCGCGAAGACGTGGTGCGCGACACCATCCAGCGCCTCGTGAGCTTCCCCGAGCGCCGCGGCATGGGCACCCAGGTGATCTGGAACGGCAATGACAAGGATGGTTTCTACACCAGCCATCTGGTGACCGGCTCGGGCCGTCATACGCAATATGGCCACCTCGGCCAGCCGACCGGAAAGCCCTTCGTGTCGCGGACCATTGCCGACTGCATGGTGCATCGCAACATGATCTATCGCGAATGGGTGGTGGCCGATCAGATGGCGATCATCAAGCAGCTCGGTCTTGATCCCAACCACTTCGCGGCCCGCACGGCAAAGTCGAAGTTCGATGCCGGGCTGATCTCGCTCGATATCGGCGAAAACCGCCGCTTCCTCGGCCAGACGCGGCCGAACGAAAAGGCCGACCTCAGCCTCGCGCATAATGACATTGAAGTGCAGACGGTGGAAATGCTGCATGAGGTTTTCGTCAAGCGCATGTTCGGCAAGATCGCCGAGGTCTATGCGCCCACCGCGCAGTATCATGGCCCGCTGATGAAGGAACTCTATGGCGTCGCCGCCATCATTCACCAGCATCTCGGCCTGATCGGCTCGCTGCCCGACGCGTCTTATGAAATCCAGCATGTGGCGTCCAACCCCTGCGAAGAGGGCGGCACCAAGGTCGCCGTGCGCTGGGTGATGGAAGGCCATCACCTCGGCTATGGCATCCTCGGCGAATTGGGCGACCCGACCGGCAAGCGCGTCCAGGTGATGGGCATGAGCCATTACCACTGGAAAGACGGCAAGATCGTCGACGAGTGGAATGTCTATGACGAGCTGAGCCTGCTGGTGCAGGTGAAGCTGGGGCAACTGGCTGAGGGCGCGCAGGCGTCCGTATAGGCTCCACACACTCAGTGTCACCCCGGCCTTGCGCCGGGGCCCATCCTGAGGTCTATCCTCACGCCGCCAGATCGATCCACCTTGCGGCTGTGGCACGATCTCGAGATGGATCCCGGCTCAAGGCCGGGATGACATCATGGGTGGGAAAGCTCTTCAGATAAGCAGCCCCCACAAGGCTCGCCGCCCCGCCTAAAACAATTCCCGCCTTATCGCCTCGGCCACCGTGTGCACCCGGTTTTTGGTGCCAAGCTTTCCGGCGACATTGTCCATGTGTTGGTTGACGGTGCGGGGCGACATGCCGAGTTCGTCGGCGACCTGTTGCGCGGTCAGGCCTTCGGCTGACAACACCATGACCTCGCGCTCGCGCGGGGTGAGGCCGGCGCCCGCGGTCTTGATGCCGCTGACATGGAATGAGCGCGCCTGCGAGAACAGCGTGTAGCCGACAAATTGCAACGCGCGCTCCTGCTCGGCATTGAGCCGCGTCGCGCCCGATAGCCCGATCAACCCGATGACTTCACTGTCAAAACTCATCGGCACCAGCGCGGCATCGACCATGTCGACGCGGCGGGCAAAGGCCAGCAGCGGATCGCGTGGATCGGCAAAGCGCAGCCCATCGAAATATTGCACGCCTCCCTTGTCGAGGATGTCGGCAATCGGCTGCGTGCTGGTGCGCAGGCCGCTCGAAATATAGTGATCCCACCAGCCGGCGCGACCGGCATTGCTGTCGAGCACGCGCACCGCCGACTTCAGCGAGCTGGCATATTCGATGAGATAGCCGCTGCGAAAACCCAGGTCGCCGGCCAGCCGGGCCAATATTGCAATGATGTCGTGGTCACTGGTCGCGGCACGAATGCGGCCGAGATAGTCTTCGGCAAACCCTAGCATGACCTCTGCTCCGGCATGCAGAGCCAGTCAAAACCAAGTCTCTCAAGTCCGCCGCAATACGCCATTGAGACTACGATAAGATACGCAGTTAAATCTGCCATTGGCAAATTTACGGATGTAATTTCCAACAGCGGCATAAACAGCGACGTCAATCCTTACAATTTTCAGGACTGTTGCTGGCGCCTATCTTCACACTACTCCTCCCGAATCTCCGGTGGGATGGCAGCGGTGAAACAGCTCGACGCTCCACGTTTCCTGCTGACTGGCCAATGCAAAAGGCTGGATTAGGGACAAGATCATTGCGGCTCCCAAGCCTGCGTTCCCGAATGATCTTGTCCCTCCGGCTTCGCAGGCTCTCAATCGAAGTAAAATTGAGTTAACTTAGAATTAATCCCAAAATACACATTGAAATCTGCACACTAGAGCTTAGAGTTCTGGTAATACATCCATGTCATAACGGCACTTGGGAACGCTGCGTATTGTTTAGTAAGCAGCGAGTATCTGGTGTCTTCTTTAACGTTCGGCCGTCGTGGCTCGCGCGATTCGACGGATTCCGTGGATTCCGGGGAGAAACCCTCGGCGGCGGAACACGCGATTGCCCAGTCCGGTCTCCAGCTCATCTGGCGCTGCACGCTCAGCGTGCTGCTCGCCCTGTTGATGGTGCTGCTGCTGGCCTCGATGGCGATGGCCGCATCGCTGGGCTGTACCGCTGTCAACAATGGCCAGCTGAACTATTCCGGCCCATCAGCGCCGATCCAGACCAAGACCATCCTGCTGACCAATTTCACCAGTGGCGACCATCTCACCTATAAGCATGTCACCGATCGGGCCCGAGCCGGAACAACCCTGATCCTGTCGGCTGGCCCGCTCTACCTGACGCAGACCACCACTACGGCGCTGACCCACACCATGTCGGGCACCGTGGGCTCGGTGCTGGGCATCGAGCTGCTGAATCTCGCGGCCACTGCACAGTCGAACGACGCTGCGGCCGGCGTGCTGATCCCCGGTCTGCTGGGCGACCCGACCAATATCGTGGTAACCGTCACCTGTATTCCGGCGCCGGCCGTCACCACCATGACGCTGACCTCCAATTCGCCGACGGTTTTCGGCCAGGCCGCCAGCTTTTCGGCTGGCATCACCGCGCCCGATGGCAGCATTGCCACCGGCAATGTGACCTTTACCGTCGATGGCGTGGCGCAGCCGCCGGTGGCGCTCAATGGCGCGGGCGTCGCCACGCTCAACATGGCCGGGCTCAGCGTCGGTAGCCACACGGTGAGCGCCGCCTATGCCGGCAATGGCTCGTTTACCGCCAGCAGCGCCACGCTGTCGGGCGGCCATACCGTCAACAAGGCAGCGACCACGACCGCCGTCACCAGTTCCACCGCCTCGGCGGTGTTCGGCAGCAATGTGACCTTTACCGCGACGGTTGCCGTGACGGCGCCGGGCACCGGCACGCCGCCGGGTTCGGTGATCTTTACTCTCGATGGCGTCGACCAGAGCCCGGTGGCGCTCAATGGTTCGGGCGTCGCGACGATCACCACCAATAGTCTTGGTGTCGGCAGCAAGCCGATCCTGGCCCGCTATGTCACCACCACCAATTATGCGGCGAGCAATGGATCGCTGAGCGGCAACCAGACCGTGACCAAGGCGCCGACCAGCACAGCCGTCACCCAGTCGGCCCCGACCACCATCTATGGCCAGTCGGTGACCTTCACTGCCACCGTCACCTCTGGCGTCGGCACGCCGACCGGCAACGTGGTCTTCACCATTGATGGCGTGGCACAGGCGCCGACGGCGCTGAATGGCGCGGGCGTCGCAACGCTGAGCAGCACCAGCCTGCCGGTGGGCAATCACACCATCAGCGCCGATTATACCGGCACGGCCAATCTGGCGACGAGTTCGGGCAGCCTCGGCGGCGGCCATGCGGTCACCGCCATTGTCACGACGACGACGCTGTCCGGCCCCGGCTCGGTGGTGTTCGGCACCA
This sequence comes from Devosia sp. YR412, assembly GCF_900110945.1. Lineage (GTDB taxonomy): Bacteria > Pseudomonadota > Alphaproteobacteria > Rhizobiales > Devosiaceae > Devosia. The sequence goes on from NZ_FOFL01000001.1 coordinate 309,687, forward strand.
ATCCGACCATTACCGCCACGGTCAGTTCGGCCAGCGGCACGCCGACCGGCAGCGTGGTGTTTACCGTCGATGGCACGCCGCGTGCCCCGGTGGCGCTCAATGGTGGCAGCGTCGACGTGACGCTGACCGGCATTGGCGCCGGAACGCATACCGTCACCGCCGACTATGCTGGCACCGCCATCTATGCCGCCAGTAGCGGCACGCTGAGCGGCGGCCAGGTGGTCACCAAGGCGGCCACCACCACGACGATCAGCCCGGTTGCCGCGGTGGCGCTCGGCCAGTCGCTCAGCCTCACCGCCACGGTCGCTTCCGCCAGCGGCACGCCGGGCGGCACGGTGACCTTTACCGTCGATAGCGTGGCGCAAAGCCCGGTGACCCTTTCGGGCGGCCAGGCCAACCTGCTGGTGCCCGGCCTCGGCGTCGGCAGCCATACGATTTCCGCTGCCTATTCGGGCGCCGACAATTATGCGGTGAGTACCAGCGCCGCGACGACAGGCACGGTCAACAAGGCGGCCTCCAGCGTGGTCGTCTCGTCCTCCGCCAATCCGGCGGTGGCGGGGCAGGCTATTGCCTTGACTGCCACGGTCAGCGCCAGCGCCGCATCGCCGACCGGCACGGTGGTTTTCACCATCGACACCGTGGACCAGCCGGCCGTCAGCCTCAGCAGCGGCGTGGCGACGCTCAACCTGCCGGGCCTTGCGGTGGGCAGCCACACCATCACCGCCAGCTATTCCGGCGATGCCAATCTCCTCACCAGTTCCGCCTCCCTCCCGGGCGGACAGACCGTCGCGCGCGCGGCGACAACCACAGCGTTGTCCAGCGATGCCCCCTCGCCAGCCCTGGGCGCGGCGGTCACCTTCACCGCCGTCGTCGCCCCCGTTGCGCCGGGCGCCGGTTCGCCGACAGGCAATGTCATCTTCAGTATCGACAATGTCGATCAGCCGGGTGTGGCGCTGAATGGCGCCGGCACGGCCAGCATTACGCGTTCGAACCTTGGCGTGGGTTCGCACGTCATCACCGCGCGCTATGCCGGCGACACCAATTTCGCCCAGTCCAATGGTACATTGTCCGGTGGGCAGACCGTCGTGGCGGCCTCGACCGCAACCGTTGTGACGTTCACGCCGAGCGCCCCGACCTTCGGCAGTTCGGCGACGGTGAGCGCCACGGTGACCTCCTCCGGCGGTACCCCGGCCGGCAATGTCATCTTTACGGTTAACAGCGTCGATCGGGCGCCGACGAGCCTCGTCAATGGCGTGGCCGACCTGGTGCTGAGCAATCTTGCCGTGGGCAGCTATACGCTCGGCGCGCGCTTTGTCGCCACCTCCAATTATCTGGCCAGCACGGCCACCGACAAGACCATGGTGGTCGGCGCTGCGCCCACCACGACCACGGTCAGCGCCAGCCCGTCCAGCATCAAGCTGGGCGAGAGCACGACGCTGTCGGCCAGCGTCAGCGCCGCCCAGGGCACGCCCTCGGGTTCGGTGGAATTCCGCGATGGCACGACGCTGTTGGGCACTGTGGCGCTCAACAACGGCGCGGCCAGTCTTTCGACCACGGCGCTGAGCCGCGGCGACCACACCATCACCGCCAATTATCTCGGCACGACCAATTACCTCGCCAGCAGCGGCACACTGGCCGGCGTGCTACCGGTGCTGGTCGCCGATACCAATCTGACGCTCTCGGCCGCACCGGCGCCGTCGCGCTATGGCCAGGACGTCACGTTGACCGCGACCGCCACGGCGCTGCCGGCAGCCGGAACGCCGCAGGGCAATGTTGTCTTCACCGTGGACGGCGTGGCCAGGCCGGCCAGCGCCATGACCAATGGTGTCGCAACGCTCACTCTCTCTGCACTTGAACCGGGCATTCACAGCGCCAGCGTCAGCTATGCCGGCTCGACCGATCATGGCGCGGCCAGCGCCAGCATTGCCGGTGGCATTGTCGTCACCAAGGCCGATGCAACGCTCTCGGTCGGCACCAGCCCAGCCTCGCCGGTGTTCGGCAACAGCCTCACGGTCACCGCAACCCTGGGCGGTCCATCTGGCCCGCCAACGGGCGATGTGACCTTTGTGATCGACGGCGTCACCAAGCCTGCGGTCACGCCGACGGCTGGCGTGGCCAGCATCGTGGTTTCCGGCCTCGAGGCCGGCTCGCATACCGTGGAAGCGCGCTTTGCCGGGGATGCGCATTTCAATGCCATCAACGTCACCGCTCCCAATGTGACCTTCGCGGCCGCACCGAGTGCGATGACGTTGGCGGCCAGCCCGAGCACGGCGCAGTTTGGCGATAGCGTCACCCTCACCGCGACGCTGAGCTCGCCCGCCGGTCCGCCGACCGGCAGCGTGGTCTTTTCCATCGATGGCGTGGCGCAGGCCCCGTCGACCATCACGGCCGGTGTGGCGACGCTTAGCACCTCGGGTCTCACCATCGGCCCGCATGTCATCACGGCGAACTATGCCGCGCAGGGCAATTTCGGCGCCAGTTCCGCCACGCTCAGTGGCGGTGTCGAGATCGACGTTGCGACGACGCAGACTGCGGTGGCGGGACCAGCGGGCGCCATCACCGTCGGCGATACGGCGCAGTTCACCGCGACCATTACCGCCGCACATGGCACGCCGAATGGCACGGTGGTTTTCGCCATCGACGGCGTCAACCAGCCGGCGGCGACGCTTTCGGGCGGGGTCGCGACGTTCAGCAAGCAATTCACGACAGCGGGCACCCATACGGTGACTGCGACCTACAATGGCGCGGCCAATTTCGCGCCGAGTTCCGGCACCCTGTCGCCCAGCCTTGTGGTCAACAAGGCAACGAGCCAGCTGGTGATTTCGGCCCCATCGACCAGTGCGTTCGGCACGGCTCTGGTGGTGACCGCTACGGCCGGCTCTACTGGTGGCACGCCGGGCGGCACGGTGATCTTTTATGTCGATAACGTGCAGGTCGGCTCGGGCATCCTGAGTGGAGGCGTTGCCACTTTGACCTTGCCGCAGCCGGCGGCCGGCAGCCATACCGTCACCGCCGCCTATGCCGGCGATCTCAATTTCGGGCCGAGCGTTGCGACGGGCGTCGTCATTTCGGTCACCCCGGCAGCGACCGTGACCACCATTACTGCGGCCCAGGCCACCGTCGCCTCGGGCGAGCCGGTCAGCCTCAGCGTGACGGTCAAGACCACGCCGGGCAATGTGCCGGCGACGGGCAATGTCACCGTGACGCTGGTCGGCGATAGCCCCGCCAGCACGGCCAATCATGTCGTGGCGCTGAGCAATGGCGCCGGCACGCTGGTGCTCAACGGTCTCGCGGCCAACACCTATACCGTGACCGCTACCTATGCCGCTGGCGGCAATTTCGACGGCAGCAGCGCGACGCTTGCCACTGCGCTGACGGTGGAGCCGCCGCCCAGCGACATCCATGTCACCGCCAACCTGCCGCGCAGCGTGTCCGGTACCGCCTTCTCGGGCAGCTTCACCGCCTTCGGCGGCGTGCCCTTTGCCGGCCCCGCCGCGCCATATAATTATGCCGTCACCGCCGGCGTGCTTCCGCCGGGCCTGACGCTCGACGCCAATACCGGTACACTGACCGGCACGGCCGGGGCTGCCGGCACCTATAATTTCACTATCACGGCGACCGGCCAGGCTGGCGCGCCGGGCGTGCTGCCAGTGCAGATCCGCGTGCTGCCGCCGACCACCATCACCCTGCCGTCGACGCTCAACAATGGCGTGTTCGGCGTGGATTTTGCGCAGAGCGTCGCCGCCACGGGTGGCACTGCGCCCATGCTCTATGTCGTGTCGATGGGCGCGCTGCCACAGGGCGTGGTGCTCGATAGCGCCACCGGTGCGCTGACCGGCGCGCCGACCCAGCTCGGCAATGCCGGCTTCATCATCACCGCCACCGATGCCAATGACTTCACCGCCAGCCAGTCCTACGCTGTCTCCGTGGTGGCGCCGACCATCACTGTGACCGGCACATTCCCCAATGGCACGGTGGGCGCGACCTATCCGACCACAACGCCATCGGTTAGCGGTGGCGCCACGCCACGAAGCTTCAGCTTCGACGGCAGCCTGCCGCCGGGCCTCAGCGTCAATGCGACGAGTGGCGCCCTGTCGGGCACGCCAAGCCAGGATGGCACCTTCAACTTTGGCATCATCGCCACCGACGCCAATGGCTTCAGCGGAAGGCTCGATACTTCGATGACCGTGGTCGCCGCGCCGGTCATTGTGCTGCCGACGACGCTGGCCGTGCCGCGGCAGAACCGGCCCTATTCGCAGAATGTCACGGCCAGCGGTGGCACGCCGGCCTATGCCTATGAAGTGGCGAGCGGCGCGCTGCCGCCGGGCCTGTCGCTCAATCCGACCACCGGCCGCATCAGCGGTACGCCGACCAGCGCCGGTCCCTATACATTCGAGATCAAGGCGACCGACTCGACTACGCTGTCCGGCACGCGCAGCTATACGCTCAACGTTCAGGCGGCGGCCGTGCTGGTGGTCGATGCCGATATCGGCCCGATCACTGCCTGGCAGCCCTTCGACCAGAGCATCACTGTTACCGGCGGCACATCGCCCTATAGCTTTACCATTGTCAGCGGCACGCTGCCGACCGGCATCACGCTCGATCCGGCGACCGGCCAGGTCTCGGGCACGGCTCCGACGCCGGGCGCGCATAACCTCATTCTCGATATTGCCGATGCCGCTGGCGACACGGTCACCGTGCCGCTCAACCTGCAGGTGCTGGCCCCTACCATTGCGGTGACGGCTTCCATCAACAACCACAATTTCGGCCAGGCTGCGACGGGCACGATCAGCGCCACGGGTGGTACCGCGCCCTATACCTATGCCGTGACCAGCGGCGCCTTGCCCAATGGTGTGGCGATCAGTGCGGGAGGCGCCGTCTCCGGCACGGCGACCACGGCCGGCACGTTCAACATTGTGCTGACGGCCACCGATGCCAAAAACTTCACCGGCACGGCGCCAGTAGCTTTCACCATCACGCCGCCGACGCTTACGCTCTCGGCGCTGCCGCTCGAATATATGCTGACCCGGCCCGTCACCGAGACGGTGATCGCTGGTGGCGGCACCGCGCCCTATACGCTGGCGCTGACCGGCAACCTGCCGGCGGGTCTGAGCTTCAACGCCGCGACGGGCGCCTTGACCGGCACGCCGACGGCGCTGGGCGCACGCAGCTTCACCATTACGGCGACCGATGATTTCGGCTTCACCGTAGCCCGCACCTACAACGTGGAAACCGTCACCAATATCGGCACCGCCACGCTGCCCGGTTCGCTGCCTGCGGCCACGGCCGATGTGGCCTATACTGGCACGCTGACCGCCACGGGCGGCGCCACGCCGCTGAGCTATGCCATCACCAGCGGCACTTTGCCGGCTGGGCTGACCATGAATGCCAGCGGTGTCATCACCGGCAAGACGCTCGCCACCGGCAATTTCCCCATCACGCTGACCGTCACCGGCAGCGATACCCGCACCAATACGGCGAGCTATGTGCTGACGGTCAATCCGCCGACCATCGCCGCCAATGGCACCCTGGCCAGCGGCACCGCGGGCGTGGCTTACAATGCCACGGTGCCGGTCTCGGGCGGCAAGTCGCCCTATGGCGTGGTGCTGAAAAGCGGCAGCCTGCCGGCAGGCCTCGGCATCAGCGCCGCCGGCGTCATCTCCGGCACACCGACCGAGGACGGCACCTTCAACATTGTGCTGACCGTCACCGACGCCAACGGCTTTGCAGCGGACATTCCCTATACGCTGGCGGTCGCGGCCCCTAGTATTACGCTTGCAGGGAGCGTGCCGGCCGGCCGCATCGGCCAGGCTTACAACGGCCAGATCACCGTCACCGGTGGCGTCACGCCCTATGGCTTCACGGTTACCACCGGCACCCTGCCGGCGGGCTTGAGCCTCAATCCCACGACCGGCGCCATCACCGGCACGCCGACGGCGGCGGGCACTTCCACCGTGACCATCACCGCGACCGACGACAATGATTTCACCGGCCTGCGCAGCTATGAATTCGTCATCGCCAGCAATATGGGCACGACGACTTTGCCCGCCTCGCTGGCCACGCCGGTCTACAAGGCGCCTTATACCGCCAGTGTCGCGGCCAGCGGCGGCAATGCGCCCTATGGCTATGCCGTCACTACCGGCGCGCTGCCGGCTGGCCTCAGCCTCAATCCGACGACGGGCGCCATCACCGGCACGCCGACGGCAGCCGGCAATTTCAACTTCACCGTCACGGTGACCGACAACCAGGGGCTGATCAACCAGCAGTCCTACCAGTGGACCATCGCTCCGCCGGTCATCACCATCTCCGGCACGCCACCGGCCGGCCGCGTCAGCGTCGCCTATCCGGCGACCACCATCACGGCCAGCGGTGGAGCCACGCCCTATGGCTATGTGCTGCAGAATGCCCCGCCGGGCCTGGTCATCGGCGCCAGCAGCGGCGTGATCTCCGGCACGCCGACCCAGGTGGGCACCTATAGTTTCAATGTGGTCGTCACCGACAATGAAGGCTTCACCGGCGCGCGCAGCTTCAGCGTGGTCATCGGCGCAGCGCCCATCGCGCTCAACCTGCCGGCCAGCCTGCCGCAGGGCGTGACGGCAACGCCCTATTCGGTGTCGCTGGCCCCCGACAATGCCGTCGGCGCGGTGACCTATAGCCTAACCGGCGGCACCTCGCTGCCGCTGGGCCTCTCGCTCAACACCAGCACCGGCGTGATTTCCGGCCTGCCGACGCTGCCGGGCACCACGACGGTCAGCGTCCGCGCCCAGGATGCCGATGGCAATGTCGGCACCGCCACCTATGGCCTGACGGTCAGCCTGACGCCGCCGCTTTTCGTGCCGACCTCGATCAACCTCAGCGCCTCCTCGACCAGCGTCGTGGTCGGCGAACCGCTCACCGTCACTGCCAGGGTGGTGACGGCCACCGGCAATGCCAACAACGGCATCGTCACGCTGCAGGACGACCTGTCGGGCGCGATCCTCGGCATTGACGTCGTCGCCGCCGATGGTACGGCAAATTTCAACCTGTCGTTCCAGACCGTCGGCAATCGCAAGCTGTCGGCGCATTATGCCGTGAGCCTCGGCTTTGCAGCGTCGGATGTGGTGGGCGATACGATCACCGTGACCCCCGCCGCAACGCAGGTCACCCTGTCCGGCACTTCCGGCACCGTACCGCTGCTCGGCACCGTCGTGCTGGTCGCCAATGTCTCGCGCGTCGTCCCGGCCTCGGGTGCGGCGGGCGCCGGCAACATAATCTTCTCGGTCGATGGCACCGATACGCTGACCGTGCCGGCGATCCTCGGCAGCGGCACTTTCATCACGACGCTCCTGCCACCCGGCGAACACCGCATCCGCGCCCGCTTCGTCTCGACCAGCGGCGCCGATCTCGACAGCTTTGCCGAAGAGATCATCACCGTGACCTCGCCGACGCTGACCCTGCTCACCGCGCCGCTGGGCGATATCCTGTTCGGCGCCAGTCCGACCTTCACCGCCACCGTGGTGCCGGTGCAGCTCGGCGTGCCGGTCAGCGGCAATGTGGTGTTCCGCGACAATGGCTCGGTGGTTGCCACCGTGCCGGTCGATGGCAATCGCCAGGCCGTGCATACGCTGGTGACGCCGGCGGTAGGCCTCCATCTCGTCACCGCCGAATATGTCGGCGACGCCTATTACAGCGGCAGCACCGCACTGTCCCTGTCGCTCAATGTGCTGGCTGCGCCGACGATCCAGCAGGCGACCACCACGACCGTCACCGCCAGCAGCCTGACGCCGCAGATCGGCGAGGCACTGACCATCAGCGCCGCCATCACCGCGCCCGGGATCATCATCCCGACCGGCCTCGTGACCTTCCGCAATGACACGACCAATATGACGCTGGGCACGGCGCTGCCGGGTCTCGATGGCGTCGCCCGCATCACGCTGGCGCTGACCGATGGCAATCCGGTCGATATCGTCGCCGACTATGCCGGTGACCTGCTAACTCTGCCCAGCTCTGGCAGCGTCACCGTGGACCCGGTCAATGCCGCGACCGCCGTGGCGCTCTCGGCCTCGTCCCTAAATGTGCTGCCCGGCGAGACGGTGACCCTGACCGCCCAGGTCACGCGGCCATCTGGCGGCCAGCCCGAGGCCGGCACCATCGCCTTCCTCGCGGATGGCGTAGCCTTTGACCATGTGCCGACCAATGGCGCTGCCACGGTCAGCACCACCAGCGCGCCACTCTCTGGCCCGACCAGCTTCACCGCCCAATTCATCCCCGGCACCGGCAGCAGTGACGCCGGATCGCTATCCGCGGCTGTCGTGGTCAATGCGGCCAAGGCGACGCCGTCGCTGAGCTTCAGCGCTGCGATGACGCCCGATGGCCGCGCTGCGGTGACGGTCACAGTGGTGCCGCCAACCGGCGTAACGGTTGTCCCGACCGGCAGTGTCGTGCTGCAGTCGGCCGGCAAGCCGGACCAGACCGTGTCGCTGACCGCAGGCGCGGCCAGCTTCACCTATCCGGTCGGCAGCTTTGCCGGTCCGACGAGCTTCATCGCCAATTACTCCGGCGATGCGCAGTTCAACACCGCCAGCGATAGCACCAGCGTCATCGCCTCGACCGTATCGACCCAGACCGTGCTCAGCCTGTCGGACGCCAGCGTGGTCATCAATCGGCCGGTGACGGCGACCGTCACGGTCACCGCCGCCTTCCCGGTCGATGACGGCATGGCCGAAGTGCGCGCCAATGGCACGCTGGTCGGCACCGTGCCGGTGGTCGCTGGCACCGCCAATATCGCGCTGACCAATCTACAGCCGGGCAGCAACACCATCACTGCCAGCTATCTCGGCAGCGTCAATTATGCGCCGAGCAGCGCTGCCCCGGCCACGGTCACCGTGCTGCTGGCGCCGGTTGGCGATCTCTCCGTCTCGCTCACGGCCGATGCTCAGGCGCTGTTCTCGATCGGCCAGACCGTGAACCTGCGCCTGTCTGTCGGCGCCAATCAGGCTGCGGCCACCAATATCGCCGTCAATTCCACACTGGCCTTCAACTGCCCGCGGGCCAATCTCGGCGCTGGTGAAACCATGAGCTGCAGCGGCGCCTATCTGGTGACCGCCGCCGACCTGGCGCGCGGCCGCGTCGATTTCGCCGCCACCGTCACCGCCGATGGCATGACCCCGGCCCAGGCACAGCTCAGCCTGCGCTCGGCGGTCGATGAAATCGCCAAGACCTTCGAAGACCTCTCCAATGCCTTCGTTGCCGATCGCTCGCGCGTCATCAGCAATGCCATCCCGCTGCCCAATATCCTGCAGCGCCGCGCCAATATCAGCGGCACACGGGCCGGCAATGTGCTGGCCACCAGCACCGGTTCGAGCCAGACCCTGGCCTTCACCTCAAGCCTGCAGGATTGGCATAATTATGCCGCCGCCCAGGCTGCCAGCGACCTGGCGCTGGCCATGGACGACGAGCCTTTGCCGTTCAATATCTGGATCGACGCGCAATATGCCCTGCATGCCTCCACCGAAGGTGACGGCCGCTGGGGCAGCGTCGGCACGGTTGCCCTTGGTGCCGACTATCTGCTCAGCGACAACATCATGGCTGGCGTGATGATCCAGGGCGATTGGGCGACCCAGACCGAATTGCGGGGCACGGTCAGCGGCCAGGGTTTCCTTGCCGGGCCCTATGTCTCGGTGGCGCTGGGCGAGAACTTGTCGTTCGACGCGACTGTGCTCTATGGCCGCTCCAGCAACACGGCGTCGTCGACCCAGTTCGGCGAGACCTTCAGCGGCAATTTCGACACCACGCGGCTCAATGCCAAGGCGGCGCTGAGCGGCTATTTCGAGCTCGATGCGCTGACCATCCGCCCCAATGCCACCTTCTCGCTGGCCTCGGAAACCATCGATAATTACGTGGTCAGCAATGCGCGCGGCGACATGATCAATGTGCCGGGCGGCAATCAGCTGCGCTACCAGCTGACCGTCGGCGCCATGTTTGAATATGAGATGCTTCTCGACAATGGCGCCCGGCTGACCCCGTCGGTAGGCTTCGATGTCGGCGTCAATGGCGGCACGGTCAATGGCGCCGAAGCCAGCCAGACAATGCTGGCGCGGGTCAATGCCGGTGTCGAATACGAAACCGAACAGGGCCTGATCATCGGGCTCGAAATCGGCGGCGAGATCGACAGCGGCGGTTTCTCGTCGGCAGAGATCCGCGCCTCGATCAAGGGCCGCTTCTAACTCTGGTCATCGGTGGTCATGGTCACGGTGATCAATATCGGCCCGTCGGCACCATCGCGCACGAGGATTGAAATCGCTGGCCCTTCGGCCTCCCGCAGCGCGTCGCGCACCATGTCGGCAATCGCCTTGCGGGCTTCTTTCACCGCGGTGTGCATGTCCGGCAGTTCCACGCCGACATCGTCGACAAAGGAACCATCGCCGTCACGCACGTCAAAGTAATAGCGAGGCATGTCTAGCGCGGCTCCTGTACGAGGTGCAGATAGCGGTCATTGAACTGGGCCAGCGCCACAAGGCGGTCCCAGTCCTGGATCACCAGTTGGCCGCCATCCCAGCTGATATAGCCGCCCATGCGCAACTCCTGCAGCACGCGGTTGACATGGACGGTCGAAATGCCGACGGCATCGGCAAGGGCGGCCTGGGTGATTGGCAAGTTGAAGCGATAGTCGCTGGCAAAGCCGATCGATGACAACCGCGCATAGACTTCGCAGAACAGATGCGCCACGCGCTCCTGCGCCGAAAGCCGGCCCATGCCGACCAGCCATTCGCGATGGGTCGAGCCATCAAGCAGGGTGAGCAGCCAGAGCAGGCGCGTCAGGTGCGGAAAGCGCTCGGTCAGCTTGACCAGCCGCTCATGCGGAAAGGTGATGATAGTAGTGGGGCTGAGCGCGCCGACCGAATGATCCATCTCTTTCAGCAGGAAGGAATGGAGATCGACAAAGTCGCCGGGCAGGTGGATGGCGGTGAGCTGGCGCTGGCCATCGGGAAGGGTGCGGTAGCGGCAGGTAAAGCCGCTGGTCACCAGCATGGAGCGGGTGGGCCGTTCGCCCTCGACGACCAGATCCTCACCGGCAGCATAAACCAGGCGGTCTTCGGCAGCTTCGGCCAGGGCGCGCTGCTCTTCAGGGCCGATCCTGTCGCGCCGGTTCAGCTTTCTGAAGAACGGCTGGAGCAGTTCTTCGGCTTCCACGATCTGGCTGGTCATAGGCACTCCCACTGGCGCACGCCTATCGCAACTGCCAACGCGGCGCTTGGTTGCGCAGAAGCGCAAAGGGACCTCGGATTAACCTGTGTAATAGCGCCGCCGAGGCAGCCCCTCTAGCTGCGGACCAAATGGTCCAAGGAGGGAGGCTGAACTCATGGCGCACAGCTATCGTGTGATCGACCTGCGGCCGGAAGCCAATGGCGCGGGTGAGGTTGTGGTTGATGGCGTCAGCTCGCCGGAGGCCGCCGTGAAGAAGGCTTTCGGGCTGGATCTGGTGCGCAGTGGTTCGAAAAAAGACCTGATGGCGCAGGTCTATTGGCAGCTCAGCCCCGAGGCGACCAATATGGTGCGGCTCTATGCGCGCGTCGAAAGCCCGCGCCGTCGCTAGCGATTAAAGGCTGGATGGCGGAACGGTCAGGCCGAGCGCGCTGACGCAGTAGCCGCCCCGCGTCAGAGGTTCGGCGAGCCCCAGATTGGTCAGCTGTTCGCCGAGGTCACGCGGCAATTCGCAAGGGCCATCCTGGCAGAGGCTGCGCAGGGCATTGCGCTGAATATGGGTGAGGCCGGACCAGCTGAGGTTCATGTGTTTCATCTCCGTGACGTCTTCAAACGTTAATTGCGCCCGCTGGTTCCCGTTGTTTTTTGAGCGATTGCAGGGGTTTGCCGAAAGGCGGCGTTAACAATCTCCACGCGTACTCTGGTCAACTGCATGAAGCCCGGCCATAATCACGACTCGAACAATCGAGTTAGAATGGCATCGAGGGAGCGGGCGATGAGCATTTTTAAGGGTTTGACGGGGTTGTCCGCGTGACGGGCCGTCCATCGGTCACCATCATCGGCGGTGGCGCCAGCGGGGTCCTGCTTGCGGTGCATCTGCTGCGCGATCCCAACACCGATATTGCGGTGACGCTGATCGAAAAACGCGGCCAGTTTGGCCAGGGCGTCGCCTATTCGGCCAGCCAGCGCGACCATCGCGTCAATGTGCCGGCGCGTGGCATGAGCGCCTTTTCCGACGATCCGGAACACTTCTCGCGCTGGCTGCAGACGCGCGGCTATGCGGCAGGCGGCAGCTCCTGGGTCTTCGTGCCGCGCCGGCTCTATGGCGCCTATCTCGAAGATATCTTGCGCCAGGCCGGGCAGTCCAGGCTCGGCCGGCTTGTCGTGGTCTCCGATGAAGTTACCGCCGTACACGAAGGCAAGACCGGCATCGAGACCGTGCTCGACAATGGCACGAGCCTCGTCAGCCATCATGTGGCGCTGGCGGTAGGGCATGAAACCCAGCCGTCGCGCGGTCGCGGCATCGCCGTGCGGCTCGGTTCGGAACGTGACACGCCGTTGCCCAGGGATGCCGAGGTGATGATCCTCGGCTCGGGCCTTTCCATGGTCGATGCCTGGGTGTCGCTATCGGAAGCCGAGCATCGCGGGTCGATTACCGTCGTCTCGCGCAACGGCCTGCTGCCCAAGGGGCACAAGGACGTCAAGCCGCTGAGCATCGATGCCGCCGACGTGCCCTTCGGCACCAATCTGCCCTATTTCATGGCCTGGTTCCGTGCCCTGGTGCGCGAGACCGAGGCCAATGGCGGCGATTGGCGCAGCGTCGTCGATGGGCTACGCCCTTATAACCAGCGCATCTGGCAAAGCTGGACCAAGCACGGCAAGCGGCAGTTCCTGCGGCATCTGCGGCCGTGGTGGAATATCCATCGCCATCGTCTGCCGCCCGACCTTTATGACCGCATGGTGGCGGCCATCCAGCGTGGGCAGGTGAGCCTGGTGGCCGGCGAATTTGTCGGCGTCGAGCGGCATGGCGAAGGTGCTCGTGCGCAAGTGCGCCGTCGCGGCACCACTTTCCGTGAGAACATGGATGTGGCCCGCGTCTATGATTGTGGTGGCGTCAGCGTCGATGTGCAGTCCAGCTCCAATCCGGTGATCCGCGATCTGGTCGCTACCGGCCGGGCCCGGCCGGACGAGCTGCGGATCGGGCTCGATGTGGACGAGCATTGTGCGGTGGTCGATGCCAGCGGCAAGGCGACCGATCGGCTGCTGGTCATCGGCCCGCTGACGCGGGGGCGGTTCTTCGAGATCGAGGCGATTCCAGATATCCGGGTGCAAGCGGCCAATCTGGCGGCGCGGATCCTTGCGAAAAGCTGACGCCGGGGAACTATCTAACTGCCACCACAAAAAATGTTCTATTTTTGTTCCGGTATGTGCTAGGACCAGCGGATCGGCGCTTGGCGCTGACAGCGACAAGGATCTGCCATGACGACCGCCTATCTGGTTCAGGGTTTCAAGCTCAAGGGCGCCAAGCTCATCGCCGACGTGGTCAAGCCCTGCAAGACACATGAGGCGGCGATCGCCACGGCCGAGCGCCTCGGCCCGATGCGCGCCGGCGTCGTCGCCTTCAGCCAGGAAGTCGACGTCGAGACCGATACCTATGACCGTCCGATCGTGCTGCTGGAAATCGGCCGGCTGCCTCCGGGGCTGTTCGACTGATGCGCCAGGGCAAGAAACCACGCGCCGTCAGTTTCGACGCGCCAGACGAGTTCGAACTGGCCCGCGGCATCTTCTTGCCAGCCGGGCGTTACGACGGCTGGGAACGCTCGTCGGCATCGAGCACCATGCAGGCCGGCCGCAAGTCGCCGCCCCGCTATGATCTCGAATTTTCCGGCGAGCAATTGCGGGCGCTTGGTGCCTTCGCGGCCCGCGACGAGGACGACACCATGTTCGATGTCACCGACCAGGTGCGCGAAGGAATGCTGGTGCTGATCTAGGCGGCTGATTCGCAATATTTGGCCGCTGCCTTGTTATTGCCGCCAATAGCGCCTATATGACCTGCATACGTTTGAGCTCAGATGGCTATCTGAACCCCGGTCTGCCGGTTTTCGCTACCCCCTGTTTTTGAGAGCGTGTTAGGCCCGTTCCACATGTCGTGGCGCGGCAATGCTGCTTTCTGGCCATCGATTTGGCCCGGGCGCGAAACACAAGGCTATAGCCATGATCACCGGCACCGTAAAATTCTTCAATTCCACCAAGGGCTTCGGCTTTATCTCGCCAGAAGACGGCAGCAAGGACGCCTTCGTCCACGTGTCGGCCGTCGAGCGTTCGGGCCTTTCGGGCCTCTATGAAGGCGACAAGGTCACCTACGAAATGGAAACCGGCCGTGATGGCAAGGCTTCCGCGACCAACCTGACCCTGCTGAAGTAATCACTGCCGGGCTCGCTCCTGCGAGCCCGTTTATCCTGTCCCGACAAAGTCGGGCATAAAATAGATCCGGATCATACCGGACTTCATGAGAAATTAATGACACATCTAGACTTCCACGCTCGTGCCGAGCTTTACCTCGGCAGCGACTGGTACACTGCATCCGCCCAGGGCGCGCGCCGCTTTGGCACCGCCGCCCAGGCCATCCGCTTTGCCTTCGAAGAAGCGGCCCCCGTCAGCCTCCGCGGCGCCCGGCTTATCGTTGGCGACAAGGAATTTTCGGGCGACGATCTTCGCGCGCTCTATACGAGCCAGAACTATCCTTTGCCGCGCAAGCATGAGGTCCCCAAGGACCGCTCGCGCCGGCAGCTCACCGCATCCAAAGGAGATTCCAATGGTCATCGATTACGCCGCCCGGGCCGAACTCTTCGTCGCCAAGCGCTACGCCAAGAGCGCATCGGCCCAGTACAAGCGGTTCAACTCGGCCTCTGAGGCCATCCGCTATTGCATCGAGGAACTGCCGGAAAAGGCCCTGATGGGGTCGTTTCTGGAGGTCAACGAAAAGCGCTTCGAAGGCAAGGCCATCCAGGCGCTGTATGCGGCTGAGGATTATCCGCTGGTGCGGGCGGCTTAGGTAGGGCGCCGTAGCTTAGGACTAGCCTCAAACTGAATGCCTCGGTTCCTGCGTACCCTCTCCCCTGGGGGGAGAGGGAAGGGTGAGGGGTTCAGGGCTGGGTTGCGGCAAAGTGCTTTCGCCGGCCTCCGAACCCCTCACCCGACCCTTCGGGTCGACCTCTCCCCTCAAGGGAGAGGTGGTTGCCACTCCGGCATCCAGTTGGCCGGCCGTCAGCTCCGCCACATCGGCTGCGGCTCGGCCAGTGACTGCAGATCCGTGATCGCTTCCCCCTCGATCCGCCGCAGCAGCAGCCGCGTCAGCTCGCCGCCGGCGGCGAACACATCCTCGCGGATGCTGTCGAGCGCCGGGAACAGCGTCGGCAAGATGCCCGAGGTCTGCTTGTAGATCAGCTGCAGCTCGCGGCCGAGCACCACGCCGCCCTCCTGCAAGCCGCCGACCAGGGCGATGGTGCGCATTTCGCTGTCCGAAATAATGCCATCCGGCCTTCCGTCGCGGGTGGCGAGGTCCAGCCCCAGCTTGCGCATTTCGGCCGGGGTCAGGCCCTTGGTGCCTTCCAGCACCGTGCCGTCGAGCCCCGCCCGCGCCGCCGCCTTCATGAAGGCGGTGACGATATTGTGGTAATTGGTGGTGCTGTCATCGCCGATAACCAGCATGACGCTTTTGCAGCCCTTGCCGGCCAGCCGCTCTACCGCCATGGTCGCGAAATCTTCCGAATGGAAGTCGTGATAGGGGTGCGGTGTATAGAACTCCGTCCGCCCATGGCTGACGAAAGGGAAATCCGCATCCATCATCATCTGCACCCGCGCATCGCGCGGCTCGGTATGGGTGATGATGACGCCATCGGCGGTGCGATTGTCGAGGATGTAGCGGATCGTTTCGGCGCTCTGGTTGCGCTCGAATTCGGGGATCACCGTCAGGTGGTAGCGCGTCCCCTTGATGGCGGCGCCAATGCCCTGGATCATCTGTCGCGCGAAATCGATCGAATCCTCGGCCCCATCCAGCACCAGGGCCACGACATTGGTCTTGCCGGTGCGCAGGCGTACGCCGGCCCGGTCGGGCACATAGCCCAGCGCCAGGGCGGCTTCCGCCACCTTGTCGCGGGTCTCTTGCTTGAGCGTGGTGCCGCCGCGCAGCG
This sequence comes from Devosia sp. YR412, assembly GCF_900110945.1. GTDB lineage: Bacteria > Pseudomonadota > Alphaproteobacteria > Rhizobiales > Devosiaceae > Devosia. The sequence continues at coordinate 325,844 of NZ_FOFL01000001.1, forward strand.
ACAGCGATACGGTGGAAAGGCTGAGCCCCGTCACCTCCGCAATGGTGCGCAGGGTAACGCGTCCCTTGGCGGATGCTGTAGTCTTCTGGTTCATGCTGCTGTTCGTCCCCAATAGCTGCTTTTACACCGACCGGGCCGGAAACCAAAATCCCCTAATTTTGCAACGATGCAGTTTTTGTGACAGTGCCCTGAAACGATTGCATTGACGCTATAGTGCTGAAAATAATCATAATTAGCGCGAATGTGTCACCCATTCTGACCAAATGCGATTCATGTTTACAACGTTGCAATTCTTGTGGTTACCTCTGTCTGCGCTTGATGAGGGATCCGGCGCACCGCCGCCCAACGAGGCGGCACCAGCTTGAACCCAAGCTTGAGGAGGAGGAATCGATGCTCAAAAAGGGCTTTCTGACCACCGTAGCCGCACTATCGCTGATGGCCGCCGCTGCCATTCCCGCACGTGCCGAAATCTCGATCATGTATATGGAATCCTTTGCCTCGCTGATCGAGTCAGGCATTGCCAATTTCGAGGCGGAGACCGGCGAAACCGTCAAGGCAATCAAGCTGCCGGGGCAGGGCTATGACCAGCGCATCGCGCTTGATCTGAGCGCCGGCACGGCTGCCGACGTAAACCTGATCGACAGCTTCATGGTCTCCGAACTGGCGGCGGCTGGTTATCTGGAGCCGCTCGGACCGCAACTCGAAGGCTGGGACCAGTTCAAGACCTATCTGCCGGGCCTGTTGGAAGTCGCTTCCTATCAGGGCGAGGTCTATGCCCTGCCCACCGATACCGACGTGCGCATGCTCTGGTACGATCTGTCCAATTTCGAAAAGGCCGGCATTCCGACGCCTTGGGCGCCCAAGAGCTGGGCTGATATTCTCGATGCCGCGACCAAGCTCAAGGACGCCGGCGTGCAATACCCGTTCCAGCTGCCGGCCGGCACCAAGCAGGCGGAAGCGGCCACCATGCAGGGTGTCTATATGGCGCTGCTCGGGGCCGATGTGCCGGAAGGCGATCGTAACCGCCTGCTGAACCGCGAGACCAATCAGTGGATCGGCGACTCGCCCGGCCTGCGGCGTACCTTTGACCTCTATCATCAGGTCTATGTTGCCCAGCAGCTGAACCCGGCCGATCTCAACTATGCCACCGATATTTCGGCGGCGGTGCGCCAGGCCCTGGCAGACGATCAGCTCGGCATTCTGGCTTCGGGTTCCTGGGAAGATGCTTGCCTGTGGGATTGCAACGCCCCGCCCAGCCGCGCCGATCGCGACGCCCAGGTCGCCTGGACGCCATGGCCGGGCTCGGGCGAACCCGGCACCAAGGCCACCACCAATATTTCGGGTGGCTGGACGCTGGGCATCAATGCCAATGCCGCCGACAAGGACAATTCCTTCAAGCTGGTGACGGCGATTTTCGACGAGGCCAATTTCAAGGCCTGGACCCTCGCCAATCACCGCATGGCGGTGCGTACTGACATTTCGGAAAGCCCGGAATATACGGCTGACCCCTTCCTCGCCGAAGCCACCAAGCTCGCTGCCGATACCACCGGCCGCGACACCATTCCCGGCTATCAGACCGTTTCAGCTCTGATCCAGCAGGCCACATCCGACCTGCTCGATGGGGCCGAAGTGGAAGAGGTCATCCAGACCTATCACGACGCCCTGGTCGATGAGTTCGGCGAGGAGAATGTCATAACCTACGAGTAAAGCAGTCACCTCCCGATCTGGCGGCATCTGGTGTCCTCCCGGTGCCGCCGGGTTGGGGTGTTTTTTTGGGGCACAATCTGGCCCCACCCACGGTGTCACCCCGGCGTTGAGCCGGGGCCCATCCCGAGATTTCATTACGGCCGCAAGGTGGTTGGAACAGGCATCTCAGGATGGATCCCGGCTCAAGGCCGGGATGACACCGAGCTTGTTGAACGCCGAGTGAGCAAGAGGCCAAAACAATGAAAAACCAGGCCAATCCCTGGCTCACCAGTAATCTCCTCGTCCTCGGTCTCGGCATGTTGCCGGCCGCCGTCCTGATCGGCGCGCTGCTCTATTTCACCGCCTGGGCCTTTGCCTTTTCCTTCACCGACCTGGCTTTGGTCGGCAAAAAGTCCGTCGAATGGTCCTGGGTCGGGTTGCAGAATTTCGAGCGGCTGTTCACCCGAAAAGGCTTCCTGGAATCGCTGTGGACCACAGTGATTTTCGTCTTCTTCTCGGCCATCGTCGGCCAGTCGGTGCTGGGTTTCCTGCTGGCAGCCTTGCTGCGCGGCACGCAGTCGACGCTGCGCAGCGTGGTGGAAGTCTGCATCATGCTGGGCTGGCTGCTGCCCGATATCGTCGCGGCCTTCCTTTGGTCGGCCACCACCAACCAGACCGGGCTGATCAACGCGATCTTCGTTGTGCCCTTCGGCTTCAAGCCGATCAACTTCATCAACGAATATGCCCTGCCCATCGTCACCATTGCCAATATCTGGAAGGGCACGGCGTGGTCCTACCTGCTGTTTTCGGCGGCACTGGATTCGGTCAGCCGTGAGGTGGTGGAAGCCGCCAAGGTCGATGGCGCGACGCCGTTTCAGCGCATCTGGCTGGTGCAATTGCCGATCATCCGGCCGCATATCGCCACCAATATGCTGTTTATCACCATCTGGACCTTCACCTATTTCCCGCTGATCTACGCGATGACCGGGGGCGGGCCGGGCACCCAGACGCAGACGCTGGCCGTCTTCCTCTACAATCAGAGTTTTTCGCGCGGCAATCTGGGCTTCGGCTCGGCCATTTCGGTGGCCATGCTGGTCATCGTCGGCCTGTTGTCGCTGGTCTATCTGCGCATGCTGCGGGAGCCGAAATAATGGATACCGGTCCTTCCCGCCTCACCGCCATTGCGCTCTGCTTCATGGCTGTCATCTGGGTCAGCCCCTTCTCCTGGCTGCTGCTCAATGCCTTCAATCCGCTGTCGACCGGGCAATTGGCCTGGCCTGAGCGCTTCGGGCTCGACAATTTCGGCATGGCCGTTTCGGGCAATGCCGGGCGGCAGTTTCTCAACTCGATGATCATCGCGGCGGGGACGGCGACGCTCTCTGTGGTGGTCGGCATTTCGGCGGCCTATCCGCTGTCGCGCTTACGCATTCCTGGGCGCAATGCTTTCCTCTGGACGCTGGTGCTGCTGCGCATGCTGCCTTCGGCCGGCGTCTTGGTGCCGCTGTATTTTGCGGCGCAGCGCTCGGGCCTGCTCAACCAGCTCGGCGTCATCATCGCGCTGACCGTGCTCAACCTTCCCTTCACCCTGCTGCTGCTCAAGAATTTCTTCGACACCGTGCCGATCGAGCTTGAGGAGGCCGCCTATGTGGAGGGCGCGAGCCTGTTCCAGATCATCACCAAGATCGTGCTGCCCATGTCGCGGGCCGGCATTGCCGTGGTCTGGTTTTTCTCCTTCACCGGCGCCTGGAACGAGTTCCTGTTGCCGTTGATCTTTGCCCGCGTGCAGGATGCCTTTCCCATGTCGGTGGGCCTCTACGCGGCATTCGGCCAGCAGGGGGCCATCAACTATGGTTTCCTGACGGCCTTTTCCATCATCTACGCAGCGCCGGCGGTCGGCGTCTATTTCTTGTTACGGCGCAACATGAACACAGGTTTCGCCGGTGTCGGAGTCAAAGGATGACCTATTCCAATCCCCAATCGTCCAAGCTCGGTTTGCTCGACGATGACCTCAAGATGGAAGGCAAGCTCATCCGGCTCTGCGCCGACCTCGAAAAGAAGATCCTGACCCCGGTCGGGGGCGTTGATTGGCAATGGCATGTGCTGCGCGACGACGTGAGCACCGAACAGGCGCTGACCGCCGACTGGAGTGGCTGGGAGAAGTTCGGGCCCCATTCGGTCTGGGCCAAGAAGCAGGGCCATACCTGGTTTGCTGCCGAGGTCACGGTGCCTGAGGAGGCGAAGGGCAAGACCTTTGTGCTCAAGTTTACCTCGCAATGGCAGGATCGTCCCGGCTCGACGGACCCGCAGTGTCTCGCCTATCTCGATGGCAAGATCGCCCAGGCGCTGGACGGCAATCACACCGAACTGGTGATCGAGCGCAATGCCGTGCCGGGCAGCAAGCATGTGCTGCTGGTCAATGCCTTCACCTTCTTTGAGCGGCCGCTGGTCGGCTTTACCGTGGATTTCTACACCCGCAGCGAACGGGCCGAAAAGCTCTATTGGGACCTGCAGACGCCGCTGGATGTCGCAGTGCGCCTCTACCAGAACGACCCGCGCCGCCAGGCTATTCTCAACATTGTCGATCGTGCCCTGCGCGCGCTGGATCGCCGCGCTGGCTACACGTCGGAATTCGAGGCTTCGCTCGGTGCGGCCGAAGCGATCGCTGCGGAAATCTACGCCATCGTCGATACCGAGGTGCAGCCGCAGATCACCGCGGTCGGCTCGACCCATCTCGACGTCGGTTGGCTGTGGCGCGTGATGCACACGCGCGACAAGACAGGCCGCTCGTTTGCTACCGTTTTGAATTTGATGGAGGAATATCCAGAATTCATCTTCATGTATAACCAGTCGGTGCTCTTCGACTTCCTCAAGAAGGACTATCCCGAGCTGTGGGAGCGGATGCTGGCGCGGGTCAAATCCGGCCAGTTCGAGATCGAAGGCGCCATGTGGGTCGAGCCCGACGTCAACATCGTCTCGGGTGAAAGCCTGGTCCGCCAGATCATGCGCGGCCGCCGTTTCCACCTCGAAAATTTCGGCGTCGACCCCAAGACGGTCTGGCTGCCCGATACCTTCGGCTATTCCGCCAACCTGCCGCAGGTGATGGACAAGTCGGGGCTGAAATATTTCGTCACCAGCAAGCTCAGCTGGAACGACACCGATCGGCATCCCTATGACAGTTTCCACTGGAAAGGCATCGACGGCACAGTGACCAAGGCGCAGCTGATCACCGCCCAGCGCTATGACAGCGAAGAGATTTTCACCACCTATAACGGCGATCTCTCGGTCAGCGAAACCATGGGCGCCTGGAAGCGCTACGAGCCCAAGGCCGTGCACAATCAAGTCGTCATGTCCTATGGCTATGGCGACGGCGGCGGCGGCCCGACCCGTGGCATGATCGAGCGCGGCATCCGCATGGAGCGCGGCATTCCCGGCGCACCAAGGGTCAAGCTCGAAGGCATCGTGCCCTTCCTCGATCGCCTCGGTGCCAAGATGGACGCACCGGGCAATAAGTTCCCGACCTGGAATGGCGAGCTCTACCTGCAATATCACCGCGGCACGCTGACCTCGGTGGCCAAGAACAAGGCCAATAACCGCAAGGCCGAGCGCCTGCTGCGCGAGCTGGAATTTCTGGGTGCCATGGCGCTGACCCAAAGCGGCGCGGCCTATCCCACCGACACGCTGGCCGAGTTCTGGGAGCTGGTGCTGATCAACCAGTTTCACGACATCCTGCCGGGCACGTCCATTCCGGAAGTCTATGTCGACAGCGACAATGAATACGGGCAGATCTTTTCGACCCTGGGATCGGAAAACGGTCCCTGGCATTCTGCGGCACAGGCGTTTAGCAAGCCCGGTGAGCAGCTGCGGCTGTTCAATTTCACCGGTCAAACCCGTTCAGGCCTGGTTGTTTTCCGTTCAGAATCCGCTCTGGAGGGCGCGTCGCTGGCCACCCACGGCGGTGTCCAGCCGTTCCAGAAACTGGTCTCGGCCGATGGTTCGACGGCCTTTGCAGCGCCGGTTTCGGACCTTTATCCCCTCGGTTGGACCGGGGGACAAGTCGTGGCCGGTGGCGCGCAGAATAGTTCCTCCACGGTTTCGGTCTCCGAAAAGCATCTCGAAAACGACCTGTTGAAAATCACCTTCGACGCATCCGGCGAAATCACCTCGGTCTTCGACAAGACCCGCAATCGCGAAACGCTGGAGCCCGGCAAGACGGCCAATAGGCTGATCGCCTATGAAGACAAGCCGATGGAATGGGACGCCTGGGACATCGATCGCTATTTCGAGGAACAGTTCTGGCCGTTGGCCGATGGCAAGGCCTTGATTTCAGTAGTGGAAACCGGGCCGCATCGCGCGGCGATCCGCGTCGAACGGACTTATCAGAAGTCCAGGGTGGTGCAGGTCATTTCGCTGGCTGCCGGAGCGCGGCAGGTCGAGTTCGACACCTTTATCGACTGGCAGGAGCGCCAGACTGTGCTGAAGGCGCAGTTCCCGTTTGATCTCAATACCTCGGAAATCCGTTCGGAAATCCAGTTCGGCCATGTCCGCCGTCCGACCCATCGCAATACCTCCTGGGACAAGGCGCGCTTCGAGGCATCGATGCATCGTTGGGTTGATCTGAGCGAAGCCGACTTCGGCGTCGCCCTGCTTAATGACTGCAAGTATGCCTATGACTGCCTTGAACAATCCGTGCGTCTGACCCTGGTGCGCGGCTCGACCTTCCCCAGCCCCGACGCCGACCTGTGCGAGCATCACCTGCGCTATGCGCTCTTCGTGCATGACGGCGTGGCCGACCTAGCCGACGTGCATCGGGCGGCCGAACGCTTCAACAATCCGGTAGCGGTGGTGGGTTCGCTCAGCCATGCAGCCAATCCGGCAACGGAGTTCCAAAACTTCAGCTTTGCCAGCGTCAACCAGCCCAATGTCACGCTGGAGACCGTCAAGAAGGCCGAAAAATCCGATGCCGTGGTGCTGCGCCTGTTCGAGCACGCCAATATCCGGGCCGAGGCGACCATCAGTTTTGGCCTGCCGGTCAAATCGGTGCGGGTCGTAAACCTGATGGAGGATGGCGATAGCAAACCACTGGAGCTCAAGGACAATGGCGTGACGCTATCGCTACGGCCCTTCGAGATTGCGACGCTGCTGATCGAAACCTGAGGAGGTTCACCATGGCCGACGTCTCGCTGCGCGGCGTGCGCAAGTCCTATGGATCGCTCGAAGTGGTGCATGGGGTCGATCTCGAAATCGCCTCGGGCGAATTCGTGGTGTTTGTCGGGCCCTCGGGCTGCGGAAAATCCACGCTGCTCCGTATGATAGCCGGGCTCGAGCCGATTTCGGGCGGGGATATCTCGATTGGGGGAAAAGTTGTCAACGATATCCCCTCGCCCGAGCGGGGCATCGCCATGGTGTTCCAAAGCTATGCGCTCTATCCGCATATGTCGGTCTACGACAACATGGCCTTCGGGCTGAAGCTGGCCAAGACGCCGAAAGCCGAGGTGGATCAGCGGGTTCGTGAGGCGGCGCGGATCCTCCAGATCGAGGATTACCTCGACCGCATGCCCAAGGCGCTGAGCGGCGGGCAGCGGCAGCGCGTCGCCATCGGGCGGGCCATCGTGCGCAATCCGCGGGTGTTTTTGTTCGATGAACCGCTGTCAAATCTCGACGCCTCGCTGCGCGCCCAGACCCGGATCGAGATCGCCAAGCTGCATGATACGCTCGACGCGACAATGATTTACGTGACGCATGACCAGGTGGAGGCGATGACCCTGGCCGACCGTATCGTGGTGCTCAATGCGGGGAATATCGAGCAGGTCGGCACGCCGCTGGAGCTCTACTCAAACCCGGTCAACACCTTCGTCGCCGGCTTCATCGCCAGCCAGCGGATGAACTTCCTGCCGGTTTCACCATCGGTGAACCATCTGACCCTTCCGGGTAACAGACTGTTAACTTTGAGCACAACCAACCTCGAAACGGTGCGAACGCTGGGCGTGCGCCCGGAGCACCTCGAACTGGCGACGGATGCCAGCACGGCACATCTGTCGGGGATATTGTCCGTTATCGAACAGTTCGGCGAATACGCCCTGGCCTATGTCGAACTGCCCGATGGGCAACTGGTCACCATAAAGCTCGATGGAGCGCCCGATCTGACCCTGCATGACACGGTTCACATTACTATTCCGCCCGGCGTAGTACATCTGTTCGATGACGCGGGCCGAGCCCTGCGCTAGACCGAGAAATCTATATTTGTCGGACATTTAACAAGCCTGTTGAAGATAGTTGCTCCTCGGCAAATCTCCCAATAGACAATCACGCCGGTGTTATCGTCCTGTCGGTTCTACGGCTTGGCGGGAGGAGTTTCGTTTGGCATGGTGGCCCGACGTATCTCCCTCAGACGACGTTCACTGCGTTTGCGACAGGGTGGACAATTCTTTTCACGCAGGCCCGTGTGGATTTCACCACCGGGAAGGCGCCGGTAGTGCCGGCGGTAGTGGTGTATGACGGTAACTTCCGAGCCGGTGCGGGATGTGTTTGACGCAGGCGGGCGCGGGCTTCAGCACCACGGACTGCGACGGGCCAATGAACGGGCCGTATTGACCCTGATCGGGTTCAATTCCGGTGTCTCCAATGCCGATATTGCCCGCTTGTCCGGCCTCGCACCGCAGACGGTTTCCGCCATTCTCGCCGATATCGAGAGGGCCGGCCTGATTTCGCGCGGCCCGGTGCTGCGCGGCCGTCGCGGCCAGCCGGCGACGCCGATCTTCCTGCGCGCCGAGGGGGCCTTCTCCATCGGCGTCGAAATCGGCTGGCGCCATGTCGAAGTGTTGCTGCTCGATCTCGCAGCCAATGTCCGCAGCACGCGGCGCTGGCATTTCGACTATCCCGATGCCGGCACGCTCGTCGGCGAGATCGCCGTGGTCGTCGCCGAACTGGTGGCAACGCTGCCGGAAGCGCAACGCCTGCTGGTGCGCGGCATTGGCGTTGCGCTGCCCACCAATATTGCGGCCAACCTGCATCTGGTCGCGGCCCCTGAAGAACAATATGCGCTGTGGACCAATCTGGACCTGGCGGGCGACCTCGGCCGGCGGACCGGCTTTGAGGTCAGCCTGTTCAACGACGGCAATGCGGCCTGCTGGGCCGAGCTGATCGCCTTCGAGCGGCCGCGCCCGGGCAATTTCATCTATTTCCTGATCGCTCGCTATGTGGCGGCCGGCATTGTTGGCGAAGGCACCCTGTGGGAAGGCCCGAGTGGCAATTCGGCCAATCTGGGCTCCATGCTGGTACGCCATGGCGATGGTCCGCTGCAGCCGGCCCATTTCATCGCCTCGGTCTCGGCGCTGGAGCAGCGGCTGGCCGATGCCGGTTTCCTGGTCATCCCCAGCCAGTTCGAAACCTGGGACTGGGACGCTTTCGAGCCGGTGGTCGCGCAATGGATCGCCGATAGCGGCAATATCCTGGCGCGCGTGGTGTTCAATACCAGCACGGTGATCGAGACCGGTCTGGTGGTCATCGATACCATTCTTCCAGCCGACATCGCCACGCGCCTCGTCGCCAAGGTGGAAGAAGAGCTCAAGCGCCTGCCGGTGCCCTCCTACAGCCCGCCGCAGGTGCTGCTCGGGCATCTTGGCGCGCTGGCGCCAGCCATGGGCGCGGCCGAACTCACGCTCTATCGGCGCTACTTCTCACGCACGCTCGCGGATCTTGTCGGCTAGCTCTGGCGGGGTCAGCGCCTCGCGCAACTGGGCGCTGGGCGTAAACACCACGGTATGGCGCGGGCTGATCCGATGCTCTGTGCCGGTGCGCGGATTGCGACCGACCCGTTCGGCGCGTGAGCGCACCTGAAGCGATCCGAAGGCGGTGAGCTTGACCGTTTCGGCGCGCATCAGCGCTTCTCCGATCAGATCAAACATGGCGTCACAAATGGCGGCGGTATCGGCCGGGCTGATACCTGTACGTCGTGAGGCGGCCTTGCTGAGCTTGGCGCGCGTAATTGTCTCGTTCAAAGCAGTGTCCCCCTGCGCTTAAATTCATAGTGCGAAGTTAAATGTCTGTCGAGAGGGAGATGTCAGACAAACGAAATATGAACCTACATATCAACTTATGTTGACATATTTTAGAATGGTTATAAGCTAGCAGGCGTTCTATAGAGCATGCACCAACAGGACGGGCGCTTCGGCCCATCCATGATTCGCCAAAAGAGGTCCGCAGTGAGACTGACACGTCAATCCAACTATGCGATCCGCACGCTGGTCTATTGTGCCGTCAACGAGCCGGGCCTGAGCCGCGTCGCCGATATCGCAAGGGCCTACAATATTTCCGAGCTGTTCCTGTTCAAGCTGATCAAGCCGCTGGTCGAAAATGGCCTGCTGGCCACGGTTCGCGGCCGCCACGGCGGCATCAAGCTGGGCAAGGCTGCCGATGACATCACGCTGCTCGATACCATCCGCCTGACCGAAGAGAATTTCGCCTTGGCGGAATGCTTTGAAGATGGCGCCGATTGCCCGCTGATCGGCGAATGCGATCTGAATGGTGCCTTGCGCGAAGCGCTGGGAGCCTTCTTTGAGGTTCTGGCCAGCTATACGATCGCTGACCTCGCCAGCAAGAAGCGCTCGATCCGCGATCGCCTCGGCCTCACCACGGCGCAGGCCGTTAGCGAAGAAAAGATCCTCGCCGCGCTCCAATAGCGATGCTTTTGCCGTCATGTGCCCCCCGGAGCCCGGCTCCGGGGGTTATTTTTTGCGTGCCATCCGGCAGATGCTCCCAATTTTAGTCATGCTGTCCACAGACGCCGGGCCTGGACGACGGCTTTTTGACCTCAAATAAAATTATGAGTTTGACAGTCATAATAGCATGTGGTTTTCTCCCTTCATCGCGACGGTGACGGGCTCGGGGGAACGCAGCCAGCACCGGCGCTAAAGAGACGACGGGGGCTTGCTGCTACCGTCTCCCCGGGCCGGTCAGGATCCTCAACGTCCTGACCGGCCTTTTTTATGGACTGCGCCGGGCGATTGGCTGCCCATGCGGGCGGCGGTCTTTTCTTTGCCACCCGCTTGTGGTCTATCCGCGCCATGGCTCCAGCACCCCTTCTTTCGCTCCAGAATATCAAGCTCACCTTTGGCGGCACGACGCTGCTCGAAGGCGCCGAACTCATCGTCTCTCCCGGCCAGCGCGTGGCGCTGGTGGGGCGCAATGGCTCGGGCAAATCCACTCTGCTCAAGATCGCAGCCGGGGATGTGATCCATGATAGCGGGGTCCGCTTCGTCGAGCCCAGCGCCACGCTGCGCTACCTGCCGCAGGAGCCGGACCTTTCGGCCTTCGCCACGACGCTCGAATATGTCGAGGCGGGCCTCGGGCCGGGCGATGACGAATATCGCGCGCAATATCTGCTGAGCTCGCTTGGCCTGACCGGTGCGGAAAATCCGAAAAACCTTTCGGGAGGCGAAGGCCGCCGCGCCGCCTTGGCGCGCGTGCTGGCGCCCAAGCCTGACGTCCTGCTGCTCGACGAGCCGACCAACCATCTCGACCTGCCGGCCATCGAATGGCTGCAGGCGGAACTGGATTCCATGCGCTCGGCCATGGTGCTGATCAGCCACGATCGTCGCTTCCTCTCGGACCTCACGCGCTCGACCGTCTGGCTCGACCGCGGCGTGACCCGTCGCCTCGACAAGGGCTTTTCCCATTTCGAGGCCTGGCGCGACCAGGTTCTGGAAGAAGAAGAGCGCGACCGCCACAAGCTGGACCGCCAGATCGTGCGCGAAGAGCATTGGCTGCGCTATGGCGTGACCGCGCGTCGCAAGCGCAATGTCGGTCGCCTCGAACGGCTGGGTGATCTGCGCAAGGACCGGCGCGAACAGCGCCGCGTCACCGGCTCGGTCAATATGCAGGTCGCCGAGGGTCGCACCTCGGGCGCGCTGGTGGTCGAGGCGGAAAATATTGCCAAGGCCTATGGCCCCCGCGTCATCGTCGGCGATTTCTCGACCCGCGTCATCCGCGGCGACCGGATCGGCATCGTCGGCCCCAATGGCGCCGGCAAGACCACGCTGATCAAGATGCTGACCGGGCTGGAACAGCCCGATAGCGGCAAGATCAAGATGGGCTCGGCGCTGGAGCTGGCCATGCTCGACCAGGGCCGTGCCAAGTTGCATCCCGACACGCGGCTCAAGGAAGCCCTGACCGGCGGCGGTTCGGATACGCTGCAGATCAACGGCCAGCCCAAGCATGTCGTGGGCTATATGAAGGACTTCCTGTTCGGACCCGAACAGGCCAATACGCCGATCGGCAAGCTGTCGGGCGGCGAACGCGCCCGCGTGGCGCTGGCCCGCGCGCTGTCGCTGCCGTCGAACTTCCTGGTGCTCGACGAGCCCACCAATGATCTCGACCTCGAAACCCTCGACCTGCTCGAGGAAATGGTGAGCGATTATGCCGGCACGGTCATCGTGGTCAGTCACGATCGTGACTTCCTTGATCGCGTCGCCACCTCGGTGGTGATCGCCGAGGGCGATGGCGTCTGGCTCGAATATGCCGGCGGCTATACCGACATGGTGATCCAGCGCGGCGAGGGCGTCACGGCGCGCGAGCCAGCTGTGAAGACCCATCGCGCCGGCAAGACCAGCCTGACCCAGACCACGGCGGCCACCTCGGCGCCGGCGCCCAAGCGCAAGATGAGCTTCAAGGAAAAGCACGCGTTAGAGACGCTGCCCAAGACCATCGATACGCTGGACGAGGAGATCAAGGCGATCAACGCGGCGCTGGGCAAGGCGGACTTTTACACCAAGGACCCGGCTGGCTTCGCCGCCAAGTCCAAGGCGCTGCTGGAGACCGAGGCGAAGAAGGCCAAGGCAGAAGAGCAGTGGATGGAGCTGGAACTGCTGCGGGAAGAGCTGGAGTCGTAGGACTCAACGCGCGGTGGGACTGGCGAGAAGCAAGAATACCCCCACCTAGCCTCCCCCTGAAAAGGGGGAGGAATCTGGCCGGTGGCTGTCGCAAATAGTGCCACAAGCTGGATATGCTCCTCCCCTTATCAGGGGAAGGTTGGGTGGGGGTATCCGGCAAGGACTGTTGCGCCGCAGGCGGCCTTAGTCTTTCCAGCCAAACTTCGGCTTCGCCACATATTGCAATTCCTCCATCGGCTCGCCCGCGATCCGCCGCAAGAGCAGCTGCCCCATCTGGCGGCCGGCGTCGATGAAGTCCTCGAAGGCCGTTTCGGCGCCGGGCTGGAATTGGGCGAACATTTCCGAGGCTTGCTTGGAGACCACGTGGACGTCGTGGCCAACCTTCTTGCCGCTTTCGTTGAGCGCGCCGATCACCGCAAGGGCCGAGACTTCCGAGGCGCAGACCCAGCCGTCGGGGCCATCGGGGCGCTTGGTACGCTTCATGACATAGCTACGGATGGCGTCGGTGGCGCTGCCGAGGTTGACGTCGGCGGCAAATTCGAAGTCGATCCCGGTCTCCTTGGCGGCGCGGGCCATGCCGGTCTTGAGATGGTCGGTATAGGTTAGCCCGCTGTCGGGCAGGATGATGGAGACTTTCTTGCAGCCCTTTTCGGCCAGGCGTCTGGTGGCGCCATAGGCATAGGCCTCATTGTCGAAATCGACGGACGGATGCGCGTCGGGCCAATTGGTGCGGCCGTGGCTGACGAAGGGGAAGTCATTGTCGAGCAAGAGGCGAATGCGCTCGTCAAAGCTCTCGGCCTTGGAGAACAGCACACCATCGGCCATGCGGTTGCGGATGATGTGCTTGATCGGCTCGATCGGCTGCACGCCGCGGAATAGCGGGGTGATGACGATGTGATAGGCGGTATTGCGTACCGCTTCGGAAAGGCCGGTGACGATGGACGAGCCGAAGCCGTAGATCTGCTCGTCGGGCTCGAGCACCAGAGCAATGACATTGGTGCGGCCGGTCTTGAGACGAAGCGCGGCGCGGTCGGGCAGGTAGCCCAGTTCGGCAGCGATCTTCTGCACGCGGTCGCGGGTGTCCTGGCTCAGTTCGGGCGCATTGTTGAGGGCGCGGGAAATCGTGGTGACGGCAAAGCCGGTCATCTGCGCAATGGTCTTGAGCGTCGGCTTGCCCGATGGCTTGACGCCGCGCTTGCCCTTGCTGGCAGCCGGCACGTCGTCTTCTGACACTTGGTCTATTCCCCTCGACCCGCCTGTTGCGGCGGTGACGCTTGCTTGAAGGGCGAACAACACCAGATTGTCCCGCACACTTCAAGCGTCCCATTGCCACGCGGGGCTGGAGCGGCAAAGTCGGAAACATGATAAAGATCATCATATTTTCGATCTGCGACCAATGTCGAGCAGTCTTTTCCGAAAATTCTGCATTCTCTGGTCGTTGCCAGCCTAGCAATTGTCGCAAAACGCTCCTATCTTGCCTGCACTGCATCGGCACATGCCGATGTTTGACCGTTCAACCAGCGGGAAAGGAATCAAGATGACGCCATCTATTACCTTCACCATTCATGCAGGTTGCACGCTCGTACGCACTACCAGCCTCCACGCCGCCAATCGCTGGCAAGGGACCTGTCGCTCGAAACGAATGTGATCGCTGTCACCTCTTCGTCTCACTCTTCCGATAGATACCCCAGCGTTGCCGGCAAGGATGGTGCAAGCTCCATGAGCTTCCCCCTATTGTCCGTGCAATGCGCAAGTGGAGCACCCACCCATGCAGGAACGCAGTCTCGACCGGGCCAAGGCCCATAAGCCAATCGTCATCGAAGTCGGCGGGGAACCGCAGGGCGTTGTCGTGGCCAGTGCCGAAGGTTTCCGGTTTCTCGCCGTGAAGCTGCCGGCCTTTGCCATCGACGGCCAGCAGTTCGAAACCGTCGAAAAGGCGCATTTCGCCGTCTCGCAGGCCGTGCGCAACGGCGACGAAGCCTGATCGCACGGCCGCGCCCTGGCGCGGCCGCTCGCATTTTTAGCTGATGAAACCCTGGATCCAGTCAATTACCCGGTCGCGCAGTGCCGGGTCTTGCCACAGCATATAGGCGCCAAAGGCGACGGCCGCGAGAAACAGCAGGCCGATCACCTTCTTCAGCACCGAAAAGACCAGCCAGACGACGACCACGGCGGCAACGCCGAGGCCGATCAGTGTCATTGTATCACTTGGAATTTGGCCGTCCCCGATCAGTCATCATTGGTGGCATTGAGCTCGCCCGGCCGCTTGCCTTCGCTGGCCGGTGGAGCCGGGTCTAGCGCAAGTTCGACCGCTTCGGCCAGAGCATCGACGTCGATGCCGTGCTTGCCCTGACGTTCAAGCTCGGCGGTGATGGCGGTGGCGATAGCCTGGCGGCGGTTGCCGTCCTCGTTAGCCATTGCCATCGATCGACACTCCATTGCCATCGACGCGCACTTCGATGCCGGGCTGGGCCTGCTGCTGCTGATAGGAATAGATGCCAAAACCTACAATCGCGATCAACAGGATGGCGATGACGGCATAAAGACCATTGCGGCTCATAGAAAACTCCTGACGCTTTATGCGGGGAGTAACGCGGCATGGGGCCGAGTGGTTCAAAGGCGATCTATTCCTGCGCTGCAATGGCGCGCAGGGCCATGACAAAGGCGGTAACGCCAATGGCAATCGAGCCGGAATTGTCGATCATGATCGGATTGACCCCGGCCGGAACCGGGGCGCTTTCACGGGCCAGCCGCGCCGTGATCTGGTCGCCGCTTTCGCGGCCGCGCGCCACGAGGCGTTCGGCGCGGCGGGAGATTTCGGCGGTGATCAAGACTACCGAACAGGCGGGGTATTTGGCGCAGGCCTCGGCCACCACATGGCGGGAGACATTGGCGACGACAATGCGGCCCAGGGCGAGATCGGTATCCAAGCTCAGCGGCAGGGCATAGCGCAGGTTATGCGCGTCCCAGGAGAGGGCGAAACGGCCGGCTGCTTCCATTTCGGCGAAGGCCGCCGGTTCGACGCTGTCATGTTCCTCGCCTGCTGCGCCGGATGGGCGGGTCACGAGGCGGCGGACGAAGGTGAAGCGCTTGTCATTGTCCAGCGCCTGCCGGGCTCCGTCGATCAGCGTGTCCTTGCCAACGCCCGAGGGGCCAACGACGAGGACAAGAGAACCGAGCGGTCGCACCATGTGTCAGCTTACCCTTATGCCTTCGCGCCAGACGCTGCGGACCACCGGCCGGTCATCGACCACCTGCACCCGCACCAGATCGGCGCGCTTGCCAATGGCGATCTCGCCGCGATCGTCCAGCCCGGCCGCCTTGGCCGGGTTGCGCGTTACGGTAGCCAAGGCCTGCGGCAAAGCAAGCCCGTCGACGCGCTGCGGCAGCACGAATGCCGCTTGCAGCAAAGCAAAAGGCACATAGTCGGAGCTGAGGATATCGAGCAGGCCGGCCCGCACCAGGTCGGTGGCGGAAATATTGCCCGAATGCGAACGGCCGCGCACGACGTTTGGCGCGCCCATCAGGATGGCGAGGCCCGCATCATGCGCCGCTGAGGCGGCTTCAAGCGTGGTGGGGAATTCGGAAATGGCGACGCCGTCGGCCACGCCTTCCTCGATATGGGCCAGCGTCGTGTCGTCATGGCTGGCCAGCGGCAGCTTGAGCTCTTTGGCGCGGGCAACGATGTGGGCGCGGTTGGGCGGCGAATAGGTGTCGTGTTCGGCCTGTCGCGCGTCGAGATAGGCATCGAGCTCGGCCTGGTTGCGGCCCATCTTGTCCTTGTAGAACAGCCGATAGGCCTCCATCGAGCGGAACTGCCGCTGGCCGGGCGTGTGATCCATGATCGAGGCGAGGCGGGTATGCTCGTGGCCGGCATGGGCTTCGAACTGTTCCACCACGTCGGCGGTCGGCAATTCGCAGCGCAGATGCACGAAATGCTCGGCGCGCAGCCAGCCACCCTTACGGCCGCTGTCGATGGCGCCGGTCAGCTTTTCGACATGCTGGCCCATGTCGGGCAGGTCGGGATCGGAGCCGATGCGGACGGCATCGAACACCGTGGTAATGCCCGAGCCGGCGATCTGCACGTCATGGGCATGCAGAGCCGAGACGGCATCCCAGAACACGCCGGGGCGGGGCCGGTAATGGGTTTCGAGGTGGTCGGTATGCAGTTCGACGAGGCCGGGGATCAGGTAATAGCCGCCGAAGTCCTCGCCGATCTGCGATGGGCCTGAGTCGATCGCGGTGATGATGCCGTCGGTGACGGTGACGCTGCCCTCGACGATTTCATCGGCCAGAACAATGCGGGCATTGCGGAAGACTTGCTGGCTCATGATGGGCTGCCCAGTTTGAAGTCGGCGAGACGGCGGAACGGCTTGCCGGCCTCGGGCTCGTGAAACAGCGACAGGCGATCCAACACAATTGCCTCTTCCAGCACCGGGCTGAACCAGGTGGTGGCGGCCTGGAAGATGTCAGCCGCATCGGCCTCGCCGAGGCGATCGGTCAGCGTCATATGGAACTGAAATTCCTCGAATACGTAAGGGTAGCCATAGGCATCGAGCAGCTCGATCTGGCGCTCGTTGAGCCCCTTGGCGGCGCGCGCAGCGCGATCCTTGACCGACATCGGCGCGCGGAAGGGTTCGAAATCCTCCACCACATGGGAGGCGAAATCCTGCAGTTGGTCATGCTGGCCGTCGACGATCAGGGCGAGGAAGCCATGCAGGGAGACGAGCTTGAGGCGGCCGAGGCTGAAGGGCTCGTGCTTTGCCGCAAACTCGGTCATTGCACTGCGCAGTTCGGCTTCGTTCGTGTCCTCGAACAGCGCCATCGGCGCCTTGATCGTGGCGTGGAAGCCATAGCGATTGGCCGACTGGGTGAGATTGAGCAGGCGATCGCGGTCAATGCCGGCCACCGGGCCGTGGAACAGGTCGCCGTCGGCGGCATCGCGGCCGAGCCAGGTGGCGGCGCGCTCCCACAGATTGCTGGTGGCCGAGGGGGCAAAATAGATCGCGAATCGTTCTGTCATGGAAACTCCTGGAGCAGCCGCTACGCAGACTCTGTGTCGGTCGTTTGACACCTGTGCATGTCGCTCCCTGCTGGCTACCCTTGCAGCAACAGAATCGCAAGCCGAGAGAGACGATGACCCGCGCCCTGCTTGAAGCGATGTTCCATGCCGCCGTGGCGCAAGCCCAGCCCGCGCTGGCGGTGAAGCGCCATCTGCCGGACCGGCCCAGGGGCCGCACCGTGGTGATCGGCGCGGGCAAGGCCTCGGCGCAAATGGCGCGGGCTTTCGAGGACGCCTGGGATGGTCCGGTCTCGGGGCTGGTGGTGACGCGCTATGGCTATGCCGAGGCCTGCGAGCAGATCGAGATTGTCGAGGCGGCCCATCCGGTGCCCGACGAGGCGGGTTTTTTGGCGGCGAGGCGCATCATGGAGACGGTATCGGGCCTGTCGGCCGATGATCTGGTGGTGGCTCTGATTTCGGGCGGTGGCTCGGCGCTGTTGCCGGCACCGGCCCCCGGCCTGACGCTGGATGACGAACAGGCGATCAACCGGGCGCTCCTGGCCTCGGGCGCGCCGATTTCGGTGATGAACCTGATCCGCAACCAATTCTCGTCGATCAAGGGCGGACGGCTGGCGCGGCAGGCGTCCCCAGCGCGGGTGGCGACGCTGGTGGTGTCGGATGTGCCGGGCGATGATCCGGCGCTGGTCGCCTCGGGGCCGACCATTCCCCTTGCCGGGACGCGCGAACTGGCGCGCAAATATGCCAATCTCTATCGGCTCGACCTGCCGCCGCATGCCCATGCGCTGCTGGCTGGCGAGGATAACCTCGCGCCATTGCCGGAAGACGCGGTGTTTGCCGGCAATAGCGTTACCACCATTGCCTCGGCGGCGCTGTCGCTGGAAGCGGCGGCAGAGCTGGCGCGGGGGCAGGGGATTGAGGCGGCTATCCTGAGCGACTCCATCGAGGGCGAAAGCCGCGACGTGGCGCAGGTGCTGGCCGCCATGGCGCGAGAGATCGCCGTGCGGAACCGGCCGTTCAGCAAGCCGGTGGTGCTGCTATCCGGTGGGGAAACCACGGTGACCTTACGCGGCACGGGCGGGCGCGGCGGGCGCAATGGGGAATTCCTGCTGGCCCTGGCCATTGCCATCGACGGCGTGGAGGGCATTTCGGCCTTGGCGGGTGATACCGATGGCATCGACGGCTCGGAAGACAATGCCGGCGCCTATGTCGATGGCCAGACCGCGACGCGGCTGCGCAAGGCGGGGATTGATCCGCTGGTGGCGCTCGCCAGCAATGACGCCTGGGGGGCGTTCAGCGCCATCGGCGATCTGCTGGTGACCGGGCCGACCGGCACCAATGTGAATGACTTCCGGGCAATCTTGATCCGATAGAGGAGGCTGTGATGGCCAAGGCGACGGGCATAGGCGGGGTGTTTTTCAGGGCGCAGGATATCGAGGCGCTGGGCAAATGGTACGAGACCCATCTGAGCGTGCCGGGCTTCTGGACGCAGGAAGCTGGCATGACGGTGTTTGCGCCGTTCAAGCACGACAGCGATTATTTCGCGGCAGGCAAGCAGTGGATGATCAACTTTCGCGTCGATGATCTCGCGGCGCTGATCGGGCAATTGCGGGCAGCTGGGATTGCGGTGGAGACGCGGGCGGAGTGGGATACGCCGGAGACTGGGCAGTTCGCCCGCATCCACGATCCGGAAGGTAATCCGATCGAGCTTTGGCAGCCGGCCTGAGGTCGGCCGGTTCAGCCATTCGGCCATAGGCCTCATGGCTTTCTTACCTAAAATCGCGCCACCGGCGCGATTTTGCCTTCGGCCGGTTCGAAAAATCATACAAATGCCCTTGGCAGACAGGGGCGGCCTCTGTTCTATACGCCTCACTTTTTGAGGGGAGCCGCTTCATGGCCAAGCGCAAGATTGCCGTTATCGGCGTGGGCAAGATCGCACAGGACCAGCACCTGCCGGTGATCGATGCGTCGGACGATTTCGAGCTGGCAGCAACGGTTTCGACGCGCGGTGTCGGCCACAACGGCCTGCCGGTGTTCAAGACCCCGGCCGAGCTTTATGCCGCCATGCCGGAGATCGACCTGGTGTCGATCTGCACGCCGCCCGGCATTCGCCACCAATATGTCCGCGAGGCGCTCGACGCCGGCAAGGACGTGATGATGGAAAAGCCGCCGACCACGACGATTTCCGAGCTGGACGATCTGATCGACCATGCCAAACGGCTCGACCGGATCCTCTACCAGACCTGGCATAGCCAGTGGAATCCGGCCGTGGATCGCGCCAAGGCGATCCTCTCGGCGCAGGGTGTGCGTTCGGTGCGCATCGACTGGCGCGAAAGCGTACGCAAATGGCACCCCGGACAGGACTGGGTCTGGGAACCGGGCGGGTTCGGCGTCTGCGATCCCGGCATCAACGCCTTTTCGATCTTCACCAAGATCATGCCGTTCCCGGTGTTTGTCGAAAGCGCCAAGCTGACCTTCCCGGCCAACCGGCAGACGCCGATCGACGTCGAGATCGGTTTCAAGTCGGGGCAACTGCATCAGCCAAAGCTGTCGGCCGGCTTCAACTGGCTGGAAGAGAGCGGCGAAATCTGGACGTTTACCATCGAGACCGGCACGGGCGATCAGCTCAAGCTGGAAAGCGGTGGGCGCAAGCTGGTGGCCAACGGACAGACCGTGCTGGAGCATGGCGATGGCGAATATGCCGCCATGTATGACCATTTCGCCGATTTGCTGGAGCGGGGCGAAACGGATGTGGATGCGGCGCCGCTGCGGCTGATGAGCGACGTGTTCCTGATGGGCGCCCGGGTCAATGGGCCGGAGTTTGAGTGGTAAGGGCTCTCTAGTTTAGAGGATACCCCCACCTAGCCTCCCCCTGATAAGGGGAGGAATCTCATCGAGATATTGGCGCTATTTTGCCAAACACACCGGCCGAATTCCTCCCCCTTTTCAGGGGGAGGTTAGGAGGGGTTATTCTTACTTTCCCGCCGCCGTCAGCAGTTCCACATCCTCGTCACTCAACTTCAGCCGCACGCCCTTGGCGAGGCTTTTGACCTGTTCCACCGAGGTTGCCGAAGCGATTGGCGCCGTCACGCCGGGCTGGGCGACGAGCCACGCCAGCGACACTTCGGCGGGCGTGGCGTCATTGGCCTTGGCGACCTTGTCCAGTGCTGCGAGGATCTTTTCGCCCTTGGCGTCGAGATATTTCTCGGCCCCGCCGCCGCGCGGGGATTTGCCGAAATCGGCCTTGGAGCGGTATTTGCCGGTGAGGAAACCGGCGGCCAGACTGTAATAGACCACAGTGCCGATATCGTCCTCGATAACAAGATCGCGCAGGGCGTCGAATTCGGCGCGATCATAGAGATTGTAGCGCGGCTGCAGCACTTCATAGCGCGGCAGTGACTTGATGACGGCGGTCTCGTTGGCTTCTTTCACCATCTGGGTGGTGTAATTGGAGGCGCCGATGACGCGCACCTTGCCGGAGCGCACAAGCGGATCATAGGCGCCGAGGGTTTCCTCGTGCTCGGTGGTCTCGTCCGGCCAATGGCTGAAATAGAGGTCGATATAATCGGTCTGCAGGCGCTTCAGCGAGGCGTCGATGGCCTCGCGGATGGAGTCAGCCTTGAGCCCGCCGGGCGTCTTGGCCGAATTGACCTTGGTGAAGATATGCACATCGGCGCGATTGCCACGCGCCTTGAGCCACTTGCCAATGATGGTCTCGCTCATGCCGGGCGGATTGCCGGGCACCCAGTTGGGATAGCCCTCGGCCGTGTCGATGGCGGTAAAGCCGGCCTCGACATAGGCATCGAGAATGTCAAAACCCTGCTGTTCGTCGACGGTCCAGCCGAAGACATTGCCGCCCAGAACCAGGGGTTCGATGACGAGTTCACTGCGGCCGAGCGGACGACGATCCATGATGCTTCTCCATTGCGTGTGAGGGCTAAACGCCCTCGGCGGTGATCGGTTCAGGCGGCTTCACGCGGGGCGCACAAAAGGCCAGCGCCTGATGGATCGCCTGCAGCGAGCCGCCAAGATCGATATAGGCATAGGCGCCGGTGACATCATCGGCGTGACGCAAATAGATAAAGGTGCCCTGCTCGATGCGCTCGAGCAGCCAGTCGGCGCGGCTGATGAACTGCCCGCCATAGGGCGCGGCGGAGACTTGGGCGGTGAAGCTGGCATTCTCGCGGTCGAGCGTCATCTCCCAGCTGCCGAGAACCTTGGGGCGGCTGGTGTGGATATGCACGCTGGTGGAAAAGTCATCCTCGCAGCGTACGGCGAGGCAGGTGAACTGCTGCGGCGTGGCGTCACGGTCGCAGCCCAGCGCCGCCCGGTCGCCTTCGCCGGGCAGCGGCGAATAATGCCAGCCGGCTTGCTGGGCCAGAGCTGGCGAGGCGAGCAGGCTCAGCGCCAGGATCAGGGCTTTTTGGGTTCGATAAGGTCCCATTTGTTTCCGTAAAGATCCTGGAACACCGCGACCGAACCATAGGCCTCGTGGCGCGGCGCTTCGAGGAAGCTGACGCCGCGCGCGAGCATGGCGGCATGGTCCTTGGCAAAGCTCGTGGTGTTGAGAAAGAACATGACGCGTCCTCCGCCGGGATTGCCGATCGCGGCGACCTGCGCCTCGCCCTCGGCTTTGGCCAGCAGCAATTGCGCGCCGGACTGGCCGGCCGGGGCCACCACCACCCACCGCTTGCCGCCGCCGAGATCCTCGTCGGAAACCAGGTTGAAGCCGAGCGTGTCGCAGTAAAAGGCAATGGCCTCGTCATAGTCGGCGACGAGCAGGGAAACGGTGGCGATGAATTGTGTCATGCCCAGCATGGATCACCAGCGCGCAGGCCGGGTCAAGCTTCGATCAGGCAGCCGAACGGTTCATTTCAAAACCGTCCAATCCTGTGGAAGGATGTTCCGGGTGTCATCAGATTGACCAAATGGTCAAACTCCCCTGTTGCGCTCCCTTGGAATCTACGCTTTGTTGGCGCCCAAGCCCCGGTTGGCAAGCCGGGTGCGTATAAGATATCGGGAGACAACAATCATGAAATTGATGAAAACGCTGCTGCTGGCGACTGCAATGGTGGCCGTGGCCGCCGGTGCCGCCCAGGCAAAGCAGCTGGTTTACTGCTCGGAAGCTTCGCCTGCCCATTTCGATCCCGGTCCGCTGACCGGTGGTAACGACTTCGACGCGACCTCCCACACGATCTATAGCCGTCTGGTCGAGTTCGCCCCTGGCGGCACCGAAGTAACCCCGGCTCTCGCCGAGAGCTGGGAAATCTCGGAAGACGGTCTCGAGATCACCTTCCACCTGCGTCCGGGCACCAAGTTCCAGACCACCGACTATTTCACCCCCACCCGCGACCTGACCGCTGAAGACGTCGTCTTCTCGTTCGAGCGCCAGTGGAAGGAAGACAATGCCTGGTATGCCTATCTCGAAGGCATGACCTGGGACTACTTCCAGGGCATGGACATGCCCAAGTACCTCAAGGAAATCGTCGCCGTTGACGACCTGACGGTCAAGTTCGTGCTGAACGAGCCAAACGCTCCGATGCTGGCAAACCTGGCGATGGACTTCGCGTCGATCGTGTCCAAGGAATATGCCGACAAGCTCGAAGCCGAAGGCAATATGGCCGCCTTCTCGACCCAGCCGGTCGGTAACGGTCCGTTCCAGTTCGTCGATTACCAGCTCGACACCGTCATCCGCTATGCCGCTTTCCCCGAATACTGGGGCGGCAAGCAGCCGATCGATGACCTGGTCTTCGCCATCACCACCGATCCGTCGGTGCGTGCGCAGCGCCTGATCGCCGGCGAATGCGATATCATGCCTTATCCGGCCCCTGCCGATATCGCCACGCTCCAGGCCGATCCCAACCTGACCGTCATGGAACAGGAAGGCCTCAACATCGGCTACATGTCCTATAACGTGACCGAAGCTCCGTTCGACAACGTCAAGGTCCGCAAGGCCCTGACCATGGCGATCGACAAGGCTGCGATCATCGAGGCCGTGTACCAGGGTGCTGGCCAGGACGCCAAGAACCTGATCCCGCCGACCATGTGGTCCTATGACAATGAGACCGCTGCCGACGTCTATGATCCGGAAGGCGCCAAGGCCCTTTTGGCTGAAGCCGGCGTGACCGAGCTGACCACCGACCTCTGGGCCATGCCCGTGTCGCGTCCCTATAACCCCAACGCCCAGCGCGTTGCCGAACTGATCCAGGCTGACTGGGCCGCTGTCGGCGTCACCGCCAACATCGTCACCTACGAATGGACTGAATACCGCGAGCGCGGCAAGCAGACCGATCGCAAGGGTCCGTTCCAGATCGGCTGGACCGGCGACAATGGTGATCCGGACAACTTCTTCGCCACCCTGTTCTCCTGCGCCGCTATCGGCGTGTCGAACTATTCGATGTGGTGCAATGACGAGTTCGAAGCCCTGATCCAGGAAGCCAAGACCACTCCGGACCAGGCCAAGCGCACCGAGCTCTACACCAAGGCCCAGGAAATCTTCAAAGCTGAAGAACCCGCAATGACCCTTGCTCATTCGCGCGTCTTCATGCCGATGAAGAAGACCATCACCGGCTATGCCATGAGCCCGCTGGGCAACCACAGCTTCAAGGGCGTCGACATCGCCGAGTAAGGCGGTGCGATAGCACTCAAACCGGAGCCTCGATCCGCACCAGCGCGGAACGGGGCTCCATTTATTAGAGCAAGGCCCCGAGGCGCCAGCAAATGGCACCCGTCAACGGCCTCGCCGCAACAGGAAAGCCAGCGACGACGGGAGCCATCAGGTGATCCGTCCGCTCAAGGGTAAGACCCGCTCATGCTGAATTACATCCTGCGCCGCGTTGCGCTGATCGTGCCGACCATCATCGGCATTTCCCTTTGTGCCTTCTTTTTCGTCCGCGTGCTGCCGGGCGACCCCATCCTGGCCATGGCTGGCCAGCATGGCGTGACGCCGGAGCGCTACGAAATCCTGCGCGAGCAGTTTGGCTACAACCTGCCGATCTGGCAGCAATATTTCAATTATCTGGGCTCCGTGCTGCAGGGCAATTTCGGCATTTCGCTGGCCACCAAGCGGCCCGTGCTGACCGAGTTCATGACGCTGTTCCCAGCCACCATCGAACTGGCGCTGGTCGCTATGATCTTTGCCGTGGTCGTCGGCATTCCGGCCGGCATCTTTGCCGCCGTCAAGCGCGGCTCCTGGTTCGACCAGGTGACCATGGGCATCGCCCTGACCGGCTATTCCATGCCGATCTTCTGGTGGGGCTTGCTGCTGATCATCTTCTTTTCCGGCTATCTCGGCTGGACGCCTGTCTCTGGCCGCATTGCACTGACCTTTTTCCTGCGGCCGATCACCGGCTTCATGCTGATTGACACGCTGCTCTATGGCAATTGGGCGGCCTTCGTTTCGGCGCTGCGCCACCTGATCCTGCCGGCGGTGGTGCTGGGTACGATTCCCTTGGCCGTCATCGCCCGGCAAACCCGCTCGGCCATGCTCGAAGTGCTGGGCGAGGACTATGTCCGCACCGCACGGGCCAAGGGGCTGTCGCCGCGCCGCGTGGTCAATGTGCATGCCCTGCGCAATGCGCTGATCCCGGTGATCACCACCATCGGCCTGCAGGTCGGCCTGCTGCTGGGCGGCGCCATCCTCACCGAAACCATCTTCTCCTGGCCGGGCATCGGCAAGTGGATGATCGATTCCATCTCCAAGCGCGACTATGTCGTGGTGCAGTCCGGGCTCTTGCTCATTGCGCTGATCGTCATGGCCGTGAACCTGCTCGTCGATGTGCTCTATGCCGTCATCAATCCGCGCATCAGGGTGAAGTAAATGAGCCAGATCCAAGCCACCCCCACGCCCATCAAAGCCAGCACCGGCGCCGGGTTCCGCGAATTCTGGCATTACTTCGCCGTCAACCGCGGTGCGGTCATCGGGCTGGTGGTGTTTACCCTCCTGGTGCTGATCGCCATCTTCGCGCCGCTGCTCGCGCCGCACTCGCCGGACCAGCAATATCGTGACGCCATCCTGACGCCACCGATCTGGGACGCCATGGGCGATCCGCGCTTCCTGCTCGGCACTGATCCGGTCGGTCGCGACATGTTGAGCCGGCTGATCCACGGCGCCCGCTATTCGCTGTTCATCGGCCTCTTCGTCGTGGTCGGCGCGCTGTTCGTCGGCGTGATCCTCGGCGTCCTCGCCGGCTATTTCGGTGGCTGGGTCGATGCCATGGTCATGCGCGTCATGGACATCATCCTGGCCTTCCCGTCCCTGCTGCTGGCCCTGGTGCTGGTGGCGATCCTCGGGCCGGGCCTGTTCAACGCCATGGTGGCCATCGCCATTGTCTTGCAACCGCACTTTGCACGACTGGTTCGAGCGGCGGTGATGGCCGAGAAGAACCGCGAATATGTCATGGCAGCAAAACTCTCCGGCGCCAGCCATATCCGGTTGATGCTGGTGACCATCCTGCCCAATTGCCTTGGTCCGCTGATCGTCCAGGCGACGCTGAGCTTTTCCAATGCCATTCTCGACGCGGCAGCGCTCGGCTTCCTCGGCATGGGGGCACAGCCGCCGACGCCCGAATGGGGCACCATGCTGGCCACGGCCCGCGAATTCATCCTGCGCGCGCCCTGGGTGGTGACCTTTCCGGGTCTCGCCATCCTGATCACCGTGCTAGCCATCAACCTCATCGGCGACGGATTGCGCGATGCACTCGACCCCAAGCTCAAGCGGAGCTGAGCCAATGGACCTGTGGATCGGTCCGGCCATCGTTGCAGCGCTGGTGTCAGCGCTTGTCAGCGCCGCCGGCTGGTTCGTCACGTCCTGGCAGGCGCAAGCGCTTGAACAGCATCGGCGCGACGAGAAGGTGCATGACTATCAGGTAGCGCTACGGGCAGAGATTGCCAGTGACCTGCTCAGCCTGCAGGTCGGCAGTCGCGATGAAATGCTGGGGAGTTTCCAGGCGGTCCTGGAGCTTGAGCCAAGCCATCGGCCGATCTTGCCGCGGCTGGCGCGCAACATGGTTTTCGAACAGGTCGTTCGGGAGATCCATCTGCTGCCCAGTCGGGTGATCTCGGCGGTGATTGGCTACCAGAGCCTGCGGCAGTCGATCGACCTGTTTATCGAAGACATTAGAGCCGCGCAGAATGTGAATTCCGAGCGGCTGCTGCTGATGGTCTCGGACTACGTCGACATGCTGGATCGCCTGGAAATCCTGGCGTCCAATGCCGTCGCGGCGCTGGAGTTTTCGCTGATGCTCAGTAAATCGGACGCGGTCCCACCGAGCCAAGGGTCGGCTTGGGGACGGGCCGGGGCTGAACAGTCGGCTTCGGCTGAGCGGTCGGTTTCGCCATGATGTCCACTCCTCTAACTGCTCATGAATATAGCGCCTCCCACGGCGCATTACAACAAACCCAAGGGAGCGCAGCGTAATGCCCCTGCTCGATATCAAGAACCTCACCGTCTCCTTCGATACTTCGGTTGGCCTGTTCAAGGCCGTGGACGGTATCGACGTCTCGGTGGATAGCCGCGAAGTGTTGGCCATCGTTGGCGAAAGTGGCTCCGGCAAGTCGGTGGCCATGCTGGCGGTGATGGGGCTATTGCCCGGTACCGCCACGGTCACTGCCGACAAGATGGAATTCGAAGGCCTCGACCTGCTCAAGATGAGCCCGCAGGAAAAGCGGCAGATCATCGGGCGCGACATCGCCATGATCTTCCAGGAGCCTGTGGCGAGCCTCAACCCCTGCTTCACCGTCGGCTTCCAGCTCGAGGAAGTGCTGGGCAAGCATCTCGGCCTCAAGGGCCGCGCGGCGCGCGATCGGGCCATTGAACTGCTCAAGCTCGTCGGCATCAAGGATGGCGCCGAACGGCTTGGCGCCTTCCCGCATCAGATGTCGGGCGGCCAGTGCCAGCGCGTCATGATCGCCATGGCGATTTCCTGCAATCCGAAGCTTCTCATTGCCGACGAGCCGACCACGGCGCTCGACGTGACCATCCAGAAGCAGATCCTCGACCTGCTGGTGCGGCTGCAGGCCGAGCATGGCATGGCGCTGATCATGATCACCCATGACATGGGCGTGGTGGCCGAAACGGCCGACCGGGTCATCGTGCAATACAAGGGACACAAGATGGAGGAGGCCGACGTGCTGACCCTGTTCGAAAATCCCAAGTCCAACTATACGCGGGCTTTGCTGTCGGCGCTGCCGGAAAATGCGGTGGGCGATCGCCTGCCGACGGTGTCCGACTTCGTCTTCGAACCGGCGCCGGGGGTATAGAAATGACCACACCCGTTCTCGAAGTCAAAAACCTCACCCGCGACTATGTCACCTCCGGCGGCTTCCTGCGGCCGGCCAAGATGGTGCATGCCGTCAAGGGCGTGAACTTTACGCTCAATAAGGGCAAGACGCTGGCCGTGGTCGGCGAAAGCGGCTGCGGCAAGTCGACCTTGGCGCGCATGATCACGCTGATCGACCCGCCGACCTCGGGCGAAATCCTGATCGACGGGCTCAAGGCCGATGCGGCGCATGTGACCCGCGAAGCGCGCCAGAAAGTGCAGATCGTCTTCCAGAACCCCTATGGCTCGCTCAATCCGCGCCAGAAGATCGGCGACGTGCTGGCCGAGCCTTTGCTGCTCAATACCGACATGAAGGCCGACGAGCGGCGCGAAAAGGCCATGGCCATGCTGCTCAAGGTCGGCCTCGGCCCCGAGCATTTCAACCGCTATCCGCATATGTTCTCGGGCGGCCAGCGCCAGCGCGTTGCGATCGCAAGGGCGCTGATGCTCAATCCGAGCTTTTTGGTGCTCGACGAGCCGGTCTCGGCGCTGGACCTGTCGGTGCAGGCGCAGATCCTCAATCTGCTGAAGGACCTGCAGGACGAGTTCGGGCTGACCTATGTGTTTATCAGCCATGACCTGAGCGTCGTGCGTTACATCGCCGACGAGGTGATGGTGATGTATTTCGGCGATGTGGTGGAGCACGGCACGCGCGACGAAGTGTTCGGCAATCCGCAGCACGAATATACGCGCACGCTGTTTGCGGCGACGCCCAATTCCAGCGTTGAGAGCATCAAGGCGAGACTGGCAAAGAAGGCGGCGCTGGCCAGCTAGGCCAGCGTCGGCACATCATAGCCGGGGAGCACGCGGACTTCGGCCGCATCCCCGGCCGGCCAGACCCAGCGGGTCCAGTTCTGCGCCAGCCAGGCGGCCGACAGGGCAATCTGTCCTTCGGGCACGGCGTCGCCGGGCAGGATGACGACAATTAGCCCAGCTTTATAGCCGGTGGCGACGACGAGGCCGCAGCCATCGGGAAATGCCACCACGATCAAATCGACGACGTCCTCATAGGGCCATGCCGCCGGAAAGCGCAGCACAGTGCCCGGCGGCAGCGGGCGGTCGCCGATGGCGTCGAGGCGCTCGATCATGGCGTGAGTACCACCCGCTTCCCCTCCGCACTCGACCGCGTCATCGCGTCGATCAGCCGGTGCACCCGCAGTGCGGTATGGCCGGTGCTGACCGGCTGGCGTCCCTGCTTTACCGCATCGGCAAATTCCGCGATCTGTGCCGCGTGCCAGTCGAAGGGGAAGGCCATGGGGTCGGCGCCGCCGCCGCCCTGGGTGGCGTCGCCTTCGGTGATGGTTTCGCCGGACATGGTGTGAATGGTCAGATTGCCGGCGGTGAGGGTGGCGCTGGCCTGGGCGAAGTTCAGCGTCAGGCTCTCCGGGCCGCCGGGGAAGCTGGCGGTGGTAGCCATGACCGCGCCCACGGCGCCGTTGGTGAATTCGAGACCGGCCGAGACGAAGTCCTCGGTTTCCATTTGGTGCAGGCGGGTGGTTCTCGCCATGGCGGTGACGGCAGTGACGTCGCCGCAAAGGCTGAGCATCAGGTCGAGTGAATGGATCGCCTGGGTGAGCAGCACGCCGCCGCCGTCCTGGGCGAAAGTGCCGCGGCCGGGTTGGTCGTAGTAGCTCTGCGGGCGCCACCAGGGCACGGTGAGATGCACGGCCTCCAATGGGCCGTAGCGGTTTTCAGCAACGGCCTGGGCGAGATAGCGCGAGGCGCGGCGGAAGCGGTGCTGGAAGATGACGCCGAGGGTAACCCCCGCGGCGTCGGCCGTGGCGACGATCTGCTCGGCGGCCTGCAGGGTGCGTTCCACTGGTTTTTCGAGCAGCACCGGCTTGCCGGCTTTGGCGGCGGCTTCGACCACGGATTGCCGCGCATTGGGCGGCGTCAGCACCAGTAGTGCATCGAGTCTTGGGTCGGCGAGGAGGGTTTCGAGGCTTTCGGCTTCGGGAAAGCCATAGGTCGCACAGAACGCTGCGCGCTGGGCGGCATCGCGGCGGTAGACGCCGAGTACGGCGATATCCCTGGCCAGCGACTGCAGTGCCAGGGCATGCGGTTTGGCGCCCATGCCGGCGCCGATCACCCCAATGCCGAACCGTCCTTGTGCATCACTCATCGCAGTCTCCTCCTGTTGGAGGCAGCATGCACGGTGGGGGCGATTTGAGAAGGGCTCAGGAGGCCTTGATCCAGGCGCGCGTCGTCAGGAACGTTTCGAGGTCCTGGGCGCTGAGCGGGCGCGAGAAGGCAAAGCCCTGCAGGATATCGACGCCGAGGTCGCGCAGGATGGCGGCATGTTCCATGGTCTCGACGCCCTCGGCGATGACTTCGATGCCCATGGCCTTGCCGATTTCGACGATCGAGGCCAGCAACTGCCGCTGGCCGAGATCGACAATGATCGGTTCGACCAGCTGGCGGTCGATCTTGAGGCGTTTGGGGCGCAGCTTCTGGAGCGAGACGATGGAGGCATAACCGGTGCCAAAGTCGTCGATTTCGACATCTATGCCGAGTTCCTTGATCTGGTCGATGTTCCAGCCGATCACGGCATCGCCCTCGTCCAGATAGATGGATTCGACCAGCTCGAAGCTGATGCGGCCGGGCTCGATATCGAGTTCGAGCAGGCCCTTGATCAGGTCCTCGTCATGCAGGCGGCGATGGGAAACATTGACCGAGGCGCGCGGCACGTTGAGACCGAGTTCGTCCCAACGATCCAGCGCTTCAAGCGCCCGGGCCAGCACGATCCGGTCGATGGTGGCGACGACATTGAGTTCTTCGGCAATCGGCAGGAAGGCGGCGGGGGGCTTGATACCATCGATCGGATGCTGCCAGCGGGCCAGGGCCTCGACGCCGACCACTTCGAGCGTATGGGCGTCGAACTGCGGCTGGAACCAGGCGACGAATTCGTCGCGCTCGAGGCCATTGAGGATTTCGTCGGCGACGCGCTTGGTGGTGACCACCTCGGCCTGTAGCGCTTCGGAGAAGAATTCATAGCGATTGCGACCGCGGCCCTTGGCGCGATAGAGCGCGATATCGGCATTGATCAACAGGCGCTGCACGTCGAGCGTCTCGCCGCGATCGGCGGCAATGCCGATGCTGACGCCGAAGCGGCACTCATGGCCTTCGTATTTGACCGGCTGGCGCATCTGCCGGACGATCCGCTCGGCCAGGGCGCCGAGATAGAAGTCGCCATCTTCGGCGCTGGTCAACACGACAAATTCGTCGCCGCCGATGCGGGCGACGAAGTCGTTGTAGCTGCAATTGTCGCGCAGCACGGCGCTGGCATGGATCAGCATGGCATCGCCGGCCGCGTGGCCCAGCGTATCGTTGATCTGCTTGAAGCGGTCGAGATCGACATGCAGCATGGCCATGCTGCCGCTGCCATGATAGCCGCCGGCCGCCTGTTGCTTGAGCATATCGTCGAGGTAACGGCGATTGGGCAGGCCGGTCAGGCTGTCATGGAGGGAATTGTGCTCGATGCGCACGCGGGCCGCTTCGAGCTCGCGATTGCGCGCCTCGGTGAGGAGCGTGGCGTGGCGCAGTTCCTCGTTGAGCAGCACGTCGGCCGTAACGTCCCAATTGACGCCGACGACACGTTCCGGCTCGCCCGGCTCGTTGAACAGCGCGCCCATCGAGCGGATGTGGCGAATGCTATTGTCCGAAAGCTGAACCCGATATTTCGACTCATAGCGGCCGGTAGCGATCATGCGGCGGAAATCGGCCTCGGCGCGCTGCTGATCCTCGGGATGCACGGCCGCCTTCCAATGGTCGTGGCTGCGCGCGCCGCCATTGGGATCGAGGCCATAGAGCTCGTTGGTGCGGGCGTCCCAGGTTTCGTCGCCAGTGGAAAGATCCATCTCCCAGACGCCGATCTTGGAGACGTCGAGCGCCAGTTCCAGCCGGCGCGAAATCTGCTCGAGCTCGGCTTCACGCGATTTGAGTTCGCGGAAATGGCTCTGCCGTTCACCCAAGAGGCGCCCGGTGATGGCAATGGGCAGAAGGATCAGCGCGCCGGCGATCACCATGGCCAGGCGCAGCAACAGGGTATTGCTCGGAGCGCTCTCCCAGCCGCCCTTGGGCGTAGCGGCGATTTCCCAAGTGCCGGAAGGTAGTGTGATCGATGAGCGAACCGGGCTTTGCGCTTCGAGATCGGGGCCAAAGAAGCGGGTCGCGGGCAGGCCGACCGTGTCCTGGCTGGAAATCGAAATGTCGACACCCAGCCCGCTGTCGAGCAGACCGCTATCGGCATAAAGCCGGCCGACATCGACCACGGCCGAGACGACGCCCCAGAAATGGCGGCCATAGAGTGTTTCGGTATAGACCGGGAAGCGGCCGATGAAGCCGCGTCCGCCCTGCACCAGCTCGACCGGCCCGGCCAGCACCAGCCGGCCGCTGTCGCGGGCCCGCAGCACCGATGGGCGCTGGGCGGTATTGGTACGGTAATCGAGGCCAATGGCCTTTTCATTGCCGGCCAGCGGATAGATCATCGAGACCTTGAGGTCCGGCGCTGCCGCGATCAGGCGCAGCTGGCTGTGTTCCTTGAAGAGATTGGCGACCAGCGCCGAAAAATGCCGCTGGTCCATGTCGGGCTGGGTCGACAGCGTCGAGATCAGGCCGCGCACCAGCTGGAAATTGCCGTTGATATTGCCTTCGAGCTTGGCGCGGATCAGCGAGACTTCGGCGACAACGCCGGCCCGGGCGCGCTCCTGGTTGAGCACGCTGTTCTGCTTGTCGAGGAAGACCCCGCCAATGACCAAAACGACAAGCGCCACCAGCGCTGGCACCAGCGTCGGCCGCAGCCAGCTCAGTCGATGATCGTGCGAAGGTTTGGTTTTCTGACCCACGAGAACTGCCATCGTCAGCCCCCAATGACCGACCGGCCAATACTGCACGGATGGAGTTTATGTTTGGCTTATCAAAGCAGTGACTTCGCCGCGTGGTTAGCGCTTGGCTAATCTACGGGGTTTTCCGTAGTCTCGATCAAGTCGACGCCGGCGGCTCTACAATGAGCGCGAAAGGTCTCGGATGGACAGGCGTCGGTGACGAAGGTCGTGACCTGATCCACGCGAGCGATGCGCACTGGGGCTGAGCGGGCGAACTTGCCCTGATCAGCGACGAGGATGACATGGCGCGCATTGGCGATGATGGCCTGGGCGACCTTGACCTCGCGATAGTCATAGTCGAGCAGGGTGCCCTCTTCATCCAGCGCCGAGGCGCCGATCACCGCATAATCGACCTTGAACTGGCTGAAGAACCCGGCCGCCGCCTCGCCGACAATGCCGCCATCGGAGGGACGGACCACGCCGCCGGCGATCACCACTTCAAAGCGCGGGTAGACCCGCATGCGATTGGCGACATTGATATTATTGGTGATGACCAAAAGACCCGAATGATCGAGCAGCGCCTGGCTGACCGCTTCGGTGGTGGTGCCGATATTGATGAACAGCGACGCATCATTGGGGATCAGGGCGGCGGCTGCCTTGCCGATGGCATCCTTGGCCTCGGCGGCAATGCGGCGGCGGGCTTCATATTCGAGGTTTTCGACGCCGGAAGGCAAGGTGGCGCCGCCATGCACGCGGCTGAGCAGGCGCTGGTCGCAGAGCGTGTTGAGATCCTTGCGGATGGTCTGCACCGAAACGGCAAAATGAGCCGCCAGCGCATCGACGGTGACGCGGCTCTGCTGGCGGGCCAGTTCGAGAATGGCATGCTGCCGCTCAGAAGTGTCGCTCATGCCGGCTCGAAGTCTCCGGGGGTGACGGTGGTGAGGCCCATGGCAAAGCGGCGGGCATTGCGCACATAGCGTTCGGCCGAGGCGGCCAGCGCCTTGACGCCCTCGGCGTCGATCTCGCGCACCACCTTGCCGGGCGCACCCAGCACCATGGAATTGTCGGGGATGACCTTGTTTTCGGTGATCAACGCATTGGCGCCGATCAGGCAGTTTTTTCCGATTTTGGCACCATTGAGCACGGTGGCGCCCATGCCGATCAGCGTGTTGTCGCCGATGCTGCAGCCATGGACCACGGCGCCATGGCCGATGGTGACATTGTCGCCGATGGTGAGCGGATAGCCGCTATCGGTGTGCAGCACGCAGTTTTCCTGCACATTGGTGCGGGCGCCGATGGAGATGCGCTCGATATCGCCGCGGGCCACGACGCCGAACCAGATGCCGGCGTCGGCACCGACCACAATATCGCCGATCAGTACCGCTGTCGGGGCGACCCAGCCCACGTCAGGGTCGATCTGTGGGGCGAGGCCATCGAGGGCGTAAATCGGCATGGTTTCCTCCTCAGGGCGTGACGGAATAGGCTTGCCGCATCTGGGCGATTTCCGCCAGCGCGGCGTGAAACAGACCCCAGTCATCATGCTCGGCAATTGGCGCCCAGATGGCTTCGACCTCGTCGATCAGCATGGTGCGCGGCGTTTCGCGGGTGAAATAGGCGTGGTCGAGATTGAGATCATCGGCGGGGCCATAGCGTTCGAGCCCATTGGCGACCGGGCGGAAGGCCTCGCTGGCATAGTGCTGGGCCGAAGGGCTGTGCGCCGCGCGTTCGGCGCTCAACCCGCCGCCGCGCCAGTCGAAGAAGAACTGCTCATAGGGCGCCTGGCCGGCGGAGAGGAAGCCGAACAGCGCGGTGACGAAGGCGCCATCCGTCTCGACATCCAGCGGCTTGAGGCCGAGGCGGCGCAGCATCTGGCGCGGCAGTTCGGCGCGGAAGATTGGCCAGACCGTGTTGAGGGCGGGTTCGAGCGCTTCAATGCTGGACAGGGGCAGCAGGCACTCCGCAAGACGCGTCAGGTTCCAGGCCAGGGCGTCGGGTTGGTTGCCGAAGCTATAGAGGCCGGTTTCGTCGAAATAGGCGGCGGTGAACTTTGGGTCATAGGCCGGCAGGAAGCGCCAGGGGCCATAGTCGAAGCTCTCGCCGGTGATGTTGATATTATCGGTGTTCAGCACCCCGTGGATAAAGCCCGCGGCAATCCATTGCGCGCCGAGCTTTGCCACCTTGGCGACGACGGCTTCGAGGAAGGCCACGGCCTTGTCCGGCGCGTCGCCGAGCTCTGGATAATAGGTGGCCACGGCGTAATCCAGCAGCTGTGCCAGGCTCTCGTGGTCTTCGAGATAGGCGAGGCGCTGGAAGGTGCCGATGCGGATATGGCTGTGGCTGAGCCGGGTCAAAACTGAGGAGCGGGTGGGCGAGGGCTCGTCTCCGCGATCGAGCTCCTCGCCGGTTTCGACCAGCGAAAAGCTCTTGGAGGTGTAGACGCCCAGCGCTTCCAGCATTTCTGTCGCCAGCACTTCGCGCACCCCGCCCTTAAGCGTCAGGCGGCCATCGCCGCCACGCGACCAGGGAGTGCGGCCCGAGCCCTTGGTGCCGAAATCGAGCAGGCGATTGTCGGCCAAGTCATGTGCCTGGGCAAAGAGGAAGCCGCGACCATCGCCGAGGTCGGGATTGTAGCTGCGGAACTGATGGCCGTGATAGCGCAGCGCCAGGGGCTCGGGCAGCGAGCCGGGCAGGGGCTCGAAACGGCCGAAATGGGCAAGCCACTGATCGTCCGTCAGATCATCAAGGCCGAGGCGCTTGGCCCAGCGCTGGTCGCGGTGGCGCAGCACGGTTTTGGGGAAGTCGGCCGGCTTGACGCGATCGAAGAAGGCGTCGCCGAGCGACAGGTGGTTCTGGGCGGGTTTGAAATCGGACATGACGCTTCAACGCTTACCTTGATCTGCTGTTGCAACCCAGCCTTTCGACAGCTCTCCTAGCAAGTCGCGCCAAATCGCCCTATATCGAGCGGGATGAAATCCCAGAGCGACATCCTGCGCCTTGCGCCCTTCGAGGCCGTCATTTTCGACATGGACGGCACCCTGCTCGATACGGAGAGCGTGTTCAAAACCATCGTCTTCGAGGTCTGCACCGAGCTGGGCTTCGAAATGACCGACGCCGTGCATATGTCGATGGTCGGCGGCAGCCACGAAAACACCAATCGGCTGCTGCTCGAATCCTATGGTGTGAGCTTTCCCTATACTTTGTTCGACGAGCGCTGCCGCGTCATCATGCGCGAACGCAGCCATGGCGGCGTGCCGGTCAAGCCCGGGGCACTGGAACTGGTCCGGGAACTCAACGAGCGCAAGATCCCGACGGCGGTGGCGACCTCGTCGCGCAATCCGCATGCCCAGCATCACCTGACGGCGGCGGGCCTGTTCGACCTGTTCGAAACCATTGTCACCCGCGACGATGTGGTCAATCCCAAGCCGCATCCCGAGCCTTACCTCACGGCGGCGCGCCGGCTGGGCGTCGATCCGCTGAAATGCCTGGCGCTGGAAGACAGCCATGCCGGCGTGCGGGCGGCCCATGCCGCCGGCATGCAGACGGTGATGGTGCCGGACCTGGTGCATCCGAGCGAAGAAATTCGCGCGCTGGGCATTGCCGTGATGGAAAGCCTCGATCACGTGCGGCTGGCGGCGTTCGATCGGCACTGAGGCTGCTGCGCCATCCCCACCCGACCCTTCGGGGCCACCCTCCCCACAAGGGGAGGGATAAGAAGCATCGAGTTCGCTGGACGCGGACTTCCCTCTCCTTGATGGGGAGGGATTGAGGGTGGGGTGAAGCCCCAAGCACCAGACATCGCGTCTTGCCAACACCTCTCCACAACAATCCCAACCAACCCCCGCGTTAATCCATAAACTTTTAGCGTCGCGCTGAAGGCTTGCTTCACTACGCCTCAAGTCCATAAAATTATTGGGTTTTCTTCCGGCACTACGTAGATTAACCCTAACTTAACAAGCTAACGGCTATGGTTAAGTAGTCGTAAATTCCGGCTTCCCACGTTGCGCTCCCTTGGATAGGGTGCAGCCGGAAGTGACGAAGGACCTGGGCATGCAGGTCCGGACGAAGACCCGCCGGATATGGCCGGACGGGTTCAGGGGTAAGGACGGGGCATTGGGGCAGAGCTGGCGGAATAGTGCTGTGCGTGCGGTTTCGCATGTGCTTGCCTTCGGAGCGCTCGCGCTCGTTTTGTTCATCACGCTCGTTCCTGCCCACGCCCAGACGCTTCGCGTCGCCGATGTCACCCCGCTTCAGGTTCCCGCCGATCTCGCTACCCTGCGCGCCCAGCCGGCCATTGGCCCGACCGTGGTCGGTGTTGCCCCCGGCCAGCAGCCGCTGACCCCCGCTCTGCTTGCTAATTATGTCGCGCGCCAGAACGAGCTGCGCGCCGTCGACGTGCTGGGCCTGCAGGTGCCAGACGAGCTGACCTCGGACGTGCTGATGGGCTACATCGCCCGCGGCTCGATCAACGACAACAGCGCCGTCTCGGCCATTGCCAGCTTCACCAGCCCGACCCGTCGCCCCGAGCCGGCGCTCAATACCTCGATGCTCGCTGCTTACGTCGAAACCAGCTACCAGCCGCTCGAACAGCGCCTGCAGCATGCCGATGCCGAGCGCGATTGCCTGGCACAGGCCATCTATCACGAGGCCCGCGGCGAGAGCGAAGCCGGCCAGCTGGCGGTGGCCAATGTCATTGTCAACCGCGCCCGTTCCGGCAAATTCCCGGCAACGCTCTGCGGCGTGATCTACCAGAATGCCGACAAGGGCTTCCACCGCTGCCAGTTCACCTTCGCCTGCGACGGCCGTACCGACGCACCGGGCGAACGCCGCGCCTGGGCCCGCTCGGCTGACCTGGCGCAGTCGGTCTATGCCGAATTCGCCCTGGGCGAACAGGTTGGCGCCGTGCCGGGCTCGGCGCTCTACTACCACACGACCAATGTGAGCCCCTCCTGGTCGAACACCTACAATGCCGTGGCCGAAATCGGCTCGCATATCTTCTACGCGCCGAACTGAGGCGCTGAACTTTCCGACATTGTGATGTGATGAGGCGCCTGGGGTTTGCTTCGGGTTGCAGGGGCGTGTGTGCGGGGTAGTGACAGCTTCGGTGCAAGCGGCTCCCCCTCCACCGCCCTATGGGCGGTCCCCCTCCCCCGCAAGCGGGAGAGGATTCCTGACTGCGGGCACAGATGATTGGGGTGGCTTCCTCTCCCGTTACGGGAGAGGGGGACCAAGCATAGCGTGGTGGAGAGCGGCGCCACGCGTGCTGTTCTTGCCGAGGCTCAAATGAAAAAGGGCGCCTCGCAGCGCCCCTTCGTTATTCCGCGGCCTGCGCCATCCTTGGCCCGGGCGCCGCGTTCGCCGCATCGCCGAATTTCTCGAAATTGGCGCGGAACAGGCCGGCGAGGTGCAGGGCCTGCCTGTCATAGGCTTCGGCATCGGCCCAGGTCTGGCGCGGCGTCAGCAGCTTGCTATCGACGCCGGGGACGGCGAGCGGCACTTCGAAACCGAACAGCTCGTCCACCCGCATTTCGGCATTGTCGAGCGAGCCATCCAGCGCTGCGGTGAGCAGGCGGCGGGTGGAGGCGATGTCGATGCGCTTGCCGACGCCATAGCCGCCGCCGGTCCAGCCGGTGTTGATCAGCCAGGCGGTAGCGCCGCTGGTTTGCAGCTTGTCGGCCAGCATGTCGCCATAGACCGTGGGGTGCAGCGGCATGAAGGGGGCGCCGAAGCAGGCCGAGAAGGTGGCCTGCGGTTCGGTGACGCCGCGTTCGGTGCCGGCCACCTTGGCGGTATAGCCGGAAAGGAAGTGATAGACGGCTTGTTCGGGTGTCAGGCGCGCGACCGGCGGCAGGACGCCGAAGGCATCGGCGGTGAGGAAGACCACAGTTTTGGGCGTGCCGCCGACGCTGCCCTTGGCAATGGCCGGCAGCACATGGATCGGGTAAGCCGCGCGGGTATTTTCGGTCAGTGAGACGTCGTCGAACTCGGGCACGCGCGCGCCATCGAGCACGACATTCTCCAAGACCGTGCCGAAGCGCTTGGTGGCGGCAAAGATTTCGGGCTCGGCTTCCGGGCTGAGCTTGATGGTCTTGGCATAGCAACCGCCTTCGAGATTGAAGACGCCATCCGCGCTCCAGCCATGTTCGTCATCGCCGATCAGTGGGCGATCGGGATCGTTGGAGAGAGTGGTCTTGCCGGTCCCCGAGAGGCCAAAGAACAGGGCGGCTTCGCCATCCTTCCCAAGATTGGCCGAGCAATGCATCGGCAGCACGCCCTGGCGTGGGGCGTGGAAATTGAAAAGCGAGAACACCGACTTCTTGATTTCACCGGCATAGAGCGTGCCGGCGACGACGACGATGTTGCGGCTCATGTCGAGCGCGATCAGCGTCTCGCTGCGGCCGCCGTGGCGGGCCGGGTCGGCCTTGAAGCGCGGGGCATGGACGATGGTGACGGGCGTCGCGCCGCTACCGGCCTCTATGCCTTCGCCGGGACGAATAAGCAGGTTGCGGATGAACAGGGCATGCCAGGCGCTGGGGGTCAGGACGGTGACGCCATACTGGTGGCGCGGATCGGCGCCCGCGAGCAGGTCCTGCCGGAAGGCGGCGACGCCACCAAAGGAGGCCACGGCATCCTCGAGCAGCAGGTCGAACTGGGCCGGGCTGATGGCGCCCGCATTATCCCACCAGACGCTGTTTTCGGTCAGCCCGTCACGGACGATGAACTTGTCTTTCGGCGAGCGGCCGGTGAACTGTCCGGTGCGCACGCTGACGGCGCCATCGACGGTCAGCTCTGCTTCCTCACCCTGCACGGAGCGTGCAACCAGCACGGGCGCGATGTCGTTGAGCGACAGCGAGCCGGCCCGGGCGGCAATCTGGCTCCTGAGGGTCTCATGGTCGAACTGGGTCATCGCAATCACTCCGTCGCATGCGCGGCCAAGGTGCCGCCTGCTGTGGAGTTGAAAATAGAGTGCGAATTCGTGCCTCAACCATCCCGAAATCGGTCGTAAGACTGAAGTCGCATCGCGTCGCAACAGCGCACCGCCCTTGGCCGCGCCTTATTTAATGCGTATTTGTCCCCTGCAAGCGTAGTTCACGGCCAATAGTGCCGCCTGTTTGCAAGCGTCCGAACAAGAAAGGCAGCCCATGCCAAAAATCGCTCTGGTCGATGACGACCGTAATATTCTCACTTCCGTGTCGCTGACGCTGGAGGCCGAAGGATATCAGGTCGCCACCTATACCGATGGTGCCTCGGGCCTTGAGGGCCTGACCACGGACAAGCCCGACCTGGCTATTCTCGACATCAAGATGCCCCGCATGGACGGCATGGAACTGCTGCGCCGCCTGCGCCAGAAGTCCGATGTGCCGGTGATTTTCCTGACGTCCAAGGACGAGGAAATCGACGAGCTGTTCGGCCTCAAGATGGGCGCCGATGATTTCATCACCAAGCCGTTCAGCCAGCGCCTGCTGGTTGAGCGCGTCAAGGCGATCCTGCGCCGCTCCGCCCCGCGCGATCCTTCGGCTCCCGCTGGTGCGCCGGGCGAACCCGGCACGGGCAAGGCGCTGATCGAGCGCGGCTCGCTGGTGATGGACGAAGAGCGCCATACCTGCACCTGGAAGGGCCAGCGCGTCACGCTGACCGTCACCGAATTTCTGATCCTCCAGGCGCTGGCTTTGCGGCCCGGCGTGGTCAAGTCGCGCAATGCCCTGATGGATGCGGCCTATGACGATCAGGTCTATGTCGACGATCGCACCATCGACAGCCACATCAAGCGGCTGCGCAAGAAGTTCAAGGCGACCGACGACGACTTCGAGATGATCGAGACGCTGTATGGCGTCGGCTATCGCTTCAAGGAGCAATAGGCGCGAAAGTGGCCATTCTCGATCCGGATCAGGCATCCCAGCCCGACGCAGACCAGCAATGGCGCGCGCCGGGGGCGGACACGGCCGTCCCTGAGCCGGAGACCCTGAGCAAAGCCAATCGCTGGCGGCTTCTCTTGGCGCCCTTCTACAAGCTGTCCAATGCCGTGGTGCGGTTCCTCAACTTCACCATTTTCTCCAGCCTGACCCAGCGCATCATCGTGCTCAATCTGGCGGGTCTCCTGGTGCTGGTGGTGGGCATCCTCTACCTCAACCAGTGGCGCGCCGGTCTGATCGATGCCCGCGTGCAATCACTGCGCGTGCAGGGCGAAATCATCGCCGCCGCCATCGCCGCTTCGGCGACGGTGGATAGCGACGTCATTTCGATCAACCCTGACCGCCTGCTGCAGTTGCAGGGCGATGGCACGGTGTCGTCGTTGAGCTATTTCGATCCGACGCTGGAATTTCCGATCAATCCGGAGCGGGTGGCGCCCCTCTTGCGCAACCTGATCACCCCGACCCGTACCCGCGCCCGCATCTATGATCAGGGTGGGCTGATGATCCTCGATAGCGACAATATCTATGCGCGCGGCGAGGTGATGCGGACCATTATCGAGACCAAGCGCGACGACTTCTTCCTGTGGAACTGGTGGAACGCCGTGCTGAGCTGGGTGCCTGGCGATAATTTCCCGAAATACCAGGAATATGGTGTCGACGAAGGCGCCCGCTATCCTGAGGTGGCGTCGGCGCTGAGCGGCGCGCCGGCGGATTTCGTGCGCGTCGATGCGCAGAACCAATTGGTGGTGTCGGTGGCCGTGCCGGTGCAGCGGCTTCGGGCCGTGGTAGGCGCCATCCTGCTGTCGACCGCGCCGGGCGATATCGATTCCGTGGTGGCGCAGGAGCGCTGGAGCATTCTGCGCATCGCCATGATCGCGGCGGGCGTGCAGATCGCGCTGTCGCTTTTGATGGCCGGCACCATTGCCGGACCGATGCGGCGCCTGTCGGAAGCCGCCGAACGGGTGCAGACCGCCGGCAATGCGCGCGCCGAAATTCCCGACTTCACCGATCGGCCCGACGAGATCGGTCATCTGAGCGGCGCTTTGCGGCGCATGACCGACGCGCTCTACAACCGCATCGAGGCCATCGAGCGCTTTGCCGCCGACGTGGCGCATGAGCTGAAAAACCCGCTGACCTCGCTGCGCAGCGCGGTGGAGACTTTGCCGTTGGCCAAGCGCCAGGAGGACAAGGACCGGCTCAACGACATTATCCAGCACGACGTCAAACGCCTCGACCGGCTGATCACCGATATTTCCAGCGCCAGCCGGCTCGATGCCGAACTGGCGCGAGAGGGTTCGGAGCGTGTAGATGTGGAGAAGCTGGCCGAGGCAATGGTGTCGATCCAGAAGGACATGGCGCTGGGGCGCGGCGTGACCGTCGTCATGGACAAGCGCGCCGGCAAGGGCGCTGCGGTAATCAATGGCCACGAAAGCCGGCTGGCCCAGGTGTTCGCCAATCTAATCGACAATGCGGTGAGCTTTTCGCCCGAGGGCGGCGTGGTGCGCGTGGCGCTATCGACCGACCCTGAGCAGATCGTCGTTACAGTGACCGACGAGGGCCCCGGCATTACCGGCGATTTCGGCAAGATTTTCCAGCGCTTCTACACCGACCGTCCCGACAGCGAGAGCTTTGGCGACCACTCGGGGCTGGGGCTCTCCATCTCCAAGCAAATTGTTGATGCGCATAAGGGAACCATCAAGGGTGGTAACCGTACAGACCGCTCCGGCGCGGTGTTTACGATTGTCTTGCCGCGCGCCCGCAAATAGATTGGCGGCATGAGCAAGCCAATCAACGTGCATGGAACGGGGCTTCTTCTGGGCGACACCGGAATTTTGCTGCGTGGGCCTTCGGGTGCGGGCAAATCGGTTCTGGCCATGACTTTGCTGGATCGCTGGGAGGGCAGGGGCCTGCCGGCCTTCCTCGTTTCCGACGATCGGGTCGATCTGCAGCTCGCTGGCGGTCAACTCACCATGCTGGCGCCGGATCGCCTGGCCGGGCTGATCGAATTGCGCGGGCGCGGGATCGTCAGCCGGCCACATAGAAGTCCGGTCCCGCTGCATCTCGTCATCGATCTGGTGCCCGATTTGGTGCGCATGCTGGAGGAAGACCAGATGGTGACGGAACTGGCTGGAACCAGCGTGGCGCGGGCGCCGGTGCCCTATGGCGACGTCATCAGCCTGGGTCACCAGATGCTGCTGGTGATCGAGGCGATTTCGGCATTGTCGCGCTCTTCCACGGTACCGTGACAAAAAACCACTTGAATCCCAGCGGCTACGAGCCGAAAATGGCCCATGCTCGTCCTTCTGGGCCGGGTTCGGGTTCACTTTGCTGGCGCTTCGCCGGCCGGGTGGACAGGGGGCAGAATTTGCTGGAATGCCGTGGGCGCCGCTGTGGTGGCGTGGCTCGGCAGGCTGGGGACGTTGCATGATTGGTCTGGTTCTGGTGACGCATGGTGCGCTTGCCAATGAATTCAAGTCGGCTCTCGAGCATGTCGTGGGGCCGCAGGATTTCTGCGAAACCATCGCCATCGGTCCCGATGACAATATGGAAAACCGCCGCAACGACATCCTGGCTGCTGTCGACCGCGCCGACGACGGCGCCGGCGTCATCATCCTGACCGACATGTTCGGTGGCACCCCCTCCAATCTCGCCATTTCCGTGATGCAGAACCGCGAGGTTGAAGTCATCGCCGGGGTGAACCTGCCGATGCTGGTCAAGCTCGGCCGGGTGCGCAGCGACATGGCGATCAAGGATGCGGTGAACCTGGCACAGGAAGCGGGGCGGAAGTACATCACCGTCGCCAATTCCATCCTGGGTGCGGGTTAAGCATGGCTCCGAAAAGTGCGACGCGGTTTTCGGTTAAAGCCATGCGGGGTTCTGTTTGATGGACGGGACCGGCGCCGGCCGGGCAGTTGCCCAGCAACTGACCATCGTCAACCGCAAGGGCCTGCACGCCCGCGCCTCGGCCCGCTTCGTGCGCACGGCCGAATGCTTTGACGCCACTGTTTCCGTCATCAAGGACGGCTCGTCGGTCAATGGCAATTCCATCATGGGTCTGATGATGCTCGGCGCCGGCCCCGGCTCGACCATCCTGGTACAAGCCAGCGGCAAGCAGGCCCGCGAGGCGCTGGAAGCGATCGTCGAGCTGGTGAACAACGGCTTTGACGAGGATAGCGACGGGGTTGCGGGGTAGGGCCTCGTAACCTGAAACGCCTTGGTGACTGGATGTATTCCGTGCACAGGGCGGCCTCCCCTCCCCCTTGTGGGGAGGGATTGAGGTTGGGGTATGAGC
Organism: Devosia sp. YR412; assembly: GCF_900110945.1. Lineage (GTDB taxonomy): Bacteria > Pseudomonadota > Alphaproteobacteria > Rhizobiales > Devosiaceae > Devosia. The sequence goes on from NZ_FOFL01000001.1 coordinate 369,780, forward strand.
GTCGAACGGGCACGCCAGCTTCGCAAGATCATGCCAGCGCCAGAAGCAAAACTCTGGAATGCATTGCGCGCCCTCAAGCCGCTTCATCACCACTTTCGTCGGCAAGTTCCGTTTGGGCATTACATTGCCGACTTCGCCTGTCATCGCGCCAGGCTCATCATCGAAGTGGATGGCGATACGCATTTCTCCGACGCTGGGCAAAAGCACGACAGGGTTCGTGATGCCTTTCTATCGGCCGAAGGTTATCGAGTGCTGCGCGTCACCAATCTGGATGTTATGCGGAATATCGATGGGGTGATTGAAGTCGTTCTTGCGGCGCTCGAACAAGCGTCATCCCCGAGATAGTGCGCAACCCTCCCCCCACCCGCCCCCTTCGGGGCCACCCTCCCCACAAGAAGGAGGGATGAGCAAGAGCCGAGGCACCGAGCGTCGGCTTCCCTCCCCTTAATGGGGAGCGATTAGGGGTGGGGGGATGGCTAGGCGCCGGGCCGAAAGTAAACAAACCCTTTCCACAAACGCCTCGACCATCCCCCTCAGCTCATGGCTCCCTTGAACCGCTGGGGGTGGATCATGACAGGGATCGGCGCGACCATGGCGCCATTCCTTAGGGGATGAGCGGGGAGCCAGCGTCAGTCCTGGGGCTCCCTTGATGGCCGGTCGCGTGCTTTGCCGCGGCCGTGCGGGCCGTGACAGGGACGATTATGGCGAAATGGTTTGGAGCAAGGCGCGGCCGCGGGCGGTCGTTGCTGCTAGGTGTTGTCGGCTTTTTGCTGTGCGGTCCCGTCGGCATGGCGCAGGGCCTGCCAGACCTGAGCGATGCGCTGGCGCGCAACCAGCAGATACTCGCCAACCTGCCGACGGCAGCAGATCGCAGCGATCGGCTGCGCGGGGTGATCGAGGTTCCCAAAACGCCAGAGCGCTTCATGAAGGCGCTGCCGGGCATTATGTCGGGCACGCCGATCCCGGTGGCGGCGTCGCTGGCTGCCTATGACAAGCTGGGTGGCAACCAAAAACCGCGGCTCTATGACCTGTGGCTCAAGGGTCGGTCGACGCTGTTGGCCGAGCTGGGCGGTGGCGAGCGGCGCGACGTGGTCAGCACCGGCGGAGATTATCTGGTCAATGACAGCCTGCTGCTGGGCGGCTTCGCCCAGACCGATACGCGGGCGGCGTCGCAACTGGCCGGTTGGAGCCTTGGCGGTTTCGGCACGGCGCGGCTGTCGGAGAATTTCTATCTCGACCTGCTGGGCGCCCGTGGTGGTGCCGGTTCGTGGAGCGAGGACGAGCGTGAGACTGCCAATTGGCTGATGACCACGGCCTTTTCCGGCAAATGGCAGTTCGATGAGTGGAGCTTTAGGCCGCAGGCGCGGGTGAGCTATTTTGCTGCCCATGCCCCGGCTTTGCAGGATTTGGATGGCGCCCTGGTCGAAGCGCAGCGCCGGGCGACCGGCGAGCTAGCCCTAGGCCCCAGCGTCACCTATCGGCTGGCCACGGTGGACAATGTGGTGTTCACCACCGGGCTCAAGCTCGACACGGTGACCAAGCTGTCGCTGGATGATGCGCTGGCGGTGGATGGCCTGCGCAGCGGGCTGGAGGGCACGCTCAATGTGGAACTGCCCAGCGGCACGCGCTGGAAATCCTCGTTTGGCTATCAGGGCATTGGCGGGGAGAACCGGCGCTTCGATGCCAAGGGCACGCTGACCGTGCCGCTGCGCTAGAGCCTCTTCATGCAACCGTAACCGCCAGCGGCTCATTCTCCCTGCACAGCAGGAGCAAATCATGCGGCGAGCGATTGCGGGAATTGGCGGGCTGGGACTGGCCGTGGCGCTCAGCCAGTTTCCCGAATATGCCCAGCAATATACCCAGCGCCTCGGCGGCGCGGTGGACGAGCTGCGCATCATCACCCAGCGCTTCGACAGCGAAGCGGCCGATGCCGGGCTTGATCGGCAGCAGGCTTTGCAGCGCTATGACAGTGCGACCGACGGCTTCATCGTCGGCCGTGGGGTGAGCGAGGCGGCCAATTTTGTGCGGCTCGAACAGCTCAGCGCCATATTGACCGAGATCCAGGGCGCCGGGCCGGTGGAGCGCTTCCAGTCGCTGCCGGCCTATCTCGATACCGATATCGGCCAGCGCACGCTGGAAAATTACAAGCCAGCAGTGCCGGTCACCATGGAGGGTATTCTCTACGCCGGCGGCGGCTTTATCCTCGGCTATCTGATCCTCTCGGGCCTGTGGCGCTTCGGCGCCATGCCGTTCAAGAGCCTGGCAAAGCGCCGCTACGCGGCTTATCGCTAGCTAGATATAAACATTTCTTTATGTCTCCGGTTGATCCGGACCCGGGCCTTGCGTATAGCAAGGGTAACGTCCCTCGTCTGCGCTCCGGAGCCATCACATGACCACCCATTCGACCGACTTTGCGGTCAAGGACATTTCCCTCGCCGCCTTTGGCCGCAAGGAACTCGACATCGCCGAAATCGAAATGCCCGGCCTGATGTCCATCCGCGCCGAATATGCCGCTGCCCAGCCGCTCAAGGGTGCCCGCATTGCCGGCTCGCTGCACATGACCATCCAGACCGCCGTGCTGATCGAGACGCTGGTCGCGCTTGGTGCCGAAGTGCGCTGGGTCTCGTGCAACATTTTCTCGACCCAGGACCATGCTGCTGCGGCCATTGCTGCCGCCGGCATCCCAGTGTTTGCCCACAAGGGCGAGACGCTGGAAGAATACTGGGATTTCACCGACCGCATGATGGACTGGCCGGGTTCGACGCCGAACATGATCCTCGACGATGGCGGCGATGCCACCATGTACATCCTGACCGGCGCCAAGGCCGAGAAGGACATTTCCATCCTCGACAAGCCGGGCAATGAGGAAGAGGAAATCTTCTTCGCCACCATCAAGCGCCGCCTGGCCAAGAACCCGACCTTCTTCTCGACCATCCGTGCCGCCATCCGCGGCGTCTCGGAAGAAACCACCACGGGCGTGATGCGCCTCTACCAGCTGCATGCCAAGGGCGAGCTGCCTTTCCCCGCCATCAACGTCAACGACTCGGTTACCAAGTCCAAGTTCGACAACAAGTACGGCACCCGTGAATCGCTGGTTGACGCCATTCGTCGCGGCACCGACGTCATGCTGGCCGGCAAGGTCGCCATCGTCTGCGGCTATGGCGACGTGGGCAAGGGTTCGGCTGAATCGCTGCGCGGCGCCGGCGCCCGCGTGCTGGTCACCGAAGTCGACCCGATCTGCGCCCTGCAGGCCGCCATGGAAGGCTTTGAGGTCGTGACACTCGAAGACGCCGCCGAGCGTGCCGACATCGTCGTTACCGCCACCGGCAACCGCGACGTGCTGATGGTCGATGACATGCGCAAGCTCAAGGACATGGCCATCGTCTGCAATATCGGTCACTTCGACAACGAGATCGACGTGCTCGGCCTGCGCAACTTCAAGTGGACCAATGTGAAGCCACAGGTCGACCTGATCGAAAAGCCCGATGGCAAGCGCCTGATCCTGCTCTCCGAAGGCCGCCTGGTGAACCTGGGCAATGCCACCGGTCACCCGAGCTTTGTCATGTCGGCCTCATTCGCCAACCAGACCCTGGCCCAGATCGAACTCTGGACCAATGGCGAGACGCTTGAGAAGAAGGTGCATGTGCTGCCCAAGCATCTCGACGAAAAGGTCGCCGAACTGCACCTGGCCAAGCTGGGCGCCAAGCTCACCAAGCTGACCAAGGACCAGGCCGACTATATCGGCGTGACCGTCGAAGGCCCGTTCAAGAGCGGCGAATACCGCTACTAGGATCGGCTTCATTGATGATGGCGCCCGCGGTTTTGGCCGCGGGCGTTTTTGTTTGGGGATAACTCGGCGCCGACCGGGCGACCCTCCCGGGCGCGGCCCTGATGGCCTTCGTGGCGCAAATCGCGGCGCGGACTCAATTTGTCCGGCAGGGCGTTTCGAAGCGTTGCTGCTTCGTTCTCCGGTCAATCCCAGTTATGTATCCTTTGCCCGCAATGCACATCCATTAAGACTCTTTTAGCGGATTCATCGTGCCGGTATGGTCAGGGTGATTCGGTTGCCGGGGGCGCGCAACTGTTTCGGAGATGGCTGGATTCCCTAGGGACTCCGCGTTTGGCCATCTCGTTTGAACACCGCGTATCGGTTCTTTTTGGAACCGGGCTGGCAACCAGATTTTTGACCTAGAGGGCAGCGCATGGCGCCGGATCACTTCCGGAAGCATTGGGGATTCGCAACACTTGCGGCAGCCCCACTTACTCTGATGACGGCGGCTCCGGCCGTGGCGCAGGGTGTGACGCCATCCAGCCTGGCCGGGGCCGCGCCCCTGGCCATTGCGGTCGGCGCCGGTGCTTTCGCCATACTGGCCATGAGCGTGGTGCGCACCATGCTGGCCGATGGCAAGGCGGCCCGTCGCCAGGCGGGCGAACAGATCGCCGGCCTGCGCGCTATGGTCGATGAATATGAAGCGCTGCTCTCCGGCTCGCGCGAAGTCACCGTGCTGTGGACCGAAAGTAGCGATGGCGCACCCAAGCTTTTGGGCCAGTCTGCAGCAGTCCTGCCGATGGGCCGGCATCCCGAAAGCGTGCTCAATTTCCCCTCCTGGCTCCATCCCAATGACGCCGACAAGCTGGCGCGGCTGCTGGAAGACCTGCGGGTGCACGGCCATGCCTTTGCCGTCAGCATCACGGCGCTCGACGGCCGGCTGATCCGCGCCAATGGCTGGGTGCTGGGCGGCGGCGCGGCGCTGCGCCTGCGTCCCGCCTTTTTGCAACCCGGCGCCGAGCCGACTTTGGTGGCTGCTGCCGCAACCGGCGATGTCGGCAGTGTGCGTGCCGTGCTGGCCGCCCTGCCGCAGCCGGCCTTTGCGCGCGACAAGGCCGAGAGACTGGTCTATGCCAATGCCGCCTATCTGCAGCTGGCCAAGGCGGTCGGCAAGCATGGCAGCGAAAGCGCGCCGCCTGAGCTGCTCGATACGCCGCAGCTGCGCCAGCATCTGCAGACCTGCGCGACAGGCGACAGGATCGGCACCACAGCCTTGGCCTGGCCGGGTCTTGGCAGCTACCAGCTGGTGGAATTCCCGATAACCGGCGGCCGTGCCGGTTACCTGCAGGCGGTGGAAGACGAAACCGCCCGCCCGGCTGCAACGGGCCTTGCCCATGTCGGCGGCATTATCGGCGCGCTGACCACGCCGATCGCCATTTTCAATGCCAAGCGCGAGTTAGTGCAGTTCAACGAGGCCTATGCCAGCCTCTGGCATCTGAGCCGCGCCTTCCTCGTGCCCGGCCTCGACGAGCGCGCCATTCTCGACAAGCTGCGCACCGAGGGCATGTTGCCCAATCAGGTCGACTACCAGACCTGGCGGACCAAACATCTCGAAAGCTATGCCCGCAAGGCGCCGCATGAGAATGAGCCCTGGCATCTGCCGGATGGCCGTTCGATCAAGGTGATTTCGGCCCCGGCGGGCGCGCAGGGCGGGGTGATCTATGTCTTTGAGGACATTACCGAACGCCTCAAATTGGAATCGACCAACAAGGCCTTTTCCAATGTGCAGCGCGAAACCATCAATGCGCTCTCCGAAGCCGTGGCGGTGTTTGGCACCAATGGCCGGCTGACGCTCTCCAATCCGCGGCTCTCGACGCTGTGGAAGCTGCCGGCCAATGAGCTGGGCCGCAATCCGCATATCGACCAGATCGCCGAGGCCTCGGGCCGCGCCATTCCCGAAGACGGCGCCAGCATCTGGCGCGATCTCAAACGCGGCATCATCGACCTTAACCCGACCCGCTCGGACCAGACGGGACGGCTGAACCGCTCCGATGGCCGGCTGCTGGATTATGCCATCACCCGCCTGCCCGACGGGCAGACCATGATGACCTTCCTCGATGTCACCGAAAGCGCCAGCTATTCGAAAGTGCTCAAGGAGCGCAATGATGCGCTGGTGGCGGCCGACCTGCTCAAGGACGCCTTCGTCGAGAATGTCTCCTATGAACTGCGCTCGCCGCTGACCAATATCATCGGCTTTGCTGACCTTCTGGCCGGCACCGAGGGCGGTACGCTCAACGAACGGCAGCGCTCCTATATCGACTATATCCGCGCCTCCTCGGTGACCCTGGGCGTGCTGATCGACAATATCCTCGACCTCGCCTCCGTCGATGCCGGCATTGCCGAACTGCGGCCGGAATTGCTCGATGTCTTCACCCTGGTCGACAAGGCCAAGGCTGGGCTCTCGGCGACCTTCCCGGAAATTTCGGGCGAAAAGCCGATCAATCTGGTGGTCGATATCGAGGACGGCATGCCGCCGTTTATCGCCGACGGCACGCGCATCGTGCAGGTGCTGTATAACCTGCTCTCCAATGCCGCACGCTTCTCGCCGCCGGGTGGCGAAATCCGCCTCTCGGTCAGCCATCGCGCCGAGCGCATGCTGTTCATCATCGAGGACGAGGGCCCCGGCGTCACCGACGAAATGCGCGCCGCCATCCAGACCCGCATCGACACGCCTTCTGGCCGCCAGCGCGGCGCGGGCCTCGGGCTCGCCATCGTCAAGACCTTCGTCAACCTGCATGGCGGCACCATCATCGCCGAAAAGCGCGAACCGCGCGGCTCGCGCATCGTCGTCAACCTGCCGCGCGACAGCGCCATGGCCGGCGTCGCCGAATAATGGCGCGGCTGCTGGCAGATGATGACGCCACGGCGGCCCTCGGGGCCGAGCTGGCAGCGACGCTGCAGCCCGGCGATCTGGTGGTGCTGGAGGGTGACCTCGGGGCAGGCAAGACCGCGCTGGCCCGTGCCATCATCCGGTCGCTGACCGGTGATCAGCGGATGGATGTGCCATCGCCGACCTTTGCTCTGGTGCAGCCCTATGACACGCCGAAAGGTCCGGTGCTGCATGCCGATCTCTACCGGCTCGGCGATCCGCGCGAGGTTGATGAACTGGGCCTGCTCGACAATCCTGATGCGATCGTGCTGGTCGAATGGGCCGAGCGGTCGCCCGAGATTGTCGCGGCCGCCACGCTGACCGTGGCGCTGTCCATTCCGCCCGGTGGCGACGGCCGGCTGGTGACGCTGACCCGCTAGAGCAGGTCGAGCGTTGCCTGGTCTTCCCGGCTGCGGAAGAAGGCGCGCAGGGCGCGGCTGAACAGCGGCTCACCCGCGTCGGCACGATGAAACAGCGTCATCGACGAGTGGAATTTGAGATCATCCGGCGTGCTGAAGATCTGCACCAGGTTGCGCGGCGCCGGGCCGCCCGGACCATGCAGCAAAACGCTTTCGGTGCATTCGCGCAGGCGGCCGCCAAGGATCGGATGGGCCAGATAGGCCTCGGCCTGTTTAAGGTTGTCGATGGCGAAATGCCGTGAGTTGGCGGTGCGGCCCAGCCCGGCGATCTGCGGGAAGATGAACCACATCCAATGTCCCCGCTTGCGGCCGGCGCGCAGCTCGCCCAGCACCTGCGGATAGACCAGGTTCTGCGCTTCGAGAAACTTGCCGATAAAGGCGCCGCCGCCGAAGGATCGGCGTGGCGCCAGGGCGTTGGATTGGCCGAAGGAGAGCTGGCGCATGTCAGCGCTCCGCGCGCGTATTGCTGACGAGCACCGGACGCGGGGCAGGCGTACTGGCCGGATGCACGGTTTCGAATTCGCCGGCCGGCAATTCGGCATCCTTGCGCGCCTCGATCAGCGACTTGTAGCGTTTGCGGCGCGGGCCGGTGAACCGCTCGGCGGTACGGGATGGATGGCTGCTGGTCTGAACCATGGGACGTCTCCTTCCAGCAGGAGAAACGAGGTGGCGCCGCTGCGGTTGCCGATTGTGATTGGCGCAATTGGATGTACCGGCTCAAACACCCGGCACAGCACGCTTGAGGTCTGCCATGCCCGGGGCGTCGACCTGGCGATAGAGCGCCTGCACCACACTATAAGCGCCAAAGGCCACGAGCCCGAGCGCAGCCAGGCCATAGAGCCAGGGGCCGAAGGGCAGGGCATGCACATAGTCCAGCGCCTGGGCGATGCCGCCGGCCTGTTCGGGCGAGACGGTGAAGGCGGCATAAAGCACGAAGCCGCCAATAATGGCCAGCAGCGTGCCGCGTGCGGCCAGGCCAAACCGGCAGACCGGATCGAGCCAGCGCCGATGCGCGGCGGGCAGGTCGATGCGTTTGGCATAGTCGCGCGAAACACCCTTCCAGACCTGCACCAGCCCGCCGACGATCACGCCAAGGGCAGCCAGGCCAAGCAGCCACGGCCCAAAGGGCTGTTGCAGCAGCCAGGCCGAGGCGTCCTCCTCCCCGCCGCCCGCACCGCCGCTGCCGCCGCCCAGTGCCATGCCGGCTGCGGTGAGCGCCAGAAACACATTGGCACCGGCACTGATCAGCGAGCCGACACGACCGATAAAGCCGGATGCATCGTCCTTGACGCCATCGGCATTGAGCAGGCCTTGCGCCAGTCGCCAGAGGATATAGCCCATCAGCCCGATCGCGACTGCGCCGAGCAGCAGGCGGCCAAATGGCAGTGCAAGCAGGCTCGACAGCGCATCCGACGAGCCTTCGGCATCGGCGCCGCCCCAGATGGCCGAGGTGAGCGCCAGCCCGCCCAGCAGCAGATAGACCACGCCGCGTGCTGCATAGCCGAGCCGTGCGAGGGTTTCGAAATGATTGGACATGGGGCGCTTTCAAAGGAGTTCGGATGGGTAATGGCGCAGGGTCCCGTCCGTTCCGGCGAGCGGAAGCGCCGCCTGCAATGCGGTTTTCGAAAAGAGCGGATCCCGAGACGGCTTTCGCCTCTGAGGGATTTAGTATGTGAGACGATTACCGCCTCGGGACGTCCGGTTTTATGAACCGCGTCAGGCGGCCGGCATAACCTCGCATACCGACGGCCCGGGCGTGAACCCACGGCGACTGGCATAGTCCCGTGCCCGGCCCACTCCCGCCACTGTCGCCTGCAGGCCGCTCATGCGGGGTGGATGGCGGCATTATGCGCGCAGGCCGAGGGGGCGTGGATAAAGGGGATAGCGCGAAGAGGATTTGAAGCCGTTCTGGGGATTTACGCCTTGTTAACCATGCCGGCAGGCTTTGGGAGCGCAATGGGGCCAGATGCATTGCCTTTGTATCAAATGCGAGGCAGCGCCATGTTCCCCCACGACACCATGATCGACACCGAGGTCGCCGAATTCCTCGACCTGGCCCGCTCGGCCAATGTTCACTTCGACATCGTCAATGACCGCTTGCATATGCGCATGGTCAATCCCGACTGGGCCATGTGGAAGCCCTGCCGGCATCTGCTCGATGAAATCGGCCAGGTGCGCATCGAAGCCTATGTGCGGCAGGAGGCAGCGGAGAAGAGTGCGGTGGGGAGATGGACGGCGGTGAGCGCGGAGCGGCTGCATCTGGCGGTGGAGGCAATGCGGTAGGCTCGATAACGATCGTCGAGGTTGCCGCACTCCTCATTATGCTCAAATAAAGATATCGCCGATGCTGAAAACGCATCGCGTGATACCTTAATACGGTAAAATTCCCAAAAACCCTTCAACGGGAATGCAGAATGAACTATTAGCATTAAAGATGCTTGGACATATTTCTAAAAAATTGCGTCGGGTGGCGTCGCAAAACCTACTAAAAAAATAAGACTTAAGCATTTCACGTAAAAATGTGCTGTGACTGGGGTGGCATAAATATGAGTCCAGAGTTTATGCTGCCGGGTACAATAATACTATTCAAGTCGCTGTTGCGGTTGATGATTGATAGGCAGGTTACGGCGATAAGTTTTGCAAAGTCCTTCTTATCTTTTCCCGTTGATTTGACGTTCTTGTCTTTGTCCTACGGGGTGACCAGTATGATCGTGGCGCAGCAACGTGGGGTAAACTGGCCTCTGGGCTTTATTCTGGGTACATTTATGATCTATGGATTGCTCGGAATAATAACTACGTTTGTTTGTAGTAAATCCGATAGGGCATTTGATGCCGAACGCAATCTATTCACAGTGATGAATTGCACCATATCATACTTAGTCGCATTTTCAACGCTAGGCATTACTTTGTTCTCGGGGGTGTTCCATGCAAAATTTTAGCATTGGTTCTGTTTCCGTATATTTATTTCTATTTCTAGTAGTTTTGACAATCATATTTATCCCGGTAATAATTTTTGTTTTTATGCGAGATCGCTCGCTATCAAAATACGACAAGCAAAGGCAGGAAGTTGTTCTTTCTGCTGTTCGTGAGACTTATGAGGAGCAGATTTCAAGTCTATCGAAGAGATTGACTGCAACGGAAGATAGATGGCAGGAGCTAAATCATCTTATTCTGTCAAGTCAGAAGGTTCAGCAGGATATTCCTGCTAATATTGATCCTTCGGCCATTCCCCTTCTAAGGGAATACAATATCGCTCTGGCTGATGTCGCCATTGATCCTAAGCTAGTATTTGTTCTTACGCCTTTTTTGGAAAATGAAGATAGAGTATTCAGGTCAATTAAGTTGGTTTGCAATGGGCTTGGCCTTAATTGCGTGAGGGGCGACGAGAAATTTGTGTCTGGCGAAGTTTTGCCGCATATAGTTCGTCTAATGATGAAAAGTGCGATAATAATAGCAAACGTTGGAGGTAGAAACCCCAACGTATTCTACGAGCTTGGAATTGCCCACACTGTTGGACGAACGACAATACTGCTTAGCGAAACTATCGATGAGGTTCCGTTCGACATAAAGACAAAAAGAGTTATTACTTATCACGATAGCCTGACTCTTGAGAAGCGAGTTAGGGCAGCGCTAGCGCACGCTTTATCGATTCCAGAGTTCCAGTCGAACGCAGCATCAAATAAAACCCAAACATGAGGCCGCTAAGCTTCCGATAAAAGCGTTAGTTAGCTGCTGGCGCCATTTCCAAATATTGCACGCGCGCGGAATTGAGGGACCTGCATTGGTCAATGCCAGGCGGGACCATTTTCTCAGGCCCTTAGTGAGCCTCATCCCAATTATGCGCCGCGTGTGCATCCACCTGGATCGGCACGCTCAGCCGCACTGCCGGCTCAGCCGCCCCTTCCATCACCGTCTTGATCGCCGCCATGGCCACGTCCTCCGTGCCCAGCGGCACTTCGAAGATCAGCTCGTCATGCACCTGCAGCAGCATGTCGGCTTCCACGCCGGCCTTCTTGAGTTCCGGCTCCATGCGGATCATGGCGCGGCGGATGATGTCGGCGGCTGAGCCCTGGATGGGCGCGTTGATCGAGGCGCGTTCGACAAAGCTCCGTTCGGCGGCGTGGCTGGAATTAGCATTGGGGAAGTTGATCTTGCGGCCGAAGATCGTGGTGACGAAACCGTCGGCTTTCACCCGTTTGCGCTGCTCTTCCATATAGTCCTTGATGCCGGGGAAGCGCTCGAAATAGGTCTTGATATAGTCGCCGGCCTCGCCGCGCGGGATGGCCAGCTGGTTGGCGAGGCCGAAGGCGGAAATGCCGTAGATAATGCCGAAATTGATTGCCTTGGCGCGGCGGCGCACGTCGGACGGCATGCCTTCCACCGGCACGCCGAACATTTCGCTGGCGGTCATGGCATGGATGTCAAGGCCTTCCTCGAAGGCATCCTTGAGCGCCTGGATATCGGCGATATGGGCGAGGACGCGCAGCTCGATCTGGGAATAGTCGGCACTGATCAAAATCTTGCCCGGGGCGGCGACGAAGGCGGTGCGGATCTTGCGGCCGTCGGCAGTGCGGACCGGGATGTTCTGCAGGTTTGGATCGTTGGACGAGAGGCGCCCGGTGAGCACCGAATGCTGGCTATAGGTCGTGTGCACGCGGCCGGTGCGCTGGTTGATATATTCGGGCAGGGCATTGGTATAGGTGCCCATCAGCTTGGTCAGCTGGCGCCAGTCGACAATGGTGCGGGCAAGCGGAATGCCCTTGAGGGCGAGGTCTTCCAAGACGTCCGCGCCAGTCGACCAGGCGCCGGTCTTGGTCTTGGTGCCGCCTTCGAGGCCCATGCGATCGAAGAGGATTTCACCCAGCTGCTTGGGCGAGCCAAGGTTGAAGTTGGACCCGGCCAGCTCATAGGCTTCGGCTTCGAGCGCTGCGGCGCGCTGCGAGAAATCGTCCGACAGGCGGGCGAGGATCTGGCGGTCGACATGGATGCCGCGGCCTTCCATGCGGCCCAGCACCGGGGCGAGCGGCCGTTCGAGGGTTTCATAGACCGTGGTCATGTTCTCGGCGGCAAGGCGGGGCTTGAGGATCTGCCAGAGGCGCAGCGTCATGTCGCTGTCCTCGGCGGCATAGCGCGCGGCCTTTTCCAACTCGACCTCGGCAAAGGTGATCTGCGTCTTGCCCGAGCCGATCAGGTCCTTGATCGAGGTGCCGGGCACGCCGAGCCAATGGTCGGCGAGATCGCCCAGCGTGTTGTATTGCGGGCCGTCGAGCGCATAGCTCAGCAGCAAGGTGTCGTCGATCGCATTGACCGCGACGTCATAGCGGGCGAGCAGGCCCAGGTCATATTTGGCATTGTGGAAGATCTTGAGGATCGCCTTGGAGGCGAACATGGGACGGACCATGTCCAGCGCCTGGCGCATATCCATCTGGCCTTCCGCCGGGCCGCCGCCCAGCAAGTCGCCGGAGCCGGTGGTATGGCCGAGCGGCAGATAGGCGCCGGTGCCGGGATGGATCGAGAAGGAGAGGCCGACCAGATCGGCGGTCTGGTTGTCGAGGCCGGTGCTTTCGGCGTCGGTCGCGACATAGCCGGTCATTTCGATGGCATCGATCCAGCGCTGCAGGCCGGCCGCATCGCGGATGATCTCATAGTCTTCCGGCTTGAAGGGAATGGCCTTGATGCGCGCGTGTTCGGCCGCGGCATGGAGGATCAGCGGCGCCTCGGCCTTGCCGGCGGCCTCGGTGCGCGCGGCGCGGGCTTCGGCGCGGGCCTCGTTGTTGAAGCCGATCGGGCCGGATGTGGTGCCGGCGGCGGCCAGTTCGGGATCGGGCGCCCAGGCGTCGGGGTCGGCGCCCAAAATGCCGGCGAGGCGCTTGGTGATGGTGGCAAATTCCATCGCCTTGAGGAAGGGGAAGAGTTTACTGGCTTCGATCGGCTGGCGCAGCAGGGCGTCGAGGCCGAGCTCGACCGGGACCTCCTGGCTGAGGGTCACGAGGCGCTTGGAAATGCGGGCCAGCTCGGCATTGGCGATCAGCTTTTCGCGGCGGGCGTTCTGCTTGATCTCGCCGGCGCGCTCGAGCAGGGTTTCGAGATTGCCATAGGTGTTGATCAGCTCTGCCGCGGTCTTGACGCCGATGCCGGGCACGCCGGGGACATTGTCGACGGTGTCGCCGCACAGCGCCTGCACGTCGATCACCTTGTCGGGCGTCACGCCGAATTTGGTGAAGACCTCGTCCATGCCGATCCAGCGCAGGGGGGGCTGGCCGGGGCGGGGAATGGTATCGAGCAGGCGGATGGAGCCATCGGGCTCGACCAGCTGCATCAGGTCCTTGTCGGAGGAGACAATGGTGACCTTGTAGCCGGCGTCGCGCGCCTTGCAGGCATAGGTGGCGATGATGTCATCGGCCTCCCAGCCCTCCATTTCGATGGATTCGATATTGAAGGCGCGGGTGGCCGAGCGGGTCAGCGGGAACTGCGGCACCAGTTCTTCGGGCGCCGGCGGGCGCTGCGCCTTGTATTCGGGATAGAAGTCATCGCGGAACGTCTTGCCCTTGGCGTCGAAGATGACGGCCATATGGGTGGGTTCGTCGTCACCCTTGAGGTCTTCGGTGAGCTTATACAGCATGTTGCAGAAGCCCTGCACGCAGGAGACGGGCAGGCCGTCCGACTTGCGGTTGAGCGGGGGCAGGGCGTGAAAGGCGCGGAAGATATAGCCCGAGCCGTCGACGAGCAGCAGATGCATGTAAGCGATTCCGTATTGCAGGCGAGCCGGGACTTTAGGCCAGTTTGTCCTGCGCCAAAAGGCCCGGTGGCGCGGAACCAGCCTTCAACTGTAGACGTTGGGAAAAATTGGGGCGGAAACGTCCAGCGTCAGATAGCGGTTCGAAAGCGTCATGTCCGAAACCACCAAAGAAGCAAAAGCCAGGCTCGGCGTCGCCGGGCTCGACAATATTCTCGTCGGCGGCCTCGCCCGGGGGCACCTCTACCTGCTCGAAGGCAGCCCGGGCACCGGCAAGACCACGATCGCGCTGCAATTCCTGCTTGAAGGCCATGCGCGCGGCGAAAAAGGGCTCTATGTCACACTGTCCGAGACCGAGGACGAGCTGCGCTTGACCGCCAATTCGCATGGCTGGGAAATAGCCGACAAGTTCGAGATCTTCGAACTGGCGCCGCCCGAAAGCCTGCTCGACAGCGAGCAGCAGCAGACGCTGCTCTATTCGTCTGACCTTGAGCTGGGCGAAGCGACCAAAGCGATGTTCGAGGCGGTGGAACGGCATAAGCCCGACCGCATCGTGCTCGACAGCCTGTCCGAAATCCGCCTGCTGGCCCAGAGTTCACTTCGCTATCGTCGACAGATCCTGCTGCTCAAGCATTATTTCGCCCGCAATGGCGCGACGGTGATGATGCTGGACGACCTGACCAGCGACGCCAATGACAAGACGGTGCATTCGGTGGCGCATGGGGTCATGCGGCTCGAGGAGCTGGCGCCGACCTATGGCGCCGAACGCCGTCGGCTGCGGGTCATCAAATATCGCGGCCAGGCCTATCGCGGCGGCTATCATGATTTCGCCATCAGGCATGGCGGCGTCGATGTGTTTCCGCGGCTCGTCGCCGGCGAACACCGGACGAATTTTGACCGGTCGCCGCTGACCAGCAACATAATCGAACTCGACGAACTGCTGGGTGGCGGGGTGGAACGGGGCTCCAGCGCCCTGGTTCTGGGACCCGCTGGCGCTGGCAAATCGCTGCTAACGTTGCATTTTGCCCGTGCTGCGGTCGAGCGTGGCGAAAAAGCCGCGCTATTCATCTTTGATGAAGAACTGGGCCTGCTGTTCAGCCGCGCCAAGGCCATGGGTATCGACCTCCAGGCGCTGCGCGACAGCGGTGACCTAATTATCGAACAGATCGACGCGGCCGAGCTATCGCCGGGCGAATTTGCCCATCGCGTCCGGCAGCGCGTTGACAATGCCCAAGTCAAGACCGTGGTGATCGACAGCCTCAACGGCTATCAGGCGGCCATGCCGGAAGAGCATTCCCTGCTGCTGCACATGCACGAGCTGCTGCAATATCTCAACCGCCAGGGGGCAACGACCTTCATTACCGTCGCGCAGCATGGCCTGGTCGGTGACATGAAATCGCCGGTCGACATCACCTATCTGGCCGACAGTGTCATCCTGCTGCGTTATTTTGAAGCGACCGGACGAGTGCGGCGCGCCATCTCGATCATCAAGAAGCGCAGCGGCGCGCATGAGGATACGATCCGGGAGTATCGCATTGGGCGGACTGGCATTTCGATCGGCAAACCGCTCGAAGATTTCCAGGGTGTATTGCGCGGCGTTCCCACCTATACAGGGTCCAGCAATCCGCTGCTGGGCACAGATCCAGATGGCCGGTTCGGGCCATCGAGCGGGGACAAGCAAGGGTGATCAGTTCGGAACGCGCACTGATCCTGGCGCCCCGTGGTCGTGACGGGGCGGTTGCGGCCGGCCTGTTGCGAGACGTCAACAAGGCAGCCAAGACCTGCGACTCCATTGCGGAGTTGATAGCCGGCATCACCGAGGGCGCAGGCTTGGCCATCATTGCAGGCGAGGCGCTGCAATATGCCGACCTGACTCCGATCCGGAGCTGGATCGACGAACAACCGACTTGGTCCGATTTTCCCATTGTCATCCTCAGCGAGCGCGCCACCAAGCCCGAAGCGGCGCCTATCGTGGCTCAATGGCAAACCACTTTGGGCAATGTCATCGTGCTGGAGCGACCGTTTCATCCGACGGCGCTGATCAACGCGGTTGAGACCGCCCTGCGCGGTCGCCGGCGGCAATATCAGTCGCGGCGCTATCTCGAAGAGGCGCGCGAAGCCGAACAGCGCCTGCAGACGGCGCTGTTGGCAGGCCGCATGGGTTCCTGGGAGCTCGACGTGGTCGAGCTGTCACTGATCGGATCGGAACAGTTCAAGGCCTGTTTCGGCCGCAAGCCCGATGATGCCTTCCTGTTTGCCGACCTGATCGAATCGGTGGCCCTGGCCGACCAGCGCCGGGTGCAGCGGGCTTTTGACGATGGCCTGGCGGGCGCCGACTTGGTGCTGGAATTCCGCGTCGTCTGGCCCGATGGCGTCGAGCACTGGATCGATGCGCGCGCTCGCGTGCTCAATGATCGTTTCGGCCGCCCCCAGACCCTCGTGGGCGTCATGTCCGATATTTCGGCGCGCAAGGCAGCCGAGGCGGAGCGCGAGCGTTTGCTGGCAGAAGTTGCCGCCCAGCGCGAACGCACGCAGCAGGCGCTGCGCGGCGAGCGCGCCTTGTCTGGCCTGTTGCTGACTAGCGTACCAGCCGGCATCGTCGCCTATGATACCGAATTGCGGGTGACGATCTGGAACCCGGTGATGGAGCGTATGTTCGGCCTGCCGGCTCCGGCCGTGCTCGGACGGCCATTGGCCCGCATTATCGGCGATGGCCAGCAGGAAACCATCGAGCACCGCCTGCGGGATGCCCTGGCCGGCATTTCCGGCCCGATCGAAGAGATTGAGCTGACGACAATTGCCAGCGGCAATGTGGTGCTGGAAAGCCAGCACGCGCCGCTGCGCGGTGGCGATGGCCAGGTGGTCGGCGGCGCGGCCTTCTTCCGTGAAATGACCGAACGCCGCCGCGCCGAGGAGCAGTTGCGCCAGGCCCAGAAGATGGAAACCATTGGGCAGTTGACCGGCGGCGTGGCGCATGACTTCAACAACCTGCTCGCCGCGATCCAGGGCAATCTCGAACTTCTGCGCAAGCGGCTGCCCGATGATCCGCAGATCCAGCGCTTCATCGACGGCGCGCTCAAAGGCGCCCATCGCGGCGCGTCGCTCACCGCGCGCCTCTTGGCCTTTGCGCGCAAACAGGACCTCAAGCCCGAGCCGACCGATCTTAACGACCTGCTCGACGGCATGCGCGGGCTGCTGGAGCGCTCGATCGGACCGCTGATTACGGTGGACTTTGCCGTCACGGCAGGGCTGCCACCGGCCAAGGTGGATGCCAACCAGCTTGAGCTGGCGATACTCAATCTCGCCGTTAATGCACGTGACGCCATGCCCGATGGCGGGCGGCTGACCATCGCACTGGATCAGCGGGACGATGACTCTGAGCTTGAGGGACAATATCTTTGCCTCTCGGTGACTGATAGTGGCACCGGCATGGATGCCAAAACGCTGGCCAGCGCAATTGAGCCATTTTTCTCGACTAAGGAACTGGGCAAGGGAACGGGCCTTGGCCTGTCGATGGTGCATGGCCTTGCCGTGCAATTGGGCGGCGCCTTGCGGCTCCGCAGCGCACTGGGAACAGGAACGACGGCCGAATTGTGGCTGCCGGTGTCCTCGGCTCCGGTCAAGGAGGTCATAGAAATGGCCGTTGAAGAGATTGCAGCCCCGATGGCGTCCACGATCCTCGTGGTCGACGACGACGCGCTGATCAATATGAACACCGTCGACATGATCGAGGACCTCGGCCACACCGCCATCGAGGCCTATTCGGGCAAGCAGGCGCTGGAAATCCTGGCGACCAACAAGCAGATCGACGCGCTGATCACCGACTATGCCATGCCCGGCATGACCGGCGTTGAACTGGCCGACCAAGCCCGCAGCCTGCGCCCCGGCCTGCCGATCCTGCTCGCCACAGGCTATGCGGATTTGCCGAGCGGCACGACTACCGATCTGCCAAGACTGGCCAAGCCGTATCAGCAGTCCGAGCTCGCAACGCAGGTGTCGCGGCTTTTGGTGGCGCGACCGGCTGTGGTGAGCTGACGACCGGCGCATCGGCGCGGTTCATGTTAAGCCGCGTCTGTGCTAGTCTGGCCGTCCCAGCGTCAACTGATTGCCTATCCTGATGAATCCCCTTGTCGGCATTGCCCTGATCCTGTTGTTGATCGGGGTCAGCGTCATTATCGCCCTGTCGGAAATCGCCTTCGCGGCGGCGCGGGAATTGCGCATCCGTTCGCTGGCCGAGGCCGGCAACAAGAAAGCGCTGCGCTTCATGGCCCTGCGCGCCAAATCGGGCGAGGTGATCACCGCGCTGCAGATCGCTACCAATGCGGTGTCGATCCTCGCGGGTACACTGGGCGAAGATACGCTGGGACCGGTGTTTCGCGGCGCGCTGTTGGCGCTGGGTGTCGAGATGGGCGCAGCGGGTATTGCTGGCTCGGTTTTGGCCTTCTGCCTCGTCACCGGGCTTTTTGTGCTGTTTGCCGACTTGACCCCAAAGCGCATTGCGATGCTGGTGCCCGAAGATGTGGCGCTCGGAGTAGTGTGGTTCCCCGAACTTGCGGTAAAACTGCTCAAGCCTCTGGTCTGGCTGTTCGGCAAGCTGTCGGACGGGTTGATCGGACTGTTACAGCTGGAGCCGAAGGTGCCGGCCGACGCGGTGACGGCCGAGGATTTCCGCATGATCCTCGCCGGTGGCGCCGCCTCGGGCGTGCTGATGAAGAACGAACACCGGCTGATCGAAAATGTGCTGGCGCTGGAATTGCGCAGCGTGACCTCGGTAATGACCATTCGCGACGACATCGTCTATCTCGATATTTCCGACCCGCATGACGTGCAGGAAGACAAGGTGCGGCGTCGCCCCTTCTCGCATTATCCGATCTGCGATGGCGGCATCGACTCGGTGATCGGCTGCGTGCGCGCCGAAGATGTGCTGGCCACGGCCATCGACCGGCCGGCCGAAGTGGATTTCGCCAAGGCGCGGCGCGATGTGCTCTCGGTCCCCGATACGCTCAATGTCTGGGAAGTGCTGGCCGAGTTCCAGGCGCAGAGCACTGGCTTTGCTTTGGTGGTCAGCGAGTATGCCCTGGTCGTGGGTGTCGTGACTTTCAAGGACCTGATGGGCGCCCTGATGCAGGGCCTCGCTAATCCCTTCGAGGAACAGGCCATCCTCAAGCGCGACGACAACAGCTGGCTGGTCGACGGCATGGCGCCGTTTGTCGATGTGATGCGGGCGCTGGGCATCCGTCATCTTGAGGCCGAGGCGGCCTATGAGACGATCGGCGGCTTCATCGTGCACCGCATGCGCCGCGCAGCCCGCAAGGGCGACAAGGTCGAGGCGGCAGGGTTCGTGTTTGAGGTGGTCGACGCCGACAAAATGCGGCTCAATCAGCTGCTGGTCAGCAAGGTCAAGGCGGCGAAGACCGGGCTGTAGGGATCGAGTGTGCGGCATGTCCGGGCCCTGCGAGCATAGCTCTTCGGGCCTAGTCTCCTAAAATCGCTCCACTGGAGCGATTTTGCGCTGCGCGCCAGAGCCTAGATTTCGATCTCACCGCGCTTCGCCGCTTCGACGGCGAGCTGCACGCGATTGGTGGCGCCGAGCTTTACCATGGCGGCCTGCACATGCTGCTCCACGGTGCGTGACGAAATGCCGATGATGATGGAAGCTTCGTGCGAGGTCTTGCCCTGGGCGACCCATTGCACCACTTCGCGCTCGCGCGGCGTCAGAACCGAGTCTGCCTTGTGCCGGCTGACGGCGAGGCCCTCGGCACTGGCATCGGAGCCGACATAGCCACCGAGCTTGCCGTCCGGCGTAAAATAGGGATGCCCGATGGCCACCACCCAGCGGAATTCTTGGTCGTGGCGGCACAGGCGATATTCTGTGTGATAGGTGGAGCGTCGCTCGGTGGCCGAGAGAAAAGCTTCAAGCGCCGGCTGGCGGTCATCCTTGTGCAACGCCAGCGTCCAACCGTCGCCTTCAGCGGCGTGCGGGGCTTGGCCGGTAAAGTCGTACCAGTTCTGATTCATGTAAATGCAGTAGCCGTCGGCCTCGGTGATCCACACCATCAGCGGCGACTTGTCGGCGACCCCACGCAATCCTAAACGGATCGGGTCCCATAGCACGATGCGATCTGAGCGTATGTCATCATGTCTTGCATGCGCACCCAAGCAAGCCTCCTCCAAAGCCCAATGAGCAGCAACGCCCCGACGCAGGCCTGGTTCCATGAGGAGACCGAAAATATGTGGTCAAGTCAACATCTTACCGCGCCGATTAAGTTCGGGTTGGGCAGGTAAGCTGGTTTTGCGGCGGTTTAGCGCAGCCCGGACTCTTCGAGCAGGCCGGCGCGCTTGGCATCATAATAGAAGCCACGGGCATAAAAGCGCACGGCCTGATCCTGATTGCCCTTGGCCGTGACATAGGCGCCGGCCAGATAGCGCACGGCATAGCGCAGGTTGGTCTCGGCATCGAGCAGGCCCGCTGGCGAACCGCGATAGCCCTGGCCCGTGGCGGTGGCGTGGCTGATCTGCATCAACCCGTAATAGGGGCCGTTGCGGGCCGCCGGATTATAGCCGCTCTCGCGCACGATGACGCGCCGGACCAGCGCCTCTGGCACATCATATTGCTGCGAATAATGGGCGATCAGCGGATCGAGCGAGCTGCCGGCATAGCCCAGAGCGCTTGGCGCCTCGGGGACCGCGCTGGCCTTCGGCACATGGCCGGCTGGCGTGGCAGGAGCCGCGAAGGTCGCCAACGCTGCGGTGGCGCCGCCACCGGGAAGGGGCTTGAAACCGCTCATCGAGCAACCGGAGACCGCAAGTGCCATGACAAGAGTGGCGCCAAGGAGCCGTGAAGTGCCGAAGAACGTCTGTGTCTGAGCCATGCCAC
This sequence comes from Devosia sp. YR412, assembly GCF_900110945.1. Taxonomy (GTDB): domain Bacteria; phylum Pseudomonadota; class Alphaproteobacteria; order Rhizobiales; family Devosiaceae; genus Devosia. The sequence goes on from NZ_FOFL01000001.1 coordinate 390,510, forward strand.
CACTCTAGCGGATTTTCCAGCAGCGGGCGATAGGCGTCAAACAAGGCAGTCTGATGGCAATTTCATGACAACGGCTGTGCAAGGCCCGGATTGGCAATTGCCTTGAGCCCGCGCTGCGCTAAGAGTTTCTTGAGGCAGGGCAGCATAATCGCCCCAGGGGACGGGAATGACCAAGCGCAATTCAATGGCGGCGCGACTGCGCTACGCCTTCGACACCTCGATGTCGGCCGGACCGGTGGCGCTGATCGGCTGGCTGGCGGTGCTGTCGCTGATCGTCATTGTCATTGCCGCAATCCTGCTGGTCGGCCTGCAGCTGGCGCCCGAGGGGCAGCCGGCGGTCGATTTCCCCGAAGCCATGTGGGAAAGCCTGATGCGCTCGATGGATGCCGGCACCGTGGCCGGCGACACCGGCTGGGGTTTTCGAGCCATCGGCCTCATCGTCACCATCGCCGGCATTTTCATCTTCTCGACGCTGATCGGCGTGCTCTCCTCGGGCATCGAGGGCAAGCTCGACGAGCTGCGCAAGGGCCGCAGCACCGTTTTGGAAGAGGATCACACCGTGATCCTCAACTGGAGCCCGTCGATCTTCGACGTGATTGCCGAACTGGCGGTGGCCAATCGCAGCCGCAAGAAGCCGCGTATCGTCATCATGGCCGAGCGCGACAAGGTGGAAATGGAAGACGCCATTGCCGCCAAGGTCCCCAATCTCGGCCGCACCCGCGTCATCTGCCGCCATGGTGCGCCGACCGATATCCAGGACCTAGCCATCGTCTCGCCGCAGCATGCCCGCTCGATCATCGTGCTGTCGCCCGAGGACGAGGATGCCAATCATGCCGATAGCCAGGTGATCAAGACCCTGCTGGCGCTGGTCAATGATCCGCGCCGCCGCGCCAAACCCTATCGCATCGCCGCCGAAATCCGCGACAATGCCAATGCCGAAGTGGCGCGCGTCGTCGGTGGAACCGAGGCGCAACTGGTATTGGCCGATGACCTGATCGCCCGCATTGTCGCCCATTCCAGCCGGCAGGCGGGCCTTTCGGCGGTCTATTCCGAACTGCTCGATTTCGACGGCTGCGAAATCTATACGCTCGAGCAGCAGGCGCTGACCGGCAACAGCTTTGGCGATGCACTGATGGCCTATGAAGGTTCGACGCTGATCGGTCTGGTCTCGCCCGATGGCCAGGTTGAGCTCAACCCGCCGATGGAAAGCCTGATCCCGGCCGGTGCCCGCGCCATCATCATTGCCGAGGACGATGCGGCTATCGCCATTGCCGCGGCGGCGATCTCGGTCGATCCCGAAGCCATCCGCCATGCCGCGCATCGCCCGGACCAGCCGGAACGCGTGCTGTTGCTCGGCTGGAACCGCCGCGCCCCGATCATCGTGCATGAGCTCAGCCGCTATGTCGCCGAGGGATCGATGCTGACCATTGCCGCCGACACGCCTGATCTCGACGATGTGGTGGCGGGCCTCTCCATCGCCAGCAGCAATCTCTCGGTCGAATATGGCCGGCTCGATACCACCAGCCGCGCCGCGCTCGATAGCCTGGATATCGCTGCCTACGACCATGTGCTGGTGCTGGGCTATTCGGATATCCTCGCGCCACAGCCGACCGATACCTCAACGCTGGTGACGCTGCTGCATCTGCGCAAGATCGCCGATGCGGCGGGCGTGCATATCAATGTGGTGTCGGAAATGGTCGATGTGCGCAATCGCGAGCTGGCGGAAGTGACCCGCGCCGACGATTTCGTCGTCAGCAACAAGCTGGTCAGCCTGATGCTGGCGCAGGCCTCGGAAAACGACAGCCTGGGCGCGATTTTCGACGACCTGCTGGATGAAGAAGGCTCGGAAATCTACATGCGTCCGGCCGAGGATTATGTGGCGCTTGGCATGCCGGTCAATTTCTACACGGTGACCCAGGCGGCCCGCGAGCGCGGCGAAGTGGCCATCGGCTATCACCGTCCGCGCGAGGGCGCCAAGGCCAATGGCATATTGGTCAATCCGCGCAAGTCGGCGGCGGTGGACTATCTGGCGGGCGACCGGCTGATTGTTTTGGCACGGGACTGACGAAAAGCCCCGTTGCGCGGATCACCCGCTTTGGTTAGGTTGCGCCCGTTCAGCCGGGGCATGGCCCCGCGTGACGGATGCACCCGTAGCTCAGCTGGATAGAGCGCTGCCCTCCGAAGGCAGAGGTCGGGGGTTCGAATCTCTCCGGGTGCGCCAATTTCCTGATCTTTCCTAGCGATAGCCGTGGCGCCTCTGTCAGGCGATGGCGCCTTCGAATTGCTCGGCAGCCGTGCCGGGCAGGGCGGCGGGTGTTTCGCGGGCATAGCGGGCGGGCGACAGGCCGACGTCACGGGTGAAGGCAACGCTGAAGGCGCTGGCCGAGCGATAGCCGACCTGCCGGGCGATTTCGCCAATGCTGGCATCGCCCTTGCGCAACAGGTTCTTGGCCACGGCCAGCCGCCAGGCGGTCAGATATTCCATCGGCGCCATGCCGACAGCGCCCTGGAAGCGCTCATGGAAACCCGAGCGGGAGAGGGCGGCCTCGCGGGCCAGTTCGGCTACGCTCCAGCCACGTTCGGGCCGGGCATGCATGCCGCGGATGGCGACGGCCAGCCGCTCATCCGCCAGGCCGCGCAGCAGTCCGGGCATATGGCCCATCTCGCCGCTCGAGCGCAGGGCCTCGATCAGCAGCACTTCGAGCAGGTGCTGCAGCACCACTTCCCGGCCGGGCTTGCTGCCCACGGCCTCGTCGCCCAGCAATTGCATCAGCATGGCCAGGCGGTGCTCCCCCCGCACCACTACAAGTTCGGGCAAGAGGGACGAGAGCAGGCGCGCGTCGTCGGACTGGAAGATGCAATAGCCGACCAGCGCCCGCATATCGATCGGGCCGTCGATGGCGCCGACGCGATAGCCGCCGCCGGGCAGGATGACCGGATTGATCACCTCGTCCCGGTCGGTACTGGGGACGTCGCTCCACATCCAGAAATCCTGCGCCGAGGGAATGAGGATGAAATCGCCCGCATTGACGGTGACCGCCTCGCCCTTGCCGTCGCCATAGATCAGGCTCCCCTTGAGCACGGCGACATAATATGGATTGGGCGACTGGGTGCGCCGCACCCGCCAGGCACCCGACCCGGTGACGCATTTGGAAAACGGCGCGCCGGGCTGCAGCAGGCCAACCATCTGCGCAAGGGGATCAGCCATTCTGGACTCATTCGCAATTATCTTGGACGTTTGAATATAGAACGTCCAATGCCGCGTGACCATCTCCTGTTCGGCCAATCAAGAACAGGATCATGCCATGACTGAAATTACCCGTATCGCACTCGTCACCGGCGCCAATCAGGGCATCGGGCTGCAGATCGCCAAAGACCTCGCGGCCGACGGCCTGACGGTGCTGCTTGCGTCGCGCAATCTCGAGCGCGGCAAGGCTGCCGCCCAGACCCTGGCCGGCGAAATTCACCCCATCCAGCTCGACGTCACCGACGCGGCATCCATCCAGGCCGCCGTGGCGCAGGTGGAACAGCAGTTCGGCCGCCTCGACATCCTGGTCAACAATGCCGCCATTTCCCGCGCCAATGGCCCGGAAAGCGAGACCATGCAGAGCTATATCCAGCGCTCGCGGGCGACGCTGATCTCGGTGGATGAAGTGCGCACCATCTGGGAGACCAATGTGTTCGGCGTGCTCTCGGTCACCCAGGCCTTCGTGCCGCTGCTGCGCAAGTCGGCCGGCGCCCGAATCGTCAATGTGTCGAGCGGGCTGGGTTCGCTGACCATCAATGCCACGCCCCATCCCTATCGGGCGACGTTCAATCCCGGCTATGGCGCGTCCAAGACTGCGCTCAACGCCATCACCTTGGCCTTTGCCATCGATCTCGAAGCCGAAGGCATCAAGGTCAATGCCGTGACCCCCGGCTTTACCGCGACTGCGCTGAACAATTTCGAGGGCAACGAGACGGTGGAGCAGGGCGCGGCAGAAGCGGTCCGCGTGGCTCTGCTCGGCTCTGATGGCCCGAGCGGCACCTTCACCGGGTCGGTCAACGAAACCTATCCCTGGTAATTCCATACGATCCGCCGGCATCCGGCTGGCGGACCGATCATACTGCTGGCCGCGCGATCAGCGCGGGCTGAGTTCGATCACCGGAATAACGTCGCGGCTGGTCTTTTCCTTGTAGTCGGCAAACTGCGGGAAAAGGCTGGCTTGGCGGGCATAGATGGTGTCGCGTTCTTCGCCGTCGAGCACGCGGGCGCGCACCGGCAGGCGGGTGATGGTCGTGCCGTCGCCGACCGAGATATCCAGCTCGGGATTGGCCACCACATTATGATACCAGGCCGGATCCTTGGGGCCGCCGGCATAGGAGGCGAAGACGTAGTAGGGGCCCTTGTCGTCTTCGTGCAGGAACATCAACGGCTGGGTGCGCTCGAGGCCGGTCTTGGCGCCGATCGAATGCAGCAGCAACACCGGAGCGTTTTCGAAATAGCCGCCGGGCTTGCCGCCCTTGCTGTTGAAATCGGCGATGACCTGATCGTTGAAGTCGCTCATGTGCTGGCCTTGTCGGTGCGGGGTTGCGGTGACGCTAAAGCTAGTGCGCGGGTGCGGGCGGAACAAGGGGGACGCGTCCAGCCGCCCAGGCGGGTAGCGTTTCAGCCGGGCGCTTGCCGATGATGGCATCGGCCAGACCCGAGGCGATCAGCGGGCCGAGCTTGAAGCCATGGCCGGAACAGGCGCTGAGCACCCAGCCGGCCGGGCCGATCGGCTCGACAACAAAGCCTTCGTCGTCGGTGACGGTATAATAGCAGACCTTGCGCTCAAGGATTTTGTACTCGTCGAACCGGGCGAAGATTGCGGCCGCAGACTCGAGCACGGGCGCGACGTCGGCTTCGGTAGCAATACGGTCATCGCTGCCCTGGCCGCGCCGGGTGAAGATGTGATCGCCGATCTTGAGCCGGGTGCCGCCACGTGGCGGCAAGATATAGGCGCCGTGACCGCCGCCGCTATCGACCAGCACCGGCGCTCCAGACCAGGCCTTGGTGAGATCGGCTGGCGGCTCTAGATAGAGCAGCAATTGCCGCGATGGCACCATGCGGGTCTTGGTGGCCGGTAGCAGTTCGGGCACCCAGGCGCCGGCCGCGACAACCACCAGATCGGCGTCATGACGCACGCCGCCCGCCGTCAGGCTGCCCTTGGCCGCATCAATGTCTTCGACGCGCGTCTGGGGATGCAGCGACACGCCGTGTTCGGCAACCCAGCGCGCGAGGTCGGTGACGATCCGGTTGGCGAACAGCATGCCGGCGCCGCCTGCTTCGAAGGCAGAGCTGACGCCATCGGCATGCAGCATGGGCAGGCGCGTGGCGACTTCGGCGGGCGAGATAATACGGTGCGAGACGCCGACGCGATCCAGTTCGGCGGCCGAGGCAGACCAGTCGGTATTTTCGCGGGCGACGAAGACCATGTTGGTCGGCATGTAATGGGTAGCGCCAATGTCGGCCCAGAGCTGGTCATAGGTCGCGAAGGCCTGTGGCATCAGCGCGCCATAGCCTGGCAGGTGGCCATAGGAATGGCGGGTGATGCGGTGCTCGTCAAACGAAGACGAGCCCGGATTGGGGATGGTGCCCGTGTCGAACAGCGACACATCCACGCCGCGCTTGCGCAGCGCCCAGGCCAGCGACAGGCCGGCGATTCCGGCTCCGACGATCGATACACGCACGACGTTTCTCCATTCTGGCTCATGCCGCACAAAATCACTCGCAGAGTTCGGCCGCCTTAGGCGCAGCTTGCTGCGGATATCCCGGAACAGAAAAAGCCTGCTGAATATGGGGCCGACACGGCCTCAACCTATTTATCTACCAACTTGCTAGACTTAAAGTCCACGCATTGAATTGACCCAATTTGCGGGACTTTAGATGAGCTACGCATTGAGCGTTCTGGACAAGAGCCCGATTCTGCGCGGGGAGACGTCGACCGAGGCGTTACAGCGAACAGTCGCGCTGGCGCAACGCGCCGAGTCGCTGGGCTACCATCGCTTCTGGGTCGCCGAACACCACAATACGCCGGACCTGGCGAGCGCGTCGCCGGAGATCCTGCTTGCCTTTATCGCCGCGCACACACGGCATATCCGTATCGGCTCGGGCGGGGTGATGCTGCAGCATTACAGCCCCTACAAGGTGGCCGAGAATTTCAATCTCTTGGCCTCGCTTGCCCCCGATCGCGTCGATGTCGGTATCGGCAAGGCGCCCGGTGGCTTTCCGATTTCGACCAATGCTCTGCAGGCCGGTCGCGATCCGGCGCGCAAGCCTGATTTCGCGGAGCAGCTGCGCCAGCTCGATGGCTTCCTTGGCGCGGATGCGACCAAGCGGCCTGAGGGTCTGGATGCCACCCCGCGGCCAGCGCAGCCGGGTGAACGCCACCTGTTAGGCGCCAGCGTCGAAAGTGCGGCACTGGCGGCAGAACTGGGCTGGAATTTCGTCTTTGCCCGGCACCTGAACGGCGACGACGCTATCCTGTCGGCGGCCATTTCCACCTATCGCGATGTGACCGGGCGCCCGCCCATCTTGGCGCTGGCCGCGGTGGTTGCGCCATCGGCCGAAGAGGCCAGGGCACAGGCGGCCCTGTTCACGCCCTATCGCGTCACCATTCCCGGCGGGCAGAGCGTTACGGTGGGCAGCGAGGCCCAGGCTGCCGAATATGCCCGGCAGGCCGGCGTCACCGACTATAGCGTCGAACGCCGCGCCTCGACGGCGCTGGCCGGCACGGGCGAGGACATCATCGACGCCCTCGACAGCCTGGCCGACCACCACGGCATCGAGGAATTCATCATAGATTTCGGCAATGCCGGCGACAGCCGCGCCATCGCCCTCGAACTGGTGGCTGCGGCTCTCCATCCCGCGCGCCCTACAGCCCTTTCTGCATAATCGGAGCCTTCCAATGAGCCAGAAACGCATTCCCTTCGGCATCATGCTGCACGGCCCCGGCGGCCATATGAACGCCTGGAAGCATCCCAGCGTCCCGGCCGATGCCAGCGTCAATTTCGACTATATCCTCGAGACCACGAAGCGCGCCGAGGCTGCGGGCATTGCCTTCGCCTTCGTGGCGGATGGGCTCTATATCAACGAGCAGTCGATCCCGCATTTCCTCAACCGCTTCGAGCCGATTGCGCTGCTGTCGGCCCTGGCGGCGGTGACGAGGAAGATCGGCCTCGTCGGCACGCTCTCCACCTCCTATAGCGATCCCTTCACCGTGGCGCGGCAGTTCGCCTCGATTGACCTGCTCAGCAACGGCCGCGCCGGCTGGAATGCAGTGACTTCGCCGCTCGAAGGCTCGGCCAAGAATTATGGCCGCGCCAACCACCCCGACCACGCCCTGCGCTACGAGATTGCCGGCGAGCATATCGAGATCGTCAAGGGCCTGTGGGACAGCTGGGACGATGATGCCTTTGTGCGCGATCGCAGCACCGGCCAGTTCGCCGATTTCTCGAAACTGCATCGGCTCAATTTCAAGGGAAAATTCCACTCCGCGGAAGGCCCGCTCAACATCCAGCGCTCGCCGCAGGGCCAGACGGTGCTGTTCCAGGCTGGTGGGTCGGATGCCGGTATCGAGCTGGCCGGGCGCCATGCCGATGCGGTGTTTGCCGGGGCGGCCTCGATTGCCGAAAACCGCGAGTTGGCGCAAAAGCTCAAGGCCAGCGCCGTGGCGCATGGCCGTGGCGCCGATGCCATCAAGGTGCTGCCGGGCATCGGGCCGATCGTCGGCTCGACCGAGGCCGAGGCGCAGCGCAAGTATGAAGAGATTCGCGAGCTGGTGAATGTCAGCGAGGCCCTGGCCTATCTCGGCCGGTTCTTCGATCACCACGATTTCGCGCAATATGACGTCGATGCGCCGTTCCCGGAATTGGGTGACCTTGGTGCCAACAACTTCAAGTCGGGCACCGATCGCATCAAGCGCGTGGCCAAGGAAAACGGTCAGACCCTGCGTGAAGTGGCGCTGGAATCGGTGACCCCGCGCAGCGAATTCGTCGGCACGGCCGAGCAGATCGCCGACAAGATCGAGGAATGGGTCGATACCGGTGCATCCGACGGTTTCGTGCTCGGCTTCCCGGTCCAGGGCGTTGGCCTCGACGATTTCGAGCGCGAAGTGCTGCCGATCCTCGAGCAGCGCGGCCGTCATTCGCGGGAGCAGATTGGCGATACGCTGCGCGACCATCTCGGACTGCCGTTCCGCGAGAGCCGCTATGCGCTCGATGACGCGAAGGCGGCTGTGTGATGGCTGATATCTTCATCGACGCCAAGCCGACGGACGAGATTGCCCGGCCTTTGGTCGAGCAACTCACCGACGAGTACCAGCGCCGCTATGGCGACTTCTTTGAAAAGGGCGGCGCTGCGGTCGAAATGAACCGCTATCCGGCGGAGCGCTTTGCGGCACCCGATGGGGCGTTCATCCTGCTGCTGCGCGACGGCCAGCCGATCGCCGGTGGTGCCTTCATGCGCTATGACGAGAATACCGCCGAGTTCAAGCGAATGTGGACCGATGGCGATCATCGCCGCCAGGGGCTGGCGCAGCGCGTGCTGGCCGAGCTGGAAAATCGGGCGGCGCTGCAGGGCTATAGCAAGGTCTATCTGACCACCGGCTTCCGCCAGCCCGAAGCTGCGGCGCTCTATCTCAAGTCCGGCTACACAGCCCTCTTTGACCTGAATGCTGATCTGGAGACCATCCAGACCCTGCCCTTTACCAAGGCGCTGCCAGTGTTTCAGGGCGAACGCAACGAACGCCTGACAGCCTAGGTCACGGGGGACAAAATTGTCCCCCGACGCCCCAAACACAGAACGCCAGCACATTGCGATGCACGGTCGTTCGAAACTAATGTCTATAATATTGATAGACTAAGAGGTCGCGAAATGGCGTCGACAACCGAAGTCGGTACGGAAACACAAAGCTTCAAGCGCAACTCGGCGCGCGATCATGCGGGTCTGCGCATTGTCCCGGCCAAACATCCCTGGCGGATCGTCGGCAGTATTGTCGCGGCTTTCGTTATTGCCGTGTCGCTGCATTCGGTGTTCACCAATGAGCGCTGGGGCTGGGCGGTGTTCGCGCAGTTCTTCTTCTCCGAGCCGGTGCTGGTCGGGCTGGGCCGCACGCTGTTGCTGACCGCTCTGGCCTCGGTGATCGGCTTCCTGCTCGGTGGCCTGCTGGCCTTTGCCCGGGTGTCAAAGTCGCCGCTGCTCTCGGGCCTGTCCTGGGGCTATATCTGGCTGCTGCGCTCGATCCCGCTGATCGTGCTGCTGCTGGTGCTCAACAATCTCGGCTATCTCTACGCTACCATCAATGTCGGCGTGCCCTTCACCAATATCCTGTTTGCCCAGTTCGACACCGTGCAGACGCTCAGCCCCTTCGCGGTGGCGCTGATCGGCCTCAGCCTCAACCAGGCGGCCTTCTCGTCGGAAATCATCCGCGGCGGCATTCTCTCGGTCGATCAGGGTCAGCATGAAGCGGCGGCCGCGCTGGGCCTCACCTCCTGGCGCCAGGGCATGCATATCGTGCTGCCCCAGGCGATGCGCGCCATCCTGCCCTCGGGCTTCAACGAGATCATCGGTCTGGCCAAGGCGACCTCCATCGTCTACGTGCTGGCGCTGCCCGAGCTGTTCTACACCGTGCAGGTGATCTACCGCCGCAACCTCGAAGTCATCCCACTGCTGATGGTCGCCACCGTCTGGTACCTGATCATCATGATCGTGCTCTCGTCGGTGCAATATTTCGTCGAGCAGCATTTCGCCAAGGGCGCCCGTCGCGATGCCGGCCCGACTGCGGTGGACAAGGCACTACGCTTCTTTGCCCGCCGTCCGGTCGAGACTGCTGCGGCGTCAGCCGTCGCCCGCAAGCCGCTGAGCGTGGCGCTGGGCAATATCGGCGATGGCGAAGTGCAGGTGCATGGCATCAACAAGAGCTTTGGCAGCCACAAGGTGCTCGACGACGTCAGCGTCACCATCGCGCCCGGCGAAGTCATTGCCATCATCGGTCCCTCGGGCGCCGGCAAGTCGACGCTGCTGCGCACCATCAATCACCTGGAGCGGGCCGATGCCGGCGTGGTCAGCATCGATGGCGAGCTGATCGGCTATGAGCGCCGCGGCGACGTGCTCTATGAGCTCAAGGAACCCGCCATCCGCCGCCGCCGCTCGGCTGTCGGCATGGTGTTCCAGAGCTTCAACCTGTTCCCGCATCTGACGGCGCTGGAAAACATCATCGAAGCGCCGGTTTCGGTCGGTGGTGTGCCGCGCACCGAAGCGATTGCCGATGCACGGGATCTACTGGCCCGCGTCGGGCTCGGCGACAAGGCGGATGCCTATCCGCGCCACCTGTCGGGCGGACAGCAGCAGCGTGTCGCCATCGCCCGGGCTCTCGCCCTGCGGCCGAAAGTCCTGCTGTTCGATGAGCCGACCTCGGCGCTCGATCCGGAACTGGTTGGCGAAGTGCTCGACGTGATCAAGGAACTGGCCAAGTCCGGCACGACCCTGATCATCGTCACCCACGAAATCGGCTTTGCCCGCGAAGTGGCCGACCGCGTGGTGTTCATGGAAGGCGGCAAGGTGCTCGAAGTGGCGCCGCCGGAGCGCCTGTTCACCGAGCCCTCGCATCCGCGCACCCGCGAGTTCATCGCCAAGGTTCTCTAGCTCTCAAACCCCATCGCCTGCGCCAGCCTGACCATGCCGCTTGCACGGCAGGATGGCGCACGCCTCGACCAACCCAAGGACGTAACATGCTGACCCGCAAATCCTTCCTTCTGACGGCCTTGGCCACCGTGCTGGCCGCCTCGTCATCCGGCCTCGCACTGGCCCAGTCGACCTTCGACCTGAGCCCCAATCCGGCCAGCCGCTTGCATGCCGAAAAGGTCGATGCGATCGCCGCGCTGGTGCCCGCTGATTTCGACTTCGCCAAGGACGGCACCCTGACTATTGCCATCGCAGCCGGCGCGCCGCCAACGGCGACCTATGCCACCGATGGCGCGACCGTCGTCGGTTTTGATCCCGATATCGGCCGACTGGTCGGCGAAGTGCTTGGCATTCCGGTGGAGATCATTCCGATCGCCTGGGCCGACTGGCCGCTGGGCCTCACCGGCGGCAAATATGATGCGGTGATCTCCAATGTCGGCGTCACCGAGGAGCGCAAGGAGAAATACGACTTCTCGACCTATCGCATCGGCGTGCATGGTTTTTACGTCAAGGCCGACAATCCCATCACCGAGATCAAGGAGCCCAAGGATATTGCGGGCCTCAAGATCATCACCGGCTCAGGCACCAATCAGGAACGCATTCTGCTGGAATGGGATCGCCTGAACCAGGAGGCGGGTCTCGCGCCGATTGAGCTGCAATATTACGACGACGAGGCGGCTGCCTTGCTCGCCATCAGCTCCGGCCGCGCCGACGTCCAGCTCAATCCCAATGCGCCATTGGCCTATCAGGCAGCAGTGACCGGCCAGACCAAGCTGGTTGGCCTGATCAGTTCCGGCTGGCCCAACCCGGCCGATGTCGGCGTCACTACCCGCAAGGATAGCGGCTTGGCCGAGCCCTTTACCGCCGCGATCAACAATCTGATCGAAACCGGGACCTATGCCGAGCTGCTCGACCAATGGGGTGTGGCCGAGGAAAGTGTCGACGTCTCGCGCACCAATCCGCCCGGTCTGCCCAAGCCAAAGGCCTGATCCGGATCATGTCTCCGACCATCCGCCACATCGGTTTCCTGACGCCGGGCAACTTCAGCAATGACGCCCCCTTCGAGGGGATCGACGCCACACTGAACCTGATCGCCTTTGGCGAACGCCTGGGCTTTGACTCAGCCTGGGTGCGGCAGCGGCATCTGGAGCCAGGTATCGGTTCGGCGGCAGTGTTTCTCGCCGCCGCCAGCCAGCGCACCTCGACGATCCAGCTTGGCTCGGCAGTAATCCAGATCGGTTACGAGAGCCCGTTCCGGCTGGCCGAGGACCTGTCCATGGTCGATGTGCTATCGCGGGGCCGGCTCAATGTCGGCCTCAGCGCCGGCGTGCCGCCGCATGCCGCGCTGATCGGTGACCTGGTCCATGATGGCGACTGGCAGAGCCATGACCTCGGCCACAACCGCATCGCCCGCTTCGCCGCCAATCTGCGTGGCGACTATCTCGGCGATGACGACACCACCATTGCCACGCCCTTTGGTCCGCAGCGCCCGCGCCTGCAGCCACATGCGGCAGGTCTGGCCGACCGGCTCTGGTATGGCGGTGGCTCGCTCAAGTCAGCCCGCTGGGCTGGCGAGAATGGTTTCAACCTCCTCACCGGCAATGTCGTTTCAGGCGAGAACACCGATGACTTCCACACCGCCCAAGGCAATCTGATAGCCGCCTATCGCCAGGCCTCGGGTGGCCGGGGCAGGGTGGCGCTGGGCCGGGTTATCGTCCCCACCGATACGGCGCCCAGAGCCCGGATTGCCCGTTACGAGGCCTTCGCCACAGGCCGCTACGAGCGCACCCTTGCGCCCAACGGGCCGAAGCGCACGCTGTTCCCGCGCGATCTGGTCGGCACCGCCGAACAGATCATCGACTGGCTGCGCAATGATCCAGTGCTGCCGCTGATAGACGAGCTGCGGCTCGAACTGCCCTACGAATTCACCCTGCCCGAATACGAGCAGATCCTCACCGACACCATCACTCATATCGCACCGGCCCTCGGCTGGACCCCGACTGCGACGACCAATGCCGGGCGTTTGCGCGCCACGGCCTGATATCACCCATCACCAAGAGAGAGACTGAAATGACAGCGTCATCGCTCAAACTGCTGCTTGCGGGCTTGGCCCTCGCCGCCTTGACCGGCACGGCCTTTGCCCAGAGTGCCTTCGACCTCGGTCCGGAACAGCCGGGGCGTATTCACGCCCAGCCCAATCCCGAAGCCATCGCCGCCATTCCGGCGGATTTCAAATTTGCCAATGACGGGCAGTTCACCGTGGCAGTGACCCTGGGCGATCCGCCGCTCGGCACCTATGCCAGCGATTCCAAGACCCCGGTTGGCTCGGAGCCTGACTTTGCCTGGCTGATCGCCGAGGCTTTGGGTCTTGAGCCAAACCTCGTGCCGGTGGCCTGGGCCGACTGGCCGCTGGGCGTCACCTCTGGCAAGTATGACGCGGTCGTCTCGAATGTGACGGTGACCGAAGAGCGCAAGGAACGACTGGACTTTTCGACCTATCGCCAGGACGTGCTGGGCTTTTACGTCCGCAGTGACAGCCCGATCCAGTCGATCACCGAGCCCAAGGATATCGCCGGCCTCAAGGTGATCACCAGCTCGGGGACCAACCAGGAAAAGATCATCCTGGAATGGGACCGCCTCAATGTCGAAGCAGGTCTCGCGCCGGTCGAAATCCAGTATTACGACGATTCCGCCGCCAGCCAGCTGGCCATCCAGTCGGGCCGCGCGGACGTCAATTTCAACCCCAATCCAACTCTGTCCTATTCAGCAGCAGTGACCGGCGCCACGCGGCTTGTCGGGGTGCAGAATGGCGGCTGGCCGCAGACCGCGGAGATCGCGGTGGCACTACGCAAGGATACCGGGCTGGTCGATGCCGTGACCATTGCCATCAATGGCCTGATCGAGAGCGGCGACTACGCCAAGACGCTCGAGCGCTGGAACCTGGCGGCCGAAGCCATTCCAGAAGCCAAGACCAATCCGCCCGGCCTGCCCAAGACCTGATTCCCTCGCGACCACAACGCCTTGCAGCCGTCCGGACCCGGGCGGCTGCTTTTCTATTCAAAAAGGACGCCATGATGGCCAAGGACAAGCTCTATCTGATCACGCCCGGTTTCACCGATCCCAACCGCGATGACGGTCCCTTCGTCTGCCCGTTCTGCAACCAGATCGAGGGCCTGCTGGCGAGCTTTCCCGACCTGGCCACAAAGCTCGACATCGAGCGCGTCGCCTTTCCACGTCCGCGCGCGGCGGTGATTGCGGTGGTCGGCGAGGACAATCAGGGCCTGCCGCTGCTGGTGTTCGGCGATGCACCACCCGACGACGCCAAGCGTCATGGCGAGACGGCCTATCTGCAGGACACCAATCGCATCCTGACGCTGCTTGCTGAACGGCACGGCTTTCCCAAGCCGCACAAATTCCTCAGCTAGACGAGGAAGGGATAGTCGGTATAGCCCCGCTCGCCTTCGGTATAGAAGGTCGCCTTGTCGGCCGGGTTGAGCGGGGCGCCGCGCTTGAGGCGCTCCGGCAGATCGGGATTGGCGAGGAACAATTCGCCAAAGGCCACGAGATCGGCACGGCCCTCGGCCAGCACTGCCTGGGCGGAGACGAGATCATATTTGGCGGCGAGGATCAGCGGGCCCGTGAAGGCTTGGCGGATGGTCGGCGCCACCTGCGGCAAGCCTTCGGGCTGGGTAGCCGGTTCGACCAGATGCAGATAGGCCAGGCCCTCGCGATCGAGCAGGGTAGCGATGACGCCATAATGGGCGACGGGATCGCTGTCGCTCATGCCCTGGAAATTATTGGTCGGGGAAACGCGCACGCCGATCTTCTGGCCCGGCCAATGCGCCTTGGCGGCAGCGATGATATCGAGCAGGAAGCGGGCCCGCCGCTCGGCACTGCCGCCATAGCGATCGTCGCGCTGATTGCTGGCATCGCGCAGGAACTGGTCGATCAGATAGCCATTTGCGCCATGCAGTTCGACGCCATCGAAGCCGGCGTCTTTGGCCAGGCGCGCGGCCTCGCCATATTGCGCGACGATCGCCGCAATCTCGTCCTCGCTCAGCGCATGCGGCACTTCATAGGGTAGCGGAACAGTGGCGGTGTAAATGCTGCCCGTAGCGGCAATGGCGGACGGGCCGACCACCCGGCCACCGGATTCCAGCTGGCTCGAATGCGCGCCGCGGCCCATATGCGACAGCTGGGCAAAGATGCGGCCGCCGGCGGCATGCACTGCATCGGTGACCTGGCGCCAGGCGCTCTGCTGTTTCCCATTGAACAGACCCGGCCGGGTCGGGGCCGTCAGCCCGCTAAGCGGGTCGACCTCGATAGATTCGCTGACGATCAACCCGGCGCTGGCACGCTGGGCGTAATATTGCGCCATTAATGCCGTGGGCAGCTTGCCGTCTGCAGCACGGCGACGCGTCATCGGCGCCATCACCAAGCGATTGGGTAGGTCGAGCGGCCCCAGGGTGAATGGGTCAAATAGCGGCTGGGAGGGTGCGGTCATGGTGCGAATGAACTCGGGGCAGAGTGTAGATGCGCGCGATCCTAATGCGCGAAACCGTTAAGTCTACAGAACTGGTAGATATAAATGCTCGGCCATAGCAAAACTTGAAAAAACTGTGCTCGCTCAGGCTCTCCCACGTTCGTCGCGCGCCATCTAGGCTCAATCCAGTCGTGAAGCCCTGCATGTCGATCGTGACCAGGAGGCCATCCGTGTCGATTATAGATCTCGCCAGTTACATGCCCAGCCACCAGCCTAGTGCCGATGTTCCCGCCTTCAAGCACGCCATGGGCCGTCTGGCCGGCGCGGTCAATGTCATCACCATCGGTACCGGGCAGTCGCGCACTGGTTTTACCGCCACTTCGGTCTCTTCCTATTCGGTCGAGCCGCCGACCATCCTGGTCAGCCTCAACCGCAATTCCTCATCCTGGCAGGCTTTGCTCGAAGCGCGCTCCTTTGCCGTCAACATCCTGGCAGAGGGCCAGTCTGATGTGGCCGATCGCTTTGCCGGGCGCGGCGGCATCAAGGGCAATGACCGCTATGTCGGCTGGGAGTGGGATCGCCTCGGCAGCGGCACGCTCGGCCTGAGCGGCGCTGTGTCGGTGATCGACTGCGACATCGACGAAATCATCGAACGCCATTCCCACGCCATCGTGCTCGGCCGCGTCCGCACGGTCGAAACCGACCCAGACGTCTCGCCACTTCTCTACTGGCGCGGCGACTACCAAAATCTCGCCGGTCTCTGATCCTTCAGCAGTGGAGTTGAACCATGGTCCATTTCTTCGGAATTTTCGCACCAGATTTCGGCAAGCGCAGCGCGACGGACGAAGCGCCGCACAAGGCTGGTTTCTTTGGTGGTTCACCGGAGGTTGCCGTTGGCGCCGTGCCGCTGACCCGGGCCGAGCAGGATGCCTGCTATCTCAACGGCAAATTCTGGGAGCCCGATCCGCTCGAAGCCGCCGTATCGCGGCCTTACGCTTTCGTCAGCCGGTACACGCCCTGATCCCATGAGCCGCCCCGTGCTCATCGTGCCGGGACTGCATGGCTCTGGCGCCGGCCATTGGCAGCACTGGTGGCAGCGTGACCAGCGCGACGCCGTCCTGGTCGAACAGGCCGACTGGTCAAATCCGGATGAGCGGCATTGGAGCGCCGTGCTGGAACGAGCTATCTTGGCGCGCCCCGGTAGCCTGATCGTGGCGCATAGCCTGGGCGCGATTCTCGTCGCCAAGCTGGCGCGCAGCCGGGCGGCATCCTTGATTGCGGGGGCGCTGCTGGTGGCACCGGCCGATATCAACCGCACATCGGTCCGGCACCAGCGAACCTATGAGTTTGGCGCCATGCCGCAGGATGTGCTGCCGTTTCCCTCGATTGTCGTGGCCAGCCACGACGATCCCTATATGCCCTATGGCAAGCTCGAAACCCTCGCGCAGGCCTGGGGCAGCCGGCTGCACGACCTCGGAAATGTCGGCCATATCAATGTGCAAAGCGGTTTCGGCCGCTGGGTTGACGGTTATCAGCTGGCTTCGCGCGTCGAGCATCAGCTGCACTGAGCGGGCGTCCATGCCTTGGTGAATGGCGGCCTTGGCAAAATCTGCTCTTGTTTAGAATATTTCTAGACATTATTTGCATTCGGGACAGGTCTGCCTAACATGGGCGGACATCCAGGATCGCGCAGCGTCATGCTCACCAAAAAAGGCAAATACGGCCTCAAGGCCCTTGCGGCTTTGTCGGAGCTTCCGCCCGGCCAGCTGGCCTTTGTCGGCGAAGTGGCCACGGCCAACAATATTCCCAAGAAGTTCCTCGACGCCATCCTGGCCGAATTGCGCAATGCCGGCTTCGTGCAGAGCCGCAAGGGCAAGACCGGCGGCTATGCGCTGGCGCGGCCGGCCGACGAGATCAAGATCGGCCATGTGGTGCGCGTGCTCGATGGCCCCCTGGCGCCGATTCCCTGCGCCAGCAAGACGCGCTATCAGCCCTGCACCGATTGCGATGAGGCGACCTGCCAGATCCGCCACCTGATGCTGGATGTGCGCAATGCCATTGCCGACGTGCTGGACAATACCAGTCTGACGCAGATGCGCGCCATGGGCGGTGCCGAAGCGCTGTCCGTGGATGCAATGACCGCCTGAAAACTCAGTCGACCAGCCGATAGCCTACGCCGGCTTCGGTGAGGATATGGCGCGGCAGTTTCGGGTCGGCTTCCACCTTGGCGCGCAATTGGCCGATCACCACGCGCAGATATTGCGCATCGTCCTGATGCGCCGGGCCCCAGATCTGGCTCAGCGCCTGGCGATGGGTTACCACCTTGTTGGCATTGGCGGCGAGCAGTTCGAACAGGTCGAACTCCTTGGGCGTCAGATGGACCTGGGCATTGTCGACCAGTACGCGGCGGTGCTCGTGATCCAGCGTGATGGCGCCGAAGTGGCGGATTGGCGCGGCCGCCGGGCCGGGCTCGGCCTGGCGCAGTGCGACGCGGATGCGGGCAAGCAATTCGCCAATGCCGAAGGGCTTTTCGACATAGTCATTGGCGCCGAGGTCGAGCGCGGCGATCTTTTCGATCTCTTGGTCGCGGGCCGAGAGTACGATGATCGGCACGGCCGAAAAGGCCCGCACTGTTTCGATCACCGTCTTGCCATCGCCATCGGGTAGGCCGAGATCGAGAACGATCAGGGCGGGGGCACGGGTGGCCGCAAGACGCTTGGCGTCGGCGGCTGTGGCGGCGGTTTCGACATCGAAGCCGGCGGCGGTCAGCGCTGGCTTCAGGAAGCGCTGGATCTGCGGTTCGTCATCGACGACGAGAATGCGCTGCAACATCAGTTTTCCTTTGCCGCCAGCGGCAGGCGCAGTGTGAAGCGCGTGCCGCGTTTGCGCATGGCCGGGCTCGTTGCCTTGATCGTCCCACCCATGGCGACCATCAACCCACGGGCAATCGAGAGACCGAGGCCGGTGCCGGCCGGACGCCCGTCGCCCTTGGCGCGACGATAGAATTTTTCGAAGATCTTTTCGAGGTCGTCCTCGGGAATGCCTCTGCCCTGGTCGGTGACGGACAGACTGGCATAACCGTCCTCGGCCTTGGCAAAGATCGACACCGGCTGGTCGACCCCACCATATTTGCGGGCATTGTCGAGCAGATTGAACAGCACCTGTTCCAGCAGCACCGCATCGCCCACGGCCTTGGGCAGGATTTCGGCCAGGCTGGTCTCGACCACGAGATCGGGATGCAGCCGTTTGGCGCGGGCGACGCTGCTGCCAATGACCTGGTTGAGATCAACCGGCTCGCGCCGTGCCTTCATCATACCGGCCTCGATGCGGGTCATGTCGAACAGATTGGCGACGAAGCGGTTGAGCCGGCCGGATTCTTCCTCGATGGAGAGCAGCAGGTCGTCGCGCGTTGCAGCGGGCATTTTCTCGCCAAGCTGGCGGAGGGTGGTGACAGCGCCTGTGATCGAGGCCAGCGGCGTGCGCAGGTCATGCGATAGCGAAGACAGCAGCGCTGCCTGCACTTTTTCGCCCTCACGCGCCACTGAAGCGAGCGCGCTGTCGCGGTTGAGGCGGGCGCGATCCATGGCAATGGCCGCCTGGTCGAGCAGGGCGGTCCAGGTGCGCTCTTCGTCGGCGGCCAGCGGCGTATCGCCTGGTCCCATGACGAGGCCGGCGACACCGAGTACGCGCTGGGCCGAAATGATCGGGCGGAACAAGTAGCGCACCTGCGGCAGCGTGCCGGTCAAAAAGCCGGCCGGCTCCTTCTTGTCATAGGCCCAACGGGCAGCAGTCAACTCGGTTGGGTCGAGCGACTGGTCGGGCGGCCAGGCTGCCGTCAGGTCAATCTCGCCACTCTCGTCGGGCACCAGCACCACGGCAGCGCGGCCGAGACTGGTGTGCAGATGGCTGGCAATGGCGTCGAACACGCTATCCTGGCCATGCGCCCGTGACAGCTTGCGGGAGAAATCCAGCAGCGCCTGGCTCTGTCGTGCCTGCTGGCGGGAGAGGGTGGCCTGTTCGCGCAGGCGCGCCGCCAATTGCCCGGCGGCAAAGGCCACGGCCACAAAGATTACCAGCGACAGCACTTCCTGCGGTTGTGCCACGGTCAATGCACCGGTCGGCTCGATGAAGAAGAAATTATAGGCCGCGAAGGAGAGCGCTGCCGCGACCAAAGCCGAACCGCGCCCGGCGATCACCGCCGAGAGCAGCACGGCGGCGAGATAGAGCATGGAGAGGTTTTGCAACGCCACCAGCGCCGTTAGGCCTAGGCCGAACAGTGTCGTGGCACCGACTGAGACCATGGGCAGGCCGATAGTGAGAACCCATTCGGGCAGTGTCAGGCTGCGGCGCGGCTTGCGGCCCTCGTCCATAGTCTCGCCGGGCACCACATGCACGCCGATGCCGCCGGCCCGCCGCAACAGCGCGTCGGGCAGCGAGCGCCGCAGCCAGCGGCTGCTTGCGCGGCCGATGACCACCTGGGTGATATGCTCGCGCCGCGCAATGCGGAGGATGGCCTCGACGAAATCATTGGCTGCCTCGTGGCGAGTCTCGGCGCCAAAGCGTTCGGCTAACCGCAGCACCTCTTCGAGCCGCGCCGCGTCCTCGGCGCTGGGCAGGGCCGCACCGGGCCGGCTAAGCGACACCACCAGCCAGCGCGCGTTGAGCCCGGAGGCGAGGCGGCTGGCAACGCGCACCACCTTCTCCGATAGCGCATCGGGACCGACGCAGACCAGCAGCCGCTCGCCGGTAGCCCACGGGCCTTCCACCGCACTCTGGCGCAGGAAATCCACCATCTGGTCATCGACCCGGTCGGCGGCACGGCGCAGGGCCAGCTCGCGCAAGGCAGTGAGCGTCGCCGGCCTGAAAAAACCATCCAGCGCCCGCGCCGCATTGTCGGGCAGATAGACCTTGCCCTGGTTGAGGCGGGTGATCAGCTCGGCCGGCGGCAGATCGACCAGGATCACCTCGTCGGCGCTTTTGAGCACGATATCGGGCACGGTCTCGCGCACCGGAATGCCGGCGATGCGGGAGACCAGGTCGGACAGGCTTTCGAGATGCTGGATATTGAGCGCGGTCCAGACATTGATGCCAGCATGGATCAGCTCGGCAATATCCTGGTGCCGCTTGGGATGGCGCGATCCGGCGGCATTGGAATGCGCCAACTCGTCGACGATCAGGAGGGCGGGGCGACGTGCCAGCGCCGCGTCGAGATCGAATTCGCCATAGGCGGCGTCCTCGCCCTGGCGCGGCAGGGTTTCCAGGCCTTGGGCCAGCTTTGCCGTTTCGCTGCGGCCATGGGTTTCGATGAGGCCAATGACCACGTCCATACCGCTGGCCTTGAGCCCGCGCGCCCGCTCCAGCATGGCATAGGTCTTGCCGACGCCGGGCGCGGCGCCCAGAAATACCGTCAGCTTGCCACGGCTTTCGCGCGCGGCAAGCTGTAGCAGGGCCGTTGGGTCCGGCCTCTTGTCTTCGGTGGGGCGTGCCATTTCAGCTTCCGAGCGGGGCGGCCTCGTCCAGCGCCAGGTTGAGACGCAGCACGTTGACGCGCGGTTCCCCGAATATACCCAGAATGGGCTGCTCCGTCACAGCGGCAAGTGTGGCTTCGATCACCGAAGACTCAACACCCCGCGCTGTGGCGACGCGAGCGACCTGCATGGCCGCATATTGCGGCGTCACATGCGGATCGAGCCCCGAGCCAGAGGTGGTGACGGCATCGGCCGGCACGGATGTCTCGCCGCTGGCCGTGACGGCCGCCGCCACGCGTTCGACCAGCGCCGCGCCGGTCGGACCGATATTGGAGCCGCTGGATCCGGCGGCATTGTAGGGATCGGGTCCGGTGGCCGAGGGGCGGGGCCAGAAATATTCGGCTGTGCTGAAATTCTGCCCGATCAGGTCGGAGCCAATGAGAACGCCGTCGCGCTCAATGCGGCTGCCATTGGCCTGGCCGGGAAAGGCCGCCTGCGCCGCGCCGGTGATGGCGAGAGGATAGGCGAGGCCAGTGACGGCGGAGAGCAGAATTGTGAGCACGATGGCGGGGCGGATTTGGTTGAGCATTGCGGCCTCCTAGATGATGCCGAGAGCGGTGACGGCCATGTCCACCAGCTTGATGCCGATGAAGGGGGCGATAAGGCCGCCCAGGCCATAGATGAGCAGGTTGCGGCTAAGCAGGGCGGCAGCGCCGACCGGACGATATTTGACGCCGCGCAAAGCAAGCGGGATCAGCGCCACGATAATCAGGGCGTTGAAGATGACGGCCGAGAGAATGGCCGTTTGCGGCGAGGTCAGGCCCATGATGTTGAGCGCGCCGAGCTCGGGATAGGTCACTAGGAACAGTGCCGGGATGATGGCGAAATATTTGGCCACGTCATTGGCGATGGAGAAGGTGGTGAGCGCACCGCGAGTCATCAGAATCTGCTTGCCGATCTCGACGATCTCGATGAGCTTGGTGGGCGAGGAGTCCAGATCCACCATATTGCCGGCCTCGCGCGCCGCCTGGGTGCCCGACTGCATGGCGACGCCGACATCGGCCTGGGCCAGAGCCGGCGCGTCATTGGTGCCATCGCCGCACATGGCGATCAGCCGACCGCCGACCTGTTCCTTGCGGATATACTCGAGCTTCTGTTCCGGCGTGGCTTCGGCGAGGAAGTCGTCGACCCCGGCTTCCGAGGCGATGGCCGCAGCAGTGACCGGGTTGTCACCGGTGACCATGACGGTGCGGATGCCCATGGCGCGCAAGGCGGCAAAGCGTTCCTTTATGCCCGGTTTGACCACGTCTTTCAGATGCACCACGCCAAGCAGGCGATCGGCCTCGGCCACGGCCAGCGGCGTACCGCCCGAGCGGGCGATGCTGTCGACGGCCTTGTTGAACTCAGCACCGGCCGTGGATTTATCGAGACCGACGAATTTCAGCACGGCGTCGACGGCGCCCTTGCGGATACGGCGGCCTTCGACGTCGATGCCCGAAATGCGGGTCTGGGCCGAGAAGGGAATGAAGGTCGTGCCATTGTCGAGAATGATCGGTTCGACAAGGCCGAAGTCCGACTTGGCCAGGGCGACGATGGAACGGCCTTCGGCTGTTTCATCGGCTAGACTGGCGAACAGCACGGCTTCGGCAAGGTCTTTCTCGTTTACGCCGGCCACCGGCAGGAATTCCGACGCCATGCGATTGCCGAAGGTGATGGTCCCGGTTTTGTCGAGCAATAGGGTATCGACGTCGCCGGCCGCCTCCACGGCACGGCCGGAGGTGGCGATGACGTTGAAGCGGATCAGTCGGTCCATGCCGGCAATGCCGATGGCCGAGAGCAGGCCGCCAATAGTGGTCGGGATCAGCGTCACCAGCAGGGCGGCGAGGACGACGGCAGAAAGGTCAGTCCCGGAATAGGCGGCGAGGCCGTAGAGCGTCACCACGGCGACCAGGAACACCAGCGTCAGGCCCGAGAGCAGGATCGACAGGGCGATCTCGTTGGGCGTCTTCTGGCGCTTGGCGCCTTCGATCAGGGCGATCATGCGATCGACGAAAGTCTCGCCCGGCTTGGTGGTAATGCGCACCTTGAGCCAGTCGGAAATCACCTGCGTACCGCCGGTGACAGCCGAGCGATCGCCGCCGGCTTCGCGGATCACCGGAGCACTTTCGCCAGTGATGGCGCTTTCATTGACCGAGGCCACGCCTTCCACGACTTCGCCATCGCCCGGCATCAGGTCGTTGACCTCCACCAGCACGACGTCGTCGATCTTGAGGCTGGTGGCCGGAATGACTTCGCAGGCGCGATTGTCCTTCTGGTCGGGGAAGAGCAGTTTCTTGGCGACAAGGTCCGACTTGCCGCGCTTGAGGCTTTCCGCCTGCGCCTTGCCGCGCCCTTCGGCGACGGCTTCTGCGAAGGTGGCGAACAGCACGGTGAACCAGAGCCAGAGCGCGATCTGTCCGGAGAAGGCGGCGTCCAGGCCGCCGCCGAGGTCCTGCACGAACAGGACGGTCACCAGCAGGGCCACAACTTCGGTGACGAAGATCACCGGATTGCGGATCAGCTGGCGAGGGTCGAGCTTGAGCACGGCGTCGCGCAGGGCCGGCAGCAGGATGGCCGGCGAGAGGATGGAAATCTTGGCTTGAGTGGACATGAAAGGTTCCTAGAAGCTCTGGCCGGCAAGCATGACGAAATGCTCGACGATCGGCCCGAGAGCCAGGGCCGGGAAGAATTGCAACCCGCCGAGGATGATGATGATGCCGATCAACAGGCCGACAAACAGCGGCCGGTCGGTCGGGAAAGTGCCGGTCGAGGCGGCGGCGCGCGGCTTGGCGACCAGGGAGCCGGCAATGGCCAGCACGGGCACGAGGTAAGCGAAGCGGCCGAGCAGCATGGCGATGCCCAGGGTGGTATTGTACCAGGGCGTATTGGCGGTGAGGCCACCGAAAGCCGAGCCGTTGTTCCCCGCAGCCGAGGTATAGGCATAGAGGATTTCGCTGAGGCCATGCGGGCCGGGCGTCAGGATCGAGCTGGTGCCGAATTCGGCGACGGCGGATACGGCGGTGAAGCCAAGGATCACCAGCGGCAGGATGAGCACTGCCAGCATGGCGAATTTCATCTCGCGGGCCTCGACCTTCTTGCCGAGGAATTCCGGCGTGCGACCAACCATCAGCCCGGCCACGAAGACGGCGAGAATGGCGAAGACTAGGAGGCCATAGAGACCCGAACCGACGCCGCCGGGCAGCACTTCGCCGAGCTGGATCAGGGACATGGGCACGAGACCGCCGAGCGGTGTCAGCGAGCCATGCATGGCGTTGACGCCACCATTGGAGAGGCCGGTGGTGACGGCGGCGTAAAGCGCCGACATGGCCTGGCCGAAGCGGACTTCCTTGCCTTCCATATTGCCCATGGCCGGGTCGACGCCGACGGCGGTCAGCAGCGGATTGCCGTAGCTTTCAGCCCAATAGATGGCGCCGGTACCCACCACCAGCATGATGAAGGACACCGAAATCAGCGCCCAGCCCTGACGACGTGAGCCGACCATCTGGCCGAAGGCATAGACCAGCGCCGCCGAGACCGACAGCATGGCGATGATGTTGAGATAATTGCTGAACGCCGTCGGGTTTTCGAAGGGATGCGCGGCGTTGACGTTGAAGAAACCGCCGCCATTTGTGCCGAGCTGCTTGATGGCTTCCTGCGTGGCGACCGGGCCGGTGGCGATGGTCTGCTGCGCGCCTTCCAGCGTGGTGGCAACAAAGCTGGCGTCAAGCGACTGCGGCAGGCCCATGGCGACGAAGGCCAAGGCGACAATGATCGCCAGGGGCAACAGCACGTAGAGCGTGGCGCGGGTCAGATCGACCCAGAAATTGCCCAGCTCATGCACGCCGGAGCGAACGAAGGCGCGGGTCAGCGCCATGGCCACGGCAATGCCGGTGGCAGCCGAGACGAAGTTCTGCACTGTGAGGCCGAGCATCTGGCTGAGATGGCTCATCGTGGTTTCGCCGCCATAGCTCTGCCAATTGGTATTGGTGACAAAGCTCGCCGCGGTGTTGAAGGCGAGGTCCGGCGACAGGCCGGCAAAGCCCTGCGGATTGAGCGGCAGCAGATGCTGCAGGCGCAGCATGGCATAGAGCACCACAAAGCCGGTGAGGCTGAACAGCAGCACGCCCATGGCATAGCCGAGCCAGGTCTGCTCCTTGTCGGTACGGACACCTGCCAAGGCATAAAAGCCGCGCTCGACAGGGCCGAGCACGGGGGAGAGGAGATTGCGTTCGCCGGTAAAAACCTTGGCCATGTAGAGGCCGAGAGGCTTCACCAGCGCGAGGGTTGCGATCAGCACCAGTGCGATCTGCAACCAGCCGGGAAAAGACATGGTGGCTCCGAAGTCAGAAGCGCTCGGGCGCCAGCAGCGTCACCACAAGGTAGACGGCCAGCGCGAGGGCGATGAGGAAAGCGATGATGAGCATGGCGGCGCTCACAGCCGGTTGAGCGCTACGGCATAGATCGCTAGAGCGATCAGCGTGCCGGCGCCCAGAGCGATATAGGCAAGGTCGAGCATGTGGAGCCTCGTTGTTTGAGGCTCTTGCAGTGGACCCAAGGCCCGTCAAATTGCCATATGGATTGCGGCAAAAGCGCATAAGGATTTCATAAGGATAGGCGACAAGCCCGCGCCTTTGCGCCATCATCGGCGTCGGAACCCGAAGCGGAGGCGCATGTGAAGGTCATCATTCTGGGCGGCGGCGTGATCGGCGTCACTTCGGCCTATTACCTGGCCAAGGCCGGCCATGAGGTGGAGGTCATCGAGCGGCAACCCGGCGTGGCGCTGGAAACCAGCTTTGCCAATGCCGGCGAGATTTCGCCTGGCTACGCTTCGCCCTGGGCCGGTCCGGGGATTCCGCAGAAGGCCGTGAAATGGCTGATGATGCGGCACCCGCCACTGATCGTGAAGCCCAAGCTCGACCCCTATATGGTCCGCTGGGTGGCCCAGATGCTGACCAATTGCACCGCCTCGCGCTATGCGATCAACAAGGCGCGCATGGTCCGTGTGGCCGAATACAGCCGCGACGTCATGATCGCGCTGCGCGCCGATACCGGCATTCAATATGACGAGCGCACGCAGGGCACCCTGCAGCTGTTTCGCACCCAGAAACAGGTCGATGGCGCGCACAAGGATATCGAAGTCCTTGAGCAATATGGCGTTTCCTATGAAGTGCTGGATCGCGCCGGCTGCATCGCCGCAGAACCGGGACTGGCCAATTCGACCGCCGATATTGCCGGCGGGCTGCGCCTGCCGGGCGACGAGACCGGCGATTGCCATATCTTCACCAAGCGGCTTGCCGAGATGGCGGCCGAGTTGGGCGTGGTGTTCCGCTATGGCGTCAGCATCGAGGGTCTGGACGTGACCGGTGGTGCGGTGACCGGCGTGCGGACCAGTGCGGGCCTGCTGACCGGCGATCGCTATGTGTTAGCACTGGGTAGCTACAGCCCTATCCTGGCGCGGCAGGTTGGTGTCGACCTGCCGATCTATCCGGTGAAGGGCTATTCAATTACCGCGCCGATCAAGGATGCCAGCGTGGCGCCGGTTTCCACAGTGCTCGACGAGACTTACAAGATTGCCGTGACCCGGCTGGGCGACCGCATCCGCGTTGGCGGCATGGCCGAAATCTCCGGTTACACCGACCACCTGCCGCCAAAGCGCCGCGAAACGCTTTCCCATTGTGTGAACCAACTGTTCCCCGGATCGGGCGATACGGTGAATGCCAGCTACTGGACCGGGTTGCGGCCGATGACGCCCGATGGGACGCCGATCATCGGCGCGTCAAAACTCGGCAATCTGTTCATCAATTCCGGCCATGGCACGCTGGGTTGGACCATGGCCTGCGGCTCGGCGCGCATCACTGCCGACCTCGTCGCCGGCAGCCAGCCCGATATCGATATCTCCGATCTCGGGCCGGGCCGCTACTAGCTAGGGCACGGCATCCGGGGCGAGGGCGCAGCTTGGCGCATTCTCGTCCCAGATCACCTCAATGGTGGAATGGGTAATGCCATAGTCGGTGAGCAGGGCCGCCTTGACCGCCTGGGTCACGGCGGCGGGATGGGCGCCAGCGGCAATCAGGATATCGAGCGTCGCCACCGGCTTGCCAGAAGTGATCGACCAGACATGGACGTGACGGACCTCTTTGAGGCCCTCCACCTTGGCGACCAGCGATTTGCTGAGGTCTTCGACCACCACATTGCCCGGTGTGCCCTCCATCAGGATATGCAGCGAGCCGCGGAACAGCTTCCAGGCGCTGCGCAGCACCAACAGCGAGACCAGCACCGAGAGGATCGGATCGATCGGCATCCAGCCGGTGAGCCAGATCACTATGGCAGCGACAATGGCGCCGACCGAGCCGAGCAGATCGCCCAGCACATGCACCATGGCGCCGCGGATATTGACGTGATCCTTGTCGCCGCGCGACAGCACGACAAAAACCACGATATTGATGACTAGGCCGAGCACGGCGACAATGAACATCGGCCCGGCCAGCACTTCGTGCGGCTGCATTAAGCGCTGGATCGCCTCATAGGTGATCCAGGCGACCAGGGCGAACAGCGCCACCGAATTGATCAGTCCGGCGACCACTTCGAGCCGCATATA
Source organism: Devosia sp. YR412 (assembly GCF_900110945.1). Taxonomy (GTDB): domain Bacteria; phylum Pseudomonadota; class Alphaproteobacteria; order Rhizobiales; family Devosiaceae; genus Devosia. Next base: position 417,803 of record NZ_FOFL01000001.1, read on the forward strand.
GCCAAAGCTGCGCTGGCTGTCCGAGGCGCGGCGACCGTAGCGGAACGCGGCCCAGGCGAGCAGCAGGGCAGCGGAATCGGTCAGCATGTGACCGGCATCGGCGATCAGCGCCAGCGAGCCGGACAAGGCGCCGGCGATGACTTCGGCCACCATGAAGCCGGCAGTGAGGAGGAAGCCGATCAATACCACGCGCTCATTGCCGGCGCTGACCGTCGGCGCATGGCTATGGCCGGCGTGGTCGTGACCAGAATGGTCGTGCCCGGCATGGTCATCTCCGGAATGATCGCGACCAGCGTGGTCATGGCCCTCGTGATCATCCTCGTCATGGTTGTGACCGGCATGCAGGTGGCCATGCCCCAATGTGCCCTGATCCTTGTTGCCGCCCATCATGTCGTCTCTCCTCGTCATCCTTCATATGAATACATGTTCATATGTGCAGATCAAGAAAAATGCGCGTGACGGCCGGCGATCAGCCGTTGCTGGCCTCGTCATGCTCTTCCATGGTGTGCTCGAGCATGCCGCTCAGCATGTCGGCGACATGGGCGTCGGCCGTCTCGTAGAACACCTGCTTGTTGCGCCGCGTGCCGCGCACCAGCCGGGCGCCGCGCAGCAGGCGCAGGTGGTGGCTGACCAGCGATGGCGAGGCATTGACCGCCTTGGCGATATCACCGACCGCGATCGGTTCGGCGAGGCAGGCCAGCAGCACGCGCAGCCGGGTCGGATCGCCGAGCAGGCGATAGGTTTCGGCGATGACGGTGATCTGTTCGTCGCTGGGCGTGGTCACGGGCGGAACTCTGGGCGGGGCTAGCTGCTTCAAGAGGTAAGGCGCTTTGCGCCGCTGCGCCAGAGGGTGGCCCCGTGTCGCCCAACATGCCAAGCTGATGAAAACACCCGAGGAGTTGCCCATGAGTTTCCGCGCCCTGCTGACCGAAAAGGCCGCCGACGGCACAATTACCTCCTCCGTCCAGACGCTGGACGAGGGGCGCCTGCCCGAGGGCAATGTGACGGTGGCGGTGGACTGGGCAGGCCTCAATTACAAGGACGGGCTGATCCTTACCGGCGCCGGCAATATGATCAAAGCCTATCCCCATGTCGCCGGCATCGACTTTTCCGGCACGGTCAGCGCCAGCGAGGACTGGCGGTTTCATGAGGGCGATAAGGTCTTGCTCACTGGCTGGCGCGTCGGTGAGAGCCATTGGGGTGGTTATGCCGAAACAGCGCGGGTCAATGGCGACTGGCTGGTGCCACTGCCCAAGACGTTGAGCGCGCGCGATGCCATGGTGCTGGGCACGGCGGGGCTGACGGCGATGCTGGCGGTGGATCGGCTGGAGGCGGCCGGCGTCAGCAAGAGCGCTGGGCCGATCCTGGTGACGGGCGCGGCGGGCGGCGTCGGTACCATTGCCATCTCGCTTCTGGCCAAGCTTGGCTATGAGGTTGCCGCATTGTCGGGGCGCCCACAGCATGCCGAGGCGCTGAAGGCTTTGGGTGCGACGACGATTGTCGATCGGGCGGCATTCCTCGCCGAGCCGGACAAACCGCTGGAAGCGGCGCGTTGGGCCGGTGCGGTGGACAATGTCGGCGGAGCGCTGCTCGGCAAGCTGCTGAAACAGGTGCATTACGATGGCGTCGTCGCCAGCATCGGCATGGCAGGCGGCACCGATCTGCCGACCAATGTACTGCCCTTCATCCTGCGCGGCGTGACGCTGGTCGGCATCGACAGCGTGATGCGGCCCACCGCGCCAAGGGTGGCGGCCTGGCAGCGGCTGGGGGAATTGTTTGATGCCGAGGCGTATTCGGGGCTGGTCGAGGAGATCGGGCTGGAGGGCCTGCCGGAAGCGGCAAAGCGGATTTTGGCGGGGGAGGTGAGGGGCAGGGTGCTGGTTGAGGTGCGGTAGGAGTCCTTGTTGGATACCCCCACCTAGCCTCCCCCTGATAGGGGGAGGAACAGATCGAGCTTTTGGCAACATAGTGCCCAATCCACCAGACGGATTCCTCCCCCTTTTCAGGGGGAGGCTAGGTGGGGGTATTCTTTCTTTGGGACCTATCGATACCCAGCCGCCTGCAGCTCAAACAGCTCTGCATACCTCCCGCGTAGCCCCAACAATTCTTCATGCGACCCGGACTCGAGGATCGCGCCATTCTCCAGCACCAGGATCCGATCGGCCATGCGCACTGTCGAAAAGCGGTGCGAGATGATCACTGCCGTCTTGCCCGAGGCCAGGCTCTTGAAGCGCGAGAACACTTCCGACTCTGCCTTGGCGTCGAGCGCCGCGGTGGGCTCATCGAGGATGATCAGATCCGCGTCGCGCATATAGGCGCGGGCGATGGCGACCTTCTGCCATTCGCCGCCCGAGAGGTCGCGGCCCTTCTTGAACAGGCGGCCGAGCTGCTGGTCATAGCCATCGGGCAGCTTGGCGATCACGGCATCGGCCAGGCTCCGCTCGGCGGCGTCGCCGATACGGGTCATGTCGTCCTGGTCCGCGATGCGGCCGACGCCGATATTCTCGCGGGCCGAGAGGCTGTAGCGGATGAAATCCTGGAAGATCACGCCGATATGGGCGTGGATGTCGGCGACGGCGAACTCCTTGAGATCGATCCCGTCAATGGTCACGCGGCCCTCATCGGGATCGTAGAGCCGGGTCAGCAGCTTGACGATTGTGGTCTTGCCGGCGCCGTTCTCGCCGACCAGCGCCAGCGTCTCGCCGGCCCTGAGCGTGAAGCTCAGGTGGCGAATGGCCCAGCCTTCGGTATCGGGATAGCGAAAGCCGACGTTTTCGAAGCTGATGCCGTGGCGGATTGGCTGGGGGAAGGGCTTCGGGTTCACCGGCGAAAGAATGGTCGGCTCGATCTCGAAGAAGGAAAACAGGTCGTCGAGATACATCGACTGGCCGGCAATGGCGGTGAAGCCGAGCAGGATTTTCTGGAACAGCCCATTGAGGCGCAGGAACGAGCCGGAGAGGAAGGCCAGGTCGCCGATGGAAAAGTCGCCGGTAATGGTGCGCCAGACGATGAAGCCATAGGCGCCATAATAGGTCAGCGAGGAGATCGACGAGAACAGCGCGCCCCAGGCGGCGCGTTGCGTCGAAAGGCTGCGGTTTTCGAGATAGATGGTGTGGGCCAGCTGCTTGAAGCGGCGGATCAGGAAATCGCCCAGCCCGAACAGCTTGAGTTCCTTGGCCGTCTCGGCGCTGGCGCCGATATAGCGGATATATTCCAGCTCGCGCCGCTCCGGCGTGCGCCAGCGGCTCATGAAATAGGCCAGCGTATTGAAGCGCGTCTCGCCCCAGATGGCGGGTACAAAGCTCAGCGGCAGCAGCAGGATCAGCCAGGGCGCATAGAAGAACAGACCGGCGGCCAAGGTGATAACAGTGATGATATCCTGCGCCTGGCCGAACATCTGGCTCAGCAGCGCATTGCGGCCTGCCGCCTGGCGGCGGGCCCGCTCCAGCCGGTCCTGATATTCGGCGGATTCAAAATGCATCAGGTCGAGCCGCGCCGCATGGGCCATCAGCTCGACGCTGACCGTATTGGCATGCAGCTCGGAGAGGATGGAATCCACCAGCCCCGTGGCGCGGGCGATGAAATCATTGGCCAGCACCAGCGCGAATTCGAGGCCGAGCAGTAGCAGGACATGGTTGAGCTCCCCACTGGCCCACCATTCGGCAAAGGCCGGGCCCGGCGGAGTGATGGCAGTGAGGCGAACCACCTCGTCGACGATCAGCTTGGCGGCAAACAGCACGGCAATCGGCTGCAGCGAGGCGACAAGTCGAAGGCCGATGCTGGCGGCGGTCAGCGACTTGCTGGTGCGCCAGATCTGCGCCACCAGCCGGCCGAGATGGCGGAGGTTGTCGAGGCGTTCGCGGAATGTGGGAGCTTTGTCGTCGGTCGGCGGTGGGCGACGCCCGGGAAGATCGGTCATGGCAATAGGATAGCTCTGGGGCAGCGTGGGGGAAACTTAATTTGCCGTAACCCCCACGCCGAATCTGTCAGTAGCGTTCAAAGGCCTTGGGCTTGTTGCCCATGATGGCTTCGATCTTTTCGATCACGTCCGGGGTCAGCTTGGCCTTGGACTTCAGTGTCGAGAGGTTGTCCTCAAGCTGGGCTTTCTTAGAGGCGCCGAGGATCACCGTCGAGACATGCGGATTGGCGAGGCACCACAGCAGGGCCAGGTGATGCACCGGCAGGCCGATTTCCTTGGCCAGCGTCGCTAGTTGCTTGATCTGCTCCAGCTTGGCCTTGCCGGCCTCGCTGGTCCATTCTTTCTTGAGCCATTCATAGCCCGGCAGGTTCATGCGGCTGTCGGCGGGAATGCCGTCATTGTATTTGCCGGTGAGGGCGCCAGACGCCAGCGGCGACCAGATCGTGGTGCCCAGGCCCATCAGCTCATAGAGCGGCAGATAGTCGTGCTCGACCTTCTGGCGGGTGAAGAGATTATATTGCGGCTGCTCCATTGTCGGGCCGATCAGGCTGTTGGCGCGGGCAAAGGCCCAGGCTTCGGTGAGCTGCTGAGCATTCCACTCCGAGGTGCCCCAATAGAGCACCTTGCCCTGGGTGATGAGATTGTGCATCGCCCAGACGGTTTCCTCGATCGGCGTGTCGATATCCGGCCGGTGGCAGAAATAGAGGTCGAGATAATCCACCTGCAGGCGCTTGAGCGCGGCATGGGCGGCTTCGGTCACGTGCTTGCGGGAAAGTCCCTTCTGCGTCGGCTTCTCGCCGCCCCAAAACACTTTCGACGACACCGAATAAGAGTCGCGGCTCCAGCCCAGTTTGTTGAGCGCCGCGCCCATCAGGGCTTCGGATTCACCGGCTTCATAGCCTTCGGCATTGTCGAAGAAATTGACGCCTTCGTCATAGGCCAGGCCCATCAGCGACAGGGCTTCCTTTTCATCGACCTGCTTGCTGAAAGTGACCCAGCTGCCGAGCGACAGTTCGCTGACCTTGAGGCCAGATTTGCCCAAGCGACGATATTCCATAGCAATGTTCCTGATTTATCGGCAGTTGACGATGACGCTAGTGGGGCAACGGGTGTCTGTCCAGCCGGTTCCCACTCGTCATTGAACCGGGCGACGCGATCCGCGTTGCAAGCTCAGACAGAGGAGACGCCACATGCTCAAGGACAAGGATTCTGCGGCCATCGTCGCGGTGACAGACATGGCACGGGCCAGGGATTTTTACGGCAAGACGCTTGGCCTCTCGCTGGTCGAGGGCGATGACAATGTGATGCAGTTCAAGACCGGCGCGACCACGCTTGTGGTCTACAAGTCCGACTTTGCCGGCACCAACCAGGCCAATGCGGTGGTCTGGGGAGTCGGCGACGAGATCGAGGCGATCGTGGAGGCGCTCAAAGCCAAGGGTGTCAGCTTCGAGCAATATCCCGGCATGGACTACAAGGACGGCATCCACTCGGCTGGGGATTTCAGGATGGTCTGGTTCAAGGACCCGGACGGCAATATCCTGCACCTGAACTCGATGTAATCACGGCCGCTCGCGCAAAAACTTCGCCAGGTCGTCGGTGATGTGATGCACATGCGGGCCGGCGGCGCGGTCGAGTTCCCAAGCGTCGACCTGTTCATGCACGAAGTCCGGGCCGGCCACAACCTGCACGGTCGACATGCCCATGTCATGCGGCACGACGAGGTTTTTCTCCAGGTCGTCGAACATCACGGCGCGGGTCGGGTCGATGCTGTGCAGGGCGAAAAAGCCGTCATAGGCGGCCTTGTGCGGCTTGGGCACATAGGTCATGGCGCGGATGTCATGCACATGCTCGAACAGGTCATCGCCGCCGAGCCGTTTCAGCACCGAACGCGCATGGCCGACATCGCCATTGGTCAGGATGAACTTGCGGCCGGGCAGGGCGCGGATGGCGTCCACCAGGTCGGGATGCGGATCGACCGGCGCATAATCGATGGCATGGACGGAATTGAGGAAATCGTCGGGATCGACGGTGTGCTGGGTCATCAGCCCGTTCAGCGTAGTACCGAAGTCGCGGTAATAGGTCTTCTGCAGGGCGCGGGCGGCGTCGAAATCCAGCTTGGTCAGGTCCATCACATAATTGGTGATGCGGATATCGATCTGGGCGAACAGGTTGCAGCTGCGCGGATAGAGGGTGTTGTCGAGATCGAACACCCAATCGGTAATGTGGCTGAGGCTGCGAGGGGGCGACATATGGTTCATAGTCGCTCGAACCTAGCGCAGATTTGTGAACATTTCACCTGACGAAAAAGGGAGCGGCGCTGACGCCGCTCCCCCTAGCCGAAATTACTCAGCAGCCTGGTTGGCTTCGACGACGAGACCGAGCGCGGTGATCAGGCCGGCCGGGTTGGCGGCAGCGGCCATCAGCACCAGCAGCGAGGTCGGCGACGGCGGGGCGATCTTGACCTCGAGGCTTTCCGGCGCGTCGAGGAAGGCTTCCACGGGCGGGATCACCACGTCATTAAGGGCCGGGATGCCCGAGCCGGCCAGCATCAGCGGCAGCTGTGCCTTGAGGCCGGTGACGAAGGTGGCACGGTCGGTGCCGGCCTCGGCGGCAAAGAAGTCGAGCAGCTTGCCGGCCAGCGAGGCGTCGTCATAGCGCACCGAGGTGTTGACGATATTGACGCCCTGCATGATCGCCATGCCCTGCATCATCTGTGCCTGGGCCTGTTCTTCGGTCGGTGCAGCGCCGTCCGTCGTCGCCATGGCAGCCTGCATCGCATAGAGCTGGTCGAGCACGGCCGGGGTCAAGCCGGTAAATTCGCCGGTGATGTCGAGCGCGCCGATATCGGCGAAGTCGAACAGGAATTCATTGAGCGTCATATGGCCGTCAGCCATGGTCCAAGAGAAATCCTGGGTGATGTCGCCGCTGACATTGGTCAGGCCAAGCGCTTCGATCGTGGCGCCGGCTGCGGGGTCTTCTTCGCTGACCGTCGACAGATCGAGCGAAATGCCGGAGATGTTCAGCACCGAGCTGAGGTCGACCAGATCGGCCGTGCCCTGCGACGGGTTAAAGGTCGAGACGGCTTCCATGCCCTCGACCGAGAACACTTCCTCGCCATCGCGGGTGACGACGACAGGACCACTGCTCAGCGAGCCGACCAACTGCAACAGCATGACGGCAGGAACTGTGTCGCCAGCGGGAATATAGAGGCTGTCGGCGCGGATATCGCTGGCGGTGACGTGACCAACCGGCTCCGGTGCGCTGGCAAATTCGGTGTCGATATCGGGGATGGTCAGCGATTCGACGGTGTAGCTGCCGTCAGCGCCTTCGGCGACGCCCGAAAAGGTCAGCTCGGTATCGAAAACCGTCGGCTCCATGCCTTCGACCTCCGGGGTGAAACCAACGGTGACGCCATCGACAGTGATGGTGTCGCCATCCAGCGTGGCCGCGCCGAAGCTGAGGTCATAGCCGATGTGCTTGTACACTTCAGCAACGCGATCGACAAAGGCCTGGGCCTCCAGCGCCATGGCTGGGGTCATCAGGGCAGCGGTCGCAACGCTGCTCAGCAGCAGCAGGCGGGCAGTCTGGTTGGTCCTCATCGTCATCTCCGGCTTTGTTGTGTTTATTGGTCGGTTGGGCGAATTTATTGGCTCTGGAACCAATCGCCGCTGAGGGGAAATGGCTCCTTGAGCATTGAGTTGCAATAGATTTAGGCCACAAAGCGGCTTGCTGTCTTTATTGTCGGTTTATTGCATCATAACGACGACGACACGATTGTGACGCTTCTGCCGTTCAGGCCCGTTCGTGATCGAGAAACTGCCGATAGGCCGGATTATTCGTCTCTTCCCAATAGGGAAAGCCGATGGCCTCGATATGAGCGATGAAGTCGCTGCGCGTCGCCTCGGGCACCTGCACGCCGACCAGCACGCGGCCATAGTCGGCGCCGTGATTGCGATAGTGGAACAGGGAGATGTTCCAGGCGTCGTTGAGGCCTTCGAGGAATTTCAGCAATGCCCCCGGCCGCTCGGGGAACTGGAAGCGGTAGACCACCTCGTCATTGAGATCCTCCACCCGGCCGCCGACCATATGCCGGACATGCAGCTTGGCCACTTCATTGTCGGTGAGGTCGAGCACGCCCAGGCCATGGTCTTCTAGCAGGGCGATGATTTCCTGCTTTTCCGCCTCGCCGCGGCTGAGCTTGATGCCGACGAAGATGCGCGCCCGAGCACCATGGGCATAGCGGTAGTTGAACTCGGTGATCGAGCGTTGGCCGAGCAGGCGGATGAAGGCGCGATAGCTGCCGGGACGCTCGGGGATTTCAACGCTGAGCAGAGCCTCGGCCCGCTCGCCGATCTCGGCGCGCTCGGCGACATAGCGCAGCCGGTCGAAATTGACATTGGCGCCGGAATTGATGGCGATCAGCGCGCCACGCGGCGCCTGGCCGGTCTCGACCTGACGGCGCAGGCCGGCCAGGGCCAGCGCACCGGCCGGTTCGGCAATGGCCCGCATGTCGTCAAAGATGTCCTTGATGGCGGCGCAGATTTCGTCGGCGCTGACGGTGACGATATCGTCGAGCAGTTCGCGGCAGATGCGGAAGGTTTCCTCGCCTACCTGGCGCACGGCGACGCCATCGGCAAAGAGGCCCACCTGGTCAAGCGCCACCGGATGGCCGGCGGCAATGGCGGCCTTCATGCTGGCGGCTTCTTCCGGCTCGACGCCGATCACCCTGATTTCGGGGCGCAGGAATTTGACAAAAGCGGCAATGCCCGCCGCCAACCCGCCACCACCGACCGGCACATAGATCGCACCGATCTCGCCCGGATGCTGGCGCAGCAATTCCATGCCGATCGTGCCCTGGCCGGCAATGACATCGGGATCATCGAAGGGATGCACCACGACATAGCCATGCTTCTCCGCCAGTTCAGCCGCATGGGCGCGGGCGGCATCGAACCCGTCGCCGAACAGCACGACTTCGCCACCCAGCCGCCGCACGGCACCGATCTTGATCACCGGCGTGGTGGTTGGCATGACGATGACCGCACGAATGCCCTGGCGCGCGGCCGAGAGGGCGACGCCCTGCGCATGATTGCCGGCCGAAGCGCAGATCACGCCACGGGCGCGCTCTTCTTCGGTCAGCTGGGCGATGCGGTTATGCGCGCCGCGAATCTTGAAGGAGAAGACCGGCTGCATGTCCTCGCGCTTGAGCAGTACCTCGGCGCCGAGCCGGGCCGACAGCAGGTTCATGGTTTCAAGCGGGGTCTGTTCGGCCACTTCATAGACCGACGAGGTGAGGATGCGGCGGACATAGTCCTGCATTTGCGGGCACTCCAATGTGACGCTGATGGAGCCCCGGACCGAGGCTTTGTCAACCCGGCGGCAGGGCAAGCCCCAATGCGGGCTGGACAAAGCACGCAAATTATTCCGTTATCGTCGGGCTGCGTCGCTTTGGGGAAAGCGGCGCCAGAAGCCGGCACATGAAATGACGGGCCTGGACTGTCCCGTTGCCGACACGATGCATGACGAGATGAGGCGCCTTTTCGGTTGAGCGCGTCTGAAACTTTCCGTCAGCATCTGTCGTTTATGATGACGGACGATAGCGTGCGGAGGGGTCATGTACCTCGGAAAACTAGCGGTAATCTGTGGGCTCGCCGTAGAGGCGTGGATGGTTTTGTTTGTCGCGGCAGCCGGCATGCAGTTTTTGGCGGTCAGCCTGCTCGGCTAGTGCAACTGGCCGGTTAGATAGAGCAGCCCGACAATGGGCAGCACAAAGCTCCATCCCAGCAGCACCAGCCCGGCGGCGGATGCTGCGCACAGTGTCAATAACTTCTTCATCGATACAATCCTGCGTCCCGCCACAGAAATAGCGCAGGCGTGTTTTAGTTCAAATACCTTCCATTGTTATTCTTAATCGGGACGCCTCAGGGAGTTAGCGTCGCAGCTCACCGTATGTCCGTCCGATTTTGCATGGCTGGCACTCCATCAATCATTTGATTGAGAGGAAATTTGGGTCTATAGGCAGCACCCATGAAAAGCGAAGACTGCAAATCTCTCGATCCCACGGCACCCGGCAAGCGCGAAAGCGGCGATGACCGGCGCATCGCCGTGGCCAAGGCGGCACGGGCGATCATCGTCGAAAAGGGCCTCGAAGGCCTGCGCACCCGCGACATCGCGGCGCGTGTCGGCATCAATATCGCCACGCTGCATTATCACGTGCCCACCAAGGAAGCCCTGGTCGCCCTGGTGGCAGAGAGCATCCGCGCCGAGTTCCGTGCCCAGGCCCTGCGCAATTCGCGCGAAGGCAAGACCGGCCTCGAACAGCTGCATCTCGAGTTCGACGATTTTCGCGAAACCGCACGGGAAATGCCCGAGCTCATCATCATACTGACAGAACTTGTCGAGCGGGCGAGGCGAGATGCCGCCGTCGCCGCGATCGTCCTGCCGCTGCACCGGTTCTGGCGCGGCCAGTTTGCCGACATCTTCCGCCTCGGCATTGCCGATGGCTCTTTCCGGCCCGACCTCGACCCCGAGGCGGCCGCCATGATTGCGACCGGCGCCCTCTCCGACTCCTGGCGCCGGCCAGACACTTCGCCTTCGCTGGTCGAGCAGGCTTTGGCCGAGCTCGAACGCGCTTTTATCCGCAGACCATAAGCTCAAGGAAAACTACCATGTCCGCCCATTCTCCCGCCGCTGCCGGCGCCGCAGCACCACCCGATCCGCGCCGCTGGATCGCGCTCTTCGTGCTGCTCATCGCCAATTTCATGAACCTGATCGACGTGACCATCGTCAACGTCGCGCTGCCTTCGATGCGCACTGGCCTTGGTGCCAGCGATACCCAGATCGAATGGGTCGTCGCTGCCTATATACTTGCCTTCGCGCTGGGGCTTTTGCCCTTCGGTCGCCTCGGCGACATCCTGGGCCGCACCACGCTCTTCCTCTGGGGCGTTGCCGGCTTCACCATTGCCTCCGCGCTCTGCGGCATGGCCCCCAATATTGAATTCCTGATCGTGGCCCGCGTGATCCAGGGCTTGGCTGGCGCCATGATGACGCCGCAGGTGCTGGCCATCGCCACGGTGACCTTCCCGCCCCATGAACGCGGCCAGGCCTTTTCGCTGTTCGGTCTGTCGGCTGGTCTTGCCGCCGTTTGCGGCCCGATCGTTGGCGGCCTGCTGATCAACGCCCAGTTGTTCGGTCTCGACTGGCAGCCGATCTTTTTGGTCAACGTTCCCGTCGGCATCGCTGCCGTGGTCGCCGGCCTCTACCTGATCCCGCGCGTGCCGGGTCATCCTGACATCAAGAACGACTATGTCGGTATTGCCCTGTTCGGCCTGTCGATCATCGCCGTGGTCTTCCCGATCGTCGAAGGCCGCGCCTATGGCTGGCCGCTCTGGGCCTTTGGCATGATCGCCGTGGGCCTGATCGGTCTGGTCGCCTTCTTCTTCTGGCAGAAGGCCCGCGCCCAGCGCAACGAACCGCAGCTGCTCAACTATGATCTCCTGACCAACAGGGATTTCATGTTCGGCGCGTTTGTCGTGACCATTTTCGCCTCGGGCATTCCCGGCATGTTCATGGTCATCTCCCTGCTGCTGCAGGGCGGCTTCGGCTTCAGCGCGCTGGAATCGGGCCTGACCAATACGCCCTTCTCGGTCGGCGTGCTGATCGCTTCGGGTATCGCCGGCCGCTTTGGCGCCAACTACCTGCGTGGCCGTCTGGCCGGTGCCGGTGCGCTGCTGACGCTGGGCATTGCCTGGCTGCATTTCATCATCGCCGGTGTCGGCGACACGATCGACCACTGGAGCTTCCTGCCGCCGCTGCTGCTGGCCGGCATCGGCCTTGGCCTCGGCTTTTCGTCGCTGTTCCAGCTGGTTCTGGCCAATGTGCCACCGCGCGATGCCGGTGCCGGTTCGGGTTCGCTGCAGGCCTTTCAGCAGGTCGGTGGTGCGCTCGGCGTGGCACTCGTGGGCGAGCTGTTCTTCACGACGCTGGCCAGTGACTTCGCCACCGGCGCAGCGCCGCATGCCGCCTTCGCCAATGCGACGGCCTATGCGCTCTGGTACCAAGTGGCGGCTTTCGCCCTGGTCCTTGTGCTCGCCTTCTTCTTCAAGGCGCCCAAGCGCGGCGCAGGCTTTGCCCCGCCCCAGCATGTGGCCATCGAAGTCTAGCAAACAAAAAAGGCCGCCCCTCGGGGCGGCCTTCAATTCAGGATCGGCGGTTTTTAGAACTTCCAGCCGAGGCCGGCGCGGATCACCGCATTGCTCGGCTCGCTGGTGCGGCCGGCGGGACCAGGCACCGAATTGACGCCATAATGGGTCCAGGTCGCATTGAGGCGGGCCATGATGTTCTGGGTGACCATCATGTCGACGCCGAGGCCGAGCTGGAAACCACCGGCGGTGAATTCCGAACCGGCGCCCAGAGCTGGCGACATGTCAAAGCGGCCCCAGGAATAACCCACGGTGCCATAGGCCAGCACATTGTTGGCGACGGGGTAGCCCAGCGTGGCGCGGACTGCGGTGTCCCACTTCAGCGCACCATAGTTGAGGCCGTTATACTCGAACTGGGTCGCGACATTGTTGAGCTCGGCATCCACGCCGAGCACGAACCAGTCGTTCAGCTGCATGCGATAGCCAGCGAAGACGCCGGCGCTGCCGCCGATATCGCCGAGCAGCTGCTCGGTGGCCGGGGGCGTCGCGATTACGGTATTGGTCTCATGGCTCTTCATGCCGATCAGGCTGCCCTGCGCACCGACATAGAAGCCATCCCAGGCCGAATAGGCCGGCTGGTAGGTCTGGTTGGTGATGACCGGCGCCACCAGCTGCTGCGCATTGGCAGCCAGCACGGGCGCTCCAGCCACAACCGCGATCAGCGCCGCCGCCAGCTTGATCTTGAAACCCATGAAAACCCCCAAAAAATGAACTGGCTAAAATTTGCCACGTTTTGTTAGATGGGGCCATGACCAAAGGGTCACACCCCCACCCAAACCGTCGTGCATCCCCGCTATGGTTAGCGAACGATGAGCGTACCGGCGCCGAACTCGGTGAATAGCTCGACCAGCACCACATGCGGCATCTTGCCATTGAGGATCACCACGCCCTCGACGCCATTGTCCAGCGCCTCGAGGCAGGTTTCCACCTTTGGAATCATCCCGCCCGAGATGGTGCCGTCGGCGATCAGCTCCTTGGCCTCACGCACCGAAAGCTCGGGGATCAGCTTGCCATCGCGGTCGAGCACGCCCGGCACGTCGGTCAGGAACAACAGGCGCTTGGCGCCGAGCGAGCCGGCGATGGCGCCCGCGAAAGTATCGGCATTGATATTATAGGTATTCCCGTCGCGGCCGGGTGCGACCGGGGCGATCACCGGGATCATTTCCGAACGGGCCAACAGGTCGAGCAGCGTGCGATCGACTTCCACCGGCTCGCCGACGAAGCCGAGATCGAGCACTTTCTCGATGTTGGAGGTCGGGTCCTTGACGGTCTTCACGGCCTTCTTGGCAAAGACCATATTGCCGTCCTTGCCGCAGAGGCCGATGGCCCATTCGCCTTCGGCATTGATCAGCGCGACAATTTCCTTGTTGATCGAGCCGGCCAGGACCATTTCGACCACTTCCATGGTCCGCTGGTCGGTAACGCGGAGGCCGCCCTCGAACTTGGATTCGATGCCCAGCTTGGCCAGCATCGAGGCAATCTGCGGCCCGCCGCCATGCACCACGATCGGATTGACCTTGCTCTGCTTGAGCAGAGCGATGTCGCGGGCAAAGGCCTGCCCCAGCTTGGCGTCGCCCATGGCATGGCCGCCGTATTTCACCACGACGGTCTTGCCCTCGTAGCGCTGCATATAGGGCAGGGCCTGCGCAAGGATCCCCGCATCATGGCTGAAGCGGTCGGTCGAGCTAGTCTCTTCGGTCATGGAGGGACCCATTCTGTTGGCAAGGCGGCACGCGGTTCGCAACGGGTCTAGAGCATGAATGCGGAAAGGAAAAGACGGTTGTGGCGCATTTGCCAATTGATCCAAGCGAGTTTTTGAGGCGTTGTAAGCTCATGCCGCACATCGCACCGGGCAAGGGCGAGGCAAAGGCATCAGGGGAGGCATGCAATACCCATGGCCACGACAACGACACCCGCTCAAGAGGTTGCCGACCTCATCGCCCGCTGCGCCCTGCGCGACCGCGCCGCGTTCAAGTCACTCTATGAACGCACCAGTGCGAAACTCTTCGGGGTGACCCTGCGTATCTTGAAGGACCGATCAGAAGCCGAAGAGGCGGTTCAGGAAGTTTACGTGAAGATCTGGCAGCGCGCCGATCGTTACGTGGCCGGCAATACCAGCCCGATAAGCTGGCTCGTTGCTGTGGCACGCAACCATTCACTCGACATCCTGAGGGCCCGCCGTCCGGCTTCCGACGATATCGATGTGGCGCTCGAAATTCCTGACGCAGGTCCCTCTCCGGAGCGGGCGGCCCAGAATAACGAGGAAAAAGGCCAGATCGAGAAGTGTCTTGGTACGCTCGAACCCGATCGTGCCGACGCGGTGCGCGGCGCCTATCTCGATGGCTATAGCTACGAGGAACTGGCCAGCCGCTACGCCGTGCCCTTGAACACGATGCGGACCTGGCTGCGCCGGAGTCTGATCAAACTGAAAGAGTGTCTGACAGCATGAGCACGAGTGATGACATCGGCGGAGAATTCGAGGGACGCAATGCCCTCGTGGCCGAGTATGTGCTCGGCCTGCTGTCCAGCAGCGAACATGCCCGCGTCGGCAGCCTGATCGACAACGATCAGGGTCTGCGCGCCGAACGCGATTTCTGGCTGTCGCGCTTTTCCTCGCTCAATGACGAATTCGTTGAGACCCCGGTCCCCGGCCATATCTATTCGGCGATCGCCAAACGGGTGTTCGGCGAGCAGCGCACCTCCTTCTGGGAGAATCTGATGGTCTGGCGCGGTATCGCCGCCGGTGCCCTGGCTGTCGCCGTGGCTGCCGTCGGCTTCAACCTGGCCCAGCCCGCCCCCGATTCGGGCGCCTTGGCCACCCAGCTTGTCGCCGCGCTTGAAGGCGAAGGCAGCAATGTCAAATTCGTCGCGCTCTATGATGGTACCGGCAATGTCCGCCTGACGGCTCTGTCGGGCGATGACCTGCCCGGCCAGGATTACGAACTCTGGGCCATCCAGGGCGACAATGCCCCTGTCTCGATGGGCGTCATTCCGGTCAGCGAGCGCAGCGCCATCACCCTCTCGCCTGAAGTGATGCAGGGCTGGGGCGAAGGCTCGGTACTCGCCATTTCGATCGAACCCGATGGCGGTTCGCCCACCGGCGCCCCGACCGGCCCGGTTGTCGCAACAGGTGTCGCGACGCCGATCTAGTAGATCTGCATCTCGGCAAGCGTCAGATAAATATAATGAAAATCGAGGGCCATCATCCAAAAGGATGGTGGCCCTTTTTGTTGCACGATATCAGGTTACGCTGTGTAGACTGTTATGGATCACCGGAAAGTTTTATTTTCCGCGCACAATAATGTTTTGAAACTTCTCCCGAAGCGGCCCGTTCCTTCGACTGTCCCCGAAACAACAAGGGGAACAAAACACAGAGAGGAACGACTACCATGAATTTCCGCGCAATCACCCTCGCAGCAATGCTGACCGTTTCCGCCATTTCCGGCTCGGCTGTCTACGCCCAGGAAAATCCCGAAGTGGGCGGCGCTGCCATGTTCGCCGACAAGAACATCATTGAAAACGCCGTGAATTCTGCTGACCACACGACGCTCGTCGCCGCCGTCAAGGCTGCCGGCCTGGTCGAAACCCTGTCGGGTCCCGGTCCGTTCACCGTTCTCGCTCCTGTCAACGCCGCTTTCGACGCCCTGCCAGCCGGCACTGTCGACGCGCTGCTGAAGCCAGAGAACAAGGAAATGCTGTCGACCATCCTGGCTTGCCACGTGATCCCGGCCAAGGCTCTCTCCACCGACATCGTCGGCATGGTTGAAGCCGATGGCGGCGAGCATGTTGTTGACACCGTTGGCGGCTGCAAGCTGACCCTCAAGGCCGTCGATGGCAAGGTCACCGTGACCGACGAAAACGGCACCGTTGCCAATGTGACCATCGCCGACGTGATCCAGTCGAACGGCGTGATCCACGTCATCGATGCTGTGTTGACCCCCAAGTCGGCAATGTAATAATCCCGGTCCTTCCCGGACCGGCATTGTAACCAAATGCGATGCCACTTCGAATGGTGTCCATAGAGAGGGTGCCCGCCCCCGGCGCCCTCTCACCACAACTTGACGTGCCGATACCTTGCCCTGGGACTACTATTGGCCGTCACTTCACCCCGCGCTGCCGCCCGCATCCCTCCTGCGGTCCCGGGCGCGGGGTCACCTTTGAAAGGGAAGAGAAATGGCAATCGACCGTCGTACCGTGCTGCTCGGTGGCTCCGCCATCGCCGTGCTTTCCGCCTTTGCCCTGCTGCGCCCGATGAATGCGCCGGCCGAGGCTGCCGAAGGCGACTTTCCCTTCAAGCTGACTGACGACGAATGGAAGGCCAAGCTTTCGCCCGAAGCCTATGACGTGCTGCGCCACGAAGGCACCGAGCGCCCCTTCACCTCGCCGCTCAATGATGAGCACGGCACCGGCACCTTCGTCTGCGCCGGCTGCGACCAGAAGCTCTTTGCCTCCGAGACCAAATTCGACAGCGGCACCGGCTGGCCCAGCTTTTACACCTTCATCGAGGGCGGCATCGCCACCTCGGTCGATGACAGCCTCTTCATGCAGCGCACCGAAGTACACTGCTCCAACTGCGGTGGCCATCAGGGCCATGTGTTTGAAGACGGCCCCGAGCCGACCGGCCTGCGCTATTGCATCAATGGCGTGTCATTGAAGTTCGTGGCGGCCTGATCAGGCTTCGTGCCTAAACCCACCCCCACCGACCCCTTCGGGGCCACCCTCCCCACAAGGGGGAGGGATAAGAAAGATCGAGTCCGCTGGACGAGGGCTTCCCTCCCCTGAATGGGGAGGGATTGAGAGTGGGGTGATGTCTGGCCCCCATGCAAACATCGCACTTTCGCCTTCTTAGCCGGCTGGCTATATCCATCTCCATGAAACTCACCATCATCCAGACCGGCGATGTGCCGCAGCCGCTGCGTGGCCAGTTCGGGCCATACCGGAAAATGTTCGAGACCATGTTCGATGGCACCGGGCAGGGCTTCAGCTATGAGATGATCCCGGTGTCAGATGGCGCGCCGCTGCCCGATCCGGCCAGCCTTGAAGGCATTGTCATCACCGGCTCGGCTGCGGGCGTCTATGAAGACCATGCCTGGCTCAATCCGCTACGCGCCTTCATCCGCGATGCCTATGGCAAGCAGACCAAAATGCTCGGCGTCTGCTTTGGCCACCAGATCATGGCCGATGCGCTGGGCGGTGACGTCCGAAAGTCTGAAAAGGGTTGGGGCCTTGGCCGGCATAGCTATGCGGTCAAATCCAGGCCCGATTTCATGCGCACCGCACCGGTAGCACTGGCCGTCGCCTGCTCGCATCAGGATCAGGTGATCAGCCCGCCCAAGGATGCCGAAGTCATCCTAGCTTCGGACTTCACGCCCAACGCCGGCCTCGCCTATCGCAATGGCGCGGCGCTGAGCTTCCAGCCGCATCCCGAATTTGCCGATGACTATACGTTGGCGCTGGCCGAGCTGCGGCGCGGCAAGGCGCCCGACATTCTGGTGGATAGGGCGCTGGCCTCAGTTGCCACGCCATCAAATAGCGCTGATGTTGCTGGCTATATCGGGCAGTTCTTCAAGAGGCGCTGACATGGCTGTGGCGGAAAAGCTGTCTGCGGTCGATTCCTACATGGACGAGTTGCAGCACGGCCGGAAAGCGGAGATCGAAACGCTCCGCCGGCTGATCCTTGACGCCGTGCCCGACCTCAACGAACGCATCAAGTGGAATGCGCCCAGCTTCGGCAAGGGGGAGGATGACCGCATCACCATGCGCATCCATCCCGGCGACCGGCTGCAGCTGATCCTGCACCGCGGCGCCAAGGCCGGTGCGGATGATCTGTTCCGCTTCGAAGATCCAGAAAAGCTCATCGCCTGGGCCGCGCCGGATCGTGGCGTGGTGACCTTCAAGGATGCCGAAGATCTGGCGGGCAAGTCGGTGGCCCTGCCGGAAATCCTCCGCCGCTGGGTGGCCTGCACCACGCGCTAGAGAGCCTCAGCTCTCCAGCAGCATCGCAATCTCGGTGCGCAATTCCTTCAGCCCTTCGCCCTTGACCGACGACGTCAGGATCACATGCGGATGCGCCGCGGGGCGTTTGGTGAGGGCGGCCTTGGTGGCGGCGATGACCTTGACCAGTTCTTCGGCGCTCGGCTTGTCGGCCTTGGTGAGCACCACCTGGTAGCTGACGGCGGCCTTGTCGAGCTCGTTCATCACCGTCAGGTCATTGTCCTTGGGGCCATGACGGCCATCGACCAGCACATAGACGCGGCGCAGGGTGGCGCGGCCGGTCAGATACTGGTGGATCAGCTTGGTCCACTGCCGCACCTTGTCTTCGGGCGCGCGGGCATAGCCATAGCCGGGCATATCGACGATGCGCAGGTTTTCGCTCTGGCTTTCGAAGATGTTGAGTTCCTGCGTGCGGCCCGGCGTGTTGGACGTACGGGCCAGGCCCGAGGTGCCGCAGAGCGCATTGATCAGGCTGGACTTGCCGACATTGGAGCGCCCGGCAAAGGAAATTTCCACCTTGTCCATCGGCGGCAGGTCGGCAATGCGCACGCAGCCTTTGACGAAGAGGAAGGGCCGCGCAAACAGCAGCCGGCCGCGCTCGATCATGTCGGTAGGATAGTCGATGTCGCTCATGGTGCTGCTCGCTTCAAACAATAAGCCCGCCGGAGGTCTCCGGCGGGCAGTAGCATTTCTGATCGGATGTGGCGATCAGGACTTGGCCGGTTCGTCGACCTTGGGCTTCTTGCGGAAGGTGTCGAGGATATTGCCCAGCAGGTTCACTTCGACGCCATGGCGCTTCATGATGAACCACTGCTGGGTGACCGACAGCGTATTGTTCCAGGCCCAGTAGATCACCAGACCCGCCGGGAAGGTGCCCAGCATGAAGGTGAAGATGATCGGCATGTAGTTGAAGATCATCGCCTGGGTCGGATCCGGTGGCGGCGGATTGAGCTTCATCTGCACCCACATGGTGATGCCCATGATAACCGGCCAGACGCCGAGATGCAGGAACGAGCCGATCAGCGGCACCGCCGTGGGGTTCCACGGGATCAGGCCGAACAGGGTGAAGATATTGGTCGGATCGGGCGCTGCCAGATCCTGGATCCAGCCGAAGAACGGCGCATGGCGCATGTCGAGGCTGATGAAAATAACGGTATAGAGGGCGAAGAACACCGGGATCTGGATCAGGATCGGCCAGCAACCGCTGAGCGGATTGATCTTTTCCTTCTTGTAGAGCTCCATCATCGCCTGCTGCTGGGCAGGACGATCGTCCTTGAGGCGCTCCTGGATCGACTTCATCTCCGGCTGCACGCGGCGCATCGCCGCCATCGAGGCATAGGAGCGGCTGGCAAGCGGGAAGAACAGCGCCTTGACGATCACCGTCACGGCCAGCACGGCGACGCCGAAATTGCCGATGATACCGTTCAGGAAGGTCAGCAGGAAATACATCGGCTTGGTGATGAACCAGAGCCAGCCCCAGTCGATCAAGAGGTCGAAGCGGTCAAAGCCATATTCGGTCTGATAGGCCGAAATGACGGCCTCTTCCTTGGCGCCGGCAAACAGGTAGCTCTCGCGCTCGGCAGTGGCGCCGGCCGCGATGACCACGGGCGTGGTCTCGACATAGGAGGTCTGGTAGTCGTCGTAACCGGCCGAGTTGGACCAGTTGAAACGGGCGTTCAGCGTCGTGCCGGCGGGCGGCAGGGCAGCAGTGGCCCAATATTTGTCAGAGAAGCCGAGCCAGCCGGTGGTGTTCTCGTAATCGACGCGCAGGTCCTTCTGCAGGTCGGTATATTTCTTCGAGATCAGGTTGTTCGACCCCAGCACGCCATGCGGGCCTTCATGCTGGATGAAGAAATTGGCGACCTTGGGCGTGTTGTAGCGGGTGATGCGCGCATAGGGGTAAAGCGCGACGTCGCCACCGGTATTGTTCTCGATGCTCTGGCTGATGGTGAAGAGGTAATGCTCGTCCACCGAAATCACGCGGCGGAAGACGAGGCCCGCGCCATTGTCCCAGACCAGGGTCACCGGCGTCTCGGCGGTCAGCGTGGCCACGTCGCCTTCGACGGCCCAGACGGTCTCTGCATTGGGAACGGCGATGGAATTGGCCGCGACCGGCAACCAGCCTTCTTCGGCAAAATAGGAATTGGGCACGCCCGCCGGGGTCAGCAGGGTGATGATCGGGGAATCGTCTTCCACCGTCTCGCGATACTGCTTGAGGCGCAGGTCATCGAGCAGGGCGCCGGTCAGGTTGATCGAGCCCGAGAGATCCTCGGTCTCGATGCTGACGCGCTGGCTGGCGGCCAGGGCCTCTTCGCGCGTGGCGAAGGCGGCCGTGCTTGCGGCGCCGGCAACGGCAGGCGTTGCGGCCGAGCCGGGGCTGGCCGGTGTCGCAAGACCCGGATTGGTCGCTGCAGCCTGTTCGGCCGCGATCTGGGCCTGCTGCTGTGCGCGTTCCATCTGCGGACCGGCAACGAAGAACTGCCAGCCGAACAGCACGACCATGCTGAGCACGATGGCCAGGATTATGTTGCGATTGTTTTCCATTATCTCGGTTTCCGTGGGCCGCGGCCGGGAGATGCGCGCTCGTCGGGCGACCTGGGCTTGTGCACGCGCACGATCAGCGCGCCCAGGTCGTCAACCAGCTTGGTAAAGGGTTCTGTCAGCGCTTCGCGCCGTCCGACCAGCACATAGTCATGGTGGGGCACAAAGTCACGCGCGCATGCTGTCACAGCCGCACGAAGACGACGTTTTATGCGATTGCGCTCAGGGGAGTTGCCGGTTTTCTTGGTGACGGTGAAACCGATACCGGGAGCAGCCTCGTCGGCCGCGATCACTTGCAGCCCAAACGCAGAGCGCCCGGCGCGATTGCCCCGGGCAGCCCTTTGAAACTGGCTTCGCTTGATCAGCCGACGCAGGGCGTCAGGCGTCTGCTCGATGGCCGTCATCCGGCCACAGGGCCTTAGGCCGTGAGCTTCTTGCGGCCGTCGCGGCGGCGCTTGTTGATGATCGCACGGCCGTCCTTGGTGGCCATACGGGCACGGAAACCGTGACGGCGGGCACGCACGAGCTGGGACGGCTGATAAGTACGCTTCATGACATCAAACCGCGCCGGGCACGGTTCCTCTAGTTTGGCTCTGCACAAGCAGGAATTTCAGACACACATCAAGCGCCAAGCGCCCACGGTGCGGGTTGGTGGCGTCTATAGGGAAAACTTGGAGCCAAGTCAACGCGGCAAGGCCCACTTCCTTGCCTGCTCTCCCCCGTTGTTTTCATGTGCCGTTGCCCGCATAAGTCGAGCAACATTCCAACCGGGCCGTTGGCGGTAATGGCGGATTTAGCAAAACCTGACCTCTGCGTCATCGGCGCGGGCGCGCTTGGCACGGCCCTGGCCATCAAAGCCCACCAGGCCGGGCTCGCGGTCGTGCTGGTGCCGCGCCCGCGTGACGAGGCCAATGACCCGACCGCCGGCAGCCTGCGCCGAGCCGCCTTTGTGGCCAGCGCCGAACGGGCGCAAATGCTGCGCGCCGCCTCCGAACTCGGCCTGAGCAATGCCGAACCCAAACCCAATTTTCGCACCATCGGCGAACGCGCCGACGCGATTGCCGAAGCCGTCGCCCCGCGCGATACCGACGAGCGGCTCACGGCGCTGGGCATCACGGTCCTCTCCGGCGAGGCCAGCTTCACCGACCGCCAGACCATGCGCTGCGGCGAGACCTCGATCCGCCCGCGCCAGTTCGCCCTGACCACCGGCTCGCAGCCGCTGGTTCCAGCGCTGCCCGGCCTCGACGAGGTCAAATTCTTCACCCCCGATTCCATCGGCGATAACCTCCGCAAGCTCAGCCATCTGGTGGTCATCGGTGGCACGCCGCTCGCCTTCGAACTGGCCCAGGCCTATCGCCGGCTCGGCTCCATGGTGACGCTGGTGCCGCAGGGCGGCCTGCTGCCGGGCTTTGATCCCGAACTGGTGGCGATCCTGCTGCGCGACCTGCGCGCCGAAGGCCTGGTCATTCTCGACGATGCCGAAGTCACGGCCATCAACAAGCGCAGCCAGGGCACCGGCATTGCCCTCAAGCGTGGCGAGGCCGAGGACAGTCTCGACGTCTCCCATATTCTCGTCGCGATGGGCAGAACGCCCGATCTCGACGCTGCCCTGCTCGACCCCACCAAGCTGCGCCGCCATCGCAGCCATGCCGACCGCCTGCTGCTCGGCCCCGATGGCCAGACCTCCAACCCGCGCATCACCGCGCTGGGCGGCGCTGCCGGTGAGGACGAGGTCCATGTCGGCCTCAAGCAGGCGAGCTTGCTGATCGACCGTCTCAGCGGTCGTGGCCACGGCCGGCTCGACGAGAACACCCTGCCGCGCCTGGTGCAGACCCGGCCCATGCTTGCCCAACTCGGTCCGCTGGATGCTACCCTGCGGCCCGGCCAGTCCGTGCTGCGCAGCAATCTCGCCGAAAACGAAACCGCGCGTGCCCAAGGCGCAGCGCATGGCGTGGCCAAACTGGTCGTCGATGCCAAGGGAAGCATCGCCGCCGCCGGCAGCATCGGGCAGGGTGCCGGCGAGACCGCTGGCCTGTTGGCGATGGCCATGACTGCCGGTCTCAGGCTCGGCGATCTTGCCAACCTGGCCCTGCCGCAGCCCAGCGCTGCCGCGGCCCTGGTCGATCTGGCGGAACAATTTGCCGGCCAGCAGGCTAAAGCTGGCTGGGCGCAGAAAATTCCCCTGCTCGGCCGCCGCTGATCCCGCGCGACGAGGGGCTTCCGCGCAAGGCCCCTTTCCCTGTAATGATTTGATATGACAGCCGAACGCAGCGTCCTGCCCGGCCGGTTCTCCGGTCTATCGATCAAGCTCATCGCCACCATCATGGCGGTGATCCTGCTCGTCGAGATCGTGGTCTATCTGCCCTCGCTGGCCAATTACCGCGCCAGCTGGCTCGATGACCGCCTGCGCGTCGGCGTAGTGGCCGCCCGCGTGCTCGATGCCGTGCCCGACGTCATGGCCCTGCCGCGCGAACTTACCGACCGCCTGCTGACCTCCGCTGGCGCCTATGCCATCGTCTATCGCCGCCAAGGCCAGAGCCAACTGATCGAGCTGGCCGATCCCTTCAGCCCCGATGTGGTGGTCACCGCCGATATGCGCCAGCGCGATCTGCCGAGCTTGATCATGGGGGCACTCGATACGCTGTTCGCCGGCCCCGGCCGCACCCTGCGTATCGTTGGCGAGGGCGACATCGGCTCCAGCCAGGTCGAACTCTTGATGTCCGAGCGCCCCCTGCGCCAGGAAATGCTGGCCTATTCGCGCCAGATCGGCATTGTTTCCTTGGCCATCGCCGCCATCACCGCCGTGGCGCTTTATCTGCTGGCCAGCTATCTCTTCATCTATCCCGTCCGCCGCCTGACCCAGAACATCCTTGCCTTCCGCCAGGCCCCCGAGAATGCCAGCCTCGTCATCGTCCCCTCGGCCCGGCGCGACGAGATCGGCATTGTCGAACGCGAACTGGCGGCCATGGAATCCGATCTCTTCTCCATGCTGCGCCAGCGCCGCCATCTGGCTGACCTCGGCCTCGCCGTCGCCAAGATCAACCATGACCTGCGCAATACGCTGACCTCGGCGCAATTGCTCTCCGACCAGGTGGCGACGCTCGATGATCCCAAGGTGCAGCGCCTCGCGCCGCGTCTGGTCACCACGCTCGACAAGGCCATCGGCTTTGCCCAATCGGTGCTCGATTATGGCCGCGAGACCGCCGCCCTGCCGGTGCTGGCGCCCGTCGCCCTGCGCCCGCTGATCGATGACGCTGCCTTCGAGGCGCGGCTGGTCGGCCATCCCCATGTGGTGTTCAGCAATGGTGTGGATGCGGCGCTGATACTAACGGTCGATTCCAACCAACTCGGCCGGGTGTTCCTCAACCTGCTGAAAAACGCCCGCGAAGCCTTGGAAGCCTCCAATGTCGCGGCGCCTCAGGTTTCCGTCACGACAGCCGAGAGCGCGGATAGCATCACCATCTCGGTATCCGACAACGGCCCCGGCCTGCCGCCGCGGGCCCGCGACAATCTTTTCGTGGCCTTCGAAGGCTCGGCGCGGGCCGGCGGCACGGGGCTGGGCCTGGCCATCGCCCGCGAAATCACCGAGGCCCATGGCGGCAAACTGGTCTTCGTCGACCAGCCGCAGGGCACCCGTTTCGATCTCGTCCTGCCGCTCAGCCTGCGCGTCCCCAACTAACTTTCCCCACTGACGAAAAACTGTCATGCCGCGCTTGCCAAGCCCGGATCACCCATGTATGGGTTGCGCCGCTTCAGGACGTTGAGCACATCGCTCCCCCCTGAAACTGCCGGTCCAACCGGTCGTGCGCGCCCTTAGCTCAGCTGGATAGAGCACCAGACTACGAATCTGGGGGTCAGGAGTTCGAATCTCTTAGGGCGCGCCATTCCTCTTCCAATGACAACTGTCGGGCCAAATCGAACCTGGGTCGATTACAAAGGTTCTTGGGTCGATCCCGAGTCGATGAGGTTCGGCCCCTTAGCTCAGCTGGACTAGAGCACCGGTCTTCTAAACCGGTTGTCGGTGGTTCGAATCCACCAGGGGTCACCAGGATAGGCGACGCTTCGAAGCGGCGCCAGCACGTTTGGTCGCGTAGCTCAGCCGGATAGAGCGTCGGATTCCGATTCCGAAGGCCGGGGATTCGATTTCCTCCGCGACCGCCACTAGGCTGCTGCTCTTTGCCGGTACTAAGCGTCTGTCCTTAATACGGCGCATCGCGGTTCGTGCTGCCGCCTCTGCCAAATCACTCCGGATTTTGTCGGATAGAGTTTAGTCGGAGTCGATTTCAAAAATTCGCGGTTCGATCCGACGGCGCCAACATCCGGCCAGCGCAGTGCTGCGCTGGCCGGATGTTCCTTTTTTAGTATCAATTGACCCAAATGCCTTGGACACCGCGAATTGCTCGCAGTAGCTGGTTCGCATTAGTCGGGTATTGCAGGATCCGAAAATCTCCATGAAAGTCAAAGCCATGGATATGCCCCGTCATCTCGCCCCCTCGTCTGCATCATGCGAACAGGAAGGCGTGGTTGCAAGACCTTAGATATTTGATGATTTGCCTATCGCTCCCCTTCAATCGTCGTCTCGATCGAATCTTCAGATTGATGGTTGACCTGCAGACTAAGGTTCCTTATTTGTTCCAGACCTGAAGCGAGAGCTACCATGTCGCACACCGTGCACATCGCTGGATCGAAGGTCGGCAACGAATTGTTCGTCGCCGCCGTGTTCCCGTGCGTTCTCGCTCGTCTCTCCCTCATATCGCTATCGGGTAGTCGCGCGGCCGTCTGCGCCTGAACCACTCCCGACATAGCGCCCAAGAAGGGCATAGAGGACCGGCCTGCCGGGCGCATCTTTGCGTCCCGCCGCCGGCGAAGAGACACATCATGGCCGACAACGACGACGAATTTCCCGACCTGGACATGGACCAAGACGAAGACAGCGAGCCCACGCCGGCGCGCATTCGCAAGATCGGTTCGCCCAGGACCGCCAACGATCTGCTGCCCCAAGCGCTGATCGAGAACGCAATCGGCATGGACGGCATTGCCCGCATCAAGGAGGCCGCAGTAGCGGTCTGAAGCGATGGATCGGCCTAGGTCAACATCGCTTAGAAAATGGAATGTTCCAGGTGATAGGTACATGTGCTGGATGAGAATTGATCCATGAGCAAACAAGAGCCTGTCGTACCGTTGGAGTTCGATCCCAGGGTGACGGATGACGAAGCAGATTACCTGAAGTTTTCCGAAGTTGCCGGAGGGCAGATTGTTACATGGCCAGCGGTCGGAGAATCTCTGTTCGTCCCGACCTTTAAATGGTGGCCGGATCTAGACGCGATTACCGTCGCCAACGGCAGCAGATTTGTATGCCATGGCGCGGTGGGTTTCAGCCTAGGAAGGTACCACGAGTTCGTCATCGAGCCTATGCTATGGGAAAATGGCGAACATCATCCTTCGATGCTAGCTGCCAACCTGGGTGGTGTCGAAATTACCTTCGGTGATCCATCCCCACTTATCGCCTTTTTGCTGGAGGGGCCGCGGGACAAGCACGTCGGAGCTTGGTCGGATTTTTCGACGGTGAGGATTTTGGGTGTGGATACCTCGGTAGGTGAAGCGGCCTTTCTTAATGCTTGCCGGTGGCACTATGAGGTTACGGGTGTGTGGCCCTTGCTATTGCCGGTGGACATGGAGTGGGGAGAGCTCCCCGCCGTACCGAAGTCGGGTGAAGTCGCGTCTGGGCCGCCGATGCTGTCAAACGTTGAACCTCTACGATTCTTATATTCTGCCATGACCCAGAAGGATGACACGGCGGCATGCGTCTACCTGTACAAGATCATCGAGTATTTCGGATTCTTCTCAAGTGCCGCTCAGATGAGTTCTCTGAGACACGACCATTCGATCAGCAATTTTGATTTCTCGAAGAAGGTGCTGGAGCTCGTCTTCAAAGACGAGAAGGGGCCAATCATCAAGCTCGTTCACGACCTTGCTGACGCGACTATCCTTTCGGCAGCGGCAGAAAACGGCCTACCCTCAGAGAGTGGTCATAAGCTAGCCGATGCGATGTATTCGTTCCGAAACTCCATCGTTCACGGCAAGTACAGCTACGGCTTTACCCTTCAAGCGGCTTCGGTGCTGCAGGTGGATACCTTAGCGCGAACTTGGCGGCCCATTCTACTTGCGCTCGCCCAAGGCGCCATTCGGAAGTTCGGTACACCGCTGTCGACCTGAAAGATCAGCCGACCCAAAAAACATTGGCGGATTGCGCAATCGACCCAAATACTTTTGGAAAATCGACCCAAGCAAATTTGGCAGGTTGAATAATTTCAGGGGCTTATGAGACCCAAGAGCTTTTGGTCCTGACAACAACTCACCCAGCGCGAAAGCGCTGGCTAAGGCCCTGACGATGTTTGGGGTTTCCGGCGTAACACGGCCGGCGCGCGATCAGTCGTTGGTCTGCAGCGAGCGGGCCAGGGCGTCGGTGGCGGCTTGCAATCCGCCAACGGCTTCGCCATACCCGGTGGCGGCGACGGCTTCGAAAATGCGCTGGGATTCGCGATAGCGCTTGATGTGGTAATAGCTCCAGGCCCGCAGGGTCAGCAGGTCGTTGCGCTCGGGAGCATAGCGGGCCCGCGCATCCAAGGCGTCGAGCGCCCGGCGATAATCGCCGATATTGTAGGCGCTGATGGCTTTTTCCGACAGAATGGCAATTTCGAGTTCCACGGCCTGGCGATCACTGATCGGCGCGGCGGCTGCGGCAACGGCGGCATTATCGGCGAGGCCCAGGCGTACATAGGCCAGCGACAGGCCATAGGCGGCGTCGCTGCGGGTGCGTTCGGAGCCGGACTGCAATGCGCGGGTAAAGTGATCGACGGCCTGGGCGGGGCGGTTGAGCTGCATCAGGCACCAGGCATGGCCGAGGGCTGCGCCGGAGGAGAGGCTGCCGGCCGGCACGAAGCTGGTGCAGCTCCCTGAGGCGGAAGAGCCCTGGCCGCTGCTCTGAGTAGCCGGGGACGTGGTTTGGGCGGTCTGGGTGACCTGGACGGCTTGTACGACGGCGGGGGCGGCTGTCGGCTGCACCACCCGCTGCTGCGGCGCCGGCGGTACCGCCGAACCGCTGTCGCGCCCGAAGCTGGCAATGCGCGCCGAGCTGGGGCCCCATCGAGTGCGAATGCTTTCCACCGTCGCCGTGTCGCCCAGTGCATTGGAGGCCACCATCAACCCATAGGCGGCCGGTTCGAGATCGGGCTGCCAGCGCAGCGCCAGCGTGAACCATTCCACCGCGGTTTCCGGCTGCTGGAAGTCATAGGCATACCAGCCCAGCTCCTGCGCCGCCGTGGCCTGCCGGGCATCCATCACCGCCGCAACGATGCGACCGAGCACATTGCTGGTCAGCTCGACCCGTGGCTGCAGCGCCAGAAGGGCCGCCGAGGCATCGAGATAGAGCCCGGTGATCTCCTCGCTCTCGTCGGCGTAGTCGGCCAGCGCTTCCTCGGCGCCTTCCGGATCGCCCAAGTCGAGCAGCGCAGTGCCGAGGCCCTGCGCCGATGCGGCTGACGGATCGGCCTTCATCGCCGCTTCGAACCAGCGGCGGCCGGCTTCGTTGCGATCCTGCGCCAGTTCCGACCAGCCGAGCAGGCGCATGTCTTCGGCGTTGGCGCTGTCCTGAGCCATCTGCTCGAGCAGCGTAATATCCTCGGGAAGGGGCTTTTCGCCGCCCTCGGCCAGCGAGGCGGCCACGGCGCGGCGCGCCAGATCGAGGCGCAGGTCGGCGAATTCGCCCCGGCCATCGGTGGCAGGCCGTTCCAGCGCCAGCAGCGGCGCCAGATCGGCGCGGTCGAGCAGCTCTATGGCCTTTTGCAGCGTGGCATAGCGCTGCGCCACATCGCTGCAATTGTTGAGCACATAGCTATAGGCGTCGAGCGACCGCGGCACATTGTCGGTTCGGGCAAAGGCCTCGGCCAGCCGCCACAGATTGTCGATGCTCTCGCAGGTGAGGAGGGCCGGGAAGTTGGCGGCGACGGAAATCACCGTTTCATATTGCTTGGCATCGGACGCATTGCGTAGCCGCAGGCCGGCTTCGCCCAGCGCCAGGCTGTCGAGCAGGTCCTGGGAGGCCACGAAACTCGGATCAGCCGCCTGCTTGGTGGCCAGGGCCGCGCGGGCGCCGGCATAGTCACCGGCGCTGAACAGGTCCCAGATGCGGACGATATCGGCATCGGGCACATATTCGTCCGACAGCAGATTGGTCGGCGGCTCCCAGCCGGGATGCAGGCTCCGCAGCCGTTCCAGCTCGGCCTGCATGCGGGCGGTGTCGCCCTGGCGGGCGAAATAGCGCAGGGCGGTCTCGTCCACGGTGGTCGAAGCTGCGGGAGCGGTGGTCGTGGTTGGCGCAGCTACCGTCGGCGGCGTTTCGAGCGTCGTGGTGACGCCGGACGAAGGCTGAGCCGGTGCCGGCTGTTCTGGCGCTTGCGCGACAAGGGGGACAGCGATGTCTTCGGCACCGAGCCGCGATTGGCCGCTCTGCTGCTGCGCAAAGGCCGAATAGCCGATGATGATGCCCAGCGATGCCAGGATGAAATAGGCGACAATTCTCATGATGCGGCCCCCGCCATGCAGGTGGGCTGGCTGCGGCGCAGATAATCCAGCGTCAGCAATTGCAGTGTCGCGGCATAATAGCTGGTCGCCGAAAGGGTCTTGAGTTCTTCGGGCACAGCCGCGCCCGCCGCCACGCATTCCATGGCGGCGCGGATCAGCTGGTAGCCGGGCTCGGAGATCGGTTCGACCCGATTGCCGGTGAGCGGGTCGATCTTGTAGAGCCCCGACGCATCGGCATTTTGCCGGAATGGATCGAGCAGCACCGGGTTGATCCCGGCCCGCATCATATAGAGCGGGATGCGAATGCCATTATAACCGAATTCGACCGGGAAATCCGGCGCCGGCTTCACCACGCCATCGGCATCGAGCACCAGCCAGTCGGGCGGCAGGCCGGATTTGGTCAGGCGGGCACGCCGCACCAGCTCCACGCCGGTTTCCGACACCGCGGCCCAATCCACCGATGGATCGAGCTCGGCAAATATCGGCAGCACTTCGAACACCCAATAGGATGGATTGAGGATCGGGCCGACGCCATCTTCGCGTTCATTGAACCCGGCAGCGCCCGGCAGGATGGCTGGCATGCCATCGCTGTCGGCCAGCATGCTGCTGCCGATCGCCGTGGCAATGACCCGCGCCCGATCAGTAAAGCCGGCGTCGGACCAGGCATCGCCAGCCAGCGCCAGGCCATAGGCGATCAGCATGTCGCCATCGGTGGCATTATTGGTATCGGTGATCCTGGGCGTCGCCGCTGGATCCCAGCGCCAGCTGGCGAGCCCATCGTCGCGCACCAAAAGCTCGGTATTGGTAAAGCTCCAGATCCGCTCGAAAGTGGCACGGTCATCGGCCAGAACCGACAGCACCAGGCCATAGCCCTGGCTTTCGCTGTGGCTGATGCCATTGTTGGCGGTGTCGACGACGCGGCCGTCATCGGTCACGAAGCCGTCGAGATAGCTGGCCCATTCCGCCGGCTGGATGACGCTGGCAGCGCTGGCGCCGGTCATGCCGGTCATGCCGGTGGCCAGGGTGAAAATCAGGCTCATGGCTGCAACCTTCATTTCTGCCGTCCCACTCTGCCCAAAACCAGGGCCGTTGCCAGCATCAGCAGCAGGGCCGCTCCGCCCAGTGCCGCTGTGAAGAGCAGGATATTACCAGAAAACCAGTTGGCTGCCACGAGGCGCATATTCCAGATCGAAAAGGGTTGGGTCTGCCTGAGCACTGGCGCGACGGTTTCGACCGCCGTGACATCGGCGTCACTGGCGCTAAGGGCACTGGCCCGCCCGCCGATCTGCCGCCATTGCTCGGTGACCGCCAGCCGCTGCATGCCCTCCAGCAGGCTGGTCTCGTCATTGGCGGTGAGAACGGTCCAGAGCCCGCCTTCCGGCTGCATGGTCTGCGTCAGCACGACGCCTTGGGGCGCCAGAGGGTAGGGCGCGTCGCGCTGCGGCAGGACGCGCAGGTCCGCCACCGTCAGGCCAACGCGTCCGAGCAGCCAGTTGGCGGCGCCATTGAACGGATTGCTCGGATTGCCGCCGGCGCGGAACTGGTTCAGCACCGCCCCTTCGTCATTGCTGCCATTGGCCGCGGCGCCACGGGCGACGCCCGCACGCTCCAGCGTCGGCTGCGACATCTGCGGCAACGGCATTACCACGATCGCATTCGTATCCGGTCTGAGGCTGGCTTCGGCGGTAATCGTCACCGGCAGCACCTTGCCCGAAGAAGTCGCCGCCCGGGCCAGCAGCGTCATGGCTGCGGTGGCGACTGCGTCACCCTCGCCCAGCACCAGCGGCACCTGCTGGTCATCGGCATACGGCCAGGCCGAGCCGGTCAGCCCCTGCAGGTTGGGCAGGGAAGCAGCGCGGGCATAGTCGGGCATGCGGAACTGCGTGCTGGAGGAGAAGACGAAGCGCGTCGGCGCCTCGCCGGTCCAGCCGGGGCTGCACACCTCGTCCGATTGCGCATTCAGATTGACCACGACTTCCAGCTCGTTGCGGCCGGCGCGCAGATTGGTCATCGGGAAACGGATGATGGTGTCGCGCAACAAGCCGCCATCGGTCCGCAACAGCGGCGTTGCCGAAGCGATCTGGCCATTGGCAAAGATGTCGATTTCGCTGCCCGGCTGCACATCGGCCGAATAGGCGGCGTCGAGCACCAGTTCGGCCTCGCCATAGAGATTGGCATAGAAATCGGGCGGCAGCTCGAACTGGAACAGCGTCGTATAGCGGCGGCCATTGAACTCGGTGGTGGGCACGCCGAGATCGGCCAGCGACAGGGTCTGTCCACCAAATAGGGTCGGGACCGGATAGGGCAGGTCAATGCGCGGGCGGTCTTCCGACACCGGCGCCGCCGTCAGGATGGCAGGGGTGGCCTCGGCGACAGCGGCCCAGGTCGGGCCGGAGACCAGAAGCGTATTGGCACCCGTCGGCAGGGGCACCAGCGCGGCGATCGAGGCCGAACCCGCCTGCGCGGTATATTGCGCCAGCTCCGCGGGCAATTGATCGACCGGACCAAGCACCACATCGAGCACGCCCGGCATCGCCGCCTCGGACAGTTCGGTCGCCCGCTCGACATTCAGGTTCGGCACCCGCAGCGCCAGGGCCAGTTTTTGCGCCAGATCGACCGCCACCCTGGTGGCTTCGGGCTGGGCGAGGTCTGGGGTGATCAGCCTTATGGTGGTCTTGCCCGAGGCATCGACGCCAACGGCAGCCAGGTCGGCGAGCTGGCGCACCTGGCCGAGGTTCTGACCCTCAAAGCTCAGCAACGCCGCGCTGCTGTCCAGTTCGGTCCACAGTTCATAGGTCGAGCCAACCGTGCAATCGGTACGGTGGCGCTGGCTGGCGGAAAATTCCACCCGATTGGCACCGGCCCGCAGCAGTCCGCTCGGCACGTCGATGACAATCGCCGACGGGGCCGAAGACGAAGAAATATTGGTGCGGCGCAGTGGCGTACCATTGATGGTGACATCAAGGTGGGACACTTCGGGCGCCACCACCACTGCATTGAGATAGGACAATTGCAGTCGGGCCGGCGCATCGGCCTGCGCCTGGGTCAGGTAGACCACCATGGCCTCGCGGCTTTCCTCGCCTGCCAGCCGGACGGTGCTGCTGGGCAGCAGAAAATGTTCCGACCGCGTCGGCAGCACCGGCTGCGGCACCATGGGCGTGCTTGCGGGGGCGCTGGCTGGCGGTGGTGCCTGGCGAAGGTCGCTTTCCGGCGTCATGTCAAAGGGCGCCGGCTGGGCCACAACCGGCAGCACGACCGTCGAGAGCAGCGCGGCAACAAGCAGGCGGGTGCGCATCATGGCTCGCCCCTCCGGCCCGCGGCGAAGCGCAGGAAATAGCCCAGCCCGCGGCCGGTCTGGTAAACCGCTATGCCGAGGAACTGGATGGTGCCACGGATGATGCCGATATTGACCTGGCGCGAGCGCTGGCGCTGCTGCCAGTTTGCGGAGTTGGCATAGAGCAGGTCGGCCATCAGGCGGTAGTCGGTGCCAGTTTCCGGCATGTAGCGGCAGCCGAGCACCACGCCCTTGCCTTCGCTGGTGGCGGAGCGGACGAAGAGCGACAGCTCATTGGCGCCGATATCCGACAGCGGCGTAAAGCGCACAACGGTCGGCGCACCACGTCCCAGGCCCGCTGCGCCGCCCGGCAACTGGATGGCCAGCCCGCCGCTCGACACATTGGTCATGGTGCCCTTGACCCAATTGCCGTCGGCACCGCGCACTTCGCAGCGCCGTTCGATATTGACGCGGCGGCTGGAGCGCACTTCGCGCCGCTCCGACACCACGCCCAGCGCACAACCGGCAAGGATCAGGTTGAAGATATTCCAGCCGCCCACCACCATGGTGATTTCGGCCTGATAGGGCTCGGCGGCAACCTTGTAGACGGTCATCGCTACGGCCAGCAGCAGCAGCAGGAAGATCAGGTAAAACGGCCGCGACAGTTCGGACAGGCGCGACCTGTCGACGCTTTCGTCCTTGGCCGTCACATTGAAGGTCGGTTTGTTCGGATTGCGCACCACCGAGAGCAGCGCGCCCAGCAGATGCACCGACTGGATATATTCGTAGAGCTCGGAAATCCACGGCCAGCGCCAGCGCCCGAACAGCGAGTTCTGCATGACGAGGTTCACCAGCACATAGGTCAGCGTATAGGCGGCGAATTCACCGCCCGATGCCGTAAAGATCTGCAGGTCGAAGAACAGGTAGCAGAAGGGCGCAAACAGAAAGATCATGCGCGGCAGCGGAAACAGCCAGAACAGCGTTGATGACATGTAGCTCAGCCGCTGGCCGATCTTGAGCCCGCTCTTGAACAGCGGAAAGCTGAAGATCAGGATCTGCATCATGCCCTGCGCCCAGCGGGTGCGCTGGCCGATGAAGCTGGCAAAGGTCGCCGGCTGCAGGCCCGCCACCAGCGGCCGGTCGACATAGATGCTGTTCCAGCCCTTGGCATGCAGCTCGATCGCGGTTTCGCAATCCTCGGTGATCGAGCGACCGGCAAAACCGCTGTTGGCCAGCAGCGCCTCGCGCCGCAGCAATGCCGCCGAGCCACAGAAGAAGGCCGCATTCCAGCGGTCGAGACCGCGCTGGATGATGCCGTAGAACATCTCGTTTTCCGACGGCATGGTCTCGAAGGTGCGCAGGTTGCGCTCGAGCGGATCGGGATTGAGGAAGAAATGCGGCGTCTGCACCAGGAAGAGCCGGCTGTCGCGGGCAAAATAGGGCACGGTTTCTTGCAGGAAATCGCGCGCCGGGGCGTGATCGGCGTCGAACACGGCGATGAATTCGCCGGTGGAATTGGCCAGTCCATTGTTGAGATTGCCGGCCTTGGCGCGCTCATTCTGTGCTCGGGTCAGGTAGCGGCAGCCCAGTTCGTTGCACAGGCCCTGCAATTGTTCGTAGCGATCCTGCGCCGCCGCAGCCTTGTCAGGATCGACATCATTGCGCTTGGCTTCGGTTCCGCCATCGTCGAGCAGCCAGACCGTGAAGCGATCGGCCGGATAATCCATCGCCTTGGCAGCGGCAAGCGTGCCGGCCAGCAGCTCGAAATCCTCGTTGTAGCTCGGGATGAAAACGTCGACGAAGGGCACCGGATCGTCTGGACGCAGCCGGATGCTCGGGCGCAGTGGCAGCGGCCGGATCACCACGAACAGGCTGAGGAACAGCATCATGATGCAGTACATTTCGGCCAGATAGAGGATCAGGCCGGGGATAAAGTCGGCCCAATCGCTGACCGGCGGCAAGGTGCTGGTGGTGCGCCAGAAGGCGTAGCGCAAAACGATGATGGTGCCGAAGGTCAGCAGCAGCAGGCGCCAATTGCCATCCAGCTTGAGCGTCTTGATCACCCCCATGGCGACGATCAGCATGACCGCGGTGACCAGATGCACCTCAAGGCTCACCGGCAGGGTGATGATGATGAACATCACGATCGAAACTAAAAACCAGATCGCGATAGTGAGGGCACGGTTCATGGCTATTGTGCCCCTGAGGATGGTCTCGGAACGACAACCGAACCGGATGAGGATGATGCTGGTGGACGCGGCACGGTGACGCTCGAGGTGCCGCGCGTCACCCCTGTGGGTGATGGTACGATCGGCGCGCCCGGAGCAGGCGTGATGGCCACAGGCACCACCGTAGCGGCAGCAGGGCGGGTGGTTGTGGTAGAGCGTGTCACGGGCGCCGGAATGTCGATGACATTGGCAAAGCCCTCGGCGCCGATCGGGCGGATCTGCACGGCGGTGCGGCCGATCGCGGACGGGGCCGGGCGGGGCGCATGCACGCTGCTGTTGAGCCGCAGGCGATACATCACTTCCAGCAATGCCTGCTCGGAGGCGCCGCGCTGGCACAGCTGTAGCCGGACGTTGATGGTGCCACGGTCCACCATACCGGACGGCGTCAGCGTCGGCTCGATGCGCTGCCAGGCATAAATGCAGGTATCGCCATTGGGCGGCCGGCCGATCGCATAGCCAAAGGGGCCATAGTCGTTCTGCACATAATAGGGCGAGACCGCCATGCCGCTATTCGGCCATGCGGTCAGCGCCTCTTCGGTCAGGTTGATCGCGGTGAAGGGAATATCGCGCAGCGCGGCATCGCTGCCGTCGCCGCCCTTGCCCTCGAATGCAATGATGGAAATCTTGTTCTCGCCGACCGAGCGCGCTTGGGTGGCGAGTGAGATGTCCTGCTTGATCGCATTTGGGAAGGTGGTCGACACCACATTGACGATGCCGGGACCGCCGGGCGGTGGAATGATCATCGCATCGACCGGCGCCACGATACGCGCCTCTTGTGGCGGCAGGTCGCGGGTGGATGCACAGGCGCAGAGCAAAACTGCCAGCAAGGGGCCTACCAGGGTGAGCCGGGCGCCCGTCTTCATGACAAAGCGGCAACCCTGCAGATGTCGTGGCGTGTGCATGCGAGTGCGGACCTTTTTGTCGTCTTCGTCACGCCAACGGCCTTCTGCCTGCTGACCAACCGTTTCGCAACGAACCTATAAAGAACAGGGTTAACCCCCAGTTAAATCTAGGAATCATAATGGTTTGGCGTGGCCTACGGATAAATACGTAGAAGTTGGAAGGCGCCATCGGGCGCGTTCTTCGCGCTCTGGCGACCATTCATTTGAGGCGAAACAAGACTAGATCAGCGCGATGTCGCCGCCGTGAAAACCGCCAGTTGAGCATCGAAGGCCCGCTGGTAGGCGGGACGGTCCTGCGCTCGCGCAAGATAGGCGCAGAGGGTCGGATAAGCGCCAAGAATACCCGATGAACCCAGCCTGAGCAACACATGCACCATCATCAGGTCGCCGGCGCTGAAGCCGCCATCGAGCCATTCGGCATCGCCCAGATGCGCGGCAAGTTCGTCCAGCCGCGCGCGGATGCGATCATCGATCAGCAGCAGTCGCTGCGGCGTCCACGGTTGGTCCGCCTCCAACAGCTTAGCCGAAGCCCGCTCGAGGATCGGCGGTTCCACCGTACTGACTGCCGCAAACATCCAGCTGATGGCGCGCGCCTGCGCGGCTGGCTCATCCGGCAACAGCCCAGCA
Organism: Devosia sp. YR412; assembly: GCF_900110945.1. Taxonomy (GTDB): domain Bacteria; phylum Pseudomonadota; class Alphaproteobacteria; order Rhizobiales; family Devosiaceae; genus Devosia. The sequence goes on from NZ_FOFL01000001.1 coordinate 454,069, forward strand.
TGCTGTTTGGCGATATGCAGAATGATCGAGCCGGTTTCAAACAGGGTGAGCGCACCCTCCTGATAGGTCGGAATCTGGCCGAAGGGATTCAGCGCCCGATGCGGCGGCGCCTTCATCTCGGCAAAAGACACCAGCCGGACCTGATAGGGCCGCCCCACTTCCTCCAGCGCCCATCGCACCCGCATGTCCCGCGCCAGACCCTGGCCGCGATCGGGCGAACTCTGGAAGGCAGTTATGATGGGCAGCATGGCTAGGCTCCGAGCGGGAACATGCCGCCACTGTCCTCCCGCTCCTTGGCGCAGGCAAGTTGTTGTGGCGATCAATTTTTGCCCGCGCAGGCGGCTGCTGCACAGCCCCTTACCGGATTGTAATGTTGCCGTTAGGAGCGATCTGCTATTCTTGATTGAAATTATCCTGTTCGTTCATCGGTTTAATTGAGGTCTGGGTTGATCCGGCAGCTGCTCATTTGCGTCATTCTCCTTGTTGCGGCAGGGTTTGCCTGGTTGTTTTACGTGCCGGGCGCACCCGAAGTGCTGGCCCGCGCCGGCATCGCCGTGCCGTTTGGACCCGCCTCAGCGGAGGCTGATGCTGCGCCGCGCGGACAGCGTCCGGGTGGCGGTGGCGGGCCCGGCGGTGGCCGTGGTTTTGCCGCTCGGGTTAACAATGTCGTGACCACTGGCGTCACCTTTTCCACCATCAACGACACCCTGACCGCCATCGGCGAAGGCACGCCGGATCGCTCGGTGACGGTCTCTGCCGCCACTGGTGGAGAACTGGCCGAAGTGCTGGTCCGTCCCGGCCAGGTGGTTGCAGCCGGCGACGTGATCGCCCGTCTCGACGCCGCAGCGCAGCAGATCGCCGTCGATAGCGCTGCCCTTGCCATCGCCGATGCCCGCGCCACGCTGGCCCGCACCCAAGGCCTGGCCAGCACCAATGTGGTCGCCGGCACCGCCCTCTCGGCTGCCCAGCTCGCCGCCGATACCGCCGAGCTTGAACTGCGCAATGCCCAGATGGAGCTCGATCGCCGCACCATAACCAGCCCGATTGGTGGCTCTGTGGGTCTGCTCCGGGTCACCCCCGGCAATTACGTCGCCGCACAAAGCCCTGTCACCACCGTGGACGATACCTCGACCATCCTGATCGATTTCTGGGTCCCCGAACGCTACACTGGTCAGATCGAGCCGGGCATGTCGGTCAATGTCGCGGCCGTCGCCCTGCCGGGCCAGGTCTTTACCGGCGATATTTCCGCCGTCGATAACCGCCTCGATCCCGCCAGCCGAACCCTCCAGGTGCAGGCGCAAATCCCCAATCCCGACGGCGTGCTGCGCTCGGGCATGAGCTTCACCGTTTCGGTCAGCTTTGCAGGCGAGCGCTATCCGGCCGTCAATCCGCTGGCCATCCTGTGGTCGGCCCAAGGCTCCTATGTCTGGCAATATGTCGATGGCAAAGCCAAACGCGTGCCGGCCGAAATCATCCAGCGCAATAGCGATGGCGTGCTGGTCCGTGCCGACCTCAAGGAAGGCGATGCGATCATCACCGAAGGCATCCTGCAGCTGAGCGATGGCGCCGACGTCGCCCTGCTCGAAGGGCCGGACGGTAGCGCCGCCGCCACGGCAGCAGCGCAGAACTAGGGGGCTCCGCCATGTCGATCGCCAAGAAGAACGAACAGGGCGGCTCCATCGCGACGCTCTTTGTGCGCCGCCCGGTCATGGCCGTGGTCATCAACGCCATGATCATGGTGGCAGGGCTCGCCGCGCTTCTGGGCATCGAAGTGCGCGAACTGCCGCGTGTCGAAAGCCCGGTGGTCTCCATCTCCACCAGCTTCCCCGGCGCTGCCGCCGAAACGGTCGATCGCGAAGTCACCGCCATTGTCGAAGGCGCCATCGCCCGCGTCCAGGGCGTCACGGCGATCTCCTCCAGCTCTTCGGTCGGCAATAGCCGCGTCACGCTGGAATTTTCCGAAAGCACCAATCTCGATATCGCCACCTCCGACGTGCGCGACGCGCTGAGCCGCATCGACCGCTCGCTGCCCGACGATGTCGAAACGCCCACCATTTCCAAGGCCGACAGCGACGCCCAGGCCGTCATGCAGCTCGCCGTCACCTCCGACAGCATGAGCACCGCTGACCTCAGCGCTCTCGTGGAAGACGTCGTCGCCGAGCGCCTCGGCGCCGTGCCCGGCGTCGCCGAAGTGCAGGTCTATGGCACGCGCGATACCGCCTTCGAGATCGACGTCGATCCGATCAAGCTCGCCAGCCACGGTCTGACCGTCGCCGATATCCGCACGGCTCTGACCACACTGGCCCTCGATACCCCGGCCGGCTCGATCAACGGCCCCAACCAGAATATCTCCGTCCGCGCCGTCTCCGAAGTGACCAGCCCGGCGGATTTTGAATCCATCATCATCAACGGCCGCACCCGCCTCTCCGATGTGGCGACCGTGGTCTTTGATGCCGCCGCCGGCACCTCCTCGATCCGCGCCGATGGCAAGCCGGGCATCGGCCTTGGCCTCGTCCGCCAGGCCCAGTCCAACACCGTCGCCATTTCGGAAGCCGTTCATGCGGCCGTCGATAGCCTCAACCAGACGCTGCCTGCCGGCGTCACCCTCTCCATCTCCAGCGACGAAGCCGTCTTCATCGAGGGCGCGCTGCACGAGGTTGAAATCGCGCTGCTCGTCGCGCTCGTCGTGGTCATCGGCATCATCTACCTGTTCCTCCTCGACTGGCGCGCCATCATCGTGCCGGCCATTTCCATGCCGATCGCGCTGCTCGGCGCCGTCGCCGGCATGTATCTCGCGGGCTTTTCGCTCAACATCCTGACGCTGCTGGCCCTGGTGCTCGCCACCGGTCTCGTCGTCGATGACGCCATCGTGGTTCTCGAGAACATCATGCGCCGCAAGGCCATGGGCGCCGGCCCGCGCGCCGCCGCCGTGCTCGGCACCCAGGAAGTGTTCTTCGCCGTCGTCGCCACCACGCTGACGCTCGTGGCCGTCTTCGTGCCGCTATCCTTCCTCGATGGCCAGACCGGCCGCCTGTTCCGCGAATTCGGTTTCACCCTCGCCATCGCCGTGATGATCTCGGCCGTCGTCGCCCTGACGCTCGGGCCGATGGTCGCCTCGCGCCTGCTCAAGGCCGATACCAAGCACCATAGCGGTGGCCCCTTCGCCGGCCTCGGCCGGGCGCTGGCCGGCTTCTACCGCGTGACGCTCTCGCTGGCCCTGCGTAACCCGATGATCGTCATCCTGGTGGCCGTGCTGTTTGCTGGGTCGTCCTATTACGCCTTCTCCAGCCTGCGCCAGGAGATCACCCCTTCCGAGGATCGCTCGCAGATATCCCTGCGCATCCAGGCCCCCAATACGGTCAGCCTCGACTTCGTCCGCACAAGACTGACCCAGGTCGAATCCATGCTGAAGCCCTTTGTCGACAGCGGCGAGATCAAGTCGATCTTCGTGCTCTCCGGCTGGGGCAATGGCGGCTCGATGACGCTGACTCTGGCCCCCTGGGGCGAGCGCGAGCGCAGCCAGCAGGAAATCGCCGCCGAAATCTCCACCCTGATGACCCAGGTGCCCGGCGTGCGCGCCTCGGTCGGCCAGGGCAATAGCCTTGGCATCCGCGGCGGTGGTTCGGGCCTGCAGTTCGCCGTCACCGGCTCCAACTATGCCCAGCTGGCCGAAACCGCGACTGCGATTTCTAAAGCTCTGGAAGACGACGGCCGCTTCGGCCGCGTCTCGGTCAATTACGACACGACGCAACCGCAGCTCACCCTCACCGTCGACCGCGCCCGCGCCGATGCCATGGGGATCGACATCAACGGCCTCGCCACCACCATGCAGGCCATGATCGACGGCAGCGATGTCGGCAGCGTCTTCATCAATGACACCAGCTATAGCGTGCGCATGCTGTCGACCAGCAATCCGGTCAATGATCCGCGCGACCTCGAAACGCTGTTCGTGCGCACCGGCGAAGGCCGCTATGTACCGCTCTCGACCATTGCCACGCTGACCGAAGCGCCGGTGCCGCCCTCGCTGCGCCGCGAGGAACAGCGCCGCTCCGTGCCGGTGACCGCTGATCTCGAAAACGGTCTGGCGCTGGGCGACGCCTATAGCGAGCTGCTGACCATCGCCGCGCCGCTCTTGACCGATGGCACCACCATCCTGCCGCTGTCGGAAGCCAAGACCATCGGCGAGGCCAACAATGCTTTGCTGGTCACCTTCGGCTTTGCGCTGGTCATCATCCTGCTGGTGCTTGCCGCGCAGTTCGAAAGCTTCTGGAGCGCCATCATCGTCATGGCCACCGTGCCCTTCGCCATTGCAGCGGGGCTCTATGCCATCCTGCTCAGCGGCGGCAGCATGAACATTTTCACCCAGATCGGCCTGGTGCTGGTGCTCGGCATCATGGCCAAGAACGGCATTCTGATCGTCGAATTCGCCAACCAGCTGCGCGATCAGGGCCGCTCGGTGCGCGAGGCGGTGGAAGAAGCCGCCAATATCCGCCTCAGGCCGGTGATGATGACCATCCTCGCCACCATCCTCGGCGGCGTGCCGCTGGTGCTGGCCTCGGGCGCCGGTGCCGAAGCCCGCGCCGCGCTCGGCTGGGTCATCGTCGGCGGCCTCGGCATTGCGGCTGTCGCCACGCTTTACCTCACCCCGGTCGCCTATCTGCTGCTCGCCCGCTTCAGCAAGCCCAAAGTCGAGGAAGAGGCCCGGCTGCAGCGTGAACTCGACGCCATGGATACACCGGCCGAGCCGGCGGAGTAATGCAACCGCTTCCGCCAATCAGACTTGGCTGAGCCCATCCACCAGCGCATCGAACACCGCCCGGCACCGGGCGTTGGCGCGCAGGTCTTCGTGCATCACCACCCAGATGTCGAGGTCGATATCGATCTCCTCCGCGAGCACGCGCACCAGGTCCGGCTCCCGCGCCGCTATCCCGACCTGGCAGATACCGATGCCGAAGCCAGCGCGGATCGCCGCCAGCTGGACCAGGTTGCTGTCCGTCCGCAGCGCAAAGGCCGAACGGTCAAAGCCGGCATTGTCCCCGATCATGGCGCGCATGGCCGGCGTTGTCGTATCGAAGCCGATGACATCGAACTCGGCCAATTGCGCGAGGCTGCTCGGCACGCCGCACCGCTCAAGATAGGCCCGGCTAGCATGAAACCCCAGCTTGGCCGAGGGCAGGCGCTTGGCGATCAGCGCCTCCTGTCGTGGATCGGTGTTGCGCACTGCAATATCGGCATCGCGCCGCAACAGGTCGGCTACCGCATTGCTCGCCACCAGCTCGACCGCCAGTTGCGGATGCTGGCGCCGCAGCCGCGCCAGGATCGACGGCAGGTGTTCGACGCTGATGATCTCGCTGGCGCTGACCCGTACCGTGCCGCGGATTTCGCCAGCCGGCCCGCTCGCCTTGCGCAGGAAGGACGTCGCCGTCGCCCCCAGCACCTCGGCCAGCGGCAACAGCTCCAGCGCCTGTTCGGTCGCCGTCAGCCCGCGCTGCGAGCGCACGAAAAGTTCGACGCCCAGCGAGTCTTCCAGCACCGCTAGATGCCGCGCAATCGTCGGCTGCGACAGGCCGAGCCGTCGCGACGCACCCGATAGCGAGCCCTCCTGACAGATGGCAAGAAACGTGCGGACCAGATTCCAGTCGAGTTCCGAGTTCATAATAAATGTTCTAGCGACCCCACGAATTTCCACAATATCGTTAGAGCGCCGCCATGGCTAGCTTTGGGCATCACCAAGGAGCTTTCCCATGACCAAACGCACCGTCATCATCGGCAATGGCACCATCGGTAGCCTCGTCGCCGACATCCTGCTCGCCCGCGGCGGTGACGTCCGCATCGCCCAGCGCCGCCGTCCCGCCACCCTGAAGCCGGGCCTCGAACACATCCCCTGCGACGTGCTCGACGCCGCCGCCGTGCGCAATGCGGTAGATGGCGCCACGCATGTCCTTCTCGCCGTGGCCTTTCCCTATGATGCCCGGGTCTGGAAAACCGCCTGGCCCACCACGATCCGCAATGTGGTCGAGGCATGCGCCGCAGTCGGCGCCAAGGTGGTCTTCATCGACAATCTCTATCAGCTCGGCCCCCAGACCGAGCCGCGCCGCGAAGACATGGCGCTGAGCACCGCTGGCGAAAAGGCCGCCATCCTCACCGGCGCCACCGCCATCTGGATGGCGGCCCGCGACCGCGTCCGCTTTGCCGCCCTGCGCTGCCCCGACTTCTACGGTCCCGGCGTCGTCGCCTCCCACCTCGGGCCGAGCACCTTTGGTGCCTTGGCCCAGGGCCGCAGCGCGTCGATGATCGTGCCACCCGACATTCCGCATGCCTTTGCCTATGCGCCCGATATTGCCCGCGCCGCCGTCACCCTGCTCGATGCCGATGACGACGCTTACGGTCAGGTCTGGAACATGCCCTGCGCCGAAATCCAGACCCCGCGCCAATTGCTGCAGCTTGGCGCCGTAGCGCTGAACGTGCCGCTCAAGCTGACGGTCCTGCCGCTCTGGACACTGCCCGTCGTGGGCCTGTTCTCCCGCTTCATCAAGGAAGTCTGGGACGTGCGCTATACCTGGGATCGTCCCTATACCGTCGACGCGAGCAAGTTCATGACGCGCTTCGGCTTCGTGCCGACGCCCTTCGAAACCGGCATTCCCGCCACCGCCCGCTCCCTCGCGGCGGCGGGGTAGCCGCTCAGTCCCAGCTCAGCGCGCCACCGTTCTGGTATTCGATGACGCGGGTCTCGAAGAAGTTCTTCTCCTTCTTGAGATCCATCGCCTCGCTCATCCAGGGGAACGGGTTTTCCGTCTCGGCAAACACCGGCGCCAGCCCCAGCTGGGCGCAGCGCCGGTTGGCGATGAAATGCATATATTGCTCGCACAGCGCGGCATTCAGCCCGAGAAAGCCGCGCGGCATGGTATCGCGACCATAGGCGGCCTCGAGTTCCGCCGCGGTCTTGATCATGCCGCGCGCTTCCTCCTGGAAGTCCTTGGTCCAGATATGCGGGTTCTCCGCCTTGATCTGGTTGATCACGTCGATGCCGAAGTTGAGGTGAATGCTCTCGTCGCGCAGAATGTACTGATACTGCTCGGCAATGCCGACCATCTTGTTGCGCCGGCCCAGCGACAGGATTTGCGCAAAGCCGGTATAGAACCACATGCCCTCGAAGATCACATAGAAGGCGATCAGGTCGCGCACGAAGGCCTGGTCGGTCTCCGGCGTGCCGGTGGTGAAATCGGGATCATCGAGATGCTGCGTGTAATTCAGCGCCCAGGCCGCCTTGTCGGTGATGGACGGCACTTCGCGATACATGTTGAACAGCTCGCCCTCATCTAGGCCAAGGCTTTCCACGATGTACTGGAAGGTGTGCGTATGCACCGCCTCCTCGAAGGCCTGCCGCAACAGATATTGCCGACATTCCGGATTGGTCAGATGGCGGTAGATCGCCAGCACGATATTGTTGGCCACAAGGCTTTCCGAGGCGGCAAAGAACCCCAGGTTTCGCTTCAGCGTATGCCGCTCATCGTCGGTCAGCCCGTCCTTGGACTTCCACAGCGCGATATCGGCCTGCATCGACACTTCGGTCGGCATCCAGTGGTTGTTGCAGCCATTGAGATATTTCTCCCAGGCCCATTTGTACTTGAGCGGCAGCAGCTGGTTCACGTCGGCCCGGCAATTGATCATCGCCTTGTCGTCGACGGAGACCCGGCCACCGGCCGTGTCGATACGGGTTTCATTGGACGCCAAGGGCGCGGCGGCGGGCTTGGGCAGGTCACTGGACCAATCGAGGGACATGATAAACTCCTATGGTCCGGGATTACTGGCAGGCTTCACAGTCGGGATCGTCGATCAGGCAGGCCGGACCATCAATCACCGGCATCACCAGCCCCGTCCGCACCGGCGCCGCCTCGACCACCGGCGCACTCACCGCCACGGCATTGAGCTTGCCGTCGGTGCCCTTGAGCGTCGATTTCTCGACATGCGTTGCCGAGCGCGAGCGCAGGTAATAGGTGGTCTTCAGCCCCGCCTTCCAGGCCGAGCGATAGAGATTGTCCAGCGCCTTGTCCGATGGATTGGCGAGATAGAGGTTGAGCGACTGCGCCTGGTCGATCCACTTCTGCCGCCGCGAGGCCGCCGCGATGATCCAGCGCGAATCCATCTCGAAAGCGGTGGCGTAGATGGCTTTCAGATCATCCGGCACCCGGTCGATCTGCCCCACCGAACCGTCGAAATATTTGAGATCCGAGATCATCACCGCGTCCCACAGCCCACGCGCCTTGAGGTCGCGCACCAGCTGGGCATTCACCACGGTGAAGTCGCCGCTCATGTTGGATTTGACATAGAGGTTCTGGTAGCCCGGCTCGATCGACTGGCTGACGCCGCAGATATTGGAAATCGTCGCCGTCGGCGCGATCGCCATGGTGTTGGAATTGCGCATGCCGACGCTCTTCACGCGGCTCCGCAACGTCTCCCAGTCCAGCCTTTGCGTCCGATCCACATTGATCTCGCTGCGCGTCTTGGCCAGCAGCTCCTGGCTGTCGATCGGCAGAATCCCCTGGCTCCATAGCGACCCCTCAAAGCTCGCATAGGCCCCACGCTCTTCGGCTAGATCGGTCGAAGCCGAAATGGCGAAATAGCTGATCGCTTCCATCGATGTATCCGCAAATTCCACCGCGCGATCCGACGAATAGGCAATGCCCTGCGCCTGCAGCGCATCGGCAAAGCCCATCAGCCCAAGCCCGACCGGACGATGCCGCAGGTTGGACTTCCGCGCCTCCGGAATGGTGTAGAAATTGATGTCCACCACATTGTCCAGCATGCGCATGGCGACATCGACCGTGTGCTTCAGCCGCACCAGATCGAGCCCGTTCGCGCCCACATGGGCCAGCAGGTTGATCGAGCCGAGATTGCACACCGCCACCTCGTCCTTGGACGTGTTGAGCGTGATTTCAGTGCACAAATTGGACGAATGCACCACGCCCACATGCTGCTGTGGCGAGCGGATATTGCAGGGGTCCTTGAAGGTGATCCAGGGATGCCCGGTCTCAAAGATCATGGTCAGCATCTTGCGCCACAGATCCAGCGCCTTGACCGTGCGGAACACCTTGAGCTGGCCAGCCGCGGCCTTGGCTTCATAGCTCTCATAGGCCGTCTTGAACGCTGGACCATAGAGGTCATGCAGGTCCGGCGCCTCGTCGGGCGAAAACAGCGTCCAGTCACCGCCCGCCTCGACGCGCTCCATGAACAGGTCCGGCACCCAATTGGCGGTGTTCATGTCATGCGTGCGGCGGCGGTCGTCGCCGGTGTTCTTGCGCAGGTCGAGGAATTCCTCGATGTCGACGTGCCAGGTTTCGAGGTAGGCGCAGACCGCCCCCTTGCGCTTGCCGCCCTGGTTGACGGCAATGGCGGTATCATTGGCCACCTTGAGGAAGGGCACCACGCCCTGGCTTTCGCCATTGGTCCCCTTGATATGGGCGCCGAGCCCCCGCACCGGCGTCCAGTCATTGCCCAGCCCGCCCGAATATTTGGCCAGCAGGGCATTGTCCTTCACCGCCTTGAAGATGCCGTCGAGATCATCGGCCACGGTGGTCAAAAAACACGAGCTCAGCTGCGGCCGCAGCGTGCCCGAATTGAACAGCGTCGGCGTCGAGGCCATGAAATCAAAGCTCGACAGCAGGTCATAAAATTCAATCGCTCGCGCCTCGCGGTCGATCTCGCGCACCGCCAGCCCCATGGCCACGCGCATGAAAAACGCCTGTGGCAGCTCGAACACCTTGCGCTCAACATGCAGGAAGTAGCGGTCATACAGCGTCTGCAGCCCGAGATATTGGAACTGCGTATCGCGCTCCGGCTTGATCGCCGCGGCCATGCGCTTGAGGTCGAAGCGGGAAAGCTCCGGATCGATCAGCTCATGCTGGATGCCGGTCGCCAGATACTCCGGGAAATACTCCACATAACGCGTCGCCATATCGGCCTGCGTTGCCTGGTCCGGCCGGCCGGCGACAAAGCTCAGGGCCTCGCGGCGCAGTTTGTCGAGCAGCAGCCGGGCCGAAACATAGGCATAGTTCGGCTCGGTCTCGACCAATGTGCGCGCGGCTAGAATCGGCGCCAGCGCCAGTTCATCCAGCGAAATCCCGCTATAGAGATTGCGCCGCGTCTCTTCGACGATCGTCTCCGGCGCCGTCCCCTCCAGCCCGGCGCAAGCCTCGCCGATCACCGTCGCCAGCCGAACCTCATCCAGCGGCGAGCCATCCGCCATGGCAATGCCGGATGCCACCACGGCACTGACCTTGCCGGCGGCCCGCGCCCGCGCATGCTCCTCGCGATACAGCACATAGGCCCGCGCCACCTTCTGGTGCTCGCCGCGCATCAGCGCCAGCTCCACCTGATCCTGCACATCCTCGATGTGGAACACGCGGCCATCCTTGGCCCGGCGGGTCAGCGCGGCAAACACTTCCGCGCCCAGTGCCTCGACGATCTCATGCACCCGGCGCGAGGCGGCCGCCTTGTTGCCCTCCACGGCAAGAAACGCCTTGGTCAGCGCCACGGCGATCTTGCTGGGATCGAACGGCACCGTGCCGCCATTGCGCTTGATGATGGAATAGCCCGGCTCGCTGGCCGGCGCGCGCTCACCGGCAAAGCCCGGTGGAACAGCGGAATGAGCGTGATGATCAGTTTGAATTTGCGACATTGGACCCCAGAACCCGTAGGTGACGGCAGGGGCAAAGGGCGCGCGCAGGGGCAATGGCTCGATCAGCCAGGCAGCTGCCTCGCGACCAATGGGACACCCCGCCCGTGGACGTTTCTTCGTGAGAGGCAGGTATCTGGCTGGCGGGCATTTCCGAGGAAACGCCACGCTTTCACAGTTGCGGGGGCAGCGCCGGACTAGAACCTGAGGTTCGCACCGGCTTCCCTATTATCACCCGTCCTTGCGATCCGGATGACCTCTAACACTATATATAGTGTCTGCCTGCGTGAGTCGCGTCAAGCCTTGGTGTTCAGTCTTGCAGCCGCTCGGCGCCGGTGAACTGCACCGGCTCATCCTGGTGCTCTGTATCCGGCTTGGCCTTGGCAAAAATAGCCCGCACCACATCCTCGCCCGCGACCACCTTGCCGAAGGCGGCAAAGCCCAGCAGGTCCGGATTGCGCGCGCCGCCTTCATCCAGCAAGGGCTGGTCGCCGATGCAGATGAAAAAGCCCGCGCCGGCCGTGCCCGGTGCATAGCGCGCCATGGAGATCGTCATGTTCTCGTGCCGGATACCGGTGACGGACGTGGGCTCATGCGCAATGCCCGGCAGCAGGTCGTCATAGGCGTCATTGACCGCCTTGCGGCCCCATTGCACCACTTCGATCCGGTGCACGGTCTCGGCCGGCTGGTTGCCCAGCGTGACGATCCGATAGGCCGTCATGCCGCTGATATGCCCGCCATCCACATAGCGGAGGAAATTGGCCACCGTGATCGGCGCCTTGTCCTGTTCGAGGGCCAGCGTGAAGCGGCCCAGTTCGGTTTCGATTTCAACTTTGATGCTCATGCGCACCCCATAGCATGCGCCATGAAACTGGCAATAAGATCAGGTGTTTGCCCAGCCGCCATCCACCAGAAACTGCTGCGCCGAGATCATCGCGCTGTCTTCGGCCGCCAGAAACAGCGCCATCCGCGCGCAGTCATCGGGATAGACCCGGCCGGCCAGCGCCTGCGTCGCTTCGATCTGCTTTTCGGCCGCCTCATCCACCCAATGGGTCAGCTGACGTTCGGTCATCACCCAGCCCGGCACCAGCGTATTGACGCGAATGCCATGCTTGCCGAGGTCGCGCGCCATGCCGCGGGTCAGCCCATGCGTCGCCGCCTTGGCCGTCTCATAGACCGGGATCTTCGGTGACATGATCATCCAGCTGATTGAACCGGTATTGATGATCGAGCCGCGTTTGGCCTTTATCATCCCCGGCGACACCGCCTGGATGGCAAAGAAGGCATGCTTGAGATTGACCGCCATGCGGTCGTCCCAATAGTCCGGCGTCACCTCGGCCCAGTCGTGCCGGTGGTCATGCGCCGCATTATTGACCAGCACTAGGGCATCGCCATGCGCCGCGGCAAAACCCGCAATCGCGGCCTGATAGGCCGCTGTATCAGTCACATCGCACTGGGTGAATTTCGCCACCTGTCCGGCGCTAGACAATTCCTCGACCAGCGCCGCGCCCTTGTCCGCCTGGATATCGACAAACCCCACCTTGGCGCCCTGCGCCGCAAAATTGCGCACCAGTGACTCGCCAATGCCCGAGGCACCGCCTGAGATCACGACGGGAACACCGGAGAGGCTGGGATAGAGGGCAAAGTCAGGCATAGGTCAGGCTCGCTACAAGATTTAGATAAACAGGCTCGCATGCTTGGTTTCGAGCTCGGGCAGGTCGTCCAGAATGCTGGCGAGATGCTTGCTCATGGCCTGCCGGGCGGCATCCACATCCCGCGCGTCGATCGCTTCCATGATGGCATGATGCTCGCCGATCCTGCGCAGCATGTCTTCTTCATCGCGCAGCGTCATGTTGCAGACCCGGTCCATATGCGTCTTCATGTCGGCAATGGCGATCCAGGCGATCCCCACCCCGGCGCCGGTGGCGATGGCGATGTGAAACGCCTCGTCATGTTCGCGGAAGCCGGCATGGTCGAGCCGGCGCGCCGCCTCTTCCTGCTGGCCGAGGATCGAATTGATCCGCTTGCGCTGCCAGGCGTCAAAATTCTGCGCCGCCTTCTCCACCACGGCGATCTCGACCGACTGCCGCACAAACAACGCCTCTGTCATTTCCTTGGCAGAGATGCGTGCCACCACCGTGCCGCGATGCGGACGGATTTCGATCAGTCGCGAATTGGCCAGCTTGATCAGTGCCTCGCGCACCGGCTGCCGCGACACCCCGAGTCGGGTCGCAATATCCTGTTCGCTGAGGCGTGAACCGGGCAGCAGCTCAAGCTCGATGATCGACCGGCGCAGGTCTTTTTCGATCGATGCGGCGGCGCTTTCGCCGCTTTCCGCCACCTGCATTTCAAGAGTCATCTTACATCTCGCCCATGCCATTGACAGTCAGTGCCAATGCGCCATACGGTACCATACAATTCCATACAGGACGTAATGAAAACGTCCGAATGCTCGGGGAGGGTGGGCTTAGCCCGCCGTTGCGATACTCATGCAGTCACGCTTTCAAGACAATTTCGTCGTGCCGAACCTTAGTGATCCGCGGCTGGCGAGTAAACGCGCCTATCGCATGCTGATCGACGGCAAATCGATTGACGCGCAGTCCGGCGAAACGGTGACCCGCGAAAGCCCGGGTCATCGCGGCAAGGCGGTTGGCGAATGGCCCGCCGGCACCACCGCCGACGCCAATCTCGCCATTTCTGCCGCCCGCAAGGCCTTCGATAACGGCCCCTGGGCGACGATGAGTGGCGCCGAGCGCTCGACAATCCTGCATCGCATCGCCGACAAAATCCTCGCCCACGTCGATGAACTCGGCCTGATCGAATGCCTCGAAACCGGCAAGCCGCTGGAACAGGCCAAGGGCGAGATCGGCTATTGCGCCGACCTGTGGAACTATGCCGCCGGCATGTCGCGCGGCCTCGAAGGCGCCACCCATAACAATATCGGCGAAAACCGCCTCGGCCTGGTGCTGCGCGAGCCGGCTGGCGTCGTCGGCATCATCACGCCGTGGAATTTCCCCTTCATCATCGTTTCTGAGCGCGTGCCGTGGGCTTTGGGCGCCGGCTGCACCGTCGTGGTCAAGCCGAGCGAATTCACCTCCGGCACCACCATTCGTCTGGCTGAGCTGGCGCTTGAGGCTGGTCTCCCCGCTGGCGTCTTCAACGTCATCACCGGCTACGGCCCGGCCGTCGGCCAGGTGCTGGCCGAAGATCCGCGCGTCGATGTGCTGGCCTTTACCGGTTCGGTTCGCGTCGGCACCCAGCTCGCCGGCATCGCTGCCGCCGGCGTCAAGCGCGTCGGTCTCGAACTGGGCGGCAAGGGCCCCCAGGTGGTCTTCGCCGATGCCGATCTCGAAGCCGCTGCCGATGGCATTGCCTATGGCGTCTATCACAATGCCGGCCAGTGCTGCATTTCCGGCAGCCGCCTGATCGTGCAGAACTCCATCCGTCCGGCCCTGTTGGAACGCCTGCTTGAACTATCGCGCAAGCTGCCTTTCGGCGATCCGCTCGGCGCCGGCACCCGCTTTGGCGCCATGGTCACCCAGACCCATCTCGAAAAGGTCGCATCCTATGTGGCGGCCGGCGTGGAAGAGGGCGCCGAACTGCTGCTCGGCGGCGACATGGTCGATGCCAAGAATGGCAATTTCTTCGCCCCGACCGTCTTCGACAAGGTCCGTCCCGACATGAAGATCGCCCAGGAGGAAATCTTCGGGCCAGTGCTCGCCACCATCGGTTTCGACACGCCCGAAGAGGCGGTCGCTCTCGCCAATGGCACGCCCTTCGGCCTCTCGGCCTCGGTCTGGACGCGCGATTTGGAGAACGCCATCCAGACCACGCGCAAGCTGCGCGCCGGCCGCTGCTGGATCAATTCGGTGATCGACGGCACGCCCGAACTGCCGATCGGTGGCTACAAAAAATCCGGCACCGGCCGCGAGCTCGGCCGCTTCGGCTTCGACGAATATTCCCAGTTCAAGGGTCTGCACATGACCCTCGGACGCGGGCAGCCTTGGTTTGAGCACTAAGGAGTAGCTGAACCGGGCAACAGAATTCGATGGCGAGAGGACGCCATCGGAGCGGGACCTGAGGAGGGCCCGTTTCATCAACAGGGAGGACTATAATGAAACTGACCAAACTGACGGCAGGCCTGTTGGCCGGCTGCACTATGCTGGCTTCGGCCGGCGGTGCCATCGCGCAGGATGATCCGGTGAAGGCCACCATGATCATCTATCTCGACCCCAGCGTGCAGTTCTTCAATCCGGTGGTGAAGGGCGCGCAGGATGCTGCGGCTGCCTTCAACGTCGATCTCGACGTGCAATATGCCAACAACGATCCGGTCCGCCAGAATGACCTGATCGAATCGGCCGTCGCCACCGGCGTCGATGGCATTGCCGTCGCCATCTCGTCTTCCGACGCTTTCGACGAGAGCATCTGCTCGGCCGTCGAGGCCGGCGTCGTGGTCATCGGCTTCAACAATGACGACCTCGAAGGCGCCGCCGGCAATTGCCGCCAGGCCTATGTCGGCATGGATGAAGAAGCCTCGGGCTATGAACTCGGCATCCGCATGATCGAAGCCTTTGGCCTCAAGGAAGGCGACACCGTCTTCAACCCGCGCGAAATCCCCGAGGCCAGCTTTGCCGTGGCCCGTGGCGGCGGCATCGAGCGCGCCATGAGCGAACATGGCATCAAGGTTGAAACCGTTCGTGCCGGTCTCGACCCCGCCGAAGCCCAGAACATCATGGCCCAGGCTCTGATCGCCAACCCGGACATCAAGGCCGTCTTCGGCACCGG
Organism: Devosia sp. YR412; assembly: GCF_900110945.1. GTDB lineage: Bacteria > Pseudomonadota > Alphaproteobacteria > Rhizobiales > Devosiaceae > Devosia. The sequence goes on from NZ_FOFL01000001.1 coordinate 469,529, forward strand.
TTCGGTCACCTCCACCGTTGGCGCGGGCGCCATCAAGGATGCGGGCGTCGACGTGCCGTTCGGCGGCTTCGACCTTGCCGTCGAAATCGTCAACGCCGTCGAATCCGGCGCCATGTTCGCCACCATGGACCAGCAGCCCTACCTGCAGGGCTACTATCCGATCGCCCAGATCGCCATGGCCGCACGCTACGGCCTGACCCCGACCGATGTCGACACCGGCCAGGGCGCCTTCCTCGACAAGGAACGCATCGGCGTCGTGAAACCCTTCATCGGCACCTATCGCTGATGTGACGCTTCGGCCGCGCGATGTCCCAAAGGCGCGCGGCCGAAGCCCCTTTCCATTTCCGAGATCTTGACCGTGACCGCCATGACCCACGATCGCGCAGTCCTGCCGCGACCAACGCTCGCCAATCGGCTGCATAGCCTGCTCGACATGCCCGCCGGTGCCATTCTCCTGGTCTTCGTCGTGGTGCAGCTCGGCTGCATCGCGGCTGGCCTGCTGTTCCCCGATGACTTCCGCTATCTCTCGTCGGCCAATATGGGCATCATGATGCGCTCGGTGCCGGTGCTCGGTTGCCTGGCGCTCGGCGCTGGCGTGCTGATGATCGCCGGTGAATTCGATCTCTCCATCGGCTCGGTCTATACTTTCACCGCCATCATCATGGCCATGCTGGTCGGCATGGGCGTCGATGCCTTCCTGGCCGCCCCGGTCGGCCTTATGATCGGCGCCGCAATCGGCCTTCTCAACGGCGCGCTGACCCTGCGCTTCAATCTCCCCAGCTTCATCGTCACCCTAGGTGGCCTGCTGTTCTGGCGCGGCGCGGTCCTCTTGATCAACGGCGCCGTTCAGGTCCGCTTCGATCCGAACCCGGTCTTCAACGAACTATTCTCCGGCACGCTGTTCGGCATCAATGCCGCCTTCATCTGGTTCATCGTGCTGTGCCTCGTCTTCTGGGCCATGCTGCATCGCCACAAGTTCGGCAATCACGTCTTCGCCACCGGCGGCAATCGCCAGGCCGCCACCGCCATCGGCGTCAACACCAACCGCATCAAGCTCCTCGCCTTCGCCATCGCCGGTTTCATGGCCGCCTTTGCCGGCATTCTCGCCACCACGCGCGTCGGCTCGGTGCAACCGGGGCAGGGCGCCGGCCTCGAACTGCAGGCCATTGCTGCCTGCGTCATCGGCGGGCTGTCCCTGCGCGGCGGCCGTGGCTCGATCCTCGGCGTCTTCCTTGGTGTGATGCTGATCTTCACCATCACCGACGTGCTGCTGCTGATGCGCGCGCCCGGCTTCTATCTCGACATGTTCATCGCCACGCTGATCGTGGTGGCGTCGATCTTCAACCACGGCCTCGATCGCCGGGGAGCCTCGCTATGAGCCTGCTGGCCCTGCACAATATCAACAAGACCTTCGGGCCGCTCAAGGCGCTAACCGATCTCAGCTTCGAAGTGGGCCACAGTGAAGTCGTCGGCCTCCTCGGCGACAATGGCGCCGGCAAGTCGACCACGGTCAACATGCTCTCCGGCATCCATCGCCCCAGTTCCGGCTACATCTCCGTCGACGGCAAAAAGCAGGATTTCGCCAACCGCCGCGACAGCGCCGAAGCGGGCATCGAGACCATCTACCAGAACACGGCCCTGGTCGATTGCCTCTCGATCTCGCGCAACATCTTCCTCGGCCGCGAACTGACCACCCGCTTCGGTTTCCTCGATCTGAAACAGATGCGCGACATCGCCATGCAGGTGCTCGAAAGCGCCGTGCATATCTCGGGCATCGACAGCCCCGACAAGCTGGTCGGCGATCTCTCCGGCGGCCAGAAGCAGGCCGTCGCCATCGCCCGCGCCGTCTTCTTCAAGCGCCGCGTGCTCTTGCTCGACGAACCGACCTCGGCCCTCTCCGTCCGCGAAACCGAGGCGCTGCTGCACCAGGTGCTCAAGCTCAAGGCTGAAGGCGTCTCGAGCGTCCTGGTCACCCACAATCTGTACCACGCCTACCAGGTCTGCGACCGCTTCGTCATCATGAGCCACGGCACCAAGGTCTTCGACGTCGCCAAGGCCGATACCACGATCGAAGAGCTGACCCAGCACGTGGTGCTTACCTGAGCAGCGACTGCCCGCCATCGACATAGACCGGCACCCCGGTCACATGGCGGGCAGCATCTGACGCGAGAAACGCGATCACATCCGCCACCGCATCGCTCGACCCCGGCTTGCCACCGGTAATCGGAATATCCCCCTCCGGCCATTTCACCGGGATCTCCGCCTCTTTCACATTCCGCTTGTCGGTATTGTCGTCGATCTCGGTATCGATCGCCCCCGGGCACACCGCATTGACCCGGATCTTGTGCTTGCCCAGCTCCAGCGCCAATTGCTGCGCCATCGCCACCTGAGCCGCCTTGGTCGCCGAATAGGCGGTCGCGCCAGCCGATGTGAAGGTGCGATTGCCGTTGATCGACGACACGATAATCACCGAGCCGCCGCGCTTTTTGAGATGCGGCACCGCCAGATGCAGCGTCATATAAGTCCCGCGCAGGTTGACCGTCATGGTCTGGTCCCACTCATCGGGCGTCAGGTCATCGATCGGCGCCCACATGCCGTTGATCCCGGCATTGGCCACCACCACATCGAGCCGCTTGAACTCTTTGATCGTCGCCTCGATCACCTTGGTCATTTCCTTTTCCTCGGAAATGTCCGCATCAATGGCAATGGCCTTACCGCCCGCCTTGATGATCGCGTCGCGGGTCTTCTCGACCTCTTCAAGCGTCCGGCTGATCACCACGACGCTTGCGCCACCCGCCCCCAGCCTTAGCGCCGCCGCCTTGCCGATCCCCGAACCAGCGCCGGTCACCAGCGCCACCTTGCCATCAAATTCCATTGTGCACTCCGATGCTTGCTTGCAAAGGCAACGCATCGGAGCAGGTTTGGTTGTTAGCGCTGCGCTCCCGCCGACCACTTCACCTCGGGCGTGTAGGAAAAGTCCTTGTCGAACGGATATTGCGCAATGCTCTTGTGCTTGCGCTCCAGTCGCTCGACAAACTGGTCTACTACGCCCGGCGACAGCGCCATCAGGCTGGGATTGGCGATCGGCCCCAGGTCCGGCGACAGATAGCCCGACTTGACCACCACGATCCTCGCCGTGCGCGGATCGAGTCCGAGCTTGGTGAAATCGGGAATATTGTGGAACGGCCGCCGCCGCGCCGTGAGCACCAGCTCGATGCCGCCAATCCGCACCACCGCCTCGCGTAGCCGCTCTTCCTCGACCTCCGCCAAAAACACCACTTCGGCATTGACCATCACCTTGGCGCTCGACGGATCAAGGCTCGCGCCGATGCTGAGTGGCAATGTCGCCCCGACACCTGCCGCATAGGCCGCATCCGTCGCTACCTTGTCGGCAATGCCGGCAAACACCACGCCCTGCGCATCCCGCGCGATCAGCGCAGCCAGAACCTCCGCCCGGTCACCCACGCCGCCGCCAGTCGGATTGTCGCCCGATTCCGCCAAAACCACCGGACCGGTCGCCGAAGTCACCGCCCAATCCACCGTCTCTGCAATCGACCCGACCTTGGTGCCAAACACAAAGCCTTCGCGGATATCCCAATAATCCTGCGCCAGATGCATCGCCGCCGCTGTCATCGCCGCCCGGTCGGTCCCGGTCACCATCGCGCAGGCCGTGGCGCGTGGCTCGTCGGCCCAGACATAGCCGACCTGGAAACTTGCATCCCAGATCCCCGTCGGATCCTCCACCGCCTGCAACTGCGTATAGAAGGTCTTCGCCGGCTCGTCCTGCGTCGACGTCCGCTCGCCTGGCAGCAGCACCGGCACCGGCGCCCAGGCCAGCATCGGCCTTTGCCCGGTCCGCAGCGCCCGCACCAGCATGGTCACCGCCCGCCGCATCGTGTCCTGCACATCGATATGCGGCGCCGTGCGATAGGTCGAAAAAATGTCCAGTGCGTCGACGATCTTCTGGCTCACATTGCCATGCAGGTCATAGCTCGCGGCAATCAAAACCTCCGGCCCGACCAGCGCGCGCACCGCGGCAATAAAATCGCCTTCGGCGTCCTGCATGCCCTCTACGAACATCGCCCCATGCATGGCCAGATACACGCCATCCAGCGGCAGCGCCGCCTTGATCCCGTCCAGAATCTCCGCCTTCCAGCGCGCGTAAATTCCGGCCTCAACCGGGCCGCCGGCAATCGCCCGCGCATGCAGCACTGTGATGAATTCGGCCGGGAAATGCGTCAGGAAATCGAAATACGCGTCCTTGAGCATCGATGGGCCGCGCAGCACGCGGAAGTCGGCCTCGCGCGCCAGGACGGGATTATAGGTGCTGCATTCAGTGTGAAGACCAGCAACGGCTATGCGCATCACAATACTCCAGGAATTTCGGCTTCAGGATTGTTGATCGGCTTCTTGCCCACGGCCAGCCGCCCGGTCAGCAGCAGGCTGATCAGCAACACCGGCACGAGACAGGCAATGCCCCAGCGCATGTCGAAGTGTTCGGCAACAAAGCCAATCACCGGCGGGCCGACGAGAAAGCCCAGCAGCGCCACAAAGCTCAGCGTCGCCACATTGGCCGATGCCGCCCGGTCGCCCAGCCCCGCCGCGGCGGTCACCGCCAGTGGAAAACCGACTGAAACGCCGAGGCCAATGATGCCAAAGCCAAACAGCGCCACCACTTCATTGGGCGACATATAAAGCACCGCCGCGCCCGCCAGTGCCAGCGTGCCGCAGATCCGCGCGGTGTTGACCGCCCCGAACCGCGCCTTCAGCCGGTCGCCGCCAAATCGTCCCGCCGCCACCATGGCGGCAAACACCGAATAGCCCAGTCCCACCATGCCGCCCTCGGCACCCAGCGCATCGCGCAAGAAGATCGCCGACCAGTCGGCCATGGCACCCTCGGTCATGGTCACGCCAAAGACGAAGAGGCAGATGCCCAGAAGCGCCCAGCTCGGCAGCGCCCAGGCCGATCGCTGCGTCGCGCCCTGCGGCAGTTCCACCGGATAGACCGGCAGAACCCGCGCCACCAGCAGCGCCAGCGGCAGGACCACAATCGCCACCAGCGGAATGGCCCATTGCGCCGCCAGCCCCAGTGCCGCGAGGCCCGAACCGATCAGGCTGCCCGCCATGATCCCCACCGACCAAAAGCCATGCGACGTGGTCATGATCATCTTGCCCCCGCCCTTCTCCACAGCATCGGCCTGCACATTCAGCCCCAGTTCGACAAAGCTCAGCGACGAGCCGGCAAACATCAGGGCAATAAACAGCAGTGCCGGATTGGTCGCAAAGGCCGGCAGGCTCACCGCCGCCGTATAGAAGAAAAACCCCGAAAAAATCGCCATCCGTGGCCCGATCTTGCCCACCAGCGGCCCGGCAAACGGCAGCGTCAGCAGCGTCCCGCAGGGCAGGCCGAGTAAAGCGACTGCCAGTCCAGCCGGCCCCAGACCCAGCGCCTGCTGCACCTCGGGAATCCGCGGCAACCATGCCCCAAAGGCAATCGGCTGCAGGAAAAAGATCAACATGGTCAGGCGCTGGGGACTTAACATTGTGCACTCGAAGTTTCAGTCGGTGTCCTTCTCACCTTGAGGGACTTCGAACTGTCCCGTAGGGCAAATCGCTCCAGTGGAGCGATTTGAGGTGAGAAGGCCATGAGGGCTATGCCCGAATGGCTAGTTGCCCGAAGGGCGGATGAGGGGTCTTTTCCTTGGCTTGGATCGGGGCTCCCATCACCCCACCCTCAATCCCTCCCCATTCAGGGGAGGGATTGAGGGCTCAGTGGCCTCGGCTCTTTCTTATCCCTCCCCCTTGTGGGGAAGGTGGCCCCGCAGGGGTCGGGTGGGGGTAGGGGAGCCCCGATATGACCGTCGTTCCCTAGACCGATGAACCTAAGCACCCATCGGATACGGCAAATACCCCGCAAACCCCGTCAGCTTCCAAATCCCGTCCACCTTGCGGCAGAAATACAGCGTCTGCCAGTTCAACACATCCTTGCCGCCGTCGCTCAGCGCGATCTCACCGTCGAACTTCTTATGCGCGATGGCAATCTCGCCATTGATCTCGATCTCGGTCAGCGACGTGGCGCGGTGGATTCCTTCCAGCACGTCCTCGGCATAGTCGAGCTTCTGGCTCTCCTTGGCCTGCCGGATCCAGTCGTCGCGATAGGCCTCCAGCGTCGGAAAGCTGATCTTCCAGGCGTCGGGATTGCCCGACTTGCCGCCGTTGATCCCGAGGAACCCCTCCTTGACGAAATCGCCGTCGACCAGGCTCCAGTCGGCGGCCACGAAAGCGGCAATGTCGCGCTCGACCAGCATGGTCCAGATGGCGCTGCGGTCGGTGTCTTGGGGGAAGGGATTGGTGCTCGGCATCTCAGCTCTCGCTCATCTGCAGGTAGCGAATTGCGCTGGCTGCAGTCCTGTTTCAAATTTTCATGGAGACCATCTGGATGAAACACTCCTGAGGAGCCCAGATGAATACCAATCTGAACATGCTGCCCCTTTTGAAACCTCTTGTCCACATGCCTGCGGCCCTGAAATGCAGGATAAACGCCCAGAAATTCGGCAAAATGGCGCCTCATTGGGCAAAGTGATGGGGTGGCTTAAATTGGTATTGAACGTGTGACGGATTCGTGTTGACATCCATTTCACAACGACCCTAGTCTTGAAAATCGTTTACAGAATTCCGTACCGATCCAGCAGAGATCGGCCGAAGAATAAACAGGGAATGCTCATGCGAGTCGGCATTATCGGCCTCGGCTATCGTCTCGGTTATCTGGCGCGGGTCTTCTCCGCCGCCCGCTCCGATTTCACGATTGTCGGCTATGTCGATCCGGCTCCGGCTGGCCTGCCATACACGCAGGAGCATGGCGTTTCGGTCGGCACCTCTTACGACTCGCTCGAAGCCCTGCTCGACAATCAGGAGCTCGATCTCTTGATGGTCGGCTCGCCCAATCATCTCCATCTCGACCACATCCGCATCGGCCTCGAGCGCGGTCTGAAAATCTTCACCGAAAAGCCGGTGGTCACCTCGGTGGAAGACACCATGGAGCTGGCCAAGCTTATCGCCCAATACGGCTCCGACAATGTCATGGTCGGCCTCGTGCTGCGCTATGCTCCGCTCTATGTCGATCTGCGCAAGGCGCAGGCGGAAGGTCAGCTTGGCGACATCACCTCCATCGAGGCGTCCGAGCATATTCCGCCCTATCATGGCGCCTTCTTCATGCGCGACTGGCGCCGCTACGAGCGCTATTCGGGCAGCTTCATGCTCGAAAAGTGCTGCCACGACCTCGATCTTTATAACGGCGTCATGGGCTGCCGGCCGCAATATGTGTCGAGCTTCGGTGGTCGCCGCACCTTCGTTCCGGCCAATGCTCCCACCAATGTCGGCATCAACGACATGGAGGTCTATCATCGCAAGCCGTCCGGCTGGGAGGGCTCCGACAAGGTGTTCGACAGCGATGGCGACGTCATCGATTTCCAGACTGCCATGGTGCAGTATGAAAACGGCGCCGCGCTGACCTTCCACACCAATCTCAACGTGCCCGATGATTTCCGCCGCTTTGCCGTGATGGGTGCGCAGGGCATGGCCGAAGGCGATTTCATCCGCAATTTCCTGCGCGTCACCGATAGCCGCACTGGCGAACGGCTGACCGACACCACCTACAAGATGAGCGAGCTTAGCCAGCATTATGGCGCCGACGAGCAAATGGCCGAGGATATCCTCAAGCATATGCTCGAAGGCGTCGCCCTGCCGGTCGCCGTCACCGACGCGCTCGAAGCGGGCCTTTTGGCCCTCACCATGGACCAGGCGATGCGCACGCGCTCCGTCATCGACATGACCCCGATCTGGCAGCAATATGATGCTGCCCTCGGGCGAGCGAATTGAGGAAAACGCCATGACCAGCAGCCGTAGCGCAGTCACCTTCGCCCTTCTTCTGCTGGCCCCCGCGCTGATCTATATCCTGACCATCGTCGCCTATCCGCTGGTCGATACCATCATCCTCAGCTTCACCAATGCGGCGCTCCGCCCGACCTATGATTTCGTCGGCTGGGCCAATTACCAGCGCATCTTCACCGCCGGCAATTTCACCGAAGTCATCATCCGCACCCTGGTCTGGACCTTCTTTTCGGTCTCGATCAAGATGATCATCGGCATGTGCGGCGCCGTGCTGCTCAATGCCGCCGTGCCTGGCCAGACCGTCTTCCGCATCCTCACCATGCCGCCCTGGATCGTTCCCATGGCCATCGGCATCTACATGTGGGCCTGGATGTATAACGGCAATTTCGGCATGATTTCCGGAATGCTGCAGAATTTCGGCCTGACCAATGGCCCGGTCGCCTTCCTCGCCTATGGCCACACCGCCTTCTGGGCCACCATCGTCACCGACGTGTGGATCGGCGTGCCCATGGTCACCATCTATTTCCTGGCCTCGATGCAGTCGATCTCTCGCGATCTCTATGAAGCCGCCTGGACCGATGGGGCAGGGCGCTTCTACCGCTGGCGCCGCATCACCCTGCCGCTGATGCTGCCGGCCATCGTCACCATGAGCCTGCTCTCGCTCATCGCCACCTTCAATTCCTTCGACATCATCTACATCCTGACCAATGGCGGCCCGTCCGGTCAGACCACGACGATGATCATCGACACCTACAAGACCGCCATGGGCTCCCGCAAATATGGCGAAGGCGCCGCTCGCGCCGTGGTCATTTGCATCTTCGTGTCGATCTTCTGCCTCGTCTACTTCCGCGCCGTCCGCAAGCTCTCCCAGGGAGAAGTCAAATGAGCGATGTCGCCCGCACCGAAGAAATTGCCGCTGTCGAAAGCCCCGCCTTGGTCAAGCCGGCCAGCCGCGTCCGCTCCGCCAAGCCGATGATCGACCGCTACAAGTGGTATGAGGTCGCCTCGATCTATCTGGGCATTGCGGTCTTTCTGTTCTTCGTCCTGGCGCCTTTCATCGAAGGCTTCCTGGTCTCGCTCAAGCCGCTCGCCCAGTTGTTTTCGACGCCCTATAGCTTCATTCCGAAAAACGGCTCCTTTGACGCCTATGTCAACATGTGGACCTCGGTCCCCATGCTGGGCATGCACATCTTCAATTCCTTCTTCATCTCGAGCGTGGTGACGCTGATCGTCATCGCCGTGGTGGTACCCGCCGCCTATGCCTTCGCCCGCTTCCAGTTCCCCGCCTCGGGTCTGATGCTGGCCGGGTTCCTGGCGGTCAACATGTTCTCGGGCGCGGTTCTTTTGATCCCGCTGTTCCGCCTGATGCGCGGTTTCGGCATGCTCAACACCTATTGGGCGATGATCGTGCCCGGCGCCGCCTTCCTCATTCCGTCGTCGATCTTCCTGCTGCGCACCTACATGCTGCGCATTCCGCGCGAGCTTGACGAGGCCGCCTGGGTCGATGGTGCATCGCGCCTTTACACTTTGCGCCGGGTCATCCTGCCGCTGGCCATGCCGGGCATTGTCGTGGTCGCCATCATGACCTTCATCGGCGCCTATGCGCAGCAGTTCATCTTCGCGCTGACTTTCAATTCCAAGACCGAATACATGCCGCTGCCGGTGGGGCTCTTCGCCTTCTTCGGCAAGCAGGAAGTGCAGTGGAACGAGCTGATGGCCGCGTCCTTCGTCGGCATCCTGCCGGTGATGATCGTCATCGTGTTCCTGCAGCGCTATCTCGTGGCAGGCCTGACCGCAGGGGCGGTCAAGCAGTAGAGTTTTCGGCCGGGGCCCGCCGGGACCCGCACTGACCGCGTCGCGGTCAAAAAGTAGAGTTTTCGGCCGGACCCCGGAGGGATCGGACGAGAGGGAAGGCGCCTTCGGGCGTGCAACAAGGGAGACTAAAGAATGAACAAGACCAAAGGCTTTGTGCTGGCGTCGCTGGTGGCCCTCTCGGGTACCACAGGCCTGGCCGGTGTCGCCGTCGCCGAAGAAATCAACATCATCCTCTGCGGCGACGTGGTGACCCCGGTCTACACCAAGCTGTTCGAGGAATGGAACGCCGCCAATCCTGACTACCAGGTTGCGCCCGAACTCGTTGGCTGGGGCCAGTGCCAGGACAAGGTGACCACCCTCGCCGTCGCCGGTACGCCCGTCGATATCGCCTATGTCGGTTCGCGTACCCTCAAGCAGTTCGCCCAGAACGACCTGATCGTTCCGGTGCCGATGAGCGACGACGAAAAGGCCGGCTACTACAACAACGTCCCTGAAACCGTCACCTTCGACGGCACCCAGTGGGGCATTCCGGTCGCCTTCTCCACCAAGGCCCTGTTCTGGAACAAGGACCTGTTCGAGGCTGCTGGCCTTGATCCCGAGGTTCCCCCGGCCACCTGGGAAGAAGAGATCGCTTTCGCCAAGCAGATCACCGAAAAGACCGACGCTGCCGGCTTCGGCATGGTCGCCAAGACCTTCGACGGCACCATGCACTGGTTCCTGCACTGGCTCTATACCAACAACGGCCAGGTCATTGATGCCGATGGCAACATCACCCTCGACTCGCCGCAGAACCTCGCTGCCCTGACCGCTTTCAAGGAAATCGTGCCCTTCTCCGAAGAAGGCCCGACCGCCTATGAGCAGAACGAAGTCCGCGCCATCTGGCTCGACGGTGGCCTTGCCATGCTGCATTGCTCGGTCAGCTGTGCTGGTCGTGGCACCGAAGCTGGCATCAACTGGGGCGTTGCTCCGCTGCCGCTCGGCCCGGAAGCCCAGGGTCCTGGCACGCTGCTGATCACCGACTCGCTGGCCGTGTTCAAGGGCACTGGCCAGGAAGACAAGGTCATCGAATTCGGCAAGTTCCTGACCTCGCCTGAAAACCAGCTGGCCTACGAACTCAGCGAAGGCGGCCTGACCCCGCTGCGTCCGTCTGCCGAAGTCGACAAGCTCGTCGCCGATACCCCGCATTGGAAGCCCTTCATCGACGGCATCGAATTCGGTGGTCCTGAGCCCCTGCTGACCGACTATGTCGGTTTCCAGAACGTCATGATCGAAATGGTCCAGTCCGTCGTCACCGGCGCTGCTGAACCCGCCGCTGCCCTCACCAAGGCTGCCGGCGAGCTCGACCAGTACAAATAAATCGTTGACCGCAGCCGTCGCCCTTCGGGGCGGCGGCACCCCTCCTTTTCCCCGGAGCCGAGCAGAAAATGTCGCAACTGAGCCTGAAGCGCCTCGAAAAGTCCTTCAACGAAGCCCGCATCATCAAGGGCATCGATCTGGAGGTTTCCGAAGGCGAATTCGTGGTCTTCGTCGGACCCTCCGGCTGCGGTAAATCCACCCTGTTGCGCATGATCGCCGGCCTCGAAGACGTCACCGAGGGCGAGATTTCCATCAGCGGCAAGGTGGTCAACGACCTGCCGCCGGTCGAACGCGGCATCGCCATGGTGTTCCAGTCCTATGCGCTCTACCCGCATATGACGGTCTATGAAAACATCGCCTTCCCGCTGCGCGTCGAAAAGCTGCCCAAGGACGAGGTCGAAAAGCGGGTCCAGGCCGCGGCGAAAGTGCTCCAGCTCGAGCCGCGCCTGCAGCATCGCCCCGGCCAGCTCTCCGGCGGCCAGCGCCAGCGCGTCGCCATCGGTCGCGCCATCGTCCGCCAGCCCAAGATTTTCCTGTTCGACGAGCCCCTGTCCAACCTCGACGCCGCACTCCGTTCCGAGATGCGCATCGAGCTGATGGAACTGCACAAGCGCCTCGGCTCGACCATGATCTACGTCACCCACGATCAGGTCGAAGCCATGACCATGGCCGACAAGATCGTCGTGCTCGATGCCGGCGTCATCTCCCAGGTCGGCTCGCCGCTGCAGCTCTATCACAAGCCCGACAATCTCTTCGTCGCCGGCTTCATCGGCTCGCCCAAGATGAACTTCATCAACGGCACGGTAAAATCCGCCGACGGCACCACCATCACCCTCGACCTCGGCGCCCTGGGCACCCTGGCCCTGCCACGCAGCGCCAAGATCGGCGCCGGCCAGTCGGTCACGCTCGGCATTCGCCCCGAACACCTCAAACTCGGCGCCGGCGACTTCACCCTGTCGGTCACCCCGCGCATCATCGAACACCTCGGCATCCACACCGTGCTCTATGCCAACCTGCCCGCCGGCGAAAACTTCATCGGCCTCTTCGAAGGCGCCCCGGAAGTCGAGGAAACCAAGCCGGTGCAGATCGGCTTCACGCTGGATCAGGTGCATCTGTTCGACCAGGCAGGATTGGCCGTCTACTAAGGCCCCCACCCGCCCCCCTATCGGGGGCCACCCTCCCCACAAGGGGGAGGGATAAGAAAGATCGAGACCGCTGAACTCTCAATTCCCTCCCCTAAATGGGGAGGGTGGCCCCAAAGGGGTCGGGTGGGTGATGGGAGCCACCATGGTCCCGTACTAGTCCCCATCGACTGCGGTTAACCCGCGTCATGCAACAAAAGGGAGGCCGATCATGTCGGACATCGTCGGCCTGCTGCAGACCGAGAAAAACGCCTTCACCCGCTCCGAGCGCGCGCTGACCGAAATCGTCCTCGCCGATGTCGATAGCGTGCTGAAAATGTCCATCGTCGACCTCGCCGCCCAGGCCGAGGTCTCCCCGCCCACCGTCACCCGCTTCTGCCGCCGCCTCGGCTGCGACAGCTATGCCGATTTCAAGGTGCGCCTCGCCCAGTCGCGCTTCGTCGGCCAGCGCTACTTTGCGCCCCAGGCCGGCCCCTCGAGCGTGCATGAAATCGCCCAGGGCGTCGTCAACGGCATCCAGTCAATCATCTACGACACGTTCGACCATCTCGATTTCGCCGCCGTCGAACGCGCCGCCGAAAGCATTGTCAAATCCTCCAATGTCCTGGCCTTCGGCTCGGGCGGCGCCTCCTCGATGATGGCCGGCGAAGTCGAGGCGCGCCTGTTCCGCCTCGGCCTCAAGGTCGCCACCAGCGACGATCACCAGATCCAGATGATGCGCGCCGCTGCTGCCCCAGCCGGCACCGTCATCGTCGCCTTCTCGCTCTCGGGCAATAATTCCCAGCTCGCCAAGGCGCTCACCGTCGCCGGCGAATATGGCCACACCCGCATCGTGGTCACCCGCTCGGCCTCCATCGTTTCGGCCCAGTCCGACATTCTGCTGCCGGTCAACTGGCACGAAAATACCGACATCTTGCGCCCCACGCCCGGCCGCTACGCCTTTCTTGCCACCGTCGACGTGCTGGCCCAGACCGTCGCCACCCGCCTCGGCCCCTCCGCCGTCGCCTCCATGCGCCGCATCAAGCACCAGCTCGTCGTCAACCGCGACGGCGACGACACCCAGCCGCTGGGGGATTGATTGGTGCAACACCAAGCGCCAGGCATTCAGCTGCCAAGTGGAGCCAAAATCACCTCTCCCCTGAGGGGAGAGGTCGGCGCGCAGCGCCGGGTGAGGGGTTCACCGCCGCAGTCAGCACGGTACCCCTCGCGAGCCCTGAACCCCTCACCCCACCCTCTCCGCTCAGGGGAGAGGGAGCCAACGTCCAGCGGTCCACGGCGGCAGTTGATCATCGCCGCAGCGCCTAGATCGTCTATCAAAGAAAAAGTATTGCCATGACCATCGCCTTCTCCCTCGTCACCACCTGGACCCCCGCCACCGATGACGCCCCGCTCGGCTATGGCATCGAGCTGACCAATGACGGCGACGAAGCGGTCTCCAATTTCCAGCTCGGCTTCTCCGGTCCCGCGCGCATCGACCCGCACGCCACGCTCGAAAACGGCAAGCTGCTCAAGCGCCTCTCCAACCACACGCTGATCGCCCCACCCGAAGACTTCGTGCTGCAGCCCGGCCAGACCTGGACCTCTATCGCCCGCGGCCTCTCCTATGGCCTGCGCCATTGGAGCGACGGCGCCAACACCGGCTATGTCGTGTTGAGTGACGGCACGGTCGTCTCACTCGCCACCGCCCCCACCAAGGGCAAGGGTCACAATTCGCCCCTGCTCAAGGGCGCGGTGAAATTCCCCGTGCCGGCCAAGGCGCCGGTCCCGGTTTCGATCATTCCCTGGCCCAAATCCGTCGCCACCACCGGCGCTCGCACCGCCCCTCCCGGCCTTGATCTGAAACCCGAAGGCACAGACGCCGGCCGCGCCGCCGCCGCCTTTGCTGGCCTCGTCGATGATCTCTTCTCCGTCGAAGGCCTGGTCCGCCCGGCCTCCGAAGCCGGCCTGCCGGTCACGATCCGCTACAAGGACGGGCTCGGCGCCGAAGCCTATGAAGTCCACTTCGCCGATGACGCGGTGACGGTCGAAGCCACCACCCGCCAGGGCATGTTCTATGGCCTCGTCACCCTCGGCCAGATCCTGCGCGGCGCCAAACAGCACCCGCAGACCTTCATCTTCCCCACCGGCGGCACCATCACCGACGAGCCCGGCTTTGCCTATCGCGGCTGCCATCTCGACGTGGCCCGCCAGTTCTATTCCGGCGCCGAAGTCTCCCGCCTGATCAAGCTGCTCGCCTGGAACAAGCTCAACAAGTTCCATTGGCACCTCAGCGAAGACGAAGCCTGGCGCGTCGAAATCGATGCCTATCCGGCGCTCACCGAAGTCGGCGCCTGGCGCGGCCACGGCAAGGCCCTGCCGCCCTTGCTTGGCTCCGGCCCGCACCCCACCGGCGGCTATTACTCCAAGAATGTCATCCGCCAGATCGTCGCTCTGGCCGATAGCCTCGCCGTGACCGTCATCCCCGAAATCGACATGCCCGGCCATTTCTACGCCGCGCTGCAGGCCGTGCCCGAGCTGCGCGACCCCAATGAAACCGGCGAATACCAGTCGGTGCAAGGCTTCCCCAATAACTCGCTCAACCCGGCGCATGAGCCGGTCTACAAATTTGTCGAAACCGTCATCGACGAAATGCTCGAACTCTTCCCCGCCGGCATTTTCCACCTCGGCGCCGACGAGGTTCCACTCGCCGCGTGGTCCGGCTCGCCGCTCGCCCTCGACATGATCGAAAAGCTGAGCGGTCCGGCCATGCGCAAGAAGCACGAGGCGCAGTTCAACGTTCTCGGCAATCACCACGGCGCCGACGACATCGAAGGCTCGCCCACCGCACTGATCCAGGCCGCCTTTATCCGCCGCGTCCACGATTACATCTCGTCCAAGGGCGCCATCACCGGCGGCTGGGAAGAGGCCGCCCATGGCGATGCCGTCGACAAGGACAAGAGCTTCGTCATCGGCTGGCGCAATGTCGAAATCAACGCGGCCCTCGCCGAGCGCGGCTATGACATCGTGGTCTCGCCCGGCCAGCGCTACTACCTCGACATGGCCAATGGCGTCGCCTGGGCCGAACCCGGCGCCGGCTGGGCCGGCTGGTCGGGCCCGCAGGAAACCTATGAGTTCGAAAGCCGCCAAGGCATGTCCGAAAACGGCCTCAAGCACCTGCTCGGCATCCAGGCCTGCATCTGGAGCGAGTCGATGACCGACCGCGCCATCTTCGACCGCCTGGTCTTCCCGCGCTTGTCCGCCATCGCCGAATCCGGCTGGACCACGCCCGAGCGCAAAAGCTGGGACCGCTTCAAGGCGCTCGTGGGCACCATGCCAATCATGTACGGCAACTGGGCTGCAGAGTAGGAAACAGACGCCCCACTGGTGTAAGGCCAAAAGAGTGGAGCACCACCCCCCCCTTGAGGGGAGGGAAGCGAGTTAGCACTTAGCGTTTGCTAAGTCCGTCATCGAGCAGGAAGGGGGTATTCTTCCGCAAGCACAGCGCCTGTGGCCTACCCCCTCCCTTGATCCCTCCCCTCAAGGGGGAGGGTGACGACTGAAACGTCAGCGTCTTAAAGCCAAGCATTCTCCACCATCGGCCAAATATCCCGTCTCGCCTTGCGATACTCCGTCTCCGCCGGCCTGTTCGGATAAGGTTTGCCCGCCGAGCAGTACACGATCTCCGACGCGATCTTCGAAAAGCTGTCGTAGAAATGATTGGTCGACTTGATCAGCAAGATCTTCCGCGACGTCGGATCGATCCCCATCGTGGAAAACAGTGACGGATCAAAGCTCTGCGCCCGCGTCGAATTGAGGATCACATCCACCCCGTCAAAGCTGATCCACGCCGCATCGCCAAATGGCGCAAAGCTCTCGCCGAACTTCATCTCGGCATTGCGCACCAGCTTCCGCACCGTCACCCGCCGGTCGATCGGGTTCCCGGTATGCGGCGCCGATTTTGCCCCGAAGCGCAGCGGGATCACCGCGCCTTCACCCGCCGCCATGCAGATCTGCACCGCCATCGGATCCCAGATCGTCCCCACCGCGACATCGGTTATGCCGCGCGCCAGCAGCTCGGCCAGCACCACCGTCGCATCGCCAGCCGTGCCGCCACCCGGGTTGTCCCACACATCGGCAATCACCACCGGCCCGACCGGCGCGGCAATCGCTGCATCCACCGCCGCAACCTCGTCCACCTGCGCCACCATGAAGGTGCCACGCAGCGCATAAAGCTCGCGCCCCAGCCGCTCCGCCAGTGCCGCACCCAGCGCCGCATCGCCATCGGTCACAGCAAGCACCTTGGTGCCCATCTCCGGCACGTCGCCGGCCATGAAGCCATGCACCACCGACAGCGACAGCAGCCCGGGTTCGCTCTTTTCCAGCGCAAACATCCTGTCGACGAAACCACGCATCGGCTGCCGGCTGGTCGGAAACACATCGATCATCCGGCAGTCGAACACCGACATCACCGGCCTGATCTCGCCCTTCAGCGTCCGCACCGCGATATCCCACAGGTCCCGCGCCCGATCGACGAAGTCGGTATGCGGAAATTCCTTGAAGTAGACAAAGAAGTCCGCCGCCGCCGCGCGCTTCGCCGTGAGATGGCTATGCGGATCGAGCTCAGCGCAGACCAGCACCTCCGGCCCGACGATCTCGCGCACCCGGGACAGAATATCCCCCTCGGCATCGTCATAGCCCTGCGCCACCATGGCGCCATGCAGCCCGAGCACCACGGCATTGACCGGCAGCGCCGCCCGCAACTGGTCCAAAATCTCGTCGCGCAACTCTTCATAGGTCGCCCGCGCCACCAGCCCTGCCGGATCGGCCCAACTCGCGCTGCCCTCGATCAGCTCCCACCCCTCTCGCGCACAAACCTCGCGCCCGACGGTGATCGGCGCCGTGCACAAAGTCGGCGTCACGGGGTGCTCGCCGGGCCGCGCATAAAGCGATGCCTCAAAGGCGCGCTTGTCGACCGCGATGGGCGAAAATGTATTGGTCTCGGTGGCGAGAGCTGCAGTGAAAATGCGCACGAGAAACTCGCAAGAAAAAAACCGGCAATCTGGATGCAAGATGGCTGCAAACAGGACGAAAGCTTGCACGCTTGCTTGTTGAGGCTAGCATAGTGTGACTGTGCCGATCACGTAAGAAATTTACAGAATTTCCCGCAATTTCTTGCTGGTCGTCGCCGAAACGCGCGCTAGAATGCCATGAAATGAAACTGAATTTCAGAAAGGCCACGAAAATGCCGATCAAACGCTATGGTGCTGAAAAAGCCGGGGCCGGTGGCCAGAACCTCCCCTTCGCCCGCGCCGTCGAGGCCGGCGGCTTCCTGTTCGTCTCCGGCCAGGTGGCGATGAAAGATGGTGAAATTCAAGGGGTTGGCATTGTCGAGCAGACCCATTTGACCATCAAGAACCTTATCGCCATCCTCGAAGAAGCCGGCTACGGCCTCGAACACGTTGTCCGCTGCGGCGTCTGGCTCGACGACCCCCGCGACTTCTGGAGCTTCAACGCTGTTTATAAAAGCTATTTTGGCGAAAACCCGCCAGCCCGGGCTGCCGTCCAGAGCCACATGATGGTCGACTGCAAAGTCGAAATCGAATGCGTCGCCTACAAGGACCCTGCATGACCTCCCCCTTCCGCCTCGATGGCAAGACCGTTCTCATAAGCGGCGCCGGCGGTGGCATTGGCCAGTCGCTGGTCAATGCTTTCCGCGAGGCGGGAGCATCGGTGATCGGCGCTGATCGTGAGGCCAAACTACTGGAGGGATTGGGTCTTTCCAGCACAGTGATCTTCGATCAAGCCGATCCCAAGGCCGCTCGGGCCGCGATAGAAGCGTACCTCATCGACCATGGCACCCCCGACGCCGTCGTCTCCAACGCCGGCTTCACCCGGGCCGAGCATTTCGGCCAGGTCGATGACGACGTCTGGGCCAGCGAACTCGCCATCAATCTCAACGGCGCCTATGCCATGACCGACCCGATCGTTGCCGCCATGGCCCAACGGGGCAGGGGGAGCCTGGTCTTCATCTCTTCCGTCAATGCCTTGGCACACTTCGGAAATCCTGCCTATTCCGCAGCCAAGGCGGGCCTGATCGCCTATGCCAAGGCTATCGCCGTCGAGCGCGGTGGCGAGGGCGTGCGCGCCAATGTCATTGCCCCAGGTTCGGTCCGCACCCCGGCCTGGGATCATCGCCTCGCGGCCGACCCAACCCTGCTCGACAACGTTCTCCCGCATTACCCGCTCGGCCGCATGGTGCTGCCGGTTGAGGTCGCCAATGCGGCCGTGTTCTACTGCTCCGACGCCGCCTCGGGCATTACCGGCACCGTGCTGCCGGTCGATGCGGGCCTGACCGCTGGCAACCTGCGTTTCGTCGATGAAGTCCTGAGGGGCAAATGACCGACATTTCCGAACTCGATACCCCCTGTGTTTTGGTCGATCTCGACCGCGTCGAAGCCAATCTCCAGCGCGCCCAGGCCTTTGCTGACGAGAGCGGGCTGAAACTCCGCCCCCATATCAAGACCCACAAGCTGCCACGCTTTGCCCAACGCGCCATCAACTTCGGCGCGGTCGGCATCACCGTGCAAAAGCTCGGCGAGGCCGAGGTCATGGCCGACGCTGGCATCACCGACATGCTGTTGACCTTCAACATCATCGGCGCCGCCAAGCTCAAGCGCCTGCGGGCGCTCAGCGACCGCGTCACCATTCGCGTCGTGGCCGACAGCGCGGAATGCGTCGCCGGCCTATCGGAAGCTTTTGCCGATAGCGCCAATCCGCTCGGCGTCCTGGTCGAATGCGACACCGGCATGGGCCGCTGCGGCGTACAATCGCCCGAAGCGGCGCTGGAACTGGCGAAAATCATCATCGCCGCGCCCGGCCTCGAATTCTTCGGCCTGATGACCTATCCCGCCGCCGGAAAATATCATGAAGCCGCCGCCTGGCTGGCGGCCGCCAAATCCCTGTTCGACGCCGAGGGCATTGCCGTGCCCATCATCACCACCGGCGGCACGCCCGACATCTGGCATGCCGATGAAGCCGGCGTCGCTACGGAATATCGCCCCGGCACCTATATCTATATGGATCGCTCGCAGGTCGCCGCCGGTTCCGCCAGCTATGACGATTGCGCGCTCACCGTCCTCGCCACCGTCGTCAGCCACCCCACAACCGGCCGCGCCATCATAGACGCTGGCAGCAAGGCCTTGACCAGCGACCTGCTCGGCCTTGTCGGCCACGGCTACATCCCCGCCTATCCCGATGCCAAGGTCGTCGGCCTCAGTGAAGAGCATGGCACGCTCGACGTCTCCGCCTGCGCCGAAGGCGGCCCGAAGATCGGCGAACAGATCGTCATCATCCCCAACCATTGCTGCCCGGTCACCAACCTGTTCGACCACGTCCATCTGGTGCGCGACGGCCAATTGGTCGAGACCGTCGCCGTCGCCGCGCGGGGCAGGGTGGATTGACCGGCGCCAATGACCGCCCTGCCGCCTGACTTCTTCGCCCGCCCCGCCGCCGAGGTCGCTAGCGATCTTATCGGCGTGACGCTGCTCGTCGACGGCGTCGGCGGCCCGCTTGTGGAAGTCGAGGCCTATGATCCCACCGACCCCGCCTCGCATAGTTTCAACGGCCAGACCCCGCGTAATGCCGCCATGTTCGGCCCGCCCGGCCACGCCTATGTCTATAAAATCTACGGCATCCACTGGTGCCTCAACTTCGTCTGCCAGCCCGGCAGCGCCGTACTGATCCGGGCACTTGAACCGCTCCATTGGCTGAGCCGCATGCAGGAGCGGCGCGGCACCATGCCCGAGCGCCAGCTCTGCTCCGGCCCCGGCAAGCTGTGCCAGGCGCTGGGCATCACCATCGCCCACAATGGCCTGCCGCTCGACGCGCAGCCGTTCGAACTGCTTCCGGCCAGTCAAAGCCACGAGGTCGCCACCGGCCCGCGCATCGGCATCACCAAGGGCATGGATACCCCCTGGCGCTTCGTCCGCCGCGGCTCGCCCTTCCTTAGCAAGCCGCTGCGCTGACGGAACCAACCGCCACCCGCAAGGATTGGTCAAACAGAGACCAATGCGCGTCGACCGGACGTGGCGGCACAGGGAACGGGTCGGTTTTTCCGGTCTCCCCTCCCGGCCAACGAAACGGCAGCCGAGCCCTTATCCCGCCCGCATTGGTCTCGCCCAAACAAGCATTTCCAGGAAAAGTGGCCACCAGTTTCCGTCCGGAAATACATTCCAAGTGAGGAGAGAACCATGCCCCAGGGTGACAAATCCGCCTATACCGACAAGCAGAAGCGCAAGGCCTCGGCCATCGAGGAGAGCTACGAGGCCAAGGGCGTTTCCCATAAGGAAGCCGAAGCCCGCGCCTGGGCCACCGTCAACAAGGATGACGGCGGCGGCAAGAAATCCGGCTCCGGCCGTGGCGCCGACACCGGTCATCCTGCCGCCCACAAGGGTGGTGAAAAAGGTGGCAAGGCCTCGGCCAACCGCTCGGCGGCAGAGCGGTCCGCCTCGGCCAAGAAGGCGGCGGCCACGCGCAAGCGCAATGCCGAGCTGCATGCCCATCACTGACCGATCCACGGTGGATAGCGCGTTGCTGTGATCGCGCCATCCTTGCGGCTGACCCCGCCCTGTGATTCAACAGCGGCGTGAGCACGCTTGAATCGGCATGGGATCTTTTCACGAGCGGCGCGATGGCCCCGCAGCGCGATGCGCTTGCGACGCCACGCGATCCGCACGCCGTGCTGCGCGATGTGTTCGGCCACAAGAGCTTCCGCGGCCAGCAGGCTGACGTCGTGGAGCATGTGGTCGGCGGCGGCGATGCTGTGGTGCTTTTCCCCACCGGCGCCGGCAAATCCATGTGCTTCCAGATCCCGGCCATCTGCCGCCCCGGTGTCGGCATTATCATCTCGCCGCTGATCGCCTTGATGCGCGACCAGGTCGAGGCGCTCAAACAGGCCGGCGTTGAAGCCGCCGCGCTCAATTCCTCGCTCTCCTCGGAAGAATCCGCCGAAGTCCGCCGCAAGCTGCGCAATGGCCAGCTCGACCTGCTCTATGTGGCGCCAGAACGCGTGGCGACGCCGGGCTTTGCCAATATGCTGTCGGGCATCGATATCGCGCTGTTTGCCATCGACGAAGCCCATTGCGTGAGCCAGTGGGGCCATGACTTCCGCCCGGAATATCGCGAGCTGATCCATCTGGTCGAGCTCTTCCCCGGCGTGCCGCGCATCGCTTTGACCGCTACTGCCGATCCGACCACCCGCGAAGACATCATCGAACGGCTCGGCCTCGAACAGGCGCGCGTCTTCACCACCAGTTTCGACCGCCCCAATATTTCCTATTCCATCGTCGAGCGCGACAAGGCCCGCGATCAGCTGCTGAACTTCCTCGCCGCCCACAAGGGCAGCTCGGGCATCGTCTATTGCCTCTCCCGCGCCAAGGTCGAGGACACGGCGGATTGGCTGTCCTCCAAAGGCATTCCGGCATTGCCCTATCACGCCGGTCTCTCGCCGGAGCTGCGCAACCGCAACCAGGATGCTTTCCTCAAGGAAGAAAACATCTGCATGGTGGCGACGGTTGCCTTCGGCATGGGCATCGACAAGCCCGACGTGCGTTATGTCGCGCATATGGACCTGCCGTCCTCCATCGAGGCCTATTACCAGGAAACCGGCCGCGCCGGTCGCGACGGCCAGCCCTCCGATGCCTGGATGAGCTATGGCATGGCCGATGTCGTGCAGCGCCGCCGCATGATCGACGAGGGCAATGCCCCCGACGAGATCAAGCGCGTCGAGCACGGCAAGCTCAATGCCCTGCTCGGCGTCTGCGAAACCGCCGAATGCCGCCGCAAGGCCATCCTGCGTCACTTCGGCGAAGACCATCCCGGCAATTGCGGCAATTGCGATACCTGTCGTTCGCCGGTCGAGAGTTGGGATGGCACCGAGGCCGCCATCAAGGCGCTCGCAGCCATCTATCGCACCGGCATGCGCTTCGGCGCCGCCCATGTCATCGACGTGCTGATGGGCAAGGAGACCGAAAAGGTCACCCGTTTCGGCCATCAGCACCAGAAGGTCTTCGGGCAGGGCAAAGATCTCGATGCCAAGGCCTGGCAGTCGGTGATCCGCCAGCTGACCGCTTCCGGCCTGATCATCGTCGACCACGCCAATCATGGCGCGCTGACCCTCGCCGAAGGGGCTCATGCCGTCTTCAAGGGCGAGCGCCAGGTCATCCTGCGCAAGGATCGCCCGCGCAAGTCGGTTGAAGTGCGCCGCTCCCTCGAACGCGCCGCCAATATCCCGCCCCATGCCCTGCCGCTGTTCGAAGCCCTGCGCGAAGAACGCACCCGCATCGCCAAGGCCCAGGGCGTACCGCCCTATGTCATCTTCCACGACGCAACCCTGCGCGCCATGGCCATGGCCGTGCCCAAACACCCGCATGACATGCTCAACCTCCCCGGCGTCGGCCAGGCAAAGCTCGACCGCTATGGCGACGATTTCCTCGCTGTGGTCCGGCGGGTGGCAGCTTGAGCGACACCATCAAACGCCCTCGCTTTGCGGTTGTCGATATCGCGCGCGGCGTCGCCATCATCGCCATGGCGGCCTATCACCTCTGTTGGGACCTGAGCTATTTCCGCTTCATCGCTCCTGATGTCGGCTATGATGCCAATTGGGTGCTGATCGCCCGCTCGATCCTTGCCGTCTTCATGTTCCTGGTCGGCATCGGTCTGGTGCTCGGCCATGGCCAGGGCATTCGCTGGCGCGCCTTCTGGCGCCGCTGGATCTTCGTCGTGCTCGGCGCGTTGGCCATTACCGCCGCGACATATTTCGCCTTCCCCGACAGCTTCGTCTATTTCGGCGTGCTGCACGCCATCGCGCTGTTCAGCCTGCTCGGCCTCGCATTCGTCCGCACCCCGCTCTGGCTGGCCATCGGCGTCGCCGTGATCGTCATCGCGTTGCCGTTGGTCTACTCCGATCCCTTCTTCGACCTCAAATGGACCTCCTGGCTCGGCTTCTGGCAGGAACCGCCGCCGACCAATGACCTGGTCCCGGTCTTCCCGTGGTTCGGCGCCGTCCTGCTCGGCATTATCGCCACGCGCCTGGTGCTCGCCTCGCCATTGGCGGCCCGCCTTGCGGCCATAGTCCCCACCGGCCGCCTGCCGCGCCTGCTGGCCTTCCTCGGTCGCTGGAGCCTGTTGATCTATCTGCTGCACCAGCCGTTGCTTCTGGCGCTGATCGCGCCCGCCGCTGCCGTGCTGCAGCCGCAGGTCGCCATGCGCGAGGTGGATTTCCTGCGCTCCTGCCAAAGCTCCTGCGAAGCTGGCGGCACGTCACCGGCCATGTGCGTGACCTATTGCCAGTGTGGCCTCGAAGGCGTCCAAAGCAATGACCTCTGGAATGCCATCAATTCCGGCATGGTGACCGCCGACGAGCAGGTCCTGCTCGATGCGCAGAACCGGCAATGCTCTGCCGTCATCTATCCCGAGCTCAACGTACCGCAGTAAGACCAAAGCAGGGTGCTTACGGGACATTCTTTGCGAATTTTGCGTAGATTTGGTCTTGAATGGCAGGTCGAACGGGCGTTGATTAATCGCGCGAGTTGATTTTCCGAGTCACGGCAACCTTCTCTTCCTCGCCGGCCCGGGCCCACACATATTTCGAAGTCTGGATACTTCCTTGACCACCGACAAGGCTGGCCGCGTCCATTCACGCGGCGATGCACAGGCACATGTCGCCGCAGCCCATCTGGGCAAGGGACAAAGCCCATTGCTGCGGATCACCCTCTATTCGCTGCGTCATCCCTGGCAGGCCAGTTTTGCGGTCGGCGCCACCATCATTGCCTCGGTGCTGCAATTGTTGATCCCGCGGTTGCTCGGCCATGCGGTCGATCAGGCCCAGGGCATTCTGGCGGCGGGTGCCGAAGGTGCGCAACAGGCGCTGTTCTGGAGCGCAATGACACTGCTCGGCGTCTCGGTGGCACGCGGCTTTTTCACGCTGGTGCAGAACTATTATTCGGAAAGCGTCGGCCACCACGTCGGCTACGAGCTGCGGCTGGCCTTCTACGACAAGGTGCAGCGCCTCTCCTATTCCTATCACGACAAGGTCCATACCGGCGATCTGATCACCATCGGCTTGCTCGATCTCGACGGGCTGCGCATGTTCTTTGCTACCGGCCTGGTGCGCATGGTGCTGCTGACCATTTTGATCGGTGTCGGCGCCTGGATGCTGCTGACCACCGACGTCCTGCTGGGCCTGTTGGCGCTGAGCTTTGTGCCCTTCGTCGCCTGGCGCTCCTCTGCCGCCCAGCTCAAGCTGCGCGGCACCTGGTTCGTGCTGCAGAAAAAGCTCTCGGCGCTGACCCGGGTGATGGAAGAAAACCTCGGCGGTATCCGCGTCGTCCGCGCCTTCTCTGGCCAGAAATTTGAAATGGCCAAGTTCGACGAGGCCAGCAAGGAAGCGCTCGACCTGTCGCATGAGCGTGTGCATATCCGTGTCCGCAACACGTCCATGATGACGTTCTCCTTCTTCGCTGCCATGGGCCTCGTGCTTTGGTTCGGCGGCAACAAGGTCATATCCGGCGAGATGACCGTCGGCACGCTGTCGAGCTTTCTGACCTTCATGACCATATTGCAGATGCCGGTGCGCCAGCTCGGCATGCTGGTCAATTCCTTCGCCCGCGCCTCGACTTGCGGTGACCGCTTCTATGGCTTTCTCGACGAGCCTATCGACATTGCCGACGCGCCCGGCGTCGCCGATCTCAAGGTCACCGAGGGGACGCTGCGCTTCGAGGACGTGCATTTCACCTATCCCGGCGCCAATCATCCGACGCTGGATGGCGTCTCGTTCGAGGCGCGCGCCGGCCAGACCATCGGCATTGTCGGTGCGCCGGGCAGCGGCAAGTCGACCCTCGCCCACCTCATTCCTCGCTTTTACGACGTCACCTCCGGCCGCATCACCATCGATGGCCAGGATGTCGGCCAGGTCTCGCTGCAGTCGCTGCGCCGCTCGGTTGCCGTGGTGCAGCAGGACAGCTTCCTGTTCACCACCACGATCGAGAACAACATCGCCTATGGCGATCCCTGGTCCAAGGAAACCAAGATCGAAAAGGCCGCCGAAAGCGCCCAGCTGCACAATTACATCATGGGCCTGCCGGCCGGTTACGACACCGTCGTCGGCGAGCGCGGCGTCTCCCTTTCCGGTGGCCAGCGCCAGCGCCTGTCGATCGCCCGCAGCCTGGTGCTCAAGCCCGCTGTGATGGTGTTCGACGATTCCACCGCCGCCATCGATGCCGGCACCGAGCACCGCATCCGCTCTGCCATGCGCCGCTATGCCAGCAACCGTGTCACCCTGATCATCAGCCACCGGCTGAGCTCGCTGATGCATGCCGACATGATCCTCTTCCTCGATGGTGGCCAGATCGTCGAACGCGGCAGCCACGAGGAACTGCTGGCCAAGGGCGGGCGCTATCGCGCGCTTTATGATCTGCAGACCCGTCCCAGCGACGACCTCGAAATCGGGAGCGCCGCCCAATGAGCGTGATGGAAGACGAAGAAGACCGCGAAACCGCCAGCTTTCCCGGCCAGCGCCCGCCGCGCGCCAGCGTCGGTTCGCACCGCATCGAAGAGGAAATCTTCGGCAAGGCCTATGACCCGCGCACCGTCCGCCGCATCTGGGCCTTCGTCGAACCCTATCGGCTGAAAATTTACCTCTCGGTCGCCGCCGTGCTGGTCTTCACCGCGACGCAGCTGGCTATTCCGCTGATCATCGGCCGCGCCATCGATAGCGGCATGATAGAGGGTGGCAATACCACCAACCTGCTCTGGGCCGTGGTCGGCTTCGCGGCCGTGGTGGTGGTCAATTATGCCGCCTCCTGGATCCAGGAAAGCCAGGTCGGGCAGGTGGCCGAACACGTGCTGTTCGACATGCGCCGCGCCATGTTCAGCCAGTTGCAGCGCGTCTCGCTCAGCTTCATGGACAAGACCGAAGTCGGCCGCCTGATGAGCCGCCTGCAGGGCGACGTCAATTCCATGCAGGAATTCTTGGAAACCTCGGTGATCTCGGTCGGCGACATGGTGCTGCTGGTCGGCATTGTCGTCGTGCTGCTGTCGCTGGATTTCCGCCTCGGCCTGCTGACGCTGTCGACCATGCCGGTGCTCTTCGTGGTCCGCATCTTCTGGCTGCCGCCCGCCAAGCGCGCCTTCTGGGCGGCGCATGAGACCAATTCGATCACCGCCGGCGCCATGGCCGAGGGCATCAACGGCGTGCGCACCGTGCAGAATCTCGATCGCCAGAAGGTCAATTTCGACCTCTATGACGACAAGGCCTTCAATAACCTCCAGACCCAGTTGACCGGCTCGCGCTTCGCCCAGGTCATGGTGCCCATCGTCGACAGCCTCACCGGCATCGCCATGGCCATTGTCGTGGTGGTCGGCGGCTCGCTGGTGCTCAATGGCAGCCTCGAGATCGGCGTCATCGTCGCCTTCATCTTCTATATCCAGCGCTTCTTCGACCCGATCCGCTCGCTGACCATGCAATATTCGATCATGCAGCGCGCCATGACCTCGGGCCGCCGCATCACCGAAGTGCTCGATGTCCCGTCCTCGATCAATGACAAGCCCGATGCCGTCACGCTGGACCGCAGCATGGACGGCTCGGTCGAATTCCGCGACGTGGTCTTCGGCTATCACCCCGACCGCCCGGTGCTGAAGAATGTCAGCTTCACCGTCCTGCCCGGCGAAACCGTCGCTCTGGTCGGTCCCACCGGTTCCGGCAAGACCTCGGCCATGTCACTGGTGCATCGCTTCTACGAAGTGGACTCCGGCGCCGTGCTGGTCGGCGGCCATGACGTGCGCGACGTGACCCAGGAGTCGCTGGGCGAACAGGTCGCCATGGTGCTGCAGGAGCCCTTCCTGTTCACCGGCTCGATCTTTGACAACATCCGCTACAACAAGGCGTCCGCCACCCGCGAACAGGTCATCAATGCCGCCGTCGCAGTCGGCGCGCATGATTTCATCATGCGCATCCCCGGCGATTACGACAGCATTCTCGAACAGCGCGGCTCCAACCTCTCCCTCGGCCAGCGCCAGCTGCTGAGCTTTGCCCGCGCCCTCGTCGCCGATGCCAAAATCCTCGTCCTCGATGAGGCCACCGCCAATATCGACTCCTATACCGAGCGCCAGATCCAGAAGGCCCTGCTCACGCTGCTCGAAGGCCGTACTGGCATGGTCATCGCCCACCGCCTCGCCACCATCCGCGGCGCCGACCGCATCATCGTGCTGCAGAACGGCGAGCTGATCGAGACCGGCAATCACGACGAGCTGATGGAAAAGAACGGCCTCTATTCCAAGCTCTACAACATGAACTACGCCAGCTTCGACGACATTCCCGACGAACTGGTTACCCAGGCCAATGCGAAAGCGGCGAGCACCTGAAAGTCTTGCCGCACAATAATATTCTGCCGCCGTCCGGATCAGGATGCTAGACGGTCTCACCTTGGGAGAGATCCATATGCGCCTTGTCCTTGTCATAGCTCTGCTGCTGTCCACTGCACCGGCCTTTGCCGCCGACGCGGTCATTTACAAGGGCACGTTGGGAGGCAAGGACATTGTCGTCGAGCTGACCGATCCGTCGGCCGACCAGGTGGTTGGGCGCTACAGCTATCTGTCCCAGGGCGGCGACATTCCCTTGAGCTCGGTCGATACCAGCGAAGGCGTGGTCACGCTTGCAGAAGAAGCGCCCTGCACCGAAACCACCTGCGTCTTTGATGACAATTACGAGATCGTCGAGGTGCCCATCGGCGCCCACTGGCAGCTGCGCGTCAAGGACGACGGCAGCATCACCGGTGGCTGGAACCCGGCCGACGGCAGCGCCGTGCTCGATATCGAACTGACCGAAGTGGCCCGTCGCACGCTGCCCGAAGACATGGCCATCACTCCTGCTGATCTGGCCGATAGCGCCTGGGTCGCCTCCTATGACAATCCGGCCGCCTTCTCGCGTGACAGCGCGCCTTATGATTTTGCCAAGATGGACGTCGCGCTAACCGAGGGTCCGACCCGGACCATGGACGGCAATAGCTATCGCGACGTGATCGATCCGCGCTCCAAATTCCCTTTCCCGCGCGTCGTTGCCTTTGCCGACGGCAGCCCGGTTGAGGCCGCCAATACACGGCTGGCTGCGCGCCACGCCCAGATCAACATGAGCGCCTTTGCCTGCCTGTCCAAGGCCTATGCCGGCCTCGGCTATCGGGACGGCATGGGCGGTGGCGGCCTCGGCGATTTCGATGGCGAAAGCATCGAGATTGCCTATCTCTCCCCCACCGTCATCAACTGGACCGAGACCGGCAGCACCTATTGCGGCGGCGCCTATCCCAACAATCACTTCGACAGCTATATCATCGACGCCAGGACAGGTGCAGACTTTGCCCTGGGCTGGGTGCTCAAGGATTGGATCGCCACCGCGGACACCACCAATTACGAGCCGGTGACCGACCAGGCTGCCGCGCTCGAAAATCCGAACGGCTACCTCTTTGCCCCTGGCCAGCCGCTGATCGACTATGCCTTGGCCTATCTCGACGAAGCCGGCCTTGATCCCGACCTTGCCAGCGAATGCCAGCTTCCAGACCTCATCGCCGAGGGCAATCTCGGCTTCCGCTTTGCCCCCGAAAACAAGCTGGTCTTTGCCATTACCGGCCTGGCCCATGCCAATTTTGCCTGCAGTGAGGATGTGCTGACCGTCAGCCTCAGCGACATTCCCGAACTGCTCGCCCTCACGGCCAGCGACTATTTCCCCGATCTCGCCAATTAGTTCGGCATCCCCTCTTGCCGCATAAGCCATGGCGCTCGCTATCTGGCGGGCGCATGAAGCCTTTGTGACACAAAGGATTTTCGCATGAGCCTGCCGATTGCCATTGCCCTGCTGTTCTCGGTCTTCCTGACCTCGACCCTCTCGGGCGTCTTCGGCATGGCAGGTGGCCTCGTCCTGCTCGGCATCCTCCTGATGATCCTGCCGGTCGGCACCGCCATTGCCGTGCAGGGCGCTATCCAGATCATCGCCAATGGCTCGCGCGCCATTTTTTCCCGCGCCTTCATCGACTGGAAAATCCTCGGCTTTATCACCCTCGGCCTCGTCGCTGCCGGTGTCATCCTCTGGATCGTGCGCTACACGCCCGATCTCGCCACGGTCTGCATCGCCATCGGTCTGATGCCCATCCTGGTCTGGATTCCCAAGGACTGGCTGGCTCTCGATGCCAGCAAGCCGCATCACGCCTTTTTGTGCGGCCTGCTCGGCGGCGGCCTTAACCTCGCCGTCGGCGTCTCGGGCCCCACCGTCGACATTTTCTTCATCCGCACCATGATGGACCGCCGCGCCATCGTCGCCACCAAGGCCGCCACCCAGGTCATCTCGCATGCCTCCAAGGTTGTGTTCTACTGGGGCGCCGCCGGCATCCTGACGCCCTTCGAATGGTTCGCCATTGCCATGGCCGCGCCCTTCGCCATCGCCGGCACCAGCGCCGGCCATTGGATACTGCAGCGCCTGACCGATGCCAATTTCCGCAAATGGACCCGCTGGGTGGTCACCGCCATCGGGATTTTCTATATGGCGCGCGGCATTTCCTTGCTGATCTGACGCCGATCAGTATGGTGCCCTCGGGAGACGACATGGCACCTTTTGATAGCGTTACGGCGCGCCTCATTCTTTTATTGGCCGAAACCGGCTCGATCGGCCGCGCCGCAGAGCGCGAGGGCATTGCCTCCTCGGCTGTCAGCCGCCGCGTCTCCGATCTCGAAAGCCGGCTTGGCGTCGTGCTGTTCGATCGTTCGGCCCAGGGCGTCAAACTGACTAGCGCCGGCGAGGCCTATGCCGAAGGCTGCCGGCTGGTGCTCCGCTCCATTGCCGATCTCGACGTGGTGATGGCCGATTTCGGCTCCGGCCTGCGCGGCAGCCTGCGGCTCGCCTGCACCAGCTCGGCACTAACCGGCCGCCTGCCGGAGCTTCTGGCGCGCTATGCCGCCAAGCATCCTGGCATCACCCTCGATATCCAGGAAATGATGGCCGCAAAGGCGCTACTGGCGCTCGACGAGGGCAGGGCGGATGTGGCGATTGTTTCGGACAATTACGACTTCACCCGCTTCGAGATCAAACCCTTCGAGGACGATCGCGTCTGGGTTCTCGCGCCACCTGATCACCCGCTGGCCGCCAGCATCGAGCCGCGCAAGGATATCCAGTTTGCCCAGGTGATGGACCACCCCATCGTCGGCATCCATCAGGTCGGCTCGCTTAATCGCCTGCTCGGCGAAGCCTCCGAAAAGGCCGGCAAGCCATTGGTCGAAAGCGTCCGCGTTGAGAGCTTCCCAGCCCTGGTGCGCATGGTTGAAGCCGGCTTCGGCATCGGTTTCCTCCGCTCGACAAGCCTCCATCTCCTTGCCGGCACCGACCTGGTCTGCGCCCCGCTCGCCGAACCCTGGGCCCTGCGCCAACTCTTGGTCGCCCGCCGCAAGACCAGTCCGCTGTCGGCCGCAATGAAAAGCTTCATCGCGCTGTGCAGCGAGACCTATGTCCCTAGTGTTTAGCCGTGAGGCCGGCGCTTAAACCCACCCCCCCACCCGACCCCCTACGGGGGCCACCCTCCCCACACGGGGGAGGGTTAAGGGGCATCGAGGCCGCTGAACTCTCCTCTCCCTCCCCTGAATGGGGAGGGTGGCCCCAGAGGGGTCGGGTGGTGTGATGGTTGACCCGGATCATCGGGCGATCTGATTGCGACACTTCACCCCTTCCACCCGCCGCGCCGACAATCTATGACTGCCGCCATGCACACCAGACGCAGCATCACCAGAGAGATCGGGACGGCACTCGCCGTGCTGGCCATCTATCTGCTGACGCTGCTGGCGCCATTGCATCAGGCCCGCGCCAGCCAGCTGGTGTTCGAAGAGCTCGGCTATACCACCACCACCACCGGCTGGGTGCTCTGCACGCCCCAGGGCGCTACCGGCGACGACAGCGATATCTCCATCGCCAAATGCCCCGCCGCCGGCATCGGCAAGCAGGACCTCATCCTGCCCAGCCTCACCGTCCTGCCGGCCGGTCTCGATATCATCGCCGTCGCCGCAACCTTGCCGCCGGTCACGCAGGCGTTTCTGCCCGCGCAGACGGCGCCGCCCAGCGGTCCCCGCGCCCCTCCGGCTGCGGTCTGATTTCCCGGCGCTTGCGCCATCAGACCCCTTTCGAAACCGGAATGCTCATCATGATCCGTCTGCTTCGCACCGCTCTTGCGGCCGCTATCCTCATCGTCACGCCTGCCTTCGCCCATAACGGCGTCATCCATCTCGGCCCGCTCAATATTTCCGGCTCGTTCACCCGCGCCACCCTGCCCAATGCCCCGGTCGGCGGCGGCTTCCTGACCATTGAAAACACCGGCACCGAGGCTGATCGGCTAGTCTCCGCCACCTCCAGCGCTGCCAAGGAAACCCAGATTCACGAAATGGCCATGGAAGGCGACGTTATGAAGATGCGGGCGCTGGCCGATGGCCTCGAAATCCCCGCCGGCGAAACCGTGACCCTTGCACCCGGTGGTTTCCATCTGATGTTCATGGGTCTCAACCAGGCCTTCGTCGAAGGCGAAAAGGTCACCGTGACCCTGACCTTTGAGAAGGCCGGCACGGTCGATGTCGAGCTGCCGGTGATGACCTCGGCCGCCGACGCGCCCGCCGCCGGGCATGCCCACTGATGGCTGCGCTTTCACGCGTCCGCACCGGCCTTTGGGCTCTGGTGGCGGTGGTCGCTCTGGTGGCCGCAGGCTTTTACGCCTATGCCGCCACCACCCGCTCTGCCCAGGCGGCCGGCCTCGGTCATGGCGACTACCAGCTGAAAACCGTTGCCGGCGAACCCTTTACCCGCGACAGCTTCAACGGCAAGCCGTCGATCCTGTTCTTCGGCTTCACCCATTGCCCCGAAGTCTGCCCGACCTCGCTGGCCGAAATCGCCTCCTGGTATGAGACGCTGGGCGACGAGGCCAAGGACCTCAACGCCTATTTCGTCACCGTAGATCCGGAGCGCGATACCGCCGCGGTACTCGGCGATTATGTCGCCTGGACCGGCAAGGTCACCGGCCTCGTCGGCACGCCCGACGAGACGGCAAAGGCCATCAAAGCCTGGGCCGTCTATGCCGCAAAGGTCCCGCTCGAAGGCGGCGATTACACCATGGATCACACCGCCTCGGTCTTCCTGCTCGACAAGCAGGGCGAGTTTTCCGGCACAATCGCCTACCGCGAAGACACGGCGACAGCGCTCGGCAAGCTGCGCAATCTGTTAGCCAAGTCGTAGTCAGATGGCCCGATCCGGTTAAATTCGGATCGGGCACTTTAAAGATGACACGCTGCGTCATCTTATCTTTTGACTCGCCTGGTTCACGCGGCTACCAAACCGGACAGGCGTCATCAACATTGATCGCGCTCCCGTTCACCTTTCTGGATTGGAAGCCCCTCGTGAAGCACACCACCATTCTCGCCGCGGCCCTTGCTGGCGCACTGTCCATGACGAGCCTCGCCATGGCGCAGGAGATCACCGTCACCCATGCCCAGGGCGAAACCACCCTGCCAGGCGTGCCGTCCAAGGTGTTGGTGCAGGACTGGGCCACGTTCGACAATCTGACGGCGCTTGGCGTTCCGGTCGCCGGCGTGCCGACTGGCAATACGCCCTCCTACCTCGCTGGCGCGGTTGCTGCTGACGCGCTGCAGCTCGGATCGCTGTTCGAGCCCGATTTCGAGGGCATTGCCGCTTCCGAATCCGACGTCTACTTCGTCAGCGCCCGTTCGGCTGCCGCATATCCGACCGCCAAGGACATCCTGCCGACTGTCGACATGTCGCTGGCCGACAATTCCGACATCATCGGTGGCATCAAGGGCAACCTGACCCGTCTCGGCGAAATCTTCGGCCTCGAGGCCAAGGCAACCGAGCTGAACGCTGCGCTCGACGCCAAGGTCGCCGAAGCCAAGGCTGCTGCCGAAGGCAAGGGCAATGCACTGGTGCTCGTCACCAATGCCGGCAATGTCGGCGTCTATGGCCCGGATAGCCGCGTCGCCTGGATCCACAACCAGGTCGGCATTCCCTCGGCCATGGCTGACGTCGAAGACGGCGATCACGGTGGCGACGGCGTCTCCTTCGAATTCATCCTCGAAACCAATCCCGACTGGCTGTTTGTCGTCGACCGCGACGCTGGCGTCGGCACCGGCGGCAATGCTGCCGCAATGGCCCTGCTCGACAACGAGCTGGTCAACCAGACCACGGCTGCCAAGGAAGGTCACGTCGTCTATCTCGATCCCCAGCCTGCCTATATCACCATGCATGGCTATCAGGGCGTGATGCAGTTGCTTGACCAGGTCATTGCCGGTCTCAACAGCTAAGCTGGCCGATCGATCTGCCCGGGTGCCAATGGCGCCCGGGCCTTTTCTTGCAGTGGAAGGTTGACCGGTGCGCCTGCTCATCCTCGCCGTGATGGCGACCCTGGCCCTGGCCGCCATCAGCCTGTTTGTCGGTGTCAGCGACGTATCGGTTGCGACCCTGCTGTCGGGCAGTTCGGAGGGCCGCGCCATGCAGGTCCTCCTGATCAGCCGCGTCCCGCGCACCCTCGCAATCATCCTCGCCGGCTCGTCCATGGCCGTGGCGGGTCTCGTCATGCAGATGGTGGTGCGCAATCGCTTCGTCGAACCCTCGACCGCCGGCACCACTGAATCCGCCAGCCTCGGTTTTCTCGTTGCCACGATTTTCGTGCCCGGCTGGCCGCTGATGGGCAAGATGCTGATCTCGGCCGGCTTTGCCCTGGCCGGCACGGCGCTGTTCCTCCGCATCCTGCGTGCCGTGCCCTTGCGCGACGTGATGCTGGTGCCGCTGGTCGGCATCATGCTGGGCGGCATCATCGGCGCCGTCACCAGTTTCTTTGCCTATCGCTTCGAGCTGCTGCCCTCACTGCTGGCTTGGACCATGGGGGACTTCTCCGGCATCCTGCGCGGCAATTACGAGCTGCTGTGGATCGGCCTCGGCTGCGGCGTGCTGGCCTATATCTTTGCCGACCGCTTCACTGTCGCCGGCATGGGCAAGGATTTCACCACCAATCTCGGCCTCAACTACCAGCAGGTCATGGTGCTCGGCCTTGTCCTCGTCTCGTTGATCAGCGCCGTGGTGCTGGTGTCGGCTGGCTCCATCCCATTCCTCGGCCTGATCATCCCCAATCTGGTCAGCCTGATGGTCGGCGACAATATGCGCCGCACCGTGCCCTGGGTGGCGGTGATGGGCGCGGGGTTCGTTTTGGCCTGCGATATCCTCGGCCGCCTGATCCGCTACCCCTATGAAATCCCGATCAGCGTCGTCGTCGGCGTCATCGGCAGCGCCATCTTCCTTTATCTCCTGCTGCGGACGCGTCGCCATGCAGCCTGATCCAGCCACCGCCATCATGCCCGCGCCCGGTGTCGGCCGCATCTCCGGCCTGTCGCGCCAGGCACTCGCGCTGATCATTCTCGCGGTCCTGGCGCTGGTCTCAATCGCCTGTTTCATGACGCTCGGCGCCAAGGGCAGCTGGAGCTTCGTCCTGCCCTTCCGTGGCAGGAAGCTGCTCGCGCTCTTCCTCGTCGCCTATTCGGTTGCCGTCTCGACCGTGCTGTTCCAGACCGTCACCAACAACCGCATCCTCACCCCCTCGATCATGGGCTTCGACGCGCTCTACATCCTGCTGCAGACCGCCATTGTCTTCTTCCTCGGTGTCGGCGCGCTGACCTGGCTTGATCCGCAGCTGCAGTTCGGCGTCGAGATCGTGGTCATGGTGGCATTTTCCGGCCTGCTGTTCCGCTGGCTGTTCCTCGGCGAGGAGCGCAGCCTGACCCTGCTGGTGCTGGTCGGCATCGTCTTCGGCATCCTGTTCCGCAGCCTCAGCCAATTCATGCAGCGCATGCTCGATCCCAATGCCTTCAACGTGCTGCAGGACTCATTCTTCGCCAGCTTCGCCACCGTCGATACGACGCTGCTGCTGGTCGCCACCGCCATCGTCGCCGTAGTCAGCCTCATCGCCTGGCGGCTGGGCCATACATTCGACGTCCTGTCGCTTGGCCGCGCCCAGGCCATCAACCTCGGCGTCGACTACAAGCGTACCGTGGTCATCATCCTGATGCTGGTCTCGGTGCTGGTTGCCGTCTCAACCGCGCTGGTCGGCCCGATCACCTTCTTCGGCCTGCTCGTCGCCAGCCTCGCCCATTCGCTGGTGGGCACGTCGCGGCACCGCTATGTCCTGCCGGCCGCTGTGCTGCTCGCCATCACCTGCCTCGTCGGCGGCCAGACCGTACTCGAACGCGTTTTCGCCTTCGATACCGCGCTCTCGATCATCATCGAATTCCTCGGCGGTGTCGTCTTCATCATTCTCGTTCTGCGGAGGGCCGCGCGATGATCGTCGCCGAAGGCGTCACCAAGAATTACGGTTCCTCCTGCGTGGTCGACGGCGTCTCCGTCACCCTTCCTGCGGGCGGCATCACCTCGATCATCGGCCCCAATGGCGCCGGCAAGTCGACCTTCCTGTCGATGGTCAGCCGGCTGATGTCGATGGACAAGGGCACCGTGACCGTCGACGGTATGGATATCACCAAGGCGCCCAGCGACGTGCTGGCCAAGCGCCTCTCCATCCTTCGCCAGGACAATCACATGACCGCACGCTTGACCGTGCGCGACCTCGTCAGCTTCGGCCGCTATCCCTATTCCAAGGGCCGCCTGACCGAAGACGACAGGACCCATATCGACCAGGCCATCGGCTATCTGAACCTCTTCGATCTCGCCGACCGCTTCCTCGACGAACTCTCCGGCGGTCAGCGCCAGCGTGCTTTCGTCGCCATGGTGCTGTGCCAGGACACCGACTATGTCCTGCTCGACGAGCCGCTCAACAATCTCGACATGAAGCACGCGGCATCCATGATGCGCCTGCTGCGCAAGGCCGCCAATGAGCTGGGCAAGACCGTCGTGCTGGTGCTGCACGACATCAACTTCGCCTCCTGGTACTCCGACCATATCGTCGCGATGAAACACGGCAAGCTGGCCGCCCAGGGCAATCCCGCAGCGATGATCGTCCCCGAGGTTCTGGCGTCGATCTACGACATGGACATCAAGGTGCATGAGATCGATGGCCAGCGGATCGCGGTTTATTACGGCTGAGGGGTGACCTCCGGGCGCGACCTGTCTAGGGTGCGCCGGTCATAAGGAGCGTCGCCATGAAGCCATCGATTTCCATCATCACCATCGGCGTCGATGACCTCGAGCGGGCCTTCACCTTCTATCGTGCGCTGTTCGAACTGGCCGATGACCAGATCGCGGCGGGCGAGGACCATGTCGCCTTCTTCTTCCCCAATGACCTTTCCTTCGTTCTCTTCCCGCGCGAACAGATCGCCCAGACCGCCGGCAAGGATGTTGCCGTGGCCGGCACGCCGGGCTTCGTCCTCAGCCATCAGGCCGGGAGCCCCGCCGAGGTCGACGACATCCTGCGCAAGGTATTGATCGCCGGTGGCGCCATCCTCACCGATGGCACGCAAAGCGAATGGGGCTATTCCGCCTATTTCGAGGATAGCGAAGGCAATGTCTGGGAATTGATGGCCCAGCCGCCGGCCAACTAGACGGCCGCGTTCCGCGCGGCAAAAGCCTTGCGGCTGGCCTCGATCTGGGCATGGTGCGCCTCGGCCCATAGCCAGACGCCGCAGAACGCCCCGCCCAGACTGCCGCCCATTTCGGTCAGGCTATAGTCGACATGTGGTGGGATCACCGGATGCACCACGCGCTGCACCAGCCCGTCCTCTTCCATCTGCCGCAGGGTCTTGGTCAGCATCTTCTGGCTGATATCGCCCACCTTGCGGCCGACATCGCTGAAGCGCAGCGTGCCGTGATCGGCCAGCGCTTCCAAAATCAGCATGGTCCACTTGTCCGCCACCTTGCCGATAATGTCCTTCACCAGCCCATCGAGCGCCGGATCGAGCGGCTGTGCACCCTTGCGGTCATCCCAATTATAAATTCTTGGCGCGGAAACGACCGGATTCAATGACACTCTCCGTTGGGTATGTATCGCTCTTTCAAGCGCCTACTTTCAGTTGGAGAGTATGGGGCCTAAGTCTGCCTCACGCAAGAGCAAGGAGACTTTCGATGCAGACCACAGGCAATACCATCCTCATCACCGGCGGCGGTTCGGGCATTGGCCGCGGCCTCGCCGAAGCCTTCCACGCCCAGGGCAATCAGGTGATCATCTCCGGCCGCCGCCAGTCCGCGCTGGACGAAGTGGTCGCGGCCAATCCCGGCATTGCGGCCTTTACCGTCGACATGGCCGACGCCGAGAGCATTGCCGCTTTCGGCAAGCAGGTGACCGAGTCTTTCCCGGCGCTCAATGCCGTTATCAACAATGCCGGCATCATGGTCGATGAGGATGTTGTGGGCGGCGACTATCTCTCCATCGCCGAAGACACCATTGCCACCAACCTGCTCGGTCCCATCCGGCTGACCTCGGCCCTGCTGCCGCATCTGCTGGCCCAGCCGAAGGCGACAATCCTCACCGTCTCGTCGGGCCTGGCCTTTGTGCCCCGGGCCTCGACCCCGACCTATGGCGCCACCAAGGCGGCCATTCATTCCTACACCCAGTCGCTGCGCTACCAGCTGCGCAAGACGGCGGTTGAGGTGGTCGAAATCGCGCCCCCCTATGTGCAGACGACCCTGATGGGCGAACAGCAGGCTAGGGACCCCAATGCCATGCCGCTGGCCGACTACATCGCCGAAACCATGACCCTCTTGGCCGGGTCGCCTGAAAATGGCGAAGTGCTGGTGCAGCGGGTGCATCGCCAGCGCTTTGCCGAACAGACCGGCAATTACGCGACCGTGTTCGGTTTCATCAACCCGGCATAACCTTCCTTACCTCTCCCTTTGGGGGAGAGGTCGGCGCGCAGCGCCGGGTGAGGGGGCCTTCCAGGGTATGCGCCACACCCACGGTGTCACCCCGGCCTTGAGCCGGGGTCCATCCTGAGGTCAATCCATAGCCGCAAGGTCGATCGTTCAGACCACCTTGCGGCTGTTGAACCATATCGAGATGTATCCCGGCTCAAGGCCGGGATGACATCGAGAATTGGGATGGGTTGGAGGCAGGCAGCGGGCAGCCGCCCCTAAAAACCGCCACCCGTCTTGAACCCGCCATGCTTGCGCGTCCCCGTAGACCCCGTGCGCGGCCGCGAGAACCCGCCACCGCTGCTCGATCCACCACCCCAGCCGCCGCCAAAACCACCGCCCGAGGGGCCGCGTGGCTTGGACTTGCCGCCGCCGCCGAAGCTGTTGTCGGGCCAGTTCATCGTGCTGCCGCCACCATTCGGCCACGGCGAATTCGAACGCTGCCGGCCATTGTTCGGTAGGCCCACGCCGCCGCCCCAATCCGAGGTCCCGGCGCTCCAGTTCTGGCTGCGCCGCCACTGGTCCCAATAGCTCGCCGCCGAAATCCCACCGCGCAGGAAGTCGTTGAGCACGTCGCCCACCAGCTTGTCGTCGCGGAAGGTCGAGCGCGGATCATCGAACCGCTGCTTCTTGAATTCCCACTGAATGTCTTCCAGCTCGCGCCGCCGCGCCGCCAGGGTCTTGAGCCGTTCGTTCAGCTCGCGCGTCTCGCCAGCCTCTTCCTTGGAACGGGCCCGCGCATCGTCGATCTGGGCGACGATCGTGTCGTCCTGTCCGGTGCGGGTCAGCCGTGCCTCGGCCAGCAGGGTCTGGATATCCTCGCGGCCCAGCGCGGCTGCCAATTCGCCCAGCGCGCCTTCGACCGCCGGATTGCCGCCCTGCGACAGCTGCCCCACCGTCCTGGTCGCCTCGTCGCGGCGGTCTTCGGTAGCGACGATCTCGGCATCCAGTGCATCGATCCGTGCCTGCGCCGTCGCCATGGCCTCGCGCATCGGCTTGCCGCCGGCATTGTCGATTGCCTCGGTCTCGAGCGTGTCCAGTTCTTCTTCGGCCAGCGCGGCATTCTCGATCTGCCGCTCGGCATGCTCGCGCAGCCGCAGCGGGATCTCG
Organism: Devosia sp. YR412; assembly: GCF_900110945.1. GTDB lineage: Bacteria > Pseudomonadota > Alphaproteobacteria > Rhizobiales > Devosiaceae > Devosia. The sequence continues at coordinate 508,754 of NZ_FOFL01000001.1, forward strand.
TTCAGCATGGCAAAATTGGGCCGCGCCTTGGCAAAGCCGATCAGGTCCGCGACCTTGCTGTCGAGGAAACGGATGAAATTGTTCGCGCGATAGCTGGCCGTGCCATAGCCGGCCTCCCACAGATACATGAACAGCGCATCGTCGCGGTAGGGCTTGCCCTTCTGCTCGCGGTCGGCCTCGGCCTGTTCGGTCTTGCGCATGCTCTGCGCGGCAATCTCGGCCATTTCACTGGCCGCCTGCCGCTTGCCGGCAAAGCCCGGTTCGCGCGCAATCGTCGGGCCCAGCCTGGTTGCCAAAGCCTTCAGCTCGCCCTGATGCCCTTCGAAAGACTTGAGCGCCTCGGTGCGCTCGGCGGTCAGGCGAGCAAGGGCAGCGTCCACATCACCCACGGCCTTTTCCGCCGTGCTCAGCTCCTTGGCATGCGCCTTGAGCATGTCGCGCGCCTTGGCCTCGGCCGTCGAAATCCGGCCATCGAGTTCGGCCTGGATTGTCGGGTCGAGCCGCAGCTGCGCCAGCTGGCGGAACAGCTCAGCCTCGTTCTCGCGGATCTTGCCCAGCTTTTCCGACGAGCGGGCAAGGCGCTTGGCAATATCCTCTTCCTCGCGGCGGATGTCGCGCATCGCCTCGTCTAGACTGGCCAAAGCTTCGGGTCCGCGGATGCTCATTGCTTTACCACCGCGTTACTGCGCCGCCGAGCACGGGCAGGCTATATTCGACATCGAGGAAACCGCTCGATTTGCGGCCGATTTCATTGTTCTGGATGATGCCGTCGTCGCGCTTGTCGGCAGCCACGCTGTCATAGACGCTTTCCGGCACCCGCACGCCCCAGGTGGCGACCACTTCGGTCTGCCCGGTTTCCTCATTGAGGATCGGCAGGTCCAGCGCATTGCCGTCGGCGTCCAGCGCCTCGACGACGATGTAATAGTTGGTCGCGGCGGTATTGACCTCGGGAATGGTCCAGAAGCCCGATTGCACATCGGCGCGATTGACCACCCGCAGCGAATAGTCCTGGCGCAGCGCGTCGCGCAAAGCGGTGAGGTCGGCCACGGCCTTTTCGGCCGCGACGCTATTACCCTCGGCCGCATAGGCCTTGCCGCGATTGCGCAGGCCCTCGGCCTGCACCACGGCCTTTTGCACCTTGGTCTCTTCGAAAATCGTCTGATACAGCGCATCGAGCCGCGCTGGCACGCCTTCACTGAGCTCAATCCGCGCCGCCTCGGCCTGGCCGCGCTGATACGGCTGCCAGGCGCCGAAATAGCCGACCGACAGCACCAGCAGCGCTACCAGCGCCGCGCCGACCGGCTTGCCCCAGCGTTTGCGGCCGACATAGAGCCGGGCCATGCTGGTGCCAAAGCCGGGCTTGGGCGGATCATAGACGAAACGGCTTTCCTGCAGCGCCGCCACGCCCTCCTTGAGGATATGGTCGGGAACCTCGATACCCTGCTGGTGATAGATGTCGCGCAGCTTGTCGATCAGCTGCTGTTCGCGGGTGACGCCGGCAAGCTCGCGCGTGGCAAGGTCCTGCCGGTGACGGAGCGTGTCGACCACGTCCATCGCCAGCATGACTTCATCCAGGGGCGCAGCGGGCTTCGCTGTCACGTCACTCATCGTTGGCGTTCACCCGTGGTCCGGTTCCTCTAGTTCTTCGTTTCGAGCAGCAGGGCATTGCCCTCGGCGGCCAAAGTCGCCAGGCGCCGCTTGCCGTCTTCCACCGCGTCGCGGATTTCTGCCGAATTCTTGGTCGAGGCGACGCGCATTTCGTTGATGATGGTGCGGCTCTTCTCCTGGAAGTTGACCACCGAATCCACCAGCTTCTTGACCGCATCGGCGCGCACCGTCGGGCCATAGCCCGCGCGCACGGCCTCTTCCTGCACCTTGTCGCCGATTTCGCTGAGGGTCTCGAGCGACTTGCTCATCCCCTCCTTCATGGCGTTGAGCGTCTCGGTCGATTCATGCAGCCCAAACATCCCGGTGAACGAGGCGCTGAGCGCCGTGAGCACCGTCTCATTGGTCGAAAAGAACGAGATCGACTGCTGGTAGACCCGCTCCTTGGCATTGGTCGTCTGCATCAGCCGCGCCATCACCACTTCCGAGGTATTGTAGGAAATGGTCAGATTGTCCGAGAGGTCCTTGGCGATCTGGTAGCGCTTTTCCTCGTTCTGCATGTCGCGCAGCTTTTCGTCGCGATCCATTTCGAGACGCGCACGATCGGCCGGCACGGTGCCGGCATAAGTGCCGACGGCGGTCGATGCCGCGTCAAGAATGACCTTCTTGTCACCCAGGCGCTTTTCGGCAACTTCCAGCACTTCGAGCGCCATCACCTCGGCCTGCTTCAGCGCGCCGCGGAAGTCGCGATAGGCTTCAAGAATGGTGTGTTCGCGGTCAATCTGGTCCTTGGTGTCCTTGGTGACGGCCAGGTAGGTGTCGCGGATCTTGTTGAAGCGCGTGGCGATGTCGCCGCGGCTGACCTTCATCCAGACATTGCTGGCGCGCTCCAGCATGTCGAGCTTGTTGTCGGCCAGCTGGTCGACCATGCCCTTGGCATCGTCGCGGATGGAATCGAAACCCTTGGTGATTTCTTCGTAGCGCTCGCCGATCTTCATCGCGGCGATCTGCTCGCGCACCACTTCGTTGAAGGCCGAAGCCTGGCTCAAGGTCCGGCCGATCAACACGACGCGGGTTTCATCCAGCTCGGTGATCTGGCTCAGCAGGCCGGTAATCGGCTGTTCGCCCTGCTGTTCCGGCCACACGCCGAGGTCGCGGATGGCGTTGACGGCCTTGTCCAGATACTGCAGCGGCTTCTCCGTCATGGCGGCAGGAGCCAGCTTGGTCTCTGGTGCAGTGGTCACTTCATTGGCCATTCTTCGCTCCCCGTATTTCGCCTGTTGGCTATAGATCGCTGCTCGTGCCGTCGCATACAATTGCAACAAGTCCCCGCAGCAACTATTTAGACCATATTGGTGCGAAAAAGCCGCACGTAAAGAGCGGGACACCACGACATGGCGAGCAATTCTTTCATGGCGCATCAAGGCCTTATTGGGGCGGCCCGCTAATGGATTTCGGTGGTCGCTATATCATTGCCGCCCCGCGGGTCGCCGTCTGGGCCGCGCTCAACGATACCGAAATGCTCAAGGCCGCCATTCCCGGCTGCCACAAGATCGAATGGGCCAGCGAAACCGCGCTCGATCTCGAGATCAAGGTCAATCTCGGCATGCTGCATCCGACCTTCGGCGGCGAGCTGACGCTGTCCGATATCGTCCCCGCCGAACGCTATACCTTGAGCGGCCGCGGCAAGGGCGGCCTGCTCGGCATGGCCGAAGGCTCCGCCGATATCGTCCTTGCCGACCAGGGTGATGATACGCTGCTGGTCTTTACCGCCCATGGCGGCGCCTCGGGTCAGATCATGAAGCTGGGCAAGGCCATCATCGGCAATTCGGCGCAAAAGATCATCGACGGCTTCTTCGAGCGCTTCGGCACCGCCATGGGCGCCGCGGTGACGCCGCTGCCGCCGTCTTAACCACCCGCTAACCACGTTCGGCTCTGCCCTCAAAGCATCACAATCGGACGCGCCATCCTGGGTTATCAAACGGCTAACGCCACTTCGCCAATTTGAAGCAAATCCCAGATGACCGCCAAGACCCGCGACACCTTAGCCCTCTTCGCCATCGCCTCGCTGGCGATTCTCGCCGTGCTCTATGCCGATGCCGATCTCAACCAGATTTTCACCTCGCTTTTGGCCCGCTTCTAAACTCTTCGCCCAAGCGCGCGGCAATCGCGGCCCTCACCTGTGGGCACACTGACCAAATTTTGACCAACCGGAAAAAATTGCTCGATTCCCTCTTGCAGGCGCGCGGTTTGCACGATTGTATCTTTCGCTAGCGCACAGGGAATGTCCGCTGGCAGCATGCGCCAGCGCTCATGTGCGATACAGGGAGACTGATCAATGAAACTCACCACCTTTACCAAGGCCATTGCTGGCGGCATCGCGCTTTCCGCGGTCCTCACCGGCGCTGCCCTTGCTGATCCCGCCGTGATCTATGATCTGGGCGGCAAGTTCGACAAGTCGTTCAACGAAGCTGCCTATAACGGCGCCGAAGAGTGGAAGAAGGAAACCGGTGGTTCCTTCCTTGATCTCGAGCTGCAGAACGATGCCCAGCGCGAACAGGCCCTGCGCCGCTTCGCCGGTCAGGGTGCAAACCCGATCGTCATGGCTGGCTTCTCCTGGACCGCTGCGCTGACCACCGTCGCTGCCGAATTCCCCGACACCAATTTCGTCGTCATCGACACCGTCGTCGACGCACCAAACGTGCAGTCGATCGTCTTCGATGAGCACACTGGCTCGTTCCTGGTCGGCGCTCTGGCTGCCCTCAAGTCCGAAACCGGCACTGTCGCCTTCGTCGGCGGCATGGACGTTCCGCTGATCCACAAGTTCTACTGTGGTTATGCTCAGGGCGCCAAGGCCGTGAACCCCGACGTCAAGCTGATCGAAAGCTACACCGGCACCACCCCGGCTGCCTGGAATGACCCGGTCACCGCTGGCGAGCTGACCAAGGCTGCCATCGATGGCGGCGCTGACGTCGTCTTCGCCGCTGCTGGTGGCTCGGGCCTCGGCGTGCTGCAGGCTGCCAAGGATGCCGGCAAGTTCTCCATCGGCGTCGACAGCAACCAGAACTATTTGCAGCCCGGCTCGGTGCTGACCTCGATGCTCAAGCGCGTCGACGTCGCCGTCAAGACCGCGCTGACCGAAGCGGCAGACGATGCCACCTTCAAGCCCGGCCTGACCGTTCTCGGCCTCGGCGAAGAAGGCGTTGGCTATGCGCTCGACGACAACAACGCCTCGCTCATCACCGATGACATGAAGGCCAAGGTCGACGAACTGTCCGCCGAAATCCAGGCCGGCACCCTCACGGTGCACGACTACACCACCGACTCGACCTGCCCGCTCTAAGCGACAGTATGAGCCAGGATGGCCCCATGAACACGCAGCGGCCGGAAACGGCCGCTGCAACCGTCCCGGCCAACGGCTGGGCGATCGAGCTTGAGAAGATCAACAAGCGGTTTGGCGCGGTTCACGCCAACAAGGACATCGACCTCAAGGTCGCGCGCGGCACCATCCACGGCATCGTGGGGGAGAACGGCGCGGGCAAGTCGACGCTGATGTCGATCCTCTATGGCTTCTATACCGCCGACAGCGGCGTGATCCGCGTCAACGGCCAGGAACACGCCATCACCGACAGCCGCCACGCTTTGGCGCTCGGCATTGGCATGGTGCATCAGCATTTCATGCTGGTCGAAAATTTCTCCGTCCTCGAAAACGTCATTCTGGGTGCCGAGGATTCCGGCTTCATCAAGCCGAGCCTTGATCGCGCCCGCAAGGAACTCAATCGCCTGGAGCATGAATACGACCTCGAGGTCGATCCTGATGCCATCATCGAGGATATCTCGGTCGGCCAGCAGCAGCGCGTCGAAATCCTCAAGGCCCTCTATCGCGGCGCCGAAACCCTCATTCTCGACGAGCCCACCGGCGTTTTGACGCCCAAGGAGGCCGACGACCTGTTCCGCGTGCTCGAAACCCTGCGCGAACAGGGCAAGACGGTGATCCTGATCACCCACAAGCTGCGCGAGATCATGGCCATTACCGACAATGTCTCGGTCATGCGCCAGGGTGAAATGGTCGCTACGGTCAAGACCAGCGAAACTAGCCCCGAACAGCTGGCCGAGCTGATGGTCGGCCGTCGCGTGCTGTTGCGCGTCGACAAGACCCCGGCCAATCCCGGCGCCACCCTGCTCGAAGTGCAAAACCTCGTCGTCGCCGACGACATGGGCCATGTCCGCGTCAAGGATGTGAGCTTCTCCATTCGCGCCGGCGAGATCGTCGGCATCGCCGGCGTCTCCGGCAATGGCCAGAGCGAATTGCTGGAATCGGTCTCCGGCATGCGCGACCAGAAATCCGGCAATGTCCTGCTCAAGGGCACCGCGCTCTCGCTCAAGGGCGACGACGGCGCCGCCCGCGCCCGCGAAGCCGGCCTCGCCCACGTGCCCGAGGACCGCCAACGCATGGGTCTCGTCACCACCTTTGCCGAGTGGGAAAATGCCATCCTGGGCTACCAGGGCAATGCAAAATATGGCGCTGGCCCCTTCCTCGACATATCAGCCGCCAAGAAGGCCGCCGCCGAGCACATCAAGCTGTTCGACGTCCGCCCGGCCAATATCAACCTCAAGAGCTCGCTGTTCTCCGGCGGCAACCAGCAAAAGATCGTGCTGGCCCGCGAGATGGAGCAGGACCCCGACGTGCTGGTCATCGGCCAGCCGACGCGCGGCGTCGATATCGGCGCCATCGAATTCATCCATAACGAAATCATCAAGATGCGCGACGAGGGCAAGGCCATCCTGCTCGTCTCGGTCGAACTCGACGAAATCCGCTCGCTGGCGGACCGCATCCTCGTCATGTTCGACGGCGTTATCGTCGGCGAAGCCGATCCCGCCACCGCCACCGAAGGCGAACTCGGCCTGATGATGGCCGGCATCGGCAAGGACGCGCCTCGCGGCCTCGGCATTGCCGAACAGGGACCCCTACCATGAGCGCCCGCAGACCCATTCCGCGCTGGGCCGACATTGCCCTGCTGCCCGCCATCAATCTCCTGCTGGCTTTCCTCGTCTCCGGCCTCGTCGTGCTGCTGGTCGGTGAAAACCCGTTCCACGCCATCCAGGTCATCATCTATGGCGCCTTCGGCTATGGCGAAGGCCTCGGCTACACGCTGTATTACGCCACCAATTTCATCTTCACCGGCCTTGCCGTGGCGGTCGCCGCGCAGGCCGGCCTGTTCAACATCGGTGGCGATGGCCAGGCCTATGTGGCCGGCCTAGGCGCCGTCGTCGTGGCGCTGGCGCTCGACCAGACCCATTGGTTGATCGCCATGCCGCTGGCAGTGATTGCCGCTGGCGCGGTGGGTGGCTTCTGGGCCTTCGTGCCCGGCTGGCTGCAGGCCAAGCGTGGTTCGCACGTCGTCATTACCACTATCATGTTCAACTTCATCGCCGCGGCGCTGATGGTTTATATGGTCAATCGCGTGCTCAAGCCCGCCTCGACCATGGCGCCGGAATCGGAAACCATCGAGGTCGCCGGTCGCGTGCCGCAGCTGCGCCAGTTTTTCTCCTTCTTTGGCTATTCGCCGGTCAACCTCTCCATCGTCATCGCCGTGCTGGCGCTGATCGGGGTCTATATTCTCGTCTGGCACACCAAGTTCGGCTATGCCATGCGCGTGCTCGGCGCCAATCCGACCGCCTCGCGCTATGCTGGCATTTCCAACTCCAAGATGATCATGATCACCATGACCATTTCCGGTGCGCTGGCCGGCATGGTGGCGATCAATGAAGTCATGGGCGTGCAAAACCGCCTGGTGCTGGACTTTGTCGCCGGTGCCGGTTTCGTCGGTATCGCCGTGGCGCTGATGGGCCGCAACCACCCGATCGGCATCCTGCTCGCAGCGCTACTGTTCGGCGCGCTCTATCAGGGCGGCCAGGAACTGCAATTCGTCATCCCCGGCATCACCCGCGAAATGATCGTCGTCATCCAGGCTTTGGTGATCCTCTTCACCGGTGCCATGGAAGGCCTGTTCCGTCCCTCGCTCGAACGGGCCTTCATGCTGTTCTCGCCGGAACAGAAGGCCGATGCCATTGCGGTCTCCACCGCCAAGTCGGAGAGCTGACATGGATATTTCATCCGTCCTCTCCATTCTCGACGCCACCATCCGCCTCTCGACGCCGCTGCTGCTCGCCTGTCTCGCCGGTCTCTATTCCGAGCGCGCCGGCCTGTTCGATATCGGCCTCGAAGGCAAGATGCTGGCCGCCGCCTTTGCTGCTGGCGCCGTCGCCGCCATCACCGGCTCGGCCTGGCTGGGCCTGCTCGCCGGCCTGGCTGTCTCGCTCTCGACGGCGCTGCTGCAGGGCGTTGCCGCCATCACGCTCAAGGGCAATCAGCTGATCGCGGGCGTCGCCATTAACATGCTGGCGGCCGGCATGACCACCTTCCTCGGCCAGACCTGGTTCTCCCAGGGCGGCCGCACCCCGCCACTGCCCGAAGGCGGGCGCTTCGAGCCGATCACGCTGCCCTTTGCCAATGAGCTGGCCAGTGTGCCGGTGCTCGGGCCGATCTATGCCGACCTGATCTCGGGCCACTATATCCTGGTCTATATCGCCTTCATCATGGTCGGCGTCACCGCCTATGTGCTCTATCGCACCCGCTTCGGCCTGCGCATGCGCGCCGTCGGTGAAAACCCCAAGGCCGTCGATACCGCCGGTATTTCGGTGGTGAAGCTGCGCTATCAGGCGGTCATCATAACCGGCCTGCTGGCGGGTCTCGCCGGCGCCTATTTCTCCATCGCCCAGGGCTCGGGCTTCGGCAATAACATGACCGCCGGCAAGGGCTATATCGCGCTCGCCGCGCTGATCTTTGCCAAGTGGAAGCCGGTGCCCGCCATGTTCACCTGCCTGCTGTTCGGCTTCCTCGATGCGCTGCAGATTCGTCTGCAGGGTGCCCAGCTGGGCGGTATCGAGATCCCGGTCCAGGCCATCCAGGCGCTGCCCTACCTCTTGACCGTCATCCTGCTGGCCGGTTTCATCGGTAAAGCTGTGGGCCCCAAGGCAGGCGGCGTGCCGTATACCAAGGAGCGCTAGCCTTTCCCTCTCCCCTCAGGGGAGAGGGTAGCGACGCCGGGAGCATAGCGACCTGGCAAAGCTGGGGTGAGGGGTGAATGCCCAAGGATAACCCGCTATGCTGACCCCCTCATCCGGCCCTGCGGGCCACCTTCTCCCCTCAGGGGAGAAGGGTAGTAGGGCAGGAGGACGTGAATGACCGATACCATGGACCAGGCCCTCTTTGCGGCCGCCGAAGCCGTTCGCGCCAAGGCGCATGCGCCCTATTCACGCTTCACGGTCGGCGCCGCCATCCTGGCCGATGACGGTAAGATCTATGCGGGCTGCAATATCGAAAATGCCGCCTATCCGGTTGGCAATTGCGCCGAAGCCTCGGCCATTGCCGCCATGATCGCCGGTGGCGCCAGGCGCATCAAGCGCATCTATGTCACCGGCCCTGGTTCGGCCCCGGTCACCCCCTGCGGCGGCTGCCGCCAGCGCATCCGCGAATTCGCCGATCTCGATGTCGAGGTTATTTCGCACGGCGTCGATGGCACCGCCCTCGTCACCACCCTCGAAAAATTGCTGCCCTATTCTTTCGGCCCGGAGTACCTGCCCAAATGACCAAGGCTTCCAAGACGATCGCCAAGATCGCTGGCAAGGAACCCATTGCCGCTGCCATCGTGCTGGGCTCGGGCCTCTCTGCAGTCGGCGACCTGCTCACCGACGAGGTCACCATTCCCTATTCCGAGCTCAAGGGCTTTCCCGGCGGTGGCGTCTCCGGTCATGGCCGTGATCTGCTGATCGGCACCATGGGCGGCAAGCGCGTCGCCGTCCTCACCGGCCGCGAGCACTATTACGAACACGGCAATGCCGCCGCCATGCGCCCGGCGCTCGAAGCCGTGGCCGAGCTGGGCGCCCAGACCCTGCTGCTGACCAATTCGGCCGGCTCGCTCGACGAACGCTTCCGCCCCGGCGACCTGATGATGCTGAGCGATCATATCAACTATGCCGGCATGAACCCGCTGATCGGCGAACCCACCGACCGCCGTTTTGTGAACATGGTCAACTGCTATGCCCCTGACCTGCGCGCCAAGGCAGCGGGTCTTGCCGAAAAGCTCGACATCAAGATCGGCGAAGGCATTTACCTCTGGTATTCCGGCCCCAGCTTCGAGACGGTCGCCGAAATCCAGATGGCCGTCCGCCTCGGCGCCAATGCAGTCGGCATGTCGACGGCACCCGAAGTCATTCTCGGGCGTTTCCTTGGCATGAAGGTCTGGGCCTGCTCGTCCATCACCAATATGGGCGCCGGCCTCTCGACCGAAAACATCAGCCATGAGCACACCAAGATCATGGCAGTGCAGGGCGCGGAGAAGCTGAAAAAGCTCATTCCCGCGCTGGTGGAGGAACTATGAGCCTACGCGTCGTCGATAACACGCACACCGAAACGCCACACAAGCGCAATCCCGGCTTCCCGCTCGATCTCGACTGGGTCGAACGCGTCCGCATGAACCGCTCGGCGCTGGAGCGCCGCGCCGGCAGCATTGGCGCGCGCCGCACCGTCAAGAAGGACTATCAGCTCGCCTGGCTGCTCAAAGCCATTACGCTGATCGACCTGACCACGCTCAATGCCGACGATACCGATGGCCGGGTGGAACGCCTCTGCGCCAAGGCCCGTCATCCCCTGCGCAGCGACATTCTCGACAAGCTTGATATCGGCGGCTTGCGGATCCTCCCCGGCGCCGTCTGCGTCTATCATAGCTTCGTCAAGACCGCCGTCGCCGCCCTCGAGGGTACCGGCATTCCCGTCGCTGCCGTCTCGACCGCCTTCCCGCATGGCCTCGCGCCGATCGAAACCAAGCTCAAGGAGATCGAAATGTCGGTCGCCGATGGCGCCAGGGAGATCGACATCGTCATCGAGCGCGGCATGGTGCTGCGCGGTGACTGGCAGGCGCTTTACGATCAGGTCAAGGCCTTCCGCAAGGCCTGCGGCGACGCCCATATCAAGACCATCCTGGGCACCGGCGAACTCGCCACCCAGACCAATATCGCCAAGGCAAGCCTGGTCTGCATGATGGCTGGGGCCGATTTCATCAAGACCTCAACCGGCAAGGAAAAGGTCAATGCCAATCTGGTCACCTCGCTGACCATGATCCGCATGATCCGCTGGTTCCACGAGGAAACCGGCATTGAAATCGGTTACAAACCTGCTGGCGGCATTGCGACTGCCGGCGACGCGCTCAAATATCTGGCGCTGATGAAAGAAGAGCTCGGCACGCACTGGCTGCAACCGCATTTGTTCCGCTTCGGTGCTAGCAGTCTGCTAACCGATATCGAGCGCCAGCTGGAGCACGGCCTGACCGGGCACTACGCCGCTGACTACAGGCAGCCTCTCGTCTGATCGAGGCTTAAGGCACTCTAGAGGAGGCCACACATGAACAAGATTGCCCAGATATTCCAGTCGCTTGACTACGGCCCGGCCCCCGAAGGCCCCGAGCAGGCGATTGCCTGGCTCGACAGTCACTCTCGCAAATTCGGCCATTTCATTGACGGCCAATGGACCGCCCCCGGCAAGACCTTTGCCAGCAACAATCCGGCCAATGGCGACAAGCTTGCCGACATCACCGACGGCACAGCCCAGGATGTCGATGCCGCCGTCAAAGCGGCCCGCGCCGCCTTCCCCGCCTGGTCGGCCCTAAGTGGCTATGAGCGCGGCAAATATCTCTACGCCATCGCCCGCGCCGTACAGAAACACGCCCGCCTTTTTGCCGTGCTCGAAACCCTCGACAACGGCAAGCCGATCCGCGAGAGCCGCGATATCGATATCCCATTGGCCGCCCGTCACTTCTACCATCACGCCGGCTGGGCCCAGCACCTTTCCCGCGAATTCCCCGATGCCGTGCCTTATGGCGTCTGCGGCCAGATCATCCCGTGGAATTTCCCACTTCTCATGCTGGCATGGAAGATCGCCCCGGCGCTGGCCGCCGGCAATACGGTGGTGCTCAAGCCCGCCGAGTTCACCTCGCTAACCGCGCTGCTGTTTGCCGAAATCTGCGACCGCATCGGCCTGCCCAAGGGCGTGGTCAATATCGTCACTGGCGAGGGCGACACCGGCCAAGCCATTGTCAATCATCCCGATATCGACAAGATCGCCTTCACCGGCTCCACCGAAGTCGGCAAGCTGATCCGCGCCGCCACCGCCGGCACTGGCAAAGGCCTCAGCCTCGAACTGGGCGGCAAGTCGCCCTACATCGTCTTTGAGGACGCCGATATCGACTCGGCGATCGAAGGCCTCGTCGACGCCATCTGGTTCAACCAGGGCCAGGTCTGCTGCGCCGGCTCGCGCCTTCTGGTGCAGGAATCGATCGAAACCCGCTTCATCGCCAAGCTCAAGAAGCGCATGGCCAGCCTCCGGGTCGGCGACCCGATGGACAAGTCGATCGACGTCGGCGCACTGGTCGCACCGGTGCAGGTCGAGCGCATCCGTGACCTGATGAAGCGCGGCGCCGCCGAAGGCGCAGTGATCTATGAGGCCGACGGCCCCGTGCCCGCCAAGGGCTGCTTCCTAAAGCCCGCTCTCGTCACCAATGTCTCGCCCGCCAACACTCTGGTGGCCGAAGAGATTTTCGGGCCGGTGCTGGTCGCCATGAGCTTCCGCACCCCCGAAGAGGCGGTGGCTTTGGCCAACAACACCAAATACGGCCTCGCCGCCACCATCTGGAGTGAGAACATCAACCTCGCCCTCGACATCGCGCCCAAGATCAAAGCCGGCGTGGTCTGGATCAACGGCACCAATAATTTCGACGCGGCCGTCGGCTTCGGCGGCTACAAGGAATCCGGCTTCGGTCGCGAAGGCGGCCGCGAAGGCATGGGCGCCTACCTCAGGCCCGCCTGGGAGAAGGCACTCAAGCCAGCGCCCGCCGCCAAGCCCGTAGCGGCAAAAGCCGGCAACCCTCTCGACGCCAGCCATGTCGACCAGACGGCAAAAATGTATATCGGTGGCAAGCAGGCCCGGCCTGACAGCGCCTATACCCGCGCCGTGGTCGACCCATCCGGCAAGCTGATCGGCGAAGTCGGCGAGGGCAATCGCAAGGACATCCGCAACGCCGTCGAAGCCGCCCGTGGCGCGCTGAGCTGGTCGACCACGGCCGCCCATTCCCGTGCCCAGATCCTCTATTTCCTCGCCGAAAACCTCGACTATCGTCGTGATGAATTCGCTGCCCGCATCAAGGCGCAGACCGGCGAGGATGGCACTTCGGAAGTCGCCCTCTCCGTCGAACGCCTGTTTGCCTTCGCCGGCTGGGCCGACAAATACGATGGCGCCGTGCACAATCCGCCGCTGCGCGCCGTCGCTGCTGCCATGATCGAACCCCTCGGCGTCATCGGTATTGTCGCCCCGCCAAGCCGCCCGCTGCTCGGCTCCATCGCCCTAATCGCCCCGGCGCTGGCCATGGGCAACACTGTCGTTCTCGTTCCCTCCGCCCGGTCGCCGCTGTCGCTCACCGACCTCTACCAGGTCATCGAGACCTCGGATGTCCCCAATGGCGTAATCAACATCGTGACCGGCGACAGCGTCATCCTGGCCAAAACCCTGGCCGAACACGACGGCGTCGATGGCCTCTGGTTTGCCGGCGATGCGGAAGCTTCGACCATGGTGGAAAAGGCCTCGATCTCCAATCTCAAGCAGACCTGGACCAGCCGCGGCCTGTACTACGATCTCGCCGATCGCCGCTTCGAGGGCGACTATTTCCTCGGCAAGGCGACACAAGTCAAAAACGTCTGGATTCCCTACGGGGCTTAGGAAGGCACCAAGCCAATGGTCTTCCTGCCCCAGGAAGTGATCCTGAAAAAACGCAATGGCGATGCCCTCCCGCCCGAGGACATCGCCCAGTTTATCGCCGGCTTTGCCGGCGGCACGGTCTCCCATGCCCAAGCCGCCGCCTTCGCCATGGCGGTCTACTTCCAGGACATGACCATGTCCGAACGCGTCGCGCTGACGCTCGCCATGCGCGATAGCGGCACCGTGCTCGACTGGTCTGATCTCGACGGTCCCGTCGCCGACAAGCATTCTACCGGTGGCGTCGGCGACAACGTATCGCTCATGCTGGCGCCGATCCTGGCTGCCATCGGCATCTTTGTGCCGATGATTTCCGGCCGTGGTCTTGGCCATACCGGCGGCACGCTCGACAAGTTCGATGCCATTCCCGGATATAGCACCAGCCCCGACAATGCCCTGTTCCGCAAGGTCGTTCGCGAGGCCGGCTGCGCCATCATCGGCCAGACCGCTGATCTAGCCCCCGCCGACAAGACGCTCTACGCCATTCGCGACGTCACCGGGACGGTCGAATCCATTTCGCTGATCACCGCGTCGATCCTCAGCAAAAAGCTCGCCGCCGGCCTCGGCGCGCTGGTGCTCGACGTCAAGACCGGCTCGGGCGCCTTCATGCCGACGCTGGACAGGTCGCGCGACCTGGCCCGAAGCCTGGTGGACGTCGCCAATGGCGCCGGCCTCAAGACCTCAGCGTTGATCACCGACATGAACGAACCGCTCGCCTCGGCCGCCGGCAATGGCCTCGAAGTCCGCAATGCGGTCGATTTCCTCACCGGCAAGCATCAGGACGCCCGCCTCAAGGAAGTCACCCTCGCCCTCTGCGCCGAGGTCGCCGCCATGACCGGTACTGCGTCCAGCGCCGCTGCAGCGCGCGAGCTAGTGGAGGATGCGCTGGACAGCGGTCGCGCCACCGAGCGTTTCGCCAAAATGGTCGCAGCGCTGGGCGGCCCAACCAATTTCGTCGAGCACATGGATACCCATCTCGCCCCAGCCCCGATCATCCGCGATGTCTTCGCCACGGGGCAGGGGACCATCGCCGCCATCGACACCCGCGGCGTCGGCATGGCCGTCGTCGCCCTCGGCGGTGGCCGCGCCACGCCCACCGACAGCATCGACTACACGGTCGGCTTCGACCGCCTGCTCGGCCTCGGCACAAGCGTCGACGCAGGCACGCCCATTGCCCGCATCCACGCCCGCGATGAGGTTTCCGCCAAGGGTGCCGAAACCCGCTTCAAAGCCGCCTACCGCCTCGGCGACGCTGCCCCGGCCTTCCCGCTTATCGCCGACCACATCGCCCCCACCGCCTGAGGACTTTCCCATGCCCCGCGCCATACTCTGCATCCTCGATAGCGTCGGCATCGGCGGCGCGCCCGATGCCAATCTTTATGGCGACGTGGGATCGAACACCTTCGGCCACATCGCCGAGTGGGCGGCCAGCGGCAAGGCGGACAAAGCCGGCTTGCGCGCGGGCCCGCTCAACGTCCCCAATCTCGACGCCCTGGGCATTGGTGCGGCGATAAAGCTCTCCACGGGCACCCTCCCACCCGGTCTTTCCGCCGCCGCCAAGGGCGGTCGCTTCGGCGTCGGCCGTGAAGTTTCGAAGGGCAAGGACACGCCCTCCGGCCATTGGGAAATCGCCGGCGTGCCGGTGCCCTTCGACTGGGGCTATTTCCCGCAGTCCGAACCGACCTTCCCGCCGGAGCTGATCGCGGAATTCATCAAACGCGCCAAACTCCCCGGCATCCTGGGCGACAAGCACGCCTCGGGCACCGACATCATTGCTGCGCTGGGCGAAGAGTCGATCCGCACCGGCAAGCCGATCTGCTACACCTCGATCGACAGCGTCTTCCAGATTGCCGCGCACGAGACCGCCTTCGGTCTCGACCAGCTCTACGACATCTGCCAGATCGCCTTCGAGCTCACCGCGCCGCTCAATATCGGCCGCGTCATCGCCCGGCCCTTCGTCGGCGAGGATGCCACAAGCTTCAAGCGAACCGGCAATCGCCGCGACTTCGCCATCTCCCCGCCCGAACTGACCCTGCTCGATCGCAATCAGGCCGCCGGTCATCAGGTCTATGCCATCGGCAAGATTTCCGACATTTATGCCGGCCATGGCGTGACCCACAAGATGAAGGGCACCGGCCTGCCGCAGCTCTTCGACAGGACGCTCGACGCCATGGAAATGGCCGAGGACCACGCCCTCGTCATGACCAATTTCGTCGATTTCGACAGCGAATACGGCCACCGCCGCGACGTGCCCGGCTATGCCGCGGCGCTGGAATATTTCGACAGCCGTCTGCCCGAACTGATCAGCAAGCTGCGGCACGACGATCTGCTGATCCTCACCGCCGATCACGGCAATGACCCGACCTGGCCGGGCACCGACCACACCCGCGAACAGGTGCCCATCCTGGTCTTTTCCCCAGCCCTGCCGCAGGGAGAGATTGGCATTCGCCCCACCTTCGCTGATATAGGTGAGAGCATAGCCCACTGGCTCGGCCTAAAGCCCGGCCACCACGGCAAATCATTCCTTTAAGAGGTGATCCCATGAGCAACGTAACCGTCATCGATCACCCGCTGATCCAGCACAAGCTGACCATCATGCGCAACAAGGAAACGTCCATTGCCGGTTTCCGCCGCCTGCTGCGCGAGATCGCCCATCTGATGTGCTATGAGGTCACCCGCGATCTTGAGCTGGAGATGATCCCGATCGAGACGCCGATGGCGCTGATGGATTCTCCTTCGATCAAGGGCAAGAAGCTGGTTTTCGCCTCGATCCTGCGCGCCGGCAATGGCCTGCTCGATGGCATGCTCGACCTCGTTCCCGCCGCCCGCGTCGCCCATATCGGCATCTACCGCGATCACGAGACGCTCGAGCCGGTGGAATATTACTTCAAGGCTCCGTCCAATCTCGAAGATCGCCTGATCATCGTGGTCGATCCCATGCTGGCCACCGGAAATTCGGCCACCGCCGCCATCGAAAAGCTCAAGGAACGCGGCGCCAACAATATCCGCTTCCTCTGCCTGCTCGCCGCGCCCGAAGGCATCAAGAATTTTGCCGAAGCCCATCCCGACGTGCCGGTCTTCACCGCCTCGATCGACAGCCATCTCAACGAGAAGGGCTATATCATCCCCGGTCTCGGCGACGCCGGCGACCGCATGTACGGGACTAAATAGGTCTTCACGCGCTGGTCGCGCTCCATACGGGGCGCGCCACGCGCGGGGTCCTCGCTGCCTCGTCCATCCCAAACTACGAGATATGAATATGGCCAAGCTCGCCCATTCCATGATCCGCGTCATCGAGGAAAACCGCTCCGTCGATTTCTACCGCCGCGCCTTCGGGCTCGAAATCGTCAATCGGCTGGAATTTGCCGATTTCACCCTGGTCTACATGGCCCATGAGCTCGATGGCTTCGAGCTGGAGCTGACCATCAACCACGGCCGCACCGAGCCCTACAATCTCGGCGATGGTTATGGCCACCTGGCCGTGGTGGTCAACAACCTCCAGGCCGAATATGACCGCTTCATCGCCGAAGGCTTCACCGTCGGCAAGCTGGTCGATTTCAAGAATGGCACTGTGCCCGTGGCGCGCTTCTTCTTCGCCACTGATCCCGATGGCTACAAGATCGAAGTCATCCAGAAGAGCGGCCGCTTCCAGTAGCGGATATGAAAAACCCCGGGTCGCCCCGGGGTCTTGTTTTACTTCGCCTTGAGCGGCAGGCCGAGCCCGATCAGCTCCTGGCGCAGCGCCACCGGGTCCTTGAAGTGGATGCCCTTCATGCCGAATTTGCGGGCCGAGACGATATTAGGTTCGCTGTCGTCGATGAAGACGCAATTCTCCGGCGCCACGCCATAGCGCTCGCAGAACACGCGATAGAGCCGCGGATCGGGCTTCACCAGACCTTCAAGGCCTGAGACGATCACGCCGTCGAACTTTTCGAGGAACGGCCATTCGCCGAGGCAGCTCACCCACTTCTCCCAGGAGAAATTGGTGATGGCGAAGGTCGGGATGTCCTGCTCGATGAGCTCGTCATGAATGTCGATCGTGCCCTGGATAAAGCTGCCCAGCGTTTCTTTCCAGCGCAGGTCGAAAGCTTGGATTTCGCGCCAGTATTTGGGGAAGCGGGTGATCAGCTTGGCCACGCCTTCCGAATAGATCTCGCCAGCGTCGAATTCGAGGTTCCAGTCCAGCGTGCAGATGTTCTGGTGGAACCACAGCGCATCGTCCTCGCTCTCGAACAGCTTGCGAAACAGATACATCGGGTTCCAGTCGACGAACACGCCGCCAAGGTCGAACACGGGGACAAGCGTATCGTCGTTCATGAGGTAACCGCCGGATAGGAAAGGGATGCCCGGCTTGTGCCATGCGTCAATGACCCGCGCAAGACGGCGGGCCGGCTATGGCGCGGAGAGACCATTCCCGAAGCGGGGAATGAAGAAGTTTTCGCGAAACAGCGACACCGGCTGGTTGATCACGATGCCATAAAGCGGCAGGTAGGACGTGCTGGCCTTGGACACGATCACGCTCTGCCCCTTGGAGATGTCGATCATCGCCGTGGGCAGCTTGTAGGTGCTGTTCTTGGGATGCTCGGTCCCCGTGCCATAGACGCCGTTCACATATTGCCGCGACCAGGCCACGCTGGTGACGCCGGTTGAGGACACATCGACCTGTGTCACCACCTGGCGAACGTTGCCGGAGGGGTAGGGGGTCATGATGCCGCTGGCGGCGCGAAAGTAGTCGGTCAGCATGCTCGATGAAATGGTCGAGTCTGCGCGCGCCACGAGGTCACCCACGGCGCCCGCGACCAGTTGCACGCGCCGATCCATGGCGATCAGCGTACTGGCCTCCATCGAGCCGATATAGACCAGCAGCATCACTGGCAGGATCAGGGCAAATTCGACGGCGGCCACGCCTTCGTCGACCAGCCAGAGCCGGCGAAGCCGTGCCATCAGGCTGCGGAGCGTGCTCATGAGAATGGCTCGTTGCGGAACACCGTTGCGGCACCAAGCAGATGTTCGCCGGTTCCCAGATTGGCCAGCAGGCTGCCGAAATTCAGCATGATCGGCCATTTGTAATAGACCTGCACCACGACAATGCTCGAACCTGCGCCCGGACTATAGGCTTCAGGGCGGTTCCACTTGCACTCGTCCTGGGTCTTGCAGCTGTAGTCGACCGGCGGCTTGATCGTGGCCGCGTTGAAGGAGGTCAGCACCTGCACTTCGACGAACAGATTGGAACAGTTGAACAGCCCATAGAGCCGGCCGCAGACATATTCGCGGAATTTCGCCGGCGTGTAATTGGCCGCTTGCACCTGCCCGGTGCGCAGCAGGCGACCTGAATCCTGCACTGCGCTGTCCAGAATCTGGCCGGACAGAAACACCAGCGAGGTTTCAAGGATGGCGCCAATGATCGAAAAAAACGGTACGGCCAGGATGCCGAATTCGACCGCGGTCACGCCGCGCTCGTCGCGCACGAAGTCGCGCCGCCGCTTGGGCAGCAAGGCTCTCTTGATCAGCGAGGCGAGATTGGTCGCCATGGGTCCACCGGTTTGCAACAGGGCAAAACTAGGCAGCTATCGCTAACTGATGGTTAGGAAATCGCCGACGCCGTGGCGCGCCTGCGATCACGGTTAAGCGCTGGTGAACGTCAATCGGCCAGCTGCTGCACCAGCTGCGACGATGTGATCACATTGTTGGTGAACTGGACGTCGTCGCCCATCATCACCACCGATTGGCAGGTCGGTGCACAGGCAAGGCTGGTGCGCGCCTGGCCCTGATAGACAGTGACGACACCGGCCTGCAGCTGCGCCACTTCGACCAGAGTATCGGCGATCGGATTGCCGGCGCTGTCGAGGACGATCAGATTGGTCTGGCCAAAACTCTTGCCGGTCAGGATCAGGGTCTGCGGATCCTGAATGGTCACATCGGCAATGCCCGGATTGCCGACGATCACCGTCGCCGCCGCGGCATTGATACGCAGGATGCGTGCCATGTTAACGTTGACGCTGATCGGCGCGCCATCCTGCGCCATGGCCGGCATTGCAACGAGGCTCGACGTCAGCGACAGGCTGATGGCGAAGAAAACGGCAAGCATGGGACGCATGGGCGGTTCCGGCGGTACTGATACGCGATGCCCACCATTTTCCGCCCGAATGGTTTACAATTGGCAAACGAAAATGCGGGTGAGGTTTGATGTCGTGAAAGTTGAGCGTAGCAGTTGGCGTGCGATGATTTGATACTATTTGATCCTAAGAGTAATAATCTGAATATCGAAATAGAAGCGTCAGGCGGTGTACTTGGTCTCTAGACTGCCTAAAATGCGACGCAATGCGTTAACCGTATGATTAGTATATAGAATTTGTCTAATACCTGGGGCATGTCAATGCTTCCGATTAACGCAATATCAAGACCTTCTCGCTAGTTTCCACACCGTTCGATGTATCACGTGTCGAACGATGAGCGTCACTGGATGACGTAGTAATGGAGCCTGGTAATGAACATCTTCGCACGTTTCGCGCAGGACGAGTCTGGCGCAACCGCAATTGAATACGGCCTTATCGCTGCACTGATCTCTGTCGGCATCATTCTTGCCGCCACCACCCTGGGTACCAACCTGAGCAACCTGTTCAACGGTATCGCTAACAAGCTGAAGGTTACCGGCGTCTCGTAATATCGAGACCGGTTCCTCGCTGACGACCAAAAGGGGCGCTTGCGCCCCTTTTTCTTTTGAGCTTTCTTAACGCCGAGCGCGCAGTTTAGGCCCAGTCCAAAGACGCGTGAGTTGAGCTATGTCCACCCTGGCGATGTTGTTTTTTCCGATCGGCATGGCTCTGGCCGCCTCGTCGGATCTGCTGACCATGCGCATTTCCAACAAGCTCGTGCTCTTCCTTGTCGTCAGCTTCTTTGTCGTGGCGCTGGCGATCAACCTGCCGCTGCAGCAGTTTGGCATGCACATCGCCTGTTCGCTGGTGGTGCTGGCCGTCGGTTTTACCTTCTTTGCGCTGCGCTGGATCGGCGGCGGCGACGCCAAGCTGGCAGCTGCAACGACGCTTTGGCTGGGCTTTGGCCTCACCTTGCCCTACCTGGTCTATGCAGCGCTGTTGGGCGGCGCGCTGACCCTGGCGATCCTAGGCCTGCGCAACCTGCCGCTGACGCCGTTCCTCGCTCGCCATCACTGGATCGAACGCCTGCATGATCCCAAGCAGGGCGTGCCCTATGGCATCGCCTTGGCGCTGGCCGGAATGCTGGTCTACACCAACTCGACGATTTTCGAGCGCCTGACCACCTGAAGGCCGACTACCAGCATAGTGACGCTGGCGAGTATGGCCGGTGGAAGTTACTGCCATTGATCGCATAAACATAAAATTCACAGAGTGTTAACTGCGTCGGCAAAGCTCCGGTTAACCAAACTTTGACCCTTTGGCCTCACAATTCGACCTGGTGGAATTGGGCGCGTTATGCCCGCGTACAACCGGAGTGAGTCATGAGGCCGGCGCGTATCATCTTGCTGATTGTGGCGCTTGTCGCCGGGGGCCTTGCGGCCTTTCTGGTGACGCGTGGCGATCCCGCGCCCCAGCCGGTGGTTACCGCCGAGCGCGTCGAGGAGGTCAGCACCCAGATCCTGGTCGCCAACAAGCCGATCGGTGTCGGCGAGCGACTGACCGCCGATAGCGTCACCTGGCAGGACTGGCCGCAGGCTGCGCTGCGCTCCGAATATGTCGATATTTCCGTCATGCCCGACGCGCCGGCCGAGCTCTCCGGCGCCGTCGCCCGCTTCGAGATTTTCCCCGGCGAACCCATTCGCGAGGCCAAGCTGGTCCGCGCCGACCAGGGCTATCTGTCGGCCGTGCTATCCGAAGGCATGCGTGGCGTTTCCGTCGGCGTGACCGCCGTGTCCAGCGCCGGCGGCTTCATCGTGCCCAATGACCATGTGGACGTCATCCTGACGACCGAGGGCGCCGCGGGAAAACAGTCCGAACTCATTCTGTCCAATGTTCGTGTCATCG
Organism: Devosia sp. YR412; assembly: GCF_900110945.1. Lineage (GTDB taxonomy): Bacteria > Pseudomonadota > Alphaproteobacteria > Rhizobiales > Devosiaceae > Devosia. The sequence goes on from NZ_FOFL01000001.1 coordinate 530,225, forward strand.
CCATCGGCCAGCAATTGGGTGAACTCGGTACCACCGGTAATCAGGAAGACCCCAACTCCGCCGTCACGGCGCCGACAGCCTTCGTCGATGCGACCATCGCAACGCTGGAATTGACACCAAACCAGGCAGAAACCCTGGTCAATGGCTCAACCGCCGGCGAGTTGAGCCTGTCGCTTCGTTCGGTGGTTGATTTCAACAAGAACACCGTCGAAGGGCCCGCTACGAGCCAGACGGTGCGGCTGATCCGCTTCGGCAAGGAACAGGCTGTCCAATCAGGCGGTTCGACCTCCGTGGCCAGCCAGCCAATGTCCACAACGGCCCCCACCACCTTTACCCAACCGGTCCTGCCCCTCGCAACGCCCCAGGCGACACCGACCATCGACCCAGCCTCGGTGCCCCTCTAGGGCGGAGATGATCATGAACCAGAACCACACCTTGCCCCGCCGCCGCGCTGCCAGACTGCTTGCCGCCCCCTTGCTTGCCGCCGCTATGCTGGCCAGCGCGGGGCCCTCGCTCGTTCTGGCGCAGGAAAATCACATCGCCATTTCGGGCGCCGCCTATGGCGCGACGCGCGAGCTGCAGGTTGAACTCAACAAGACCGTGCTGGTCGATCTGCCGGCCGGTGCTGCCGAAGTCATTGTTTCCCAGCCGACGGTCGCGGCGGCCATCATGCGCAGCCGCACCCGCGCCCTGATCCAGGGCGTCACCGGCGGCGACACCAATATCTTCTTCATCGACGACAATGGTCGCACCATCCAGACGCTCGACGTCAAGGTCACCGAAGAGCCATCCCAGGTCGGCAATGCGCTCGAACTGGCTTTGGCGCGGGTCATCCCCGGCTCCCACATCCGGGTTGAATCCGTCACGCTCGGCGGTGGTGGTCTGGAAACCAACCGCGTCGTGCTGACCGGCAACGTTCTTTCTGCAGAAGACCGAGATCGTGCTGAAGCAGTGGCCATTCAATTTGCCGGTAGCCCCGAGAACGTCGCCAATATCCTCGATATTTCCGGGGCACAGCAGGTCATGCTGCAGGTTACGGTGTCGGAGGTCAAACGCTCGGTCGCCAAGCAGTTCGGCATCAACCTGAGCACCGCTTTCAACGTCGGTACCACCAACCTGCTCAGCTTTGCGAACATGATGGTCGACGAGGACATTCCGCATGGCGCCAATTTCGCCAATAGCTCGAATGGATCGTCCACCAATGCCGCGATCCGGGCCCTTGAAGCCCGTGGCGCGCTGCGTGTCCTGGCCCAGCCGACCCTGACCGCCATTTCCGGGCAGGAGGCAACCTTCCTGGCCGGCGGGGAAATGCCCTATGTCACCTACGACCCGACTGATGAAGACTCGCGCCTGAGCCGGACAGTCGAGTTCAAGCCCTATGGCGTCGAGCTGGCCTTTACCCCGGTGGTCAAGTCCAATGGCAGCATCGGCCTGACCGTCAAGACCTCGGTCTCCGAGCCGCAGGCCGACATGTCGATCACCAAGCGTGAGGCCGGTACTTCGGTGGAACTGCCGAGCGGTACGACGCTGTCGATCGGCGGTCTGCTCGAGGAGCGCACCAGCACCCAGATCGACCAGTTCCCCTGGCTCGGCGATATCCCGATCCTCGGTGCCCTGTTCCGCTCGCGCGATTATCGCACCGACCAGACTGAACTGGTCATCCTGGTGACGCCCTATCTTGTGGCGCCCAGTCCCGCCAATTCCATCCCCGTTCCAACCGATCGCACCACCGCGGCCAGCGATGCCGAGGGCATTTTCCTCGGCCGGCTGGAGAACATGTACGGCGTCGGCCAGACGGGCGAAATGCGCGGCAGCATCAGTGGTTCCGTCGGCTTCGTCCTCGACTGATCCGGGCGTCAAGAAAGAGTTTAGTTCATGAGTTTCCTGACTTCAGAACCCCGGAAAGCCGAAGAGCCGGCAGCCGAAATCGCCTCGGGCGCCCGGCTGATTCCGCGCATCACCATCCAGGCCTTCTGCGAACACTCCCAGACCGCCCAGCTGGTGGAAAGCGCCATCCACGACCGGCGCATGTCCAAGGTTGCCTTGACCACGCATAACGGCGGCATCGACGGCGCCGTCGAGACCTACAAGTCCAACCCGACGCCCAACCTCATCATCGTCGAAACCAACCTCTCGCCCGACGAGATCCCCGGCGCGCTGGAACGGCTCGCCGAGGTCTGCGATGCCTCGACCCGCGTCGTCGTGCTCGGCCATGTCAACGATGTGCTGCTCTATCGTGAGCTGATCCGCTCGGGCATTTCCGAATATATCGTGCTGCCCGCTACGGCCCAGCAGATCGTCGGCGCCATCACCGATCTGTTTGCCTCGGAAAACACCGCGCCGATCGGCCGCACCGTCGGCTTCATCTCGGCCAAGGGCGGGGCTGGCGGCTCGACCGTCGCTCATAACGTCACCTGGGCCATTGCCACCGCCTTGCGGCAGGACAGCCTGATCCTCGACATGGATTTGGCCTTTGGCACCGCCGGACTCAATTTCAACCAGGATCCGCCGCACGGCCTCGCCGATGCCGTCAACGCCAACCAGAAGGTCGACCAGACCATGCTGGACCGGCTGATGAGCAAGGCAGCCAATCACATCAACCTGCTCACCGCTCCAGTGACGCTGGATCGCACCTACGACTTCGAAGAGCGCGAGTTCGAGCAGCTGCTCGAGCTGTGCCAGAACACCATGCCCATCGTGGTGCTCGATATTCCGCACGCCTGGAATGCCTGGGTGCGCCAGACGCTGGCCACGGTCGACGAGGTGGTGATCGTCGCCGAACCAGACCTCGCCAACCTGCGCAATGCCAAAAACCTGGCCGACACTATCCGCGCCTTGCGCCCCACCGAAAGCGCACCTTGCCTCGTGCTCAACAAGGTAGCCATGCCGCGCCGGCCCGAGATCAGCCCGGCTGAATTCGCCGCATCGGTGGAATGCCAGCTGCTCGGCCAGATCCCCTTTGATGCCGCCCTGTTCGGCACGGCAGCCAACAACGGCCAGATGATCGCCGAGGTCGCCGCCAACAACAAGATCAACGACGTCTATCGCGCCATTTCCATGCATGTGACGGGGCGGCAGACCACGCATTCCGGCGGCAAGTCATCGAGCCTGATGAAGCTGCCGTCGTTCCTCAAAAAACGAGCCTGAGGGCGCTCATCCACGAGCCCTCCAGAACGGTAGGTTACCATGTTTGGCAAGCGCACAACTTTTGGCGGCAACACTCCGGGCGTCGGCGAAATGGCGCGTCCGGTGCTCAGCACGCCGCCACGTGCCGAGCCCGCTGCGCCTGCGCGCCGTGCCTCCGACAGCGATGGCATGGCCAGCCGTATCCGCTCCAATGAGGAAGTCGTCGACGTGCGCGCACCGGTCGATGCCGCGCGCGACAAGGAGTATTTCCAGACCAAGTCGGCGATTTTCAACGCGCTGATCGACTCCATCGATCTCAGCCAGCTCGCCACCATGGACCAGGACGCGGCGCGCGAGGAAATCCGCGACATCGTCGCCGAAATCATCGCGCTCAAGTCGATCATCATGTCGATCTCCGAGCAGGAAGACCTGCTCGAGGATATCTGCAACGACGTGCTCGGTTACGGCCCGCTCGAGCCTTTGTTGGCCCGCGACGACATCGCTGATATCATGGTCAATGGCTCGCAGCGTTGCTACATCGAAGTCAACGGCAAGGTGAAGCTCACCAATGTGCGCTTCCGCGACGACGCGCACCTGATGAACGTCTGCCAGCGCATCGTTTCCCAGGTCGGCCGCCGCGTCGATGAATCCAGCCCGATCTGCGACGCTCGCCTTCCCGACGGTTCGCGCGTCAACGTCATCGCACCGCCACTGGCCATCGATGGCGCAGCGCTCACCATCCGTAAGTTCAAGAAGGACAAGCTGACGCTGCAGCAGCTCGTCAAATACAATTCCATCTCGCCCGAAGGCGCCGAAGTGCTGCGCATCCTGGGCCGGGTTCGCGCCAATGTGCTGATCTCGGGCGGTACCGGTTCGGGCAAGACCACGCTGCTCAACTGCCTCACCGCCTTCATCGAGAAGGACGAACGCGTCATCACCTGCGAAGACTCGGCCGAACTCCAGCTGCAGCAGCCCCACGTCGTGCGTCTCGAAACCCGCCCGCCCAACCTTGAGGGCGAAGGCGAGATCACCATGCGCGATCTCATCAAGAACTGCCTGCGTATGCGTCCCGAACGCATCATCGTCGGCGAAGTCCGCGGCCCGGAAAGCTTCGATCTGCTGCAGGCGATGAACACCGGCCACGACGGCTCTATGGGCACGCTGCACGCCAACAGCCCGCGCGAAGCCCTGTCGCGTCTTGAATCCATGATCACCATGGGCGGCTATAGCCTGCCGAGCCGGACCATCCGCGAGATGATCACCTCGTCCATCGACGTCGTGGTGCAGGCCGCCCGCCTGCGCGACGGTTCGCGCCGCATCACCCACATCACCGAAGTGCTCGGCATGGAAGGCGACGTGATCGTGACCCAGGACATCTTCGTCTATGACATCATGGGCGAAGACAGCAACGGCATGCTGATGGGCAAGCACCGCTCCACCGGCATCACCAAGCCGGTGTTTGCCGAGCGCGCTCGCTACTTCAACGAAGAAGCCAACCTCATCGAAGCGCTCGAAAAGTCCAATACCGAGCAGCATGCTCTGCTGGATTCGTAAATGACCACCATCCTCCTCATTATCCTGGCCATGGTTACCGTCGGCGCGGCAGGTTTCGCCCTGGTGCCCAATGCCTTCAGTGGCGGCCGAGCCGAAAAGCGGCGCAAGGCGCTGCAGGGGGATATTCGCGTCAACCGCCTCGAGGTGGCAGCAACGCGCAGCCGCGACGAGCGACGCAAGAGCGTGCAGTCTGCCCTCAAGTCGCAGACCGATGCGCTCAACGCCAAGAAGCGCGTCACCCTGCCGCAAATGCTGTTCCAGGCCGGCATGACCACCAAGCCGGCGACCTTCATTCGCAATTCCATAATCTTCGGCGGCGTGGTTTTCGTCCTGCTGGTCTTGGTGCAGGTGCCGATCTATCTGGCGCCGGTGTTTGCCGTGGCCGCCGCCTATCTGCTGCCGCGCATGTGGATCAACCGCAAGCGGAAGAAATATCAGAGCCGCTTTCTCGACGAACTGCCCAATGCGGTGGAAGCCATCGTGCGCGGCGTCAAGACGGGCCTGCCGCTCAACGATTCCATGCGCGTCGTGGCCAAGGATGCCAAGGAGCCGGTGCGATCCGAATTCGGCCGCGTGCTCGATCAGCAGGCCTTCGGCATGTCGATGAGCGAAGCCATTGCCGTTCTGCTCGAACGCGTACCGCTGCCCGAGGTCAATTTCTTCGTCGTGGTCATCACCGTGCAGCAGCAGTCGGGCGGCAATCTCAGCGAGGCGCTGACCAACCTCGCCAAGGTGCTGCGCAACCGCAAGAAGATGAAGCAGAAGATCAAGGCCATGTCCTCCGAAGCCAAGGCCTCGGCCAGCATCATTGGCTCGCTGCCCTTCGTCGTCGGCACGCTGGTCAGTGTGGTGTCCCCCGCCTATCTGGGCCCGCTCTTCACCACGACAATTGGTCAGATCTGGCTCGGCGTCGGCGTCACCATGCTGTCGGCGGGCATCTTCGTCATGACCCGCATGGTCCAGTTCGAATATTGAGCGGGGAAACCAAATGGACGTCTTTGCTCTTCTGGCGCAGCGCGAATTCCTGATTTCGGTACTGGCTGCCGTCTCCGCTGCGGCGGTGGTCTTCACCTTCGGCTCCAGCTTTGTCGTCAAGTCCAAGATGCGCGATCGCATCAAGCGCGTTGCGCTCGAACGCGAGAAGATGCGCGCCGAGGAAATGGCCCGCCTGCGCGGCGCCGTTGCCCCCGACAGTCGTGGTATCCGCCGCACGGGCGAAACCAAGACCTATATGAAAAACGTGGTCGAACGCTTCGACCTCAAGAAGGCGTTCCAGGACGATGCGACCGTCGACAAGCTCGCCATGGCCGGCTTTCGCGGGCAGGGACACCTGACCACCTTCCTGTTCACCCGCCTGGCCACGCCGATCGGCATCTTCCTGGTCGCCGCCCTCTATCTGCTGGTGCTGTCGCCCGGCGAGAGGCCGCTCTATCTCAACCTGACCTATGCCATCGGTGCGGCGCTGCTCGGCGCCTATCTGCCCAATGTCCTGCTCAAGAACTCCATCACCAAGCGGCAGTCTTCCATCCGCCGCGCCTGGCCCGATTGCCTCGACCTGATGCTGCTCTGCGTTGAGGCCGGCATGTCGGTGGAACACGCCTTCAAGCGTGTCGCCAAGGAAATCGGTGCCCAGAGCGTCGAGTTGGCAGAGGAATTGACCCTCACCACGGCCGAGCTCTCCTTCCTCGAAGACCGCACCCGCGCCTATGACAACCTCGCCCGCCGCACCGGCCTTGATGGCGTCAAGTCGGTGATGACCGCGCTGATCCAGGCCGACCGCTACGGCACTTCGGTCGGTCAGGCCCTGCGCGTCATGGCCGAGGAAGGCCGCGAACAGCGCATGATGGAGGCCGAAAAGAAGGCCGCCGCCCTACCGCCCAAGCTGACGGTGCCGCTGATCCTGTTCTTTCTGCCGGTGCTGTTCATCGTCATTCTCTCCCCCGCCATCATCAAGGTGATGAGCGGCTCCGTCGCCACGACATTCGGCGGCTAAGGCAAACAGTTTTTGCGCAGGCGGTGACCCGTCCGCGCGATAAACGTTCTGGCTGTGGGAAGAGCTCTTAGCCCTTGTCGATCATGTCCCAGCGGTTCTGCTGGGTGAGCAGCGCCCGGACATAGGCCATATTGCTCTCGACCTGCTCGGGCGGCAGCTCGGCCGCATAGAGCGCGCGGCATTCATCGAACCGCCCCTGCAGCCCGACGACCAGCGCCAGGTTCTGCCTGACACGGCTGGTGGCGCCCTGCATCTGCACCGCGCGGCGCAGGTGCTGCTCGGCGGCCGGCAATTCATTGGTCATGGCATAGGACAGGCCCATATTGGCCTCGATCGCTGCCTCGCCCGGCGCAAACACCAGCGCCTGAGTATAGAGCGCCCGCGCTTCGCCATTGCGGCCCAGCTGGTCGAGCGTCGCGCCCTTGACCAGCAGCGCATTCCAGTCCGGCGCCTCGGGGCGGATCACATTGTCCAGCACCTGCAGCGACTGCTCGAACCGCCCATCGGCGGTCAGCGCCTTGGCATAAGCCACGTTGACATCGGGGTCCTGCGGATACTGGTCCATGCTGATTTCCAGCACCGATACCGCCTGCTTGTTTTGTCCGACAGCACGCAGGGCTGCCGCATAGTGGATGGCGATATTGCGATCCTTGGGATTGCTCTTGTAGCGCGCCGTCAGCTCGCCCAGCGTCTGCTGGGTCTGGCCGGCTGCCATGCCCGAATAGTCCGGCGAGGGCATCCGATTGGAGGCGCAGGCTGTCAGCGCCACCACCGCGACACCGGCCAGCAGCAGATTGCGCAAGGGCTTGATGAAGGGGATCAGCGACGTCACAGGCAACTCCTCGGGCCAGCCGGCACCTGCCCATGGAATAAATCATTAACCCTAACAGCCAGTTAAAGTAATGGTTGAGGAAGCTTGCTGGTGCGCCAGGAGGCCAAGCCGACTGGTTTGCGACCATCCATCATATAGTTGACTTTGACAACTAAATGGTTGTCTATATCAATAATAGCCTTTGGGAGCGCCGCCATGCCGATCAATGCCGCTGATATCGCCCAGATTCGCGCCTTCAACCGCTTCTACACCAAGGTCATCGGCCTGCTCGAAGATGGCATGCACAACAGCCCCTACACACTGACCGAAGCCCGGATCATCTACGAACTGGGTCGTCGGGGAAGGGCCACTGCCTCCAGCATTGCCGAGACGCTGGACATGGATCGCGGCCAGATGAGCCGGCTGGTGTTGCGGCTTATCGACCAGGGCGTGCTTGCTACCTTGCCACGCATTGGTGATCGCCGCGCCGCACCCATGGCGCTGACGCCCCATGGCGACAAGGTCTTTGCCCATCTCAACGCTATGAGTGACGCCGCCGCCGCAGATGCCCTGCTCGAGCCGCTCGACGAATTCGGCCGCCGCGACCTGGTCAGCGCCATGCGCCGCATCGAAACGTTGCTTAGCGAACCCGATGACGAACCCTTGGTCCTGCGCCCGCATCGCATCGGCGAACTCGGCTGGCTGATCCATCGCCAGGGCCTGCTCTACCATCTCGAACAGGGCTGGAACGGAGAGTTCGAAACCCTCATCGCCCGCATCTATGCCGATTTCGAAACCGCGCCGGCCAATCCGCCCAAATCGCTCTGGATCGCCGAGCTGGGCGGCGAAGTCGCCGGCTCCATCTTCATCATCCCGGCCGCCGATGAAGCGCCCGGCACCGCCCAACTGCGCATGCTCTACGTCGATCCCGCCTTCCGGGGCAGGGGCATCGGCAAGCGGCTGGTCGATGAAGCCGTGCGCTTCTCCCGCGCCTCGGGCTACAGCAAGGTCATCCTCTGGACCCAGGACTGCCTGGTCTCAGCTCGCCGCATCTATCAGGCCGCCGGCTTTACCCTCGAGCGCGAGGAGCGGCACCAGTCCTTCGGCGCCGACCTCAATGGCCAATATTGGGCACTGACGCTCTAGCTGGCGTCGCCCAGGTCGGTCAGCGTGTCTTCCGCTTCCAGCACGGCAGGAATGGTCGCATCAGCCTTGGGGAACAGCAGCGGCGCCGCAGCAAAGCCGACAATCACCAGCACCACCATGGCCCAGCCGGCCAGCGCCTTGTGCTTTTCGATGAACTCATTGGCCGCCTTGCCGAAGAAATAGAACAGCCCGCAGGGCACGAAGTAGCGCAGGCCGCGGCCAATGAGCCCGTAGAACACAAAGGTCCACAGATCGAGCCCGGCGACGCCGCTGGTGATGGTGATGACCTTGTAGGGGATCGGCGATATCGCGCCGATGATGATCATCAGCGGACCATTCTCATTGAAGCTCTGCTTCAGCGAATTAAAGCCGTCGCCGGCACCATAGAAGTCGATGATCGCCTTGCCGACTGTGTCGAACAGGAAATAGCCGATCGCATAGCCGGCCAGTCCGCCCACAACCGATGACACCGTGCAGATCGCCGCCAGCCGCCAGGCCCGCGTGCGGTCGGCCACGATCATCGGCGCCAGCATGATCTCGGGAAAGATCGGCAGGATCATCGCTTCGAGAAAGCACAGCAGCGCCAGGATCGGTTCGGCCAGCCGGTGCTTGGTCGCCAGTTTCATCCGGTCATAGAGCTTGAGCTTCTGCGGCGCGGTGGTTTCGGTCATGCGATCCTTGCTGATTTGCAGGCAGTCAACGTTTCCTTATCGCCCGCCAAGTCCCTCGCGTCCCCTTACGCGCCGATAACAATCGCGTCAGTAGCCCCGGCTGCGATCCACCACATTGATCAGCGGCTTGCCCTCTTCATGCGCGCGGATAATGCCGCCGAAATAACGCACGCCGCTGGCCGGGTCGGAAATCGCCGCGATGTGGGGGGTGATGTAGCAGGTCTCGATCTCCCACAGCGGGCTGCTTTCAGGCAACGGCTCGACCTCGAACACATCAAGGCTCGCTGCCGCCAGCGTGCCATCGCCCAGCGCCTTGACGATATCGGCCTCGCGCTGATGCCCGCCGCGCGCCGCATTGACGATCGCCGGCCCGCCCGCGAGCTGGCCGCGCCGCAACTTGCTGAAGGTCTCGTAATTGAGAATACCCGCTGTTTCCGGCGTCAGTGGCAGCAGGTTCACGAGGATATCGGTGCCGCCGAGAAATTCGCCGAACAGCGCCTGCCCGGCAAAGCCCTCTACACCCTCGATCGCTTTGGGCGTCCGGCTCCAGCTGCGCAGATCAAAGCCCAGCGGCTTCAGCCGGCTGACGGCATCCTGCCCCAAGACGCCCATGCCCATGATGCCGACCGTGGTTTCCGAGGCGGACGGTGGATAGAACTGGCTCCAGCGTTTCGCCTGCTGGTCGGCGCGGAAGCGCGAATACAGCCGATGATGCATGGTCACATGCGCCACCACATAATCGCTCATCCGCTGGCTGAGGTCCTTGTCGACGAAGCGCACGATCGGCGCATCGGGCAGGTCGGGATGCTTGAGCAAGGCGTCGACGCCCGCCCCCAGCGACAGCACGGCCTTGAGCCCGGTCAGCCCTTCGAAAGCGTCCGGCTTGGGCTTCCAGACGAAGATGTAGCGGACCTCGGCCGGATCGAAGGCATCGCCGCGCTGCACCACGGGATAGGGCGCCAGTTCCGCCTTGAGCTTTGCGGCCCAGTCAGCTTCATCGACGTCGGACAGGTGCAGCAACAGCATGAATGGCTCCTCGAAACAAAAAGCCGCGCCGTTTGACGGGCGCGGCTTGAATAGGTCAGGCAGTCGGCAGGTTCTACTGCGCTGCGGGTGCGGCAGGCGCTGCTGCCGGTGCGGCAGGGGCCGCGCCATTGGTCGTGCCGGCTGGCGTACCGCTACCCGTTGCAGTGCCCTGTACGGGGCTTTCGCTCTGGGTGGTGGTCGGCGTGTCGGTCACGGCAGCAGGCGCAGCAGGTTCGGCCGCATTGTCAGGCTGGGTCGCTGCCGGGTCGGTCGGTGCAGTCGCATCAGGCTGCGGCGTGCCAGCAGCTTCAGCGGCCGGCGCTGCAGGATCGACGCCTTCGGCTGGCGCAGCGGCGGCCTCTTCAGCCGGCGGGAATGGCACCGGGCTGCCCGACAGGGTCTGCAAGTAAGCCAGGATGTCGGCGCGCTCTTCGGCGGTACGGATACCGGCAAAGTTCATCTTGGTGCCGGGCACATAGTCGCTTGGCTTGGTCAGGAAGTGATTGAGGTTTTCGTAGGTCCAGGTGTCGCCGGCAGCGTTATGGGCCAGCATGCCCTCGGAATAGGCGAAATCGGAGATCGAGCCTTCCAGGCGTCCCACGACGTCAAACAGATGCGGACCCTGCTTGTTGGGCTCGCCTTCGCCGAAATTGTGGCACGACTGGCACTTGCGCACCGCAGCCTGGCCGCGCTCGACGCTGGCACTGGCCAGCAGAATGCCGAGCGGCACTTCCGGTGCAGCTTCCGCGGCTTCGCCGCCGGCGGCCACTTCGGGTTCCGGCAGGGCATAGCCAGGGCCACGGCCCTCGATGGGATGGTAGATGGCTTCAGCAACGAAGCCGGCGCCCATGACGAACAGCAGCGTGCCGAGCACGGCGCCCATGATCTTGTTAAGCTCGAACGAATCCATTTGGTCTCTCTGCCGGTCCATCCCCTGTGGACGATACGCGAACCCCGCCCAACTTTCGATAGCCCATAGGGAAATCGGCTCAACGGAGGGGTCCGAACGCGCGCGGAAGATAGTCGCAGAGGCTCAGCGGCGCAACAGGTCAAAACCGTGCTGCGACACTTCGAGCCGGCCCGAAGGGCAAAATCGCTCCGGTGGAGCGATTTTAGGGGAGAAGGCCATGAGGGCTACGCCCGAATGGCGCCGGCCTTTAGGAAAGGAGGCCAGGAGACTCATGGGCGAGTGGCAGCCCCGGGTGGCGCTTCAATTGACTCCGTCTGTCGCCCGGTTCAAAAGCCTCTCGCCTAGCAGATACGGACCTCCCGATGACCAAGAAGATCGCTTTCCAGGGTGAACCTGGCGCCTTCAGCCACGCCGCCGCCAGCAATGTCTTCCCCGGCGAAGAAGCGCTCGGCTGCGTCACCTTTGAGGAAACCCTCAATGCGGTGCAGTCCGGCAAGGCCGATTATGCCGTGGTTCCGGTCGAGAACTCGCTCTATGGCCGCATTACCGATATTCATCATCTCCTGCCCGAAAGCGGCCTCCACATTATCGGCGAGACCTATCTGCGCGTCGAGATGACCCTGCTCGGCGTGCCCGGCGCCACCCTTGGCGATATCAAGGCCGTGCAGTCGCTCTCCGTAGCGCTAGGCCAGTGCCGCAAGTTCATTTCCGAAAATGGCTTCCGCACCATCAACGCCGTCGATACCGCCGGCTCGGCGCGCGAAGTCTCGGAAAAGGGCGACAAATCCGTTGCCGCCATCGCCTCGCGCTTTGCCGGCGAAATCTATGGCCTGAACATCCTGGCGTCCAATATCGAGGACGCCGCCCACAACACCACACGCTTTCTCGTGCTATCGCCGACCCCCAAGGAAGCGCCCGCCAATAGCGGCAAGGTCAAGACCACCTTCGTCTTCCGCGTCCGCAACGTGCCGGCCGCGCTCTACAAGGCCATGGGCGGCTTTGCCACCAATGGCGTCAACATGACCAAGCTCGAAAGCTATATGGTCGGCGGCGCCTTCACCGCCACCCAGTTCTATGCCGATATCGAAGGTCATCCCTCCGATGTCAGCGTGCAGCATGCCTTCGAAGAGCTTGGCTTCTTCACCGACCAGTTCCGCATCCTCGGCGTCTATCCGGCCAGCGACACGAAGTAGGAAAGGGGGCTAGGCCTCCTTCACCACCGGCAGGTCATAGAACTTGCGCACCACTTCCCAGCCTTCCTCGGCCGTGTCGGCGAAGTGGAACAGCTTGGTGTCGTCCGGCGCAATGGTGCCGGCCTCGGCCAGCGCCTCGAAATTGATCACCTTGTTCCAGAATTCCGCGCCGAACAGGATCAGCGGGATCGGGTCCATACGCTTGGTCTGGATCAGCGTCAGTGTCTCAAAGAATTCGTCCAGCGTGCCGAAGCCACCGGGAAAGACCGCCACGCATTTGGCGCGCATCAGGAAATGGATCTTCCGCGTCGCGAAATAGTGGAAGTTGAAGCTCAGGTCCGGCGTCACATAGGCATTGGGCGCCTGCTCATGCGGCAAGACGATATTGAGCCCGATCGACGGCGCCCCGACATCCGCCGCGCCGCGATTGCCCGCCTCCATCACACCGGGCCCGCCGCCGGTCGTCACCACGAATTCCTTGAAATCCAGCGCCTTCGACGTTGCCGAAGCCAGCTGCGCAAAGCGCCGTGCCTCGTCATAGTATTTCGACGCAGCCTCGAGGTTGGCCTTCTGCACCTCATTCTTGGCCGCCCAGGCCGGCTTGCCCGGCGCCGGGATGCGCGCACCGCCAAACAGCACCACCGTCGAATTGATGCCGCGCTCGCGCAGGCGGAATTCTGGCTTCATATATTCGAGCTGAAACCGCACCCCGCGCGTTTCTTCCGAAGTGAGAAAGTCATCATCGGCAAAGGCCAGCCGAAACGCCGGCGACTCGGTCTGTGGCGTCGACGGCGCCCGCTTGGACGCAGCAACGTCCTCGACCGAAGTCCGCAAAGATGTAGGGCGACGCTTGGCCATGATCCGGCTTCTCCTTGATTCTTCCTGATGCTCGCAGAGCCGAGTTAAGGATCAATGGGTCGCAGGGAAAGGGGATAGGCCATCAATTCGGGGTGTCGCGCTCTTGCCTTTGTGACCATTTATTCGCATATAGCGCTCCGGGAGGTTGGCGCGGACGTGTTCCTCGCCAACCGGGTCAGGTCCGGAAGGAAGCAGCCCCAACGAGACCTTCACGGGTCGTTGCCAGCCTCCTACTTCGGCCTTTTGCCCATTCAAGCTGTTTGAAATAGCTCAAGCAGAGGCTTTCCCACCCGATGTGGTAAGAAAGCGAAATGGCTGGTTCCGATTCCCCATCATCGCCCTATCTCGTTCTCGCCCGCAAATACCGGCCGCGCGACTTCACCACGCTCGTTGGCCAGGATGCCATGGTGCAGACGCTGGGCAATGCCTTCGCGCAGAACCGCATCCACCATGCCTTCATCCTCACCGGCGTCCGCGGCGTCGGCAAGACCACCACGGCCCGCATCCTGGCCCGCGCCTTCAACTATGAAGATGCCAATGGAGCTCACCCGACGCTTGATCTCAGCGTCGAGGGCGAGCACTGCCGCGCCATCATCGAAGGTCGCCATGTCGACGTGATCGAGATGGATGCTGCCAGCAATACCGGCATCAACGACATTCGCGAGATCATCGACTCGGTCAAATACGCGCCGTCCTCGGCCAAGTACAAAGTCTATGTTATCGACGAAGTGCACATGCTCTCGACGGCGGCCTTCAACGGGCTGCTGAAGACGCTCGAAGAGCCGCCGCCCTATGTGAAGTTCATCTTCGCCACCACCGAAATCCGCAAGGTGCCGGTGACCATCCTCAGCCGCTGCATGCGCTTCGACCTGCGCCGCATCACGCCCGAGATCATGTCGGCCTATCTCGAATCCATCCTCGGCCAGGAGGGCATAACCTTCGAGCCCGAGGCCCTGGCGATGATTGTCCGCGCCGGCGAAGGCTCGGCTCGCGACAATCTCTCCCTGCTCGATCAGGCCATTGCCCATGGCAATGGCACGGTGACGGCATCGACGGTCAAGGCCATGCTCGGCCTCGGCGATCGCGCCCGCATCATCGACCTCTTCGAGGAACTGATGGGCGGCCAGATCGGGGCGGCCATCGACACCATGCGCGCGCTCTATGACATGGGCGCCGATCCGCAGACCCTCGTCGCCGACCTCGCCGATTTCACCCATCTGGTGACCCGCATCAAGGTCGTGCCCGCTGCCGCCGACGACGTTTCGCTCACCCCCGACGAGCGCCGTCGTGGCGCTGAACTCGCCGGCAAGCTGCCGATGCGGGCGCTGACCCGTGCCTGGCAGATCCTCTTCAAGGGCCATGACGAAGTCGCCCGCGCCAGCAACGGTCTGCAAGCCGCCGAAATGTCGCTGATCCGCCTAGCCTATGCCGCTGACCTGCCTAGCCCCGATGACCTGATCGCCAAGCTGGCTAATATGCCGGCGCCAAGCCTGCCGCAATCCGCGCCCATCGCGCGCGGCCCGTCCAATGGTGGCGGTGGCGGTGCTTCCGCCATGCGCGTCGAAGCCCCGCGTCCGGTGATGACCGAGGCCGTGGCCACCCAGCCCGCCGTGCCGCAGGCCTCGGCCCAGCCCGAAATCGCCCCTGCCTTTTCGACCGTCAGCTCCTACAAGGAGTTGATCGCTCTGGCCCAGGCCAAGCGCGATGTCTTGGTCAAGCTGGCGCTCGAAGGCTCGATGCGTCCGGTCTCCTTCGAGCAGGGCCGTATCGAGGTTGCCCTCACCGACGGCACCGACCCGGGCATTATCGCCACGCTCTCCGCCCGCCTGCAGCTCTGGACCGGCCAGCGCTGGCTGGTCATGGTTTCGACCAAGCCACCCGAGGGCCTCACCGCCCGGCAGGAGAAGGAACAGCGCGTCGAGGCAGCGCATGCCGCGGCCAATGACGATCCTTTGGTCAAGGCCATCCTGCAAACCTTTCCCGGCGCTAAGCTGGTCAATGTGACGGTGCGCGACGACGCCCTCGTCACCGAGGCCGAGACGCCCCCGCCCCCCGTTGAAGAGGACGACGAATGAAAGACCTTATGGGTATGATGAAGGCCGCAGGCGAGATGAAGGGCAAGATGGAGGCCATGCAGGCCGAGCTTGCCGATCTCGTCGTCGAAGGCCGCTCCGGCGGCGGCATGGTCGTCGTGTCGCTCAGCGGAAAGGGCGATCTCAAGGGCCTCAAGATCGATCCGTCCCTGTTCAAGGAAGACGATGTCGACGTGCTCGAAGACCTGATCATCGCCGCCCACGCCGATGCCAAGGCCAAGTCGGAAGCCGAAATGCAGCGCAAGATGAGCGAAGTCACCGCCGGCCTTCCCATCCCGCCCGGCATGAAATTCCCTTTCTGAGCGTCTCAACGTTAACAGTGTGCTAACCGATAATGGCCTCCGGCGGACCCGAGATTGAACAGCTGATCCAGCTCCTGGCCCGCCTGCCAGGGCTGGGACCGCGTTCGGCCCGCCGGGCCGTTTTGCATATGGTGAAAAAGAAAGAGCAGCTTATGCTGCCTCTTTCCGCTGCGCTCGACCGCGCCGTCGCCGTCGTCCGCACTTGCGAAGTCTGCGGCAATATCGATACCAAAAGCCCCTGCACCATCTGCGCCGATCCGCGCCGCGATAGTGGCATGTTGATCGTTGTGGAGGACGTTTCCGACCTCTGGGCGCTGGAGCGGGCCGGCGTCGGCCAGGTCAGATATCACGTCCTTGGGGGCGTGCTCTCGCCGCTCGATGGCGTCGGCCCGGATGATATCACCGTCGATGCCCTTATCGCCCGCGCGCCGGATTTCCGCGAAGTCGTGCTCGCCGTCAACGCCACGGTCGAAGGCCAGACCACGGCGCATTACATCACCGATCGCCTTGCCGGCTCGGGCGCCAAGGTGACCCGCCTCGCCCACGGCGTTCCCGTCGGGGGCGAGCTGGATTATCTCGACGAAGGCACGCTCAGCCAAGCGCTCAAGGCCCGCACCGAGATTTAGAGCGCTTTCAGCAAAAGTGGTTGCCGGTTTTGCAGTTCGAAAGCGCGACAACTAATTAGTGCAAATCCCGCTCGGTGCGGAATTCATCGCCACCGTCCCAGTTCTCTTCTTCGAGCGCATCGTCCGGCTCTTCGCCATCGTCATCGCCCTCGATGGCAAAGCGCGCTTCATCATCGTCGGGTGACAGCGCATCGAGCCGGTCGTTCGGGTCATTGTCGAAATTGGTGGCGAGCCCGGCATACTCCTCGTCCTCTTCGCCATTGGCGATCACCGCGCTGAGTTCGTCGATCGCCCGGTCCAGCTCGTCCAGCATCGCGGCCGGATCCTGCCCGCCCCAGTCGCCGCTTTCGCGAATGGCGCTTTCCTCGCGCAACTCCCGCAGCCGCGCCAGGCGCTCGGAGGCCGGGCGATCCTCGCCATACAGCAGTTCCTCCACTTCGCTTTGCGTATAGGGCTGGGCAATGCCCGGCTGGTCGGCATTATCGAAATTGGTATCCTGTGGCACCATGGTGCCGTGATGGTCGTGATGCTGCGCCATTTCCGTCTCCCGCATGGTTGATCGTCTGCACCAACGCGACAGCGCCCATGTGGTTCGCCCGGGGGAACGGTTGTGATCGTTCCGGGTTGATCTCGCCAAGACGTGGAGAGGTTACATGGCATTCCGAACAGGCTCGAAAGTCAGCTGGAGCTGGGGCGCCAATACAGCCCATGGCAAGATTGTCGAGCGCTTCACCAGCAAGGTTTCACGCACCATCAAGGGCACCGAAGTCACCCGCGAAGCCAGTCGCAAGGAACCGGCCTATCTGATCGAGCAGGACGACGGCGACAAAGTGCTCAAGAGCCGCAGCGAGCTCAGTGCAGGCTAGGCCAAGTCGCCCGGCTCATCCTTGCCGACGATCCGCAACACCGGCGCGTCCTCGCTGCCGCCATCCCAGCCGCTTGGCAGTGTCTTGTTGGACTTGGCACCCAGGTCGCGCAGCATTTCCACCTGCCGCACCACATTGCCGCGCCCGGTCGAGAGCTGCCCCTTGGCATCCTCAAAGCTCAGCCGCGCCTTCTCCAGATGTCCGTCGAGCTTGTCCATGCTCGCCAAGAACCCGGCGACCTTCTCATAAAGCGCGCCCGCTCGCTCGGCGATCTCGTCGGCATTGCGGTGGCGCTTCTCGATGTCCCAGACGTTCCGTACTGTCCGCAAAACGGTCATCAGCGTCGTCGGTGTGGTCAGCATGACGCCCTGGCTCATGCCATATTCGACCAGTGTCGCATCGGCCTGAATCGCGGTGGCCAGCGCGCTTTCGATCGGCACGAACATCATCACATAGTCGAGGCTCGACCGCGCATGCTTCTGATAGGTTTTTTCGCCCAGCGTGCGGATATGCCCGCGCACCGAGACGATATGCGCCCGCAGGTGACTGTCCCGCGTCTCGTCCTCGCAATTGGTATAGGCCTCGAAGGCCGTCAGCGAGACCTTGGAATCGATCACCAGCCTGTCGTCATTGGGCATCAGGATTTCGACGTCGGTGCGCAGCCGGGAGCCATCCGTACCGATATGGCTCTGCTGCGTCACATACTGCTCGCCCTCGCGCAGGCCAGACCGTTCCAGAATGGTCGACAGGATCATCTCGCCCCAGGCGCCCTGCGTCTGCGCATTGCCCTTGAGCGCCTTGGTCAGGTTACTGGCCTCGGTGGTTATCTGCACATTGCTTTCCAGTAGCGCGCGGATTTGCTCGCCCATGGTGGCGCGATCCTTGATCAGCCCAGTGTGGAATTCGCCAATCTTGTCGTTGAGCGGCTTGAGCAGCGTATCGACCTGCTCGCGGTTCTGCTTGGTGAAGGTCTCGCTCTGGTTCTTCAGCACATCGCCGGCAATCGCCTTGAACTCGTCTGTCATCTGCTGCCGGGCGGCAAGGAACCGTGCCTCGCTGGCCTGGGCTTGCGCCACCTGCTCGGTCATGCGCGCCCGCAGGGCAGACGCATCGGCCAAAAGCTCGGAATTCTTTTCCTGCAGCCGCTCGGCCTGTTCCGCACCGCGCTCCCGCTCCACCCGAACCTGATGATCTAGTTCCTGAATGC
The DNA here is from genome assembly GCF_900110945.1 of Devosia sp. YR412. Classification (GTDB taxonomy): domain Bacteria; phylum Pseudomonadota; class Alphaproteobacteria; order Rhizobiales; family Devosiaceae; genus Devosia. The sequence goes on from NZ_FOFL01000001.1 coordinate 548,607, forward strand.
GGCGATCGCGTTCGCCCAACTGGGCAGTAAAGCTCTCGCGCAATTGCTCGGCAAACCGGGCGCCGGTCTCGGCAGCCTGCCGCGCATTGCCGCTGGTCACTGCAATGATGACGGCAGCGAAGACGAGGGCCGCTACAGCCAGCCCGCCCAGCAGGGCCATGGCCAGTGTCACGGGATAATCGGCGATCGAGAAGAGTATGGTGTCCATAAAGTGAGCTTACCGCGATTCGTCCGTTCGCAGAATGTTCTCATGGTGCGGGGCACAAGAGTTGACCCCGCAGGCGAAAATACCATATCGAAGGGAAAATCCCTTTTCGCCGGACCTTCACCATGGCCATCCGCCCAATTCTCGTCATTCCCGATGCGCGCCTGCGCGCTGTCGCTGATCCCATCATCGAGGTCGATGACGAGATCAAGACGCTGGCCAAGGACATGCTCGACACCATGTATGACGCGCCCGGCATTGGCCTGGCCGCGCCACAGATCGGCGTGATGAAGCGCATCGTGGTGATGGATCTGGCGCCCGAAGGCGAAACGCCCGAGCCGCTGGTGATGATCAATCCCGAAATCACCCATTTCGGCGAGCAGATGCAGGTCACCGAAGAAGGGTGCCTCTCCATCCCCGAGCTCTATTACGAGGTCGAACGGCCCAATGACGTCACGGTCACCTATACCGATCTCGACGGCCAGCAGGTCACCAAGGAAGCCGAAGGCAAGCTCGCCGTATGCATCCAGCACGAACTCGATCACCTCGATGGCGTGCTCTATATCGACTACCTGAGCCGCCTTAAGCGCGACCGCGTCATCAAGAAATTCGACAAGCAGGCCAAGCTGGCGGCTCGCTAAAGCACAGGCTCGGTAGGAGTACCCATGCGTATCATTTTCATGGGCACGCCGGATTTTTCCGTTCCCACGCTGACTGAAATCGTCTCCTCCGGCCATGAGGTCGTCGCGGTCTATACCCGCGCGCCCAAGCCGGCCGGCCGTGGCCAGGAAGAGCGCAAGTCGCCTGTACACCTGGCGGCCGAAGGTTTTGGCATTCCGGTCTATACGCCCAAGTCGCTGAAAGGCGAGGCCGAGCAGATCGTCTTCGCCAGCCATGGTGCGGACCTTGCCGTGGTCGTTGCCTATGGTCTTCTGCTACCCAAGCCCATTCTTGAAGCGCCCGAACTTGGCTGCCTCAACCTCCATGGTTCGCTGCTGCCGCGCTGGCGCGGTGCCGCGCCGATTCAGCGTTCGATCATGGCCGGCGATGCCCAGACCGGCGTCATGGTTATGCAGATGGACGAAGGCCTCGACACCGGCCCGGTCGCGCTCGGCGAGGTGATCCCGATCACTCCGGACATGACCGCCGGCGAATTGCACGACAGCATGATGCGCACCGGCGCCGACCTGATGGGCCGGGCGCTGGCCGCGCTCGACCGCGGCAGCCTGGATTTCAAGCCGCAGCCCGAAGATGACGCGGTCTATGCCAAAAAGATCGAAAAATCCGAGGCCCGCATCGATTGGTCGCTGCCGGCCGAAGACGTGCACAATCACATCCGCGGCCTCTCGCCTTTCCCCGGCGCGTGGTTTGAAGTCGAACTGGCCGGCAAGCCGACCCGCGTGAAAGTGCTGCGTTCGACGCTCGGTTCGGGCAGCGGTGCGCCCGGTGCCTTGCTCGACAACCTCACCATTGCCTGCGGCTCCGGTGCCGTTCGCCTCACCCAGGTGCAGCGCGAAGGCAAGGGCGCCATGGATGCCGCGACCTTCCTGCGTGGGGCAGGGACCTTGCCCGCCAGCGTCAGCTAAATGCCGCGCTACAAGCTCACCATAGAATATGACGGCACGCCCTTCTCGGGCTGGCAGCGCCAGGCCGATCGGCCCTCGGTGCAGCAGGCGCTCGAAGAGGCGATCCTTGCCATGTCGGGCGAGACCGTCACCACCCAGGCTGCGGGACGCACTGATGCGGGCGTCCATGCCCTCGGCCAGGTCGCTCATTTTGATCTCAGCAAAGAGTGGGACCCGTTCCGCATCCGCGAGGCGCTGAACTTTCACCTGCGGCCGCAGCCGGCGGCCATCATCACGGCCGAAGCTGTGCCCGATACCTTCGAGGCCCGCTTCTCCGCCACGGCGCGCCACTATGAATATCGCATCCTCACCCGCCGCGCCCCGCCGGTGATCGAGCGCGACCATGTCTGGCACATTCCCAAAAGCCTTGATGCCGAGGCGATGGATCACGCGGCCAGCCTTGCCCTTGGCCAGCATGATTTCACGACCTTCCGCTCATCGGAATGTCAGGCGAACTCACCAGTGCGGACCCTGGACAGGTTTTCCGTCCGGGCCGAGCCGGATCATGTCGTCATCACCGCCAGCGCCCGTTCATTCCTGCATCATCAGGTGCGCTCGATGGTCGGTTCACTCCGGCTGGTCGGCGAGGGCAAGTGGAGCCCGCGCGATTTCCGCGCCGCGCTCGATGCCAAAGACCGCACCCGCTGCGGCGCCATGGCGCCGTCAGCCGGCCTCTATCTGACCGGCGTCAGCTACTAGAGCGCCATGCCCAATATGGGTTGGATCACCAGCGCGGTGGTTAGCTGGGCGCTCACGAACAGCGCAACATGCAGCGGCTTCAGCGTCAGGATCAGCCGGGCGATATTGACCGAGATCACCAAGGCGGCAATGCCCAGAACGATGAAGGGAATGCTGCCGCTGGTCAGCTGCGCCATTTCCCCGCCCGGTTCGATGGCGATCGGCTGGCCGAAAATGCCGATCAGCGCCACGGCAAGCACCGCCTGAAACATCGTCGCCCAGTTCTGCACCACGACGAAGGGGATAAAGCCATCGCTACGGCCAAGTTGGCGCAGCACGATCCAGGCAATGCCGAACTGCACGCCGATCACCAGCGCGCCAAGGATCACCACACCGCCGGCCACGCCGGATGGGGTTGGAATACCCAGCAGCTGCGGCCCGAAGGCCTGTACGGCCAGCGCCACAACCAGCGCGATGAACGAGCCGACCAAGCCGGTCTGGCGGAAATCGAAATAGGCGGAGGATTGCCTGTCGCCGACGATCAGGGCGAGGCAGCCGCGGGCGGCGCCGATCAGCTCATCGAGGAAGGTCGTGGTCGTTTTGGCCAAGGGCTTGTCTCGAGGGTTCAGGTGCCGGGATTGCTGAGCATGTAGAGCGCCATGCGCATCGCCACAAGCAGCACGACCGTCAAAACCGCAAATGCCGCAGCAATGCCTAAGTTCCAGCCCGTCGCGGCTCGGGCCAGCCGATACAGCAGATAACCCAGCCCGACCCAGGCCAGCATGACGACCGGCCCGCCGATCATCGCCAGCGCACCCTCGATCAACAGGAAGGCCGTCAGCACATAGGTTCCGGGCACCAGAATGGGATAGATGGGCTCATTGCTCTTGAGCCCCATGCGCGTGCCCAACAGCGTCAGCACCAGCGCAATGACCGGCAGGCCCAGTACGAACATCGCGGCAAGCACGCCCGGCAGGCTGGGCATGCCGATGCTGGTCGAGGCAATGGCGACAGCAAGAAACGCGGCGCAGGCATAGATGATCAGCGCGATGATCAGACCCGGCGTGCTGATCGAGAAGCGCTCGCGCCAGCCCGGTTCGCCGCGCAGGATCATCATCCAGCCGGTCACGGCGTTGCTGATCGCGCCCCAGATTTTCATGCCGCCCCTCCAAAGAAGCGGACCATGAAGGCGCGATAGATCTCGGTCAACCCGACGAGGTCTGAAACCAGGATATGTTCGTCCGCCTTGTGCATCGACGGCCCGACCAATCCGCATTCCACCACCGGCCCATATTGGGCGATGAAGCGCGCATCCGATGTGCCGCCACCGGTCGAGAATTCCGGCTTGCGCCCTGTGACTTCCTTGATGGCTGCGCTCAGCGTCGCCACATCATCGCTCAGTGGCGACAGGAAAGATTTTGACGGCACGCCGGCCACGCTGAAGCTGAATACCGCGCCCTTGGCATCGACCGTGGCAATGCGTCCGCGCACCCAGTCCGCCAGCGTTTCTGGCGTCCACAGGTCATTGTAGCGGATGTTGAACTTGATGGTCCCAGCGGCCGGGATCACATTGCCGGTCGGATTGCCGACGTCAATGGACGTGACTTCGAGATTGCTCGCCGGGAAATGCTTCGTGCCGGTGTCAATCTGCGTATCCAGCGCCGTCACCACCCGCGCCAGCGCCGGCATCGGATTGTTGGCCCGCTCTGGATAGGCCACATGGCCCTGCGTGCCAGCCACCGTGATCGTGCCCGACAGCGACCCACGCCGGCCGATCTTGATGCTGTCGCCGAGCTGGGCAGCTGAACTCGGTTCGCCGACAATGGCAAAGTCGAAATGCTGCTGCTGGCTTTCAGCCCAGGCCATCAGCTTGTCTGTGCCATTGATGGCGTCGGCTTCCTCGTCATTGGTGATGGCCAGCATCACCGTGCCGGCATCCTCTGGGATGGCCGCCGCCGCCGCGACAAAAGCCGCGACGCCCGACTTCATATCCGCCGCGCCGCGCCCATAAAGCTTGCCATCCGCCTCGCGCGGCATGAACGGGTCCGACGTCCAACCCGCCAGATCGCCGGGCGGTACCACATCGGTATGCCCGGCAAACAGCAGCCGCCGCCCAGCCGTGCCCCGAATGGCAAACAGGTTATCGACCGGATAGGACCCATCGCCCTCAAAACGCAGGCGGGTGACGGTAAAACCGATCGCCGCCAGCGCTTGCTCCAGCACATCCAGCGCCCCGGCCTCCTCGGGCGTCACCGAGGGGCAGGCAATCAGGCGCTTGAGCAGGTCGAGCGGGTCAAGTGTCATCAGTCGCGCAGCAGCTCGTTGATGCCGGTCTTGCTGCGGGTCTGCGCGTCGACCGTCTTGACGATCACCGCGCAATAAAGGCTCGGGCCGGGTTCGCCATTGGGCAAAGGCTTGCCGGGCAGCGAGCCCGAGACCACCACCGAATAGGGCGGCACCTTGCCGATGTGGATTTCGCCGGTAGCGCGATCGACGATCTTGGTCGAGGCGCCGATGAAGACGCCCATGGAAATCACCGCGCCTTCGCCGACAATCACGCCCTCGACCACTTCCGAACGGGCGCCGATAAAGCAATTGTCCTCGATGATCACCGGGCCGGCCTGCAGCGGCTCGAGCACGCCGCCAATGCCGACGCCACCTGAAATATGCACATTCTTGCCGATCTGCGCGCAGGAGCCGACAGTGACCCAGGTGTCGACCATGGTGCCCTCGTCGACATAGGCGCCGACATTGACGAAGCTGGGCATCAGGATGACATTCTTGCCGATAAAGGCCGGGCTGCGCACCACGGCGCCGGGCACGGCACGGAAGCCGGCGGCGCGGAACTGGTTCTCGCTCCAGCCCTCGAACTTGGTCGGCACCTTGTCCCAATAGTGCGAACCGCCCGGTGCGCCCTCGATCAGCTTGTTGTCGTTGAGGCGAAAGTTCAGCAGCACGGCTTTCTTGAGCCACTGATTGACCTGCCACTGCCCATCGACCTTTTCGGCAACCCGCGCTTCGCCGCTATCGAGCAGGCGCAGCGCTTCCTCGACGGCCTCGCGCACTTCACCCTTGGTATCGAACTTGATCTCGGCACGAGCCTCGAAGGCGTCATCGATGGTCTTGGCGAGATCGTAAGTCATGGGATTAGGTCCTCGTAAATGCTGGCCGGACCATAGCCGGGCGAGACGCGGTGTCAATCACCGCCCAAGCGGAAGCGCCGCCTGGATGCGGTTTTCATGAGTGGGCGGATCCCGAGACGGCTTTCGCCTCTTGAGATTTTTAGTGTGAGACGATCGCCGTCTCGGGACGTCCGGTTTTATGAACCGCGTCAGGCGGCCGGCATAACCTCGCATACCGACGGCCCGGGCGTGAACCCACGGCGACTGGCATAGTCCCGTGCCCGGCCCACTCCCGCCACTGTCGCCTGCAGGCCGCCGATGCGGGGTGGATGGCGGCATTATGCGCGCTGGTGGAGGGGCGTGGATAAGGTGGATAGCGTTGCCAGAAAGCACGGATATCCCCCGCTACTCCCGCTCCCGACTCAGCAGCTCCACCAACCCATCGCGCATCGCCGGTCGTGCCTCTTGCCTTGGCCCCCAGATGTGGGCATCGAGGAAATGGCTGGTGAGCTTCAGCGCGTCGGCGATGTCGTGTGGGCTGGCATTGCCGAGGCCGGTGAGGAAGCTCGGCAGCGGCAGCAGGCGGTCGAGGTAGGGTTGCGCGGCGGCGCGGGAGACGGCGCGGCCCGACTTTGGAGAGACATGCGTCAGGTCTTCGGTAGTGCCGGTGGCGGCGCAGGTTGAGAGATCGAGGCCGAAGCCGAGGTCGTCGAGCAGGGCCAGCTCGAAACGGGCCAGTGCGGCGCCATCGGGGGCGCTGTCGATCAGGCGGACGGCCATGCCGAGCAGGCGATCATGCGGGTCGCGCTCGGGCAGCAGGTGCAGCAATTCGCAGACGGTCTGGCTGAGGTAGAGCCGGGTGCGGTCCTCGATCAGGGCGGCGGCGCGGCCTTGCAGCAATTCGACGCTGAACATGCCGAGCTGGTCTTCGAGCCTGGCGCGCCAAGTGAGCTGGATGGTATTGCCGGGCTGCAGCGCGGGCGAGAGGCGGCGCGAGCGGCCACCGCGGACGAGGCCGAGATGACGCCCCCTGCCCGCCACCATGGCCTCGGCAATGACGCTCGACTCGCCGTGACGACGGACGCCTATGAGCAGGGCTTCACCGGTCCATTCCATCTGCTCAGACCTTCAAGGGCAAAGAGCGGTCAGTCCTTGCCGTGCGGGTAGTCGAGACCCATTTCGCGGTAGCGCTCGGGATCGTCGCCCCACTTTTCGCGGACTTTCACGAAGAGGAACAGATGGATCGGCACCTCGTACATGGCCATCAGTTCCTTGCGCGATTCCGCGCCGATCGACTTGATGGTCTGGCCCCCCGCGCCGAGCACGATCTTCTTGTGGCTCTCGCGCGACAGATAGATCACCTGGTCGATCTTGTAGGAGCCGTCCTTCTGGATCTTGAAGCTCTCGGTCTCGACGGTGGAATTGTAGGGGATCTCGTCGTGGACGCGCAGGAACAGCTTTTCGCGCGTGATCTCTGCCGCGGTGATGGCCATGGTCAGGTCGGTGAGGTGATCCTCGGGGAAGTGCCAGGGGCCGGGCGGGATATGCTTGACGCACCAGTCCATGAAGTCCTGCACGCCATAGCCCTTGAGGGCCGAGATCATGAAGGTGGCTTCAAAGCGCAACTTGGCGTTGATCGCCTCGGAGAGCTTCAGCAGTTCCTCGTTCTTGATGGTGTCGATCTTGTTGAGGATCAGGATGCGCGGGTGATTGATGTTTTCGAGGCCCTCGATCAGCTTTTCGAGGTCGGACGTCAGGCCGCGATCGACGTCGACGATCAGCGCGACGATATCGGCATCGCCGGCCCCGCCCCAGGCGCTATCGACCATGGCGCGGTCGAGCCGGCGCTTGGGGGCAAAGATGCCGGGCGTGTCGATGAAAACCAGCTGTGCCTTGTCGAGCGTAACCACGCCTCGCACCTGGCTGCGGGTGGTCTGCGCCTTGTGGGTGACGATGGAGACTTTGGTGCCGACCAGCGAGTTCAGCAGCGTGGACTTGCCGGCATTGGGGGCGCCGACGAGGGCGATGAAGCCGCAGGCGGTGTCGATCGGTTCAATATCTGTCATTTGCTTTGATCTTTGGGTTCTTGCCACACCTGCTGGGCGATCAGGAACAGTTCGGCGGCCTTGTGTTCGGCGATCTTCTTGGAAGGTCCGATAGCGCTCAACGGTTCGAAATCACCCAGGGTGACGGCGATGGTGAATTCGGGCGCATGGTCGGGACCGGTGCGCGCGGTCTGGGTATAGGTGGGGGGCTCGAGGCCGCGGGCCTGGGCCCATTCCTGCAGCGTGGTCTTGGCATCGGCCTTGTTGGCCTGGCCGTCGGCCAGAAATTCCTCGAACATGCGCTCGACGAATTCATAGGCCTTGCCCATGCCGCCGTCGCAATAGATGGCGCCGATCACCGCTTCGGTGACATCGCCCAGAATGGCTTCCTTTTCGGCGCCGCCGGTACGGGCTTCGCTTTCGCCGAGGATCATCTCCTGGCCGAGACCAAGAGTGCGGGCGATGACGGCGCAGGTTTCCTTGCGCACCAGCGTGTTGAGCGTGCGGCTAAGCTCGCCCTCATTGGCCTTGGGGTAGCGGCGATACAGCATGTCGGCGACGACGAGGCCGAGCACGCGATCGCCCAAAAACTCAAGCCGCTGGTAGGAGCGCTCGATGCGCTTGGCCGGCGAAATGGCGCTGGAATGGGTGAGCGCGCGGTTCAGCAGGTCCGGATCGGCAAACTTGTAGCCGAGGCGGAACTGGAGCTTTTCGGTACTGCGCGCTGCACGGCTCATGGAACGTGTTGCGTATCGACGCCCTGGAACATGCGGTCCCAGCGGACGTTGGCCGGCCACTGCCAGAGCTGCCATGGCGGCAGGTTGTCCTTGATCGAGAAGAAGCGCGCTTCGGCCTTGGCGATCAGGTTGACGGCCGGGACATAGCCGACCTGGCTCAGCACGCGGCTATCGGCGGAGCGGTCGCGATTGTCGCCCATCATGAAGTAATGGCCGGCGGGCACAACATATTCCGAGGTATTGTCGAGCGGCGCGTTATCCGAGATTTCCTGGATGATGTGGTTGGTGCCCTCGGGGAAGGTCTCGCGATAGACGGTCACTTCCACGGTCTGGTTGTTGCTGTCGGTATCTTGCGCCTTGCCGACTTCTTCGCGCTCGACCATCACGCCATTGATGTAGAGGCGGCCGGCGGTGACCTGGATGCGGTCACCCGGCAGGCCGACGACGCGCTTGATATATTCGATGTTCTGCGGCACCGGGCGGAAAACGGCGATATCGCCGCGGTTCGGCTCCCGGCCGAAGATGCGGTTGGAAATCGGCAGTTCGAAATCCAGCGCGGAAAAATCGCCATAGCGGCCGAGCGAGAAGCTATGCTTGCCATAGCCCCAGACGAATTTATTGGCGACGAAGTAGTCGCCGATCATCATGGTTTGCTGCATCGAGGCAGTGGGAATGGAAAAGGGCTGGTAGAGGAAGCTGCGCAGCACGATGGCGATCAGCAGCGCTTCGACCACGACGACAATGGTCTCCCACCATTCGCTGGCGGCAGACTTCTTGATGGACTTGTCGGCGGGCTGACTCATGGAATTCCCCGGAAATGCAGTGGCGAAGCGTTATTCCCTTGCAGGAGCCGGGTCAATTGCCAGCAATCGGCAGCGCCTCAATGATGACGAAGGCTTGAGCGAGGCCGGCGTCGTCGGTGATGGTGAGATGGATGTGGGGCTCATGGCCCGCCGGGACAAGGCGCGCGAGGGCTTTTGCCGCACCATTGGTCAGCTTCATGGTCGGCTTGCCGGACGGCAGGTTGACCACGCCCATGTCGCGCCAATAGACGCCCCAGGAAATGCCGGTACCCAGCGCCTTGGAACAGGCTTCCTTGGCGGCAAAGCGCTTGGCATAGGAGGCGGCGCGCTGGGCGCGGCGGTCGGACTTTTTCTGCTCGATCTCGGTAAAGCAGCGCTGGGTAAACCGGTCGCCATACTTTTCCAGCGTCTTGGCGACGCGCTCGATCTGGATCAGGTCCGAGCCGAGGCCGATGATCATGGGATTGGCCTTTCCACAGAAGCGTCCGCATCCGCGGCATGGCCCCCTCTCCCCTGAGGGGAGAGGGTTGGAGTGAGGGATTCAGAGGTTAGACTGACCATCATGCTCCACCCAGACACTGAACCCCTCACCCGCCGCTGCGCGGCGACCTCTCCCCTCAGGGGAGAGGTGAAGAAGGGACTCACTTCACCCCCTGGATGCCGCGGCTGCCGGGCTTGACCGCGGGGATGGCGGCCAGTTCGGGCGGCAGCGCGTCGGCGGGATAGGCGGGGACCTTGAACTCGATCAGCGACACCAGTGGCACGCCGACATCGGCTTCGCCACCGGAGCGGTCGATCAGGCAGGCGGCGGCGACCACATTGGCGCCAATGCCGCGCAGCGCTTCGACGCATTCGCGGATTGAGAGGCCGGTGGAGACGATGTCTTCCACGACGATGACCTTGTCGCCCGGCTCGATCTCGAAGCCGCGGCGCAGCTCGAACTTGCCCTCGACGCGCTCGGTATAGAGCGCGGGCACGCCCAAATGACGCGAGGTTTCATAGCCTGGGATAATGCCGCCGATGGCCGGCGAGACCACCTTGGTCACGCCGGGGACTTCAGCCTTGATGCGCTCGGCCAATGCCTTGCAGAGCTTTTCGGTCTGCGCGGCATACTGGAACACCTTGGCCTTCTGCAGAAACACCGGCGAGCGCAGGCCCGACGAGAGGATGAAATGGCCCTCCAGCATGGCACCGCAGTCGCGGAAAATGGCCAGAACTTCATCTTTCGTCATCAGCAAACCTCTTGTCGACCTTGCCGTCCCATTCGAGCGTGGAAATCATGCCCGCTTCGCGGACCCCGGCGCGCTGGACGGCTGAGAGGCCGGGACTGCGTTTGAGCGTTGCCAGAACATCGGTCAGTTGCGCAAGGTCGCGCACCTCGATTTCAAAGATCATCTGGTGAAAGTCCGGCGAAATCATGCGCATCACCAGATTGTTGATGTTGGCCTCGCAGGCCGCGATGGCCGCCGAGATCTGCGCCAGCGAGCCGGGCTTGTTGACGCTCTCCATGGTGATGACCGTGGGATAGAGCTTGTCGTCCTGGCTTTTGATGTTCCAGCGCACATCGACCCAGGCCACGTCGCTGTCATGCAGGTCGATCAGCGCGTCCGAGTGGATCGGATAGACCAGCATGGGCTTGTCGGGCTGCAGGATGCCGACCAGCCGATCGCCCGGCACGACGCCCTCCCCCGAGACCGAGACCGGCATGTGAAAATCGAGCTGCGCCAAAGCGGTCTTGGCCTTGGGGCCGGAGCGCTGACCGCCCGGCACGCGGAAGCGGAACAGGTCGGTCGAGCGCAGGGCGAACCAGCCATCGGCGGTATCGGCAACCGGCAGGTCGAGCTTGCGGCGGCGCTTGCGCAGGCCCTTGACCTTGGCCAGTTCGACGCCGAGCGGTTCGGAGCCGATCTTGCCTTCGCCCACGGCGATCAGCAGTTCGCGGCGGCCGGGCGAGCCCAGCGCTTCGGCCAGTGCCTTGGCCTCGGCCTCGTCGAGCATGACGCCTTCGCGCTCGAGCATCATGTTGAGCACATGCTCGCCCAGCGAGAAGGCGCGCTGGGTGGTGGCATGGCGCACCGAACGGCGGATGGCGGCGCGGGCCTTGCCGGTGGCGGCAATGCCCAGCCAGTTCATCGGCGGGACGTGGTTCTGGTCGCGGATGATTTCCACTTCGTCGCCCGAGCGGAGCTGGGTGACCAGCGGCAGGATGGCACCGTTGATCTTGGCGCCGACCGTCGTGTCGCCGATATCGGTGTGCAGCGCGTAGGCGAAATCGATCGGCGTTGCGCCACGCGGCAAAGCGATCAGCCGGCCACGGGGGGTGAAGCAGAACACCTGGTCCTGGAACAGTTCCAGCTTGGTGTATTCGAGGAAATCCTCGGTGGTAGAATTGCCGGTGGTGAGGTGCGAAATGGTCTGGCGCAGCGAGCCATAGGCCTGGCTCTCGTTCTCGATACGGCTGAGATCGGCCGAGGCGCCATCCTTGTAGAGCGCATGGGCGGCAATGCCGAATTCAGCGACGCGATCCATGTCTTCGGTGCGTATCTGCAGTTCGGCGCGCTGGCGCCCGGGGCCAACGATGGTGGTGTGGATCGACTGGTAGTCATTGTGCTTGGGGACCGAAATATAGTCCTTGAAACGCCCGGGCACGACCTTCCACTTGGTGTGGACCACGCCAACCGTGTGATAGCATTCGTCGATCGAGCCGACGATGACGCGGAAGCCGATCATGTCGGACAGCTGTTCCAGCGCGATCGACTTGCGTTCGATCTTGTTGAAGATCGAAAACGGTGACTTCACCCGCGCCTTGACCCGCGCGGTAATGCCCTCGGCGGCGAGGCGCTCGCTGAGCTCGGTCGAAATGGTGGAGATCGTCTCGCGATATTCGGCCTGCATCTCGTCGAGACGCGCCATGATCGCTTCATAATGGTCGGGCTGGAGGATCTTGAAAGAGATGTCTTCGAGCTCGTTGCGCATGTCCTGCATACCCATGCGGCCGGCGAGCGGGGCATAGATATCCATGGTTTCCTGGGCAATACGGGTGCGCTTTTCGGGCGGCATATATTGCAGGGTGCGCATATTGTGGAGGCGATCGGCGAGCTTGACCAAAAGCACGCGGACGTCCTGGCTGATGGCGAGCAGCAGCTTGCGGAGGTTCTCCGCCTGGGCCTCTTCGCGCGAGACCAGGTTGAGACGCTCGATCTTGGTCAGGCCATCGACGATGGCGCCGATTTCCGAGCCAAACATCTGATCGATTTCGGCGCGGGTGGCGTCGGTATCCTCGATCGTGTCGTGCAACAGGCCGACGGCGATGGAGGCATCGTCGAGCTTGAGCTCGGTCAGGATGGCCGCGACTTCGAGCGGATGATTGAAATAGGGGTCGCCCGAGGCACGCTTCTGCGAGCCATGCTTCTGCATGGCGTAGACATAGGCCTTGTTCAACAACTGCTCGTCGACGTTCGGGTTATAGGCCTGAACGCGTTCGACAAGCTCATACTGACGCATCATGGGAAGAGATCGCCGCTCGCTTAAGCGTTGAGCTTAGCGCTTTGGAGGGAAATGGGAAGCTTCGAACCGTGCCAAAGGCAAAATCACGCCGGTGGAGGGATTTTGGGTGCGAAGGCCATTGGGCTAGGCCCGAATGACAGGGCCGGGAATAGCTGAGTTGGTTGCCGAACGGAAGGAAGAATACCCTTCAGCGTTTGCCGTGAAGCGGACTGTTTTGAAATCCATCCCAGCCACGGTGTCATCCCGGCCTTGAGCCGGGATCCATCCTGAGATTTCTGACCAGCCGCAAGGTGGTCCGTTCGATCGACCTCGCGGCCGTGGCTTGATCTCGAGATGGGCCCCGGCTCAAGGCCGGGGTGACACCGTAGGTGTGGCCTCTCCTGCGAACCGCAGAACGGTGTGCACCAAACGAAAACACCCCCGGCTCGCGCCGAGGGTGTCAAAAGTTCTGAAGCCCTAGCCATTCGGGCATAGCCCTCATGGCCTTCTCGCCTCAAATCGCTCCACAGGAGCGATTTGCCCTACGGGACGGTTCGAAGTTAGTCGTCGCGACGCTCAGGCGGGGCGAGGCTTTCGATGCCGCGCAGCAGTTCTTCTTCGCTGATCGTGTCGAAGTTGATCGAATCATCGCCATTGGCGCTTTCGATCAGCGGAGCGGCGTGCTCTTCGGGCTCGTCGACTTCGACATACTTCTGCAGCGAGTGGATCAGGTCTTCGCGCAGATCGTCCGGCGAAATGGCGCCGTCGCCGATTTCGCGCAGGGCCACCACGGGATTCTTGTCATTGTCACGCGAGACGGTGATCTGCGCGCCAGAGGAAATCATGCGTGCACGATGCGCGGCCATGAGAACGAGATCGAAGCGGTTTTCGATCTTTTCGATGCAGTCTTCAACGGTGACGCGTGCCACAGACGTCTCCAAAATTTATGGAATGAACGCTTCCCATACACGACACCCCTGCCCGGCACAAGGTTAGCGCGGACGATTAGCCGGTCTCGGCGCCGGTAACCCTGCCATGCGGGTGATCTTGCGGTGTGTCAGGAATAAGACTACCGAATTTGACAGCAGTTTTGAGGAAAATTGCGTGCGTATTGGCCGGTTACGGCCTTGAGGATATCGCGATGCCTATCGATTCCCGCGAAAAGATCGTTCTGTTTATCGACGGCGCCAATCTTTATGCCGCCTCGAAAGCCATTGGCGTCGATATCGATTACCGGAAACTCCTGGCCGACTTCAACGCCCGCGCCTATCTGCTGCGCGCCAATTACTACACGGCGCTGGTCGAAGATCAGGAATATTCCTCGATCCGCCCGTTGATCGACTGGCTCGACTACAATGGCTTCCACGTCATCACCAAGCCGGCCAAGGAATTCACCGACGCCGCCGGACGGCGCAAGGTGAAGGGCAATATGGATATCGAGCTCTGCGTCGATGCGCTCGAACTCGCGCCGCATTACGATCACATGGTGCTGTTTTCCGGCGATGGTGACTTCACCGCTCTGGTCGCCGCATTGCAGCGCAAGGGCAAGCGCGTGACGGTGGTCTCGACGCTCACCACGTCGACGCCGATGATTTCCGATGACCTGCGCCGCCAGGCGGACTTTTTCATCGATATCGCTGATCTGGCAAAAACCGTCGGCCGGCCACCCAGCACGCGGCCACCCAGCGCCGAGGAGTAGCGCCCTAACCCCGTCCGCCTTCTTTCATGATGCGGGACTTGTCGCGGTTCCAATCGCGATTGCGCTCGGTTTCGCGCTTGTCATAGTTCTTCTTGCCCTTGCCGATACCGATCAGGATTTTGGCGCGGCCCTGGTCGTTGAAGAACAGTTTTAGCGGCACGATGGTATTGCCGGCGCGGGAGACTTCCTCGCCGAGATGGGCCAATTGCTTGCGCGACACGAGGAGTTTGCGCGGGCGCTTTTCCTCATGGTTGAAGCGGTTGGCCTGCAGATATTCGGGGATATGGGCGTTGATCAGCCAAAGCTCGCCCTTCTCCGGCGAGGCATAGGATTCGGTGATCTGTGCCTTGCCCAGGCGTAGCGATTTGACCTCGGTGCCGGTCAAGACGATACCGGCCTCCATGGTTTCACCGATTTCATAATCGTAGCGCGAGCGACGGTTCTCAGCCACGAGACCGTGACTGATCACACCGTTTTTCGCTTTGTCGTTCTTGGGAGCCATGAAGCTTAGATAAGACCTGCGTGGCGCATTGCAAAGTCCACGGCCTCTTCGGTGGCCTTGCTGACCGGCACCAGCGGCAGGCGCAGCTCATTGGCGCAGCGGTTCAACCGGCTGGCGGCATATTTCACCGCCGTCGGATTGGGCTCCATGAAGAGGTTCTTGTGCAGGTGGACCAGCTTGTCCTGCACCAGCAGGGCCCCCTTGAAATCACCGGCCAGCGACAGTTCCTGCATCTCAGAGCACAGGCGCGGCGCGATATTGGACGTGACCGAAATGCAGCCATGGCCGCCATGGGCGTTGAAGGCGAGCGCCGTGATGTCCTCGCCCGAGAGCAGGATGAAATCCTTGCCGAGCTTGTCGCGCTGGAGACTCGTGCGGCCCAGATCGGCGGTCGCATCCTTGACGCCGATGATATTGGCATGGGCTTCGTGCAGTCGCGCAATGGTGTCGACCGTCAGGTCAACGACCGTGCGGCCGGGCACGCTATAGAGAATGACCGGAATGCCCACAGCCTTGGCCACAGCGGAGAAATGCTGGAACATGCCCTCCTGATTGGGCTTGTTGTAATAGGGCACGATGGTCAGGACGGCATCGGCGCCGGCCTTTTCGGCAAACTTGGCCAGTTCGACGGCTTCTGCAGTGGAATTGGAGCCGGCGCCAGCGATCACCGGGACGCGCTTGTTGGCGGTCTCGATGGCGATTTCGACGACGCGGCGATGCTCGTCATGGCTGACCGTGGGGCTTTCGCCGGTGGTGCCGACGGGCACCAAGCCATGCGTGCCCTCGGTAATCTGCCAGTCGACAAAGCTGGCGAAGGCTTTCTCATCGACAGTCCCATTGAGCATGGGAGTGATGAGCGCCGTAATAGATCCTCGCAGCATTTGCCGAAATTTCCTCAATCTGGATCGCCACAGTTCCGTCGTGGCGGGATGTTATAGAACGGCTTCCATGCCGTTTTCACGCGGCGCACCATAGTTTTTATCGGGCAGCATCACAACGCTTTGTTGCGCCCGACCCGGCAAGGTCCATGCGCGCAACCCGATGTTTACCCAAGCGGGGTAACGTGGGGTTAACCGCAAGGATGGGGGGCAACCTTGGCGGCTGACAACAGGACGGCAGATGCAGCGAAGCTTTGCGGCGGGGCTCATCGCAGCGGTTTTGGGCCTGGCCACGATTGCCCCCCTCTTCCTTGCGACGGCCAATGAAGAAGTCGATTTAGCAATCACCGGCTCGATTCCGGCAGGCGAAGCCGTGCCGGTTGTCAAGGCCAAGGGCAGTGCGGAATTTCGGGCGGCGCTGAAGGTGCTTGTCGATGGCGATGCCGTTGCCGCTTTCGAGCAGGCCGCGAGCCTCAGCAGCGACGTGGAACGGCGGGCCGTTCAGTGGGCAGCCATCCAGTTCAACAGCGGCAAGATTGGCTATCAGGCGATCGTGGATTTTGCGGCGGATGCGCCGGAGTTCGCACCGGAGAGCCTTTACCGCACGCGGATTGAACAGTCGCTAGGCAAGGTAGATGCCCCGGCAGAGGCGGTGATTGCAGCGTTCGATGGCGGGAAGCCGAGCACCGTGGATGGGCAGATTGCGCTCGCCGTGGCATTGTTGGACAGTGGTGACACCGAGCACGCGACTACACTTGCCAAAAGCCTCTGGATCGAGAATTTCCTGACCGAAACCCAAGAGGCCGAGGTGAGTGACAAGCTCGGCAGCCTGCTGGATCGCGAAGCGCATTGGGCGCGGGCTATGCATCTGATGATGCATGACCGAGCGCGCGGCAGCGAGCGGCTATTGCCGCATCTGACCGCGGCGCAGAAGACGCTGGTGGTGGCGCGGGCGGCCGTGTCGCGCGATGACAAAGATGCCAAGGCGCTGCTCGACAAGGTCGATCCGAGCCTGCGCAGCAATCCGGTCTATATCTTTTCGCGGGCCCAGCGGGCGCGGCAGTTCGAGCTCTGGAGCGATGCCGTTGCCTGGCTCGACAAGGCGCCGGCCACCGTGCCGGATGCCGATGAGTGGTGGTATGAGCGGCGGGTGTTGCTGCGCAAATTGCTCGACACCGGACAGCCGGCGCTCGCCTATCGCGTGGCGGCTGGTTACACGAACGGGCCGGAAGCCCGCATGGTGGATGCGCTGTTCCAGGCCGGCTGGATCGCGCTGTCCTTCCTCGATGATGCGGCGGCGGCCAAAGCCCATTTCACCGAGCTGACCGCCCACACTACCTTGCCCGACAGCATCAGCCAGGCCAATTACTGGCTGGCTCGTGCCAATGTCGCCTTGGGTGATGTGGACAGCGCAAGGGCGGCGCTGGAAAAGGCCGCGCAGTTCGGCACGGTCTATTACGGACAATTGGCACGCACCGAGCTGGGCCAGGCCGGCGCCGGCATTCGTCCCCTTCCTGAGGCCAACACCAGTGCGACGCTGTTCAATACCAGGCCCGTCGTCCAGGCGGTGCGCCTGCTCGCGGCCAATGGCCAGTCGCGCTATGCCGTGACGCTGTTGCGCCATCTCGGCACCACGCTCACCGCCGGCGGCGACCTTTTGCTGGCGGCGCAGCTTGCCGAAGAGATCGGCGCGCATCAGGTGGCCATTGCCATCGCCACCCAGGCCGACCAGCGCGGCACCCCGCTGGACGCCTATAGTTTTCCCAAGGATGCGCGACTGGCCGAGGCCGATCTCGCGGCCGACCGGGCGGCGGTCTATGCGGTGATGCGGCAGGAGTCGATGTTTCAGGTCGATGCGGTTTCAGCGGCCGGCGCGCGCGGGCTGATGCAGCTGATGCCGGGCACGGCCAAGGAAGTGGCGCGCAAGGTGGGCGTCGACTATTCGCCGAACCGGCTGGTCAGCGATGCGGCCTATAACGCCCTGCTCGGCTCGACCTATCTCAGCACGCAACTCGATCGCTATGACGGCTCGCTGGTGCTGGCGGCGGCGGCCTATAATGCCGGGCCGGGCAATGCCAATAAATGGATCGCAGCCTATGGCGATCCGCGCGCCGAGAATGTCGATCCGGTGCTCTGGGTAGAGCTGATCCCGTTTTCGGAAACGCGGACCTATGTGAAGCGCGTGCTGGGCAATTACCTGGTCTATCGCGAGCGGCTGGGCGACGATCCGCTACCGCTGCAACAGGCGCTGCGGACAATTCGCTAGAGGGTAACTGCATTTGTCGGCTTGAGGCCGCAACGAGCCTGCCTCTAGACTGACCCCATGGCCCGCAAGCGTTTCGTTCCCGCCGATCATCCCGCCTTTTCCGGCCTGCCCGTCACCAAGGTCGCGTTGGCGGCCGGGGTCAGCGCCGCCGTGCATGTGGCGGGCACGCTGTCGAGCCGGCGCCTGCCGGTGGTCTGCATCCCCGGCTATCAGCGCAACATGAGCGATTTCACCGATTTCGCCGGCTATTTCCGCCGCGCCAGTGGCGGCGAATGGCCGGTTGTGCTGCTCGACCTGCCGGGTCGGGGCCGTGCCGATGACCGGAAGAAGGCGGAGGACTACAGTTCCATCGCCGATGCGCGCGATGTCGCCTCGGTGATGGCGGCTTTGGGCATCGGTCCAGCGGTTATCCTCGGCCAAGGCCACGGCGGACAGGTGGCGATGGCGCTGGCCGCAGCGCATCCACTGCTGGTGGCGGGCACGGTGCTGCTGGATTCGGGACCGGTGACGGATTCGCGCGGCATCGTCCGCCTGCGCAACAATGTGGAACATATCGAGGCGCTGCGCGGCGCCAGGCTGGTCACGGCCGGGTTCAAGCGCATGCTCGGCGGCGATTACCCCGGCCTGCCCGAAGCGCGGCTCGACAGCCTGATGGGCCGGACCCATTATATCGACACGCGCGGCCGGGCCCGCCCGCTCTACGACAAGCGGCTGATCGAGGCCTTGGCCAGCATCAATTTCGACGACGTGCTCGCGGCACAATGGCCGCTGTTCGACGCCCTGACCTGCGGGCCGCTGATGCTGCTGCGCACCCAGCTGACCGACCAGCTGCGCCGCGAAACCTTCGAGGAAATGACCCGCCGTTGCCCGGACGCCGTGGCGCTGACCATTGCCGGCCAGGGCTCGCCCGCCCTGTTCGACCAGCGCGAGGAAATTGAAGCCGTGGCGGAATTCGTCATCCGCACCAGCAATCAACTGCTGGGCAAGGCCGCCTAGGCGTCGGCTTTCACGCGGGCCATTTCGGCTGCCTGCTCCACCCAGCGCTCGCGCCGAATGCGGCCCTTGAAGGCTAGCTGGCCATCGACCCAATCGACATTGGCCTTGGTCCAGGTGGCGATCTGGTCGAGGTGGTATATGCCAAGGCCATTGAGCGAAGCTTCGATCTTTGGACCGATGCCCTTGATCTGCTTGAGATTGTCGGCCGTGCCGTTGCGCGGCGCGGACAGAGCTGCGGGCCTGGGGCTGGTGAGTTTGGCCTTTGCAAGCTCTACAGGCTTTGGCGCCGGCTCCTCAACCGTCGCGGCGAGACGCGCGGCTGGGCTACGGGGGCGCTTGAGTTCGGGCGGTGCAGCGATGACGACCGGCACGGCGATCGGGGCGACCTCGCGGGTGCCGCGACCGGCATGGAGGATACGCCTGACGCTGTAGCCCAGGACACAGCCGAGCAGATAGGCCACGAGGATCAGCGATGCCGTCTCGATCAGATGTGCCGTGTTGAAGGTCATTGCATCAGGCCTTCGGGGTAAAGCTGCGCCAGCCGACGACGAGGCCGATCAGCCCCGCACCGGCTAGGTATGGCCAATAGACGCCCAGCAGATAGGTGATTGAACCCCAATCCATCGCCCGCCCTATTCTCCCGCCTTGACCGTCACCACGATGCGCCGGTTGATCCGCTTACCCTCTTGCGTCGCATTGTCGGCAATCGGCGCCGTCTCGCCATAGCCCACGGCATAGAGCCGATCGGCGGCGACGCCGCGTTGCACCAATGCACTGACCACGGCCTCGGCCCGCGCCACCGAGAGGGCCATGTTCTGGGTCTCGTCACCATCGGAATCGGTGTGGCCCTCGATATGCACCGTGGCGCTTGGACAGGCCGCCAGATCGATGGCCAACTCGTCGAGCGGTTGATTGGATTCCGCAGCAATGGCCGCCGCACCGGAGCGGAAGAAAATGGCATTGCGCGCGGAAAACTGCGCCACCGGCGCAGCGCAGGCGATGACCTCAGGCGAGACGGCAGCGGCCGGTGCCGGCGCGGGCTCTACAGGTGGAACAACTTCGGATGTCTGGATCGGAGCGATTGGTTCCGGCTCGGCTTCCGGAGCCTCGACCTCGGGAGCAGCCTCGACTTCTGGCTCGACCACCGGTTCTGCAGCGACGGCAGGCGCCTCGGCCACCACGATCTCCGGTGTCACTGGCTCGGGCGCTGGTTCTGGCGGCGGCTCTACCACGGGCGCTGGCTCGGCAATCGGCGCAGGTTCTGGCTCTACGGCAACAGCAACCACCGGCGCATCCGCCACGGCCATGGACCAGCCGGCGGCGGCAAGTTTCTGGTCGGCAAAAGCGGTATCCAGCGCGGCGCGGTCGGCCGGCGAGTTTGCCGTGCCGGTCAAGGTCCAGCCCCGGCCATCGAAGCTGATGGAGCCGTCGCGCAGCAATGGCAGCAGGTCGAGCGCAGTCTCGGCCGAGGCAAGGAAACTGCCCGGCTCGCCGGAGGCAAAGGTCAAACTATCTTTCGCGTCAGTACCGGCAGACGCCAACAAAGCCGCCTTCGCCTCGGCGTTCGGCACGAGGCCGGAGAGCGTAATTACCCCTGCCCCGTCCTTGATCACCTGCCAGGTGTAGGCCTCTGCAAATGGCGGGCGGATTTCGGCCTGGGCCAGCACTAGGCCCTGCGGTGCGCCATCCGACAGGCTGGTGCGCAGGGCGTCATAGTCGGCCAGCGAAGCGGCAATGCCGGACAGGGTGATGATATTGTCGCGCAGAGCAAAGCGGCCTTCGCTCATCTGGTCAAGTGCGGCGAGACCGAAGTCTGCCGCCGACTGGTAGCGCTCCGGCGCACCGCGCCCCAGTTTGAGATAGGTGATGTCGGCGCCTGTGCGCTGCGCGAAAGCCTGGCGCGTGTCGTCGTCTGGCGCATAGCCATCGAACACCAAGGCGCCGCCGGCCTGCTGCGAGGCACTCATCCAGTAATCGGCAATGCGTGGCGGCTCGAGCGTGATGATACTGCCGGCAGACTGCAGCGTATCGGTCACCGCTTGGGCGACCTCGATCGTCGGAGGTGCGCCAGTCACCGTGCTTTGCTCGCCATTGATGGTCACAGCACCATATTCCAGCTTCGCTAACTGCTCCAACAAACGCTGCGAAAGCTCTGCAAAACCTTGTGGTTCTCCCGAGCCGAGAGCCAGCCCCGTTGCTACCGGAATGCCGGAGACATCAGCCGTTCGGAAGCGTTCGGCCGTGGCATCGTCGGGCACGAAGCCTGTGACCTCGATGCGCTTGCCATCGAAACTGGCGCTCCACTGATAAGGTTCGACCAGCGCCGGAGCGATCTCGATCGCGCCCAAGGTCAGCCCCGAAGGCGCACCGGCCCGCATGACGATCAGCAGATCGCGATAGTCCCGCTCGGATTTGGCGCGGCCCTCGAGACTGAGCGTCGTGTCGGACAGCGTGATCGCGCCCTGATCGAGATATTTCAGATTATCGATGGCAAAGCTGGCACCCGCCAACCAAGCCTCCCGCTCCGGCATGCCCGAACGCAAATCGAGTTTAGCTTCCATTTGCCCGGCGCGATCAAGCAATCGCTGCCGCGTTGTTTCATCCGGCACACCGCCGCTGAGGCTGCTGCCCTCCGGCGTCATGGTGGCAGTGAAAAGATAGGGCTTGGCGACAGGTGCCAGCGTGACGTCGCTCACGACGCTGCGGATTCCGGGCACTGACGCAAGCCGCGCAACCGCCGATTGCAAAACGGCCTGATCCGTCGTGGTGCCGGTCAATTTCAGATCGCGCGCATCAAGCGACAGTTCGGCCCAATCGTACCCGCCTGCCGCCATCGCGACCGTCGTTCTGGCCGTCAAATCGCTGGCGATTTCGCCCGACGTCATCGCCAGGCAAAGGCTCGTGCCGCCGAGGACAGTGGCCAGTCCCGGCATGACCCACTTGAGGAGGTCCCTGATCATTCGCAATCCAGTCAATATCCGCGTTTGACGCAAGGCTAGAGCATTTCCGCTCCGCAAAGCACGGAAATTTCTGGATCTAAACTCTTGATATTGCTGGATGACTTTAACGCGGGGCGTCGGCTGCAAGAAGCAGTTTCGCTCGGGCGAGAGAATCAATGTTCAGGTCGAGGCAATCGGCTTTGTATCGCTCAAAAGCAGAAAGGCCCGGCGTGAGCCGGGCCTTTCCGTAGCAGGTCGTAATCCGAGGATTACTGGAAGGCCTTGGCAGCCTTGAAGGTAACCTTGTAAGCGCCGTTCTGCTGAACGGTTGCGCCAACCGACGAAGAGAAACCGCCGCCGGGGGTCCAGCCGAGTTCGGCCTTTGCGTAGAAGTCGGACGAGAAGGCCGGAGCAGCAGGAGCTGGGGTCAGGCCGAACACGCCAACTTCACCCGTGAGCTTCACGGTTTCGGTCAGAGCAGCGACGATCTGGGCAGCAACCTGGTAGCCGTCAGCAACGCCAGCGGTACCGTCGTTGAAGTAACGACCGCCGAGGTTGATTTCGACGCCTTCAGCAACGGTGGCGCCGATGGAGCCGCCAAAGCCGTAGTCGGTGCCGACGTCTGCGCCGACGTTGTCGTTACCGCCAGCGATTTCAGCCGACAGCGCAACCTTGAACATGTCGAACTTGGCTTCGCCGGAGACGAGGCCGTTGAAGAAGCGAGCGTACTGTGCGCCGCCGTTGTTCAGGCCGCCAAACGAGCCAGCTGCACGCAGCTTGAACGCGTCGAAG
This sequence comes from Devosia sp. YR412, assembly GCF_900110945.1. GTDB lineage: Bacteria > Pseudomonadota > Alphaproteobacteria > Rhizobiales > Devosiaceae > Devosia. The sequence goes on from NZ_FOFL01000001.1 coordinate 571,380, forward strand.
GTGCCGGTCACGCCAGCATGAACAGCATAGCTGTCGCCGATCGAACCCCAACCATTGGCGAGACCGCCAACCGAACCGCTGACGTGGGCAGTGACGCCTTCACCAGCATATTCCAGCACGCCGATCAGGCTGCCAGCTTCGACGTCAACACGGTCAAGAGCTTCGAGACCGATCTTGCCGACAATGCCTTCGCCGAACTGCGACTCGAGCTGGATGACATGGCCACCCTTGCGGACGGGGCCTTCCCAAACGCCGGCGTCAGCGTCCTTGGAGATGAACAGGCCGGTAAAGTTGAACGGCTCGTCGTCGCCTTCGTTGAAGATCGAACCCTTCTTACCAGCGGACAGGATGGTGGTGTCACCGACCTGGACGTAGGCGTCCTGGGCGCGCAGAGCATGCGCATCGCCGTCAACAGCAGCAATGCCGTCACGAGCACGGGTGTAGTCACGCTGGCGCAGGTTGATCACGACGCGAGCCGGACCGAAGTCGCTCGAAGCGGTACCAACGAACTTCAGCAGGGTCTCAACCTTCGAGTTCCAATCCTGGTTCGAAACGCCAGCGAGGAAGCTCGGAGCGTCAACACTGGTGCTACCGTCAGCGTTCACGCCACCGAAGTTGGCAGTGATAACCGGAGCAGCAACAACGCCGGAGTTGTTGAAGTTACCATATTCGTAGGTGTACGAAACCGAACCCGAGATCTGCAGGCAGTTGGTGTCGGACGAAATGGTCAGGCCGGACAGGCCGAGCTCGTCGCAAACGTCGAGCGAGGTGAGCACGCCGAGATCGGCAGCGAAGCCAGCGGTCGACAGACCGGCAGCAGCGATAGAACCGAGGATAAGGCTCTTGAGTTTCATTGGTTGACCTCCAAAGTCAGTCATTCTTGGTGCCGGTTACCCAGCGGTTTGTCGTAACGCGACCACACTATCGTGGTGCAGTGTGTTGCCGTCGCGCTGCGACCGACAAACGATCCCATGCATGGATTCGCAAGACCCACTCTACGCATGGTGAAACAGGACGCAATCACGCAAAGGCCGTTTTGGTGGGGCGGCAATATGGTTGCAAGGTGGATGTTGCAGATTCAGCACACAGCTGGAAACCACTTGTTAACCCGGCTGAATGCGAGGTTAAAATCCTTTGGTTTTACTGGGTTACACGGCAATCGAACGCTTTTTAACGTCATTTGCAGCCCGGAAGTCCCAAAGTTGCATCGCCGCGGGCAGGCAGCGGATGTGGCGCAATTGTGCAGACAATGAGAAGATAGTCGGCGCCTTAGAGGGACGTTGCCACATTTGGAGGACGCATGAGCAGCAAGGGTAATGTGGCAGTGGTCACGGGCGGAAGTTCCGGCATCGGCAAGGCAGCGGCGCTTGGGCTGGCGAAAGCCGGCTATGACGTGGCCATATGCGGCCGCCGCGCCGACGTGCTGCAGGCCGTTGCGCAAGAAACCGGCGGGTACTGGAGCGAGTGCAACGTTACCGACCCCAATGCCGTGGCTCAATTCTTTGCTGGCGTTAAAGAGAGATATGGTCGCGTGGATGTGGTCTTCAACAATGCCGGCCGCTTTGCTCCCGCGGTATCGTTTGGCGACCTTGATGTCCTGACCTGGCAGGAAATGGTCAACACCAATCTCAATGGCGCCTTCTATGTCGCGCGCGAGGCGTTTCGGGCGATGCGGGACCAGAGCCCCCAGGGCGGGCGGATCATCAATAATGGCTCCATCTCGGCCTATGCGCCGCGACCGGGCGCTGCATCATACACCGCGACCAAACACGCGATCACCGGCCTGACCAAGGCGATTTCGCTGGATGGGCGGGCGTTCAACATTGCCTGCGGGCAGATCGACATCGGCAATGCCGCGACCGATATGACCAGCAACATGAACTCCGGTTCATTGCAGGCCAATGGCACCATGATGCCCGAGCCGACCATGGATGTGGCCCATGTGGTCCATGCCATTCTCTATATGGCGGGCCTGCCGCTGCAGGCCAATGTGCAGTTCATGACGGTGATGGCGACGACCATGCCCTATATCGGGCGCGGCTAGTCTAGGCGCGCCAGACTTCGGCGCCCCGGATCCAGGTGGCGCGCATCTTTCGGTCGTTGGAGAGATGCACGAAGCTGGCCATGGCAGCGGGGCGGAGATGGCCGAACTCTGCCTCAATGCCCATGGCCTCAGCTGGATAAAGCGAGGCCATGCGAATGGCCTCTTCCAGCGGCAAGCCGATGGTTTCATGCATGAAATTGACGGCGTCGATCATGTCGAGATCGGCGCCGGCCAATGTGCCATCGGCGAGGCGCAGGGCGCCGTCGGCGCGGGTGATGGTGCGGCCGTTGAGGGTAAGGGTCTCGATGTCGGTGCCGGTTTGCGACATGGCGTCGGTGACGAGGAACAGGCGGCCGGGGCCGGATTTACTCGCGAGGGCGACCTTGATGGCGGCGGGATGGACGTGGATGCCATCGGCGATCAGGCCGGCGTGGACATTGGGGTGATGCAGGACCGCGCCAACGACGCCGGGTTCGCGATTGCCCAACTGGCTCATGGCGTTGAACAAATGCGTGGCCATGCTGGCGCCGGCGGCGAAGGCGGCGCTGGCCATATCGATGCCGGCGTCGGAATGACCGATGCTGACCACGATACCAGCGTCAGTTAGAGCCTTGATCTGGCTGGGGTTTACGGTTTCTGGGGCTACGGTGATCAACAGGTTCGGCAGGTCTTTCCGCGCCGCGATGAGGCGAGCAAGGTCGGCGTCATCCATCGGGCGGATCAGCGCCGGGTCGTGCGTGCCCTTGCGCGCGAGGGAGAGGTGCGGGCCTTCGAGGTGAAGGCCGATGAAGCCCGGAACGCCTTGATCTGCCGCAGCTTTTCCGGCGGCGATGGCGGCGACGTTGATCTCGACCGTGTCAGTGATCAGCGTCGGCAAGAGCGCCGTGGTGCCGAATTGGGCATGGGCGGCGCAGATGGTGCGGATGGATTCGACGGTCGGCGCATTGTTGAACAGCACGCCGCCACCGCCGTTGACCTGCAGGTCGATGAAGCCGGGGACCAGCATTCCGCCGTCCAGATGAAAGGATTCTGAACGCTGCGGGACGGCATCTAAACTAACGATACCGCTGACATGGCCGAACTCGACCAGAAGCGCCGCATCGTCGTGCCAGTCATGCCCGTCGAAAATGCGGGCGCCAGTGATGGCCGTCAGGTCGCTCATGTGGTCTCGGTGACCTTCTTGAGCGCCGGCGGTACGTCGGGATTGAGGCCCCGATGACGGGAGAGAGCTTCGACGAAGCCATAGAAGGAGACGATCAGCGACAGCGGGTCGGTGATCGGATGGCCGGTGGCAGCAAAGGGCAAGGCCTTGGCGGCACCCGGATGGTCGCTGGTGAGGAAGGCCAGTGCGCCCTGCCCGGCCAGCTTATGCGCCATATCGGCGACCGAGGCTTCCGCGGCGTCGCGCGCGGCGAGGCCCAGTACCGGATAGCCCTTGGTGACGATGGCGACCGGGCCATGCATGACTTCGGCGGCGCTGTAGGATTCGGCCTGGATATTGCAGGTTTCCTTGAACTTCAGCGCTGCCTCATTGGCGATGGCAAAGCCGGGGCCGCGACCGAGCACATAGAGCGCGTTGTGGCCGTCGAGCGCGGTGATCATTTCGGACCAGTCGCAGGCGACGGCCTTGGCCAGCGAGTTGGGCAGGTCATTGACCGCGGCGTTGAGCGCGTCATCACCGCTCCAGCGGGCGACCAGCGACAGGCCGGCAACGACTGAGGTGACGAAGGTCTTGGTGGCGGCCACCGATTTTTCCGGGCCGGCATGCAGGTCGACCGTGAAATCCGAAGCTTCGGCCAGCGGCGAGCCGGCGGTATTGGTGATGGCAATGGTGGTGGCGCCCGAGCGACGGGCGGACTGGGTCATGCCGACGATGTCGGGGCTCTTGCCAGACTGCGAAATGGCGATGGTGGCGGCGCGGTCGAGTTTGAGATCCTTACCATAGATGGAAGCGATGGACGGACCGATCGAGGCGACCGGCAGGCCCAGCGTCAGTTCGATGGCATATTTGAGATAGGCGCAGGCATGGTCGGAGGAGCCGCGAGCAACCGTCGCGACCAGCGCCGGATCGCGCTCGCGCAGGGCGGCGGCGGCGGCATCGAGGACGGCGCCGCTCTGATCGAGAAAGCCGGCGACGACATCAGGGATGGCGTCGACTTCCTGGCGCATGAAGGTCTGGTTCGAAATCACGGCTTGGCTCCTGCAGGATCGCCGAGCCGCAGCTCGGCGACGAAATCATAGGTATCGCCCCGATAGATCGAACGGGTGAATTCGATCACCCGCCCCGAGGCCAGATAAGAGGTGCGCTCGATATTGAGCCCGGCCGAGCCCTCCGGCACATGCAGCAGCGCTGCATCCTCGGCGCCCAGATTGGCGGCGCGGATGCGCTGGATGGCGCGGACCGGGCGATTGCCGAATTTATCGAGGTGTTTGTAGAGACTGTCGCCAATGCTGGCCGGGTCGGGCAGCACATGTGAGGAAAGACTGGCGCGCTCGATGGCCAGGGGCGTTTCGCCGGTGAGGCGCAGCCGAGAGATACGCGCGGCCTGCTCGCCCGAGCTCAGGCCCAAGATGACGGTTTCCTCGGGCGAGGGAATATAAAGACCGCGATCGAGCCATTCGGCGCGCACGGCCATGCCGCGCCGCGCCATGTCTTCGGTAAAGGAGGTCAGCTGCGACAGCGACTGTTCCACCCGCTGGGTGATCGGGGCGACGAAAGTGCCCGAGCCATGGCGCTGCACCAGCACGCCATCCTTGACCAGCTGCAGTACCGCCTTGCGCACGGTGACGCGGGAGACGTCGACCTTGGTGGCGAGATCGCGCTCGGAGGGCAGCGCGTCGCCGGGATTGACGGCGCCGGAATGAATGGCATCCTCGATCCAGCGCTTGAGCTGGAGATAAAGCGGCCCGCCCGAGGGCAGCACCACCGGACCATCGGCGAAGAAACTGTTCGACGCGTCTGCCACTCTTCCCCCTGTTGCGGTCAGCGGCGCATTGCCCATCATCGGATACGCGGCTGACATGGCCGCGCCACCACATGATACCAATAAAATACCATTCACCAAGAGCCAAAACGCAATTCTGCACTTTGGTCGCATAGCCCTGCTTGTATTGGGCATTTGAGATTTCGGTTTTATCAGGAGAGGCAGTTGGATGCCGCGCGTCTGGACAAGTGGTATGATTTTGGCATTATCGCCCGGCAGGAGGAGACGCCCATGAGCGCGACACGGACCGAGATGACCCATGCCAGCGCTAGGGGCTTCGACATGAAGCCGGCCGAAGAGGCATTGGCGATTCTGTCCCGGGCGCAGGTCGAGGCGGCAGAGGCGGTGCAGGACGCCGTGCCGTCCATTCGTGCCGCGGCCGATCGGGCTGCCAACAGCCTGCGCGCGGGCGGCCGGCTGATCTATGCAGCGGCGGGAAGCTCGGGGCTGATGGCGCTTGCCGATGCGCTGGAATTGCCCGGCACCTATGGAATTGCCGGTGATCGCATCAAGGTGCTGCTGGCCGGCGGCATGGAGATGCTGCGCGAGATGCGCGGCGGGCCGGAGGATGATGGTGATGCGGCGCGGGCCGAGTTGGCGGCGGTGCAGGTTGGTCCCGGCGACTGCGTCATTGCGCTGACGGCGAGCGGCTACACGCCCTACCCGATGGCGGCGGTTGAAGCCGCGCGCGCTGCGGGGGCGAGCACCATTGGCATCAGCAATAATCGCGGCGCGCCGCTGTTCGATCGGGTCGATGTCGCCATCTGCCTGCCGACGCCGCCGGAGGTTATCGCCGGTTCGACCCGCATGGGCGCGGGCACGGCACAAAAGATTGCCCTCAATATGCTGTCGACCATGATGGCCGTGCAGCTGGGCCATGTGCATGACGGCTATATGGTCAATCTAGTGGCGGATAATCTGAAACTACAGGGCCGGGCCAAGGGCATTGTGATGGCGGTGACCAGCGTGTCCGATGAGGTTGCTGCGGCGGCGCTGGAGCAGGCTGAGGGTGGTGTGAAGCTGGCGGTGCTGATTGCGGCCGGGGCGGATGTGGGCCGGGCGCGGGAGCTGCTGGATGAATTTGGTGGGCGGCTGCGGCCGGCTTTGGCGGTGTTGGGGCGGTAGCACTCCACTCGAACCATCACCCCACCCGACCCCTTCGGGGCAACCCTCCCCATTCAGGGGAGGGATGGGCGAGTTCAGCGGTCTCGATGCTTCTTGTCCCTCCTCCTTGTGGGGAGGGTGTCCGCCGCAGGCGGTCGGGTGGGGGTGGTTTGGCCACGATGTCCCACCAAAAATTTCTCCCACTCCCCTGTCGAAACATCCGCCCGTCATTCGTAGCGTGTATGAAGCAAGTCACTGACAGGAGACGATAATGAGCAATGCCCTTCCCACCGCAGACACCGATCGCGACCTCGTTTTGACTCGCGTGCTGAATGCGCCGAGCCACAAGGTCTATCAGTGCTGGACCCAGCCTGAACTGATCACCCAGTGGTTTGCGCCCAAGCCGTGGTCGACGCCAAAGGCCCAAATCGACCTGCGGGTTGGCGGCGGCAGCGTCATCACCATGGCTGACGAGGCCGGCAATGAATATCCCAATCCGGGCCAGTATCTGGAAATCGTGCCCAATGAGAAGCTGGTGTTCACCGATGCCTTTATCGGCGACTGGGCGCCGTCGGAAAAGCCGTTCTTCACGGCGGTGCTGACCTTTGAAGACGCGGGTGAGGGCAAGACCAAATATACCGCCATCGCCCGGCACTGGACGGCAGAAGACGCCGAGAACCACAAGAAGATGGGCTTCCACGAAGGCTGGGGCCTGTGTGCAGGCCAGCTCGAAGAACTGGCAGCCCGCATCTAATACTTTAGCTTTGGGGCCGCTCGACTAAAGCGGCCCAGCAGCATTATGACGATGCCAAACGGTCATTTTGGAATTTCTGTTCCACACCTAGAACACTGTGCAGCGGCGCAGCCCCCGTCCACCGGCATCTCCCCGCCTGTTATATGACTGTCGTAAAGCTGTGATTGGTACCGGCGCATCGATGCGTCGCTGATCCTGGGGCTCCCCCCTTGCCTAATTTCCATTGCGGTAGTTAGCTCCCCTACGGGAGAGGTCGACGCAAGATCGATGAAACCTGCGAGCGGCGCGTGCCGCACTGCGGAACATCCGTTCTATTGAACGGGCTTTGGGAGATACTAATGAAACGGCGTGATTTCATGCTCGCAACTGGCTTTGCTGCCGGTGCTCTGATGCTGCCTCGCATGTCCTTTGGCGCAGAAGGCGTCATCGACGTTTATTTCACCTCGGACCAGAACGTTATCGACTTCTGGACCAATACCGTGAAGCCGGCTTTCGAAGCGGCCAATTCGGGCATTACCTTGAATCTGGTGGACGGCGGCGACGGCGCCGGTGTTTCGGCCATTGCCGATCGCGCTCTCGCCGCGCTCGCATCGGGCAGTGATCCGCAGGCCGACCTGTTCGAAGGCTTCGACAGCCGCGTTACGGTCGATGGCATTGCCAAGGGCCTCTATGTCGACTTCGAAAAGGCTGGTCTGTCCAACTATTCCAAGATCAACCCGCTGGCCTTCGACATCCCGACCAACCTCCCTTACCGCGGTTCGCAGGTTCTTCTGGCTTATGACACCACCAAGCTGGACCCGGCCAATGTTCCCAAGACCTGGGCCGACCTCGTCGCCTGGATCAAGGCCAATCCTGGCCAGTTCATCTACAACCGTCCCAACAAGGGCGGTTCGGGCGGTAACTTCGTCCGTCGCGCGATTTTCGAAGCCAATGGCAATGATCCGACCAAGTTCTCGGTGGACAATTACACCCAGGAATCCGGCGATGCCATGCTGAACCCAGCCTGGGACATCCTCAAGGATCTCGCTCCGTCGCTGTTCGATGGCGGCGCTTATACGTCGGGCAACACCCAGTCGATCCAGCTGCTCAGCCAGTCGGCCGTGACCATGATCCCCGCTTGGTCGGACCAGACCCTTTCGGCAATCGCCCAGGGCGCCCTGCCCGAGACCACCGGTCTTGTGCAGCTGCAGGACCTCGGCCTGCCTGGCGGCTTCACCAAGCTGGCCGTGCTGAGCAATGGCGCCAACAAGGACGCCGCCCTCAAGCTCGCCGACTTCCTCCTCACGGAGGAAATCCAGTCGGCCGTGCTGACCGAACTCGGTGGCTATCCGGGCGTGTCGTGGGACCATGTTTCGGCCGAACTGCGCGAGCGTTTCGCCGACATTATCCCGACCACCATCCCGACCTTCCCCGGCGGTGATTGGGAAAAGGCCGTCAACGACGGCTGGTACCGTGCCGTGGCTCCGAATGTGGATCCCGCTTCGTGACCATGACAGCCTCGGACCAGATCGGGTCCGTCACGCCAGTTCGCAGGAGGCCTTATGGCCTCCTGCTCGTCGCCACGCCTGTGCTGCTCGTTGCCTGGCTGGTGATCTGGCCGATCATTTCCGCCGTGATCCAGACCGTCTGGACCACCACGCCCCAAGGCCAGGGCGCCGTTTCGCTCGACACCTACAGCTTCTTTTTTTCCGACGGCTATAGCCTTTCCAACCTCTCGATGACGCTGTGGACCACCGGGGTCTGCGCTGTCCTGTTGCTGGTGGTCTGCTTGCCGATCGCGCTTTACCTGCGCTTTTCCAATACGCGCGTGGCAGTCTATGTGCAGGGCCTCGCCATTTTTCCGATGTTCGTCCCGTCGATCATCCTGAGCTTCGCCTTTATCCGTGTGCTCGGCCCCAATGGCACCGTCGATCTGCTGCTCAATTCCGTGGGTCTGCCGCATATTCGCTCGCCCTATTTGACCCCCTGGGGACCGGTAATCGGTCTGGTCTGGGACAATATCCCGCTGACCGTTCTCATCCTGCTGTCGGGTCTGGGCAGCGTCTCCAATCAGGCCGTCGAGGCGGCGCGCGATGTCGGCGCCGGCACGCTGGCCCTGCTCTGGCACATCATCCTGCCGCGCATTTCCAATTCGATCCTCGTGGCGATTTCCTTTGCTGTGCTTGGGATTTTCTCGGCCTTTACCCTGCCCTATATCCTGGGGCCGGCAGCGCCGGAAATGATGGGCCCCTTCATGCAGCGCACCTTCCGCGAACTGCTGGAACCGAAAACCGCCATCACGCAGGCCGTCGTCACCTTCGGCTTCTGCATCGTCTTCGGACTTTTCTACGTGCGCTCCGTCGCCAAGAACAGGGCAGCGTAAATGGCCGCCACTCTCGCCTATCGCAAGCTCGACTGGACCGGCATCGTGCTGGCAGCGGTCTTGACCCTGGTCATCGTGCTGCCGCTGGTGGTGGTCGGCACCTGGGCGTTTACCAATGTCTGGCGCTACCCTTCGGTCATCCCGCAGGAATTTGGCCTGCGCTTCTGGAACCAGACGCTGGCGCGGGCCGACGTCTGGAGTTCCATATCGATGAGCCTGACGCTGTCCTTCACCGTGACGGCGCTTTCGGCGGCGATCTGCCTGCCGGCGGCCTATGCCTTCGCGCGGCTGGATTTCCCGGGCCGGAACCTGTTGTTCTTCTCGTTCCTAGCCGGTCATGCCTTCCCCAAATTCGGCCTGCTGGTCGCCATTGCTGGCATTTTCCTGCAGCTTAATCTCATCGGCACCTTCTGGGGCGTGGTGCTGATCCAGCTGGTGGGCACTTTGCTGTTCATGATCTGGATCCCGGTGGCCGCCTTCCAGGCCGTTGACCGGCGCATGGAAGAAGCCGCGCGTGACGTGGGCGCTTCGCCCTTCCGGGTGTTCTGGTCGATCACCCTGCCGCAGGCCGGACCGACCATTGCGGCGGCGATTCTCCTCAGCTTTGTCGGCACCTTCTACGAGACCGAGGGCGCTTGGCTGATCGGCGCGCCGCAGGTGCGCACGCTGCCGGTACTGATGATCTCCTTCATCAACAACCAGCCCGTCATCCAGTATGGCGCCGTGCTTTCGGTGCTGCTCTGGGTTCCCAGTTTTATCGCGCTGCTGTTTGCCCGCAAGGTGGTGAATTCCGGCTCGTTTGCCCGCGGCTTCGGCGGCTAGGATTTTTAAATGTCCGTTCTCAAGATCAAAGACGTCTCCAAGATTTTTCCCAATGGCACCACGGCCGTCGACAGCTTTTCGCTCGATGTGGCCGATGGCGAACTGGTCTGCCTGCTCGGCCCCTCGGGCTCCGGCAAGTCGACACTGCTGCGCATGGTGGGCGGCTTTGAAACCCCAACTTCGGGCCTGATGACCATCGATGGCGAGGACATCACCAATGTGCCGCCGGAGAAGCGCCCGACCGGCATGGTGTTCCAGAGCCATGCGCTGTGGACGCACATGAATGTGTTCAAGAACCTGGCCTTTGGCCTCAAGCTGCGCAAGGTCGCGGCGCCCGAGATCAAGCGCCGCGTTGAAGGCGTGCTCGAGCTGGTGGGCCTAGGTGGCTATGGCACGCGCGCCGTGACGCAGCTGTCGGGCGGGCAGCAGCAGCGCGTGGCGCTGGCGCGCTCGCTGGTGCTGGAGCCGAAAATCCTGCTGCTCGACGAGCCTTTTGCGAGTCTCGACCAGCACTTGCGCGAAAGACTTCGCGAAGAGGTGCGCGACATCCAGCAGCGCCTCAAGATCACCACGCTGTTCGTGACCCACGGCCAGGACGAGGCCCTTTCCATGGCCGACCGCATTGTGGTGATGCGCGACGGCAAGACCGAGCAGATCGACCGCCCCGATGTGGTATATCGCGAGCCGCAGACGCCGTTCGTGGCCGGCTTCATCGGCACGATGAACCTGATCGAGGGCGTCGTCAGCAATGGCGTGTTCAGCAAGGCCGGCTATTCCACCCCGCTGCCCGTGAGCGATGGTCCGGCCATTCTTGCCGTGCGTCCCGAGGCGCTGGACCTGACCGCCAGCACCACTGGCCAGGGCAAAGTGCATCGCGTCACCGACTATGGCACGCATGGCTTGGTGGATCTCGAGCTCAAGGACGGCACGCGGGTCAAGGCGATGGTGTCGCATCCCGACCTGTTCCAGCCCGGCCAGGGCGTCAGCCTCGCGCCGCGCGCCATTGCCGCCTATCGCGACGGCAAGGTGATCCATCGCACCAGCGCGGTCGCTCCCGCCCCCCATCCGGCACTGGTCGACGCATGAGCGATCCGATACTGATCGAACGCAACGGCCATCGCACCTGGCTGAAGTGGCATCGCGGCCGCCGCAAGGCGAGCGATCCGGTGTTCACCGGCGCACGCATTCTGGAAGCCATGCGGCTGGGTGCCAGTATCGAGGTCGATCTGGTTGTCACGGCCGACAAGGGTTTTGCTGTGCTGCACAACCTGACGCTTGAACGCGAGACCACCGGGCATGGCGCAGTGGCCGCAAGCAGCGATGCCATGCTGCGCACCCTGCAGCTGCGCGACAATGACGGCGCGCCAATTGCTGACAAAGTCATGCTGCTCGACGACCTCTGCGCCCTGATGGCGCAAGGCACGGTGCATCCCGATGCGCTGCTGCAGCTCGACTACAAGGAGGACGAAACCGTCCTCGACGCCCGCGCGCTGGAGAATTTTGCCCGCGCCACCGGGCCGGTGGCCCGCAATATGATAGTCTCGTCGGGCTCGGCGGCAGCGATCCGCATGCTGACCGACGCCGTGCCGGGCATGCAGATCGGCTTTGATCCGAGCGACGAGCATGTCTTCAAGGCCGCACTGGCGGATGGGACATTGCAGGGCTTTGTCGATGACGCCGTCGCCGCCCTGCCCGGTTCGGACATGATCTACCTCGCCTGGCAGATCGTCACGCTCTCGGCCGATGTGGGCTTTGACATTGTCGAGGCGTTTCACCAGCAGGGCAAAAGGGTGGATGCCTGGACGATCCAGGTCGCCAATGCCGAGACGCAGGCGACGGTGGCGCGGCTGCTGGAGCTGAAGGTGGATCAGATCACGACGGATGATCCGGAGGGGTTGGTGGCGTTGATGGGGTAGCCCAGCCACGGTGTCATCCCGGCCTTGAGCCGGGGCCCATCCCGAGATCAAGCCACGGCCGCACGGTCGATCGAACGGTCCACCTTGCGGCAAGACAGACATCTCGAGATGGATCCTGGCTCAAGGCCGGGATGACATCGCGTTCGTGGGACGGCTCAGAGCCTAGGCTCTTTCCGCGGCACATCCTTCAGCCTCTCGATCAGATAGGCATGCGTCGCCTTGTTGGCGACGATCAGCGTGCCGGTGCGCTCATAGACCTCTGGCCCGCGGCCCCACCAGTCGGTGACCACGCCGCCGGCTTCCTGCACGAAAAGAATGCCGGCCGCAGTATCGAGAAAACCGGTCTCTTCGTAATAGCCGGTGAGCCGGCCCATCGCCACATAGGCGCAGCTATTGGCAGCGCTGCCAACAACGCGGACCGAGCTGATTGGCGCGCGGATGGCGTCGAGGCGCTCATAGGCGCCGGGATAGAGCTGCAGGCCCGGGGTGGGCAGGCCGGTGCCGATATTCATCAGGCCAATATCAGTCTGGTCGCTGACCTTGAGGCGCTCGCCATTCATGAAGGCGCCCTGCCCGGCGATCGACCAGAACATTTCGTCTGCCGGCGGATTGTAGAGCACGCCGCAGATGGTCTCATTGCCGCGGCGCAGTGCAATCGAGATGGTGTAATGCATGCCATTGATGAAATTCGTGGTGCCGTCGATCGGATCGACCAGCCAACGGTGGTCGCCACCGCGCTCGTCGGGGGCGAATTCCTCGCCGGTGAAATTCCACTCCGGATAGCGCTCACCCAAAACCTTGCGGATCAGCAGTTCGCTTTCCTTGTCCGCCTCGGAGACGAAATCCGCCGGGCCCTTGATGCCGATCTCCAGCTCGCGAAAGCGTTTGAAATGTTTGAGCGTCAGGGCGCCCGCTTCACGGGCGACGGCGATCATGTCGGCAAGGACGGCTTCATAATTCATGGCAGGCTCCGGGTCGGCTCTTTCTAGCAAAGGCCGGGTCGGGGTAACAGCCGCGTGTGACAGTTTGGCGGCGCCGGGTGCCTCAGATTTCCACCGTCCACAGCACCGACCACGGCCCCAGCACGCCCTCCTCGGCAAAGCCCTGCAAATGCACGCGACGGCCGATCACCGGCGGCACGCCGGACTGGCTGTCATTGTCGAGATTGGCATAAAGCCTGAGCATCTTCCCGTCGCCCATGCGCCAGGAAATCAACACCGCCTTCATGCCCAAGATTTCGTAATGGGCGGAAAAGCCCTCCAGGCCCGGCAGGCGCGGAATGATCTCCATCTTGCGGATATCGATCAGCTGCCGGTAGTGCCAGAGCCAGTCGGCATGCTCCTGCTTGCTCAGGTTTTTCCAGTCGAGCTTGGCGGATTCAAAGGTGCTGACCAGCGTCGGATCGACGGTGTCTTCCACATTGGGCTTGCTGGGGTCGTCATGCTCGGGCGTGTTCTTGAGCTCTTCCTGGCGGCCTCCAAGCACCGCATCGCGCAAATCGGGAGGGACGTCGGAAAAGAAGGGAAACGGCTGGGTGCTGGCCCATTCCTCGCCCATGAACAGCATGGGGATCTGCGGCAGCAGTAGATAGACCGCTGTCAGCGCCTTGACCGCATCCACATTGGCCAGCTTGGTGATACGGTCGCCAAACACCCGATTGCCGATCTGATCGTGGTCCTGGATATAGGAAACGAAGGCGGTGGCCGGCAAGCCGACGCTGGGTTCGCCGACCTTCTCGCCCTTGCGCGGGCGGATTTCGCCCTGATAGGCAAAGCCCTCGGCCAAGGCCTTGCCGAGACGCTCACAGCGCTCTTCGAGATTGTCGAAATCGGCGTAATAACCGGTGTTTTCGCCGGTTGCCGCGGCATGCAGCAGGTGATGCACGTCGTCATTCCACTGCGCCGTGTAATGCACCGGATGGCGGCCGGATGTGCGGCGAAGCCAGCGCTCCTGGTTCTTGGAATTTTCAACGATCAGATGAAGGAAGCGATAGGGATTGGCGGCGCGGACGCGGGCGGCGATGATTTCGAGAATATGGGTCGTGCTGTCATCCTGGATTTCATGCACCGCATCGAGTCGCAGCCCGTCGAAATGGAATTCGGTCACCCAATAGATCGCCGCCTCGATGACCAGCTCTCGCACCACGTCAGCGCCCTTGTCATCATAGTTGATGCCGGCGCCCCAGGGGCTGGAATGGCGGTTGGTGAAGATGGGCGAGACCGACGGCAGGTAATTGCCATGCGGGCCGAAGTGGTTGAACACCACGTCGAGAAACACCATCAGCCCGCGTTCATGCGCGGCATCGACGAAGGCCTTCACATCCTCGGGCCGGCCATAGGCGCTTTCGGGGGCGAACAGCATGGCGCCGTCATAGCCCCAGTTGAAGCGGCCGTAGAAATCGGCAATCGGCATGACCTGAATGGCCGTGATGCCCAGCATCACCAGATGGTCGAGCTTGGCTATCGCAGCGCGAAACGTGCCCTGCTGCGTAAAGGTGCCGATATGCAGCTCATAGATGATGGCCTCTTCCCACGGCCTTCCGCGCCATTCGGCATCGGTCCAGTCGAATTTGCGCGGATCGACCACCTCGCTCCAGGAATGCACATCCTCGGGCTGAAAGCGTGAGGTCGGATCAGGAATTTCCATTCCGTCGGGCAGCACATATTTGTACAGCGCCCCAGCCTTGACGCCTTCCACCTCGATCTTGTGCCAGCCGTCCTTGCGGGCCTCAAGATCAAGCAAAGTCCGCTTGCCCTTGAGTTTGAGCTGAATGCTCTTGCACTTGGGCGCCCAGATCTTGAAGCGCGTGCTGTTCTCCCGCAGTTCGGCGCCAAAGCGCATCTTGTGGCTGCGGACAATGGTCTGGAACGTCATGGATTACCCCTGCCGGACGGGAACCGGCGGGGGAGAAATGGGTGCGGTGGGAAGAGGTTCCGCGGGGATGCGCAGGGGTGGGATGCGTCCTTATCAAGAAGCAAGAATACCCCCACCTAACCTCCCCCTGAAAAGGGGGAGGAATCCGGCTGGTGGTTGGCACAATAGTCCCCAGAACTGCATCAGTCCCTCCCCCTATCAGGGGGAAGCTAGGAGGGGTTATCCGCTTTCAAGCGAATGGCCACATCACAGCAGCTCCGGTTCCTGAACCAGCTCGACGCCGAACCGCGACTTCACGCCCGCCACGATCTGCCCAGCCAATTCACTGATCTCAGCCTGCGTTGCACCGCCGGTGTTGATCAGCACCAACGCATGGTTGGGCGACACGCCCGCGGCGCCGTAGCGGAAACCCTTGAAGCCAGAGCGCTCGATCAGCCAGGCGGCCGACAGCTTCACGCGACCTGCTCCGCCGGGATAGCGCGGTGCTTCGGGATGGTAGGCTGCGATGGCGTCCGCGACGGCGCTTTCGACGATCGGATTGTGAAAGAACGAGCCGGCATTGCCGGTGACGCGCCAATCGGGCAGCTTGCTGGCGCGGACGGCGACGACGCGGTCCATGATGGTTTTCGCATCGGCATCAGCGGGGATATCGCTGAGGCCGGGATAGGCGAGGTTCGGCTGCCACGCATTGGGGAAGGCTAAGGTTACCGATGTCACGACATAGCGGCCCGGCGCCCGCTTGAAGAAGCTCTGGCGATAGGCGAACTGGCAGGCGTCGCGGTCAAAGGTCAGCGTGGTGCCTTCCAGCGTGTCGAAGGTCTCCAAGGCATGAAAGCGATCGACCAGTTCCAACCCATAGGCGCCGATATTCTGGATCGGCGCGGCGCCAACCGTGCCCGGAATGGCGGCGAGGTTTTCCAGCCCCGACAGGCCCTGCGCGATGCTCCATTCTACAATCGCGTGCCAGTTTTCGCCGGCGCCGAAGCGGACCAGAGTTTGGTCACCGTGGCGACCGATAATGTCGCGGCCGGCAATGCCCATCAGGGCAATGATGCCGTCAAAACACGGGCGCAGCACAACATTGCTGCCGCCGCCGAGAATGCGCAGCGGCAGGTTTTTGGCCTTGGCCTCCGCGAGGAGCGGGACCAGGTCGTCCGCCGTCGTGACCGTGGTGCCAAAGCGGGCGCGCGCCGGCAGGCCAAAGGTATTGTGGGCCTGCAGGTCGAAGTCTGGCGTCATAAGCTGTCCCCGCGGCGCGATTCAAAGCCGCGTCGATATCTGGGAATATCGTGTCGATGCGCCGAAATCGAGGCCTTCCTTGCCTCTCGCTCGAGGGGAGAGGCAAAGAGCCGTCAATGCGCAGCCGGGCCGATCAGGCGCGAGCGGATGGCATTGGAGATATTGTCGAAGATGAAGACCACCAGCAGGATCAGCAGCACCATATAGGCCACCTTGTCCCAGTCGGAATTGGTGCCCATGGATTCGAGCAGTTTCAGACCAATGCCGCCGGCCCCGACCGCGCCGATGACGGTGGCCGAGCGGGTGTTGCTCTCCCAGAAGTAAAGCGACTGCGAAACGAACACCGGCAACACCTGCGGCACCACGCCATAGCGGTTGACCGAGAGCGGGCTGGCGCCGACCGACTGCATGCCTTCGCGCTGCTTGTCGTCGACATTTTCCAGCGCCTCGGCATAGACCTTGCCGAGCGCACCGGTGTCGGTGAAAAAGATCGCCGCAATGCCGGGGATCGGGCCGGGGCCGAAGCCGCGGGTGAAGAACAGCGCCCAGATCAGCATGTCGACCGAGCGGAGAAAGTCGAAGAACCGCTTCATGAACCAGTTGGAGGGGCGGTTCTGGGTGATGTTGCGGGCGGCGATGAAGGCCAGCGGGAAGGCGATCAGCGTGGCCAGCAGCGTGCCGACAAAGGCCATGACCAGGGTCTGCAGCAGCTTGATCAGGATATCGCCATGCTGCCAGGCCTGGTTGTTGAGCCACTGGTTGAGCACATACTGGGCATTGGACATGTCCGGATTGACGCGATCGCCGGAGAAGACCAAGCCAATGGAGGAGAACAGGTCATTGCCCCAGAGCGGCGACTTGGGATCGTAGAGGAAATTGGCCCAGCCGAAAAAGCGGCGCTGTACGGCGACCTGGTTGTCGCGGATTTCGGCCTGGCCGGCGAAACCGTAGTTCACCAAAACCTTCTGGCGGTCCTGCACGATGGCGGCGGGCACATCGGCCGGCGCAAAGGCACCGTCGGCGGTGATGGTCACCGGATAGGCGACGCCATCGACATAGACGTCGACCTGGGTGGTCGAAATATCGAGGCGATTGGCGTCGCCGTTGAAGGTCGCGACCATGCTGCCGTCGGCCTGAGGCGTCAGCCAGTCGATGGTGGCGCCCTGCGCATATTGGCCGCGGCTCGACCATTGCGGCACCACGGCGCCGTCCTCGAAGCGCAAGCGTGGCTGGGCGCGCCAGCTATACCAGTCCTGCACATAGATGGCGGCGCGGTCCCATTTGCCATTCTGGAAGGCGGGGCCGACGTTGAAGAAGAAATAGCAGAAGATGAGGTAGACCACCGTCAGCACGAGGCCAATGAGCAGGCCGAAGCGCTTGAAAAAGCTCTGCTTGAAAACGTCGGGGAACTTCTTTTCGAGCCGAAGACGTTCGGCCGCACTGATCGCGGTCATTTACACGCTCTCCTTGGCGATATTGAAGCCCTGATTGCCCACCAGTCTGCGGCGCAGCCAGCCCGAAAACTGGTCGATGACGATGATGGTGACCAGCAGCATGATGATGATGGCATAGGTCTGGGCGGCATAGTCGCGGCCGATCGACAGGCGGAACACCTCGCCGATGCCGCCACCGCCGACTGCGCCAATGATGGTCGAGGCGCGGACGTTCACTTCCAGCCGCAGCAGGCCATAGCTCACGAAATTGGGCATGACCTGGGGCACGATGGCGTAGCGCACGCGCTCAAGCCAGGTAGCGCCCACTGATTTCAGCCCCTCGTCGGGCTTCATATCGGCATTTTCGACCACTTCGAAGAACAGTTTTCCGAGCGCGCCGATGGTGTGCAGCGACACCGCGACGACGGCGGCGATGGGGCCGATGGAGAGAACGGCGGTGAGCAGGCCGGCGATGACGATTTCGGGGAAGGCCCGCAGCACTTCCATGGTGCGGCGCATGAACCAGCGTACGGCACCGGCGCCAACGAGGTTGGTGGCTGCGAAAAAGCACAGGCAGAAGGCGATGCCGCCGCCGATAATCGTCGAGACGATGGCGATATTGACCGTGATGATCAGCTGATAGATGAAATTGGGAATGTAGAGGCTGTCGGTGATATAGACCCGGGCCGAGGTATAATCATACTTGGCCGAGCCGTCGAAATAGGGCGACGGCAGATCGAACATAGCGCGGAAGATCTCTAAGGGATCACGCGGCACGAAGTTCTTGATGAAGTCGAACATATAGGGAAGCCGGTCGAAGAACTTCCCCGAATTGGCGGCATTGGCATAGTTCATCGCCAGGGCCAGCGCGACCAGCACGCCCAGACCGATCAGGATGGAGTAGACGCGGCGCGTCATGACCTGGGCGCGATAATGGCGCAGCAGCGTCGCGGACGCCGGGCTCAAGCCTGCGGGTTCAGAAATATCGGCCATATGCGCCCCCATGTGGCAACGGCGGCGCCATGGGGCGCCGCCGTCGTCTTCAGTTCAGAGATTAGCCGCCGATGACGGACTTACGGGCGTCGATGATGGTCTGGTAAAGAGGCTGACCGGCGTCGACGAAGTTGGTGTAACCACCGGCGGTGAAGGCGTCGAAGCACTCGAAGTCGGCTTCCGGCAGGCCCTTGAAGAAGGCGGTGACCTTGGCCTTGATGTCGGCGTCGAGCTTGTTCGAAACCATCAGCGGGCCGTTCGGGATGATTGGCGACTGCCAGACTTCCACCAGGTCGTCCATGTCGAGCAGGCCCTTGTCGACCATGATGCGCAGATTGCCGGAGGTGTAGCCTTCGGAGAATTCACCCTGGCCCGAACCAAATGTGGTGCCGACATCCCAGGTGCCGTCGAGGACGCCGAGGACGAGGTTTTCGTGACCGCCGCCGAAGCCGGTTTCGCTGTAGAATTCAGCGATCGGTGCGCCGATGTCGGTCGGCAGGGCAACGTTGGGGATCAGGAAGCCCGAGGTCGAATCCGGATCGGCAAAGCCGAG
Organism: Devosia sp. YR412; assembly: GCF_900110945.1. Classification (GTDB taxonomy): domain Bacteria; phylum Pseudomonadota; class Alphaproteobacteria; order Rhizobiales; family Devosiaceae; genus Devosia. The sequence continues at coordinate 590,458 of NZ_FOFL01000001.1, forward strand.
CTTCTTGCCCTTGGTCGAAGCGAGATCGGTGATGCCCGAGTCAGCGCGAGCAACCATGATGGTGTGGTAGCCGGTCGAACCGTCTTCCTGCTGGGTGGTCAGCACGGGATCAACGGCTTCCGGGTCCTGCAGGTAGATGGCTGCATAGGACGAAGCGCCCATGATGGCGATGTCGATGGTGCCGCCAAGCAGGCCCTGGATGATGCCGTTATAGTCGGGCGAGGGGAAGAACTGCACTTCGGTGGCACCGGTTGCGGCCTTCAGCGGCTCGGCAACGCATTCCGAACGACGGAGCTGGTCGGCTTCGTTTTCGCCGCCATCAAGGCCGATGCGCAGGACGAGGCCATCCTGGGCGAAAGCGGCGGTGGACATGGAGAGGGCCACGGAGGCCAGCAGGATTGTGCGGAGCGCGGTCATGGGTTTCTTCCTTTGTGACGCGGTTTGTCGGCAGGCCGGAAGTCCGGCCGCGGAACGAGTGTTACGGCGCGCTAGGCGCAGCCGAGGATTTGAGCGCGATCGGCGCGATCGACGTCGAGGTCATGGCCTCCGAGAATGCCTCTTTCAGGCCATCGGCGCCGTAGATGGTGCGGGCGACATCGGTGGTCAGATCGTCAGGCGTGCCGTCGAAGACGACCTTGCCGGCGCTCATGCCGATGATGCGTTCGCAATAGGCACGCGCCGTATCGAGCGTGTGCAGATTGGTTATGACGGTGATGCCTTCGGCATTGATGTCGCGCAGGCTGTCCATGACGATCTGGGCATTGCGCGGGTCGAGCGAAGCGATCGGCTCGTCGGCTAGAATCATGCGCGGCCCCTGCATCAGGGCGCGGGCGATGGCGACGCGCTGCTGCTGGCCACCGGAGAGGGTCTGCGCCCATTGCGTGGCCGTCTGGGCGATGTCGAGGCGCTCCAGCGCCTTGAGGGCGGCGAGCTGCTCGTCAGAGCCGAACACCTGCAACAGGTTGAGCACCGGATTGCGGCCATTGAGCCGGCCGAGCATCACATTGGTGATGACGTCGAGGCGTGGCACGAGGTTGAACTGCTGGAAGATCATGGCGCAATCGCGCTGCCAGTTGCGCAGGGCCGCGCCACGCAGCTCGGAGGTTTTGACGCCATCGAATTCGATATAACCCGACGAGACGTCGTTGAGGCGATTGATCATGCGCAGCATGGTCGACTTGCCGGCGCCAGAGCGACCGATAATGCCAACCATCTGGCCCTGCGGGATCTCAAGGTTCACGTCGCTGACGGCGAGCTTGTCACCGAAACGTCGCGAAACATTGGAAATCTTCAGCATCAGGCGCCCTCGCTGCTCAACTGCGGCAGACCTAGGGCGGTGGCGTAACGCTGACGTAACGGTTGGATGACGGTTCCATGACTGTGAACCGGTTTGGTGCGGTGGGTTGTCGCGGGTCGCTAACTGGGCAGGTCGAGCTTAACGCCGTAGTGGCCTTCGCCCTTTCGATCGACCCATCCACCGACAATCATAGCGTCCGCCGTGAACTGGCTATAACCACAGCTATCAATCATTTTGGAAATTGCCTTGGCCTCTGCCCGGGCAACATATCCGACCTTGCGGCCCTCGATAATAACTGCGATCGCGTTGCCATCGTGCGGATTGCTTGGTTCGCGCACAAGTGTTGCCAGCACTTCGATCTCATGACCCTTTTTGGTTTTCCCGCCAGCTATGGTGTCTAGCGCCTCCTGATAGCTTGCCTCGCCCACGATATCGAAATCGAACGAACCGTCGCCATCCATATGAGGAGCGGCAGCCCGATCGAGAGTTTCGTCCGGGCCATTCCGCTTTCGAAGGTGCCTAATCCAGCTCCAAAGAAGCACTGCGGCAATTGCAAACCCAGCCAACCAGCCCATACCGCCCCTCGATGGTTTCAAGCCCAACCATGGGATCAGCAAGATGGTATCAGGTCCATATGCGGTGCGTGTGCTGGCCACAAAAGTTAGGCGTGCAATTAGACGTTTTCGTACTTCTCCAGAAACGCCTCGATCCCGAGCTTGCGGAAATCCGGCAGCGCCACATGCAGCTTGTCGTGGTCCCAGTCCCACCACGCCATGGCATCGAGCTTGCTTGCCACATCGTCGGAAAACCGCTGCTTGATGGTCCGTGCCGGCACGCCCACGGCAATGGCGAAATCGGCCACATCCTTGGTCACCACCGCGTTGGAGCCGATGATCGCGCCATTGCCGATCCTGATCCCCGGCATGATCACCGCGCCATGGCCGATCCAGGTGTCGTGGCCGATGGTGATGCCCTGCCCGGCGCGCCAGTCGAAGAAGTCCTGGTCGTCCTGCTCGCCCTCGAAATACCAGGCCGAGCGATAGGTGAAGTGATGCAGCGACGCGCGTTCCATCGGATGCATCGAGGCATAGATGCGGGCGTGGCTGGCGATATTGGCGAATTTGCCGATGGTCGCATAGGCGATCTGGGTGTTTTCGACGCAGTAGGAATAGTCGCCGATGGCGGATTTAGCCACGTGGCTGCCGGCGCCGATTTCGGTGTAGCGACCGAGCATGGAATTGCTGACCTGGGCCGTGGGGTGGATATAGGGCGTTTCGCTGAGGCGGGTCATGCGGCAACTTTCGGGGCAAAAGCGGTAACGTCGACGATGCGGTCGGCGACGGCGTTACGGACATCCTCGTCGTGGAAAATGCCGAGCAGCGCGACGCCCTCGGCCTTCTTTTCGGCGATCATGGCGACGACCACGGCGCGATTGGTGGCGTCAAGCGACGCGGTCGGCTCGTCGAGCAGCAGCACCGGGTGATGGGTGATGAAGCCGCGGGCGATGTTGACGCGCTGCTGTTCGCCACCCGAGAAAGTAGCGGGCGGCAGCGACCACAGCCGTTCCGGCAGGTTGAGCCGGGCGAGCAGTTCTCTTGCGCGCTGCCGGGCCTCAGCCTTGTCGGTGCCACGGATGACCAGTGGCTCGGCCACCACATCGAGCGCCGAGACGCGGGGCACGGTGCGCAGGAACTGGCTGACATAGCCGATCGAGTCGCGGCGCAAAGTGAGAACGGTGCGTGGATCGGCCGTGGCGAGATCGACCACTTCGCCATGATGCTGCAGGCGGATGGCGCCGGCATCGACGCCGTAATTGCCATAGACCATCTTGAGAATGGACGACTTGCCGGCGCCCGAAGGCCCGCCAAGCACGACGCATTCGCCGGGATGCAGGTCAAAATTCACATTGGCGACAACGGGCAGCACAACACCATCGCGCAGATGCATGGTGAAGGTTTTCGAGAGGTTCTGGACAGAAAGAGCGGTCATCATCACACCTGCAGGATCGAGCTGACGAGAAGCTGCGTATAGGGCTCGCGCGGGTCGTCGAGCACGCGGTCGGTGAGGCCCGCCTCGATGACGCGGCCGTCCTTCATCACCATCATGCGGTGCGACAGGAGACGCGCTACGGCGAGGTCGTGGGTGACGACGATGGCGGCAAGGCCGAGTTCACCGACAAGGCCACGCAACAGGTCGAGCAGGCGCGCCTGCACCGAAACGTCGAGGCCGCCTGTCGGCTCATCCATGAACACCAGACGCGGGCCGGTGACCAGATTGCGGGCGATCTGCAGGCGCTGGCGCATGCCGCCGGAGAAACTGCGCGGCTGGTCGTCGATGCGGTCGGCAGCGATTTCCACCCGACCGAGCCAGTCGAGCGCGGTTTCGCGGATGTGGCCATAGTTGCGATCGCCCACCGCCATCAGCCGCTCGCCGACATTGGCGCCGGCGGAGACGGTCATGCGCAGGCCGTCGGCCGGGTTCTGGTGCACGAAGCCCCAGTCGGTGCGGACGAGGAAGCGCCGCTCGGCTTCGCTGAGCTCATAGATATTGCGCCATTGCTCGTCGCGCATCCGGTACAGGGTACGGCCCGATGTGGGCTCAAGCGTCGCCGACAGCGAATTGAGCAAGGTCGTCTTGCCCGAGCCGCTCTCGCCGACAATGGCCAGCACTTCGCCGGGCCAGAGTTCGAAATTGACATCGGCACAGCCGAGGCGAGCGCCGTAATATTTGGTCAGGCCCTCGACGCGCAGAAGAGGTTCTTGGTTGGATAGGTCGTGACTCATTCCGCCGCCTCCTTGACGCCCAGGCTGCCGACATGGCCGGCTTCGCGGCGTTCCTCGCAATTGTCGGTGTCCGAGCAGACATACATATGCCCGCCGCGGTCATTCAAAATGACCTCGTCGAGATAGACCTGTTCCGCGCCACACAGGGCGCAAGGTTCCTCGAAATGCTGGATCTCGAAGGGATGGTCCTCGAAGTCGAGGCTCACCACTTCGGTCCAGGGCGGCACGGCATAGATGCGATGCTCGCGCCCTGCCCCGAACAGCTGCAGCGCGGCGCTCATATGCATCTTGGGATTGTCGAATTTCGGCGTCGGCGACGGATCCATCACGTAGCGACCCTCGACCTTCACCGGATAGGCATAGGTCGTGGCGATACGGCCGTGGCGCGCGATGTCCTCATAGAGCTTGACATGCATCAGGCCATATTCTTCCAGCGCATGCATTTTGCGCGTTTCGGTTTCGCGCGGCTCGAGGAAGCGCAGCGGCTCGGGGATCGGCACCTGGTAGACGAGGATCTGCCCCTCACCCAGCGCCTTTTCCGGAATGCGGTGGCGGGTCTGGATGATGGTGGCGTCTGCCGTGTGCGTCGTCGTTGCCACCTGCGCCACCTTGGCGAAGAAGGCGCGAATGGAAACGGCATTGGTGGTGTCGTCGGCGCCTTGGTCGATGACCTTGAGCACATCGTCCGGCCCGATGATCGACGCCGTTACCTGCACGCCACCAGTGCCCCAGCCATAGGGCATGGGCATTTCGCGGGACGAAAACGGGACCTGATAGCCGGGGATGGCGATGGCCTTGAGGATCGCCCGGCGGATCATCCGCTTGGTCTGCTCGTCGAGATAGGCGAAGTTATAGCTGGCAACGGCGTTCATTCCGCGGCCTCCTTCAGATTGGCGGCATCATGCTCGGCGCGCATGCGGCGGATCAGGTCGAGTTCGGCCTGGAAGTCGACGTAATGCGGCAGTTTCAGATGTTCGACGAAGCCGGTGGCCTGGACGTTATCGGAGTGGGAAATGACGAATTCCTCGTCCTGCGCCGGGGCGACAATGTCCTCGCCGAACTCACGCGCGCGCAGCGCCCGGTCGACCAGCGACATGGCCATGGCCTTGCGCTCGGCCTGGCCGAAGACCAGGCCATAGCCGCGGGTGAACTGCGGCGGCACTTTCGCCGAGCCCTTGAACTGGTTGACCATCTGGCACTCGGTGACCTTCACCCGGCCCAGGCTGACGGCAAAGCCAAGTTCGGGCACGTCGAATTCGACTTCGACCTCGCCGATGCGGATTTCGCCGACAAACGGATGGGTGCGGCCATAGCCGCGCTGGGTCGAGTAACCCAGAGCGAGCAGGAAACCCTCATCGCCGCGGGCCAGGGCCTGCAGGCGCAGGTCGCGGTTGAGCGGGAAATCCAGCGGTTCGCGGGTCAGGTCGCCCACTTCATGGTCGGGGCCAGTCTCGCCATCGGGCTCCATAAGGCCCTGGCGGCCGAGCAGGTCGGTGACGCGCGGCGCCTGTTCGGCTTCCGCTTCGCGGGTAATCGGGGCAGCGACGTCATCGCCGACGATCGAGGGATCGAGCAGGCGGTGTGTATAGTCGAAGGTCGGCCCCAGCATCTGCCCGCCGGGCAAGTCCTTGAAGGTCGCCGAAATGCGGCGCTCGATCAGCATGGCGGCGGTATCGATGGGCTGGCTATAGCCGAAGCGTGGCAGCGTGGTGCGATAGGCGCGAACGAGAAAAATGGCCTCGATCAGGTCGCCGCGCGCCTGCAGCAGCGCCAGCGCGGCGAGTTCCTTGTCATAGAGCGAGCCCTCGCCCATGGCGCGGTCGACGGCGAGGCCGAGCTGTTCGACCACCTGGTCGAGACGGAGCGCCGGCACCGAGCGGTCGCCGCGACGGCGGTCGGCGAGCAGGGCATGGGCATTGGCAATGGCGGCTTCGCCACCTTTGACGGCTACATACATGTCAGTGTCCTTCCCCGATACGCGTCGAGCGCGGCAGGCCCAAAACCTGGCCGTGAGCGACCAGCAGGAGATCAATCCCGCGTGGGAAGACCTCGCGATTGTCGGACCATTGCGCGGTGAAATCCTCCGGCAGGCCCTTGGGGCTGCAATGGAGATGATCCTTGACCCCCGGTCCACGCAGCACGAGGTCGTCGCCGCCGCTGAGGGCAGGAACGGCGAGCACGATCGTGGTCGAGCGATCGGGATATTCCTGCGTGCCGAGGTTGAAGGTGGCCAGCGCCGGCAGCTCGGTCACATCAGCAACCAAGGCAAAGGTGGCCTTGGCTGGATCGCGGGTCAGCGGGGCGCCGGTGTGGAAGGCGATGAAGGCTTCGACGGGCGCACTGCGCAGCGACGCCGAGAGCCAGATTGTCGTGTCGGCATCGCTCAAGGTTAACAGTGTGCTAACCAATTCAGCCTGTAGCGGCGCCTGTGAGAGCGCGTTTTCACCCAAGGTTCGGGGCGTGCCGGGGTTGGCCAGCGCGTCCATGATGGCCCGGAATGCGGTCTGCGCATCGAGAACCGGATCGGCGAAACCGCCTTCGAAAGAGCTGTCCATCTCAATTGTCCCCGCGAACCATGGTGAAGAAGTCCACCCGCGTCGCCGCCGACTCTTCGCGGCGCTGCTGGTCGGCCTGAGTGGCAAGTGTACGCAGCGGCTGGATAATCTGGCTTTCGACCGGCGCCGCATCGCGCTGCCACAGCGCGTCGATCACCGCGATGATCTCGGCCTTGGCCAGATCGCGGCCCAGGCAATACCCGTGCCCCACCTGCCCCGTTACAATGCGCACGCTGGCGCGGCTGACCGTGGCTTCGCCCAGGTTGAATGGCGTGCCACCACCACCGGCCCGGCCGCGCAGCATGACAAGGCCGACTTCGGGGCCGCGCACTTTGGAATGCTGGGGCTTGTCGGCCCAGGCGTCCCAGAGGGTAGCCAAGGCCTTGGCGGGCGCATGGGCCAGCACGTCGAGCGCCGCCTTGCGGTCGGTGTCTGGAAGGGAAGTTTGCGTCTGCATGCTTGCCTCATTTTTCGATGGCGTAAATTTGTCTAATGTACTAGACAACTACTGTCCTGAATCCGGTCCTACGCTTCTCGTGTGAAAATGCAATGACAGTTTTGAAAGACGTTTCCGGCGGGGTCGCCCTGTGGCGGCAGATCGTTGATGCCATCCGCCTCGACATTGTCGGCGGCAAGCTGGCGGCCGGTGATCGCCTGCCCACCGAAGCGGTTCTCGCCGAACGATTTTCGGCCAACCGCCATACCGTGCGGCGGGCCTTGGCGGTCTTGGCGGAGGAAGGCGTCGTCGGCGCCGAACAGGGCCGCGGCACTTTCGTGCGCAATGCAAAACGGCTCAGTTACCCGATCGGCAAGCGCACGCGGTTTCGTGAAGGGCTGAAAGGTCAGGTCGAGGACTTCTCTACCATCCGGCTTGGTCACCGCCTCGAAAACGCCAGTGCGGCGGCGGCCAAGGCTCTCGGCATCAGGGCGGGTGCCAAGGTGGTCCGCGTTGAAGGTCTCACCTCTGCCGACGGCGTTCCCATGTCCCGCTCGACGACCTGGCTGGACTATCGCCGCTTTGCCGATTTCGGGGAGCAGCTGGAGCAGTTGAAGTCCTTCACCAAAGCCTTCGAAAGCTATGGCATTGCCGACTATTCCCGCGCCTCGACCCGCATCTCGTCGCGCCATGCCGATATCGAGGAAACCAAGCTGCTGAAGCTGGTGCCCGGCGCCATTGTGCTGGTGTCGGAGGCGGTGGACGTCGATGCCGGGGGCACACCGATCTCCTATGCGCTGAGCCGGTTCCCGGCGGAGCGGATGGAACTGGTGGTCTAGGCGCGGACCGCCGCCGTAACGTCCTGCAGCAGCCGGACAAATTGTTCGCCGGCCACGGCCAGATCACCGGAATTGTCGATCCGCACCGTGCTGGCCGGCAGGCGGTCGCCGACGCTGCGGTCGAGGCGGCGCTGGATCGATTCCTCGGTTTCGCGGCCGCGATTGGCGAGGCGCTGAGCGATGACATCGCGATCGGCCACGACCGACACCACGACGGCGTGGGGATAGCGCTCCACGAGCGCCGGGATCACCGCGCGGGAGAGATTGGCGACCACCGCCCTGCCCGCCTGAAGGTCATTTTCAAGAGCAATGGGAAGACCATAGCGCAGGCCATGCGCATCCCAGTTCAGCGCGAACTGGCCGGCTGCTTCGGCTGCGGCAAAGGCTGCACCATCCATGCTGTCGTGATCTTCGCTGCCGCCATGGGCCTCGCGGGTCACCACGCGCTTGACGAAGGTGACGCGGCCGGAGCCTTCAAATCGGGCGCGGGCAAAGGCGATCAGGCTGTCCTTGCCCACCCCGCTCGGTCCGACGACGGCGACGAATATTCCGGTCATATCACGCGTTTACCCTGCCGCCACACGGTCAGCACGATGGGGATACCATCTTCCACCCGCAGATGCACGAAGTCGGCGCGCTTGCCCACCGCGATCTCGCCGCGGTCATCGAAACCAGCCGCTTCGGCGGGACGCTTGGTGACCAGTTGGATCGCCTTGGCAAGGCTGATGCCCTCCACATTGTCGGCCAGCGAGAAGGCCGACTGCAGCATGGAGAAGGGAATGTAGTCGGACGACAGGATGTCGAGCAGGTCATGCTCGGCCAGGGCGCGGGCCGAGACATTGCCCGAATGGGAGCCACCGCGCACGACGTTGGGTCCACCCATCAGGATCGACATGCCGGCCTGACGCGAGGCCTTGGCGGCTTCGATCGTGGTGGGGAATTCGGCGATATGCAGGCCCAGCGCCACGGCCTCTTCGACATGGTCGCGGGTGGCGTCGTCGTGACTGGCCAGCACAATGCCGCGGTCATGGCACATCTGGGAAAGAGCGCGACGGTTGGGGCCGGCATGGGCCCGCGACTGACGGTTGCGGCGGTCGCTGAAGGCGTCCAGCTCCGCATCGGTCATCTTGGTCTTGCCCTGGTAATAGACCTTATAGGCATCCACGCTGGCGAACTGGCGCTGGCCGGGAGCATGATCCATCAGCGAGGCAAGCCGAACCTGCGGATCATCCATCATGGCCTCAAAGCTCTCGAGGCAATCGGGGGCCGAGACTTCGCAGCGCAGGTGAATATGATGCTCGGCGCGCAGGCGGCCGGCCTTGCTGCCGGCAGCAATCGCGGCGGCCAGGGTGCGCATGTCGTCGGCACCGATATCAGTCTGCTCGTCGAGGCCGATGCGGATGGCATCGAGCACGGTGGTGATGCCGGAAGCGGCGATCTGGGCGTCATGCGCCTGGACGGCAGCGACCGGGTTCCAGCGCACTTTCGGGCGCGGCGAATAATGGGTTTCGAGGTGGTCCGTGTGCAGCTCGACGAGGCCCGGGATCAGGTAATCGCCCTCTAGGTCGATACCGGTTCGGGTGCTTCCGGAAATATCGGTGATCATGCCGCCATCAACGCGGACAGAGCCTTCAAACACCCCGTCCGCCAGGACGATCTTGGCATTGGTCAGGACGAGTTCCCCAAGGGCGACGGTGTTCATGAGCGGATACAGTTCTGGCTGGTGCTGCGATAAAGCCCTGCGATAGCGGGCTTTGATGACAGTTTGGCGACCAAACTGACATGTTCACAACCCAGCCTGATAATGCGCCAGGCCAGATCATCGCGGCCAAGTAGCCGTGTCGGCCATATGGCTGCCCGCTGACGGCGGGACAGGGTTGACCATGTGACTGTTGGCTTCAGGTTATCCCCATCATAACGCACAACTTTCTCGCTCAACCATAGGACCGACCAGGCAGACGATCTGGAGAGCCGCGGTAGCGACTTTAGCGTTGGGCACCCTCGCCCTGCCGGCTCTGGCGCAGGACATGCGCAGCGTCACCGACCACGCCGGCTATGTCGTCGAGGTGCCGGCCAAGGCGATGCGTATTGTCTCGCTTAGCGACTGGACCACGACCATCATGGCCCATGAGCTCGGCGTTACGCCGGTCGGCTCGGTCGGCCGGGCCAGTGGCGACGGCACGTTCCACATCCGCTCCGGCCGCGAGCTTTATGATCTGGATTTCGACGACATGGCGCTGGCTTCGGTGCACGGCCAGCTCGATATGGAGGTGATCGCCGCACTCGAACGCGATCTGATCGTCGGACTGCAAAGCGATACGATTGCCCATCGCGATACGCTGGCCAGCATTGCGCCGACCCTGCTGTTCGACACGGAAAACGGCAAGGAACCGCTGGAGAATTACGCCGAATTTGCCGGTTGGCTGGGACTCGACGTCGAATTCCAGGCGTTGAATACCGCCTATGAGGCGCGCATTGCCGACTATCTGGCGCAGCATCCCGACCAGTCCAATCTGGGCAGCTATGTGGGGCTGCGGCCCAATGTAGAAGACGGCGATATTTCGATCTATCGCACCTTTGGCGCGATGACGACGGTGCTGGATGACATTGGCTTTACCCATCACCCCGTGGTGGATGTGGTGCCGGCCAATGAACAGCGCACCAGCGTCAGTGCTGAGCTGATCGGCGAGATGAATGCCGACTATGTCTTTGCGGGTCACATGGCCGATCGCGGCGAAACCGAGGACGTGCCGCTGGCCGAGCTGGAACCCGTGGCGCCCGGCGCTTCGAATTTCCTCGTGGCCGTGCAGAATGAGCGCTTCATCTCGCGGTCACGCTTCCACGTCTCGCCACCAACCTTTGCAGCGCTGAACTATTTCCTCGACCGGCTCGAAACGGTGAATTGAGCTGAGCAATGGCGCGGCGGGGAAACGCGTCGCGTCCCACATGGCCGATGCGTCGGAGTGCTTTTGGACAGCTATTTGGGGGTAGATGGCGGAGAGGATGGGATTCGAACCCACGAGAAGCGATAAAACCTCTGCGCCCTTAGCAGGGGCGTGCCTTCGACCACTCGGCCACCTCTCCGGCAGAGGCTGGATAGCGGGCGAGGCTGGGGATGGCAAGCGGTTTTTGGTAGCGGCCACAGACTTGAAGGAAACATCCCCGGTTTGTGGGATTGGGTCCGGGCCAAGCCCGAACCCAGGCATCAAAAATCAGCGCTGGTTGAAAAGAATCTTCTGTGCTTCCTTGTCCTCGGCGAGGCTCCGTTGTGGAACATCCTTACCCCAGTTGAGGCCGCGCTGCACGGCCGGGCGGGCGCCCAGGCGGTCGATCCAGTTCAGGACATTGGGGTAGTCCGCGCGGGTGATGCCGTAGCGCTCCCAGCCCTGGGCCCAGCCGATGGAGGCGATGTCGGCGATGGAGTATTCGCCTGTGATATACTCTTTGCTCTCGAGCTGAGTGTTCAGCACGCGGAACAGGCGGTGGGTTTCGTCGGTATAGCGCTTCTGGGCATAGGGAATTTTTTCGGGCGCATAGACGTTGAAGTGATTGTTCTGGCCCAGCATGGGGCCGAAGCCGCCGACCTGCCAGAACAGCCATTCATCGACCTTGACCTGCTGGCGCGGGTCGGTGGGGTAGAACTGGCCGAACTTGAGGCCGAGGTATTTCAGGATGGCGCCGGATTCAAAGATCGAGATCGGTTGGCCGCCTGGGCCTTCGGGATCGACGATGGCCGGGATCTTGTTGTTGGGCGAGATGGCGAGGAACTCGGGGGTGAACTGCTCGCCCTTGCCGATATCGACGCGGTGGTAATTCCACGGCACGCCGAGCTCTTCGAGCAGGATATGGACCTTCTGCCCATTAGGCGTGGGCAGGGAATAGGCCTCGATCGGCTTGGTCTGGGTGGTCATCGCCGGTTCCATCGTTGGTTTGCTGGGGGCAGACTATCGGTGGATGACGATGAAGGGCAAGGCAGCTTGTGCTCCCCTGCCCTTCGATCTCGCATTGTCATGCCCGTTTCAGCACCAGTTGCGGATTGCCATTGCCGCGACTGGCATTGGAGATGCCGTGGATATCAATGGTCGAGACCACGCGGTGACGCAGGGCGGCGAACATGAAGGTCGGCGTGACATTGACCGGCTCATCGAAAGTGATGGTCACGGTATAATTCTGCATGTTGCCCAGCAGCTGGACGCCGATCAGCATGCCGGTGAAGGGCTGGTCGAGGTACAGCCCCTTGACCCGCTGGCCGACCTGCCAGGGCGAGACGACCCGATCGGGCAGAGCCGCGCGGGCGGTGTTCCAGTCGCGATAGCCATGGGCTTTGGCGACCGCTTCGAGGGCAGCGCCATGCGACAGGTTTTCGCCGGCCAGCTCGCGCTGGGCGCGCAGGGCCTTGGCTTCGGATTTCAGAGTTTGGGCGGATGGGGTATCGAGCGAAAACGACATTTCAGTCCTCTCAATGCAATGAGGCGACTTGGTTCACGGGAGCTCGCATTGCCATGGGCGCCTTGCAAGGATGAACCGGAGTTCGTTCTGCACGGAGACTGGACTTCACCATCGGACTTGCGTCCGGCGAGCGGCGGGTGCCAGCGACCTGAGCGGGATATGAGCGCGAGGACCGGTTTTGTCAACGCATGGGCACCATGCGATCAATCGGGGTGATGGGCGGGATCAGCGATTTGTGTTGGGCGGCGGGCACTTTGCAGGCTATGGCCTGACATTCCAATTGGAGACGCCGCCGTGATCGAAACGCTGTTCCTGCTGCTGGCCGGGTTGATTGGTGGCGCGCTCAATTCCCTGGCGGGCGGTGGCTCGTTCATCGTGTTTCCGGCGCTGCTGTTTGTCGGCGTGCCGCCGGTGGTGGCCAATGCGTCGAATACCTTTGCCGCCCTGCCCGGCTATGCCAGCGGCGCCCTTGGCTATTGGCATGCCGTGGGGCAGTACAAGGACCGGCTGGTGCTCTATGGCGTGATTGCCGTGCTCTTTGGCTATGTCGGGGCGGAGCTGCTGTTGGTTGTGAGCGACGAATTGTTCTCGCTGGTGGTGCCATGGCTGATGGCCTTTGCCGTAGCACTGTTCATCTTCGGCAATCGGCTCAATGCCTTTGTCGCGGCGCGCAGTGGCGGGCGGCGGGGGATGAAGCTGGCGGGGACTGTGCTGCTGCTGGCATTTCTCGCCGGCGTTTGCGTCTATGGCGGGTTCTTCAATGCCGGGCTGGGCATCTTGCTGCTGGCGTTCCTCGCCACCGCCGGGATGAGCGACATCCATGCGATGAATGGGCTGAAACTCTATGTCTCGTCGATCGTGGCGCTGGTAGCGGTGGCGCGGTTTGCGCTGAGCGGGTCGATCGACTGGTATCACGGCTCCATCGCACTGGTCGGCGTAACCACCGGGGGCTATCTGGCGGCGCGCAATGCGCATCGCATTCCGACGCAGTGGATCCGCGTGGCAGTGATCGTCTATGGCGTGTTCATGACAGGCTATTTCTTCTGGGGCGCCTACGCCTGATCCGCTGGCCTGATCCAGACCGCGCAGTCATGGAACACCGTGCCGCCAAAGGGTGGTGCGGGGGTGGCGCTGGTCAGGGTGTTGATCCCGCGGCCCTTTCGGTGGGATTTGTTGTTGTGCAGGCCCTCGGCGATCAGCACGCCAATGGGCAGGCCCTGGCGGATGCGGGCGGTGAGATCGACCTGGCCACGCTGATTGCCGACGGTGACGAATTCACCCTCGGCGATGCCGAGGCGTGACGCGTCGTCGGGGTGGATGAAGACCGAGGGGACGCCTTCGCGCTTCTGGCTGCCGGGGGTTTCGTTGAAGGTGGAATTGAGGAAGGCGCGCGCGGGACTGGTGGCGAGGCGGAACGGGTGCTCGGCGGAGGTTTCCTCGGTGATGGCCCAGTGGTCGGCGAAGCGCGGCATATCGGCCGGGTCGCAGGTCCAGAGATAGCCCTTCTTGTCGGCGACATCCTGCCAGTTGGGGGCGAAGCGGAAGCGCTGGTCGGGCCAGGCGAAGCCCTGGGCGAAGCGGGCCTCGGCGTCGGGGCGTTCGCGGTCGACGAAGCCGGTCTTTTCGACCTCGTCGAGGGAGGGATAATTGGAGCGACGGAAGGTTTCGGCGACGACGTCGCGGTCGACGGTGTGGAAGCTCTCGTCGTCTAGGCCGAGGCGGACGGCCAGGGCATTGATGACTTCGTGGTTGGAGCGGGTTTCGCCGGGGCGCTGGATCAGTGCCGGGCCATAGAGCACGCGGGTGTGGCCGCCGCGGGTGTAATAATCATTGTGTTCGAGGAACATGGTGGCGGGCAGCACGATATCGGCCATTTCGGCCGTCTCGGTCATGAATTGCTCATGCACGACGAGGAACAGGTCCTCGCGGGCAAAACCCTTGTGGGTCAGCGTCTGGTCGGGGGCGACCGAGGCCGGATTGGTGTTCTGGACGATGATGGCCTTGACCGGACCGCCATTTTTCAGAGCCTTGGCGTCGCCGGTCAGGATCGGGCCGATCTCGGACATGTCGAGCCAGCGCGGATCGCCCTTCTGCATGGCGTCGCCGGTGATGGCCGACTTGTCGAGCCGCCAGGTGCCGGAATTGGAGTGGAAGGCGCCGCCGCCGCGGTGCTGCCAGGCGCCGGTCATGGCGGGAATGCAGAGTGCTGCATGCATGGCGGTCGCGCCATTGCGCTGGCGGGTGAAGCCATAGCCGAGGCGGAAATAGGAGCGCGGCGTGATGCCGACGAGCTGGGCAAGTTCGGTGATCTCGGCCACGGTCAGGCCGGTGATGGCGGCGGCCCATTCGGGTGTCTTGTCCGCCAGATGGGCTTCGAAATCGGGGCCGAAGTCGGTGAATTTGGCCATATAGGCGCGGTCGGCGAGATTGTCGCGCAGCAGGATATGCATGACGGCTAGCGCCAGGGCACCATCGGTGCCGGGACGCAGGATGAGGCCGAGATCGGCCTGGGCCATGGTGGCGGTCTGGTAGATGTCGATGACCACGACCTTGGCCTTGCGCTCCTTTTTGGCGCGCATGGCATGGGTCATGACATTGACCTGGGTGTGCACGGCATTGGTGCCCCAGATAACGACGCAGTCGCTTTCAGCCATCTGCTCGGGATTGACCCCGCCGAGCATGCCGGTGCCGGCGATATAGCCGGGCCATGCGGTGCCGGTGCAAATGGTGTCATACTGGCGGGAATAGCCCTTGGCGGCGCGCAGGCGGTCGATGCCGTCGCGGTGCACATGGCCCATGGTGCCGGCGTAATAATAGGGCCAGATGGCCTCGGCGCCGAACTCCGCCTCGATCTGGGTGAAGCGGGCGGCGATTTCGTCGAGCGCTTCGTCCCAGGAAATCTGCTGCCAGCGCCCTGCCCCCTTGGGGCCGATGCGGCGCATGGGATGCAGCAGGCGCTCGGGGTGATGCACACGCTCGGCATAGCGGGCGACCTTTTCGCAGATCACGCCGGCGGTATAGGGATCATCCTTGGCGCCGCGCACGCGGCCGATGGTGTGGTCGTCAATGATATCGACATCCAGCGCGCAGGCGGATGGACAATCATGCGGGCAGACCGAGCGGGCGGTGCGAAGGGCGACGGTTTGGTTCATGGGGTGAAGGTATCGCAGCGGGCGGTGAGGCTCAATTGAATTGGGGTGATAGCGGGTATTTGCGGGGCGAATGGGCGTGACGAAGCGCCGCCCTGCCTTTCGGCTCACGGATACACGAGTAATGAGCGGCCTTTAGCCCTGAAACGACTAGTCAAGAACGAGCCAAAGGCCGCCCATCACGATCTGAAGTTTCCTCACCGGGTCCGGAACTCGACCAACGCTAGTGTTGCAAACGCGGTCGCCGACTTTCTGCCCGGCCAAACGGGCGCCCCCGTCTTCAGCCTTCCCGCCCGGCCCTGCGTCGGGACCGCGTGTATAACGGGAATGGGAGCAGTATGCGCGCAGCTGAAGGGGCGTGGATAAGGTGGATAGAGTTGCAAGAAAGCAAGGATACCCCCACCTAGCCTCCCCCTGAAAAGGGGGAGGAATCTGTTCGGTGGTTGTTGCACATGGCGCCACAAGCTGGATCGGCTCCTCCCCCCCCTTTTCAGGGGGAGGTTGGGTGGGGGTATTCTTCCTGCTGAAAGACCTCAGAGCGTCGCAAAGGCCTTGGTGCTGGTCTCGCTGTTGCGACGGGCGCGGTTGGTGGCGTGGAGGGCCAGTTGGGCGGCGCCGGAGTGGAACTGGGAGAAGGTGACACGCTGGGCGTCGTGGGTGGCGATGGAAATGCCGCGCCAATTCGGGCGGACCGAGCGCACGTCGGACCAGGCGATCTTGGTTTCGCGGCCGAAGGCGTTGCGGTGTTCCAGCAAAGTGTTGTTCCAGCGCACCTTGGTGAAGAGGCCACCGAGGCCGATGCCGATGGCGCCGCCGCCGAGCAGCAGCGAGGCGATAAATGTCGCGACCATCTGGGTGGCTTCAACATGCTTGGTGCCGCCGATGACGATGATGGCGCTCATCAGCACCACGGCGAGGGCGGCCGCGCCGTAGCAGGCGAAATATTCGACCATCGAGGGGCGCAATTCGGACCAGCCATCGACGTGGACCGCCTCTTCGCCCTGCACGAGGCGCAGGGCGAGGAAAGCGGCATAGCCAAAGGCGACGACACCGGCGGCGCGGCCCAGCGGCAGGCCGGCAGTAAAGGGCACATATTTGAGGACGATAAGGGAAACGATCACGAATAGTGGCACAGCCACTTCCTGCCAGCGCAAGGGCACTACTGCTCTCCAACGATATGGGGGGCGCCGGCGACGCTGATCGGCATTCCTATGGCCTTGAATCTAGCAAGCTTTACCGATTTGACCATTAACAAAAACGGGAGCGGGCCATGTTGGCCGGGAACATCAACTTTTTTGTCACAGTATCCGGGCTTTGCCAGATTGAATCAAAGGCTTGTCAGATTGATTCAAGACGATGGCAGATTGAGTCCGCCACCGCCCGTAACGTATTGAAATAATTGTCAGGCCAGAAATTTCAGGCCAGCAATACCGGCGATGATCAGGCCGATGCAGGCAATGCGGACGGCGGTGGCCGGATCACCGAACAGATACATGCCGAGCACGGCAGTGCCGACGGTGCCGATGCCGGTCCAGACGGCATAGCCGGTACCGACCGGCAGGTCGCGCAAAGCGACGCCGAGCAGCACCACGCTGATGATCATGGCTATGACCGTGAGGGCGGTCGGGATCGGGCGGGTAAAGCCCTCGGTATATTTGAGGCCCACGGCCCAACCCATTTCAAAAAAGCCGGCGATGACAAGATAGACCCATGCCATGATTTTGCTCCTGTGGCGCTCGGGCGGCGGCGCAGCCGGAAGCCTCGAGCGTCTGGTGGTGGCGGGTCGTCCCGGCCGGAATGTCTGGAAGTCGCGAGGTCGTCCACGCGCAGGAGAGGATTAGCAAAGCCTGGCGCAAAGGTGAAGTGCCGCGGCGGACCATCTCATTGTCGTTTATTGCATGTCAGGCTGAAACAATTTTCGAGCGGCAGCCGTAGCTGCGCAGGCGTCGTCGTCTTAGTGAAGTGCTTGACTATGTTTTATCGCCATATCGCCGTCTCGAACCAGGACAACATCATCGCGGTTCGCATCTTCTCGCTGCCGGAGGGCTTGTCCTGCGTGGTGAGCTGGCCGCTGCCCGAGCCGGGCCTGCGGGTGTTTTCGCCGACCTCGACGCCGCCACAGGGCGTGGCAGAGGCCCTGCCCTATGCCAAGTTCCTCAGCGACCACCTGGGCGCCGCGCGCATTGCGGTGGAGCTGGACGAGGATGTCGACTGGGACCCGAACTGGGGCGAGCTGGTCGACCTGCAATAGCGCGACGGTCCGCAGAGGGGGCCGTGCTGGGGCGACACGGCTGACCGGATCGCCCTTGAACTTATTCGGCGGGTGCGCCGGCTGCGGCGGCCATGGCCCGCTCCTCGGCGTCTATCTCCGCCTCCGGCTCCTTGCGCAGTGACGTCGCGAGGGGCAGTTCCTTGAGCATGAAGGCAAGTCCGCAGGCGATCACGGCGGCCGCCGCTGCGGTCAGGAAGACCGGATGGAGGGCGGCCGAAAAGCCTTCCACCACCTGGACACGGACAGCATCGGGGAGAGCCTTGATCGCCGCAGCATTGAAGGCACCGCCACCGCCCTCAGGCATGGCGCCGCCGACCTGGCTGGCAAGGCTCGAGGTGAAGATGGCGCCAAACACCGAAACACCGATGGAACCGCCGATCTGGCGGAACAACGTATTGCCCGCCGTGGCGACGCCGACAAGATCGCGCGACACGGCATTCTGGGTGGCGGTGACGCCCACGCTGTTGACCGGGCCGATGCCGGCGCCGACCATGAACATGAAGAGAGCGATCTGCCAGTCGGGCGTGCCCAAGTGCATGGTGCCGAGCAGGGTCAGGCCGACGACCAGCACTGCCGTCGAGGCGATCGGCAGCAGCTTGTAGCGTCCGGTCTTGCTCATGGCGAAGCCGGCCAGGGTCGAGGCGCCGATCAGGCCGACCATCATCGGAATCAGCTGGATGGCCGAACCGGTCGGGGTGACGCCCTTGGCGACCTGCAGATAGAGCGGAAGGAAGGTGATCGAGCCGAACATGGCCATGCCGACGAGGAAGCCGACGGCATTGGTGATGACGAAAGTGTTGTTGCGGAACAGTTTCAGCGGCAGCACCGGTTCGGCGGCGCGGGATTCGACCCAGATGAAGGCGGCGACCGAGGCCAGCGACAAAACAACGAGACCGATGATCTGGGCCGAGAGCCAGGCGAAGGTGTTGCCGCCAAGGCTGGTGGCCAGCACGAAGGACGACAGCGCCGTGGTGAGCAGCACGAAGCCCATATAGTCGATCTTGTGCGAGACGCGGTCGGGATTGGTCTTAAGCGCGGCGCTGATGACGACCAGCGTCAGGATGCCAAGCGGCAGGTTGATCAGGAAGATCCACTGCCAGTTGAGATGTTCGACGATGACGCCGCCGAGCAGCGGGCCGACTACGGTGGCGACACCGAAGACGGCGCCGAAAATGCCCTGGATCTTGCCGCGCTGGCGCGGGGGAATGACGTCGGCCACCACGGTCATGGCGACAACCATCAAGCCACCGCCGCCAAGGCCCTGAACGGTGCGGGCGATGATGAGAAAGGTCATCGAGGAGGCGAAGGCCGAGAGCGACGCGCCAATAAGAAAGATGACGATGGCGGCCTGCAGCACGATCTTGCGGCCATAGAGGTCGCCGAGCTTGCCATAGATGGGGGCGACGACGGTGGAGCTGAGCAGATAGGCGATGACCACCCAGGTCAGGTGATCGAGGCCGCCCAGTTCGCCGACGATAGTGGGAAGCGCAGTCGAGACGATGGTCTGGCCGAGCGAGGCCAGCAGCAGTGTCACGGCGACAGCGCCGATGATGAGGCCCACCGACTGTGCCTGTGGCGCCTCGGCGATCGGCTGCAACGCAGCGCCGGATTGTGCAGCTTGGGACATTGGGCGATCCTTCTTGCCATGGGCGATGTGAAGTCGCGCCACTTGCGGTATGATGTGTTGCCGCATATATCTGCCCCAGGCAATTGCATGTCAATAGCATGCAATTGTGCGAAGCATGCGAATTTACGAGGACTGCCATGCCCCAGACCGACATCAACGCCCTGTTGCGCAAGGCTGGCATTGCCGAAGCCACGGTAACGGCCGTGGTGGAAATCGATGCGCTGCTGCAGAACTGGCGGCGGCGGGCGCTGAAGCGCGAATTGGGCCACCGGGCGCTGATCGATCTCAAGATCGGCATCGATCTGGCGCAGCTCGACGTGCTGTTCGCCATCGAGGCGCCGGTAGACGAGTTCGGCGAGACGGCAGGTGGCGAGACCATGGTGGCATCGGTGGCAGAGCGGCTGGCGATCGACCCATCGCGGGCCAGCCGGGTGGTCAGCGAAATGGTCGAGGCCGGCTATGCGCGGCGGTCCGTGAGCCAAGCCGATGCGCGGCGGACCATCATCGAATTGACCGAGACCGGGCGGACGGTGGTTGAAGCCGTGCGGGCTTATAAATTCCTGATCATGGGGGATTTCCTCAGCAACTGGACGGCAGCGGAACTGGCGGCGTTTACGCCAATGTTGCGCAAGTTCGGGCAATGGCCGGAGCATACCGGTCCGGGCGCGGAGAAGTTTGCCGAGGATATCGTGGTACTGGCGGAGCGGATTGCGCGGGTTCGGGACAAGCAGCCGGCCTGACCATGGCGCTTGTGCGGCTTCGCGGTCTAGTATTGCTGATAGCCCGATCGATCGGGATGAGGCCGCCAGCCATGACGCCAGATGTCGTCGCCGTGTTCGAGACCTATCCCGCCGTATTGAAGGACCGTCTGCTGGTGCTGCGGGCGTTGATCTATGAAACGGCCAGCGACACGGCGGGCGTCGGGCCGCTGGACGAGACGCTCAAATGGGGTCAGGTCAGCTATCTGACGCAGCAGAGCGGCAGCGGCACCACCTTGCGGATCGACCGCGACAAGGCGACGGGCCAGCCGGCGCTCTATGTGAACTGCAAGACCAACCTGTTGAGCCAGTATCGCACGCTCTACCCCGAAGCCTTCGGCTATGACGGCGAGCGCGGCGTGGTGCTGGGCGAAGCGCCGGATCAGGACGCGTTACGCCATGTGATTGCGCTGGCGTTGACCTATCACAAAAGCAAGACGCGCGCCGGATGATCAGGTGGTGGCGATGCCCTCGCGGGCGCAGAGTTCGGCCATGGCGCTGCCGGGTGGTGGCGGGGGCATGTCGGCACGGCCGCGATTGGTGAGCTGGCTGCGCCAGAGGTGGATGGCCAGCGTGTCCGGCGTGATCGCGGGATCGACGCTGGAGCCGAGCTGTAGCAGCGTGGGAATGCTCTCATAGCGAATAGGATAGAGCGCGCTGCTTGGCAGGACTTTTGCCGAGAGGCCCCGGCGGGCGACGTAGTGGGTCAGCGCCATGGGGCCGGTGGCGCCATATTGCATGAATTCGGGCGTGACATTCTGGCCCATTAGGCGCCGGGCAGCGACTTCAAGGCGCCGGAAGATCGGCAAATGCGGCTCGAGCAGCGGCCGCGGGCCGCTGTCGAAGATCGAGAGCAGGTCGGCCAGCAGCGGCGCGTCGGGGCGCAGGTAGAGCACTGCGCCATTGACCGAGCCCGGGCGCTCATAGGCCATCAGGTAATCCATCTCGCCCGGAATGGGGCGGACGCAATAGACGTCGAGATCGGCATAGACGCCGCGCGATTGCCTAAGGCCGGTCAGGCGGAACAGGTCGGAGAAGACGCCGGGTGTTCCCCTGCCCTTGTAGAACATTAGCCGATCGCGCGGCAGCACTTCGGCGGCATCGCGGGCAATGGCGCCGGCCGGAAGGCCGGAGATCGGATCGTAGGAATAAACCTCGACCCGATGCCCCTGGCGCTGGAAGGAGGCGATCGACAGCGCCTCCAACCAGCTCATCGGACCATGCCAGAAGCTGAAAATGGTCGGGAGTTCAGACACGTTCAGACCTGTGGCTTGCGCTTGGGCTTGTGGTCCTTGGGCTTTTTGGCAGCGCCATCAGCCGGCTTGCCAGCCCATTTGGGCTTGCCCTTGTCCTTGCTCGGCGGGGCCTTGCTTACCTTGGGCGGGCGCGGCTTGTCGAAATCGGGCTTGGCGACACGGTTCTCTTCGCCAGCGGGATTCCAGCCGGTGCTCGGCGGTGCCTCGAGATCATCGGGGCGCAGACCGGCCGAGCCGTAACGGTGCTGGCGGTCATTGCGCTCGGGACGCGGGGCATCGGGATCGTAGCGTTCGATTGGACCGGCCGGACGGCGCTGGCTCGGCGGCGGACCGGAACGGCGTTCGCCCGGACCATCGACGGCCGAAATGGTGACGCCGCGTTCGCCGGAGCCGTTCTTTTCTACCGACTTGGTGAAGGCATCGGCCTTCTGGGCGGCGACTTCGAAGATAGATTCGGTATCGAAGATGCGGATCGAGCCGATGGCGGTCTTGGTGACATTGCCGGCCTTACACAGCATGGGCAAAAGCCAGCGTGGCTCGGCTTTGTGCTTGCGGCCAACCGAGACCTTGAACCAGGTGCCACCCTCGAAGCGCTCGCGGGTGCGCGGATCCTTGTCGCCGGGCTTGTCGAAAACCGGAGCATCGGACACGTCCTCGGGCGCCGGACGCGCAGCCATCTGCTGGCGCAGATAGGCAGCGGCAATGGCTTCCACCGAATAGCGCTCCATCAGCTGGGCGACGAAAGCGGCTTCTTCCTCGGCAATCGGCTGGCTCAGCATCTCATTGCTGAGAATGGTTTCGCGGTAGCGGGCTTCGATTTCCTCGGCTGAGGGCGGCGCCATCATGGTGACGTCGAGCTTGGCGGTCTTGAGGACGCGCTGGGCGACGGCGCGGCGATGCATCGGCGAGATGATAACGCAGGTGCCCTTGCGCCCTGCCCGGCCGGTACGGCCAGAACGGTGTAGCAGCGTATCGGGATTGGTCGGCAGGTCGGCGTGGATGACGAGGTCGAGATTGGGCAGATCGATGCCGCGGGCCGCCACGTCGGTGGCGACGCAGATGCGGGCGCGGCCGTCACGCATGGACTGCAGCGCATTGGTGCGCTCGGCCTGGCTGAGTTCACCCGAGAGGGTGACGACGTCGAAGCCGCGATTATGCAGGCGCGAGGAGAGGTGTTTTACGCCCTCGCGGGTCGAGGCGAAGACGATGGTATTGGCGCTGTCGAAATAGAGCAGCGTGTTGATGATGGCATTCTCGCGCTCGGCGGCGGGCACCAGCATCAGCTTGTAGTCGATGTCGGCATGCTGCTCGCCGGAGCTTGTGGCGGCAACGCGCAGGGCATCGCGCTGGAAGGTCTTGGCCAGCTGGGCGATCTGCTTGGGAACAGTCGCCGAGAACAGCAGGGTACGGCGATCTTCGGGGGCAGCGTCGAGGATGAATTCGAGGTCTTCGCGGAAGCCGAGATCGAGCATTTCGTCGGCTTCGTCGAGCACGACGGCGCGCAGCGCCGACATGTCGAGGGCGCCACGGGTGATGTGGTCGCGGAGGCGGCCGGGGGTGCCGACGACGATATGGGCGCCGCGTTCAAGGGCACGGCGCTCGGTGCGCGCGTCCATACCGCCAACGCAGGAGGCGGTCTTGGCGCCGGTTTCGGCATAGAGCCATTCGAGTTCGCGCTGCACCTGGAGGGCGAGTTCGCGGGTCGGGGCGATGACCAGGGCCATCGGCGCGCCGAGCGAATTGAAGCGGTCGTCATCGCCGAGCAGGGTCGGCGCAATGGCCATGCCGAAGGCAACGGTCTTGCCGGAGCCGGTCTGGGCGGAGACCAGGAGGTCACGGCCAGCGGTCTCGTCTTCGATGATGGCGGCCTGGACGGGGGTGAGGGTTTCGTAGCCCTTGGCGGCAAGCGCGCGGGCAATAGGGGGCAGAATGGTATCAGGCAGGGACATGTCTGGCTTTCTGGACGCCGACCAATCGTTTGGCGTCATGGCCGCAGCAGCAGGGAGGCTGGCTTAGCGGATGGAGAGGAAACCCTGCATTGGCAGGGTGATGCTGAGATGAACACAGCGTAGCACAATTAAAGCAAAAGGCCGCCCGGCGGGCGGCCTTCGATTTCACGAAGGGCTTTGCAGGTCAGGAGCCGGATTGCTTGCGCGCATCGGCGACAGATTTTCCCTTGTGACCCCAGTTTTCCGCCGGCACATCCTCGATGACGATGTGGGTGGTCTCCGGGTTCTTGCCGAGAACCTTCACCATGACGTCCGTAATGCCGGCGATGACCTCGGACTTTTGCTCCGGGGTGGCACCTTCGAGAATGCGGACGCTGATGAATGGCATATTAGCCGACCAGTTCTTCGTCGGAGAAGAAATACTTGATTTCTTCAGCGGCGGTTTCGGGAGCGTCCGAACCGTGGACCGAGTTTTCGCCGATCGAAAGGGCGAATTCCTTGCGGATAGTGCCTTCGGCAGCATTGGCCGGGTTGGTTGCGCCCATGACTTCACGGTTCTTGAGGATGGCGCCTTCGCCTTCCAGGACCTGAACGACGACGGGCGAAGCGATCATCTGCTCGACCAGTTCGCCAAAGAAGGGGCGTTCCTTGTGTACTGCGTAGAAGCCTTCGGCCTGGGCGCGGGTCATGTGGATCTTCTTGAGGGCGATCGGGGTCAGACCGGCTTCCTCGAACTTGGTAACGATCTTGCCGATGAGGTTACGACGGACGGCATCCGGCTTGATGATGGAGAAAGTGCGTTCGAGCGCCATGGGGTCGATCCTTGAATGGGTCTGTTGGAAAGGTCGCGCCTTGTAGCGTCAGACTTTGACGGAGGCAAGACGGCCGCGCATGCAAGAATGCGCGGCCTTTTAGCTTAAGCGGTCAGTGGTGGTCGACGTCCGTGCTGCCGGTGGCGATGACCACGCCATCGGGACCGGTCAGCGTGACGTCGATCCGCGAGATAATGTTTTCGGCGGGGATCGTCTGCTCGACCTCGATTTCGACGATCTGCTGGGTGCACACTTCGGCCGTGGAAATCACCGGGAAATTGACGGCGAGCGTACCATCGACCAGTTCGCCGACTTCGGCAGGAGCGACTTGCTCGCAGGCGCCGCCATCATACTCGAAGGTGATGGTGATCTGGTTGGCATTGATGCGATCGGCGTCGAGGTCGTCGAGTTGCCGGGCCTGCTGGGCAGCGGCAAAACCGGTGCTGGCCAGGGCGATTGTGGCGGCAAGGCCGAGTGTGGCGATGTTCATGTCGTCATCCTTTTTGCAGTGCAAGTGCTTGAGATAATGCGTGGATGGCATTTCGGTAGCGCGACAAAGGGGCACGTATGCGGCAAGTGCCGGTTGCCATGGGCCTCGGGAGCCCCTATCGAACGGCAACAGTTTTATTGCCGGCCGGTTGTGACGCTCTTGCGCCTGCTGCCGCCCTGCCCTCTCCACAGATTGCCGCACCAATGCTGACCATCAACAATCTCACCTATCGCATCCAGGGCCGCGAGCTGTTCGAGGATGCATCCGTGGTGCTGCCGACCGGCTCCAAAACCGGCTTCGTCGGCAAGAACGGCACCGGCAAGACCACGCTGTTCCACCTGATCCAGGGCCATATCTCGCTCGATTCCGGCTCGTTCGACCTCAACAAGAAGGCGCGCATCGGCGCGGTGGCGCAGGAAGCGCCGGCCGGCAATGAAAGCGTGCTGGACGTGGTGCTGGCGGCCGACAAGGAGCGCACGGCGCTGCTGGCCGAGGCCGAGACGGCCGAAGACCCGAACCGGATCAGCGATATCTATACACGGCTGGCCGATATCGACGCCTATTCGGCCGAGGCGCGGGCTTCGTCGATCCTCAAGGGCCTGGGCTTCGAGCAGGACCGGCAGAATTCGCCAACGCATGAGCTATCGGGCGGCTGGCGCATGCGCGTGGCGCTGGCGGGCGTGCTGTTTTCCCAGCCCGACCTGCTGCTGCTCGACGAGCCGACCAACTATCTCGATCTCGAAGGTACGCTGTGGTTGGAGAAATATCTCGCCACCTATCCCTATACCGTCTTCATGATCAGCCATGATCGCGACCTGCTCAACAAGTCGGTCAATTCGATCATCCATCTCGAACATCGCAAGCTGACCTTCTACAAGGGCAATTACGACACGTTCGAAACCACCCGTCGCATGCAGATGGAGCTCAACAATAAGGGCCGCGACAAGGCGCTCGACCAGGTGGCGCATCTGCAGAAATTCGTTGATCGCTTCAAGGCCAAGGCCAGCAAGGCCAAGCAGGCCCAGTCGCGCATGAAGATGATCGAAAAACTGCGGCCGCCGGCGGCGATGTTCGATGAATATGCCGCGCCCTTCACCTTCCAGCAGCCCAAGGCCGAGGCGGCGACGCCGATGCTGTCGCTGGACGGCGTTTCGGCCGGCTATGGCGACAAGACCATTCTGCGCAATATCAACATGCGCATCGATCCCGAGGATCGCATCGCGCTGATCGGCGTCAACGGTAATGGCAAGTCGACATTTGCCAAGCTCCTGGCCGGCGATATCGAGCCGATGGGCGGCACTTTGCGCAAGGGCAAGAAGCTCGAGATCGCCCATTTTGCCCAGCACCAGATGGACAAGCTCAAGCCCGAATGGACGCCATTCGAGCATGTGGTCGACCTGATGCCGACCGAGAGCGAGGCGCGGCGCCGCTCGCGACTGAGCCAGATGGGGCTCACCAAGTCGCGCATGGACACCAAGGCGAAGAACCTTTCGGGTGGCGAGCGCGCTCGCCTGCTGATGGGTCTCATCACCTTCAGCGGCCCGGGGATGATGATCCTCGACGAGCCGACCAACCATCTCGATATCGATAGCCGAGATGCGCTGGTGCATGCGCTCAACGATTATGAAGGCGCCGTGCTGATCATCAGCCATGATCGCCACCTGATCGAGGCGACCTGCGATACGCTATGGATTGCCGAAAATGGCGGCATTCGCGAGCTGGACGAAGATCTCGACAGCTATCAGCGCAGCATCACTTCCACCAAGGAAGGCAAGGGTGGTGGCGGCGGCAACAAGGGCGCGGCAAAGCTTTCCAAGCAGGAAGCGGCGGCCAAGCGCGCGGAAGTGGCGCCGATCAAGAGCAAGATCAAGGATGCCGAGACCAAGATCGCCCGGCTCAAGAGCGAGATCGGCAAGGTCGACGCACAGCTGGAAGATCCCAAGATCTACAACGGCCCGGCCGACAAGATGATTGCCCTGGGCAAGGACAAGGCGCGTTTCACCAGCGAGCTCGAAAGCCAGGAAGAGCAGTGGCTGGCGCTGAGCGCGGAGCTGGAAGAGGCTGAAAAGGCATGAGCGACCTCAGCGCCGAGGACGTCATCGCCTCGCTGCGGATGCAGCGCCATCCCGAGGGCGGCTGGTATGTGCAGTCCTATAAGGACGAGGAGACGGTCGAAGGCCGGGCCTGGTCGACGGCGATCTATTATCTGCTGCAGGCCGGCGACGTGTCTCATTGGCATCGCGTCGATGCAGTGGAGGTCTGGCACTGGTATGCCGGCGCACCGCTGAAACTGTCGATTTTTGACGGCAAGACGGTCAACGAGCATATGCTGGGCAATGACCTGATCCGCGGGCAGCGGCCGCAAGTTGTGGTACCGCGCCGGGTCTGGCAATCGGGCGTCAGCACCGGAGCCTGGACGCTGGTGGGGTGCACGGTGTCGCCCGGCTTCCGCTTTGCCGGCTTCGAGCTGGCGGCGCCGGACTGGACACCGGCCAGTAACCAAACCGGGCAATCGGCCGGTTGACAGGGGCGGCGCTTGCCGGTCTCATGGGTGTCATGAAGATCGGCCGAAAGCGCGCGATGTCCTTGTCCAAAAAGCTGATTTTCATTGCTGCCATGGGCCTCGCCCTGATGTCCGGCGCCGTGCAGGCGCAGGATCTGACCAAGCAGCAGCGCGCCGAACAGCGGCGCTTTGCCTATAACAACAGTCTTTTCGTGCTCTACCATGAGGTGGGGCACCTGCTGTTCGACCAGCTGCAGCTGCCGGTGTTGGGCCGCGAGGAAGATGCTGCCGACAATGTGGCGACCTGGACGCTGTTGCGGCAGAAGACCGCCGAGGCCGACCAGGCGCTCAAGGATGCGGCGCAGGGCTGGATCCTGTCGGGCATTGCTTATGACAGCGGTGGTCTGGAAAGCGACTATGCGGCGGCGCATAGCCTCGACAAGCAGCGGGCCTACCAGATCGTCTGCTTGATGGTTGGCATGGACGACGACGCCTTCGAGCCGGTGGCCAGCGAATATCGGCTGGAGCGCGATCGCCAGAAAAGCTGCCAGTCGGACTATGACACGATCAACCGCTCGCTTGAGGGCCTGCTGGCCAATGCCGGCAGCAAGAAGCACAGCGGCACCGAGGTCGATGTGACCTATCACCATGTCAGCGGGCAGCTGAAGGCCGCCGCCGACGCGTTCCGCTCCAGCGGCGTGTTCGACGCGGTGGCCGATGAATTGCGCAGCCGCTATCGCCTGCGCCAGACGGTGCAGTTCAATGCCAAGCGCTGCGGCGAGGCCAATGCCTTCTATGATCCGGAAACGGTGGAAGTGATCTTCTGCTACGAGCTGATGCAGGACTATATGGATCTCTACGCAGCCAATCTGGAAGAAGGCGAAATACCGCCTGCAAACAGCAAGCGAAAAAACAAGTAAGTCATAATCTTTGTATGCTTAGATGCTTGCCGCGGCGTGGGGCCGCTGCTTGGGAGATCATCTTGCGTGCTTCGTCACTTGCTCTCTTCGCCCTGGCCCTGGCCACGGCGCCCGTCTCGCTTGCCCATGCCCAAGACATTCCCGAGGAAGACCTGACGGCAGCCGTCGAATTTGCCATGCATGACGCGACCTTCACCCTCTATCACGAGATCGGCCACATGCTGGTCGGCGAGCTGGGCATTCCGGTGCTGGGCAAGGAAGAGGACGCCGCCGACGCGCTAGCAACGATCATGCTGCTGACCGATGACGAGGACATGGACAGCTATAATGCGCTGGTCGATGCCTCGGACGGTTGGTATTTCAACGCGGTGAAATCGACCGGATCTGGCGTCGAAGACTTTTCCTATTATGACGAGCACAGCCTCGATATCCAGCGGGCCTATGCCATGGTCTGCCTTATGGTCGGCAAGGACCCGGAGGCTTTTTCGCAGACGGCCGAGGCCTATGAACTCGACCAGGATCGCGTCGATAGCTGCGCCTATACCTATGACCAGGCCTATACGTCGTGGACCTATCTGCTCGAGCCGCATGCGGTGGCAAACGAGCCGGGCGCCGAGATCACCGTCACCTATGAGGATGCCGGCGACCTCGACGCCTTTGCCGAAATGCTCAAAGAACGCGAAGTGCTGGAGCGGGCAGCAAAGCTGGTGATGAGCCGCTATGTGCTGCCGGGGCCAGTGACCTTCAGGGCGGCGCTATGTGGCGAGTCCAATGCCTATTACAGCCCGAGCGACAGCGAGATCACCTATTGCTACGAACTCGCCGCCGATATGTTCCAGCTCTATCTGGTCGATATCCTTGGCCATTCTTTCGAAGAAGAGTGAGGCCTAGCTGAAGCCGACGTAGCGACCGGGTTTGTGGTTGGTGGCGATGATCATGTTGAGCACCAGAGCCCCCAGGATCGAATAGATCACCCGGTCGACCGGCAGCACGAAGAAGGCGGCGATGAGGATGACCGCATCGACGCCGAGCTGGAAATAGCCGGCGCGGATGCCGAAATTGTCCTGCAGATAGAGCGCCAGGATATTGATGCCGCCGACGCTGGCCTTGTGACGGGCCAGCGAGAGAATGCCTAGCCCGATCAGGCCGCCGCCAAGCAGCGCTGCGAACAGCGGCTGGATGCTGGAAATATCGAGCCACAGCGGGATGTTGGCGGTGAAATACGAAACCAGGCCAACACCGATGAAGGTCTTGATGGCAAAGGGCCAGCCCATGCGCAGCAGCGCCAGGACATAGAACGGCAGGTTGATGGCGAAGAACAGCCAGCCGAAGGGAATGCCAGTGCCATATTGCAGCAGCAAAGCCAGGCCCGCGGTGCTGCCAGTGGTGAGCGTGGCTTCGGCGTAAAGCACAACGCCGAGCGAGACCAGCATGGTGCCTATCAGGATGGCGAACAGGTCTTCCGGCAGGGTGTGGCGGCTGGGCGTCGCGAGATCACTTGTCATGCCTTTTTGACCCAGCGGCCGTCGGCTTCCTGCTGCCAATAGGTTAGCACACTGTTACCCTTGAGCGCGCGCCAGGCTAAACGCGCCTCGGCGACGGCGTCGGGATCGTGGCCGGAAAACATATAGACGATGCGCTCGTAGCCGTCGGTCGATTGCGGCACGGCGCGGTCGACGAAAAAGCGGACATTGGCGCTATTGGGATTGTCGGTGGCCGTGGTGAGCAGGATCGGCTGATGCGCTTCGGTATCGTCCCCGGCAAGACCGTGGGGCAGGAAACTGTCGTCGCGGAAGGTCCAGAGATGGGCGTCGAGCGCTTCGGCTCGCTCGGTGGAGCCGACCTCCACCACCGCGCGCCAGCCGCGTTCGAGGGTCTTTTCCAGCAGCAGCGGAATGACCGCTTCGAGCGGGCGCGGTTCGAGGTGATAGAAGAGGACGTCGGTCATGGCCGCTACTATGACCGTTCGGGCCGGCAAGGGAAGAGCGCTGACTGCACGGCTTCAGTTCCCTGCCAGAACGTAGATGCATGCCGCGACGGCCATGCCATCGAGCTGAACATCGACCACGACGCGGCGATAGCCCTCGCCCTCGAAGGCATCGAGGCGCGCCCAGTGGTCCGGCAGGTCAGGGCATTCAAACACCATGACCGCGACCTGCGGACCGGCGGGGTCGGGGACCAGGCCGGGAAAGCCCATGGCGGCGCCCCAGCCCGACTGATGCAGATGACCGGTGACCTGTCCCTGGCGCCAGGTGCCGGCCAGACCATCGAGCTGGTGGTGATTGGGACGGCCAGGCGCCAGCGTTCCATAGGTGGCCAGGCGATGCTGCGCCGTCACTGATAGTAGTCCCGCACCAGCCGATCGAGCAATGCGACGCCAAAGCCCGGCGCCCAAGAGGTGTTGACCTCGGAATTGCCGGCGCCAAAGGCCGTGCCGGCAATGTCGAGATGGGCCCAGGGCACATTGTTGACGAAGCGCTGCAGGAACTGGGCGGCGGTGATCGAGCCGGCGGGGCGGCCGACGGAATTGCGGATGTCGGCGAATTTGGATTCGATCAGCTTGTCATAGGCGGCGCCGAGCGGCATGCGCCAGAGCTTTTCATTGGCATTGAGCCCGGCGTTGAGCAGCTGGATGGCCAGTTCATCATTGTTGGAGAAGAGGCCGGCGTGTTCGTGACCGAGCGCGACGACGATGGCGCCGGTCAGGGTCGCCAGGTTGATCATGAACTTGGGCTTGAAGCGGTCCTGCGTGTACCAGAGCGCATCGGCGAGGACGAGACGGCCTTCGGCATCGGTGTTAATGACTTCGATAGTGGTGCCGCTCATCGCCTTGACGATATCGCCGGGACGGACCGCCTTGCCGGAGGGCATGTTTTCGACGAGACCAATGACGCCGACGACATTGACCGGGGCCTTGCGGGCAGCCAGGGCGTGCAGCAGGCCGGTGACGGCAGCGGCACCGCCCATATCGCCCTTCATGTCCTCCATCGAGGCAGCGGGCTTGATGGAAATGCCGCCAGTATCGAAGACCACCCCCTTGCCGACGAAGGCCAGCGGCGCATCGCCGGGATTGCCGCCACGCCATTGCATGACGACGAGGCGGGCCGGACGATCCGACCCTTGCGCGACGCAGAGCAGCGAGCCCATGCCGAGCTGTTCCAGCGCTTCGGGTTCGAGCACTTCCACATGGACGCCGAGCTTGGCCAATTCGCTGGCGCGAGCAGCGAATTCCACTGGGCCCAGCACATTGGCCGGCTCGTTGATCAGGTCGCGGGCCAGCAGGGTACCGTCGACGACGGCATTGCGGTCGGCAATGGCGCGGTCTGCGGCGGCGGGATCGGCGACATGGAGCGTAATGTCGAGCGCGGCCGGCGCGTCGTCAGTGCGGGCCGATTTGTATTTGTCGAACCTGTAGTGGCGCAGGCGCAGGCCGGCGGCCAGTTCACCGATGGCGGCGGGGGTAGCGCCGGCTTCATCGAGAATGACGGCAATGGTTTCGGCACGGCTGGCGGCAATCTTGGCCAGCAGCGAGCCGCCGCGGTCGGTCCAGCCATTAAGCGGCGGTTCCGCGCCGGCCTTGCCGCTGCCGAGGACGATGAGGCGCTTGCCCCCTGCCCCAAGCACGTCGAGCGCATGACCCTGCTTGCCCTTGAAGCCACCGGCGGCGGCGGTCTCGGCCCAGACCAGACCGGTGGCCGACCAGGCTTCGGCAGCAGCGCCAGCGGGCGCGGCATCCTCGAAGGCATAGACAATGGTCGTCATGGCGGAAACAGCACCGAAGGGCGCCGTGCGGATGGTGAGGGACTGGGACATAAAGGGCCTTGGGCGCAGGAAAAAGCGATTGGAAGGTGGCTTTTACATTGAGGGCTTTGTCCGGCGCGTCAATCCCGCAACAGCCGCCACGCAAATCCGTGCACAAGAGGCTGTGCGCTTGTGTGGCAAAGCGAACTGCACCAAGGTCCGGCCGCATTGGAGCCCTAGACCCACGCGCATGAAGAGACTGACCGCCTATCTCGCACGCCTGTTCGTGACGGACGCGCTGATCCTGTTCGGCGTGGTGTGCTTCCTGCTGTGGCTGGTCAACTGCCTGCGTTCGTTCGACGTGATTTCGGTCAAGGGGCAGAGCATCCTGGTGCTGGGGGCACAGGCACTGCTGACCATGCCGCCGCTGGCGATTTCGTTCTTTTATATCTGCGTCGGCATCGGGTTGACGCGCGCGCTGCAGGCGCTGCAGGCCAATCGCGAGCTGCATATCATCCATACCAGCCATGGCCTGCCTTCGCTGTGGAGTGCCACCGGCGTGGTGGCAGGCGTCGGCGTGCTGGCCGTGCTGCTGCTGTCCAATTTTGCCGAGCCGGCCGCCAATCGCCGGCTCAATATCCTCAATGCCAGCGTGGCGGCGGATCTGGTCAGTTCCACGCTGCGACCGGGGCGTTTTACCCAGGTGACGCCGGGCGTGGTGCTGCTGATCGGCGGGCGCGAGGGCGATGGCGAGATTCGCGAATTCTTCGCCGACGACCGGCGCGATCCGGAAACAAGGCAGACCTATATCGCCGAGTCGGCACGCGTCTCCTCCTATGGCGACGACTATGTGCTCGAGCTGCGCAATGGCACGCTGCAATATAGCAATGCCAATGGCCGGTTTTCCGAGATTTCCTTTGCCCGCTATGACGTCAGCGTCGACCAGTTGGCCGCTTCGGTCGCGGCGACCGATCCGATGCTGGAAAAGGATACGATAACCCTCGTGAGCGAGGCCATGGCCAGCGGCGACTGGAACCATAGCCTTCTCATGCTGATCGCCAATCGCATGTCCGAAGGACTGCGCGTCGTCGGCATGGCAATCATGGTGCTGGCGATCATGGGTTTCCCGAGCGGGCGGCGCACTCGCTTCAACGTGCCGATGGAAGCGCTGGTGCTGCTGATCGCCTTTGGCGAGCGCGGCATCAGTGCTTATAGCCCGTTTGGTACGGCAACAGGTGCGCTGCTGCTGATCGTGGTGGCGGGCATAGCTCTGTTCCTGCGGGCGCGACCACGGCGCATTCCCATGATGGTGCCGGCATGAACCGGATCGACTGGGTGGTGCTCAACCGCGTCGGCAGCCGCATCGTCGTGACGGTGCTGGTGTTTTATGGGCTGATCGGCCTGGTGGAATCGCTCGACACCTGGCGCTTCAACTATGTCGCCGACCAGCATGGCCTGGCGGGTGCCTTGCTGATGGTGGCGATGAGTGCGGTCAAATGGACCATCAAGACGCTGCCGGTGACGGTTCTCATGGGGGCGATTCTCGGCTTCATCGATCTCAAGTCACGCCATGAACTGACGGTGATCCAGGCCAGCGGCATTTCGATCTGGCGCACGGTGCGGGCGCCGGTGATCGTCCTGGCCATTGCCAGCCTCGGAGTGACGCTGGGCATCGAGACGGTCAGCACCCAGATCAACCGCCAGCTCAATCCGACCCCGCCGGGCCAAGCCAGCATGCTGACGCCGGCCGGGGAAATCTGGCTGGAGCAGCGCAGCGGCGACACCCATTATGTGATGATGGCCACTGGCATGCAGCAGGGTGGAACGGCGCTGGGCCAGGTGACGGTGTTCCATCTCGGCGCCAGCGAAGAAATGCGCGTCGAGTCGGCCGAGGCGCTGCTCAAGGATGGCCGCTGGACCTTTCCGGTGGCGACGATCCGTAATCCGGACCGGCCAGCCCAGACCGTGTTCAATTACAGCCTGCCGACAAACTCCACGGCTGTGGAGCTGGGGCTCAAACTGGCCTCCACCGAGGACATGACATTTTTCGAACTGGTGGGGCTGTTGCAGGCCGGCGTTGCCGACCAGACCATCCGCACTGCAGGCACCATGCGGCTGATCAAACTGCTGTCGCTTCCTCTTGTGCTAACCGGTTCGCTGTTCATTGCTTTTGCGTTTACCGCAGGTTATCGAAGAGGCTCTAATTATGGTCCTGCGGTTCTCTACGGAATCGTGCTGGGATTTGTCGTGTTCGTGATTACCGAGATGGCCGACCGTGCCGGGTCGACTGGTGTTCTCGATCCCACATTCGCGGCGATCGGACCGGCGTTTGTAGCCATCGTCATTGGCGTGACGGTGCTGCTGCACAAAGAAGACGGGCGCGCGTGAAGATTATGGCCAAGAGGGGTATTTCGCCACACCGCCTGGCTTTGGCCAGCGCGCTGCTGGCGCTTACGCTCTCGACCAGCGCCTTTGGCCAGGGCCTTGTTCCGCAAGACTTTTTTAGCGCTCCAGTCGATGAGTCGGCGCCGATCGGCGTCGATGCCGATACGCTGACCTTCGACAGCGTCACCAATGTGATTACCGCCAGCGGCAATGTGGTGCTGCGCCAGAGTGGCTATACGCTGACCGGCGCCGAGCTGGTCTATGACCGCAATACCAAGGACCTCACCTTCGTTGGTGGCGTGACGATTCTCGATCCATCCGGCAATCTGGCCGAAATGGTCGATCTCAAGGTCACCGGCGCACCACGGCAGGCTTTCCTGAACGCCATCACCCTCACCTCCTATGACGGCGCGCGCATTACTGCCGACAGCGTGGATTATGACGCGGCGCTGCAGACGCTGCTGGAACAGGCGACTTACGCGCCCTGTGGCGACTGTATCGACGACAATGGCAATCGCATCGGCTGGTCGGTGAAGGCGACGCGGATCGTCTATAATGCGGCGGATGGTTCCACGGCGCTGGACAATCCGACGTTGGAATTGCTCGGCGTGCCGGTGGCCTGGCTGCCCTATCTGTGGCTGCCGAACCTGCAGACCGAGACGGTCGAAGGCATTCGCATGCCGACTTACGACTATAGCGAAAAGACCGGCCATCGCGTGGTGGTGCCCTATCAGGCCTATCGAAGCAAATGGACAGATGTGATCCTGACGCCGACCTTCATGACGCGGCAGGGCTTTTTGCTCGGCGCGGAAGTGCTGCAGCGTTTTGACACCGGCTCAATCCAGCTCAAGGCCTCGGGCATCCGGCAGTTCGACAATGCGGCCTTTGTCGGCGACGGGCAGCAGGACTGGCGCGGCGCGATCCAGACGTCGGGCGAATTCGTGCCGCTCAAAGACTGGACCGTGGGGTGGAGCTATTCGACCTTCAGCGATCCGTCCTATCTCTACGATTATCGCCTCGACCTGGCAAAATCGAGCATCAATCAGGTCTATACGACCAACCTGACGCGCGACACCTATTTCGACGTTCGCGTGCAGCAGTTCAACCAGATCGGCGAGAATGTGCAGTGGTCGGCGCAGGCCTATCAGGCCACTGCCGTGCCGGCTGTGCGCTATGACCATGTCGAGCGGCTGGCGCCGGGCTTTGGACAGGTGGACGTCAGCGCGCGCCTTTTGGGCGTGCAGCGCAAGACCGATCACACTGCGACCTCCAATGGCGTGCCCTATGTATTCGGCTATGCCGGCAACAAGCAGCATGCGAGTCTGCAGGCCGGCTGGCAGAACCAGTATGTGGGCGCCGGCGGGTTCGTGGCGACGCCCTATCTCGGCGGCCGCGCCGATGTCGCCTATTACGATGGCACGAGCCCGATCCTGCCCGGCGCGACGACGCTGTGGAGCGCGACCCCGATCGCCGCCATGGATGTGCGTTATCCGATGGTCGCCAATGACGGCTCCACCGTGCATCTGATCGAGCCGATCGCGCAGCTGGTCTATCGCGGCAGCGACACCAGCATGGTCGGCATTACCAATGACGATGCGCAGAGCTTCGTCTTCGATGACACCAACCTCTTCAGCTACAACCGTTTCTCGGGCAATGATCGCCAGGAGACGGGCCTGAGGCTCAATGTCGGCGGCCGCTACATGGCCAATTTCTCCGACAATGGCTATGTCGAGCTGATCGCGGGCCAGAGCTTCCATCTGGCAGGCGTCAATGCCTTTGCCACGGCAGATCATGCGCAGACAGCCGTTGGCGGCGGGCTGAGCAATGGTGCTTCTTATGCCGTTTTGGGCGCCTATGCCGGGCTAGAAGAGGGCATCAAGGCGGGCGGCAAGCTGCAGGTCGATACCACCAATCTGCGCATTGCCCGCGCCTCGCTGACCGGCAGCTATGCTGGCGCCGGCTATACGGCGAGCGTCGACTATAGCTATCTGGCGGCCAATCCGGCGGTCGGGGCGATCAAGGACCAGCACGAGATCGGCGCGTCGGTGTCGGTACCGGTGGCGCAATATTGGTCGATCCGCGGCAATGCCTATTGGGACCTGGTCGGCAACAGCTACCTGCAGTTTGGTGGCGGCGTGACCTATGACGACGGTTACCTGATGATCGGCGCCGATGCGACGCGGACCGGGCCGACGCATAGTTCGCCCAATTCCACCAGTGTCACGGCATCGTTCAAGATCAAGGCACCGGCCGGGCTCGACCTCGGCTATGCCGGGGCCGTGCCGGTACCGAGCTTCCAGTAAATCGGATTTTGGCCTCAATCATGGGGCAATTGACAGCGCGCTATTCCCGCCGCATTGAGTGCGGGTGGTTCGACGTGAGGCGGAAACAATGATGGCCAAGACTTTCTGGGGACGCGCCGCCGGCGCCATGATCCTGGGTGCAATGCTGACGCTGGGCGCCGCCCTGCCGAGCGTGGCGCAGCAAGGCGTTCGCGTCACCGTCAACGGCACGCCGGTCACCGACCTGCAGGTTGCCCAGCGCCAGAAGCTGTTTGCGCTCGAAGGCAATAACGGCGGCTCCAAGGGTGCGCTGGAACAGCTGATCGACGAAGCCATCCAGAATGGTGAGGCCAAGCGCCTCGGCATCACCGTCTCCAATGCGCAGGTCGATGATGCGCTGCAGCAGATCGCCCGCAATATGAATGTCAGCTCGGACAAGCTGGTCGGCCTGTTGCAGAGTGGCGGCGTTGGCCTTGATACGCTCAAGGACCGGTTGCGCGCTGCCATTGCCTGGAATGCCGTGACCGAGCAGGCGATCATGCCGCAGGTGCAGATTTCCGAGCTGCAGCTCGACCAGGAAGCTGCCGCCAAGGTGCAGGAATACCAGACCTTCGATTATATCCTCAAGGAAGTGATCTTCGTCGGCAGCGGCTCGGGCCGTTCGGGCCAGGCGAATAACTATCGCACCAAGTTTTCCGGCTGTGACACCGCCGTTGATCTGTCGCTCGGCTTTACCGATGCGGCGGTGATCGATGTCGGCCGCCGTCATGCGACGCAATTGCCCGAGCCGATCGCCAAGGAACTCGCCGGGCTCAATGTGGGGGGCATCACCAAGCCACGCGTGGTGGAAACCGGCGTCTCGATGCTGGCGGTCTGCGAAAAAACCCAGGCCGAAGACCTGACCTTCATCAAGAGCGACCTGCGCGCCGAGGCCGGCAATAGCCAGCTGGGCGGGGAAGTGGAAGCCTATCTGGCCAAGCTGCGCCAGAGTGCCAAGATCATCTACAACTAACCTGACCGGGTCCGCCGCTGGCGGACCCTTCGTCCGCCATGGGGGCCGAGATGGACAAGCCGCTGGCCATCAGCATGGGCGAACCTGCTGGCGTTGGCCCTGATCTCATTCTGGCGCTCTATGCGCGACGGGTTGAGCTGGGGCTTCCCGATTTTACCGTATTCGGACATACCGAGTTTTTGCAGGCCCGTGCCGAACGGCTGGGGCTGGATATTGCGATCGGCGCCGCGGGTTCGGTTGATTTCACTGACACCCTGCCCGTTGTTGACGTAGATGGCCTGGTGCCCGACCATCCGGGCCAGACCTCGCCGGTTTCGGCGGGGGCGGTGATCCGCTCGATCGAGATGGCGGTCGCGGCGACGCTGACTGGGGCATGTCGCGGGCTGGTGACGGCGCCGATCCACAAGGCGGCGCTTTACAATGCCGGCTTCAAGCATCCCGG
Organism: Devosia sp. YR412; assembly: GCF_900110945.1. Taxonomy (GTDB): domain Bacteria; phylum Pseudomonadota; class Alphaproteobacteria; order Rhizobiales; family Devosiaceae; genus Devosia. The sequence continues at coordinate 628,415 of NZ_FOFL01000001.1, forward strand.
CCATACCGAATTTCTCGCCGAGCTCTGTGCCGTGGACGGCAAGGTGCGGCTACCGGTGATGATGCTGGCGCATGGTGGCTTGCGCGCCGTGCCGGTGACCATCCATGTGCCGATCCGCGATGTGCCGGACCTGCTGACCAAGCAATTGATCGTCGACACCATCAAGGTGGTGGCGCATGACCTCAAGCATCGCTTCGGCATTGCCGAGCCTCAGATCGGCGTGGCCGGACTCAACCCGCATGCCGGCGAGGGCGGGGCGATCGGGCGGGAAGATCTTGAGATCGTCGGACCGGCCGTGGCGCAGCTGCAGTTCGAGGGCATCGGGATCACAGGCCCCCTGCCCGCCGATACGCTGTTTTATCCGACCCATTGGGCGCGCTATGACGCCGTGGTGGCGATGTATCACGACCAGGCGTTGATCCCGATCAAGACCGTGGCTTTTGAAGAGGCGGTCAATGTGACGCTGGGCCTGCCCATCGTGCGCACCTCGCCCGACCATGGCACGGCCTTCGATCTGGCCGGCACCGGCCGCGCCTCGCCTGCCAGCTTCCTCGCGGCCATCAGAATGGCCGATGCAATGACGGCGACCCTATGAGCCAAATCGATAATCTGCCACCGTTGCGCGAAGTCATCGCCGAGCATGGCCTGCGCGCCAAAAAGGAGCTCGGGCAGAATTTCCTGCTCGATCTCAACCTCACGTCCCGCATTGCCCGCGTGGCGGGACCGCTGGAAGGCGTGCGCGTTATCGAAGTGGGCCCGGGTCCGGGCGGGTTGACACGGGCGCTGCTGGCCGAGGGCGCGCGCGATGTGATCGCCATCGAGCGCGATCCGCGGGCCCTGCCCGCCTTGGCACAGATTGCCGAGGCCTACCCGGGCCGGCTGACGGTCATCGCCGGTGATGCGATGGAGATCGACTATCGCGTGCTGGCCGATGGGCCGACGCGGATCATCGCCAACCTGCCCTATAATATCGCCACGCCGCTTCTCACAGGCTGGCTGACCATGGACCCGTGGCCGAGCTTTTTCGAAAGCCTGACGTTGATGTTCCAGCGAGAAGTGGCCGAGCGGATTTGTGCCAAGCCGAGCGAGGATCCCTATGGCAGGCTTGGCGTGCTAGCCGGCTGGCGCAGCGATGCCAAGATCGCCTTCAATGTGGGCCGGCAGGCTTTCGTGCCGCCGCCCAATGTGACCTCGGCCGTAGTTCACCTGAAGCCCAAGCCGGTGGGTGACGATGTGACAGTGAAGAACCTCGAACACATCACCCGCTCGGCATTTGGCCAGCGGCGCAAAATGGTGCGGCAGAGCCTCAAGGCTGTCGGGGTTCCGGTGGAGGGCCTGCTGGCCGCTGCCGGGCTCAAGGGTGACGAGCGGGCGGAGGATTTGGCGATCGAGGCGTTTTTGGCTATGGCGCGGGCTTTGCCGGGGCTAAGGCAGGGCTAGCGGCTTCCGTTCCACTCGCTAAAGCGAGTCAATCTGGCTCTGCAAGTCTTTGACGAAGCTGGACAAATTCAGCTGGCGCTGTCGATCCAGGCGGGCGGATACGAGGATGGAGCGGACGCGTTGCGTCGAGGCTTCGAGGTCTTCGTTGACGATGACATAGTCATATTCGTTGAAGTGATCCATCTCGCGGCGGGCGTTCTGCAGACGCTTTTCGATGGTGCCGACCGAGTCCTGGGCGCGGCGTTCGAGGCGGGCGCGGAGTTCCTTGATGGTGGGCGGCAGGATGAAGACCGTTACCATGTCCTTGCGGCTGTTCTTGTAGAGCTGCAGCGTGCCCTGGTAGTCGATGTCAAACAGGATGTCGTTGCCGGCGGCCAGCTGTTCTTCGACTTTGGCGCGCGGCGTGCCGTAGAAATTGCCGTGCACTTCGGCCGATTCCAGCAGCTCGCCATCGGCCTGCATGCGCTTGAAGGCTTCGACGTCGATGAAATAATAGTGCTTGCCGTCGACCTCGTCGGTGCGGCGGGCGCGGGTGGTCACCGAGACTGAGAGCTTGATATTGGGATCGGCGCCGAACAGGGCGCGCGAGATGGATGACTTGCCGGCGCCGGAGGGCGAGGCGATGACCAGCATGACGCCGCGACGCTGGAATTCCATCGGTGTGATCCTATTCGATGTTCTGCACTTGCTCGCGTAATTGATCGATCGCCGCCTTGAGGTCAAGGCCGATGGCGGTCAGCTCCACCGCATTGGACTTGCTGCACAGCGTATTGGCCTCACGGTTGAATTCCTGGGCCAGGAAATCGAGGCGCCGGCCGGCAGCGCCGCCAGTGGCGATGAGCTGGCGGGCGGCGGCGATATGGGCGGTGAGCCGGTCGAGTTCTTCGCGGATATCGGCCTTGGTGGCGAGCAGCAGCGCTTCCTGGGCCAGTCGCTCCTCGGAGAGGCCGGTGTCGCTGCCGAGATCGGCGATCTGCTGGCGCAGGCGGGCAAGAATGCCCTCGCGGCTGCGGGCGGGATGGGCTTCGGCGCGGGCGACGAGAGCTTCGATTTCCAGCAGACGATCAAGCAGGATAGTGGCCATGCGGCTGCCTTCCTGGCGGCGGGCGATGGCCAGATCTACAAGGGCTTGCGAGACGCCGTCGAGAATGGCGGCCTGCAGCGCTTCGCCATCTTCGTCCAGCGCGCTGTCGCGCTGTTCCAGCACGCCGCGCAGGGCGAGAATGCCGTCGAGGCTGGGTGGATTGGCCTCCACCCTGCCCTTCAGCTCGTCGAGCGCTGCAAGAACGGTGTCGAGTGCCTGGCGGTTGAGGTAAAGCTCGCCGCCTGCCCCCTGCCGCTCGACGGTGAGGTTCAGCGTCACCGAGCCACGGGTCAGCGTTTTGCCAATCAGTTGGCGGATATCGCTTTCCAGCGAGTCAAAGCCCGGCGCGAGACGCAGGCGGACATCGAGGCCACGCCCGTTGACCGATTTGACCTCGCAGGCGAATGACGCCCCGGCCACCGCGCCATAGGCGCGGGCATAGCCGGTCATGCTGGCGAGGGGCTGGCTCACTGGCCGGCCTCGCCAGCCTCCTCGGCTTCAAGCGCCTGACGCGCCTCTTCGGCCTGTCGAGCAGCTTCGTCGACGATGCGGCGATACTGCACCACATTGTCCTGATGCTCGGCATAGGTTTCGGCGAAGACATGGCCCTCGCTAGGGGTCGCGCCCTTGGCGACGAAGTAGAGGTAGTCGTGGGCATCGGGATTGGCGACGGCCTTGAGTGCATCAATGCCCGGATTGGCGATCGGCGTTGGCGGCAGACCGTCGATCTGATAAGTGTTGTAGTCGGTGCGCTGGTCGATTTCCGAGCGGCGCAGACCGCGGCCGAGCGTCGACTGGCCCTTGGTGATGCCATAGATGATGGTCGGATCGGACTGCAGGCGCATGCCTTCGCGCAGGCGATTGACGAAGACGGCGGCGACCTGTGGCCGCTCGCTGGCGACGCCGGTTTCTTTTTCGACGATAGAGGCCAGCACCAGCAATTGCTCGGGCGTCTCAATCGGCAGGTCGGCATCGCGGCCTTCCCAGACGGCAGCTAGTTCCGTGTTCATGGCGGACTGCATCTTCTCGAGAACCGACTGGCGGGTATCGCCGGGGACATAGTCATAGCTGCCGGGCAGGATCGAGCCTTCGGCGGGGAGCGTGGTAATTTCGCCGGTGATATTTGTATCGGCATTGAGGCGCTGGATGGCCTCCCAGGAGGTCCAGCCCTCGGGAATGACCACGGCATAGCGGATGGGATTGCCGGTAGTCAGCTCGGTCAGGATATCGGCCATGCTGGCGCCCGCCGGGATGCTGAAGTCGCCCTGCTTGATGGTGCCGGCCAGTTCGGAAACGCGGCTGCCGACCTGGAAGATATACTGGTTGGAAATCAGCCCCTGCTCTTCGAGGCGCGGAGCGATCGAGGAGAGACCCGAGCCAGCTTCGACGCGGAAGGTGGTTTCCTCGCTCAGCGGGCCGTCACCATAAAACTGCGATGCGCCATAGAGCGCAATGCCGCCGGCCAGCAGCAGGCCGAGCACCAGAAGCGACAGCAGGCCATTGAGAATATCGACGAAACCATTGCTGGAACGGCGGCGGCGCCTCGGCTTGCGGTCATTCATGATGCTAAATCACCCTCAGGGCCCGGTGTTGTGCCGGGTCTTGTCATCGATTTGAGTCAGCCTGATGGCCGGTGTGCATTGTTGGCGATGCGGCGCGCCAAAAACAAGAGGCACGCCGCGGTGACGCGACGTGCCTCTCATTGAAGCGTGGAAAAACTAGGCGACTTTGCGCATCACGAGGGTCGCATTGGTGCCGCCGAAGCCGAAGCTGTTGGAGAGCGCCACGTTGACGTCCTTCTTGAGCGCCACCTTGGGCACCAGATTGATCGCCGTTTCGACCGATGGATTGTCGAGGTTGAGCGTCGGCGGCACGATGCTGTCGCGCATGGCGAGCAGGCAGAAAATGGCTTCCACTGAGCCAGCGGCACCCAGGAGGTGACCGATGGCGGATTTGGTGGAGCTCATCGTGGCCGTCGAAGCCGAGTCGCCGAGAACGCGGGTCACCGCGCCCAGTTCGATCTCGTCGCCGAGCGGCGTCGAAGTGCCGTGGGCGTTGATATAGTCGATGTCGGACGGCTTGATGCCGGCGCGCTTGATGGCCGCGCTCATGGCGCGGAAACCGCCATCGCCATCGGGCGACGGGGCGGTGATGTGATAGGCATCGCCGGAGAGGCCATAGCCGACCACTTCGCCATAGATCTTGGCGCCGCGGGCCTTGGCCCGCTCGTAGTCTTCGAGCACGACAATGCCGGCGCCTTCGCCCATGACGAAGCCGTCGCGGTCCTTGTCATAGGGGCGCGAGGCGGCGGTCGGATTGTCGTTGAAATTGGTCGAGAGGGCGCGGGCTGCAGCAAAGCCGGCGAGCGCCAGGCGATTGACGCAGCTTTCGGCGCCACCGGCCACCATCACGTCGGCATCGCCAAAGGCGATCAGGCGTGCGGCGTCGCCAATGGCATGGGCGCCCGTCGAACAGGCCGTCACCACGGAGTGGTTGGGGCCCTTGAGGCCGAAGCGGATCGATACATAGCCAGAGGCCAGGTTGATCAGACGGCCGGGAATGAAGAAGGGGCTGATGCGGCGCGGGCCCTTTTCGTGCAGCGTGATGGAAGCATCATAAATGCCGCCCACGCCGCCGATACCGGAACCGATCAGAACGCCTGTGCGCTCCTGGTCTTCCTGAGTCTTGGGCTCGACGCCCGCATCATCGATAGCCTGCTTGGCTGCCGCCATCGCGTAAACGATGAACGGATCAACCTTGCGCTGCTCCTTGGTGTCCATCCACTCATCTGGATTGTACTTGCCGTCGGCGTAATCGCCGAGCGGCAAGCGTTGAGCGATCTGACACGCAATGTCATCGACCTGGAAATCGTCGATGCGTTTGGCGCCACTCTTGCCGGCCAAAATATTGGCCCAAGTGGCTTCAACTCCGCAACCGAGGGGCGTTACAAGGCCCAGCCCGGTTACGACGACGCGGCGAATTTCCATGGTCAACGTTTCTCTAGCGGCTTGTTAGCCGACAGCCTTGGTGAGGAAGGAGACGGCATCGCCGAAAGTCTGGATCGACTCGGCAGCGTCATCGGGGATTTCCACCGAGAATTCTTCTTCGAAGGCCATCACCAGTTCGACCTGGTCAAGGGAGTCTGCACCCAGATCGTCGATGAAGCTGGCCTTCTCGACAACCTTCTCGGCATCCACATTGAGGTGTTCCACAACGATCTTGCGGACCCGATCAGCGACATCGCTCATATTAGACTTCCTTTTTCGAAATCGAGGTTTCGTTTCGCTTCTTATTGGCGGACTGCCAAATCTTCAAGCGCCGTGTTGGCTGACTTCGGCAATGTAAGCGCGCTTTTCAGCGCCTGCAAGGCAGCCCACAACGAGACGCGACGGCGGCGATTACCACAGGAAACGCCGCTATCATAAGCCAGTTCCCCGGTTTTCAACGGGTTTCCGGCTATTTAGACCATCGCCATGCCGCCGTTGACGTTGAGCGTGTGGCCGGTGACGTAAGCTGCTGCGTCGCTGGCGAGGAAAACCGCGCAGGCAGCAACTTCTTGCGCCGTACCCAGCCGATTGGCCGGTATCGAGGACAGAATCGCCTCGCGCTGCTTGTCGTTGAGCTCGTCTGTCATGGCCGAGGCGATGAAGCCGGGGGCAATCGAATTGACGGTGATGTTGCGGCTGGCCACTTCATGAGCCAGCGCCTTGTTCATGCCGATGAGGCCGGCTTTGGAGGCGGCGTAATTGCCCTGCCCCGGATTGCCGGTGACGCCGACCACCGAGGAAATGCCGATGATGCGGCCGAAACGCTGCTTCATCATGCCCCGGAGAACGGCGCGGTTGAGGTGAAAGGCGGCGGTGAGGTTGACGGCGATGACCTCGTCCCACTCCTCGTCCTTCATGCGCATGAACAGATTATCGCGCGTCATGCCGGCATTGTTGACGAGAATGTCGAGGCCGCCCATGGCCGCTTCGGCGGCGGGAACGAGCTTGTCGACCTCGTCGAGCTTGGAGAGGTTTGCCGGGAGGATCGGACAATCCTTGCCAATTTCCCTGGCGGTATCTTCCAGCGCACCCATGCGGGTGCCGGAGAGCGCGACGGTGGCGCCGGCGGCGGCCAGCGCCTTGGCGATTTCGCGCCCGATGCCGCCGCTGGCGCCGGTTACCAGCGCGCGTTTGCCAGTCAGATCAAACATTTAGTCCTCCCCAGTGGAGATTGTGATTCAGCTTCTTAATGGCCTGAATCAGGAATTGAGCTCGGCGACGAAGGCGTCGATATCGGCCGGCGAGCCGACGGCATTGGCCACGGCTTCGGCATTGATGCGCTTGGCGAGGCCGGTGAGCACCTTGCCAGTGCCCAGTTCGGTGAGATGGGTGACACCGCCCTGGCCGGTGAGCCAGGTGACGCTTTCGGTCCAGCGCACGACGCCGGTGACCTGTTCCACCAGACGCTGGCGGATCTCGGCGGGATCGGTGATCGGGGCAGCCAGCACATTGGCGACCAGCGGCACGACCGGGGCGTTCATGGCGACTTCGGCCAGCGCCGCGGCCATGGCATCGGCGGCGGGCTGCATCAGCGAGCAATGGAAGGGTGCGGAGACCGGCAAGAGGAGCGCGCGCTTGGCGCCCTTGGTCTTGGCGATTTCGACGGCGCGTTCGACGGCGGCGGTGGTGCCGGAAACGACGACCTGGCCGGGTGCATTGTCATTGGCGACATCGCAGACATCGCCCTGGGCAGCCTCGGTAGCAACTTCCTGGGCGGTGGCGAGATCAAGGCCCAGAAGGGCCGCCATGGCGCCATGACCGACCGGCACGGCCTTCTGCATGGCTTGGCCGCGGGTTTTCAGCAGGCGGGCGGTATCGCCCAGCGAGAAGGTACCGGCAGCGGCCAGCGCCGAATATTCGCCGAGCGAGTGGCCGGCGACATAGGTGGCGTGATCGGCGAGCTTGACGCCCTTGCTCTCGAGCACGCGGATCACCGCCATGCTGACGGCCATCAGGGCCGGCTGGGCATTTTCGGTGAGGCGGAGAATGTCGTCGGGGCCTTCAAACATGATGGCCGACAGGCGCTGGCCGAGGGCCTCGTCGACCTCCTGGAACACGGCGCGGGCTTCGGGATAGGCCGCAGCCAGATCCTTGCCCATGCCGACGGCCTGGCTACCCTGCCCCGGAAAGGTGAATGCGCGCTTGGTCATCTGTGGCCCTCTTTGTCTCAGTTAGACAATCCGCAGGGCGGCTGTCCAGTTGCGCGGCGTGTGCCCAAAGGGTGTGGCGGAGTCAAGGCGCGCGCATGGATTCCCCACTATGGACCAGCACAAGCCGCCGTGCGGTGACTCGCGCGGCCCGCCGCTGACGCAGCCTGGCGGGTGCGCCAATGACCATTTCCTCGAGCAATGCGAGCGCGCCAATCGCCAGGACGGCGCCCACCACGGTCAGCGCGGTGCGCTGGAAGATGATCTCGAAGGCGTCGCGCGTGCCGATGCTGGTGACCATCAGGATCAGCGCCACCGAGGCGCCGAACTGGTAGGTGACCGGCGAAAGACGGCCTTTGCTCATGCCGTGGGCGGCATAGAGCCCGACCAGCATGGTGAGGCCGATGAAGACCGGCAGCGCCGGAATGAGATGGTAGACCGCAAGGCCGGCAATGGCCGTGGCGGCGCCGAGCAGCGTGGCGATAATGCGGTCGAAGGCCTCGCGATGGCGCATGGTGTGCTCTCCTTGGCCCAGCACGAAGATGACGATGATCGGCAGGATGACCAGATTGGCATCGGCGGTGATCCAGCAGAACAGAAGGACCGGCGCGAGGATGGCGAGGCGCAGCAGCACTTCGCGGCCGGGCCGGTCATAATCGGCGGCCACGGGCGCCGGGACATGCACCCGATCGGTCTTGGGCGGCAGCAGGAAATTGAGCAGCGGCAGCGTGACCGCCATGAAAAGGCCGGTCATGGTGAAGCTGTCGCGCATCACGACCAGTGCCTGATCGCTGGCAACGGCGGTGACCGAGATCATGGCGGGGATGATGGCAAACAGCGACCCGGCAATGCTGCCCCTGATCACCATGAGATAGAGGCCGATCGCGGCGAAGATCAGGAAGATGGTGGTGAACAGCAGGGGTTCGCCCAGCGTCATGGCGGCAATGGCGCTGAAGATGGCTGAAATGACCGGGATGGCGAGCGGCACGACCATGCCGCGCCTCAACGAGAAGCGGCCACGCTGGCTGCTCATCAGCGACAGCGTGAGGGACACAACCAGAACCGGCACGGAAATGCCGAGCGGTTCGGCCAGCAGCACGGCGAGGCCCAGGCCCAGCGCCGTGCGCAGGGCAAAATGGGGGTCCTCGGCCAGATCGACCCGGGTGAGCTGCTCCATCGGTCAGGTCCTCAGTTGAAGCCGGAGAAGAACGAGCCGATCCGCATCAGGCCGGCGGCCATGGTGGCAACAACGCCGGACTGCCCTGCGGGATAGATGACCATGCTGGCTTCCGACCCGAGGCGCAGATTAGCGGGCATGGGCGTATCCTGGTCGAGGCTGACGCGGACGGGGATTTTGCGGGCGGCGGGGAACCAGCGGGTGTCGGTCGAGGATTGCGCCAGCCCATTGACCGTGGTGCGGCCGCTGTTGATGCCCCAGGCGATGCTATCGACATGGCCGTGGAAAATAGTGCCGGGTGCGGCCTCGAAGCTCAGTTCCACGGGATCGCCGGGCAGCACATTGACCAATTGATTCTCGCGGAAATCGGCGAGCACGGCTTGGGTGGTGGGATCGATGAAGGTCATCACTGCCTGCCCGGCCGTGGCGAACTGGCCGCCAGCCAGGGACAGGTTGGTGATGTAACCATCGGCCGGTGCGAGCACGGTGGTGTTGGCGAGCGCGAACTGAGCCTTTTCCAGTGCAGCCATGGCGGTCCGCACCTGGGGATTGTCTTCGCCGGACGGCCCGGCCTGGGCGGTGAGGCGTGCAATATCGGCCTCTGCCGCGGAAGTCGCGGCCAGCGCGGCACTATAGTCGGCCTCGGCCTGATCGCGCTTGGCATCGGACACCAGGCCCCGGCCGAACAATTGGAGCGCGCGGTCGCGGGCGGGCTGGACCAGGGCGAGCTGGGCATTGGCCTTGTCGCGCTGGGCCGTGGCGGCGACGATTGCCGCAGCATTGGCGGTGACGGTCTGGCGGGCCTGGGCCAATTGCGCCTCGGCCTGGGCAACATCCATTACAAAGGTGGTGTCATCGATGTGGAACAGGGGCTGGCCGGCCTTGACCACGGCATTGTCCGAGACCAGCACTTGCGTCACCGGCCCCGAGACACGCGGGGCGATCTGGGTGACAAAGGCGGTGACCGAGGCGCCACCGGCATAGGGCGCCGCACGATCGGACAGGACATACCAGGCGCCGAAGCCGGACAGGGCAATCAGGATGACGAGACCCGCCAGCGCAGCCGGATTGCGCCGTTTGACGGGCTCGGAGACTGGCTCCGGATCGGCAACAGGGGCCAGGCTGATCGTGGGGCTGGATGAAATGGGAGCCGATTCGAGATCGGGCTGCTGACGCAGCGATGCGGACTTGGTCACTTTTCGTCACCTTGGGAATGAGGTGACGCTGAAATATGGACTGCAGAGTATCTTGTCAATAGAGCTATTCTGATATAGAGCTAACTGAACGAGCGAGACCCTTGAAATGCCGCAGGCGAACGAGATCATTCTGGCGCAATTGCGCGACACCATGCTGGCGGCAGGCCGGTTCGACCGGCGCACGGCCGAGCTGATGGGGATCAACACCACGGACCTCTCGTGCCTCAACTTCGTCGAGACCTCGCCCGAACCGGTGACGGCCAAGATGCTGGCCGACTATGTGGGGATTTCCAGCGGCTCGACGACGGCATTGATCGATCGGCTGGAGCGGCGAGGCCTTTTGGCACGCGAGCGCCACCCGACCGACAGGCGGGGCATCGTGGTCGTGGCAGGACCGGCTGCCGATGATCCGGCAGTGGTGGCGCTGCGCGCGCGGTTCCGCGAGGTGGCAGACCTGACGCTGGCCGACCTCAGCGCAAGCGACAAGGCGGTCATCACGACTTTTCTAGGCCGGCTGATCGGCACGCTGGATGCCGATCTCGAGGCTCCCGTCGGTCTGGAGCGGGCCTGACCCTTGCCTTGCGTGGTGGTTTGGCCTATAGGGCGCCCAGCAATTCGTTTGGCCGGGGGCTGAACGGAGGGTTTTTCGTTTTTCGGAACGTCAAATAGGGCATAGCCCGGCCTCCCGTGTTCCCGCTCTTTGCAAGACTGCTTTGATGCCCTTTCCGGCTTCAAGGAGGCTCCGCGCCAGAGGTTGCTGTGTTTAAAACCACGAAGGAAGGCGCATCAATGGCCCTCTACGAACATATCTACCTGGCTCGCCAGGACGTTTCCCAGCAGCAGGTGGAAGAGCTGACCACTGCCCTGACCGAAATCCTGTCTTCGGGCGGCGGCAAGGTCACCAAGAATGAATATTGGGGCCTCAAGGGTCTCTCCTACCGCATCCGCAAGAACCGCAAGGCGCATTACACCCTGCTCAACATCGAAGCAGCGCCAGCCGCTGTTGCCGAGATGGAACGCCAGATGCGCATTAACGAAGACATCCTGCGCTTCATGACCGTCCGCGTGGACGAGCTTGAAGAAGGCCCGTCGGCGATGATGCAGAAGCGCGATCGTGATGATCGTGATGGCGAACGCGGTGGTCGTCCCGGCGGCGATCGTGACCGTGGTGGCTTCGGCGGCGAACGCCGTCCGCGCCGTTTCTAAGATAAGGACCTAACAGCTATGGCAATCAAAGACCTTACGACCGCCCAGGCCCGCCGTCCGTTCCAGCGTCGCCGCAAGACCTGCCCGTTCTCGGGTGAAGGCGCGCCAAAGATCGACTACAAGGACGTTCGCCTGCTCTCGCGCTACGTTTCCGAGCGCGGCAAGATCGTTCCGAGCCGCATCACTGCCGTTTCGGCCAAGAAGCAGCGCGAACTGGCCCAGGCCATCAAGCGTGCCCGCTTCATCGGCATCATGCCGTATGCCGTCCAGTAAGATCGCTGGGCTGGTTATCTAGCCCGACGACTGCTGATTGGCCTACCCGTGCCAGCATGGGTAGGCCGCGTCTTTGCAGACGCACCGCTGGGGTTCTGGATGGTCCGGAATTCCTAACCGTCCAAGAGACGGGACAGCCAAAGGAATATTGAAATGAAGGTTATTCTCCTCGAGCGTATCGGCCGCACCGGCTCGATCGGCGATGAAGTTTCGGTCAAGGACGGCTTTGCCCGTAACTTCCTGCTGCCGCAGGGCAAGGCGCTCCGCGCCACCGAAGCCAACCGCAAGAAGTTCGAATCCGAGCGCGCTCACATCGAGAAGCGCAACGACGACCGCAAGAACGCGGCTGCCGGCATTGCCGAAGGCCTCAATGGCCGCGAAGTCGTGATCATCCGCCAGGCCGGCGAAACCGGTCAGCTGTATGGTTCGGTCGCCTCGCGCGATATCGTGGAAGCCCTGGCTGCCGATGGTTTCACCATCCAGCGTTCGCAGGTCGACCTCGCAGACCCGATCAAGTCGGTTGGCGTGCACACCATCGCCCTCAACCTGCATGCCGAAGTTGCCGTGTCGATCACCGTCAACGTCGCCCGTTCGACCGACGAAGCCACCCGCCAGTCGGCTGGTGAAGACGTCACCGTCACCGTCTATGAAGACGACGAGAATGGCGATTTCGCTGCCGGCCAGAAGGACGCGCAGCAGGACGACCGTTTCGACGACGAGCTCTAAGGCTCTCGCATAAAACGGCGAAAAGGCCGGGCCCAGTGCCCGGCCTTTTTGTTTGGCATCGAACATCTGTGCGATGCCTTCCATTAGGCGACAGGTCGAAGCTGGCACAGCTTCCGGAGTTGCCTCATGTCCCGATCCCTGTTCGTCCTGTTTGCCCTCCTCGGCGCAGTCCTGCCCGTCACCGCAGCGCATGCCGCGAAATCCAAGGGCGAAGGCCGGACCGTGCTGGAACGGCTGGACATGTCGTCGCCCGAAGCGGCAGCGCAGAGCTTTCTCGATGCCTATGGTGCTTCCGACTATATCAATGCCTACTTCCTGCTCTCGCCCGAGGCCAAGCAGGGCTTTAACGAGCTGGTGGGCAGTTTCAATTTCGGCGCGCTGTTTCCCGGCGCGCCGGCGGCCAGCATGCCCGGCTCGAAAGTCTGGGGTGAAGGGCAGATGGACGATGTGTCCTTCGACCTGCAGCTCAGCACGCCGACCGCCTTCGACGATCTGCTCTATGCGGCTGAGCAGAATGACCTGCTGCCGTTTCAGCTCGGAACGCCCGATATTGGCGCGCCGACAGCCGCCGTGGATGGGGTGCTGACGTTGCCGGTGGGCAATGTCGGTGGCAGCCCATCCGCGCTGACGCTTGAGCTGACTTTGCTTTCCAACGGACAGTGGCGGGTGGACCGGGTGGTGTGGGATGGCTCGGATGCCAGCAAGCGGCCCTGGGCCGTAGTCCCCTAACCTGCTCTTGCCAATAAGCGCGGGGCCGACTCGGCGCCGCCATGCTGCTGCCTTCCTCGGGTGCAACACACGATGGTCACAATCCCCGTTGTCCACAGTGTTCACAGCGTGTCGACGAGTCGTTAACCCTCCGCTTGGTAGGTCGAGACTCTTGCCCGCGTCGCGTGGTTAAGAAAGGTTAACAAACCCTCAGAGCCTTCCACCGTTGCGAGGCAACGGCGTCCGGGCTCTGAATGTTCAGGCACGCTTTCGAAGCGGAAAAGTGGCGGCCACTTTTCCTGAAAGCGCTCAGAGGCACCCATGGCAGAGATCGCACGGCTTCATCCGGCCGAAGACAAGTCATTTCGTTTGGCGCCCCACAATGTGGAGGCCGAGCAGGCCCTGTTGGGCGCTATCCTGATCAACAATGACGCCTTCTATCGGGTCTCGGATTTCCTCGAGCCGTTGCATTTCTACGAGCCGGTGCATCGCGACATTTATGAGCTGACCGGCAAGATCATCCGCGCCGGCAAATCGGCCGATCCGACCACGATCAAGACCCACCTGCCCGACCAGCTGCTGCCTGACATCACCATGGCGCAATATCTGGCGCGGCTGGCGGCGGAAGCCACCACGGTCATCAACGCGGCGGACTATGGCCAGGCGATTTATGACCTGGCGATTCGCCGCAACCTGATCCTCGTCGGCGAGGAAATGGTGCAGGTCGCCTATGAATCCGACGTCGAAATGTCGCCCAACAAGCAGATCGAAAAGGTCGAGGGCGAGCTGTTCCAACTGGCCGAGAAGGGCCGCTATGACGGCGGCTTCCAGAGCTTTTCCAGCGCGCTGAGCGCGTCGATCCAGATGGCAGGCGAAGCCTATCAGCGCGACGGTGGCCTGTCGGGCATTTCCACTGGGCTCGACGACATGGACCGCCAGATGGGCGGGCTGCAGCGCTCGGACTTGATCGTGCTGGCCGGCCGTCCCGCCATGGGCAAGACCTCGCTGGTGACCAATATCGCCTTCAATATCGCCAAGGCGTTTCGCAGCGAAGTGCAGGCCGATGGGCACAACAAAACCACCAATGGCGGCATTGTCGGCTTCTTCAGCCTGGAAATGAGTTCGGAACAGCTGGCCACGCGTATTCTGGCCGAGCAGGCGGAGGTCTCCTCCTCCGACATCCGCCGCGGCCGGATTCACGACAGCCAGTTTTCCAAGCTGGTGGACGTGTCCAACATGATGAGCAAGCTGCCGCTCTACATCGACGATACCGGCGGTATTTCGGTGGCGCAGCTGGCGGCCCGCGCCCGACGGTTGAAGCGACAGAAGGGTCTCGACTGCCTGATCGTCGACTATTTGCAGCTGCTGAGTGGTTCATCCAAGGCCTCGAGCCAGAACCGCGTGCAGGAACTGACCGAAATCACCACGACGCTCAAGGCCCTGGCCAAGGAGCTGGAGGTGCCGGTGATTGCGCTGTCACAGCTGTCGCGTCAGGTGGAATCGCGCGACGACAAGCATCCGCAGCTTTCCGATCTGCGCGAATCGGGTTCTATCGAGCAGGACGCCGACGTGGTGCTGTTCGTTTATCGCGAAGAGTATTACCTCAAGAACAAAGAGCCCAAAGAGGGCACGCCAGAACACATGACCTGGCAAGGGGAAATGGAACAGGTGCACGGCAAGGCTGAAGTGATCATCGCCAAGCAGCGCCACGGCCCGACCGGCACGGTGCAGCTCAGCTTTGAGGCGCAATATACGCGCTTCGGCAATCTGGCACGCGCCGACTACCTCCCCGAGCGCATGGAATAGGCATGGCGCTGACGTCAGGCCTGGGGGGCCAGCTTTCGATCGATCTGGGGGCCTTGGCCCGCAACTGGCGCGCGCTGGACAAGGTCAGCGCCGGCGCGCTGACGGGCGCCGTGGTCAAGGCCGACGCCTATGGCACCGGCATCACCATGGCCAGCAAGGCGCTGCATGCGGCGGGCGCGCGCTTCTTCTTCACGGCCACCGTGGACGAGGGCATGGCGGTGCGCGCGGCGGTGCCCGATGCGCATATCTTCATCCTCAACGGGCTCTATCCCGGCGCGGCCAATCTTTATGTGCGGCAGAACCTGATGCCGGTACTGTCGTCGATGGCCATGCTCGAGGAATGGCTGGCCAAATGCCTCGAGCGCAACGAGGCCTATCCCTCGGCCTTCCATTTCGATACCGGGATGAACCGGCTCGGCTTCCGCCTCAATGAGGCGAGCATTGTCCGCGACCGAGTGCAGTCGCTGGGCTATGCGCCGCAGATGATCATGAGCCACCTGGCCTGTGCCGATCAGCCCAACCACGAAAAGAACCGCACCCAGCTGGCGCTGTTCGGCTCGGTGATGACGCAGTTTCCCGGCGTGCCGGCCTCGCTGGCCAATTCGGCGGGCCTGATGACCGGTCGTGACTATCACTTCCAGATGGTGCGGCCGGGCATTGCGCTTTACGGCGGGCGGGCGGTCAATGGTCGCAAGAACCCGATGGCGCCGGTGGTTACGCTGCATGTGCCAATCCTGCAGATCAAGGAAGCGCGCACTGGAGAATCGGTTGGCTATGGCGCCAGCCACGCGCTGTCGCGCGACAGCCGCCTCGCCGTGCTCGGCCACGGCTATGCCGACGGCTTCCTGCGTTCGCTCTCGGCCAGTAATACGCGACCGGGCGGCAAGGTGGTGATCCGCGGCAAGGTCTGCCCGGTGATCGGGAAAGTCTCGATGGACCAGGTCACGGTGGATATCACCGAACTCGGCCATGACATTCCCAATCCCGGCGAGGGCGCCGAAGTGCTCGGCAATGTGCTGGATGTCGATGATCAGGGCGATGCGGCTGGCACGATCGGCTATGAAATCCTGACCTCGCTCAAGGGCCGATACAACCGCAACTATATTGGCGACGGGAACCTGCCGCCGGGCTGATGTTCGCTTTTTGTTCTTGCGAAGCCATGGCCATCCCGGCTAGATAGGCATCCGTCCAACCGCGAGTATCCCCTTGGCCAAGTCCCGTTCGTCCTTCGTCTGCCAGGCCTGTGGGGCGGTGACCACCAAGTGGCAGGGGCGATGCGATGCCTGTGGCGACTGGAACACCATTGTCGAGGAGCTGACCGATAGCGGCGTCGGCGCCGGACCCAAGGCGGCCAAATCGGGCGGGCGGCCAACCAATCTGGTGCCACTGTCCGGCGAAACCGAGAGCGCGGCACGCGTCATTACCGGCATGGCGGAGCTGGACCGGGTGACCGGCGGCGGTTTCGTCAAAGGTTCGGCGCTGCTGGTGGGTGGTGATCCAGGCATTGGCAAGTCGACCTTGCTGCTGCAATCGGCAGCGGCGCTGGCCAATCGCGGCAAGCGGGTAATCTATGTCTCGGGTGAGGAAGCGGTGGCGCAGGTGCGGCTCAGGGCGCAGCGGCTGGGCCTGGGCGAAGCCAATGTGATGCTGGCGGCCGAAACCAATGTCGAGATCATCCTCGCGACGCTGGAAAACGGTCCGCCGCCGGATCTGGTCATCATCGATTCCATCCAGACCCTGTGGACCGATCGCGTCGATTCTGCGCCGGGCACGGTGACCCAGGTCCGCACCTCGGCGCAGGCGCTGACGCGCTTTGCCAAGAAGAGCGGCGCGGCAGTGGTGCTGGTGGGCCATGTGACCAAGGACGGGCAGATTGCCGGCCCCCGCGTGGTGGAGCACATGGTCGATGCCGTGCTGTATTTCGAAGGCGATGCCAGCCACACCTTCCGCATCCTGCGCGGGGTGAAGAATCGCTATGGCGCGACCGATGAGATCGGCGTGTTCGCCATGACCGAACTGGGGCTCGAACAGGTGCTCAATCCCTCGGCCCTGTTCCTCGACCAGCGCGACGATGATGCCACCGGCTCGGCGGTGTTCGCCGGCATGGAGGGCACGCGGCCGCTGCTCATCGAAATCCAGGCGCTGGTGGCACCCTCCCCACTCGGTACGCCGCGACGTGCCGTGGTGGGTTGGGATTCGTCGCGCCTGTCGATGGTTTTGGCGGTGCTCGAAACCCGCTGCGGGGTGCGGATCGGCGCCAATGACATTTATCTCAATGTGGCGGGCGGGCTGAAGATCAACGAACCTGCGGCCGATCTGGCGGTGGCAGCGGCGCTGATCTCCTCGCTGACCTCGTCGCCCTTGCCAAAAAATGCGGTCTATTTCGGCGAAATCTCGCTGGCCGGCGGCATCAGGCCGGTATCGCATGGCTCGCTGCGGCTGCGTGAGGCGCAAAAGCTGGGGTTCAAGGCGGTCTCCACCGGCCGGCTGGGCAGTGCCGACAAGAATTCGGGCTTGGATATTTCCGAATTCACCGATCTCGCCGAAATGGTCGGCAAGATTGCCGCCAAGGGCAAGCCGCGCGAGGCTAATCGCGACGAGTGGTGAGGCTATTTGCTGGCCCGAACCAGCACGGCCATGCCGTCATGTTCCACCGTAGTCAGCTTGGGATCGTCGAGAATGGCGTTTTCCATGTCCACGAACTGGCTGACCTTGAAGTCAGTAGCCGCATCGAGCTTTTGCGTGAAGTCGTCGCGCGCCTGGTTGAACGAGCCATATTGATGGCCGGGATCGGCCAGCGGATCGACATCCTCGCGGCTGAAGGCACCGATGAAGACAAAAGATGTGCCCAAGGCGACCGGGCCGAAAATGCGGCCGTGATTGTTGTCGAGCTCATAGATGCCATTGGAAAAGGCGACGTCGTTGCCGGTGGGCAGTTGGGCGTGCAACCCACCGTCCATCGCGGCCTGATAGCCGGTCGAATGCCCCTGGCGCACGGGATAGCCGGCAGATGTGCTGGCGGCGATCAGCCGAGTGATGGCGTCGGCGGCGCTGGTTGCCGCGTCATCCACGATGATGACATTGATCGGTTCGCGCAGGTTCTTGCCGCGATAGACCTCGCCCAGCCAGTCTGACGGCACCCCTGCACTGGTCAGCATCCACTTGCCCAAAGTCGGCAGGCCCTCGGGCGTCACGACATTGGGCGGTGCGAGCCAGAGGGAGACGACTTCCGTCGCAGCGCTGGTGGGAGCCGGTGCCTGGGCCAAGACCGGCGCAGCGACGACGAAAACCGACGCCAGAGCGACTGCGAGAAGAAGATGATCGTGACGTTGCACAGCAGCCCCCAAGAAACGCTTCGGCATTTGTTCTAGTGCCGAACGAATGAGCGACTATTAAGATTATCCATCAGCGTCACAGTATTGGCGGCACCGGCGCCGCGCGCGTGAATGCAAATCCGAGTTTTCACCCGACAAAGCGGTGCGCCTGCCTTGCCCGATCGGGCGCCTTACCGTTAACAGTTTCTTTGGAGATCGCCTTCCGCGCCGCCGCCAAGCCTTGGCATTGCCTTACAAAGCGGCTAAACCACGCCCGACATGCCGGGGCGGCAACTGGAGCTTAGCGAAGACATATGCTGACAGCGTTTGACGTTGGTGTGGGTGTACTGGTGCTGATTTCAGCAATCCTGGCCACTGCCCGTGGCCTTACCCGCGAAGTGCTTTCGCTAGCGACCTGGGCCGGTTCGGCCGCCATCGCCATCTACATGTGGCAGTATCATCCCGAGATCGCCCGGCAGTATATTGCCGAGGCCATCGTTGCCGATATCGCCACCGTGGTGGTGACCTTCATTGTCGCGCTGATCGTTCTGCATCTGCTCACGATGCGCATTGCCGATTTCGTCGTCGACAGCCGCGTCGGCCCGATCGACCGGACGCTGGGCTTTGTCTTTGGCGTGCTGCGCGGCGTGCTGATTGCCATCGTCATCACCATTTTCGGCACCTGGCTGCTCCCCAACAACCTGCCAAGCTGGGCTGCGCAGTCGCAGTCGCTTCCCTATCTGCGCAATATGGGCACGACGCTGATTTCCATGCTGCCGGAGGGCCTTGAAGCCCAAGTGACCGACATGCTCAAGGGCGGCACCGGCCTGACCGACGATCCGGAAGCGCCGGCCGTTCCGGTCGATGAAGGCACCGATGCCACCGAGAATGGCACACTGGCACCTGCTGCGCCGACTACCACCGTGACGCCGCCTGCCGTCGTCGCACCGCAGGCCTGATCATTTTCCGGTGAGCGCATAGCGCTCGCCACAACCCTGACCGCCTTATGCGGCATTGGTCGGGGCACCCAAAATGGGCTATGGCGTGGGCCGATCCCGCATCTGGCCCTGTCGCCATTGGCGGCACGTGATTGTCAGGCGCGTTTCTAACGCCCTGGCCTGCGGTTGAGAGCAGCATTGGCATGGAGAGCCCCGTGAACCATCCCGGCGATGACGATTTCAGTCTTGATGGAGACACGCTGCACGAAGAGTGCGGCGTGTTTGGCATTTTGGGGCATAGCGATGCCTCGACGCTGACGGCGCTGGGCCTGCATGCGCTGCAGCATCGCGGCCAGGAAGCGGCGGGTATCGTCAGCTTCGACGGGCGCCAGTTCTACACCGAAAAGCGCATGGGCTTGGTTGGCGACCATTATACCGACCCAGCCCTCTTGGCCAAACTCCCCGGCTCGATCGCCATCGGCCACACCCGCTATTCGACCACCGGCGAAGTGGCGCTACGCAATGTGCAGCCGCTGTTTGCCGAGCTGGAAGCCGGCGGCATTGCCATCGCGCACAATGGCAATTTCACCAATGGGCTGACGCTACGCCGCCAGATCATCGCCACCGGCGCCATCTGCCAGTCAACCAGCGATACCGAAGTGGTGCTGCATCTGATCGCCCGCTCGCGACATTCGTCCAGCACCGACCGCTTCATCGACGCCATACGCCAGATGGAAGGCGGTTATGCCATGCTGGCCGTGACGCGCACCAAGCTGATCGCGGCGCGCGACCCGATCGGCATCCGCCCGCTTGTGATGGGCGAACTCGATGGCAAGCCGATCTTCTGCTCGGAAACCTGTGCCCTCGACATTATCGGCGCGAAATATATCCGCGACGTGGAAAATGGCGAAGTCATCATCTGCGAATTGCAGCCCGATGGCACGATTTCCATCGAGGCCCGCAAGGCCGCGCGGCCGCAGCCGGAACGGCCCTGCCTGTTCGAATATGTCTATTTCGCCCGCCCCGATTCGATCGTCGCCGGCCGCAGCGTCTATTCTGCCCGCAAGCGCGCCGGGATCATGCTGGCCAAGGAAGCGCCGGTCGAGGCCGACGTCGTGGTGCCAGTGCCCGATGGCGGCACGCCGGCGGCCATTGGCTATGCGCAGGCCAGCGGCATTCCCTTCGAACTCGGGATCATCCGCAACCACTATGTGGGCCGCACCTTTATCGAGCCGACCCAGTCGATCCGGGCCTTTGGCGTCAAGCTGAAACATTCGGCCAATCGTGCCGAGATCGCCGGCAAGCGCGTGGTGCTGATCGATGATTCCATCGTACGCGGCACCACCTCGCTCAAGATCGTGCAGATGATGCGTGAGGCCGGCGCTACCGAAGTGCATATTCGCGTCGCCAGCCCGATGATCTATTATTCGGATTATTACGGCATCGACACGCCGGACCCGGAAAAGCTTTTGGCCAACCAACATGAGACGCTGCAGTCGATGTGCGACTATATCGGCGCGGATTCGCTGGAATTTTTGTCGATCGACGGGCTCTATGAGGCGGTCGGCGGCGAGAAGCGCAATCCGGATGCGCCGCAGTTTACCGACCACTATTTCACCGGCGACTATCCGACACAGTTGACCGATCTCGACGGCCGTACCAAGAACGAGCCGAAGAAAATTTCCCTGCTTAAAGAGGCCGGTTAATGGCTGAGAATCAAGACCTTGCCGGCAAGGTCGTCCTCGTCACTGGCGCATCGCGCGGTATCGGCTATGCGGCATCGCTGGAAGCTGCGCGCCGTGGCGCGCATGTGGTGGCTGTGGCCCGCACCGTAGGCGGGCTCGAAGAGCTCGATGACGAGATTCAGGACCTTGGTTCGTCGGCAACGCTGGTGCCGCTCGACCTGCGCGATGGCGATGCCATCGACCGGCTCGGCGCGGCGATCTTTGAGCGCTGGGGCGCGCTCGATGGGCTCGTCGCCAATGCCGGTCAGTTGGGCGTGCTGAGCCCCTTGCCGCATGTGAAGCCGGAAGATTTCGAAAAGGTCATGACCATCAACGTCACGGCCAATTATCGTTTGCTGCGGGCCACCGACCTGCTGCTGCGCCAGTCGACGGCCGGCCGCGCGGTGTTTGTGTCCTCCGCCTCAGCCCGCTCGGCCAAGCCATTCTGGGGCCTCTACGCCGCCAGCAAGGCCGCCGTCGACGCCATGGCCAAGGCCTATGCCAGCGAAATCGGCCAGACCAAGGTCAAGGTCAATGTGTTCTATCCCGGCGCCGTGCGCACCGCGATGCGCGCCAAGGCCATGCCGGGCGAAAACCCGGACACGCTGCCAAAGCCGGCCGATATCGCGCCAAAGCTGATCGACATGCTGAGCCCCACGCTCAAGGAGAGCGGCCGGCTGTTCGACATGGCGACCGGTCAGTTCGAAGACCTCTGATGTTGGTGCTGCGCCCCTATCGGGAGAGCGATCTCGAGGCGCTGTATGAAATCTGCCTTCTCACAGGCGATTCCGGGCAGGATGCGTCAGGC
The DNA here is from genome assembly GCF_900110945.1 of Devosia sp. YR412. GTDB lineage: Bacteria > Pseudomonadota > Alphaproteobacteria > Rhizobiales > Devosiaceae > Devosia. The sequence goes on from NZ_FOFL01000001.1 coordinate 650,009, forward strand.
CTGCACAATGACCGCAAGACGGTGGGTTCGATTTACGCTGCGCCCTATGGGGCGCTGGAGCCCGAGCATGTGTTCGTGGCCGACGATGAGCTTGGCGTGGCCGGCTATGTGGTCGGCACGCATGATACCAGGGCGTTCGAAGCGCAGCTGGAGCGGGACTGGTGGCCGGCGCTGCGTCAGCATTATGCCAGCGTGGCGCCAGAGAGCCTGACGGCGGCAGACCGCATGCGGGTGGCGACCATCAACCAGCCTGATTCAAATCCGGACGATATCGTCGCGGCCTATCCGGCTCATATCCACATGAACCTGCTGCCGCGGCTGCGCGGGCAGCGGGTCGGGTCGGGGCTGCTGACGCTGTGGGTGGAACAGGCGAAGGCAGCAGGAGTCAGCGGCATTCATCTGGGCGCCAATGCCAATAATAGCGGCGGTGTGGCGTTCTGGAGCAAGAGCGGGTTTGTGCCCTTGGCGACGATTGGCCGGACGGTCTGGATGGGGATGGGGCTTTAGCGGCCGCGCTGACAATCCTGATGGAGTTCCGCGCTCTTCACACACTCGATGTCATCCCGGCCTTGAGCCGGGATCCATCTCGATATCGTTGGGCTGCCGCAAGGTGGTTCGAGCGATCGACCTTGCGGCTGTGCTGTCATCTCAGGATGGGCCCGGTTCAAGGCTGGGGTGACACCGTGGGTGTGGAATAAGGGTGCCAAATCCGAAGTAGCACCTCTCCCCAACGGAAGAGGTGAGATCCCTTACCCCAGTTTCGTCATCAACACCTTGTCGATGCGGCGCCCATCGAGGTCCATGACTTCGATCTTCCAGCCGTCATGCTCGAAGGTCTCGCCGACCTTGGGCAGGTGGTTGAGGATGGACAGGACATAGCCGGCGACGGTCTCGAACTTGGCGTCGCGCGGGATGGCGATCTTGAGCTTGTCGCCGAATTCGTCGACGGGCATCCAGCCGGCAACCAGATACGAACCGTCCTCGCGCTTGACCAGGGCCGGGTCGTCGCCGGTTTCTTCCTGAAACACGCCGGTGATGACTTCGAGGATGTCGCCCGAGGTGACGATGCCTTCGAAGTGGCCGTATTCGTCGACGACGAGGGCCATATGCACTGTCGAGTTGCGGATGGCGCGAACCACGTCGAGCGCGTCGGCATGCTCCATGACAACCGGCACCGGCTGGACGAATTTACGGACGTCAAGCGGCTGGCCATTGGCGAAGACCGAGATGATGTCCTTGATCGCCACCACGCCGATGATCGAATCGGCGTCGCCGTCCTGCACCAGCAGGCGCGAGCGGTGGGTGCTGAGGATGGTGCGGCGAATCTCGTCGCCATCGTCACTCAGATCAACGACGTCGACGTCGAGACGCGGCGTCATCAGGCCACGTGCCGAACGGTCGGCCAGGCGCATGACGCCCGAGATCATCGAATGCTCGTCGCTTTCGATGACGCCGGCCGTGGTGGCCTCGGCGATGATGGTCTTCACCTCTTCTTCGGTGACGGTTTCCTCGGATTCGCCATGCTGGCCGAGCAGGCGCAGCACCAGCTTGCCCGAGACGTCGAGCAGCCAGACGACGGGCGAACCGACCGTGGCGATGACCTTCATCGCCGGGGCGACGCGGGCAGCAACGCCTTCGGCATCGCGCAGGGCGATCTGCTTGGGCACCAGTTCGCCGAGGATCAGCGAGATATAGGTGATCAGGACGACGACCACGCCGACGCCGACCACGTCGGCAATATTGTCGGGCACGCCGACCGATTCGAGCCAGTCGGTAAGGCGCAGGCCGAGCGTCGCGCCCGAGAAGGCGCCAGACAGAATGCCGACGAGGGTAATACCAATCTGGACTGAGGAGAGGAATTTGCCCGGGTCTTCGGCAAGCTTGATGGCCGTTGCTGCCCCTTTATTGCCCTGGTCCGCCATGGTGCGGAGACGCGCCGGACGCGCGGAGACGACTGCCAGTTCCGACATTGCCAACAGGCCGTTGACGATGGTCAGGACGACGACGATCAAAATTTCTACGTACAAGGTTTTTTCATGGGAATGCGGCCCCGCAATCAGCATCGGGTCGCTTAAGCCGGTACAATATAAGGGCAAACCAATTGGTTGCGCCATGGGTCATGAGAATATGTCGCAAGCCTGCCCGCTGAAATGTTATTTGAGTCAGCGCAGACACTTGGCGTCATGAGCCGCAGTTCAACGGAAGGTCGAAGATGTCCCTGGTCGAGAAGCTGCTGATCCTGATTGTTGCCGCCCAGGTGCTGCTGACGCTGATGATCCTGGTCTGGATGGGCATGGAGCGGGTGCCTCGCGTGGCGCGGGGCGAGATTGCGGTCGCTGATATTGCGGTGACACGCGATGCCTATCCGCTGCGGGCGCGGCTGCTGTCGAATAATTTCGACAACCAGTTCCAGCTGCCGGTACTGTTCTACATGGCGGCGCTGCTGTCGTTGTGGATGGGCAGCACAGGCTGGGTGGAAGTGGTGCTGGCCGGGCTGTTCGTGGGGCTGCGCTATGTGCATGCCGGGGTGCATGTCACCACCAATCACGTGTTCCGCCGCTTCAGCGTGTATTTCGCGGGCCTTGTGGTGCTGGGCCTTCTGTGGCTATGGCTCGTGCTTCGAATTCTTCTAGCTCCGAGTATCTGATGCGCCTGCCTGGTCGTCTCTCCGCCGCCATCGATGTTCTCACGGATGTGGAAACGCGCAAGCGCCCGGTTTCCGAAGCGCTGAAGGCGTGGGGGCTCAACAACCGCTTTGCCGGGGCTGGCGATCGGGCCGCCATTGGCAACCTGGTCTATGACGCGCTGCGCCGCCGTGCTTCGCATGCCGCAATCATGGGCGATGATAGTCCGCGGGCGCTGGTGCTGGCCGTGGCGGTGCGTGACTGGGGGCAGGATGCGGCCGCGCTGAGCGAGAGCTTTGCCGCCGATAGCCATGCGCCCGAGGCCTTGAGCGAGGACGAGCTGGCGCGGGTGGTCGGCGAATTGCCCGATGACACCGCCGACTGGGTGCTGGCGGATGTGCCGGAATGGCTGGCTGGCTCGCTGGAGCGCGGCTTTGGCGACAACTGGATTGCCGAGGGCCAGGACATGGCCGGGCGACCGTCGCTCGACCTGCGCACCAATACGCTCAAATCCGACCGCGCCCGGGTGATGAAGTCACTGGCTCGCTTCAACCCGGCCGAGACGGGGATTTCGCCGGTCGGCGTCACCATGCCGGCCGGTCCGGGAGATGCGCGGACGCCCAATGTCACCACCGATGAGGGTTATCTCAAGGGTTGGTTCGAGGTGCAGGACCAGGGCAGCCAGATCGTGGCAGCTTTGGCTGGCGCCAAGCCGGGCGAGCAGGTGCTCGACCTCTGTGCCGGCGCTGGTGGCAAGACCTTGGCACTGGCCTCGGCCATGATGAACAAGGGGCAGATCTTTGCCTATGACAGCGACCGCAATCGCCTGGCGCCGATCTATGACCGGCTGAAGCGCAATGGCGCGCGCAATGTGCAGGTGCGGGCGCCGCTCGATGGCGCGCTGGATGACCTCGCCGGCAAGATGGATCGCGTGGTGATCGATGCGCCCTGCACCGGCACCGGCACCTGGCGGCGGCGTCCCGATACCAAGTGGAAGCTGACGCCGGAGCTCTTGGCGCAGCGCGTCGGCGAACAGGCGGCGATCCTTGCCGAGGGTCAGCGCTATCTCAAGCCCGGCGGCACGCTGGTCTATATCACCTGCTCGATTCTTCCCGAGGAGAATGACAACCAGGTGGCGGCTTTCATCGCGGCCCACCCGGGCTTTTCACCGACCCCGGCCGCCGAGCTGTGGCAGGCCGCGTTCGGCGCCGACCTGCCGCTGGGCGTCGAGACGGCCAAGGGCGGCATTGCGCTGACGCCGCGGCTGACCGGCACCGATGGCTTTTATTTCAACGCCCTGCGGCTCGCGCCCTAGCCTCAAGTGAACCATGGCGGCTCGTGCTGCGTTCAAGGGGCAGATCCCTTGCTGCACGAGCTGCTCCCATGACCATTCCCTCGCTTGCCGACTATAAGACGCCCCGCCCTTGGCTGACACTGGGCATATTTCTCGTTGTGGTGATCGGCGTCGGCGCGCTGATCGGCACGCAGTCGCTACCCGGCGCCTGGTATGAGGGCCTCACCAAGCCGCCCTTCAATCCGCCGAACTGGATCTTCGGGCCGGTGTGGTTTACGCTTTACGCAATGATCGCCGTCGCCGGCTGGCGCATCTGGATGATCGATCCAAACAGCACTGCCATGAAGGTCTGGTTCGCCCAGATGGCGCTCAACTGGGCCTGGTCGCCAATCTGGTTCATCGGGCAGATGCTGTGGCCCGCCTTCGCCGTGATCATTGCCATCCTGGCCCTGATCGTCGCCTTCATTCTAACCGCGCGGAAGCTCGACGCTGCGGCGGCCTGGCTCTTCGTGCCCTATGCCGCCTGGGTTGGCTTCGCGACGCTGTTGAACCTCTCGATTGCGCTGCTGAACTAGGCCGGCGCGACCACGGCCTGCGAGCGGTTTTCCAGCCCGCGGGCCCAACGCACCATAGGGCGTTCGAGCAGGTAGAAGCTAACCGTGGCAACCGCAATGCTGATGGCGATCGCAATGGCGCTGGACCACAGCCAGATGCTCCAGCCGTCTTCGCCGCCGGTCTGGAAGCTCGGCGGCACTAGACGCGCCATCAGTCCGATGACCAGGAAATGCCAGATATAGATGCCGAAGGAGATTTCGGCGATGAAGCGCGACAACCGGTTGTCGAGCAGGCGGCCAGCCAGCCGCGAAGATGGCAGCGCGACCAGCGCCACGCAGATGGCTAGCGGCATGCTGGGGAAACCATAGGGAATATCGAGCAGGCCAAAGCCCTCGTTGAGCCCGCCGATATGGTCGACCATAATCCAGCCCGCGGCAAAAACCGCAGCAAGTCCAATGACGTCACAGAGCCAGTGACGAATGTGATTCAACTTGACCTGCACGCCCGCCGCCAGCGCGCCGAGGGCGAAAATGGCAAAGAATCCAATCGGGTTGAAGCGCGGCATCCAGGCCTTGGCGCCACCGGTGAGACCGAAATTCCAGCCGCGTTCGACGTCATCGATCGGCGCCCATTGCGTCACCATCCAATGCAGCACGAGGACCAAAGCGATGACGCCGACCCAGGCGAGGCGCGCGGTCCAGCCGCGCAGGCGCAGGGCAAACAGCACGGCGAGGAAGAAGGGCAGCAGCAGGTAGGAGGTGACCTCGAAGCCGATCGACCAGAGCGGGCCATTGTTATCGACCGGGAACAGCGTCAGCCAGTGCCAGTCGCTGACCAGGAAAAACCCGGCGACGAAGCGGATGACATGCTCACCATCGAGCGGTGAGCCGCTGACGGTGACGCTCAGAATGAAGCTGATGATCAGCGCCAGCCAGAAGCCGGGCAGAATGCGGGCAGCCCGGCGCAGGGTGAAAATGGCCAGCGAGGGCATGGGATCGCCCTTGTCGAGCGCCAGCCAGAAGGGCCGTGCGAGCAGGAAGCCGCTCAGCACGAAGAAGACCGAGACACCAAAGCTTCCCATGACGAAAAAACTGACCACGGGGCTGGCCCAATCGGGGACATTGCCGGCATCCATTCGGAACGCCAGGTGGTGCAGCAGCACCATGAGGCAGGCGGCGGCGCGCAGGAAATCTGCGCCGAGCAGTCGCTGTTGAGTCAATTCTCTATCCCGCAAGGTTTGCGGGCCAACGCGTGCCGCAGCCAGTGGTTGCGGTCAAGGTCTCTCGGACATGCAAGCCATGTCTGCACGCGCGCGACTTGCGGAATCCGCGCCACAGCGATATGGCGACGCCATGCAAACCCCAGAGACTGCCGCCCCCGACGCCATCCTCATCGTGGACTTCGGTTCGCAGGTCACCCAGCTGATCGCGCGCCGTATTCGCGAGACGGGTGTGTATTGCGAAATCCACCCCTTCAACAAGGCGGAAGAGGCCTTCGCGGCGCTCAGGCCCAAGGGCGTGATCTTCTCGGGCGGACCGGCGTCGGTCACCGATGAAGGCAGCCCGCGCGCGCCACAGTCGATCATCGATTCCGGCCTGCCGATCCTCGCAATCTGCTATGGCCAGCAGACGTTCTGCCTGCAGCTCGGCGGCAAGGTCGAGGGTGGGCATCACCGCGAATTCGGCCGGGCCGATGTGGAAGTGCTGCAACCCAGCGCGCTCTATGACGGCATCTGGAACGTCGGCGGCCAATATCCGGTGTGGATGAGCCATGGCGACCGCGTCACCGAATTGCCCGAAGGCTTTACGGTGATGGCGACCTCGCCGAATGCGCCCTTCGCCATTGCCGGCGACGAGAGCAAGAAGCGCTACACCACCATGTTCCACCCCGAAGTGGTGCATACGCCCGATGGCGGAAAGCTGCTGGCCAATTTCGTGCACAAGATCGTTGGGCTCGCCCCCGACTGGAACATGTCGGCCTATCGCCAGAAGATGATCGACAAGATCCGCGCCCAGGTCGGCAGCGAGAAGGTGATCTGCGGCCTGTCCGGTGGCGTCGATTCCTCGGTTGCCGCCGTGCTGATTCACGAAGCCATCGGCGACCAGCTCACCTGCATCTATGTCGACCATGGCTTGATGCGGCTCAACGAGAGCGAGCAGGTCGTCACCATGTTCCGCGACCAGTATAATATCCCGCTGGTGCATGTGGATGCGTCCAAGGTGTTCCTGCGCGAGCTGGATGGCCAGAGCGATCCGGAAACCAAGCGCAAGATCATCGGCCGGCTGTTCATCGAGACTTTCGAGGAAGAAGCCAAAAAGCTGGGTGGCGCCAAGTTCCTGGCGCAAGGCACGCTGTATCCCGACGTCATCGAAAGCGTCAGCTTCTCGGGCGGCCCCTCGGTGGTCATCAAGAGCCACCACAATGTGGGCGGCCTTCCTGAGCGCATGAATATGCAGCTGGTGGAGCCGCTGCGTGAGCTGTTCAAGGATGAAGTGCGGGCGCTGGGCCGCGAGCTCGGCCTGCCCGAGAGCTTTATCGGCCGCCACCCCTTCCCCGGCCCGGGCCTGGCCATCCGCTGCCCGGGCGGCATTACGCCGGAAAAGCTGGATATACTGCGCCAGGCCGATGCGATCTATCTCGATGAGATCCGCAAGTCGGGGCAGTATGACAAGATCTGGCAGGCTTTTGCCGTGCTGCTACCGGTGCAGACCGTCGGCGTGATGGGCGACGGCCGCACCTATGAATTCGTCTGCGCCCTGCGCGCCGTGACCTCGGTCGACGGCATGACGGCCGACTTCTACCAGTTCGACATGAACTTCCTCGGCAAGACCGCCACGCGCATCATCAATGAGGTGCGCGGCATCAATCGCGTCGTCTATGACGTGACCAGCAAGCCGCCCGGCACGATCGAGTGGGAATGAGATGACAGGGCAAGGCCAAGGCCTTGCCCTTTTTGTTTGTCCCTAGCAGTGGTCCCTGTCCGTCCGCAGTCGTCTGTGCAACTTGGCATGCCGCAGCAGCCGCTTGCGGCTCCACCATGAAATGATCACCACGCCGAGATCGAGCATCGGCAGTTCGCCGAAGCGCTCGGCACGGCGCATATGCGAGCGTGGCTTCACCTTGAGCGTGCCACAAGGCAGCTTCACATAGATCCAGGCCATGCTGTCAGCGCAGTTCGCGGTCCGAAGCATCGTGGGGCGCCAGTGAATTCTCAGGAGAATTCACGCCGTGACGCGTGGCCGCCGCCTGCTCGGCTGCCAGCAGATGCGCCCAGTAGGAATGCAGCTTGTTGCGCAGCAGGCGCAGCGAAATGCCGAGCATCTGTGCGGCCCGCGTGCGATTGCCGCGGCAGTGGCGGAGGGTCGAGAGGATCAGCCCGCGTTCCACGTCATGCAGCGAATGGCCGACCACGGCCTCGACCTGGGCCAGCCCGCTCTGTGGGGTGAAATCGAGCCGTGCCAGATGCGCCACGACGAAATCGACCAGTTGGTCGACGTCGGAAATGGTGATCGTATAGGCGAGATGCAGGTCATCAACGCGCTGGAAGACGAAGGCGCCGCGCGGTCCGTCTGCGCGGATCAACCCGCTGTCGCCGAGCCGGATCGCCGGCTGCTCGCTGTCGTCAAAGCTCATCGCCGGACCCTTGTCGGGGAAGGCCGGGTCGGAAAACAGCACCCAGAGTTCGGCAAAGAGGCCCCGCAATCGCTCACGTTGCAGCGAAACATAGGCTACCGGCGTTTCGGCGCGCCGGCCGAACACGGCGTTGCGTTGTGCCATCACATGCGCCGGCGCTTCGCCCTGGCGGCCGAACAGCTGGTGCTGCCGCGTGCCGCTCCTTGCCGCGCTGCTCTGATCGCGTATATCGCCTGGACGGCCGTCCACCGTGCCGTACTCGTTACTCAGACTCATTTTCGCTCCCGAAGGGTGACTTCGGCTGGTCGAAAGCATCGCGCTCCCAAGCACAAATCGACCATTTCACCCTCACATCGGCGAGCATAGGAAGCGCCGGGGCGACAAAGACAGCCCCCGACCCTGACTAAAAATGGGGGCAGTTTTACTCGTAAAACAGCGCGCCAACGCTACGTATCCCAATGGGGCTAGTACTTAGTTGTTGCCCGCACCCAAAAATCCTCTTCGAACAATTCACAAGACCAGAGCAAATAACCGCCTTTTACGTAAAAGGCCGTCAAACTTCACCCAATAAAAGTCACTTGTCATACTGCATGTATCTCCCTCTGTGTTCGGATTTTCGACTTCACAACTTCAAGTATCCGAGCGGCGATGATTAATCAGAACTTACTTTTGACCAGGGATTCCATAATCTCCAGCCCATTGGCGCTGCCTTTGATGCAGCGACAATCATCTGTATCGCTACAGGCGTTCCACACCCATCCGCGTTTGAGTTCGATCTTTGCCACCCAGCAGCGCTTTCTGCTTGCCCATGCCGCTCTAGCGCTGATGTTCCGGCAGGGCGGCCCCGAGACGCCATGGATGACCAGTGCGCGATTTCTGCGCGAAGTGGCGATCCATGAGATCGCCAGCCGCAATACCGCCGACTCCTTCATCAAGGAGATGCTGCATTACGGCTATGTGGTCGCGACCCGCGATCCGAATGACCGGCGTGCCAAGCGGTTGTCCGTCACGCCCGAAACGCTGCGCGTGCTCGACGCCTGGGCCAAGGTGCAGCTGGCGACGCTCGACCGGCTCGATCATGGACACCGGCTGCGCCACTATATGAGCAAGGACCATGCCTTCGAACGGCTGGAGCTCGAACTCGGCCAGGGCGTGCTCACCAATGCGCAACTGCGGCGGCCGCAGCGCACGTTTTCGCTGTTTACCTGGCTCAACAATGGCGGGGTGATCATGGATTGGCTGATCAGCAACCTGCAGGAGCGCTATGCCGACGGCACGCGCTACACCACCTCGATCCGCTCGCTGGGCGAGCTGGCTGGCTGGGTCAAGCTGTCGCGCACCCATCTCGGCCGCAAGCTGCGCGAGGCGGAAACCCTGGGCAGCATGGGCTGGAGCGGCGAGCGCGGCGCGTCCTATATCTGGGTCTCGGCCGAGTTTGTGCGAGAAATGATCGACGCGCAGGCCACCAAGCTGTCGGTGATCGACGCGGCGTGCCAGCGTTCCGGCATGCGCTAGCCCGTTTCCCGGCAAACCTTGCATTAGATGGGTTTCCCCGGTGCATTTGCTTTCCCGGGGAGCCATGCTAAACGTGCGCCCGAATTGAAGTTGGTGACCTTAGGCAGGCCATGTCCGAAGACAATATTTTCCGCGAAGTCGACGAGGAGCTGCGCAGCGATCGCATGCGCGCGCTATGGCGCCGCTTTGCGCCGTTCGTGATCGGCGCTGCCGTGGCCGTGGTGGCGATCGTCGCCATCAACGAAGGCTGGACCTGGTACCATTCCAACAATGCCGCATCGTCGTCCGACGAGCTTTATGCCGCCTTCGAGCAGATCGACGGTGGGGATCTCGCTGCGGCGCAGACCCAGCTCGATGCGCTGATTGCCGATGGTTCGGGCAGCTATCCGATCCTGGCGCAGTTCCGCAAGGCTGGCGTTTTGGCCAAGGAAGGCAAGACCGCCGAGGCTGTCGCTGCCTATGACGCACTCGGCAATAGCTTGTCCGACACCCGCCTGCGTGAGCTGGCGCTGGTGCTTGGCGGTACGCTGATGGTCGATACCGGCACGCTGGCCGATGTGGAATCGCGCGTCGGCTCGATTGCCGCCGAAGGCAGCCCGCTGCGCAATGCCGCCCGCGAATCCCTGGGCCTTGCCCAGTACAAGGCCGGCGACTTTGCCGCTGCCAAGACGAGCTTTGAGGCCGTGATCAACGACCCGCTGACCCAGAGCACCGTGCGCAATCGCATGGGCTATTACCTGGCCCAGCTGCTGTCGGAAGGCGCCATAGCCGCCGAACCCGCTGCCGACGAGGCAGAGGCCGCCGCCAGCGCCATCGACGCCATTGTCAGTGACGAGACCCCGGCTGCCGCGGCCCCTGCTCCAGAAACACCGGCCGCGGATGCTCCCGCTGCCACGCCAGAGGCTGTGCCGGCCGCTCAATAGCGGCCGTCTCGCCTCGGACTTTTATTGACGCGCCTTCGAACCGCAAAAGGGGCACCCCTTTTGCGGAAAATGCCTTTAGCCGGATCGGATACAGAACGCATGACCGTCACCGTTGCCATTGTCGGTCGCCCGAACGTCGGCAAATCCACCCTGTTCAACCGCCTGGTCGGCCGCAAGATCGCCCTCGTCGATGACACGCCCGGCGTGACCCGCGACCGCCGCGAGGCCGAGGGCCGCATTGCCGACCTGACGTTCCGCATCATGGACACAGCCGGCTATGAGGACGTCACTGACGGCAGCCTCGAAGACCGCATGCGCCAGCAGACCGAGCTGGCGATCAAGGAAGCCGACGTTATCCTCTTCATGATCGACGCCCGTGCTGGCGTCGTGCCGCTCGACCAGCGCTTTGCGCAGGTGCTGCGCAAGGCTGGTAAGGTGGTGCATCTGGTCGGCAACAAGGCCGAAAGCGGCGCGGCGGAAGCGGGACTTGTGGAAGCTTTCAAGCTCGGCTTTGGCGAAGCCATTGCGCTTTCGGCCGAACATGGCTTGGGCCTCGCCGAACTCTACTCCATCGTCTCCGCAACGATCGACCGCAAGAATGCCGAGAGCGAAGCCCTGGAAGTCGGCGACCTCGAGGAAATGCCAGAGGTCGATGTCGACATCACCGAGGACATGCTTGAGGGTGAAGGCGACGAGGCGACCCTGCGCTGGAACCCCAAGCGCTATCTCAACGTCGCCATCGTCGGCCGCCCCAATGCCGGCAAGTCGACGCTGATCAACCGCATGGTGGGCGAAGAGCGCGTACTGGTCGGCCCCGAGGCCGGCATTACCCGCGACTCGATCCTGGTCCCCTGGGAATGGGAAGGCCGGGTGATCAACCTTGTCGATACCGCCGGTATCCGGCGTCGATCCCGTGTGACCGAGAAATTGGAAAAGATGGCCGTGGGCGACAGCCTGCGCTCGATCCAGTATGCCGAAGTCGTCGTGCTGATGCTCGATGCGACCATCCCCTTCGAAAAGCAGGATCTGCTGCTGGCCGATCTGGTCGAGCGCGAAGGCCGGGCGCTGGTCATCGCAGTCAACAAGTGGGACCTGATCGAGGACAAGAACGAGCATCTCAAGATGCTGCGCGAGGAATGCGACCGCCTGCTGCCGCAGCTGCGCGGCGTACCGCTGGTCACCCTCTCGGGCCTGACCGGCAAGAATATCGACAAGCTGATGGAAGCGGTGTTCAAGATCGAGCGCAGCTGGAATTCGCATGTCTCCACCGCCCGCCTCAACCGCTGGCTGACCGGCATGGTCGAGAGCCATCCGCCTCCGGCCGTGTCCGGCCGCCGTCTCAAGCTGCGCTACATGACGCAGGCCAAGACCAGGCCACCGAGCTTCATCCTCTTCGCCTCGCGACCAGACGTCTTGCCGGTGTCGTATCAGCGCTACCTGATCAACGGCTTGCGCGAAGCCTTCGACATCAAAGGCACGCCAATCCGCCTCTGGGTCCGCGGCGGAACGGTCAATCCCTATGACGACAAGTCCAAGCGCAGGCTGGGCTAAAACAAAACCCGCGGTTCGCACCGCGGGTTTTTTAGTTCTGAGCTGGAATGCAGGACTTAGAACTCGTCCCAATCCGACGAGACCGCGGCATTTCCCTGGCTGAGATAGGCGCGTGCCGGTGCGCTCCGCGTCGGCGACACAGGCCGAACAGGTGCGGCGGTCACTGGCCGGGCCGGCACACTGTGGCCGTCGAGAACGAAGACGTCGATGACCCGGTCCAGGTCGCTGGCCTGCGCCTCGGTCTGTTCGATAGCGGCATTGGTTTCTTCGACCAGCGCCGCATTATGCTGGGTCATTTCGTCCATCTGACGCACCGCAATGGTGACTTCATCGATAGCCGATGACTGTTCGCGGCTGTCGCGGGCAATGCCGTCCATCAGGCTCGAATTGGCCTTGATGGAGGTCATCACCGCGTCAAGCTTGGCGGAAGCCTCGGCAACCAATTTGGTGCCCACCGCCACTTCGCCAGCCGAGGTGTCGATCAGCGCCTTGATGTCGGAGGAGGCCTGTGCGGCTGATTGGGCCAACCGGCGCACTTCCACCGCGACCACAGCGAAGCCCTTGCCGGCATCGCCGGCCCGGGCCGCCTCCACCGAGGCATTCAGCGCCAGCAGATTGGTCTGGAACGAGATGTCGTCGATCAGGCCGATGATGTTGGAAATCTTGGACGACGAGGAGGAGATCTGCTCCATGGCGACAGTGGCCTTGGCCATCACGGCTCCGCCCTCTTCGGCTGTCCGGCTGACAGACTGGGCATTCACATTGGCATCGCGTGCCCGGTCTGCATTCTGCAGCACCGTCGATGCCAGTTGTTCCATTGCCGCAGAGGTCTGCTCGATGGTTGCGGCCTGCTTGGTCGTCCGCTCGGACAGGTCATTGGCACCCGAGAGGATTTCGCTGGTCGCGGTCTTGATCGAGCGAGAGGTCTGCTTGAGCTGGGTCACCACATTGCTCAGTGTGTCTGCAACGCCATTGGCGTCGTTCTTGAGCTTGGCAAAGGCCCCTCGATAATTGCCCTGCATGCGCACGGTCAGATCAGTGCGTGCGAGAGCCTCCAGCACGGTACCGGTATCGGCCAGCCCGCCATCGACGGTCTGCACAAGTGCATTGACGCTGCTGGCGAGGCTGTTGAGCTCCTCATCGGGGAATTTTGCCGTGACCCGCTTGGAGAAATCGCCCTCGACGGCCGCATCGACCACTTCGCCGAATGCCGCCTGCAGCGTGATCATCATCGCGCGGCGCTGGTCTTCGTCGGCCAGGATGCGGGCCGCATCAGCTTCGGTCATCTGGCTGATGCGCAAGCCGTTCTCGCGGAATACTTCCACCGAACGGGCCATGCCGCCGATCTCGTCATGCGCGGCCTGATAGGGCACAACGGTCTCGTAATTGCCGGCCGTCAGTTCGTCCATCACCGAAGTGATGCGGGCAATGCGGCGCGTCACCGAGGCGTGCACGATATAGGCGGCCAGGGCGGTGAGCAGCAGCACGACGCTGCACAGCACCGCCAGCGTTGAGACGATGGTCTGGTTGGTATCGCCGGTCAGCGTGGCATTGCCATTGGTAATCCGTTCGGCAAAGGCGGCGTTATTGGCGCCGGCGGCAGCCGAGATGGTCGGCAACAAGGCATCGACCTCGGCCATGGCAGTCTGCATACCCGCCATATTGCCAGTCTCATAGGCGGCGATGGCGCGATCATAGCCTGCATGCACGGCGGCCATTTGTGCCGCCAAAGCATCGAGCGCTTCCTTGCGCTCCGGCACCAGCGCCGCAGCTTGCGCCAGACGTTCACCGGCACCGGTGTAATTGTTGGCGATGCCTTCCTTGAAAGCCAGATATTCGGGGCTGGCGGGATCGAGCATCATCATGCGCGTGGCCCAGGCATTGGCAGTCCACATGCCGGCAGCAAAGCGCACGCTGAGGATGGCGGCCGAGGAATCGGTGTCGACAAACTGCGAATAGCGCTGCCCGGTCTCCTGATAGCGGCCGGCCAAAAAGCCAAGGCCGGCCAGCGAGACCACGCAGGTCAGAACGAGAATGGAAAAGAGTTTTGTCTTGATACCAAGGGAGAGGCGCATGTGGATTGCCCCTCCTGGGGCACAATCAAAGGAACATGATCCAACGCGCGCCGCTCCTCCACTACGCCCGCCGACCGTCGCCACCCTTCTGGATGGCAACGCGGCCACATTTGCAGAACTTGGTGTATAAATTGCATCAGGTTAGCTACTTAGGTGGCGACTTCTGTAAAACCTTCCGTCGTCGCCCAACCAAGCCCCTCCCCCACGACGGGAGAGGGTCGCTGATCAACTACCGCCCGCTGCGGTAGTTCGGCGCTTCGCGGGTGATCGTCACGTCATGCACGTGGCTTTCGCTCAGCGCGGCGCCGGAGATCTTCACGAACACCGAATTGTCGCGAAAATCCTTGAGATTGTGGGCGCCGGTATAGCCCATGGAGGCGCGGAGGCCACCGGCGAGCTGGTGCAGCACGGCGCCAGCAGCACCCTTATAGGGCACCTGGCCTTCGATGCCTTCGGGGACCAGTTTCATCTGGTCGCGGACGTCTTGCTGGAAGTAGCGGTCGGCCGAGCCATTGCCCATGGCGCCTACAGAGCCCATGCCGCGATAGGATTTGTAGGAGCGGCCCTGGTAGAGATAGACCTCGCCGGGAGCTTCGTCGGTGCCGGCCAGCAGCGAGCCAACCATGACGCAGGAGGCGCCACCGGCCAGCGCCTTGGCCATGTCGCCGGAGAATTTGATGCCGCCATCGGCGATTACCGGCACGCCCTGGCGGGCGCCCTCCTCCGCGCAGGCCATGACGGCGGCGAGCTGGGGAACGCCGACACCGGCGACAATGCGGGTGGTGCAGATCGAGCCGGGGCCGATACCGACCTTGACGGAATCCGCGCCGGCATCGATCAGCGCCTTGGTGGCTTCGGCGGTGGCGACATTGCCGGCGACGATGCGGGTGGAATTGCTCTCGCGCTTTACGCGCTCCACCGCCTCGGCGACGCGCACCGAATGGCCATGGGCAGTGTCGATGACCAGCAGGTCCACGCCGGCATCGATCAGCGCCAGAGAACGCTCGAAGCCGGCATCGCCGACGGTAGAAGCGGCGGCAACGCGCAGGCGTCCCTGCTCGTCCTTGACGGCATTGGGATTGAGCTGGGCCTTTTCGATGTCCTTGACGGTGATCAGGCCGGTGCAGCGATAGTCGGCGTCGACGACCAGCAGCTTTTCGATGCGGTGCTTGTGCAGCAGCACCTTGGCTTCGTCCTTGGAGACGCCGTCGCGCACGGTGACGAGATTGTCGCGGGTCATCAGCTCGGAAATCGGTTGGGCCGGATGGGAGGCGAAACGCACGTCGCGGTTGGTCAGGATGCCGACCAGCTTGCCCGTGGCGCGGCCGCCCTTGCCGCCATTTTCCACCACTGGAATGCCGGAAATGCGATTGGCCTGCATCAGCGCCAGCGCATCGGCCAGCGTCGCATCAGGGCCGATGGTGATCGGGTTGATGACCATGCCGCTTTCGAACGACTTGACCATGCGCACCTGCTCGGCCTGTTCGGCGGCGGTGAGGTTCTTGTGGATCACGCCAAGGCCGCCGGCCTGGGCCATGGCAATGGCCATGCCGCTTTCGGTGACGGTATCCATGGCCGACGACAGGATCGGAAGATTGAGCGCTATGTCTTTGGTGACATAGGTGGAAATGTCGGTTTCGCCGGGCAGGACATCGGAGCGCGCCGGCTGCAGCAGCACGTCGTCAAAGGTCAGCGCATAGTCGCCGGTTGCGGTGGTGATAATCTTAGCCAAGGCCAGACCTTTCCTGCCTTCTGATACAATCAGAACTGTTGGAGTGCGAACCGGCCAGAGCGTGTCGGCGGGTTCAGGTTGGCGAGGGTCAATAGCACCGGGACCGGGCTTTGCAAAGGGGTGGGCCTTATAGCGCCCTGCCCGGCAGGCTTGCGCTGTGGCCCCTACCCAAGTGGCAAAGGCGGTGGTAACAAACCCAGGTTTGGCCGGTCGCGGGCGCTTCTGCCACCCGATGCGAACGAAAAGCGGGTCATCCGCCTTTGCAGGCGCGGAAACTGGGTCCATAGTTGGCGCGTCGCATTCGCGGCTTTCCGACTCGTTCCCCCGGTTCGCAATTGATCCGCGTTACACCCCTCATCCTGGCGGTCGCCCTGTTCATGGAACAGATGGATTCGACCGTCATTGCCACCTCGCTGCCCGCCATTGCGGCCGATATCGGCACCGAGCCGATCGCGCTGAAACTGGCGCTGACCGCCTATTTCGTGGCTTTGGCTATCTTCATCCCGATCAGCGGCTGGATGGCCGACCGCTTCGGCGCCAAGAACATCTTTCGCCTCGCGATCTTCGTCTTCATGCTGGGGTCGCTGGCCTGTTCCTTCTCCTTTTCGCTCGAGACCTTCGTGATCTCGCGCTTCTTCCAGGGCATCGGCTCGTCGATGATGACGCCGGTCGGGCGCCTGCTGCTGGTGCGTTCGACGCCGCGCAACGAGCTGGTTTCGGCTTTGGCCTGGCTGACCATGCCGGCGCTGATCGGGCCGCTGACCGGCCCGCTGATCGGCGGCTTCCTCACCACCTATCTCAGCTGGCACTGGATCTTCTGGATCAATATCCCGATCGGCATTGCCGGCATCATCCTCGCCGGTATTTTCCTCCACGTCCCCGACGCCCGCAATCCGCGGCCGATCGACATGGTGGGTTTCGTGCTCGCCGGGGTGGCCTTTTCCGGCACGGTGTTCGGCCTCTCCGTCGTCAGTCTACCGGCGCTGCCGCTGATCTATGGCTATCTGACACTGGCCATCGGCGTGACCTCGGGCGTGCTCTATCTGCTACACGCCCGCCGCACCAAATATCCCCTGCTCGACCCCAACCTGTTCCGGCACAAGCTGTTTCGTGCCTCGATCACCGGCGGCTCGTTCTTTCGCGTCGGCGTCGGCGCCGTGCCGTTTCTGCTGCCGCTGATGCTGCAGCTGGGTTTCGGGCTGACCCCGTTCCAGTCCGGCGCCATCACCTTTGTCTCTGCGCTGGGAGCCATTGCCAGCAAGTTCATCGCCGAGCGGGTCTATGTCTGGTTCGGCTTCCCCCGCGCTTTGGGCTTTGCCGCCTTCTTCGGCGGCTTGCTGATCGCCGTGCAGGGTTTTTTCACCGCCAGCACCCCGGCCGTGCTGATGATGGCGGTGCTGCTGAGCGGTGGCGTGCTGCGCTCGGTGATGTTCACCGGCTCCAATGCCCTGGGCTATGCCGATGTTGATGACGAGGAAGCCAGCCAGGCCACCGCCATCGTCGCCGTCTGCCAGCAGTTGAGCATTGCCTTTGGCGTCGCCGTGGCCGGTGGGCTGCTTGAATTCACCACCCGCATGCGGGGCGCCGAGCTCGGCCTGTTCGACTTCCAGATCGCCTTCTTCGTGGTTGGCGGGCTCAGCATGCTGGCCAGCTTCATCTATTGGCGCCTGCCGCCGGATGCCGGCAGCAATGTATCGGGCCACAAGCGCATCACGGTCGAAAAGGAATAGGAGATGTCGCGTGTCGTACCGCTGATCCTGGCCACGGCCCTGTTCATGGAAAACATGGACTCCACCGTCATCGCCACCTCGCTGGCGGCCATCGCGGCCGATATCGGCACCGACCCGATCTCGCTGAAACTGGCACTGACCGCCTATCTCGTGGCTCTCGCCATCTTCATTCCGATCTCGAGCTGGATGGCCGACCGCTTTGGCGCGCGCAACGTGTTCCGCGTGGCCATGGCCGTCTTCGTGATCGGCTCGATGGCCTGCGCCTTTTCCAATTCGCTGCTGGCCTTTGTCGGCGCGCGGTTCCTGCAGGGCATGGGCGGGGCATTGATGACGCCGGTGGCGCGCCTGGTGCTGGTACGATCGACACCGCGGCATGACCTGGTCAATGCCATGGCCTGGCTGACCATTCCGGGGCTAATCGGCCCCATTGTCGGACCACCCTTCGGCGGCTTCCTCACCACCTTCTTTTCCTGGCACTGGATTTTTCTGATCAATGTGCCGATCGGCGTTCTGGGGATCGTGCTGGTCGGGCGCTTCCTGCCCGATACGATCCGCAATGCCCCGCGCCGCATCGACTTCAAGGGTTTTGCACTGGCGGGGCCGGCCTTTGCGCTGGTTGCCTTCGGCACTTCGGTGATCAGCCTGCCGGCGCTGCCGCCCATGGTGGGCGTGGTAGCGACGCTGGTAGGTCTGGCGCTGGTCTATCTCTATACGCGGCACGCCCTCAGCACCGACAATCCGCTGTTCGATTTGCGCCTGCTGCGCTTTCCCTTCTTTCGCAGTGCCGTGGTCGCCGGGACGTTCTTCCGGCTCGGCCAGGGCGCGACGCCCTTCCTCTTCCCGCTGATGCTGCAGCTCAGTTTTGGCTATACGCCGTTTGAGTCTGGGATGATCACCTTTGCCAGCGCGGTCGGCGCGATCATCGCAAAATTCGTAGCCAATGGCATTTTCGTACGGATCGGCTTCCGCATGGCGCTGGTGCTATCAACCGGCATATCCGCGCTCGGCCTTCTGGCCATGGGGCTTTATACGCCGGAAACAGCAATCGCCCTGATCATCGGTATCCTGGTATTTGTCGGCTTCTGGCAGTCGATGTTCTGGACCGGCAGCAATGCCTTCGTCTTTGCCGATATCGAGGACAAGGATGCCGGCCAGGCAAATGTGATCGCCCAGGTCTCGGTACAGCTGTCGATTGCCTTTGGCGTGGCGCTGGGTGGCGGCATTCTCGAGGCGAGCACTGCAATGCGGGGCGGAGAGATCGCCTTGGGCGATTTCCATGTCGCCTTCATCGCCCTGGCCGTGCTGTGCCTGCTCTCCACGGTGATGTTCTGGCGGCTACCGCACAACGCCGGCCATCAGCTCACGAGCGGCCCCCCGGCCCATTAGCTCAGCGGTCGTATTCGCCTTCGCCCTGCACCGTGTCATTGCTGCCCTTGAAGCCCTTGGCGATCAGGTAAGCCTCGGCCGAATCCTGCCGGCTCGACGGCGGCTTGGCATGGAACGTCGTCTTGAAGTGGCGCTTGAGCATATGCAGCAGCTCGTGCTCGGTGCCGCCCTGGAACACTTTCGCCACAAAGACCCCGCCCGGCGACAGCACGTCGAGCGCAAATGCCGCCGCGACCTCGATCAGCTGCACGATGCGCAAATGGTCGGTCGGGCGGTGGCCGGTGGTCGGCCAGGCCATGTCGCTCATCACGATATCGGCCTTCTTGCCGCCCATGGCGGCAATCAGCATGGCCGGGGCATCGTCCTCGGTGAAATCCTTTTGCAGCAGGATCACGCCGGGGATCGGGTCCATTTCGAGATAGTCGATGCCGACGATCAGCGGATTGGCATCGGTGGAACCGGTCGCCTTGGCCGCCACCTGCGCCCAGCCACCCGGCGCGGCGCCCAGATCGACGACGCGCATGCCCTTGCGGAACAGCTTGTACTTCTCGTCCATCTCGCGAATCTTGAAGGCGGCGCGCGAGCGATAGCCTTCCGAACGCGCCCGCGCCACATAGGGGTCGTTGAGCTGGCGTTCGAGCCATTTCGTCGACGAGACCTTGCGGCCCTTGGCCGACTTCACGCGGATTTTCAGGTCCTTGTCGGACTTGCGACCGCCGGTACCGAGCGCTTTATCAACCATTGCTGCTTCTCCGCGGATAGCGCGATGCGCGGCTGTGGACCTTGTCGGCATCCATCAGCGAAATCAGAATGCCCTCACGCAGGCCACGATCGGCCACGCGGACACGTTCGGTCGGCCATTCGCGGCGGATCGCCTCGAAGATAGCACAACCGGGCAAAACCAGATCGGCGCGATCGCGGCCGATGCAGGGATGGGCAACTCGCCGGTCAAACGGCATGGCCAGCAGCACTTTCATGGTCTCATCGACCTCGCCGCGCTTCATCCACAACCCGTCGACCTTTTGCCGCTCATAGCGCTCCAGCCCCAGGTGTAGGCCTGCCAGCGTCGTCACCGTGCCCGAGGTGCCAATCAGATGCACCGGGTGATTGCCGATCATCTGGCGCAGCTTTTCGCGGCCGCGGAACTGTTTGAGATGCTCGGAGACATGGGCGACCATGGCCTCGAACACCGCCGGGGTGACATCCACGCCGCCGAATTTTTCGGCAATGGAAACCACGCCGACCGGCAGCGACTGCCAGGAGCGAATCGAGGCCGACATGCGGCCCTGCGATTTCGGCCGGCCACCGCGAAAATCCAGCCACGCCAGTTCCGACGAGCCACCGCCAATGTCGAACATCAGGGCGCCTGCGGCATTGGCATCGATCAGGTCGGCACAGCCGGTGACGGCGAGCTCGGCCTCGGTACGGCGATCGACGATTTCAAGATCGAGCCCGATCTCGGCCTTGACCCGCGCCAGGAAGGCCGGACCATTCTCGGCGGCGCGGCAGGCTTCGGTGGCGATCAGCCGCATGCGGGTCGGCTGGTGCTCGCGCAGCTTGTTGCGGCACTGGCGCAAAGCTTCCATGGTGCGTTCCATGGCCGCGTCGCCCAGCCGTCCGGTGACCGAGACGCCCTCGCCCAGCCGGACGATTCGGGTAAAACCGTCCAGCACGCGAAAACCATGGTCATGCGGGCGGGCAATCAGCAGCCGGCAGTTGTTCGTCCCCAGGTCCAGCGCGGCGTAGATCGGCCCACGGTGGCGGCGCGGATTCGGGGCGGCAGCTGTCCGCTTGTCCGAGCGGGCCTGGGGCGCAGTGTCCCCCGCCCTCCCCGCCGGTCCTGGACCGTCCGGGGCACGGATCGCCTCATCCTCGGCCAGCGAGGCTGCGGCGGCGGACCGATCGGAATCGGTCACTAAAGTCTCCTGTCGTGCGCGGTCGCCCGTACCGGTCCATGCCGGCGGCGCCCGAACGCACTGTTGATTGCGTGTCGGGAATGACGGTAGTGCAAGGGGGGAGCGAGCGCAATGGCACGCGGTTGCACACAGGCCATGTCAGAGGCGCTTGCAATCTCAATCGGCATTGTCTATGCAGACCCCGCGCCGACCAGTTCGGCCCACCGAGCGGCCCCGCCGCTTCCCTTGCTGGGGAATAGTTCAACGGTAGAACAGCGGACTCTGACTCCGTCAATCTTGGTTCGAATCCAGGTTCCCCAGCCATCACTTAAAACTCAAAAAAATCAATGACTTAGCTAAACTGATTAGCAACGTTCGTTAGCATGTTTCGCTAGCAGTTTCGGCACATATTGCGATGGTGTGTCACCGCCGTTTACGCTCCCCCCCGATCATTCCGGGAGCTAGTGGGCAGCATGGTTGAGTCTGATCTCTATTTCGCAGCTTCGGCAGCGTGTCTCGACAATGCGGACAGCCTAATCGCAGCGGCAATTGCCGTATTGAATTCCGGTCAACCCAACATCGCCTTTCATCTTGTCGTGTTGGCATTGGAAGAGATCGGCAAGCACCATTTTCTGACGCTCAACCGAATGGCCGACATGTCGGACGGATCAATCGAGCCGTTCAGCGACAAACAGCATACAGACCACCAGAAGAAGCTTTTTTGGTGCTTCTTTGGCGCGATGCTGACGGCTCAATCGGTTGATCCGGCTGCAATCAGGGACGCTGAAAAGCTGGCGGAGACGCTACACAGCAAACGCATGGCAGGTCTTTACGTGGACGTGACCACCGAAGCCGTTAGCGTCCCTAGCGACAATGTGTCTGCCGACGACGCTCAAGGGCTTTTGGACTTGGCGAGAGCCCGGCAGGCGCTTGCCCGTTCTCAGACTTTGCGGGAGCATATTGAAGATGCCGAAGCGGAGCTACTCACTTGGTTCTTGAGGGCAAGCGGTAGGGCTGAGACGAGAGCGTTCATTTTCTCTAAGTCATCATTGGCCAAGCTCGTAGAGCTCGATGACGTTCCAATCTGGACCGCATGGCTGAAATCAGAGCTCGATGAACGCAATCGATCAGAGCGTGAAGCCATCGCGCTAGAGCTAGCCAGAGTGTTGCCGGAGAAAGGTGAGAAACCGAAATGGAGAATTCGGTTCCGACTCCGTTCTGTGACGCATTCAATACGACCTGGGCCTTTGAAAACGTGGAACTCTGCGATGCAGGCGATCCAGCTTTCACCGGTGGCAAAAAAGCCCGAGCTGATAGTCGATCTGACACTCCACGATAACGTGCCGGTAGCTGCCGTCTATGATTTCGGCTGGGCGCTAGCGCGCCACTTCACTGTGGCTCTCAATCTCGCCACCCTTGGAACTTGGTGGTGGCGGTTCGCAGAAGATACGACCAAATGGTATGAAAGGATTGATGATCTGGAGAACCCTGCAATGCAGATAGTTCTCGAAAAAGGCGAGGAGCCGTTGGATTGGGGCAAGGATAGGAAAGCGCTCAATGAAGACGATATAGCGAGGCTCATGGCAGTGTTAACCGCGCTTCCAATGCCAGCGTTTGGCCCCAGACCTGCTATGTTCTTTGACTATTATGCTGCAGGTCTAGAGGCGCTGGCCTCCAGCAGTGTCCATATGCCTAGAGCTGGGGATGCGCTGATTCACTTTGCTACCGCAATGCGCATGCTTATGGGACACCGAGGCGACTTGAAGCCTAACGATCCGCTAGAGCCAGCTTTCACTAGATTTGTAGCAGCTCGAATGGGATCGTTCGATGAACAGCCGGACATGACCGAAATTCTTCGCGCGTTGGATGCTGCGCAGAACGGTGGCGCACCCGTTAATGGTCCGATGCCCAAAATGACGTTTGCTGGGCTCATGAAAGCATTTGTCGACTGGTATTACATGGTCGAAATCCACCCGATTTCCTATAAGGATGTGATGGATAAGTTCGCTAGATCGGACGCCTGAAAGCCCACTGAGGTGCCCCGAAACTTTGACCCGGGCAAACCCGGGCCTCAGAGACAAGCGCTAACTCAGGTTCACCATCGCTACGCTACGCGCAGGCTCGTCCAGCACCGAAGCGGGCCAGACGTTTGCGATCTCGCCAAGGATGACTGCAATCTGGTGGCGTTCGATCTGGCCGGTCGTCGGATCGGGCCGGAGCATGCGGAGAGCTTCGGCAAGGTCGTTGTAGGTGGTGTTTGGCAGATAGGTTTCGGTGGTGTTCATAGTGCTCTAGGAAGCTGTTGATGCGCCCGAATGGCATGAACAAAATCGCCCTGTCAAACGCTTTTATCTAAATATATCAATGACTTAATCCGGCAATAAGTAAGTGCTGACTCATCTTTTTCACACCTGTCGCCCCGCTCGATTGAGATAGCCGGATGCGACATGAGTCAGCGCTTACTGACAAAAAATCTGCAAAGAAAAACCCACGCCGAGGGGAGTGGCGTGGGTTTATTCCCGAAGATGCCGGTTGGCCGATTGAAATGCGAGGCCTCGTGTGCCTCGCCGTGACGCAACTCGCTGGCGCGGGCCTGCAGGCGCGTCTTCTCGATACTGAAAAGCAGGTTCGTTGCACGATAGATCGAAAGGATTGCCCACCGCGCGAGACGTGCAGAACCGCCGGGCGCGTGCCGCCATCACGAATGGTCGCCACCGCTAGGGAGAAAGGGACGTGACTTTCGAAAAGCCCGTCAGCGACTTCCGCCAGCGTTTCCACCAAGTGCGCATTCGCTGCGTCCTGGTCGGCTTGCGTATCCTACGCCTTACGCATCGATCCCTTCCCGCTCAAGCCGCCAGGCCGTATGGAACGTCTGCATCCCAGTCGGCCAAGGTCGGCTCGGGCGGCTCAATTTCCCCACAGAACTTTTGCAGTAGGTTTGCGAAGTCGTCGTCACCCTGCCACGCTGGCTCAGTGATCTCACACCAGTCTCGCAGGTTGGCAATTTCAATTGCGATCTCAAGCGCACGATCTGGCGAGGTTGTGAGCACGGCCAAGGTTTCGGCGGTGCTGTGATGGACCACGTACCAAAGATCGTCCGCCGCACAGTCGCGCTCTATGTCGTAGGCGGGCATTAGGAAAACCCCGTTGCAAGCCATGGTCATCCCGTGGCCGGACGCCCCGCTAGAGGTCAGTTGCTGCAAGTGCATATCATTCTCTCCTGCTTTGACATTTCACCATTACACATGAGAACAAAATAGGAACATTACGAGCAAGAGTCAAGAATGCATGTTCCCCCGTGATTGAGGTGGAGCAAGGAAGCGGAGCGCTACGCAGCCATAGGCACGACCCCTCGCTGAGGTGATCGTGCCCACGCCACTGACCGCGTCCGGTCACCATAATGCGGTGTTTCCCAGCCGCAACAGGCTCGACGCCAGACTTTACCCGCGATCGCTATCGGGCACGCCATAGGTGGGCATCTGGAACTCTGCGCCGTCCTTGATGCCGCTGGGCCAGCGTGCGGTCACGGTTTTTGTCTTGGTCCAGAAGCGGATCGAATCCGTGCCATGCTGATTGAGGTCGCCGAAGGCAGAGGCCTTCCAGCCGCCGAAACTGTGATAGGCCAGCGGCACCGGCACCGGTACGTTGATACCGACCATGCCGACATTGACCCGCGCCGCGAAATCGCGCGCCGCATCACCATCGCGGGTGAAGATCGCCGTGCCATTGCCATAGGGATTGTCCATGGTCAGCTTGAGCGCATCCTCATAGGTTTTCGACCGCACCACGCTCAGCACAGGCCCGAAGATTTCTTCCTTGTAGATGTCCATCTCGGCCGTGACATTGTCGAACAGCGTCGGCCCGACGAAATAGCCATTTTCGTAGCCCTGCAAGGACAGCCCGCGACCGTCGACTGCCAGTGTGGCCCCCTGCTCGACGCCGGTATCGATAAGATCCATGATGCGCTGCTGGCTCGCCTTGGTGATGACCGGCCCCATTTCGCTGGCCTTGTCCGAAGCCGGACCGACCTTGAGCCTTTCGATGCGCGGGCGGAGGGCCGCAATGATCCGGTCGGCGGTTTCGTCACCGACCGGCACGGCGACCGAGACGGCCATGCAGCGTTCGCCGGCAGAGCCGAAACCGGCGCCCATCAGGGCATCTGCGGCCTTTTCCATGTCGGCGTCCGGCATGATGATCATATGGTTCTTGGCGCCGCCAAAAGCCTGCACCCGCTTACCCTCGGCCGCGGCGGTCGCATAGACATAGCGGGCGATCGGGGTGGAGCCGACGAAGCTTACGGCGCCGACCTTGTCGTGGTGCAGGAGACCGTCGACGACGGCCTTGCCCCCATGAACGACATTGAGAATGCCCTTGGGCAGGCCGGCTTCGATGGCCAGTTCAGCCAGCCGGACGGGGACCGACGGATCGCGTTCCGAGGGCTTGAGGATGAAGGCATTGCCTGCGGCGATAGCGGGCGAAAGCATCCACAGCGGGATCATGGCCGGGAAATTGAACGGCGTGATACCTGCCCCAATGCCCACGGGCTGGCGCATGGAATACATGTCGATGCCAGGGCCGGCGCCATCGGTAAACTCACCCTTCAGCAGATGCGGCGCGCCGGCGACAAACTCGGCGACTTCAAGGCCGCGCAGGATATCGCCCTTGGCGTCGTCGATAGTCTTGCCGTGCTCCAGGCTCAGCAGTTCCGCCAGCGCCTGCATGTCGCGGTTGATGAGGGCGACGAAATTGAAGAAAACCCGGGCCCGGCGCTGCGGATTGGTGGCGGCCCAGCCCGGCTGTGCAGCGCTGGCCGAGGCGATGGCTGCATCGAGATCGGAGGCGGTGGCCAGCGCGACGCGCGCCTGGACCTCGCCGGTGGCGGGGTTGAAAACCTCCTGGAATTCGGCGCTGTTGCCGGTGGTTTGCCTGCCGTCGATGAAGTGGCCAATGGTCCGCATGAGACTCTCCCTTGTTGGCCGACAGTCTTGGCGCTACAATTCAGGCATCGCAACGCCATAAATATCGCATCCGTTGTGCGGAAATTATAGACCATGAACTGGGATGATACTCGCGTCTTTCTTGCCGTCGCCCGGTCCGGCCAGATCCTTGGGGCGTCAAAAAGCCTGGGACTCAATCATGCGACCGTTGCCCGGCGGTTGACGGCGCTCGAGCAGGCATTGGGCAGCAAACTGTTCACGCGCAAAACCAATGGCACCGAGCTTTCTGGCGCGGGCGAACGCTTTCTCGTCCATGCGGAACAGATGGAAAGCGCCATGCTGGCGGCCAGCGAATTGGCGGGTACGGACAGCCTGATCGAAGGCACTGTCCGGGTCGGCGCTCCTGACGGTTTCGGCGTCGCATTTCTGGCGCCGCGCCTTGGCCTTCTGGCGGAACGGCACCGCGGCCTGCGGATCGAGCTGGTGCCTGTGCCGCGCTCTTTCTCCCTGTCGCGCCGTGAGGCCGATATCGCGGTGACACTGGAACGGCCACGCGAAGGGCGGCTGGTCGCCCGCAAGCTGACCGAGTATCGGCTCGGCCTTTATGCCGCGCAGTCCTATCTGGACGCGCATGGCATGCCGCAGTCGCTCGCCGACCTCGCGGAGCACCGTCTCGTGGGATATGTGGAAGACCTACTTTATACGGCCTCCCTCGACTACACGGCCGAATTTCTCAAGGGCTGGCGTTCCAGCGTCGCCGTTTCGTCAGCCATGGGACAAACCGAGGCGGTACGGGCCGGCGCCGGGATCGGCATTTTGCATGCCTTCATGGCCCGGCGGGATGCCGGCCTCGTGCCGGTGCTGCCCGAACACCGGTTGAGCAGGAGTTACTGGACCGTAGTCCATGAGGATCTGCGCTCGGTCCGCCGCGTCTCTGCGGTTGCCGAATTTCTGGCCGAAATCGTGGAAAAAGATCAGGCGATCTTTTAGGCGGCCGCCCATATGCTGCGGACAAGTGCCTGCATTTGCAGTGACTCCGCCCAGCGGTCAGAGAGGTCTCGGCCATCGGCGCCCGAAATGGCATAGTAGGGCTGCGGACCAAGCTCGCAGACGAAGGCAAGTTCGGCGTCCGCCTCGGCCCGCCGCCGCCAGCTGGCAAAGCCCCGCGCCCACCAGCCCGCGAAGAGGTCCACATAGCCCTGGTGCTGCGGAAAACTGAACGGAAGCTGCACCTGTCCACTACCGGCAATGCGGCCGTGGAAGGCCCAGACGCGGTCGAGCACTTGGCCGATTTGTGCGTCGATCTCTGAGGATACGGGGAGTTCGATTTCACGGGCGACGACATAATGCGACAGATCGCCAAGCAGTTTCAGGTTTGGCAGTGCGTCAAGCAGGTCGAGGGTGAACAGCAGGTCATTGGTCAGGCGGCCGCGATGGGTCTCGACATAGACCGGGAAATCGACCTTCGCCGTCATGACCTCGAGCTGTTCGAGAATTTCCACCGCCTCTCCAAGACTACGGGGGCGCATGTTGAGCTGCAGGTTTAGATGATGCAGTCCCAGACGCGCGCCTCGCTCCAGAGCGGGCAGCACCTGTTCAAGCGTGGCCGGCAGGCAGGTGCCCTCCATCACCAGCCCCTCGGCCCTGGTCGCGGCGGCACAGGCTTCGGCCGTCGCGTCGTCTTCCCAGAGGGTGCTGATGCCATCGAAACCAGCGCCCCGGATCAGGGCGATGTTTTCCTGCAACGAGCGGTCTGGCGCATCGCGCAGGTCCTGCATCGCCCAGAGCGATTGAAGCACCAGTAATTTCTGCATGGCTTGCGGTCTCAGGCGATATTGATCCAGCGCTGCTCATGGTGGCTTTGCGCCATGGCATGCACCGTGCGTTCTATGCCAAGCCCGATGTCAAAGTCGATAACGCGGGCGTCCTGGCCGGCGATCCGCTTGAGCAATTCGTGGCATTCGATGATCTTGAGATCGTTGAAGCCCAAGCCGTGGCCGGGCGCCGGAATGAAGCGATCATAGGGAGCGTGCTGTGGCGCGGCGAGAATGGTGCGGAAGCCCAGCTCGGTCGGCCTGTCGCTTGTGACATAGAGCTGGAGTTCGTTGAAACGCTCCTGGTCGAAGACGATCGTTCCCTTCGAGCCAAAGATCTGCAGGACGATCCGGCCCTTTCGGCCCCAGGCTGAACGGTCGAGCGCCATGACGCCGCTGACGCCCTCGCCCAGTTCAAACAGCACACTGGCAATGTCGAAGGTCTCGACGGCTCGGCGCGTGCCCTCCCTGGTCGGGCGATCGGCATAGGGCTTGGAGAGATGCGCGAAGACCTTGGTCGGGCGCCCGAACAGCACCTGCAACAGGCTCAGCGGATGCACGCCGAAATCATCGAGTGCGCCATAGCCCGAGCTGGCTTCGCTCTTCCAGTAGAACAGGGCTTCCGGATCGGCCATGAAATCCTCGTCCATTTCGAGACGAACATGATTGACCGTACCGATCGTGTCATCGGCGAGGATCTGGCCAATCTGGCGAATGAGCGGGTTCTGGATATAGTTGTAACCCAGCACGGCAACCCGGCTGGCCGCCTTGGCGGCGGCAGCCATGCGTTCCGCATCGGCCAGAGCGACCGCCATGGGTTTTTCGCACCAGACGTGCTTGCCAGCCTCCAGCGCTGCAATGGCCATTTCGGCGTGGAAGGCATTCGGCGTCGTAACAGAAACCACTTCGACGGCCGGGTCGCCGATCAGCTCGCGCCAGTCGCCGGTCGACTTGTCAAAGCCGAACTCATCGGCCTTTTTGCGCGCGATCTCGGCATTGACCTCCGCCAGGTGCACCAGCACCGGCTTGGGTCCATCGCCGAACACCGCCTTGATGCCGTTCCAGGCAAGGGCGTGACATTTGCCCATGTAGCCCGTACCGATGAGACCAACGCCGATCGATGTTTTCATTCCGCCCTCCAGTGTTAGCGAAATGAATAGTCCATTCGATTTAATTTCGGAATAGACTTTCTAACAAGACTTGATCGCCACGCAATATTGGGGATTATGGGCGGGACGAAAGAGATTTTCCCATGTCCGACAGCCCTGTCAAAGAAGCGCCGCCGCAGGATTTCGATGCGTTGCGCACGGCCATCCTGGAACGCAAGGGCGAGTTGCCAAAGCGGCTGACCCAGGTGGCAGCCTATGCACTGGACCACCCTGACGAGATCGCATTCGGCACCGCGGCGAGCATTGCGCTGTCTGCCAATGTGCAGCCATCGACGCTGGTTCGTTTTGCCCAACATTTCGGTTTTGACGGCTTTTCCGGGCTGCAACTGCTGTTCCGCGCGCGGCTGCGCGAGCGCACCTCGTCCTATGAAGACCGGTTGCGCACGCTGGAACAGGATGGCGCCGCGTTGGCCGAAAGTACGACGATTTTCAACGGCTTCGTGGCGGCCGCCCATCGCTCCATCGATTCCATTTCCGCCGCGGTCGAACCTGACGCTTTCGAGCGTGCCGTCACGCTCCTGGCCAAGGCCGAGACCATCTACCTGATCGCCAAGCGGCGGTCCTATCCGATCAGCAGCTACATGGCTTACGCTTTCGGCAAGCTCAAGGTGCGCTGCCAACTGGTTGGGACTTCAGCGGGAATCGACGATGACATGCTGGCCATGGCGACCAATCGCGATGCCGCCTTTGCGATCAGCTTTTCGCCCTATGCCTCGGAAAGCGCGGCGCAGGCACGCATGATGGCCTCGCGCGGCATCCCCGTTGTGTCCCTGACCGATTCGGCCTTTTCGCCACTGGCGGAATGCTCGGCGGAATGGTTCGAAGTGGTGGAAGCCGATCACGCCGGCTTTCGCTCGCTTTCGGCCAGCATGGCCTTTGCCATG
Source organism: Devosia sp. YR412 (assembly GCF_900110945.1). Lineage (GTDB taxonomy): Bacteria > Pseudomonadota > Alphaproteobacteria > Rhizobiales > Devosiaceae > Devosia. The sequence goes on from NZ_FOFL01000001.1 coordinate 679,726, forward strand.
GCGCTTACCGTCTCGATCGCCGAGAAGCGCCGCCGCGGCTAGATCGGTTTGTCGTGACCTTGCAGTCCGACAGACAATTCCGCCACTGGAATGAACATTCTATATTGACGAATAGTCGGAACCCATGTTTCATAATCTTAACCAGTTCGCTGGATGAAGATATATCGGCCAACGGCCGCATGGGAGGATCGCCGTGATGAATGCGCACCCTGATCACGGGACGAGAACACTCGACGTCATCAGCATCGGCCGCGCCTCCGTTGACCTCTACGGACAGCAGATCGGCACGCGGCTGGAGGACGTCGGCAGTTTCGCCAAATCGGTCGGCGGATGCCCTACCAATATCGCCGTCGGCACCGCGCGCCTCGGCCTCAAGTCGGCGCTGATCACCCGGGTCGGCAATGAGCAGATGGGGCGCTTCATCCGCGAGCAGTTGGCGCGCGAAGGCGTCGAGGTTTCCGGCATCGCCACGGACCCGGAGCGACTGACTGCGCTGGTATTGCTGTCGGTCGAGGCCGAAGGCGTCTCGCCGATGATCTTTTATCGCACGGACTGTGCCGACATGGCGCTGGACGAGAGCGACATCGACGAGACCCTGATCGCTTCGGCTGGCGCCATTGTCGTCACCGGCACGCATTTCTCGCGCCCGGCGGCCGAGGCCGCACAGAAGAAGGCCATCCGCCTGGCCAAGGCCAGTGGCGCACGCATTGCCTTCGACATCGACTATCGGCCTAACCTCTGGGGCTTGGCCGGGCACGAGGCGGGCTTTTCCCGCTATGTTGCCTCCGATGTCGTGTCACAAAAATACAAGTCGGTACTGCCCGACTGCGATCTCATCGTCGGTACCGAGGAAGAGGTTCTCATTGCCTCCGGCGAGGCCGACCTGCTCTCCGCGCTCAAGACGATCCGTGGCCTGTCCTCCGCAACCATTGTCTTGAAGCGCGGCCCCATGGGCTGCGTGGTCTATGACGGCCCGATCCCAGACGATCTCGAAGACGGCATTGTCGGCAAGGGCTTCCCGATTGAGGTCTATAATGTGCTCGGCGCCGGCGACGCTTTCATGAGCGGCTGGCTGCGCGGCTGGCTCAAGAATGAGCCGCATGAGGTCAGCGCAACCTGGGCCAATGCCTGCGGCGCCTTCGCCGTCAGCCGCCTGCTCTGCGCGCCGGAATATCCAAGCTGGGAAGAACTCAGCCATTTTATCAGCAAGGGCAGCACCAAGCTCGCCCTGCGCAATGACGACAACCTCAATCACATTCACTGGGCCACCAATCGCCGCCGCGAGTGGCCTCAGTTGATGGCGCTGGCCATCGACCATCGCAGCCAGATCGAGGAAATGCCGGGCGCCACCGAGAGCAAGATCGCCGATTTCAAGGTGCTTGCCGTCGAGGCAGCGGCCCGCGTCGCCAATGGCCGTCCGGGCTTTGGCATGCTGCTCGACGATAAGCATGGTCGCAAGGCGCTGTTTGCCGCCGAGGCGGAAGGCTTCTGGGTTGGCCGTCCCATCGAGCAGCCGGGCTCGCGCCCGCTGCGCTTCGAGTTCACCCAGGACGTGGGCAGCCGCATCATCGACTGGCCGGTGGAACATGCCATCAAGGTGCTGTGCTTCTATCACCCAGACGACGCAGACGCGCTCAAGCAGCAGCAGATCGACAAGCTGGCTTCGGCCTATGACGCTGCACGCAAGGTGGGCCGGGATATCCTTGTCGAGATCATTGCCAGCAAGCATGGGACCCTGGCCGATGATACGATCAGCCGGGCGATGACAGAAATCTACGACGCAGGCATCAGGCCGGACTGGTGGAAGCTAGAGCCGCAGGCCAGCGCGGGCGCATGGGCAGCGATCGACCAGGTGATCGAGACCCGCGACCCCTATTGCCGCGGCGTGGTGCTGCTGGGTCTCGAGGCGCCCTATGACGTCCTCGAAGCCGGTTTTGCCACCGCCCGCTCGTCCCGTACCGTCAAGGGCTTCGCCGTCGGCCGCACCATCTTTGCAGAGGCCGCCAAAAGTTGGCTGGCCGGTACGATATCGGACGCAGCGGCCGTGGACGACATGGCGGGTAAATTCGGTGCGCTGGTCGAGGTCTGGGAACGGCTCGGCGAAAGCCGGGCGGCTTGACCCTCCACTGCTTCCACACCAACCCTGTCACCCCGGCCTTCGCCGGGATGACACAGTGCCAAGATGATTAGAGAGCGCGTAACGCGCCGATCGCGAGGAAAAGCAGCATGAGCCAGAAGACGATCCGCCTGACAATGGCCCAGGCCGTGGCGAAATTCCTGACCATGCAGAAGACCGTGATTAACGGCGAAACCGTACCGATCTTCGGCGGCGTCTTCGCAATTTTTGGCCATGGCAATGTGGCCGGCGTCGGCGAGGCGCTGTATGGCATCAAGGACACGCTGCCGACCTATCGGGCGCAGAATGAACAGGGCATGGCCAATGCCGCCGTGGCTTTCGCCAAGGCCAGTTTCCGCCGCCGCTTCATGGCCTGTACCACGTCCATCGGCCCTGGCGCCCTTAACATGATCACCTCGGCTGCGCTGGCGCATGTGAACCGCATTCCGGTTCTACTGCTGCCGGGCGACGTCTTCGCCAATCGCCTGCCCGATCCGGTGCTGCAGCAGGCCGAAGACTTTGGCGACGGGACCATTACGGTCAATGACGCTTTCAAGCCGGTCAGCCGCTATTTCGATCGCATCACCCGGCCCGAGCAGATCATCCCTGCCCTGCGCCGCGCCATGCAGGTGCTCACCGACCCAGCGGAGTGCGGCCCGGTGACGCTCAGCCTCTGCCAGGATGTGCAGGCCGAGGCCTATGACTATCCCGAGAGCTTTTTCGAGGAAAAAGTCTGGGGCGTCCGGCGCATCATGCCGGATGCCGACGAATTCGCCACGGCCGCCACGGCCCTGCTGCAGTCGAAGAAGCCGGTGATCATTGCCGGCGGCGGCGTGCTCTATTCGGAAGCCACCAAGACACTGCGCACTTTTGCCGAACGCTATGGCGTGCCGGTGCTGGAAACCCAGGCCGGTAAATCCAGCCTGCCGCATGACCATGACCTTAACATGGGGTCGGTGGGCGTTACCGGCACTTCGGCCTCGAACCAATTGGCCGAAGAGGCTGATCTGGTGCTGGCCGTCGGCACGCGGCTGCAGGATTTCACCACCGGGTCTTGGGCGCTGTTCAAGAATGAAGACCTGCAAATTATCGGCCTCAATGTGCAGCCCTTCGATGCGCACAAGCACCGCGCCCTGCCCCTGGTCGGCGATGCCAAGGCAACGCTCGACGCGCTGAACCAGGCGCTGACCGGTTGGCAGGTCGACAGCGACTGGACCGACAAGGCTAGGGACGGCAAGGAGACCTGGCTGGCTGCAGCAGATCGCGCCACCGCCTCGACAAATGCGGCGCTGCCGTCAGATGCGCAGGTGATTGGTGCCGTGCAGCGGGCGCGGGAAAATGCCGTGCTGGTCTGTGCGGCCGGCGGCTTGCCGGGGGAACTCCACAAGCTGTGGAAGGCCAATGGCCCCGGCAGCTACCACATGGAATATGGCTTTTCGACCATGGGCTATGAGATCGCCGGGGGCCTCGGCGTCAAGCTGGCGCGGCCAGAGGCCGATGTCGTGGTGATGGTCGGCGACGGCAGCTACATGATGCTCAATTCCGAGATCGCCAGCTCGATCATGCTTGGCGCCAAGCTGACCATCGTGCTGCTCGACAATGCCGGCTATGGCTGCATCAACCGGCTGCAGATGGCCACAGGTGGCGCCAATTTCAACAATCTCTTGAAGGACACACATCACGTCACCCTGCCCGACATCGACTTTGCCGCGCATGCCGCCTCCATGGGCGCCATTTCGCGCAAGGTCGGCTCCATCGGCGAACTGGAAACCGCGCTCCAAGAAAGCGAGGGCAATGATCGCACCACGGTCATCGTCATCGAAACCGATCCTCTGGTCACGACGGATGAAGGTGGACACTGGTGGGATGTGGCAGTGCCTGAGGTCAGCGAGCGGCCGCAGGTCAAAGCGGCGCGCGAGGCCTATGTGACGGCGCTCAAAGCGCAGCGTATCGGTTAAGGGGAATATTGAAGTGAAAGCCAAACTTGGCATGTCGCCAATCGCCTGGTGGAACGACGATCTCGTCGAACTCAGCGATGACGTTTCTCTCGAAGAATGCCTGCGCCAGTCGCGCTCAGCCGGGTTCACCGGCATGGAGAAAGGGCGGCGCTTCCCCGACGATCCGGCAGTGATGCTGCCGATCTTGCGCGCTGCCGACGTTACGCTGTGCGGCGGCTGGTTCTCCGGTACGCTGGTCGAGGAAGACCTCAGCGCCAACAAGGACCGCATTGCGCCGATGATCGACCTGTTCAAGGCGGTCAACGCACCCTGCATCGTCTATGGCGAAGTCGGTCGGTCGATCCAGGGCAAGCGCGAGGTGCCGTTGGCGCAGAAGGCAAGGCTCTCGGAAGACGAGATGAAAGCCTATGCACGCAAGGTCACCGAATTTGGCGAATGGTGCGCCGAACAGGGCATGCCCCTCTCCTACCACCATCACATGGCCGCCGTGGTCGAGACCGAGCCGGAGCTCGATGCCTTCATGCGCCATTCGGGCGAAGGCATTCCACTGCTGCTCGATGCCGGGCACCTGGCCTTTGCCGGTGGCGACGTGCTGCGCGCGATCGATAATCATCACGCCCGCATCAACCATGTGCATGTGAAGGATATCCGCCGTTCGGTGGTGGATGGGCTGGATCGTTCGAAGCAGAGCTTCCTCGATGCGGTGGCGCTGGGTGCCTTTACTGTGCCGGGCGATGGTTCGCTCGACTTCGGCGCTATCGTGCAGCGATTGGCTGACCATGGCTATGAAGGCTGGTTCGTGGTCGAGGCCGAACAGGATCCCGTCGCCAATCCGCCACTGAAAATGGCACAGGTCGGGCATAAGGAACTCATCCGCGTCATGAGTGCCGCCGGGTACACCGTCGAGACAGAGGGCTTCCCCAAGGGGTGAGCTTTCCCGTAGAACGCCATTCAAAGATGTTTCGGAGACTGGCGCATGGCCCTCAAGCCCAATGACGTGAACTGGTTCAAGCCGATGTGGCGGCGCGTCGCCGTCACCGCCTTCCTTGCCGTGTGGTGCGCCTGGGAATGGTTGTGGAACCAGGAGCCCTTCTGGGGCGTGCTGGTCGGCGCGGCGCTGGCCTATTCGCTGTATAATTTCTTCTACGCCTTCCCCAAAGAGGAGCCGGCCGATGAGCAAATCCCACCTCCTGCTGAAACCAACGAGCAAGACGGGCCTCGTCCATGATGTGACGCCGGCTTCGGCTGGCTGGGGCCATGTCGGCTTCGCGCTGCACAAGCTCGGTACCGGCGAGGTCGCGGGCGGCGCGGCAGGTGACCGGGAATTGTGCCTGGTGCTGGTCAGCGGCAAGGCGCGGATTTCCGTCGATGGACAGGATTTCGGCGAGATCGGCGAACGCATGACGCCCTTCGAAGGCGCGCCCTGGGCGGTCTATGTGCCAAAGGGTAGCGAATGGGTGGCCGACGCCACCACCACCCTCGAGCTGGCGGTGTGTTCGGCGCCGGGCGGCGGCGAATACAAAGCCCATGTCATCGCGCCCGGCACGCATCCGCGGTTGAGCCGCGGCAAGGGCGCCAATGTGCGCCATGTCTATAATATCATGCCCGAGGATGACGGTGCGGCTAACGCGCTGCTGGTGGTGGAGGTGATCACCCCACAAGGCAACACCTCGTCCTATCCGCCGCACAAGCATGACCAGGACGACCTGCCCAACGAGAGTTTTCTCGAAGAAACCTATTATCACCGCCTCAACCCGCCGCAGGGCTTTGCCTTCCAGCGGGTCTATACCGATGATCGCTCGCTGGACGAGGCCATGGCGGTGGAGGATGGCGACGTGACACTGGTGCCGCGCGGCTATCATCCGGTGGCCACGACGGCGGGCTATGATCTCTACTATTTGAACGTCATGGCCGGGCCGAAGCGCGTATGGAAATTCCACAACGCGGCCGAGCATGAGTGGCTGTTGAAGTAGGGTTTCAAATATCGAACAGCAAAAAGGGCGCCGCGGGGCGCCCTTTCGCATCGGGACGGCTGCGGGAGATCAGCGGCCCTGGAACACACTTTTGTCGGCCAAAGCGCCGGTGACTTCGCTGACCTTGACGGCCCGACCTTCCCGGACTGACTTGACGGCCGCATCGGCCAGGGCCAGCGCGATCAGGCCATCGAGGCCGCTCGGCGAGGCTGGCGACTTGGATTCAACGGCATCGATGAAGGTACTGATTTCGCGAGCATAGGCTTCGGTGTAGCGGGTCATGAAGAAGTCGTGCAGCGGCGGGCGGGTGTAGCCGGATGCATTGGCGACTTCGATGGCGACCGGGCGCTGGTTTTCCGCCGAGACGGCGCCCTTGGAGCCATGCACTTCGATGCGCTGGTCATAGCCATAGGTAGCGCGGCGGGAGTTGGAAATAGTGGCATGCTTGCCCGAGGCAGTGGCGAGCATGACCGAAACCGAGTCATAATCCCCGGCCGTGCCGATGGCCGGATCGACCAGCACCGAGGCCTGGGCGGTGACGGTCTCGATCTCCTCGCCGAGCAGCCAGCGGGCCATGTCGAAGTCGTGAATGGTCATGTCGCGGAAAATGCCGCCCGAGCGCTTGATATAGTCGACCGGCGGGGCGCCGGGATCGCGCGAGACAATGGTGACCATTTCCACGGCGCCGATCTCGCCCTTGGCGATGACATCGCGCACCGCCTGGAAATGCGGATCAAAGCGCCGGTTGAAGCCGACCATCAGGGTGGCGCCTTCCGCATCGACGACCTTGAGGCAGGCCTTCACCCGCTCGACATCGAGATCGATCGGCTTTTCGCAAAAGATCGCCTTGCCGGCGCGGGAGAATTTTTCGATCAGGTCGGCATGGGTATCAGTGGGGGTGCAGATCACCACGGCATCGATATCGGCCGCGTTGAGGATGGCCTCGACGCTGCGCACTTCGGCGCCATACTGGCCGGCCAGTTCGCTGGCGGCCTTTTCGAAGGCGTCGGCCACGGCGACGAGCTGGGCCTTGGAGCTGGAGGTGATGGCCTTGGCGTGAACCTTGCCGATGCGGCCGGCGCCGAGCAGGCCGAAACGAACAGTCATGATAGTCTCCGGTAGAATGCGCCGGGAGGTGGCGCGGAATGAAAGGATCAGACCTTTTTGCGCTTTTGCTGGCGGTACTGGTCGGCCACCACGGCGGCAACGATGATCATGCCCTTGATGATCTCCTGATAATAGGCATCGACGCGCAGGAAGGTGAAGCCCGAGGTCATGGTGCCGAGGATGATCGTACCGATCACCGTGCCGGTGATGCGCCCCTTGCCGCCCGAGAGCGAAGTGCCGCCGATGACGGCTGCCGCGATCGCATCGAGTTCATACATAACGCCCATGCCGGCCTGGGCCGTCTGGGCGCGGGCTGCGGTGACGAGACCGGCGAGGCCCGCCAGCATGCCGGCGATGGCATAGACCTTGATCAGGTGCTTTTCGATATTGATACCCGAGACGCGGGCGGCCTGTGGGTTGGCGCCGATGGCATAGGTGAACTTGCCATAGCGGGTATAGCGCAGGGCGATGTGGAAGATCAGCGCCACGCCGAGGAAGATCACCACCGGCCAGATGCTGTAGCCAATGGAGGTGAAGTCGGGCGTCAGGCCCGATACCGGCTGGCCCTTGGTGTACCATTTGGCCACGCCGCGCGCCGACACCATCATGCCCAGAGTGGCGATAAAGGGCGGAATCTTGGTGTAGGAAATCAGCGAGCCATTGATGATGCCGGCCAGCGTGCCGATGGCGAGGCCGATCAGCAGCGGAATGAACACCGGCAGGCCGACGAGACCGGGATAGACCGGACGGGCCCAGTCGGCGCTCTGGGCAAAGCTGGCGGCGATCATCGCCGTCATGCCCACCACCGAGCCAGAACTCAGGTCGATGCCACCGGTAATGATCACTTGAGTCACGCCGACCGCAATGATGCCGACGACCGAAACCTGCAGGATCATGATGGTTAGGCGCTGCTGGTTGAGCAGGAAAGACTGGCCAACGAAGATCCAGCCGAGCAGTTCAAAGGTCAGTGCGATGCCAGCCAGGACCAGCAGGATGGACAGCTCGGTCGGCAGCTTGCGGCGGCGGACCCGCGCGGGTGCAAGGCTTTCGGAAGTGGTGGTCATGGCTGGTTCCTCCCCGCGGCAGAATTGAATGGATGGGTCATTGCGCCGCCAGTTCCATGATCTTGACCTGGTCAGCTTCGCTGCGATCCAGGAAACCGGTGGCACGACCGTGGTGCATGACCATGATGCGGTCGCTCATGCCGAGCACTTCGGGCAGTTCGGACGAGATCATGATCACGGCGACACCCTGGCGCACCAGTTGGGTCACCAGCTTGTGGATCTCGGCCTTGGCCCCGACGTCAATGCCGCGCGTCGGCTCGTCGAGAATGAGAATTTTGGGGTTGGTCAGCAGCCAGCGGCCGATAAGCACCTTCTGCTGGTTGCCGCCGGAAAGGTTTTCGACCCGCTCGTCGAGACTCGGCGTCTTGACCCGAAGCTTTTGGCTCATGTCCTCACAGACCGCGCTGAGCTTGCCCTGCGTGACGAAACCAAAGCGGGTGTATTTGTCCTGCAACACGGCCAGTTGCATGTTTTCCTGGATGTCGAGCATCAACAGGCACCCGGTTTCCTTGCGGTCCTCGGTGATGAAGGCCATGCCGTTCTGGATGGCGACCGTGGGCGAGGAAATGTCCACCAACTGGCCATTGATGGAAATCGTGCCGCTCGAAGCGGGCGTGACGCCGAAAATGGTCTCGGCGACATTCGAGCGGCCTGAACCGACGAGGCCGGCAATGCCGAGGATTTCACCGGCGCGAACGTCGAAGGAAATGTCGGAAAAGACGCCGTCGAGGCTGAGGTCCTTTATCGAGAGCACCACCTCGCCGATCGGCACGTCTTCCTTGGGGAACATCTGGATGATTTCGCGCCCGACCATCATGCGGATGATCTCGTCGCGGGTCACGTCCGTCGAAGCATGGGTGCCGATGTAGCGGCCATCGCGGAACACCGAGAACTCGTCGGCGATATCGAACAGTTCGCTCATCTTGTGGGTGATGTAGATGATGCCTTTGCCCTGGTCGCGCAGGTCGCGGATGATGCGGAACAGGTGGGCGACCTCAGTCTCGGTCAGGGCCGAGGTGGGCTCGTCCATGATCAGCACGTCGCTCTCGTAGGAGACGGCCTTGGCGATCTCGATCATCTGGCGGCTGGCGACGGAGAGCGTCGAAACCTGCACTTCGGGATCGATATCGATATTGAGGCGGGCGAAAAGCTCTTCGGTCTGGCGGTTGAGCTGGCCGTGGTTGACGAAGCCGAAGCGGTTGAGCGGCTCCCGCCGGATCCAGATGTTTTCCGCTACCGTCATCCATGGCATCAGGTTGAGTTCCTGATGGATCATGGCAATGCCGTTTTCCAGCGCATCGAGCGGCGACTTGAGGCGGATGTCAGCGCCGCGCAGGGTGACGCTGCCACTGTCAGGCGTATAGATGCCGGCGATGATCTTCATCAGCGTCGACTTGCCGGCGCCATTCTCGCCCATCAGGGCATGCACGGTGCCACGGCGCAGCTGCAGCGACACATCGTCGAGCGCCACCACGCCGGGGAATTCCTTGCGCGCATTCTTGATCTCGAGGAGATAGGGCGCGTTGGGCACAGCGCCGCTTTCGCGGACCGCACGCATCGTCTGCGGACTAACCATCGCTATGTCTCCCTGCGCTTTTGCGGCGTGGTTGGAGGAGGATGCGCCGTCGAGACGGCGCATCTAGTCATCTGTAGCGAAGACGAAACGGACTAGTTCTTGGCCTGGTAGTTGGCCAGGTTTTCCGGGGTCACCAGCTCGAAGGGCACCCAGACTTCGCGTTCGACCTTTTCTCCACGGGCCAGGGCCAAAGCAGCATCGAGCGAGCCGGAGCCCTGGGCGGCAGCGTTCTGGAACACGGTGACGTCGAGATCGCCGGCTTCCATGGCAGCCAGAGCGTCGGCCGTGGCATCCACACCGCCAACGATCACGGCATCCATGGCGATCCCGCCAGCCTTGAGGGCCTGGATGGCGCCGATGGCCATTTCGTCGTTATTGGCAATGACGGCATCGAACTGGATGCCGGCCGAGAGCCAGTTGGTGACAAGATCGGCGCCCTGCTGGCGCGACCAATTGCCAGTCTGCTCGTCGGCGATCTTCATGAAGGAGCATTCGGGCGTGGCGATCACGTCATGCACGTCTTGGGTGCGTTGGCGGGCGGCCTGGTTGGAGAGTTCGCCCATCAGGACGACGATATTGGCTTCCGTCTTGCCGGCCTCGGTCAACAGGCGACAGACTTCCTTGGTCTCGAGCGTACCGGAGTCCACTTCATTGGAGGCCACGAAGGCCTGGTTTTCCGGCAGGGCGTCCAGGTTGATCGGCTGGCGATTGACGTAGACCAGCGGAATGCCGGCATCGGCGGCCAGCTGGGACATCGGCGCGGTGGCGTCGGTATCGACCGGATTGACAATGATGGCATCGACTCCCGAAGCGATGAAATTCTGGATCTGGCTCATCTGCTTGGACACGTCGTTCTGCGCGTCTTCGACCTGCAGTTCGACGCCATCGAGGGTAGCGCCGTAATCCTGCATGCCATTGCGCAGCACGGTGAGGAAATTGTCGTCGAAGGCGGCCATGGTGACGCCGACAGTCTCGGCATAAGCAGCGCCGGCAAAGCCGGTGGACAGCATTGTCGTGGCCAGAGCGGCCAGCGCAATCTTCTTCATAGTGTTCTCCTCCACAGAGCGGGTGTCCGGTTCGCACCCCGTTTTTTCCGGATTTCCCTTTTGCGGGAATAGTTGGGCCTTAGGCCGCGCGGGCCTTCAGACCGTCTTTTATGTAGGCCATGGATTCCTCCACCGCCCCGGCCGGATCGGCCAAGTGACGCAGGTCCTCGGCAAAGGGTTCAAATGATAGCGGACCAGAATAACCACCGCGGCGCAGCGCCGCGATCTGGCCGATAGTGTCGAGGCGATCCCTGGGGCCAACCAACAGGCGATGGCTGTCGCGCATGTCACGGACGGCAATATCTGGATCCTCGACACCGGAAATGTGCACCAGCCCCGTCAGTTCGGGAAACAGCTCAGGCTCGCCGGCCAGATGGTGATGGAATGTGTCATGCGTCAGCCGGAACACCTCGCGGCCACCGGCGGCGTCGATAGCCGCAACGGCTTCGCGCTTGGACCGCAACGTGCAGCTCTCAAAGCCCAGGCATTCGACGAGGCCGGTGATACCATGCTTACGCAGGATGGGCGCCAGGCCGATCAGCGCTTCGGTCGCCTTGGCGATCCGCGTCGCACTGTCGAATGCCTGCCCGGAATTGTCAGCCACGAGCACCAGCGCCCTGGCGCCGCTCCCGGCACAATAAGCGGCCAGCTCTTCTGCCTCAGCGGCGCGAACCTCGGACCAGATATTGAACTGCTGTAAGGCGTTGATGGAAATGATGGACACATCAGTGTCCAGTGCGAGCTGGCGGACGCTGGATGCCGGCAGCCCATCAAGGATGGCATTTCCAGCGATGTCGTTGCGGATTTCCACCTGTGGCACGCCGATCCGGGCGGCCAGTGCAAAGAACGCGGCCAGCGTGAGCTGCGGTGCGGTCATGTGGTTGATCGCAAAGGCGAACGACAAGTCCCTAACTCCCCATCACGCCAGGCAGGTTTTTTGAGCCCGGTCATTTCTTGACCCAAATGAAACACAGGTTCCGTAAAATTGTCAATGCGGAATATTCATTCCAAAATCGCATCTTTTCGACCAAATTTCGGCACTGTTAGCGACCACATGTTCTCGGGCCACTGTTTATCGAACAGGAAGAAGCCGACCCACGACCTTGCGACTCTCCGAGGCGAGATAACCGGCATCGAGGCGCGAACTTCGCTCCTGCCTGCAGCCAACCTCATGCTGGTCCGCCTGAGCCAAATTCCAGCACTGCAGATACCCGAACAGGGATTGCATGCATCAGGCGCAGATCAGGCTTGCAATCATACTTCACGAATGCAATACAGTTCGTGAAGTTATGAAGAGGCTCTGTTTTGTCCGATCTGCGTTTTGCCACCCGCCTGAACTCCTTTGCCTCCGCCGCGCATCTCGCCTGGCCGGACCAGAAGGGCAAGCCGTCCATGATGCAGATGGCGCAGCGCGCGGCCTCGGTCGATGGCTTGACCGATCTCGACCTCAACTATCCCGACCATGTCGGCATTGATCCCAAGCAGATCGCCCGCGAACTGGGCGATCTAGGCCTCGCTATCAATGGCTTTGCCATGCGTTACTACAGCAATCCGGCCTTCAAGATGGGCGCCTTCACCAATCCGGACGCTGCCGTCCGTCGTGAAGCGATCGACCTGACCAAGAAGGGCATTGACGCGGCGCGCGAGACCGGCGCTTCGCTGATGACGCTGTGGCTGGGCCAGGATGGCTTCGATTATGCCTTCCAGGCCGACTATGGCACGCTGTGGCAACACGAAATCGACGGTATCCGTGAAGTTGCCGAACATGATCCGGATTGCCAGATCAGCCTCGAATACAAGCCCAACGAGCCGCGCTCCTATTCGCTGATGCCCGATGCGGCCACCACCTTGCTGGCAATCAAGGAAGTCGGCCTGCCCAACCTCGGCGTGACGCTGGATTTTGCCCATGTGCTCTATGCCGACGAACAGCCGGCCTTTGCCGCGGCACTGATCGCCCGCCATTCCAAGGTGCTGGGCCTTCATCTCAACGATGGCTATGCCAAGCGCGACGACGGCCTGATGGTCGGCGCGGTGCATACGCTGCAGACCATCGAACTGCTCCGTCAGGTCCGCAAGGACGGCTATGACGGCGCCATCTATTTCGACACGTTCCCGGACATGACCGGTCTCGATCCGGTGCGGGAATGCGAAGTCAACATCGCCACGGTCAAGCGCATGCTGAGCGTGGTGGATGCGATCGAACGCGACAATGGCCTCGCCGCCGCGATCGACAAGCAGGATGCCGTGGAGGCGCAGGGCATCATCCAGAATCTGATGCTCCGCCGCGACGCATAAGACGACAATCACCACCATTGGGGAGGACCCACAATGAACTCTGTTCTCAAGACGACCCTTGCTGTTGCCCTGTTAGCAACCAGCCTGAGCAGCGCTTTCGCGCAGGATCTGGCGCCGCTGAACTCCGATACCGAGACTGACCGTATCGACTGGTCGGCGCTTGAATCGACCTTTGGCCCGCTGCCCGCCCTGCCCGAGGGCACCCGCGCCGGAGGCGTTTCCAAGACGCTGACCAATGAATATTGGCGCTCGCTCGGCGAAGGCTACCAGAACTTTGCCGACGCCAATGGCGTGACGCTGGCCTACCAGGCCGCGCAGAGCGAAGGCGACCAGCTCGGCCAGCTGACCATTGCCGAAGGCATGGTCACCACCGGCTTCAACGTGCTGCTGCTATCGCCGCAGACCGACGCCAACCTGCAGCCGGTGCTGGAACAGGCCGCTGCCGCCAATATCCCGGTGGTCAACGTCAATGACGCCGTGATCCCGGGCGTTGCCCACTATGTTGGCAATGTGCAGCGCGACAATGGCGTGCGCGTCGCCAACTGGTTCATCGAGAACCATCCCGAAGGCGGCAAGGTCGCGGTGATCGAAGGTCAGCCGGGCGTGTTTGCCGCCGTGCAGCGCACCGATGGCTTCACTGCCACGATCCTCGAAAGCGGCAAGTTCGAAGTCGTCGCCAGCGTTCCGGGCAATTGGGATCGCCAGCTGTCCTATGACGCGGCCACCAATATCCTCAACCAGCATCCCGACCTGATCGGCTTCTATTCCAATAACGACGGCATGGCGCTGGGCGTGGTGGAAGCCGTCAAGGCGGCCAATCTCAAGGACCAGGTTGCGGTGTTCGGCACCGACGGCATTTCCGATGCCTATGCCTCGATCCGCGCTGGCGATCTGACCGGCACCGTGGACAGCTTTGCCGTGATGACCGGTGAGGTCGCCATGGAAGTTGCGCTGCGCCTCGTCGGCGGCCAGGATCTGCCCCGCGTGGTGGCAACGCCCCAGGCGCTGATCACCGCTGACAATGTCGACCGTTATTCGGGTGAGGGCGTCGATCTGCGCGCCGTGCTGATCGAAGACGCTGCCGCCCACTAAAACTCCCTCCCCGGCGTCGGCGGCCAAAAGCTGCCGGCGCCACCTTCCGTTCAGGAGCCCAACATGACCGTGCCGCGTCTGGCCTTCGAAGCCGTCACCAAATCCTTTGGCCCCGTGCAGGTGCTCAAGGGCGTGTCTTTCGATGTGGCGCCCGGCGAGGTGCATGGCCTGCTCGGCGAAAACGGGGCCGGCAAGTCCACCTTGCTCAAGATTCTCTCCGGCGTGTTTCGCCCGACCGATGGCCGCGTGCTGATCGATGGCAAGCCCGTCGATGCGCATGGCCCGGTGGCCGCGCGTCGCGCCGGCATCGCCATGATCCACCAGGAACTGCAGCAGGTGCCGCGCCTTACCGTGGCGCAGAACATGTTCCTTGGTCGTCCCCTCACCCATCTCGGCATGATCGTCGATCACCGCGAACAGGAGCGGCTGGCTGCGCAGGCTTTGCGCGCCATCGACCCGTCCATTGATCCATCCGCACCGATCGGCAAGCTCAAGGTGGCGCAGCGCCAGATCGTCGAGATCGCCCGCGCCCTGCTCGAAGACGCCAAGCTGGTCGCCATGGACGAGCCGACCTCAAGCCTGACGCCCGCCGAATTCGACCGCCTGGCCGAGATCATCTTCGATCTCTCGGCGCGGGGCGTCTCGGTGGTCTATGTCTCGCACAAGATGGACGAGATCTTCCGCATCTGCTCGCGCTCGTCGATCATGCGCGACGGCCAGCTGGTCGGCAGCGTCGACATGAAGGAAACCGACCAGAAGTCGGTGGTTTCCATGATGGTTGGCCGCGAGCTGTCGCAGCAGACCCACACCAGTTTTGCCACCGACCAGGTGGTGCTTGAAGCGACCAACCTCTCCTCCGCCGCGAAAGTGCGCGATGTGTCGCTGACCCTGCACAAGGGCGAAGTTCTCGGCATTGCCGGCCTCGTCGGTTCCGGCCGCACCGAATTGCTGCGCCTGATCGCCGGCGCCGACCAGCGTTCGGCTGGCGATGTGAGCATCGATGGCAAACCCGTGGCGCTGAAATCGCCGCGCGAAGCCATTGCCAGCGGCATTGGCCTTGTCCCCGAAGAGCGCAAGCGCGAGGGCATTATTCCGCTGCGCTCGGTGCGCAACAATATTGCCCTGGCCTCGATGAGCCGGTTTGCGCCACACGGCGTGGTCAATAGCCGCGCGCTCAAGGCCGTCTCGGCAACGACGCTCAAGGAAACCGGCCTGCGCCCGTTTGCCCCCGAACGCGAAATCCGCCGCTTCAGCGGTGGCAACCAGCAGAAGGCCATCATCAGCCGCTGGCTCGCCGCCGAGACCCGCATCTTCCTCTTTGACGAACCGACCCGTGGCATCGACGTCGGCGCCAAGGCCGAGATATACGCGCTGATCGAAAAGCTCGCCCAGGAAGGCAAGTCGGTCATCGTCGTCTCCTCCGAACTGCCCGAAGTCATTCGCCTCTCCGACCGCGTGCTGGTCATGCGCGAGGGTCAGCTGGCCGCCGAATTGAGCGGCGACGCCATCACCGAGGAGGCCATTGCCTCCCACGCCATTCCCCAATCCCCCGCTACGGCCGCCGGCACACCTGCCGCGCCGCTGGCCAATTGAGACTGTCATCATGAGCCAAGCAAATGCCAAGCCGGACGCCGGCTTTTTCGAGACCGTGTTCTCGCGCTTTTCGGTGCGCGACGCCGGCACGCTGATCGGCCTCGTGGTCATCATGGCGGTCTTCGCCATCCTGGTCCCGGGCTTCCTCTCCGAGCGCAACCTGCTCAACATCCTGCAGCAGTCCAGCATCAATGCCTGCCTGGCGCTTGGCATGACGCTGGTGATCATTTCGGGCGGCATCGACCTGTCGGTCGGCCCGACCGCTGCGCTCTCCGCCGTGCTGACCGCAACGCTGCTGGTGCTGGGCGTGCCCGCACCCGTGGCCATCGCCGCCGGCCTGGCGCTCGGCGCCGCCTGCGGCCTGTTCAACGGCTTCATGGTCGCCATTGTTGGCCTGCAGCCCTTCATCGTTACGCTGGGCACGCTCAGCACCTTCCGCGCGCTCGCCCTGATCTATACCGGCGGCAATCCGGTGCTGGGCATTCCCGACAGCTTCCGCGCCATCTTCAATGGCTCGCTGTTCGGCATTCCGACCCCGGTGGTTATCGTCGCCGTGGTCGCGCTGATCGCCTGGGGCGTGCTCAAGAAGACCCCGTTTGGCGAATATCTGCTGGCCGTCGGTGGCAATGAAGAAGCTGCCCACATCGCCGGCGTGCCGATCGCCCGTACCAAGATCGCCGCCTATGTCATCTCGGGCACGCTGGCCGCTCTCGCCGCCATGATCCTGATCGGCCGCCTCGGCGCTGCCGAGCCGATCCTCGGCAATCTCTGGGAGCTTGACGCCATCGCAGCCGCAGCCATCGGCGGCGCCTCGCTGATGGGCGGCAAGGGCAGCGTCGTCGGCACGATCCTGGGGGCAATCATCCTCGGGGCCATGCGCAACGGCTTGACCTTGATGAACGTGCAGTCCTTCTATCAGCTGCTGGCGACGGGCCTCATCATCCTCGCCGCCATGTTGATCGATCGGGCCACACGAGGACGCGAATGAGCATAGACGAGCTGGACCTGCGGGCCATTGGCCCCAGGATCCGCATGCGCCTGCCCCTGTTGACACCGCTCGAACTGCGCGTGGTGGAAACGGTGTTCGGCCTGCGCTCGTTCACCGAGCGCACGGCGCTCAACCAGATCGCCACCGATGCCGGCGTCTCCGAGGCGCTGGTGGTCAAAATCGCCAAAAAGCTGGGCTTTTCCGGCTTCCGCGATTTCCGCACCGCCGTGGCCGAATACAAGCGCTCGCCCACTGCCGAAATGCATGAGGAACTGTCGGCCGACGACAGTTCCGAAGCGATCCTGCAAAAGGTATTCCGCACCTCGATCCAGGCCCTGGAAGAAACCCTCGCCATCATCGATGTCGCGGCTTTCGATCGCGCTGCCGACCTGGTCAAGAATGCGCGCAACCGCGACTTCTATGGTGTGGGCGGCTCGGCCCAGATCGCCCGCGACGTGGCGCATAAATTCCTGCGCATCGGCATTCGCAGCTCGGTGCAGGACGATTCCCATATGATGCTGATGTCGGCGGCGCTGCTCGGGCCCGACGATGTCGCCATCGGCTTTTCCCATTCCGGCCGCACCACGGCGGTGATCGATGCCATCCAGCTGGCCCGCAAGAGCGGCGCCCGCACCATTGTCGTCACCAATTACAATTCCTCGCCGCTGGCCGAAATTGCCGACATCGTGCTCTGCTCCACCGCGCAAGGTTCGCCGCTGATGGGCGAGAACGCCGCCGCGCGCATTGCCCAGCTCAATATCCTCGATGCCCTTTTCGTCGCCGTGGCACAACGAGACTACACCGCTGCCGAGGTCAATCTCGAGCGCACCATGGCCGCCGTCACCTCCAAACGCAAAGACCGTTCCTGATGCCAATTTCTTCGCCCGTTATCGTCCTGGGCAGCCTGCATTATGACATCATCGTCCATGGCCCCGGTCGTCCCCGCAAGGGCGAGACGGTGACAGGTACGGCCTGGGCGCCCAAATGCGGCGGCAAGGGCGGCAACCAGGCCGTGTCAGCAGCGCGGGCCGGTGCGCCTGTGCGGATGATCGGCGCCGTGGGCGACGATGACTTCGGCACGGCCTTGCTCGGCAATTTGACCAGCAACAAAGTCGACGTTTCGGCGCTGGCTGTGCTGCCCGGCGAAACCTCGGGCATGAGCGTCGCGATTTTCGACGGCGAAGGCGATTACGGCGCCGTCATCGTCTCGGGCTCCAATCTCAAGATCGATCCCACGGCCCTGTCCAACCAGGGCTGGGACGCCGGCAGCTGGCTGGTGTTGCAGAGCGAAGTGCCGGAGCCGGTCAACCTGGCCGGTGCCCGGCTGATGCAGGCTGCCGGCGGCAAGGTCGTGCTCAATGCCGCCCCTGCCCGTCCCGTGGCGCAGGAGGTGCTCGACCTCGTCGACATTCTCGTCGTCAACGCCATCGAAGCGGAAATGCTGGCTGCGACGCCTGTGGTCGAAACGCTCGCTGGCGCCATGGCTGCGGCGATTAAACTGCTGGAGCGCAGCCGCGCCGTGGTGGTGACCGCCGGTGGCGAGGGCTGCGCCTATGCCGATCGCTCCGGCCAGCGCGTCAGCATTCCGGCCAAGAAGATCGTCGTCGCCAGCACGCATGGCGCCGGCGACGAATTCATCGGCGCTCTCACCGCCGCCCTGTGGCGCGGTCTCGACATTGAGGCTGCGTTGAATGCTGCCAATGAAGCTGCGGCCCTCCTGGTCAGCACGCCGGAAGACCAGCGCTAGTCTGGTCTCGGCCGCCCGACGAACTAGTAGCGCGCGAAGGCCTCGGCGATGGCATTGCGGTCCGCCTTGGCGGCCAGCAGCGCCGAGAGCAGCAGCCGCGACTTGATGGCCGAGAGTTCGCCGGCAAAAATGGCGCCGGCAGCCTGCAAGGTGGTGGCGCCGCTATCGGCGCCATAGACCGGCAGCGTCCGGCCCTCGGGGCAGCGCGAGGCGATGACCACAATGGCACCAGCCTTGACCAGCCGCGCCACGGCGTCAGCATAGCCGCGCGGAGCATTGCCGCGGCCGAAAGCCTCGATGATCACGCCCGGCACGCCGGCACTGGCACAGAAATCGAGATAGGCCGTGCTTGAGCCGAGGCCCGGCTTGACCAGTTCAATGCCCTCGACGAGCCCATGGTCGGCAATCACCCGCCGCTCGGGCCGGCGTTGGATGTAGACCACGCCATTGTCGATTTCGCCCAGCTTGCCATAGCCGGCCGAGCGGAAAGTATCGACGCGCGCAGTATGGGTCTTGCTGACCGTGGCGGCGGCATGGATGTCGCCTTCGAACACCAGCAGGCTGCCCAGCCCGCGGGCAATCGGCGCGGCGGCCACCCGGATGGCGTCGGCAACATTGCGCGGCCCATCGGTGTCGGGCATGTCGGCATGGCGCTGTGCCCCGGTGAAGACCACCGGCTTGTCGCTGCCGATCAGCAGGTCGGCGATGAAGGCGGTTTCTTCCATGGTATCGGTGCCATGGGTGACGACGACACCGTCGCAGTCGTCGCGCTCAAGGTGACCGGCGATGCAGCGCACCAGCTGGTACACGGTCGCCAGATCGAGCGCATAGCTGCCGACCGAGGCGAAATCATCCACCTCCACCGCCATGCCGTCGAGCGGATCATGCAGCGTGGCGATCAGCGCGGCCCCCTTGCGGTCGGCGACCACCGAATGATCGCTGGCCTTGCCCGAGGCAATCGTCCCTCCGGTCGACACCACAGTAACGCGCTTCATGTCACTCAACTCCCAACCCCGTCTCAGCTCGCCACCGCGGCATCTTCCTGCGTCCCGGCCAAGCGGTGGAACACCTCGAATGAGTGCCGCACCAGCGCCGGATCGAGGTCCTGCATGATGAACACCAGTCGCGAGCGCCGGTCGGCATCGGGCCAGCCTGACATATGCACCGGCGGATGCACCAGCCGCTGCACGCCATGCACGGCGACCGGACGATCGTCGCCCGCAATATTGAGAATGCCCTTGACCCGCAAGACTTTATCGCCATGCCGGTGCAGCAGCATGGTCAGCCAGATGCCGAACACCGTCCAGTCCAGCTGCTGGTCGGTGACGATGGAAAACGACTGGACCGTGCCACTCTCGCCCGCGTGATGACTGTGCCCAGCCAGTGGCAGCACGGGCAGATCGCGCAAGCGACCGGCATGGGCATCGAGCACCATGTCGGCGTCGATCCCGGCAGCATCGCGCACCGAGGCCGTCGGGTTGATCGCGGTGAGCATGGCCGTGAGATCGGCGACCGTCTCCGGCGCAACGAGATCCCCCTTGGTCAGGATCACCACATCGGCTGCCGCCACTTGCTGCAGGGCCTCTTGCCGCGTCGCCAGCAGGCCATGGCCGTTGACCGCATCGACCGTGGCGATCACCGTGCCGGCCGAAAAGTGGCTGCGCAGCACCGGATGGGCGCGGATGGTCGAGAGCACCGGATAGGGATCGGCCAGCCCGGTGGTTTCGATCACCACCCGGTCGAACCACGGCACTTCGCCTCGCGCCCGCAGCGAGTGCAGGTTGAGCAGCGCATCGGCAATCTCGCCGCGCACCGTGCAGCACAGGCACCCCGATTTCATCAGCACCACATTGGCGTCGATGCGGTCGAGCAGTTGGTGGTCGAGGCCCACCTCGCCGAACTCGTTGATCAGCACGGCTGCGCCCGAGAGGTCAGGATAGTCGAGCAGCCGCTGCAACAGCGTGGTCTTGCCCGAGCCGAGAAAGCCCGTCAGCAGGTTGATGGTGGTTAGTGCCGTCATGCCCCGGCCTTCAGCCGCGCCAAAAGCACGGGGTCGAGCGGATCAAATGTCGCGCCGGACAGCGCTTCGGCTTCGGGCCAGAGATGCGACAGGCTGTCGAAGACTTTGGATTTACCCGTCGCAGTCTTCAGCAGATAGGCGCGGCCATGCCAGTCGGCCAATTGCATGCGGCGCGTCGCGAGCACGGCATTGACCACCGCCTGCCGATGCGCCGCCTCGCGCCGCCGCGACAGGCGGTCCCCATTGCGCGAATAGACGCCGTCGCGCGCCACTGCGCTCGACCAATGGTCGTCACATCCCAGAATACCGCACAGCGAGCACATGGCCGGACTATTTGCGCGGCGAGCGCCGGGCGAAATCGTCGGCCATTTCATTCATGGTGACGAAGCGCACGCCCTCATGGCCCTTGATGTACTCGAACAGCCGTTCGAGCATCAGCAGCACCTGCGGGCGGCCGGCCACGTCGGGATGGATGGTCATCGGGAACACCGCATAATCCATCTCGCGATAGACCCAGTCGAACTGGTCGCGCCACATCTGCTCGATATCGCGCGGGTTGACGAAGCCATGGCTGTTGGGCGCCGTCTTGATGAACATCATCGGCGGCAGGTCGTCGAGATACCAGTTGGCCGGGATTTCGATCAGGTCGGTCTCGGTGCCGCGCACCAAAGGCTTCATCCAGTCTTCCGGGCGGCCGGAATAGTCGATCTTGGTCCAGCTATCGCCGACGCGCACATAATAGGGCGTGAAGTCATTGTGCATCAGCGAATGGTCGTACTTGATGCCGCGTTCGAGCAGCAGCTCATTGGTAACGCTGGAGAATTCCCACCACGGCGCGACATAGCCAGTGGGCCGCTTGCCACAGAGTTCGGTGATCAGCGCGATCGACTTGTCGAGCACCGCCTCCTCCTGCTCGCGCGTCATGGCGATCGGGTTTTCATGGCTATAGCCATGCATGCCGATCTCATGGCCGGCATCGGCAACCGCCTTCATCTGCTCGGGAAAGGTTTCCACCGAGTGGCCGGGAATGAACCAGGTGGTCTTGATCCCCATGCGCTCGAACAGCTTCAACAGGCGGGGCGAACCCACTTCGCCGGAAAACAGGCCGCGCGAGATATCGTCAGGGCTGTCCTCGCCGCCATAGGAGCCGAGCCAACCTGCCACCGCGTCCACGTCGACGCCAAACCCAACCAGAATGTCCTTAGCCAAGATACGGTCTCCTTCGACTGCGGACCATACGGCCCCGGGTCGCGTTTCGGCGCAAGCGTGCCGCTGGTGGAACTGTCCGCCCGGATGACGCCCAGCGTCAACAGCGTCAGGGCCATGGCCGCAATGCCAGATAATGGTCTTGTGCTTTTGTCCTGCAGGCATTCGTGGCAATACCGTTGGCGTTCTTATTCCCCGCCGACGCCCCATCGAGGTCCGGAGTTCCCTATGCGTGCCCTTGCCGATCAAACCCTGTTGCAGTCGCAAAGCTATATCAACGGCCAGTTTACCGGCGAGCCGAGCCTGCCGGTCACCAATCCCGCCACCGGCGAGATGGTCGGCCTTGTGCCCAATCTGGGCGCCGCGGAAGCCACGGCGGCCGTCGAGGCCGCCGCTGCCGCCTTCCACCCCTGGGCTGCAAAACCCGCCAAGGAGCGCAGCGTGCTGCTGCGCAAATGGTTCGAGCTGATCATCGCCAACCGCAATGACCTCGCCACTATCCTGACCAGCGAACAGGGCAAGCCCTTCGCCGAGGCGCTGGGCGAAATCGACTATGCCGCTTCTTACGTCGAATTTTACGCCGAAGAGGCCAAGCGGGTGGCCGGCGAACTGCTGCCCTCCCACCGCGCCGATGCCCGCATCATGGTGCTGCGCCAGCCGATCGGCGTGGTGGCCGCCATTACGCCGTGGAACTTCCCCGCCGCGATGATTACCCGCAAGGTCGGGCCGGCGCTGGCCGCGGGTTGTACCGTGGTGCTGAAGCCGGCGCCCGAAACGCCGCTGACCGCGCTGGCCCTAGCCGAACTGGCGCAGCGTGCCGGTTTCCCGGCTGGTACGCTCAATGTCGTCACCGGCGACGCGATTGCCATCGGCGGCGTGCTGACCAGCCATCCCAAGGTGCGGCTGGTCGGCTTCACCGGCTCGACCGAAGTCGGCAAGATCCTGATGCGCCAGGCGGCCGGCACGGTCAAGAAAGTGGCGCTGGAGCTGGGCGGCAATGCCCCCTTCATCGTGTTTGACGACGCCGATATCGACGCCGCTGTCGAGGGTGCCATGCTCTCGAAATTCCGCAACATGGGCCAGACCTGCGTCTGCACCAACCGCATCTATGTGCAGGACAAAATTCACGACGCCTTCGTTGCCAAACTGGTCGAACGCGTCCGTGCGCTCAAGGTCGGCGACGGCTTTGCCGAGGGTGTTGTGCAGGGCCCGCTGATCACCGAAGAGGCCATCACCAAGGTCGAGGCGCACATCGCCGACGCAGTATCCAAAGGCGCCTCAGTGGCGCTGGGCGGCAAGCGGCATAGCCTGGGTGGCACATTCTTCGAACCAACCGTGCTGACCGGCGTCACTGCTTCGGCCCAGCTGGCGCAGGAAGAAACCTTTGGCCCGCTGGCGCCGGTGTTCCGCTTCACGACCGAAGACGAGGTCGTGGCCGCCGCCAATGCAACCGAGACTGGCCTCGCCGCCTATTTCTATTCGCAGAACGCGGCGCGGCTGTTTCGAGTCATGGAGCGGCTCGAATATGGCATGGTGGGCATCAATACCGGCCTGATCTCCACCGAGCTCGCGCCGTTTGGCGGCGTCAAGGAAAGCGGCAATTCCCGCGAAGGCTCGAGCCACGGCATCCTCGAATTCACCGAGCTCAAATATGCCTGCATCGGCGGCCTCTAACCCCTCACTCGTGACCGCACCCGGATCGCCAGCCCCGGCCGGCGCGGCAGCTTCACCGCGAAGGCTGCCGATGGCGCCTTGGCAATGCTGACCGCGCCATGCCGCACCGGATGGTTTTCCGGCGCCGGCACGATTTCGGCCGGCGTCACCGTCATGGCCCAGCTGTCGATCAGGTCAACTTCATAGTCGCCATCCACCTTGGGCAGGCCATAGGGCCAGATTTCCGGCTGGTGCTCGCCCAGATAGATGATGGTGGTGTCGCCATCCGTCGCTGCGGAAATCCGCGACGAGAAGCGCACGCTGGCATCGACCGGCTCGAAGCCGTTTGTGACGCTCTCTTCGAGGATATCGCGCAAAAAGCCGATCCGCTGCCAGGCTTCGCCATGCAACTCGCCGCCCTTGGCCCACCAGATCAGGTCCTCCGGATGGCGGTAGGTCTCGCCATGCCCGGCATAGGCGCCGCGCAAGGCCATGGTCCAGAAGCGATGCACCAGTTCCTCGGCGGTGATATTGCCCCAGGCCTCGGTCAGATTGCCCTCATATTCGGGCTCGTCATTGACCACTGGCTTGCCATAGGCAGCGCGCCATTCCGGCGTTCGCTTGACGTCCCAATGCTGCATGCAGACATGGCTGACCCAGGGCTGGCGGTGATCGTAATTGGCCGTGGGCGCGCCATTGTGGATCGAGGTAAGATGCCGATACGGATCGTTTTCCGCGATGATCTGGAAGAAGCGGTCCCATTGCGCCATCGGCTTGGTGTCGAGCATGAAGTCATATTCATTCGCCAGCGCCCACCACACATTGGCATGGGCGCCAAGCCGCGCCACGAGATATTGCACATAGCGATAGTCCTGTTCCGCCGACATGCCGGAATAATTCCAGCGGTCATAGGGGTGGAACAGGATGACATCGGCCTCGATGCCCAGCGCGCCCAGCGCCATCACCTGGGTTTCGAACTGCCGGAATGCCGCCGGGTTGGGCCGGTCGAAATCGAGCTCGCCGTCCGCGCCACGCTGATAGACGTCATGCAGCGGCTCGTTGACATTGTAGGGATAGTCCTTGGGAAACACCCCCATCCGGACCTTGTTGAAGCGCGTCTTGGCCAGCGTCTCCAGCGTCTGCGCCTGCATCGCCAGCGGCTGATGCGTCCAGGCATAGCAGGTGGTGCCGAACGGCAGATAAGGCGTGCCATCGGCATGGGCGAAGTGGAACGTATTGGCCACCCGCACCGGACCATGCCGGCCGGGTAGCGGCGCGGTGACCGAAACCTCACCGCCCTGCCCGTCCGGCTCTGACGCATTGGATCTGGTGACGAAGCGCCAAATGCCCGGCTGGTCCGGCATGAAGCGGATCTTGTAGACGCCCTCGCCGTCATAAAAGCCCGGCACCCGAACCTGCCGCTCGCCCTGCTGGAACGTGGCCTCAAGCGTTACCTCCATGAAGGGGTTGCCCTCGCTTGGTCCGGTGAAACTGGCTTCGAACAGGCCCCATTGGGCGACGGAGGTGGTCATATCTTTTCCTGTCAGGGCGCGGACCTTGTGCTCCCTCTCCCCTGAGGGGAGAGGGCGGGGTGAGGGGTTCAGCGGCTGGCGAATGCAACGTAGCCCAACAAAACACTGAACCCCTCACCCGCCCCTACGGGGCGACCTCTCCCCTCAGGGTAGAGGTAAGCATCGGCTACCACTAAAAACAAAATGGCCGGGCCTCTCGGCCCGGCCTTCAATCTCATCGTCTAAACTTACTCAGCCATCGCAAAAGTTTCGAGCTTGGCGGCATTGGTGCCGTCGATCAGCACGCAATCCATCGAAATCTTCTCGTCGACGCCGGTCGAGCCGTCCTTGAGGAAGGTGTCGGCCAGTTCCACAGCATACTGTGCCTGGCGGTAAGCCGGCTGCAGCACGGTTGCGGTGATCTTGCCGGCGGTGATGGCATCGCGCACGTCGTTGGAGCCGTCGAAGCCGACGACGATCACGTCATTGCGGCCAGCGGCTTCCAGCGCCGCCACGGCGCCCATGGCCATGGTGTCATTGCCAGCGATGACGCCCTTGATGTCGGGATTGGCCTGGAGGATCGATTCCATCTTGGTGAAGGCTTCGGTCTGGCTCCAGTTGGCCGACTGCTGGGCCACCAT
This sequence comes from Devosia sp. YR412, assembly GCF_900110945.1. Lineage (GTDB taxonomy): Bacteria > Pseudomonadota > Alphaproteobacteria > Rhizobiales > Devosiaceae > Devosia. The sequence goes on from NZ_FOFL01000001.1 coordinate 705,312, forward strand.
CTTGAGGTCCGGATACTGGTCGATCACGTCGTGATAGCCCGAGGAGCGGATGCCGGCATTGGTGTCGGATTCCTTGCCGACCAGTTCGACGTAATTGCCGGCCTCGCCCATGGCTTCGACGAAGGCTTCGGCACCGAGGGTCGCGCCCTGGTAGTTGTTGGAGACGATCTGCGCGGCGGCAACGCCCGTGGCGTTGATTTCACGGTCGATCAGGAAGCTCGGGATGCCTGCATCCTTGGCCTTCTGCACGGCAGCGACCGAAGCATCGGCGCCGGCATTGTCGAGGATGATGGCCTTGGCGCCGGCGGCAATGGCCGAGTCGATCAGCTCGTTCTGCTTGTTGGCGTCGTCGTCATGCGAATAGACCTGGGTGGTATAGCCCAGCTCTTCGGCCTTGGCCTTGGCGCCTTCAGCCTCGGCGGCAAAGAAGGGATTGTCATGGCTCGGGGTGATGATGACCACGAGGCCTTCGGCCGATGCCGGCATGGCCATGGCAACGCCAGCCATCGCACCCATAGCCAGGGCAGCGAGAGTTTTTACGATATTCATTGTCGTCCTCCAGATGACCCTCTCGGGGTCGTTTCGCAATTGCAGCCTTTTCGGCTGTTTCGTATTTTTTGCGTTTTCTGATGATTACAAATGAAGCGCAGAAGAGTCAATTCTACTGTAACGGTTTGTTGCTGGATGGTGGGGAGTTGGTTCACACTTGGCGAAACCGCCAGGGGGCAGCATGCGGGCTGCAAACCGCAAGCAAACAGGACGAAAGCTTGCTGCAAACCGGCGATGCCTGCGGATTTGCTTCAGCCCTGACTGTCCTGGCTAGCCATTACCCCACCCACCCCTTCGGGGCCACCCTCCCCATTCAGGAGAGGGATAGGATGGCTCAGCGAACTCGATGTCCCCTATCCCTCCCCCTTGTGGGGAGGGTGGCCCCGAAGGGGTCGGGTGGGGGTGGGTTTAGGCAGGGTGTAGCCGGAAGGTGACGATCGAGGGCAAGCGCCCGCCCTACTTCGCCACAATCACCTCAATACCCCGCCGCTCGAACTCCGCACGGTCGACGTCGGTAATCCCGTCATCGGTAATCAGCCCGGCAATCACGTCGATCGGGCCCAGCGAGGAAAACGAGGTGCGGCCGATTTTTGTACTGTCGGCAACCAGATAAACCTTCGACGCCGCCTTGATCATGGCGCGCTTCACATAGAGATCCGCCATGGCCGGAAAGGTCAGCCCGGCTTCGAAACTCACCGCCGCCGTCGCGAGGAACAGCTTTTCGGCAAAGATGCCCTCAAAGAAATCGCCGGACTTTTCACCGGTCAGCGACAGCGTCGGCGCCTTGAACAGCCCACCCGACATATGCACCGTCATCGAGGGCAAAGCCCCCAGCGCCAAGGCAATATTGATCGAATTGGTGATGACATTGAGGCTGTCATGTCCCAGCAGATTGTTGGCAATCTCGGTCGTGGTCGAGCCGGAATCGAGGATAATGGTTTCGCCATTGCCGACAAGCGCCGCCGCGGCGCGGCCGATCTTTTTCTTGGCATCCATATTGGTCAGGTGGTGCAGCGACATCGACTGCACCTGCTGCGGCATGGACTTCAAATAGGCTCCGCCATGCTCGCGCACCACATAGCCGTCATTGTCCAGCCGCTCGAGATCCTGGCGGATCGTCGCTTCCGAGACCGCAAATGCCACCGAAAGGTCGCGTACGCGGGCGCTGCCTTCTTCCTGCAGCCATTCGAGAATTTTCATCCGTCGCGGCTCGGCCAGCAGATTCAGTCGCGATGCGTCCGCATTGGGCTTGCGGCCCCGTTTGGCGGGCGTATCGCTGCTTTTGCTGTCGGCCAAGTCGTCGCTCCTTGCGTGCCGTTTGCGGCTTATGACTGGCGTGTATTGGCCGCCAGCTTCCTTTGCAACTGATCGAGCACGACGGCGGCGATAATCACAAGTCCTTTGATGACCATTTGCCAGAATTCGGACACGCCCATCATCACGAGGCCATCGCTGAGCACACCGATAACGAAGGCGCCGATGATGGTGCCGCCGATCAACCCCCTGCCCCCGCTCAAGGACGTGCCGCCGAGCACTGCCGCGGCAATGGCATTGAGCTCGAAGGTTTCGCCGCTGGCCGGATGCGAGGCCACCAACTGCGAGGAGACGATCAGCCCCACCACGGCGGCGCAGAAGCCCGAAATCATGTAGACGGCGATCTTGATGCGATCGACTCGCACGCCGCTCAGCGCCGCGGCGCGCTCATTGCCGCCCACGGCATAGACACGGCGGCCGAACGGGGTGCGCTGGGCCACATAGGCGGCGATCAGGGCCAGGACGATCAGGATGATGATCGACACCGGAATGCCCAGCACATTGCCCGAACCGATGATCGGATAGCCCTGGTTGCCCAGTTCCGGCTTGCCGACAAGGTTGGAGAAAGTCGAGCCGCCCGACAGCAGCAGGGCCGCGCCGCGTGCCACGTAAAGCGTGCCCAGCGTGGCGATAAACGGCGCCACTCCGAGCTTGGTTATGAGAAACCCGTTCACGGCTCCGATCGCCGTGCCCACCGCCAGGGCGATCAGGATCACCTCGATGACACTGGGGTAGATCACCACGCCGAGCATGGGCAATTGCAGCCCATGCACCAGAAGGCCACCCGCCACCATGCCGGTGAGGCCGACAATGGAGCCGACCGACAAGTCGATGCCGCCGGTCAGGATGACATAGGTCATGCCGATGGCGAGGATGGCATTGATCGCCACATGCTTGGAAATGATCACCGCATTGGCGACGGAAACGAAGTTCGGCGCCATCAGCGCGAAGAACAGCGTCACCACGATCAGCGCGATAAAAGTGCGCAGCTTGAGGACAAGCAGCAGGCCGGAGGCATTGCCCGACGAGCCGGTATTGGCGGCAGTAGCAGTGGACATCATGGCTCCTTAGGCGAAAGCAGGTTTGTCGATTTTATGTGTGGAAGCGCGGACCAGCGCCTCGTCTGTTGCGTCTTCGGCGCGCAGGTCGGCGGTGATTTTTCCATAGGCCATGACCAGGATGCGATCGGCCACGGCATGGGTCTCTTTGAGATCCGAGGTCGTGTAGACAATTGCGAGGCCACTATCGGCGAGGTCGCGCATGGTCGAGAAAACCTCGGCCTTGGCGCCGATATCGATGCCGCGGCTGGGCTCGTCGAGCAGCAGTACGCGCGGCTGGGTGAGCAGGCTCTTGCCGATCACCACCTTCTGCTGATTGCCGCCCGACAGCGAGGTGATCGGCGCATCGGCACTGGCGGTCTTGATATGCAGCTGGCCGATGACCTCATCGAGCAGCGGCTTTTCATCAGCCTTGGAGATCGAGAAGAATTTGGTGAAGCGGCGCAGGCTGGCCAGCCCCAGATTGCCGCCAACGCTGAGATTTTGCACCAGGCCATCGCGCTGACGATCTTCCGGCACCAGCAGCAGGCCGGCCTTCATGCGGCGATTGACCGAATGCCCGGCCAGCTCCTTGCCCTCGAGCTTTACTGAACCCTTGGCGCCGCTGCGCAAGCCATAAAGGCTCTCGAACAATTCGGTGCGCCCGGCCCCGAGCAGGCCATAGATGGCGGTGATCTCGCCGGTGCGGAACGCCACCGAGACATCATCCACGGCCAGTCCAGCGCCACGGCGCGGCAGGCTGAGATGCTCTACCTCAAGAATGGCCGCCCCCGCCGGCGCTGCGGGCGGACGCTTGGCCACCATCTCGCCGGCACCGAGCATCTTCTCGATGATCCAGGGGATGGTCACCTCGGCGCGCGGCGCCGTGGCAGCCAGCCGCCCGTCGCGCAGCACAGTGAAATGATCGCCGATACGGATCAGCTCTTCGAGCCGATGCGAAATATAGATGATGGCCACGCCATTGCGCTTGAGCTCGCCGATCACCTTGAACAGCACTTCGACTTCCGAGGCCGACAGCGCCGAGGTCGGCTCGTCCATGATCAGGATGCGTGCATCCTCGGCCAGCGCCTTGGCGATCTCGACGATCTGCTGTTCGCCAATCATCAGATCGCCGACCAGCGCATCGGGGTCGATGGCATGCTCGAGCCGGCCGATCAGCTGTGTCGCGCGCGCCTTTTGTGCTGCGCGATCAATGTGAAAGCCGGCCTTGGTGATGTCGCGGCCGAGAAAGATATTCTCGGTGACGCTCATGTTCGGGCAGAGATTGAGCTCCTGGAAGACGATGCCGATGCCCTGGCTCGCCGCATCGCGGATCGAGGAAAAGCTGACCGTTTCGCCATGCATGGTGATGGTGCCCAGCGTCTGCCGCTCCACACCCGCCAGGATTTTCATCAAGGTCGACTTGCCGGCGCCATTCTCACCGATGAGAACATTGACCGCCCCGGCATGCACGTCGAAATCCACATCCTGCAATGCGATCGTACCCGGGAAAGCCTTGGTGATAGCCCGCGCGCTGAGAACGACGTCGCTCATGGCGCAGCCTTTTCCAGCGTCACCGGCGTCACCAGCAGTTTGTCGCTGGCCCCGGCGAGGCTCATCGCGCCAGTAAAGTTGACCGTATCGCCCACGGCAATGGCTTCAGCATTGCCGCTGAAGCCTTCCAGCGCCAGCGCCGTCAGCGCCTTGCCGACATCGGCATATTCGATCTGATTGGTGAAATCCTGGAAGGTCACAAAGGGCAGACCGTCGCGCACCGCATTGCCACGGATCACCGGCCCAATCTGCAGCACCACCGGATCGGCAAGACCGTCCACCGCCACCTCAAGCGTCCCGGCCCGCGACTCGACATTCTTGGCGCTGACCACACCGGTCCCGCTGACGACAAAGCTCCAGGGCGACCCCTCGCCGGCCCGATACCCAAACTCCGCGCCCGCCGCCGCCAGATCCGCCCCAATCGCCGGCAGAACCTCCGCCACCGGCTTCGCCGCCTCAACAAAATGCGGCAAAGCACGCCCGGTCCACAGCTCCGCCGCATAGGCCTGGGCATTGAAACCAGCCGCCGCCGTCTCCGCCTCATCCGCAATCGGCAAAATTTTGCAACCACTCAGCGGCAGCACGGCGGCAAAAGCCAGTGCCAGGCAGGCCAGGCGCCGGTTAAACATCGTCAGAACTCCTCGTCTCGCATCGCCGACCATTCGGTTCGTTGCGATTATTTGCGATTTTGCATTTGTGCGGCTGGAAAATCGCGCTGTCAATGTGGATTTGCGACCTATCAACACCACAACATGCCGAAAAACCCTGCGAATTCGGGTGTCCCAGCGAATCCGCAGAAATCGAAAATATTCTCGTTGCGATGACGGCGAGCCGAGGTTAGTTTGCCGGTAACACGCCAGATCGGGCCACGCGCCCGGCGCGACAGGAAAAGCCAAGTGTCCCTAACTGCACAAAGCCACCGCAACGATCTCGTTGCCACGATTGCCGAAAAGGCGCTGTGGATTCGCCGCCGCAGCTTCCAGATGGTCTATGAAGCCCAGCAAGGCCACCCCGGCGGCGACTTCAGCGCCACCGATGTGCTGGCCGCGCTGTATTTCGGCGTCATGCGCTATGACCCCAAGCGGCCCAATGACCCGGCACGCGATCGCTTCGTGATGAGCAAGGGCCATTGCACCGGCGCCTTCTATTCGGTGCTGGCCGCAGCCGGCTATTTCCCCGAGGCCGAACTCAGCGACTATATGAAGCCGCTAAGCAAGCTCAACGGCCATCCCAACCGCAACTATCTGCCGGGTGTAGAGACCAATACCGGCCCGCTGGGCCACGGCCTGCCGGTGGCGCTGGGCATTGCCATTGCTGGTCAGATCGACAATTCCGACTTCCGCACTTTCGTGCTGACCGGCGACGGTGAGCTTCAGGAAGGCAGCAATTGGGAAGCGGCGCTGACCGCCGGCCATCGCAAGCTGGAAAACCTGACGCTGATCATCGACCGCAACCGGCTGCAGCAGGGCGCGCGCACCGAGGAAACCGCCTCGCTCGACCCGCTCGACGACAAGTGGCGCGCCTTTGGCTGGCATGTCGAAATGATCGACGGCCATGACCACCAGCAATTGCTCGATGTGCTTTCGGCATCGCCCAAGGGTCGCGGCAAGCCGCTCTGCGTTATTGCCAATACATTCAAGGGCAAGGGCGTCAGCTTCATGCATGATAACGTCGCCTGGCACCACGGCGTGCCCACCAAGGAACAATACGAACAAGCCATGGCGGAACTGGTCTGATGAGCGCTGCAGCCCCCAATAAAGCCGGCATGTTCGACTGCCGCGACAGCTTTGCCGCCACGATCGAAGATCTGGCCGCCAATGATCCCCGCATCGTCACCGTGGTGAGCGACAGCGTCGGCTCCTCCAAGCTCGGCGGCTTCAAGAAGAAGTGGCCCGAGCGCATGGTCAATGTCGGCATTGCCGAACAGACCGTGGTTGCCGTTGGCGCCGGTCTCGCCAATGGCGGCAAGATTCCCTTTGTCTCCGCTGCCTCGTGCTTCCTCACGGCCCGCTCGCTGGAGCAGATCAAGGCCGACATTGCCTATTCCAATGTCAATGTGAAGCTGATCGGCCAGTCGTCCGGCGTCGCCTATGGCGAACTCGGGCCGACCCATCATTCCATCGAAGACATGGCCTGGCTGCGCCTCCTCACCAATCTCACCATCATCGTACCGGCCGATCCCTGGCAGACCGAGCAGGCGATCCGCGCTGCCGCTGCCATGACCGGGCCGGTCTATGTCCGCGTCAGCCGCATGCCGGTGCCGGCGCTCGAGCGCGGCAATGGCACGTTCGAGATCGGCAAGGCCGAGACGCTGGTCGAAGGCGATCAGGCGACCATCATCGCCAATGGCACCATGGTGCATCGCGCTGTGGCAGCCGCAAAAACCCTCGCCGTCGAAGGCATTGCGGTGCGCGTCGTCAACATGGCGACGATCAGCCCGTTCGATGAAGCGGCGATCCTGGCCGCCAGCGAAACCGGTGCCATTGTCACCGTCGAGGAAGGCAATATCCGCGGCGGCCTTGGCGGCGCGGTGGCCGAAGTGGTCACCGCCAATATCCCCGTGCCGATGCGCATCATGGGCTTTCCCGGCTTTGTGCCGACCGGTTCGGCCGATTTCCTGATGGAGCATTTCGGCCTGACCGAAGCCGGCATCGCCGACGCCGTGCGTCAGACCATCGCGCGCAAGAAATGAGTTCTGCCGGCCTCGTCCTCGCCATCGACCAGGGCACCACCAATACCAAGGCCTTGCTAGTCTCGGCCGATGGTCGGGTCCAGCATCAGGCCTCGGCGCCCAATGTCGTGACCTATCCGCAGCCCAGCTGGGCCGAGCAATCGGCCACGGCACTGGTCGAAGGCGTGCGCCAGGTGATTGCCGAAGTGGTGGCTAAGGCCAATGGCGCGGACATTCTCGCCGTCGCCATTTCCAACCAGCGCGAATCCATCGTGGTGTGGGATGCCGCAACGGGCGAGCCGATCGGCCCCTGCGTTATCTGGCAGTGCCGCCGCTCGGCGCCGAAATGCGAAAGCCTGCGGGATGCCGGCCATGCCGCGCTCATCGAAGGCAAGACTGGTCTGGCCCTCGACCCGCTGTTCCCGGCCGGCAAGATCGCCTGGCTGCTCGACAATACACCCGATGCCCGTGACCGCGCAGAACGGGGCGAACTCCGGGTCGGTACGGTCGATAGCTGGCTGCTGTGGAACCTGACCGGCGGCACGGTGCATGCCACCGATCATTCCAATGCCTCGCGCACCCAGCTGTTCAACACCGAGACGCTCGCCTGGGATGAAGAACTGGCGGCGCTGTTCGATGTACCGCTGTCCATGCTGGCCGACGTCCGCTCGTCGGACAGCGCGTTTGGCCATGTGGCCGACGGCGCGCTCGCTGGCATTCCGATCCACGCAATGATCGGCGACTCCCATGCCGCCCTGTTCGGCCATGGCGTGCGCACGCCGGGCACGGTCAAGGCTACCTATGGCACCGGCACTTCGCTGATGGCGTTGACGCCGGAGCGCGTGCTGTCCAGCCATGGCCTCTCCAGCACCATTGCCTGGAGCCAGGACGGCAAGGTCGCCCATGCGCTCGAAGGCAATATTTCCGTCTCCGGCCAAGCTGCCGCCTTCATGGCGCAGATGCTGGGCCTGACTGACGCCGCCGCCCTCTCCGCCCTCGCCGAAAGCGTGGGCGATAGCAATGGTGCGGCCTTCGTCCCGGCGCTTGTCGGCCTCGGCGCCCCGCATTGGCGCTCCGATGCCCGCGGCACCATTACCGGCCTGTCGCTGGGCACCACGCCCGCCCATCTGGCCCGGGCAGCACTTGAAGCCATCGCTTTTCAGGTTGCCGACGTGTTTTCCGCCATGGAGCAGGACATGGGTGCGCCCATGGCCGAATTGCGTGCCGATGGCGGCGCTTCGCGCAACGACTTCCTGATGCAGTTCCAGGCCGATATCCTGGACCGCAGCGTTGCCACCGCCGCTGCGCCCGAAGTCAGCGCGCTTGGCGCTGCGGCTTTGGCCTTTGCCGGCCTCGGCATAGCGATGACACCGATCCCGGCGGCCGGCCAGCATGATCCGGCCATGAGCGACAGTGACCGCGCCGCGCATCTTGCGCGCTGGCATGGCGCCATTGCCCAGACCCTGACGACACACAATAACGGAGGAAAATCATGAGCAACCAGCGTTACGGCGCCGGCATCTGGCACTTTGCCACCTATGTCGACCGCTATGCCACCGACGGCTATGGCCCGCCGCGCAGCGTTATCGAAGCCATCGACATTGCCGGCCAGGTCAAGGACCTCTCGGTCGTCGACATCAACTACCCCTATTTCGGCGGTGAGTTCTCCAAGGAACAGATCAAGGTCGCGCTCGACCGCAACAATCTGTCGGTCATCGGCATCACGCCCGAAATCTATACCCGCGAATTCGCCAAGGGCGCCTTCACCAATCCCGACGCCGGCGTGCGCCGCCGCGCCCATGAGCTGATCACCGAAGCGGCCGATCAGGTGCGCTATTTCGGCGCCGACTATGTCAAGCTCTGGCCCGGCCAGGACGGCTGGGACTATCCCTTCCAGGTCGATCACGGCACGCTGTGGAAGCATTCGCTTGATGGCGTCGGCCAGCTGGCCAGCGAAAACCCCGACGTCAAGTTCGTCATCGAGTACAAGCCGCGCGAGCCGCGCGTGCACATGAGCTTTGACTCCCTCTCGCGCACCCTGCTCGGCATCGAAAAGATCGGCTTGCCCAATGTCGGCATCCTGCTCGATTTCGGCCACGCCCTGTTCGGCGGCGAGTCTGCAGCCGACTCTGCACAGATGGCCATCGACTACGGCCGGCTGTTCGGCATGGACGTCAACGACAACTACCGATCCTGGGACGATGATCTGGTCGCCGGCAGCCTGCACCCGATCGAGCTGTTCGAATTCTTCTACGTGCTGCGCAAAAACAAGTGGGAAGGCGTCTGGCAGCTCGACCAGTTCCCGTTCCGCGAAGACAGCGTTGCGACTGCCACCCATGCCATCGACTTCCTCAAGGCCGCCGGCCGTGGCCTCGACGTGCTCGATATCGACGCGCTCAAGGAAGCCCAGAGCAAGCATGACGCCATCGGCGCGCTCAAGATCGCCCAGAAGGCCCTGTTCAGCTCGTTCTGATCCACACTGCCGACCAAAGAAAGGGCGCCCCTCGGGCGCCCTTTTTCGTTTCCCGGATGCTGACCGGTTCAGGCGGGGTGACGCGCCCTGCCCTCGCCGTCGAAGATCACGGCGCTGGTGGGATCGAAGGCCAGCTGCAGGGTCTGTCCGGTGGCCAGGTTATGATCGCCATCGAGCACGGCGAGCCAGGAAATGCCCGAGGTCAGGCCGAGGTTGACGATCGTCTCATTGCCCAGCCTTTCCACCAGATTGATGCGACCGACGACGCTGCCGGTGGTGGGGATGGTTAGCGCATGCGGGCGAATGCCGAGCGTCACGGTGTCGCCGAGCGTGAGGCCCGTGACATCGGCGGGAATGGAGACCGGCGACAGGTCCTTGCCCGAGACGGTCACCGCATTGGCGGCAACATTGTCGACGGTCACTGCCATGAAGTTCATCTTCGGCGAGCCGATGAAGCCGGCGACAAACAGGTTTGCCGGGCGCTGGTAGAGCTCGATCGGCGCGCCGACCTGCTGCACCACGCCGCCGTTGAGCACGACGATCTTGTCGGCCAGCGTCATCGCCTCGATCTGGTCATGTGTCACATAGATCATGGTCGCACCAAGATCCTGATGCAGCTTGGAAATCTCCATGCGCGTGTCGACGCGCAGCGCCGCATCGAGGTTGGACAGCGGCTCGTCGAACAGAAAAACCTCCGGCTTGCGCACGATAGCGCGGCCGATGGCGACGCGTTGCCGCTGGCCGCCCGAAAGTTGACCCGGCTTGCGCTCGAGCAGGTGCTCCATCTGCAGGATGCGAGCGGCTTCGCGAATTTTGCTGTCGCGAATATCCTTGGGCGTTCTGGCCAGCTTCAGGCCAAAGCCGATATTGTCGTAGACCGTCATATGCGGATAAAGCGCATAATTCTGGAACACCATGGCGATGCCGCGATCGCGCGGCTCGACGGCATTGCACAGCTTATCGCCAATCCACAGCTCGCCGCCGGTGATGTCTTCAAGGCCTGCGATCATGCGCAGCAGGGTCGACTTGCCGCAGCCCGAGGGGCCGACGAAGACGACAAACTCGCCATGTTCCACCGTCAGGTCGACGCCCTTGATCACCGGCACATCGCCATAGCTTTTGTGCAGCGATTTGAGTTCCAATCCGGCCATGGTTCTATCCTTTGACGGCGCCTGCGGTCATTCCAGCCACGATCTGCCTGTTGAAGAACAGGAAGACGATGAGCGGCGGAATGGTGATCAGCAGGATGTTGGTGAAGAGCAGGTTGTAGGCGGTGCTGAACTGGCTCTGGAAATTGTAGAGCGTCAGCTGCACCGTCGCATTGCCATTGCCCGGCAGGTAATACAGCGGGTTAGTGAAGTCGTTGAAGATGCCGACCGACTGCACCACGATATTGGTGACGGTCACCGGCCAGAGCAGCGGCAGCACGATGCGGAAGAACACGTCCAGCGGCCGAGCGCCATCGATCACCGCCGCCTCGTCCAGCTCGCGCGGAATGGTGGCGATGAAGGCGCGATAGAGGATGATCGAGAATGGCAGATTATAGGCTACTTCGATCAGGATCATGCCATGCAGCGTGCCGAAGAGCTTCAAGCCCTGCAGCAGCCAGATGGTCGGAACCACGGCGGGCGGGATCATCAACCCGGCAAGGATCAGGAACTCGATCAAGCCGTTGAAGCGCGTCTTGCGGCGGGCCAGCACGAAGCCGACCATGGCGGCAAAGACGATCAGCAGCGTCACGCTGACCACGGTGATCAGGGTGGAATTGATGAAGGCGGTGATCATCATCCAGTTTCGGGTCTTCACCACCTCGAAGATATTGTCGAAGAGGTGAAAGCCATTGGGCCAGGAGAAATCGCGCAGCGCCGACTGCTGCCGATCCTTGAAGGCCATCAGGATGATGAACAGGAACGGGATGACGAAGACCACAAAGGTGGCGGCGATGGCGGCAAAACCACCAATGATGGAGGTGCGCTGCTTCATTCGAAGCCCTGCTTGCGATTGAGGAACATGGTCAGCGGCACGACCAGCACCGCGATGAGGATGAAGAGCACCACATTGCCGGCGGTGGACAGGCCATAAAAGCCGGCCTGATACTGCTTGTAGATCACCGAAGCGACGGTATCGGAGGCAAAGCCCGGTCCGCCCTTGGTCATGGCCCATATCAGATCGAAGGTGCGCAAGCCGCCGATGAAGCTGAGGGTGATGACGGTGGCGGTGGCCGGACGGCTGAGCGGCAGCGTCACATAAAAGAAGTTCTGCAAAGGCGTCGCGCCATCGATGCGGGCGGCTTCGTAGTAATCCTTGGGAATGGCGACGAGGCCGGCGATGTAGATCACCGTAGCGAGGCCTACGCCCTTCCACACATCGACCAGGGCGACCGAGAACAGCGCAAGCTTGGGATCAACCAGCCAGCCTGGCCCCTTGATGCCGATCAGCGACAGCGCCTCGTTGATCATGCCATTGGTGGGATGCATCAACACTGTAAAGGTCATGCCGACGCCGACCGTCGAGACCAGCACCGGAAAGAAGATCACCGAGCGCAGATAGCCGCGGCCCATGATCTGGCTGGTCAGCATCAGTGCCAGCAACATGCCGAGCACCACCTTGAGGCCCGAGCTGATCGCGGCATAGACCACGGTGTTGACCAGGCCCTGGATGAGAAAGGGCTCGCGGAAGAATTGCGCGAAGTTCTCGAAGCCGATGAACACGGCGCTGGAAAGGCTCCAGCGCGTCAAGCTGAAATAGAGCGACGCAAAGGTCGGCGCCAGAAACAGCACGGCGTAGATCACCGCAGCCGGGGCATAGAACCAGCTAGGATAGAGAGACCGGCGCTGGGCTTTGAGCGCGGGAGCAGCAGCAGCCGTCATGGGAAACCTCGCAACACAGGACGGCTCCGGAGGATGACCTCCGGAGCCTCGGCGATATCAGATGCGCTTACCAGCCTTCGAGACCGAGCTGCTGGGCCTGCTTGCGGACGTCTTCGTCATAGAGCGCAGCACCTTCGGCAGCCGGACGGATGCCCGAACCGACTTCAACGGTGATCTGCTCGAGTGCCGGGCCCTTGACCGGCGACAGGAACTCGAGAGCGGGAGCGTTCTGGCCGCCTTCGGCAAAGTAGGGCAGCATGTCGGAAACGGCCGGCGGCACGTCAGCCGGCAGTTCGCAACCGGCAATCATATAGGGACCGGTGGCGCCGACGGCTTCGTTGCGAATATCGCAGCCTTCGGGGCTGGCGATAAAGCCGATGAAGTCCTTGGCCAGATCCGGGCTGCTGGTGGTCTTGGCGGCATAGATCGAGTCCGGCATCCAGGTGGTCAGGCCGTTCTTGGCGGCATCGTCGCCGGGCTGGGCGAAGAAACCGACGTCCTGCAGATGATCCGGAATAGTCTCGGCAATGGCGCCGACGCCGAAGGTCAGCATCGGGTAGTGTGCACCCTCGCCCGTGGCGACCATGCGGAGGCCGTCGGGATAGGTCGCAGCGCCAAAGTCTTCATTCAGATAGCCGGCCTCGAACACGGCCTGCAGCTTTTCAAAGCCGCGGACTGCTGCCGGGGTGGTGGCGAACTTGGCTTCATTGGCGGTGAACTTCTCAGCAAAATCCGGCACTTCGGCAAGGACGTTGAAGAAATCGGCCAGCACGAACAACTGGCTGGTCCAGCTCTCGCCATAGGTCTGGATCACGGCAACCTTGCCGGCCGCCTTGATCTTTTCATTGTTGGCCATGAACTCGTCCCAGGTCTTGGGAACTTCGAGGCCAAGCTCTGCATAGAGCGGGATATTGTAGAAAATGCCGCCGCCCATGGCTGGCGCGAACGGCGCGCCATAGACTTCGCCGCCGGCAGAGACGACGCTCTTGAAGCTGTCCTGGACATTGGCCTGGAAGGGCGCATCGGTCAGGGGCAGCAGGTTCTGTGTCGGGTTGAGCGCCTGGAACAGCGAGCCCGAATTGTAGAAGAACACGTCGGCCATCGCGCCGGTGGCGAGGCGGGTCTTGACGATATTGTCGCCTTCACCGCCGCCGGGGCGCACTTCGATATCGATGGTCACGTCCGGATTGGCTTCGGTGTAAGCGGCGACCCAGGCTTCGGCCACGGCAACCGACTGCGGGCCGTTGTCGATCAGGAACGACAGATAGCCCGACTGCTGGGCCTGGACGGCATGCGATGCCATCATCAGACCCAGTGTGCTGGCGCCCATCAGGGCAAAAAGTTTCGTCTTGGTCATAGTCTACCTCCCTTGGCGGCCCATCTCCCCGGGCCTTGGTTGAAGTCCGATCGCAGGCCTTATGGCGTGCGCGCGTTGATCTCCGGGCCACGCTCGAATGTCGGGGCGGGCACGGTATAGTTGAACGTGACGACATGACGGCCGGCAGTGAGCGCCTGATCGGCGCCTTCGGCAAGAGCCGCACCGTCGAGCTTTGCATCGCGATAGGCTTTGGACAGGCGCAGCGTGCCGCGGGCGCCTTGTGGCACCTCGATGTCGTAGCGCACCTTGTCGCCATCCAGCGTCCAGCCTGCCTTGATCAGGCCGGCGGGGCTCTCGTGGCTTGCCGCCACCGGCGACAGGCCATCGAGGATCACCGGCTCAAAAATGACGTGCTGGAAGGCAGGCGCCTTCTCGTCCGGCCGGAAGCCGGCGACACCTTCGAGCAGCCACTGGCAGACAGCGCCATAGGCATAGTGATTGTAGGAATTCATCTGCGGATTGTAGATTGAGCCGTCAGCCTGGATAGCGTCCCAGCGTTCCCAGATGGTCGTTGCGCCCATCTTGACCTGATAGAGCCAGCCCGGGACTTCTTCCTGCAGAAAGACTTCGCCGGCCATGCCCTGCTCGTCCAGTTTTACCAGCGCCGGCAGCAGCGCCGGCGTGCCGATGAAGCCAGTGCCGATACGGCCGTCGGTGCGATGGATGGCATTTTTGAAATAGGCCTTGGCCGCCTCATGCTTGTCGGCCGGGATCAGGTCATGCAGGAACGCCAGCGCATAGGACGTCTGGTCGTCGCCCGCGACGCGACCGGCCGGGGTGATAAATTCGCGGGCGAAGGCGTCCTTGACCTTGGCGGCCATCGCGCTCATTCGCTCGGCAGTTGCCGTGTCGCCGACAATGGTGGCAATTTTGCTGACCAGTGCCGAGGTGATGTGCAGGTAAAGCGTTGCCGCCGCATCGTCGCTGATGGTGGGCAGCGGCTTGGCGCTCGGCCCGCTTGGCTGCAGCCAGTCGCCGAAGGAGAAGCCACGGGCGCCCCAGGCGCGCGGCGGCTTGACGATCGGGCCCTCGCTGATCGACCAGACGAAATCCACCCACTTGACCATGGCCGGCAGGGTTTCGGCCAGGATTTCGGTGTCACCATAGTGCAGGTACAGCTGCCACGGCACCACGGCGATGGCATCGCCCCAGCCGGTTGAGCCATAAAAACCCGGATAGTCAGCAGGCTTCATTTTGGTGGGATCGGGCACGACATGGGGCACCGCGCCATCGTCGCGCTGGTCAGCCATCACGTCGCGGATCCACTTGCGGAAGAAGCCGCGCGTCTCGGCCAGATACATGGCTGTGCTGGCAAACACCTGTGCGTCGCCGGTCCAGCCCAGGCGCTCGTCGCGCTGCGGGCAATCGGTCGGCACTTCGATGAAATTGCCGCGCTGCGACCAGACGGTATTGAGGAACAGCCGATCGACTAGCGGATTGGCCGAGGTGAAGCTCGACTTGATTTCATTGACCGAACTGATTGGCACCGAGACCACGCTGATCAGCTCGGCCTTGCCGGTGATGGTGACGCGGGCATAGCGGAAGCCGTGGAAGGTGAAGTGCGGGCGGAATGCCTCGTCACCCGTCCCGGCCAGCGTATAGTCGACGATCGCCTCAGCGGTGCGGTAATTGACGTTGTAGAAATTGCCGTCCTTGTCGAGCACTTCGGCATGTTCCACCAGGACCTTGGCGCCAGCCTCGCCACGCACGGTGAAGGCAACATAGCCGCCGACATTCTGGCCGAAGTCGAATACCGGGCGTCCTTCGGCATCATTCCACTGCTTGACCACGGGCAGCACGTCGAGTTCGCGTACCGGCGTGGTTTCATGCGCCACCAGGCGTGTCTGGTCGAAGCTGATGACTGCGCTGCCGGCAGAGACCTTCGGCGCGATGCGCGCATCGTAGCGTTCGCCGAAATAGATGCCGGATTTCTGGATCGGCAGCTCGCCACTTTCCCAGCCGGCATCGGTGGCCAGCAGCACGTCGGCGCCGCTGTGCAGTTCGGCGATGGCGGCGATCTCATCGCCCCAGGTGTTGAAGATCGGTGCCTTGCCCCACATCATCTTCGAGCGTAGCCAGCCATCGGCCAGCCAGATGTCTATAGAGTTCTCGCCCGCCACCAGCAGGTCGGTGACATCATAGGTTTGGTAGCTCAGGCGGGTATCGTAGCTGGTCCAGCCGGGCGTCAGAATGTCCTTGCCGACGCGCTGGCCGTTGATGAAGCAGATATAGAGCCCCAGCGCGCTGATACGCAGCTGTTCGTGGCCGGAAACTGCATTCAGCGAGAAGCTCTTGCGCAGGAAAGAAGCCGGAGTGCCGACACCCTGATCGCTCAGCGGGCGAACCATCTTGGCGGTCCAGCCGGTGCGCGCGGATTTGGTAGTGGCGTCGAAAACTGCGGCATCAGACACGCGGACATCCTCCCTATGAACCGGTTTGTCCGGTGTAAACTGTTCTACGTGTAGCGTTCTACATTTTCGCACGCTTGGCAATAGGCAGTTTGTGGAATTCATGCGAGAAGGTGCAGTCGCCTGGGGAGGGCGGGAACGCATGACTACGAGCAAGACACCGAAGCCGGCGACACGGGCCACCATTCGCGAGGTGGCGCTGGACGCTGGCGTCTCCGTCGCGGCGGTCTCAAAAGTGCTGCGCGACGCCTATGGCGTCAGCGACACGCTGCGCGCCAAGGTGCGCAGCTCGATGGACAAGCTGAATTACCGCCCGCTGGCCTCAGCCCGCGGCATGCGTGGCCGCACCTATACGATCGGTCTGATCTTTCCTGACCTGCGCAATCCCTTTTTCGGCGACGTGTTTGCCGGAGTGAACTCGGCTCTGGAGCGCACGCAATACCAGGCGATGCAGGGCATCAGCGTCTCGGTGGAGGCGCTGACCGAAGCCATGATCGACCGGCAGATGGATGGCATCATTCTCGTCGGCCCCAATGAACCGCGCGCCACCCTGCTCGATATCGCCAGCCGCATCCCCATCGTCGCCATCGGCCATCACGACGATCCCGGCAGCACGCCTTTCGACATCGTCAACAATGACGACCAGCTCGGCGCGCGTCTCGTGGTCCGCCACTTGATCGGCAATGGCTTCCGCAATGTCGCCATGCTCAGCCTCAACAACCAGCCGTCGACGGTAATCCAGCAGCGCGAAATTGGCTATCGCATGGAAATGGTCGAACAGGGCTGTGGTGAAGCCATCAACATCGTCCGCGCCTCGCAGGTCACGCGCGATGTGCAGATTTCCGTGCGTCGCCTGCTGGAAAGCCCCGATCGGCCCGAGGCGATCTTCTGCTGGACCGACCTGATGGCTTTCGAGGCGATCAGCGTGGCCACCGAAATGGGCCTCAGCATCCCCGACGATGTCGCCATTGTCGGCTATGACAACACCATGTTCTGTGACTTCGCGCAGAACCGTCTCACCAGCGTCGACCAGTCCGGTGAATTGCTCGGCCTGCAGGCCACGCGCCTGTTGATCGAGCGCATCGAAGGCCGCTCCGAGAGCGAACAATTCGTGGTCATGCCCCGCGTGGTGGTTCGCGCCAGTTCAAAGCGCCGGCAGGTTCCGGACTAGCTCGAACTTGCAAGGCGGCTTAGGCTGGGTCCACTCGAGGATCGTTTCGCATGAGTGCTTCGCTTTACCCCGCCGGCTTTTACGACAATCGCCGCGCCCACACCGCCCATGCCGCCCACGGCGTGCTGGCGGCCCTGCCCCAGGGTCTCAGGCGGTCGAGCGTCGCCGATATCGGCTGCGGCACCGGCACCTGGCTGACGGCCGCGCTGGCGCAAGGCTCCCAAAGCGCCTTCGGCATTGAGGGAGACTGGGTGACGCCGGCCATGCTCGACGATGCGCGCATCGTCTTTGCCCCGCAGGATCTCGAACAGCGCTTCACCGGCCCGCGTGTCGATCTCGCCCTGTCGCTGGAAGTGGCCGAACACCTCTCGCCCGAACGCGCCGAAAGCTTCGTCGTAGACCTCGTGGCCCTGGCGTCCGCTGTGCTGTTCAGCGCCGCCATTCCCGGCCAGGGCGGCGTCGGTCATCTGAATGAGCAATGGCAAAGCTGGTGGGCCGGCCTCTTCGCCGTGCACAACTATCGCGCCTATGACGTGATCCGCCCGGCGATCTGGACCGACGAGGCTATCCCCGCCTGGTACCGCCAGAACGCCATACTCTATCTCGACGCCACCACCGCCATCGCGCTGAACCTCACGCCGACCGCCCCCACCCTGCTCGACCGCGTGCATCCGGCCTTCTGGAACCGCGCCAATCGCGAACTGGCCTATGCCAATGCCCTGCCGGAATCCGAAGTGCTGCGGCGGCAGTCCGAGGCGGCCCAGCAGCAATAGTCAGCGCACCGCCCAGAGCAGCCCGCGGCGCAGGATTTCCCTTACCGGACCATCGGCCAGTTCATCGACCGTATGCCCTAACGAGGAATAAAACACCCGGCCCCGGTCATGCATGGTGGTGAACACCACGGGCATCACCACGCCCTTCCGCCAGGGATGAAATTCGCCCGAGAAGGTCGTCGTCGCCAGCACCTCCACCGCCGGGTCGTAGTTGAGATAATACTGCTCGGACGTGTGTTCGAAGCTCTTGATCCCAGCCAGCAGCGCATTGTCGCCGACGTCCACCCGATAGGTGATGATATTGCCCGGATGCTGCACCCAGTAGACGCTGGCCATGTAGCGAAACGGCACGGAGCTGCGAAAACTCGTTGCTAGCCCCATGTGGTAGCCCGCCAGCCCGGTCCCCGCCTGCACAGCGTCTACGAGGTTGGCCATCTTCTCCGGCGCCAGCGTACCATCGGTGATCACCGGCACGACGAGGTCGTTGCTGCCGACGTCCTCGGCACCCAACGCATCATAATCCCCCGTCACCGTGACGGTGAAACCCTCGGCTTCCAGCAGCTCGCGCACAACCTGCGCGCCCCGCTCGGGCGTATGCAGCTCCATGCCGCCCCAGACCACCAGTGCCTTTTTCATAGCCCAATCCCCACCGCCCTTGTGCGATGCACGCCCTTGGGCACAAAGGCAAAACTGTCCGCTATGCCCAGCAGATCTGCTGCCAGGTGGATGACCGAGAGCCACATTTCAGCGCCCTGCAGGCTCGGCGCCTGACCATCGGCAAAGGCGAAGCCCTGCCCGTCCACCCAGCGCTCTTCGGCCCGCGCGATCACCGCCCTGGCAATGGACTCCGCCTCGGCACGGCGATAGTCGCCCTGTTTGAGGCACAGCAACAGCGGATGAATGGTGTCGAGCAGGTTACAGGCCGTATAGGTCGGGCCGGAAAAGCCGCCATAATTGCGATAGTTGAGCAGCACGGAATCCGTGGCCCGCTCGGCATTGGGCACCGGCAGGCCGAACTGGGCATAGGTGCCGCGAGTGAGCCGGTAGAAGCCATTGACCGGCTGCAGCAGGCCCTCGTCGGGTGTGGGCGAACCCCAGAGCCCGGTGGCGCGATCCTGCCGCATCGCCAGCCAGCCGAACAGCACCTCTCGCGCGCGGCCGGTCGAAAAATAGCGCGCGTTGTAATAGAGCGCCGTGCCGATGGCATCCACCGCCGCCCCGGCGCCCCAGGCCCGCTCGCGCCAGGTGAGGCTGTCCAGCCAATCGCAGAGTTCATTCGCGTCCAGTTCCACCGCCGCGATCCGGTGCAGCGGCTTGCCGCCCAAAACCTCGATGGCATAACCAACCGACAGCACATTATAGAGCGCCAGCCCGTCATCCCGCGTGGCCTGCCCCGGTGCTACCGGTCGGTGCGGATCGGGAAACAGCCCGCTTACCGGATCCTGCAGCGCCTGCAGCTCGGCCAGCGTCGCCGCAACATCCAGCCCTTCGGGCAAACTATCAAAACCGGCCGCTAGTTCTATGGCATCATTGCGATGCCGGGCCGAGCGCCGCACCTGCCCATCCGCCTCGCGCGACACATAATCACCGCCCTCGCGATAGGCTGCCAGGACCTCCGGCAGCTGTGCCTTTGCCAAGGTCCCCAGCCGGCCCAGCGTCGCGACCGCGTCACCCTTCGCCGACTGCCCGCGATAACGGACCACCTTCGCCGGCACACCGCCGACAATGGCCATGCCCGGCACGTCCTTGCTGACCACGGCGCCCGCCGCAATCACCGCGCCCCGCCCTATGGTCACCCCATCGAGCACCACGGCATTGGCGCCAATCCACACATCGTCCTCGATCACAATGCCCAGGCTCTCGTGCTTCTGGGTGTGGATGGGAACTGTCGGATCATCGAAGCCATGGTTGAAGCCGACGATGGAGACATGGCTGGCGATGCGCACGCCGTCGCCGCAGCGCACCTTGCCCGAAATCATCGCATAGGGATTGATCGTGGTATGGGCGCCAAATTCCACGTCGCCCCGCACCAACGCATGGCCGGCGATCCAGCTCTTCTCGCCCAGCACCAGATGCTCGGTAAAGATCGCCGCCTCCGCCGCCACATAAGCAGAGGGATGAAAACTCGCCCCCGCCACGCGTGCCCAATGCGCCTGCCGCGCCCGATGCTCCGGACTCTCGATATCGGCGGGCGTGCGATCCCAGGTCAGGAACTGCAGCCTTGCCTCGTGGTCGGCGTCGATGCCGTGGTCATCGGTCATGCGAACGCTGCTCATGCCAACCGCTCTAGCAATGCCGGTTCAACCTCGAATTCCAGCCTCTGACCCGCCACAAAGCGCTCCACTTCCTCGACCGCCAGTTCGCCCAGCCGCAGCCGCTCGGTTCCCACAGCCCCCGCAACATGCGGCGTGAGGAAAACATTAGGCAGACTATAGAGCGGGGAATTGCTTTCGGGAATTTCCGGATCGGTGACGTCGATCACCGCGTGAATGCGCCCGCTCTGCAATTCGGCAATCAGCGCCGCCTCGTCGACCAGCGCGCCGCGCGCGGTGTTGATGAAGGCTGCGCCGTCCTGCATCAGCTTGAACTGGCGGGAGCCGATCATCGCCCGCGTCGCCGGCAGCGACGGCGCATGCACCGAGACCACGTCCGAGCGCGCCATCAGCGTGTCGAGATCGACCAGCTCAGCCCCCGCCAGCACCGGATCGCCCTTGCTGACGAAGGGGTCGCTGATCAATACGGTGAAGTCGAACCCCGCCAGCATCTTCGCCACCCTCCGGCCGATGCGCGAGGCGCCGACCAGGCCAATGGTGCGATGGTAATTGCCGATCGGCTCGTCCATCAGGGCGTAGCTGCTGCGCCGGCCCGGATCGGCCCGGTACCGGTCGCGCAGTTCGAACACCCGCTTGTTGGCAAAAAGGATCGCCGCCAGGGTGAATTCGGCCACCGGCACCGCATTGGCATCGGCGGCATGGGTCACTTTGATGCCGGCGGCATAGACGGACGGATCGAGGGTGAACTTCACTGTGCCCGCCGCGTGGGCGATCAGCTTGAGATTGGGGGCAGCGCGCACCACCTCCCCCGTCACCATGGGACAGCCCCAGCCGGTGACGAGGATGTCGATTTCGCCCAGCACTTGGCGCGCTTCGGCACTGGAAAACTCTTCCAGCGGCGCAGCGCGCACCACGTCGCAAGTCCGCGCCAGTCGCGCCAGCGCCTCGCTGTCGAACACATGCCTGGTCTTGTCCGCCGCCATGGCGAAGGCGAGTTTGGGTCTCATCAGAACCGCTCCGGCACCAGAATGGCGCTGACATCGACACCCTCGCGGGCAAATAGCGCCTCCAGCGCAGCCAGATCGGGAGCCGAGGGGGGCTGCCGCAAAACTGCCTCGGCTCCCTCGCCCGCCGGCAGCGCTAGGGCCGCCGTCACCAGCACCGTCGTTCCGGCGGGGATATCGCCGCGCAATTGCGGCACGATCGTCTTGGAGACGATCAGATTGGT
The DNA here is from genome assembly GCF_900110945.1 of Devosia sp. YR412. Lineage (GTDB taxonomy): Bacteria > Pseudomonadota > Alphaproteobacteria > Rhizobiales > Devosiaceae > Devosia. The sequence continues at coordinate 727,011 of NZ_FOFL01000001.1, forward strand.
GTTGGGATAAGCGCGGTGCGCCCGGCCTTCGCGCTGGCCACTGAGATCGACAACGGCGCTGAGGTCGGTGACGCTTTTGGCCACGGCGCGGCCCGCTTCGTCGATGTAAGTGTCGGCATTGAGATCGGCCCGCCCGATAGCAAACCCGCCTTCGGTAGCATGCAGCGCGCGTGGCGTGGTGATCCGATGCACCCGGATGTGCCAGGGATTGGCCGGGACCAGCCAGGTTTCGACCGTCACGTCGCTCCAGGGTTTCCATCTGGCGAACAGCCTATCGCCGGCGATCTGGGCAAGTTCGTTGGTTTCGCGCACGCGGTAGTGGCGGCCGTCGTCGGAAAAGGCCAGGGCCCCGTCGAAGGCGCCCATATTGTAGGCGCGCTCGTCCACTTCCACCGAAAAACCGTAACGGCTGGCATAGACAAACTTGGCATATTTCTCGGTGCCATTGCGCATCTGCCAGTTCTGCTGGCCGCTCGACAGCGCCACCACATTGCCGGGCGTGTGCATCATCACCATGCCGGGGTGCTTCAGCGGGACAGGTGCCTCATCGGTTACCGCTGCGCTTTCCTCGTCGGTCCAGAACGGATGATCCTCCGGCAGGGCGAGCGGCAGGAAGGCCTTCAGCGCCCAATAGGGCGAGCCGGCCGAATTATAGCTCTCCGACATGAAGAGGTTGGGATAGCCATAGCCGATACTCAGAATCCCATCGCGATTGGCAATCGGCTTGTCGGCCCACCAGCGCAGGTGGCGCATATATTGGCCCTTGATCTCGCCCCAGGGCAAGGCCTCGAGATCGGCAAAGGCCAGCGCGCCCCAGATGCCACCGCAGGCGAAGCGATAGGTGAGGCTGCGGCCGAAGGCTAAGGTGCCGCCCTCGTCGTCGAACCAATGGCGAATGTCCTTGGCAAACAGCGCTGCGCGTTCTCTATAGGCCGCCACGCGCTTGTCGTCGCCCTTGGCCAGCTTGGCGTAGATCAGGCCGTAGAAATGCATGGCGAAGGGAATGTAGTGGTCGATGCGGCGCACATTGCCGTCACGATACCAGCCATCGCCGAGATAGAAACCATCCAGCTCTTCGAGATATTTCTCGGTCAGCGAGCGGTCGAAATCGACGCCGCATTCCTCCAGCCCCAGGTCCACGAGGATGCGGAAGAATTTCCAGTTGTTGTCGGCATAGTCGAACTGCCGCGCGTGCTTGAGATAGGCGGCGAGGTTGTCTTTGGCCTTCTGCGGCAGCGGCTCCCAGACCAGATGCGGCAGCAGCCGCAGAGTGAAGCCGATGGCGGCGAGTTCCACCATGCGCTGGTCGGTGGCATTGACCTGGCCCCAGTATTCGGGATGGTCGGGATCGGTGCCATTAGCGAGGCCGTTGCGATAGAGTGCCCAGTGATCGAATTCACCGCCGCCAGCCGCCAGCGGGGTCAGGCCCCAGAGCGGGCGGGCGAAGCCTTCGAGGTCAGCGGCAGCGCGGTCGAAATGCGCGCCAGCGCCGTCGAGCCGCACGCGCGCCCCGCCTTCGGAAAAGAAAGGCAGCAGCGGATTGAACAGGTCACGCAACGCCTTTTCCACATCGGCGCGGCTCTTGAGCGGATTGCCATGCAGCGGATTGGCGCTCACGGGATCATAAGTCATCAGGCGATTTCCTTAACAGGCGCGTCGTCATAGGCGCCCTTCAAGTTGAGCTGTTCGGCAAAGTGGCAGGCCGCTTCCTGCGCCATGCCCGCGATGGGTCGCAGCACTGGCTTTTCAGTCCGGCAGCGGTCCTCGGCATATTTGCAGCGGGTGTTGAACGGGCAGCCCGTCGGGCGATTGCCGAGATAGGGGATTTCCCCGCGCACTTCGGTCTTCCGCACCTTGCGCCGCAGCGGATCGGCGATCGGCAGCGTGTCGAGCAGCAGCTCGGTATAGGGGTGGCGCGGCCGTTCGAAGAGCATTTCGGTGGGCGCATTTTCCACCACATGGCCGAGATACATCACCACCACGCGGTCAGCGATATAGTTGACCACGCCCAGATCATGGCTGATGAAAATATAGGTCAGGCCAAACTCGGTCTTGAGATCCTCCAGCAGGTTCAGCACCTGGGCCTGGATGGAGACGTCGAGCGCCGAAACCGCCTCGTCGGCGATCACCAGTTTGGGGTCGAGCACCAGCGCCCGGGCAATGCCGATGCGTTGCCGCTGGCCACCGGAAAAGGCGTGGGGATAGCGGCCAACCGCCTCGGCCGGAATGCCGACCTTTTCCAGGGTGGAAATCACCCGCTCTTCGAGCTCACGGCCCTTGCAGATGCGGTGGATGCGCAAGGGCTCGGCGACGATGTCGAAGACCCGCATATAGGGGTTGAGCGAGCTCATCGGGTCCTGGAAGATCATGCGGATATCCTGACGCCACGGCTTGATCTCGCGCTTGGAGAGCGCGGTCAGCTCCACATCGCCGCCGGACTTTGGATGATAGACCACCCTGCCCTCGCTGGAGCTTTGCGCCTGGATGATACAGCGGCCGAGGGTCGTCTTGCCGCAGCCGCTTTCGCCGACAATGGCCAGGGTTTCGCCCGCCTCGACCGTCAGGTTGATATCGGTCAGCGCATCGAGCCGGCGTTCCTTGCCGAACAGGCCGCCGCTCAGCAGGAAATGCTTGGAGAGATGGTCGACGGTCAGCAGCGTGCTCATGCCACGACCTCCGCAGGTTGGCGCGTCAGCAGATGACAGCGCGCGTGGTGGCCATTGCCCAGCGCGGTCCGCTCAGGCCTGACCGTGGCGCAGGGCTCGAAGGCATGGGGGCAGCGGCTGGTGAAGGCACAGCCCTCGGGCCGGTCGCGTGGCGCCGGCACCGTGCCCTTGATCGGCGACAGCCGCACCCGGTCGGCCTTGCGCGCCATCTTGGGAATGGAGCTCATCAGGGCCTGAGTATAGGGGTGGCTGGGGGCGGCAAAGACGTCGAAGACGCTGCCCTGCTCCACCACGTCGCCCAGATACATTACCGCCACTTCATCGGCGATTTCGGCCACCACGCCCAGATCATGGGTGATGAACAGCATGGCCATGCCGAAATCGGCCTGTAGCTGCCGCAATAGATCAAGGATCTGTGCCTGGGTGGTGACATCGAGCGCCGTGGTCGGCTCGTCGGCGATCAGCACCTTCGGCGCACAGGCCAAGGCCATGGCGATCATGGCGCGCTGCCGCAACCCGCCGGAGAGCTGGAACGGATAGCTGTCCGCCCGCTCCCGCGCGCCGGGAATGCCGACCTGGTCGAACAAAGCCACGGTGCGTTCGCGCGCCTGCTTGGGTTTCAGCCGCTCGTGCAGGATCAGCATTTCATCGATCTGGTCGCCGATCGTATGCACCGGCGACAGCGAGGTCATCGGCTCCTGGAAGATCATCGAGATCTCCCTGCCGCGAATGGCGCGCAGCGGCAGGCTGTCGGCCTTGAGTTTTGCGATATCGGTCGGCGGTTCGTCGCCCGGCGCAAACAGCATCGAGCCGCGCTGGATGCGGGCATTCCTGTCGAGCAGCCGCAGCACCGACCGCGCCGTCACCGACTTGCCGCAGCCGCTTTCGCCGACCAGCGCCAGCGTCTTACCGGGCGAGAGCGTCAGGTCAACCTGGCGCACGGCCTCGATGTCCGCCTCGTCGGGCGAGGAGAAGACGATCGACATGTCCTTGATGGTCAGAATGGGTTTAGCGTCCATGGGGATCAGCGGCATCGCGAAGGCCGTCTCCGAAAAAGTTCATGGCAAGGATGATGACGACGACGCAGACGCCCGGAGCCAGAAGCCAGGGCGCACTGGCCAGCGTGCGGATATTCTGTGCGTCCTGCAGCAGCGTGCCCCAGCTGACGATGGGCGCCTGAAGGCCGAGGCCCAGGAAGCTCAGCGCCGTTTCGGCGAGGATCATACCGGGAATGGCCAGCGTCGCCGCGGCGATGATGTGGCTCATGAAGCTGGGCACCATGTGCCTTGTGATGATGCGCCAGTCGCTGGCACCGTCGAGCTGCGCCGCGGTGACGAAATCTTCTGTCCGTAGCGAGAGGAACCTTCCCCGCACCACGCGCGCCAGCTCGGTCCAGCCGATCAGGCTCAGGATCAGCGTGATGGCAAAATAGGTCTGTAGCGCGCTCCAGTCCTTGGGCATGGCTGCGGCAAGGCCGAGCCAGAGCGGAATGGTGGGCATGGAACGGATGAACTCGACGACGCGCATGGTGGCGCTGTCGAACCAGCCACCGTAATAGCCGGCAAAGCCGCCGATCACGATGCCGAAGAACAGGCTCAGCGTCACGCCCGCCAGGCCGATGGACAGCGAGATGCGCGTGCCATGGATCAGCCGGCTCAGCATGTCGCGGCCGAGACGATCAGCGCCCAGGATATAGAAGGGGTCGCGCGGGTTTTCGACGCCGATGAATTTTGTGGTCAGCGGGATGAAGCCGAATAGATTGTACGGCTTGCTCTCGGCAAAGAAGCGCACCGGCAGGCGGACCTCCTCGTCGATCACAAAGGTGCGGCGCAGCGCCACCGGGTCGATCTCGGTTTTGTAGCCATAGACGTAAGGCCCGAATTCCCAGCCGCCATCCTCGTTCACCGCCACGAAATGCAGGCCCTGCGGCGGCGCATAGGTATAGCGGGCGCTATAGGCCGAGGGGTCGACAGGGGCGAGGAATTCCGCAAACAGCGCCACGGCATAAAAGAGCGCCGCGATCCACAGGCTCACCACCGCCAGCTTGTGGCGCTTGAAGCGGCGCCACATCAGCCCGAACTGGCTTTCGCGCGCGGGACGCTTGATGGCCACAGGGTGGGTTACGTCGAGATGCATGGTTTCGGTGGCCATCTATTTGCTCCCGTAACGGATGCGGGGATCGATCAGGGCGAGCAATATGTCCGAGATCACCGTGCCGATGACCGTCAGAACCGAGAGCAGCAGGATGATCGCGCCGGCCAGATACATGTCCTGCGTGGTCAGCGAGCGCAGCAGCATGGGGCCGGCCGTTGGCAGGTTCATCACCACCGAGACGATGACCGAGCCCGAAACCAGCGCCGGCAGCAGCCAGCCAATGGTGGAAATCAGCGGATTGAGCGCCAGCCGCACCGGGTATTTGAGGATGACCTTCCACTCGGGCAGGCCCTTGGCGCGGGCCGTTGTCACATAGGGTTTCTGCAGCTCGTCGAGCAGGTTGGCGCGCAGGATGCGGATCAGCTCGGCCGTGCCGGCTGTCGCCAGCACCAGCACCGGCGCCCAGGCATGGGCCAGGAAGTCCCAGATGCGCGGCAGGCTCCAGCGCGCCGTCTCGAACTGCGGCGAGAACAGGCCGCCCATGGTGGTGCCGAACCAGATATAGGCGAGGTACATCAGGATCAGCGCGAAGAAGAAATTGGGTACGGCGAGGCCAATAAAACCGGCGACGGTCGCCAGATAATCGCCCAACGAATATTTACGCACCGCCACGTAGATGCCGATCGGCACGGCGATGACCCACATGACAATGACGGCAAGGCCCTCGACCATGATCGAGTTGCCGAGGCGCCCCCAGATCAATTCCCAGACCGGCCGCTTCCATTCAAAGCTCTGGCCGAAATTGCCCTGCACGATGCCGGTGATCCATTTCCAATACTGGATATAGAAGGGCTCGCCGAGCCCGTACTGGACGCGCAGGTTCTCGATCACCCGCGGATCGACCTGGTCACCGGTCGACGACAGCTGCGCGATATAGCTGGTCAGATAGTCGCCTGGCGGAAGCTGGATGATGGCGAAGGCCACGATCGAGACGGCAACAAGCGTGAGCAGCATGGCGATCAGTCGCCGGATGATAAAACCGAGCATGACAGGCCCTTCCAGTGGTTTCTATGTCCCCCCGCGGCATGGGAGCGCCGCGAGGGGTGGAAGCGGGGGGAGGTCTGCCCGCTATTCGAAATACCAGGTGACCGGGTCCATCGGCGCTGGCGTCGGGAACAGCCAGGCGTTGAACATGGAGTCGGGCACGTTCTTGAGGTTGTTGCGCACGATCGAGTAGGAGTTCGGCATCAGGCTCACGCCGACCACCGGGAACTGTTCCTTGGTGATGGCGAGGACTTGGCGGAACAGATCGGCGCGCTTTTCCGGATCGGCTTCGGCGCGGACCTGGTTGTAGAGGTCCATCTGCTCCTTGGCCCAATCAGCCGGCTCGACGGCGATTTCGGGCCGCGTGCCATTGAACCACTGTGCCCAGCGATAGGCCCAGACCGATTCATCGCTGAAGGGGAAGTAGTAGCGTGGCTCCTGAAGCGCCTCGATGCCGCCGTCACCGGCCCAGATCTGGGCGTCGAACTCACCGGCCGGGCGCTTTTCATAGAACAGCGTGCGGTCGATATTGTTGAGCTCGAGCTCGATGCCGGCAGCGCCAAGCTGGAGCTGCATGATTTCGAGCATGTCGATCCATTCCGGCCGCAGGGCCGAAATCACGTCGACGGTGATCTTGGCAGGATTGCCGTCGCTCATCAGATAGATGCCGTCGCCATTGCGTTCGACAAGGCCGGCGGCCTCGAAATGCTGGGCGGCGAGATCGGGATCGAACTGGGTATATTGCTTGGCCAGTTCCTCATCATAGAACTGGCTTTCCGGGCGCGGCGCGACCTGGAAGGGTTCGCCCTGGCCGGTAAAGACCACGTCGATGATTTCCTGGCGGTCGATAGCGTGCGACAGGCCGACGCGGAAGTCCTTGCTATTGTAGAGCGCGTTCTTGACCGGATCGAGATGGTTGAGATTGAGCTGCAGCACCAGCGTATTGGACGCCGAGGGGATGACTTCGCCCAGATGATAGCCACCGGCTTCCTGGCCGTCGAAGAACAGCGGCTTGTTGACGTTGGTGGCGATGTGGCGTTCCTGGAAATCGATCTCGCCGTTGAGCGCGGCCAGTGTCAGTTCCTCGACGCCGCCCTGGCTCACCCGCATGTCGAGATTGTCGATATAGGGCAGCTGGTTACCGGCGCTGTCGGTCTTGAAATAATAGGGATTGCGCTTCCAGGTGACGCGGGCGGCATTGGCCGACAGCGGCTGGTCGATCACCCATGGATACAGCACGGGCAGGTCGGGATTGGAGAAGCGAATGGTTTCCCAGCCCCAGGCGCAGCGATCCTGCAGATACAGCGCCCAGCTATCGAAGCCGGCGGCCTTGGCTTCGGCTTCGGCATTCTCGTTATAGGTGGGGTGGAACTGGCTGCAGTATTTCTTCTGCAGCGAGGTGATGTGCAACCCATCGGTCGAGGCCAGGGTTTCAAGGAACATGCCGTTGGGCTTGGCGAAGGTGAACTTGAAGCTGGTGTCGTCGATGACGGTCAGCGTCGCCGGATTGTTCTTGTTGTCGATCCAGCTATTGGCCGGATAATCGGGGTCATTGTAGATTTCCACCGTGAAGGCGATGTCTTCAGTGGTGAAGGGCGTTCCGTCGCTCCACTTCACGCCGTCGCGCAGCTTGAAGGTATATTCGGTGGCGTCGGCATTGGATTCCCATCTTTCAGCCAGGTTGGGCAGCACGCCTTTCCACTCATGGTCGTAGCGCAGCAGGCCTTCATAGGCGACGGTCTTGACGATCATGCCATTGTCGCCGCCGCCATTCATGCCCATGCGCCAGGTGCCGCCATAGGTTCCGACGCTCGGGCCATCCACCACCAGCGGATTGACCGGCAGGCGTTCGGCGACCGGCGGCAGCGTGCCGGCCGATACCAGCTCATCCAGTGCTGGCGACTGTTGCTGCGCCAGAGCTGGCGCCGCCGCGAGCATCATTGCCGCGAGAGCCACCGCCCCGGTCAAACCGAAGACATTGTCTTTCCTCATCCTCATCCTCATCCTCCCTGTTCCGGGCATTGACCCGGCGTTGCGTTCGGCGTCCGGTTGTTCCTCCACCCGGAGAGCCGCTTCAGTCTCCTGGCTCGCCTTGCAGCGAGCAGCACTCCCGCCCTTCAGAGCGGCGAGATGGTCAGCGCGAGGCGCCCGTCCCGGTCTTGCTGCCGGGGGGTGAACACCACGCGAATAAGATCGACGGCGGGCTGGTATTGCTTTTCGACGCCATCATGCCGGTCGAGGGAAACGTCCACCGCGCCGGCGTCATAATCGACCCGCAGGCCGGCGCTCTCGTCGCCGATCACCACGGCACCATTGCCGGTGGTCACGCCGAGCGGCGTCACCAGCACCGACTGGAAATCTCCGGGCCCGTTGGCAAAGGCAAAGCTGTCTTCGAGCAGCACGCGACCGCCCGGCGTCAGCCGGTCAAAACGCAGGCTGCGCTGCAAAGCGCTCAGCCCTGCCTCGGACGGATAGGCGGCGGCCATATCGAGCTCGAGGCGGTCCTCGTCAGCGCCATGGGTGTGTCGCAGCACCGTCGCGGCATGGGATCGGCCCGCCGCCTGCTCCACGCCATTGACCAGCGGCACCGAATGGCCGCGCGAGGAGGCCATGATGTTGTCGTAGCGCTCCGGTCCGAAATAGGCTTTCGAATAACGCCCCCTGCCCGGATCGGTCAGCACCACTTTGCCGCCAACCACGACCATGAACGAGCCGACGTCGTTCTGATTGTGCATTTCGTCATTATTGCCGCCCTTGGCCGCAAGGCGGAGGGAGTTGGGATCGGCCGGTTCGAGGCGGCTGATCATCCAGCCCATGTCCGCGTACCAGTCGTGCGCACTGCCACCGAACGCCGTGTCACTGTCGGGCAGCGGCCAGGCATATTGGCGCAGCGGCCAGGCGAACTGGTTGAATACCTCCACCGCATAGTCATTACGCATGCCGAGCTCGGTCAGCGCCGGCAACTCAAGCCGCTGTGCCAGATGGCTCAACAGGCCGGGATGGAACGTCGGATTGCTGTCGGAATCCGAAAAGCTGGTCCAGACGCCCTGCGTGAGAACCGTGCGCACCGGAAACTGCGCAATATCGCGCACCTGGAGATCATCGAGCAGGTCGATGGCGCCGCCGGTGCGGGCATGCAGCAGTTGCGCCAGCACGACATAATTGCCAAAGCCATAGGACCAGTAATCCGGCCCCTCGGTCGAACCGCCCTGGCCATCGAAGGTTTCAAGATAATCGGCAAGGCTATGCAGCCCGCGCGTGATGATCTCGGCCAGCCGGTCGAGATCAGTCTCGAGAAAGCAAGCCGCCCCGACCACACCCGCCACGCAGACCGCCGTCCAGTTGTTGACCTGCTTTTCCGGCGTCGTATGCAGCCACCAGTGATCATTGCGCTCAAGAAATGGTGCCACCGCCCTGCGATTGACCTCGCTGCGGATACGGGCCCGCAGGCTCGGCGACAGCCTGTCACCCAGCAGGTAATCGGCTTCGGCCAGATCCAGCGCCGTCATCGCAGCGGCGAGGTCCAGCGTCGGACGATCGGGAAAATCCAGCGTGCGGGCATGCGCCGGCCAGGCCCAATTGGTTTCTTCCAGCCGCGCCCACAGCAGGTTTTCGGCCGCGGCGGCAAAACCGCCCTGCCCCTCCAGCCATTCGGCCAGCGTCAGGCGATACAGCATGTTGCGGCGCTGACGCTGGGCATCTTCATAGCCCTCGCGCATACCGCTGCGCTGGAATTCGAGATAGAGTTCTGCGGGCAAGGCCGGGATCGCAACGACAGCATCTTGGGTGGCGGCTGACCGAAGCTGCTCGACCGCCTCGGTGCCGATACGCTGACGGATGGCGGCGGCGTCGCTCGGGAACGGCGCAAAGGCGGGAGCGCTTTGCAGCGCCAGTCGCATATGCTTGACGTTCCACCGTCGCAAATCCATTGCCATCCTCCTGGGTGGCCGCCCGTTCACGACCCGGCGCCTTAAGACGCCCATCCAAGGTAGGAGGAGTTTTACGCAAGATCAAGTATTTTGCGCAAATCACGCAAGTTACGCAAATTTGGTCATTTTGCGTCGAAAGACCAATCGTCTAGCTCTCGGAAAACACCGAACAACATCGTCAATGCTAACAGTCTGCTAACGCAATCGCCGTTCAGAATCCGTTATTTTTCGTTCAGAATCCCGTTTCAGACGGTAAAAACCGTCTCGCCCTCGACCATGGAAACGCCGATTTCGAGCTGTTGCACCGCCCGCTCGCCATCCATATGTTCGGCCAGCAGACGCACCGCGCCGCGCCCGATCGCCTCGCGATCGACCCGCATGGTGCTGAGCCGCGGCGTGGCCATGTCGGCCAGCGGCAGATCGTCGAAACCAATGATGGAAAAGCCCGGCGGCAGAGGACTTTCGGGGCCATAGAGCGCCTCCAGCATCTCCACCGCGGCAATGTCGTTCCAGATGAAAGCGGCCGTCACCTCATGCTTGCCGGCCAGGATATCGGCCAGCAATTCGCCGGTCCGCCGCTCGTCGGAATTGACCACGATCCCGGCCGCGCCAGGCGTCTTGGCGATGGCCTGTTCAAAGCCTCGCTGCCGCTGCCGGATGGTCGGCCGGTAGCGATGGGTATAATGCAAAATCCTGCGATGCCCGGCACTTAGAAGGCGCTGCGTGGCCGAGTAAGCACCATAATAATTGGCCGGCGCCACCGAACTCACCCGCATCTCCGGATCGCTGCCATTGACCAGCACCAGCGGCACATCGGCCTCCGCCGACCAGTCCGTCAGCTCATCCCAGGCATCGATTCCGGCCAGCAGCAGCCCACCCGCATCAGCCTGCGCCACCTGCTTCTTGACCAGTTCCAGCGTCACCGCGGACTCATTGATCAGCCGCACATCCAGCGCCATGCCCGACGCCGCCGCCTGCTCCCGCATGCCTTCTACGATGCCAAAATAAAAGCCGGAAAGCCCACTCGTCGCACTGCCCAGCGGCACCAGCGCCACCGCCCGCTTATCCCCCAGCACCGCCGCCATGCTATGCTTGGACTTATACCCCAGCGTCCGCGCCACCCGCTGCACCTCGCGGCGAACCGCGTCGCTGATTCCAATTTCATTGGCCAGCGCGCGTGACACCGTGCTGACCGAAACCCCGAGGCGCTCCGCAATGTCTGTCTGATTTGCCCGCTTTTGGATCGCCACGATCAAGATTCCTCAAACCGGCCCACTTCGCGCCGACGATCTACGCAATATTTGCGTATTTTGAGTTGCGCAAGCTTTTCCGCAAAACGCAATTGATTGCATCAAAAATGCTGATACAGATCGGGATTATGCCTTGCCATTGAAGTCGGGTGCCATGAGCCGCAATTTTCTTGTTGTCGATCCGGAAGACAATCTCGATGTCTTGCGCGGCCTGGCGTCACCGGTGCGGGTGAAAATCCTCAAGCTGCTGCATGTCGAGGGACCGATGAATGGCAATGACATTGCTGAAAAGCTCGAGCTGCCGCAGTCGACCGTCTCGACCAATATCCAGATCCTCGAGTCTGCCGGGCTGATCCGCACCGAGACGCAGAAGGCGCGTAAGGGCAATCAGAAGATTTGCCACTCGACCTTCGACGAAGTGCTGGTGATGTTCAAGGAAGACGTCAAACCATTGAAATCCAACACGATAGAAGTGGCCATGCCGCTGGGTCTTTATACCAGTTGCCACGTTTCCGCGCCCTGCGGCCTCTGCTCGGCCGACGGCATTATCGGGCTACTCGACGTGCCGGATACCTTCCTCGAACCAGATCGCATGAAAGCCGGGCTGATCTGGTTCACGCGGGGATACCTCGAATATCAGTTTCCCAACAATGCCAAGCTGAGCCAGACGACGATCGAGGCCATCGAGTTCTCCATGGAGCTCAGCTCGGAAGTGCCCGGCACGTCTGAAGATTGGCCGAGCGATATCACGCTGTCGGTCAATGGCACCGAGATTGGCACCTGGATGAGCCCGGGGGACTTTGGGGACAAGCGCGGGGTCTATACGCCGGCGTGGTGGAAGCTGAAGGGCAGCCAGTATGGCACGCACAAGACCTGGCGCATCACCGCAGACGGTACTTTTATGGATGGCGAACGGATTTCTGCGGTATCGCTGGCCGATCTGGACTTAGCCAATCGGCACTCGATCCGACTACGCATTGCCGTGAAGGACGACGCCAAACATCCGGGCGGCCTCAATATTTTTGGTCGCGGCTTCGGCAATCATGACCAGGACATCGTGATGCGCCTGCATAGCGCCGACATGTAATAATCATATATTTGCGCTTGAAGGCCCTCCCCGCCTCGTTTACAAACGAGATAGCTGATTTATATCAGAAAAACGGGATTAAAAAGGGAGGGTGACGTGAAGGCATCGGTCATCGCGCATAAGGATTTTACGATCAGCAAGATCGACGATCGGGTGTATGGGGCATTCCTCGAGCACCTTGGTCGCGCCATTTATGAGGGCATTTACGAGCCCGACCATCCGACTGCCGATAAGGATGGCATGCGCGGCGACGTGGCCAAGCTGGTGAAGGACCTCAATGTTCCGGTGGTGCGCTACCCCGGCGGCAATTTCGTTTCGGCCTATGACTGGGAAGACGGCATCGGTCCGCGTGAAGACCGCCCGACCCGCCTCGACCTCGCCTGGCACACCTCGGAAAGCAACCAGGTCGGCATCCATGAGTTCGCCGACTGGTGCGCCACGGTGAATACCGAGATGATGCTGGCGGTGAACCTCGGTTCACGCGGCGTCGATGATGCCCGCAATTTCCTCGAATATGTGAACCATCCCGGCGGCTCCTACTACAGCGACCTGCGCATTGCCAACGGCCGCGCCGAGCCGTGGAACGTCAAAATGTGGTGCCTTGGCAATGAGATGGACGGCCCTTGGCAGGTCGGCCACAAGGATGCCGACGAATATGGCAAGCTGGCCGCCAACACCGCCCGTGCCATGCGCATGTTCGACAAGTCGCTCGAACTGATCGTCTGCGGCTCGTCGAATTCGGACATGAAGAGCTATCCCGACTGGGAGCGCATCGTGCTCGAGCACACCTATGAGCACGTCGATTACATCAGCCTGCACATGTATTTCTTCAACCCGGAGAAAGAAACCGCCAACTTCCTGACCATGGCGGAAAAGCTTGATACCTATATCGAAACCGTCGCTTCGACGATCAAGCAGGTGAAGGCCAATAAGCGCAGCAAGCGCGACGTCTATATCTGCTTTGACGAGTGGAACGTCTGGTATCACTCCAAGGAACAGGACAAGAAGATCCTCGAGGGCAATAGCGGCTGGCCGCATGCGCCGGGCCTGCTGGAAGACGTCTACAACTTCGAAGACGTGCTGATGGTTGGCCTGATCCTCAACACCTTCATCCGCCGCTCGGATGTGGTGAAGATCGCCTGTATCGCCCAGCTGGTGAATGTGATCGCACCGATCATGACCGAAAAGGGTGGCCCAGCCTGGGCACAGACGATTTACTACCCCTATTACTTTGCCTCGATCTTTGGTCGCGGCACGGCGCTGGACCTCAAGGTCAACACGCCCACCTATGACGGCAAGTATGGCGATAACGCCGGTTATGTCGACGTGTCAGGCGTTTACAACGAGGACGAGAGCACGATCAGCTTCTTCCTGGTCAACCGCCATGGCACCGAAGCCGCGGACGTGGACCTCGACCTGCAGGGTTTTGCCGCCGGCGAGGTGATCGACCACCAGGTGATGACCCACACCAATCTCGAAGCGGCCAATACCGCGAAGAACCAGACCGAAGTTGCCCCTCGTAAGGGTGAAGGCGCCAAGGCGGATGGTGGCAAGCTCAGCGTGACACTGCCGCCCTATTCCTACCAGATGGTGCGCGTGAAGGTCTGATTGCAGGCCTGATGGACAACCTATGGTTAGCCATCCAGTAGTCAGTTGAAGCAATGTGGTGAAAAGCAACGGGGCGTCTCAGCGATGAGGCGCCCCGTTTCGTATCAGACTTTATGATCTAGAGACCGCGACCCGGGCGTGAAGCACGGTCGGATTATCCTTATAGGCGGCCCTCGCATATTCGCTGTAGCCGAGCTTGGCGGCGAGGTTGAGCGAGGCCAGGTTGGCCGGATCGATCATGCAGACGCTGCGCGGGATGAAGTGATCGGCCCAGGCGAGGATGGTCGAGAGGGCTTCGAGGGCCAGCCCCTTGCCGTGATATTGCGGCAGCATGGCCCAGCCGGCTTCGGGGGTGGTGCCAAAGGGTGGGTTGAGGTCGCGGTGGAAGTCGGCGAGGCCGAATTCGCCGACCAGCGCGCCGGTCTCGATATCGCTGGCGAGGAAATAGCCGTAACCGAGCAATTGCCAATGGCCGACATAACCCATGATGCGGCGCCAAACCTCTTCCTCGGTGCTGGGCCGGCCGCCGATGAAGCGGGTGACGGCTGGATCGGACCACAGCGTCGTGCAGGCGGCGAGGTCGTCGCGCGTATGGGTTCGCAGGATCAGGCGCTCGGTAACCAGAACCGGCGGAGTGATGCGCCGAGCCTCATGGTTCGACAGGCTCACCATGAGGTCGGGCGTGAGCATCAGAGACCTGCCGGCACGGCGGTGCGGGGCATTTCGGAGAAGATCTCCGCCACGCCATTGCGGATGATGACGATTTCCTCGAGCCGCAGGCCGAACTGGCCCTGGAGATAGATGCCCGGCTCGATCGAGAAGACCATGCCTTCGTCGAGAATGGTCTCGGAGGTGGCGGTGATATAGGGCGTTTCATGCACGTCGATGCCCAGGCCATGGCCGGTGCGGTGCAGGAAATTTGGGCCATAGCCGGCGGCAGTGATGACGTCGCGGGCGGCCTTGTCGACGGCGCTGGCCGGCACGCCCGGCTTGGCGGCGGCAATGGCGGCCTCGACGGCGCGGTCGATGATCGAGTGGATCTGGCCATAGCCTTCGGGCGCCGAGCCGAGATAGCCCATTCGCGTCATGTCGGAGGGGTAGCCGTCGAGGCGGCAGCCTGTGTCGATCAGCACGGCATCGCCAGCCTTGAGCGGGGTGGCGCCGGTGTGGTGATGCGGGAAGGCGCCGTTGGGGCCAAAGCAGACCGAGCAGAATTCGGTGGTGGCGCCATTTTCCTTGTAGAAGGCGTCGATGAAATCGGCCACGTCGCGCTCGGTCATGCCGGGTTTCAGCGCGGCAAAGGCGGCAGCGACGGCCCGGTCATTGAGCAGATGGGCGGCCTTGAGCAGGGTGTATTCGGTCTCGTCCTTGCGGGAGCGGAGATAGCCGACAGTATCCTGGGTGAAGCGGCGGGTCGCGCCGGGTAGTGCGTCGAGCACCAGGAGAGCGAAATCGGCGCGCATGGTTTCGTCGAGGACCACGGATGGCGCGGTGCGGGTGATGCCCGTGGCAGTGAGCAGGTCCTGCAGGGCCGCATTGGGGCCGTCGGCATCGGCCCAGGGGAAGAAGGGCAGATCAGTGTGCTGGCGGGCGCTGTCGACATTGAGCGCCGGCATCAGGAAGCCGGCAAAACTCTGGCTGACCATCAGCATGACGGGGCGCTCATCGCCATGCGGCGAGAGGTCGGCCAGATACATCATGTGGCTGGAGGGGCCGATGACCACGAGGTCGGTGTTGGTGGCCGCCATGCGAGCGCGGAGGTTGGCCATGCGGGTGGTGAGAGTCGGGGTCATGCTGGGCTCTTTTATTGACGGGGATACCCCCACCTAGCCTCCCCCTGGGGGGAGGAATCCCGCCGGTGCTGGGCGAGATTATGCCCAATGCACTATGCGGTTCCTCCACGTTTCGGGAGGCTGGGTCGGGGTATTCTGCTTTGCCAATCTTCAGCCGCCCATCCCTTTTTGGGGAAGCTCGGGAGGGGCGAGGCCCCTGCCCGGCTCGACGACGGACCTTTCGGTCCTGTCTCGCGGCCCTCATGGTGAGGGCGGGCGGCTGATGGATCGGTTTCAACCTGAAAGTCTGGAGCCGGGCAAAGGCCCGGCTCTTTATTGGATTAGTTCTTCGTGACCAAGCGGTAGAACACGAAGTCGGAGTTGGAGCCGTTGACGTAGCCTTCGACATTGTTGGCCATGGCGATGGTCAGCGCAGCCTGGAACATGATGACGATCGGGGAAGAAGCCTGGGCTTCCTTTTGGATCTCGATGTAGTCGGCGTTACGGGCGTCCTGGTCGGCTTCGCCGAGGGCTGCGGTGACCTTGTCGTTCAATTCCTGGGGCACCGCCCAGGCGTTACGCCAGGTGGTGGTTGCCGTGTAGTTGTCGTCGGAATTGTCGGAATTGTAGGCGAAGGCCTTGGCGTTGGAGTGCGGGTCCATGAAATCCGGGCCCCAATAGAGCAGCATGGCCTGGTGGGTGCGCTCGCGGTACTTGGTGATGACCTGGGCGCCGGTGCCGGGCAGGATCTCGAAGTTGATGCCGGCCTCGGCAAAGCCAGCCTGCAAGGACTGGGCGATGTCGGTGAACGGGGTCGAGTTGATCACGTCGAGGGTGACGTTAATCGGGGTGGTGATGCCTGCATCGGCCAGGATCTGCTTGGCCTTTTCGACGTCGTAGGTGAAGGGCGTCTCGTCATAGGAACCGGGGAAGCCCTTTGGCCAGAAGGCCTGGTGCTTTTCCATCTGGCCCTTGAGGAAGGTCTCGGTCATCCCGTCGTAGTCGACGAGGTAACGCGCAGCTTCCCAGACGGCCGGCGGGGTTAGCGATTCCGTCTTCTGGTTGAAGCTGAGGAAGTGGACGGCGGCCTGCGGATAGGTCTCGACCTTGACCGTATCGGCTGGCAGGCCGGCGATCTGGTCGGGGGTCAGGTTCTTGGCGAGATCGACGTCACCCGAGGTCAGCAACAACTGCTGGGTGGCGGCTTCGGCAACGTGGCGGATGATGATCGACTTCATCGCCGGCGCGCCACGGAAATAGGTCTCGTTGGCGGTAAGACGAACGATTTCTGCCGGACGGTAGTCGGACATCACGAAGGCGCCCGAACCAGCCGAATGGGTGTTCAGCCAGGCATTGCCCAGGTCTTCGCCAACGGCGTTTTCCATGACCAGGACTTCATCGACGATGGAGCCCGGGCGCGAGGCCAGAACGTTGAGCACGAAGGCCGAGGAGAAATCGCCCTCATACTTCACGACCACCTTGCCATCGGCAATGGTGACCATCTCGGCCATGTTCTCGGGGGTCCAGCCAAGCTGGGCGAGAATGAAGGCCGGGGTGAGGTTGAGCGTGATGACGCGCGAGAACGAGAAGACCACGTCTTCCGGACGAACCGGATTGCCCGAGGCGAAAGTCGCGTCGCGCAGGGTAAAGGTGATGGTCTTGGCGGCCTCGTCGGCCACCCATTCGGAAGCAAGACCCGGCGCCAGGACCGTGGTGTCTTCGGCTTCATAGCCGACCAGACGGTCATAGACGTTGGTGTTGATCTCGCCCGAGGTGAATTCATAGGCCTGTGCGGGATCGAGCGCGACGATGTCGTCGATGTTCTGGGCAATGACCAGAGCATCGGCCGGGGTCGCGGCATAGACGGCGCCGGCTGCCAGGGGCAGCGAAAGCGCAGTCGCCAGCAAAGCGGCTGTGAGCAGCTTCATGTGCGTTTCTCCTTTGAAGTGACTATCTTTTTGTTCTTCACCGGCTTGGTGCCGGGTTTTGCAACCGCCGCGACCTGCCGCGAGGGCTTGGCCGAGGAACGGAAGAGGGCGAGCGTGCCGGTCCAGAGGAGGCGCGCGGGCTGGTCGGTGTGGTTCGACCAGGAATGGGGGCGATTGCCGCGAAAGTGCAGGCTGTCGCCGGCGCTCATCAGCATGTCCTCGCCTTCGAGGCGCGAGGTGATCGCGCCATCAAGCACGTAAAGGATTTCCTCGCCCTCATGGGCGACGGTTTCGGACCGGTAGCCGGGCGGCACGGTCATGACGAAGCTGGAGAGCGTATTGCCGGGAAAATCGGTGCCGAGACGCTCATAGACGATGGAGGAGCCATCCACGGAAAAGCGGTTGCGCTCGCTGGATCGGGTCAGCGCCGTCTGGGCGGTGGGGGCAGAGACGAAATAGTCGATGCCGACGCCAAGGGCGCGGGCGATACTGGCCAAAGTGCCCAGCGAGGGCGTAGCATGATCGCGCTCGACCTGGCTGAGATAGCCGACGGAAACCTCGGCGGATTTACCCAGGGCTTCCAGCGTCATCTGCTGCTGGCGACGACGCGCACGAATGAGGGCGCCCACCTTGGGGTGTCCCTCCGTCTCGAGCCTGGCCAGCGCACTGCCTGTCATCAAACCACCAAAATTTTTTTGATATAAGCAAAGTTTTCTGTATGGTGAAAGCGAAATGTGAAGGTCTTCACAATCCGCGAGAGAGTCATTTCTCGGGTGTAAGGCCTTGTTCCGAAAATGGAATTTTCGCTTGAGTCTAGAACCCCAGCTGACCGCCCCTCCTGCCCCGATTTCGCCCAACAAGCGGATATGGGGCCGTCGTGCGTCGGCAGTGGCGGGATTCGTGGCGACGGTTTTCCTCACCTTTTTGGGCCTCTTGGCCATCACCTTCTTTATCGGCCGGGTGATCCCGATCGATCCGGTGCTGGCAGTGGTCGGCGACCGGGCGACCAATGCGGTCTATGAGGCGGCGCGGGTGCAGATGGGGCTGGACAAGCCGCTGGTGGTGCAATTCTTCCACTATGTGGTGGGGGTGTTTACCGGCGACCTGGGCCAGTCGGTATCGACCGGGCGGTCGGTGGCCGAGGATATCAGCCGGTTTTTCCCGGCGACGCTGGAAATGGCGACCATCGGCATCATTATTGGCGTGGTGATCGGCGTGCCTCTGGGCGTGATTGCCGCAAGCGGGCAGGGTTCGTGGGTCGACCAGATCATTCGCGTGGTGGGACTGCTCGGCTATTCCATGCCGGCCTTCTGGCTCGGCCTCGTCGGGCTGGCGCTGTTCTATGCGCGGTTGCGCTGGGTGGGCGGGCCGGGGCGGCTGGATATTTTCTATGACGGGCTGGTGTCGCCGGTGACCGGGCTGATCCTTATCGATAGCCTCTTGGCCGGTGAGTTCGATATTTTCTGGAATGCCATCAACCACCTGATCCTGCCGGCTTCGGTGCTGGGCTTTTTCAGCCTAGCCTATATCGCCCGCATGACGCGCTCGTTCATGCTGGACCAGCTGAACCAGGAATTCGTCACCACTGCGCGGGTCAAGGGCGTGCCGGAGCGGGTGGTAATCTGGCGGCATGCGTTTAATCCGATAAGGGTACAGCTGATCACGGTGATCGGCCTCTCCTATGCCGGCCTGCTCGAAGGCTCGGTGATGATCGAGACGGTGTTCTCCTGGCCCGGCATCGGCAATTACCTGACCACGGCGTTGCTCAATGCCGACATGAATGCGGTACTCGGCTCGACGCTGGTGATCGGCGCGGTGTTCATTTTCATCAACAAAATTTCGGACGTGCTGTATCGCGTCCTCGACCCGAGGGCCCGCTGATGTCCACACGCGACTGGTTGCTTGAGGATTCCCCGACATCGCGCTGGCAGGCCAATGCCGGCCGCGCCTATCGGGTATTTACCGCGCTGCTGCGCAATCCGCTGTCGGTGCTGGGCGGGGTGATTATCCTGGTGCTGATCCTGACGGCGATTTTTGCGCCATGGATCGCGCCCTATTCGGCTACCGGGCAGAGCCTGGGTAATCGCCTGCTGTCGCCATCGGGCGAGCACTGGATGGGCACCGACGAACTGGGTCGCGATATCTTTTCGCGGGTGATCTATGGGTCGCAGATCACGCTGACGATTGTGGGTCTCGTGGCGTTGATCTCAGCGCCGCTGGGGCTGTTGGTGGGGGCCATTGCCGGCTATTTCGGCGGCTGGACCGACCGGGTGCTGATGGGCTTTACCGATATTTTCCTCTCGATGCCCAAGCTGATCCTGGCGCTGGCCTTCGTCGCGGCGCTGGGGCCGGGCATCAACAATGCGATCATTGCCATCGCGATCACCAGCTGGCCGGCCTATGCGCGTATTGCCCGGGCCGAGACGCTGACCATCCGCAATGCGGAGTTCATCCAGGCGGTGCAATTGCAGGGCGCGAACCCAGTAAGGGTGATCGTGCAGCATATATTACCGCTGTGCACCTCTTCGATGATCGTGCGGGTGACGTTGGATATGGCGGGGGTGATCCTGACCGCGGCTGGCCTCGGCTTCATCGGGCTGGGCGCGCAGCCGCCGCTGCCGGAATGGGGCGCGATGATTTCGCGTGGCCGCACCTTCATTCTCGATCAGTGGTGGGTGGCGACCATGCCAGGCTTTGCCATCATCATCGTCTCGTTGGGCTTCTGCTTCCTCGGCGACGGGCTGCGCGATGTGCTCGACCCCAAGAGCGAGGGCAAGTGATGGTTTTTTCGCCTTTTTGCATCCGGGTCGTGGAGGGCTTTGTGCCATGAGCGCCCTCCTCTCTGTAGAAAACCTGCGCGTCAGCTTCCCGACCCATCGCGGGCGGGTGGAAGTGGTGAAGGGGGTTTCCTTCGAGCTGGGCCGTGAGCGGCTTGGCATCGTGGGCGAAAGTGGCTCGGGCAAGTCGATGACCGGGCGGTCGATCCTCAAGCTGATCCACAAGCCGGGGCTGGTGACGGCCGACCGGATGGAATTTGACGGCGTGGATCTGCGCAGCCAGAGCGAAAAGCAGATGCGGGCTATTCGTGGTGCGCGGATTTCCATGGTGATGCAGGACCCGAAGTTTTCGCTGAACCCGGTGATGACCGTCGGCGAGCAGATCGCCGAAGCGCTGGTGACGCATGAAAAGCTGCCGCGGCGCGAGGTGAACGAGCGAATCCTGGCCATGCTGGAGGCGGTGCGGATCAATGATCCGACGCGCGTGGCGGGGCTCTATCCGCATGAGGTTTCGGGCGGCATGGGACAGCGCGTCATGATCGCCATGATGCTGATCCCCTCCCCCGAGCTGCTGATTGCCGACGAGCCGACTTCGGCGCTGGATGTGAGCGTCCAGGCGCAGGTGCTCGATATCATCGACGACCTGGTGACGACCAAGGGCATGGGGCTGATCCTGATCAGCCATGACCTCAACCTCGTCAGCCGCTATTGCGACCGCATTCTCGTGATGAATTCGGGCGTGGTGGTGGAAGAATGCGCGGCGGGGCAGCTTGAACGGGCGACCCATCCCTATACGCGCGGGCTGCTGGCGGCGATGCCGGTGCTCAATGAACAACGCGAAGAACTGCCGGTGCTCGACCGGACACAATGGGCGGGCACATGAACGCGATATCCCTCAACAACCTCGATATTTCCTATGGCGACAGCAAGGTCGTGCATGGGGTGACGCTGGATATTGCCGAGGGCGAAAGCTTTGCCCTGGTGGGGGAAAGCGGCTCAGGCAAGTCGACGATTCTGCGCGCGATCGCGGGCCTCGCGCCAGACTGGACCGGCGAGATATCCGTGCTGGGCAAGGCGAGGACGCATGGGATCGAGCGCGCCGTGGC
This sequence comes from Devosia sp. YR412, assembly GCF_900110945.1. Lineage (GTDB taxonomy): Bacteria > Pseudomonadota > Alphaproteobacteria > Rhizobiales > Devosiaceae > Devosia. The sequence continues at coordinate 748,272 of NZ_FOFL01000001.1, forward strand.
ACGGCAGGTGCAGATGGTGTTTCAGGACCCCTATGGCTCGCTGCATCCGCGCAAGACGATTGACGCGGCACTCAGCGAGCCGCTGGCGATCAACGGGATCGGCAATCGCGGTGAACGGGTGGAAACCATGCTCAAGGCTGTGGGGCTGGACCAACGATTCCGGTTTCGGTTTCCGCATCAATTGTCCGGTGGACAGCGGCAACGCGTGGCGATTGCGCGGGCGCTGATGCTGGAGCCCAAGGTACTGCTGCTGGATGAGCCGACCTCGGCGCTGGACGTGTCGGTGCAGGCGGAAATTCTCAATCTGCTGAAACGCCTGCGTCGGGAACAGGGGCTCACCTATCTCCTCGTGACGCATAACCTGCCGGTGGTGAGTTTCCTCTGCGACCGGCTGGCGGTGATGCGGCATGGGCGGATCGTGGAAGTGGCCGATGTGGCCCAGCTCAAGAGCGGCCAATTGGCCGAAGCCTATTCGATGGAATTGCTGGCGGCCACGGAAGGCCATGCCGGCGCTGCGGCCTAAGGACTATTTCATGACTGACACGACGGCCGCCTTGGCACGCTTTGACGCGGCTATTGCCTTGGCGAGAGGCGCAGACCAGGCCTATGCCGCGCTACAGGCGCTGGTGCAGGAGACGGTGGGCGCAAAGCTGTTCACGGTGATGGAAGTGGACCTCCAAGCCGGCGTGGCGCGGCGGGCCTATACCAGCGATGCGGTGAACTATCCGGGTTCGGGCACCAAGCCGGTGGTTTATGACGCCTGGTTCGACACGATGCAGAACAAGCGGGAATATTTCGTCGCGAACACGATCGAAGACATCGCCAAGGTGCTGTTCGACCATGAGCTGATCAATGCGCTGGGCTGCCAATCGATCGTCAACATGCCGGTGGTGATCGGTGATGTGTTCGTGGGCACGGTGAATATGCTGGATGTGGCCTGGCATTTTACGCCGGAGCGGGTGGAGATGATCCGCGAGGTGATTTCGGTGCCGGCGAAATTGGCGGTGGTTCTGGCGCGCGGGTAATGCTTCGCATTGACAGGCAAAAGCCCGCGGCGCGATCCGCGGGCTTTTTGTTTTGGCTTAGCTTGCAGTTGCCATAAGGCTCGCATTGCCACCCGCTGCCGTTGTATCCACGCAGACGTGGCGTTCGACCAAAAGACGGGCGCCCTCCTCTGCTGACGTCAGCAGCGGGATCAATGTGCCGGTGCGGGCGCTGAGGGCGATGCGGATGGCGCGGATATTGGCGTCGTCGGCGAAGTAGGCCACGGCATCGAAAGTGCGGGCGTGGCTGAGGGCGTCGAGGTCGAGCTCGGCGAGGATGGCGGTGTTGCCCAGCATGGCGGCCATGGTGGCCTGGGCCTGCTGGTCGGCGGGCGTGGGGCCGAGGCAGAGCAGGGTGCCGCGCGGGGCGACATGCATGACATTGCTTTCGCCGGTTGGGCCGGGCAGCGGCAGTGGCGCAAGGTCGACGTGGCTGTGCCCTTGGGTGAAGCGCGGCAGGTAGTGCGGGCCGCCGGCTTTGGGGCCGGTGCCGGAAAGGCCTTCGCCGCCGAAGGGTTGCGAGCCGACGACGGCGCCGATCTGGTTGCGGTTGATGTAGATATTGCCGGCTTTGACCGAATTGGAGACCTGCCGCACGCGCGAGGAGATGCGGGTGTGGAGGCCAAAGGTCAGGCCGTAGCCTGAAGCATTGATGGCGGCGATGACCTTGTCGAGCTCGTCGGCCTTGAATGTCGCGACATGGAGGACCGGGCCGAAGATTTCCTCTGCCAGGTCGGCAATGCCGTTGATGCGCAGCACAGTGGGGGCGACGAACGTGCCCTGCCCTGGCGTCTTCAAGCGATGAATCAGATTCCCCGAACGCTCGTAAGTGTCGATATGGGCCTGGATTTTGCTGCGGGCCGCCTCGTCGATGACGGGTCCGATGTCGGTGGCGAGATGCCAGGGATTGCCGAGGGTCAGCTCGTCCATGGCGCCCTTGAGCATTTCGATGGTGCGGGCGGCGGCTTCTTCCTGGACGTAGAGCACGCGCAGGGCCGAGCAGCGCTGGCCGGCGGACTGGAAAGCCGAGGCGAGGATGTCGCGCACGGCCTGCTCGGGCAGCGCAGTGGAGTCGACAATCATGGCATTGAGGCCGCCGGTTTCGGCGATCAAGGGCGCGGTGGGGGAGAGGTTGGCCGCCATGACCTGGTCGATCTTGCGGGCGGTGGGCAGTGAGCCGGTGAAGACGACGCCGGTGATGGCCGGGTTTGAGGTCAGCGCGGTGCCGACTTCGCCGGCGCCGGGGAGGAGCTGGATGGCGTCGGTGGGGATGCCGGCCTCATGCATCAGTTGCACGGCGCGGAAGGCGATGAGTGGGGTCTGCGGGGCCGGCTTGGCGAGGACGGGATTGCCGGCGACGAGGGCGGCCGCGACCTGGCCGGTGAAGATGGCCAGCGGGAAGTTCCACGGCGAGATGGCGGCCACGGGGCCGCGCGAGGCGGCGAGGGTTTGGGCTTCGGCTTGCTCGGCATAGTAGCGCAGGAAATCCACGGCTTCGCGGACTTCGGCGACGGCGTCGGCCCAGGACTTGCCGGCTTCGCGGGCGAGGAGGGCGAAGAATTCGGGCCGGTGGGCTTGGTAAAGGTCGGCCACGGCGCGGAGGAGGTTGGCGCGGGTTTGCACCGGGGTTTGGGCCCAGGTGGAGGCGGTTGCGGCGGCGATGGCGGTGGCGACGTCTTCGGATGTGGCGTTGGTGACGGTGCCCAGGATGTCGGTGGGGTTGGAGGGGTTGGTCTGGGTGATAGACCCCCTCCTAACCTCCCCCTGAGAGGGGGAGGAACCGTTCTGTGTGTGTGCGGCCATTAGTGGTTTAGCATGCCACTGGGTGGTTCCGAAGGCTTCGCGGGCGGTGTCCATGGCTGGGAAGGTGACCGGGTCGGTGAGGTCGAGGCCGGCGGAGTTTTGGCGGGGGGCGAAGATGGCGAAGGGGGCCGGGATGGCGGTATTGGGGATGGCGTCGAGGGCCAGGGTCTTGGCGATGGGGTCTTCGGCGACTATTGCAGCCGGGATGCCCTCGTCGGCGATCTGGTAGACGAAGGAGCCGTTGGCGCCGTTTTCGAGCAGGCGGCGCACGAGGTAGGCGAGTAGGTCCTTGTGGGCGCCGACGGGGGCATAGATGCGGGTGCGGGTGCCGTGGCTGGTGCGCAGCACGTCATGCAGGCGTTCGCCCATGCCGTGCAGGCGCTGGAATTCGTAACTGTCACTGCCCCGGCCAGCGGAGGCCGCGAGATTCAGGATGGCGCTGGCCGTGTGGGCATTGTGGCTGGCGAATTGCGGATAGATGTGTGGGGAGGCGAAGAGTTTTTTGGCGGCGGCGATGTAGCTGATGTCAGTGGAAGCCTTGCGGGTGAAGACCGGGTAGCCGTCGAGGCCCATGACCTGGGCGCGCTTGATCTCGGCATCCCAATAGGCGCCCTTTACCAGGCGGACCATGATGCGGCGATCGAGGGATTTTGCGGTGGCTTCGAGCCAGTCGATCAGCGGCAGGACGCGTTTGCCATAGGCCTGCACGACGACGCCAAAGCCGTCCCAGCCGGCCAGTTCGGGCGTGGCGAGGACTGCGGCAATGATGTCGAGCGAGAGATCGAGGCGGTCGGCTTCTTCGGCGTCAATGTTGAAGCCCATGTTGGCGGACTTGGCGGCGATGGCCAATTGCCGAGTCGATTCAACCAGTTCGGCCATGACGCGGTGGCGCTGGGCGAACTCGTAGCGCGGGTGCAGAGCCGAGAGTTTTACGGAAATGCCGGGGTTTTCGCGTACCGAGATGGATTTGCAATGTGGGGCAAGGCTGGCGATGGCGGCGGCATAGGCATGGAAATAGCGGGCGGCGTCGTCCGAGGTGCGGGCGGCTTCGCCGAGCATGTCGTAGGAATAGCGGTAGCCGAGGGCTTCCGGCTTTTTGGCGTTGGTGATGGCTTCATCGATGGTGCGACCGAAGACGAACTGGCTCCCGAGCAGGCGCATGGCCTGGGCGACGGCGGTGCGGATGACCGGCTCGCCGAGGCGGGCGATGGCGCGGTGCAGGGCGTTTTTCGGGCCGACTTCGGGATCGCCCAGAACATCGGCGGTGAGGCTGAGGGCCCAGGAGGAGAAATTGACCAGCTGGTTGGAGGAGGCGCCGAAGTGACCGGCCCAATTGGAGCCGCCGACCTTGTCGTAAATCAGCGCATCGACGGTTTCGGCATCGGGCACGCGCAGCAGGGCTTCGGCCAGCGACATCAGGGCGACACCCTCGTCGGTGGCGAGACCATATTCGGCGAGGAAGCTTTCCATCAAGCCAAGGCGATTGCCCTTGCGCACGGTGGTGACCAAGGCTTCGGCATGGGCGGAGATGGATTTGCGATCAGTTTCGGAGAGGCCGGTGTCGACGATCAGCTGGCGAACCAGCGTGGTCTCGTCGGCGAGGTTGCGGGCATGTAGTTCGGTGCGGGCGGCGGTAATGTCGGACATGGGGCTCTCGGGCGCGGGTTGCGATGAGCATGCCATGAGTTGGACAGGCGTTTCGTCTGATGATGTGGCGGAATGCTGCGTTCGGCGTTATGATTGGGGCCTACTGCAGGACAAAGCGCCATGAGAACCGTTACCTACGAGACTTTGGACCAGATCGACCGGCGTATCCTAGACGAGCTGGCCAAGGATGGGCGGATCAGCGTGGCGGAGCTGTCGCGGCGGGTGAACCTTTCCAAGACGCCATGCCAAGCGCGGATCACGCGGCTGGAGAAGGCGGGCTATATCCTGGGTTATCGGGCGGTGATCGACCCCAAGCGCTTGGGACTGCCGCATGTGGCCTTTGTGGAAGTGAAGCTATCGGATACGCGCAAGGCGGCGCTGGCCGCCTTCAACAAGGCGGTTCGGGCAATTCCCGAGGTTGAGCAGGCACATATGATCGCCTCGAGCTTTGACTATCTGCTCAAGGTGCGGACCAAGGATATTGCCGACTATCGCGAAGTGCTGGGGGAGCGGATTTCCGCCCTGCCCCATGTGGCGCATACGTCGACGCATGTGTCGATGGAGGCGGTGAAGGGCGACGAAGAATAGTTTTATCGAACATGTGTTCGATGCCGGGTTAGGGATAATCCCGTAAAAGCGACAAGCGCTTACGAGCGCTTTCAACCGACCTTAGCCCGCATGCCTTCACGAAAGGGATGCGGGCTTTTTTGGTTCTCAGGCGGCGGGGAAAAGCTTCCAGCGGCGCGGACGGAAGGCCAGGCGGGTCTTTTCGCCGGCCGGGTGGTCGAAGGGCAGATCCACTTCGACGTGATGGCCGGCGCCACCGATTTCGAGCTCAACGCGGCGGGTGCCGCCAACGCGGCGGCTGGTGCTGACGACACCGGCCAGCGAGGCATCTGCCTCGACCAGTTCCACATCATGCGGCCGGAAGAACAGGCGGGCGTCGCCGGGGGTGGCGTCGCCGGCCGGAACGCCTATGGCGCGGCCGCCGACCCAGAGTTCGCCGTTTTCGACGGTGACCGGCAGCGTGCTGGATTCGCCGATAAAGCCGAAGACGAAGGGCGAGGTGGGGTGGTCATAGACCGTGTCGGGGGTGCCGACCTGTTCGATCTTGCCTTGGCTCATGACGCAGAGGCGATCGGAGAGCTCCAGGGCTTCTTCCTGGTCGTGGGTCACGAAAACGGTGGTGTGGCCGGTGCGGTCATGGATCTCCCGCAGCCACTTGCGCAGCTCGCGGCGCACCTGCGCGTCGAGGGCGCCGAAGGGTTCGTCGAGCAGCAGGACCGCCGGTTCGATGGCGAGGGCGCGGGCCAGGGCGACGCGCTGGCGCTGGCCGCCGGAGAGCTGGTTGGGATAGCGCTTTTCGAGGCCGGTGAGCTGCACCAGATCGAGCAGTTCCATGGCGCGGCGGCGGATTTCACCATTGGGCGGACGCGTCGAGCGCGGGCGGACCTTCAGGCCAAAGGAGATGTTTTCCAGGATCGTCATATGCCGGAACAGGGCATAGTGCTGGAAGACGAAGCCGATATTGCGCTCCTGCACGGTCTTTTCCGAGGCGTCGGTATCACCGAAGAAGATCTTGCCGGCGGTCGGCATTTCGAGGCCGGCGATCAGACGCAGCAAGGTGGTCTTGCCAGAGCCCGAGGGGCCGAGCAGCGCGATCAGCTCGCCCGAATGAATATCGAGCGAGACATCATGCAGCGCCGGGAACCGGTCGAATTCCTTACGCACATTTTGAACGCGAACTTCCATAGACCCCAAATCCTATCAGTGATTGCCGGCGGCGATTTCTTCGCCGAAGCGCCATTCCAGCGCCGACTTCAATACCAGCGTGACCAGCGCGAGCAAGGCCAGCAGCGATGCCAGGGCGAAGGCCGCCGTGGCGTTGTATTCGTTATAGAGCATTTCCACCTGCAAGGGCATGGTGGTGGTCTGGCCGCGGATCTTGCCCGAGACCACGGCGACGGCGCCGAATTCGCCCATGGCGCGGGCATTGCAGAGCAGCACGCCGTAGAGCAGGCCCCATTTGATATTGGGGAGCGTGACGCGCCAGAAGGTCTGTAAGCCATTGGCGCCGAGCGACAGCGCCGCTTCCTCGTCGCCGGTGCCCTGGTCCTGCATCAGCGGGATCAGTTCGCGAGCGACGAAGGGGAAGGTGACGAAAATGGTCGCGAGGACAATGCCGGGCAGCGCGAAGAGGACTTCAATGCCGTAGCTCTTGAGGAAGGGGCCGAGGAAGCTCCCTGCCCCGAACAGCAGCACATAGACCAGGCCCGAGATCACTGGCGAGACCGAAAAGGGCAGATCGATCAGGGTGATGAGGAAGGCCTTGCCCTTGAATTCGAACTTGGCAATGGCCCAGGAGGCGGCGAGGCCGAAGACCACATTGAGCGGCACGGCGATGGCGGCCACCAGCAGCGTCAGGCGGATGGCGGCCTGAGCGTCGTGTTCGCCGAGCGCGGCAAAGAAAGTACCGATGCCTTTGGAAAGGGCTTCGTGGAAGACGGCATAGAGCGGCAGCACCAGGATGATGGCCATGAACAGCAGGGAGATGCCGATCAGCAGCAGCTGGACCGGGCGGCTCTCGCTGGTGGGCGAGCGGCGGCGTTTGAGGCGAGCGCGAAGCTTAGTTGCCATAGCCATACCTCCGGCGCGACCAGGCCTGGATCAGGTTGATCAGGAACAGGATGGCAAAGGATATCAGCAGCATGACCGTGGCGATGACGGTGGCGCCGACATAGTTGAATTCCTGCAGGCGGATATAGATCAGCAGCGGGGCGATTTCCGAGACGAAGGGGATATTGCCGGCGATGAAGATGATGGAGCCGTATTCGCCCACCGCACGGGCGAAGGCCAAAGCGAAGCCGGTGAGGATGGCCGGCATGAGGCTGGGGAGGATGACGTGGAAAATGGTCTGGAAGCGGTTGGCGCCGAGGGTGGCGCTGGCCTCTTCCACTTCGTGGCTGACCTCTTCGAGGATCGGCTGGATGGTGCGGACGACGAAAGGCAGGCCGATGAAGATCATGGCGATGACGATGCCGGCCGGCGTGTAGGCGATGCGCCAGCCGAGCGGGGCGAAGAGCGCGCCGACGGTGCCATTGGGGGCGTAGATGGCGGTGAGCGCAATTCCGGCGACGGCTGTCGGCAGTGCGAAGGGCAGATCGATGATGGCATCGAAAATGCGGCGGCCGGGGAAGCGGTAGCGCACCAGGCACCAGGCGATCAGCGTGCCGAAGACGACGTTGACGCCGGCGGCGATCAGCGCGGTCACGAAGCTGACGCGCAGCGAGCCCAGTACGCGGGCATCGGTGGCGGCTTTCCAGAAGCCCTCGGGGCCGAGACCGGCCGAGCGGACCGCTAGAGCGATCAACGGGATCAGGATGATCAGCGAGAAATAGGTGAGCGTGAAGCCGAGGGTCAGCCCGAAGCCGGGGATGACGCTGGGCTGGCGAAAACTCCAGGCGCGGCGCGGCGCAGTCGAGACCGCGGCGCTCAAGCGGGAATCCTGATGGGGGATATGGCGGCGGTAGTCATGTCGACCTCTCAACCCGGTGCGGCGGTCGCGACCCTAGTGGATCGGTCCGGGTAATCAAAGCGAGGCCGTGGCGTTTGCGCAAGGAGGGAAAGAAAATTGTGCTAGCACGAAGGGGGTTAGGAGATTCTGGGAGGCCGTCAGCACCGGATTCGCTGCGCCGAGAGGATTTTTTAGCGCGGCGGCGTCCAAATTGGCTGTTCGCGCTCCAGCGGCCCCAGCCGGGAAATGTCCTCGCCTCTCCGCATGTAGATGTTCATGCGGAAGCTGTTGCCGATGCGTTCGGAGCGTTCGACGAAGAGGGCAGCGATGTCCGGTGGGCAGACGGCTTCAGCGGTGCGGCGGAACAGGGCGAGCCAACGCATGAAGTGTTCATCGGAAAGTTCGGGGATTGCCATGTGCTTGGGCATGGGGCGGCCGGCGTAGCGGCCGGTGCCGAGCAGCATGGAGCTCCAGAAGTCAGCAATGGTGGCCAGGTGATGCGGCCAGGCTTCGCGGGCGATGACTCGATTGAAGACGGGACCGATGACCGGGTCCTTGCGGGCATCATCGTAAAAGCGCTCCACCACCATGCGGATCATGGCTTCGTCGAGGCCGGCCGGGGTTTCCCAGCCGACGCGCTGGCGCTGCGTGCCAACGGGCGGACGTGGGTTGTCTTCGCTCATGCGTCGGACTTTCGGATGGCATAGGTGCAGCGGCGGCCACCGGAGACGATGTGTTCGCTGCGTTCGATATGGGCCTCGGGGCCGAGGATAGAGCGGAAGACGTCGAGTTCGGCGCGGCAAAAACCTTGGCATGCGGTGGCGGCGGCGCAGATTGGGCAATGGTTTTCGATCAGCACCAGCGTGCCGTCGGGTTCCTCGCTCCAGGCGGCCATATAGCCCTCGGCGGAGCGCAGTTCGGCCAGCGCGGCGACCTTGTCGCGGAGCGGGAGATGGTCGGGCACGGCGGACTGGTAGGCGGTGCGGGTATCGGCTTCGCGGACGGCAATCAGCGTGTCGAGAGCGGCCTCGCCAAGCGAAGTGCGGACGATGTCGAGCAGCTGGACGGTGAGCGCGGCATGGGTATCGGGAAAGCGGGACTGGGCGGCAGGGGTGAGGCTCCAGCGCTGGGTGGGGCGACCGACGCCGCGCGCTTCGCTGGCGGATTGCACGAGCCCTTCTTCGGCTAAGCGTGCCAATTGCTGGCGGGCGGCTTCGCCGGTGGTCGAGAGCTTACTGCCCAGCTCGGCGGAGGACAAAGCGCCATGCATCTTGAGCGCCATCAGCACGCGTTCGGCCGGGCTGCGCGGCGACCAGGCAACATTGCCCGCAGTCGATGCGTTTTCCAAGATCTGGCTTGACATATTCGCGTCAGAGGTTTTCAAAGTCATTACTTGGAAATTAGACGGCGCGCCAAAAAATTGCAAGCGGCACGCCAAAACAGGAGGCCCAGATGGCTTTTGAACTCCCCGCCCTGCCCTATTCCCATGCTGCTCTTGCCGACAAGGGCATGAGCCAGGAAACGCTGGAACTGCATCACGACAAGCACCACCAGGCCTATGTGACGGCACTGAACGGCTTTGTGGAGAAGAATGCCGATCTGCAGGGCAAGTCGCTGGAAGAGATCATCGCCTTTGCCAATGGCAAGGCCGATCTGGCGCCGGTGTTCAACAACGCCGGCCAGCACTGGAACCACATCCACTTCTGGAACGCCCTGTCGCCCAAGGGTGGCGCGCTGCCGGGCAAGCTGGAAGCCAAGATCGTCAGCGACCTGGGTTCGGTCGAGGCGTTCAAGGAGCAATTCAAAACGGCTGCTACCACGCAGTTCGGTTCGGGCTGGGCTTGGCTGGTGCTGGGCAAGGACGGGAAGCTCAAGGTCACCAAGACGCCGAACGGTTCCAATCCACTGGCGACCGGTGAAGGCAAGCCGCTGCTGGGCCTCGATGTCTGGGAGCACAGCTATTATGTCGACTTCCGCAATCGCCGGCCGGACTATGTGACCAACTTCCTCGACAAGCTGGCGAACTATGAGTTTGCGGAAGCGAACCTCGGCTAGTCAAACGCTGAATGTCATGTCGGCCGCGAGGTGGTTCGTTCGAGCGACCTTGCGGCCATGGCGTGATCTCGGGATGGGCCCCGGCTCAAGGCCGGGGTGACATTGTGGGTGGGGCGAGCGTGGTGGGACCAACGGACTGCCAAAAGAGCGAGACGGATGGGCTGGTTGGGTCCGTTGCCGGAGTATAGAATTGAACGTGATGGCCGATTTCGAACTGCCCGATGCGATGCATTTGCGCCCTTCCCGCCGGCCGGTGGTGGGTCATACCGAATTCCGTTCGGCCATGGCGGCCATGGCGTCGACGGTCAGCGTGGTGACGGCGCGGCGCGGCGATGAGCGGATCGGGCGGACGGTGACGGCGGTGCTGTCACTGGCGGCCAATCCGCCGACCATCCTGATTTCGATCGATATACTGAGCCGGCTGGCCGACCTTATCGCCAAGACGGGCGGGTTTTCAATCGCCATGCTGGCGGAAGAGCAGGCTGACCTCGCCGATGCCTTCGCCGGCAAGGTGGAGGCCGGCGAGCGGTTTTCGCTGGGCGACTGGACGGATTGGCCGTCGGGACATCCGATGTTGCTGGGCAGCGTGACCGCGCTGGATTGCGACGTGATCGGCGCCATGGAGACCGGCACGCATGTGCTGTTTGCCGGGGCGATTGTCGAAGCCGAGACCACAACCAGCCGCAAGCCGCTGCTGTGGCAGCGCCATGCTTATCATGGGCTGGGCGGGCTCGACTGAAGGCGCCGAAGCTGGCAGGCTGGCAACTCATTCCCGCCTTTTGCATTTTCCTTGAGTCTTTAAGTTGCCGCTTTGTCGAACCGGAAAAGTGGCGACCACTTTTCCTGCAAAGCTCCGTCGAGGGAGGCGTCCATGCCCCGGTTCTACTTTCACTATCGCACCGATGACGAATTGATCCCCGACACGGATGGCAGCGACCTGCCGGATCTGGAGGCGGCGGAGCATAATGCGGCGGCGCTTGCCAAGGCGATCGTCGAGCATGCGGCGAGCACGGGCGGCGATACACGGCTGCCAAGGTCAATCGAGATCACCGACGCGGCGGGGGAAGAGCTGCTGTATATCGTGTTCTGGGCTGGGCCGAAGGTTGGCACGGACGCTGACGATGATGAGCCGGTGGATGTTGCGCCAGCTACGGTGCATTGAAGGCGCCGTCTAAGGTCCCCTCATCCGCCCTTCGGGCACCTTCTCCCGCAGGGCAGAAGGGGGCTCCACTCTCTTGATCGGCGCGCAATCAAAAACAAAAACGCCGGCCTTGGGCCGGCGTTTTGCGTCTGGGAGGACGTATCGTTGAACTACTGTGCCGGGGTGCCGGTGTAGATCTGGTCGAAGACGCCGCCGTCGCCGAAGAAGTGGGGCTGGGCTTCGCGCCAGCCGCCGAAATCGGCGATGGTGACGAGGTTGACGTCCTTGAAGCGGGCGACGTCGTCCGGATTGGCAACCTCGGGCTTGAAGGGGCGGTAGTAATTGGCGGCGGCGATCGACTGGCCTTCATCGGAATAGAGATATTCGAGATAGGCCTGGGCCAGATCGGTATTGCCCTTCTTTTCGGCATTGCCGACGACCAGCGCGACCGGGGGTTCGGCCAGGATCGAGACGGAGGGCGTCACGATGTCGAAGGCGTCGGGGCCGAGTTCTTCGAGCGCCAGATAGGCCTCGTTTTCCCAGGCCAGCAGAACGTCGCCGATACCGCGCTGCACGAAGGTGGTGGTGGAGCCGCGAGCGCCGGTGTCGAGCACGGGAACATGCTTGTAGAGTTCGGTGACGAAAGCCTGCGCGGTCTCATCGGAGCCGTTGGGCTGTGCCTTGGCCCAGGCCCAGGCGGCCAGCAGGTTCCAGCGGGCGCCGCCCGAGGTCTTGGGGTTTGGCGTGATGACTTCGACGCCGTCCTTGATCAGATCGCCCCAGTCGGCGAGACCCTTGGGGTTACCCTTGCGGACGAGGAAGACGATGGTGGAGGTATAGGGGGCGTTGTTGTTTTCGAACGTGCCGCGCCAGCCGGCCTGGATCAGCGCCGGGTTGGCATCGGAAATGGCGTTAATGTCGGATTCCAGCGCCAGGGTCACGACGTCGGCCTCAAGGCCGTCGATGACGGTGCGGGCCTGGGCGCCGGAGCCGCCATGGGTGGTCTGGATGGCGACGGTCTCGCCCTTTTCAGCCTGCCAATGGGCCACGAAGGCCTCGTTGAACTGCTGGTAGAGTTCGCGCGTCGGGTCGTAGCTGACGTTGATCAGGGTGCGATCCTGAGCATGCGCCGTGACCGCAAAGCCCAGCACCAGGGATGCGGCAAGAGCGGTATAGGCGATAAATTTGGGGGCGTTCTTCATCTCTGTCTCCCGCTGAGATCGATGGTGAAAGACTACCAGACAACTAGGGTATCGCAAGGCGGCGGCCTAGCGCCGGAGCAGCGCCCGAGAAAACGGTTTGCTGCATTTGGCACTTTGCCGAGAAAAACATGGCCCGAAGCGGCAAACAGGTCAATTGGGCGCAAATTAATTCCAATGACCTGCAAAGGCCATAATCGGCTGGCGCTGTCACGCAGCCGTGGCGCTTGCGCACTATGGTGGAAGAGAATGGCGACATGTGCGGATGGCCCGCCTAGACTGTTGCGGCGAATTGGGGAGTCGTTGAATGGACCTGGGACAATCGAGACGTCCGGCCCTGCTGGAGCGGGCTGCGGCACTGGCGAGCGAGGATGCGGGCTTTGCGCGTTTCTTCCGGGCGGCAGTGCTGGCGACCGATGGCGAGGACCTGGCGCGACTGGCGCCGGAGGCTTTCGAAACCAGGCTGCGGCATGCCTATAAGCAATTGCTCGATTATGACGGCGATGGCAGCCGGTTGAGCGCGACGGTGCCGAACCAGGCGGGCGAGCCGCTGGCGCTCGATGTGGTGTCGCCGGATATGCCGTTTATCGTCGACTCGGCGCTGGCGGCAGTGCGGGCGGCGGGCGGCACGGTGCGGCTGTTTACCCATCCGGTGGTGAAGGTGGAACAGGGCGCGGTCAGCGCGCATGGCGGGCGGGCGCTGAGCGTCTTGCATATCCATTCCGACCCGGTGGCGGATGTCGAGGCGCTCAAGACTGAAGTCGCAGCGACGATGAGCGAAGTGACCCGCGCGGTGCGCGACTGGCAGCCGATGCTGGAGCGGCTGCGGCGGGCGATCGGCGCGCTGGAACAGAGCAAGGCAAGCCAGAAGGACGAGCCGCTGCGCTTTCTCGACTGGCTGATCGAGCACAATTTCACCTTCCTCGGCATGCGCGAATACCGGCTCGGCGCCGAGGGACTGGCGCCTCTGGCCGAAAGCGGGCTGGGTATTTTGCGCGATCCCGAGTTCAAGCTGCTGCGCAGCGGGCCGACTTTTGTGGAATCAACGCCGCAGCACACCGCCTTCATGGCGAGCGACGAACCGCTGCTGGTGACCAAGGCCAATGTGCGGGCGCGGGTGCATCGCCGCGTGCATATGGATTATGTCGGCATCAAGCTGTTTGACGCGGATGGCGCGGCGACGGGCGAGCTGCGCATTGTCGGACTATTCACGGCGCAGGCGCAGGCGACGCCGCATACCGATGTGCCGATTATCAGGCGCAAGATTGCCGAGGTGATGCGCAAGTCGGGTGTTGATCCGCTGGGGCATGACGGGCGGACGCTGCTGAGCGCGCTGGATAGCTATCCGCGCGACGAGCTGTTCCAGATTGGCGTCGATCAGTTGTTCGAATTCGCCACGGCGATTGCCGGGCTCTATGACCGACCGCGGGTGCGGGCGCTGCCGCGTATCGACCGCTTCGACAATTTCGTCTCGGTGTTGGTTTACGTGCCGCGCGACCGCTATGACAGCGAAGCGCGGGCCCGCATCGCGCGCTATCTGGCGCAGGTCTATGACGGGCGTATTTCGGCCTATTATCCGCATTTCCCGGAAGGGGAACTGGTGCGGCTGCATGTGATCATCGGCCGGGTGGCCGGGCCGACGCCGCAGCCGAGCCGGGCGGAGCTGGAAGAGCGCGTTTCGGCGCTGACCAGTAATTTTGGCGATGTGCTGGCGGCAACGGCGGAAGATCCAGCCGCGATCAGCGATTATCGCGGGGCGTTTTCGGCGGCCTATCAGTCGCGCAATTCGGCGGCCGATGCGCTGGATGATATTGCCGTGCTGCGGGGGCTGGGCGATGGCGCGGGCGTCGCGATCAGGCTGCGGGCGCGGACCGGGGCAGATGGCTCGCTTGGGCTTAAATTCTACCACCGCGAGAGTGCTATTCCGCTCAGCGACCGCGTGCCGATGCTGGAGGCCTTCGGCTTCCGGGTGATCGACGAGCGCACCTATACGGTGGTGCCGCGCGACGGGGTGGAACGCTATCTGCATGACATGGTGCTGGAGCCGGCCGAGGGCGACTTCGATGTGGCGGCGCGGCGCGCGGCGGTGGAAGAAGGGCTGCTAGCGGTATGGGACGGGCTGGCGGAGAGCGATGCGCTTAATACGCTGGTAGGGCGGACGGAACTGGGCTGGAACGATGCGGCCTTGCTGCGGGCGCTGTCGCGCTACCTGCGGCAGATCGGCACCAGCTATTCGCAGCGCTATATTGCCAATGTTCTGGTGAAGCAGAGCGAAGCGGCCGGGGCGCTGGTGGCGCTGTTCAAGGCGTTGCATGACCCGGCGCAGGCGGATCGCGAAGTCGCGGCGGAGGTGGCGCGGGAGCGGATCGTTGCGGCGCTTGATGCAATGGCGGTGCTGGACGAGGATACGATCGTGCGGCGGTTCGTGAACCTGGTGGAAGCATCGGTGCGGACCAATGCTTTCCAGCGTGATGCCGAGGGCAAGCGCATGCCGGCGCTGGCGATCAAGTTCAACTCGTCGCTCGTGGACGGCATGGTGGCGCCGCGGCCCTACCGCGAGATTTCGGTCTATTCGCCGCGGGTGGAAGGCGTGCATCTGCGCTTTGGCGCCATTGCGCGAGGCGGCATCCGCTGGTCGGACCGGCCGGAGGATTTCCGCACCGAAGTGCTGGGGCTGGTCAAGGCGCAGCAGGTCAAGAATGCGGTGATCGTGCCGGTGGGGGCCAAGGGCGGCTTCGTGCCCAAGCATCTGGCGGCTGGCATGGCGCGCGAGGCTTTTGCGGCCGAGGGCATTGCGGCCTACAAGATTTTCATCGGCGCGCTGCTGGATGTGACGGACAATCTGGTCAATGGCGTGGTGGTGCCGCCGAGAGATGTGGTGCGGCGCGATGGGGATGATCCCTATCTGGTGGTGGCAGCGGACAAGGGCACGGCGAGCTTTTCGGATACGGCGAACGGGATTGCGATCTCGCGCGGCTTCTGGCTGGGCGATGCTTTCGCCTCGGGCGGCTCGGCCGGTTACGACCACAAGAAGATGGGGATTACGGCGCGCGGCGGCTGGGAGGCGGTGAAGCGGCATTTCCGCGAGATGGACCGCGATATCCAGCGCGAGCCCTTCAGCGTCGTCGGCGTCGGTGACATGAGCGGCGACGTGTTCGGCAATGGCATGCTGCTGAGCCCGGAAATCCGTCTCGTCGCGGCGTTTGACCACCGCGACATCTTCATCGATCCGACGCCGGATGCGGCGACGAGCCTGGCCGAGCGGCAGCGGCTGTTCGCGCTGCCCCGGTCGAGCTGGCAGGATTATGACAAGGGGCTGATTTCGGCCGGCGGCGGGGTGTTTTCGCGGTCGCTGAAGGCGATACCGCTGAGCCCCGAGATACGGGCGGCGCTGGGGCTGACGGTGGCGCATGCGACACCGGCGGAGGTGATGACGGCCATTCTCAAGGCCGATGTGGGCCTGCTGTGGTTTGGCGGTATCGGCACCTATGTGCGATCCGTAGGCGAGACGGATGCCGAGGTGGGTGACCGTGCCAATGATGCGATCCGCATTACCGGCGCCGATGTGCGGGCCAGGGTGATTGGCGAAGGCGCCAATCTCGGCGTGACGCAGCGGGGGCGCGTCGACTATGCGCTCAAGGGCGGGCAGATCAATACCGACGCGATCGACAATTCGGCGGGGGTGAATTCCTCCGATCTCGAGGTCAACATCAAGATTGCGCTAGCGCCGCTGCTGGCGGATGGGTCGCTGCCGGTGGAGCAGCGCAACGACTTCCTGGTGACCATGACCGATGAGGTTGCGGCGCTGTGCCTGCGCAACAATTACCTGCAGGGGCTGGCGATCTCGCTGGCGCAGCGGGCGGGGCTGGATGAGCTGCCGGATCATCGGGAGTTGATCGAACAATTGGAAGACCGCGGTCTGCTGGCGCGGGCGGTGGAGTTTTTGCCCAGCGATGCGGTGATGGATGGCCGAGCTTTGGTGCGGCCGGAGCTGGCGGTGATTCTCGCTTATGCCAAGCTGACGCTTTATGCCGACCTGTTGGAAGGCGAGGCGATCGATGATGGCTATCTGGCGGGCGAGCTCTATCGCTATTTCCCGGAAAAGCTGCATTCGGCCTATCCGGAACAGGTGAGCCAGCATCGGCTGAAACGCGAGGTGATCGCGACGGTTCTGGCCAATGCCATGATCAATCGCGGCGGGCCGGCTTTCGTCAGCGAGCTGACGGCGGCGACCAGCGCCAGCCCCGGCGAGGTGGCACTGGCCTATGCGGCCACGCGCGATGTCTATGGGCTGACGGCGCTGAATACCGAGATTGACGCGCTGGATGGTCTGGTCACTGGAGAGGTTCAGCTCGGGCTTTATGCCGAGGTAATGGATCTGTTGCGGCAGGAAAGCCTGTGGTTCCTGCGCAATGCGGATGTGACGCAGGGGCTGGCCGGGCTGGTCGAGCGGCATGCAGCGGGTGTTGCGGCACTGCGCGGACTGATGGGGAGCGCCCTGCCCGCGTCGCTGGCGGAACAGGTTTCCGCAAAGGTCGCAGCGCTGGTGGCGCAGTCTGTGCCGGCGGCGCTGGCGCAGCAGATCGCGGAGCTGCCGGTGCTGAGCTATGCCAGCGATATTGTGCTGGTCAGCGAGCGGGCCGGTGTTTCGGTGGCGGATGGTGCGGCAGCATTCTTTGGCGTGTTCGCAACCTTCAACCTATGGCCGGTTGTGGAACAGGGCCGGGATATCCGGCTCAGCGACCGCTTCGACCGCATGGCGCTGGACCGGGCACTGGCCAATCTGATGCGGGCACAGCGCGATCTCACGGCTGATGTGCTGCGGACCGAGGGCGGCGTGGTTGCCTGGATGGGCCGGGCTGGCATTGCCCGGACGGCGGAGGCGGTCAAGGAGCTGACGCAGGGCGAGCTGACGGTGTCGCGCCTGAGCGTGGCCGCGGGCTTGCTGGCCGATCTGGCGCAGGAGGGGTGAGCCGAAAGTCGGCCTTGCCTGATGGCGCTGCATGATGAGAGTGAGGGCACCCTGCCCTCACTGCGAGTTTTTCGATGATCACGACCCTTGCGCAATGGCTTGCTGGCCAGACTGTCGATCCGAAGCTGGCCTCGGTTGTCGCAAGCATGGCGGCGGCAAGTGCGGAGATTGCAGGCATCTTGCGTCTGGCGCCGATTGCCGGGCAGACCGGGCTTGCAGGCCATACCAATGTGCAGGGCGAGGCGCAGAAGGCGCTCGATGTGATCTCGAACGATATTGTTTTGAATCACATAGGGCAGAATTCCGAGATCTCGATTCTGGTATCCGAAGAGCTGGATGAAGCGGTTCATCTGGAGAATCAGGGCCAGTATATGGTCGCGACCGATCCGCTGGATGGATCTTCAAACCTCGACGTCAACGTCACCGTGGGCACGATCTTTTCGGTGCTGGATGCGAGCAAGGGCCTGCTGCAGCCGGGGACGGCGCAGCTGGCGGCGGGCTATGCGGCTTATGGGCCGGCGACGAGCCTGGTGATCACCTTTGGGGCGGGCGTGGCGGTGTTTACGCTGGATGGCGCAGGGCAGTTCGTGCTGACGCTGGACAAGGTGGCTGTGGCCGCGGCGTCGAGCGAATATGCGATCAATACGGCGCGCGAGCGGTTCTGGGACGAGGCGACGCGCAGCTATGTGGCGGAGAATGTCGCGGGTGAAACCGGGCCGGCCGGCAAGCGCTACAATATGCGCTGGGTCGGCTCGATGGTTGCGGATATCCATCGGATTTTGATGCGAGGCGGGATTTTCATGTATCCGCTGGATAGCGAGACGGTCAGCAAGGGCGGGCGGTTGCGGCTGCTGTATGAGGCCAATCCGATGGCGATGATCGTCGAGGCAGCGGGTGGCGCTTCGACGACGGGGTCAGAGAAGATTTTGGAATTGGTGCCGACGGGGATTCATCAACGGGTGCCGGTGATCTTGGGCTCGGCGGAGGAAGTGGCGCGGGTCGAGGGGTGGTACGCGAAAGCGTAGTTCCAAGGTCGGTGCGTCCACCCCCACCTAGCCTCCTCCTGCAGAGGGAGAGGAATCTTATCGCGTACGCGGCACATCTGGGCCATTCGGCCATAGGCCTTATGGCCTTCTCGCCTAAAATCACGCCACCGGCGTGATTTTGCCTGCAGCCGGCTCGAAGCGCCTAAAATCAGGCCACCGGCGTGATTTTGCCTGCGGCACGGCTCGAAGTTGCAACGTTCTTATTGGCTGGCTATAGCTCCTCGCAAATCAGGAGTCTGTCATGACCGAGCTGCCGCTGAACCTTGCCAAGACCAATTCGAGCCCGTGGCCGAACCGGCTGTTTCATCGGCAATATCTGATGCGGCAGGCCAACAATCTCTATGATTTCTTCGAGGCAGCCTCGATCAATCCGAAGGGCGGATTTTTCGAGCTGGATGACGAGGGGCTGCCGGTCGACGCGGAGAATGCGACGCGGCAGATTCACGTCACGACGCGTATGGTGCATTGTGCCGTGATCGGAAGTCTCCTGGGCCGGCCGGGATCGGACGAGATCGTCGACCACGGCATGCGCTTTATCTGGGAGCAGCATCGTGACGCCGAGCATGGCGGTTACGCCTGGGGTGTCGATGATGACGGGATCAGCAATGGCTCCAAGCAGGCCTATGGGCATGCTTTCGTGCTGCTGGCGGCTTCGAGTGCCAAGCTGGTCGGGCATCCGCTGGCCGAGCAGATGTTGGCGGACGTCACAAAGGTGATCAACGAGCGCTTCTGGGACGACAAGACCGGGACGGTCAAGGACGAGTATAGTCAGGACTGGTCGGAGCTGCTGCCCTATCGCGGGCAGAATGCCAATATGCATATGACCGAGGCGCTGATGGCCGCCTTTGAGGCGACCGGCAACAAGGACTACCTCGTCAAGGCCGAGCGGATTGCCGAGAAGATCATCCTCAAGACCGCCGTGCCGCTCGGGCATCGGGTGGCCGAGCATTTCGACGAGAACTGGGTGCTCGACAAGGGGTATGAGGGCAATGAGATGTTCCGGCCGTCCGGCGCGACGCCGGGGCATTGGCTGGAGTGGTCGCGGCTGCTGTATCAGCTGTGGATTCTGGGGGACAAGCGCGCCAACTGGATGACCGGCGCGGCGCGCGAGCTGTTCCGCCAGTCGATCGAGCTAGGTTGGGACAAGCTGCACGGCGGGTTCTTCTACACGCTGGACTGGGACAATCAGCCGATCATGCGCGAAAAGCTGTGGTGGCCGCTGGCCGAGGCCATTGGCGCCTCGGCCTATATCTCGGCCTTCGACAATGAGGACTATTTCCAGATCTGGTATCGCAAGCTCTGGGACCATGCCGAAAACCACGTCATCGACCATGCGCGCGGCGGTTGGCTGAGCGAGCTCAAGGAAGACCTGACGCCGACCTCGCGGCTGTTCGTCGGCAAGCCGGATATCTATCACGCGCTGCAGGCGTGCCTGATCCCGCTCTATCCAACGACCGGGAGCCTGACGAAGGGGATTATCGAGGCGGATCACACGGTGAAGAAGATCATCTAGGCCCCCTCATCCGCCCTTCGGGCACCTTCTCCCGCGAGGGGAGAAGGGGACCACCCAAGGATGTTGCCAGCACGAAGGCGGGCGCGTAGAGCTTCGGCATAGGGCAGAGACCATCCAAGATGACAGTGACGACGCAAGCGCCGACTGACCAGGGGCTCACCACGCTGGTGCTCGACGCGGCAATTGCGGCGGCAAAAGTGATCCTCGACGTCTATGCGCGGCCGATCGCGGCGGTGAGCAAGGCGGATGGTTCGCCGGTGACCGAGGCGGATGCGGCGGCCGAGGCGATTATTCTCGACTATCTCAAAAAGACCGGCATTCCGGTGCTGGGTGAGGAGAGCGTGGCGGCCGGGATTATTCCGACGCTGGGCGAACGCTATTTCGTCGTCGATCCGCTGGATGGGACCAAGGAATTCATCAAGCGCAATGGCGAGTTCACGGTCAATATCGCGCTGGTAGAGGATGGTGTGCCGGTGCTGGGCGTGGTGCTGGCGCCGGTGACCGGCGAGACCTTCATCGGCGATGCGAGTGGCGCATGGTTCTGCAATACGCTGAGTGGCGCGGCTTCGGACAAGACAGCGATTGCCGTGGCTTCGGCCGAGCGGTTGCGGATCGTGGCCAGCCGGTCGCATGGGCATGCGGCGTTGGCAGGCCTGTGCGAGACGCTGGATGTCGAGGCGGACGTTTCGGTCGGGTCGTCGCTGAAGTTCTGCCTGTTGGCACGGGGCGATGCGCAGCTTTATCCGCGCTTCACCCCGACCTGCGAATGGGACACGGCGGCTGGGCAGGCCGTGCTGGAAGCGGCAGGCGGCGCTGTGGTGACGCTGGACGGCGAACGCATGCGCTATGGCAAGCATGACCTGGCGTTCCTCAATCCCTATTTCGTGGCCGCCTCCAGTCTTGAACTGGCACGGCGGGCAGCAGCGGAAATGGTAAGACTGCTCGACTAGGGGAAATGCCGACTACCGAACTTGGCCGAAGCGCTCTATTAGAGCGAGCCATGCAATCTGATCTTAACTGATCTGCCCGATGACTGCGGGCGTAGAACTTGCGCGATGTCAGCCGTACCTATAGAGAACCGGCATATATCGGACCAACATAGGTCTGTGGAACGCGCGCATGAACGTCAGAACGCTTTGTTTATCGATCCTTTTTGAGGGCGAAGCCACTGGATATGATATCCGGCAGGCCTGCGTTGAAGGCGATTGCGCGTATTTCATCGAGGCGAGCTTCGGCTCGATCTACCCTGCGCTCGCCAAGCTCGAGACCGAAAAGCTGGTCACCAGCCGCACCGAGCAGCAGACCGGCAAGCCGGCCAAGAAAGTCTATACCATTACCGAACTTGGCCGTTCCGCTTTTGCTGAAGAACTGGCAGAGCCGCTGGGCGAGGATGTGTTCCGCAGCCCGTTCCTGTTGTTTGCGCGTTTCGCGCATATCCTGCCGCGCGACCTGGTCGAGACGCGGTCGAACGAATTTCTGCAAAGGCTCGTGGATGGCCGCAACAAGCTGCAAGATGTCGCTTCAGAGCACGGCAGCAGTGCGGGTGACACATGGGTTATCAATTACGGTCGTGTTATCATGGAGCTTGCCGAACGGCATATGCGCTCCCATATGCACGAACTGATCACATTGGCGCGAGCCGAGCCGAGCAAAGACGCGGCTGAGTAAAGGGGCGAATACTTCATGCGTGCACTGTTTTCTTATGGCGTGGCCTTGCTGATCCTGATCGGGATCGGCGGCTGGCTGGCAACCGGAACTCTCGTCGTCGGCGGCAATGGCCCCGGCGAAGGCGAAAAGCCGATCGTTTCTGTTATCGAAGGGCAAGAGCATGGCCCGCTGCATACGACGCTGGCCAGCGCCGGCGTATTGGCCGAGCATCCGCATCCCGAAACCGATCCGGCCCTGACCATTGCCCAGCGCAATGAAGCAGAAGGTGGCGAAAATGCCGCCCTGCCGAGCGTGCGCACGGTGGTGTTTGATGCACAGCCGATGCAGATCGACGTGCCGCTGCGCGGCCGCACCCAGGCCAAGGCCTCGGTGACGTCGATGGCTGAAACGGGCGGCATCGTCGATGCGGTGCATGTGACCAAGGGCCAGCAGGTTGCTGTGGGCGATGCGCTCTGCACGCTGGACCAGGGCACGCGCGTCGCCGCGGTGTCGCAGGGCCAGGCAGCCCTAGAGCAGGCCAATGCAGGTCTGGTTCAGGCACAGCTGGATTTCGATACCAATGCCGAGCTGCGGGCCAAGGGCCTGGCCGCTCCCAATACCGGCCGTGCCGTGGAAGTCGCGCTGAGCGGCGCCAAGGCTGCAGTGTCCTCGGCTCAGGCCGGCCTCGACAATGCGCAAGCAGAACTCGACCGCACCGAAATCAAGGCCAAGGTAGCCGGTGTCGTGCAGGACCCCGTCGCTGTGGCTGGCTCGATGCTGGCTCAGGGTGCGCCCTGCGCGACCATCGTGCAGCTCAACCCGATGGTGTTTGTCGGCCAAGTGCCGGAATCGCGCATCGGGCTGGCCCATACCGGTCTCGAAGCCCAGATCACCACGGTGACGGGCGCCGAAGTGGCGGGCAAGGTGACGTTCATCTCGGCGACCGCCGACAATGCGACCCGTTCCTTCCCGGTGGAAATCGAATTCGCCAATGACGACCTGTCGATCCGCGATGGCGTGACCGCCCAGGCAACGGTGACGCTGGGCTCGACGCTCGGTCACCTGCTGCCGCAGTCAGTGCTGACACTGGATGACCAGGGCGTGCTTGGCGTGCGCACCGTGGAAGACGGCAAGGTGGCCTTCCACGAAATCACGATCGTCAGCGATACGCGCGATGGCGTCTGGGTGAGTGGCCTACCTGCCCGCGCCGAGGTGATCACCATCGGCCAGGAAAATGTGAGCGCCGGACAGGCTGTGAAGGCTTCGCCCGACGAGACGACCCCCGACGTTAGCGCAGAAAGCGTCTGATCATGCTCGACTTTATCGTCAAGATTCTCAGGATGCCCCGCGTCGTCCTGACGGTCATGGTTATCATGCTCGCGGCAGGCATCTCGGCTTATGTCTCTCTCCCCAAGGAGAGCTTCCCGGCCATCGACGTGCCCTATCTCTACGTCTCGATCAGCCAGACCGGTGTCGCCCCGCGCGACGCCGAAAACCTGTTGGCCAAGCCGACCGAAGAAGAACTGGCGACGCTGCCGGGGCTGGAGAATATCAGTTCCACCTCGACCACCGGCCATGCCTCGATCTTCCTCGAGTTCGACATCAATACCGACAAGGACCAGGCGCTGGCCGACACCCGCGCCCGCATGGATGCGGTCAAGTCGAAGCTCCCCGCCGATGCGGATGATCCGATCGTGGCGGAAATCGATCTGGTCGGCACGCCGATCATTTCGGTCGCCGTCTATGGCAGCGCGCCCGAAAAGGAACTGGTGCGCCGCGCCGAAGACCTGCAGGACGCGCTGGAAGCCATTCCGGACGTTCGCGAGGCAGAACTCTCGGGCGCCCGTGACGAAATCCTCGAAGTGCGCATCGACCTGCTGCGGCTCGAAGCCTATGGGCTGACGGCGAGCCAGCTGTTCGACGCGCTGAGCCGCAATAATATGGTGGTGCCCGGTGGTACGCTCAACTCCGGCCAGGGCTCGTTCAATATCGAAGTGCCCGGCCTGATCAACACGCCGGAAGACGTCTACAGTCTGCCGCTCAAGACCGATGGCAATACCGTCGTGACCTTTGGCGACGTGGCGACGATTACCCGCACGCTGGCCGACGCCACCGACTACACCACGGTCAACGGCTCCCCTGCCCTGATCATGGGCGTGTCCAAAAAGCTCGGCACCAATATCATCGACGTCTCCGACCAGGTGCGGAAGACGACGGCCGAACTGGCCAAGGACTGGCCGGAAGGCGTGCATTACAGCTTCTTTCTCGACCAGGCCGAAACTACCACTTCAATGTTCCGCTCGCTGGAAGCAGCGGTGCTGACGGCCGTGGCGCTGGTGTTGATCACCTGCGTGGCGACGCTTGGCGTGCGTCCCGCAATCATGATCGGCATGTCGATCCCGCTGTCGTTCATGATGGCCTTCCTTGTGGCACAGACCCTGGGCATGACCATCAACATGATGGTGATGTTCGGCCTTGTCATCGCAGTGGGCGTGCTGGTCGACGACCCCGTGGTGGTGGTCGAATATGCCGAGCGAAAGCTGCAGGAAGGCGTCTCGAAGAAAGAGGCGTTCATCCTCGCCGTCCGCAAGATGTTCGTGCCCGTGCTGGGCGCGACCTTTACGACGCTAGGTGCCTTCATCCCCCTGCTGTTCTGGCCGGGCATTATCGGCAAGTTTATGGCCTATCTGCCGATGATCGTGATCATCGTCATGGTGGCCTCGCTGATTTCGGCGCTGATCTTCATGCCGGTGATCGGCTCGATCATTGCCTCGTCCCATATCGATCCGAAGGCCAAGGAAGCGGCCGATACGGTGATGTATGCCGACAAGTTCGACCCCAAGAAGGTCAAGGGCCTGACCGGCATCTATGTGCGGACCATGGAGCATCTGCTGCATTGGCCGATCCCGACGCTGGCGGTGGGCTTTGCCATCATCATCGGCGTGTTCGCGACCTATATCGCCAATCCGACCGGCACCGAGGCCTTCCCGGCGTCGGAACCGGAATTCGCCACCGTGGCCGTCGTCGGTCGTGGCAATTACTCGCCTGAAGAAATTCGCGACATGATGAGCGATATCGGCAGCGAGATCATGCAGGTCCAGGGCATCCAGGACGTTATCATGCAGTTCGGCAACACGGGTGCTTTCGGCACCACGCCACCGGACACGATCGGTAACTTCCAGCTGCAGCTGGTCAACTACAACAATCGCGTCAGGGCCGAAGAGATCTTCACCAACATCCGCGCGCGGATGGGGCAGTTCTCCGGTCTCGATATCCAGGTTCTGGCAGCCGAGAATGGTCCGCCCGCCGGCAAGGATATCAACATGCGGGTCGAGAGCACCAATTACGAGGATCTGGTCCCCGTGGTCAGTGCGATCCGGACCAAGCTCGAATCCATGGAAAATACCGTGGATATCGAAGACGGTCGCCCCTCCCCCGGCATCGACTGGCAGATCACCATCGACCGCAACGAGGCCGGCAAGTATGGCATCGGCGTGCGTGAGCTGGCGCCCTATGTCCAGCTGGTGACCTCGGGCGTCAAGCTCGGGACCTATCGCGATGCGGATAGCGGCAAGGAACTCGACATCAAGGTGCGCCTGCCGGAAAACGAGCGGACCTTCGATGCGCTGGACTCGATGCGGATTGCCACCACGGGCGGCATGATCCCGGTGAGCAATTTCATCACCCGGACCGCCGTGCCCAAGGTTGCCAATATCCAGCGCCGCAATCAGGTCTACCAGATGCCGGTGGCCGCCGGTCTCGCCAACCTTCCGGAAGGCGTCTATGCCGCCGACAAGGTTGCCGAGCTGCAGACCTGGATTGCCGAACAGTCGTTTCCCGAAACGGTGAATGTGGTGTTCGGTGGTGCCGAAGAGCAGGCTGGCGAAGCCAATGCCTTTATCGTCCAGGCCCTTGGCATGGCGATGTTCCTGATCTTCTTCATCCTGCTGCTGGAGTACAACAGCTTCTACCAGGTGATGGTGACGCTCTCGACCGTGGTGATGTCGGTGGCCGGCGTGCTGCTCGGCATGCTGGCTACGGGCATGAGCTTCTCGGCCATCATGACGGGCCTCGGCATCGTGGCTTTGGCGGGTATCGTGGTGAAGAACGGCATCGTGCTGATCGACACCTACAATGACTACAACCGTCACCAGGGCGTCGAGCCGGTCAAGGCCATGCTGCTCACCACCGCACAGCGCGTGCGGCCGGTGCTGCTGACGGCGTTCCTGACGGCCCTTGGCGTGATCCCGATGTGGGCGAATGTCGAGTTCGACTTCATCCGCCGCGAGATCGTCATCGGCGGTCTGGCCGGTTCGTGGTTCATCCACCTGTCGGCCGCGCTGGTTTCGGGCCTGTTCTTCTCGACGCTGCTGACGCTGATCATGGTGCCGGTGATGATCACCGCCCCAAGCGTCATCTGGGTCCAGATGAAGGGCACCGGTCACAATCTCGGCCGCTTCCGCAATTGGGTCTCCGGTCGTCGTCGCCAGCCGGCAATGGCCACGCCCGCGGGTTTTGACGGCATGGCCGTGGAAATCCCGGCCGATGCCGATGGCAGCAAGCGCTACATCGTCAGCCCCGATGCCGGGCTGGACAAGAAGGACAGCGCCAATCCGGCCAACAAGCCGGATCGGCCGGAAGCAGCCGAATAGGCTGGATGGAATGAAAAAGGCCCGCAGCGATGCGGGCCTTTTTGTTTCAGTCATAACTGAGCTTCGGATACCAATCCGTCCCCCTGCCCTCGGGCGTGTAATCGAGGATGGTCCAGAGTGGGGCGATGTCGGGGGCGTCGCGCGGGTCTTGGCCGGGGTCGGCCATGTCGCCGGTCATTTCGCTGGCCCAGAACAGGCGGACTTGGTCGCCGTCGCGCTTGAAGACGATGAAGGCGGGGATTTCTCCGCCGTCTGCGGTGATCAGGTGCAGGTCATTGGCATAGTCGTCGCCGAGAGTCTGGACGAAATCGAGGTGTTTCCAGCCGCGTTCCTCGGCAAACTCGCGCTGGCGCTTGACCGGGCTGCGGCCGATGATCTTGAAGGCGACGCGCTGCTTGATATCGGCGGCATTCCCTTCGACGCCACCAAGCCAGTTGGTGCACATCGGGCATGGACGCTGGCGCTGCGGTCCGTACATCCAGAAATAGGTGACCAGCGTGTCGTGGCTACCGAACAGGTCGAGCAGGCTGAGGTCGCTGCCATCGGCATCGAGGAAGCGGTAGT
Organism: Devosia sp. YR412; assembly: GCF_900110945.1. Lineage (GTDB taxonomy): Bacteria > Pseudomonadota > Alphaproteobacteria > Rhizobiales > Devosiaceae > Devosia. Next base: position 775,068 of record NZ_FOFL01000001.1, read on the forward strand.
CCTTGGTGATCACCGGGCCGAGTGGCAGAGCCTGGCGCTGTTCGGCGAGGCGCGTCATGTGGCGGCGGAATTCAATTTCCTCGGCGAGGAGGGCTTCACGGGCGGCGCGGTAGGCGTCGGACTCGCCGGGGAATGGCGTGTGGGCGCCTTTGGCGAGATCGTGGGCAGGTGTGAGGGCATGGGCGTCCATGGGATTTCCTCCGCGGTTTGGACAGTCACCGGGAGAAACAGCTGGAACGCAAGGCCGGTTCCGAAACGTGAGCCTTAGCGCGGCAAGCCAGAGAAGGTGCGGGCGAGGAAGAAGGCGAAGGCCCAACCCAGCGCGATCAGTTCGGCAACAATGATGGGTTCACCCAGGCTGTCGCGCAGCAGCCAGAGCAGCATGCCGCCGACCAACCAGTTGAGGCCGCCCCAGAGCACATTGCGCTGGGGCGTATCAAGATTGGGCGGGCCGCCAACGAAGGGTGTCGGGAACGTGCGGCCCATGGTGCCCGAAACGAAATGCGGGATGCCGTTGACCAGAAACAGTGGCGCAAAAACCGCCACGAGATAGTGCCACCACTCGGTCATGAGCCTTATCCTTATTCCGCCGCGGGGGCGCCGCGCTTGACGAAGCCGTCTGGGTCGTTGGCGGTTTGGAGCAGTTTCTCTTCGGCCTCGGTGGCTTCGCGCTGACGGCTCCACATCTGGGCGTAGAGGCCATCCTGAGCCAAGAGGTCGGTGTGGTGGCCGCGTTCGGCAACGACGCCTTCGCGCAGCACCAGGATTTCGTCGGCATTGACGACCGTCGAAAGCCGGTGGGCGATGACGACCGTGGTGCGGTTTTTCGACACCACGTCCAAGGCCGACTGGATGTCGCGTTCGGTCTTGGTGTCGAGAGCCGAGGTCGCCTCGTCGAGGATGAGGATGGACGGGGCCTTGAGGATGGTACGGGCGATGGCGACGCGCTGCTTTTCACCACCGGAAAGCTTGAGGCCACGCTCGCCGACCGGGGTGTCGTAGCCGTGCGGCAGCGACTCGATGAAAGGGCCGACCTGCGCCATGGCGGCGGCAGCGCGGACCTCTTCGGTGCCGGCACCGGGACGGCCATATTCGATATTGTAGCCGATGGTATCGTTGAACAGCACGGTATCCTGCGGAACCATGCCGATGGCCGAGCGTAGGCTTTCCTGCGTCACGTCGCGCAGGTCCTGCCCGTCGATGGTGATCGAACCGCCCGTGACGTCATAGAAGCGATAGAGCAGCCGCGAAATGGTAGACTTGCCGGCGCCGGTGGGACCTACGATGGCGACGGTCTTGCCGGCCGGCACTTCGAAGCTGACGCCCTTGAGGATCGGGCGATTGGAATCATAGTGGAAGGTGACATTGTCGAAGCGGATCACCGGGCCGGTGACGGCCAGCGGCTTGGCGTCGGCGCGGTCTTCCACTTCGGCCTTTTGGTCGAGCAGCTTGAACATTTCCTCGATATCGGTGAGGCCCTGGCGCAGCTCGCGATAGACGAAGCCGATGAAGTTTAGCGGCCGGTAGATTTGCATCAGGAAGGTGTTGAGCAGGACGAAATCGCCCAGCGTCAGCGTCTGGTTCATAACGCCCATCACGGCCATGATCGAGATGATCAGGAAGCCGGCATAGAAAATGATGGCCTGGCCGAAGTTGAGGAAGCCCAGCGAGGTCCAGATGCGGATGGCGGACTTTTCATAGCCGGCCATGGAGAGGTCGTAGCGCTCGGCCTCCATCTTCTCATTGGCGAAGTATTTGACCGTCTCATAGTTAAGCAGGCTGTCGATCGCCTTGCCATTGGCATCGGTGTCGGAATTGTTCATGTCGCGGCGGATGGCGATACGCCAGTTCGACGCCTTAATGGTAAAATAGAGATAGCCCCAGATCATCACCACCAGCACGCCGAGATAGCTGAAACCGAACATCCAGACGAAGATGACGGCGGTGATGATGAATTCGACGATGGTGGGAGCGATGTTGAGCATGGCAAAACGGACGACCGTTTCGATGCCCTTGGTGCCGCGCTCGATAACACGGCTCAACCCGCCGGTGCGGCGGGCGAGATGGAAGCGCAGCGACAGGCGATGCATATGGTGGAAAGTCTGCAGTGCCAACGTGCGCACGGCATGCTGGCCAACGCTGGCAAACCAGACGTCGCGCAATTGCTGGAAGGCGGCGTCGATGACATTGCCCAGCGCGTAGGCGACCACCAGGGCGATCGGCACGGCAAGGCCGAGGATCAGCGCGCCATTGGGGGCGGAGCCGTCAAGGCTGTCGATAATGCCCTTATAGGCAAAGGGGATCAGCGTGGTTGCTACCTTGCTGAGCAGCAGGGCGCCGATGGCGAGCACCACGCGCAGGCGAAGGTCGGCGCGATCAGTTGGCCACATATAAGGCCAGAGATTGCGGACGGTAGAGAATAGGGAACCCTCGTCCGCGCTAACGGACGGTTTCGGCGCAGCATTGTCAGTCGACATCAGGCGAGTTCCGCTTCCAGTCTGGATGGTGCCGGCGAAAAGCCGGCGATCATGCCGGAATAGGCGCTGCCGAGGGCGGCGAGCCGGTCATGCTGGACGATATAGCAATTGCGCGTGCCGCGCGGCTTGCGTTCGATGAGGCCGGCGTCGAGCAGAACCTTGATATGCTGGCTGACGGTGGACTGGGCCAGCGTCAACTCGTCGGTCACGTCGGCGCAGCAGCATTCGCCGCGCTCCTGCTTGGCCAGGATGCGCAGGATGTTGAGCCGCACCGGGTGGCCCATCGCTCGCATGATATTGGCAATGTCGTCGTCTTGCATGGCTTCGCCGGGTTTGATCGTCATTTGCCGATAAAATGGGGGTAGCCCGCTAAAATTACAATGGCCCTCCCGAGGGAGGGCCATTTTCTGCGCAGTTATTTGCGGAAAGCGCTTAATTCGGCAGCTCGAACACCTGGCCGGGGTAGATGCGGTCGGGATCGCGGATCTGGCCGGTGTTGGCCTCGTAGATGGTCGTGTAACGAATGCCCTCGCCGTAGACGCGGCGGGCGATGGTCCAGAGGTTGTCGCCACGGCGGATGATCGCTTTGCCCGACGCGAAGCGCTCCGCATCTGGGCCGCCGACGGAGACGGCGACCATGGTTGGGACGGGTGTCGCATCGGTTGCCGGAGCCGGTTCGGCAGCCGGTGCGGCTTCGGCAACGGTGGTGGCCGGTGCGTCGGCCGGGACATCAACTTCGAAGTTCACCTCGGCCCGGGCGGCAACATCGGCACTGCCGGCGTTGAGCATGTCGATGCGGACGCGCTGGCTTGGCTTGGTCAACACATTGCCCGCTTCGACGAGCCAGCGGCCGTCTTCCACGACGGTATCGGCGATGACGCTGTCGTCCACGTAAAGTCGGATGGTGGCGCCCTCGGTTCCGGCGCCGGCGAAGAAGGTGCGCTCGCCTTCAATTTCGATGGCGTCGATGGTTGGGGCGATGGTCGCGACTGCAGCGGGGACTGGTGGCGTGGCGGGCGTAGGCGTTGCTGCGGCGACGTCGGGCGCAGGGGCTGCTGGTGGCGGTGTGGCTGGAGTTGCGGGCGCCGGTGCTGCGGGAGCGGGCTCAGGCGTGGGTGCTGCCGGCTCGGCCGGAGGCGTTATGGCTGGAACGGGCGTTGGGACTGGCTGAGCTGGCGCGGTAGGCGCAGGTGCAGCGGGCGCTGGCGCAGGTGTCGCGACAGGGGCCGCCGCAGTGGCGGCCGGGGCTGGTGTGGGCGCAGGCGCTGGAGGCGTCGCTGGGGTAGCGGCGGCGACTTGGGTGGTGGTGTCGATAGTCGGACGATCAAGGCCCTGCAGCACTTCGCTGGCAGCACCAGGGGTGCTGGCGACGACCAAAGGTTCGCTGGACTTGTCGTCATTGATGACGACGACGAAAGACTTGGGCGAACGGCCCGGCTTGCCGGCTTCACCAAGAGTAATCTCGCTGCCACCGGGCGCAATCGGCGCGTCAGGGATGATCACCCAGTCGCCGCTTGGTTCAACCGTTGCCGAGCCCAACAGCGCATCATCGGCGTAAACCTCCAACTCGCTGCCGGGGGTTCCACTACCAGCGATCAGCACGGAACCGTCGGCCTCGACGCGCAGTCCGAAGGTCGCAGCCATCAAAGCATCGGCCGCCGCCTGGTCTATGTCATCCTGAGCAGGTGCAGGCGGCGTAACATCGAGCGTGGGCTCGCCGACGGCGACTTCAGGCTCTGGTGCTGGAGTGACCACGGCGACCGGCTCTGCCGGCTGGGTTGCCGCGTCGGTCGAGGCGACGGCCTGACGTGGCAGAATTCCGGCATCGGTCATCTTGCCGCGCAGGCAATAGCCCATGCCGCCCTCGGCGTTGAAACAGGACACAACCGACGGACCAGCAAGCACGCCGATGATGACGGCCAGGGTGACCGCCGCTGCCCCGAGAGTGAGCGCCAGGGGTTTCTTGGGAGCGGTATCGGCCAGTTTGTCCTCCAGGACCGTTGCGGCAGTTCGCGTTGAACTGCCCGGTTAAGTCTTCGCCTCGGCCGTCTCAGTTTTCAACAGCTTGTAGGTGATTGATTCATACAGAGCTTCAAAGGAGGCATCAATGATGTTGGGGGAAACCCCGATCGTATACCAGCGCTCGCCGGTGCCATCGCGGCTCTCGACCAGTACACGGGTGACCGCGCCCGTGCCGCCGTCCAGAATACGGACCTTGAAGTCGACTAGCTCGAGGTCTTCGATGCAGCTCGAATACTTGCCCAAGTCCTTGCGCAGCGCCAAATCCAGGGCATTTATCGGGCCGTTGCCTTCGGCCACCGACATCAGCAACTCGCCCTCGACGCGGATTTTCACCACCGCCTCGGTCATGGTGATTTCCTCGCCCTGGGCATTGTGGCGGCGTTCGACGCTGGCGCGGTAATTTTCCACTTGGAAGAATTCGGGCAGCGTGCCGAGCACTTCATGGGCGAGCACGGCGAAGGAGGCGTCGGCGCCGTCGTAGGAATAGCCGCGCGATTCGCGGTGTTTCACCTCGGCGAGGAGCTTTTCGAGGCGGCGATCGTCCTTGGAGATTTCGATGCCGTGGCGGGCGAGCGCCGTCAGCAGATTGGACTTGCCGGCCTGCTGGCTGACCATGATCGAGCGCTCGTTGCCGACGCTTTCAGGCGGAACATGCTCATAGGTCGAGAAATCCTTGAGCAGGGCCGAGGCATGGATGCCGGCCTTGGTGGCAAAGGCCGAGCGGCCGACATAGGGCGCCTGTCGTAGGGGGGCGCGATTAAGCCGGTCGTCGAAGGCGCGGGAAATCGAGGCCAGCCGCTCAAGGCGGGTAGCGTCGATGCCGGTTTCGAAGCGGTTGGCGTAATAGGGCTTCAGCACCAGAGTCGGGATGATGGTGATGAGATTGGCATTGCCGCAGCGTTCCCCGATGCCGTTGAGCGTGCCCTGGATCTGGCGGACGCCAGCTTCCACGGCTGCCAGCGTGTTGGCGACGGCCTGGCCGGTGTCGTCATGAGCGTGGATTCCGAGGTGCGAACCGGGCGCAATGGTTAGTACACTGTTAACAATAAGCGTCACCTCAGAGGGCATGGTGCCACCATTGGTGTCGCAGAGCACCACCCAGCGCGCACCGGCATCGAGCGCGGTCTTGACGCAAGCCAGGGCATAGTCGGGATTGGCCTTGAAGCCGTCGAAGAAATGCTCGCAGTCGATCAGCGCTTCCTTGCCGGCGGCGACGGCAGCGGCCACCGTGTCGCGCAGGTTGGCGAGGTTTTCCTCAAGGGTGATTTCGAGCGCCACCTTGATTTGATGGTCCCAGGTCTTGGCGACGAAGCAGGTGGCTTCGGCGGATGAATTGAGCAAAGCTTGGACGCCCGGGTCATTGGCGGCAGAGCGCCCTGCCCGCTTGGTCATGCCGAAGGCGGTGAACTTGGCGGTCCTGGTGCGCTTCTGTTCGAAGAAGTCGGTATCGACTGGGTTAGCGCCGGGATAGCCGCCTTCGATGTAATCGACGCCGAGTTCTTCGAGGAGGCGGGCAATGGAGATCTTGTCCTCGAGCGAGAACTCGATGCCGGCGGTTTGCGCGCCATCCCGCAGGGTGGTGTCGAAGAGATAGAGGCGGTCTTTGGACATTGCTGGCTTTATTTGCTCTGGCCCAGCCCAACCGCAAGGTCGGGCCAACGGGTGGTGTCGTGATCGGGGTGCTGGTGGCTGGTGGACTTGATGGCGGCCGCCCAGGCGGCATCGTCTTCGCCACGCGTGCCGGTTTCGCCGCCATGTTTCAGGCTCGGCAAGGTCTCGAACCAGGGAACGCGCCCTTCGTTGCCGTCGCTGATATGGGGCGGGAAAAGCTCAGGGTGGTCGAGCGAGCCGATGGTGAAGTTGATCCGGGTGCCGGTGATATCGTCGTAGAACAGCGGCGTGCCGCATTGGGCGCAAAAGCCGCGATCGACATGTTCGGAACTTCGGAAGCGGGCCGGCGTACCGCGGGTCCAGGTGATGGCGTCGCGTGGCGCGGCGACAAGGGCGGCAAAGATGTTGCCGACCGCCTTCTGGCACATGCGGCAATGGCAGATATGGGCGTTGTCGAGCATTTCGGTGGCGTGATAACGCACGGCGCCGCATTGGCAGCCGCCAGAGACCTCCATGGCGTAGCGGTCCATCACGGTTTCTCCCTCGGTGGCCAATCGTCGGTATCGTGGTCAGGATGCTGGTTGGAGTGGATGCCGGCGAGGAAATCGCGCCATTCGTCGCTGGATTCCGAGCGCACCGGCAGAGCGGTGAGGCCATCGAAAAAGGCCAGTTTGTCGGCGGGATTGACCTGGATCACCGGCGCGGCCAGCTCCGGCTCGTCGAAAGCGCCGATGGCCAGTTCGAGGCCGAAGCGGGTTTCATAGGCGAGCGGCGTGCCGCAATCGCCACAGAAGGCGCGGCGGGCAGCGTTGGACGACTGGAACCACTTGGGTTCGCCACGGGTCCATTGCGCATTATGGGCGGTGATCAGCGGGCCGAAAAAGCCGCCAAAGGCCTTCTGGCACATGCGGCAGTGGCAGATCGAACCGCGACCAAGCCGGGTGACGGCAAAGCGGACGGCGCCACACTGGCAGCCGCCGGTGAGAGTGTCGGGTTTTCCGGTCACCGCTTCATCTCCCATTTTGTCGCGCGCTGGCCGGCGTCGTCCTTGTAGTCCATCAGAGAAATGCCTTGTTCGGCGAGCTCCTTGCGGATTTGGTCGGCTTTGGCGAAGTCCTTGGCATCGAGGGCGTCGAGGCGGTCGGTGATGGCTTTGGCGATGTGTGGTGGGGCTTCCCAGCCGTCGTCGGAGGTGAGCAGGCTGTCGAGGCTGAAGCCGAGGAAGCGGAGTGTGGCGGCGAGGCAATGCCTGGCATTGCCTTCATCGCGATTGGCCTTTTTGGCGATGAAATCGAGGGCCACCGAGGCGCGGTGGAAGTTGAGGTCGTCGGTGAGTTCTTTCACCACGCTTTCGTCTGGGGCATCGCCTTTGGACAGTTCGGCACCGCGGGCGGCGCGTTGCCAGTCGCGCAGCTTGGCTTCAGCTTCTTCGAGGCGCTTGACCGAGAAGTCGATCGGCTCGCGATAGTGGGTCATCAGCATGGCGAGGCGCAGCACGTCGCCGATCCAGGCGCGGCCGCCCATGGCGCCGGTCTCGAGCAATTCGTTGATGGTGACGAAATTGCCGAGCGACTTGCTCATCTTCTGGCCTTCGACCTGCAGGAAGCCATTGTGCATCCAGACATTGGCCATGGCGTGGGTGCCATGGGCGCAACGGGACTGGGCGATCTCGTTTTCGTGGTGCGGGAAGATCAGGTCAACGCCACCGCCGTGGATGTCGAAGGTCTGGCCGAGATAGCGCTCGGACATCGCCGAGCATTCGATATGCCAGCCGGGGCGGCCGCGGCCCCAGGGACTGTCCCAGCCGGGCTCGGTCTCGGACGACTGTTTCCACAGCACGAAATCGGCGGGGTTCTTCTTGTGGGCTTCCACCGCGATGCGGGCACCCGCGAGGTTGTCGTCGAGATTGCGGCCGGAGAGCTGGCCGTAATCGGGCATGGATTTGACGTCGAAGAGGACTTCGCCCGAGGCGTTATAGGCGTGGTTGTTGGCGATGAGGTCGCGGATCAGCACCTGCATCTGCTCGATATTGTCAGTGGCGCGCGGCTGGATGGTGGGTTCGAGCGAACCCAGTGCCGCAGCATCGGAGAGGAACTGTTTTTCGGTCTTTTCGGTGACGCGACGGATCGCTTCATTGAGCGGCAGATCGGGAAAGTCGCGCAGGGCGCGGGCGTTGATCTTGTCGTCGACGTCGGTGATGTTGCGGACGTAAGTGACGTGCTCGGCGCCATAGGTTTGGCGCAGCAGGCGAAACAGCAGGTCGAAGACGATGACGGGCCGCGCATTGCCGATATGGGCGAAGTCATAGACCGTGGGGCCGCAGACATACATGCGCACATTGTTCGCATCGATGGGGGCAAAGGCCTCCTTGGTGCGGGTGAGCGTATTGTAGAGCGTAAGCGTGGTCATGTGGTCCGTCCCTGGGCCAAGCGTGTTCAAGCTGGCAGACGGCTCTTCGGGTATCAGATTATTGGGATGAAGAAGACCGCGCCGCCAACCAGTGGTTAGCAGGTAATAATGCAGCGGTGAATGATCGACATCTTCATGGCGGCAAGATTGGCCGGAGTGCTGCGGGAAAGCAAGCCGAAAAGAAAAAAGGCGGCCCGGAGGCCGCCAATCGCTTTGGAGGCGATTTCAAATCAGGATCGGAACTGCTGGTGGCACTGGCCGCAGGTGCCGCCGATGGCCTGGAGCGCAGCGGCATAGCCGGCAGCGTCGCCGGACTGGGCAGCAGCCAGACCGGATTCGGCGGCGGCGCGGCCGGTCTCGATGATGGCGGTAAAGCCTTCCCAGTTTTCCCAGATGGCGGGGAGCGCTTCGCTCTCGCCGACAATCGAGCCTTCGGGGAAGAGGGCCGGCATATTGGTGTAGTCGTCGAGCAGGGTCTGCATGGCGGCGACGGCCTGGTCACCGGTCAGGGCACCCGCACCGCGCAGGGTCTGGCCATTGGTGCGCATCAGGGCCTTGCGGGCGGTGACGGCCTCTTCAGGCGTGGCAGGGGCGACAAAGGCATCCTGGGCAAAGGTGGCGACGACGCCCAGGGTCATCAGGCCAGCAATGGCCATGGCGGAAATCTTCTTGATCGACATCAGTGCACCCTCAACGCGCAATAGTCAGTGATGTTGCCAGAGTTGCATGGGTGTGTGACAGCCCCAACGCCCACACGGGAATGTTATCAAATTTTGCAGGGGGTTAGGCGAGGACCACCTGCTGGACGATGTCGCCGAAGATGGATTTCTCGGCCGCGACAGCGCCGATGCGGACCGTGTCGCCGGGTTTGAGGAAGGGCGTGCGGGCGCGGCCATATTTGAGTTTTTCGACGGTGCGGGCCTCGGCAATGCAGGCGAAGCCAATGCCATCGCGCTTGATGGGCAGGCTTTCGTCGTGGCGGTTGGAGACGGTGCCGCCACCGATGATGGTCCCGGTGGCGAGGTTACGGGTGCGGGCGGCTTCGACGATCAGGTCTGCGAAGTCGAAATGCATGTCGGTGCCGGCATTGGGCTGGCCGTAAAGCGTGCCATTGACCTCTATGCGCAGGGGCAAGTGCAGGCGATTGTCGCGCCAGGCGGCGCCGAGGCTGGCGGGCGTGGCGACGACGGGGGCGAAGCTGGTGGAGGGTTTGGCGTGGAAAAAGCCGAAGCCATTCTGCAGGTCATCGACGACAAGGCGGCGCAAAGAGACATCGTTGCAGACGGTGACGAGGCGAATGGCGGCAGCGGCCTGTTCACGGCTGGCGCCCATGGGGACGGCAGCGATGATGACGGCGACTTCGGCCTCGAAGTCCAGGGCGAGATCGGGATCGGTGATGCGGATCTGGTCGGTGGGCGCCGAGAGCGAATCGGAACCGCCCTGATAGAGCAGGGGCCGGGTGGACTGCAGTTCCTCGTCCTTGCTGCCCTTGAGGCTGCGAACGCGTTCGAGATGGCTGAGGTAGCCGGCACCATCGATCCACTGATAGGCGCGTGGCAGCGGCGCCAGCGCGAGGGCCGCGTCAAAGGGCTGGCCGGCGATGGCTCCGGCATCGAGTTGGGTTGCCAAGGCGGAAAGGGCCGGTTCATGGGCCTCCCAGTCATCCAGCGCCGCCTGCAGTGTCGGAGCGATGCGGCCAGCCGAAACATAGCGGGATGCGTCGGCAGAGAGGACGACAAGCTGGCCATCGGGGCGGCCATTGCGGAGCGTGGCGAGTTTCATCGGGGCGCAATCTCGAACATGTGTGGCCTTGCAGCGCTACCATGGCAACGCGGTGGCCACTATAGTGTTGCCATGGGTCCTAGCGTTGTCTTAAGGCCCCATGAAACGGCGCGCGGCGCGCCGGACAAGGGATTCGGGGACGGCTTGAGCAGCAAGAGCACACGCGCCATTTTTCTCACGGTGCTGGCGGCGATCCTGCTCGTGCTTGACGTGAACACGGCCTATGCGCAGGCCGCGCAATGCGTCCAGCTCGATGCGGCGCTGCGCCAGTTCGACCGCAATGGCGACTTCCGGCAGATGGGCGGCAATTCGCAGGCGGCCCGGCAGGCGCAGCAGGACGTGCAGGCGATGGAAAGCCGCTATGTGCGCGATGGATGCAATGATGCGGCGCGCGCGGGCGTGCAGCTGACCGACCAGTGCCGGCAGATCGGGCGCGAAGTGCTGCGGCTGCGCGATGTGGCGGCGCAGGTTGGCCAGCAGGTGGAAACGGCCAATGCCGTAGCCGGCCAGCGCGAAGCGATCCTCCAGGAAATGGCGCGTTTCGGCTGCGGCACGCAGGGCTCGAGCGCCACCTTCAGCAATGAGCGCCAGTCGGTGTTCGACCGGATTTTCGGTACCACTTCGGAAGGCGATTTTTCCGACGGGCAGATGGTGGATGGCGGCGATTACTGGGGCTATCAGGGCTATCAGACGGTGCGCACGGTCTGCGTGCGGCTGAGCGACGGCTACTTCTGGCCGATCAGCTATTCCACCCTGCCCGACTTTATCGGCAATGACGCGATGTCGTGCCAGCAAAGCTGTCCGACGACGCCGGTGCAGCTGTATTTCTATGACAATCCGGGCCAGGAGCCCGAGCAGATGCGCAATGAATTCGGCGAGATGTATACGTCGCTGCCAAGCGCCTTCCGCTATCGCGACGCGCTGGACACCAGCGCCACCGCCAATTGCAAGGTGCCGGCCATTGCGCAGGGCACGATGAGCGTGGCCACCGAGGCGGATGGGTCGACCCAGGCGGTGATGGAGGTTGGTGGCGTCAGCATTCCGATGCCGCGGCGCGATCCGCGCGGCGTAGTGCCGGTGCAGGCCGTTGCGGCAGCCGTGCCGGTGCAGACGGCTGCGCTGGTAGATATTCCCATGCCGCGCCGCCGTCCGGCGGGTCCAGGCGAAACGCCGGTGACGCTGCCGGCTCAGACGCCAGCGGAGAGTGACCTGCGGCTGGTGCAGTTCGGTGACAAGGTGGTCAGGGTAGTCGGTCCAGACACGCCTTACGCCCAACCAGCGGAAGCAGGGACTTAAGCTCGGGACCATCGTGGCGGCCGGTCAGCGCCATGCGCAGCGGCAGGAACAGCGCCTTGCCCTTGCGGCCAGTCGAGGTTTTCAGCAGCTCGGTCCACTGGCTCCAGGTGGTTTCGTCCCAAGGCTCTTCGGGCAGGAGGGCCTTTGCCAGGGCGAGGAAATCGCGGTCTTCGTCGGCGATGACGGGTTCAACTGGACCGGTGACGAGCCTCGCCCAGTCGGCGATGTCGTCGAACTTGCGCAGGTTTTCGCGCAGCAGCAGCCACATCGCTTCGCCTTCAAGACCCAGCGATGAGAGACGGCCGGCGGCGCCCTCATAGGGCAGCGCATGCAGCAGGCGGGCGTTGAGGTTGTCCAGTTCGACGGGATCGAAGCGCGCGGCGCCGTGCGAGATCATCGAGAAATCGAGGCGATTGGCGATTTCGTCGAGGGTTTCGTAGGTCTCGATCGGCAGGCTGGTGCCGGTCAGGCTGGCCATGATGGCAATGGCCATTGGCTCGTAGCCCTCGTCGCGGAAGTCGCTGATCGACTGGGAGCCGAGGCGCTTGGAGAAGCCCTGCCCTTCGGCGTCGGTGAGCAGATTGTGATGGCCGAAGGTCGGGATGGTGCCGCCGAGCGCTTCAAAGATCTCGATCTGGGTGCCGGTATTGGAGACGTGGTCTTCGCCGCGGATCACATGGGTGATGGCGAGGTCGATGTCGTCGACGACGGAGGGGAGCGTGTAGAGATAGGAGCCATCGCCGCGGACGAGAACGGGGTCGGACATCGAGGCGGTGTTGACGGTCTGGGGGCCCTTGATGATGTCGTCAAACTGCACCGGGCGGCCATCGAGCTTGAAGCGCCAATGCGGCTGGCGGCCTTCGGCTTCGTACTTGGCCTTGTCCTCGTCGGTCAGCGACAGGGCGGCGCGGTCGTAGATCGGGGGCTTGTTGAGGAGGCGGGCGCGGGCGCGCTTGCGGTCGAGCTCTTCCTCGGTTTCGTAGCAGGGGTAGAGCCGGCCGGCAGCTTTCAGCTTATCGACGGCGGCGTCATAGAGGGCGGTGCGCTCGGACTGGCGGACGAGGAGGTCGGGCGTGATGCCGAGCCAGGCGAGGTCGACCTCGATGCCATCGGCGAATTCGCGGGTCGAGCGGGCTTGATCAGTATCGTCCATGCGCAGGACATACTGGCCGCCGTGGCGGCGGGCGTAGAACCAGTTCAGCAGGGCCGGTCGGGCATTGCCGAGGTGAATGCGGCCAGTGGGCGACGGCGCCCAGCGAACGATTGTCATCCGATGATCCGGTCCTTGTAGCCATTGGTGATCGGGTAGCGGCGGCCGAGGCCAAAGGCCTTGACGGTCAGCTTTGGACCCGGCGCCGACTGGCGGCGCTTGTATTCGGCGATATTGAGCAGGCGCTCGATGCGTTCGACCAGGGCCTGATCGTGGCCCATGGCGACGATCTCGGCGATGGACAGCTCGTCTTCGACGATGCCCTTGAGGATGCCGTCGAGCACGGGATAGGGGGGCAGCGAATCCTGGTCGGTCTGGTTGGGCCGCAGTTCGGCGCTGGGGGCCTTGTCGATGATGGCCTGGGGGATGACTTCGCCGGATGGGCCCTGGCAGTCGCCGGGAACATGGCTGTTGCGCCAGGCGGCGAGGCGATAGACCTCCATCTTGAACATGTCTTTCAGCGGATTGTAGCCGCCGTTCATGTCGCCATAGATGGTGGCATAGCCGACGCCCATTTCGGACTTGTTGCCGGTGGTCAGCAGCATGGAGCCAAGTTTGTTGGAGACAGCCATCAGCACGACGCCGCGCATACGGGACTGGATGTTTTCTTCGGCCAGATCGGGGGCGCGGTCCGCAAAGATCGGGGCCAGTTCGACGAGGGCGTCATCGACTGGATTGCCGATCGAGACAATGTCGTAGCGCACGCCGAGGGCTTCGGCGCAGGCCTTGGCATCGGTCAGGCTGGCCTCGGAGGTGTAGCGATAGGGCAGCATGATGCAGTGGACGTTTTCGGCGCCCAAAGCATCGACAGCCATGGCGGCGACGACGGCACTGTCAATGCCGCCGGAGAGACCGAGGACGACCTGCTTGAAGCCATTCTTGCGTACATAGTCGCGCAGGCCGAGCACGCAGGCGAGCCAGGGGGCTTCGTCGGTCGAGGTCAATTCGACGACTTCGCCGCTGGCGCAGGTCCAGCCGTTGTCGCCGCGCGTCCAGTCGGAGAGGATGAAATCCTCGGCGAAGCTCTTGCCCTGCAGCACCAGCTTGTTGCCCGGCTCGATGGCAAAAGAGGCGCCGTCGAAGACCAGTTCGTCCTGGCCGCCGACCTGGTTGAGATAGAGCATGGGCACATCGTCTTCGGCGACGCGGGCGCGGACCAGGTCTTTCCGCACATGCTGCTTGTTGGTCCAATAGGGCGAGCCATTGGGGCAGAGCATGATTTCGGCGCCGCGCATGGCAAGGTGTTCGCAAACGCTGGTGTGCCAGATGTCTTCGCAGATCGGGATGCCGACGGGGACGCCCTTTATCACGACCGGATCGGCAAGCGGGCCGGCTGTGAAATAGCGCTTTTCATAGAAGACGTCGGAATTAGGCAGCTCGCGCTTGAGGCGCGTGGCGATGATCTGGCCGCTTTCGGCGACGAGCACGGCGTTATGCAGGCCGGTATTTTCCTGCCAGACGGTGGGCAGGATGATGACGACATCACTACCGGCAGTGTCGGCGACGAGGTCGCGCGCGGCCTGCAAGGCGTCGGAGAGGAACTTCGGCTTGAACAGCAGGTCGTCCGGGAAATAGCCGGTCAAAAAGAGTTCGGAGAACATCAGGATATCGGCCTTGGCTGCCTCGGCGTCGGCCAGCGCCTTGCGGGCGAGCGCGAGATTGCCGACGAGATCGCCGACCTTGGGATTGAGCTGGGCGAGCGCAATTCTGAGGCGGTCTGTCACGGTGATGGGACCCGATATCGAGGAAAATCAAACGCGCCGCGGCGGGGTGGCCGGGCGCGCGCAAGACTTAGCCGCTCGCCCCGGTGAGGGCAAGCGCAAGGCAGGCTGATACGGTCAGAAGCGGCCGGCGACTTCGGCCATCAGGCCGTAGCGGAACAGGTTCGAGGTGTTGGTGCCGTTGGAATTTTCGAGGTACCAGGCACGACCGCCAAAACGCAGGCTGAGATTTTCGGTGGGGCGGAAGCCGGCCATGGTTTCGCTCATCACGCCATAGGCGCGGTTGGTCAGCCCACCGCGCACATAGGCGTAAGGCACGGCGACCAGTTCGGACTGCAGGTCGAACTGCTCAAACTGCGCCGTGGCACGCAGGCCGAGGCGCAAGGCCTGGATGTCCATGTCGGTGTTGACGCCCGGGGTATAGGGATTCTCTTTCCAATACTGGTAGCCAATCAGGCCGCCAAAGGCGTGACCCTCTTTCAGCGAGCCGAGCGGCAGCCAGCCATAATCGATGCTGGAGTAGCCAATCAGCGACTGCGGCGCGATACCGCCCTCCCCGCCTGCCGGCAGCGTATATGTGCCGGTGGTATTGAGGCTGATGCCGGCGCGGGCGAGCAGATAGGTATTGGTATAGAGATCGTCGATGCGGCCGTGGATATCGGCGATGCTGGAGGTGTCGCGCAGGGCGAAGGTGGACGCGCCGCCGGTCGGGCCACTATTGCGACCGCCCCAGGAATACCAATAGGCGGTGCCGAATTCGAAACCGATATCGTCGTCGGCCCTCTCCCAATCCTGCTGGTAGGCGGGGCGAAGCTCGGGATATTCCGGGTAGTCAGCAGCGATGGCGGGTAGCGATGTGCAGAGGAAAATGGCTGCGACTATGCCCTTTGCGGTGCGGTTCATCATCTACTCCTGCCTATACACATGTGGCCCAAAAGGATTCATGGTGCATTAGGGTTAAGGTTCCGCTAAATGCCTGTCGGCCCTGGTTGTGACTTTGGTAACGCAGCGGTGCAAAAATGATGAGGCGGCGCGTGAATCTGCGCCGCAGGGAGCAACCCTTCGTTCCAATGGGGAGTTGCTCGGTAGCCAGAAGGCCAGAGTGGTAGAACGAGTTTTTGCATGACGCGCATCTTAGTGGTCGAGGACGAGATTTTCGTCGCGACTGAAATCGAGCATGTGATCGAAGAGATGGGGTTCAACCCGATCGGGATCGCTTCCGACGAGCGCTCTGCATTGGCCCTGGCATCCGAGGCCGAAGTGGCCCTGGTCGACCTCAACCTGCGTGATGGCGCGACCGGTATCGGCATTGGCCGGATCCTGGCGCAAACGCATGGCGTTACCGTGGTCTATATGACCGCCAATCCCTCCCAATTGGGCGAAGGCGTGCCGGGCACGGTTGGCGTATTGGCCAAGCCGGTATCCGAGCAGGAATTGCGCGCGGCCGTAGCCTATGCGGTGGCGCGTCGATCGGCTGCCGAGGCTGAGCCACCGCGCCGGCTGCAATTGTTCAACTGGTCGCCGGCCGCTATTCCCAGCTAGGTCAGGCGAGCCGAGCGGCGCAGGGCATCGACCGGCAGGTCGATCTCGACACGCAGGCCATCGGCCTCCCACAGTCGCTCCAAACTCCCGCGCATCTGACCCTCGACGCTGAGCGTGATCAGCCGCGAGCCGAAGCCCGTGTTTTCGGACTGGCCGGCGATCGAGGGACCGCCCAATTCCTTCCACGACAGGTGGTAGCGATCCTCGTGGTGGCTGCCGGCAAGGTCCACCCTGCCCCCATCCAGCGACAGCGCGCCATATTTGGCCGAATTGGTCGCCAATTCATGGAACAGCAGGGCAAGTGGGGTGGCGGCGCCGTCATCAATCTGGGTGTCCTCGCCGGTGAAAGCGATGCGCCCCTCGCCATAGGGCTGGGTCAGGCGGTTGATCAATGAGTGCAGCGAACCCTGGTTTTCCGGCGGGCGCGAGACATGGCTGTGCGGACGCACGAAATCATGGGCTTCGCCCAGGGCATAGATGCGCTGGCGCAACTCGTCGGCAAATGTCTTGACCTCGGGCCGGCTGCGGGCGGAGAGGCTGATGATGCTGGTGAGGACGGCAAAGATGTTTTTGATGCGATGGCTGAGTTCCTGGGCCACCAGCTCGCGCTCTTCGGCGACCAGCCGTGTCTCGTGGATATCGGTGCAGGTGCCGAACCAGCGGATGATCTGGCCATGGCTGTCGCGGATCGGCAGCGCAAGGCCCAGCGTCCAGCGGTATTCGCCGCTGTGGTGCTTAAGGCGATATTCGATATGATAGGGCTCGCCGGTGGCCAGCGACTGGCGCCAGATCGTATTGGCGCGCTCCTGGTCGTCGGGGTGGAACATGTCTTTCCAGCCCTCGCCATCGGTAGAGCCGACCGGGACACCGGTGAATTCATACCAGCGGGCGTTGTAGTAGTCATGGAAGCCATCCGGCAGCGTCGACCAGACCATTTGCGGCATGGTGTCGGCAAGCGTGCGGAAGCGCAACTCGCTCTCGGCTAGGGCCTCGGAAATGCGACGTTGCTCGGTGACATCTACGATGACGCCGGGAAAGCGGGTGGCGACGCCATCGGATCCCAGGCGGGGACGGCCGGAGGCGATGACCCAGTGTGTCGTACCGTCAGCGGCAAGCAGGCGATATTCGCTACGATAGGAGGCGCCGTCCTTGAGCGCCTGGTCGATCTCCTGGCCGACGCGGACCGTGTCATCGGGATGGATGGCAGCGAGGAAAGCCTCGATCGGCACGCCGAGCCCGGCGCGTAGCGGATCGAGATTGAACATTGAGGCGAACTTATCGTCGGAGGTGACGATATTTTCGGTGACGTTCCAGTCCCAGGTACCAACGAGGGCGGAACCGCTCAGCGCCAGCGACAGGCGCTCCTCGCTACGGGCCAAGGCCTGCTCGGCCAGCACCCGCTCGGTCGTTTCATAGACCATGCAGAGCGTACCCATGGAGAAACCGTCATCACCGACCAGCGGGCTGTAGTGGAGGTCCATCCAGCCGGATTCGAACTGGCCGTGCCGGTTGAGCACCAGCTCCTGGTCCCGCAGCGCCCAGGATTCGCGAGCCAGGCCTCGTTCGATATTGGTGCGGTTGAATTCGGCAATCTCGGGCCAGGCTTCGAGCGCAGGCATGCCAAAGATCTCGGGATGCCGGTTACCGGCAAAATCGGCATAGGCATTGTTGTAGATCAGGATACCCGTGGGGCCGACCATCATCACCATGGGCGTGGCAGCCAGCATCATCAGACGCACTGCACCGCGCAGGCTTTCCGGCCACTCCGGAATGGGCCCGAGCGGATTGGTCGACCAGTCATAGTCGTTGATCAGCTTGAGCGTTGGATCCTGCTCGAGGCGCTGGCGCGTCTCAAGGCTGGCAGCAGGAAACAGGGATTTCGGCATGCGCAACTTTCATCGGGTAGATGTGGCGCACAACTATAGCGGGCCGCACGGCTGATCCGCAACGCGCGACCTGATATCGGGTTCATCCTGCCGAAGATTATTCTCCGGCGGCGAGCTGCTGGCGCAGCGGCTTTTGGGCATGGACTTCCTCGGCGACGAGAAAGGCCAGCTCAAGGGCCTGCGACGCGTTGAGGCGCGGGTCGCAATAGGTGTTGTAGCGATCTGCCAGCGTTGCCTCGGTGACAGCCGAGACGCCGCCGACGCATTCGGTGACGTCGTCGCCGGTCATTTCGATATGCACGCCGCCGGCATAAGTGCCCATTTCGCGGTGAATCTCAAAGAAGCTCTTCACCTCGGACAGGACGCGGTCGAAGGGGCGGGTCTTGAAGCCGGTGGACGCCTTGATGGTGTTGCCATGCATGGGATCGGAGCACCAGACGACGGTGCGACCAGCCTTCTGCACGGTTTCGATCAGGCGCGGCAAGTGATCGTGGATCTTGTCGGAGCCAAAGCGGGCGATCAGGGTGATGCGACCGGCTTCATCGGTGGGGTTGAGGCGGTCAAGCAGGCGCAGCAGGTCGTCGCTCGACAGGGAGGGACCGCATTTGATGCCGATCGGGTTGTGGATGCCGGCGAAATATTCGACATGGGCGGCATCGGGCTGGCGGGTGCGATCGCCGATCCACAGCATGTGGCCGGAGGTGGCGTACCAGTTGTTGGAGATGCTGTCCCGACGCGTCAGCGCCTCTTCATAGCCGAGCAGCAGGGCCTCGTGGCTGGTGAAGAAGCTGGTCTGGCGCAGGGCCGGCGTATTGTCGGGGTTGAGGCCGAGGGCGCCCATGAAGGTGATGGCGTCGTCGATCTTGCGCGCCACTTCCTCGTAGCGCGGATACCAGTTGGAGCCCTTCATGAAGCCCACGGTCCACTCGTGGATGCGGGTCAGTTCGGCATAGCCGCCCATGGAAAAGGCGCGCAACAGGTTGAGCGTGGCGGCGGACTGCCGGTACGCCTGCAGCATGCGATCGGGATCGGGCACGCGCGAGGCTTCGGTGAAGGCGATGTCGTTGATGATGTCGCCGCGGTAGCTTGGCAGTTCGACGCCATCGATGATCTCGGTATCAGCCGAGCGCGGCTTGGCGAACTGGCCGGCTACGCGGCCGACTTTCACCACCGGCTTGGAGGCGCCGTGGGTCAGCACCACCGCCATCTGCAGGAAGACGCGAAAGAAGTCGCGGATGTGATCGGCGCCGTGCTCGGCAAAGCTCTCGGCGCAATCGCCGCCCTGTAGCAGGAAGGCTTCGCCCCGGGCGACGGCGGCCAGTCGGGCCTTGAGGTCGCGCGCCTCGCCGGCAAAGACCAGCGGGGGGAAGGTGGCGAGCTGGCGCTCGGCTTCGATGAGCTTAGCCTGATCTGGATAGGCCGGAACCTGGGAAATTGGCTTGGCGCGCCAGCTATCGGGAGTCCAGGTGGTCATCGGTGGTTTCCTCGTTTCGTGGCGCGGGAATACCAAGGGGGAGCGCGGGGGACAAGGGGAAAGCGGACGTGGTCGGGAGCAAGCATATCAGTCGACACCCTCCCCTTGAGTGGAGGGATCAAGGGAGGGGTAGGCCACAGGCACAACACTCTCGGAACGATACCCCCTTCCTGCTCGATGACGGACTTAGCGAACGGCTAAGTCCTATCTCGCTTCCCTCCCCTCAACGGGAGAGGGTGGGCGCCACTCTTGGGGGCAGTCTGTGCTTAGCCCCCGACCTTCTCGCCGTTGCGATAGGTGTAGGTCGGGGCCTTGAAGGTCACCAGTTCTTCGGCGGCCGAAGGGTGCAGAGCCATGGCGCGGTCGAAGTCGGCTTTGCTGGCGCCCATGCCCATGGGAATGGCGACGAGCTGGATCATTTCGGCAGCGCCTGGGCCCAAAATGTGGCAGCCGAGCACCTTGCCGCCGTCTTTTTCGGTGATCAGCTTGAGCACCATGCGCTCGGTGCGGGCGGAGAGCGTGTTCATCATCGGGCGGAAGCGGGCGACGAAAACGTCGATATCGCCATGGGTAGCGGCTTCGCGTTCGGTGAGGCCGATGACGCCGAGTTCGGGTTCGGAGAAAACGGCGGTGGGGATCAGCGAGTGATCGACGGCCTGCTTGTTGTTGTTGAACACCGTCTCGGCGAAATACTGGCCTTCACGGATGGCGACCGGGGTGAGCTGGGCGCGGCCGGTAACGTCACCGACGGCATAAATCGAAGGGACCGTCGACTGGCTGTAGGCATCGACCTTGACCGCGCCGCTGGAAGTCAGCTCCACGCCGGCCTTGTCTAGACCGAGGCCATGCACATTGGGGACGCGGCCAGTGGCGAACATCACCGCGCCATAGGGGGCGGTGACGCCGTCGCTGAAGCTGGCGGAGATGTCGTCGCCGGCACGGGTAAGCGCCTTGATGGTGGTCTGGTACATCAGCTTGACGCCACGCTCGGTGAGACCGGCTTCGAGGCCGCGCCGCATGTCTTCGTCAAAGCCGCGCAGGATGCAGTCGCCGCGATAGATCAGCGTGGTGTTGACGCCGAGGCCGGCGAAAATGGTGGCGAATTCCACGGCGATATAGCCACCGCCCTCGATGAGGATGGAATGCGGCAGCTCTGGCAGATCGAAGGCCTCGTTGGAGGTGATGGCAAGTTCGGCGCCGGGAATATGCGGGATATTGGGATGGGCGCCGGTGGCTATGAGAAGGTATTTTGCACTGAGGTCACGGTCGCCTCTGACCAGATGCACGGAATTGGGGCCCGTCACGACCGCGCGGTCCTTAATGATCTCGACGCCGGGCTTTTCGAGATTGGCGGTATAGCCATTCTCGAGCCGAGTGATCTCTTTTTCCTTGGCCGCAACCAGGGTCAGCCAGTCGAAACTGGCGCCGACCTGCCAGCCAAAGCTGCCGGCAACGTCAAACAGGTCCTTGAAGCGGCTGGCATAAACATAGAGCTTCTTGGGGACGCAGCCGCGGATGACGCAGGTGCCGCCGACGCGGAATTCTTCGACGATGGCAACCTTGGCGCCATAGGTAGCGGCCATGCGCGCGGCGCGGACACCGCCGGAGCCGGCGCCGATGACGACAAGATCATAATCATAGGTCATGGCAGGGCTCCTGTTGCTTCATCGGTATATGACGATGGATATCGGCATGGGCGTCGCATAAAAAAAGACCCCGCACAAGGCGGGGTCCGATAGCTGCCATGCGTTTGGCACAAATACTAGAGTTCGAAGCCCTTGGCGCGCAGTTCGGCGCGGACCTTGGCGAAAAATTCCGGGCGGGTGTTGTTGGTAAAAACCTGCAA
Source organism: Devosia sp. YR412 (assembly GCF_900110945.1). GTDB lineage: Bacteria > Pseudomonadota > Alphaproteobacteria > Rhizobiales > Devosiaceae > Devosia. The sequence goes on from NZ_FOFL01000001.1 coordinate 796,344, forward strand.
CACGGCCTGGAGGTCCGAATTGACCTCGGTATTGGCCTGGGCCAGCTTCTGGCCGGTCGGGGTCTCGTAGAAGGCGACGATCTGCTGCAGCTCTTCGACGGTAAAGCGGACAGCATAGATACGGGCAAACTGGTCGAGCAGCTCGCCCTTGCGGTCGCGATATTCCTCGAGGATCTTGCCGACGGCTTCATCGGTCTCGTCGACGATTTCTGGGTTCTGCGTCACGATCTGGCGCATGGTGCCGATGCCGATTTCGACCAGGGTGATTTCATAGACCGAGGCGCGGTCGGTCAGGTCGATATACTTGCGGGCGAGAGCCAGCTGCTCGGGCGGCACTTCCTGCGCCATGGCAGGGGCGGCAACAGCGAGCATCGCCACGCCCAGGGCCATAGCCAGCAGCGCCTTGGCGCGCGTCATAACAGAGGTCATCGTCGAAAAAGCCATCTTGTCCCGATCCATCAATCAATCAGCCGCCAGCGTTCTTACGCCATCCGGGGTCGCCACATAAGCCGTCTTGCACATTTTGAGGAACAGGCCGTGCTGCACTACCCCCGCGATATCGAGCAAGTCGCGTGATAGCGCTTCTGGCTGCGAAATGCGGCCAAAAAATGCATCAAGGATCAGGTGTCCACCGTCGGTGATCAAGGGCATGCCGGGGGCGGTTTCACGCAGCTTCAAGCCGCCTTCGGCGCCATGGCGGGCGATGGTTTCGGCCACCGCGTGATGCGTCGCGCCGAGGCCGAAACGGTTGACCTCGATGGGCAGAGGGAAGCGGCCGAGCGTCTCGACCAGCTTGGAGACGTCGGCGATGACGATCATCGCGTCTGACGCTGCAGCGACGATCTTTTCGCGCAGCAGCGCGCCGCCACCGCCCTTGATCAGGTTGAGCTGGGGATCGATCTCGTCGGCGCCGTCGATGGTCAGGTCGAGCCGATCAAGTGCGTCGAGGTCGGACAGCGGAATGTTGAGCGAGCGGGCCTGCTCCGCCGTGGCCTCGGAGGTGGGCACGCAGAGGCAATCAAAGCCCTGGGCAACTTGCTGGCCGAGCAGATCAACGAAATGGCGGGCGGTGGAGCCGGTGCCGAGGCCGAGGCGCATGCCTGGCTTGACCTGGGTCAGCGCCATGGCGGCCGCCTGCCGTTTTAGATCCTCGCTCATGATTGCCCTCTCGCTGGTGTTGGGCTGGAAATTGCAGGGTGCGCCGGGCCTGTCAATGCTGCCTTGGGCGCAAGATCACGGATTGGTGACCGCGGAGTGTAACCGGCTAGCAACACATTTTAGTGAAGGTGCTCAGAGTGTGGCGATTCAGAGGCAGGGTGGCCTTTCCGCACCACTGCAATACGCGTAAGCAACCGAAATTCTTGGAGCGGGCGAAACGATTCCCCGTTCTACTTCAGAGGCCAAGTCGTCAGATGCTCAATATCAAGTCAGTGGCAGCACTCGGGCTGTCGATACTCCTGTCGGCAACCAGCGTGATGCCTGCCACGGCAGCGCTGGTGTACGATCCGCTCAATGCCAACTGGATTGATTCGAGCCAGCTGCCCAAGCGCAGCCCGCGCGCCGGCAGCCCGATCCAGAAGGAAATCGTCGAGTACGAGACCAGCCAGGCACCCGGCACGATCGTGATCGAGACCGGCGAGCGCCGGCTCTATCTGGTGTTGGAAGACGGCAAGGCGCTGAAATACGGCATCGGCGTCGGCCGCGACGGCTTTACCTGGGCCGGCACCCACCGCATCACCCGCAAAGCGGAATGGCCCGGCTGGACCCCGCCGGCACAGATGCGCAAGCGCGTTCCGGACCTGCCCGCCTATATGGAAGGCGGCCCGGACAATCCGCTCGGCGCGCGTGCCCTCTATATCGGCTCGACGCTGTATCGCGTGCATGGCACGTCCGAGCCCTGGTCGATCGGCCAGGCCGTTTCCTCGGGCTGCATCCGTCTGACCAATGAAGACGTCACCGACCTCTACGAACGTGTCGCGGTCGGCGCCCGCATCGTCGTCAACCACTAAGCCCTTCTGCATTCGTGCAAAATTTAGAGAGGACCACCTTCGGGTGGTCCTTTTTGTTTGTGCCGGGCTTTGAAAGCCGAACGGCAGGCTATAGATTTGTCCGATGACCGCTGCCGCCACCCCTGCCCGACCGCTGATCGACCGTTTCGGGCGACAGATTTCCTATTTGCGCATTTCGGTGACGGATCGCTGCGATTTCCGCTGCGTCTATTGCATGGCCGAAGACATGACCTTCCTGCCCAAACGGGACGTGCTGAGCTTTGAGGAGATCGAGGCGATCGCCGGCGCCTTCATCGCGCGGGGCACGACCAAGATCAGGCTGACCGGCGGCGAGCCGCTAGTGCGGCGAGATATCATGAAGCTGGTAGACACGCTGGGACAGCGTATCGGCCATGGGCTGGATGAGCTGACGCTCACCACCAATGGCAGCCAGTTGCGCAAGCATGCGCAGGGCCTGTTCCACGCCGGTGTGCGGCGGCTCAATGTGTCGCTGGATACGCTGGACGAGCAGCGCTTCAAGGACATCACGCGGCGCGGGCGGATTGCCGATGTACTCGACGGGATCGACGCGGCGCAGGACGCAGGCCTGGCGATCAAGATCAACATGGTGGCGATGCGCGGCGTCAATGACGACGAGATCGAGCCCATGATGGCCTGGGCACATGGGCGGAGCATGGGCCTGACGCTGATCGAGGGCATGCCGCTGGGCGAAGTGGGCATCGACCGGGTGGACAGCTATTTGCCGCTGCGCGAGCTGCATGACACGCTTTCGCGGCGCTATACGCTGACCCGGCTGGACAAGAAGACCGGCGGACCGGCGCGCTATTCCCATGTCGCCGAAACCGGCGGCGTTTTGGGCTTCATCACCCCGATGAGCCATAATTTCTGCGAAAGCTGCAACCGTGTGCGCCTGACGGCGACGGGCCAGCTGTTCCTGTGCCTGGGCCAGGAAGACCAGGTCAACCTGCGCGACGCTTTGCGCGATGGTGGCCCGGAGGCGCTGGACGCCGCGATGGACCATGCCATGGCTATCAAGCCCAAGGGGCATGATTTTGTTATCGACCGCAGCCGGACTGAGCCGGCGCTGGGGCGGCATATGAGTGTTACAGGAGGCTAGAATGGGCGAACGGACGACGATTACGGCCAGCGATGGCTTTACGCTCAATGCCTATGTGGCCAAACCCGAGGGCAAGCCGCGCGGCGCCGTCGTGCTGATCCAGGAGGTCTGGGGTCTTAACGACTGGATCCGCAGCGAAGTCGACCGCTATGCGAGCGAGGGCTTTCTCACGGTGGCGCCGGCCATGTTCGACCGGGTCGAGTTTGGCTATGAGAGCAATAATTATGGACCGGAACAGTTCGCCGTGATCGGCGAGCTGATGAAGAAGTTCGACCACAAGACGGCGCTGCTCGACGTGGCCGCAGCGATTGGCAAAGCCTCCGAAGGCGGTAAGGTCGGCATCACGGGCTATTGCTTTGGTGGCGCCGTTAGCTGGCGTGCTGCCGCGCATGAGGGCATGGGGCTGAGCGCGGCCTCGGGCTATTATGGCGGTGGCGTGCCGAACTATGTCGAGCTGGCGCCGCGCATTCCGACCGAGATGCATTTCGGCGATCAGGACAGCGGTATTCCGCTGGAGCAGATCGAGGCGCTGAAGGCCCGGCATCCCGAAGCTGACATATACACCTATCCAGCCGGCCACGGCTTCTGCAACAGCGGCCGCCCGGCGAGCTTTAATGCCGCGGCCTGCGAAAAGGCCCAGGCGCGTACGCTCGCCTTCTTCAGCCAGCATCTTGGATAACCTTCGACAGCATCGGGACTATCTCGACGCCGAGTGGCGCGCCCTGCAGGCCGCGCCACTCTCGGCGCGCAAGGCCATGCTGGTTGCGGCTCTGCTGGATGCCTATGTGGATCGAAATTTTGCCAATGATCCAGCCGCCGAGGATATCCTGGCCTATCGGGCGGATGTTGCAGAGGCGTCCCCTGCCCTGGGGCAGATCATGGACCTGTGTTCCGGGCGGGCGCGGTTGGTGACGGAGGCAGTCGAAGTGCCGATCGCCGACTATGGCGCGTTGGCCGTGGAGGACTTCATGGTCAGCCTCTACAATGACCACAGCGTGCAGCGGCTGACGGTGGTGGCGTCAGACGGAACGCGGCGGGCTATGCTGGCGATTGTCGCGGAGGCGATGGCGGGGCTCTAGCTACCGGCCGTCGGCGCGCTCCACCAGTTCCACGATGATCCCGTCGGGATCACGCACGAAGGCGACGCGGCGGAGCATGTCGGTGAAGATGGCGGGGCGTGGGGCTTCGACGATGTCGATGCCGGCGGCGGCGAGTTTTTCCACCATGGCGTCGATGTCGTCGAAGGCGAAGGTCAGGTGGCGCATGCCGGCTTCGTGGGGCGGCACGTCGCGGGAGCGGGCTATGTTGGCCACCGGACACGATATTTCGAGCATGCCGCTGCCGGTATCAAGGAAGGCGACTTCGCCGCGCGGGCTTTTCTGGCGCAGGGCCAGGGTCAGCCCGAGCAGACCGCAATAGAAGTCCACGGTCCGGTCGAGATTACCGGAGGTCATGCCGATATGTTCGAAACCGAGCAGCACGTTCGCCTCGAAATGCTACTTGTCGTCGTCGACGACGATGGCGAAATCGAGCGGCAGGGCGGTGGTGTATTTGATCTGGCCCATGGCGAAAGCCGAACTCACATCGGTCAGATTGATCTTGCTGATCAGGCGCTTGTAGAAGGTGTCATAGGCATGGATATCGGGCACCACGACGCGCATCAGGTAGTCGACATCGCCGCTCATGCGATAGAATTCAACGACTTCCGGGAATTCGTCGATCACGCCCGCGAACTTGCGCATCCAGGCTTCATTGTGCTCGTTGGTCTTGACCGAGACGAAGACGGTGACGCCGACATTGACCTTGACCGGGTCGAGCACGGCGACGCGGCGCTGGATGACGCCATCCTCTTCCATCTTCTGGATACGGCGCCAGCAGGGCGTGGTGGAGAGGCCGACCTTGCGGCCGATTTCTGCCACCGGCATGGTCGCATCCTTCTGCAGAAGGGTGAGAATCTTGCGGTCGATCTTGTCCAGTGCCATCATGCCCCCGTGAAATCAGATTTCTCTTTTCGGCTTAATTCGCCGATAATTCGAACGAATACCTGCCACACCCGCGGTGAACTAGCAATAATCTTGCGCAGATTATGTGATGCGACCGGATTCACCATCGGTGAACCATATCATCGCCAGAAGCTGCCCAACCAGTCGAACAGACCAGACGGCCGGGCGTTGTCGCGGCGCCATTGACTGGGCGTGTCAAAGCCGCCGGCCCAGATGCCCCTGCCCTCTGCCCGTGCTTCGCCCTCTTCGTGCCAATAGCCGCCGGATGAGATGGCGAGGCCCTCGCTGACCATGATGCTGCCGAGGTCGCGGCCCTGCACCGAACAGGTGGCGAGGGTGCGGCCATATTGGTCGTGGCCGTCGGACTGGCAATCCACCGACGCTGCCGCCAGCAGACCCGCCAGGCGATCGCGGGCGGTGCGGCCGCAGGGCCTTGACTGGCCTTTGGCATCATCGCAGAGCTGGGCAAGTTCGGGCGCGTCGATACCGAGCAGGCGGATGCGGATGTCACCCATGCGGAAACTGTCGCCGTCGCTGGCACGGGCCTGACCGATCAGCGGCGGCGAAGCCGGCTCAAGTGCCGCGACCAGCACGGCTATGCCGGCGAGCAGCAGGATGACCAGCAGGGCACCGAAGCGGGTGCGGAAAAGACCAATGCGTCGGAATTGTCGCGCCAGGATTTCACCGCCCGTTAACTACGCGCTCGCTAGTGTCACAACCAGAGTAGCGGACGCGTCCTAAGTTCGCATTGTTAGTAATGAGTAACGAGTACATGACGTCCCAGCCGGCTGTCATCGATGACGTCCGTTCTCAGATGGGACGGGACAGCAAGCGCGCTGCACAGAAAACTGTGCTGGATGCGCGCCAGCGCCTGACGTCCAGCACGGGTACGCGCGCCGATTTCGATTTCGAATTGATGCAGGATTATGCGCAGGGCCGGCTCAATGCCGCGCTGCCGATCGCCGGCATCGTCTCCATTCTTGCCGTGGTGGCCAGCTTCTGGGTGCCGGTGGTGTTCACCACGCTGTGGGCCGGGCTGGTGGTGCTGAGCCTGCTCATCGTCGTGTTGATGGCGCAGCGTTTCCGCAACAGCGACCCCACCAAGTTCAATGCGCGGCAATGGACCACGACCTTCATCATCGGCGAGACCGTCTATGGCATGGCCTGGTCGACGCTGGCGCTGTTTACCCTGGTGACTGATGCACAGACGCTGACACCGGTGATGTTTGCCATGGTGCTGGTCTCGGTGGCGGCCAATTCGGTGGCGAGCCACGCCCTGCCCAGCGCGACGCTGATGAGCACGCTGCCGGTGACGCTAACCGTTTCGGGCAATCTGATCGCCCTGGGCGGTACGCTCAATTACACTCTGGGCGCCGTGGTGCTGTTCGGCGAGATCTTCTTTGTCTATCTGGCGCGGCAGATGCATGCGGCAGAGCTCGAGACCATTTCGCACCAGTCGGAAAAAGATGCGCTGATCGGCGAGCTGGAAGAAGCGCGGCAGATGTCGGACGAGGCGCGGCGCCATGCCGAGCAGGCCAATATCGCCAAGAGCCAGTTCCTTGCCACGATGAGCCATGAGCTGCGCACGCCGCTGAACGCCATCATCGGCTTTTCCGAAGTGCTGAAATCGGAACTGTTGGGGCCGCATCATGTGCCGCAGTACAAGGAATATGCCGGGGATATCCATGGCAGCGGCCAGCATCTGCTGAACCTGATCAACGAACTGCTCGACCTCAGCCGCATCGAGGCGGGCAAGTATGAGCTGAACGAAGAAGTGGTGTCGCTGGTCGATATCGCTGAAGACTGCCGCCGTATGATGGAATTGCGCGCCAAGGCCAAGGGCATCGAGCTGGTCTATAATGTGGGCAACAACCTGCCGCGGCTATGGGGCGACGAGCGCGCCATCCGCCAGGTGGTGCTGAACCTTTTGAGCAATGCCATCAAGTTCACGCCGCAGGCCGGCAAAGTGACGTTGGTGGTCACGCGCAGCGGCGACGGCGGGCAGATGGTGTCGGTCAAGGACAATGGCCCGGGCATCCCGGAGGACGAGATCGAGACAGTGCTCTCCTCGTTCGGTCAGGGCTCGCTGGCCCAGAAGACAGCCGAACAGGGCGCGGGCCTCGGCCTGCCGATCGTCCAGAAGATCATGGAACTGCATCAGGGGCGGTTCGACCTGTTCAGCAAGTTGCGCTTCGGCACGGAAGTGATCGCAACCTTCCCCCGCGCACGCGTGATGGATGCGCTGGCACCGGTAGTGGAAAAGCGCAATCGGCTCGAGATCTTCTCGGAAGCGGGCTAGGCGGCGCCTCCGGCTGGCGGCGTCACCGCTGTCCGGCCCAGTTCCGTCAATCCGTAGATGCCCCGGCTTTCGCGCTGGAACCAGCCATGGACATTGCTGCGCAGGATGGTCGGCGCTCGCGTGACGATGGCTTTGAGCTGGCTGGGACTTTGTGATCCGGAGAGCAGCGCGGTGGCGCAGAGAATGCAGTCCTGCCGGTAGGCAGTCATGATGGGCTTGCCGCGACCGCCGCCCTTCTGCGGATCCCCGACCCGCCGCTTGTGTTCGTCGAGCAGGCGGGAGCGGCGCTTGGCATCGCGGCGGGGCGTGGCGGCAAAGGGGGCAACCACCACTTCCACATCGCCGGATTCGGCGACGGTGATGAGACCGAATCCAAGCCGGCGGCAGAGATTGCGGAAGCGGGCATCCTGTTCGCGTCCCTTGCCGGACCGAGACAGGCGGGCCGCCAACCAGACCTCATCGCAATAGGCGGCGCGCTGGACGCCTTGCATGACCAGTTCGAGATTAAAGCTCAGCTTCATCTCGCAGACGACGACCGCCGGCGGCTCGCCATCCCTAACGCCGACGAGGTCGCAGCCATTGACCTCGCCTTTGACGGCATAGCCGGCGCCTTCCATGAAGGCTTTCAGCGGGAGGTAGAGGTCGGTCTCGGCCATGGTCGTGCCTTGCAGCGTCAGCCTTCCTTGCCGCTCACCGCTGCACTTTCGAAGGTCGCCATGTTGTTGTGGAGGTGGAGCGCTGTCTTGGCGAGGACGGCGGCCAGGGCGGCGCCGGAGCCTTCGCCGAGACGCATGCCGAGGTCGAGGAGGCCTTTCTGGCCCATGGCTTCAAGGGCGCGGGCGTGGCCGGTTTCGGCGGAGACGTGGGCGAAGAGGCAGTGGTCGATGCTGGCCGGGTTGACGGCGTGAGCGATGGCGGCTGCAGCGGTGGCGACGAAGCCGTCGATGATGACCGGGACCTTCTGGTGGCGGGCGGCGATCAGGGCGCCGAGCATGGCGGCGATTTCGCGGCCGCCGAGTCGAGCCAGAATGGACAGCGGGTGGTCGAGTTCGCCCTTGTGGCGGGCCAGGGCGCGGTCGACGGCATCGGCCTTGCGGGCGAGACCGTGGTCGTCGACGCCGGTGCCGCGACCGACCCAGTCGGCGCCGGTGCCGCCATAAAGAGCGGCATAGATGGCGGCGGCGACGGTGGTATTGCCGATACCCATTTCGCCGAGGCAGATCAGGTCGGGCTTACCGGCAATGGCTTCCATGCCATAGGCAATGGTGGCGGCGCACATCTTGTCGTCGAGCGCGGCTTCGAGGGTAATGTCGCCGGTGGGCAGTTCCAGCGCTAGTTCGAAGACGCGCAGGTTGATTTCATGCAGGGCGCAAATCTGGGAAATGGCAGCGCCGCCATTGGTGAAATTGGCGACCATCTGGGCGGTGACTTCGCGCGGGAAGGCCGAGACGCCCTGATCGGTGACGCCGTGATTGGCGGCGAAAATCGTGACCATGGGATTGTCTAGACGGGGTTTTGCCCTGCCCTGCCAGCGGGCGAGAAATTCGACGAGACCTTCCAAAGCGCCGAGCGAGCCGGCCGGTTTGGTGAGCTGTGCGTCGCGCGCGCGGACGGCGGCAACGGCCGATTCGTCGCCATCGGGGGGCAGCGTCAGGAGCTCGATCACATCGGCATAGGCAGGGTTGAGCGTGGGCATGGCGTGTCACGGAGGTTCGGGATAGGAGTTGGCCGACTTGTTGCCGATTGCAGGATGAAAAGCAATTGAACCCCGAAGACCCTTCCGTCGAACCCGCGGAACCGACCCGCCAGCGCGCGGTGACCGAAGGCCTGGGCCTCAAGGCCGATGTCATCATGGCGCTGCGGTTTTTCTCGCGGCTGCCGACGGGGGATTCGACCCATCAGGTGCCCGATCTGGGGCGGATCGCGATGGCGCTGCCGCTGGCCAGCGTGCTGATCGGTCTTGGGCCGGTCTTGCTGCTGATCGGCGGGGCGCTGGTCGGGCTGCCGGCCTATTTTGCGGCGGCGCTGGCGGTGGGGGCCATGGTTGTTGCCAGCGGGGCAATGGCCGAGGACGCGCTGGCGGATGCGGCGGATGGGCTGTTTGGCGGGCACACAATCGAACGGCGGCTGGAGATCATGAAGGACAGCCGGCATGGCACCTATGGCGTGGCGGCGCTGTGCCTTTTCGTCCTGTTGCGAGTGACGGGCCTCGGGGCGATTGCGGCGATCAATCCGCTGACGGCGGGGGCGATCTGGCTGGCGGCGAACATTGCCGGACGATCGGGCGCGCTGTGGCTGGCGGTGGCGCTGCCGCCGGTGCGGCGCGATGGGGCGTCGGCGACGGCGGGACAGGTGCCAGGGCGGAGCTTTGCCGTGGGGGCGGTGTTTGCTGTGGTGCTGCTGTTTCTGCTGGCGGGACCGGCGACGAGTGTTTTGGGACTGGGTGCGGCGCTGCTGGCGGCTGTGATGGTGATTGCCGGCTGGACGGCGCTGTGCCGGCGCATGGTCGGCGGGCAAACCGGGGATCTGATCGGGGCGCTGGGGGCGCTGGTGGAGATTGCGGTGCTGGCGGTGTTGTTGCCCTTAGCCTGAACGGGAGCCTCCAATACCCCCATCCGACCCCTTCGGGGCCACCCTCCCCACAAGGGGGAGGGATAAGAAAGATCGCGTTCGCTGAGCGAGGGCTTCCCTCCCCTGAATGGGGAGGGATTGAGGGTGGGGTGATGAATGACCACAGCAGGAAGGTAGAGCCAAAAGGATGGCTACCGCCATGCGAGCGTAGCTCTAATAGCCTTCTTCACTCAAATTGCTCCACAGGAGCGATTTGTCCCCTCGGGCCATTCAGAAGCCTTGAAATTGACTTCGATGATGCCTTTATCGTCTTGATGGATTTGGGAAAGTCGAGGGCGCGGGCATGATCTTTATCGGCATTGCGCTGGTGGTGGCGGTGGGGCTGGCGCTGTTGATCAGTGCCGATGCGGGCACGCTGGTCGGCCTGACGCAGGCACAGACGGCGCAGCTGATTCCGCTGCTGGTGATCCTGATCGTCTTTGCGGGTGGGCTGTTCACGCGACGGCGCAAGCTCGGCGAGCTGGTGGGGAGCCTGCTGCTCTGGGTCGGCATTTTTGGCGTGGCGACGCTGACCTATGCCTATCGCGACGAGCTGACCAGCATGGCCGGGCGCGTGGCCGGCGAGTTCCAGCCGGGGGTCGCCATGGTCGATGCCAGCCAAGGGCTGGCGACCTTCCGGCGCGGTGTGGGCGGACATTTCGAGATCAATGCCACGGTCAATGGCCATACCACGCCGATGATTTTTGACACGGGCGCCAGTGCCGTGGTGCTGACGGTGGCCGATGCCGAGGCGGCGGGAATTTCCACCAAGCGGCTGAACTATACGATCCCCGTCTCGACGGCCAATGGTAGGGGCCGCGCGGCGCGGGTGCGGCTCGACCGGATCGAGGTCGGCGGCATCGTGCGCGAGGGCGTGGTGGCCTTTGTCACCGAAGAAAATGCGCTGAGCCAGAGCTTGCTCGGCATGACGTTTCTTGAAACGCTGAGCCGCTATTCGGTGACGCAGAATTCGCTGGAGCTGGCGGACTAGGTTTTGCCGTCGAAGAATGGCGCTGGACTAGGCTGCTGGTGACGCTAGCCTGATGGCATCACGCTGCGAGGATATTCCCATGCCCAGCCGTCCCTATGATGAAGATCTGCTGCGGCGTTCCTTTGCCGTGGCGCAGCGTTCGCGCGAGGCGGGCGACCATCCATTTGGCGCGGTGCTGGCCGACAGCAATGGCATGGTGCTGATGGAACAGGGCAATGGCTTTTCGGCGGAAGGCCATGACCGGACGGCGCATGCGGAAAAGCTGTTGGCGACGCGGGCCGGCAAGACCTATGCCCTACATGTGCTGGCTGGCGCGACGCTTTACACCTCGGCCGAGCCCTGCGCCATGTGCGCCGGGGCGATCTACTGGGCAGGCATCGGCCGGGTGGTTTTTGGCCAGACCGAACGCGGGCTCAAGGCGATGACCGGCGACAATCCCGAAAACCCGACGCTGGACCTGCCCTGCGAGGTAGTGTTTGCCGCAGGGCAGCGGCCGACCGAGGTGGTGGGACCGCTGCTGGAGGCTGAAGCGACAGGCTTGCAAGCCGATTTCTGGAACAGCAGAGACTAGCTGGCTTCGGCGAGGCGTGGGCGTTGCACGGCTTCCAGCGCGCGCAGCATAACCGACGCATCCGCGCCGGGCTTGCAGGCGTCGACGCTGAGGATCTGGCGGAACTGGCGGGCGCCGGGCAGGCCATTGGCGAGGCCGAGCATATGGCGGGCAATGTTGTTGAGACGCGTGCCTTGGGCCAGCTCGGCCGTGGCATAATCGGCCATGGCCAGCATGACGGACTCGAGGCTGGGCGCGTCACGGTCCCCGCCGAAGAAGCGGCGGTCGACTTCGCCGAGCAGCATCGGCGTGTGATAGGCGGCGCGGCCGAGCATCACGCCGTCCATATGGGCCATTTCGGCTTCGGCCATCTCCAGCGTTTCGAGGCCGCCATTGATCATCATCTGCAGCGAGGCAAGCCGCGCCTTGAGGCGATGCACCCGGTCGTAGTCGAGCGGGGGAATGGTGCGGTTTTCCTTGGGGCTGAGGCCCTTGAGCCAGGCCTTGCGGGCATGGACATAGAGCGCATCGACGCCAGCCGCGACCACGGCATCGGCAAAGCGATCGAGGCTTTCCTCGACGTCCTGGTCATCGATGCCGATGCGGCATTTGACGGTGACAGGGCGGTCGGTGGCGGCCTTCATGGCGCGGACGCAATCGGCGACGAGCTCGGGCTCGGCCATCAGGCAGGCGCCAAATTTGCCCGACTGTACGCGATCTGAGGGGCAGCCGACGTTTAGGTTGATCTCGGCATAGGCATGGGCCTCGGCGAGGCGCACCGCCTGGGCCAGTTCGGCCGGATCGGAGCCGCCGAGCTGCAGCGCGACGAGGCCTTCATCGGGATTGAGGCGCAGGTGGCGCTGCGCATCGCCATGCACCACGGCGCCGGTGGTGATCATTTCGGTGTACAGCAGCGCGTCGCGCGTCAGCAGACGATGGAGCTGGCGACAGTGCCGGTCGGTCCAATCGATCATCGGGGCAACGCTGAAGCGGCGGGAGCGCTGAATGGGGTCGGGAATGGGCTGCTGCATGCGGCCTAAATAGTGCCGAACGGGCATTTGGGCAATGCGTGCGGCATGATCCAGGTCAATTGCAGTGTCGCACAGAGCGCATAGAATAGGTTCTGAACAGGAAGAGAGTCGCCATGTACAAGAGCATTGTCGTCGGGATTGATGGATCGGAACTCTCCAGCAAGGCGCTGCGCCATGCGCTGGTGCTGGCCAGAGAAATGGGCGCCACGCTGACAGCGGTGACGGCGACCGAACCGGCCGTGCTGATCACGCCCGGCTCGGAATTCATGGGGGCGATGGATTCGACCAGCTGGATTGCCGACCTCGAGGAAATCCAGGCCAAGGCGGCGCAGGAGACGCTGGACGCGGGGCGCATGGTGGCCGAGGCGGACGGCGTGATGCTTGAGACGGTGCACGTTTCGTCCAGCATTGCGGCGGATGCCATCGTCGATACTGCCAAGGAGCGCGGCGCCGACCTGATCGTGATGGGTTCGCACGGGCGGCGCGGGCTGGGGCGCCTGTTGCTGGGCAGCCAGGCGGCGGAAGTGTTGGCGCGATCGACGACGCCGGTGTTGGTGGTAAAGTAAGATCGGGGCTGTGGAGCGTCTGGGCCATTCGGCCACAGGCCTCATGGCTTCCAAACCTAAAATCGCCCCGCCGGGGCTATTTTGCCTGCGGCCGGTTTGTAACATGTTAGCCTAGCTTACCGGCGGGTTTTGCAGTATTTGCGCTGGGTCATCCATCGCGAGCGTCCGCCATGTCCCTGCCCCGCCATATCGCCGTCATCGACATTGGCAAGACCAATGCCAAGGTGGTTCTCATTGACTCGGGCACGCGGCAGCAGGTGGCGGTGCGGTCTACGCCTAACGTGGTGCGGCGCGAGGGCGTCTATCCGCATGCCGATGTCGAGATGCTGTGGCGCTTCATTCTCGACAGCCTGACCACGCTGCATGCCGAGCATCGGGTGGAGGGGATTTCCATCACCACGCATGGCGCGACGGCGGCGCTGATGGCGGGCGATGCGTTGGCGCTGCCGGTGCTGGATTATGAGCATAATGGGCCGGAGCAGACGGCTGCGGAATATGCCAAGGCGCGGCCGGATTTTGCCGAGACGCTGTCGCCGCGGCTGCCGAACGGGTTGAACCTAGGGGCGCAAATTTTCTGGCAGGCGCAGACTTTCCCGGAATTTGCCGGGGTCACCGCGATCCTGACCTATCCGCAATATTGGGCCTGGCGGCTAACCGGCGCTCTGGCCAGCGAAGTGACGTCGCTGGGCTGCCACACCGACCTCTGGGCGCCGCCACGGTCGGATTTTTCCGGCATGGTGGCGGCGCAGGGCTGGGCGAAACTGTTTCCAGCGGTGAAGCCGGCCGCTTCGGTAATCGGTTACCTGACGCCGGAGGCTGCCGAAGAGACGGGCCTGACGACGGATATTCCGGTCACCTGCGGCATTCATGATTCCAATGCGTCGCTGCTGCCGCATCTGGGGGCGCATGAGGCGCCGTTCACCATCATTTCGACCGGCACCTGGACCATTGCCATGACGGTGGGCGGGGATGTGAGCCATCTCGATCCGGCGCGGGATAGTCTGGCCAATGTGGATGCCTTCGGCCGCGCGGTGCCGACGGCGCGTTTCATGGGTGGGCGGGAGTTCGACCAGTTGGTGCCGGAAATCCAGACGCCGAGCCACGCCGATATTGCGCGGGTGATTGGTGACGACATCCGCGTGCAGCCGAACTTCAATCCGGGCGTCGGGCCGTTCCCCAATGCCAAGGGGCGCTGGACGCGGGCGCCGGAGGACCTGTCGGCTGGCGAGCGGACGGCGGCGGTGTCGCTCTATCTGGCGCTGGTGACCGAGGCTTGCCTCGGCCTGTGCGGGCTGGGCAAGGAGATCATCATCGAGGGACCGCTGGCGCGCAACGCCTTGTTTGCTCAGGCGCTGGCACGGTTGACCGGCGTCAAGGTAACGGTATCGGGCGATGCGACGGGGACAAGCCTGGGGGCCAGCATGCTGTTTGGCGCGGGCGATGGGCATGCGGCGGGTGGAGAGCCGGTGCAAGCGCTCGACGTCCCCGGCTTTGATGCCTATGCGACAGCCTGGCGCAGCCAAATTGACTAGACATTGGAGCCCTGCACGAAGGGCGATTGCCGTGGAGTCCGTGCGGGCCTAGTGCAGGGCAGTGCATAGGAGACCGAAATGGCTGGGCAAAAGCATCGCGTCGTCATCGTGGGCAGCGGCTTTGGCGGATTGTCGGCAGCACAGGCTTTGGCGGGCGCCGATGTCGAGGTGACGCTGATCGACCGGCGCAATCACCACCTGTTCCAGCCGCTGCTCTACCAGGTGGCGACGGCCTCGCTCAGCACGTCGGAAATCGCCTGGCCGATCCGGCATATTTTGCGCAAGCGCGATGATGTCACGACGCTGCTGGCGACCGTGACCGGTGTCGATGTCGCCGGCAAGACCGTGCAACTGGCCGATGGCGCGCCAGTCCCCTATGATAGCCTGATCCTCGCCACTGGCGCGCGGCATGCCTATTTCGGCCATGACGACTGGGAGCAGTTTGCGCCCGGCCTCAAGACGCTCGAGGACGCCACCACCATTCGCCGCAAGCTGCTGCTGGCCTTCGAAGCCGCCGAGCGTGAACCCGATGCAGACAAGCGCCGCGCGCTGCTGACCTTTGTCATCATCGGCGCTGGCCCGACCGGCGTGGAACTGGCCGGCGCCATCGTCGAGCTGGCTCGGGAAACGCTGAAGGGCGAATTCAGGCGCTCCGATCCGGCCAGCGCCCGGGTGATGCTGATCGAGGCCGCCAATAAGGTGCTGGGCAATTTCCGACCGGAGCTGTCGGAATACAGCCTCAAGGCGCTGCGCGATCTGGGGGTGGAAGTAATACTCGGCGAGCCGGTGGAAGCGATCGATGCCGATGGGCTGGTTTATGGCGGCAAGCGGCTGGATGCCGAATGCATCATCTGGGCGGCAGGCGTGCAGGCCTCGCCGGCAGCGAAATGGCTCGGCGTCGAGCCGGACCGGGCCGGGCGCGTGAAGGTCGAGGCCGATCTCAGCGTTGCTGGACATCCAGAGATTTTTGTCGTCGGCGATACGGCGACGATTGCCAAGCCGGATGGCAAGCCAGTGCCGGGCGTAGGCGATGCGGCCAAGCAAGGCGGCAAGCATGCAGCGGCGGTGATCAAGGCGCGGCTGGCGGGAGACACGACGCCCCTACCCTTCCAGTACAAGCATGCCGGGGATCTGGCGACGATCGGCAAGCGGGCGGCGGTGATCGATTTCGGCTGGCTGCAGCTCAAGGGCTGGGTGGCCTGGTGGGTCTGGGGCATTGCCCATATCTATTTCTTGATCGACACCAAGAATCGGCTGGCGGTGGCGCTGAGCTGGCTATGGATTTTCCTCAGCGGACGCCGCAGCGCGCGACTGATCACCCAGGGCAATGCCGAGAAGAGGGCTCCGATCAAGGATGTGACGGAGAGCGCGGACAGTTGATGGCGGGTTGTTCTGGGCGTAGGGTGCGTGTGCCTAGGAGGCCCGGATAGCGACACCATTGCAGAAGCAAGACAAGCCGGTGATCGATCGTGCAGAACTGCTGCGGATCATGGATCTGCCGCTAGAGGAATTTCGCGCTGCACGGGCGAAACGTAGCGAGGCAGAGCAGCAGGAACTAAACCGGCTCTATCAAGAAGAATTTGCCGAAGCGATCGCTGACTACAATCGTCATGTTGAAGAGCACGGACTACCGATCGAGAAGTGTCGAACATTTTAATGGGGCGTTTTGACGTCTATCAGTTCGGCGGCAGTGGCTGGTCGTAGACGTCCAGTCCGACCTGCTGCCACCTCTGGCAACGCGGCTTGTTATTCCACTCACGGAAGCACCTCTTGCGGCCCGCACAGTTGAGGGTCTCAATCCCACATTTGAGGTCGGCGGCTATACCTACGTGCTGATGGCGCAGCAAATGTCAGCCGTTCGTAGCACTATACTTGGCCGACGGGTGGCTTCTGTTGAGACAAGGCGACCAAATTTCTCGGGCCATCGACTACCTCCTCTACGGCTTTTAGCGTTCCACCGCTTCATCGACCGAGGTCGTGGCCTTGTGCAGAGCCCTTTCGCGGAGCCAGATGTAGAGGCCGCTGAGGATGATGATGCTGGCGCCCAGGGCGAACCAGTTGTCGGGCGGCTGGTTGAACACCAGCCAGCTGGCGAGCGCCAGATAGAGCAATTGCAGATAGTTGAACGGGGCCAGCGTTGCCGGCGTGGCGTAGCGATGCGCTACCGAGATCAACAGGTGCCCGAGCACGCCCGCAGTGCCGAGAGTGAAGAAGGCGACCCAGGAAATCGGCTGGCTCGGCCAGGCGAAGTCGGTGAAGGCGAAGGGCGTCACCACGATCAAGGCGATGCCGCCGGCATAGATCTGTTGCGTCATGGCGCCATCGACGCCGGCCAGCTTCCGCGTGACGATGGAAAACAGCGCCGCGAAAAAGGCCGCCATCAGGCTGAGCAGGGCCGCCGGATGGAAGGCCTCGGTGCCGGGGCGAATGATGATCAGAATGCCGACAAAGCCAACCGCGATAGCCAGCCAGCGGCGCCAGCCGACAGTTTCGCCAAGCAGCGGGCCGGACAGGGCGCAGATCATCAGCGGCGAGGTGAACAGCAAAGCGCCGGTGATGGTCAGCGGCAGATAGCGCATGGAGAGGAAATTGCCACCGGTCGAAGCCAGAAGGCAAAAGCCGCGCGCCACTTCGAGTTTCCAATTACCGGTGGCGAACAGGCTCCAGCCGCGCAGGGGCAGGACAAAGACCAGCAGCAGCGACACATGCACGCCATAGCGGGCGAACATGATCTCGCCGGTCGGCATGCCGGTGATGGCCAGCCATTTGGCCGAGACATCGAGGAAGATCAGCACCGATTGCGCGAGGATCAGGATGAGGATGGCGCGATTGGCATTGTGCTCCACGGCAGCGACGAGGCGAGCCATCAGGTTTCCTCGGTGATGGGCGTGACCGGCTTGGCCAGTCTGCGCTCACGCAGCCAGATATAGAGGCCGCTGGCCATGACGATGGGCGCGCCGATGAACAGGAAGATGTCGGGGGGCTGGTTGAAGATCAGCCAGCTCACCGCGGCGAAGAACACGATCTGCACATAGGCGAAGGGGGCCAGCGTCGAAGCGGGCGCAAAACGGTGCGCGACCGTGATGAACTGGTGGCCGCAAAAGCCGATGACACCGATCAGCGACAGCACTGTCCAGTCGATCGGCGTGGTCGGCCAGACCCAATTGGCCAGAGCGAAAGGCGCGAGAATGACGGTGGGCACGGCGGCGCCAAAGAACTGCTGCGTGGCAGCGGAATCCACGCCTGCCAGGCGGCGGGTCATCATGGCGTAAACGGCATAGGAGCAGGCGCCGCCAAGCGAAAGCAGGGTCGCTGGGTTGAACACTTCGGTGCCGGGACGGACGATGATCAGCACACCGATGAAGCCGACGGCGATGGCCGTCCAGCGGCGCCAGCCGACCTGTTCCTTGAGGAAGACAACCGAGAGGGCAGTGATGATCAGCGGCACGGTGAAGCCGATGGCGCCGGTAACGGTGAGGGGCAGGTAGCGCACAGCGGTAAAATTGCACAACGTGGCGCCAATCAGCCCGGCCGCGCGCAACATTTCCAACTTGAAACTGTTAGTCTGCAGCAGGCCAAGGCCCTTGCGCGGCAGGTTGATGCCTGCCGCAATTCCCAGATGCACCGCATAGCGAACGAAGATCACTTGCAGTGCCGGAATGCCGACAAGACCCAGCCATTTTGCGGAGCTGTCGAGGCAGACGAACAGGAAGTAGGCCGCGAGCGCGAGGCCGATGCCGAGAAGGCGGCGCTCCATGATGGGCGCGGTGGTGGTCGACATGGCAGTTCCGAGAGGGCGCGCGGGAGAATGCGGCGGGATGCGTTTAGGGTTGGGGGATGCGGGGGGCGGAGTCAATGCGAAGGGTGGGGATTTATTGGAGGTGGCTGGAAGAGTCCTTGTTGGAGACCCCCACCTAGCCTCCCCCTGATAGGGGGAGGAACAGATCGAGTTTGTGGCGCATCTGGGCTATTCGGGCATAGCCCTCATGGCCTTTTCAGGGGGAGGTTAGGAGGGGGTATTCTTGCTTGCGTTGGTCGTTCAAAACGTCTCGCTCAAATTCCTCACCTTGAGCGACTGAACCAGTTCCGCTGCCGATGGTGTTGCTCCATGCCGTGGGGTGAAGATCAGTTCGGTTTGGCGGCCCGGCAGCAGCGTCACGGCATTGTCGGAGAAGTAGCCGGGGATATCGACCGAGGCGGTGACGAAGAGCGCCGGCTGGTCGGCGGTGAGGGTCAAGACGAATGTCCCGTCCCTGTCAGACCAGGCGGCGCGGACCTTGGGCTCGACAAGTTCATAGGCCTTGTAGGGTTTCGGCAAGAAGTCGTTTTCGCCGAGCAGATT
Organism: Devosia sp. YR412; assembly: GCF_900110945.1. Classification (GTDB taxonomy): domain Bacteria; phylum Pseudomonadota; class Alphaproteobacteria; order Rhizobiales; family Devosiaceae; genus Devosia. The sequence goes on from NZ_FOFL01000001.1 coordinate 815,394, forward strand.
GCCCTTGGCGTCGCGCCAGGAGAAGAACAGGAATTCGTCTTCTGCCAAGTCTGCATAGGCGATGGTGGCGACGGTGATGGCGCCATCGGGGCCGATCGCGCAGTTGCCGGAGAAGACCACGCGGTCACCACCGGCGATCTTTACCGCACGGATTTCGAGCGCAATGCTGGCAGGACGGCCGCTATCGTTGATGCCACGGAAGTTGATCGATGTTGGCGGCGCATTTTCGACCGGCGTGCCGCGCGAATTGGTCGGCACTTCGTCATGCTGCGGCACGGCGACGACATTGACGGGCAGGAAGAAGCGCTTGGCCATATATTGCAGCAGCTTCCACTGCCCGCCGTAGTCGAGGCTAGACCAGCTAGCGACCGGCCAGATGTCGTTGATCTGCCAGAACAGCGTGCCCATGCAGCGCGGCTTAGTAGAGCGCCAATATTCGATGGCGGTCTTGATGGCGAGACCCTGCTGGATCTGGGACAGAAACACCATCTGGTCGAAGTCGCGCGGGAAGCGGAAGTAGCGCGTCATGGTTTCAAGGATACGGGCATTGCCGCCGGCATTGCGCTGGTGGTTTTCCATCACCGGGGAGGATGGATTGCGGTCCTTTTTGTCGGCGAAGGTTTCGATGACATTCATCGAGGTGAAGCTCTGGAAGCCGAATTCGGAGGCAAAGCGCGGATTGACCGTGCGATATGCTTCGAAGGGTTTTGCCGAGTGCCAGACGTCCCAATAATGGGTGTCGCCGCGAGTATCGGACTGCCAGCCGTCGGAAAAATCGAGATAGCCCTGAGAGGGCGAGGACGGCCAGAAGCGGCGGATCGGGTCTTCGTCCTCGACGATATTGCCGAGCATGGAATTGAGCCGGTCGTAGTTGGCGACATAGCGCTCGGGCGCGGCCTTGGTTTCGGGATACCAGTGCAGCGAGCCGATCACTTCATTGTCGCCACACCAGAGCGCAATGCAGGCGTGGTGGCTGAGGCGCCGGACCTGCTGGGTGATTTCTTGGCGGACATTGTCGAGGAATGGGCGATCAGACGGGTAGCTCATGCAGGCGAACATGAAGTCATGCCAGATCAGGATGCCCAGTTCGTCGCAGAGCTCGTAGAAATAATCGGGCTCATATTGGCCGCCGCCCCAGATGCGCAGCATGTTCATATTGGCGGCCTTCGCGCTCTCCAGCAGGTCGCGGATAACGGCGGGGGTGATGCGCGAGGGGATGGCGTCGGCCGGGATCCAGTTGGCGCCCAGCATGGAAATGTCGCGACCGTTGATGCGGCACTTGAAGCTGTGGTCGATCTCGTCCTTTTCGACGATCCACTCCAGCTTGCGTAGGCCGATCTGGCGGGTGGTTTTTTCGCCCTCGAGATTTGTGGTCAGTTCATAAAGCGGCTGCTCCCCCTGCCCTGCCGGCCACCACAACTTTGGGTTGTGGATGGTGATGTTGTGGGTGAAGACATTCTCGCCCTTTTGCACCGAGACCTTGTCGGTGATGACCTGGCCGTCGATCACGTGTTCAAGTTCCACTTCGCCGTGAGCAAAGGCGAAAAGGCGAGTCTTTATCGAGAGTTCGACCGAAGTCTCGCCATGGGCCTGATCGACCTGGACACTGTCCTGGCGGGCCAGCCGCGACTTGCGCAGGCTCATGGTGCCATAAATGCCCACGGGCATCAGGCAGATGCCCCAGTCCCATCCGGCATGGCAGGCCGCCTTGCGGATGAAGTTCATGTGGATGCCCTTCAAGCCATTGGTCTGGTAATTCTTGGTGAAGGGGATCGGGAAAGGATGGGCGTCGGCGCGGGCCTTGGCGACATCCGGCGCGATGGCGAAGTCGACGCGCAGCGTATTGTCGCCTTCGCGGACCTTGCCGGTGACGTCGATATCATGGCGCAGGAAGCTGTTCTGGGTCTGGGCCACGACTTCGCCATTGAGCCGAATGGTGGCGATGCAATCGACCTCGGAAAGGGTCAGCGTCAGGTAGCCATCGAGGTCGGCGGCGCTGGCTGTGAAGCTGCGCTCGACCGACCAGGCGGTCTCGTTGACCCACATCACCTGCTTTTCGTTTTCGCCGAAATAGGGATCGGGAATGTGGTTGCCGGCCAGCAGGGCCGTGTGGACGTCGCCCGGCAGGGCGATTGGCGCGGTGATGTCGCGAGTGGGTGAAGTCAGGGTGAACTGGCCCGAGAGGTCGAGAGCAGAATAGGTGGCAGGCATAGCGATAGCGGTCTCCTCACGGCGCGGTTTGGACCGCGGTCGTCATGAATTTTACAGTGTTCGCAACAACGTGCAATCGATTGCATCTGCGGGACGGCCAAAATTCTGGGAGGCACCGGCGCCGCTTCAACAAGTAAATCCGAGACAATATTTGTATGTATTTTGTACTATTTGGTACAATCGATGGTGGCTACCATCAAATGGCGCTCTTTACCGGTCTATTAGGGTTTATGCGGTTAGTTGAGCGATAATCGAGGACGCCAGAAGGCAATGTCAGGTCTGAAGACCATCGCGCGATTTTTTGCTGTTCCGGATGATCCGCATCTGGTGCAGGCACAGGCGCGCGCCTTCACTCGGCAAGTCCCGTTGATGTACGGCATCCTGCTGGTCAACACGCTGGTGCTGGCGGCAACGCATGATACGGCGCCCGATCTGCTGCGGCTCTATATTCCCGGACTGCTGGCACTGACCTGCATTTTCCGCATTGTCATGTGGCTGCATAACCGCAACAAGCCGATCTCCAATGACCAGGCGCGGCGCATGCTGCGAAGCACGGTGCAGGTCGCCGGCCTGCTGGGCATCGGCTTTCCGCTCTGGGCGCTCAGCCTCTATAACTATGGCGATGCGTTCCAGCGGTCGCATGTCGCCTTTTACATGGCGATTACTGGTATCTGCTGTGTGTTCTGCCTGATGCATTTGCGCGGCGCGGCGATGATCGTGGCGCTCTGCGTGGTGACGCCGTTTACGCTAGTGTTCGTGATGAGTGGCAATCCGGTGTTCGTGGCGCTGGCGTTCAATTTTGCCGTGGTTATTACAGCCCTGATGTGGATCCTGCTCGGCAATTATCGCGATTTTGCCGAGCTGGTCGCCTCACGCGCCGAAATGGAGCGCAAGCAGCAGGAAACCCAGCGGTTGTCGGACGAGAATAACCGGCTGGCCAATATGGATAGCCTGACCGGATTGCCAAACCGGCGCTGGTTCGATCGCCATCTGGCAGAGGCGCTGGAGACGGCGAAGGCCGAGGGACGGCAGATTGCCGTGGCGCGGCTGGACCTCGACAGCTTCAAATCGGTCAATGACATTTTCGGACAGATCACCGGCGATCGTGTGCTGGCTGAGGTGGCCCAGCGCATTAATAGCTTGCGCCGTCCGTCGACGATGGTGGCGCGGCTCGGCAATGACAATTTTGCGCTGATCATGCTGGAAAAGACCAGCGAAGTGGCAATGCAGGGCTGCGGCGACCTGCTGACGGCGGCGATGCGGCCCAGTTTCGAGACCGACCTCGGTATCGTGCATCTGTCGGCCTCGGCGGGCTTTGCCGCATCGCGGCCGGGCGACACAGCCGACACGCTTTATGACCGGGCCGATTATGCGACCTGGGTGGCCAAGCGCGAGGCGCGTGGCAAGGCCGTGGTGTTCACCGAACGCCATGCCGATGAATTGAGCCGCGTGCGCAAGCTGGAACATGCGTTGCATACGGCCGATCTCGATGCCGAGATGCATATCCTGTTCCAGCCGCAGTTCGATGTCTCGCTGGGTCGTACCACGGGCTATGAAGTGCTGGCACGCTGGACCAGCCCGGTTCTGGGCGTGGTTTCTCCGGTCGAATTCATCCCGATGGCCGAGCGGATCGGCATGATCAGCAAGATCACCCAGACCGTGCTGCGCAAGGCGCTGCTAGTGTCGGCCAAGCTGCCGCGATCGCTGCGGCTATCGGTCAATCTCTCGGCCAATGACCTGGCATCCACCACCGCGGTCGAAGCGATCGTCGATCTGGTGGAAAGCTATGGCACGCCCTGCCGGGTGGATTTCGAGATTACCGAGACGGCGATGATGCGCGACATGAAGCAGGCCAGCGATGGCTTGGTGGCGCTGCTGGCGCTGGGCTCGCGAATTGCATTGGACGATTTCGGCACTGGTCATTCGAGCCTGACCTATGTGCAGAAACTGCCGCTCGACCGGATCAAGATTGACCGCAGCTTCGTCAAGGACGTGACCAGTGACGCGACCAGCCGTGCCATCATCAAGACCATGGTGGAGTTGTGCCGGAACCTCGGGATTTCCTGCGTCTTCGAGGGCATCGAGACCGAGGAACAGCTCGACGTGCTGCTGGGCCTCGGCGGCACGGTGATGCAGGGCTATCTGTTCGGGCGGCCGATGAGTGAGGCCGACATGCTGGAGCGGTTGGCTGGCCAGAACAAGACCTGGCAATTCCATCGCAGCCGGATGTTCGGCGCCGCGAGCTAATTTTTTTGGCAATTGCACTGCCCACACCCACGGTGTCACCCCGGCCTTGAGCCGGGGCCCATCCTGAGATCTCGTCTTACGCCGCCAGATCGTTCGACCTTGCGGCTGCGGAATCATCTCGAGATGGATCCCGGCTCAAGGCCGGGATGACATCGAGTGTGGGAAAACGCTTTGGATAGGTCCTCCCCCGCAACCGGGAGAGGTTCAGTTCATTCCGCAGCTGCATCCAAATCGAGGAAGCCACCCGACTGACGTTCCCAGAGATGGGCGTAGTGGCCGCCTGAAGCCAGCAGCTGGGCGTGGGTGCCTTCTTCGACGATCTTGCCCTGTTCCAGCACGACCAAGCGATCCATGGCGGCGATGGTGGAGAGACGGTGGGCGATGGCGATCACCGTCTTGCCCTGCATCAGCGTGGTCAGCTGTTCCTGGATCGCCGCCTCGACCTCGCTATCGAGGGCCGAGGTGGCTTCGTCGAGCACCAGGATCGGGGCATTCTTGAGCAGGACACGGGCGATGGCGACGCGCTGGCGCTGGCCGCCGGAAAGCTTGACGCCCCGCTCGCCGACATGGGCGTCATAGCCCCGATTACCCTTGGGATCGACCAGCGACATGATCACGTCATGCACCTTGGCCTGCTCTGCGGCCCGCATCATTTCCTCGTCGGTAGCCGACTGGCGGCCATATTTGAGGTTTTCGCGGACCGAGCGATGCAGCAGGGACGTGTCCTGGCTGACGAGGCCGATGGCGGCGCGCACGCTTTCCTGCGTCACGTCGCGAACGTCCTGCTCGTCGATGCGGATGCCGCCGTCCTGCACGTCGAACATGCGCAGGGCCAGGTTCACCAGCGTCGACTTGCCCGAGCCGGAACGGCCGACGAGGCCGATCTTTTCGCCCGGCGCCACGGTGAGGCTGAACTCGTCGATCACGCTCCCCTCTTTGCCGCGCCAGTAGTTGAAGCTGACATTGTCATACTTCAGCTCGCCCTTGCTGACGGTCAGGTGCTTGGCTTCCGGCTTGTCCAGCATGGTCAGTGGCTGGGCAATGGTATCCATGGAATCGCGAATATTGCCGATCTGCCGGAAGATGTTGGAGCCGATTTCAAGGATCCAGCCGCTCATGTTCATGATCTGCAAGGCGAAGGGAATGGCTGTGGCCACCGCGGCGGCGGTCAGCGTGCCATTGTTCCAGCCCATCAGTGCCAGCCAGGTGACCGAGACCACCAGCCCCGCATTGAGCAGGAACAGGGTCGACCACATGTAGGTGAACACCCGCATCAGCTTGCGGAAGCTGACGGCGTGGTCATTGATCGAGTCCGAGACATACAGGTCCTCGTGCTCGCCGGTCGAGAAGGTCTTGAGCGTCTGGATATTGGTGTAGCTGTCGACAATGCGGCCGGTCATCACCGATTTGCTCTCCGAGAGCTCCTCGGAATAGCGGGCGATCAGCGGCATGGTGATAGAGAACAACACCGCATAGAGCAGCAGCCAGACACCGATCGGCACCAGCAGCAGCGGATCGAGCTGGGCCAGAACGATAATGGCGACCACCACAAAGACCAAGGCATACCAGGCGGCGTCGATGGTCAGGTTGACGCCGATTTCGATGGCTTCGCCGGCCTGGATGATCTTGTTGGCAACACGGCCGGCAAAGTCGTTCTGGAAGAAGGTCCAGCTCTGGCGGATGACGTGATAGTGGCTCTGCCAGCGGACCAAGTCGACCAGATTGGGGACGATGCCGTGGTTGCGGATCAGCGTATCCATCAGAAAGGTGAGAGGACGAACCAGCACGACGACGACGATCATCCAGAGGAAGGTCTGGCCGTGGACCGTGAAGATATCGCCGGGATTGGTGGTGGCCAGCATGCCGACGACGAGGCCGACAAAGACCGGCATCAGCGCATCGGCGACGGAGCCGATGGCGACCAGCACGATGCGGACGATGAAGGCCGCGCGGAACTGGGTGATGAAATAGTTGACGAAAGGCCGGAGGCCCATCGGCGGCTGGCGGTTCTTGGCCAGTGCGGTGGGCGAATAGAGATGGTCGAAATAGGTGATGACGCGGTTGAACATTGTTGAGCTCGTTATCTTGAGCCGCGCCTGACCGAGACACTTCTGCGCATCGCCTTGTCGGAAAACCGGAAGCCACTTTTCCGGGCGATGCGTTGAAACGCTCAGGTCAGGTTCGGAATCGGTCCATGGGTTTGCGGAGGGCAAAGGCAAGCGCGGGTCGGCTGGTGCTCGCGAGAATGGCCGTTTCGATATTGTCACCCATCTGGGGTCTCCTTTGGTTGTTGGCCGGACGCCGGCGGCGTCCGGGTAGAAAGAAAGCTACTGTGCGGCCTCTTCGGGCGCATCGGCGTCGATGAAGCCGCCGGACTGCCGGTTCCACAGGCTGGCGTAGATGCCATCGGTGTCGAGCAGTTCGGCATGGGTGCCCTGTTCGACCACCCTGCCCTGATCGAGCACCACCAGCCGATCCATCATGGCGATGGTGGAAAGCCGGTGCGCAATGGCGATGACCGTCTTGCCCTTCATCAGCAATTGCAGTTGCCCCTGGATGGCGGCTTCGACCTCGGAATCCAGTGCCGAGGTCGCTTCGTCAAGCACCAGGATTGGCGCGTTCTTGAGCAACACGCGGGCAATGGCAATGCGCTGGCGCTGGCCGCCGGAGAGCTTCACCCCACGCTCGCCGACATGGGCGTCAAAACCCTTGCGGCCCTGCAGGTCGCTGAGGCCGAGGATGAAGTCGGTGGCTTCGGCGAGATCGGCGGCTTCGCGCATCATCTCTTCGGTCGCATCGGGGCGGCCATAGATGATGTTGTCGCGCACCGAGCGGTGCAGCAGGGAGGTATCCTGCGTCACGACACCAATATTGGCGCGTAGGCTATCCTGCGTGACCTTGGCAATGTCATGCCCGTCGATGAGGACATGGCCGTCGGCGCGGTCGTAGAAGCGCAGCATCAGGTTGACTAGCGTCGACTTGCCGGCGCCGGAGCGGCCGACAAGACCGATCTTTTCGCCCGGCTTGATGTGGAGGTTCAGGTTGTCGATGACGCCGGACTTCTTGCCGTAGTGGAAGCTGACATTCTCGAACTTGATGTCACCCTTGACCGTGCCGATCGGCTTGGCCTCCTTGTGGTCGGATACCACGCGGGAGACCGAGAGCGAGGAAATGCCGTCGCGCACCGTGCCGATATTTTCGAACAGCGAGGACATTTCCCACATCACCCACTGGCTCATGCCCTGGAAGCGCATGACAAGGCCGAGCGAGACGGCCAGCGCGCCGGGGCTCATCAGACCGTTGAGCCAGAGCCAGATGCCGGTGGCGCCAGTGGCAAACAGCAGCAGCGCGTTGGACCACAGCACCAGCATGTTGAGCACGGTGAACAGCCGCATCTGCCGGTAGGCGGTGTCGAGGAACTGGTCCATCGCCTCCTTGGCATAGGTCTCCTCGCGATTGGAATGCGAGAAGAGTTTGACCGTGGCGATATTGGTATAGCTGTCGACGATGCGGCCGGTCATCAGCGAGCGGGCATCGGCCTGGGCCTCGGAAATCTTGCCCATGCGCGGGATGAAATAGACCATCAGCGAGACATAGGCGACGAGCCAGGCGAGGAAGGGAATGGCCAGGCGCCAGTCTGCCGAAGCCGCCAAAACCACCGCCCCGGTGAAATAGACGACGACATAGACCAGCATGTCGAGCAGCTTCATCACCACTTCGCGCACGGCGAGCGAGGTCTGCATCAGCTTGGCGCCGATGCGGCCGGCGAATTCGTCCTGGAAATAGCTCATCGACTGCCGGATCAGGTAGCGATGGCTCATCCAGCGGATGCGCTGGGGGAAATTGCTCAGCAGCGTCTGGTGCATGGTGAGCGTCGAGAGCAGGGCAAAGCCGGGCAGGATGAAGACCACCATGGCGCCCATCAGCGCCAGCTTCCAGCCGTCGGTGGCGAGAAAGGTCTTTGGATCTGCCGCAGCCAGCCAGTTCACCACATCGCCGATGAAGCCGAAGACGACGATTTCGCCAATGGCAACAGCTGCCGCGGCAAAGGCCATCAGCCCGAGCCATTTCTTGGCGCCATGGCTGTAATAAAGGCAGAAGGCCAAGAGGCCCTTGGGGGGCTCGACCGGATCGCCGGCCGGATAGGGATTGAGACGCTGTTCAAACCAACGCAGCATAAAAGTCACCGAGAGTGTGCCGATCGCATCGCCGAAACATCGCCGCTGCCCGATCCTCCAAGGGGCAGTTGCGACAGGGTCGTGGCGGTGCCGACCGGAAATTTGGAGTGGCGTTCGATACGCCCAGATTGGCGCAGAGGAACGCTCGATAAAGCCTTGGTCGGCCCGCTTCGCCACGCCGGCGTGAATTGGCGTAGAAAAGTGGACCGAAACGGGTGCAGGCTCGTTAGGATACACGAAAGCGCCGAGTCTGCTGTTGCGGCGCAGCCACAGTAATTTTCAGACCGACGATTTGACGGACCCGTTCATGCGCACCGAAACCGAGCATACCATCTATCTCAAGGACTATGCACCCAGCCCCTACCGGATTGTTTCGGTCGATCTCGACTTCAAGATCCTAGTCGAGAACACGCGGGTGCGGGCGCTGCTGACGGTGGAGCCGATCGAGGGCACGGCCCCCGGTACGCCGCTGGTGCTGGATGGCGACGGGCTGGTGCTGGGGTCGATCGCCATCGACGGGGCGCCATTGATGCTGTCGGACTATGCCGCCAATGATGACGGACTGACGCTGTTCGAGCCGCCGCTGCGGAAATTCGTGCTGGAAACCGAAGTGACGCTCCAGCCCGAGAACAATACCAAGCTGATGGGGCTGTACCGCTCGAGCGGCACCTGGTGCACGCAATGCGAGCCCGAGGGTTTCCGCCGCATCACCTATTATCTCGACCGACCGGATAATCTGGCGGTGTTCAAGGTGCGGATGACCGCGCCGTTGGACGTGGCACCGGTGCTGTTGGCCAATGGCAATCTGGTCGATACGGGCGATGCCGGCGACGGGCTGCATTATGCGGTGTGGGAAGACCCCTTCCCCAAGCCGGCCTATCTCTTCGCGCTGGTGGCGGGCGATCTGGGTTCGATCACCGACAGCTTTACCACCGGCTCGGGCCGCAAGGTGGACCTTGCCATCTATTGCAGCCATGGCAAGGAAGCGCAGTGCCTCTGGGCCATGGACAGCCTCAAGCGCTCGATGGCCTGGGACGAGCGCCGCTTCGGGCTGGAATATGATCTCGACGTGTTCAACATCGTCGCCGTGAGTGATTTCAACTTCGGCGCGATGGAGAACAAGGGGCTCAATATCTTCAATGACCGGCTGGTCTTCGCCAAGCCGGACACGGCCACCGATGGCGACTATGACGGCATCGAGCGCGTCATTGCGCATGAATATTTCCACAATTGGACCGGCAATCGTGTCACCTGCCGCGACTGGTTCCAGCTTTGCCTCAAGGAAGGGCTGACGGTCTATCGCGACCAGGAGTTCACGTCGGACGAGCGTTCGCGTGCGGTGAAGCGCATTTCCGACGTGGTGACGCTGCGCCGCGCGCAATTCCCCGAGGATGGCGGCCCGCTGGCCCATCCGCCGCGGCCGGACCAGTATCGCGAGATCAATAACTTCTACACGACCACGGTCTACGAAAAGGGCGCCGAGATCGTCCGCATGCTGGCAACGCTGCTCGGCGAAGCCGGTTTCCGCAAGGGGATGGACCTCTATTTCGAACGGCATGACGGCTCGGCCACGACGATCGAGGCGTTCCTCGCTGCCTTTGCCGATGCCAATGGCGTCAATCTCGACCAGTTCAAGACCTGGTATCTGCAGGCCGGCACGCCCAAGCTCAGCGTTGACGAAAGCTACGATGCGGAGAAGCAGACCTATACGCTCAAGCTGAAGCAGGAGACGCTGCCGACGCCGGGCCAGGCGACCAAGCAGGCATTGGTTCTGCCGATCAAGTTCGGCTTGCTGGGCCCCAATGGAAGCCCGATGGGCTGGAGCGGTGTGTCCGGCGCCGAAGTGCGCGGCGAGCTGATCGTGCTGGATGGCGCGACGGCCGAGGTGACCTTCACAGGCATTGCCAATCGGCCGGTGGCCTCGCTGCTGCGCGGTTTCTCGGCGCCGGTGGTGCTGGACAGCCAGTCAAGCCAGGAGGATCAGCTGTTCCTCGCCCGTCACGACAGCGATCCGTTCAACCGCTGGCAGGCACTGCAGGATGTCGGCATGGCGCTGGCTGTTGCGGCGGTCAAGGGCACGCCGTGGAGCGATGCGTCGGTGACGGCGCTGAGCCAGGCGATGGGCGATACGCTCGGCAGCGAGACGCTGGACGATGCCTTCAAGGCGCTCGCCCTGAACATTCCCGATGAACAGTCGATCGGCCGCGAGATCGGGCGGGATATCGATCCGGATGCTATTCACCTGGTCCGCAACGCGCTGTTGCGGGCGGTGTTCGAGCCGCTGGCGACGCAATTGCTGGCGACCTACAACGCGCTGGCCAGTACGGCCCCCTATTCGCCGGATGCGGCCAGCACGGGCCGCCGTGCCCTGCGCAACCGGACGCTGGGTCTTCTGCTGGCAGGCGAGGCTGCCGGGGCGCAGGTTCTGGCAGCGCAGCAATATGCCGGTGCCGGCAATATGACCGACCGGATGGCGGCGCTGGCCAGTTCCACCTATGCCAATACGCCGGAATCGCTCGGCATGCTGGCCGATTTCCGTGCCCGCTTTGGCGGCGATCCGCTGGTGCTCGACAAGTGGCTGGCGGTCACTGCTGCGGCGCCGCGCGACGGGGTGATCGATGAGATGAAGGCGATCCTCGCCGATCCCAGTTTCCCCAAGACCAATCCGAACCGGCTGCGCTCGCTGGTGGCGACTTTTGCCATGAACAACATCACCCAGTTCGCACGGGCCGATGGCGCCGGCTTCCGCTTCGTGACGGAGTTCGTGGCCGAGGTGGACAAGATCAATCCGCAAGTGGCGTCGCGCGTTTTGACCGGCTTCCGCATCTGGCCGATGCTCGATGCCCCACGGCGCGAGGCGGCCAAGGCGGCGTTGAGCGGATTGCAGGGCCAGAGCCTCAGCCGCAATGTGAGTGATATCCTGACCCGAATGCTGGCCAGCTAGGGCCTTCAAAGACCATACGCAACCTCGCGCCGGCCCACAGAATTCTGCAGTGCCGGCGCAAGGGCACCCGGAAATCAGCGGGTCTGTGGAAGAATTTTTTCTTCGCCGCTAAGTGACTCTTTTGACTCGGCAATTCCGGCTGACGCGCCCTGCCCTCCCGTTAGGGGGATGGACAGTAGAGTCGCCATGATTCATTGTTTGTTAAGGGCAAATCGACGGGCAAATCACCCCTTTTTCAACACTGGAGACTTTTATGCGGTCGGCGGAGATATCCGGCGCCAGCGTTACCGGATTCGGTGCTGGCCAGGTCAAGGCAGATAGGCATTCCAAGGTCCGGGCCACGGCCCGCAACCGGCACTTCCAGTTCACTATTACCCCGCTCACCCAGGCCGTCGCGCTGACGGCCGTCATCGCCGCCACCCTCTTCATCCTGCATGACGCCGCCCGCAGCTTCGACGATGCCCGGCGCGAGCTGGCCATCATCGGCTCGAGCCTGGCGCGCGATATCGCTGCGCTGTCGCCGGAGCAGGCCGATGCCGTGCTGGACACCAGCAATCGCCAGTTTATCACCGTCGGCCGGGCCAGCATCATTCCGGCAGAAGTCGCGCCGCAGGGGCCAATGCTGACCGGGCTGACCCTGCCGGCTCAGCCGCATGGCGTGCTGGCGCTAGAAAGCCACCAAGCCAATGTCTGGTCGGGCATCCTTTTGCGCGGTGGCATCGCCATCGTGCTGGCCGGCCTCGTTACGCTGATGGCAGCGCGCAAGCGCCGCGACGACATGCCGGACCTCGTGCAAAGGCATAATTACAGCACGCTGGCCGCCGCCATTCCGCTCGGCGTGGCCTGCTGGACGCGCAGCGGCAAGCTGATCGTCTGCAACGAGCAATATCGCGACCGGCTGCATCTCGGCAAAGGCAATATGACCTATCAGGATGCGGTCAAAAAACTCAGCATGGGCGGCTATATCAAGCTGCTCAACGATGATGACGGCAGCCGGGTGTTGGAACTGCATCGCGAGGACGGCTCGTGCCTGTTGATCGATGAGCGGCCTTTGGGCGATGGTGCCTTCATGACGTTGATCAGCGACGTGACCGAGGCCAAGCGCACCGACACCATGCTGCATACAATCCGCCAGGAGCAGCGCCTGCTGGCCCGCCGCTATCACGAGGAAAAGCTCAAGGCCGAGGCTGCCAGCCGCTCCAAGACCAATTTCCTCGCCCATCTCAGCCATGACATCCGCACCCCACTCAACCACATCATCGGCTTTGCCGAGCTGATGCGGCACCAGACCTATGGACCGCTGGGCGATGCGCGCTATGCCGATTATGTACAGTCGATCAAGCAATCGGGCGAACATCTGCTGGCCAGCTTTGCCACCATTCTCGATCTCGCCGAACTGGAAGGCGGCCAGAAGCCACTGCGCAGCGATCCCGTCGATCTGGACGCGCTGCTCGATGGCGTGGTGCAGCGCTTCAAGGGCCAGGCCAATCGCGCCGGCGTGCTGTTCGTGCTGGGCGAGCATTCCGACGCGATCGTGCAGGGCGACCAGCTCGGCCTCGGCCGCATGGTTTCCAATATCGTCGAAAACGCCCTGCGCTTCACCCCGTCTGGTGGACAGGTCAAGCTGGCGGCTTTTGCGGCGCGCGATGGCGTGGTGATCGAGGTCACCGATACCGGCCTCGGCATGACCGAGGAACGCCTCGCCAGCCTGTCGCAGCCGTTTGCCCTGGGCGACGCCACCTTTACCCGCGAGGGCATTGGCCCGGGGCTGGGCATTTCCATCTCGCGCGCCATTGCCGAACTCAGCGGCGGGCACCTGGCCATCGATTCAACGCCGATGATCGGCACCACGGTGGCGATCTCGCTGCCGCTGGCTGGCGTGTTGGGCATGCAGGCCGCAGAATGATCAACCGGGACTGGCATGAGGCACACCGGATGCCCAAAAATGCCAATCTCGAACAGCGGGTGGAATGGCATATCGAACATGCCGAACACTGCGGCTGCCGCGAGATTCCGGACAGCGTGAAGCGGGCGCTGGAACAACGCGGCACTCCCGTGCCGCCGAGAAGAAGCGAGTAGGCTTTCTGGCATTGTGCCTAAACCTACCCCCACCCGCCCCCTTCGGGGCCACCCTCCCCACAAGGGGGAGGGATAAGAAAGACCGAGATCGCTAATCTCTCAATTCCCTCCCTTGAATGGGGAGGGTGGCCCCGAAGGGGTCGGGTGGGGTGATGGCTAAGCACCAGCTATACTGGTTACAGCCCCCGCGCCGTCTCGTACCATTTTGCCGATGCCGCACTCACCTCGGCCCGCATGGTCCTGAGGTCCAGCTCCAGCAGCTCGAAGCTCGGGTAATGCGTCAAGCCGGCCAGCAATTCCTTGAAAGCATCGGTCCAGGCTTCGTCCTTGAACGGGCTGACCAAGGCCGAGCTCATCACTTGCAGCACCGTGGAATAGATTTCGTGGATCTCGGCGAGGCGGGCTCCTTCCGGCACGAGCTTTGTCTCGGCCAGGCGGGACAGCACGCGGGCGGTCAAAGCCTGTGGCAGGCCGACGGTCTTGCCGGCCAGCAATTGAGCCGACTGGGCGATGAATTCGAGATCGACCAGGCCACCTTCGGCGAGCTTCAAATCAAACGGATGCCGCGCCGGGCGTTCCCTGGCCATCAGGCCGCGCATCGAGACGACGTCGTCGACGATCTTGCCGGCCTCGCGATGGCGCTGCATCACCTCGGCAATGGCGGCATCCACTTCATGGCCGAAGGCACCATCGGCGGCGATGACGCGGGCGCGGCTCAGCGCCAGATGTTCCCAGGTCCAGGCATTGTCGCGGTGATAGGCGCGGAAGCCGGTGATGCTGGTGGCCAGCGGCCCGGCATTGCCCGAGGGGCGCAGCCGCATGTCGGCCTCGTAAAGCACGCCTTCGCCGGTCGGCGAAGTGACGGCGGCAACGAGGCGCTGGGTCAGGCGGGTATAATAGTGATTGGTGGTCAGCGGCTTGTCGCCGTCGGACTCGGTGTCCGGGGCGTCATAGAGCAGGATGAAATCCAAGTCGGAGGTGACCGTCATCTCGCGGCTGGCCATCTTGCCGAAGGCCAGCAATGCCACCTTGCCGCCGCCCAGTCTGCCATGGCGGCGGACGAATTCGGCGCGAACGCTGTCGAACAGGCGGTTGACCAGCGTCTCGGCCAGGGCGGTGAACTGCTCCCCTGCCCCGGTGGCGCTGACCGTGCCGGAGAGCAGACCGGCGGCGATGAGGAATTTCTGCTCCTGGCCGATGATGCGGGCGCGGTCGATGATTTCCTCATAGGAGCGCGCTTCGGCGAGGAAGGCGTCGACCTTGGCGATCAGCACGTCGCGATGGGTGACGTCATTGGCAAAGGCGGGGTCGATCAGCCCGTCCATGACATGGGCACGGTGGATCACCGCTTCCGACATGCGCGGTGCCGAGGCCATCAGTTGTACCAGGAGAGTGCGCAGGTTGGCGTGGCTGCGCAGCAAAGCGAAAAGCTGCACGCCGGTGGGCAGGCGCGACAGGAAATCGTCGAATTTTTGCAGCGCTTCGTCGGCATTGCCGGCTGTGCTCAGCGTGGTCAATAGCGCCGGCAGCAATTCGGTGAGATGGGCACGGGCGGCGGCGGCGCGGGTGGCCGGATAGCTGCCATAGTGCCACTTGCGCACCGTCTCGATGGTCTTGGACGGATCGGCAAAGCCCATGGTCGAAAGCGTTTCAACCGTGCCCGGATCGTCGTCGCTGCCGGTAAACACCAGATTGCCCTCGCCAGAGCCGAGGCTTTCGCCTTCGGTGAACAGCTCGGAATAATAGCCGACGACGCGTTCGAGGGCAGCGCGATAGTCGCGCTCGAACTGTCGCAGGTCGTCTTCGCCCATCAGGCGGCCGATGACGGCCACTTCGGCAGATGAGGCGGGCATGACATGGGTCTGCTCGTCGCGCAGCATCTGCAGGCGGTTTTCGACGGCGCGCAGGAACCAGTAGGTCTGGGTCAACTCGGTTGCCGCGCGTGGCGTGATCCAGTTGGCGTCAGCCAGGGCGGCCAAAGCATGGGCAGTTGGCTTGACGCGAAGCGTTTTGTCGCGACCGCCGGCGATCAACTGCTGGGTCTGGGTAAAGAATTCGATCTCGCGAATGCCGCCGCGGCCGAGCTTGACGTTGTGGCCCTCGACGCGGATGTCACCGACATTCTTCGAAATATTGATCTGGCGCTTCATCGCCTGGATATCGGCGATGGTGGCGAAGTCGAGATGCTTGCGCCAGACATAAGGCGCCAGTTCGCGCAGGAAGGCCTCGCCGACGCGCTTGTCGCCAGCGCAGGCGCGGGCCTTGATCCAGGCGGCGCGCTCCCAGTTCTGGCCGCGGCTTTCGTAATAGGCCAGCGCGGCCTCAAAGGAGATGGCGACCGGCGTGGAACCGGGATCGGGGCGTAGGCGCAGGTCGGTGCGGAAGACATAGCCATATTGCTGGCGGTCCTCCATCAGGGTGACTAGCTTCTGCACCATGCGTGAATAGATTTTCGTGGCTTCCGACGGGTCGGCCAGCACCTGCTTTTCGAGATCGTAGAAGGCCACGATGTCGATATCGGAGGAATAGTTGAGCTCCTGCCCGCCATGCTTGCCAAGGGCAAAGATGGCAAGGCCCGAATTGGCCGCAGTGGCCTCGCTGGCGGGAATGGCGAGTTGGCCCTTTTCAGCGGCCTGGCGCATCAAAAGGTTGAGCGCGGCGTCGAGCGCTGCATCGGCGAGGTCGGAAAGGGCGGCGGTCGACTGCGCCGTGGTCCAGGCGCCGCCGGTTTCTGCCACGGCCGCCAGCAGCGCCGTGCGGCCTTTGGCGATGCGCAGTACCGGCGCCAAGGCCTCCTCGCTGGTGGCGGTACCGCCCAGCGTATCGACGATATCGATAATGTCGGTGAAGGCGCCATCGGCCGTATCGGCCAAGGTGGCGACCAGCCATTCGGCGTTGGTGCGCGCTAGGTCAAGCAGATAGGGCGCGGATTCCAGCAGCGGGCCGAGCGTTGCGCGCGAGGCGGTCAGCGTCGCCTGCTGCTCAGGGGACAATTCGGCCAGCCACGCATCAAAGCGCGGCGTGTCGATGGACGGCAGGGCATTGAGCGAGATGGTCATGGGTGAGGGATAGCGTGGCCCCGACTGCGGAGCAAGGTCAGGACCCCGGCAGGTCGACCACTGCGCGCACACCCGGCGCATTGTCTTCGACCCTAAACGTCCCGCCATGCAAGGTTGCAACCGCATTGACCAGCGACAAGCCGAGCCCCGATCCCGGTTCTGACCGGCTCTTTTCCAGCCGGACGAAGCGCTGCAGCACGCGGGTCCGCTCTTCAGCGGGAATGCCGGGGCCGTTGTCGGCGACTTCGATAAGGACCCTGCCCTCATGGCGGCGCAGGCCGACCATGATGCGCCCCTGCCCGTCGCCTTCCGGCTTGGCGTATTTCACGGCGTTTTCCAGCAGGTTGACCATGGCCTGGCCGATCAGCTCGCGATTGGCATGCAGATGCACGCCCTCGGCGATCGCCGTCTCGACCACGATGCCTTCGTCCTCGGCCACCGGGCCATAGAGCTCGGCCACATCGGCGACCACGGCGCTGACGTCGACATCGGTCAGCGCGCCCGATGGGGCACCGGCCTCGGCGCGGGCGATCATCAGTAGCGCGTTGAAGGTCTGGATCAGCCGGTCGCTTTCGGCAATGGTCGCCTCGAGAGCCCGCTCGCGGGTTTCCTCACCCGCCCCTTCGCGCAGGGCGCTCTCGGCCTGGTTGCGCAGGCGGGTCAGCGGCGTCTTGAGGTCGTGGGCAACATTGTCGGTGACTTCCTTCAGCCCCTGCAGCAGCTGCTCGATGCGGTCGAGCATGGCGTTGAGATTGGTGGCGAGGCCGTCGAATTCGTCATTGCGCTTGGTGACCGGCACGCGCTCGCTGAGATTGCCGGACATGATCTTGGTGGAGGTGTCGCGTATGGTGTCGATGCGCTGCAGCACGCGGCGGGCGGTGACGCCGCCGGCAATGATGGAAAACAGCATGATGCCGAGCACGCCGAACAGGAAGCTCTGCACGATAATGGCAGAAAAGCCGCGGCGCTCGACCACGTCGCGACCGACGACCAGGCGCATGCCATTGCTCAGCTCCACCGAGCGGACTACGGCATAGCCGGTTTTTTCCGGCCGGGGCGGGCCGCCCTGCGGGCCATCCTCGGGCGGGTCGATGAAGGGATTGGCGCGCTCATAGTCGAAGCTATAGATGCCGGGCTCGATGAGCACATTGGCCGGCACGTCGGTCACATTGCCGAGCAGGAACTGTCCCGAGGCATCGCCGAGATAATAGACGCCGGGCCCCGGCGAGGAGGCGACGCGCTGCACGGCAAAGGCCAGCGCACGCACGCCCTGGTTGGCATCGATACGCTGGAAGACGCGCACTTCGCGGTCGATGTCATTGGCCTGCTGGCGCTGGATCTGCACCGAGGACTGCCAGGTGATGAAGGCCAGCAGCAGGATGGCGAAGAGGCCGAAGATCAGGATGAACGTTGCCGTCAGCCTGACCGTGGAGGTGCGCCAGAGTTGCAGGAAGCGGTTCACGCCCTACTCACGGATCATATAGCCGGCGCCACGCACGGTCTGCAGCAAAGGGGTGGCGTGGCCCTTGTCGATCTTGGAGCGCAGGCGCGACATATGCACGTCAATCACATTGGTCTGGGGGTCGAAATGATAGTCCCAGACGTTTTCGAGCAGCATGGTGCGGGTCACCACCTTGCCGGCATTCTTCATCAGATATTCGAGCAGGCGGAATTCGCGCGGCTGCAAGAGGATAGTCTCGCCATCGCGCTCGACCTTGCGGGAGAGCCGGTCGAGCGAAAGTCCGGCGACCTCATAGGCGGTCGCGGCTTCCGAAGGGCTGGAGCGTCGCGCCAGCACTTCGACGCGGGCCAAAAGCTCGGTGAAAGCGTAGGGCTTGGTCAGATAGTCGTCGCCGCCGGCGCGCAAGCCAGTCACGCGGTCATCGACTTCGCCGAGCGCCGAGAGAATGAGAACGGGGGTTTTGTCGCCTTCGGCCCGTAAGGATTCGACGATGGAGAGGCCATCGCGGCGCGGCAGCATGCGGTCGACGATGAGAACTTCGTAATCCATGCCCGAAGCCATGGCATAACCGGTTTCGCCATCGGCGGCGTGGTGGGTGATGTGGCCGGCCTCATCGAGCGCCTGGATTAGGTAGCTGGCAGCCTCGCGGTCGTCTTCGATCAGCAGGATTTTCAACGCCGCGCTCCCATCACTCTTTACACAGACGGACGCCGCTTGGCGCGGAAGTCCGGTCCATCGTCCCCTCTCCCTGAGGGGAGAGGGACAGGGTGAGGGGTTCAGCCTCTCGGCTCAAGCCCCGAGTCTGAACCCCTCACCCCATGCTTCGCATCGACCTCTCCCCTCAGGGGCGAGGTGAGCCGCGGCCAAGTCAGTGACCTAGCCTGACCAGGCTTCGGTTTACTCGCTCAGCGGCAGGCCGATGAACGTATCATTGCCATTGCGGCTGGCCTTGACCAGGGCGGTATTGCGCCCCTGGGCCTTGACCGCGTCAAGCGCTGCTTCGAACTCTTCGAGCGAGTTCACCGGCGTATTGTTGACCTCGAGGATCGCGTCGCCAACGGCGAGACCCTTTTCAGCCGCAGCCGAGTCCGGCTTGACGTCCTGGATCAGCAGGCCACCGTTGCCATCCGAATTCGGCACGAGGCTCAGGCCGACCGAGGATTCAGCCGGCAGCGGAGCTGGCGGGGTCGGTGCGGCAGGCTCGTCATTCTGCGCCACGGCGGCTTCATTCAGCGTACCGAGCTTGACCGACACCTTGGTCTCGGCGCCATCGCGCCAGATGGTCAGTTCCACCGTCGAGTCCGGCGACTTGCCGGCAATGGTGCGGCTGAGGTCGAGCGCGTCGTCGATCTTGTCGCCATCGACGGCGGTGACGATATCGCCAGACTTGATGCCGGCTGGGCCAGCAGGACCGTCTTCAGCGATATTGCTGATGATGGCGCCCTTGGCATCGGCAAGGCCAACGCCATCGGCGATGTCACGCGACACGTCCTGGATACCGACGCCGAGATAGCCGCGGGTCACGGTGCCCGAGTCGATCAGCTGGTTGACGATGCCCTTGACCGTGGCAGCCGGGATAGCAAAGGCGATGCCAACATTGCCGCCGTTGGGCGAGTAGATGGCGGTATTGACGCCGACCACTTCACCCTTGGTGTTGAAGGCCGGACCACCCGAATTGCCGGTGTTGACGGCCGCGTCGATCTGCAGGAAATCGCCGTAGTTGGAACCGCCGATATTGCGGCCCTGGCCGGAGATGACGCCGACGGTTACGGTGCCGCCGAGGCCGAATGGATTGCCGACGGCAACGACCCAGTCACCAACACGGCTCTGCTCGGTTTCGAAATTGACGAAGGGCAGGTTCTCGCCTTCGATCTTGACCACGGCGAGATCGGTGCGTTCGTCGGTGCCAACGATGGTAGCGACCTTTTCGGTGCCGTCATCGAACACCACCGTTACCTTGGTGGCGTTTTCGACGACGTGATTATTGGTGACGATATAGCCGTCAGCCGAAATCACGAAGCCCGAGCCGGCTGCCATGAACTGGCGCGGTGGTGGGGCTTCACGCTCAGCGCCGCCGGGTGCGCCGGGGCCACCGCGATTGCCGAACTGGTTGAAGAAGTCCTGGAAGGGATGACCTTCAGGCAGATCGGGGAAATTGAAATTGAAGTCACCGCCGCGGCGCTGCACCTGTTCGGCGCTCTCCTCGGCTTCGACCAGGATGGAGACCACGGCGGGCTTGACAGCCTCGACGAGGTCGCCAAAGCCGGCATGCGGCTGGACGGTTTCGGGCACGATGATCTGCGCGGCGTTCTGCACCTGGGCATTGGCCGCCTGGCCGGTCATGACGAAAGCGGTCGAAACACCGCCGATACCCACCAGCAGCGCCAGGGCGGATGCCCCGAGCAGGCTTCTGGTACGCTTCAGAATGGATGGGCGCATTAAGAGGATCTCCTTCGGCAAGCCCTCAACAGCTTGTGGGCCTAGGTATGGAATGCGCCGCCTTTCTAGGAAGTTGCGCCAACATTAAACCTTGGCAATGTTGGTGGCGCGATTGCGGCGGGGATTGTGGTGCGATTGGGATGGCAGGCCCAAGGCCGGCAGCGCTCAAATGGGAGAATGGTGGCTAACCATCACCCCACCCTCAATCGCTCCCTATTCAGGGGAGGGAAGCCCGCGCTCCGCGTACTCGATGCCTCTTATTCCTCCCCCTTGTGGGGAGGGTGGCCCCGAAGGGGTCGGGTGGGGGTATGAGAGCCCCGATGCAAGTGCTGTCTCCGGAGGCCTACTTCAGCTCGTCCAACGCCGCCTGCTCTTCCGCACTCAGGCCAGCCGTCACCACGCGCTTCTTGCGGGCCAATACTAACAGCGTCCCCAGCCCGACCAGCAACAGCCCCGGCGCGGCGATCCACAGCAGCAGCGTATGATTGTTCAGCCGTGGATTGAGCAGGACATATTCGCCGTAGCGGTCGACGAGGAACTGCCGCACCGCCTCGTCGCTGTCCCCCGCCACCAGCCGTTCCCGCACCAGCACGCGCAGGTCTTTGGCCAGGTCCGCATCGCTGTCGTCGATCGACTGGTTCTGGCAGACCAGACACCGCAGGCCGGCTGAAATATGGCGGGCGCGCTGTTCCAGTACCGGATCGGGCAGCACTTCGTCGGGGCTTAGCGCCGCGACGGGCGAGACCAGGCAGAGGACCAGCAGGAGCGCGCGGAGCCAGGTCATTCGGCCGGGCTCGCGACGGGTTTGCGAGCGCGTTGCGGGGCGCCGACGCGCAGCTTGCGGTCGGTCAGCGAGACCACGCCGGCCAAGGCCATCAGGATGGCGCCGAGCCAGATCAGCGTGATGTAGGGCTTGTGCCAGATGCGCACGACATGAGTGTCGTCGAGCGGTTCGCCGAGCTGCAGATAGAGCTGGGAAAAGCCATAGGTCTCGATCGCCGCCTCGGTGGTCGGCATGCCGCTGGCCACATAGGTGCGGCGATCGGCCAACATCTGTCGCGTGCCGCCATCGGGCGCAGTCACGGTGAAATGGCCCTCATCGGACAGATAGTTCGGCCCCGGCACCTGCTGGAAGTCGTCAAAGGCCACGACATAGCCAGAGAGCTCAGCCGTCTCGCCCGGGTTGAGCGTGGTGACCAGCTCTGTCTCCCATGCCGTGGTGGCGACAATGCCCAGCACCGTGACGCCCATGCCGAAATGCGCGAGAGCGGTCGAGAAGGCCGTGCGCGGCAGGCCGACCAGCCGGCGCCAGCTTTCGCGCAGCGGGATCTTGCCCAGCCTGGAGCGATCGACCAGTTCGGCAATGGCGCCGAAGGCCACCCAGAAGCCGAGCAGCAGGCCGAGCGGCGCGAGCGAGATCGAGACGCCGCCCAGCGCCGAGATCAGGATGGTAGCAAAGATAGCCAGAGCCGCAGCACCGATCAGCCGTTGCGCCGCACCGATCACATCCGCCCGCTTCCAGGCCAGCAGCGGCCCGAAGGGCAGCACCAGCAGCAGCGGCGCCATCAGGGCTCCGAAGGTCAGGTCAAAAAAGGGTGCACCCACCGAAATCGTCGTGCCGGTCAGTGCATCGAGCAGCAGCGGATAGAGCGTGCCGACCAGCACCGCGCCAACCGCCGTGGCGAGGAACAGGTTGTTGAGGATCAGCGCGCCTTCGCGGCTGACCGGCGCAAACAGGCCGCCCTGCCGCAGCGAGGAGGCCCGGAAGGCGAACAGCGCAAAGGCGCCGCCGATCACCAGCGCCAACAGCGCCAGAATGACCATGCCGCGCGTCGGATCGCTGGCGAAAGTATGCACCGAGGTCAGGATTCCGGAGCGAACAAGGAAGGTGCCGAGCAGCGACAGGCTAAAGGTGATGATGGACAGAAAGATCGTCCAGATTTTCAGCGCATTGCGCTTTTCCATCACCAGCGCCGAATGCAGCAGCGCCGTGCCGGCTAGCCAGGGCATGAAGCTGGCGTTTTCCACCGGATCCCAGAACCACCAGCCGCCCCAGCCGAGTTCGTAATAGGCCCAGTAGGAGCCCATGGCGATGCCGAGGGTGAGAAAGATCCAGCTCAGCATGGTCCAGGGCCGCACCCAGCGCGCCCAGGCCTGGTCGATACGACCGGAGATCAGCGCGGCAATGGCGAAGGAAAAGCAGATCGAAAAGCCGACATAGCCGGCGTAGAGCAGCGGCGGATGGATGGCGAGGCCGATATCCTGCAGCACCGGATTGAGGTCATTGCCCTGCATCGGCGCCGGGAAAACCCGCTCAAAGGGGTTCGACGTAAAGAGGGTAAAGCCGGAAAAAGCCGCCGTGAGCAGGCTCTGCGTCGCCAGAACCAGCGCCAGCAGATCATCGGGCAGGCGCCGGCCAAAGGCCGCGACCATGGCGCCGAAGGACACCAGGATGAAGATCCAGAGGACCAGCGAGCCCTCATGATTGCCCCAGACGCCGGAGATCTTGAAGATCAACGGCTTCAGCGAATGGGAATTGTTGACCGCCAGCAGCAAGCTGAAGTCGGACGTGACGAAGGCCTGGATCAGCGCAGCGAAAGCCACTGCCACTAGCACGAATTGCAGCACCGCGCCCTGGCTCAGCACCAGCGCGATCCGCTGGCCGCTTCGCCAATAGGTGTAACCGCCCACCGTCGAGACAGCGGCAATGGCAAAGGCCAGGATGAGGGCGAAGTGACCGAGTTCTATGCTCACGGCGTTGCCGTCTCCGGCCGCCATTCGCCCTGCGCCTTCAGCGCATCGACGACTTCCTTGGGGATATAATTTTCGTCATGCTTGGCCAGCACATTGGTGGCGGTGAAGCTGCCATCGGGCTCCATGCGGCCCTCGGCCACCACGCCCTGCCCTTCACGGAACAGGTCGGGCAGGATGCCGGTGTAATGGGCGACGATGTCGGTGGATGTATCGGTCACCGTGAACGTGTTGTCCTGGCCCGCGCGGGTCCAGCTGCCGTCCTTGACCAGCCCACCGAGGCGGATCGGCGTGCCGGCTGCAACCTCGCGGGCGATGACGTCCGACGGCGAATAAAAGAACACGATCTGGTCGCGCAGGGCCACCAGTACCAGCGTGGTGGCCAGCGCCAGCACGAGACCGAGCCCGGCAATCGTGGCCAGCCGCTTTTGCTTGCGCGACCAGCCTTTCTTGCGGACGGTTGCGGACATGCTCATGGCTCAACTCCATTCAGCGTCAGACCGGCGCCGAGCGCCAGCGTATCCATTTCACCGCGATCGAAGGCCTGGGGGTAGGCCGTGACCGCGTCATCATAGGCCGCCTGCGCGCTATCCGTCTCGCCCAGCACCAGATAGGCGCGGATCAGCTGGGTCCATTCCTCGACATTGCCGCCATCGGAGGACAGGCGCTCAGCGAGACCACTGACCATTTGCGCAATCGCAGCCGACTCGGCCTCATTGGCCGGCGCCACACCGCCATTCTGCGCCACGGCGAGGCCTTGCTGTGCCGCTGGCAGCCAGGGCTCGCCACCCCTGGACAGGGCCAGGGCTTCCTGCCAGGCGCTGGCCGCCGCCGGATAATCCTCGGCCCGGGTCAATTCGGCGGCGATGTAGAGCCGCGATAGCACGTGGGTGGGATCGGAGGCCGCAGCGGCGCGCAGCAGCCTCATCGCCTCGGGCGAACCGGCGCCATCGGCGGCCAGCATCAGAGCTTCGGCAAGGCTGGTCTGCAGGTCCGCCGTCGGGCCGCTGAGTTCGATGATGCGGCGATAGGCGCGGGCGGCATCGCCATAGCGCGCCAGTTCGAGATAGGCGGGTGCAATCACCGTCCAGCCGCGCAGGTCATCGGGATTGGCGGTGAGCTGGCTTTCGATACGGGTGATGGCGTCTTCGAGATCGATCGACTGTGCTGCGAGCTCCGGCCGGCTGGCCAGCGGCTGGCTGGGCAGATTCGGACTGCCGAGCGCCGCATAAAGGCCCAGGGCCACGGCGGCGACACCGGCGAGGCCAATCAGCAATGGCGCCTGGCCCAGACCCTTGGCGCTGGTGATAGCGGGACCGGCTTCAGCCTTGAGACGGAGGATTTCTCGCGCCAATTCGCCCTTGGCAGCCTGGGCCTCGCCCTCGCCCAGCTTGCCGGCCGCGAGATCGGCATCGATCCCGGCCAGCACGAGGCGAAAATGGCTGTTGGCATCCTCGGTTTGGGGCATAGCCGCGTTGACGCGCCGGCCCGCTGCGTAGAACAGTGCAGCGCAGGCAATGGCGGTAATGGCGATGGCGATAGACCAGAAAAGCATGGGCCCTGGATGCTTGACGCCGCCCTGCGGCAAGAGGTTGCCATCTATAGCCGCAATGCGGCGAAAAACCACCAAAACACGCGATCGTCAGCCGGACGCATTGCCACAGGCGATCCGCCGGTCATGAGCCTGAAAAACGCCGACTTTGTTATCATCGGCTCAACGCCGCTGGCCCGGCTGGTCGCGGGGCTGCTAGCCTCTGTGCATGGCAAGGCAGTCGTGTTTGCCGGTGAGAGCCACGCCGGCTACCACCTGCCACGCGGCATGGATCTCTCAGTAGCGCCGATCACGCGGCCGGAAACCTGGGACCTGCTGAAGCCTCTGGTGGCCGAGATGCTGAAACTGCTTCCCCGCATCGGCGCCCGCGGCAGCTGGTCGCGCGTGGATCCTGTGCTGTTCGCCGAGGCCGCAGCCGGCAAGGAAGCGCTGGCCCATATCCGCCACATGGCGCTGGCCTTCCGCCATGGCGCCGAACCGGTCGGCGAAAAGGCGCTTGGGCCCCGCCGCGAAGGCGTGATCCTGCGCGACGCCATCTTGCTGCACCGGCCAAGGTTGGAGGCTGCGCTCGACCACTGGCTCGACAAGCTAGAAGTGCACCGGATGGCACCTGTGGAAACGCTGACCATGCACCCCGACGGCAGCGCCGAATTACACTCCGGCGACCAGCGCATGGCCATCACCCAGACCGTGCTGGCCGATGACACGGCCCTGCTACACCACCTGCCGATCGCCCAGTGGCCCAGCCTGCTGCAGCGGCAGGTGACCAGCACCATCGTCACCGAACCGACAAAACCCTTGGCCGCGCCGGTCATGCTGCAGCTCGATGCGGGGCTCGCGCTGGCGCAACAGCCCGGCCGCGGCATTACCGCCATCGGCGCCGGCCGCATCGACCCTTTCGCCGCCCGCCTCGGCGTGCTGCTCGGCCGCGCGCACGACTTCCGCCAGGCCGGCCAGTTGCAATATGAACGCATCGCCACCAGCGACAGCGCCCCCGCCGTTGGACGGCTCGGCGCCACCGGCCCGGATGTGCTGGCCGGCCTTGGCCCGACCGGCGCCTTTTTCGCGCCTGCCATTGCCCGCTGGCTGTCCGGCGTCGCTAACCCGGCGGAAAACGCCTGGTTCGGCGCAAGGCTGGTGGATCGCCAGATCGCGCCATCGCTGGTCGCCGAGGTGACCAGCCCATGAAGCTCCACTCCGCCCGCCTCGGCACCGGCCATCTGCTCTCTGGCAGCGCCATTGATCGCAGCCGTCCCATCCAGTTCCGCCTCGACCGCCGCGTCATCCACGGCTTTGCCGGCGATACCGTCCTCAGCGCCGTCCTCGCCTCCGGCATCGACACCGCCGGCCACCGCGACGGCCAACCCATCGCCCTCACCAGCCGCCACGCCCCCTCCATAGCCCCATCCGTACAGGCCAAAGACCCACACGCCGCCCTGCCGATGGAGCGTACGCAGGCGCATGATGGCGCCGACTACGTCACCCTCGCCCCGCGCCTCAAGCGCAACCTTCCTACACGCCTGCTAAAGCGCGACAGTCATTCGCTCCATCTCGACCTGGGTGCCTCCGACGCCCTCACCCGCCCCTGGCTCGGCAGGCCGGGCGACCCCGGCCCCACCGGCGACCTGGTGGTGATCGGCGGCGGTGTCGCCGGCATGTCAGCCGCTCTGGCCGGCACCAAAAACGGGCTGCGGGTTCTACTGCTGGAAGCCTCAACCCGCCTCGGCGGACACGCCCGGCTGTTCGGCACCATGGAGGGCGAGGAAACGCCCGACGCGGCGATCACCCGCCTGACGCAGGCCGTCGCCGCATCGAGCAAGATCACCACCCTCACCAGCGCCGAAGTCTTTGCCCTCCGTCCCGGCAAGCTCCGCCTGCATCAGGTCGAACTGTTGGATGGCGTGCCGCGCGGCCGCGTGCTCGACGTCACTGCCCCGCACATCATCCTCGCCACTGGCGCATTCGAACGCCTGCCGGTGTTCTCCGGCAACCGCATGCCCGGCGTCATCGGTTCGCTGGAAGCTTTCGACCTGGCACAGCTTTACGGCATCTGGCCCGGCCAGAGCGCTGTGCTCGCCACCAGTTCCAGCCCCGCCTATCGCCTCGCCCTGATGGCGCGCGACGCCGGCATCACACTGCAGCGCATCCTCGATTCCCGCCCACAGCCGCAGTCCCGCTTCATCGAATTCGCCAAGGCTTATGGCATCACCCAGGCCGCCGGCACGATTACCGGCTCCGTCGCCCCAGCGCCCAAAACTCGCCGCCTCACGGTGACGCCACAACTGGCGCTGGACGGCTTTTCGTCGGCAGAAACGTCGATTGAAACCGACCGCCTGATCGCCAGCGGCGGCTGGCAGCCTGACCTCACCCTCTGGCACATGGCCGGCGGCGAAAGCCTCTGGAAAGCGGCCAGCGCCCGCCTCGAACCCACCACCGCGCCACCCGGCATCGCTCTCGCCGGCAGCGCCGCCGGCTGGCTCACACGCGCCGCCTGCCTCGCCAGCGGCACCCAGGCCGTGCAGCACCGGCTCGGCAAGGAGACCAAGCCTGTCGTCGATACCCTGATCGATCCGCTCTACGAGACGCCCGACGCCGCCGCGCCGATCGGCACGCCACCTGACGAGACCAGCCAGCCCGCCTATCTCGACGGCGGCCGCGGCTATCTCGCCCGGCCTCGTCACCTGCCAAGCCGTTGGCCCAACTGGCTGCCATTCGCAACGAGACCCGAGGTCTGGTCGCTCGCCGATACACCGCATCCCCTGGATATCGCCGAAATCGCCGCCGGCGTGCAGCTCGGTATTTTGCCAGCCACTAGCGCCGGCATCGTGGCCCAGGAGCGCGTCGCCATGGTCGGCGTGGATGTCGAAGAACTTGCGCCGCCGGACAAGAGCCCCCTGCCCTTGCCGCCACCCTATCTGCTCGGCCGCTACGCCAATGCCAGCCTGTTCGTCGTCGCCCCAAGCGAGCAACGCCTGCTCAGCCCGGGCAGCCTGATCCACATCGATCCGGACTCAGCGGACCCGCTCAACGCCATCGGTGTCGTGGTTCGCATAATGGATGGAGCCGCCATCGCCCTCGTCATCGGCACAACTGGCCAGACCGCAAGCCTCCGCGAACCGGGCCGAGTGATCCCGATCCGGCTGGTCGCAGCTTACAGCGAAGGCATGGATTTAGCCGCGGCGCTCGGCGGCAGCGCGAGCCCGCTTTAGCGTTTCGGCATATTCGGGGTTGAAGCGCACTTCGGCCATCTTGATCCCGGCATCGAGCCGCGCGCCGGTATTGCTGTCGCTCGGGTTCTGCCGGATCAGGTCGAGATTGCGCTGCACATGCAGTTCCAGCGCTTCCCCGCTCTGGCTCCAGGCCTGGTCGAACAGGGCGTTTAGCGCCAGCGAGTCGCGGCATTCGCGAATGGTCACCAGCAGATACATGCCGTTGATAGCCGCCAGTATGCGGTCATTGTCGAGCCGATCGCTGCCCTCGCGCCCCTTGCGCAGCGACTGGTTGATATCCGACACCACATCGCGGAGGCGCGGCTCGATGCGGTCCGACACTTGCTTGGTGACGGCCGAAAGGATCATCGCCCAGCGGCTGCCGCGGGCAAATTCGATATAGCCGGTCAGCGAGCGCACCAGCCGGTGGAAGCGGTCGAGGCTGCGGCAGATCAGGTCGATATCGGCAAATGGCCCCATCGGCTGCAGCACGAACAGCTGGTTCTGCGCATGCGCCAGAATGGCTTCGATGATCGGGGTAAAGCCCATGCGGATCACCGCGGCTTCGGTGGCATTGCCGCTGAGCTTGATGATCGCCGTGGCCAGCCGCGTCGGATTGGCAATCTGCGGCAGCGCGGCATGAAACAGCAGCGCCGACAGCGCCGGGTCTTTAAGCGGCATGGACTGCAGCGCGGCGCCAATCGCTGCGTCGTCGGTCATCGCATTGATCGCCTTGCCGAAAGCCTGGGCCTTGCCCAGCAGGGCCCGGCTGCGCAGCGCCAGCACAATGCCGGGCAGCGCATCGCGGGCTTCCAGACTGCCTAGGGTGGCGCGCAGGCGGCGATCTTTTTCGGGATCGGCGGCAGCGGTCTCGATCCCCGCCTTCATGCGCAGCAGCATCTCGGGCATGATGGCTTCGAGTTCGGCCGAGGTATAGCTGCCATCGGCCAGCCGTTCGGCGTCAATCAGTTCAGGCGCCAGATCGCGCGCTGCCCAAGTCCAGGCGGCCTCGGCATGGCTACGCGAAATTGAGCCTGGAAAGGAAAACTGCAGCGGATCCTGCACCAGGACGAGGTCTAGCGCACCAGCGAATGGCCGAACGATTGTCCGGCCAGTGCGGCGGGTCAGCGAGGTGTCGGATTGGGTGGCAGCTTGAGACATACACACGGCAGAATTGGAGGACCTATCCTAAAACCCTATAGGTCTTAGGTAAACAATCCATTCCTGCCGTGCAGATCAGTGGGATCAGGCAGCGCCGTTGACGACCGCCCAATTGCCGTTCTGCTCGCGGCAGGCGGTGCCTTTTTTTATGTACTCAGAACCATTTGCCTTCACCGTATGAGTGAAGTCGCGGCAGTCGAGATTGTTGACGCGGACATAGGGACCGACCGCCACCGAGCCGGTGGTGCCCTTGTCGCCGGTCCAGGCACGCGGAGCGCCGGGGCGGCCGAACTGCAGCGCATAAAACTGGGCGCTGTTGGCCTGGGCGGAGTCATTGGCCGTCATCGCGGTCAGCGCTGCCGCATCGACGAAACCGTTCGAGACGCTGGTCGTCAGCAGCGCCTGCTGCGTCGTCTGCGCCGGGGTCGGCACCAGCGGCTGGGCGATCACCGGGGTCGCCACCATGGGTGCCGAACTCGCCACCTGGGTCGGGCCGGTGCTGGAGCAGGCAGCCAGGGTCAATGCAAGCAAGGGCGTAGCGATAAGGGCGATGCGGTTCATGAGTGTGCGTTCTCTTGGGCGGATAGAGTGGCTCTTGTTGTCGTAATGCGGCGAAAGTGCGTCAGGTTGCGTTGGGTCGCGCCATGCTGCCCAACCGGGCGGTCGGCAGGCGCAACTCCACCAGCAGGCCGCCCAGCGCCGAACGCTTGAGCCGCAGGCTGCCGCCATACACATCTACCAGTTCCTTGACGATATCGAGCCCCAAGCCGCTGCCGGGCGTTTTCTCGTCCAGCCTGACACCGCGGCGCAACACTTTTTCGGCGTCGCTGTCGGAAAGACCCAAACCATTGTCATCAATACGGATCAGCAACAGCGTGCCGGTATCGCTGCGCTCGGCATCGAGCCGCACGCCGACCTGCCCCTTGGACCATTTGCAGGCATTGTCGAGGAGGTTGCCGGCCATTTCCTCAAGATCGGCCTCGTCGCCACGGAACCAGGGCAGCGAGGCATCCGGCCGCTGGAAGGCTACGGTCACCTCGGGATGGATCTTGCGCATCACCCGGGTCAGCCGCAGCATGATCATGGTGGCGTCGGATTTCTTGCCGACCACCGAGGTGCGCGCCGCAAGGCGCGCCCGTTCGAGATAGGTGGCCACCATGGTGCTCATCTTTTCGCTTTCGCTGAGCACCACCTCGGCCAGAGCGCCCTTCTTGGTGGCGGCCTCATTGCGCAGCACGGCGATCGGCGTTTTCAGCCCATGCGCCAGATTGCCCACCTGGTTACGCGCCCGCTCGATGATTTGCGCATTGGAGCGCAGCAGTTCGTTGACCTCTTCGGCCAGCGGCGCAATTTCGCGCGGATAGGTACCGGCGACGGTGACACTCTCGCCCTCGCGCACGCTTTCGATGGCGCGGCTCAGCTTGGAAATCGGGCGCATGGCGAAGCGGGCGACGATGGCGCTCATGATGGCCAGCATGACACCCACTGCGCCGAGCACGATAAAGGTCTGGCCACGGAAGTCGCTGACCAGTTCGAGGATTTCGCTGAGATTGCCGGTGACCACGATCTGGTAGCTGTTGGGCGCCACCGTCACCGTGCGCTCGACCACCCGCATCTGCGTGCCGAAGGCGTCATCCATGATGGCACTGCGCCGGGCCCGGCTGTCGGGCGGCCCCATCAGCACCGGCAGGTCGATGCCCACCGCCGAGGTCGAAAGATTATACAGCGTACCATCGGCACCGCGGATCGCCCAATACCAGCCCGAGCGCGGGCGGTCGAAGCGCGGATCGGTGAGGGCAATGGCGCTGCTGGTCGGATCGCCGGTTTCCAGCAGCGAGCCGGTCAGGCTCTCGACATGAAAATCCAGCGATTCCGCCAGCGAGGTATCGAGCGCACGGGAATACAGATCGGTCAGCAAAAAGCCCGTCGCCACCAGCGCGACCACCAGCCAGCCGGCCGACAGCCAGAACAGATTGACGGCAATGGAGCCCTTACGCACGCCTAATCCTCGGCGATCTGGTAACCCAATCCCCGGACGGTCTGGATGCAATCATCTGGCAATTTTTTGCGCAGCCGGCCGACAAAGACTTCGATCGTATTGCTGTCGCGGTCGAAATCCTGATCGTAAAGATGCTCGGTCAGCTCGGTGCGCGAAATCACCTTGCCTTTGTGATGCATCAGATAGCTCAACAGGCGCAATTCGTGGCTGGTCAGCTTCACCGACTGGCCATCCACCGTCACCTTGCCCGAGCGCGAATCCAGTCGCACCGAACCCGAAACGATCTCGTTGGAGGCCAGCCCAGCCGCCCGCCGCACCAGGGCGCGAATGCGGGCCAGCACTTCTTCCATGTGGAAAGGCTTGGCCACATAATCGTCGGCGCCGGCATCAATGCCCTGCACCTTGTCGCTCCAGCGATCGCGCGCCGTCAGCAGCAGCACCGGCGTCGTCTTGCCCGCCCGGCGCCATTCCTCCAGCACCGACAGGCCATCCATCCGCGGCAGGCCGATATCAAGCACGATGGCGTCATAGGGTTCGGTGTCGCCGAGGAAGTGCCCCTCCTCGCCATCGAATGCCACGTCCACCGCATAACCGGCTTCGGTCAGCGCTTCCTTGAGCTGGCGATTGAGATTGGTATCGTCTTCGACAACCAGAATGCGCATTGATGCCCCCAGCCCTTGCGGCTTCCTCTATTGTGCGCTGACAGTAATATTCTGTGCAGTGCCGTCGGCACTCAGAATACCGACAATCCAGACATATCCGCCACCGTCCTGGCAAAGGCGAAAATTCAGAATCTGATCGGCACTATAGCCTGCTGCGGCCACGGCATCATACTGGCTGATAATCTGTCCGGCACTGATCAGCGCCTGGATTTCAGCCGAATTGTCGATGCAGGCCTGCGCCATGGCACCGCCCGTCGCGGCAAGACCCAGCATCAGCGCCACAGCGACCGACGTCAGCAATTTGAGGAACAAGGTTTTCATGACAGCACCTTAGGGCCAGGTTGCTGAATGGGACATGAATGAGGCAAAGCGGGCAAAACCTAGAGTTTGATGGAACTGCCAGCATCGCGGAGAATGGCGTTCGCGGTACAGGCATGGTTCGCAATCAACAAGTCCGGCTTGACGTCAACCAAGACCGCCTCAAACTCTTCAATCGACTTCGCCTCGATATGTAGTCCGATGATGTCGCTTTGGGAATAGAACACCATGGTATCGTTGTCCCAATGCGCAGTGACGTTGAAAATACGCTTAGACATGCGTCACCTCCAGGTTGCAGGACATCACCACGGAACTAAAACGCTTTGGGCAGACCGGCCTGCTTCAGTGTTTCGTTTGCAGTATGTCGGGATTTGGTCCCTGCATCCACGATAACGTGCCGATCGGTAAGCGGACTGTACCAGACTTCGTGGTCACCCTTGCCCTGACGAACAAAGTAGCGGCCCGCGTCGGTCAGCAGGGCTTTCAACGCGCAGACAGCCGCCCACAATCAGTGCGACGGGTTCAGGACGCGAGAGAACTGTTCTGCCAGCAAATGAACCGGAATTTCTGCCAGATCCGAGTCGATGCCATTCAGCTCGATCAGATCGGCAATAGCCCCCAGCACCTTGGCGTTGAGAGCTTCGATCGTGTCCGCCTCGACACTGAGCCCGTCGATATCGTTGCTCGACGCGACCCAGACCTGGGCTTCGCTATCCCACAAGGCGCGCACGACGATGGACGAATGCTTCATTGCGGACCTCAAGCAAGACCCGAGTAATATCGGTCAGCCCGCTCCAAGTTGCCAACCAGCCCTTACGCCCGGCCGATATCCCCCTTCAGCCTCTTGCGCAGGAACAGTACGGCCAGCGCTTCCATGATCAAATGCCCGGCCGAGCCGCCGTCCAGCGCCGGCAGGTCCACGCCCAGCACCTGCGCCAGGCCGGCCAGCAGCATGAACAGGGCGACGATATAGGTCTTGTAGCCGCTCAGAATATCCATGGTCTCTCTCCAATGATTGGGTTTGCTTGATGTCGTCACCGCGCCGGCACTGGCCAGCGCCGTCTTGCGCACCACGGCGACGCGGGCGGTCCAGCCCCTGCCAAAGGCAGCGAAAGTTGGTAGGCGATTGAGGAAGGTCAGCCGGCGGTCGCACAGCGCATTGACCAACGTTGCAGCCGGTCGCCCGGCGATCGTCGCCAGCGTCAACGGCCCGATCTGCCCATCGACCACCACGCCCAGCTCGGCTTGCAGCATGCGCACGGCCCGGTCAGGACCGGAATTGACGGCAAAATCGAACAGCGCCAAATCGAGCCCCGGCGGCAATTGCCCGCCGCGGACACGATCCCAATACAGCGCGTGATAGATCTGCGCCGCCTCGGCCCGCTGCAAATCGCGCACCGCCGTTTTCGACAGGCTCCACCACGGCGACACCTGCCGCCAGCGCGCCAGCGTCTTGCGGGTAATGCCCAGATTGGTCGCCCCGCCCGGATCGGACGGATGATCGACATAACCGCCCTCGTGCTTGAGCACCGCGTCGAGACAGCTATCGAACCGGCTTTTAGCCATGAAATTCCCCCTGCGTCGCATGGCCGACGCCCAGCACCGGGCTGACCTGCGCCACCGTGAACACGAAGCTTGCGGGCGGCGCCCCGAAGTCCGCCAGCTGCTCGGCCGCCGTGTAAGTCGCCGCGCTCGTCTCCGGCGACAGCACCCGCACCGGCGTCACCCCATTGAAAATCTTTAAGCGATATAGCTCTGGCAGATGATCCAGCGGGCTTTCCGCCACGCCCCAACCATCGCCATCGGCCCGGCTGCAGCGCAGCCAGCTCAAAGCTATATCGCCCCCATTCCGCACCGCCCGCAGATGCACCGGCGGCAGCGGCAGGGCCGGCCCCGCATCAGTCGCCACGCTGAGGCTCGTGCCCTCCACATCACGCGCCCCGGCATAGAGGCGAAAATCCCGCGTCTCGCCCAGCCATTGCGCCTGCAGTGGCAGGCTCGCCACCCGCCCGTCGAGCAGCATCACCCGCCGCCCTACGGAGGCCACGCCCATGGCCGGTCCCGTCCCCTGCAGCCCGCGCAGCAGGTGGCTCAGCCGATAGCGCCCCGGCGAGACCAGCGCAGCCTCGGCAAAGCCCAGGACCTCCCAGTCGCCAGCATCGGTCTCCAGCGCCAATCGATTGCTGCCGCCCAGCACCGCCAGCGCTTCGCCCGACGCCAGATGCCCGGCCAACATCTCGGCCTCAAGCACATTGCCCAGGTCCCAAACACCCAGCGGCCCCATCCCGACCGGCGCCGCCAGGCTGCCCAGCGGCCCCCGCCGCGTCAGCTCGGCGACCGACGCCCCCGTCGCGTCATCCACCACCTGCACTGATCCCGGCCACGGCTGCGCATAGGCGCCGACCACCAGTCGCGATTGACCAAAATCCTCCGGCAGCGGCGGCAGATGCGCTACGGCGACCAGCGGCAACGCCCGCACCGCGACGCCACTGCCGCCCGCCACCGGGCGATCCACCTCCGTCACCTGCGCCACATCAGCCGGCAGTGTCTGCGCCGTAACCCGCCGCGCCAACCCATCCCGGATTTCGGCGATCTCAAACGGCCCCTCGGCCAGACCGGCAATCTCGATCACATCCCCCGGCTCCAGCGCCAATGCGCCCGGTGGCAGCGCCAGGTTCAACACCTCGCGCCGCGCCGAGCGCTGATCCAACATGCGCTCCGCCGCGCGCCGGGCATTGGAAGCATCCAGCGTCAGTGCCGTGCTCTCGCCCGCCAGCAGACCATCCGCCCGTACCAGCGCCGTCACCGTACCGGTCAGATAGTCCCGCTCGCGATCGAGATAGCTCAGCGCCAGCCGCCCCGGCGCCTCGGCCGGATCGCCGCGCTTACGCGCCAGCACCGGCTCCTCGCCCGCCACCAGCGCTTCGGCCTCCAACGTCAGCGCCGCCACCCGCCGCGCCACACCCAGATGCAGCCCGTCCACCCGATTGCGCAGGCCAAGACCCGTCGCCGCCAGCAGCGGTTCCAGCGCCTCGCGCGCCGTGCCGGCACTGCCCAGCACATAGCCGCCAACAAACGGCGTCGCCGGTTCCGCCGTCAGCGCCACATCATGGTCGGCCGCCACCGCAACCGCCAGTTCATCGCTGGCCATGCCGCCGAGCCGCCCGGTCAGCCAATGCCCGTTGCGATGATTGGGGCCATCGGCCCAGACCTCGCTCAGCGCCGGAAAGGCCGGATAGGGCCGCGCGTCCCAGGTCCAGTGATAGATCCGGCTCACATCCACCATGCCCGGGGGATTATTGGCCGGGTCACGCCAGAAACTCTGGTACGCCCGCAGCACCTGCCGCTGGATCAGCGGGTCGGGCAGCTCGCTGGAAAAATGCGGCCGCCCGCTTTCGGCGCTTTTCGGATCGCCAAAAATATTAGGCTGGTTGGCCCCCTTGTCGACCGCGCCGCAGCCGAGTTCCGAAAACCAGATTGGCTTCGACCCCGGCACCCAGGCCGTGGCACCGGCATTGCGCACCCCACCGGGCCGGTCATGATGCGCCTGGCTCCACCAGTTGCGGATATCCTTGAACCGCCACACCCAGGGCTCACTATAAGCTCCGTCGTTGATCGGCGTCCGCAGCTGCGCCGCCCGATCGGCAGCACTGGCATAATACCAGTCAAACCCCTCGCCCCCGGCAATATTGCCCTTGAGGTAATCCAGGTCATATCCCGAAGCCGACAGCGCGGCATCGTCATGCCCCTGCCCATCGCGCCAATCGGCCAGCGGCATGTAATTGTCGATCCCGACGGCGTCGATATTGGGCGACGCCCACAGTGGATCGAGGTGGAAGAACTTCTCCCCCGCCGACTGGCAGCCTGAATACTCACTCCAATCCGCCGCGTAGGTCAGCCTGGTCGCCGCGCCCACCACAGCTCGCACATCTGCCGCCAGGTTCACCAGCGCCGACACAAACGGAAAACTATTGCCGGCGCCGCGCACCGTGCTCAGCCCGACCATTTCCGAGCCGATCACCAGCGTATTGACCCCGCCCGCCGTTACCGCCAACGCCGCATAATGCAGCACCATCTGGCGATAGAAGGGCACAAAGCTCGCCACCTGCGCCGCAGCCGCCGCCGTCTTGTCGGGCGAGCCAGCCAATCCCGGCGCTGGATGGCAGGTGATCCGTCCTCGCCACGGATAGGCCGCCTGCTGCGCCCCGCCATGCGGATCGGGCAGGCCATTGCCCGCCGGCACATCCATCATCAGCAGCGGATAAAGCGTGACGCTCAATCCGCGCGCCTTGAGATCGGCAATCGCCGCCAAAACCGAGGCATCGCTCGGCGTGCCGCCATAGGCCGCACCGCCACCGATATAGGAGACTACCGGCACCTCGCCGCGCCCCAGCCCCATCACCCGCCAGTCGACATCAAGCACATCGCGTGATGCCGCCTCCACCCGCGGCCCGATCTGGCACGACCCGCAGCGCAGGTCATTGCCGAACCAGCTCACCACCAGCGCCACATGTTCGAGATTGGGGCAAAGCGCCGCCAACTCGTCCATCGACAGCGTCCAGTCGCTGACCGTCGCCGAGACATGGGTATTCTCGCCCAGCGTCTGCCCCGGTCCGGCCAGCCGCACGCGCGGGGTCGGATCATAACCAAATTCCGTCGCCCCGGGGATCACCGTCACCGCGCGGATATTGGGCTCCAGATCCCCCACCACGCGGCAGAGTTCGACGCTCAGATGCGGAATGCGATTGCCAAATCGGTTGAGCGGCAACTGCTCGACCACCAGATAACACAGCCCCCGATAGGCCGGCGCAAAGCCCTGCGTCGCCTCGATCAGCCCGTCCGGCAATTGGTCCTCAGTGCCGCGATAAAACCGCAGCGTCAGCCCCTCGGTATCGAGCAATTGCCCGTCGGCCCGGATGCGCCCGAAATGGCTGACCGTGCCCTCGCAGAACGCCACGGCAAAGCTCGCGCCTACCACCTCTTCCTGCGGCCCCGACATGCCCTTGGCGCCGGCATTTTCTGCTGTCAGCAGCTCCAGCTCGTCACACCAGGCAGCAGCGAATTGCGGCCCGCGAAACCGGTCCGGATCGGAGGCCGACATCACCATGGCCTCGACGCCATTGGGCCAGATCAGCCGCTGCCCCTTGAGCACCGGCCGTTCTTCATCGGGATGCACATTCAGGATGCCGCTCTCGCCGCGCACCATGATGGCAATAGCCTCGGTCATCGTCTCCCCGACCAGGGCAATCGGGCCGATCTTCTGTTTCGCCAGCTTGCGCACCCATTCGGCACCGGCGCGCGTCTTGCCGGATCCGCGGCCGCCCAGCAGCAGCCATGTGGTCCAGTCCCCCTCGGGCGGCTGCTGCTTGTCGAGCGCCCAGATGTCCCAGTTGCAGTAAAAAGTCTCCAGTTCCTCTGCCGTCTTGGTCTTGGGGTCGCCAAAGTTCCTAACGGCTGTTGAACTGTCCAATTCGCTTGGTCACCTTGTTGCGCAGGTCATCGATATTCAGCTTGCTGGCCGGCTCGGCATTGCGCTGCGCTGCGCCAAGCGCGATCAGCGTATCCAGCGTCTTGACGTGCATGCCGAGCACACGCGCCTGCTTGTCGAAGGGTTCGTCTTTCGCCATTTCCAACCGCCTGACCTGCTTGTCCAAAACCTTGAGCATGCGCGCCACCAGATCGTCCTGCCGAACGACGCGGGCCCTTGCGCTCAACCAGCCCTCCACCTCCCGGCGATAGCGCAGCTGAGCCAGGGTGATGCCATAGCGCTTGCAGATCACCGCCGGCAGGAAGACGCGCCCTTCATATTCGCCGCGAATGAGATCCCAGCGGATCGCCAATACCACGCCGTCATCCATGCCAATGACTCACTTGTGAATCGCCCCGCCGCTCGCGCCGGGAACCCGATGACTCCGTCCCGGATTCACCCTCGCGTCATCCAACGGGAGCCCCCGATGTCCGCCGTGATCCGCCATATCCATTACAACCCGGCCAGCCAGACCCTGACGATCTGGTTCGGTCCCGAAGGCCGCCGTTATCGCTATTTCAACGTGCCCGAAACCCTCTACGAGGCTTTCCGCAGCGCTGAGTCTCGCGGCCGCTTCTTCAACCAGTCGATCCGAGGCCGTTTCGATTGCCAGCTCGCAGGCCCGTCCGAACAGGCCAACCAGCGCTGGCAGGGCCTGCGCTCGGCGTCCTGACCCACTTTTCCGACCATGCCTGAACTATAGCAGGCCAGCGTCACGCGGGGATAAACGGGATTGATTTTTTTGCAGAAAACTGGACTGCGCGACTTTCAGCAGCAAAAATACACGCAATAACTTCCGCGCAACATGCTGATTGCGAACAATAAACAGCAGCACCTTCAAGCAAAATCAACGCATTTGCTTTATCGTCGATGCTGGAGGACTTCACATGGCTCGGGATATCGCGCGTTACCTACGCATCCAGGAATCACGCCCGACTGGCGGCACCATGGATTGGCGCACCCTGCCCAATTGCGAAAAGGTCCCGGTCTGGCAGGCCGGCACCGCTCAACGGGCCGATGAAGACCAGAGCCAGCCCACCACGCTGCATATCTTCCACATCCCCCACATTCCCAATCTCGCCCGCGGCCACCGCGTGCTCTATCTCGGCCAGAGTTTTCAGGTCGCCGAAGTCTCGAGCACCTCGCAATTGCTGGGACTGGAACTGCGCTGCAAGGCCGAAATCTAGCCCAAGGCCCGCTCCAGCCGGCGACGTCACATTCTAGAAATCCTGCATGCCATACTCCCGAAGCCGCGTGAGCACGGCCTCCCAGGCCTGCCTGTCATCCCAGAACCGCTCGACCAGACAAGATGTCGGCCGCTCGGAATGATCGTGCTGATGCGCGCAATGAGCGATTTCGACATGCCAGGGGTCCAGCGACAGCTCAACCCGCAGGATCACCACCCTTATGCCCTTCGGGCCAATCTGCAGATTCCCGCCGAAACGCGACTCTTCCGGAAACGCCCAATGACCGTCCTCGTCATAGTCCTGGGTATACTCATCATAGAGCTCATTCCAAGCCTCATTCGCCACGCCACACCCTCGGCCCACTGATCCTGCCCAAGCAATGGCCGAGTGTGCCGAGATTGTCTGTTCCGCGTGATACAGGGGGCATGTCTTGACGAAGCCGCAGTGCCGCTGGCTTACGCCCCAGGCTGCCGAGCGGTCGCTGACTCTAGACCCGCGACGCGCGCCAGCCGGCGGCCCGGGCCTCGGCTTCAGAACAGAACCAGCGCTCGCCATGCGAGGCGCTGATACGGGTCTCGTTGTAATATTTCTGGCCCGGCACATGGTAGATGCGCTCGCCCCGAGTGCTGACATTGCCCTTGATGTTGCAGGCACCAGACTCCTGCGCCGAGGGCGCGGCAGAGCCCATTGCCAACACACCGAAAGAGACAATTGCCGCAAAGACGAATGCTGGTCCGGTCATGAAATTCCTCCAGCCGCCACAACACCATGTGCTGTCTGGCGCGGCAAGTGTTCGGGAAGGAACGTGGGCCGCATGGTTACTCAGGAAGGGCCGGGCGTTGCGCGATTTGGAACAATTCGTACGGCGCCGCCAACCGGCCGATTGCACTGCGTCCGGCCCCTCCTCAAGCCAACTGCTTGGTAAACGTCCCCATCGCCTCCAGAAACCGGGCAATCGCTTCCAGATCCTCTTCCGAAAACGCCTCAGTCACCTCCCGATAGCTCTGCTCAATTTGCCGATAACGCTGGAGCGGTTCGGCGGCGGTTTCGAGGTTGAGCTCGATGAGGAGGCTCCGGCGGTCGTCCGGATTGGGCAGGCGCCGCGTGTAGCCGGCCGCCTCCAGCCGATCGAGCAGCGCTGTGCCCGAGCCCGAAGTGAGATTGAGCTGGGCGATGATCTGCTTCGGGCTGACCGGCGTGCCGACCCGGTGCAGATAGCCGATGCAGGCAAAGTCGGTCGGATGCAGCCCCTGCGCCTTGGCCGCCTGCTCGCGGGCAGTGCTCACCGCCTCGATCAGTTCCTGCATGCCCCGCCCGACGCGCTTGAGCAGGACCTCGTGCTCCGAAGTTTGGCTTGACGTCTTCTGGGCCATCAATTATCTCGATGTTCAAGTTAATGCCTGGTCGAGTTAAACTGCCCGGCTGTTTGACGCAAGCGGGAGTCGCATCATGGCGCAGACTAAGTCGGAAACCCTGTCGGAAACCACCCCGGTCACGCCGGCTGCTGGACTTTCAGAGGTCAGGCGCAGCGAAGGCGGCACGCTGGTGGTCGAAACCCTCGTCGCCGATCCCGCCACGACGCCACCCGAACCCGAGGTCAAGCGCAAGAGCGCCGCCGGCAAGATTGGCCTGTTCATCCTGCTGCTGCTGGTCCTCGGCCTCGCCTGGCATGTCGCTACCGACCAATTGGTGCCGTCCAGCTCCACCGGCTCGGTCACCGCGCTCACCGCCCTCGTGGCGCCGCGCGTCGCCGGCCAGGTGCAGCAGGTGCTGGTATCAGACAATCAATCCGTCAAGGCCGGCGATCCGCTGTTCACCCTCGACCCCGCCCCCTTCGAGCTCACCCTGCGCCAGGCCCAGGCGCAGCTCGATACGGTGACCCAGACCGTCGGCGCCTCGGTGATTTCGCTGGCCTCCACCGAGGCCAAGGTCAATCAGGCCCAGGCCGCGCTCGATACCACCCGCGTCACCACCGAGCGCACCCAGAGCCTCTTCGCCCGCGGCCTCAGCGCCCAGTCGGCCGTCGATGCCGCCAATGCCCAGCTCGCCACGGCCGCCTCAAATCTTGAAGCCGCCCAGGCGGAGCTCGAAAGCGCCGTGCTGCGCGCCGGTGGCGCCGGCACCAATCCGCAGGTCGAAACCGCCAAGGTGCAGCTCGAACAGGCCCAGCTCAACCGCTCCTTTGCCACGGTCACCGCACCGTCCGATGGCGTCGTCACCAACCTCAAGCTGGCGCCCGGCCAGTATATCAATGCCGGCACCCCGGCTTTGACCTTCATCGAAGACCACAGCATGTGGGTGGTGGTCGATATGCGCGAGAACCAGCTGGCCAATGTGCAGGTCGGCGACGAAGCGAACCTGGTCTTCGACGGCGTCCCCGGCCGCAGTTTCGACGCCCGCGTGCGCGGCATTGCCCTGGGCATCGACCCCGGCCGCACCGCCGCCAATGGCCTGCCGCAGAACCAGGCGATGACCCGCTGGTTCGAGCCGGCCCGCACCATCCCGGTGCATCTCGAACTGGTCGATGCCAGCCAATGGCCGGCGAATGTGCGGGTCGGCTCCAAGGTCAGCGCCCTGGTGTTTGCGCAGGGCCGCGGCAATCCCGTGGCCTTCATCGCCAATGGCCTGCAGACCGTCTCGTCCTACGTCTCGTTCCTCTACTGAGCGATGTATATCGCCCCGCGCCCGCTGCTCGACGATGACCCGCATTTTGCGCTGCGCGCTGCGCTGATGCCGCTGATCGGGCTGGTGCTGGCCATGCTGCTGCGCTCGCCGCTGCCGATGATCTATCCGACGCTGATGTTTTCCTTGCTCGCCACCAATCGCAAGGCCTTCAACCCGAGCCGGGTGTTCGCCGCGCCAATCGTCTTCGGCGGCGCGCTGTGGATCATGTCGGGCATTTTCGTGACCCTGCAGGGCCTGCCGCTGGTCCTTGTCACCGTCATGGGCACGCTGTTCTTTCTGGCCTTCTACATGATCCAGCGCACCGGCACGGCCTTTGGCATGCTGATCATCGTCGCCGGCGTCTTGATGACCATCATGG
Organism: Devosia sp. YR412; assembly: GCF_900110945.1. Lineage (GTDB taxonomy): Bacteria > Pseudomonadota > Alphaproteobacteria > Rhizobiales > Devosiaceae > Devosia. Next base: position 857,422 of record NZ_FOFL01000001.1, read on the forward strand.
GGCTGGGCAACTACGCCGCCATGGCCTATCTCCGCGCCGAAATGACCAAGGCGGCGATCTGCTCGGCCGTGGTCATTCCCGTGCTGTACATGCTGCTGCCGCCTCAGACCGCCGAGCTGCATGTCGACGAGGCAGGCCCCGCCTTCGGCTATGGCTGGGGCACCCGTGCCGCCATCCGCACCGCGGTGCTGCTCGCCTATACCGTCTATCTTTATACTATCCTCGACTTCTCCAACATGATGCTGGCCGTCGCCGGCATGTTCGTGCTGGTGCATTCCACCCGCCAGTCGATCTGGCGCGAGGCGGGGCAGCGCTCCTTTTCGGTGATCCTTGGCGGGTTGGCCGGTCTCGGCATTCTCGCCCTGCTGCAGGTCGTGGGCCATCTCTTCGTGCTGATGGCGCTGCTGTTCCTGGTGACGCTCTATTTCGCCAACAAGATGGTCACCGGCCGCCTGCCCGCCATGGCCTATCAGGATGCCGCTTCGGTGATGATCTCGCTGGTTGGCTCGGCGCTCGCCACCTCCGAGCCCGGCTTTGCCTTCATCCAGCGCGCCGCGCTGACTGTCGGCGGCACGCTCGTCGCCGCACTCGTGGTCTCCATCCTCGATACGCTGTTGGTCAAGGAACCCGATACGATCGCCGATGCCATCGCCGACCGCGCGGCGCTGGAAAACCTCTAGGCCGTGGGCGTCTCGTCGCCTTCGTCCTCGTCGTCATCTTCAAAGCACTGCCAGAAGAAGGCATTGAGCGCCGTGTCGGCCTCGTCCTGTGACACGCCGGCCTTGATCAGCGCGGCTTTCTTCACGCGGTAGGCCTGCTGCGCCGGGTGCGTCAGGTTCTTGGCCGTCGTATCGTGGCGGCGAAAATCAATCACCTCTGCCTCCATAAATCGCGCCCTGCGCCGATCCATCAAAATGCTGAAGGCCCGCCAAAGCGAGCCTTCCATAGGCGCAAAGCGCCCTTGCGTGAAGCGGCAACCAGCCCGTGTGAACAGGCTGGCGCCGCTAGAGGCGCGACTAGAGCAGCGTCAGGTTGACAGCCGATTCCTTGCCGTCACGGCCGCTCTCGACGTCATAGGTGACCTTGTCATTCTCATAGAGGCCCTGCAGGCCCGACTGCTGAACGGCCGAGATATGCACGAAAGCATCCTTGCCGCCGCCTTCTGGCGAAATGAAGCCGAAGCCCTTGGTCGTGTTGAAAAACTTGACGGTGCCGGTGATGTTACCCATCGAAATAGTCCTTGAAAGCTCGGAGCCTTTGGCGCGAGCGGTTGTCCGCAGCGACATGCTGACGAACGACGTTCACATTGTGGAGCAGTGAGCCGAGGACGGAAATGACCGGCAAAGGCAGCCGTTGCAGGCTGAAAACGTAAGGCAGTGTATGCGGGTATTATCGCCAATAAGCAAGGCCGGCGGCCAATTGAGCATCCGAGGCCATGCTGATCCCCAGCCGCGGAACTTGCGTTTAGTCGCGATTGGGCACAGGAACAGGGTTCAAGAATTGAGGCACAATGGCAAGAAAACCCAATTACGACTTCGAGCGCAAAGAACGCGAGCGCCTCAAGAAGCAAAAGAACGAAGAGCGCGCCCAGGCCAAGCTCAAGCCCGCTTCGGATGAAGATAGCCCAAGCGGCGCCGCGGACCAGCCGCCGGGCGAGGCAGACTAGTGCTGCTCCGCGCGCGCAGGGTGACCGACTTCTCTCTTCAGGACCACGGTGAATGACGTCTCCGGATGACCAGGCCTTCGCCCGCCTCCAGCCCCTCGGCTGGCAGGGCTTTTTCGAAGAGCAGTTGAGCCAGGACGATCGCGCGCTTGCGCCACTGCGCATCGACGCGGTGCACCGGGCGCGCCTGACCGCCCTGTCGGATCAGGGCCAGGTACAGGTCACAATGCCGCCGCGCGTCGATACCGCCGATTATGCGGTGGGCGACTGGATCCTCGTGCATCCCGTCACCGGCCTGCTGACGCGTCGGCTCGATCGAAAGGCCCTGCTGCAGCGCCCGGCCGATGGCAAGCGCCCGACCCAACTGGTCGCCGCCAATGTCGATACGCTGTTCATCGTCGGCTCGTGCAATGCCGATTTCAACCTGGCCCGCCTCGAACGCTACCTGGCTTTCGCCAATGACGCCGGCACCGAGCCGGTGATCGTTCTGACCAAGGCCGACATGGCCGAGGACGCCGAAGACTTCCGGCGCCAGGCCGCCGGCCTGCAGCGCGGTCTGGCCGTGGTGACGGTCAATGCCCGCGAGCCGGATGCCGTTGCCACGCTAAAACCCTGGTGCGGCGCCGGGGCCACCGTGGCTTTGGTCGGCTCCTCCGGCGTCGGCAAGTCCACGCTGGTCAATACGCTCGTCGGCACGGGCTGGCAGAAGCAACAGACCGGCAGCGTGCGCGAAGGCGATTCGAAAGGCCGTCACACCACCACCTCGCGCTCGCTGCACGCCATGACCGGCGGAGGCTGGGTCATTGATACACCGGGGGTGCGAAGCCTCCATCTCAAGGATGTCGGCGAAGGCCTCGATATCCTGTTCGCCGAAATCACCGAACTGGCGCCCCAGTGCAAATTCCGCAATTGCACCCATGACCACGAACCCGGCTGCGCGGTTCGTGCGGCCGTGGCCGCGGGTACACTGGACCCGGCCCGCCTCGACCGCTGGCGCAAGCTGCAAGCTGAAAGCAGCGGTAACGGGGGACGCTAACGCGTATCGCGCCTAGCCATCACCCCACCCGACCCCTCCCCACAGACAGGAGTGACCAGACTGGTTGCTTCGGCTCCTGCGTACCCTCTCCCCTGAGGGGAGAGGTGAGGGTGAGGGGTTCACAGACCGGCGGCGGCACTGTGCTTTAACCAACCTCTGAACCCCTCACCCGGCGCTGACGCGCCGACCTCTCCCCTCAGGGGAGAGGTGGTCACCCAAACTTCCTTTTCGCATCCATCGCCAGCCCCAGCCCCACGCTCCCCAGCACATCCGTCCGCACCAGTTCCGCCTCGGGAAACATCCCCTGCAGCCGGCTGGCAATCGCCGGCACCTGGGTCGAACCGCCCGTCAAAATCAGGCTGTCGATATCGCCGACCGTCACCCCGGCCCGCTTCAGCGTCTCCTCGATCGTCGCCTCGATCCGCCCCACCGACAGCCGCAGCGCCGCAGTGAAATCGGCAATCGTCATCGTCGTGGCAATCGTCTGGTCGCGCACCGCGAAACTGAAATCCGTCGCATCCGCATCCGACAGCGCGATCTTGGCCGCCTCCACCGCGCCGACCAGCTTGTGGCCCAGACGGTCTTCCACCAGTTCCATCATCATCTCCACCCGCTCGGGCGCCTTGGCCTCGTTGCGGGTGCCGCGCAGGTCGCGCAGCGTCTGGGCATTATAGAGCCTATTGATGCGGTGCCAGGTCGAGAGATCATGATAGGGCGCCACCGGCAGATGCCGTTTGCCATCCTTGGTCATCGTGCCCAGCCCCAGCTCCGGCATCACCTTGGCCATCGACAGCAGACGGTCGAAATCGGTGCCGCCGATATGCACGCCCGCCGTGGCCAGGATATCGCCACCGCGATCCATGGATTTCGCTCGCTCCGGCGACACCCGCACCACGGAAAAGTCCGACGTACCGCCGCCCAGATCGACGATCAGTGCCAGCTTTTCAGCCGACACCTGCCGCTCATAGTCGAGCGCCGCGGCGATCGGCTCGAACTGGAAATCCACATGCTTGAAGCCCTGCGCCCGTACCGCGCCGGCCAGCTGTTCCTGCGCCGCCGCATCGGCTGTCGCATCGTCATCGACGAAATGCACCGGCCTGCCGCAAACCACGCTGTCCACCGTGCCCCACAGCTCGGTCTCGGCGCGCTTTTTCAGCTCGGCGATGAAAATCCCGAGGATTTCCACAAAGCCATAGCTCCTGGCCTTCACCCGCGTGGTGTCGCCAATCAGCGCCGTGCCCAACACGCTTTTCAGCGACCGCATCAACCGCCCGTCGGCGCCGCTGACATATTCGGCCACCGCCTGGCGGCCGAAATGAATGCGGTCATCCTCGAAGCTGAAGAAGATCACGCTGGGAATGGTCTCGCGTCCCGCCTCGAGCTTGAGCAAATGCGGCACGCCGCCGGAATCGAGATGGGCAATGGTGGAATTGGACGTGCCGAAGTCGAGGCCGCAAACAAGGGTCATGGCATGCCATCCAGAGCTGGGAATGCGCGTGACGCGCGAGGGACGGCTCTATTAGGTTGCGCGCTCGGTCATGGCAACCCAGGATTGCACCCCTGCCTCAAACCGCCACGGGCTTTGCCGCGCCCGGTAGCGGCTTTTGCATGAGGGCGACCAGCGGCACCAGCACGAGGCTGGTCCAGCCCAGCAGGCGAAACACCGTGGTATAGGCCAAAAGCTCGGCCTGCCGCGCCACCTCGCCGGCCATCAGAGCCGCGCCCTGCGTGGATTGTGGTGTCAGGCCCAGCCCGCTCAGATAAGCATAGGCGGCCGGATCGTACGGCGTGATCGAACCGCCCAAAATGGCATTGCTGGTACTGATCTGGTTGACCAGGATCGCCCCGACGATGGCAATGCCGATGGACGAGCCCAATTGCCGCGTCACGCTGAACAGGCCCGAAGCCTCGTCCTGCCGGGCGCTGCTGATCCGGTCAAAGGCCAGCGTCGACATCGGCACGAAAACCAGCCCCATGCCGAGGCCGGAAAACACCCCCGGCCAGGCCAATTGCCAGAAGTCGGCCTCCAGCGTCATGCTCGCCATCATGAAATTGCTGATCGCCAGCAGCACCAGCCCCAGCCCGCCGAGCAGGCGCGGGTCCATGCGGTTGACCAGCACCGCCCCCACGAGCACCGTGGCCACGGCGGCAGCCAAACCGCGCGGAATGAAGATCATGCCCGCCTCGATCACCGGATAGCCCAGCAGCCCCTGCAGGAACAGCGGCAGGATGGCGATGCCGCCGAACATCGACACGGCAAAGCCGGCAATCACCAGATTGGCCAGCCCGAAATTGCGCTCGGCAAACAGCCGCACATCGACCAGCGGCGCGTCCTGCCGCAGGCTGCGCCACAGGAAGGCCACCCCGCCCAGCACAGCGACCATGATCGCCACCTGGATCACATGCGATGACAACCAGTTGAGACTCGTCCCCTGGTCCAGCGTGAACTGCAGTGCCCCGATGCCCAGCGCCATCAGCACCAGCGTGCGATAGTCGATACGGACGTCCTCACGCCTGTCCTTGGGCAATTCGCCGGCCAGCATCATCAGGGCAAAAGCCGCGACCGGCAGGTTGACGAAAAACACCATGCGCCAGGAGAAATACTCCGTCAGCACCGCGCCCAAGGTTGGCCCCAGCACTGGTGCCACCACCACGCCAAGCCCAAACATCGCCATGGACTGCCCACGCTTTTCGCGCGGAAAAGCATCGAACAGGATCGATTGCGACAGCGGGATCAGAAAGGCCCCGAACACCCCCTGCCCCATGCGGCAGGCAACGATCATCTCGAGCCCGGTCGAGAGCCCGCACAGCATCGAAAAGCACACAAAGCCGGTGATGGCGGTGAGGATCAGGTTGCGCCGCCCCACCCTCCGCGCCAGCACGCCGGTCAGCGGCATGATGACCACGGCGGCGACAATATAGCTGGTGAGGATCCAGGTGGTCTGGTCGGTGCTGGCGCCAAAGGCCGCCGAAATATGCGGCAGCGCCACGTTGACGATCGTGCTGTCGAGCACTTCCAGCACCGCCGACAGCACCACGGCGACGACGATGGCCAGCCGCACGCCCTTCGGTTGCGCCACGGCCGGTGCCGCTACGTCCATGGTCACGGCGCGACCGGCGCGGCGGTTGTATCCACCGTGGCATTGGCGCTGGCCCCGACGCGCAGCCCTTGCACCGGCTCATCCAGCGTCACCCGCACCGCAAAGCGCTGGGTCACCTTGACCCAATTGCTCGAGGCATTCTGTGCCGGCAGCAGCGAAAAGCTTGAACCCGAGCCGATGCCCAGCGACGCCACCTTGCCGGTCAGCGTCACCCCAGGCAACATGTCGACTTCGATGCTGACCGGCAGCCCCGCCACAATGCGCGGCAGGTCGGTCTCGGCGAAATTGGCATCGACCCACCAGTCACCCGCGTCGACCAGCGCAAACTGCGGCTGATAGGCCGCCACGACGGAACCCGGCCGCAGCGTCAGGTTGGCGATCCAGCCCGCCACCGGCGCCTTGACCGTGGCATGATCGAGCGCCAGCTGCGCCGTGTTCAACTGCGCCTGGGCCGCCACCACATCATCCTGATTGGCAATCACATCGGCATTGGCCTGCGCCAGGCCGGACTGCGCGGAATCGAGCGCTGCCGCCGCCTGCACGGCTGCAGCAGTATCGTCATCGCCCTGCACCTGGCTGGCATTGCCCTGCCCGAGCAGCGTCTGCGTCCGCGCCGCCTGCTCATCGGCCACCTGCTTGGCCGCTGTCGCACTGGTCACTTGAGCCGTGGCCGCCACCACCTGCTGCGCCAGCGCCTCGCCAGTCTTTTGCAAAGACTGCACCTGCTGCTCCGCCTGCTGCACGGCATTGGCAAACACCGTATCATCCAGCGTGAACAGCACGTCCCCCGCCGCCACCAGCTGGTTCTCCACCACATTGACCGCCGTCACCCGCCCGGTGATCTCGGGCGCAATGGTGATGATATTGGCCTGCACATAAGCATCGTCCGTCGACGGATACCGCGCCTGATGCTGCCAATAGAAGTAAATGCCAATCGCCAGGGCAACGAGCACCACCAGCGCCAGAATTCCCTTGGCATATTTCATCAGGACAGCCCCCACAGGTGTGACGGGATTGTCCTAGATCAGGCAGGGACGGCCAACATCCACAGAACTGGTGATGATTGAGCCGTTTATCCGAACCGCGTCACGCCCACGGTGTCATCCCGGCCTCGAGCCGAGATCTACCTCGAGATCGCGCCACGGCCGCAAGGTCGGAGTCCGAACCACAATTGTGGCCCCCATCACCCCACCCGCCCCCCTTCGGGGGCCACCCTTCAGGGGAGGGATGGGATAGCTCAGTGGCCTCGATCTTTCTTATCCCTCCCCCTTGTGGGGAGGGTGGCCCCCGAAGGGGGTCGGGTGGGGGTGAGTTTAGGCAACATCTGGCCGGCAGCCCTTACGTACAGGGCCCCTACCCCAAAAACAAAATCCCCGCTCACGCGGGGATGAATGGAGAGATGATCCTAACTAAGCCGCCAGCAACCGCTGACTACGCTTCTTCTTGCGATCCAGTGCCGGTCGCAGGTCAACGCTGTGCTGATAGCCCAACCCTTTGCGCTGCGCCTTCTTCAGCGCCTCGGCCCCGGCTTCGAAGAACTTCTTGTCATAGGCGCCGCGCGGATTGGTCACCGCCAGCCCGAGGCTGACCGTAACGATGCCGGCATGGCTTTCCTTGTGGGCAATGGTCTGGCGCCGCACTGCATCGGCAATCTTGGTCGCCACGGCCTTGGCCATCAGCACCGGCAGGTCGGGCAGCACCACGACAAAGCCCGAACGCCCCATGCGCAGGCAGCGATCGCCCTCGCGCGGCAGGGCATTGGCAATCGCCTGCATCACGGCCAGGACGCCGTCATGGGTCTCGTCCGGGTCATAGGCAGAGAAATAGTCCAGCGCCCGATCGATCTCGATCACCATCAGGCTCAGCGAGACATTCTTCTCGGCGGCCTTGGTCCAGCCAAAGGCCAGCTCGTCCTCGATCAATGTCCCGAGTTTTGGCTTCATGCCGATCGACCGCGCGATCGCCGCCTGGCCGTAGGCCGGCTGGCGCACCGGACGCAGCGTATTCAACGCCGTCCGCACGCGGTTCCAGAAATGGTCAGACTCGTCTTTGGAAGTCGCCGTAACTGTCATGATCGTCGCCCATCCTAGGCTCGCACACGGTCGCGATCTGGCCACAAGATGGTTAACGGATGGTAAATGCAGGCAAAGGGCCGCCGGCATTCAGCTCAGGATGAGCCGAAAACGTCGGTTTGTAAGAACCGGAGCGCAGCGTACGTTTGGGTACGTGAGCACCGGAAGCGCAGCAAATCGGCGTTTACAGGCCAGCATCAGCTGAATGCCGGCTGGCCTAGAGAGCCTCGGGTGGCTCCCACTCCGGCCAGTCCACGGCATGTTCTTCCCACTCATCGGGCGCAATGTCCTGCTCGGCGAAGGTGCGGCCGCGCGCCGATACCCCCACATCGATCACCGTCTGCGGGTCACCCGAGATCAGCGGATGCCACCAGGCCAGGCCCTTGCCTTCGGCAATGCGGCGATAGGCGCAAGTGGTGGGGATCCATTTGATTTCGCTGACATTCTGCGGCGTGAGCTTGATGCAGTCCGGCACCTTGGCCTGGCGGCCGGGATAGTCGGTGCAGGCGCAGGTATCGCCGTCGAGCAACTGGCAGCGCACGTCCGAGGTAATCAGCAGCCCCGAATCCTCGTCCTCAAGCTTGATCAGGCAGCAGCGACCGCAGCCGTCGCAGAGGGCTTCCCACTCGGCGTCGGTCATTTCGTCCAGCGATTTTTCATCCCAGAAGGCCATCTTAACCTGAGGTCTGCTAGCTCTGTTGCCGGTTTGCTCCTGTCGGCGGGCAAGCGCAATCATATTCCAGCGATTGTGTTGCTTTCGCCGCCGCCTGCGAACAAATGTCCATGACGCTCACGCCCGGGGATAAGTGGTGCAGGATCCGTTCTATACCAAGGAAAAGCGCAAGAAATCAGGCGGCATGCTGGCCGCCGATGCCTGGCTCGATTCCTCGCTCTATGAATTCTGGCAATCGCTTGGCCGCGGCTATACCCGTTTCCAGGATTTCATGAGCCTGTTCCATGTCGCCGGCTGGAAGCGGCTGTTCGTCGAACTGGTCAGCGACGGATTCTCGTTCTTCGCCATTGGCTGCGTGTTGATGACCGCTTTGGCGCTCCCCGCCTTCGATGCCACCGCCTCGGGAGAGTTCAACAAGGCCGAAGACTATTCCGTGGTCTTCCTCGACCGTTTCGGCACCGAAATCGGCCGCCGCGGCATTCGCTCCGACGATTCCGTCGCCCTTGCCGATATGCCCGACTATCTGCTCAAAGCCACCCTCGCCACTGAAGACCGGCGCTTCTACGAGCATTTCGGCATCGACGTGGTCGGCACCCTGCGCGCCATCGCCAGCAATGCCGGCGGCGACAACTCCACCCAGGGCGGCTCGTCCATCACCCAGCAGCTGGCCAAGAACCTGTTCCTCTCCTCCGAGCGCACGCTCGAGCGCAAGATCATCGAGGCTTTCCTCGCCGTCTGGCTGGAGTGGCATTATTCCAAGGACGAGATCCTCAAACTCTATTTCGACAAGGCCTATATGGGCGGCGGCAATTTCGGCGTCGTGGCGGCGTCGGACTATTATTTCGGCAAAAAGGTGCAGGATATCAGCTTGGCCGAAGCCGCCATGCTGTCCGGCCTGTTCAAGGCCCCCACCCGCTATGCACCGCATGTCGACCTCGCCGCCGCGCGCGGCCGCGCCAATCTGGTGCTCTCCAACATGGTCGCCTCGGGCTTTCTGACCGAAGGCCAGGTCACCGCCGCTCGGCGCCATCCGGCCACCCCGATCGCCCGCACCGCCGACGCCAATTCACCCAATTATTTCCTCGACTGGGCCTTCGAGCAGTCCAAGAAGCAGATCGAGACCAGCCAGCACGCCACCAATAATTTCGTCGTCCGCACCACGATTGACACCACGCTGCAGAAATATGCCGAAGAGGCCGTGGTCTCGACTGTGCGCGAACAGGGCGAGCAATATGACGTGACCCAGGCCGCCATGGTGGTCACCGATACCCAGGGCGCCATTCGCGCCATGGTCGGCGGTACCGATTACGGCAAGTCCCAGTTCAACCGCGCCATCGTCTCCACCCGCCAGCCCGGCTCGGCCTACAAGATTTTCGTCTACTCCGAAGCCTTCGAGCAGCTCGGCCTGACCCCCGCCGATGTCATCACCGATCGTCCGGTCTGCATCGGCGACTGGTGTCCGCAAAATTACGGCCGCAGCTACAAGGGCTCGGTCACGCTGGCCTCGGCCTTCGCCCAGTCGCTCAATACGGTCCCCGTCACCCTCTCGATCAAGACCGGCCGCGACACCATCGCCGCCCTCAGCCACCGCATGGGCCTGCAAGCCGATTACCCGGTTACCCGCTCGCTTGCCCTGGGCGTGGCCTCGGTTTCGGTGATGGACATGACCTCGTCATACGCCGTCCTCGCCAATCACGGCCTCAAGACCCCGGCCTATGGCATCACTCGTATGACGACGCTGAGCGGCGAGAACGTCTTCGACCTCGATCCCGACGCTCCCCGCGAACGCATTCTCAGCGAAACCACCGTCGCCAACATGAATTCCATGCTGCGCGGCGTGGTCACCGGCGGCACTGGCCGCCGCGCCGACGTGGTGGGCGTGCCGGTGGTCGGCAAATCCGGCACCACGTCGAGCTATCGCGACGCCTGGTTCTGCGGCTTCACCGGCAATTACGTCGCCGCCGTCTGGTTCGGCAATGATGACTACCACCCCACCAACAACCTGACCGGCGGCACCCTCCCGGCCATCGCCTGGCAGAAGTTCATGGCCTATGCCCACACCAATATCGACATCCAGCCGGTGTTCGGCGTCGACTTCGTCCCCGAGCAGACCGTGGTCGCCGAAACCGACCCGGCGCTGGAAGAAGAGATCGTGCAACGCCCACCGAGCCTGACACCGGGCGCCGCGCGCAAGCTGGTGGATTTGGCGGATCTGCTGGCAGTGACGATCGGAGCGGTCGGCGCACCGGCCAATCAGGCGAGTGTGGAAGTACCGGTGAGCACGCAGGGGCTGTAGCTGTTGACTTCAATGTAGTTATTAGCTACATTATCATCTTGTGAAGCAGATCATCTATTCCAGAGTGGCTCTGCAAACGCTTGGCAAGATGCCTCGCAATAGTGCTTCGCGAATACGTAGCAAGATTTCCGCCTACGCTGCTGATCCAGCGTCACAAGCGAACAATGTCAAAAAGCTCAAAGGCACCGATGCCATCCGACTGCGCGTTGGAGATTGGCGTGTTGTGATGGAGGATGGCTTTGTTCTCGATGTGCTGCGGATCGGCCCCAGAGGCAGCGTTTATGATTGAAGGAGGTTGTCGATGAATGAGATGGTCACCATCCCCCGCGAGGAATACGACCGCCTTGTTGAGGCGGCCGAGGACCTCGCCGACATTGCTGCCTATCACCGGGTCAAGGCCGACCTAGCCGCTGGCCGCGAAGAAATGATCCCGTCCGAATTTGCGGATCGTATCATTGATGGCGAGAGCCCGTTGCGCGTCTACCGGGAATATCGGGGATTGACCCAGACGGCGCTCGCCGCCGCCGCCAAGGTCAACCGCGTCCAGATCGCCGACATAGAAGCCAGGCGAAAATCAGGCTCCATCGAAACGGTGCGGAAGCTGGCCGATGCGCTACGGGTAACAATCGACGATCTGGTGTGACCCGCTACTCCCCCGGATGCCGCTTGTCGCTTCGGTTGATGTACATTGCAAACAGCACCACCACGAGCAAGACGCCCGGCCCCCAAAGCCAGAATATCAGATCTGTCATGTCACTCCTCCAGCCGTTGCAGCTGACGTCGTCCGATCAAATGTAGCTTGATCCCCAGCACGACACAAAAAGCGGATAGTGCGGTCAAGTTCAGTATGTTTGTGTCGGTCGACAGGGTCCTCATGCCCATACCTATATAGGGCGCGACTGGTGCAGCCAGAATAGTGCCCGACGCGAGCGCGTTCAGGAAAGCAGCGGTCAGCTCGGTTTGCTCGATTTGCGATGGCGACATTTCCCCCTCCATGTCGAACACATTCATTTCACGCCCCTTCCCACCCCGCAATCCACCCGCCCCCTTCCACCCACCTGCCCCCCTTGCTACAAGCATCCCACTCCCTCGCCCGCAGGTTCGTCGCCCATGCCCTTCATCGCCGCTTCGAGCCACTGACCGGTGCGCTTTGTCTTTTATCTGCTGCTGATGAGCGCCGTGGCCCTCGGGGTTGGCTTCGGGCTGAGCTATTATGCGCTGACCGATGGGCGCCTGTTCGGCGTGGCCCAGGTCGGCCCTTGGCATGCCTGGCCCGATGTCGGCTCAAGCGCCCCCAATCCCTATACCCGCGGCCATCTCGCCCGCACCGCCGCCTTCGAGCTCGGCCAGGCGGAGGGTCTGCAATTCACCGCCACCAATGACAGCGACGGCCAGCCGCTTTCCCGCGACTGCAGCTATAGCGTCGAGGGCAAGACCCCACTCGCGACCTTCTGGACCCTCGTCGCCCTCGACCCCACCGGCATCAACATCGCCGCCCCCGACGTCTCGCCGGCCCTGCGCAGTTCCGACATTGTCCGCGACAATGACGGCGACCTGCAGATCAATATCGGCACGCGCCTGATGCCCGGAACCTGGCTCGAACTGACCGGAGACGGCCCGTTCAAGCTGGTGCTCAGCCTCTACGACACCGCGGTGTTTTCCGGCTTTTCCAGCGACGAATCCATGCCCGTCATCCTGCGCGGAGCCTGCGCATGACCCGCGCCCTGCTTTGGCTCTTGGCCGGCGCCGTGCTCGGCGGCATCATCCACATCATTGTGATCCTCACCCTGCCGGCGCTTGCCGAACAGTCGGTCTGGACCCGCGTCGCCAGTATAGACGCCGACAACCGCATGGCCATTCTCCCGCCGGTCAAAGCCGGCGAGCCCAATCCGCTCGGCCTCGATCCGGAGATGGTCTATGGCCTCTGCCGCGTCGATCTCAGCCAAGGGCCGGCCTATGTGAAGGGCACCCTTCCAGATGCCTTCTGGTCGGTGGCGCTGTTCACCCCCGCCGGCACCGTCGCCTATTCCACCACCAATCGCGACGGCATCGGCCAGACCCTCGACCTCGGCATTTTCAACGCCGACCAGACGCGCCTGCTGGCCCAGCAACAGCTCGACGTCGCCGAAGGCTTGCTGGTGGTTGAATCCAGCAGCGACAACCTGCTGGTCCTGGTCCGCCTCGCCCCGCCGCATCAGGTGATGCGGGCGCGCTTCGAGACCGCCCTCAAATCGGTGAGCTGCGGAAACCGGCCCTGAGCCAGGCCTGCCTACTGCTGGTTTTGCGGCAGGCCGTCGGTGATGTCGTAATAGTCGCCCTTGTCGGCAACGAAGATATGCATGGCAAGCTTCACATGGGTGGGCGTGTCGAAGACGCCCATGTTGATGCCGATACGGTCCATATGCGGCGCATCGAAGAATAAGGACGAACCGCAGATCGCGCAAAAGCCGCGCCGCACCTTCGCGGTATGAAACCAGGTGACGTTGTCCTCGCCAACCACCGTCAGGGCCGAGCGCAACACATCGGTACCGGCCTCGAAATGCCCGGTATGCTTGCGGCACTGCGTGCAATGGCAGGCGCTGGGGGGAGCAAGATCGCCCGTAACGCTCAGGCGCACGGCGCCGCAAAGACATGATCCCTTGTGCATCCTATCCTCCCAGATGATGCAGGCGAGAGCCTAGCCGTTGGGCATACTAAACGTAAATCGCGTTTCCTGCTCGGTGGAGTTGACCGTGATCGTCCCGCCATGCGCTTCGGCGATTTGGCTGGCGATATAGAGCCCGAGGCCGAGACCGGGCCGGCCGATGCTGCCGGAGGGACGCGAGAAGGGCTGGAACAGCTCGGCCTGAATATCCTCTGGAATCCGCTCGCCACCATTGACCACGGTGAGCTGGAAATGTTCGGCGCCGGCTGTGGCTTCCACTTCCACCGCCTGCTCAGGCGCGCCGTGGGTCAACGCATTGGCCAGAAGGTTGGAGAACAGCTGCGCCACGCGTGCTTTGTCGGCATGCACCGGGGTTTCGACATCGATCCGCGCCACGATCTGGCGCTCGGGATTGGCGACGCGCAATTCTTCGATGACCTGGTGCAGCGCCGGGCGCATGTCATCGCGCACCTTGTTCAGCTCGATGCCACTACCCAGCCGTCCGCTGGCAAAATCCATCACATTGCTGATCAACGATTCCATCCGCACCACGGCGCCCTGCATCAGCGTGACGATACGTGTGGCTTTTTCATTGAGCGGCGTCTTGAGCAGCATATTGGCGCCCGAGCCGATGGCGGCCAGCGGGTTGCGCAGGTCGTGGCCAAGCACGCCGATGAACTGCTCGCGCAATTCGGCCATCTGGCGCTCGCTGGCCAGACCGGCCTGGGCCAGCGACACGTTGTCAGCGGAGTCCAGTTGCGAGGCGATCAGCTTGGCGAACATCTCGAACATGCCGATCACAGCCGGATTGTTCAGCTTGGCCGGCTTGGGATCGATGGCGCAGAGCGTGCCGAAAAACGAGCCGTCCTGGCGCACGATCGGCACCGAAATATAACTCTCGAAGCCATATTGCAGCGGCGTGTGATGGGTGCGGAACGTCGGATCCTCGGCCACATGGTCGATCACCACGGCCCGGCCATTGTCGCGAATTTCATTGCAGATGGTGGAAACCAGTTCCAGCTCGCTGCCCGGCGTCAGGCCGAAGTCGATCTGGTCGAGCACCTGCAGGGCAATCCAGCGGTCTTCGGTCACTCGGGCCACGGCGGCAAAGCCCATGCCTGTCGTCTGGCAGACGACGTTGAGAATGGTGTTGACCGCGTCAATACGGGCCACGGCGTCGATGTCGGCTTGAAAGTCGTGGCTCATGGCAATCCGGAAGTCTTCTGCTGCCAGACTATCCTTGTGGCGCGCCGTTGTCATGCGTCGCGAGGGTATGAAGCCTCAGAATCGCGCGCTTCATTGCCTTAAGTTAGCCCAAGACCGGACCAGCCCATCGCGCCACCGACAGCCGCCAGCGCCAGCACCACGATCCACGGCGGTGCCCTCCAGAACACCAGCGCCGCAAACCCTGCCAGAGCCAGCATAATGTCCAGCGGCCCACGCACAGCGCCGGTCCACACCGGATCATAGAGCGCCGCGGCCAGAATGCCGACCACCGCAGCATTGGCGCCGCGCATCGCCGCCTGTGCCATGGGTCTTCCGCGCAGCGCATCCCAGAACGGCAGTGCGCCCACCAGCAACAGGAAGCCCGGCAGGAAGATTGCTACCAGCGCGATGACGGCCCCGCTCCAACCATCGGCCACGGCACCGAGATAGGCGGCAAAGGTGAACAGCGGCCCCGGCATGGCCTGCGTGGCGCCATAGCCGGCAATGAAGGCGTCCCTGTTGACCCAGCCTGTGGTCACAGTCTCGGCATCGAGCAGCGGCAACACGACATGGCCGCCGCCAAACACCAGCGCCCCGGCGCGATAAAAGGCATCGAACAGATTTACGCCCTGCCCGCCCACGGCCGTCAGCAGCGGCAGGCCAGCCAGCAACAGCCCAAAGGCCACAAGGCACAGCAGTCCAACCCTGGTCGAGATCGGAAACCGCATCGCCTGCGTCACCGGCAGCACCGGCCCGCGGCACAGCACCAGCCCCGCCACGGCCCCCAGCACGATCGCCACCACCTGCCCCGCCGACCCGGCCAGCAGCACGGCCATCGCAATCGCCACCAGCGCAATGCCGGCGCGCTGCAGGTCAGGCGTCAGGCTTTTCGCCATGCCCCACACCGCCTGCGCCACCACGGCAACGGCCACCAGTTTCAGCCCATGCAACACGCCCTGCGCCAGCGGCCCATCGAGGAACGACGCTCCCAGCGCAAACAGCACCAGCACAATCGCCGATGGCAGGGTAAATCCGGCCCAGGCGGCCAGCGCCCCGCCCCAACCGGCCCGCCACAGGCCAAGGGCAAAGCCGACCTGGCTCGAGGCTGGTCCGGGTAGAAACTGACACAGCGCCACCAAGTCGCCATAGGCGCTCTCGCCGATCCAGCGGCGGCGGGTGACGATCTCGTCACGGAAATAGCCGAGATGGGCGATCGGTCCGCCAAATGAGGTCAGGCCGAGCTTGAGGAAGGCGATAAACACCTCGCCAACCGAACCATCGTTTTTACTTGTGGTAGTGTCGTCCAACCCTGCCCCCGGTGCTATTTGGGCAGCACGACCTCGGTGTCGCCACTACGCTGGTAGCGTGACGGGATGATGACACCGCCGCCGGTCAGATGCCGGCTGCCATCCCCGCAGAAATCGGCGCGATTGGCCCGGGCCACGAAGGTCCCCAGCACCTGCAGCCCATTGTTGACCGCTAGCGACTGCTCATGCGGCGTTTCCACCAAGAGGTTGTCCAGCGCATAGTCATAGCTGTCATAGCGATAGTTCAACGCCCGCACGAACCAGGCAATGAACGCATCATTCTCATACTTCCGCGCTTGAAGGTTTCCAGCCGTCGCCGCCGGCAAACCGCCACCCAGCCCCGCATAAGCCACCGCCCTTTGCCGATCCACCTCGATCACCGCGCAGATCGCGGCAAAGGTCGTCGGCAGCGTATCGATGTCAGCCGCAATATGCCGCCCCACTGTCGAATAGCGCGTGCGCGAGGAGGCGTATTCGGTCCGCTTCAGCCAGTCGTAATAACGGTCCTTGCGGTAATGCTCGTCCTTGCCCGGCGGAATGATGCGCGTCCGCTGCAGCTCCACCGAGCTGTCGAACAGCCAGTCCTTGGCATGGGCCGCCACGAGGAAGCGCCAGACGCGATCATGCATCTCCTCTTCTTGGTCGGTCTTGTTGAAGTCGGACACCGGCTCCTTGCGCATGCTGGCGAGTACATTGCCCGCAACCGGCATGGCCGTGTCATGCGTCCAGCTCGGCGCGGCGCGGCCGAAATCGCCCACCGGCCGGGCGACCGGCGAGCAGGCAGTCAGCAGCGCGGCCATGGCCAGCGCCGTCACAAGGCGAAGTGATCTAGCCACGCTTGCGCTTGGGCCGCGTTGGATCGAGCCTTGTCGGCGGCAAAGTCCCGCGCTCATAACGCACCCCAGTGAAGAGAAGTATCTGGGCGCTGCCCGGTTTTTTGGCCCCGTCACGCGGGGGTACGGGCTGTAAGTCGAGTATGACGAGCTTTCCCAAGCTGTCCTCCAAATGGTCACCCCACCGGTCCCATCGGTGGCAGGTGGTTTGCGTTCCAAATCAGCCGCGCGACGCCCCTCGCTCTGACTGCTCATGGGCGCCATTAAGAGATCGTCAAGGTTAACAGTCTGCTAACGAATTGGCTGCAAAAGTGTTCGGGCATCAAATGTGATGCGATTCCGAATAGACGGTCCCCGACAATGCTTGGTTTTCAGCCCTACGAGACGTTTCAACTGCTCATCGAGACGGGCGGCGTCGACCGTACGAACACCCTGCTGATCGCCGCTTGCGACGCTTATGCGCGCCGCGGCCGGCCGACCGCTCCCGAAATGGAACAGTTTGAAGCCCTTGCCGGGCGCCTGTTCCCAATCGCCGGATCGCAGGCCAAGGCCAAGGGCGCCGCCATCCTCGGCCGCGCCGAAATGCTCTCGCCCGCTCTTGAACAGCTCGTCGTCGACAATATCGGTGAAGACCTCAACAGCTTCCTCGCCGGCGCGAAGGAACTCTCCGAGCCAACCATGCTCGAAATCGTCGCCCGCTATGACGTGCCCGGCGCCGCCACCATTGCTGCCCGCCCCGACCTGTCCAATGTCGTGCTGGCCAAGCTGTTCCAGATGAACTCGCGCAAGGTCTACCGCGCTCTCGCCTCCAACACGGCCATCGTGCCGCGCGGCGCCTATCTCAGCGCCCTCGCCCGCTCCGCCCAGATGGACCATATGGTCGCCGAGGCCCTGGCCAAGCGCACGGATTTCGACGCAGCGCTGCTCGCGCCTGCCTTCTTCGATCTCTCCGACGAACACCGTATCAAGGTCATCCAGGCTTTCACCCAGCGCGAGACCCCGCCCTCGCCGATCCGCAAGACCATCGAGCAACTGTCTGTCGCCAATGGCGAATTGACCAAGGCGTTGATGAAGCTGTTCTCCGAGA
This sequence comes from Devosia sp. YR412, assembly GCF_900110945.1. Lineage (GTDB taxonomy): Bacteria > Pseudomonadota > Alphaproteobacteria > Rhizobiales > Devosiaceae > Devosia. The sequence continues at coordinate 875,340 of NZ_FOFL01000001.1, forward strand.
ACCGCCGCCCGGAAGTCACGCGCCTGCTCAGCCAGATCACCGGGCTCGATGAAGTGCGCTGCGGCCAGATCGCCCACGACGTCACCGGCGCCTCGCTCTTCGTCATCCTGCGCGCCTTCGGCTGCACGGCCTATGATGGGCTGAAAGTGCTGATCCACGCCACCAGCCACGACAACGAGCGCTCCCGGGCCCTGGCCGATTTTGCCACCATGTTCGGCAATGTGACGCCTGAATCCATGGCCTATCTGATGAGCGCCTGGCGCGGCGAAGTGAACCTGCTCGAGCTCAACAAGCCCGAATACAAGCCCTTCACCCAGACCAGCCGCCGCACGCCCAACGCCGCGCTGGCCCCGGCGCACAACCCGGTCGTCGACCAGGCCATCGAGGCCCTCGCCCGCATTGGGGCGCGCAAGGCGGGCTAAGCGTCCATCGCCTCGATCGTAGGAATATTGCTGACATCGACCTGGCGCTCGGCGTGCCAGGTATCATAGGCCGTCTGCATGCGGATCCAGACGCCGGGGCCATTGCCGAACAGCTTGCCCAGCCGAACCGCCGTCTCGGGCGATACCGGCTTGGTTTCGTTCAGAATGTCATGCAGATGCTGCCGCGAAATGCCCAGCAGCCGGGCAATCTCGGACTTGCTCTTGCCGGTCGCCGGAATGACCGTATCGGCCAGCAAAAATCCCGGATGAGTGGGGCACCGGTCAGCCCCGCGCTGGGCAGCATAGGCAGTCATCGGACATCCAATCGTTCTTTAATGATACTGTTCGAAATCGACATTGAGTGCATCCACCCCGTCGAATTCGAAGGTCACGCACCACGGACCATTGACATGCACCGTGTAGCGCTTCGGGTCATGACCCTTTAGACCATGAAAGTCGAACCCGGGGATATTCAGGTCCTCGGGCCGGCTCGCTGCATCGAGAGCATCAAGCCGGGCCAGGATACGCCTGTGCATCTTCGCGTCGATCTTGGCTGATCGACCCGTAGACCACAGTTCATCCAGCCCCTTGTGCCTGAAGCTTTTGAGCATGGCTCATGTAAGCAGATAGCTTACATATGTCAACAATCGGCTGACAGTTTGCGATTGGTGACTAGACCACATCAATCCCGACATCATCGCCGCGCAGATCCAGGCTGATCACCCAGAGGTCTGGATCGAAATCCACTTCGCGCGCGATGCGATCATTGACCTTGGCCGGATCCTCCCGCTTGAAGCGGCACTGGAACACCAGCCGCGCATCATCACGGTCGCTGGAGAGCGGCGCGGGCGTATAGAGCGAGCGCGTGCCGTCGAGGTGGTCGACTTCCACGAACACCTGGCCGGCGATGGGATCGCCGCGCCGCACCACGACGCACATATTGCCCAGGTCATTGTGGCGCCTAACGAAGACGCCGCACCACAGGTCGCTGCGGAGGCGCGACACTAGATCGCTGCGCCGGCCTGGCGCAGCAGGCCGACGAGGTCCGGATTGATCTGCCCGGTGACCTTGTAGCTGTGGAAATTCTCGAATTCGCGGATCGCCTTGGCGGTACCGTCGCCCGGATGGCCATCGATCGAGCCATGGTAGAAGCCAAGGCTCGCCAGACCCTTCTGGATCGAGCTGACCAGCTGCACATTATTGGCCGGCAACACCGGATCGAAACTCGCCTGCTGTTGCACCGGCTCGGCCTGCACGGCGGTGACCGGACGCGGCGGCGCCATGGGTTCGAGCGAAGCGACCTGGATCGGCGCGGGCTGCACCGGCGCTGAAGCGGCCAGCAGCGGGCGCTGCGGCACGGGCGCATTGGCAGTTGGCTGTGGCGGGGTCGAACGGCCACCGTCGACGGCGGCAACGATGGAGTCGATCGTGCTGGCGGCAGCCGTGCCAACGGTATCCACCGCCGCATCGATCGGCGACAGTTCGGCCACGCGTCCCACCACGATATCGGCCTGCGGCTGGACCACAGCCTGCTGCACCGGCGCCGGCTGCACCACGGGCGCAACCTGCTGCGCCACTGGCATGCGGCCATTGGCATCCGAGCGCAGGATGGCGTCGATCACACCCGGCGTCAGAGCGCCAGTGGGGGTCATTCCATTGCGGGTTTCAAACGAGCGGATCGCCGAAGCGGTCATCGGACCGTAGAAGCCATCCACCGTGCCGTTGAACAGGCCCAGTTCGGCCAGTTTCTTCTGCACGGCAAAGGCGTCCTTGTTGCCCACCGGGCCATCGGGAATCACGGCTTGCACCGGTGCGACCTGCTGCAGCGGCGCAATGCCGCCGGTGGTGTCGCTGGAAATCGCCGGCAGCACGGCGGTCTGCTGCGCCGGCGCGGGCTGCGGCACCGGGGCAACCACCGGCTGGGCGACCGAGACATTGACCGGCGCAGAGAAGAACGGCGCCGGATGGCGCGCGGTCTGGAAATACAGGGCATTGCTGGCGGCCAGCGCCGTCAGCGTCACCAGGGCCAGGAGGCCGGTCGAGGCGAGTGGCGCGCGCATATAGCGCGACAGGGTCCAAAGGCCGGCGCGGCCGAGCGTGGCCGCGACAGCACTACCCGCCAGCAGAGGCAGGCGCGAGAAGGTTGTTGCCGTCATTGCGCTTTTCTTTTTTCGTCTTGCCATGGATGGATCTGAGCAGCTGGCGGCTCTTTACGGAAGGGCGTTACGGAGCCAGTGTCGTCACTCTTTATTGCCGGACCGTTTATGGGCAGCAAAACTGTCACGGTTGTCCCCGCTCCAATTTCCGACAGCGCCCGCAGCGTGCCCTTGTGCAGGTCGACCAGCCCTTTGACGATGGAAAGGCCAAGGCCTGTGCCCTCATAGCGGCGGTCGAGACCGTCATGCGCCTGGAAGAAGGGCTCGCCGATGCGCTCCAGCGATTCGGGGGCCATGCCGACGCCATTGTCCGAGACGGACAGGTTGATGCTCTGGCCCTGCCGCTTGAGGCTGACCGTCACCTTGCCACCCGGATGGCTGAATTTGATGGCATTGGACAGGAGGTTGATCAGGATCTGCCGGCAGGCGCGCTCGTCGGCCACCAGCATCGGCAGCTGGCTGGCGATATCGGCCGTCAGCGTCACCTGATGCGTCGTGGCCAGCGCCTCGACCATGCTGAAGCACGGCCCGACCATGTCTTCGACGAGGAAAGCCTCGGCCTGCAGCTCGAACTTGCCGGCCTCGATCTTGGACATATCCAGCAGCATGCGCACCACTTCGATCAGGTGCTTGCCGCTCTGGTGGATCAACCCGGCATATTCGCGATGGGTGTCCGACAGCTCGCCGCCGATACCGCTGGTCATCATTTCCGAGAACCCGACCACCGCATTGAGCGGCGTGCGCAGCTCATGCCCGATGGTGGCGAGGAACCGCGACTTGGCGGCCGAGGCTTCCTCGGCAATGCGCCGGGCTTCGGCCATGGCCAGTTCATTATCCTTGCGGCTGGTGACGTCATGGAACAGCGCCACCACTTCATGGCGCTCCCCGCCAAGCTCGGGATCGAGGACCGGCGACAGGCTGATTTCCACCCAGATGAAACGCGGCACGTTGCGCGCGCCGCGCGGATCGTCCTGCCGCATGCGCACTTCGAGCGTCCGCGTCCGGCCGTCGATATTGGCATCGGCAAAGGCGGTGAGATAGGCGGGCCGGTCGGCCACATGAATACGCTCGCTCAGCGCCATGGTCGAGAGCTCATAGCGGCGGCAGCCGAACAGCGTCTCCGACGAGCGCGAGGCAAGCAAGATTTCACCCTCGCTGGAAAAGCGGATCACGCCATCCTGCACATGCTCGATCAGGTGCCGATAGGCGGTCATCTGCGACTTGTCATAGACTTCATAGCCGGCATTGATCCGGTTGGCCGTATGCAGCACCACGGCCATGGCCGCTGCAAAAGCCGCGACGGCAGTGCCCATCAGCACAGCGCCCGCAACCGGTAGCCCGGGCAGCGCCATCAGCGCCGCAACACCGATGACGATCAGCACGCCCGCCAGCAGCAACCAGCTCTGGTGCCGCAGTGCTGCGCCACCGAGCAGAGCCGCCATCACCGGACCCATCATGACGATGGCGAGGCCGGCATCGCCAACATTGGGATCGGCCAGTGTCAGCAGGAAGCCGATCAGGAACATTGCATAGACCTGGCCGGCCGCGGCAAGGTCAAACAGGCGGCGCTGGTGCAGCGCCATGGTCGCCATGCCCGCGCCCAGCGCCAGGGTGGCGACGATCAAGGGAAAGGCGTTGCCGATGACCAGCAGGTAGATGGCAAAGGGCATGGCCAGCGCGCTCAGCGCCAGCAGGATGCGGGAATTGTTGGCGAGCGTCTTGCGGCGCAGCATTTCGGGCCGATGACCGTTCCCGGCCGCGACCAGAGGCATCTCTCTGCTTGCGCCGAAAGAGAACAGGCTACGCATACGCATTACTCACTATCACGACGCCAGCAGTGACGGATGCCGGGGCATCCAGGGTTTGGCTGCAGCTGCAGCCCGCCTGATCGGATCAGGTCTCGTTGCGGCCACACTGCGTCTCAAGAGCTAAATTCGCCCTTAAATACCGGGTCCGGGAACAAGCCCCGGAAGGCCCAACGACGTGCTTTCTCGGGTTAGCGTAAACAAGGTGTTGCCCCCGCTAGGATCGCTCCTAAGATTTGCATCAAATTTTATCGAAAAGTCCCAGCACGGTTTAACGAGCGCTCCCTAAGGTCAGTCTGGCAGGCACTATTCGCTCTGCTCAGGCTTTTCGGGATTGGCAATGTTCGTAGTGGTTCGCTCCGTTTTCTGGCTGACGGTCGCCTATATGGTGATCAAGCCTGGCGTTGACCTGCCCGATGCCAATGCCCTGTCGCAGCAGGCCATGGCGGCCGGCAGCGCGGCGATTGCCTCCCACATCGATTCGATTGATTGCGACAGCTTCCAGTGTTTTGGCGGCAAGGCCATTGCCACGCACACGCTGTCCAGCATCGCAGCACCAGCTCTCCCGCCTGTCGCTCTTCCCATGCATGAGACAGCGACGGCGCGGCTGGCCCCGGTTCCAAGGCCGCGACCGGCCTGGGCGGGCTAGCGGGGGTCCTCCAGCCCCGAGGTCATACCAGTCCCCGTGTCCCTTCCCCAAGCGACAGCCCAACGCGAACTGGTCCTGAGCCGCAAGCACGCTGCCCGTGCTTGCGGTTTTTTCTTGCAGCATCCGCACTCTGGTAAAGCCGGCCGGCTTTGACTAGATAATTGCCATGACCCAGCCTCAAGCCTTCCAGGACATTGCCGACAACCTTGCCTTCCTCGACGATTGGGAAGACCGGCTGAATTATCTCATCGAGCTGGGCCAGGCGCTGCCGGACATGCCCGAGACCGACAAGAGCGCCGAGAACAAGGTCAAGGGCTGCGTCTCCAACGTCTGGCTGGTGTCGAGCGTCGATCGCTCATCGGGCGCGCCGGTCATGCGCTTCCGCGGCCAATCCGATGCTATCATCACCAAGGGCCTCGTCGCCGTGCTGATCGCGCTCTATTCGGACCGCCCGGCAGCAGAAATCGCCGAGACGGACGCCATCGAGTGGTTCAAGAAGGTTGGCCTCAGCGAGCATCTCGGCATGCAGCGCTCCAATGGCCTCGTCGCCATGGTCAATCGCATCCGCACCGAGGGCAAGGCGCTAAGCTGAGCTATTCGGCCGGAGCCGGAACCGGCGCCGGGCGCTTCTTGCCGAACACACCATTGAAGAAACGCAGCGCCGGCATTTCCACCAGGCGATAGACGACGATGCCCGCCACCGTGCCGCCGACCACCGATACTGCAGCCACCAGATAGTCGGCCCAGAGATCGGCCGGATCGAGTAGCTTGAAGGCGATACCTGACAGGATCGCCACTTCGTAGATATGCACCAGGTAGATCGAATAGGAGGCGTCGCCGACCAGTTCGAGCAGGCGCACCTTTGGCAGCACCGCCTCGAAGCGTACCGCCAGCAGCACCAGCGCCGAAGCAAAAGCCGCAAGGCCGACAAAGGCCAGGCCATCCTCAAGCAGACCGTTGCGATCGACCGAAAAGCCTTCCACCAGCCCGATCAGGCCCAGCACAATGACCGCATAGATCATCGAGCGCGGCAACCGCGCGATCTTGCCCTGCAGGGTGGCAAGGCCAATCCAGGCCCCGGCGACAAAGGCCAGCGGCATGAAGCTGGTATAAAATTGCGCAATCGCCGGCTCCGGCTGCAGCAGCGCGCCGATCAGCGTCAGCGCGGCAAAGGCAATGGTTAGCCATATGACGCGCGATTGTGCGCCCAGAAAGGCCAGCAGCGCGAAGCAGACGTAGAAGAACATCTCGTAGTTCAGCGTCCAGCCCAGCTTGTAGAGCGGGTGAATGCCGCCACTGACCGGGTTGTGGAACGGGATGAACAGCAGCGACAGGATCAATTGGCCGGTGTCATAGACAGTGGTCTTGAACATATGCGGCAGCGCCAGCGCCAGGGCGGCAGCGATCAGCGTCGCGCCCCAATACATCGGCACGATGCGGATGAAGCGGCGGCGCAGGAAATCCGTTGCCGAGAAGCGCCCTTCCCCGGTCACCACGACCATGATGAAGCCGGAAATCACGAAAAACAGGATCACGCCCATCCAGCCCAACCGGCTGAAGCCGAGGTCGTGACCGACCAGCGGATACAGCAAGGCGTGCGATGCCAGAACGAACACCGCCGCGAAACCGCGCAAATACTGGATCGAGATGAATTTCTGCTTCATGCCAGTGTCTTACCACAGGTCGGCGCGGACCAAATGTTACCAAACATTACATAGTTAAGGCCTGTTTTCGCCGATCAGCGGCAGTCGCTCGCCGAGCCATCCGCGCAAGGCCCCGGCCGCCTCTCCGCTGGCCTGCGGCGACAGGCCAAACCGGCTCGCCACCTGGTCGAGCCCGATGCGCAGCACCAGCTTGGCGCTGCGCCGCGGCCAGCGCCGCTCGGTCTCGACCTGCTGCAGGCCCTTGCCCAGTCCGCACACATCCAGCAGCACGCCCCAGCAATCGGGTGGCAGCGTGCCGGCCAGTTTGCTCAGCACCTGCCGCGCCGCCGCAGCACTATCGCTGGCGGCTTCGACGCTATTGCCGCAGCCTTTGTTGCCGCCAATCCGGGTCGGATCATAGGACATGGTCACCCGCGGCATCAGCTGCGCCCGAAGGATCAGCCGCTCCAGCCGATCGGCCGCCGCCAGATGGTGCGCGCCGAGAAAGCCGTCCTTGCCGGCGGCCAGCCGTGCCACCGTCACGTCGTCCCTTGCGCTAGAGACCATGATCCGCGGCCTCCGCAGCCATGGTGGTTTCCAGCCGCTGTTCCAGCGCACAAACCTCGGCGTCGAAGCACGGATCATCGCGCAGGTCTTCGATCCGCGCGCAGGCGTATGAGACTGTTGTCCTATCCCGACCAAAGGCATGACCGATCTCGGCCAGGGTTCGGCCATAGATGACATGGGCCAGATACATGGCCAGCTGCCGTGCCCGCGACGCGGCATTGCGGCCGCGACCGGCATGCACAAGCAATCGCGACGGCACTCTTTTATGCTGGGAAACCAGTGCAATAACCTGGTCGCAACTGCGCTGTGCCGGGCCGGACCACGGCATGGCATGCTGCAACGTCGATTGAGTGGGAGTATGATGCATCGTATTGCCTCGCTTGGGTGTAAGAATTTATTCCTACATACTGCGACAGGCAAGAGCGGAGGGGGATAAGTGGGTAAAAAGGCAAACGGCCGCCTTGCGGGCGGCCGTCTGAACTCTTTATCGCCGGGGTCCGGAATGGACGCGACGTCTCGTAGCGGAGGGTCGGTGACGGATCAGGCAGCCTTGCGGCCGAGACCATTGTCCTTGGCAAGCTTGGAACGCGTTGCCGAATAGTTGGGAGCGACCATCGGGTAGTCAGCCGGCAGGCCCCACTTCTCGCGGTATTCTTCCGGCGAGAGATTGTAGTGGGTGCGCAGGTGGCGCTTCAGCGACTTGAACTTCTTGCCGTCTTCGAGGCAGATGATGTAGTCGGCGGCAACAGACTTGCGAACCGGAACAGCAGGCTTCAGCTCTTCGACTGGCACCACAACTTCGTTGGTCTGTAGAGCACGCAAAGCGCCATGGACTTCGGCGATCAGCTTGGGCAGATCGGTGACGCTCACCGAATTGTGGCTCACATAGGCGGAGACGATATCGGTGCTGAGCTCGATCAGATCGTGTTCATAACCCGTCGTCGATACGGCGGTGTCATTCATATTTCAACCTTCCATTATTTTTATTGGGTCATGACGGGGGGCAATCATGGCCATGATTCATTCCTAAGACTGTTCATTGTGCTTCGCAACCCAATATGCCGCGATTAACATGTAACTCTGCGACAATTCATCTCTGTGGATTTCGTCTATTTCTAGACTTTAGTTGCGTAATCGACCCGTCATTGAGTTTTTGATCAGTGATGTGATGATTGGCCCTTGCTAGCAGATGCGCCCCAACCGGGGTGGTCAGCAGCAGGAATACAATGCCCACTACTGCCCGCAGCGCCACACCTGCATCAAAGCAAGTCAAGGCTACTGCCAGCAGCACTAATCCACCCCCAACTGCCCCTGCTTTGGAGGCAGCGTGCATGCGGGTGTAAAGGTCGGGCAATCGCACCACGCCGATACTGGCAATCAGGGTGAAAGCGGCCCCCAGCACCAGCACGACGCACCCAGTATAGACGAGTAAATCGGTGATCATTGTGGCGCGCCTCCTGACTTGAGGCGGCGCGACATTATGTACCGCGCTAGGGCAATGGTGGCGAGAAAACCGAGCAGCGCCAGCGCGATGGCAATATCGAGATAGAGCGTCAGTCCCGTGCGGATGGCGATTGCCGCGACAAATCCCATGGCTACTACGGTCAGCAGGTCGAGCGCCAGCACCCGGTCGGCCAACGTCGGGCCGATGATGATGCGGACGGTCGAAATCAGCAGCGCCAGGCCCAGCATCAGCAGGGCGACAAAGCTGGCAAGCGACAGGGCAGCGGCCGGGCTCATGCAAACAGCTCCCGCACTCTGGCTTCAAAGCCATTGGCAATTTCGACAATAACATTTTGCGATGTACTTGCCGTCAGCACATGCACGTAAAGCACCGAGCGATCCGCACTGACGTCAATGCTCAGCGTGCCCGGCGTCAGGGTGATCAGATTGGCGAGCAGCGTGATCTCGGCATCGGAACGGACGCTCAGCGGGAAGGCAACTATTTCTGGGTGCAAGGCGGATTTGAGATTGGGCGTCAGCACCACGATCGCCACCCGGACCGCACTCAGCGCCAGTTCCCGCAGAAACAGCCCGGCCAGCGAGACAGCCATTCGCAGCTTGTGAACAGCGCGGGGCTGCGCCAGGCTCTTGCGCAATAGCAGTACGGCCAGCGTGCCGATCGCCGCGCCGAGCAGCAGGTTGAGCCCGGAGAAACTGCCGGTCATCGCGGCCCACAGCAACGCCAGGCCCAGCACGATCACCGCCACGCTCATGGCACTCCTCCCGCCAGACCAACTGCCGTCACGTAGCGCGAGGGATCCAAAAGGTCCGGCGCACCCTTGGCCAGGATTTCAAACAGAGCATTGGGCCACAGACCGGCCGCGACGATCAGCAAGACCAGCAAGGCCGTCGCGCCGTATCCGGTCCACACCGCTACCGATCCTACAACGGCTGGCGCCGCCCCATCAGGCGCTGCCCGCCAGAAAATATGCGCCCAGAGCCGCGACCCGGCAATCAACGTCAGCACGGCATTGACCACCAGCGCCCCCGCCAGCAGCCCGCCGCTCCAACCGCCCTGCCCCAGGCTCGCCTGCAGCAGCAGCAGTTTTGGCCAGAAGCCGAGCAGCGGCGGCACACCGGCTACGGCAAGGATCAGCACGAAGAACAAAATCGACAGTGGCGCACTGGCAGCATAAAGCCCGCCCATGGCCCGCGTATCCGTCGCACCGGTAGCCCGCTCGATCAATCCGGCCACCAGATACAGCGCCGTCATGCTCAGCATGGCGTGAAAGATATAGAGCCCCGCTCCGCTCACCCCATCGAGCGACGGCAGTGCAATCCCGACCAGCACCGCCCCGACGCCACCGATCAGCAGGAACCCGATCGCCCGCCGCAGATTGGTTTCGGCAATCGCCCCGAGTGGCGCGATCAGCAGCGTCGCCATGGCCAGTGCCACCAGCACCGGCTCCAGCAGATCGCGGCTCGCGGGCAGCAGCACGACCATGCTCTTCAGCAGTGCAAAGACGCCGACCTTGGTCAGCAATCCGGCAAACAGCGCGGAAATTGCCGGTGGTGGCGCATGGTAGGACGCCGGCAGCCAGCCATTGAGCGGAAAGACGGCAGCTTTCATGCCGAAAGCCAGCAGCAAGATGGCTGCAATCCCCCCCATTGCAGCCATGTTTGCTTGCGGTGCCACCCGCATAATGTCGGCCATGTTGAGCGTGCCCAAACTGCCATAGAGCAGGCCCAGCGCCAGAAGGAAAAAGCTCGTCGCGAGGAAATTGAGAAAGCCATATTTCACAGCCGCATCAAGCTGTAACGGCCGTCCGCCCAGCACCAGCAGCCCGAAGGACGCGATCAACATCACCTCGAACCAAACATAGAGATTGAACAGATCGCCGGTCAAAAACGACCCCGTCACCCCCGCCAGCAGCAACAGCACCATGGCGTGGAAATTAACATCCAAACCGGAGCCTCTATCCCCCTCGTAATAGACCAGCACCAGCAGCGTAACCACCGCAGCCGTCAGGGAAAAACCCGCGCCGAACAGGTCAGCGGTAAAACTTATCCCAAACGGCGGCAGCCACTTGCCCATGGTCATGCTGAGCGGCCCAGCCTCATAGACCCGCAGCAAAAGCACCACCTCGCAGGCGATCACCGCAGCAATCACCAGCAGCGACATTACTAGGACTAAAGCCCTATCGCGCCGCAATATTAGCGCCAGAGCCGCGCCCAACAGGCACAGCGCCAAAGGCAGCACCAGCACCCAGTCACCGGCCGCCGTCACGCTCTCGATCATTGCCGGAGGAAGCAGAATTTCCTCCATCTCAATAACTTAGCGGCGGGTTGGGCGCATCGACCGGCTCGGCAACGCGCATCGTATCGGTGTCGTCCGCATCCAGGCTCTGATAGGCCCGATAAGCCAGCACCAGCAGGAAGCTGAACATGGCAAAGCCAATGACGATAGCCGTGAGGATCAGCGCCTGCGGCAGCGGATTGGCCATCGGCCCCTCGGCTTGCGCCAGCCCCGCCGGAATGATCGGCGCCGCCGCCCGGGTCAGCCGACCGGCGGTAAAGATCAACAAATTCACGCCATTACCGAACACCACCAGCCCCAGGAGCATGCGGATCACCGAGCGCGACAGCAGCAGGTAAATGCCCACGGCCATGAAGCAACCGACGAGGACGGCCAGCACCTGATCCATCAGCCCGCCTCCCCCTCTTCCAGCCCCAGCGCGATCGCCGAGATGGTGCCGAACACCACGAGGAACACGCCGATATCAAAGGCCATCGGCGTCGACAGCGGTACGATGGTCTCACCCAGCTCCAGATAGAGCCAGATGCTGGTCATGAAGGGCGAGCCGGTAAACAGCGAGGCCAGCCCCGACAATGCAGCGATCTGCACACCAATGCCGGCAATCGACAGCGGATCAACCCGCAGCGCACGTCGCGTCGCCTCGGCGCCATTGGCCATGCCGAGGATAGCAATAGACGAAGCGGCAATGAGCCCGCCGATGAAGCCGCCACCCGGCTCATTATGCCCGCGCAGGCAGATATAAACGGCGTACACCAGCATGATGCAGACGATGATCGGCGCCATGGTGCGGAAGATAATGGTGTTCACGACGCCACCTTGCGGCGGCGCAGCAGCGCCATCACTGCCATGCCCGCGCCCATCACCACGGCAATTTCGCCCAAGGTATCAAAGCCGCGATAGTCGACCAGGATGACATTGACCACATTGGCGCCATGGGCGATCGGGACGCTGGTGGCGGCAAAAAAGTCCGACAGCCGCGTATCGAGATCGCCGGCCAGCACTACCATCAGCAGCAGGCTGATGCCCGCGCCGCAAACCAAAGCCAATGTCCCGTCGCGTGCCAGATCTTCCCATTCGCGCGGATCGCGCTCGTCGAGACGCAAACGGGTCATCACCAGCGCCAGGATCACCACCGACAGCACTTCCACCGTGAATTGCGTGAAGGCCAGGTCCGGCGCGCCGAACAGCAGGAAGATCAGCGCCACCGCCGCGCCCTGAATGCCCAGCGCGATGATGGCCACCAGGCGGTTCGGCGCTGCCAGCACGGCCAGAAGTCCGACGAGCGCCAGCAGCACTACGCCCCATTCATAAAGCGCCAGCTCCGGCCATGTGAGCCACGCCGACCAATTGCCCAGCTCGGCATTGGGCAGCAGCAACTGATAGCCACCGAGCACGCCCACCGGCACGATCAACGCCACGGCCAGCACGGCGAACACCGTGACCAGATAGAGCTCCAGCCGCCCATGATGCAGCAGCCGCGTCACCGCGCCGGCAAAGCGGATCAGCCCGAACATCAGCGCATCGAACATTTTGTCCGCCGTCCAGCCCAGCCTGGCCTCGAGGCGTCGGAGCACGGTTCGTAGCGTCGCCGCCTGCTGGTAGACCAAAAAGCCCAATGCCCAGGTAGCAAGCGACAGCCAGAGCACTGGATTGGCCGGATGGATCGCCAGCGACAGATGACTCTCCACCGGCTGCCCCAGAATAGCCGAGGCGCCCGGTTGCAGCAGTGTCTGGCCCAGCCAGTCCGGCATCACCGCCGCCACCATGCCCGCGGCGCCAAGCAGGATCGGCCCGACCAGCATGGTGACCGGCGCTTCATGGCCAGCCTTGGGCGTCGGCAGTTCCGGCCCGAGGAAGGGCTTCACCACCACCAGCATGGCAATCCCAGCCAGCAGAGCATTGCCCGCCACCAGCACCACGAGCGTCGCAATATCGCTCCACTGCCAGTGCAGCAGCCCGAGATACATTTCCTCCTTGGCAAAAAAGCCCAGCGTCAGCGGCAGGCCCACCATCGCCAACCCGGCCAGCGCCGCACCGATAAACGTCACCGGCATGCGATCCGCCAGCCCGCCGAGCAGCGTGATGTCGCGCGTGCCAGCCTCGTGGTCCACCGCCCCCACCACCATGAACAGCCCGGCCTTGTAGAGCGCATGCGCCACGAAATAGAGCACCACGGCCGAAATGGCATAGCTCGAACCCAGCCCGAGCAGCAGCACCGAGAGGCCGAGCGAGGCAATGGTCGTCTGCGCCAGCATCTGTTTCAGATCGGTCTGCCGCAGCGCGCCCAGCGCGCCCCAAAGCAGGGTTGCGCCACCTATAGAGACCAAAATCCCCGTCCATACCGGAGTGCCACCCAGCCAGGGCGTCACCCGCGCCAGCAGGTACACGCCTGCCTGCACCATGGTCGCCGAATGGAGAAATGCCGAAACCGGCGTCGGTGCCTCCATGGCATTGGGCAACCAGAAGTGGAACGGCAGCTGCGCCGATTTGGTGAAAGCAGCCAGCAGGAAACAGGCCAGCACCGGCCCATAGAATGCCGAGCCGCGGATCTCGTCGCCAAAAGCGCTGAGCTCCCAGACGCCGGTCGCCTGATGCACCAGCAACAGCCCAACCAGCAGTGCCATGCCGCCGATATTGGTAATCGCCAGCGCCTGGATCGCCCCGCGCCGCGCTGCCATGCGGCTGTTGTCGAAGCCGATCAGCAGGAAGGAGGTGACCGAGGTCGCCTCCCAAAACAGGAACAGCGCCAGCATGTTATCGGCCAAAACCAATCCCAGCATGGCGCCCATGAATGCCATCAGGAAGGCAAAAAACCGCCCGAGATGCGCATGCCCCTTGAGATAGGCCCCGGCATAGAGCGTCACCAGCGTGCCCACGCCGGCAATGGTCAGCGCAAAGATCAGGCTGAGGCCATCGACATAAAAGGACAGGTCGAGCCCATAGGCCGGCACCCATCCGATGCGAGCGGAGATCGCGCCGGTTGCCAGTACAGGATCGACCATTGTCAGCAGGAACCAGACTATCCCCGCCGGTACCAGCGCCAGCACCCAGCCAGCAAAGGGCCTGCTGAAATGATGCACCAGCGGCGCCAGCACAGCGGCAGCAAATGGCGCGATCGCCACCAGCGCTATGCTTGCGTCTGTCCCCAGCTCCAAATCAGATACTCCTGCCGCTCCGACTCTTTTGGCCGGGTTGGCAAGACCTTAGTCAATGAAAGCCGCGCCACAAGTCAAAACGGTCGCCTATTGGGATTTCTCCCATGGCTTCGACGGGCCCTTCCTTTGGGCGAGGCGCGGGCCTATGTGAGGGGACCAGATTGCTCCGGATGTTCCATGACCAAGACCTCTGCTCCCGTCGCCGCCCGCAAGCCGCATGTCGTCACGTTCCACGCGATCGAGCGCGACGATCCCTACCACTGGCTGCGGGCGGACAATTGGCAGGAGGTGATGCAGAAGCCCGAGACGCTGAACCCGGAAATCCGCGCCTATCTCGATGCCGAGAACAACTATTTCGAGGCTGAATTCGGCAAGCCGACCGAGGCGCTGCAGGAGGTCATCTACAAGGAAATCCGCGGTCGCATCAAAGAAGACGACAGCGGCATCGCCTCGCCCGACGGCCCCTACGCCTATAATTCGCGCATGCTGGAGGGCAAGCAATACCCGCTGATAGTCCGCACCCCGCGCGACGGCGGCGACGAGACCATTCTGCTCGACTGCAATGTCGAGGCCGGCGACGAGTATTTCGGCTTTGCCGGCGCCGAGCATGATCGCAGCCACCGCTATCTCGCCTGGGCCGCCGACCGCGCCGGCTCCGAATATTATGACATCGTCATCCGCGATCTCGAGACCGGCGAAGACAGTGCCGAAGTCATCACTGAGACCGCCGGCTCCTATGTCTGGACCAATGATTCCAAGGCGATCTACTACACTGAATATGACGACAACCACCGCCCCTACCGGGTGAAGCTCCACACCATCGGCACCGACCAGGCCAATGACCCGGTGGTCTTCGAGGAAAAGGACCCCGGCTTCTTCGTCGGCGTCGGCCGCACCCTGAGCGACAAATACATCGTCATCGACGCCCATGATCACCAGACCAGCGAATGCTGGCTGATCGATGCCGAGACCGGCGGCGCACCGCGCCTCGTCGCCCCCCGCGTCACCGACCTCGAATACGACGTGGACGAGCGCGATGGCCTGCTCTACATCCGCACCAATGCCAACGGCGCCGAAGACTTCAAGATCGCCGTCGCCCCCGTGGCCAACCCCGGCCTCGACAATTGGACCGACCTCGTCCCGCACCAGCAGGGCGTTCTGATCCTCGACACCATTGTCATCAAGAACCACCTGCTGCGCCTCGAACGCTTCGAGGGCCTGCCGCGCATCGTGGTGCGCGACCTGCGCACCGACAAGGAAGAGACCGTCAAGTTCGACGAGGAGGCCTATTCGCTCGGCATGTCGGTCGGCTACGAGTTCGACACTTCGGTGTTCCGCCTGACCTATTCCTCGCCGACCACGCCGTCACGCACCTATGACATGGATCTCGAAACCGGCAGCCGCACCCTGCTCAAGGAGCAGGAAGTGCCCTCCGGCCATGATCCAGACGACTACGAAACCCGTCGCCTCTTCGCCACCGCCCCCGACGGCGCCGAGGTCCCGGTCACCGTGCTCTATCGCAAGGGCACCAAGCTCGACGGTTCGGCCCCGGCCCTGCTCTACGGCTATGGCGCCTATGGTATGTCCATGCCGTCCACATTCTCGATCTCGGCCCTGTCACTGGTCGATCGCGGCTTCATCCATGCCACGGCCCATATCCGCGGCGGCATGGAAAAGGGCTATCGCTGGTACGTCGAGGGTCGGCGCGAGCACAAGACCAACACGTTCACCGACTTCATCGCCTCGGCCGAAATGCTGATCGACAAGGGCTATACCGCCAAGGGCAAGATCGTCGCCCAAGGCGGCTCGGCCGGCGGCATGCTGATGGGCGCCATTGCCAATCTGCGCACCGATCTCTGGGGCGGCATTCTGGCCCAGGTGCCTTTTGTCGACGTGCTCAATACCATGCTCGACGAGACCCTGCCGTTGACCCCGCCGGAATGGCCCGAATGGGGCAATCCGCTGGCTTCGGCCGAGGACTATGCCCGCATCGCCGCCTATGCCCCCTATGAGCAGGTGGCGGCGAAAGACTATCCGCCGATCTTTGCCCTGGGCGGCCTCACCGATCCGCGCGTCACCTATTGGGAGCCGGCCAAGTGGGTCGCCCGCTTGCGCGCAACCAAGACCGGCACTTCGCCCTTATATCTCAAGACCAACATGGGCGCCGGGCACGGCGGCGCCTCGGGGCGCTTCGATCGCCTCAAGGAGACCGCCATGTGCTACGCCTTTGCGCTCAATGCGGTTGGTTTGGAAGGATCATTCCCCTCCAACTGATTGTTGTGTCGTCACATTCGGCCTATACCAAGGGCCGACTTTCCTCAGCGTCTTTCCCTAAATGGAGGCCCATATGTCCACCAAGTTCACTCTGCCGCCCCTGCCCTATGCCTATGATGCGCTCGGCCCCTATATGTCGGCGGAAACGCTCGAGTTCCACCACGACAAGCATCATCAGGCCTACGTGACCAATGGCGAAAAGCTGCTGGAAGGTTCGGGCCTCGAAATCCTGCCTCTCGAAGACATCGTCAAGGAAAGCTTCGGCAAGAATGCCGGCCTCTTCAACAATGCCGGCCAGCATTACAATCACGTCCACTTCTGGAACTGGATGAAGCCAAACGGCGGCGGCAACAAGCTGCCTGCCAAGCTGCAGGCAGCCGTTGATTCCGATCTCGGTGGCTTCGACAAGCTGCGCGCCGATTTCATCGCCGCCGGCACCACCCAGTTCGGTTCGGGCTGGGCCTGGATCTCGCTCAAGAACGGCAAGCTGGAAATCTCCAAGACTGCCAACGGCGAGTCGCCGCTGGTGCACGGCGGCAAGCCGATCCTTGGCGTCGACGTCTGGGAACACTCCTATTACATCGACTACCGCAACGCGCGTCCCAAGTACCTCGAAGCCTGGTTCGACAACCTGGTGAACTGGGAACATGTCGAACTGCTGTTCGAAGAAGCCAAGGCTTAAGCGCCTTTCAGGCTCTTAGGGACGAAGCCCGCCGCGCCCTGCGCTGGCGGGCTTTTTCATGTTTTTTCCCCGGCAATTAGCTATCTCCGGAGCCGAGCCCTTCACCCCTTCCCCGACACATGGTAACGTTTCGTTTACTATCCGGGGGTCCCATTGTCAGTTTCCACCAAGGTCGTTGCCATTATTGCGGCAAATCCTGCGCTTTCGTCCCTGCTGGCGATGGTGGTGGCTGGCGACTCGCATCTCAAGGTGCGCCAGTTCGAGAGCGACATCGACCTGATCGCCTATATGCGCATTGCCCCCGTCGACATGCTGGTCTGCGACTTCGACCGCGAGGGCCGTCCGGCCTATGAAATGGTCGAAAGCATCCGCCTCAATGGCGACCTGATCAGCCAAGATGTGCCGGTCATAGCCTTGACCCGCACAATCACCCCGCCGATGCGCCATCAGGCGATCAGCGCCGGGATCGACGAAGTCATCATCAAACCGATGTCGCCGCGTCATCTGCTGCAGCGTATCCAAGCACGCCTGCGCGGTCGCAGCGTCGTTGGCACCTTCGGCGGCTATCGCGGCCCCGAGCGCCGCAACCGCCTCGCCATGCCGGTGCCGCAGCCCACACCGACGCGCCGCATCTCCGACAATGTCGTGCAATTGTTCCCAGACCGCCGCAAGCCACGGCATCCGGGGTTGGAGGGGTAGCGAACGCTACCGCCCCTCGCTCACCAGCCGCGACAGCCGCGCCCACAGATCCTCGATCGAATCCGCAAACTGCACCGCGCGCTCGTAACCGGCGAGCCCCGGCGACAGCACGTCCGCCGCATAGCCGCGAATGACCTCGTAGGCCTTGTGCCGGTTGAGCATCACCACCGGCGGCGTGCGCCCCTGCAGCTTGGCCGCTGCCCAGGTGCCGAACAGCGCCGAGGCCGAGGCCAGCGAGCCGGGCAGTGCCACATAGGCATGTGCCAATTGTGCCAACCGCTCCAGCCGCTCGTCGCGTCCGGCAAGCACTTCCATGGTGACGCCCGACAAAGCTGGCGGCAGCACTACGGTGCTGTCGGCAATGATCTGCACCTGGCCACCGGCCGCCCGCGCAGCGGTGATCAGCGGCACGGGAATGACGCCATTTTCGGCGAGGCAGATGATCCGCGCACCGCGCTTGGCAAAATAGGTGCCGGTCTGGCTCATGATCGAAGCGCGTTCGGGATCGCCCGGGCCCTTGTCCGAGGCAAAGATCGCAATCATCGGGGCCATGCTGGTGTCCATGCTCATCGTCCGCGCTTCAGGCTGCCGAGAATGCCGCGCACGAGGGCCGACCCCAGCCGATTGGCCACGGTCCGCGCCAGCGAGTTCATCGCCGCCTCGGCCGGGGTTTGCCGGGTCGAACGACGTGGGGCCGGTGCTTCCTGATAGGTCCGCTCGGTCTTCTTGATCTCGTCGTCCTGGCGCTGTCGTTCTTCGGCAAGCTGCTTGTCGCGCGCCTTTTTGGCCAGCACTTCAAAGGCCGACTCGCGATCGACCGTGGTGTCATAGAGGCCGGCCACCGGCGAATTGGCGATGATTGCCCGGCGCTCTTCGGCCAGCAGCGGCCCAACCTGCGCCGAGGGCGGACGAATCAGCGTGCGCCCAACCATCGACGGAATGCCCTTGGCTTCCAGCACTGAGACCAGCGCCTCGCCGATGCCAAGCTGGGTGATGACCTCTTCCGTCGAAAAAGCCGGATTGGGCCGGAAGGTCTCGGCGGCAACGCGCACCGCCTTCTGCTCGCGCGGCGTATAGGCGCGCAAGGCATGCTGCACGCGGTTGGACAGCTGGGCCAGCACGGATTCGGGAATATCGACCGGGTTCTGCGTCACGAAATAAACGCCGACGCCCTTGGAGCGGACGAGGCGGACCACCTGTTCCACCTTGTCGATCAGCACTTTCGGCGCGTCGTCAAACAGCAGATGCGCTTCATCGAAGAAGAACACCAGCTTGGGCTTGTCGACATCGCCGACTTCCGGCAGTTCCTCGAACAGCTCGCTCAGCATCCACAGCAGGAAGGTCGCGTAGAGCCTTGGCGAACGCATCAGCTCGTCCGCCGCAAGGATCGAGATGAAGCCCCTGCCGTCGCGATCGGTGCGCATCAGGTCGGCAATTTCCAGCGCGCGTTCGCCGAAGAAATTTTCGGCGCCTTGCTGTTCCAGCACCAGCAGCGCCCGCTGAATGGCGCCAATCGAGGTCGCCGAAACATTGCCGTAGCGGGTGGAAATTTCTTTGCTGCGCTCCTGGATATCAACCAGCAGCGCGCGCAGATCCTTGAGATCGAGCAGCAGTAAGCCTTCATCATCGGCCAGCTTGAAGGCAATGTTGAGCACGCCTTCCTGGGTATCATTGAGCTGCAGCATGCGGCTGAGCAGCAGCGCGCCCATTTCGGAAATGGTGGCACGGATCGGATGACCTTGGCGGCCGAACAGGTCCCAGAAGATCACCGGGAACACGTCGTCCTTGTAATCGGTAAAGCCGATGTCTGTGGCGCGCTGGGTCTGCCAGCCCTGCGCCGCGCCCATCTTGGCGACGCCCGAGAGGTCGCCCTTGATGTCGGCGGCAAACACCGGCACGCCAGCGGCCGAAAAGCCCTCGGCCATCACCTGCAGCGTCACCGTCTTGCCGGTGCCGGTGGCCCCGGTGACGAGGCCATGGCGATTGCCGTATTTCAAGGCCAGGTATTCGGGCTGCGTGCTGGTGCCGAGAAAGATCTTGTCGTCAACGAGCATGTGCGCCGCCCCTGGTGAATTGCGCACTTATAGCCGTCCCCCTCGCCGGGGGACAACTCGTAACTCGATTTTCCATTGCAGTTCGTGCGTTTAGACCGTGGTGCGCAATTCGCCAACTTCGGCACCGCGCACGCTCTTGATCGTCTGGTGCGCCAGCGTCTCCAGCAGCTTGCGCTGCTCGGTATCGGGATCGGCCAGTTTCAGCAGCAGGCCGGCCAGCATGGCCTGGCTGGCGGCAATATTGCCGTCGTCGCATTTGAGCGCATAGCCCCAGCCCTTGTCGCGGATGGCGCCGCATTGCACCCCCTCGGCGCCCACCTTCTGCATCAGCCGCCCCTTGAACGCTGTCATCAGCAGCGTATCGGCATGGCCGGTACCGGCCACGAGATGGGGATGGCTGATCGCCGCATTGAACAGGCGCTGTGCGGCCTGACCCAGCTCGGGCGTGATGCCCTTGCCCGTCGACATGCGCGCAAAGCCATAGGCAAAAGCGCGTAGCGGGGCGGCATAGGTCGGGATGGAGCAGCCATCGGTGCCGCATTTGTCTTCGGTCAGGCTTTCGCCGATCACGGCTTCCACCGCCGCGCGTACGGCCTTCTGCACCTCATGCTCTCGCCCGACATAGCCAGCAGTCGGCACGCCCATGGCCAGCGCCACGCTCAGCATGCCGGAATGTTTGCCCGAGCAATTGTTGTGTAACGGGCTCGGCTCACCGCCTGCGGCCCGCAGCGCATCGCGGGCCGCTGCATTGGTCGGGGCATGGGCCCCGCATTCAAGATCGGCGGCCGAGAGGCCAATGCGCGTCAGCAGGCCATTGGCGGTCGCGACATGCTCGGTCTCGCCGTGATGGCTGGCGCAGGCCAAAGCCAGTTCTTCAGCGGTATGATGGAATTTTCCCTCAGCCTCCCGCGTAAAGATCGGCAGGGCCTGCATGGACTTGATGGCCGAGCGCGGAAAGATCGGCCGCTCGATGTCGCCAGCCGAGGCGATCACCCTGCCATCGGCATCGACCACCACATAGGCGCCGCGGTGGCGGTTTTCGACCCAGTTGCCGCGAATGGTTTCGGCAAGAATGGGATTGGCATCCATCAGAAAAACTCCGGTCCAGGCTGGTCACGAGGAACAGCGCAGGACCGGAAAAGTCAACACAGCATGGGAAGGAGGCCCGCACGAAATTTTTAGCGGTGCAGGGACACGTGCTGCACCGAACTAGCGAAAACGGGCTGGGCATTTTTGGCCATGGCGGGCTGCACGGCGAAGGCACCGGCCGAGACCATGATCAGGCCACACAGCATGGCGACGAGTAGTTTTTCCTGACGCTTGTTCATTCTGTCCCCCTGGACGTTTCATCTGTTGTCGCCAGATTGCCCGCCCCGGCTTGAACCCATCGTGATGTCGGCGTTCAGAATCCGTTCATCTTGGCCGCCGAGCCGTGCCAGAATGGGGAAAAGAGGAGACCGACGATGAGCAAGATTCTGGTGACCGGCGGCAGCGGCAAGCTTGGACGTGCCGTGCTGAAGGACCTGGTGGCGCACGGCTATGACGTGCTGAACCTCGACCAGCAGGCCCTGCCCGAGGCGATTTGCCCCAGCATTCGCGTCGATCTGACCAATTTCGGCGAAGTGGCTGCCGCCATTCTCGGTGGCGTCGACGAGCGCACTGGCCCCTTCGATGCGGTCGTGCATCTGGCCGCGATTCCGGCGCCGGGCCTCGCTGCCAATGCCAGGACTTTCGCCA
The DNA here is from genome assembly GCF_900110945.1 of Devosia sp. YR412. Lineage (GTDB taxonomy): Bacteria > Pseudomonadota > Alphaproteobacteria > Rhizobiales > Devosiaceae > Devosia. The sequence continues at coordinate 896,943 of NZ_FOFL01000001.1, forward strand.
ACAATGTGCCGACGACCTATAATGTCTTCGAAGCTAGCCGATTGGCAGGCATCAAGAATATCGTGTTTGCTTCGAGCGAGACCGTGCTCGGCCTACCATTCGACACCCCGCCCCCCTACGCACCCGTCGATGAGGAATATTACCCGCGTCCCGAGAGCGCCTATTCGCTCGGCAAGCTGCTCGACGAAACCATGGCCGCCCAATTCTGCCGCTGGGACCCGGAACTGCGCATCGTGGGTCTGCGCTTTTCCAATGTCATGAACCCGGACGACTATACCGCCTTCCCCAAGTTCGACGCCGATCCTCAGGCGCGCAAATGGAACCTGTGGGGCTATATCGACGCCCGCGACGGCGCCCAGGCCGTCCGCCGTTCGATCCAGGCGGACTTCAAGGGTTTCGAAGCGTTCATCATCGCCAATGCCGATACGGTGATGAGCCGCTCCAACATGTCGCTGCTGGCCGAGGTGTTCCCAACGGTCCCGACCAAGGGCAACCTCACGACCAATGGCACGCTGCTGTCGATCGAAAAAGCCAAGCGCATGCTGGGCTTTTCGCCCCAGTTCAGCTGGCGCAACGAGGTGGCCGGCAGGTCGTAACCTGCCGGCGAAAGCCTAGCTGCCGCTCGACACGCGGATGATCTGCGAGCTGCCGGAGTTTTCAGTCACCGCATAGACCGCACCATCGGTGCCGACCTTGACGTCACGGACGCGCGCCTGCAGCGGAATGCGTTCTTCGGAGGTGACTTGGTCGCCGTCGAGATGCACGACGACCAGCCCCTGCGCGACCAGGCCGCCGATGATGAAGCTATTGTCCCAGGCGGGGAATTCCGCGCCCTCGTAATAGGCCATGCCGGACGGGGCGATCACCGGGTCCCAGTAGTAGACCGGCTGTTCGGTCTCAGCCTTTTCGGTGATCCCCTCGCCGATTGGCGCGCCGCTATAGTCGACGCCGTAAGTCACTTCCGGCCAACCATAATTCTTGCCGGCTTCCGGGCGATTGAGTTCGTCACCGCCCTTAGGGCCATGTTCTACCGTCCACAGACGGCCTTCGCCATCGAGCGCTGCCGATTGCATGTTGCGGTGGCCGAGGCTCCAGATTTCCGGCAATGCGCCCTCGGTATCGACGAAGGGATTGTCGGTCAAAGCCGCGCCCGTCACATCGATACGGAAGGTTTTGCCGAGGCCGCTGCCGATATCCTGCGCCTGCACGCGCGGCTCGACATCGGAGCGTTCGCCCACCGTCACATAGAGTTCGCCCTCGGGCCCAAACACCAGCCGCGAGCCGAAATGCTTGTCGCCATTATAGGTTGGCGTCTGCTGGAAAATGACCTTCACGTCTTCCAGCGCGCCGGTGTTGTTGCCGGGGTCCTGCACCAGCTTGGCCGAGGCCACCGAGGTGCCATTGCCACCATCACGCGGCTCGGAGAAGGAGAAATAGATCAGCCCGCTGGTCTCAAAATCGGGCGCCAGTGCCACATCGAGCAAGCCACCCTGCCCGCGACTATCCACCTCTGGTACACCGGTAATTTCCGGTCCGGCATTGCCCGCTTCGCTGACGATATGCATGGCGCCGGCCTTGGCCGTCACCAGCATGCGGCCATCGGGCAGGAATTCCATGGCCCAGAGATGCGGCAGGCCATCGGCCACCACTTCAGTGCTAACTGCCGTGGCCTCGGCAGGCGTCGGCGCGCGGGTCTGCCCCTCAAAAGCCGGGGTCTGGTCCGGCGCATTGGGCGGGGCCGTCTCGACCTGGGCGAATACGGGACCGGCCAGCAGAGCCGAGGACAGCAGCGTGGCCGTCAGGAGGTTGGGAATGTGGATCATTGGAGCACCATGGGTTCGTGGAGCCGGCACAAGGCCGGACAGGAACGTCACGGCGGCGCGATCCGCCACCGGACAGTGCTTGAAGAACCCGCTGATGGCGCAATGCGTTGCGCCGCGGTGTTCACCATCCGGTTATCCAACCGGAATGTAGCCAATGCCCTTCTTTTCGATCTCGTCGAGGCTCTCTTCGTAGCCGGCGTCGGCATAACGCATGACCCCGAGGGCGGTGTCGTTGGTTAGTGCATGGGTTAACCGTTCTGTAGCCAGATGAGTGCCGTCGGCTACTATGGTGACCCCCGCCGAGGTCATGTAGCCGGCATAGCCGCCACCGCCGGAATGGACGACCACCAGATCGGCCATGGACGAGCAGAGCAGCATGGCGTCGAGCAGCGGCCAGTCGGCAATGGCGTCGGACCCGTCCTTCATCCGCTCGGTCATGATATTGGGATGGGCCATGGCCCCGGCATCGAGATGATCGCGGCTGAAGGCAACCGGTCCGGCCAGCTTGCCGTCCGCGACCATCTGATTGACCGCCTCGGCCAGCGCCGTGCGCTCGCCGTGGCCGAGCCAGGCGATGCGGGCCGGCAGGCCTTCGAAGGGCACGTGCTGGCGGGCGAGGGAAATCCAGTTGGTGACGATCTTGTTGTCAGGGAACATCTCGAGCAGCTTGTCGTCGATCTTGGCGATGTCTGCTGGATCACCCGACAGCGCCATCCAGCGGAAGGGGCCGATGGCGCGAGCGAACAGCGGCCGCAGATAGGCTTCGGTGAATATCTTGATGTCGAAAGCGTTCTCGACACCGCCATCGCGGGCGTGGGTGCGGATCAGATTGCCATTGTCGAAGACTTCCGAGCCTGCCGCCTGAAAGGCCAGCATGGCGCGGACATGATCGACGATCGAGGCGCGGCTCGCCGCCATCAACTGGCCGGGGCCTTCGACGCGCAGGCGCTTCACTTCATCGAGACTCATGCCCTTGGGCACATAGCCATAGACCAGGTCATGCGCCGAGGTCTGGTCGGTGACGATATCGGGAACAATGCCGCGGCGGGCGATCTCGGGGTAGATTTCGGCGGCATTGCCGACGAGGCCGATGGAAGTGGCGCGCTTTTCGGCAACGGCCTTGTCCACCATGGCCAGCGCGCTATCGAGATCGGGCGCGATCTCTTCGAGATAGCCGATGGCCTGACGCTTCCTGGCGCGTTCGGCATCGATATCGACGCAGAGGATGGCCGCGCCGGCCATGCGACCGGCCAAAGGCTGCGCGCCGCCCATGCCGCCAAGGCCGGCGGTCAGGATGAAGCGGCCGGCCAGCGAACCGCCAAAGCGGTTCTCGGCGATGCGCATGAAGATTTCATAGGTGCCCTGAATGACGCCCTGCGAACCAATGTATTGCCAGGCGCCGGCGGTCAGCCCGCCCCAGCAGATCAGGCCCTTCTTCTCCAGCTCGTAGAACACCTCGGCCTTGGCCCATTGCCCGACAATGTTGCAATTGGCCATGATGACCAGCGGCGCCTTGGCATGGGTTTTCAAAAGGCCAATCGGCTTGCCCGACTGGATGATCAGCGTCTGATCCTCGTCCATCGTGGTCAGCGCCGCAACGATCGCCTTGTGGCTCGCCCAATTGCGCGCCGCCTTGCCGAGCGCCGCATAGACCACCAGCTCATCGGGGTTCTCGCCGACGGAGAGGACGTTTTCCAGCAGGCGCAGCAAAGCCTCCTGCCGCCAGCCCTTGGCGCGGAGTTCAGGGCCTCCGGGGATGGGGAAGTTCGGGTGGCGTGGATTGGCTGTGGGCATAGTCTATTCCTTGTCCGCGGAACGGCGACCGCGGTTCAGCGCATAGCTCGCCAGATCGATCCCCATCCGCTCTTCCACGAAGGGATAAACCGCCGGGTCGAGCACCGACGAGCTGAGCGGAATGATCGTCTTGGGCACATGCAGCACGAAGATATATTGCCCGCGCCCGAGCTGGCCGACCGACAGCGCCTGCCCGGCCGCATCGAGCGTGGTGATCACATCGGGAAAGGTCGCCAGCCGGGTGCCGCCGGCGTCTTCGACGGCCATGTATTCGTTCATGATGTGCAGCGTCGTGGCCTTGTCGCCGTCGCCGATCCGCACCTTGCCGATGTCGAAGGCTTCCTTGGTGTAGGTCACGTCGATATCAGTAATATAGCCCTTGGTGAGGATGGTGCCGCCGGTGGTCTTGACGATGGCGTCGATCATCGAGCCGGGGCCCTTGCCCTCGGCCGCGATCATCGCCTCGCCCAGTTTCAGCGCCAGCGAAATTCCGCCCAGCGCCGCGTGTTGCTTCACATAGCTGGCGCGCAGCGGATTGCGGCAGGAGGCGATGAAGCCGCCGGACATGTCGGCGGCGGTGCGCAGGATGGGCGAGACCTTCGCCGTGGCGCCGCGCGTTACCAGCTCGATATAGCGGTTCTCGGCGCGATTGCCGCCGACGGCGGTCTGGATCACCTGGTCGGGCGAGCCCGCCATGCCAATGGAACCCATGTCACCGGTCGGATGGGCACGGATGTCGCCCACCGCGTCGACCACCTTGGTGCCGAGAATCGCCGAAGGCAGCCAGCCGTTGAGGGTGGAGGACTTGCCGTTCTGGCCGACCATCAGGCCGGAGATCTTCTCGCCCAGCGCATCCTGCAGCAGTTGCACGGCCTTGATGTAATCGACGCCCTGCATTTCCCACGGCGTGCTCGAGGCCGGCGCGCCAATGGCGGCGGCGGTGGCCACCCAGTCGTTTTCGTCGAGCTCGTCGATGGAGACCAGTTCCGGCTTGCCGGCATTGACTGCGGCCTTGCCGAGCATGCGGCCGTGGTCGGCCCAGCCACCACCACCGGCGGCGTAGATCGAGCCGCCGCGCACGGCGGCTTCGACGTCCTTTTCGGTGAGGATGCGGCCCATTTAGAAGTCCCCTTGTAGCTTGGCGTCGAGTGTCTTGACGGCGTCCAGCAACACCGCGGCGCCGAGCGCGATATCCTCGGTGCTGGCATATTCATCGGCGGAATGGCTGCGGCCGTCGACGCAGGGCACGAAGATCATCGCCGCCCTGGTGATGCGCGCCATCCAGGCGGTGTCGTGGCCGGCACCCGAGGCCATGCGGCGATGGCGGGCGCCTGTGCTTTCGCAGGCGGCGTCGAGCACGTTGAGCAGGCCGGCGTCGCAGGGCGTTGGCGGATTGTCGGAGACGATGCGCGGCACCGAAACGCTGACGCCGGTCTTTTCCGCAATGGCGGCAACGCCATTGGCCAGCTCGTCGACGAAGCGCTCCATGTCGTCGCGCAATTCGGCCCGGGCGTCGATCAGCATGCGGACGCGGGCCGGCACGACATTGGCGGCATTGGGCGTCATTTCGAATTCGCCGACCGTTGCCGCGAAATGCTCCTCGCCGGAGGCCAGGGCCTTGCCCAGTTCTTCGACGCCCAGTGCGATCCACGCAGCCGTGGTGAGCGCATCCTTGCGGGCGCTCATCGGCGTGGTGCCGGCATGATCGGCGCGCCCTTCGACAATGATTTCCACGCGGGTAATGCCGGCAATGGCGGTGACGACGCCGATATCGAGCTGCTCGTTCTGCAGCACGGGACCCTGCTCGATATGCAGTTCAAGGAATGCCTTGATGTCGTCGCGCTGGGCCGACAGATGCGGCCGGCCGCCGACCTGGGCAATGCCCTGCTGCAGCGTCACGCCGTCGCTTTGCCGCGCCAGCCATTCCGCCGGCCTTGTGCCGCTGATGCCACGGCTGCCAATGCAGGAGACGCCAAAGATCGAGACTTCCTCGGCGAGGAAATCGACGATTTCCAGCGTGTGATCGAGCACAATGTTCTGGTCGCGCAGCGCGCGGGCGACTTCGAGCGCCACCACCACGCCGGCGATACCGTCAAAGCGTCCGCCATCGGGCACGGTGTCGGAATGGGATCCCAGCATGATGGTGCCGAGCTCGGGCTTGCGGCCGGGAATGGTGCCGATCAGATTGCCGGCCGCATCGACCTGCGTCACGGCTCCAGCGGCCTGCATGGCATGTTCCAGCCATTTGCGGCCTTCGAGGAACATGGGGGTGAAGGCGCGGCGGGTCCAGGGGCGGCCCGGCTCGGTGATGGCGGCCAGGGCGTCGATATCGCCAGCGATACGCTCGGCGCGAATGGGAGAATTGGGAATCATCGTTAGAGGCCCATGGTCACGCTGCAGCACGGCCCAATTGGCCGGTCCGGGCCATCAGATAACGCTCCAGCGCGGACAATGCATCATAGATCAGCACGGCCAGCACGCCGACGATGAGGCCGCCCTGCAGCACAAAGGCGGTATTGCTGGAGAGCAGGCCGGCGATGATGACTTCGCCGAGCGTGCGGGCGGCAACGGTCGAGCCGATTGTCGCCGTGGCCAGCGAGATGACGGTAGAGAGGCGGATGCCGGCGAGGATCACCGGAAGGGCCAGCGGCAGTTCGACCTTGATAAGCCGTTGCCAGCCGGTCATGCCGACGCCCTTGGCGGCATCGGTCACCGCGGGCGGCAGGTTGGTGAGGCCGGTCAGGGTGTTTTCAAAGATCGGCAGCAGGCCATATAGGAACAGCGCCACCAGCGTCGGCGCGGTGCCGAAACCCAGCATGGGCACGGCCAGCGCCAGCACCGCCACGGGCGGAAAGGTCTGGCCGACATTGGCGAGCGAACGCGACAGCGGCAGGAATTCGGCGCCGAAGGGCCGCGTCACGATGACGGCAAGGCCGACGGCGATGATGGTCGAGGCGACCGTCGCCGCCAGCACGATGGCCAGGTGGTTGAGCGTGATATCGAGCAGGCTGCCCTGATTGTAGATGGCGGGCTGACTGTTCTTGGTGAACAGGCTGAAGAAGCCGGCGAACAGCTCGGGCTTGGCGAGGAACAGGATCAGCAGGGCAAACACCGCCAGCCGGATCAGATTGCCTGGCTTCATTGTGGCCTCGCCGCCAGCCGCGACAGGGCGTTGAGCGTCACCTGGCCGACGATCTGGCCGTCACGGCGCACCGGCAGGGACGGCCGACCGGACCACAGTAGTTCGGCATAGGCATCGCGCAGCGAGGCTGAGGCTTCGATCGGTTCGCCGGTGACTTCGCCGGGCTCGATATGGTCGGAGACTTTGGCCAGCGACAGCAGGCGGAATGGCCGCTCGCTGGTGCCGATGAGTTCGGCAACGAAAGGCGTGGCCGGATTGGCGATGATTTCGGCCGGCTTGGCGCATTGCAGCAGCTTGCCCTTGTCCATCACGGCGATGGTGTCGCCGAGATGGATCGCTTCTTCCATGTCATGGGTCACCAGCACCACGGTGGTGCCGAACTTGCGCTGGATGGCCAGCAGGTCCTCCTGCGCCTTGGCGCGGATCACCGGATCGAGCGCGCCATAGGGCTCGTCCATGAGCAGGATATTGGGCGAGGCGGCCAGCGCGCGGGCCACGCCGACGCGCTGTTGCTGGCCACCAGACAGTTCATGCGGTAGGCGATCGCGGAACTGGGCGGGATCGAGCTGGAACAGGCTAAGCAGTTCATCGACGCGGTCGGCCGTCTTCTTCTTGTCCCAGCCGAGGAGTTTGGGAACCGTGGCGATGTTTTGCCCGACCGTGCGATGCGGGAACAGGCCGTGGCCCTGGATGGCATAGCCGATGCGGCGGCGCAGCTCATAGGCGGGAATGCCGGCGATGTCCTCGCGGTCGATGCGGATATGACCCGAGGTGGGGGTCACCAGCTTGTTGATCATGCGCATCAGCGTGGTCTTGCCGGAGCCCGAAGTGCCGACGATGACGCAGATGCTGCGCGGCTGGATGGCCAGCGTGACCCGATCCACGACGGTGGTGCCGGTATAGGTCTTGGTGATGTCGTCGATCTCGATCATGCGCGGCGGCTCCCACGGGATGTCAGTTCAACCAGGGCGTCGAGCACCACGGCGGCGGCAAAGGCCAGGGCAACGGTCGGCACCGCCCCGAGCAGCACCAGGTCCATGGCCGTCTGACCAATGCCCTGGAAGACGAAGACGCCAAAGCCGCCGCCGCCGATCAGCGCGGCAATGGTGGCAAGGCCGATATTCTGCACCAGCACGATGCGGATGCCGGTGAGGATGACCGGAAAGGCCAGCGGCAGTTCAACCGCCATCAGCCGCTGCCGGCTGGTCATGCCCATGCCCAGCGCCGCATCGACTGCTGCGGGCGAGACCGATTGCAGGCCGACGACGGTGTTGGAGACAATGGGCAGCAGCGAATAGGCGAAAAGGGCAACCAGCGCCGGCGCGGCACCGATGCCGGAAATGCCGATTTCGGAGGCGCCGGGAATATTGGCGGCGACCCAGGCCAGCGGGGCGATCAGCAGGCCGAACAGGGCAATGGAGGGAATGGTCTGGACGATGTTGAGTACGTTGAGCACGCCGGCGCGCAGCGGCTTGACTTTGTAGCAAAGAATACCGAGCGGAATGCCGACCACGGTGGCAATGGCGACAGAGCCAAAGGCCAGCGCCAGATGGGTGCGTCCCTCGGCCCAAAAGGCGGGGGCACGGGTGGCATATTCCTTGAGGATGGAAAGATCGTTCCAGCTGCCGCTCCACAAGAGCAGCGAGACTGCGGCGATGACGGCCACCAGAATGCCGATGCGGATCAGCGGCTTGAAGCGGAGGCGGGTCAGGGCATCGGTGACCAGCAGGGCAAAGGCAAAGACCAGCAGCCAGAACCCGGCGCCGGGCGAGACGCGGGCGAAGGTGTCGCCATCGGGGGTGAGATAGCTGGCGGACAGGCCGATGAAGAAGAACAGCACGGCCAGAAGGAGGAAGCCGGCGATGAGTTTTGCCACGACTGGGAAACGCAGCAGGGCCACGATGATGCCGGCGAGCAGGATGCCGGTAAGAAAGCCGGACGGGAAACTGGGCAGCGCATCGAGCAGCGAGCGTGGTTCGCCGAGGACGATGCGATTGGCGCGGAACAGGGCGAAGGGGAGTACGGCGCCGGCCAAGGCAATCAGGGCGATGAGAACGCCGAGCTTGTCGAGGGCGAGCCAGGTGGGGCGGGTGGAGACGGTCGAAAGTTCTGCTGCGGTCATTGGGCCTCCGATACTAGGCAGAACTCCGGGCGGTCCCCTCTCCCCTGAGGGGAGAGGGTTAGGGTGAGGGGTTCAGCCTTTCGGCCCAAGCCGAAGAAGTGAACCCCTCACCCGCCCCTTCGGGTCGACCTCTCCCCTCAGGGGAGAGGTAAGCAAGGCTTAGTTCAGGAAACCGCCCTTGGTCAGGTAGTCCGTCGCCACGGCGGCAGCAGCTTCACCACCCACCTGCACGCGACCATTGAGGTCCTGCAGCAATTCGATGGTCAGGCCTTCGAAGACGGGCTTGAGCAGTTCTTCGATCTGCGGATATTCAGCCAGCACTTCCTCGCGGATGATCGGCGCGGGCTGGTAAACCGGCTGCACGCCCTTGTCGTCTTCGAGAACTTTCAGGCCCGAGGGGGCGATGCCACCGTCGGTGCCATAGACCATGGCGGCGTTGACGCCATTGGTCTGCTGGGCAGCAGCGGCAATGGTAGCGGCCGTATCGCCACCCGAGAGGGTCACGAGCTGGTCGGGCGTCAGGGTGAAGCCATAGACTTCCTGGAACTTCGGCAGCGCCGCCGGCGAGTTCACGAACTCAGCAGAGGCCGCGAGCTTGACCTCGCCACCGCCGGCAACCCAGGCACCGAATTCGGTGAAGGTCGAGAGGTTGTTGGCTTCGGCAACGTCATTGCGCACGGCGACGGCCCAGGTGTTGTTGGCCGGCGACGGGGTCAGCCAGACGATCTTGTTGGCTTCGAAATCGAGCTTGGCGGCTTCGGCATAGGCCGAAGCGGCGTCGTTCCAGATCGGATCATCGGCCTTTTCGAAGAAGAAGGCGGCATTGCCCGTGTACTCGGGATAGATGTCGATTTCGCCGGCGGTGATGGCTTCGCGGACGATCGGCGTGCCGCCGAGCTGGATCCGGTCTTCAACGGCGATATCGTTGGCTTCCAGCACCTGCTTGATAATGTTGCCCAGAACGCCACCCTCGGTGTCGATCTTGGACGAGACGACGACCTGGGCCTGAGCGGCGGTCACCGTGATGGCGAGCGCAGCGACGGCGCTCAGGAGCTTGGTAGTGAGGCGCATTGGTTTCTCCGTTTTCTCCGGCTGCCACTTTGGGCGGGTCCGGCTGTCCCTAACCTAACGTGTTGGTGGAATTGAGCGAGGCCGCCTGTGCTAAGCAACCGGACCCAAAGCGAAAAACTCGTCCAACTCCATAATCGTCGAGTGAGAAATTAGTTCGTTCATGAGGCTTTCGGACGCAAGGGCGTCTTCTATGGCCTCAACCTCTGCCGATAGCGGGCGATCCTGACGATAGGTGTCAGCATGGCGGCGCACCAGTGCGTAAATGATGCCGGGGACATTGCCGGGCGTGTCGCCGGAGATGTCCATGGCCTGGGCGGCCAGCATGGCCTCGATGGCGGCGAGCCGGCGCAGGGCCAGCACCTGGCGCTCGAGCCGCTCCACCACCAGCGGCAGAAACGTCGCCTCGTCCTCGATGCCACCGGCCACCACCATGGAATTGGCCGAGATGGGATTGGTCATGGTTAGCACGCGGGCAAACAGCTCGCCGGCCAGCTTGATGACGGGCCCAAAGCCGGTGGCGATCTGGCCGGGCACCACGAGGTTCACCGGCAGGTCGCGGCGCTGGCCATTGCCGAGCAGCACGCAGCGGTTGAAGCTGTTGCGCGCGATATGGGCGAGGCCGAGCTGCGCGGTTTGCAGGAACACCGTGACGTCGAGCGGCAACGAACCGCCCGAGGTGAGCACCTGCCCACCAGCCACCACCGGATTGTCATCGGTGCGACCGGTTGCGGCCAGCAGGATCTTGCCCGAGGCGACCAGCGTCTCGAAGCCGGTGGCAAATACCTGGCTCATCATGCGCAGGCTCAGCGGGTCCTGAATATGGGTGGCATCGGGCCAGTCCCAGCCCTTGGCGTTGAAATAGAGCCAGGCGCCGATGCCCGCTTCGCGCTCGGTGCCGACATGGGCCACGGCCTTCCACGGATCGCGCGAGGCGCCCAGTGCGCCTGCAGTGGTGAGGCCGGTGGCCAGCATGACGCGGGTGACGGCGGCGGCATCGCGGATGGCACTGGCGGCCGCGGCATAGCCGACAGCATTGGTGGAAATCGAGGCCAGGCTATCGCGCGGCGCAAGCCGAACCGGCTTGAGGCCAGCGGCGGACAGCGCATCGGCGGCCGGCTGGCGGTGGCCGTTGAAGGTCGCCTCCCCTGCCCCAGTCAGCACGGCGCCAATCTGGCCCATCAAGCCGATATCGGCGCAGCCAATCGAGCCGGTACGGCGCACCACCGGCACGACATCGGCCGAGAGCAGCGCCAGATAGGCCTCCACCAGGTCGGTGGTGCAGCCGACGCGGCCGGTCAGCGCCATGTTCACCCGGATCGCCATGGCGGTGCGGATGATGTCGCTGGAAAAGGCCTCGCCGGTGCCGAAGTGATGCGCCCGCACCAGGCCCATGTTGAAGGTATCGAGCTGGTCGTCGGTCCACTCGACATCCTTCATCGCGCCGACGCCGGTGGTGGAGCCATAGACCGGCTGGCCATTGGCGATGGCGGTTTCCACGACCTCGCGCGCTGCGGCCACCCGCACCATTGAGTCGGGGTCGGCCAGCAGGTGCACACGGCGGCTGCCGATGCGGGCAATGTCGGAAAAACTCAGCGGCTTGCCGCTGAGCGTGATGGGGGCGGCGTGGAGGGCGGTCGAGCGTTCATTCATGGCGGCAATCGTATGAGATTGCAGGGAGAATGAACAGGGCCGCTACTTCATCCAGAACATCGGCGTGAGGTCCATCGAGATCGGTTCGTTCTTGTGATTGGTGGCCATGACATCGGCCATATGGGCCCACCAGCGCTGCATCACGGCGGTGGCCGGGAGCCCGGCCATGGTGTGGTCCGTGCGGCGCCATAGCACGCCGAACAGCGTGTTAGTTTCCGCGTCGAGATGGATCGAATAATCCTTCACGCCGGCCTCATGCAGCAGGTCGACCAGTTCGGGAAAAATCTCGTCATGGCGCTTCTTGTATTCGGCCGCCATGCCGGGATTGAGCTGCATCTTGAAGGCGTGCTTTTCGTAGCCGGCGTCTTCGATCATGCGCGGTTCCTCCACATGCGGAACAGGATGGGCAGCGCGATCACCACGATCAGCAGCGAGCCGGTGAAAATGGTCATGACGATGCCGGGCACGTTGAGCAGGCCAAGCCCGAAGGTGACCAGACCGACGATCAGCGCCGCCAGCACCACGCCGATGATCGAGCCGGCGCCGCCGAGGATCGAGACGCCACCCAGCACCACCATGGTGATGGCTTCGAGCTCGAAGCCCTCAGCGATTGACGGACGAGTCGAGCCGAGACGTGCGGTCAGCAGCACAGCGGCGATGCCGCTCATCAAACCAGTGAGGCAGAACAGGATGAACTTGATGCGATCGACGCGGACGCCAGAGAATTGGGCGGCGACATCGTTATTGCCGATGGCAAACACCCGGCGGCCGAAATTGGTGCGGTGCAGCAGCACCCAGTAGATCACGGCGCAGACGAGGAACAGCACCAGCTCGAAAGAGATCACCCAATAGACATAGCCCTGGCCGAACCAGGAAAAGCTCGCCGGGTAGCCCTTGAAGCTCTGGTCGCCCAGGACGATGAAGGCGATGCCGCGGAACAGGCTCATGGTGCCGATGGTAACGACGATGGACGGCAGTTTGAGGCCGGTAACGAGGAAGCCGTTGAAGGCGCCGCAGAGAATGCCGACGCCGACGCCGACTGCGACGAGGGTTGGCGTATCGGCGCCATATTGCAGCGCCAGACCCATCATGGTCGAGGCCAGCGCAATGATCGCCGCGACCGACAGATCGATCTCGCCCGAGATGATCAGCAGCGCCATGGCCAAAGCGATCAGCGCCTTCTCGGTGAAGTTGAAGGTGAGGTCGCTCAGGCTCCAGGCATTCAGAAAGTATGGCGAGGCAAAGCTGTTGAGGATGAAGATGCCGACGGCCACGAGAACCAGGAGGCTCTCCCAGCTCAGAACGGCGGACTTCAGCGGCTTGTCGAGGCGATTGGGCAGGCTGCGGCCGGTAGCGTGAATCTCGGTCATACAGCTTCTGCCTTCTTGAGGATGATGCGGCCATGGCGGCGTTCGCCGCGGGCGTTGAGCACGACGGCCAGGAGGATGGCCGTGCCCGAAATGGCCATCTGCCAGAAGGGCGAGACGCCAATCACCGGCAGGGCGTTGTTGATGATGCCGAGGAACAGCGCGCCAAGCAGCACGCCGGCCACCGAGCCGATGCCGCCGGCAATCGAGACGCCGCCGATGACGCAGGCAGCGATAATGGTCAGCTCATAGCCGCCGGCCACTTCGACCGAGGCGATGACATAGCGGGAAATCCAGAGATAGCCGCAGAGCCCGGCCACGGCGCCGGCAATGACGAAGGCATAGAATTTGGTGCGGCCGACATTGATGCCGGTATAGACCGAGGCCGTCGGATTGACGCCGATGGCATAGAGTGCGCGTCCGAGCGGGGTGCGGGTCATTAGGAGGAAGAAGACCAGCGCCGTGACAATGGCGAACCAGCTGAGCAGCGGCAGGCCGAGGAACATGGTGCGCTGCAGAGAGATGAAATCCGGGCTCATCTGGGCCGCATTGACCCAGGCGCCGCCGGAAATGACAAACACCATGCCGCGGAAAATGGTCAGCGTGCCCAGCGTCACGACGATGGGCGGGATTTCCAGCTTCCAGACCAGAATGCCGTTGAAGGCGCCGAGCGCACCGCCAACGACGATGCACATAACGATCAGCAGCGGCACCGGCACTCCGGGGAAAGCCGCATTGACCATGGCCACGACCATGCCGGTCAGCGCGAGATTGGCGGCCATCGAGAGATCGATCGAGCGGGTCAGGATCACCGCCATCTGGCCGAGGGCCAGCATGATCAGGATCGAGCTGTCGTTGAAGATGGTGAGAAGGTTGCCGGGCTGGGCGAAGCGCGGGAAGCGCGCCGTGACCAGGACAAGCACCAGCAGGATGGCGAGAAACAGGAAGATCTCGCGATGTTTCAAAAGGCGGTTCATGCGGCCTGCTCCTCGGCAATACCGGCAGCCAGCCGTACCAGCGTCTCGGGCTTGAGCCCGTCATTATCCAGCGTGTCGATGACCCGACCTTCGCGCATCACCACGATGCGGTCGCTCATGCCCAGCACTTCGGGCAGTTCCGACGAGACCATGATGACCGAGAGGCCCTGCGCCACCAGTTCGCCCATGAATTCATGCACGGCGGCCTTGGATCCGATGTCGATGCCCTTGGTGGGTTCGTCGAGAATGATCACTTTGGGCAGCGTGGCCAGCCATTTGGCGATGACCACCTTCTGCTGATTGCCGCCCGAGAGGGTCGAGACGTTCTGGCTGAGCGACGAAGCGCGCAGGTCCAGGCGCTCGGTATAGGTGCGGGCGAGGTCGAATTCCTCGGCCATGCGCAGGAAGCCGTTTTTGCTGGTCTTCTTGAGCGAGGGCAGCGAGACATTCTTGAAGATCGGCTCGCCGGTGATGACACCCTGCTTGCCGCGCTCTTCGGGCACATAGACGATGCCGGCTTCCACGGCATCGGCCGCCGACTGGGGCGCAATGGCCTGGCCATCGAGCACCAGCCTGCCGCTCGAGGTCTGCGTCATGCCGAAGACGGCCTGCATGACTTCGCTGCGCCCTGCCCCGACCAGACCATAGAAGCCGAGGATTTCGCCCTTGCGGACGGTGAAGGAGACGTCTTCGAATTCGGTGGGGTGGCTCAGGCCCTTGGCTTCGAGCACGACGTCGCCGATCACCGCATTGCGCGGCGGGAAGATGTTTTCCACGGCACGGCCGACCATCAGCTGCACGATCTGGCTCTGGCTGGTCTCCTTGATCATGCCCTTGCCGACCTGCTCGCCATCGCGGAACACGGTGAAGCGGTCGGCGATGCGGTAGATTTCGTCGAATTTGTGCGAGATGAACAGGATCGCCTTGCCGTCGGCCTTGAGCAGCTCGATCAGCACGTAGAGCTCTTCGATTTCCTTCTGGCTTAGCGCCGCGGTCGGCTCGTCCATGATGACGACCTGTGCGTCAACGGAGAGCGCCCGCGCCACGGCGACCAGGTGCTTTTTGGCGATGCCCAGTTCCTTGAGCTTGATGTCGGGGTCAATGCCCGCCGCCATGGAATCCAGCGTTTCGCGGGCTTCCTTGCGCATGGTTTTCCAGTCGATCATCCCGAAACGATTGGTCGGCGCATGGCCCAGATAGATGTTTTCGGCGACCGTCAGCTCGTCGAACAGCACGGTTTCCTGATGGATGGCAGTAATGCCGACAGCCGAGGCGGAATGCGCCGTCGGCAGGGTCACCAGCTTGCCGCCAACGCGGATTTCGCCGGCGTCGGGCTGGTAGATGCCGGTCATGGTCTTGACCAGGGTCGACTTGCCCGCCCCGTTCTCGCCGATCAGCGCGGTGACCTGCCCGGCATAAAGCTCGAGCGAAACGTCATGCAGCGCCCGCACGCCGGGAAAGCTCTTGGATATGCCGGATAGCGTGAGGATGGGGTCGGTCATGGCATTCTTTGCAAATGAGAAACCCGGCGGCAGAAGCGCCGCCGGGTCGTGTTCGCCTGGTCAGATCAATAGATCTTGGAGAATTCTTCGATATTGGTCTTGTCGAACTGGAACGGGACGGCCATCGCGGCGGCATTGGTGTCGTCCAGGGTCACTTCGCCGACGCGGCCGATCGAGAAGGTCTTGCCGGGTGCTGCTTCTTCGCCCTTGATCAGGTCATTGGCGAGGTAGACCGCCGAGTAGCCGAGGTCGATCGGGTTCCACAGGGCCACGGCCTGCGAAGCGCCATTGTCGATGAACTGCTTGAACTCGGACGGCAGGGCCAGACCGGTGACGTTGATCTTGCCGATCAGACCCTGGTCGGTGACGACCTGGGCAGCGGCAACGACGCCGACGGTGGTCGGTGCGATGATGGCCTTGAGGTCTGGGTAAGCGGCGATCAGGCCCTTGGCTTCGTCGGTCGACTTGACCGAGTCATCATCGCCATAAACGGTGGCAACCAGTTCGATATTGGCGAACTTTTCTGGCAGCGCAGCCTTAGCGGCTTCGATCCAGGCATTCTGGTTGGTCGCAGTGGAAGCGGCCGAGAGAATGGCAACCTGGCCACCTTCTGGCAGGTAGTCGGCCGCCAGCTTGATGATGGTCTCGCCGATCAGCGCATTGTCCGACGGGTTGAGGTGGATCTGGCGGCCTTCGGGAGCAACGCCCGAGTCAAACGACACGACCTTGATGCCGCGTTCCATGGCCTTCTGCAGGGCAGGAACCAGGGCGTCCGGGTCATTGGCCGAGATGGCGATGGCGTCGACCTGCTGAGCGATCAGCGAGTTGACGACTTCGATCTGGGCTTCGGCGGTTGCGGCAGTCGGGCCGGTATAGATGACTTCGATGCCGCCGAGTTCGGCAGCAGCTTCCTGCGCACCCTTGTTGGCAGCGTCGAAGAAGCCGTTGCCCAGCGACTTGACGACCAGCGCGATGCGGGTCTGGGCATAGGCGGGGGCGGCGAGCAGCACGGCAACGGCCGTGGTGGTGGCCAAAAGCTTGATCAGTTTCATGCGGTTTCCCTCCCTGGGATGGTCAGTCTTTCCTCCTCAGGCAACCGTCGCGTGACGGTCGATCTGAGCACTTGTCTCCGCCACGATGAGCCGCACGCCAGCCGTTTCCAGCATCTGGCGGTCTTCGTCGCGGATACCGCTATCGGTTATGACAGCGGCAATTCGGTCGAGCCCACACAGGATGAGGCTCGATCTGCCCGAAAACTTGGTTGAGTCTGCCAAAACGATCAGCTCGTCCGCCTGGCCGATCAGTCCGAGCTCGGACTGCACGACCATGGGATCGGCTTCCATCAGGCCATGCGGGCCGATGCCCTGGCAGCCGATGAACATGCGCTTGGCGTAAAAGTGCGAAGCCACCACGCCGCCGAAGGGCGACAGGATGACATTCTGCTCGCGATAGACGGTGCCGCCCGGAATGACGACGGAATTGCGCGAGTTGTGGATCAGGTATTCGGCAATGCCGAAACTGTTGGTGAACACCGACAGCCGGCGGCCCGTCAGGTGATGCACCATTTGATAGGTGGTGGTGCCGCCATTGATGATGATCGGCTCGCCATCCTTGCAGAGATCAACGGCCGCGCGGGCAATTGCGCGCTTCTGAGCGATATTGAGCGTTTCATTGACCGAAAACGGCCGGCCCATCAGCGCAGCCTGCTCCGGCGGATTGACCGCCTCGGCCCCACCGCGCACCCGGCGCAGCTCGCCCTTGACGTGCAGCGCCGCAATATCACGACGAATGGTCGCTTCGGAGGAGCCCGTTACCTCACAGAGTTCGGCAACAGTCACCACCGGCCGTGTCTGAACGGCTGCGACGATCACTCTCTGGCGCTCTGTTTCGTGCAAGGCTGCTATCTCCCTGACGCATTCCTATCCGTGGAATTCGCTCAGTGTCAATCATCAAACCGTCAACTTCAAAACATGTTAGCGCGATATGCGCGGTTGTGAGTGTTTATGATTGACACTGATGATTGATCGTGGCCATGTCCGGCCAAACCAAACTGACCACCACTACCCTCTGGGAGGAGTCTGCAATGTCCACTTCCGCGCCCAAGCGCCTCGCTAATCTTTGGGATGATGCCAAGGCCGCCGCGATGAGCGAGCCGGAACGTCTTGTCTACCGGTCCAACCTGCTCGGCAGCGACAAGCGCGTCACCAATTATGGTGGCGGCAACACTTCCTCCAAGATCATGCAGAAGGATCCGCTGACCGGCGAGACCGTCGAAGTGCTGTGGGTCAAAGGTTCGGGCGGCGACAGCGCCTCGATCAAGCTCGACGGCTTTTCGACGCTCTATATGGACAAGCTGCGCGCGCTGAAGGGCCTCTATCGCGGCCTCGAGCACGAAGACGAAATGGTCGGCTACCTGCCGCATGCCACGTTCAACCTCAACCCGCGCGCTGCTTCGATCGACACCCCGCTGCATGCCTATGTGAACCATCCCTATGTGGACCACATGCATCCCGACGCAATCATCGCCATTGCCGCCTCGGTCAATTCCAAGGAACTGACCCAGCAGATTTTCGGCGATAGCATCGGCTGGCTGCCGTGGAAGAAGCCGGGCTTCGAACTCGGTCTGTGGCTGGGCAAATATTGCGAAGAGAACCCCAATTCCAAGGGCCTGATCCTTGAGAGCCATGGCCTCTTCACCTGGGGCGACACGCCCAAGGAATGCTACGAAACCACCATCGCCATCATCAACCAGGCGATCGAATGGTTCGAGCAGCAGACCGAAGGCAAGGTGATCTTCGGCGGCCCTGCCACCCAGTCGCTCGATGCCGACGCCCGTCGCGCCGTCGCCGCCAAGCTGATGCCCAAGATCCGCGGCTTCATCTCGGAAGACAGCCACAAGCTGGGCCATTTCGACGACAGCGCCGCCGTGCTGGAATTCGTCAATTCCAACAATCTGCGTCCGCTGGCGGCCCTGGGCACCTCCTGCCCCGACCACTTCCTGCGCACCAAGATCCGTCCGCTGGTCATCGATTTCGACCCGGCCAAGCCCGACGTCGATGCCGTGATCGCCGGCCTTGCCGACCAGATCGCCGCCTATCGCGTCGACTACCAGGCCTATTACGATCGCTGCAAGCACGACAACTCGCCCGCCGTGCGCGATCCCAATGCCGTGGTTTACCTGATCCCTGGCGTCGGCATGCTGACCTTTGCCAAGGACAAAGCCACCGCCCGCATTTCCGGCGAGTTCTATGTCAACGCCATCAACGTGATGCGCGGCGCCTCGACCGTCTCCGAATACCAGGGCCTGCCCGAGCAGGAAGCCTTCGACATCGAATATTGGCTGCTTGAAGAAGCCAAGCTTTCCCGCATGCCCAAGCCCAAGTCGCTGGCCGGCAAGATTGCCCTCGTCACCGGCGGCGCCGGCGGCATCGGCAAGGCCACGGCCGTCCGTCTTCTCCGTGAAGGTGCCTGCGTCGTGCTGGCCGACATCGACCAGACCGCGCTCGACAATGCGACCGAGGAACTGACCGGTGTGTTCGGCAAGGACTTCGTCCGCCCCGTGAACATCAATGTCACCAAGGAAGAGCAGGTTATCTCCGGCTTTGCCCATGCCGTGGTCGAATTTGGCGGCCTCGATATCCTGGTGTCCAACGCCGGCCTCGCCTCCTCGGCACCGATCGAAGAGACGACCCTGGAACTCTGGAACAAGAACATGGACATCCTGTCCACGGGCTATTTCCTCGTCTCCCGCGAAGCCTTCCGCCTGTTCCGGGCCCAGAAGATCGGCGGCAATGTCGTCTTCGTCGCCTCCAAGAACGGCCTTGCCGCGTCGCCCAATGCTTCCGCTTATTGCACCGCAAAGGCTGCCGAAATCCACCTGGCCCGTTGCCTGGCGCTCGAAGGCGCCGGCGAGCAGATCCGCGTCAATGTGGTCAATCCGGATGCCGTGCTGCGTGGCTCCAAGATCTGGGCCGGCGAATGGCTCGAGCAGCGCGCCTCGACCTACAAGACCGACAAGGATGGCCTCGAGGAAATGTACCGCGAGCGCTCGCTGCTCAAGCGTTCGGTGTTCCCCGAGGATATTGCCGAAGCCATCTACTTCTTCGCGTCGGAAGCCTCGGCCAAGTCGACCGGCAATATCATCAACGTCGACGCTGGCAATGCCCAGTCGTTCACCCGCTAAGGATCGCGCGATGACCGAACACATCATCGACCCATCCGTCGTCGAGGCAGAAAATGCCCGGCGCGTGGATGACCTGCATGCCGATTATGACAGCCTGGGCGAACGCCTCGACCGTCGCGGCATTTCGATCGACGCCATCAAGGCCAAGGTTGCCGGCTTTTCCGTCGCCGTCCCGTCCTGGGGCGTCGGCACCGGCGGCACGCGCTTTGCAAAATTTCCCGGCAAGGGCGAGCCGCGCGACATTTTTGACAAGATCGAGGATTGCGCCGTCATCAGCCAGCTGACGCAGGCGACCAATACCGTCTCGCTGCATATTCCGTGGGACAAGGCCGATCCCAACCGGCTGAAGCAGGCGGCCAGCCGCTTCAACCTCGGCTTCGACGCGATGAATTCGAACACCTTTTCGGATGCCCGCGGGCAGCTGCAGAGCTACAAGTTCGGTTCGCTCTCGGCCGCCGACAAGGCGACCCGCGACCAGGCGATCGAGCACAATCTCGAATGTATCGAGATCGGCAAGACGATTGGCTCGAAGGCTCTCACGATCTGGATCGGCGACGGCTCCAACTTCCCCGGCCAGGTCAATTTCGCCGACCAGTTCGCCAATTACCTCGACTCGGCCAAGGCGGTCTATGCCGCCCTGCCCGACGACTGGAACCTCTATACCGAACACAAGATGTACGAGCCGGCCTTCTATTCAACGGTCGTGCAGGACTGGGGTACCAATTACATTATCGCCAAGGAGTTGGGCGACAAGGCGCTCTGCCTCGTCGATCTCGGCCACCATGCGCCGAATGTGAATATCGAGATGATCGTCTCCCGCCTTGCCCAGTTCGGCAAGCTCGGCGGCTTCCATTTCAATGACAGCAAATATGGCGACGACGATCTCGACGCCGGTGCGGTCGACCCCTACCGCCTGTTCCTCGTCTTCAACGAACTGGTCGATATCGAAGCCCGCCAGCCGGACTTCCACCCGGCGCATATGCTCGACCAGTCGCACAATGTCACCGACCCGATCGAGTCGCTGATGCTGTCGGCATCGGACGTGCAGCGCGCCTATGCGCAGGCGCTTCTGGTTGATCGCAAGGGCATCAAGGCGGCGCAGGACGCCAATGATGCGCTGGCCGCAACGCAGGCTCTGCGCGTCGCCTATCGCACCGATGTGGAGCCGATCCTAGCCATGTCGCGCCTCGAAAAAGGCGGCGCCATCGACCTGCTCGGCACCTATCGCGCTGCCGGCTACCGCGCCAAGGTCGCGGAAATCCGCCCCGAAGTCGAAGGCGGCTCGGGCGGCATCGTCTAAGAGCCTTTGCAGGAAAAGTGGGAACCGGTTTTCCGGTTCGCAAAGGCGACCACAAAGAGACTTTCCAACGCTCCTCCCAGCGGCGGATAGAGAGGCCCGGTGAGCAATCACCGGGTCTTTTTGCATTTAGGGTAACGACGCCGGGCGCATGTAAGCCGTCGTCGCCAGCATCCAGTCCCGAAAAGCCTTGATCTTGGGCGCGTTGCGCCGGCTTTCCGCATAGACGAGGTAGTAGCCGTGTCCTGCCGGCGCCAGCAGATCGAAGGGCTGAATGAGACGGCCCGCGGCGATCTCCTCTCGGAAAAATGCCGGCGTCAGCATGGTGACGCCCTGCCCCGCCATGGCGGCCTGGGCCAACAGGCTCTGCACGCCCAGGCTAAAATTGGGGCGTCCTGCTGGGCTGTAGCCGGCGACACCGGCCACCGCGAACCACTGTTCGACCCACTCGTCCTGAGCATCGAGCATGGGTAGTTTCAGCAGGTCTTCCGGCCGCCTTATGCCGCCGACGCTGTCGGCCAAGGCCGGACTGAGCAGCGGCGTGAAGTCCGACTTGACCAGCAGGTGCGACACGAGGCCATTGCCCTGCGGCGCTCCAAGGGAGCGGATGCCGATATCAATCTCGTCATGGACGAGGTCGGCCATAGCATTGCCGCTATCGAGCCGCACGGCGATCTCAGGATGCTCGAGCTGGAACAGCCCCAGATTTTGCGCCAGCCACTGGCTGGCAAAGGTCACGACCGAGCTGATGGCCAGCACATGATCCACCTGGCCGCGCGTATCGGCAAAGGCCTCGTGCAGCAATCCAAAGGCCTGGTGCACCTGCGGCGCCAGCCGCGCGCCGACCTCGCTCAGCGCAATCTGGCGCGGCTTTCGCAGGAACAGCGCCGCGCCGACGCGCTCCTCCAAAATCCTGATCTGATAGCTGACCGCCGCCTGGGTCATGCCCAGCTCGGAGCCCGCCTTGGTGAAGCTCAGATGGCGCGCAACGGCCTCGAAAGCGCGGATCGCCGTCAGCGGCGGCAAGGAAGACATGGATCAAATCTCCTTATGCGTACCCTGCGAGCTTTAGTTGGAAATCCGGCGCCGCGCCAGCCATTCTGCGTGCATGGACAACACAGCAGGAGCCGTCTGCATAAGGACGGTCATAGACATGAGCACCATAGCCAAGCCGAGTTTGACTGCTATCCATCTGCCACGCTGGCATTTTTCCTGGCCGTTGAGCGTGACCCGTCGTCGCCGCCGCGCCACGATCGACCTGATCCATTCCTCGCCGCATCTGCTGCGGGACATTGGAGTTTCGGAGGGCCATGTAGTGGAGCGTGGCCGCTGAGGTCTTGCCTTTCCCCGGCGGCTTTATCTAAATCCATCCATGTCCAAGACCACGCCCGCCACGCTTGCGCTGACCAAAGCCGGCATCGCCTTTGCCACGGCCACCTATGACTATGATCCCGATGCCGATCGGGTCGGGTTGCAGGCGGCGGAGGCCATGGGCGTTTCACCCTCCATCGTGCTCAAGACCCTGATGGCTGAGGTCGACGGCAAGCCGGTCTGCGTGGTGGTGCCGTCGGACGAGGAAGTGAATATGAAAAAGCTGGCGGCGGCCTTTGGCGGCAAGTCGGCGCATATGATCAAGCCCGCCGATGCGGAACGGCTGACGGGCTACAAGGTGGGCGGCATCAGCCCGTTCGGGCAGAAGAAACCCGTGCCCACTGCGGTCGAAGAACTGGCAACGCTGGAGGAGGAAGTCTTCCTCAACGGCGGCCAGCGCGGGCTGCAGATCCGCATGAAGCCCGATGATCTGGTGGCGGCGCTGGGTGGCAATGCCGCGGACCTGATCCGTTAATAAAACCATACCCCGGACAAGACAAAAGGCGCCCAAGCGGACGCCTTCATCTCAAGTCTAATGCAGCAGCCAAGTGTTAATTGGCGTAGGTGCCGCGAGCGATGTTCTTGATGTCGCCCTTGGTGATGCCGAGATCATTCAGCTGACGGTTGTCGAGAGCGTTGAGCTCGCGCATCGTGCGCTGATACTGGGCAAACTGTGCGATTTTCTGGCGGATGTTCATTTTATTCCCCTTCGTTTGATGACCTCTATGTAGACCCCGCCCGTCGTGATTAGAAGATGGACTTGCTGCACATCCGTTATGCATTCCGTGCAAACAAAAGAGGCAGATGCTTCATATTCGGTTCAGCTGCGCGGCTTCGGCAAGGCAGCTACCGCCACGCCAAGGCATAGCCAATCCATTGAATTAGCAAAGAAAAACGGGCGCCCATTGCTCGGCGCCCGCATTAATGGATTTTTGACCATCCGGTAAAGAGCCATGCGCTCAGCGTTGGATAGGCTCCCTGCCCTCTTCACGCGCGATGCGCCGGTCTTCGCGCAGCTCGAACCACATGGCGTTGAGGATGGCGAAAGAACAGGCCAGACCCAGGCCGAGGATCCACGAGAAATACCACATGTGCGTCTCCTAATAGGCGTTGGGGTTCTTTTCGAGCGACTGCGGGCTGACCGTGCCGCGCATCACGCGGAACACCCAGGCGGTGTAGAGCAGGATGATCGGCAGGAAGAAGGCGGTCACCAGCAGCATGATGAACAGTGTCAGGTGGCTCGAGCTGGCGTCCCACAGCGTCAGGCTCGCCTCCGGCCGCGTCGAGGACGGCAGCAGGAATGGGAACAGCGACAGGCCAGCCGTCGAGACAATGCCGAAGATGGCAATGCTTGAGGCCGTCAGCGTGGCCATGCGCCAGCGCAATTGCAGGCCGGCCACCGCGGCGATCAGGCCGGCAAAGCCCAGCACCGGTGCAGCGATCATCCAGGGATAAAGCCCATAATTGGCCATCCAGCCACCGCGGGTCAGCACCACCGCCTTGGCCAGTGGATTGATGGCGGCATTGCCATCCACCACGCTGGTGATCGCATAGCCATCGAGGCCCAGCGCCACCCAGACGCCGGCCAGCGCAAACAGCACCAGCGTCACCACGCCGACGACACTGCCATAAGTCCGTGCCCGGTCAGCCAATGCCCCCTCGGTGCGGCCGGCGATGACGGCAGCGCCTTGCGTCACGATCATGCCGAGGCTGACCAGGCCGGCCAGCAGCGCGAAGGGCGTCAGCAAGCCGAAGAAGTTGCCGGTATAGAAGGCACGCATGGTGTCATCGAGGTGGAAGGGCGCGCCAAGCAGCACATTGCCCACCGCCACGCCCATGATCAGCGCCGGCACGAAGCCGCCGATGAACAGGGCCCAATCCCAGGTGGCCCGCCAGCGTCGATCCTTGATCTTGCCGCGGAACTTGAAGCCGACCGGCCGCAGGATCAGCGCCAGGAGGATGACGATCATCGCGAGATAGAAGCCGGAGAAGCTGACGGCATAGAGCGGCGGGAAGGCGGCAAAGATGGCGCCGCCGCCAAGGATCAACCAGACTTGATTGCCTTCCCAGGTGGGGCCGATGACGTTGAGCAGCACACGGCGCTCCTCGTCGGTGCGGGCGGCGAAGGGCAACAGCGCGCCGACGCCCATGTCGCGGCCGCCCATCACGGCAAAGCCGATCAGCAAGACGCCGAGCAGCAGCCACCAGATCAGGCGCAGGGTTTCGTAGTCGAGTGGAATGCTGCTCACGATCCGAGCTCCTTGTTGGCTGGCGTGGCCGGCAAAGCGGCGACGACGAAGTCCTGGTCATCCTCTTCGGCGGTAAACAGCTTGTCCTGCGGCCCGGCCTTGATGATCTTGATCATCAGCAGGATCATGATGACGAAGAGCGTCGAGTAGAGCAGCGTGAAGAAGCTCAGCGAGATCACCAGGTCCCAGAAGTGGAGACCGGAGGCGGCATAGAAGGTGGGCAGAACCCCTTCCACCACCCAGGGCTGGCGGCCGAATTCGGCGATGAACCAGCCCGACTCGATAGCGACCCAGGGCAGCGGCAGCACGAGGAAGCCCACCCACAGCAGCGGCCGATTGGATTCGAGCCAACCGCGCGAGGCGCGATAGAACCACATGGCGAAGAAGGCGATGAAGAAGAAGCCCAGCCCCATCATGATGCGGAAGGTCCAGAACAGCGGCCAGACCTCGGGCACGGTGTCCTCGGCGGCCTGCGCGATCTCTTCGTCGGTGGCATTGCCGACGTCCTCGCGGTATTTCTTCAGCAGCAGGCCATAGCCGAGATCGGGCCAATGCTGCTCGAACACCAGGCGCGCATCGACATCGTCGCCATCGACATTGCCGGCCCGGATTTCCTGCAGCGCATCATAGGCAATCATGCCGGATCGGATGCGGGTCTGGGCATGGGCGACGAGTTCCTCGATGCCGTCCAGCCGCTTGTCGAACGAGCGCGTGGTGATCAGACCGCCCACCCAGGGCACCTGGATCGACCAGGTCGGCGCGCCGCCATCGGGACCCGGTAAAGCGAAAATTGTCCAGGGCGCCGGGGCCGGCTCGGTGTGATAGCTGGCCTCCATGGCCGCGATCTTCATCTTCTGGTGCTCGGTCGCGACATAGCCGCTCTCGTCACCCAGCACGACCACCGACAGTGCCGACGCAAGACCGAAGCTGGCCGCCACCACCATCGAGCGCTTGGCGATTTCGACATGCTTGCCCTGCAAGAGGAACAGGCAGGAAATAGCGAAGATGAACACCGCGCCGCAGACATAGCCGGCGCTGACGGTATGGACGAACTTGGCCTGCGCCACCTGGTTGAAGATCACCGCCATAAAGTCTGTGACTTCCATGCGCATGGTGTCGGGGTTGAACTTGGCGCCGACCGGGTTCTGCATCCAGCCATTGGCGATCAGGATCCACAGCGCCGAGAAATTGGCGCCGATCGCCGTCAGCCAGGTGACCGTCAGGTGGCCGAGCTTGCTCAGCCGATCCCAACCAAAGAAGAACAGGCCGATGAAGGTGGCCTCAAGAAAGAAGGCCATCAGGCCTTCGATGGCCAGCGGGGCGCCGAACACGTCGCCGACATAATGGCTGTAATAGCTCCAGTTCATGCCGAACTGGAATTCCATGACGATGCCGGTGGCGACGCCCATGGCGAAATTGACGCCGAACAGCGTGCCCCAGAACAGGGTCGCCTTGCGCCAGACCTCGCGGCCGGTCATCACATAGACGCTTTCCATGATGGCCATCATCACGGACAGGCCAATGGTCAGCGGCACGAAGATAAAATGGTACATGGCGGTGGCGGCGAATTGCCACCGCGAAAGTTCGACAACGGTCATGTCGATCATGGCGGTACTGCCTCTATGCTTGGCAGCGCCCGAGTCGGCGCCGTCCTGCCCACTCTATGCGCCAATGAGCTTTGCCCGCGCCTTGATTCAGATCAAGGGTTTCCAGTGCCACAAGATATAGCCTCAAAACATGACAATGACCGACCGCCAGAATGGCAAGACACTTTCCGGCCTCAGCCGCCACGGCGGGCTGTGGCTGATCCTCGCCATTGCGGCACCGCTTCTTGGCGGCGGCCTTTTGGTCTGGCAGGCTTGGACCCTGGCCGGGGTGATCGGCCAGACCATCGAGGGCGGCACGCCGATGGCGGCGCTGGGTCCGTCCATTTCGCTGATCCTCATTATCCTCTTGCTCCGCGCAGCGCTCGGCGCACTGGGCGATCGCGCCGGCACAGCCGCTGCCGAGGCCATCAAGTCGCGCCTGCGCCATGCGCTGTTTGCGCAGTTGCTGGCCCGCTCGCCGCGCGAGGCCGAACAGGCGCAATCGGGCGCGGCGTCATCGGCGATCATCGACCAGGTCGAGGCGCTGGATGCGTTCTTTTCGCGCTACCTGCCCGCCATGGTCGGCGCCACCATTCTGCCGCTGGCCTTCGGCGCGATCATCCTGCCGCTCGACTGGCTGACAGGACTGTTGTTCCTTATCACCGCACCGCTGATCCCGCTGTTCATGGCCTTGGCCGGCTGGGGCGCCCAGATCGCCACTAACAAGCAGGCTCGCGCACTGAGCCTGCTCAACGGCCGCTTTGCCGACCGCTTGCGGGGATTGGTGACGCTGAAACTCTTCGGGCGGGCCGAGGCGGAAACCGCGGGAATTGTCGCCGCCAGCGACGAATTGCGCAAACGGACGTTGCGTGTGCTGCGCATCGCCTTCCTCTCTTCGGCGGTGCTGGAATTCTTCGCGGCGCTCGGCGTCGCCGGCGTGGCGCTCTATATTGGCCTCACCTTCATCGACTACCTGCAGCTGCGCTCCAGCCCGATGACGCTGGAACTGGGCCTGTTCCTGTTGCTGATGGCGCCGGAAATCTACAATCCGCTGCGCCTGCTCGCCGCGCACTATCATGATCGCGCCTCGGCCAAGGCAGCCATTGGCGAAATCACCGCCCAGCTTGGCGCCCTGCCGACTGAAGCCGCACCGCTCGCCGACGCCCCAGTTATTCGCAACAAGGGCGCCGTGGGCGTCACCATCAGCAGGCTGACCCTGCGCACGCCCGACAGTGCCCGCGTCATCCTCTCCAACAGCGATCTCAGCATCGCTCCCGGCGAACATTTCGCCCTGCTCGGTCCCAGCGGTATTGGCAAATCGACCCTGCTCGAAGCCATGGCGCGCTTGCGGCTTTCTGAAGGCGCTATCGACCTCGATAGACAGCCGCTTGCCCACTGGCCGGAAGCCGATTTGCGCGGCCGCGTCACCATGCTGGGCCAGAAGCCGCGCATCTTTGCCGGCACCATGGCGCAGAACATCGCCTTGGCCCGACCGGGTGCCAGCCTCGCCGAAATCCGCCGCGCTGCCGAGCGCGCCCATGTCGCGAGCTTTGCCGATGCGCTGCCCGAGGGGCTCGACACCCAGCTCGGCGAGGGTGGCCTGGGCCTCTCCGGCGGCCAGGCCCAGCGCATTGCCCTCGCTCGCATCTATCTGCGCGATGCCGGGCTGATCCTCCTCGATGAACCCACCGCCCATCTCGATGCCGCACTGGAGCAGGACGTGCTCGACGAGCTGAAACTCTATGCCCGCGGCCGCACCCTGATCATCGCCACCCATTCGCTGGCCGTCGCCGCCCGCATGGACAAAGCCTGGCGCATCGCCGGCGAAAGCCTGCTCCCCACGCCCCTGCCCGCCCACAGCCGAGGCCATGTCGCATGAAATCGCTCCTCGCCTTCCGCAGCCTGTTCCTCAGCCAATTCGGCGGCTTTGCCCTGGCGCTGCTGCTGTCTCTGGTCGCCGTTGCCGCCGGCGTCGCCTTGCTCGGCACCTCGGGCTGGTTCATCACCGCCGCCGCGCTGACCACCATGGGCCTCGCCTTCAACCTCTTCGTGCCCTCGGCGCTGGTTCGCGCCTTCTCCTTCATCCGCATTCTGGCCCGTTATGGCGAACGCCTCAGCGGCCATGACGCCACCCTGCGCCTGCTCGCCAATCTGCGCGGCTGGCTGTTTGCCCGGCTGTTTCCCCGCCTGCCGCTGGCCGACCGCAGCCTGCGCCATGGCGATCTGGTCAGCCGGCTGACGGCCGATGTCGATGCATTGGATACCGCCTTTCTTGTCGCCATCGGCCCGATCGCCGCCGCGCTGATTATCGGCACGGCGTTGACCGGCGTCCTCGCCTGGCTGCTGCCCAGCGCCGCATTGGTCTATGGGCTGTGCTTCGGCGCCGCCGTGCTGCTGGTACCAGCTGGCTTGGTACTAACCAGCCGTCGCGCCGGCCATGCTGTGGTTGCTCGCGCTGCCGATGCGCGCGCTGCGGTGCTCGACGGTATCGAAGGCCATGCCGATCTGACGGTTTATGGCGTGCTGGGCACGGCGCAGGACGGCTTTGTCGATACCGCCGGCAAGCTGGCCGAGGCTCGCGGCCACCTCGCCAGCCTCACGGCCTTTGCCGGTTTCGCCGTGCAGGCCCTCGCCGCGCTCGCCCTGGTCGGCGCGCTCTGGCTGGGGCTGCAGAGCTTTGAAGCCGGCATGGTCGATGGGCCGATCCTTGCCGGCCTGCTGCTCGCCATCATGGGGAGTTTCGAGGCCACCAGCGTCATCGTGCGCAGCGTCAGCAAGCTCACCACCGCCATGGCCGCCGCCGAGCGCCTCACCGCCATCGCCGAAACCCCGCTTGTCGTAGCCGACCCGACTACGCCCGCCCCCCTGCCCGCCGGCCCGACGATCACCCTCAACGATGTCACCTTCAGCTATGGCGGCCCGCCAGTGCTGGCCAATCTCGACCTGACCATCGCGCCCGGCGAACATCTCGCCATCACCGGCGCCAGCGGCGGCGGCAAGTCGAGCCTGCTCAATCTGCTATTGCGACTAGCCGATCCGCAGCTCGGCAGCATCACGCTCGGCGGCACGGCCCTGAGCAAGCTGCGCCAGTCCGATATCCACGCCAGCATGGCGCTGCTCAGCCAGGACAGCCCGCTGTTCAACGACGCCATCCGCGCCAACCTGCTCATCGGCCGTCCGGATGCCGATGATGACGCGCTGTGGTCGGCGCTGGCTGATGCCGGCATCGAAGACTTCGTCCGCGCCCTGCCGCTGGGTCTTGATACATTGCTCGGTGAACGCGGCCGCAGCGTATCAGTCGGCCAGGCCCGCCGGCTGTGCCTGGCGCGCGTGCTGCTGTCGCCGGCCAAAATCCTGCTGCTCGACGAGCCCACCACCGGCCTCGACCGCGATGCCGAAGTGGCGTTTTTCGAAACGCTGCATCAGGCCGCCAAGGGCCGCAGCGTGATCCTCGTCACCCATGCAGCCATCCCTGAAGGAACGATGGATCGTGTGCTGGAAATGCGAAGCGGGCGGCTGATTTAGCCGCAGCGCACCCGCAGGCGGGCCAGATCGGGCACCAAGACATGCCGGTAATTCTCGATCTCGATCACGCCGTCGGCCTTGAGCTTGCTCATCTGGCGGCTGACGGTCTCGATGGTCAGGCCGAGGAAATCGCCGATATCGGCGCGGCTGAGCGGCAGGTCGAAGGTGGTCACTTCGCCGGCCGGATCGATATGGCTGGCGATGAGATAAAGGAAGCTGGCGACTTTTTCGGCGGCGGTTTTGCGGCCCAGCGTCACCATCCAGTCGCGCGCCTCGTCGAGCTCGCGCAGGGTCTGCAGCATGACGCGGTGTTCGAGCTCGGGATTGGCCCGCACCAGCGCTTCCAGCGCCGGCTTGGGAATGACACACATGTCGACATCCGACGCCGCTTCGGCGCTGACCCGGCTTTCGCTGGCAAACAGCCGCCCCAGCAGGTCAGGCGCAAACTGCAGCCCCACCACCTGCTGGCGGCCGTCTTCGAGCACTTTCGAGAGCTTTACGACGCCGCGCAGCACATTGCCATAGCTGGTGATCGGCTCGGCATCGGCGAGCAGTTCGTCACCGGCGGCGTGATGCACGCGACGGGTATGGCGCGACACCGCGAGCAATTGCTCCGGCGTCAGAGCGCCACAAATACCCTGATGCCGGGACTCGCAGCTTTGGCAAAGCACGGGCATGGCCGAATTGTGGATGTCGTTGCGGACGGGCTGCATGGCAATCGTCTCCTGACAGGTCCGATATAGGCCTGCATGCCCGCCGCTTTAATATGCAGAACTGTCGCAGTGCCAAGGTGCCGCACGCCAGCTCTTGACCTTCCCACCATGGGAACCTCTATATCCTGCCGGACGAGGTAGAATCCCATGAACGAACATGTCCATTCCAAGCCGCTTTCCATCGACATCACCGGCATGACCTGCGCCTCCTGCGTGGCGCGGGTGGAGAAGTCGCTGCTGAAAGTCCCCGGCGTCACCGCCGCATCGGTCAATCTCGCCACAGAACGCGCTACCGTCCATGGCGGTGACACGACAGCGCTGATCCAGGCGATTGAAAAGGCTGGATACGCCGGCAGCCAGACGCCCGACATGCCATCGCATGCCCATCATCATCACGACGAAGACGCGGCGATCCTCCGCCGCGACGTGCTGATTGCTGCCGTGCTGACCCTGCCGTTGTTCGTGCTGGAAATGGCGGGCCATTTCTACATGCCCTTCCACATGTGGCTGATGGCTGCCGTGCCCATGCAGACGCTCTGGGTGGCCTATTTCATCGCCACCAGCATTGTGCTCTTCGTCCCCGGCTGGCGCTTCTTCAAGCTCGGCATTCCGGCGCTCTTCCGCGGCGCGCCCGAGATGAACTCGCTGGTCGCGCTCGGTTCGGGCGCCGCCTATCTCTATTCCGTCGTCGCCACTTTCGCGCCGCAGCTGCTGCCCGAGGGCACCCGCTATATCTATTACGAAGCCGCCGCCGTCATCGTCACGCTGATCCTGGTGGGCCGCTGGCTGGAAGCCCTCGCCAAGGGCCGCACCGGCGAAGCCATCCAGCGGCTGGTGCGCGAACAGGCCAAAACGGCGCGTGTGCATCGTGATGGCGCAAGCGTGGAACTGCCCATTGAGCAGGTCGTGGCCGGCGATATCATCCTGGTCCGCCCCGGCGAAAAGATCGCCGTGGATGGGGAAATCGTGGACGGCTCAAGCCATATCGATGAATCCATGATCTCGGGCGAAAGCCTGCCCGTCTCGAAATCGGTCGGTGCCGAGGTCATCGGCGGCACGCTCAATACCTCGGGCAGCTTCAGCTTCCGCGCCACCAAGGTCGGTTCCAACACCATGCTGGCGCAGATCATCCGAATGGTCGAGGAAGCCCAGGGCGGCAAGCTGCCGATCCAGGGCGTGGTGGACCAGATCACCGCCTGGTTTGTCCCCGCCGTCATCGCCCTGGCGCTGGCCACCTTCGCCGTCTGGGCCATCTTCGGCCCCGAACCCGCCTATAGTTTTGGCCTCGTCAACGCCGTGGCCGTGCTGATCATCGCCTGCCCCTGCGCCATGGGGCTGGCCACGCCCACCTCCATCATGGTCGGCACCGGCCGCGCCGCCGAACTGGGCGTGCTGTTCCGCAAGAGCGAGGCGCTGCAGCAGCTGCGCGACGCCCGGGTGGTCGCCTTCGACAAGACCGGCACGCTGACCGAGGGGAAACCGGTGCTGACCGACTTCATCCTCGATGACGATTTCGAGCATGACGAGGTGCTGGCCCTGGTGGCGGCCGTCGAAGCAAGGTCCGAACATCCGATCGCCGCCGCGATTGTCGCGGCCGCAGAACAATCAGGCCTCAACCTCGGCACGGTCACCGAATTCCAGTCCCAAGCCGGGCATGGCGTCACGGCCCGCGTCGATGGGCGGCTGGTTTCGATCGGTGCGCAGCGCCACTTCGCCCATCTCGACTTTTCCGATTTCGCCGAGGCCATCGACCGCCTCGCCGACCAGGGCAAGACGCCGGTGTTTGCCGCCGTGGATGACAAGCTCGCGGCGGCCATTGTCGTCGCCGATACGATCACGCCGACCAGCAAGACGGTGATTGCGGCGCTGCATGCGATGGGCCTTCGCACCGCGATGATCTCGGGCGACAATGCGCGCACTGCAAATGCCATTGCCCGCCAGCTCGGCATCGACGAAGTGCGCGCCGAAGTGTTGCCGGGTGACAAGGTCGAGGCGATCAAGTCTTTGCGCCAGCACGGCAGCGTCGCCTATGTCGGCGATGGCATCAATGACGCCCCGGCCCTGGCCGAAGCCGATGTCGGCATTGCCGTCGGCACCGGTACCGACGCGGCCATTGAGAGCGCCGACGTGGTGCTGCTCGGCGGTGACCTCAGGGGCGTGCTGAATGCCCTGACCGTCAGCCGCGCCACCATGCGCAATATCTGGGAAAACCTGTTCTGGGCCTTTGGCTATAATGTCCTGCTGATCCCGGTGGCGGCCGGTGTGCTCTATCCGGCCTTCGGCCTGCTGCTCAATCCGATGATCGGCGCCGGCGCTATGGCGCTGTCATCGGTGTTTGTGGTCGGCAATGCGCAGCGCCTGCGCACCATTGCGGGAGTGACCTTATGAATATCGGTGAAGCCTCCAGCGCCACCGGCGTTTCGGCCAAGATGATCCGCTATTATGAATCCATCGGCCTGATCCGCGCGCCACTGCGCACCGGCAGCAATTACCGCGTCTATGGCGAAGACGAGGTGCATGTGCTGCGCTTCGTCAAACGCGCCCGCACGCTGGGTTTCTCGGTCGATGAAACCTCCACCTTGCTCGGCCTCTGGCAGGACAAGTCGCGGGCCAGCGGCGAGGTCAAGGACGTGGCCACGGCCCATATCGCGGCGCTCGAAACCAAGATTGCCGAGCTGCAGGGGATGGTCAAGACGCTGACGCATCTTGCCCATTGCTGCGGCGGCGACAACCGTCCCGACTGCCCCATTCTCGATGATCTGGCGGGCGAAGGCCCCGCCAAGCAAGGACACTGACATGACTGAAACGACGACATTGACCGTCAACGACATGACCTGCAACCACTGCGTCGGCACAGTCACCAGGGCCCTGCAGGCGGCCCTGCCCGGCGCCGAAATCGCCGTGGACCTGGCCACGCATAGCGTGCGCTTCACCGGCGATGCAGCCAAGGGCAAAGAAGCGATCGAAGAAGCAGGTTATACGCCGGAGTGATCGCGCCTAGCCATCACCCCACCCTCGATCCCTCCCCATCGAGGGGAGGGAAGAACGACTGGGGACCCTCGGCTCGACCGTCTCCCTCCCCCTTGTGGGGCGGGTGGCCGCGAAGGGGTCGGGTGGGGGTAGGTCCGGGCTCAATCTCTCGACAGGACGACGCGGTCCTCAGGCATCCAGCAGCGGCACGAAGCCGCCGAACACCCGGCGGGCCTCGTCGCCCGAGGCATCCTCTTCATGCATGCGCGGGTCGGTGTAGATTTCCTGCCAGGCCGCGTCGCGCACCGCCTT
Source organism: Devosia sp. YR412 (assembly GCF_900110945.1). Taxonomy (GTDB): domain Bacteria; phylum Pseudomonadota; class Alphaproteobacteria; order Rhizobiales; family Devosiaceae; genus Devosia. Next base: position 930,597 of record NZ_FOFL01000001.1, read on the forward strand.
GCTCGGCCATTCGATGAAGGAAAACACTACCGTCTCGTCGGCCGTGGCCGCCACGGCCTTCCGGAAGTCGGTCAGCTTGCCGTCCGGGACATTGTCGCCCCAGGCATCGACGAAACGGGTGGCGCCGCGTTCGCTGAAGATCGCGCCCTGCCGTTCGAGCAGCGCGCGATAGTCATCCTTGCGCGCGGTCTTGACCGGGATCAGCGAGCCATCGACATAGCCCGGCCGGCCGCCCCGCGTACCCACTTCGTGCAGGCCGGCGAAGCCGCCATAGATCATGCGCGCGCCGTCAAACGGCATGTTGGCGCCGAAGGCTTCCATGGCGGGATCATTCATCATGATCCTGGCCGCGGCGTCGGCCGTCGCCTTGTCGGGATATTCGTGCCAGGAGAACACGATCGTTTCATCGGGCGTTGCCTTCACGGCGCGGCGGAAATCGGTGACCTCGCCCTCGGGCACGTCGTCGCCCCAGGCTTCGATCACCCGCGTCACGCCATAGCCCTTGAACAGCCCGAGGCTATCCTCGACGGTCTTGAGATATTTGTCGTAGTTGGCGGTGGGCACGGCCAAAACGAAGCCGGAAATATAGGTCATTGGGCTCTCCCTCTCTCTGCTGCTCAGGAAAATCCTCGGCGCGAGGATAGTTCCGTCTTCACAACGGTTGAAGGTGGGCGGTTTAGACAGGGATGGGAGAGATTGGTGAGCCTCAACGGCGCCAAATCGTCCGGCGTCGTCAGAGGCTCGCAGCATAAATGCCTGTCAGGGCGAAATGTTCCTGCGACAAGTTGTCAAAGCGGCGTAATGCACAAAGGGCGCCTTGTGGGCGCCCTTTGCATTGAGATGAACGGATTCTGAACGATCAGAACGGGCTGTTGGCGTCGAGATATTCGCCGACATTGTCCTGGGTGATGACGGTGGAGTCGAGAATGTAGCGACCGCCGACCTGGATGCCGCCGGTGAAGTGCGAGGTGGTCAGCTCGATGGCCGTGGCGATCATGGCCGGGCTGTAGCTGACGTCGATCGGGGTCAGCTTGTCGCCGGCTTCGACGGCCTTGAGGATCTGCTGCATGCCGGCGCCGCCGACGATGAACATTTCGTCTTCACGGCCAGCCTGCTTGATGGCTTCGATGGCGCCGAGGGCGATATCGTCATCCTGGGCCCAAACGCCCTTGATGTCGGGGAAGCGGGTCAGGAAGTCCTGCATCACCTTGAAGCCGTCATCGCGGTTCCAGTTGGCGAATTCGTCATCCAGCACCTTGATCTGGGTGCCTTCGATGCCGCCCATGAAGCCGTCGAAACGCTGCTGGTCGATCGGGATCGGCAGGCCGCGCAGGATCACCACATTGCCGCCCTCGGGCAGCGCTTCCTTGAAATAGGCGGCGGAGTTGGCGCCAAGGCCCGGATTGTCACCGGCGACATAGAGGTTTTCGACGCCCGCGATCGAAAGCTGGCGATCGACCACGGTGACGAACTTACCGGCATCCTTGACCTGCTTGATGGCCGAAGTCATGGCGTCCGGATCACCCGGCAGGATGACCAGGGCATCGATATTGCGGGTCGAAACCATGTCCTCGATGTCGGCGATCTGCTTGGGCGCGTCGGGAGCCGAAGCAAAGACGAATTCGACATCCGGATAGGTGGTGCCGAGGCGCTCGATGGCCTGCTGGGCGAAATAGTTGACGCCGCCGGTCCAGCCATGGTCGGCCGCCGGCACGGAAACGCCGATGGTCACCTTGTCCTGTGCGACGGCGACGCCGCCCAGGCTGCCGGCCACGATGGCCGTTGCCATGAGGGATTTTACCAGTTTCATTTCAGTCCTCCCGTAAGTGCCCGTTTTGGGCGATGTAACCCGGTATTCTCCAGTGCCGGCCAGCGCTTGACGACTGTTCGACCGGCACGGAAAGCCTTGTCCTGCTCAGCTGTTGCGGCTTCCGCGTTGCAACAGCACGGCAAGAATGATGATGACGCCCTGGAACGCCCCGTTGAGATAGGGACTGATCAGGCTCTGCAGATTGAGGATATTGCCGATCAGGCCGAGGATCACCACGCCGACCACGGTGCCCCAGACCCGGCCATAGCCGCCCTTGAGAGTGGTGCCGCCGATGATCACGCCGGCAATGGCCTCCAGCTCCCACAGCACGCCCGTGGTGCTCGATGCCGAGCCGAGGCGCGGCACATAGAGCAGCACGGCCACGGCAACCAGCGTGCCCTGCAGGATGTAGGTCAGCAGGCGGACATTATCGACATTGATCGAGGAATAGCGCGCGACCTGCTCGTTGGAGCCGATGGCGGCGCAATGGCGACCAAAGGCTGTCCGGCGCATGACGATTTCGCCGCCGATGGCGACCAGCGCGAAGACGATGATCGGATAGGGCACGCCGAGCAGGCCGTCGTAATAGACCGGGCGATAGACGTCGGCGACTTCGAAATTCAGCGATAGCGTGCCGCCATTGGCGAGGAAGGTGACCAGCGAGCGGAAAATGCCCATGGTGCCCAGCGTCACGATGAAGGCCTCGATGCGGCCGCGGGTGATCATCAGTCCGTTGAAGGTGCCGGCCACGCCACCCAGCAGTACGCCGGCCAGCATGCCGGCCAGCACCACGCCCCAGCCGATGCCCATGGAGGGGATCAACCAATTCATCACCATGATCATCACGCCGGCGATCACTGCGGCCATCGAGCCGACCGACAGGTCAAGCCCGCCCGAGGTGATGACGAAGGTGGCGCCGATGGCGATGATGCCGATGAAGCTGGAGCGCGCCAGCACGTTGGTCAGGTTGTTGTAGCTGAGGAAATTCTCGTTGAGCGTAATGCCCAGCAGCACCAGCAGGGCCAGGGCGACCAGCGGCCCGGCGGTCTTGAAATCGATGCGGAAGGCCCGGGCGGGCTTGGCCATGGCGTCAGGCATTGATGCGCTCATTGTGTTCACTCTGCTTGATGCCGGCGGCGTACCGCATGATTTCGGACTCGGTGATCTCGGCGCCTTCCAGCATGCCGGCCAGGCGCCCTTCCCGCATCACCACGACACGGTGGGCGAGGCCGATCACCTCCTGCATTTCCGAGGAGATGACGATGATCGATTTGCCCTCGGCCGCGAGGGCCGCGATGATGTGATAGATCTGCTGCTTGGTGCCGACATCGATGCCGCGCGTCGGCTCATCCATGATGATGATGTCCGGTTCGCTTTCCATGGTCTTGCCCAGCATCAGCTTCTGCTGATTGCCGCCCGACAGCCGCCCGACCGCAACGCTGGCGTCGCGGGCGCGGATATCGAAGCGGCGCACCGCCCGCTCCAGCGCGCGGGTCTCGCTCGCCGTATCGAGGAAGCCGGCTTTGAGGTGCTTCTGCAGGGTGAGGAGCGTCAGGTTGGGCCGCAGGCCCATGTTGAGCAGCAGGCCCTTGCCCTTGCGATCCTTGGTCATATAGGCGAGCCCGGCATCGACCGATTGCGCGACGCGGGTGAAGTTGACGGGCTTGCCGTCGAGGGTGATTTCGCCGCCATTGAGGTGATGCAGCCCGACCACCGCCTCGGCCACAGCCGTTCGGCCCGAGCCGATCAGCCCGGCAAAGCCGAGGATTTCGCCACGGCGCAGGTCGAAGGAAATATCCTTGACGCCCTTAGCCACGAGATTGCGCACGCCGAGCACCACCGGCGCATCGACATCGGGTTCGATCTTGGGCGGGAACAGGTTGGAGAGCTCGCGCCCCACCATCATCTGGGCGATGGAATCGGGCGTCAGTGCCTCGGTGCCGACCGTGGCGATCAACTGACCGTCGCGCAGCACGGTGACTCGCGCCGCCAGCTGCATGATCTCGTCGAGCTTGTGGGAGATGAAGATCACCGCGACGCCGCGGTCGGTCAGGCGGCGGATCTGCTCGAACAGCGTCTCGGTCTCGCCCACCGACAGCACTGCCGTCGGCTCGTCCATGATCAGCACGCGCGCATCGCGGCTGATCGCCTTGGCTATTTCCACCATCTGCTTGTCGGCCACCGACAGCGTCGAGATCCGCGCATCGGGGTCGACATAGACATGCAGGGTTTCCATGACGGCGCGGGCGCGCTTGCGCATTTCGCGGACGTCGAGGAAACCGAATATCTTGAGTTCGCGACCGAGGAAGATCGAATCCGCCACCGTCAGGTGTTCGGCGAGGTTCTGCTCCTGGTGGATCAGCACAATGCCCAGCGCCTCGGCCGCGCCATTGGGCGGCAGGACCACGGTCTGGCCATCGAGGCTGATCGAGCCGGAGGTCGGCTCTTCGATGCCGGAAAGGATTTTGATCAGGGTGGATTTGCCGGCGCCATTCTCGCCGATGATGGCATGAACCTCACCGGGCTTGACGTCGAAGTCGACGCTGAACAGCACCGGGATGTCGCCGAACGACTTGGAAATCCTGTGCGCGGACAGAATTGCAGACGCAGGCGTGCCTTCGGCACTGCTCATGGATACCCCTCCCTCGAATGCGGCCAAGTTTACCCGGCTCTTCATCCTTGATTGAGTCATGTAAAGGTTTTCATGGATGATGTAAAGGTTTACACAAACGGAAAACGGGGCGAGCCTGTGGGAGGGACTGGTGTCCGGCAAACCATCTGCTACAGGCGATGGGGGACGCCAGCGGGCGTGCGGAGTGAACCTTGCAGCAGCACAAGCTGGCGACCATCGATGAGGTAGCGGCGATTGCCGGCGTCTCCATCGCCACGGTCAGCCGCGCCATCAACGAGCCGACGAAGGTGGCCGACGAGACCCGTCGCCGCGTCACCGAAGCCATTGCCCAGACCGGCTATACGACCAATGCCATGGCGCGCTCGCTGCGCATGCGCCGCTCCAACATGATCCTGATTTTGGCGCCCGATGTCGGCGATCCAAATTTTTCCAATATTCTCGTCGGGCTTGAGACCGAAGCCAGCAAGCGCGGCTATGGCGTGCTGATTGGCAATACGCAGAATGACGCGACGCGCGAGACCGATTATCTGCGCTTCATCAGTTCCAACCAGGCTGACGGGCTGATCCTGTTTACCGGCCACCTGCCCTATGGCTTTGGCACCGAGACCGGCGAGGCGCGGCTGCCGCCGATGGTGGCGGTCAACGAGCCGGTCAGCAATAGCGACGTGCCCTTTGTCGGCGTCGACAATTTCGAGGGCGCCCGCGTTGCCACCGAGCATCTGATTTCGCAGGGCCATCGCCGCATCGCCTTCATCGGCCACTCGACCAGCAAGGCGGTCAACATGCTGCGCGAGCGCGGCTACCGCGCGGCGCTGGAAGGGCAAGGCATCAAGGTCGATCCGCGCCTGATCCTCGATGGCGACGGCACCACCGAGTCGGGCCGCCAGGCGACCGAGGCGATGTTCGTTCGCGACGTGCTGCCGAGCGCCTTCTTCTGCGTCAATGACGCGACGGCTTTGGGCGTGATCATCTCGCTCAATGCCCGGCGCTACGACCTGCCGCAGCAATTTTCGGTGATGGGCTTTGACGACATTTCCTTCGCCAGCTTCGTCACCCCCTCGCTGACCACGATGAAACAACCCCGCCTCAAGATCGGCGAAGAAGCCATGGACCTGCTGCTGGCGCTGCTGGAGGGCAAGCCGCCAAGACAGAAGGAAGTGCTGCTGCGGGCGGAGTTGATCGTGCGGAATTCGGTGGGGCGGGCTGGATGGGATGACCGCCAGCAGTGATGCAGCAGCACAGATACCATCCCCCAGCGACGCGTAGAGAGACTAATAACCCCGCTTCGCCAACCATTCCTCCATCCAGGCAATTTCTTTTTCCTGCGCGGCGATAACGGCCTCGGCCAGCGCCTTCACCTCGGGGTCGCTGCCGTGCTCCAGCACGATGCGCGCCATGTCGACCGCACCCTGATGGTGCGGGATCATTGAACGGATGAAATCCAAATCGGCATCTCCGGTCAGTTCTAGAGACATGTCTTGGTGCATTTTCGCATTGGCCGCGGCATAGGCCTCGCTGGCGGGGCCGGTGGCTGGCGCCGCCATGGCGTGGCCCGTGTGATCCTGCGCCTGGGCTGGCACGGCTAAAAGCATGGCGACGGATACGGCGAACAAGAACGACTTCATGGCGTCAACCTCATTGATGGTTCGACCAGGCTGCCCCCTTGCCCTTTGGGAAGGTCAATGCCTTCGAGCATTGTTTCACGCAGCCACCGCGTCAATGCTAACAGTCTGCTAACGCAAACCACCCCGATGCGAGTGCCCTAGCCCCCCGATTTCAGCCGTTCCAGGATCGCATCAAACTTGGCCATGGAGGCATTGGCGCCGCCTTCCATGCCGCTGTCGATCACGCCCTGGCGCTGTTCGAAGCTCTCGAGCTTGGACACGGAACGATAAAACGTCCTGCCATCGCGCGCTTCGAAATTGTGTTCCTCGTAGAAGCGGTCATCCTCGGGAAACATGCCCTCCACGACAAAAGTGTTGCGGATCAAGCTCTTGGGCTGAACATCGAGATAGGTGCCTAAGAAGGTCACGTCCTGGCCGTCGCCCATGGACGAGACGATTCGCCACTTGCCACCCTTGCGCACGTCCAGTTCGACGACGCGGTTGTCCTCGCGGGGTCCCCACCAGTGTACAACATGCTCGGGACTGGTCCACACGGTCCAGACCAGGTCCAGTGGCGCGTCGAATGTGCGCGACATGATGATCAGCGGTTGATCGTCGGGCAATTCGGTCTTGAAGAGGTTGGGGGTGGATTGAACAGTCATCTTGGTCTCCTCAGTTCTTGGTTTTGGATTTCGGGGTCTGCAAAGTGGTGAGATAGGCATCGAGCTGGTCGAGGTTCTGCTCCCAGAAGCGGCGATAGGTTTCGAGCAGGGCGGCGACGTCGCGCATGGGGCCGGCCTCCAGCCTGCAGGGCCGCCATTGCGCCTGCCGGCCGCGACTGACAAGGCCCGCGCTTTCGAGCACCTTGATATGCTTGCTGACCGCGGCCAGCGTCATGTCAAAGGGCTCGGCCAGTTCGTTGACGCTGGCCTCGCCCAGCGCCAACCGGGCCAGGATGGCGCGGCGGGTCGGATCGGCGAGGGCAGACAGCGTTGCGCTTAGCGGGTCGGTCATATTATTTAACAGTTTTGTATAATACTACTTGGTTTAATACTGCGCAGCGACCGGCTTGTCAACCGCCCTGCCCTCGGGCAAGGAGGAGCCATGAAAACCATCCTCATCGTGGGCATCGGCGCCGGCAATCCGGAGCATCTGACGGTTCAGGCGATCAATGCGCTCAACCGCGCCGACGTGCTGTTCGTGCCCGACAAGGGCGCCGGCAAGGGTGATCTCGCTGCCCTGCGCCGCGATATCATTGCGCGTTATGTGACCAATCCGGCGAGCCGCACCGTGGGCTATGACGTGCCGAAGCGCGATGCCGCCAGTCCGGATTATGGTGCCGGCGTGCAGGACTGGCACGATGATCTCGCCAGCATTTTCAAGGGCTTGCTGGATGATATGCCCGAGCACGGTGCGGCGGCCTTCCTGGTCTGGGGCGATCCGAGCCTTTACGATTCCACCATCCGCATCGTCGGAAAGCTGCGCGGCCAATACGCCGTGGAAATCGTCCCCGGCATCACGTCCATCCAGGCCCTGACCGCCTCCCATGGCATTGCTCTCAACCGCATCGGTGAGCCGGTCCACATCACCACCGGCCGCAAGCTGGATGATGTGAAGGAAGACACCGTGGTCATGCTCGACGGCCAGACCGCCTTCATGCAGGCCGATCCAGAACTCGATATCTTCTGGGGCGCCTATCTCGGAACGGCGGACGAAATCACCATCTCCGGCCGGCTCGGCGCGGTGCGCGAGCAGATCGTCGAAGCCCGCAAGGCGGCGCGGGAGCGGCATGGCTGGATCATGGATACCTATCTGCTGCGCAAGCCGGACTGACGGTTCCCCCGGCCGCCGCAATCCGCTAAAAAGCCCCATGTCCTATGCCCTGCCCATTGCAGCCCAACGCCGCGGCGCCTGCCCGACGCTCGACGCGCCGATGCAGACCGGCGACGGCCTTTTGGCGCGCATCCGGCTGGCCGGCGGGCGGATCGACCCGATCCGGCTGGAGCGGCTGGCCAGCATCTGCGGCACCTATGGCAATGGCGTCATTGAAATAACCGCCCGCGGCAATTTGCAGGTGCGCGGGCTGGGCGAGGCCGTGGTCTCCCGCTTTGCCCGCGACGTGCGGGACGTGGTGGCGGTGGAAACCGGCCTCGTGGTGGAAGTGCCGCCGCTGGCTGGCGATGATCCGCTGGAGTTCGTCGATCCGCGACCGCTGGCTGCAGCGATCAAGGAGCTGTCGGCGCCGCTGGCGGCTCGGCTTGGTCCCAAGGTCACAGTGGTGGTCGATGGCAATGGGCAGATTGGGCTGGAGGCGCTGAAAGCCGACCTGCGTTTCGTCGCGGTGGGCGGCGATCGCTGGCTGATTTCGGTTGGCGCGGAGCTGCTGGGCACGACCAGCCAACCGCTCGATTGCGCCCGCATCATGCTGACGGCGCTGGCAAACCTTGGCCCATTGGCGCGGGCGACGGACCTGCGGGACCTCGATCTGGGCGATCTGGTGCAACCTTCCGCCCCCGTGCGGCAGCCCGTGACCTCACCCATCGGAAAATTCCAGTTGCATCGCCACGACGTCACCGGCCTCGGCCTGCCGTTTGGCGCCATGGCCTGGGAATCGATCGCTGCGCTGGCCGAAGACGCCTGGCGCTTCGGCATCAGCGAGTTCCGGCTGGGGCCGCATCACAGTCTGCTCGCCGTTGGCGCCGATGACAGCCTGTTGGCCGAGGCTGCGCAGGTCGGTTTCATCATGGATCCACGCGATCCGCGCACCCGTATCAGGGCCTGTATCGGCAGCGCCGGCTGTGCTTCCGGGCATATCGCAGCGCGCAGTGACGCGGCGCGGCTGGCATTGCTTCTGCCGGCCAACACCAGCCTGCATGTTTCGGGCTGCGCCAAGGGCTGCGCACATCCGGGCGTATCGGATGTGACGCTGGTGGGGCGATCTGACGGCTATGGCCTTGTCATCCATGGCCGGGCGAGCGATACGCCACAGGCGCTGTTGCGCGCGGACCAACTCGGTGCCGTGCTGGCCGGCGCGCAAGGATGACGATGCTGCAATACGACTACATCAAGGATGGCGATGCGATCTACGCCAAGTCCTTCGCCATCATTCGCCAAGAGGCTGATCTCACGCGCTTTTCGCCCGGTGAAGCCGAGCTTGCGGTGCGCATGATCCATGCTGCCGGCTCGGTCGATGCGGCAGAAGCCTTTGAATTCGGGCCCGGTTTTGTCGAAGCGGGCACGGCGGCGTTGGCCAAGGGCGCACCGATCTTTTGCGATGCCGAAATGGTGGCGCGCGGCGTGACGGCGGCGCGGCTGCCGGCCGCGAACGAAGTGATCTGCACCTTGCGCGATCCGCAGACGCCGGTGATCGCCGCCGAGATCGGCAATACCCGTTCGGCTGCCGCTTTGCGTCTCTGGCTGCCGCGGCTGGAGGGTTCGGTGGTGGCCATCGGCAATGCGCCGACCGCCTTGTTTTTCCTGCTGGAATTGCTGCGTGATGGCGCGCCTAAGCCGGCGGCGATCCTCGGCATGCCGGTGGGCTTTGTAGGCGCGGCGGAGTCCAAGGCTGCGCTGGCCGATCATTCATACGGCGTGCCTTATGCGATTGTACGCGGCCGTCTCGGTGGTTCGGCGATGACGGCAGCGGCGCTCAATGCGCTGGCGAGGTCGGGCATATGAGGGGCAAACTTGTCGGCGTCGGCACCGGGCCGGGCGATCCGGAATTGCTGACGCTCAAGGCGGTGCGCGCTATCGAAAGCGCTGACGTCATTGCCTATTTCGCCAAGCAGGGCAATTCGAGCAATGCCCGCGCCATCGTCGCCGACCTGGTTACCGGCCAGATTGAGGAACAACTCGGCTATCCGGTGACCACCGAGATCGACCGGCGCCACGACGACTATAAATCCGCCACGGCCGCCTTCTATGCCGAAGCCGCCGAGCGGGTCGCTGGGCACCTCGATGCCGGCCGTACTGTGGCCGTGCTGAGTGAGGGCGATCCGCTGTTTTACGGCAGCTATATGCATATCCATGTCCGCCTGTCGCAGCGCTATGACACCGAGGTGGTGCCGGGGATTACCGCCATGTCGGGCTGCTGGTCACAGGCCGGCCTGCCGCTGGTGCAGGGCGATGATATCCTGTCGGTGCTGCCCGGCACGCTGGACGAGGTCGAGCTGCGCGACCGGCTCAGCGGCAATGGCGGCGCGGTGATCATGAAGGTGGGCCGCAACCTGCCAAAGATCCGTCGCGCCGTGGAAGCGGCCGGCAAGCTGGACAGCGCCATCTATGTCGAACGCGGCACCATGGCCAATGGCCACCATATCCGCCTCGCCGACAAACCCGACGATGTGGCGCCCTATTTCGCCATCGTGCTGGTGCCCGGCTGGAGCACGCGGCCATGAGCGGCAAACTTTTCGTCGTCGGCACCGGGCCGGGCAATCCGGAACAGACCACGCCCGAGGCTTTGGCGGCCATTGCGGCGAGCCATGTGTTCTTTGGCTATGGGCCCTATCTGGACCGGCTGACGCTGCGCGAGGACCAGCGCCGCGTCGCTTCGGACAATCGCGAGGAGCTGTCGCGCGCCAAGGATGCGCTGCACACGGCGGCTTCAGGCGAGCAGGTCTGCGTGGTTTCGGGTGGCGATCCGGGCGTCTTCGCCATGGCGGCGGCGGTGCTGGAAGCGCTGGAGGCCGGGCCGCCATCGTGGCGGCAGGTGGATTTACAGATCGTTCCAGGGATCACGGCCATGCTGGCTGTCGCGGCGCGGGTCGGTGCGCCGCTGGGGCATGATTTTTGCGCTATCTCGCTGTCGGACAATCTTAAACCCTGGACCGTCATCGAGGCGCGGTTGCGCGCGGTGGCCGGGGCGGGACTGGTGATCGCGCTGTATAATCCGATTTCCAAAGCCCGACCGCATCAGCTGGGCGCGGCCTTTGCGATCCTGCGCGAAGTGCTGCCGTGGTCGACGCCGGTGATCTTTGGTCGCGCGGCCGGGCGACCCGACGAAGCGATCACCATCATGACCCTGGCGGAGGCCGAACCGGCGCGGGCTGACATGGCGACCTGTGTCATCATCGGTTCGCCCGAGACGCGGGTGATCGAGCGTGAGGGCCTGCCGCCACTGGTCTATTCGCCGCGCTCCACCGGGGGCGGCGCATGAGGTGGCTGAGCATTGTCGGCATTGGAGAGGATGGTTTACCCGGTCTGGGCGAGGCGGCGAAGGCGGCCATTGCCGAGGCGGAAGTGGTGTTCGGCGGGGCGCGGCACCTGGAATTGGCCGGTTCGATCATCACCGGCGAGGCGCGTCAGTGGCTGTCGCCCTTCTCGGATTCGGTTGATGCAGTGCTGGCGCTAGCGGGCCGCAAGGTCTGCGTTCTGGCCTCCGGCGACCCGTTCCACTATGGCGTCGGAGCGACACTTTGCAGGAAGCTTGATCCTAGTTTGCTTGCGGTTTTCTCCCATCTTTCGTCCTTTTCGCTTGCAGCTGGCCGGCTCGGTTGGGCGCTGCAGGATGTGGTGACGATGTCGCTGCATGGTCGGCCGCTCGACCTCGTCCGACCGCACCTGCATCCTGGGACGCGCATCCTGGCGCTGACCTCGGATGAGCATGGTCCGGCCGCGTTGGCTCAACTGCTGACCGAGGCGGGTTTCGGCATTTCCATCATCACCGTGCTGGAGGCGCTGGGCGGGCCGGATGAGGTGGTGCGGTCGCAGGTCGCGATGCATTTTGCGTTGGAAAATATCAACCCGCTCAACATCTGCGCCATCAGCGTCGTCGCCCTGCCCGGCGCGCGGGTGCTGCCGCTGACGCCGGGACTGGATGAAGCGCTGTTCGAGCATGATGGGCAGATCACCAAGCGCGAGGTGCGGGCGCTGACGCTTTCGGCCCTGGCGCCACGGCGTGGCGAGCTGCTGTGGGACATTGGTGCAGGTTCGGGCTCGATCGGGATCGAGTGGATGCTGGCCGATCCCAGTCTTAAAGCAATTGCGATAGAGTCGAACCCCGAACGTAGTCAGAGAATACTGCTCAATGCAAAGGCGTTGGGCGTTCCTGATCTCACCCTGATTCATGGCGCCGCACCGCAGGCTCTTGCAGGACTTGAACCGCCGCATGCGATTTTCGTCGGTGGCGGCGGCTCCCAGCCGGGTGTCTTCGAGGCGGCCATTGCGGCGCTGCGCCCCGGTGGGCGCATGGTGGCGAATGCGGTGACGCTGGAAATGGAAGCGCTGCTGCTGGCGCGCCATGCCGAACTAGGCGGGACACTGACGCGCATCGAGATTGCCCGTGCTGATGCCGTGGGCGCGATGACCGGCTGGCGCCCGGCCATGCCGATCACCCAATGGGCCTGGACCAAGCCATGACCGTGCATTTCATCGGCGCCGGACCCGGCGCGGCGGACCTGATCACCGTGCGCGGCATGAAGCTGCTGCAGAGCTGTCCGGTGTGTCTCTATGCCGGCTCGATCGTGCCCAAGGAGATGCTTGACTGGTGCGGGCCCGGGACGAGGCTGGTCGATACGGCGCCGCTGTCGCTGGACGAGATCGAGGCAGAATACGTCCGGGCCGAGGCGGGTGGCCAGGATGTGGCGCGGCTGCATTCGGGCGACCTGTCGGTGTGGAGCGCCGTGGCCGAGCAGATGCGGCGGCTGGATCGGCTGGGCATTGGCTACACGCTGACACCCGGGGTGCCGGCCTTTGCAGCGGCGGCGGCGGTCTTGGGGCGCGAGCTGACCATTCCGGCCGAGGCGCAGAGCCTCGTGCTGACGCGGGTGTCGGGCCGGGCGTCGCCGATGCCGCAAGGCGAAACGCTGGCGGCCTTTGGAGCGACTGGCGCAACGCTGGCCATCCACCTGGCCATCCATGCGCTGGATCGCGTGGTCGCGGAGCTGACGCCGCTTTATGGCGCCGATTGCCCGGTGGCCGTGGTGTTTCATGCGTCGTGGCCAGACCAGAAGATCATCCGAGGCATGCTGGGCGATATCGAGGCGCGTTTTGCCGAAGACCCGGTGGAGCGGACGGCGATTATCTTTGTCGGGCGGGGGCTGGGCGCCGAGGATTTCCGGGAATCGTCACTGTACGATCCCGACTATCAGCGGCGCTTCAGGGACCGGGTCTAGCTGGCCAAGTAGCCGAACTGCGCCTTGTGCAGCACAGCGTAGGCGCCGTCCTTTGCAAGTAGGGCCTCGTGAGGGCCCTCTTCCACGATGCCGGTCTCGTCGATCACGACTATGCGGTCGGCGTGCTGGATGGTGGCGAGGCGATGGGCGATGACCAGGGTGGTGCGGCCCTGCGACAGTTCGGTCAGCGAGCGCTGGATGGCGACTTCGGTGGCGGTATCGAGTGCCGAGGTGGCTTCGTCGAGGATCAGGATCGGCGGATTCTTGAGGAAAATGCGGGCGATGGCGACACGCTGCTTCTGGCCACCGGAGAGTTTCACCCCGCGCTCGCCGACCATGGTGTCGAGACCATCCGGCAGGCGCTTGATGACGGTGTCGAAGCGGGCGCGTTTGGCGGCGTCCCAGATGGCATCATCGCTGGCGCCGAGCTGGCCATAGGCGATGTTTTCGCGAATGGTGCCGCCGAACAGGAAGACATCCTGCTGCACGATACCGATCTGGCTGCGCAGCGAGGTCTGGGTCATGTCGCGGATATCCATGCCGTCGACGGTAATCGAGCCGGAATCCAGTTCGTAGAAGCGCGGCAGCAGTGAGCAGAGCGTGGTCTTGCCGGCGCCGGAGGGGCCGACCACGGCGACGGTTTCGCCGGCCTTGACGGTGAGGTTGAGTCCTTCGAGCACCTTGCGGCCGGCTTCGTAGGAGAAGGTCGCGTCCTTGAAGATGATGTCGCCGCGCAGGTGCTTGACCGCCACGGCGTCCTTGCGGTCGGCGATATCGGGCTCGGTGTCGATCAGCGTGGTGAAGCGGCGGAAGCCGGCAATGCCCTTGGGATAGCTTTCCAGCACCGAGGTGATCTTGTCCACCGGGCGCATGAAGACATTGACCAGCAGCAGAAAGCTCACAAAGCCGCCATTGCTGAGCTCGCCCTGTACCACGAGCCAAGCGCCGACCAGCATGACGATCAGCTGCACCAGGCGCGTCGAGAGATAGGTGATGGTGATGGACGCCGTCATATAGCCATAGGCCTGCAGCTTGGTCGTCCGATAGGCATTGTTGTTGCCAGCGAACAGCTTGGCTTCGTGGCCCTCATTGGCGAAGGCCTTCACCACGCGGATGCCGCCGATGGCGTCCTCGATACGGGTGTTGAAATCGCCAACCTGACGGAACAGCTTGCGCCAGTTCTCGGTCATTTTGGCGCCATAGCGGCTGACCAGCAGGGTCATCACCGGGACGATCAGCGTGGTGATCAGCGCCAGCTTCCAGTTCACAGTAAACATGAGGATGAAGGCGCCGATGAAGGTCATCACGGCGATGAAGACGTCTTCGGGGCCGTGATGGGCCACTTCGCCGACGTCTTCGAGGTCCTTGGTCACATGGGTGATCAGGTGGCCGGTCTTGTTGTTGTCGAAGAAGCGGAAGCTGAGTTTTTGCAGGTGATCGAAGACCTGGCGGCGCATGTCGGTCTCGATGCCGATGCCCAGCATGTGGCCGAAATAATTGACCACGCCCATCAGCACGGCGGTGAAGACATAAATGCCCAGCAGGCCCGCGCCGGACATCAGGATGATGCCGAATTCCTCGCGCGGCAGCAGCGTGTCGATGAAATAGGCTACGGCCATGGGAAAGGCCAGTTCGAGCAGGCCGGCGATCACCGCACAGCCGAAGTCGAGCACGAAGAGGCCCTTGTAGGGCGCGTAATAGGAAAAGAACCGCTTGAGCATGAAGGCACTAACTTTGGCTGGTGTTGCCCTCAGCCATGACCGACAGGCGTGATGGAGCGCAAGTCGAAATAGACCATTTCGTCCTCGCGCGCCGCATTTGCCGCAATGGCCTGTTCGAGCGCGACGATATCCATCACCTCATTGGGCCGCCAGCCGCAGGTGCAGCCCTCCGGGTCGAGATGGCTATCGGCGACTTCGCGATAGATCGAGCCGACGGCCGCGGCGATGCACTCCAGCGCCTCAAGAGGCGACATATGCGTCGAGGCCAGCGTGCCGGCATAGGAGGCCAGCATGGCCGCGCGGATGGCGGCATAGGTGGCGTCACGATCATTGGACGACATGCTGGAACTCCCTCCATGGCGATAGCAGGCCAATCGCATATTAAGTGGAGTTGTTCAATCATGTTATCGTCAATAGGTGGTGCGGCCGCCTGAGAGGTCGAAAACGCTACCGGTGGTGAAGCTGTTTTCCCGGCTGACCAGCCAGGCCACCATGGCAGCCGCCTCATCGACTTCGAGGAAGCGGCCGCGCGGGATGCGCACCAGCATATAGTCGATGAATTCCTTGGTCAGCGTGTCGAGAATGCGGGTCTTGGCGGTGGCGGGCGTGATGGCATTAACTGCAATGTCGAACTTGGCCAGTTCCTTGCCAAGCGACTTGGTCAGGCCGATGACACCGGCCTTGGCGGCGGAATAGGCGGAGAGATTGGGATTGCCCTCCTTGCCGGCCACCGAGGAGATGTTGACGATGCGGCCGTAATTAGCCGCCTTCATCGAAGCGATCACCACCTTGTTGACGTAGAAGGTGCCGTTGAGATTGATCTCCACCACGCGGCGCCATTCGTCGGGGTCATAATCTTCCAGGCTGGCATTCTGCCCGGCGACGCCGGCCGAATTGACCAGGATGGAGACCTTGCCCAGCTCGGCTTCGACCTCGGCGTGGACACGCTGCAGACCGGCCAGATCGGTGATGTCGACCTGCTTGCTGCTTGCCGCTGCGCCAAGATTGTCGACGGCCAGTTTCAGAGCCTCGGCATTGCTGTCCCAAAGGCTGACGCTCGCGCCAGAGGCGATCAGGCGCTGGGCAATGGCAAAGCCGATGCCCTGGGCACCGCCGGTGACGACGGCGGTCTGGCCGTCAAGATCGATCGTATTCATGAATTGGGTCCTCGCTCCCTGCTCTAGGGGTAGCGCCGGACGGATGGCTTGCCAATGGCCAGCCGGAAAAGACAAAGGCCGCGCAGGATGTTGCGTGGCCTTTGATTATCGTGGGTCGAGGACGTCTAGTGCTTGGCGGCACCCTCGGCCGGAACCGGGGTCTCGTGGCCTTCGTCGTCATGCGGTGCCTTGGGCATGAAGCGGCGGGTGAAGGCGCTGAAGCTGTCGATATAGGTCAGCAGCACCGGCACCACGACGAGCGTCAGGATGGTGGAGCTGATCAGGCCGCCGATGACGGCATGGGCCATCGGAGCGTTCTGGCCGCTGCCTTCATGCAGGCTCAGCGCCAGCGGCAACATGCCGAAGATCATGGCAAGCGTCGTCATGATGATCGGGCGGAAACGCGTCACGCCAGCCTCGACCAGAGCCTCATAGAGGTTCCAGCCTTCGCGGACATGCTGGTTGGCATTGTCGACGAGCAGGATGGCGTTCTTCACCACGAGGCCCATCAGCATGATGAAGCCGATGGCCGAGAACATGTTGAGCGTCGAACCGCCGACCAAGAGGCCCACCATGACGCCGATCAGCGCCAGGGGCAAAGCGCCCATGATGGCGATCGGCTGCAGGAAGCTGCCGAACTGCGATGCCAGCACCAGGTAGATGAAGACCACTGCCAGCAGCAGGGCCGAACCGACCGAGCCCATGGTATCGGCGATCTGTTCGACTTCGCCGCCCATGGATGTGCGATAGCCGGTAGGGAAGTCGAGCTTGTCGACCGCCTGCTGCAGCTGTGCGGTGACGCTGCCCAGCTCGACGCCTTCGAGATAGGCTTCCACCGTCACGCCACGCTGCAGGTCCTGACGGTTGATGGTCGCCGGACCAGTGCTTTCGACGACATCGGCCACCTGGGCCAGGGTCACCATGGAGCTTGAGCCGGTGGCGCCGGATTGGGCGATAGGGAGGTTGCCGATGGCGTCGATGTCATTGCGCAGATATTCGGGCAGGCGCACCACGACCGAATAGATCTTGCCATCGGTGGCGGTCCAGTCGGCGACGTCGTCACCGCTGATCAATGGCCCGAGGGTGGCGGCGATCTGGGCCATCGAGACGCCGAGGTTGTCGGCTAGGTCGCGGTTGACGTTGATGCCGACCACCGGCTGGGCTTCGTCAAGGCTAGACTTGATATCGATCAGGCCCGGGATCTGGCCCAGTTCGCCGACCAGTTGGTCGCCAAGGCGCTTGAGCACATCGAAGCTGTCGCCATAGAGCGTGATCGAGACCGGGGCGCTGGAGCCACCGAGACCGGAAGCAGCCGAGACCTGAAAGTTTGCGCCCGGCACGGCAGCCAGGGCCGTGCGGACCTCGGGCATGAACTCGATCGGGGTCAGGTCGCGCTCGGCCTTGTCGATGAGGGTCACGGTCATGGTGCCGCTATTGGCGCCGGACGAAGCCAGCCCACCGCCGACGGTGGAATAGGTGGTCTCGACGATCGGGAAGGCGCGGATCACGGCTTCGGCCTGACCGAGCTTGGCGGCGGTATATTCCTTGCTGGAGCCGGCCGGCGTTTCCACAGTGACGGTGAAATTGCCATTGTCGGTGGCGGGAATGAATTCGACGCCGACCAGCGGGAACAGCATGAAGCTGCCGACGAAGGAGCCGAGGGCGATCAGGAGGACCGTCTTGCGGAACTTCAGACCCCAGCGGATCAGGTGGCGATAGCCCTCGGTGATCCAGTCAAACAGGCGGTCGAATTGCTGCACGGCACGGCCGATCGGACCACGCTTGGCCTTGGGATTGGAGGCCGGGTCATACCAGACGCTCGACATCATCGGATCAAGGGTAAAGGCGACGAAGAGCGAGATCAGCACGGCGACGGAGACGGTGACGCCGAACTGCAGGAAGAAACGCCCCATGATGCCGTCCATGAAAGCGACGGGGAGGAACACCGCAACGATGGAGAGCGTCGTCGCCATCACGGCGAGGCCGATCTCATTGGTGCCGTCGAAGGCCGCCTGACGGTGCGACTTGCCCATGTGGAGGTGTCGCGTGATGTTTTCACGCACCACGATGGCGTCGTCGATCAGGATGCCAACGGCCAGCGACAGGGCCAGCAAAGTCATCATGTTGAGGCTAAAGCCCAAAAAGTTCAGCGCCACCATTGTGCCGATGATCGAGATGGGCAGGGTCAGGCCGGTGATGACGGTAGAGCGCCAGGAGTTGAGGAAGAGGAAGACGATGACGACGGCGAGAATGGCGCCCTCGATCAGCATGTTCTGCACGGCGTGGAAAGAATCCTCCACCGGCTTGGCATTATCGACCACGACTTCGATCTTGACCGAGCCGTCGGGAAATTCATTGGCGAGGAGGTCATCGATGGTGTCGCGAATGTCTTCAGCGACGCCGACGGTATTGGCGCCCTGGGTCTTGAGCACGTCGACGGCCAGCGCGCGTTCGCCATTGAGGATGGCCAGGCTCGAGGTTTCGCCCCTGCCCTCTTCGATGGTCGCGACATCGCGCAGCGTGACCGGCTGGCCACCCTGGTTGCCGACGATGATGTCGTAAAAGTCCTGCTGGTCCTCAAGGCGGCCGAGCACCTGGATCGACTGCACCATGCTGTCCTGGGTGATCGAGCCAGCGGCGAGATCCTTGTTGGCCGCCTGGAGCGCATTGACGACAGCGCTGGGGCTGATGTTGAAGGCAGTCAGGCGGTCGGGATCGATCTGAACATTGAGCTGACGCGGCACGCCGCCGGCCACCGTGGCGCTACCGACGCCGGTGATATTGGTAAGGCGCTTGACGATGATGTCTTCGGTCAGCGCAGTCAGGTCGAGATCGGATAGCGTATCGGAGCTGACGGCGAGCGAGAGGATCGGCAGGGCGCTCGGATCGAAGCGCAGCACCTGCGGGTCGCCGGCGCCATCAGGCAGGTTGGCCTTGACCGGATCGATCTTGTCGCGGACTTCCTGAGCTTTTTCCTGGGAGCTGGCTTCCAGGTCGAAGATCATCAGGACCATGGCCTGGCCGGCCTGGGCGGTGGACTGCACGGTATCGAGACCGGCAATGGTGTTCACCGCATCTTCGAGCGGCTCGACGATATCGGCTTCGACGGCTTCCGGCGAAGCGCCGGGATAGCTGACCACCACGGCTACGACAGGAAAGTCCACATCGGGCATCTGCTCGATGGGGAGGCGCTGGTAGGAATAGACACCGAAGACCATGATCGCCACCATGATCATGGTGGCAAAGACCGGGTGATTGACGCTGATACGGGTCAGGAACATCGGTTAATCCTCGATCAGTTCGTAGGTTTCGCCGGCGGCCAGTTCGGTCAGCGCCGCGGCGACCACAACATCGCCGGGCACGAGGCCGGTGACTTCGACGAGACGGCCGCGATCCCAAGGATCACCCGGCTCCACCGCTTGGCGCGTCAGGGTGCCGTCGACCAGTTTCAAGACGAAATGGCCCTCGGCATCCTCGCGGACGGCGCTGGCCAGGATGGCGATGGCATCGGTCTTTTCGGCGACGGTGATCTGGCCGGTGGCGAACATGCCGCCGCGCAGCAGATTGTCGGGATTGTGCAGGGAGACATAGATCGGCACGGTGCGGGTGCCGGTCACGGCCACCGGATTGACCCGGGTGACGGTGCCTTCGAAGGTGCGGCCTTCGAGGCCGGTGACGGAGACCGTCACGGTCTGGCCGGGAGCGACCATGGCGCTGGAATTGACCGAGGCCGCGGCCTGGAATTCCATCTCCTCGAGATTGACCACGGTGAAGAGCGTCGTGCCGGCATTGATGGTCTGGCCCGGTTCGACCGAGCGCTCGGAAATGATGCCGTCGAAGGGCGCCGGGACGGAGGCATTGCTGAGAGCGATTTCGGCGGTCTGCACGCCGCTTTCGAGTGCAACAAGATTGGCCCGCAAGGCAGCGGTGGCCGAACGGGCCTGTTCCAGCGTCGAAGGGCTAGCCAGTCCCTGGCTTGCCAGCTGTTCGGTGCGTTCGAGCGCCTGCTCTGAGGAGACCAACTGAGCGCTGGTGGCATCGGCGGTGGCGCGCTGCTGGTTGAGCTGGAGTTCGAGGGTGGCGCGATCGATCTCAGCGAGGACGTCGCCGGCCTTGACGGCATCGCCGGGACGCACGGCAACGCTCAACACGCGGCCCGAGGCCTGCGAGGCAACGGCGGACAGCTTGGCCGGGACCAACGTGCCGGTGACGCGCGCGCTCTGCTGCAGCAGAGTTGGCTGGATTTCGGCAATTTCGGAGCTTAGCAGCTGGCGCGCGACGGGTTCGGTGGAGGCCACCTCGGCGACGGGCGCTGGCGGGCGCGTTACGAAGAACACGACGCCGCCAATGACGATCACCGCCAAGACGATCCAGGGCATGATGCGGCGGCGGGGTTTCTTGCCCTCGGCGACGCGCTGGGCATTGGCCTTCTCACGCTTGCTTTGTGCCCATTCGGGCTTGTCGTGTGCTGCGGTCATGTCGCGCATCCTCGTTGTGGCGGGGAGAACCCTGAAAAGAAAAGATTAATGGCCCGGGCGAAAGCCTGAGCCAATCTGGTGGTTTTATGCGACAAAACCGCGGCATTCGAAACCAGCGGGTTGTCGCAGCACAGTATTGGGCAGCAAGCCGCGGACGATAAACCGTCCGCGGCCTTGGCGAAATCAGCGCGAAACAGGCTGCAGCGTCGCGGAATCGTAGAGGCTCATGGAATACGAACCATCGGCACCCGTGGACCACACCATGACATTATTGCCCCATTCTTCGACGCTGCCGACCGACACGCCCTGCGCAACCAGCGCCTCGGTGATGGCCATTTTCGACTCGTCGGTGATGACGGCTGCGTTATCTTCCCAGGTGCTGGCGCTGATGTCTTCTTCGGCGATGGCAACGCTTGACAGGGCGCCCAGCGACAGTGTGGCGGCGACGGCGGCAAATACGAACTTGTTCATTTCATCATTCCTTGGTTGGTGATGAATGCTGTTTCGCGCCGCTGGATTGTCCAAACATTGCGTCCGAAAATTATTCGGAGATCGCTTGCCGGACAGGGGTTTGGCTGGTTGAACCGCCGCAATGCAGGGGCAATGTTGGTCCGCTATCGTCGTCGGATACCGAGGTTTTCATGCGTATATTGCTCGTCGAAGACGAACTGGATCTGGCCAAGGCGCTCATCGCGGCGCTGGCGCGACACGACATTGTGGTCGATCACGTGACCACGCTGGCACTGGCCGAGGAGGCCGCGCATAGCGGCGTGCATAGCGCGGTGATCCTCGATCGGAAATTGCCCGACGGCGACGGGTTGAGCCTTATTCCGCGGCTTCGCGAAATCCAGGAAGGGCTGCCGATTATCGTACTGTCGGCGCTCGGATCGCCCGATCATCGGGTGACGGGGCTGGAGACCGGGGCTGACGACTATCTCGCCAAGCCCTTCCTCGTCGACGAGCTGCTGGCGCGGATCCGCGCAGTGATGCGGCGGCCGGTGCAGATGATGGAGAGCAGCGTCACGGTCGGGCGGCTGAAGTTCGACCTACATGAAAGCGCGGCCATGATCGATGGCGAGCCGCTGGTGCTGCCGCGTCGCGAACTGCTGGCGCTGGACCTGTTGGTGCGGCGCGCCGGCCGGGTGGTCAACCGCTCGGCGCTGGAAGAGGCGGTCTATGGCTTTGACGACGACATCGCCTCCAATACCTTGGACGCACATATCTCGCGACTGCGCCGGAAGCTGACGCCGGCGGGTGTCGAAATCCACGCCATTCGCGGCATAGGCTATCTGCTGCGGGCGCTGCCATGAACAAAAGCGAGTACAAGAATTCGCTGCGACGGGCGCTGTCGAAGGGCCTGATCACCATGCAGGCGCTGGTGCTGGTGGCCTTCACGCTGGCTGCCGCCTTCCCCCTGGTCAACCTCATTGCCAGCAGCCAGGGTCTCGACGACGGGGTTATCGACGACATCGTTAAGTCGCTGCAGAGAACCGAGGCTGGAGAGCTGGCGGTCGATGTGACGCGCGACCTGCAAAAGGTGGTCGATAGCTATCCACAATTCTGGTTCTACGCCGTCGACGCCGACACTAAGACGGTCAGCCTCGGCGCCGTGCCGGAGCAGATGCGGGTGTTTCCCGGCGCGCTGTTGCACATATCCTCGGCCAATCTCAACAATGTGGGCACGCCGGAGAGCCCCTATGCGCTGGTCCGCAGTCGCGAGACCAAGATTGGCAAGGTTTGGATCATGACCGCGGGCGGGCCGCCGGTCTCGTGGCGCCTGTTCACCATCGCCTTTTCCAACCCGTTCTTTGTTGGCCTGCTGCTGTTCCTGACGATCGTTACCCTTCTGACCATTCCGCAGCTGATCCGGCGCTCACTGCGCGGTGTCGAGCAGGTGGCGGCGGAGGCTGAGCGGATCGATATGGGCCAGCATGGCCTGCGGCTGTCGTCGACGGCGGTGCCGGCCGAGCTTATTCCACTGGTGCAGGCGTTCAATGCGGCGCTGGAGCGGTTGGACCAGGGCATTGCCCGGCAACAGCGCTTCATGGCCGATGCGGCGCATGAATTGCGCACGCCGATCGCTATTTTGCAGACGCGACTGGAGCTGTTGCCGCCGAGTGCCGAGCAGCAGCAATTGCTTATCGATGTGGCGCGGCTCTCCAGCATGGCCAATCAATTGCTCGACCTGCATCGCATGGACCTGTCGCCGGCCGATTTCCGGCCGATCGAACTGGTTGATATGGTGTCTCAGGTCACGGCGGATCTAGCGCCGCTGGCCATTGCGGCGGGCAGCGAGATTGCTTTCGAGGCACCAAGAGGGAAGGTCGCCATCGTGGGCGACGCCCCTGCCCTTTCGCGGGCCATTGCCAATCTGATCCAGAATGCTTTGGCGCATGGTGGGCCAAAGGTGGCGATCACTGTCGAGGTCACCGCCGACCGGATGATCCGGGTCTGCGATACCGGCCCGGGCATTCCACCCGAGCATCGCGAAGAGATCTTTTGGCCGTTCCACCGGCTGGCGGTGTTGCAGCAGGGGGCGGGTCTTGGGCTGAGCCTCGTGCAGGATATTGTGCAGCGCCATGGTGGACGGATTTCGGTGTCCGACATGTCGGACGGTGGCGCCTGCTTCGAGATCAGCCTGCCGGCGCCACCAGGCGCCGGCTAGAAGTTTCGACTACCAGGGCACGACCTTGCCGTCGTAACCCCAATGCAGGCCGCTCATTTCGGGCGTGGCGCTGTCGATGACGCTGCGCATGCCGCGGACGGATTCTTCGGGCGTCAGATCGCCGTCGAAATTGGTCATGCGGGTGCTGACCTTGCCGGGACGCAAAGGCAGGCAGATGCAGCCCCAGTCCTTCCAGTCGACCGAGAGGCTGCGCCACATCTGGTTGAGCGCGGCTTTCGAAGCACGATAGGCGAACTGGCCGGGCACCTTGTACTGGCTCATCGAGGCCGCAAGGCTAGAGACGGTGGCCAGCACCTTGCGCTCGCCGAGCTTGAGGTTGGGTTCGAGCAGGGCCGCGAGATGCAGCGGCGCGAAAGTATTGGTGAGCATGATGGGCTCCCAATGTTCCGGCGTGATGGCCTCGGGCGCCAGTTCGGGACCGCTGCCGATACCGGCATTGAGAATGACGACATCGAGGGGACGGCCCTTCAGGCGATTGGCCAGCGCCGCGGCGCTTTTGTCGTCCATGGCGTCATAGCGCATTTCGGTGACGTCATAGCCGAGCAGGGCAAAATCCTTGGCGGCCAAAGGCGTGCGGCTGGCGGCGATGACCTGCCAACCGGCGGCGGAATATTGCTTGGCGAATTCGAGGCCGATGCCCCGATTGGCGCCAGTGATCAAAACTGATGGCATTTTCTGCGATCTCCAGCGCTTACCAGGGCACGTCCGTGCCGTCATATCCGATGATGCGGCCGGCATCGGCGGGGGTCAGGCCTTCGACGACCTTCTTGAGGCCGGCGACGCTGGTTTCCACGGCAATGCCCTTGAAGTCGGTCATCTGGGTGGCGACCATGCCGGGACGGATCAGGCCGCAGGTGATGCCCAGCGGCTTCCATTCCTGGGTGAGCGCGGTCCAGACGGCATTGAGGCCGGTCTTGGAGGCGCGATAGGTATATTGCGTCGCCCAGTTATTGGCCTCGATCGAGCTCATCAGGCTCGACATGGCCAGAGCGATCTTGCGCTCGCTGGCGAGGATATTGGCCTTGAGCGCGCCGGCCAGGGCCAGCGGAGCGAAGGTGTTTGTGCGCACGACGTGGAGGAAATCCTCGCGCGTCACTTCCGCCGGCTTGGCCGCTAGATTGACGGCAATGCCGGCATTGGCGATCAGCACGTCGATGGGTTGGCCGTCGAGCTGCTTGACCAGAGCGGCGATCGAGTCGCCGTCGGTGGCTTCGAGCTGCATGGCGGTGGTGTTGGGAAGGGCTGCGAGTTCGGTGGCCGCAGCAACGTCGCGCGCGGTGCCGATCACCGTCCAGCCGCCTGCGGAAAACTGCCGGGCCAGCTCTAGGCCGATCCCTCTGTTGGCGCCGGATATCAAAAGCGTGGGCATGTTCACCTGACCTATTGGTATAGCGTTGGTATACCTAATTGTGAGCATTGTGCAAGGCGGAGACGGTGGAAAACTGCCCAGAAAGTGCGCGCTGGTGGAAACTGCCTAGCAAGCCAGCATTCGTGCTTGGCAAAATCGGTGCACAGTTGGTATACCTTTGGCACTGACGTCTCTGAAACGTCGTGGAATGATCAAAGGCGCATCTCGCTCATGCTCGCAGTTTCCGACATGCCGACAGGCAAAAACCCCACCCCAGACGCCGACGCTGCGGCGTCGAAGCCGCTCATCGAGCTCTCGCATGTCGGGGTGACCTTTCCCACCAAGCGCGGCGATCCGGTCGTTGCGGTGGAAGATTTCAACCTCAATATCGCCCGCGAAGAAATCGTCTCGCTGGTTGGCCCATCGGGCTGCGGCAAGTCGACGGTATTGCGCATGCTGGCAGGGCTGCTAAAGCCCACCAGCGGCGATGTTTGGATCGGTGGCGATCCCAACCTGCGCGGCTTCTCGGAAGTCGCCATCGTGTTCCAGCGCGCAACGCTCCTGCCCTGGCTGACCATTCTGAAGAACGTGCTCTATCCGGTGCGCGTGCTGAAGGGCCGGGTCGGCGCCGAAGATATTGCGCGGGCGCATGACCTGCTGGCGCTGGTCGGGCTCGACGACATGGCCGAACGCATGCCGCATGAGCTGTCCGGCGGCATGCAGCAGCGCGCGGCGATTGCCCGCAGCCTGATCCTCGACGCCAAGATCCTGCTGATGGACGAGCCGTTCGGGGCGCTGGACGCGCTGACGCGCGAAGACCTGCAGCTCGACCTGCTCGACATTCACGCGCGCACCAAGAAGACGATTCTCCTGGTTACCCATTCGATCAACGAGGCCGTGCTGCTGTCGGATCGCGTGGCGGTGATGTCGGCCCGGCCGGGTCGCCTGCAGGACCTGATCGAGATCGATATTCCCAAGCCGCGCTCGCATGAAAGCGCCGCCCTCCCCGCCTTCATCGAATATTCCCAACGCATCCGCGACGACATCTTCGGACCGCGCGGCCACCGCAAGGCAGTGTCATGAGCTCCACCACGCGCCGCATCCTCGCGCCCCTCTTTACCTTCCTGCTATTCCTCGTCGCCTGGCAAGTGATCAGCTGGGGCCTCAAGGTGCCGGTCTACCTGCTGCCATCACCGCTCGACATCTGGAACGGCGGCATGCGGCTGGGTCCGACCATTTTCAGCAATAGCCTCGAGACGCTGACCACCATCCTGATCGGCTTTGCCCTGTCCTGCGCGGTCGGCATTCCGCTGGGCGTGCTGGTCTCGGTCAACCGGGTGACCTCGGAAGCAATCTATCCGCTGATCGTCTTTCTCAATGCCATTCCGATCGTCGCGATCGCGCCGATCCTCGTGGTGATCTTTGGCACCGACATCACCGCCCGCCTGATCATTGTCACACTGATCGCCTTCTTCCCGATCATGGTGGCGACGGCCAGCGGCATTCTCGATACGCCCGAGGAAATGCTAGACTTGGCGCGCGTCGCCGGCGCTTCGCCTCTGACGGAAATCCTCACCGTCCGCCTGCCGCATGCCGTGGCCTTCATCTTCGGCGGCTTGCGCATCGGCGTAACCGTTGCGGTGGTCGGTGCGGTGGTGGCGGAGTTCGTCAATGCCAACAAGGGGCTAGGGTTCCTCGTGACCTCTTCGACGGCACAGTTCGCCATCCCCACAGCCATGGCCTGCGTGGTGATGCTGGCGATCATCAGCGTGCTGCTCTACGAGAGCGTCAACCTGGTGCACCGCGTGTTCTTCGGCTGGTCGATCCGCCGCGAAGCCGGCCACTGAGACCAAATTCAGCGCAGCAAAAAAGGGCGGGTCCGCGGACCCGCCCTCTGTCATTTGGCCAACACCTCAGTCGACGGTATTGAGTTCCTGGTCGACGATCGACACCCAATAGGCGGCGCCGATGGAGATGATCTCGTCGTTGAAGTCATAACCGGGCATGTGGTTGTTCTTCCACTTGGGATCATCGCCCTGCCCCAGCATGACATTGCAGCCCGGCCGCACCTGCAGCATGTAGGCGAAATCATCGGCGGCATTGATCGGCGGATTGTCGCCATCGACATTGTCCATGCCCGAGACGGCAGCGGCGGCGAGGATCGCCTTGTCGGTTTCGGCGCGGGTGTTGATCAGAGGCGGATAGCCGCGCTGGTAATCGACCGTGGCCGTGCAGCCGCTCATGGCGGCAGCGGCATGGGAGATCTCGGTCAGGCGCTTTTCCAAGAGGTCGCGAATCTCGGGCTTGTGGCAGCGCGTGGTGCCGGTGATAACGATCTCGGAGGGCATGACGTTGAAGCTCATGCCGCCATGCACGGTGCCAATGCTGAGCACGGCGGTTTCGAGCGCAGGCACATTGCGCGAGATGATGGTCTGGATGCCCAGAATCAGCTGCGCCAGGGCGATGGTGGTGTCGGTCGACTTTTCCGGCGCGCCGCCATGACCGCCGGTGCCGTGCAGGGTAATGGTCCAGCTGTCGGCGCAGGCGAGTTGCGGGCCATTGCGGGTGACGAACTTGCCGACCGGCAGGCCGGGCTTGTTGTGCAGCGAATAGACCGCGTCGCAGGGGAAGCGTTCGAACAGGCCTTCCTCGATCATCTTGAGGCCACCGGCACCGCCCTCTTCGGCCGGCTGGAAGATGCAGTTCACCGTACCGGCGAAATCGGGATTGTTCTTCAAGTAGCGCGCGGCGTGCAGCATCATGGCGGTGTGCCCGTCATGCCCGCAGCCATGCATCTTGTTGGGGATGGTCGAGCGATGGGCAAAGGTATTGGTCTCAACCATGTTGAGCGCATCCATATCGGCGCGCAGGCCGACGGCGCGATTGCCCGGGCGGTTACCCTTGATGACGGCAACAAGGCCGGTGCCGGCAATGCCGCGCTCGAACTCGATGCCCCATTCGGTCAGCTTGTCGGCGACGAGCTGGGAGGTGCGGAATTCCTCGTAGCTGGTTTCGGGATGCATGTGGATATCATGCCGGATCGCAATCATTTCCGCCTCATGCGCCTTGAGCGCCTGCATTACCTTTTCCGTATCAATCATGGGTCTCTTCTCAGCTGACAATCGCGAAGTCGCGCGAACTTTAGGCAGAAACGCAAAGCGCTCAAAAAATCCGCTAGACGATACACCTACGGTATTCTAATGGTATGCCAGTTGCAACGGCATCGTAACTGGAAGGGCATCACACATGAATTCGATCCTTAAATCGGCCGGACTTCTCGCTGGCCTCGCCTTGACTCTGCAGACCGGAACCGCTTTCGCGGCCGATGATGTTTCCTTCCAGCTCGACTGGACGCCAGGCGGCATTTCGGCTGCCTATTACCTCGGCGCCGAGAAGGGCTGCTTCACCGAGCAGGACATCAACATCACCATTTCGCGCGGCTATGGCGCGGCTGATGCCGTGACTAAGGTCGCCACCGGCGTGGCCGATTTCTCGGTGACCGACCTCGGCGTGATCATCGGCTCGATCGGCCGTGAAGCCGCTCCGGTCAAGGCCATCCTGCCGATCGTCTCGCTGTCGCCACTGGCCGTCGCTGTGCTGGAAGACAGCCCGATCAAGACGCTGAACGACCTCGAAGGCAAAAAGCTCGGCTCGTCCGTTGGCAATGCTGCGCTGGAATACGTGCCATATGGCCTCGAACTGGCCGGCGGCGACTATTCCAAGGTTGAAGAGGTGCTGGTCGACGGTTCGGCGCTGAACGGCCTGCTGCTCGGTCGCCAGATCGATGCCCTGGCCAGCTACATCACGTCCACGGTCCAGCTCAACACGCTGGCCCAGCAGAGTGGCCTGGCCGTTCGCCCGATCTTCTATGGCGACAAGCTCGACATCTATAACGCTTCGGTCTTCACCTCTGACGCGCTGATCGAAAGCAATCCCGGCCTCGTTGCCCGCTTTGCCAAGGGCGTGCAGTGCTCGTTCGAAGCCGCCGCTGCCGATCCAGACGCGGCCGTTGATGCGATCACCGCTGGCGTCGAAGGCATGCTGCGCGAGACCCAGGTCGATGCCGTTCCCTTCGCCATGACCTTCTCCTTTGGTCCGGACAATGCCGTGTTTGCCGAAAATGGCTTCAAGTGGAACATGGACCGCGTCACCCACAATATCGACGTGGTCGGCAAGGTGCACCACACCACCTATGACCTGACCGCCGAAGACGTGGTCTACACCGCCGAATAATCATCCGAACGCCGCCTTCGGGCGGCGTTCTTCTCTCTACCTAGCGAGTATTTGCATGCCCACCATCTCCGCCGATAGCAAAGGCGTCTATGTCATCGCGGTGACCCCGTTTGACGAAACCGGCGCCATCGACAGCAAGAGCGTCGACAGCGTCAACGACTTCTACTTCGAGAGCGGCGCGGATGGACTGACCATTCTGGGCATGATGGGCGAAGCGCCCAAGCTGACCCAGGCAGAAGCGCTGGATATCACCCGCCAGACACTCGCCCGTGCCGGCGACAAGCCTGTGGTGGTGGGCGTCTCGGCACCGGGTCTCGCAGCGCTTGGCGAATTGACCAAGGCAGTGATGGATCTCGGCGCTGCCGGCGTCATGGTGGCGCCGCCGATGGGCCTGCGCACCAATGAACAGATCACCGGCTATTACGACCAGGTCATTGCCCAGATCGGCACGGACGTGCCGGTCGTGCTGCAGGATTTTCCGCTCTCGACCAATGTGCCGATCAGCATCCCGGCGCTGGGCAAGATCATCGAGGCCCATCCGAGCATTGTCATGCTCAAGCATGAAGACTGGCCGGGCCTGACCAAGATTTCGGAATTGCGCAAGGCCGAGGCCAATGGCCGACGCCGCATTTCCATTCTCTGCGGCAATGGCGGCATTTTCCTGCCCGAGGAAATGGCCCGTGGCGCCGACGGCGCGATGACCGGCTTCGGCTTCCCCGAAATGATGGTCGAGGTCGTGCGCCTGATGGCTGCTGGCGATGTGGACCGGGCGCAGGACATTTTCGACGCCTATCTGCCGCTGGTGCGCTACGAGCAGCAGCCGGGCGCGGGCCTCGGCGTGCGCAAATATGTGCTGGCCAAGCGCGGCGTCATCGCCAGCGCGGCGCAGCGCAATCCAGCAGCACCCCTGCCCCCGACCGGCATTGCCGAAATCGAACGACTGATCGCCCGCCAGGAAAAGCGGCTGGCCGAACTGGGCTGATTTCCCTGCACAAAACAAAGAAAGCCCCGGCATCGCGCCGGGGCTTTTTTATGCGCCGAGGGTTCTTCTATTTGGTGCGGACATAGCCTTCGAGTTCGCGCGGCGGCAGGGCGACGAGAGCCAGCACGCAGAGGCTGAGCAGGCCGGCGGCGACCAGCGAAATCGTCCACATCGGAATGCCGCCCGAAGCGACCGCCTCGCCCTCCATGCGGGTCAGGCCCGAGGCCACTGCCGCGGCACCCACGGCGGCGACGCCGATGGTACCGCCCATGGCGCGCATGAAACCCAGCACGCCGAGCGCGGCACCCATGCGGGCATTGCCGGCGGCATTCTGGGTGGCCAGAGTGAAGATCGGATAGGCCGAGCCGATGCCGAGACCCAGCGCCACCGTGGCGATCTCGACGCCAACCAGGGTAGGCATGAAGGCCAGCACGAGGGTCAAGGCCAGCGCTCCGCAAAGGGCGACGACAGCGGCACCCAGCACCAAAGGCTTGTAGCTGGGATTGAGCAGCAGCAGGCGCGGCGGAATATAGGCGCCCGACATGATGCCGCAGAGCAGGCCGAGAATGGCAAAGCCGGCACCGCTGGCCGAGAGGCCGAATTGCTGCTGGTAATAGAGCGGCAGATAGACCGCCATGCCGATATTGCTGCCCTGGCAGCACAGCAGACCCAACGCGCAGAGCAGGATGGTGCGGTCGGTCAGGATCTGCAGCGGCACCAGCGGCGCCCGCGCCTTGACCATGCGCCAGCCAAAGCCGGCCCAGAAAGTCACTGCGCCGATCAACCAGACTAGCGCCGGAATGCCGGTCTCGGAGACGCCGGTGAAGCCATTGAGC
Source organism: Devosia sp. YR412 (assembly GCF_900110945.1). Taxonomy (GTDB): domain Bacteria; phylum Pseudomonadota; class Alphaproteobacteria; order Rhizobiales; family Devosiaceae; genus Devosia. Next base: position 961,196 of record NZ_FOFL01000001.1, read on the forward strand.
GCCATGACGCTGGTGGTGGTGCCGCCGATCAACAGGCCCGCGCCGATGAAATCGATCGAGCGCGGCTTGGCCACCGTATCGTCGCGGAACAGCGACCAGATGCCGAACAGCACAATCAGGCTGAGCGGCACATTGATCCAGAAGATGGCGCTCCAATGCACATAGTCGGATAGCACGCCGCCCGCTACCGGGCCGAAGATACTGGCCACCGCATAGATAGTGGAAATATAGGCGGAATAGGTGGCGCGGCGGTTCATTGGCACGCGATCGGCAATCACGACGAAGGGCAGTGCGGTGAGGCCACCTGCCCCGGCACCCTGGACCAGGCGCGCGGCCACCAGGGTGGCGAGATTGGGCGACAGAGCCGCGAGGACCGAGCCGGCGAGGAACAGGCCAACGCAAAGATAGAGCGCCAGCCGGCGACCACGCAGGTCGGCAATGGCGCCGAGGATGGGCGAGGCTGCCGTGGCGGCCAACAGATAGGCGGTGGGAACCCAGGAGAGCAATGCGCCGCCACCGAGGTCGGCGGCGATATCGCCCATGGCGGGGCCGACGATGGTCTGTTCCAGCGCCGCCATGAACAGCGCCAGCATGACCGCGCCGATGACAAGGCGCTCCTTGCCGGAGCCGATTTCAGAGTTAATAGAGGCGGTCGTCATGGCGGGCCTTTCAAGCGGCCCGTCGCGGACCTGCGGCAGGGATCAGGAGCGGCGGCGTCCCAGGATGAAATCGATGATGGCGTCGCGCACGTTGTCGAGGTGTTCGGCCATGCGGCGGGCGGATTCCTGCGGATCGGAGCCCATAACCGCGTCGATCAGGCCGAGATGTTCGGAGGCGCCGACGAACAGGCGCTGCGGAATGCGCGAGGTGTTGAAGATATGGGTGCGGCGGCGCAGGTCGCGGATGGAATCGGCCACCAGCGGATTGCCGGCCGCCTGGGCAATGGTGCTGTGCACCAGATCATCCACGGCCCAGTGCTGGCCGGGGGTAATAGTCTCATATTGCGTGAGCTCGTCGATGGCTTCGCGCACTGCCTGCGCCTTGGCGGCATCGAGCCGGCCAGTGGCCCGGGCGGCGGTTTCCATTTCGAGGATGCGGCGCATGTCGAGTAGATTGATGTAGCTCTCGACGCTGACATCGGTGACCACCAGCATGCGGCCATGGCGGCGCGACACCAGCGACTCGTTTTCCAGCCGCGCCAGCGCTTCGCGGACGGGCGTGCGCGAGATGGACAAGAGCTCGGCCAGGCGCCGCTCCTGCAGGATGGCACCGGCGTGCAACTGGCCCGCCAGCAGCAGGTCGAGGATTTGCGTATAGGCGAAATCGCTGAGGCTGACCTCGGACTCGCCACGATCAAGGCGGGCCGCGTCGACAGAATCGAGCAGAACCATAGTGAACCCTCACTTTATACCTTGGTAGACCAAGGATATACCGCCGTCAACGCGACGTATTTAATCTGACTATTACAGTCATATTAATGCATGAACGCAGGGCTTGCAAGTACCGTGTGCCATTGGTATTCCATTGGAACACCTTCCTGCCAACCTTCTGCCTGGAGCTTACAAATGGCGATCAAACCGTGGCGCGCCACATGCATTCAAATCGACAGCAAGGTGGCCAGCAATGCCACGACCAAGGCAGAGACCTGGGCGATCATCGACGAGAACATGGCCGTCGCCATTGCCAAGATCGAGGAAGCCTGCACCGGGCCGAACCCGCCCAAGCTGGTGGTGTTGCCTGAATTTGCCTTCCAGGGTCCGCCACGCGCCACGCCAGTGAGCGAATGGATCGAGCGCGCCTGCGCCGCCATTCCCGGCCCGATCACCGAAACGCTGGCCGACGTTGCCCGCAAGTTCAACATCTACATCGCCGGCAACCACTTCGAGGTCGATCCCAAGTGGCCTGACCGCTATTTCAACTCGTCCTTCCTGCTCGACCCCAAGGGCGAAGTGATCCTGCGCTACCGCCGCATCAACACGGCCAGCTGGACGTCGCCGCACGATATCATCGAGGAATACCGCGAAGTCTATGGTGAAGACGGCATCTTCCCGGTGGCCGATACGGAACTGGGTCGCATGGCCATCTTCCCTTGTGGTGAAGTCGCCTCGCCGGAACTGTCTCGCGTCTTCATGCTGCGCGGCGCCGAAATCCTGCTGCACCCGTCCAACGAGCCGGCCAATGCCCGCGCCGACGCGGCCAAGATCTGCCGCGCCGCCGAAAACATGTGCTACCTGATCAGCACCAATATCTCGGGCAGCATCGGCTTCTCCGACACCGAGCGTGGTGGCCACTCGCAGATCGTCGACTTCAACGGCAATTACATTGCCTTCGAAAAGAGCGACAAGCCGAGCGTCGAGTGCTCGGCGATCATCGACGTGGATGCCCTGCAGACAGCCCGCCGCGACACCAATATGGGCAATGGCCTGCTGCGCACGCGCTTTGAAATGTACCGCCAGTATTATGCCGAGGCCGATATCTACCCCGCCAACCAGCTGGGCGAGAAGGCTTTCGAGACCTATGCCGAACTGACCCCGGTGCATCAGCAGGCAATCGCCAATGCCGAAAAGGCCGGCATCCTGCGCTAAGCAGCCAAGCTCGGAAAATCATTATGGCCCGGAACCCCGCGTTCCGGGCCTTTTTGTTTGATATCCGTAAGATGCGACATATCTCGGCACGCATATTGCATTGCTGTCGGCAGCCCTGCCGCGCCGCGCCATCACTGCGTAATCCGGATGCAGGCTGCTCCAGCGAGGATCACCAAAACGCGCCAGATTGCACAAATTATAGACAGCAAATTCCACTGCCCAATGTTCCGACAAAGCAGATTGACACGTGATATTCCGTTGGCATACCGTTCGAATGCCATCGGGAAAATGGTGTTTAGGGGATGCAAATGAATCACACTCTATTGCGCGCTTTCGCTCCGGCTCTGAGCCTCGCCATGCTGAGCGCCACAAGCCTGACGGGCGCATACGCCCAGGACCTCGAACAGATCAGCCTGCGCCTGGCATGGATTGCCGGTGGCGTTGATGCGCCTCTGTTCATGGCAGATGCCAAGGGTTATTTTGAAGAAGCCGGCATCGATATCGACATCGTTGACGGCAATGGCTCGACCGGCACCATCCAGGCCGTCGGCGCCGGCGACTTTCCGATCGGCATTGCCGGTCTGGGTGTCGTGGCCCAGGCCCAGCAGACCTCCGGCTCCAGCGATCTGATCGTGGTGGCCGGCCTGCTGCAGAAGGATCCGACCTCGATCATCAGCCTCGAAGGCTCGGGCATCACCACGCCCAAGGATATCGAAGGCAAGCGGCTCGGCACCGATGCCGGCAATTTCGAAGACGGCATGATCAAGGCTTTTGCCGCCGCCAATGATGTCGACCTGGACAAGGTCGAGGTTGTGGTCATTAACGGTGGTGGCGACCGCGTCGCCCTGCTCAATGGCGACGTCGACTTCATCAACGGCTGGGCCAATCCGGATGGCGACAAGGTTGCCGAAATGAAGCCGATCTCGCCGCCGCTGCTGTTCGCCGACTATGGCGTCAACATCATCGGTTCGAGCGTCGTGGTCCGCAAGGACTGGCTGGCCGAGCATGGCGAGCTGATGAAGGGCTTCCTTGCAGCGCTGCAGAAGGGCAAGGCCGATGTTGCCGCCAATCCGGAAGAGGCGCTGGCCATCTTCATGGAAGCCCGCCCCGACTCCGACGAAGCCCAGATCGCCCTCGAGCTCAAGGTGATGCCCGCTTACGAGCACACCGCTGCTTCCGAAGGCAAGCCTTATGGCTGGGTCGCCGAGGCCGACATCCTGCAGACCATTTCGCTGCTCGAAGAATATAGCGAAATGAAGCCTGGCCTGACCCCTGCCGGCATCTATGACGGCAGCTTCCTGCCGGCCGAATAACACGCTCCCGGGCGGCATCGAGACCGATGCCGCCCTAGCTCTTTTTGACTGAATGGCGACGCATGTATCTTGGACTAGACGACAAACACGCATTGGTATTGGGCGCCAGCCAGGGGTTGGGGCTCGCTTCGGCGCAAGCCCTGCTCAACGAAGGCGCCCGCGTGACGCTGAGCGGCCGCTCGCCGGAGCGGCTGGAAGCAGCCCGTGCCGCCCTGCCCACCGAACAGCAGGCCCGCTGCTTTCTTGCCGTGGCCGACCTGGCCCATCCTGATGCCGCCGGCCTCATTGCCGCGCAGGCGCGCGCCTCGGGCGGCGCTATCGACATTCTCGTCAACAATACCGGCGGCCCGCCGCCCGGAACGCCGAGCAGCATCACCACCGAAGCCATGGCGACCCATTTTGCCAGCATGGTGCAGCCCGTCGTGGCGCTGACGCTCGACCTGATCGTGTCGATGCGCGAACGCGGCTGGGGTCGTATCTTGACCATCGCCTCGAGCGGCGTGGTGCAGCCCATTCCGCACCTGCCGATGTCCAATGCCCTGCGCTCGACGCTGGTAGGCTTCATGAAGAGCTTGGCCGGCGAAGTGGCCGGTGATGGCGTCACCGTCAACATGGTGCTGCCGGGCCGTATCGCCACCGGCCGCACCGCCTCGATCGACGCCGGTCAGGCACAAAAGAGCGGCACGCCGGTGGAAGATATCGCCAAGGCATCCACCGCGACCATTCCGGCCGGTCGCTATGGCACGCCCGAAGAATTCGCCGCTGTCGTCGCCTTCCTCGCCAGCACGCAGGCCAGCTACGTCACCGGCAGCATGATGCGCGTCGATGGCGGTGCCATCCGTTCGATCTGACCACCACCGGGCGGTAGCCCCGCCCGGTTCCATCTGGCCTTCGGGCCGCAGGGGAGATTGGCCGAGAGGCCTCTAGCAGCACATGGACGTCACGGTGGCACCAGAAACGACGCAGGAAACCCATATTTCAATTTCCGGCGTGTCCAAGACTTTCCAGACCCGCAATGGCACCGTGCAGGCCTTGCAGAATATCGACCTCAACATCCAGAAGGGCGAGTTCGTCTCGGTGCTCGGCCCCAGCGGCTGTGGCAAGAGCACGCTGATGATGCTGCTGTCGGGCCTCGATACGGTCAGCACCGGCCGCATCACCGTGGGCAAGAAGCATATCGATAAGCCCAATCCCGACGCCGGCGTGGTGTTCCAGCAGGACGTGCTGCTCGAATGGCGCAGCGCGCTGCAGAACATCCTGATCCAGGCCGAAATCCGCAAGTCGGACATGGGCGAGGCCACCGAACGCGCCCGCCAGCTGCTCAAGATGGTGTCGCTGCAGGATTTCGAGAATGCCTATCCCAAGGAACTCTCGGGCGGCATGCGCCAGCGCGTCTCGATCTGCCGCGCCCTGTTGCACAAGCCGCCATTGCTGTTGATGGACGAGCCCTTCGGCGCGCTCGACGCCATGACGCGCGACCAGTTGCAGATCGACCTGCTGCGGCTGTGCTCGGAAAGCGACATGACGGTGTTCTTCATCACCCATTCGATCGCCGAGGCCATCTTCCTCAGCGACCGCGTGGTGGTGATGTCCCCGCGCCCTGGCCGGATCGAGAAGATCATCGATATCGACCTGCCGCGGCCGCGGCGCCTTGCCATGCGTGAGGACCCGCGATTCATCGAATATACCCGCGAACTCACCGACATCTTCAAGAGCCTCGGCGTGTTCCGGGAGGAGTATTAAGTCATGGCAGTCCTCGCTGAACCAACCGCCACGCCCGCGGCGCGCGGCAACCCGGTGCTCCGTATCCTGGGCAAGGTTTCGCCCTCGGCCTGGAGCCTCTTGGTCATTCTCGTGCTTTGGGAACTCTCGGTCCGCATCGGCAATGTGCCGGCCTATATGCTGCCGGCACCATCGCAGATCTTCCAGGAATTCATCGACTACGGCCATCGCCTGCTGCCCAATGCCGGCGTGACGCTGTTCGAAGTGCTGCTCGGCTTTACCCTGTCGGTGCTGATCAGCATTCCGCTTGCCGTGCTGATCGTTTATTCGCGGCCGATCGAGCGGATGATCTATCCGCTGATCGTCTCCAGCCAGACGGTGCCCATGGTGGCCGTGGCGCCGCTGCTGCTGACCTGGTTCGGCTATGGCATGACGCCCAAGATCGTCATCGTCATCCTCCAGACCTTCTTCCCCATCGTGGTCAACACGGTGATGGGGCTGAATTCGGCCAGTCGCGAGATGATCTATCTCGCCAAGTCGATGGGTGCGTCCAACTGGCAGGTGTTCTGGAAATTCCGCCTGCCGCAGGCCCTGCCCTCGATCTTTGCGGGCCTAAAGCTGGCTACCGCCATGTCGGTGATCGGCGCCATCGTTGCTGAATTTGTCGGCGCCAATGCCGGCCTCGGCTATGTCATCCTCGTCGCCGGCGCCAGCTTCAACATAACGCGCCAGTTTGCAGCGATCATCCTGATCATTCTGATCGGCGTGGTGTTCTTCGCAGTGCTGGAACAAGTGGAAAAGCTTGCCATGCCCTGGCGGCGTATTGCGCGGTAAGTTCAAGCACATGAATTGATCGAGGGGGCCTCCGGGCCCCCTTTTTCGTTTGGGCACCAGAAAGATCGTGCGTAGCCCGACCCCCACCCGACCCCTTTGGGGCCGCCCTCCCCACAAGGGGGAGAGAGAAGAAAGATCGAGACCGCGAAACGATGGCTTCCCTCCCCTGAATGGTGAGGGATCGAGGGTGGGGTGATGACTGGCCACCGAAGCCACCGCCCCAAACAAAAAGACCCGGTGCTTGCGCACCGGGCCAGTTGGGACTTGCGGCAGGAACGTCTAGAGATCGAGCACCAGGCGACCGGATTTGGCGCCGGAGCAGCAGATCATGATCAGCTTGTTGGAATCCTTCTCGCGGGTCGAAAGGACATTATCCTTGTGGTCGCATTCGCCTTCCAGCACGACCGTCTCACAGGTGCCACAGACGCCTTCGCGGCAGGAATGGGCCACCGGCACGCCATTGGCTTCGAGCACATCCATGATGCTTTCGCCGGCCTTGACGAAGAATTCCTTGCCCTGACGCTTGAGCGCTACGGTGAAGTCACTGGTGGGCTTGGCATTGGTGCCGGCGAAATGTTCCACATGCACATTGTCTTCCGGGCGCCAGCCGGCCGAGGCCTTGAAGGTCTCGATCATGCGCGAGGGGCCGCAGCAATAGACATGCGCCGCCTTGGGAATGCCGACCGCGAGCTTCAGCAGCGGCATGACCTTGCCCTCGACGTCGTCGAAGTGGAAATGCACCCGGCCCGGCGCCGCGGCATCGAGCGCTTCGAGCTCGGCCACGAAGGCTGCGCTGGAGCGGTTGCGCGCGGCATAGAACAGCTTCCACGGCTTGCCGAGGCTTTCGAGGCGACGGATCATCGCCAGCATGGGCGTGATGCCGATGCCGCCGGCGAAGAAGGCGCTGGTTTCGGCGTCGTCGACCAGCGGGAAAGTATTGTGCGGCGGGTCGACCGGCAGCACGTCGCCGACCTTGAGCTGTTCGGCAATATAGGCCGAGCCACCACGGCTGGCAGCATCGCGATTGACCGCGACGATATAGCGATCCGTGGTTTCGGGACCATTGGTCAGCGAATAGGAACGGCTGAGATCGCCCGGCAATTTGAGATTGATATGCGCGCCCGCGCTGAATGGGGGCAGCGGCGAGCCATCGGCGGAGACCAGCTCAATGGCACGGATGGTTTCGGCGACGAGGGTGATGGAGGCCACGCGCATGGTCAGCGCCTTGGCATCGGCCGGCGTATGATGTTCGGACACGGAGGCGGCTCCGGCTTCTTCAATGTGGGTCACGGGATCCGGCGCAAATGCGCCGGATCCAAGGGTGAGGCCTTCGCTCATTATTCGGCTGCGGCCATCTTGGGCTTGTAGCCCTTGACCTCGGCCATCTTCTCTTCATAGCCGTCGAGCCAGTCGGTGCCATAGGGAACGACAATGTCGCCGCCGCGGGCATCGCGGGCGTATTCAGGGTGATCGACGAAGTCGGGCAGCTTGCCGGTCGCGGCATATTCCTTGGCCGCATCGAGCATGACGCGACGGGTCAGGATCACCATGCGGTCGGACGCAGCGAGGTGCTCCATTTCGCGATCGACGACATAGCCCATGGATTCCTGGATCATCTGGTCCTGCATCGGCACGCCGACGACGCCGGTATAGCTGTCGCCATTGCGCTGCCATTCACGGTCGATGCCATAGTCGTTGGAGCGATCCTTGACCGGGCGCCAGCGGCCCTTCCAGTCGGTGGTGTTGGGCAGGTATTCAAGCGGACGGGCCAGGCCTTCGACGGGGGTGCCGTCCTTGTACTTGAAGCCCTTCTTGCCGCCACCCGACGCGCGACGCAGGTCGATGTTGAAGATCATCGTCGAGGTGTCGTCGATCGGCACCCAGGCATTGGCCGTCACGGCCTTGTCCAGTTCGCCGCCGGGATAGGTGACCCAGAAGGGGAAGAGGTAGGAGGCGAAGCGATGGTGCTCGGTGCCTTCAAAGGCATTGCGCTGGGCCGAATACATGGTGCCGTATTTGGTGACGGTCACGTTGATCTTGGGCGCCTTCTCGGTGACGGTGAAGACTTCCGGATCCGACAGGTCGAGCTTTTCGCCATCGATGCCGCCGACATGCAGGAAACCGAGATGCGAGGTGTCGATATCGCCTTCCAGCGCCTGCATGTAGTTGCAGTCGCGGTGGGTCAGGGCGATGTTGCGGTCATCGGCTTCGCCGTGAATGGCTTCGATTTCTGGCAGTTCCGGCGGGTTTTCCTGACGCTCGCCCATATAGGCGAAGACGATGCCGCCCGATTCCTTGACGCGATAGGCAATGGCCGGGGTGCCGGCCGGATACTTGGACTTGTCTTCGAGATTGGGTTGATCGAGGCACTTGCCGGTGACGTCGAACTTCCAGCCGTGATAAGCGCAGCGGATGCCGCCCAATTCGTTACGGCCGAAGAACAGCGAGGCGCAGCGATGCGGGCAGCGGTGATCGAAGACGCCGACGCGGCCTTCGCTATCGCGGAAGGCGACCAGCTTTTCACCCAGGATCATCAGGCGCACGGGGTCGCCATTCTGGATCAGTTCGGACGACAGGCAGACCGGCAGCCAGAACTGACGGAAGAAATTCCCCATCAGCGTACCCTTGCCGACCTGGCTCAGCTGTTGATTTTCTTCTGCGGTAATCATCTCGGATCTCCTAGTGAGCAGATTGGGCCACGGGCTCGGAAGCGCCGGGCGGCAATGGGGTGAGAATACTGGCCTGTTCCATATTGGCGCGAGCCGTGGCGATGGCGGCGCGGGTCTGCGCGGTGTCCACCATCGGGGCGTCGAGGAAATGGTCGGGCGGATAGAAGCGTGCGGCCTCATAATAGGGCACGTACATTTCGTAGCGGGCGCGTAGCAGCGGATTGGCAAGGCCGGTATCGGTGCGGCGATCGCGGCGCAAAGCCTCGATATCGATCAGCGCCGAGACGGCAATGCTTTCGCCATCGTCTTCCTGGAAGGCCAGGGTATTGCCGTGGTGGTCGATGATATGCGAGCGGCCGCCGGGTATGGAATTGTCGGGCGAGAAGCCGATCGGGCCGGCGACATTGGCGCTGACCAGATAGGTCATGTTCTCGGCAACCCTGGCGAGCTTGGCGGCTTCCTGCGCATCGGTGCGCTTGGAATTGGTCGGGTGCAGGATCACTTCGGCGCCCTGCATCATCATCACGCGCGCCACTTCGGGCACCGAGATTTCGCCGCAGGGAATCAGCGCCAGCTTGCCGAGACGGGTCTCGACGACGGGGAAGACGTCGGACTGTGGCGTGACTTCGAGATAGCGCGACATGAAGTCATGCACCGAGGGGAAGGCCGCGGTGTTGACGCGACGGTAGTTGAGAATGATCTCGCCGCTATCGTCTATCAGGAAGGAGCTGTTGAAATAGCGGCCAGCCCATTCGGGCGGCGCTTCGAACATATTGCCGGCAATGAAAATGCCGTGGCGCTTGGCCAACTCCTGCAGGGGTGCGGTCAGGGGGCCAGGGATGGACGAACAGGCGCGGGCAATCCACTCTTCCACCTTCATATGCAGCGGCGGGCCCTGCATGGCGAATTCCGGAAACACCACCAGATCGGGCTTTTGCTCGGAGGCGCAGGCCTCTTCGATCATGCGGACCAGCGTTGCGACATTGCGGGCGATCACCGCCTGGGCGGCCTCGGCGCTTTCAGCCTGGGAGGCTCGCTCGCTGCGCATTTGAATGCTGGTTGCCCGCCAGGTCTTGATCGCCATAAGCCACTCCCGGTGCCTGGCGCACGAATTGCACGCCATTGGTATACCATAGGTTTAACGTGTGATGATCGGCTTGCCAAGCCCTATCGCGGCGATGGCTAGTACAATTTTCGGCAGTGGATAAAGCTGCCCCGAAATCGGGCATATTTCGGGAGGGCATTTAGTTGTGGGATGGCATACCGCGACTATCCCAAAAGTCTTCCAAGCCCCGGCGGCACAGGCTATGACAACAACCCAAATGGGAGCGCCAAAATGGCTGAGATTGCCGAGCCACTGAATGCAAATAGTCTGCTGCAGGGCGATCGCCCAAATCTGACCGAGCAAGTCTATGAACAGTTGATCGACATCCTGATCCGCGGCGAACTTCAGCCCGGCGACGTGATTGTCGAGCGCAAGATGGCGGAACGACTCAATGCGTCGCGCACCCCGGTGCGGGAGGCACTCGGCCGACTTGAAGCGGAAGGCCTGGTTTACAAGCAGCCGAGCCGCGGCGTCACCGTGAGCCCGTTTTCCACGGAAGCCTTTGTCGAACTGCTCAATGTACGCCAGCTGCTGGAAGCTGAAGCGGCGCGTCTCGCCGCCGGTCGCATTCCGCAGGAGAAGATGGACGCCATCCGCGCGGCGCTACAGGATCTCGGCAAGCAGGCCAAGCCGAGCCTCAGCGATATCTGGGATGTCGACGACATGCTGCATGGCGCGGTTGCCGATGCGGCGGGCAATACATTGCTCGCCGGCATGATCCGCGACCTGCGCCGCCGCACCCATGTGTTCAACGCCTATCGCAATCCGATCAGCCCGAAGTTCGGCGTGGAGGAAAACACCTCGCTGCTCGACGCGATCGCCAGCGGCGACCAGCAGCGGGCGCATGATGCCATGGCCGAGCATATCGAAAGCGTGCGCGTCGCCATCATCGACCGGCTGTCAGGCTCGCGCTAGCCGCGCGGCACGAAGCGGCCGAGCCCGTTTGCCTCGGTGACAAACTGGCCATCCCACACCTGCTGGCCGCGCACAAAAGTTGCGGCTGGCGTGACGGCGAATTGCTGGCCGTCATAGGCGCTCCAGCCCGGCCCGAGCGGATTGCGCCTTGCGTCATAGATCATCGGCTCGACGGCCAGCACGGCGACATCGGCGTCAAAGCCCGGTGCCAGCTGGCCCTTCCGGGACAGACCAAAGAACTCTGCCGGCTTGCGGCAGAGGTATTCGGCGGTCATCTGGGAGGCAGCGTCAAAACCCTTGCGCCGCGCCGCTTCGGTGAAGAAGGCCGGCAGCATGGCTTCGAGGCCCGGCATGCCGGCAGCCACGTCGAAGATCGATGCCGTGGTCTTGCGCTCCAGCGGCCAGGCGCTGTGGTCGGATGACACGAAAGTCGCGCCGCCGCTTTCGAGGATTTCCCAGAGCCGATCGACCTCGCCTGAGCGGATCGGCGGATTGACCTTGAGCAGGCCACCGAGCCGCGCCATGTCGGGCGCTGCGTCAAACAGCAGGTAATGCACGCACATTTCGGCCGTCGCATTGACGCCGCGGGCTTGGTAGTCAGCAACCAGATCAAAGCCGTCGGCCAGTGAGATATGGACGATATGGGCATGGGCTTCGGTCGAGGCGGCCAGTTCGAGGAAGCTGGCGGTCGCGGTCAGCTCAGCCACCGGCGGACGGCTGTCGCTGTGATCCTCGGGCTTGTTGCGACCCTCGGCAATGAATTGCTTGGTCGTCGCGGCGACGATCTCCTGGTCTTCATTGTGCAGGCCAAGCGGCAGGCCCCTGCCCTCCAGCGCCTTGAGCAGGGTCAGTGTCGCCGAATTGCCGATGCGGGGAAAGCGCTCGGGATGGGCCTCGAAGGAGGAAATCTTGAAGGCGCAGACGCCGCCGGCGACCAGGTCCTCGACATGCTCGAGATTTGGCGTGGTGGGCACGGTGCCATAGAGCGCCACGTCGCAGACGGAAAGTGCATTGATCGCCGCGACCTTTTCCGCCAGCACAGCGCCAGTGGTCACCGGCGTCGGATGGTCATAGGGCATGTCGACAATGGTGGTGACACCGCCCATCACGGCGGCGTGGCTGGTCATGGTCATGCCGGCAAAACCGATCTGGCTGCCGGCATGGGTCTGGCCATCAACGGCGCCGGGCAAGAGCAATGCCGTGCCGAAATCGCGAACCTCTGTTGCCTGCGGGCGGGCGCCGGTGCCCACCGCGGCAATGCTGCCGCCGGTGATCGCAACCCAGCCATTGTCGAGAATGGCAGATGGCGTCACCACGCGCCCGGCAAGCAGAAGATCGAACATTTGGTGCTCCTTTGACCCGCAAATTCGCCCGCCCAGATTTTGGCGTGCACTTGGCATTCTTTTGGTGTACCAAGATTGGGCGAGTTTGGAAAGCCAATGAAATCCCCAGGACCAACCATGCTTTACGACCTAACGATCCTGTCGCTGCTGCCCAATACGCTGGGCGCGGTGATGCCTTTACTGCCCGAAACCTACAAGAATTTCTCCAGCACCGGAACGCCGCTGGGCGCCTTTGCCTGCGAGTTCGGCACGCTCAACCGCTTTGCCTTCCTGACTCAGTATGACAGCGTCGAGGCTCTCACCGCCGAGCGCGCCCGGCTGATGCAGACCGACAATCCCTATGGCATCGGCCAGTATATCGGCGGCATCAACAGCACGGCGTTCAAACCGCTGTCCTTCGCCAAGCCGATCGTGCCGGGCACGTACGGCCCCTTCTACGAATTCCGTACCTATACGCTGGCGCCCAATGGCCTGGCCGATACCGAGGCCGCCTGGGCCAAAATCATCGACCGCCGCAATGAGATGTCTCCGCTGCTGACCAATATGGCCTCCATCGAGGAAGGCCCGCAGAAGATGGTCCATATCTGGCCCTATAACAGCGTGGAGCAGCGCGTCGCGGCCCGTGGCCAGGCCAGCAAGGAAGGCATCTGGCCACCGCCGGGCGGTTCTGGTCACCTGACCAATCTGCAGTCCGAGCTTTTCGTCGCCACCAGCTTCTCGGATCTCAAGTAGCATGTCGAAGACCGCTGCCCGCCTTGCCGCGCTCGGCATTGTGTTGCCCCCGGCGCCCCAGCCGATCGGCCTGTTCATTCCGGCCGTTCGCACCGGCAACCTGCTGTTCCTGTCGGGCCTGGCGCCCGCCGTGGCCGGCGAGCCGCCGATTACCGGCAAGGTGGGTGCGGATTTCTCGGCCGAGCAGGCCCAGGTCCATGCTCGCATGGTCGGGCTGAACCTTTTGGCCGTGATGCTGGCGGAACTGGGTGATCTCGATCGCGTCGCCCGGGTGGTCAAGGTGCTCGGGCTGGTCAATGCCACGCCCGACTTTACCCGCCATCCCTTCGTCATCGACGGTTGCTCGACGCTGTTTGCCGAAGTGTTCCCGGACCTTGGCCCGCATGCCCGCACCTCGATGGGCACGGGTTCGCTGCCCAACAATATTCCGGTCGAGATCGAAGCGATCATCGAAATCCTCTAAATCCAGAGGCGGCCGTTCCATTGGCCGCCTCTTCGAGCAAAACGTCCGCCTGCGACGCTTCAACCCTCGTAAATCGCTAGCCGGCGCCCTATATCGTCAAAATACGATAATATGGAGCTTGTCATGGTTGCGCTGTCTATCCTCGATCTCGTGCGGGTCAACGAAGGATCGGGGCCGAAAGACGCGCTGGACAATGCCCGCAGCACTGCCGCGCATGCCGAGCGCCTGGGCTATACCCGCTACTGGGTCGCCGAACATCACAACATGCCCGGCATTGCCAGCGCCGCCACGTCCATTGCCATCGCGCATATCGCGGCCGGCACCACCTCCATCCGCGTTGGCGCCGGTGGCATAATGCTGCCCAACCATGCGCCGATGGTGATCGCCGAACAGTTCGGCACCCTGGCGCAGCTTTATCCCGGCCGCATCGACCTCGGCCTCGGCCGTGCCCCCGGCACCGACCAGATGACGATGCGGGCGCTGCGCCGCTCGCTGTCCAATTCGGATAATTTCCCGCAGGACGTGCTGGAGCTGCAGGCCTATTTCGCCGCCGCCGAAGAGGGCCAGCGGCTGCAGGCGGTTCCCGCGGCCGGCACCAATGTGCCGCTGTGGATTCTGGGCTCCAGCACCTATGGCGCGCAGCTGGCGGCCGAGCTTGGCCTGCCCTATGCCTTTGCCAGCCATTTTGCGCCGGATGCGTTGATGCCGGCGCTCGAGATCTACCGCAGCCGCTTCAAGCCATCTGAACAGCTGGCCGCGCCGCATGCCATGATCGGCGTCAATATCATTGCCGCCGAGACGGATGCCGAAGCCCGTCGCCTTGCCACCACGCAGCAGATGTCCTTTGCCAATATTTTCCGCGGCGCGCGTGGCCTCAGCCAGCCGCCGATCGATGACATCGAGACTTATTGGTCACCGGCGGAAAAGGCCCAGGCGGCGCATATGCTGGCCCATTCGATCTATGGCTCGCCGGAAACCGTCCGCGCCGGCATTGCCGACCTGGTCGCGCGAACCGGTGCCGACGAGTTGATGGTGGTGTCGGACGTTTTTGATCCCGCCAAGCGCGTGCGCTCGTTCGAGATCATAGCCGAAAGCCTTTAGACGGCTAGCGATCCGGCTCGCTTTTCAGCATCACGGCACAATCGCTGGGTAGAATCCAGAAGCGGGCCGGATCGATCGCGCCGCGACCACCGCCGTCATAGTCGGGATGCTCGCTCGACCAGGCGACAGTCCAGTGATGACCGTCGGTGGGCGCCAGCAGCGGTTCGGCCAGCACGCCAATCTGCAGGTCGCGCCCGAGATTGAGCAGCAGCAGGCGATGGCCGGCTGGATCGGGCGTCAGGTAGCGGATCAGCAGCGCCGCATCGCCAATCACCGCGCCATCGATCCGCCGCTCGCTGCGCTGCGAAAAGGCCGGGTCCAGCCTTCGCATCGACAACAGGTCGCAATGGAGCTTCAGCATGCCGGCATGGCGCTGGGCCTCGTTCCAGTCGAGCTTGCTGCGGTGGAGGGTCTCGGGATCGGCCGGATCGGGCAGCGCTGCCTGCATCGCCGGATCGGTGACGCTGAGGAAATTGATCAGCGATTTTCGACGGCCATCGGCAACGGCCTTGGCCTCGTCGCCCTCGAGGCCAAAGAAGTAGAGGAAGGGGTTGGAGGCGGCGAATTCTTGGCCTTGGAACAGCGCCGGCGTTTGCGGTCCGAGCAGCAGCAGCGCGGTGATGGCGCGCAATCGCGCCGCGGATGCGAGGGCGCCGAGCCGGAAGCCGCGGGGAGAATTGGCGACCTGGTCGTGGTTCTCCAGGAAATGCACGAAATGCTCGGCGGGCGTCGCTAGATTATAGGTGCCATAGGGCTTGTCGCGCATGTCCGAGCGCTGGCCTTGATAGAGAAAGCCATATTTCAGCGCCGAGACCAGCTCCTGCGGCGTGCCGAGATAATCGCGATAATAGAAGTCATTGTGCCCGGTCATGGCGACGCGCGCGGCATGCTGGAAATCATCACTGATCATCGCATCCATGCCGTGGCCGCCCTTGGCTGGCGGGTCGATCATGCGATGTTCCTGCGGCTGGTTTTCGACCAGCATGTAGAGTTTTCGCGCGCCGGCAGCCGCACGCACCGCGCGCGTCAGTTCGGTGAGGATATGCTCCTCGCTGACATCGAACATGGCTTGCGCGGCGTCGATGCGCAGGCCGTCGAGATGGAAATCCTCGATCCAGTAGACGGCATTGCCGATGATGAAGTCGCGCACCGCTCGCGATCCCTCGCCGTCATAGTTGAAGCCGGCGCCCCATTCGTTCTCATAGCGCGTGGTGAAATAATGTTCGCTATAGGCGTGGTAGTGATCGCCCATGCCGACATGGTTGTAGACCACGTCGAGGATGACGCCGATGCCGAAGGCATGGGCCCTATCAACGAAGCCTCGCATCTCCTCCGGCGTGCCATAGGGCGCGTAAGGTGCATAGGGCAAAGTCGTGTCATAGCCCCAGCCAAAGCGCCCCCTGAAAGTGCCGACTGGCATGATCTGCAGGATGGTGACGCCGAGATCGCGCAGGTGGGTCAGGCGCTCGGCTGCGGCGGCCCAGGTCCCGGCCTTGGTCAAGGTGCCGATATGCAGTTCGTAGAGCACCTGGTCGCTGCTCTCGACGCCGGGCCAATTCTGGTCGGTCCAGGCGAAGTCGGAATTGACCACCATGGATGGTCCGTCATTGCCGTCCGGCTGCCAGGCCGAGGCGAGGTCCGGCAGGCGCTTACCACCATCCAGCGTGAACCAGTAGCGCGAGCCGGGCCCGACATCTGGCACCGACGCGCTGAAATATCCATGGCCGTCCGCGTTCAGTGCAAAGCTGCCTTTGCCTTCCACCTCGACGGTAGCGGCCTCCTTGCCCAGCGCCCAGAGCGAGAACTGCGTGTTCCCGCCCTGAACCCGGGCGCCAAAGCGTGTTGCGCTGGACATGGATCGGCTGGTGAGCCCTGGTCTATTTGACCGGGCTGGGTGCAATCACCGAGAGCGGCAGTTCCGAGGCCGGATCGTCGGGCGGCGAACCCGCAGCCTCGTCCGACAACAGCTTCACCGCTGCATGCCAATAGTCCTCGTCACGGCCCTCGGGCGCGCCATCACGCTCCCAGAGTTCATAGGCGATGACGCGGATTTTTTCGTGGTCCAGCTCGGCCATGGTGATCTCCTCGATCAATGCAGCAGAATGAGTGAGCGCGGGGCCATCTTGATGGCCTCGCCGCCTTGCACAGAACGTGCGCCGTCATCGGGGGTTGCAGTGTCGATGGCGGCCGTCCACGGGGTATCTTCGCTGCGCTTGGGCACTTTGAAATCCACCTCGCCGTCATGGGGGTTGAACAGCACCACCAGCTCCCACCAGATGCCGTCCTGGCCCTTGAGATCGTCGCGCGACAGGCGGATGCCCAGCGTCGTGGCGCCGGCGTCAAGCCAATGGGCCGCCTGCTGCTCGCCACCGCCCGGATTGTACCAGGTGACGCTCATCTGATCGCGCCAGTTGTCGCGATGGATCAGCGGCTGCTGGTTGCGAATGGCCACCAGCTTGCGGACGAAATCGGTCAGCGCCTTGGCATTGTCGTTGAAATCCCAGTTGATCCAGGAAATCTCGCTGTCCTGCGCATAGCCATTGTTATTGCCGCCCTGGGTGCGGCTGAATTCGTCGCCTGCCAGCAGCATCGGCGTGCCGTGACTGAGGAACAAAGTGGCCAAAAAGTTACGCTTCTGCCGTTCGCGCACCGCGACGATGCCTTCGTCGTCGGTCTCGCCTTCGGCGCCATAGTTGAAGCTGCGATTGTCGTTGTGGCCGTCGTTATTGTCCTCGCCATTCGCATCATTGTGCTTCTCGTTGTAGGAGACCACATCGTGCAGGGTGAAGCCGTCGTGGGCGGTGAGGAAATTGACGCCGGCCCAGGGGCGGCGTCCGCGCAGGTCGTAGACATCGCCCGAGCCGGTGAAGCGCGCGGCAAAATCGCCCGTCGTGTGATCGGTGTCCTTCCAGTAGTCGCGAACTGTATCGCGATACTTGTCGTTCCACTCGGCCCAGCCGGGTGGGAAGCCGCCGACCTGGTAGCCGCCGGGACCGATATCCCAGGGCTCGCCGATCAGCTTGACCTTCGCCAGCGTAGGATCCTGCCCAACCGCGTCGAAGAAGCCCCCGCGCTGGTCGAAACCCTCGGGCTCACGGCCCAAAATCGTGCCCAGATCAAAGCGGAAGCCATCGACATGCATGTCTTCCGACCAGTAGCGCAGGCTGTCGGTGATCATCTGCATGACGCGCGGATGGCTGGTATTGACCGTGTTCCCGGTGCCGGTGTCATTGATGTAATAGCGCGGATCACCGGGCATGGTGCGATAGTAGGAGAAGTTGTCGATGCCCTTCCACGAGAGCGTCGGCCCCATCTCATTGCCTTCGGCAGTGTGGTTGTAGACCACGTCCATGATGACTTCGATATTGGCGTCATGGAAGGCCCGGATGGTGTTGCGCAACCCGTTGATGCCATTGGGGCCGTAGTAGCGGCTGGCCGGGGCGAAAAAGCCGAGCGTGTTGTAGCCCCAATAGTTGCGCAGGCCCTTCTGCAGCAGGAAGTCGTCATCGGGGAAGGCGTGGATCGGCAGCAGTTCCACCGAGGTCACGCCGGTGGATTTGATGTAGTCGATCACTTCGCGCTGGGCGAGGCCCTCGAAGGTGCCGCGCAGCTCTTCCGGCACGGCTGGGTGCAACTGGGTGAAACCCTTGACGTGGGTCTCGTAGAAAATGGTCTTGGCCCAATCGACATTGGGCTTGCGGTCATTGGACCAGTTATAGCCGTGCGGATCGATGACCCGCGCCTTGGGCGTCACCGAGGCGCTGTCCGCGTCGTTGAACGACAGGTCCTTGTCTTCGGCATCGCCATTGTAGCCAAAATGCGCTGGCGACCACTGCACATCACCCACCAGCTCGCGGGCATAGGGGTCGATCAGCAGCTTGTTGGCATTGAAGCGATGGCCATGCGCCGGCTCATAGGGACCATGGACGCGGTAGCCGTAGAGCGTGCCGGGACCGACGCCTGGAAGGTAGCCGTGCCAGATCTCATTGGTATATTCGGGCAGCGTGATGCGCTCGACCTCGGCGCCCCTGGCCTCGTCGAACAGGCAGAGTTCGACCCGGCTCGCATAGGCCGAAAACAATGCAAAATTGGTCCCCTCGCCATCCCAGTTCGCGCCAAGCTTGGTGTAATCGCCAGGCAGGATCTGGCGGGACGACGAAGGCGTATGGGACATGGCATGCTCCAGTGGATTGGCCAGCCTCAACGGCGGGTGACGCACTAGGTTGCCGAAGGATTTTGCAGACCCCGCATGCAGGCACTAGGCAGGTGCGAATTCCGCCAGGGCGCCGGCATAGGGCTTGGCGACCGGCGGCGCATAAGTGCCGCGTTTGCTGGTCGAAAGCCCCAGCGCCACCAGCGCTTCGGCCTGCTTGACCGCTGCGCCGACGCCATCGATCACCGGCATGCCGAATTCATGGCTCAGGGTGCGCGCCAGGTCGGCCATGCCGGCGCAACCGAGCACGATGGCCTCGGCATTGTCCTCGGCGATGGCGCGGACGATCTCGTTGCGCAGCTTGTCGCGAGCATTGGAATTGGGATCTTCCAGCGACAGCACGGCGATATTGGCGGCGCGGATTTTTGCCCGGCCGGCCATGCCATAGCGATGCGCCAGCTCTTCAATCGGCACGCGCGAGCGCTCCATGGTGGTGACCACGGTAAAGCGCTTGGCGATGAAGCCGGCCGTGGCGAGCGCCGCCTCGCAGATGCCGATGACCGGAATGCGCGCCATGGCGCGGGCGGCGTCGAGGCCGGTGTCGTCGAAACAGGCGATCACCGCGGCATCGGCGCCCTCGCGCTCGGCTTTGCCGATCTCCTTGAGCAGGCCTGGCAGGGCAAAGGCTTCGTCATAATAGCCTTCGATCGAGACCGGCCCCATGCTGGAGGTCACCGGCATGATCTCGGTACCTGCCGCCGCCACCAGCCGTGCCGCATGGGCGATGGTGGCGGTCATGCTGGCGGTGGTGTTGGGATTGATGACGGCAATGCGGGTCATGCGCGAGCCCGCTTGCGGCCGATGAAGAGGATGATGCCGAGCGTTGCGAGGATGACGAGGAAGGAGAACAGCGTCGTCACTGTGCCCAGCGCATAGAGCACCGGCGTCGTGACATTGGTGGTCATGCCGTAGATTTCGAGCGGCAGGGTGTTGGAGCTGCCCGAGGTCATCAGCGTGCGGGCGAATTCGTCATAGCTGAGCGAAAAGCCAAACAGGCCGACGCCGATCAGGCTGGGCGCGATCATCGGCAGGACGACATGGTAGAAGGTCTGCCACGAGCTGGCGCCGAGGTCGCGTGCGGCTTCCTCATAGCTCGGCGAAAAGCGGTTGAAGACGGCGAACATGATCAGCACGCCAAACGGCAGCGTCCAGGTCAAGTGGGCGCCATAGCCGGAACTGAACCAGTTGGGCCGCCAGCCCAATTGCTGGAACAGCACGCCGATGCCGAGCGAGACGATGATCGAGGGCACGACGAGGCTCGCCACAGTCAGGTAGAACAGCGGGCTGGCGCCGACAAACTTTCGGCGGAAGGCAAGGCCCGCCAGCAGCGAGACCAGCACCGTGGCCGACATGACCAGCAGGCCGAGCATGAAGGAACGGCCGAAGCTGGCGCCGAAATTGCCCACGGCCTGGGTTTCGAACAGGTTCTGGAACCAGCGGAAGGAGACGCCATTGAGCGGGAAGGTCAGCCCGCCCTGCGGTCCCTGGAAGCTCAGGATGAACACCGCCGAGAGCGGGCCATAAAGAAACAGCACGAACAGCACGAAGAAGGCGGCGAGGACGTAGAAGCCGGTCGTGCGCTTTTCGCTACCCATCTTAGAGCTCCTTGCGAATATCGACGATGCGCAGGATGCCCGCGACCATGAACAGCACCAGCACCAGCAGCACGATGGCATTGGCCGCAGCCGCCGGATATTGCAGCAGGCTCATCTGGTTGCGCATCATCAGCGCCACCGAGGCGGACTGGCCGCCGCTCATCACCTGCACGGTGGAGAAATCGGCCATCACCAGCGTCACGACGAAGATCGAGCCGATGGCGATCCCCGGCTTGGCCAGCGGCAGGATGACGTTCCAGATAATCTGCCAGTCTTTTGCGCCGGCATCGCGCGCCGCTTCGACCAGGGATTTGTCGATGCGCATCATGGTGTTGAAGATCGGCGTTACCATGAACAGCGTGTAGAGATGCACCATGGCGAGGACGACCGCGAAGTCGGAATAGAGCAGCCATTCCACCGGCTGGTCGACAATATCGGCCCCGACTAGTCCCGAATTGATTAGCCCGTTGCGGCCGAGCACCGGGATCCAGGAGATCATGCGGATGATGTTGGAGGTCAGGAAGGGCACGGTGCAGACGAGGAAGAGGATCATCTGCGTCGTCGCGCTGCGCACATGGAAGGCCAGGAAATAGGCGACCCAGAAGCCGACGAAGGCGGTGATGGCCCAGACCAGGGCTGCGAATTTCAGCGTATTGCCATAGGTGCGCCAAGTGACCCACGAGGTCAGCGTCTCGGCATAATTGAAGGTGAAAAAGCCCGGATACATGCCGGCAAAGTCATAGTCCCAGAAACTGACGACTAGCAGCAGCAGGATGGGCACGGCGAGGAAAAAGCCCAGGATGACGAGCAGCGGCGTGGCCTGGATATAGGGCGTGGCGCGCGCGAGTAGGTTGTTCATTGGATTCCCCGACATCATGGCCCGGCAGGCGGTGGGTGCGGCGCCGCAGCGCCGTACCCGGAGTCATCAGGCGGCGATGAACTCGTTCCAGCGGCGGACCATGTAGCGGTCCTCGTCCATCACCGAGTTCCAGCAGGCGACCTTGCCCATGCGCTCTTCGAACGAGCCGCCGTCGCGGATGGCGCCGGCCTTTTCCATCACCGTGCCATCGGGCGCGAGGATATCGCCCGTGGCAGCCTTGCCCTCGATCCAGTAGCCCCATTCGTCGGCCGACATATGTTCCTTGGCGGTGTCCATGGCGGCAGAATAATAGCCCTGGCGGTTGAGATAGCCGCCGACCCAGCCGGAGGTGTACCAGTTGATATATTCGTACGCCGCGTCGAGCTGCGCGCCCTGCAGATGCGCGGCGAGACCCAGACCACCGCCCCAGGAACGATAGCCTTCCTTGAGGGGCTGGTACTTGCAGGCAATGCCCTTGGAGCGCACCGCGGCGACGGCAGGCGACCACATCGACTGGATCACAACTTCACCCGAGCTCATCAGGTTCACCGACTCGTCGAAGCTCTTCCAGAAGGCGCGGAACTGGCCATCCTGCTTGGCCTTGATCAGGAAATCGATGGTGGCATCGATCTCGGCGGTGGTCATGTTGCCCTTGTCGCCATAGGTGATGTTGCCCATGGCTTCCATGATCATCGCCGCATCCATGATGCCGATCGACGGCACGTTGATGATGGCGGTCTTGCCCTTGAAGGCCGGGTCCATGATATCGGCCCAGGTCGAGATTTCGCGACCGACCAGGTCGGGGCGGATGCCGAGCGTATCGGCATTGTAAATGGTCGGCACCATGGTGAACCAGCCGGTCTCGCCCTTGGCAAAAGTCTTGTCGCCGGGGGCTTCGACAAAGCCAACGGTATGCGGCGCGGTGCCCTGGGCGATGACGCTGTCGGGCAGCAGCTTGCCGGTTTTGAACAGCGGCACGATCTTGTCGTAATAGGTCAGCTTGGACGTATCCATCGGCTGGATCACGCCCGTCGGGAAGACCTTTTTGAGGATCCAGTATTCGATATCGGCGATGTCATAGCTGTCGGGCTGGGTGACGGCGCGCTGGGCAGCGGCGTCGGAGTCGGTTGCCGTCATTTCCAGCGTGATGCCGAGGTCTTCCTTGCACTTTTCGGCGATGGCATTGAGGTTCGACACGCCCGTGCCGAACTGGCGCAGGGTGATCGGGTTCTGCGCCCAGATGGTGGGGAAGCCGGTGATCACACCGGAGCCGATGGCGGCGCCTGCCGCAGCTGCGGCGCCACCCTTGAGCACGTTACGACGCGAAATGCCGGTCTTGCTTGTCTCTGTCATAGCCTGAACGTCCCTGTTTGCTTTGCTGAGATCTAGGAATTGAGCGTGCCGAGGATGATCGCGTCCTCGGCGTCCCAATGGAGGGGCACCGCATCGCCCACCGCGACAGGCGTCGCGTAAAAGGCCGTGTCGGTGATGATGGCGGTGAATTCGGAAATGCCGGCGCCTTCGATGGTGAGTTTCACCGTGGCGCCGCGATATTCGAGATTGGAGACGAGGCCGGCAAACCCCAGCCCCTTGACTGGGCTTTCGCCGATCCGCACGTGATCGGTGCGGATTGCGGCATCGACGTCCGAACCAATCGGCTTGGCCTCTCCTGAGGCGGAGAAGCTGCCACCGCCGACCACCTCGAAGCTGACGAGACCATCGGCTGAGCCGGTCACCTTGCCGGAAATCACATTATGATCGCCCATGAAGCGGGCGACAAAGGCCGTGGCTGGACGCTCGAACACTTCGCGCGGGCTGGCGGCCTGTTCGATGCGGCCGTCGCTCATCACCACGATAATATCGGCCAGCGCCATGGCCTCTTCCTGGCTGTGAGTCACGTGCACGAAGGTAATGCCGAGTTGCTTCTGTAGCTTCTTGAGCTCGGCGCGCATGCGGATCTTGAGGAAGGGATCGAGCGCCGAGAGTGGCTCGTCGAGCAGCAGGGCTTCTGGATCGGTGATCAGTGCGCGGGCCAGCGCCACGCGCTGCTGCTGGCCACCGGACAACTGGGCCGGACGCCGTGTCGCATAGGCGTCCATCTGCATCAGCTTGAGCATGTCGAGCGCCCGCGCCCGCCGCGTTTCCTTGTCGACGCCAGCCATCTTGAGGCTGAAGGCGACATTGTCGATCAGGTCGAGATGGGGAAACAGCGCATAAGACTGGAACATCATCGCAGTGCCGCGCTTGGCCGGCGGCAGGTGGGTCACCACATCCTTGCCCAGGACGATATCGCCGATCGAAACGCTCTCGTGCCCGGCAATCATGCGCAAGGTGGAGGTCTTGCCGCAGCCCGAGGGTCCGAGCAGGCAACAATAGCTCCCGGCCGGGATTTTCAGGCTGATCGCATCCACGGCAGTGGTCTTGCCGTAAATCTTGGAAACCGATGCAATGTCGATCTCGGCAGCTTTGGACATACAGCGTCCCCCGTTTGTCGGGTTCTTCTATGCATCCGCCGTGCCAATTCTTTTAGACACACGCAACCCATTGTAAGGCCTCATAAATCGATACATATCGGCTATGTACGATTTATGAGCAGACCCTCGGAATGCTCGATTCATAAGCACGTGTTCGCAGCTCGCGCCAAAATTGTATGCAATCTTAGGCGTGACTGTATGCGACTTCCGACTTCCGCTGGGTGGCGATTCCGCATATGTAAAGCTCATCCGGGGTATTCATGACTCTTGCCGACCACAGCTTTGCCACTCTGCCGCTGGCCGAAGACCGTGCCGCGATGATCCGCGATCATTTGCGCGATGCCATCGTCGATCGGCGGCTGGCACCCGGCACCAAGCTCAACGAGGCCGAGGTCGGCACGCTTTTCGATGTCAGCCGTACCGTGGTGCGCGCGGCGCTGCAGGCTCTTGCCTTCGAGGGCCTGGTCAAGACCGAGCGCAATCGTGGCGCCTTCGTTGCCAATCCGACGCCGGAAGAAGCCCGCCAGGTGTTCGCCTCGCGCCGGCTGATCGAGCCGGGCATTGCCCGCGCCGCGGCCGAGCGGATCACCAGCAGCGAGATCGCCACCTTCCGCGAGCGCCTGCATGAGGAAAGCCGGCTGATCGGCGAGCGCGGCCCCAGCGCCCGCCGCGCTGAAATCCATGCCTCCGGCGATTTTCACCTGCTGCTGGCCAGCGTCGCCGGAAATGCCATTCTCTTGCGCTTCATGGAGGAACTGGTGGCCCGTTCGTCGCTGGTCATAGCGCTCTATGGCCGCTCGGGCGCCTCGAGCTGCGGCCACAATGACCATGGCAATATTCTCGCCTCCCTCGAACAGGGCGATGGCGAACAGGCCGCCAGCCTGCTGCTGACCCATATCGACCATATCGAAGCCGACCTCGACCTGCGCCAGACCGGCAATCTGCCGCTGCGCGAAGCATTGGGCAGCGGCAGTTTCTGAGACCGACGCAGGCGAGGCCCGCGGCGGTATTTCGGTTACGTCGGACGCTGTCTAGTGACCCAGAGCGACGGCATCGGCACCAGCCGGCAGACGGGTCGGCGCCGAAGGATCGGTCGCCGCACGCCAGACAGCCTCCGCCACATCTGACGACAGCGTCTTGGGCGCATCCGGATTTTGCAAGCCGGCAATCACCTCGTGGGCGAATTCGGCATAGACGTCGGGAAAGCCGCCCTGCCCCTGCAGCCGTGCCAAGGCGGTTTTGCCAAAGCTGGTACCTGGCGCCGAGCCGGGCAGCACGATTTTCACGGTGATGCCGAATGGGGCCAGTTCGAGGGCTACGGATTCGGTGAAGGCATTTACCGCCGCCTTGCTCGCGGTATAGGCCGAGAGCAGCGGCAGCGGCTTCAGCGTGACGCTCGAGGTCACATTGATGATCAGTCCGCTGTTCTTGGCCCGAAACTGCGGCAACACGGCCTGGACCATCCGCATGGTGCCAAGAGTGTTGGTCTCGAACAGCGCGCGAGCTATCTCGATCGGCGTGCCCTCAAGCGCATTCAACCAGCCAATGCCGGCATTGTTGACCAACACGTCGATCGGCCCGGCAGCCTCTACCGCCTTGCGCACGCTTTGGTCATCGGTGACGTCGAGCGGCAGAACGACAAGGTTTTCGGATGCCGGCAGCAGATCGGCGCGCGGCGTCCGCATGGTGGCCACGACCTTCCAGTCGCGGGCGAGGAAATACTGGGCGATATCGAGGCCAAAGCCCGACGAGCAGCCGGTGATGAGAATGGTTTTCATGGGGTGTTCTTCCGTGTGTTTGTGTTCCAACACCGCGGATGTGGAACTTTGTCGCCGGACTTTCTATAATGAGACATCCTGATTGCATTCGAGAGCGTCCGAATGATCGACCCTTTGGCAGAAATCGTCGCGATGCTGCAGCCCAGCATGCCGTTTTCCAAGGCGGCCAGTGGCTCCGGCTTCTGGCGCGTTGACGGGGTTGGCGATGGCAGCCCGTTCTTCGCCGTCGTGCTGGAAGGCGCGACACGGCTCTCGATCAACGGGCAGCCCGATATCGTGCTTGAAGCCAACGACTTCGTGCTGATCCCGGCCGCCTTCCAGTTCACCATGGCCAGCATTGGCGCCGAGGATGAAAGCGCCGACCCGCTGCGCGTCACCCGGCTCGGGGACGAAACGCGCCATGGCGATCCAGATGGCTCGCCCAATATGCGTACGCTAGTTGGCCGGCTGGCCTTCGGCTCGCCCGACGCGACGCTGGTGTTTGCGCTGCTGCCCTGCCTATTGCATGTGCGCGGCCAGGCGCGGCTGACCACGCTGGTGCAGATGATCCGCAATGAGGCGCAGGACGATCGACCGGCCAGAGACATCATTCTTGAACGGCTGCTCCAAGTGCTCCTGATCGAGGCACTGCGCTCGGACGCAGCCGGGCTCGAAAGTCCCGGCCTGCTGCGCGGTCTGGCTGATCGGCAGCTCGGCATGGCGATCCGCCTGATGCATGAAAACCCCGCCAGGGGCTGGACCGTCGATCAGCTGGCGGCCGAGGCGAGCTTGTCCCGATCGGTGTTCTTCGACCGTTTTCAGAAGCAGACCGGCATGGCGCCAATGGAATATCTGCTGTCCTGGCGCATGGCCCTGGCTAAGGACATGCTGCGGCGTCGCGATGGCGGCATGAAGGAAATCGCCCGGCGCATCGGCTATAGCTCGGCCAGCGCCTTCAGCGTGGCCTTCTCCCGATTTGCCGGCGTGTCGCCGAGCCAATATGCGCAGTCGAGCGAGGCGCAGGGCGCCCCTCACCCGCAGGTCGAGGCTCTATCCTAGAGCCTGCTGCTTGAGCTGACGCAGCGCCAGGATCTGCTGGTCGCGCCAAGCCTGACGGTCGGCAATGGTATCGAGCGGAATACGTTCGGCCAGTTGCGCATGGGCGCTGGCGATCTGTTCTTCGGTCCAGTCATAGTCGGTGCGGGCGGCGGCGCCAAGCTGGCGCATCATCGGGCCGAGCCGGTTGACGAAGCCTTGCAATCCGTCCGGCGCATTGAGATGGGCCACTTCGAAGGGGCCGATAGAAGCCCAGCGCAAGGCCAGGCCATAGGTCAAAACGGCGTCGATATCCTCGGGCGTGCAATAGCCTTCGCCGACCAGATGCAGAGCCTCGGCCACCAGGGTGAATTGCAGGCGATTGAGGATGAAGCCGTCGATCTCCTTTTTCAGCACGATCGGCCGCATGCCCGCCTCGGTCATCAGCTGCCGGGCTGCAGCGATAGTCTCGGGCGAGGTCGTGCCGGTGCCGCAGAGCTCGACCAGCGGGATCAGCGACGGCGGATTGACCGGATGCACGACCAGTGCGCGTTCGGGATGGGCGAAGTGGGTCAGGAAATCCGAACCCGGTATGGCCGAAGTCGACGAGGCGAGAATGGTATCAGCCGGCGCATGCGCGGCGATCTCGGAAAACACCTCGCGCTTGACAGCGACGTCTTCACGCACACTTTCCTGCACGAAGACGACGTCTGTTACCGCCTCTGCAATCGAGCCGGCCGGCCTGATGCGCGCCACGACCGTCTCGACGTCTTCGCTCAGTAGGCCGTTTTCAGCCAGCAGCTCCAGCGTGCGACGTGCGCCGGGAATGGCGGTGCGCTCGACCTCGCCCGCGATGGCATCATTGAGCGCCACGTCGTAACCGGCCCGGGCGAAGACTACCGCCCAGGCGCGACCGACCGTGCCGGCGCCGATACAGGCGACGCGGCTCATTCGGCTGATGTCGCCGGGCGAGCCCAACGCTTCTCGAAATGCCAGACTTCTTCGAAGCCGATCAGCGTGTTGAATTCGGCAAAGCTGAACAGTTTGGTATTGGGCGAGTTGGACGTGCCTTCGGCCTTGAGCACCTGCAGGGCATTTTCGGCAGCGGCGGCGGCGGCAAGGCCGGTGGCCGAAGGGAAGATGGCGAGCTTGTAACCGATATCGGCCAGTTGGGCCTGGGTGCGGATCGGCGTCTTGCCGCCATCCGCCATATTGGCCATCATCGGCTTGCTAATGCGGGCGCAGGCTTCGCGCATTTCATCTTCGCTTTCCAGCGCCTCGAGGAAGACGATGTCGGCGCCGGCTTCGCCATAGGCAATGCCGCGTTTCATGGCGCCTTCGAAGCCATCGGTCTGGCGCGAGTCTGTGCGGGCGATGATCAGAGTTTCCGGGTTACGACGCGCCTCGACGGCGACCTTGACCTTTTCGACCATGTCGATCATCGGCACGACGCGCTTGAACGGCGTATGACCGCACTTCTTGGGGAACTCCTGGTCTTCGATCTGGATGGCAGCGACGCCGGCCTCTTCGAAGCCGCGCACCGTGTGATGCACATTGAGCAGCCCGCCATAGCCGGTATCGGCATCAGCGATCACCGCGGCATTGGCGGTCCGGCACAGCGTGGCAACGCGGTCGAGCATCTGGGTATAGCTGGCAATGCCCGCATCGGGCAGGCCATAGGCCGAGGCGGTCATCCAATAGCCGGAGGCGTAGACGAAGTCGAAACCCACCTTGTTGGAAACCACCGCGGTGATCATGTCGTGGATGCCGGGGGCCACGACGAACTGGCCGGATGCCAGCGCGGCCTTGAGACTGGGCTTGCTCATGCGTTTTGTCCTAGAGACTGGAGATAGGTGAGGGTTTCGGTTTCGGAAACAACGTCGCCATATTTGGCGTCCATGTCGAAGAGATTGGCCTCATGCGGTGCCGGATGGCGATCGCCCACCGCCTCGCGCACGATGATCGGGATGAAGCCATGGGAATTGCAGTCGACGCAGGTGGCGCGAATGCAGCCGCTGGTCGAAACGCCGGTATGGATCAGCGTGTCCACGCCCAGCGAGGTCAGCGTCGAGGCCAGTGAAGTGCCGAAGAAGGCACTGGCATATTGCTTGGAAATGACCAGCTCGTCCTCATGCGGCACCAGCCCCCTGGGCCAGGCGCCCATCGGGCTGCCCTCGAGGAAATTGTGCAGCGTCATCGACTTCTGGTAGAAGCGCCCGCCGTTCAGCGCCGTCTTGTTATAGACGACATTGGTATAGATCACCGGCACATTGGCCGCCCGCGCCGCCGCCTGCAGCCGCAGGGCGCTGACCAGGGTCTCCTCGACACCGGCATAGAGCGCGCAGCTTGGCTCAAAATAGGCTTCCACAAAATCGATCATGATCAGCGCCGGCTTCTTGCCGAAGCCGATGCGCTTGCCGAAGGCGCCCTTGTAGTTGCTGGAGAGGTCTTGCTCGCTCATGAGGGTTCCGTTTCGTCAAAGAGTTGGTCCAGCCGGCCATCATCGAGAAACAGCCAGGGCTGGCTGGCACGATGGCGGGCTTCGAAGCTGGCGATATCGTCGGCGTCTTCGGCCAGAATGCCGCCGATCTCGTCGAGGCCCAGCATCAGCGCGCGCTTGCGATAGGGATCGATCTCGAACGGCACGGCCGGGCCATTGGGGAACATCACCGTCTGGCTTTCGAGGTCAACGACGAAGGGCTGGCCACTGGCCGCTGCCGACATGGCATTGCGATGCGCCTCGCCAGTCAGCACCACCGGCAGCACGCCATTCTTGAAGCAGTTGGAATAAAAGATTTCGCCGAAGCTCGGCGCGATGACGCAGCGGATACCGAAATCGGACAGCGCCCAGACCGCCTGCTCGCGGCTGGAGCCCGAACCGAAATTGGCATCGGCAACGAGAATTTTCGCCGCGTCGAAGGGTGGCGTGTTGAGCACAAAATCGGTCGAGGCGCCGCCCGGCGCGTGGCGGCGCTCATGAAACAGGTGCTTGCCCAGTCCTACCTTGTCGAGCAGCAGCAGGAAGCGTGCCGGAAAGATGATGTCAGTATCGACATCAGCCTCGGGCAGCGGCGCCGCAACACTGGTCAGCGTAACGAACTTTTCCATCTATGACGCTGCCTTGAGGCTGCGCACATCGACCAGATGGCCGGAGACCGCTGCCGCCGCCGCCATGGCCGGGCTCATCAGATGGGTGCGACCACCCTGCCCCTGCCGGCCTTCGAAATTGCGGTTGGAGGTCGAGGCGCAGCGTTCGCCGGGCTGCAGCCGATCGTCATTCATCGCCACGCACATCGAGCAACCGGCATCGCGCCACTCAAAGCCCGCATCAATAAACACCCGATCGAGCCCTTCGGCTTCTGCCTGTAGCCGCACCGAGGCCGAGCCTGGCACGACAATGCCGGAGACGCTGGGCGCCACATGCCGCCCGGCGACCACTTCGGCGGCCAGTCGCAGGTCTTCAATACGGCCATTGGTGCAAGAACCGATGAACACCTTGTCGATGGCGATTTCGTCGAGCCGCATGCCGGGCTGCAGCGCCATATAGTGCAGGCTCCGCTCCATCTTGGCGCGGCGGGCCGGGTCGGCTTCCAGCGCCGGATCGGGAATCCGTGACGAGACCGGCGCGGTTTCGCCCGGATTGGTGCCCCAGGAGACATGCGGCACCAGCGCCGAGACATCGAGCTCGACCTCACGGTCGAAGACGGCATCCGCGTCGCTGGCCAGGCTGAGCCAATAGGCTTCAGCGGCGGCCTGCTGCTCCGGTTTAGGGGCCAGCTTGCGGCCGCGCACATAGGCAATGGTGGTGGCATCGGGCGCAATCATACCGACGCGGCTGCCTGCTTCGATCGACATGTTGCACAGCGTCATGCGCGCTTCCATCGATAGCGTAGCGACGGCCGGGCCGGCATATTCGATGGCATGGCCGACGCCGCCATTTGTGCCGATGCGCGCGATTAGCGCCAGGATGATGTCCTTGACGGCAACGCCCGGCTGCAGCGCGCCATTGAGCGTCACGCGCATGGTCCTCTGCCTCTTCTGGCGCAGCGTCTGCGTTGCGAATACGCATTCACACTCGCTGGCGCCAATGCCGAAGGCGATCGCCCCGAAAGCACCATGGGTGGAGGTATGACTGTCGCCACAGACCAGCGTAGCACCGGGCAGGGTGAAGCCGAGTTCGGGGCCGATGACATGGACGATACCATGGCGGTTGTCGTTCATGCCGACATAATGCACGCCGAAGCGCGCGCAGTTCTCCTGCAGGCGGGCGACCTGCCTGGAGGCAAGCCCATCGGGCAGCGGCAAGTGGCGCAGGCGCGTCGGCACGGCATGGTCGGCGACGGCAATATGAGCCGCCGGACGCACCAGTTTCCGGTCTTCAGCGACCAGACCGGCAAAGGCCTGCGGGCTTGAAACCTCCTGCACCAGGTGCCGGTCGATATAGAGCAGGCTGGTGCCGTCGTCATATTGCTTGACCACGTGTTGCTGCCAGACCTTGTCGTAAAGTGTGTGTGCGCTCATCGCCGCCGTGACCAAGAAAGCCTATGCATGAAGTGTAGTCTCGTCACCCCGAATGACCATGCAAGAAATCTGGAGAGCCCGGCAATCTTTGCACTTGCGAAGGTGTCGAAGCGCAATCTATGCTCAAGTGAATGCGCATGCAATATCCGAAAGGATGAGGGTGCATGCGCGACGGGGAAGACTATGCAGACAAGGGTAGAGACATGAGATTGGGCGTAGACGTTGGCGGGACTTTCACCGACCTGCTGCTGCATGACGAGAAGGGCAAGCGCACCTTCCAGGCCAAGACACCATCCACACCGGAAGACCAGTCGATCGGCGTCGTCGAGGGTGTGAAGCTGATCTGCGAGAAGGCGGGAATTTCGCCTTCCGATATCGACCTGATCCTGCATGGCACCACCGTTGCCACCAATGCCGTCCTCGAAGGCAAGGGCTCCCGCGTCGGCCTTCTGGTCACCGAGGGCTTCGAATATACGCTGCATCTGGCCAAGGCCTGGACGCCCGGCCCGCTGTTCGGCTGGATCAATATGGACAAGCCCGATCCGCTGGCCTCGCTGGCCGACACGCGCGGCATTCCCGAACGCATGAATGCGCGCGGCGAAGTGGTGCGAGAACTCGATGTGGCCGCTGCCACTACCCTGATCGACGATCTCTGTTCGTCGGGCATCGAGGCGCTCACCATCTCGCTGATGCATTCCTATGCCAATGCCGAGCATGAGCGCGCCCTGCGCGACATCGTCGCCCAGCGCTTCCCCGAAATTCCGGTCTCGCTGTCGTCGGAAATCCTCCCCGAATTCCGCGAATATGACCGCGCCATCACCACGGTGATGAACGACTATGTCCGCCCGATCATGAAGCGCTACCTGTCGCGCATCGAGGATCGCCTTGCACAGAATGGCGTCACCGCGCGCCTCCACATCGTGCGCTCCGACGGCGGCTTGATGAGCGCCAAGGCCGCCTCGGAACGCCCCGTGCATACGGTGCTGTCCGGCCCCGCCGGCGGCGTTACCTCCACCATGATGCTGTCGCGCCGCTCGGGCTTTTCCAAGCTCCTGGCCTTCGACATGGGCGGCACGTCGACCGACGTCGCCGTGATCATCGATGGCGAAGCTGCGATTTCCCGCTCCACTGAAGTCGGCATGTTCCCGGCCAAGGTGCCAACGCTCGACGTGCGCAGCGTCGGTGCCGGCGGCGGCTCGATTGCCGACGTTTCGGAACTGACCGGTTCGCTCCGCGTCGGCCCGCGCAGTGCTGGCGCCCGTCCGGGTCCGGTCTCCTATGGCCGCGGCGGCACCGAGCCGGCGGTCAGTGACGCCAATGTCGTGCTGGGCTATCTGCCGCCGGTGCTGCTCGGTGGCGACATGACCCTCGATGTGGATGGGGCCCGCAAGGCCGTGGCCCGTGTCGGCGAGCAGATCGGTCTGTCGCCCGAAGATGCTGCCAAGGGCATTATCGACATCGCCAATGAAGTGATGCTCGGCGCGCTGCGCGTCATCACCGTGCAGCGCGGTCTCGACCCTCGCGAATTCGGCATTGTCGCCTTTGGTGGCGCCGGTCCGCTGCATGGTAATGCCATGGCCGAACTGCTCGGCTGCTATCCCGTCCTCGTGCCGCCCAATCCGGGCGTGCTCTGTGCCTTAGGGTTCCTCGAAGCCGACTTCCGCAACGAGTTCGTCCAGACCTACATCCGCTCGACCGTCGGCCTCGACCCGTCGGAAGTCTGGACGCGATTTGCCGACCTCGACGGCAAGGCGCAGGCCTGGCTCACCGAGCAGGAAGTCGCCGATAGCGACGCCACCGTCACCTATTCGCTCGACCTGCGCTACGAGCAGCAGGGCTTTGAAGTGGCTGTACCGGTCAGCGCGGAAGACGTCCGCAACAAGGGCGCCCTCACCCGCACGCTGGCAGATTTCCACGACATCCATGAACGTCTCTATGGCGTGCGCTTCACCGTCCCCGTCGAACTGGTCGCCATGCGCGTGGTCGCTCGTGGCGCTACCGAGCCGGTCGAGGAAGTGCTGCCCGAGGGCGCAGGCACCGATGTGAAGGCTGCGGTGATCGAAACCGCCAAGGCCTATTTCAACGGCGCCTGGCAGGAGACCCTGCACTACGACCGCGCCAAATTGGGCGTCGGTTCGCGGGTCGAGGGCCCGGCGATCATCCGCCAATATGACACCACCACCGTGCTGCTCCCGGCGCATTACGCCGAGATCGACAGGCATGGTAACATCCTGATCTGGCCGGTTTCGAAGGGGAATTGAGCGCCATGAGCATCAAGACAGACGGCACCAAAGTCGATCCGATCACCCTCGACATCATCGAGAACGCCCTCAAGAACGCCCGCTTCGAAATGGATGGCGTAGTGGTGCGCATTTCGCTATCGCCGGTGATCCGCGAGCAGCACGACGAATTCCCGATGATCTGCAACGAGCGCGGCCAGATGATCGTCGGCCAGTTCGGCTCCTACATCCCGTCCGTGGTCGAAAAGTTCGGCGGCGACGTCAACGAGGGCGACATCTTCGTCTGGAATGACCCTTATGCCTCCAAGGGCTCCATTTCGCACAATAACGACTGGTGCGTGATGCTGCCGATCTTCCACCAGGAGGTGCTGGTCGGCTTCTCGTCGATCTTCGGCCACATGGTCGACGTTGGCGGTTCGGTACCCGGCTCGATGCCCGCCAATGCCCGCACCATCTGGGAAGAAGGCCTACGCGTGCCGCCGGTCAAGATCTACGACAAGGGCGTGCTCAACCAGGGCGTGCTCGACATCATGCTCAACAATTCGCGCACTCCGGACATGAACCGGGCCGATCTGATGGCCCTGATCGCCGGTTGCCGCACCGCCTCGACCCGCGTTCGCGAACTCTGCGACCGCTTCGGCCGCGACACCTATATGACCGCCTGCGACATGCTGCTGGCCCGCACCCGCGAAGCCATGCGCGTGGTGATCCAGAAGTATATCCCGGAAGAGCCGGTCAGCTTCACCGACTATGTCGATGATGACGGGTTGGGCAATGGTCCGTTCAAGATGACGCTGACCATTTCGCGGCGCGGCGATATCGCCGTGTTCGACTGGACCGGCACGGACGCCCAGGCGGAGGGCCCGATCAACTTCCACATCCATGAAGGGCTCTGCAAACTCTTCTTTGGCGTCTACATGATCATGTCGTTCGATCCTTCGGTGCTGTTCAACGAAGGCTTTTACGACCTTTTCGAGATCGTGCTGCCGGAAGGCAGCCTGCTCAATCCGCGCTTCCCGGCCGCACTGTCGAACCGCCTCAACACCCACACGCGCTTCTTTGACTGCCAGGCTGGCGCGCTGGGCAAATTCGTACCGCAGCTGTCGATGGCGGCCGGTTACGGCACCAGCCCGCATTTCATCTTTTCGGGCACCGACAAGGACCACAAGTATTTCCAGCTGATGGAACTGCTGTTCGGCGGCGTGCCTGGACGTCCCAAAGGCGATGGCTTCGATGGCCATGCCTGGTGGCCGCTGTTTTCGGCAACTCCGATCGAATATATCGAGAACTACTATCCCGTGCTGATCGAGCGCTACCAGCCGATTCAGGATTCCGGTGGTCCGGGCCTGCATCGTGGTGGCGCCGGCATCGAGAAGGTCTATCGCGTGCTGGCCTCGGGCAGCGTCTCGATCCACGACGACCGCGAAGTGGTGCCGCCGTGGGGCATTAATGGCGGGCTGCATGGCGGCACGTCGAGCAAATGGGTGATCAAGGCCGGCGAAACCGAGCCGACCCGCATTCCCTCCAAGATCGACAATCTCAAGGTCAATCCTGGAGATCGCGTGGTGTTCAAGACCGCCGGTTCCGGTGGCTGGGGCGATCCGCTTGATCGCGACGCCGGTATCGTTGCCCGTGATGTGCGCTATGGCCTGGTGTCGCGCGAACAGGCCGAGACCTCCTACGGCGTGATCCTCACCGAGGACAACCAGCCGGACGTGTATGCGACAGCCAAGCATCGCGCTACGGCCAAGGAAGTGCGCGGCGAGCCGCCAGCCTTCGACTTCGGCTATACGCCACCCGAACGGCAGGCAGCGGAATAAATGGAAACGGGGCCTTCGGGCCCCGTTTTTTAGCTCTGGCTGTCGTCCTTGTCCCAGCGATAGGCCGCTGGCACCGGGATGGTGTTGCGCCAGATCAGGCGGCCCTTGATCGGCCGGTCAATGCCGCGCGGGATTGGTTCGGTGGGATCGTCGAGATGAAGGATTTCCAACGTTTCGTCGACCATCTGCTCGATCGGCTGGCGCACCGTGGTCAACTGGTAAGGCAGACGACGACCCTCGGGAATATCGTCGAAACCGCCGACCATGAGGTCTTCCGGCACGCGCAGGCCAAGCCTGTGGCGCAGGGCATCAATCGCCGCCATGGCCATGATGTCATTGACGCCGAACAGCGCATCGGGCCGGGTGCGGTTCTGATCGCGGAACAATTTGACCGTGGCGTTGAAGGCGCCCTCATAGGAGGAATGGCCCTCCACTTCGACGATCTCGCTGCGCTTGATACCGCCTTCGAGCAAACGCCCGACAAAGCCGCGCACACGGTCTTGGCTGGTGGTGCCCTTGAGATCGCCGGTGATCAGCGCGAAATTCTTGGCGCCGGCGGCAAGAAAGGCCTCGGCGATCAGTGCCCCGCCAGCAACATTGTCACAGCGCACGCCCGACGCATCGGAGCCCGGAATGTAGCGGTTGAACAGTACGATGGGGATGCCGCGGTCGTGGCACAGGCTGATCATCCGCGTCGATAGCTGCGCCGCGGTCAGCACCACCCCGTCGACCTGGTATTTCAGCAGGTGCATGATGGCTTCGTCGCTCTCCGAATTGGGCTCGACGGTAAAGATCAGCACCTGCCGGCCCTGCTCCTGCAGTTTCCGGCTAAACGTGTGCAGCACATGCACGTAAAACGGGTTGTCCAGGTTGCCGATGATCAGCGCGACGATATTGGTGCGCTTGGTGGTCAGGCTGCTGGCGATGGAATTGGGAACGTAGTTGAGCTTGAGCGCCGCATCGAGAACCTTGGAGCGGGTCTCATCGGCGATTCTGGATCCCGGCGTGAAGGCCCGCGACACTGCTGATTGTGACACGCCGGCCAGTGCGGCCACATCGAATGAAGTTGATCTGGAGCTCTTGCGCGCCATCACGATCTCTTTCCAGGGCGCAAGATTCTAGAATGCGCATGCAATGATCCGTCCCCGCATTATCGTTAGCTGCAGCCGGGCGGGGATTCAATGGAAACATGCTGCATTCCTGTGCATCTAGCCTGCAAAAGTGGCGTGCCAAAGAGGCCTTCAGATGCCAAAGATTTTCACCCGGCTGATTGACTTGTTTCCAAGCTTGCGCTCACTATGCATGCGCATGCACTGCTGTGGCCCGAGGGGGGCTGGCGGTGCGGGACAGGGAGAATTCAATGAAGAAACGTGCGCTACTCGCATCGGTGGCCGCCGTGACGATGCTTGCTGGCATGGTTGGGGCTGCCTCCGCGGATGAAGTGACTGACGGCGTGGCTCGCGCCACTGAAAATCTCGCGAAATACACCTCGACGCCGGAATTCGTGGCGCCGGGCGACCCCTTCGATGCCAAGGCCTGCGCCGCCGGCAAGAAGATGATGTCGATCCCCAACAACAGCGGCAATCCCTTCCTCAAGGGCATTATCGACCGCATGAAGGCTGCCGGTGCCGAAGTGGGCCTGGAAGTTCGCGAATGGGAAAACCAGGGCCAGCCGGCGCAATGGGTGCAGGGCATCGAACTTGCCACCCGCGAAGGCTATGACATCATCGACCTGATCTCGGGTATCGATCCGGGCACCGTCGCGCCACAGCTCGAAGCCGCCAAAGCTGCCGGCGTCAAGGTGATGACCTCGCACTTCTATGATCCGAGCTTTGAACAGCACCCCGTGGTGTCGAGCTCGCTGACCATCGGCTTCGGCGAAGTCGGCACCATTCTTGCCGACTGGTCCACGGTTGCGACCAATGGCGCCGCCAATATCGCGCTGGTCATCTCCACCGACGTTCCGCCCACCATTCCGCTGGTCGAGAACTTCAAGAAGCAGCTCGCCGCCAACTGCCCGAACTGCAAGATCGTGCAGGAGATCAATGTCGGCGTCACCGAATGGGGTACCAAGATCCAGCCGGCCGTGCAGACCGCCGTGCAGGCCAATCCCGACATCAATGTCATCATCCCGATCTATGACTCGATGAGCCAGTTCGTGGTCCCTGCCCTCCGCCTTGCCGGCAAGACCGGTGAAGTCAAGCTCGCGACCTTCAACGGCACCCCGTTCGTGCTGGACTTCATCGCCCAGGGCGCTGCCGATATGGATATCGGTGAAAGCCTCGACTGGATCGCCTATGCCACGGTGGACGGCCATCTGCGCGATGCCTGCGGCCTGCCGACTCCGACGGCGCTCAACGTGCCCTTCTACATCTTCGACAAGGACAATGTTGCCGAAGCTGGTACCCCTGCCCAGTTCGATACGGGCTATGGCGACGCCTACAAGGCCGGCTTCCACACCCTGTGGGGCATCGAATAATGCCCAGCTTGTCGGATCAAGCTCTAGCCGATCCGACAAGCCATCCGGGGGCGCCTCTAGCGCTCCCGGTGCTGTCGGTGTCCAATATTTCCAAGACCTTCGGCGGCGCCAAGGCGCTGCAGAATGTCTCCTTCAAGGTCATGCCCGGCGAAGTTCACGGCCTGCTTGGCAAGAATGGCTCCGGCAAATCCACCCTGGTCAAGATCCTCGCCGGCTTTCATGCCCCCGATGACGGCGGCAGGCTGGAATTCAACGGCGAACCCGTCAGCCTGCCTTTGAAGCCGGGCGACTATCGTCGGCTCGGCATGGCCTTCGTGCATCAGAACCTGGGCCTCATTCCCTCGCTGACCGTGCTGGAAAACCTGCGCCTGGTGCCGCTGACTTCCGGCAAGTCGCTCTATATCGACTGGCCCGCCCAGGAGCGCGCCGCCCGCCAGGCGCTGTCGCGCTTCGGGCTCGACCTCGATCCTAATGAGCGCGTCGATCGGCTGACGCCGGTGCAGCGCGCCCTGCTCGCCATAGTCCGCGCCTTTGAGGAAATCGAAGCCTCGCGCGCCGTCACCGGCCGCCCCGGCCTCGTACTGCTGGACGAACCCACGCCATTCCTGCCTGCTGCCGGCGTCGAGCAGCTGTTTGCCATGGTGCGCTCGATCACCCAGTCGGGCTCCAGCGTCATCTTCATTTCCCATGACATCGACGAGGTCATGGAGATCACCGATTCCATCACCGTACTGCGCGATGGCCAGATGGCCGGTGTACTGAGCCGCGCCGATGCCACTCACGAAACCATCGTCAAGATGATTGTCGGCCGCAGTCTATCCAAAACCGCCCGCCCGTCCGGCGATCCGGCCAGTCGCCCGGTCTTCGCGCGCATTTCCGGCCTCTCTGGCAAGATGCTGCAGCCCTCCGATCTGCATGTCGGCAAGGGCGAGATCCTCGGCCTCACCGGCCTGATCGGTTCGGGCTATGGCGAAGTGCCGTATTTGGTGTTCGGCGCCCATGCCGCGCGCTCCGGTACCATCTCGGTCAATGGCGGCGCCGAGATCGCCCAGACCGCCCTGTCACCCAAGTCGGCCATCGACATGGGCTTTGCCCTGCTACCCGGCGATCGCCAGGGTGCCAGCGGTGTCGATAGCCTGCCCATCGTGGACAACATGTTCCTGCCCGACGTCAGCCGCTTCTTCAAATCAGGCTTCATGCGCAACCGCGCCATGGTGCGCGAGGCCAAGACTTTGGGTGCCGAATTCGAAGTCCGGCCCAACGATCCAGGGCTCAAGCTCTCGGCGCTGTCGGGCGGCAATGCCCAAAAGGTGCTGATTGCGCGCTGGATGAACCGCTCGCCGCTGCTGCTGCTGCTCGACGAACCCACCCAGGGCGTCGATGTCGGCACCCGCCAGCAGATATTTGCCGCTTTGCGCGCCGCTGCCGCCAAGGGCATGTCGGTGATCTGCGCCAGCTCCGAAGCCGAGCAGCTGGCCGAAATCTGCGACCGCGTGCTGGTGTTTTCCAAGGGCCAGATCTGCACGGAAATCACCGGCGACGCGCTGACCAAGGAGGGCATTTCGGAAGCGTGTTACGCAACCGCCGCGCCTGCCTCTACCTCTTCCACTCTCTCGCGGGTTGCATCATGACCGACGCCCTCTCTACCCCTCCGGCCACCAAGCCCGCCGTCAACTACACGAGGCAGTTCGAGCGCGTAGCGCTGCTGCTGGTCTGGGTCATCATCATTGGCCTGTTCAGCGCGGTCATGCCGAAGGCCTTCTTCAACTGGGGCAATTTCTCGATCATGTTCGCCTCCTATGCGCCTGCAGCTTTGCTGGCCCTGGCGATCATCATCCCGCTCACCGCCGGCGACTACGACCTGTCGGTCGGCGCCACGCTGACGCTGTCGGCCTCGACCATTGGCGTGCTCAATGTCTGGCAGCATATGCCGATCGGTCTGGTACTGGTCATCGTGCTGGCCATGGGCGTCGCGGTCGGGCTGTTCCATGCGCTGTTCATCATCTATTTCCGCGTGCCATCGCTGGTGGTGACGCTGGGCTCGACCTCGCTGATGAGCGGCGCGGTGCAGTGGATGACCAATTCCTCGACCATTGGCGGCATCGACAACGGCCTGATCATGGCGGCCGTTGGCTATCGCCTGTTCGGCATTCCACATGCCTTCTATTACGCTTTGGCCGCGGCATTGGTGATGTGGTACATTTTTGACTACACGCCGCTCGGCCGCAAATTGCTGTTTGTCGGGCGTGGCCGGGAAGTCGCCCGCCTCAACGGCATTGCCGTCAACCGCGTGCGCGTCGGCGCGCTGGTGATGTCCGGCGTCCTCGCCTCGGCTGCCGGCATTCTTTATGCCGGCGTGCTCGGATCTGCCGACCCCTATTCGGGCCTCAACTTTCTGCTGCCCGCCTTTGCTGCGGCCTTCCTCGGCGCGACCACAATCCAGCCGGGTCGCTTCAATCCCTGGGGTACGCTGGTTGCCGTCTATTTCCTCGCCACCGGCATTACAGGCCTGTCCATGCTCGGCATTCCGCTCTGGGTCACCAATGTCTTTAATGGCGGCGCACTGATCCTGGCCGTCACCATTTCCCAGATCACCCGCGGCCGCGAAGCATCCGATATCGGCTGACAAGACCACAAGCGCGCAAAGCGCAGGAGGACCCTATGGCCACTCATCTCAAGACTGCCGAAGCCGCCGCCGGGCGCGCCGAGGCAGATAGCAAAGTTCGCTCTACCGTCGAGACCATCCTCGGCAACATCGAGGCACGCGGCGATGCCGCAGTGCGCGACCTGTCCGCCAAGTTCGACAACTGGTCGCCCGCCAATTTCCGGCTGTCCGAAGGCGAAATCGAAGCTGCCATATCGAAGGTCTCGGCCAGCGACCTGGCCGATATTCGCTTCGCGCAGGACAATGTGCGCCGCTTTGCGAAGCACCAGAAGGCCGCCTTCAAGGATGTCGAGGTCGAGACGCAGCCCGGCGTGATCCTCGGCCACAAGAACATCCCCGTCGATGCCGTGGGCTGCTATGTGCCCGGCGGCAAATATCCCATGGTCGCCTCGGCCCATATGAGCGTGCTCACCGCCAAGGTGGCCGGGGTCAAACGCGTCGTCGCGGCGGCCCCGCCCTTCAAGGGTGGTGCGCATCCCGCCATCGTGGCTGCCATGCATCTGGCCGGTGCCGATGAAATCTTAGTGCTGGGCGGCGTGCAGGCGATCGGCGCCATGGCGCTGGGCACTGAAACCCTGGCCCCGGTAGACATGCTGGTCGGTCCCGGCAATGCTTTCGTCGCCGAAGCCAAGCGCCAGCTTTACGGTCGCGTCGGCATCGACCTCTTCGCCGGCCCCACCGAAACTCTGGTCATAGCCGACGACACGGTGGACGCCGAAATCTGCGCCACCGACCTGCTTGGCCAAGCCGAGCATGGTCCCACCTCCCCCGCCATCCTGCTAACAACCTCGGAAAAGCTGGCCCGAGAGACGATCAGCGAAGTCGAACGGCTGCTGACCGTATTGCCCACCGCCGAGATCGCCAGCGTCTCCTGGCGCGACCATGGCGAAGTCATCCTCTGCGCCGACGATGCGGAAATGCTCGCCGTCGCCAATCAGCTCGCCTTCGAGCATGTGCAGGTGATGACGAAGGACCCGGACTATTTCCTCGCCAACATGACCAATTACGGCGCGCTGTTCCTCGGCACGCGCACCAATGTGGCCTTTGGCGACAAGGTCATCGGCACCAACCACACCCTGCCCACCAAACGCGCCGGCCGCTTTACCGGTGGTCTGTGGGTCGGCAAGTTCCTGAAGACCTGCACCTACCAGCGCATTCTCACCGACGAAGCCAGCGCCATGATCGGCGCCTATGGTTCGCGCTTGTCCATGCTGGAAGGCTTTGCCGGCCATGCCGAACAGGCCAATATCCGCGTTCGCCGATACGGCCACCGCGACGTGCCCTACGCAACCGCCGCAGAGTAAGAGTCCGGCCATGAAAATCCGTGCCGCCATTCTCGAACAGTCCGGCCTGCCGGCCCCCTATGCGCAGTCCAAGCCGCTGCGTATTGCCGAGATCGATCTCGCGGCCCCAAGCCAGGGCGAAGTGCTGGTCAAGGTCATGGCAGCCGGCCTCTGCCATTCCGATCTTTCGGTCATCGACGGCAACCGGCCCCGTCCGCTGCCCATGGTGCTTGGTCACGAGGCGGCCGGCGTCGTCGAAGCCTTGGGGCCCGGCGTCGACGACCTGGTCGTCGGTGATCATGTTGTCTTCGTCTTCGTGCCCAGCTGCGGCAGCTGCGAATGCTGTTCCGATGGCCGACCGGCGCTTTGCGTGCCGGGTGCCGCCGCCAATGGTGCCGGTGTCTTGCTGTCGGGCGAACGCCGTCTCAGCGAGCAGGCGCATGATCTCAACCATCACCTCGGCGTTTCGGCCTTTGCCGAATATGCCACGGTCTCGCGCAAGTCGCTGGTCAAGATCGACCGCTCATTGCCCTTTGAGCATGCAGCGCTGTTTGGCTGCGCGGTACTGACCGGCGTTGGCGCGGTATTCAACGGCGCCAATGTCTCGCCCGGCGACAAGGTGGCGGTCATCGGCCTCGGCGGGGTCGGCATGGCCGCGCTGCTGGGTGCAAAAGCGGCTGGTGCCGAACAGATCGTCGCCGTCGATCTGTCCCGCGACAAGCTCGATCTGGCGCTGTCCATGGGCGCCACCGATGTTTTCCTTGCCGGCACCGATGGCGTCGCCGAGGCGATCAAGACCGCCACGCATGGCGGCGTCGATCACGCCATCGAGCTGGCCGGTTCGGTGCATGCCCTGCAACTTGGCTACCAGATCGCCAAGCGCGGCGGGCAGTTGACGACGGGCGGCCTGCCTGCCCCGACGGCGGTATTTCCCATTCCCGCGGTTAATCTGGTCGCCGAGGAAAAGACCGTGCGCGGCTCCTATCTCGGCTCCTGCGTGCCGGCGCGTGATATTCCGCGCTTCGTGCGGATGTATCAGCGCGGCATCTTGCCGGTCGATCGCCTGCTATCGGAGATCATGCCGCTCATCAGCATCAACGCCGGCTTCGACAAGCTGCGTCAGGGCACATTGCTGCGCGGCGTCGTCACCATGGGGCGCTAGACGCGTCAAGCGCCCCATCCAAGTCAGAGATAACTCGCAG
Source organism: Devosia sp. YR412 (assembly GCF_900110945.1). Classification (GTDB taxonomy): domain Bacteria; phylum Pseudomonadota; class Alphaproteobacteria; order Rhizobiales; family Devosiaceae; genus Devosia. The sequence continues at coordinate 1,004,121 of NZ_FOFL01000001.1, forward strand.
CAAACAGTTCGCGGGCATAGTCGGAATGGGTGCGACCGTGCTTGAGGTCGTCGCGGGTCAACTCATCGACGAAACTGCCGTCCTTCATCACCAGCACGCGGTCGCACATATGGCCGATGACGGCGAGGTCGTGGCTGACCAGCACATAGGTGAGATTGCGCTGCTCGCGCAGGTCACTGAGGAGGTTCAGCACTTCGGCCTGCACCGAGACGTCAAGCGCCGAGGTCGGTTCGTCGAGCAGCAATACTTCAGGCTCAAGCATCAGCGCCCGGGCGATGGCCACGCGCTGGCGCTGGCCGCCGGAGAGTTCATGCGGAAAGCGTTCGGCGAATGCAGCGGGAAGGCCTACCTGCTCGAGCGCCGGGCCGACCTTGTCCCAGCCATCGCCACGCTTCATCGACTGCATCGGTTCGACCAGCACGCGTTCGATACGGTGACGCGGGTGAATGGAACTATAGGGGTCCTGGAACACCATCTGGGCGAGCAGCAGTTGTTCACGGGTGCGGGTCTTGGCGACGGCGGTGCCGGCCAGCTTGATCTCGCCTTCCCAATGGCGGTCGAGACCAGCCAGTGAGCGCAGCACGGTGGACTTACCGCAGCCAGATTCCCCCACAATGCCCAGGGTCTCGCCCTTTGCCACCGACAGCGATACCGATTTGACGACCTGCTTGCGCGCCTCGCCCTGACCGAAGGCGACCGAAAGGTCCTTTACGTCGATCATGGCTGGACTCCTACGGCGTCGATGGCTTTGCGATCCAGCACCTGCAGGCGCCGCACCGGATTGCGCGGATCGGGCATGGCCGCGATCAGGCCGCGGGTATAGGGATGCTGGGCGTCTTCGAGCTTGGTCAGCGTTTCCACCACGACGCCCTTGTACATGACGAGAATGCGCTCGCAGAAGGCGGCGACCATGCGGATGTCATGGCTGATCAGCAGCAGGCCGGAATTGTTTTCGCGCACCAGATCGTCGAGCAGGCGCAGCACGTCGCCGCGCACGCTGACGTCGAGGGCCGAGGTCGGCTCGTCGGCGATCACCAGCCGTGGCTTGGCCAGCAGCATCATGGCGATCATCACGCGCTGGCCCATGCCGCCCGAAATCTGGTGCGGATAAAGGTCCATGGTGCGGGCGACATCGGCAATGCGGACGCGACCGAGCATGTCGGCCGCCCGCGCATAGGCGTCTTTCTTGCCCAGCTTGAAATGCAGCATGGCGGCTTCCGCCACCTGCTTGCCGATCGGCAAGACCGGGTTCAGCGAATAGCGCGGATCCTGCATGATCAGGGCCATGTCATTGCCGCGCAGGCGACGCATCTCGCGTTCGCTGCGGGTCAGGAGCGGGGCGCCCTCGAAATCGAGCTGGCTGGCTTCTGTGGTGGCAGAGGGCGGCAGCAGGCGCATCAGCGCGCGGCCGACCGTCGACTTGCCGGAACCGGATTCGCCGACCACGCCCAGGCGCTCGGCGCCGAGATCGAAGCTGACGCCATTGACCGCCTTCACCGACGAGCGGGCAAAGCGGACCGTCAGGTCCCGGACCGTGAGGATGGGATCAGGAACGGTCATGGCGGGGATCCAGAATGTCGCGGAGAGCGTCGCCCGCCAGGTTGAAGGCAAGGCTGGTGATGAGGATGGCGACGCCCGGCATGACGGCAACCCACCAATTGTCGAGCATGAACTTGCGGCCGCTCGAAATCATCGCGCCCCATTCCGGGGCCGGCGGCTGGGCGCCAAGGCCGAGGAAGCCGAGGGCAGCTGCGGTCAGGATAATGCCGGCCATGTTCATGGTGAGGCGCACGACGACCGAGGGAATGCACATCGGGGCGATATAGCGGAACAGCAGGCGCAGCGGTGACGCGCCATAGAGACGGGCAGCGGCGACATAGTCGGTGTTGCGCACCAGCAGCGTTTCGGCCCGGGCCAGGCGGGCGATCGGTGGCCAGCCCGTCAGCGAGATAGCAATGATGGCAGTTTCGAGGCCTGCGCCAAGGGCGGCGGCAAAGGCCAGTGCCAGGATCAGCGAGGGGAAGGAGAGCACGATATCGGTGATGCGCATCAGGATGGCATCGGTGCGGCCGCCGACAAAGCCGGCGACAATGCCGATCAGCATGCCGATCGGGCCGACGATGATGGTCACGGCAAACACCGTCTGCACGGTGATGCGGGTTCCATAGATCAGGCGTGAGAGAATATCGCGGCCGAATTCATCGGTGCCGGCCCAATGGGTCCAGCTCGGGGCCTGCAGGGCATTGGGCAGGTTCTGTGCCGTCGGGCTGAAGGGCGCAATCAGCGGCGCGAACAGCGCCACGACGATCAGCACGGCCAGCACGATAAAGCCGAACATGCCGAGCGGTTCGCGGCTCAGCTTGGCAAGGGAAGTGCCGAAGCCGGCACCAAGGCGCGAGGCGGCGAGGAAGGCTTTGGAACGCACGGGAGCGGTCTGGGCGGCACTCATGTGGTGGCCTCACGGGTACGCGGATCGAGCAGGAGATAGGCCAGATCGGACAGGAAATTGAGGACCATGAAGATGATGCCGATGATGAGCGTGGCGGCGACGACCGCATTCATGTCGCCGATCATCAGCGCATTGGTCATGTACTGGCCGATACCGGGCCAGGAGAAGACCACTTCGGTGACCACGGCGCCTTCGAGCAGGCCACCGTAGGCGATGGCCAGCACGGTGATGAGCTGGACGGCGATATTGGGCAGCAGATGGCCCGAGACAATGCGCCAGTTGGAAGCACCCTTGGCGCGGGCGGCGATCACATAGTCCTGGTTGAGCTGTTCCAGGGTAAAGCTGCGCGTCATGCGGGTGATATAGGCCATGGCCGAATAGGCCAGAATGCAGGCCGGCAGGATGATGTGATAGACGGCGTTCCAGAACACTTCGGTGTCGCCGGCGAGCAGGCTGTCGATCAGCAGCAGCCCGGTCTTCGGCTCGACGAGGCCTTCGAGATAGACGTCCACACGGCCCGGTCCACCGACCCAGTTGAGGGTGGCATAGAAGATCACGAGGCCGACAATGCCGAACCAGAACACCGGAATGGAATGGCCGACCAGCGACAGCACGCGCACTAACTTGTCGATCCAGCTGTCGCGGAAGAAGGCGGCCATCATCCCGAGTGGCACGCCAAGCAGGGTGGAAATGATGACGGCCAGCGTCGCCAGTTCCAGCGTCGCCGGGAAGGCGGCGCTGAGATCCTGCACCACGGGATTGCCGGTAAGCACGGCAGTGCCCAGATCGCCTTGCAGCAACGAGGTGAAATAGATCCAGAACTGCTGGTAGACCGGCAGGTCCAGACCTAGGCGGGCGCGCATGGCGGCAAAGGTCGCGGGATCGGCGAGTTCACCGACGATCGCACCCACCGGGTCCGTCGGCAGCAGACGGCCGATCACGAAGGTCACGACAAGCAGGGCGAACAGGCTGACCAGCAGCTGCCCGACGCGCTTGGCGAGCTCGATTACACTAAATTCCTTCATGATCGGCCGTTCAGCTTTAGTTTGCGTCGGTCTTGGTGACGGCGTTGACGCGCGTCAGGGACCAGGGATGCCCGCTATAGCCCTGGACGCGCGCATTGACCACGATGGGTTCAAAGCGTTCAAACAGCGGCAGCACGGCGGGGCTCGAAGCGACGAACATTTCCTGCAGCTTGACGGCCAGCTCGGCGCGCTTGACCGGATCGCGCTCGCGATTGGCTTCTTGGCGCAGGGCGTTCATTTCGGTGATGTCCCAGGCGGAACGCCAGACGAAATTGCCGGCATTATTGGCTTCGAGCGAATTGTCCGGATTGTTGGTGAAATTGTCCAACGCCCCCAGAGCAGTCGGGTCGGCAGCCGAATTCTGCGGCAGCAGCAGGTCGAAATCGCGGGCACGGTGGGCGGCGACGATGTCGGCGCCATTGCCCTGCTGCACGCTGAGGTTGATGCCGATCTCGGCCAGATTGGCCTGGATCGCGGTGGCCAGATCGACGCGTGGTGCCTGGGCAATGGTCTTGATGGTCAGCGAGAAGCCATTGGGGTAGCCGGCTTCGGCCAGCAGTTCCTTGGCCTTTTCCGGCTGGAACGACCAATCGGGGTTCTCGATAGCGCCTTCCCAATCGGCCGGAACCGGCACGTTGCGCGCCTGGCCGTATGGCCCGAGAATGGTCTGGCCGATGCCCTCATAGTCGATGCCGTAAGCGATCGCCTGGCGGACCAGCGGGTTGGACAGGGCTTCGTGACCGGCATTCATCGCCAGCACATAGAAGCCACCGGTCTTGACCTGGTCGATGACAAAGCCTTCCTTGCCATCGAAGAAGCGCACGTCGGCAGCGGTCAGGGCGTTGGCGATATCGATATCGCCGCGTTCCAGCATCAGGCGCGCGGCCTGGCTTTCCGGCACGTGACGGAACAGCACGCGCTTCAGCGCCGATTCGCCCCCCCAGAAAGTCGGGTTGGCTTCGAGCAGCACCAGATCATTCGGGGACCAGCGGCGCAGGGTGAAAGGACCCGAACCGGCGGTATTGGTGCGCAGCCACTCATTGCCGTAGTCGTCGTTAGCGACATGCTTGAGCACTTCGACGCTATCGACCACGCTGCCGACGCCGCCCGACAGGCGATAGAGCAGGGCTTCGCCGACGATGGAGTCGGTGAGCTCGATGCGGACGGTCTTGTCGTCGACGGCGGTGACCAGGGTCTCGACGGTGTCCTTGTTATAGCCGAAGGTCTTGAGACCGGCGGCAGCCGACTGGTCGAGCTTGAACAGGCGGGTCAGCGAGAAGACGACGTCGGCAGCGGTGACCGGATTGCCCGAGGCAAAGGTGGTGTCGCGCAGGTGGAAGGTCACGCCGGTTTCGTCGATCTCCCAGCTCTCGGCCAGCTGCGGCTGCAGCTCGCTGGTGGCGCCATCGAACGAGACGAGGCGGTCGTACACATTGGCCAGGATCTCCTGGGTCTTGACCTCGGTGCCCTGCTGGGGATCGAGCGACAGGACCTGCGCCAGCGAGGTGCCGATGACCAGCTGGTCATTGGGCGTCGCGGCAAAGGCGAGCGGGGATACCGACATCATAAAGGCGAATGTTGCGCCGGCGAACAGGCGCTTGGAAAACTGCTTCATAAAGACTCCTCCGTCTTGTACCATACCCGCCATAGCATGTCGGTTGTATGTCGTATTATGATTATGGCGTTTCCAAGCCGATGGCAATAGGGTGTGGGCATACCGACTCTTGTTGAGGGATGAGGGACTATGGAACAAGTGGTTAGCCGCAGGCGCCCGCGCCTGGCGCAAAGCGTCATCGATGAAATGCGCCGCAGAATCGACTCGGGGGCGCTGCCCGTCGGGGCGCAGCTACCGACGGAGCCGCAGCTGGAAATCCAGTTTGGGGTGAGCCGTACGGTGGTGCGCGAGGCGATTGCGGAGCTGCGGGCGGCAGGCTTTGTGACGCCGATTCAGGGCAAGGGAATCTTTGTCGCCGAACAGGGCCGGCAGGTGCTGATCGACCTGACTCCGGGGGAAATCCAGAGCATTCCGCAGACGCTGGAAATGCTGGAATTCCGCATGGCGGTGGAGACGGAAGCGGCAGCGATCGCTGCCTATCGTCGCTCTGCTGAACAAGAAAATGTCATCCGCACGGCGCATATGGAGATGGATCGCCGAGTCGCCCAGTCGGAGCCGACCGCAGAGGCCGATTTCGCATTTCATACCGCGATCGGTGCTGCGACCAACAACCGCTACTTCGTCGATGCGCTCAACCGCTTTGGGCCGCGGGCGATTCCGCGCAGCCAGTTTCCGACGCTGCCGAGTGCCAATGACGCGGCCTATCTGGCAGGCGTGGTGGCCGAACATGAGCGGATTCTGAACGCCATTTCCGACCAGGATCCGGAAGCCGCCCGCGCCGCCATGCGCGAGCATCTGCTGGGCAGCCAGAAGCGCTATCGCCGCCTGGCGCGGTAGTGCGCCAGACCTCTTAGGTAAGAGGTAAATCCGCAAAGCCCTCTCGACATCTCTCGAATATTCATATTATGTCATACCTCATATCAGGAGGATGCCATGTATGTAGGGACCCAGCTTCAAGCCCGCGAAGACGACGATTACCGCGTCTGGTCACAGCTTGGCATCAAGCATATCTGCCAGGACCCCTATACCAAGCTGGGCACCTGGACGCTCGACGACCTCAAGGCGCTGCGCGAGAAGGTCGAAAGCTTCGACCTGATCCTCGACATGATCCAGCTGCCGCTGCCGTCGAGCCCTATCGAAACCGCGACCTATCCCGACATCCTGCTGGCCGGCCCGGATCGCGATCGCCAGATCGACGCGATCTGCAAGCTGATCCAGGATTGCGCCACAGCCGGCATTCCGGCCGCCAAGTATAATCTCAACCTGATCGGCATTCCGCGCACGCCTGACGAGCTGGGCCGCGGCGGCTCGCTCAATGCCTCGTTCCGCTGGGACAAGACGGACCAGGACGCTGCGCCGGGTCTGGCCGGCGTGCTGTCGGAAGAGGAAAACTGGGAGCGCATCGACTATTTCCTCGAGCGCGTCGTGCCAGTTGCCGAGAGCAACAAGGTGCGCCTCGCCTGCCATCCGCATGACCCCTATACGCCTCCCGGCTACAAGGGCGTCACCCGCGTGCTCGGCACGGTGGACGGTCTCAAGAAGTTCGTGACCATGCACGAAAGCCCCTATCACGGGCTCAACTTCTGCCAGGGCACGGTCGGCGAAATGCTCGACAATCCGCGCGAAGAGATCGCTGACGTGATCCGCTGGTTCGGCAGCCGCAACAAGATCTTCAACCTGCACTTCCGCAATATTCGCGGCAAGAAGCTCAGCTTCATGGAAACCTTCCCCGATGAAGGCGACATGGACATGGCCGCGTCGCTGAAGATCTACAAGGAAGTCGGCTATCAATACATGATCATGCCCGATCACGTGCCCGCCATTGCCGGCCGCGACCCGCAGGGCGTCGCCTTTGCCTATTGCTATGGCTACACGGCCGCGCTGCTGCAGGCCCTCGATACCTACTGAGCCCCTCATTTTCTTCTAGTCTAGGACCACCGTCATGAACCCATCCGAACTCAAGGTTGCACTTGGTAGCGGGCTGCTGTCGTTTCCCGTCACGACCTTCACCAAGGACCTGGCTTTCGATGAGGACGCCTATCGCGCCCATATCGACTGGCTCGATGGCTATAAGGCATCGGTCCTGTTCGCCCCCGGCGGCACCGGCGAAATCTTCTCGCTGACCCCAAGCGAAGTCGCGCATATCACTAAGGTGGCGCGGCAGACGTCCACCAACACCCCGATCGTCGGTGGCGCGGCCTATGGCACGGCCATGGCCGTGGAAATGGCCAAGGCTGCCGAAGCCGCCGGCGCCGATGGCCTGTTGCTGCTGCCGCCCTATCTGATGTTTGCCGAGCAGGATGGCCTCGTCGCGCACGTCAAGGCAGTCTGCGATTCCGTCGGGATCGGCGTGGTGGTCTACAATCGCGACAATATCATCCTCAGCGCCGAGAGCCTGCAGCGCCTATGCGACCAGTGCCCCAACCTGATCGGCTTCAAGGACGGTCATGGCGAGGTCGATCGCGTCATCGAGATCACCACCAAGCTGGCCGATCGGCTGGTCTATATCGGCGGCATGCCGACACATGAGCTCTATGCCCAAGCCTATTTCTCGGCCGGCGTGACCACCTATTCCTCGGCTGTGTTCAACTTTGTGCCCGAGCTGGCGCAGAAATTCTATTCGGCCCTGCGCGCCAATGACAAGGCGACCACCGACCAGATCCTCAAGGACTTCTTCTTCCCGCTGGTGGCCCTGCGCAACCGCAAGAAGGGCTATGCCGTCTCGATCATCAAGGCGGGCCTCGAAGCCCGCGGCCGCAAGGCCGGCCCGGTTCGCCCGCCGCTGACCGACCTGACGGCCAGCGAAATGGACGAGCTCAAGGCCTTGATCGCCAAGGTCGCCTGATCCTTAACTGATCCCGCGGTCCATACCTCCCTTTGGATTGCGTGCAGGCTCTCCGGTGAATAACCGGGGAGCCTTGCCATACCTGCCCAGCCCGGCCCAGCTATTGAAGGACTGCCCATGTTTACCCACAAGCGCGCCGATTTCGGCCCCGATTTCCTGTTCGGCGTCGCCATGGCGGCCCATCAGATCGAAGGCGGCCAGACCGATGGCCGTGGCCCCTCGATCTGGGACACCTTTGCCAACACCCCTGGCAATACGCGCAATTTCGACAATGGCAATGTGGCCTGCGACCACTACAACCGCTGGGAAGAAGATCTCGACATCATCCGCGACGGCGGGTTCGATGCCTATCGCTTCTCGTTTTCGTGGTCGCGCCTGATCCCCCAGGGCACCGGTGCCATCAACCAGCAGGGCGTCGACTTCTATGATCGGCTGATTGACGGCATGCTGGAGCGCAATATCAAGCCGCTGGGCACGCTCTATCACTGGGACCTGCCCAGCGCGCTGCAGGACCGCGGCGGCTGGATGAACCGCGACACGACATCGGCCTTTGCCGACTATGCCGCTTTTGCCGCCGAAAAGTTTGGTTCGCGGCTGGAAAGCATCGCCACCTTCAATGAGCCCTGGTGCATCACCGTGCTCAGCCATTTCCTTGGCGCGCACGCCCCTGGCTATCGCGACGTCCGCGCCACCGCCCGCGCCATGCACCATGTGCTCTTGGCCCATGGTCTCGGCATCAAGGCGATGCGCGAGGTTGGCACCAACAACAACCTTGGCATCGTGGTCAACATGGAGAAGTGCGACCCGGCCAGCGACAAGCCCGAGGATGTCGAAGCGGCCGCCTTGGGCGACGCCATCTTCAACCAGTTCTTCCTCGATGGCGTGCTGAAGGGCAGCTATCCGGAAAAAGTCACCAAGATTCTCGAACCGCATCTGCCGGCCAATTGGCGCGACGACATGACCACGCTCAACCAGCCGCTCGACTGGGTCGGCGTCAATTACTACACACGCTTCCTCTATACCGCCGATCCCAAGGTGCCGGTCTTCCCCTTCACCCAGGCGCGCGGCCCGCTGGAAAAGACCAATGTCGGCTGGGAAGTCATCCCTGAAGCGCTGACCGAATTCCTGGTCCGCGTCTCCAACCGCTATCCCGGCCTGCCGATCTATGTCACCGAAAACGGCGCCTCGGAAACCCACGAGGCCAAGCGCATCAGCTTCTTCGACCGGCACTTTGCGGCCATGGTCGAAGCCAAGAAGCAGGGCGCCGACCTGCGTGGCTATATCGCCTGGACGCTGATCGACAATTTCGAATGGGCCGAAGGCTTCACGCCCAAGTTCGGCATTGTTGGCATGGACCCGAAGACGCTGGATCGCCAGCCCAAGGAAACCTATTACGCTTTCCAGCAGATGCTGGCGAAGTAGGCAGAATGATGCGGCCGGGTCTTGCAGTGACGCAAGACCGGGCCGGCCCTTGCTTTGGCAACAGGCCCGGTCAATGATCGTGGCCTAGGTTCGACAAGGCACCCTGCTTGGCATTCACCCTGCGTCAGCTCCAGTATTTCGTGGCGGTCTGCGAGGCCGGCACTGTCTCTGGCGCGGCGCATACCATTTCGGTGTCCCAGTCGGCGGTAACCGATGCCATCAAGGACCTCGAGGATGACTTGGGCGTCGCGCTGTTCGAGCGGCACCGGCGCGGCCTGTTGATCACCAATCGCGGGCACCAGTTCTATCGCCATGCCGCGCGCATCCTTGGCAACGTCTCCGATGCGCGCCGCAGTTTTGGCGAAAGTACCCAACCAACCGGCGGCACTTTACAGCTGGGCGTCACCTCGCTGGTCGCCGGCTATATCCTGTCCGACCTTCTGGCGCGCTATCGTCGCGCCCAGCCTTCGGTCAAGGTCACGGCCATCGAGGACAATGGAGATTATCTCGAACACCTGCTGATTGGCGGCGAGCTCGACGTTGCCGTGATGGTCATTTCCAACATGCGCGACCGCGTGGCGCTGCAGGCCGAAATCTTCGAGACCTCGCCCTATCGGCTGTGGCTGCCACTGGGACATAGGCTGGCCGGGGCCGAGATCATCGAAATAGGCGATATCGCCAAAGAGCCGCTGATCATGCTGACGGTGGACGAGACCGAGGAGAATACCGGCAAGCTGCTGTCGGCTCTTGGGGCACGACCGCATGTGGCCTTCCGCACACGCTCGGTCGAGGCCGTCCGCAGTCTCGTCGCCACCGGGGCGGGCCTCGCCATCCTGCCCGACCTGATCTATCGCCCCTGGTCGCTGGAAGGCGACCGGATCGAAAGCCGCGACGTTTCGGGGTCGCTGCCGGTTGTCCAGGTGGGCATGGTATGGCGCAAGGGATCGCAGTTGCCGCGGGCGGCGCGCGACTTCATCGCCATGGCCCAGGCACAACATGCTCGCAACCGGTCCTGATGTGGTATCGGTTTTTCCGATAGGACCATTCTAAACAATGCATTTGCGAAAGTTACCGAGCGCCATAAGCTCCTGTTGAGGGAGCTTTGCGCTCCGCGCCCGCTCCCGAGCGCGACCCACCCGAAAGGGCGGTCGGAGACGTTCTGGAACAGGGAGACTTCGATGACATCGATACTGAGGACAGGTACCGCGCTCTCGATGGCGGTGCTGTTTACGGGCCAGGTCACGGCACAGGAAATGTTGCAGACGCTGGGCGCCGGCGAGGGCCAGGTCAGCATTGTCGCTTGGGCGGGCTATATCGAACGCGGCGAAACCGATCCGGCCTATGACTGGGTCACCAGCTTCGAGGAAAGCTCGGGCTGCAAGGTCTCGGTCAAGACAGCCGCCACCTCCGACGAAATGGTCGCGCTGATGAATGAAGGTGGCTTCGACCTCGTCACCGCCTCGGGCGATGCCTCGCTGCGGCTGATCGCCGGCGACCGCGTGCAGCCGATCAACACCGCGCTGATCCCGAGCTGGTCGACGATCGACCCACGGCTGGAAAGCGCCGCCTGGCACACGGTGGACGGCGTACACTATGGCACACCCTATGTCTGGGGCGCCAATGTGCTGATGTATAATACCGAAGTGTTCGGCGACACGCCGCCCACCAGCTGGAATGTGGTGTTCGAAGAAACCACCCTGCCCGATGGCAAGAGCAATGCCGGCCGCGTACAGGCCTATGACGGCCCGATCTATGTGGCCGATGCCGCGCTCTACCTGATGACGCACAAGCCAGAGCTGGGCATCACCGACCCATACGAGCTCAACGAAGACCAGTACAAGGCGGCGCTAGACCTGCTGCGCGTGCAGCGTGGCCTCGTCGGCCGCTATTGGCACGATGCCTTCATCCAGATGGACGACTTTACCAATGAAGGCGTGGTCGCATCGAGCTCCTGGCCCTTCATGGTCAACGTGCTGAAGGCCGGCGGCGCACCGGTCGACTCGACCTTCCCCGAGGAAGGCATCACCGGGTGGGCCGATACGACCATGCTGCATGTCGACAGCCCCAACCCCAACTGCGCCTATATGTGGATGGAACATTCGCTCTCCGAAAAGGTGCAGGGCGACGTTTCAGCCTGGTTCGGCACGGTGCCGTCGGTGCCGGCTGCCTGCACGGGCAATGCGTTGCTCGGCGACACCGGCTGCGCCACCAATGGCTATGAGAACTTCGACAAGATCCGCTTCTGGCGCACACCGACGACCCAATGCTCGACGGGCGAATGCGTGCCCTATTACCGTTGGGTCTCCGACTATGTCGGGGTGATCGGCGGACGTTAAAGACCTCGGGGTGAGGGCCCTCCCTCACCCCGGCTTGCCGCCGACGCTGACGACCGGACAGGTTGACCGGCATATCCATTGCTCCCGGCAACGGGGCCCAGGTTGGGGCACTGACCAGACATGACTACCGCTGTCTCCCTCAAAGCCATTACGCGGCGCTTCGGCGAGGTGCTGGCGCTCGACGCCATTGACCTCGATATTGCCGAAGGCGAGTTCTTTGCCATGCTGGGACCGTCGGGCTCGGGCAAGACCACCTGCCTGCGGGTGATTGCCGGCTTCGAGCAACCGAGCTCGGGGGAGCTGTCGATCTTCGGCCAACGGGCCGAGGGCGTACCGCCCTACAAGCGCAATGTGAACACCGTGTTCCAGGACTATGCGCTGTTTCCCCATCTCAACGTCATCGACAATGTCGCCTATTCATTGATGCTGCGCAAAGTGCCGGTTGCCGAGCGCTACAGCCAGGCAGAGGCGGTGCTGGATATGGTCAAGCTTGCCGGCTATGGCATGCGTCGGCCGGGGCAACTGTCCGGTGGCCAGCGCCAGCGCGTGGCCCTGGCGCGGGCACTGGTCAATCAGCCCAAGGTGCTGCTGCTCGACGAGCCGCTCGGTGCGCTGGATCTGAAACTTCGCGAGCAGATGCAGGAGGAGCTGAAAAGCCTGCAGAAGCGGCTGGGCATCACCTTTATCTTCGTCACGCACGACCAGGGCGAGGCGATGTCGATGGCCGACCGGATCGCCGTGTTCAACCTTGGCAAGATCATGCAGGTGGGCACGCCCGAGGAGATTTATCTCAAGCCGGCCTCCCGCTTCGTCGCCGACTTCGTCGGCTCGTCCAATGTGCTGCCGCCCGATTTCGTGGCGCGTACGACGGGCAAAGCGAGCTGGGCCAGCCTGCGGCCCGAAGCCATCACCGTCACGGCAGGCGCCGGCCAACCGGACCTGACAGGCACGGTCGTTGCGCGCAATTATCTCGGCGCTACCACCCGCATTACCGTCGACCTCGGCGGCCAGCGTCTGCATGCCGTGCTGCCGTCGGGCGCCGGTGTACCGCTGGAGGGCAGCGTGGTCACCGTGGACTTTGATCCCTCCGCGCTGCATCGCATGGACGATACGCCATGAGCGCAGCATCAAGCGCCTTTCTCGAGCATCGCCGCGGGCCGCTGACCGGCCTGTCCGACCTGTTCTGGCGCCGGCCAAAGCTGCTGGTCTTCCTGCTGCTGGTGCCGCCGCTGCTCTGGCTGGGCGTGATCTATGTCGGATCGCTCGTGGCGCTGCTGATGCAGAGCTTTTACGCCATCGACGAATTTTCCGGCATGGTCGACTATGACGTGTTGACGCTGAAGACCTATGGCGAGCTGTTCCGCCCGGCCAATCTGGACATCATCATCCGCACCGTGCTGATGGCCATGGCGGTGACGCTGGCCTCGGCGGTGATTGCCTTTCCCATCGCCTATATGGCGGCGCGCTATGTGCGCGGCAGATGGAAGGCCATGTTCTATCTCGCGGTGATGCTGCCGCTGTGGTCGAGCTATCTGGTCAAGATCTATGCTTGGAAGCTGATCCTCGCCAAGGAAGGCATTCTCAACTGGATTTTCGCCCAGCTGCACCTGACCGGCGCGCTGGAGGCCTATCTCGGACTGCCGGTAGTGGGCGGGGGATCGCTGTCGATCAGCTATACCGGAACATTCCTGGTCTTTGTCTATGTCTGGATGCCCTATATGATCCTGCCGACGCAGGCGGCATTGGAGCGGGTCCCGGTCAATCTGACCGACGCCTCATCCGACCTCGGCGGCACGCCGTGGCAAACCTTCCGCCATGTCATCTTCCCGCTGGCGCTGCCCGGGATCATCGCCGGCTCGATCTTCACCTTCTCGCTGACCTTGGGCGATTATATCATTCCCCAGATTGTCGGCTCGTCGCGGCTGTTCATCGGCCAGGCGGTCTATGCCCATCAGGGCACCGCCGGCAATATCCCACTGGCCGCCGCCTTCTCAGTGGTGCCGATCGTCATCATGGGCCTCTATCTCTGGATGGCGCAGCGCAAGGGGGCCTTCGATGCGCTCTGATGCTCCCCGCGCCCCCTGGGGATTGAAACTGGCCGCCGGTGCTGGGCTGGTCTTCATGATCGCGCCGCTGCTGCTGATCTTTGTCTATGCCTTCACCACCGAGGAGCGGACCTATCAATGGCCGCCGCCGGGCTTCACGCTGCAATGGTTCGGCGTCACCTGGGGCCGAACTGATGTCTGGCAAGCGCTGACGCTGTCGGTGCAGGTCGCGACCATTTCCACCGCCATCGCGCTGGTGCTGGGCACGCTCTGCGCCGCCGCGGTGTCGGGCAGCAAGTTCTTCGGCCGGGAAGTGATTTCGCTGCTGGTCATCCTGCCGATCGCTTTGCCCGGGATCATCACCGGCATCGCGCTGCGCTCGGCCTTTGGTATGACCGACATTCCCTTTTCCTTCTGGACCATCGTGGTGGGTCACGCGACCTTCTGCGTGGTGACGGTCTATAATAATGCCGTCGCCCGCTTCCGCCGCACCTCGGGCTCGCTGATCGAAGCCTCCATGGACCTCGGCGCCGACCAGTTCCAGACCTTCCGCTACGTCATTCTGCCCAATATCGGCACGGCGCTGCTGGCCGGTGGCATGCTGGCCTTTGCGCTGAGCTTTGACGAAGTGATCGTCACCACCTTTACCGCCGGCCAGCAGCAGACCCTGCCGCTGTGGATGCTCGAGGAACTGGTGCGACCGCGCCAGCGCCCGGTGACCAATGTGGTGGCCGTCGTCGTGGTGCTGGTGACCACCATTCCCATTCTCTTGGCCTTTTACCTGACCCGCGACGGCGACCAGATCGCCGGCAGCGGCAAATAACGAGGAGGACTTTTCTTGGACACACAGATGCTGATCGGCTCTTCTTTCGAGGCCGGCACGGAAATCGAAGAGATCATCCTCAACCCAAAGACCGGCGCCGAAATCCTCAAGCTTCCCGAGGCCTCGCTCGACCAGATCGACCGGGCGGTGGCGGCGGCCAAGAAAGCCTTCGTCACCTGGTCTCGCACCACGCCGGGTCAGCGCTCGGGCTATCTGCTGCGCATTGCCGATGCCATCGAGCGCGATTCGGCCGGCTATGCGGCGCTCGAAGCACTCAACTGCGGCAAGCCGATCAATGCCGTGATCAATGACGAAATCCCCGCCATCGTCGACTGCTACCGCTTCTTTGCCGGCGCGGTCCGCTCGATGACCGGCACCGTGTCGGGCGAATATCTGCCCGGCCATACCTCGATGATCCGCCGCGATCCGATCGGCGTGGTCGGTTCCATTGCACCGTGGAACTATCCGCTGATGATGATGGCCTGGAAGCTCGCCCCGGCCATTGCCGGCGGCAATACCGTGGTGTTCAAACCCTCCGAGCAAACGCCGCTGAGCGCGCTCAAGATGATCCGCGCCATGGCCGACATCTTGCCCGAGGGCGTGGTCAACCTGGTGCTGGGTCGTGGTGATACGGTAGGCAATGCGCTGATCAACCATCCGGGGATCGACATGATTTCGATCACCGGCGACGTGGCGACCGGCAAGAAAGTGCTGCAGGCTGCCGCCAAATCGGTCAAGCGCACCCATCTCGAGCTGGGTGGCAAGGCGCCGGTGATCGTCTATGACGACGTCGATCTGGAGTCTGTCGTAACCGGCCTGCGCGCCTTCGGCTTCTACAATGCCGGGCAGGACTGCACGGCCGCCTGCCGCATCTATGCCGGCGACAAGATCTACGATCGGCTGGTGGCCGACCTCAGCTCTGCCGTCTCCACCATCAAGCTCAACGATCCCGACGATACGCTCAACGAAATCGGGCCCCTGATCTCGCGCCGCCAGCGCGACCGGGTGGCGAGCTTTGTCGAACGCGCCGCCGAACTGCCGCATATTTCCATCACCACCGGCGGCAAGCCGGCCAGCGAGCGCGGCTATTTCTTCCAGCCCACGGTGATTGCCGGCGCAACCCAGGAGGACGAAATCGTCCGCCGCGAGGTGTTCGGCCCCGTGGTTTCCATTACCCGCTTCAAGGACCCGGAAGACGCCATCACCTGGGCCAATGACAGCGACTATGGCCTCGCCTCGTCGGTCTGGACCAGCGATGTCAGCAAGGCCATGCAGACCGCCGCGCGCCTGCGCTATGGCTGCACCTGGATCAACACCCACTTCATGCTGGTCAATGAAATGCCGCATGGCGGGCTGAAACAGTCGGGCTATGGCAAGGACATGTCGTCCTATGCGCTGGAGGACTATACCGCCGTCCGGCATGTGATGATCAACCACGGCGGCTAGGTCGCGGGGGCAACGAAAATTGGTGGCGCGTTGACGAAAGGACGGAAGACTGACGGCCGCCGAGCCTTGCTCGTTAGATAGTGGGCCGGCCAGTCGGGCATTGCTGCTTTCTGGCTGCTTTCCTAGATGGCGAGGCCTGTCGTGGGATCGAACATGTGGATATGACCGGGATCGATAGTGATCCCGATGGTATTTCCAGCCTGCAGATGGGTGCGGCGTGTCTCGACCACCGTCAGCTCTGGCGTTGTGTTCGTCGCCACATAGGTCATCGAGCCGGTTGACTCCACGACCGCCACCGGCAATTGCAGGGCGACGTCGCCGCCCTCGGCGATGACAAGATGCTCGGGGCGCAGACCCACCATTACCTGGCGGCCGACCTCCATCGTTCGACCTAGCGGCAGCACCGGATTGCCTTCCAACTCCAACCGCACCGATTGCCCGTCGGCCGCAATAGTGCCCGGCACGAAATTCATCGCTGGCGAACCGATGAAACCGGCGACGAATTTGCTGACCGGCGTGTCATAGAGTTCGAGCGGGCTGCCCTGCTGTTCGATCACCCCGTCGCGCATCACCACGACATGGTCGGCCATGGTCATGGCTTCGATCTGGTCATGGGTGACATAGACCGATGTGGCGCCCAGCCGGTCGTGCAGGGCGCGAATTTCCTTGCGCATGTGGACGCGAAGCGCGGCATCGAGATTGGACAGCGGTTCGTCGAACAGGAAAGCCTTGGGATTGCGGATGATGGCGCGACCCATGGCGACACGCTGGCGCTGGCCGCCGGATAGTTCGCGCGGGTAGCGCTTGAGCAGGGCGGAGAGTCCTGTCGTCGCGGCCACTTCGGCCGCCTTGGCTTTGGCCTCAGCCTTGCCCACACCGTGCAGGCGTAGCGAATAGGTGAGGTTTTCCTCCACCGTCATATGCGGATAGAGCGCGTAGCTCTGGAACACCATGGCGACGTCGCGCTTGCGTGGCGGCACGCCGGTCATCACCGCGCCGGCGATCTTGAGCGTGCCGCCGCTGATGGTTTCAAGGCCCGCGATAGATCGCAACAGGGTGGACTTGCCACAGCCCGAGGGCCCGACAAGCGCTACAAAGCTGCCCTTTTCGATGGTGAGGCTGACGTTCTTGAGGGCGTGGAAAGCGCCATAGTGCTTTTCGATATTGCTGAGCTCGATCTGTGCACTCATTTGAGGGCTCCCGAGGTAAGGCCGGAGACGATGCGGCGCTGCAGAAGGACGAAGACGGCCAGGATCGGCGTCACATAGATCGCCGAATAGGCCATGATGGAGTTCCAGTCGGTGGAATTGGGGCCGAGGAAGCCCGAGAGACCGACGCTGGCCGGTTGGAGACTGGTGTCCTGGATGATCGACTTGGAATAGATATATTCACCAAACGCGCTCATGAAGGTGAGGATGGCGCAGACCAGGATGCCATTGCGCGCCAGCGGCAGCACGATGGAGAAGAACGCCCCGACCCGCGAATTGCCGTCGACCAGGGCCGCCTCCTCCAACTCGCGTGGCACGCTCATGAAGGTGGCGCGGACCAGCACGACGAAGAAGGGCATGGCCTTGGCAGCTGCGGCCAGCACCACCGCGGTGCGCGGATAGTTCAGCAGGCCGATCTGGTTAAAGCCGACGAAGAGCGGCGTGATCATCACCGAGGCCGGCAGGACCTGCAGCATCAGGATGAGGAACAGGCCGAAATCGATCCAGGCGCTGCGATAGCGGGCCAGCACATAGGCGCAGCCGGTGCCCAGCACCACGGTGATGGCGGTGACGCCTGAAGCGATGAGCACCGAGTTCCACATGAAGGTGCCCATGGTCCGGCGCGTCCAGACCGCCGGATAGATGCTGGGGTCGGGCGCCATGGGCCAAAACGTCGGCGGATTGGCAAAGATTTCCGAGCCGGTCTTGAGGCTGGTCACATACATCCAATAGAGCGGGAAGAGATAGACGGCCGCAAGCGCCAGCGCGAGGCCAAGCAGCAGCCAGGGAACATAGGGCCGGGTCATCCGCGCACCTCATGGCGGGTCGAGCGCACATAGACCACCGAGGCGAACAGCACGAGCACGAACATCATCACCGAAATCGTGGCCCCCTTGGCGAAGTCATAAAGCTGGAAGCTCATCTGCCAGGCCCAGTAACCAGCCACCGTGGAGGTGTTGGCTGGGCCGCCTTCGGTGAGCGCGGGGAAGAGATCGAACTGCTGCAGCGTGCCAATCAGGCCCAGCGACATAACGGCGCCGATCGTCGAGCGCATCATCGGCAGGGTGATGGTCCAGAAACGCTGGAAGGCATTGGCGCCGTCGAGTTCGGCGGCCTCGTAAAGATCGCGCGGAATGGCGGCAAGACCGACCGACAGCAGCAGCATGTTGAAGGCGAGGCCCAGCCAGATATTGGCGATGACCACGGCCCAGAGGGCGAAATTGGGGTCGGACTTCCAGAAGATCGTGCCCTCAATCAGTCCGACCGAGCGGAGCAGGAAATTGAGCACTCCGAAGTCACCGGCGAGGATCGAGCTCCACAGCGCACCGACGACGAGGCCGGGCATCACCCAGGAGACGAGGAACAGGCCGCGGATTGTCGATGCGCCCGGAAAGTTCTGGGCGAAGAAAATAGCCAGCGCAAAGCCGATGACAAACTGTCCGGCCATGGAGGCAAAGACGAAGATCAGCGTATTCTTGGTGACCAGCCAGAATTCGGGCTGGGCGACCACGGCGACATAATTGGTGAAGCCGGCAAAGGGCCGGATCAGCGAGCCCAGGGTGAACATATCCACCTGCTGGAAGCTCATCAGCACATTATAGACCAGCGGCAGGCCGGCCAGGGCCAGAAGGAACAGCATGGCCGCGCCGACGAGGATCAGGTCGAAGCCCACGCCGTCGCGCATGCTGTTGAAGAAACGGGACATGGGACCCCCAGGGAAGAAGAATATGACCGGCCGGATCGCTCCGGCCGGCCCATGTCAGGGAGGAGGTTAGCCCGTGATGCCCTTGATGGTGGCCTGTGCCTGATCGAGTGCCTGCTGGGCAGGGACCTGGCCCGTCAAAACCTGCTGCATTGCGTCATAGATGGCCTTGGAAATCTTCTGCCATTCCGGGTGCGGACCACGCGGCTGGGCATATTGCAGCTGTTCCTGGAACACCTTCAGCGCCGCATCCTTCAGTGGCACGCCGGTTTCCGGCAGGGCGATATCGCTGCGGGCGGGAATGCTGGAGAATTCGGGGAACATGCGCTCATCCTGGCTGATGTAGTATTCCAGGACCTTGAAGGCCTCGTCGGGATGCTTTGTGCTGGCAAAGATGCCCCAGTTGAAGCCACCCAGTGCCGAGGAGCGCGCGCCGCCTTCAGTCTGGGTCGGCAGCAGGGCCACACCCCAATCGAACTTGGCGTCCGTCGACATGCGGTTGAGCTCCCACGGGCCCGAGATGGCCATGGCGGCATTGCCCGAATTGAACGTGCCGGTGGAGTCCCACTGGCCGAGGCTCAAGACGTCTTGGCTGGCCGACTTGGCGTCGATCATTGCCTTCCAGTCGTCGATCGCCTCGACGGCGCCGGGGACGTTGACATTGTCATAGTTGCCGCCGGCCATCTGGATCCAGGGCAGATACTGGAATGTGCCTTCTTCGCCGGCGCGGGCCGAGAAGGTGATGCCATAGGTATTGCTGGCCGGGTCGGTCAGCTTGGCAGCCGTGTCGACCAGTTCGCTCCAGGTCTTGGGTGCTTCGGCAATGCCGGCCTTGGCAAACAGGTCCTTGTTGTAGAACAGGGCAATGGTGTCGGTATATTTGGGCAGGCCGAACAGCTTGCCATCCCAGCTCACCGAATTGAGCGGACCTTCGTAATAGACGCTGGTGTCGATGACGTCAGAAGCCGCGGCGCGCTCGGTGATATCGAGGAAGGCGCCGCGCGAGGAGAACAGCGCAAAGTCGGGATTATCGAGCGAGATGATATCCGGGGCCTGGCCGGTGGCGAAGGCGCGCAGGGCCTCGTTGACCAGATCGTCGAAGGGAACGATGCGATAGTCGATTTGAATATCGGTGTTTTTCTCGTTGAATTCCTTGCTCAACGTGTCGGCGATGCCGGGCGCATTGGCCCCATCGATCGACCAGACTTTGATCACAGTCTGAGCCATGGCGGGTACGGCCATGCTCATTGCAGCCAAGGCGATGCCGGCCATCAGGCCAATTGATTTCAGCGTCATAGACTTCCTCCCAAAATGCAGACTTGCTGCTCACGACAATGCCTTGCAGAGCCCTCCCCGGCCCCGCTCAGCGCCTAGCCGGCGGCGGCGATGTAATCGCCACCCCGGCAATTCTTGAGATAGTTGAGGCCGCGGACCTGGCCCGTCATTTCGAGGTCGCCGCGATAGACCGGGTCATGCCAGCCTTCGATATCGATGGAGCCGGTGTAGCCGGCGAGGCGTAGTTCGGAGATGACGTCGGTCCAGTTGGTATCGCCAAAGCCCGGCGTGCGCATGAAGACGAAGGGCTCCTTGCCGAAAATGCCGTGTTCCTTGATGACCTCCCAGCGGATCGTCGCGTCCTTGCCATGCACATGGAAGAACTTTGGCGCCCATTTGCGAATCTGCGGCAGCGGGTCGATCAGATAGACCATCTGGTGACAGGGCTCCCATTCGAGGCCGATATTGTCATCCGGCGTCTCGTTGAAGATCAGCTCCCAGGCGTCGGGATTATGGGCGATGTTCCAGTCTCCGCTGGCCCAGTTGCCATCCATGGCGCAATTCTCGAAGGCGATCTTGACGCCCTTGTCAGCAGCGCGCTTGGCTAGTTCCGACCAGACCTTCTTGTACTGCGGCAGGCTGTCGGTCAGCGGCTTGTTGCGCACACGGCCAGTGAAGCCGGCCACGGTGGTGGCGCCAAAATGATGCGCATTGTCGATACAGTCCTTCCAGCCCTGCAGCGTCTGGCGATCCATTTCCTGGTCTTCCAGCGGATTGCCGAACATGCCGATCGTGGAAATGGTGATGTCGCGATTGCCGATGGCATCGAGGCTGCGCTTGCCCAGTTCAGCCATGTCCTGCCCATTGGTGGTCTGCCAGAAGAAGGGCTCAAAACTCTCGAAGCCAAGATCGGCGATGGCCGCAATATTTTCGGCGCCCTTGCCGGCGGTGGCCTGGATCATGGTGCCGATGCGGATGGACTTGGCGGGGTTGCTCACGGGAAAGGTCCTAGACTGAAATGGTGACGCGCTGGCGGGTCCGCGCGCTTTCGATTGCGGCGAACACCATGGCGAGGCTGTTGATATTGTCGGTGCTGGCGGTCTCGGGCGCCCTGCCCTGCTCGATGGCGTCGAGAAACTCAGCCAATACGCTGGCATGGCCGTGGGTCTGCTCGATATCAGCGGGGGCTGGCACATCCATGGCGACGGCGTCACGCAGCAGGCCGGGACCATCCACCGCCACGCGGGCATCAAACGTCTCGCCACCGTCCCAGATCAGTGTGCCTCTGGTGCCGATAATGCGCCAGGCGCTTTCCCAGCTGGTATTGGCGCCCTCGGCGCTCCAGGAACCGCGATAGTTGAACACCACGCCCTCGTCGAACTCGAAAATCGCATTGGCAGCGGCGCCATGGCCGTACCAGGAGCCCTTGGGATTGGTTTCGAGGCAATAGACCGCCTTGGGCGCGACCCCGGCCATGAAGCGCGCGGCATCCAGGGTGTGGATGGCCATGTCGAGCAGCAGGACGTTTTCCATTTGCTCACGGAAACCGCCGAAATGCGCACCAATGAAGAAGTCGCAATGCAGCGCCGTCAGCTCGCCCAAGGCGCCGCTCTCGATCAGCCGGCGAATGCGCCGGACGCCTGAAATAAAGCGCCGATTCTGCACCACCGCATGAACGCGTCCCGCCGCCTTCGCTGCAGCGATGAGCTGCCGGCCGGCTTCAAGCGTCGCCGCCATCGGTTTTTCGCTGAGCACATGACAGCCGTGGCGCAGGCCGGTCTCGACCACGCCTTGCCTTGCCGCCGGAATGACCACGTCGAACAGCAGGTCGGGCTTGGTCTCTGCGAGCACGGCATCGAGGTCTGTGCCAATCACCGCTGCCGACAGGCCGAACTCGGCAGCCCGCGCTTCGGCCGTGGCGCGATCAAGATCGACCAGCCCGACGACCTCGACGCGACCAGCCAGCAGGGGATGCTCGGCCAGCGCCGACAGCCACCCTCTAGACATAGCTCCGCAACCCGCAAGAACGGCCGTAAATGTCATTGATCCTCCTCGGATCATGCGCCTGCGCCGTCTTGTGCGGCTGTCAGAACGCATGCCCCGTAAACGTTTACGACGCTATAGTCGGGAGGTAATCTGTGTCAATGCAATTTCGTAAACGTTTCTGGTGATGCTTGACGGCTGGGGAAGGATTCCGAAAACATGAAGGGTATCAAACGCTTAGCGCAGGAGCTCGATATTTCCATCGGTACCGTGTCGCGCGCCCTCAATGGCAAGCCCGATGTGAACGAGCAGACGCGCCAGCGCGTGCTAGCAGCAGCCGCGAGCATGGGTTATGTGCCCAATCAGGCCGGACGCGCCCTGCGCAAGGGCTCCACCGGCGTAGTCGGCTTCATGATGCAGACCGGCTCGGAGGTCACTGGCGAGGGCGACGTCTTCTTCATGAGCGTCTTCGATGGCGTGCAGACCGTCTTCGCTCGGCACCAGCTCGACCTTGTCGCCCTGCTGTGCTCGTCGGAAGAAGACCCCGACGCCTATCTGCAGCGCGTCGTGGCGCGGGGCTTCGCCGATGCCCTGATCATCTCGGCTACCAAGCGCCACGATCATCGCATCGACTATCTGTCCGAGCGCAATATCCCTTTCATCGCCCTGGGTCGCAGCCTGACCGATGCCGGCCAGCCCTGGCTCGATCTCGATTTCGAGGGCATGGCGCGGGTAGGCGTCGGGCGCTTGGTAGCAAAGGGTCATCGCCGCATCGGCGTCTTCTCGACCAATGACGATAGCAACTTGGCCTTTGTCTTCATCGAGAGCTATCGGCAGGCGCTGGCCGCACACGGCATTCCTTTCGATCCCGCCATGATCTTCGTCGCCCATCCCAATGAGCGCGGCGGTCACGACATTGCCGAGCGGATCGCGGCCATGCCGCCTGATCAGCGGCCGACCGGTTTCGTGCTGACCAATGAAGTCATGTCCGTTGGTCTCTATCGGGGGTTGCACGATGCCGGGTTACGACCCGGCCGGGACTTCGCCGTCATTGGCCGCGACAGCCCGCATGCGCACTATCTCAACCCCAAGCTCACCTGTTTCAGCCTCTCCCTGCGCGACCTGGGCATCCAGCTCGCTGAGGCGCTGTTGGCCACCATGCCGGCCTATGCCGCCCAATATCCGCTGGGCGTCGTGCGCAAGGTGGTGCCACTCGATCTCGTCGAGGGCTTAAGCGACGGCCCGTTTCGGGCATGACAAGCAGCTTGCCTTAATGGCGCGTTCCACCTGCCTCGATAGATCACTGGTCGCGACGAAGCCGTGCGAAACAGCCGGCAAGCGACCACCATACAATCCAGTTGCTGTCCACAGAAACGCATTGCTGCGTCTGAGCCGAGCAGGTTCAATAACTTGGCGGGAAATTGGCTGGGGTGCCAGGATCCCCAAATCCGACAGCAATATCTCATATTTTTCATGGACTTACAAGACTCAAAAGCACTAGCAGAATGGCTCAGTGTGACAAGGTTCTGTGCCAGTATCGGGGGAAAGCTCATGAGTTTCGTCACCAAATTGGTTCCGCTTTCGAGACCGCGCTTACCGCCCGCAACGCTACCCCCCTAGGCCCATGAGACTGGCGCTAACGCAGCTCACAACTGTAAAATGAACTGGCAGATCCAGATATGTTCGCAAGACTTCCCTTCCCTACACATGCTGCATCCATCTAATCCCCTGCGCCCTTGCTGCCCAGACAACCGTTCCGACTGCCTTCTTACTCACCCTGGTCTGACTTTCTCGCCCTGCCAGCTCCACCACTGCAGCTGGATGCGGGCTCTTGCTTAAATTCGCTCAGCACGACAGCCCGTCCTGGCGTCCTAAGATCCAACTACCCTAAAGTCTGACAACAACTACGTGGAACAGCCTCGGGATGACACTGCCTCCGATTGAGGTGACGGCTATGTCATGCTGACAGACTTCCAGACGGATTGAGAGTTGGCGGAAATTACTCGCGGCATCAAAAACGCTAACATCTGCTAGCCAGTGAACTGGGAACGTCTCTGAGCAGAGGATAGCAACTTTTCGCGCGCCTCACAGAATCGTCCTGGCCAGATCGAACAGGACTATGCAATGCCCGTACCTGTCACCGCCTTCCATACTGCGTCCGCCAATTTCATCTTGCCTCAGCTCGCTGCCTTTTCGGCGAAGCCGCCTCAAGGAGCCGGTTGGTACTACGAACGCAAGTATGACGGATACCGCCTGCAGGTCTCGATCACAGGTGGAGCAGTTCGGTTTTTTACCCGCTCTGGCATCGATGTCTCGGAGAAGCTGAGGACCCTGCTTCCAGCTTTGGAGGCCCTCAGGTTTAAGGATTTAATCCTCGACGCGGAGTTGTGTGATGGCTCTGAGAACGACCGAACCGACCTCGGTACATTAAACCAGACTTTTCATCACGGTGGCCCCTTCCGTCTTTACGTCTTCGATGTGCTGAGGCTTGACGGTGAGGACGTCTCTCACCTTCCACTCTGCCGGCGGAAAGTGCTGCTAGCCTCGGCTATCGCTGCATTGGATGGCACGGGATGCGTTCGCCTCGTCCCATTCCAAACCGCGGCGGGAGATGCACTGTTCAATGAGATGGTTGAGAACCGTCATGAAGGCATCATCGCAAAACGCGCTAGCGCTCCCTACCTAGCCGGCAAACGCTCATCAGACTGGGTCAAGGTGAAAGTTTTTCAAGAGGAGAGCTATTCGGTAATCGGCTGGCAAATGGATCCGGCTAAATCGATCGTAAAGTCGCTGCTTGTGGCAAGCCATCAAGGAGACCAGTGGACTTATCGAGGCCGTGTGGGGACTGGCTGGACCTCAACGGGACGCAGGATCTTGCTGAAATCTTTAGAGGCAGTTGAGTGCGAGACCCCTTACTTGGCGGTTCCTGTTCGTGGTCAGGTTCGTTGGACCGATGGTACGCGGAAGGTACGCGTGCGGTTTGCCGACATTTCTCATAATGGAATATTACGCCACCCTCGCTTCATTTCCAACGCGTAGTTAAAGCCTCGACTGATCCGCCGATTGATGGAGTTGGTCGATCCAGGTGGAATCTAACACCGCTGAAGTGTGTCATTAGCGCGCACTGAAGACCTTGGCTGAGCGACAGCGATGGGTGGCAAGCGGCCTGACCGCTTTTAGTGCGGAGTGTGAAAGAACCGGACGCCTGGCTTCATCTGGTAGCTCACCCGAGCCCCAAACGAAAAACCCCAGCGTCAAGACGCTGGGGAAGTTTGGTCGAAGATTTGGTGAACTAGGCCACCTGTTCTGTATGCGACTAAGCGAGGAAGGGTGTTGCTGCGGCCAGTACGGCACTCTTGCTCAACGGCTTGTCGAAGGCGCCATCCCAGCCGAACTTGAGGCCGATGCGGCGTACTTCCGAGGCGTGACGTGCTTCCACCGAATGGATCTGGAGTGCAACGGTGAGAACTTCCTTGCTGCCCATAAGATTGCCGGCCTGACCCTTGTAGGCGGCGACGCCAAGGTCTTCGAAGGTCTGGCTAAGGGTAAGGAAGGTGTCGAAGTTCTCCCAGACGTCGGCATATTTGCCACCGGCAGTGAAATCGACGCCCGGCGCCGCCACGGCGGCCGAACCCAGCACGCCCTTGAGCAGCTTCACATGAGCGTCTTCATGCTGGCCGATGGTTCGGAACACCGACTTGTACTTGCTCGGGATGACGCCGGAGGCATTGCCCTGCTTGTAAAAGGCCGCTTCGAGATATTCCAGCGTCAGGGCAAAGTTGAGCGTGTCCTCGATTATCTTGGGCAGGCTTTGGCCAAAGGCCTGGTTGGACGCCAGCGCCAGTACCAACGGCGCGCTGGTCATGATGCCTGCCGCCTTGGCATAGCGGGAGAACATCGTGCGACGGCCTGCGACGATGGTATCGGCCAGTTCAGGCTCGATCGCGCTCAGGATGGAATTGTGATTGCTCATGGCGAAAATCCTTACGGCAGGGTTGCGGCGGTGACGGGCGTCTTGATGAAAGGCGCCGCGGCATTGAGCACCTTGGACGGCAGCAGGGCACCATCGAGTCCCTGGTGATCGACATTGCCGCGACCGGCGGCTTCCGCGCTGAAGGGCCGAAGCAGGTCGGCAATGGCGGCCGCATGCCGGGCCTCGATCGAGACGATCGAACCGGCGGCCACGAGATAATCGGGGTTGGAGATCAGCTGGCCGGCGCCATTATAGGCTGCGACGCCCAGGTTCTCGAACACGTCTGCCGTGCCCAGCACGCTGGCGCGACTGGAGAAATCGACGGCGGAGAAATCCACCTCAAGACCCGGGATGGCATTGCGACCAAGGGCACCCTTCAGGAAATCGCGATGGGCGATTTCGTGATCACGGATCTGGCGCAGGATGCGTTCATCATTAACCTGCATCTCGCCGAACGGCGTTTCGAGAACCTGCGTATAGAAGGCCGCTTCGAGTTGTTCGAGTGCATAGGCATAGTTCAGCACGCCGATATCGCCATCGCCCAGCTCGGCGCCGAGGGCGGCGGAAATGCCGAAGTTGGGCAGCAGGGCACCGGCAACTGCCACGGTGCCGGCAGCGCCGGTCCATTTAAGCAGGTGGCGCCGGGTAAGCCTGGATTCGGTGATCATGATCGAAGTCTCCGTTGGCTGGTAACTGCAAGCAGCTACGGAGATGAGGTGATCAAGTTTCGATCACATTTAACCAGTGAGCAAGTAAAACGCAGGAACTATTTCCACCGGGTGCCGTTCGCCGGCGCGATGCGAAGAATTTGGCAGCGCATACTGTCCAACCACCCGTTAGAGCAGGCTAAGGGCGTTGAGGCCGTTGCCTGACTGATGATCGGTCACGTCAATATAGCTTAGACCAAGCAGCCCCAACCCACCACCGTCGCCGCCGGTCATGAATGTGCTGGCCACCTCACCCAGCAGGGGAATTTCGAGACTGTCGCTGGCACCGTCAGCGTAGAAGATTTCCGACAGCAGGCCGCCAGACCCTTCCAGGCCGTCATTGCCAAGCAGCGACGAGGGCAGGTCCAACAGGTCCGTGTCACCCAGGATGCTGGATGGGATATCAGCTACCTCACCGAGCACTCCGTCGGCGATCCCCGAGGTCGCATCCAGCACATTTGCAATGATGCCGGGCGGGTCGATCTGAGCCAGAATGCCGTCAGGCAGGCTTTGGGTCTCGGCCAGAAGGGAGCCGATATCGAGATTGGCCACGATCTGCTGGGCGGAGGCCATTATGTCGCCGGCGATGGACTGGCCCAGATCATCCGCTGACAGGCCTGGCTCGGCATTGCCGATCACCTTGACCAGGGTTGCCGTCATCTGCTCGGAGAGCTCGCTCACCAATTGGGTCTGCATCGGAGCCGGGATGGAATTGGCGACAGCGACATCGGTCGCCCCTTGCGGCAGTGAGTAGGCAGATACGGGCGGCGGGGTCTGCGCGGGGTCCGCCTGATGCACCAACGGCTGGGGAGCAATCGGGGCACTTTCCGGTGCAGGCGCCTCGGTGTCGGCCGCCTGAGCTGCCAAGGTCTCTCCGTCGTGTCGCTGGGCCGTGTCCGGCGCTGGCGAAGGCGCCACGTCCTGGCCATCCGGCATAGCGCCCTGCGCCTGCATGGTGCCCAGCACCAGACCGCCTGCCGCGGCGCCGATGGCGATGGCTTCTGCCACTGGCGCGTGTGCGGCCTGCTGTGGCCTCGTACTGGTGTCGTCCTGCCGCTTCTGCCTGCGCGGTGCCATGGAAGCCTCCTTATCGTTCGCGGAAAGCGCCGCTCACTTCGTCGAGCAGCGGACTGGTGAGATAGTCAATGAGTGTGCGACCCTTGGTGGGAATGACCACCTGGATCGGCATGCCGGATGTGAGATCAAGGCCCGCCTCGGCCACCTGCTGCGCATCGAGCGCGATCTGGAGCGCGTAATAGGACTGCCCGCTTCGCTCATCGACGACGCGGTCGGCCGAGACGGTCTGGACCGTGCCGCTGAGACGCGGGCGGGTCGAGGCCGGCAGCGACAGCAGCCGCAGATCGGCGATTTCGCCGCGCGCCACGTCGGTCACATCGGCCAGCCGCATCTGCGCTTCGACAATCATCGGCGCGTCGCTGGGCACGATGCCGAGCAGCTCCTGCCCAGGCGAGATCACCCCACCCTCGGTATAGACTGCGAGCCCCACCACCGTGCCATTGTCCGTGGCGACGATTTCGGTGCGGGCCAAGGCATCCTGCGCCGCTGCAAGGCGTGGCGTCAGACCGGCGAGCGCGGCCTGGTTGGCGCGCAGGCCTTCGCTCACCTCGGACTGGCGTTCACGCGACAGTCCCGCAATCTCGAAATCGGCTTCCGCCATGGCCTTGCTCGCCGAAGCGACATCGCTGCGCCGCACGGAAATCTGGGAATCGATATCATTGAGCGCGCGTTCCTGTTCCAGCACGCGATTGCGCTCGATCAGCTGCTGCGCCAGCAGCGCCTTCGCATCTTCCAGCTCGCCGGCGATCGACGCGCGTTGGGTTTCTAGCCCGGCTATCTGCGCCTCAGCCGAGGTGACGCGCTCTGCCAACTGGGCTTTCTGCTGTTCCAGCACATTGGCGCTCGTCTCGAACTGCTCGGCTCGGGCGGCCATCAGCGCCCTCTCGCTGTTCATCGCCTGCTGCACGCCTGGCTGATCAACGTGCGACAACAGACTATCGCCAAAGCGCGGTTCGGTTTCTCCAGCCTGTTCCGCGAGGAGCCGGCCCTGTGCCGCCAGCAACGTATCGCGCTCAGAGGCGAGCACTTCGAACTGCGCCTTGGGTTCGGCATCGGAGAGACGCATCAGCACCTCCCCTGCCCGCACGGTATCCCCCTCGCGCACCAGCAGTTTAGAGACCACGCCGCCATAGGGATGCTGCACCGCCTTGCGGCCGCCTTCGGCCTGCAGCACGCCATTGGCAACGACAGCGCCGGACAGCGGGGCCAGCGCGCCCCAGCCAAGCATGGCTATGATGAAGACCACGATGACCACGGCACCTAGCCTGGCCGGCGTACCCGGATTCATGAACTTTTTCTGAAGCGTTTCGCTCGGGGTCATCACTCGGCCGCCTTCATTTCCGGAACCACTGTTTCCTTGATGTGGCGATAGACCTCTTCCTGCGGGGCGAGGATTTCGAGGCGCCCATTGCGGATGAACATCAGCCGATCGACAACCTCGAGCACGGTGGTGCGATGGGTAACCAGCACGATGGTGGTGCCGCTGGCCTTGAGTGCGTCCAGCGCGTGGCGCAGGCCAGTTTCGCCGGCGGTATCGAGATTGGCATTGGGCTCGTCGAGCACCAAGAGCGCCGGCTGGCCGAGCAGTGCTCGGGCGAGCCCCAGACGTTGGCGCTGTCCCCCGGAAAGCCCAACACCCTCCGGCCCGAGCTCGGTATCATACTGCTTGGGCAGGCCCAGGATCATGTCGTGGATGCCGGCTTTTTTGGCTGCGATGACGATTTCTTCAATGTCGGCCTCGCCAAAACGCGCGATGTTTTCGCGTACTGTGCCGGCAAAGAGGCCGACATCCTGAGGCAGATAGCCGATGTTGCGGCCCAGCAAGGTCGGGTCCCAGTTCCTGTAGCTCAGCCCGCCAAAAGCCAGCGTGCCGGAGCTCGCCGGAACAGCGCCGATGATCAGCTTGGCCAGGGTCGACTTGCCGGAGCCGCTCGGGCCGACGATGCCGATGGCCTCGCCGGGCCGGATAGAGAAGCTGATGTCGCGCAGGATGGGTTCGGGCCGCGACGGCAGTGCATAGACCAGATGTTCGGCATCCAAGCCGTTCCGGTCGGCGGGCACCACGGTCTTTTCTTCGCGACTGGGCACTTCACCCAGCAGCCTGCCCACTTCGCGATAGGCGCTGCGCGCTTCGGTAAATTGTTTCCAGGTCGCGACACCCTGTTCCACCGGCACCAGTGCGCGTCCCATGATGATAGAGGCCGCAAAGATAGTGGCCGGCTGGATCGAGCCGCCAATGGCCAGCCAAGCGCCGGCGCCCAGCATCAGCGCCTGCAGTAAGAGACGGGCAAAGCGGATTCCCGAAGACACTACCGCATTGCGATCGCTGGCCATGCCCTGGCTGGCCAGCATGGTATCGCGGCTGCGCTGCCAGTGGCCTTCAATGGCGGGCTGCATGCCCATGGCGACGACCACATCGGAATGGCGCAGGATGTTTTCGCTGAAAGCATAGGCCCGGTTGCCCTCGCTCTCAGCAACCCGCAGCGAGGGGCGCGTCGTGCGCTCGTTGACCAGAGCCAGCAGCAGCAGAATAGCCGCGCCAACGGTGGACACGATGCCCAGCACGGGGTGGATCAAGAAAAGCAGCAGCAGATAGAGCGGGATCCAGGGCAGGTCGAAGGCGAAATAGATGCCCGGCCCGGTGATGAAGGTTCGGAACTGATCGAGCTGGCGCAGGCTTTGGCTGCCCTTGGAATAGCCCAGCCGCGCCGACTTGCGCACCAGCGCATCGAAAACGCGTCCGGCCAGTGAGCGGTCGAGCCGCATACCAGCGCGAACCAGAAGCTGGGCGCGCAGCGCATCGAGTGCGCCCATTGTCAGCAAAGCGCAAACGAGAATGAGCGTGAGCAGTACCAGCGTGGTGACGTTTTCGGACACCAGTACGCGGTTGTAGATCTGCATCAGATAAAGCGGGGAGCTGAGATAGAGCAGATTGATGACGCCGCTGAACACGCCCGCGACCGCAAAATGCGGGACCTGTTCCCGAACGGCAGTGCTCAGTTCATTATTGTTTTTGTCGGCAGCCATTCGAACACCCTGAGACGCAAAAGGCGGGGTTCTTGCGAACCCCGCCAAATCCTGTGGACCCTGCTTAAAGCAGGCCACCCAGCAGGCCACCGCTATCGCTATCGGTCACCTGCGTGTCCGAGCTGTCGCTGGACGAGCTGGAACCCAGATAGATCGGAGCGCCGAGGCCGAGGCTCAGACCACCAATGCCAGTGAACGACGAGGAGTCGCCGTCATCATCGGTGCTGGACGAATGCAGGACATCTTCGAGAGCGAAGCCAAAGACGGGATTAGCGCCCACTTCATTGTTCGAAGTATCCGAGTTCTCAGAGATGGAAGCGTTGTCGCCACCACCAAGAAGATTATCAAGAATCGACATTTTATTGTTCCTTCTTCGTTGCCCGTTCTGCGGGCGTGGGAGTTACACTTGCGTGTCTCTCATGAGTGACCCGCTGTTGCGGTGTCGGGGAGGGTAATCCGCTCGGGGTGCATGCGTTCCGCGTTATGTTGCGGTGAAAAAAGTGATCGGAATCAAATCCTTGGATTTGAGCCTTTAAAATGCGCGATAACGTTTCTGTCAGCCAAACTGCCCCCTCAGCGCCACAATTGGAACGTGCGCGTGCTCGCGCGAAGGTATTGATGACAGGGGTGTTGCCACGTGAGGCGCGGCGGCCGCAGCGGGAGCATCTTCCCAAGCGGCTCTGTGCGTTTTCGACCAAGCCTGTTAGCTGCGGTGTTGTCGCTCTATTTAACGGACGCTGCACGGCCAGCGAAGGCGGGACTGTTTAGTGTTGTCTGCTTTGGCCCCGCGAAGCTACCACCCTCGTATTCGCGGTAACAGATCCGCTGAAACGTGACGGAACGTATGTGGCCGCGCATCCTTGTGGTCCGCGATGCGCCAATGCCCGGCCTCCCGCCGAGTGCGCATCAAGGAGACAATATGGATCGTCGTGTAATTCTGACGGGGGTGGCTATGACGATAGCCTCCCCGCTAATCCTTCGCACCGCCGCATTCGCCGCTATGATCGACCCCAAAGCGGCAAAGACAGAAGCGGATTTCCGAAACGGCGTCATTGGGCCTGCCGAGCTGTCGCTGGCGACAAGCAAGATCGCCGTTGAGAAGGCGACCAACGAACACGCCAAGATTTTTGCCGGATACGAGCTTGCCGAGGCGATGGCGGTCACCGAGGTCTTGCGTGATCTCGGCACCGAAGTGCCGGCGATGGATGAGAAGGCCCAGGCGACCCTGAGCAAGATCGAAGCTGCGTCCGGCGCAGAGTTTGACGTGGCCTATATCCAGGCACAGCTCGAAAACCACGAGTATCTGCGCGACCTGGCCGAAGGCTTCCTCGCTAACTCGTCGGCGAGCAACACGGACATGGCCGAAATGCATGGCCGCCATCTGGCGACCCTGTCACACGCCGTGTTTAAGGAACATGTCGATATCACCAGCCGCATTTTGGCTGAGCTGCGGGCATAGGCCAATCACCCCGGGTCTCGGCCCGGGGTTACCAATCACATCCTGTCTGTCAGGCAAATATGTACGATGGTCCTACCAAGGGATCACAACCAGCAGGATGCAGGCGATAATGTTTGAGACCAGGAAATAAGGCGCGTTCAGCAGGGCATACTGCAGAGGGCGGGGGAACAGTGGATTGATGGCGATGTTGAACGCCATCGGCACCAGAAAGCCCAGGCCGATGATCAGGCCAAGCAGCGCCGCGTCACCAGAATGGGTGATGCCAAGAGCTGCAATGAAGTATGCGTCCGCGATGACATTCACTAGGCCGCACAGAATGGGTCCAAGGATAAAGATCAGACCAGGCGTCGCCTGCTGCTCTCGTGGCAGATTTTCTCGCCCGGTTACGTAGAGATATTGCTTGGGAACGATCGCCATGAAGTAGGCAGCGCCAAGCGCGGCGAAGACAAATGTGCCAGCGACAACGGCGAGCCAGTGAATTCCGGCAAATGGGGCAAGCATACGGGACAGTCCTTTGGTAGCAGGCGGTTGATAGGTTTCTTATAGTTCAGCCCAACTGACAATTTCGGGCAGTTGGATTGTCGGTTGAGAATTGAATGTGGATGCATGGTGAGGCGCTAAGACATCGGCAAAATCTCGGATTTTCGCGTTTGGGTCTCCGGCTTCTTCACGATGGCGATGTCGCGCAGCGGCATGTAGTGTCCGGATTTGGGCAGCGCCTCGAAGTTGGCCACTGCGATCGGATTGGCCGACAGACATTGCGCTATATCGTTCGTGATGCGCCTCGCGCTTGGCGGGGGATAAGCGCATATGCCTTCTCCGTTTGACCGTCCTATGGCCGTTGGCCCAGGCCGGAACGATTGATCATGCTGTGCCGTTTGCACGAGGAACCAAAAGGGTAGGACGCCATGAGCCAAGAGCAAAATATCGAACAGCAGAAGAAGTTTGGTGCGGCTGCACAAAGCGGCGCGTTTGAACAATTCGCCGAGCTGGTTGCGCCGGACTGCATTGATCACGATCCAGCACCTGGGCAGGTTGCCGGTCCAGAAGGCTATGCGACGTTTTTCGGCGCGTTGCGCACGGCCTTCCCGGATATGAAGATCGACCCGATCCATCTGGTTGCTGACGCAGACAATGTCGCCTTCGCCTACACGCTGACGGGCACTCACCGTGGCACATTCATGAATGTGCCACCAACGGGAAAGCCCATCAAAGTGCGCGGTCTGCAGATCTCAAAATTCAGCGATGGAAAAATGGTCGAACGTTGGGGCAGTTCCGACGAGCTCGGCATCCTTAAGCAACTCGGCGCAGCCTGATTAAAGTTTACTTACGCTAGCCAGCTTCGATCTGGGTCCGAAAGCCCTCGGCAAATCCCGTGTCGAGGTGCTTGGCCCGAGTGCCAATTGTTCACGCCGACCTGCTTTTCGCTCAACAGGCTGCGATGAGTCTATCCAACAACTAGCAACCATTCCGGTGACTG
This sequence comes from Devosia sp. YR412, assembly GCF_900110945.1. Taxonomy (GTDB): domain Bacteria; phylum Pseudomonadota; class Alphaproteobacteria; order Rhizobiales; family Devosiaceae; genus Devosia. The sequence goes on from NZ_FOFL01000001.1 coordinate 1,038,018, forward strand.
CATGCTGTGAGATGCAGTTTGATATATCCACGCGGTGGGAGAGTAAAATAGTCAGCAGTTCAGTTCACGGCCACATATCTGGTTCGGTCGTCTTGATAGGATTTGGCTCCGTGGGGCGCGGGATGCTGCCGCTCATCGAACGACATTTTCAATATGCTTCTGATCGCCTTACGATCATCGATCCCGATCCCGAGCATGCCTCATTCCTGGCTGAACGCGGCATTCGTTTCGTCAACGAAGCTATCACTCCAGCGAACTTTCGAAACATTCTCTCAACCTGGCTTTCGTCATCCAGCGGTCAGAGCTTCTGCGTCAACCTTTCGGTGGAAACCAGCTCGCTGGATATTCTCAAGTTCTGCCGGGAGCTGGGCGCTCTCTACATCGACACGGTCGTTGAGCCATGGGCGGGATTCGACGAAGCCAACAAGGACGATACGGCGGCGAGAACCAACTACGCCCTGCGCGAAACCGTCCGTCGCGAAAAGCGGGCAAGTCCAGGCGGGCCGACGGCCGTGTCCTGCTGTGGCGCCAATCCGGGCATGGTGTCGTGGTTCGTGAAGGAGGCGTTGCTGAACGTCGCCAAGGACACAGGCATGGTATCCGACGTGCCCTCAAACCGGGAGGGCTGGGCTCGCCTCATGCAACAGCTGGGTGTCAAAGGCATCCACATCGCGGAACGCGACACCCAAAGCTCCGGCCAGCCAAAGCCAATTGGCACATTCGTCAACACATGGTCGGTGGATGGATTCGTTTCAGAGGGGTTGCAGCCTGCCGAACTCGGCTGGGGCACCCATGAGACGCATTGGCCAGCCAATGCCCACAGTTTTAACGAAGGTTGCCAAGCCTCGATCTATATCGATCGACCCGGTGCACAGACGCTGGTCTACTCCTGGTGCCCGACTGCCGGCGCCCAGCAAGCCTTTCTCGTCACGCACAATGAGTCGATCTCGATCGCCGATTACTTCACGGTTGGCGAAGGGCTGACACCGGAATACCGGCCCACGTGTCACTACGCCTACCACCCATCCGACGAAGCAATTCTGTCCGTCCACGAAACCCTGGGTCGTGGCACCGAGCCCGAAAACAAGACAATTCTCGACGAGACGACCATCCGATCCGGCATGGACCAGCTTGGCGTCCTGCTGTTTGGACATGCGAAGAATGCCTATTGGTATGGCTCGAGCCTGACCATCGACGAAGCCCGGGCGCTGGCGCCGCACCAGAATGCAACCGCATTGCAGGTGACGTCGGCCTTGCTGGCCGGAATGGTCTGGGCGCTCGAAAACCCGGACGCCGGCATCGTCGAGACCGACGAGATGGATCACGCGCGATGCCTCGAGATCCAGCGTCCATATCTGGGGACGGTCGAAGGTCACTATACCGACTGGACGCCTCTATCGCGGGATGAACTATTCAAGGGCGATGTCGACGAGACGGATCCGTGGCAGTTCAAGAACATCCTGGTGGCCTGATGATCACCGAGGCCAGAAAGCTCTATACGGGTGAACCGGTCTGGACCGCCTACCGGCAACCGCGCGTCCCTGCCGAGGAACTGGGCCAACCGCTTTCGACCGATATCGTTATTATCGGCGCCGGTATCAGCGGAGCGATGATTGCGGAGGCTCTGAGCGGCCATGGTCTCGACGTCGCAATCGTCGATCGGCGGAAGCCGCTGACCGGGTCAACCGCAGCGTCGACTGCTCTCATTCAATATGAGATCGACATACCGTTGACCCAACTGACCGAGATGATCGGCATTGAACGTGCCGCCGCGGCTTGGCGCCGCTCCCGGGTGGCGGTGGAGAGCATAGCGGCCAAAATCAGAACCAATAAGATCGACTGCGCTTTCGAGCGCAAGGACAGCCTCTATCTGGCCGGAGACCTGCTGGATCGCAACGGGCTGGAAGCCGAGGCGTCAGCACGCGAAGCGATTGGCCTCGCAACAGCATTGGTCGATGGAAAGACCTTGAGGCAGGACTACGGGATGAAGTGCGACGCGGCGCTTCTCAATCAGAACAATCTGACCTGCAATCCCGTCCAACTGACCGCCGGTTTTTTGAAAGCCGCTATCGAACGCGGCGCTAAGCTATATTCGCCGGTGACGGTCGAGAGCCTTACGGAAACGGCCAACAGAATCGAGTTTACCACTTCGGATGGTGTCCGGATCAGCGCCCGCCACGCCATTTACGCGTCAGGATATGAAATGCCGGAAGGCGTCCATCCCAAAAAGCATGACATTGCCTCGACCTGGGCCCTGGCGACCGCGCCGGTCAAAGGTTTCGACATCCCTCTGTTCTGGCAATCCTCCGACCCTTACGTCTACGGCCGTGCGTCCGAAGACGGACGCTTGATCTTTGGCGGTGAGGACGAGGATTTCGCCGATGAAGGGAAGCGCGACGCGGTCATGGAGGAGAAACAAAAGGCCTTGGAGCGCAAGCTCTCCAAGCTGTTTCCCGACGAGAGGTTTGAAACCACACACTTCTGGGGAGCCAGTTTCGGCGGAAGTGAAACCGGACTACCCTCGATCGGCAAGGTGCCCGGCAAGAAGAATGTCTATTGCGCCATGGCGTATGGCGGCAACGGGATTACCTTCAGCCGGATTGCGGCAGACCTGATTGCCGCAAGTATCTTGGGCAGGCCGGATCCGGAAGCGGCCCTGTTTGAGTTCGAATAGCAACTCCGCAATGTGAATTGGGGCCGGCACATATGCCGGCCCCATGCGATCAGTTGATCGGCTTTTCTGCGCCTGGACGCTGATAGGTACCAACCAGTTCACCCTTGGCGATCACGTGCCCCTCGATGGCGGCGAGCACCTCGTCGCGCGTAGCGCCGGGGTCGACGGGCAGTTGCGCCAGGTCGAGCGCAAAGACCTGGAAATGGTAATGATGCGCCGGATCGCCCAGAGGCGGGCGCGGACCCATGTAGCCGGTCTGCCCCTTGCTGTTGCTGCCCTGCTTGGCACCCTCGGGCTGCTGCAGCACGGCGTCCGTCGACAGGCCCTCGCTGATGCCGGTGGCGTCGCCGGGGATATCGTAGAGCACCCAATGCACGAAAGGCTTTGGCTCGGCCGCGTCCGGATCATCTGCGATGACCAAGAAAGACAGCGTGCCCTCCGGCGGGGTGCCCCATTCCAAAGCCGGCGAGGCATTGTCGCCTTCGGCCGCATGCTTGAGCGGGATGGTCTCGCCCGTGGTGAAGGAGGGTGAGCTGACCTCGACCGTGCCCTCGGCCTCGACGAGATTGATGGCAATGTCGGACGGCCGCGGCTTCATGGTGACGTCGGGCGTTTCAGCGACAGTGGCAGCGTCTGCGCTGTCGCCGGCTTCGTGGCTGATGCGATAGACGATGCCGTTGAAGTCATCGGCCAGCAGCAGGGCGCCATCCTCGGTCTGGGTGATGCCGGCGAGGCGAGCGAGGAAGCCGTAATTGGTGTCTTCGCCTTCGACCAGGAAGCCTTCGGCAAAGTGGTCCCAGGTGCCTGGCTTGCCGTCAACGAAATCCACGCGGCTGATCTCGTAGCCGCTTGGCGGACGGCGGTTCCAGGAACCACGCATGGCGATGAAGGCGTCGCCGCGATATTCCTCGGGGAAAGCCGTGCCGGTGTAGAAGGTCATCTGCATCGGCGCCGCGTGGGCCGTGTAGCCGACGGCCGGCTCCTTGCTCTGGGCGGCCCACTGTTCCAGCGCAATCCCCTCGGGCGGGTTCATATGCGGATTGAGATTGCCGAAATCGAAGACATATGGCCAGCCATACTTGGCGCCCTGCTCGATCTGGTTGAACTCTTCCTGCTGGGCTTCGTCGCCCAGCCAGTCGGTGCCGTGATCGGCGCCGAACAGCATGCCGCTTTCGGGCTCCCAGCCGAAGCCGATGGTGTTGCGCAGGCCCGAAGCAAAGATGGTGCGGCTCTTGCCGTCGAGGCTGGCGCGCAGGATGGTGGCGCTTTCCGGATTGGTCTCTATGCATTCATTGCAGGTCGAGCCGATCGTTATGTAGAGCATCTCGTCGGGGCCGATCGCCAACGTGCGATTGGCGTGCTGGCCGCCATCGGGCAGGTCATCGATGATGCGCGTCAGCTCGCCAAAGCTGCCATCTTCGTTGACCGGCGCGGTATAGACCTCGTTGACGGTTGCGAGGTAGGCCGTGTCGCCATGGAAGGCCAGCCCATGCATGCCCGGGCGGGCGGCGACGATGGTGAAATCCTCATACTTGCCGTCTCCATCCGCATCATACTTGCCGTCTCCATCCGCATCATTGAGCCGGATCACATCAGCTTCGGTGCGGCGCGTGGCATAAACATGCTCGCCATGGGTCGCCAGCATCCGGGTATTGCCCAGGTCGCGACCTACGACTTCGACCATAAAGCCCTCGGGCACCTTGATCTGCGCTGCAAGTTCGGCGTCGTCGGAAATGGTGACGGGTTCGGGTTCAAGGATGGAGCCTTGCACGGTCACGTCGGAATATTCGCCGATGGTGCCTTGAGGTTGGGCGAAGGCCGGAATGGCCACCAGCAATGTTGCGCTCGACACGGCAAGCGTTAGAAGCGGTCGGATCATTTCAGGCCTCTTGAATGTTCGTGGTCTGGAAAGCAAAAAGCCCGGCTTTCGCCGGGCCTTAAAGGATTACTGGGCGCCAAACGCTGCGCGCAGTTCAGCACCGGCGAAGTCTTGCGCTTCCTTGGCTTCTGGCACGACGCCAGTCATGCCGAAAAATTCGTGCGTCACGCCGTTCCAGTTCTGGTAGGCAACCTCGACGCCCGCTTCTTCCAGCTTGTCGCGCAACAACATGCCTTCCGAATTCAGTGGGTCGATTTCGGCTGCGACGATGGTCACCGGTGGCAGATCAGCCAGGTTCGCCGCACCGACGAGGTCGATGCGCGGATCGGCAGTCTCGGTCATTTCGTTGAGGTAATGACCGACGAACCATTCGATATCCGCCTTGCCGAGCGGCACCGCGTTCTGGTTGGCGATATAAGACGGCGTTTCAAGATCGTCGCCAGCCACCGGATAGACCGCCAGTACAGCGTCGGGCGCCGTCAACTTCTGGTCTCGCGCGGCAATGGCGACGTTGATGGCAAGGTTGCCGCCAGCGCTTTCGCCAGCAACGGCGATGCGCTCGGCGTCGCCGTTCCACTGACCGGAATTGTGGACCACATAGCTATAGGCGGCTATGGCATCGTCATGGGCTGCCGGGAACTTGTCCTCCGGCCCTTGACGGTAATGCACCGAAACGACAATGGCATCGGCCTGATTGGCCAGGGCGCGCGGAGATGCGTCATAGACATCGAGATCGGCGATGACCCAGCCGCCTCCGTGGAAATAGACGATGACCGGAAGTGCCTCACCTTCAGCGGCGCCTTCTGGCCAATAGACACGAGCCTCGAGATCACCGGCAGCACCGGGGATCATGACGTCCTCGGTCCGTGCGACGGCTTCCGGTTTTGGAGGCGCACCGGCCTTGTCTTCAGCGACAGCCATGGCCGCGTCCGCCGGCGTCGGCTGACTGCGGGCTTCCTCGACCGAGAGCGTATTGACGGGCTTTGCACCCAGTTCCAACAGCTTCGTGATGACGGCGGCCATTTCGGGATTGGCACGGTCAAGCGTGCCGCTGTCCTTGCTCGTAGCGACCGCTTCATCGACCGGGCTGGGCTCGTCCTGGGCAAAAGCTGGCAGGGACATGAGAGCGGTGATTGCGGTGGTGGCGAGAAGCAGATTGCGCATGGGTCGTCCTGTCTGGCGTCGGAGCCGTGTTTGGCATCAAACCGCAAACGGCTCCAAGACAGCGACGTTCCTCGAACGGACGATCACAATCTTTCCAGCAGAAATTGATCTAATCCTCGGGGGCTTCTGGCAAAGAAGAGGCTGACCTACGCCCAGCTCAGCGTGAGAAGCGCATCGATAAGGCGGGGGCCGTTTACGCGAGCGCGTCGGCTGGACACCCTAGGATATAACGATGTCTGCCAGAGGGGTGCTCAGCACGAAAGTGAAACCTCCGGGCGAGTAGTCGAGCTCAACGCGGCTTTCGACTCCGGTTATCCCGCCGCGAAGCAGTCGCGTTCCGAACCCTGGCGCAGACGGCTCGTCGACCGACGGGCCGCCGCTTTCAGTCCAGGTCAGATCGAAGGTGGTGCTTTCCTCGTCGACCGATGTGCCCCAGGCAATGTCCAGGTGCCCCTCCGGCACTGACAAAGCGCCGTATTTCACCGCATTTGTCGCAAGCTCATGCAAAATCAAGGCAAGAGACAATGCAGCCTTGGGGCCGACTTCGATTTCTGTCCCAGTCAGATTGATCTGGCGCCCGTCACCCCTGCCATAGGGCTCCATTGCTGTTTCGATAAGCTTGCGGACCGAGGCCCGCTCGCCCTTGCCACGCACCAGCAGGTCGTGGGCACTCGAAAGTGCAACCAGTCGACCATTGATCAATTGCCGGGCTGAACGGACATCGGCCGCGTTGCGCAGGGTCTGGCTGACTATGGCCTGCACCACCGCCATCTGATTTTTGATGCGATGGGCCAGTTCCTCGTTGAGGATGGCCTGCATTTTCTCGGCCTTGTGCCGCTCGGTGGCGTCAGCCACCTCCACGAAGATGGCATCAATCTCGCCATCTGCGTCGCGCATCGGCTGATAAACGAAGTCCATCATGTAATCGATGGTTGTTCCGGTTTCGGTATCGGTCACCGTAATGGGGACACCGGCGCCGATGAATGGCTCGCCGGTTTCGTAAACGCGGTCGAGCAGATCACTGAAGCCTTGCTCCAACAAATCCGGGATCACGTCGGCTGCCGGCCGGCCGAGAAAGTCCGATTTGGCGACCAGCCGCTGGTAGGCCGAATTGGCGACCTCGAACACATAGTCCCGGCCACGCAACACGGCGATAGCGCTGGGCGCCTGCTCGAACATTTCGCGCAGGCGCTCGGCGTCCGCCTTGCGGGCCTTGGCCTCGGCTACTTCGGACGTGATCTCAAGCGCAGTACAGAACATGCCAGCTACGCGGTCTTCGTGATCGTGCACCGGCGTATAGCCAAACGAAAAATGGGTCTCGACCTGCTTGCCGTGCCGGGTCATCAAGAACTCGATATCGTCCATATAGGTCGGGATACCAGCATAGGCGGCATCCATGATCGGACCTACGGCATCGATAATATCGGCCCAAACTTCAGCAAAGGGCTTCCCAAGCGCCCAAGGATGCCTGTTAGCGCACATGGGTGCGTAGCCGTCATTGTAGAGCATGATACGCTCTGGCCCCCATGCGATGAACATGGGCTGTCCCGACATCAGCATCACCTGCACCAAGGTGCGCAAACTGCCCGGCCAGGTCTCCGGCGTGCCAAGCGGCGACCCTGACCAATCCGTGGCCCGGATGATCTCTCCCATCTCGCCGCCACCGGCCAGAAAATTGAGCGATGGAGCAGACATAGATGACATCGAGTCCTTCAGGGGGCATACAAAGGGGGCACCTTGAAATGGGCTTATCGCGAAATGCACAATTACGCCAGTTGTCGGCGCCTCGGCATTTAATCGAACAGCACAATTTTATTGTCAGACGCGCCTGGATTAATCGGTCGGCCGTGAGGGATCGGCTCGACCGTTGCCGCGTTGGAGCTTCACTCGGTCGGGCCCGAGAACATCTCGAGCCAGGTAGACGCCATGACCAGCAAAATTTCCGTTCTTGTCGTCGAGGACGAACCTCTCCTCCGAATCCACACGGTCGATGAACTCACTGACCATGGATTTGATGTGATGGAGGCAGCAAATGCCCAGGAGGCGGTCAAGATATTCCGATCCGGACAGCGCTTCGAGTGCCTGTTCACCGACGTCGACATGCCAGGCGACATGGATGGGTTGGAATTGGCAGCCCTGGTGAAAAGTGCTTGGCCGCCGATAGACATCATCGTGACGTCAGGTCACCGCGACGTACAAAGCGCCGATCTGCCGCCACAGGGCATTTTTGTCGGGAAGCCATACTCTCTCGAGGTCATCGCCGAATTGATCAACCGCCTGGCACAAAATGCCTAGCTGAGCGCGTACGATCTGCTTTGGAGTGCCGCAGGCCTTAGCGCGTGTTCTCGCTAGAAATTCCGTTCGGTCAAGCTTAGATACGGTCTCCGATCATCTCGGGACCGTTCGCCCATGTCTGACCTCCACACCACCATCTGGCCTGTCAAAGGCGGCAGCACCGGCGAACTGGTCCGCACCTTCGATTGGGCCTCGACCAGCCTCGGACCCAGAGACAGCTGGGGCGGCCATTTGCGGGCGACGGTCGACAACCTCGTCAACTCGCCGGTCCCGAAGGTTCTGATGTGGGGGCCAGACCACATCATGATTTACAATGACGGCTATATCGACATTGCCGGAGGCTATCACCCAAAAGCGCTGGGCGGCGCCGTTCCCCACATCTGGCCCGAGATATGGGACTGGAACCGCAAGATTCTGGAAACCGGCTTCCGTGGCGAGGTGCAGGGATTTCAGGATCAGTCGATGGTCCTTCGCCGCAACGGACGGGAAGAGGAGGTCTTCTTTGATTTGTTCTACACCCCTATTCGCATCGAAAACGGTGATGTCGGTGGGGTGCTCTGTACTGTCATCGAAAATACCGAAAGGGTCGCGGCCGAGCGCCGCCTGGCCGAGCATGCCGACGCGCTAGAGCGTCAGATCGCGCATCGGAAGCGGGCCGAGTTGCAATTGCAACAGCTCAACGAGACCCTGGAATCCCGCATCGCAAACGCCATCGCCGAACGGCGCCTGGCCGAACAGGCCTTGGTCCAATCCCAGAAAATGGAAACGATCGGCAAGCTGACCGGCGGCGTGGCACACGACTTCAACAATCTGCTGCAGGTGATATCGGGCAATCTGCAGCTCGTTGCGAAGGATGTCGCAGGCAATGACAAGTCAAGTCAGCGCGTTGTCAATGCCATGTCCGCCGTCGACCGCGGCGCCAAGCTGGCCAGCCAATTGTTGGCTTTCGGTCGTCGTCAGGCGCTGGAGCCAAAGATCGTCAAGATCGACCGGCTGGTGCGGGACATGGACGACATGCTTCGACGCGCCATTGGCGAGGAGATCGAGATCGAAACTGTCGTTGGGGGAGGCCTGTGGAACACACTGATCGACCCCGCGCAGCTGGAAAACGCATTGCTGAACTTGGCCATCAACGCGCGGGATGCCATGGCCGGCACAGGCAAGCTGACCATCGAACTAGGCAATGCCAGCCTGGACGATGATTATGCCCGGGCGCATAATGAGGTCACGGCAGGGCAATATGTCCTGCTGGCGGTTACTGACACTGGATCGGGCATTCCCCAGAACATTCTGGAGAAAGTTTTCGACCCGTTTTTTTCGACCAAGTCAGAAGGCAAGGGCAGCGGCTTGGGCCTGTCCATGGTCTATGGCTTCGTCAAACAGTCTGGCGGGCATGTTAAAATCTACAGCGAAGTGGGCGAAGGAACGACCATCAAGCTGTACTTGCCGCGCTCCGTCGAGGCCGAAGACGTGAGGGTTATCCTCGATGCCGCGACTATTCAGGGTGGCAGCGAGACTATTTTGGTTGTTGAAGATGATGCCGATGTTCGAGCGACCGTCGTCGAACTGCTGACCGACCTGGGCTATCGAGTGCTCAAGGCAATCGATGCGCAAAGCGGGCTGAATGTCATCGAAAGCGGTGTGCCGATCGACCTGTTGTTCACCGACGTCGTCATGCCCGGGACACTCAAAAGTGCCGAGCTGGCCAGGAAAGCTCGCGAACGGATGCCGCATATCGCCGTCCTGTTCACCTCCGGCTACACCGAAAATTCCATCGTACATGGCGGGCGACTGGACGCTGGTGTCAACCTTCTGTCCAAGCCTTACACGCGCGAGGCTCTTGCACGAAAGGTGCGCTTGGTGCTGGCCAATCAGTCCCAGATCAACAATGCCACGCAAGGTCATCCCCAGACATCGCAGGGCTCGGCGTCGTCGGTGCCTGGCAAGCAGAAGCCACTGCGCATTTTGCTCGTTGACGATGAAATGCTGATCCGCATGAATACCGCGGATATCCTGCAAGATCTGGGTCATACGGTTTTGGACGCCGGCAGTGGGAAAGAGGCCCTCGACCTGCTGACGTCTGAAATCGACGTTCTGCTGACCGACGTTCACATGGCGGGCATGTCGGGACTGGAACTGGCCACTGCCGCCAAAAGCCAGGTTCCAACTATCGCTGTCGTATTCGCGACCGGCGACAATGACGTTACGGGCTATGTGCCCGGGCCAAACGAACAGTTTGCCATTCTTCCGAAGCCTTACACGCAGGCGGACATAACCAAGGTTCTCCAGCAGGTAACCTCCCGGCCGCAGGAATGACGCGGGGACGAATGCGTGGCCCGGACGGCACCACGCATTCGTCCTTACTATTTGTTGCGCGGCTGCACTAGCTCGCTGCCTGGGACAGCTTTGCGGTCGTGGTGTGCGAGCAGCGCATCGCGCAAGGTGCGCGCGACATTCCTGACCTCACCCTGCATTGGCAGGTCCTTGTCGAGGGCCTCGTGGTTGGTGGCATAGGGCTCCCAATAGCCGATATAGCGATCAAGCTCGGCCTTGGGGCCGGCCGGCGCCATGTCCATGAATTTCAGCCAATCTGAAATGGACCGTCTCACGTCCTTGGTTCCCTCGACATCGCCATGCACGATCACAGCGAACAATCGTCCCTTTAACCGGCGCGGATAGTCCCAACCGTCCAGCTCGACCTGCTTGGCGATATCGGCCTTTTTGCCCTGCGTCAGGGAGGGGTCTGGATTGCCGCCATCAAAGCACACCATGCGGTCCATCATTGCCTTAAGTGGCGAGGAGACCTGGTACCAGTTGACGGGACTGACGATCAGCACGGCATCGGCGCGCAGCCACATCGGATAGATCTCGTTCATCCAGTCCTGCGACTGGCCCAATGAATAATTGGGATAGCAGGAGCATGGAAAATGGCAGAGCGGCGCCGCCGTGGAGAAGCACGCCTTGCAGGGGTGGATGTTGCGGCCATATTCGGAGACCGTGCGAGACAGGTCGAGAACCTCAGTCTCGATGCCCGCAGCTTCCAGTTCGATCTGGGCCAGCTCGATCATGCGAAAGGACTTGCTCATCTCGCCGGGGCAGGTGTGTTCGCTGCGCGACGAGCCGTTCACCAGCAGTACGCGCTGCGGCCGATCGCTGGATTCATAATCTGCCTGAGCGCGGTCGGTAGCGGCCTTAGCCTTCACCCAATCCTCAGCCAAGTCATAATCGGGATCGGCATACCCCGCGCCGGCTTTGACAGTACGAGGCGCCTTCCGCTCGTGCTCATAGGCGTCCCAGGCGGCCTGCGTAATGTCGTCGAGCGCCTGCTGCAGACTATCGAAATTGGGATCTATGAACTGGGCTCGGAAGCGGGATTTGAATTCGGTTTCGCAAAGGCGGGGACTGGGCATGCCCTTGCGTGGAGCTGGGGCGGTTGTCGGTGTCGGAACGGTTTGCTGCATGATGATCTCCGTTGACAGCAATGGGAGCGGGGCTGGACCGGTTCCGTCACAGCTCCGTCTGCACCTCGCCGTCCAGCGCCACCGCCGCATGAATCATCGCCAGATGCGTCAGCCCTTGTGGCAGGTTGCCGAGCCATTCGAGCGTTTTGGGGTCGATCATCTCCGGATAGATGCCACAGCTGTCGAGTTCGGCCAGCAACGCTTCGAAAGCCTCTTTGGCCTCGTTCCGCCTGCCGAGCAGCGCCTTAGCTTCGACAAGCCAGAAGCTACAGGCAAGAAAACAGCCTTCTTCTGCCTCGGCACCGGTGTAGCGATAGTGGAAGGGCCCACTGCCGAGTTCACTGTCGATGGCGTCGATCGTGCTGGAAAGGCGATCCGCTCCGTCAAAGCCGAAACGCACCGCAAGGGCGATCGAGGCGTCGAGATCATCTGTGCCGGCCCAGGCGGTATAGGCCTGCCTGCTGTCAGACCAGCAATTGGCGTCGACCCATTCTGCCACGCGGTCGCGCTCCCGCCGCCAGCGTTGAACATGGGTATTGGGAATGTGGCCCTGCTCGGCCAGATAAACAGCGCGGTTGAGCGCCTGCCAGCAACTGATCTTGGACATGGTGTAGTGGCGCTGCTCCTCCAGCTCCCAGATGCCGGAATCCTTCTTGCGCCAGCCCTCGGCGCATTCGTTGGCCTGGCCGGCCAACGTCACGGCGGTCCGATCGTCGAGGATGTTACCATCCTCCACAAAGCGATAGGCCACCTCGAAAATGTCACCATAAATGCCGTGCTGGTGTTGTTTCGCAGCTGCATTACCCAGCAGCACCGGTTTGGATTTTCGATAGCCGGGAACTTCGACTTCGATCGCGTCCGGCGGCATGTCGCCGCCCAGTGTGTAGAACACCTGCGAGCCGTGCTTGATGAGGCGCTTGATCAACCAGGTGAAGGCAGCCTTGGCTTCAGCATCGGCGCCGATCAGCAGAAAGGCCTTGATGGTGTAGCCTGCGTCTCGCACCCAAGCGTAGCGATAGTCGTAATTTTTGTCCCCACCGATCCGTTCGGGAAGGGACGTGGTCGCGGCCGCCGCGATTGCGCCGGTCGGGGAATAGAGCAGCAACTTCAGTGCCAGACCGCTCCGCAGCACGCCATCGCGATAGGCGCCGTCGTAGCCGATGCGATCGCTCCAGGCCCGCCATTCCTGATCAGACACGTCGATACGGATGTCGATTTCCTCGATGGTGGGGATGACCAATGGTTCGTCGTCGCCGGCCACAACGGCGATTACGCGCCGCTCGCCCTGTGCGACCGTGAAGGTGGCAGACAGCGCCTCGTCTTCTGCTCGCAGCGCAATGTCCGGGCTGGCCTTGACGATGCCCAGGGTGGTGCCCGCGTGGAAGACAAATTCATCGTGCCGCTGGGTTAGATAGGGCGAACAGGTGTTGGCGCGGGTGCCGAAGCGAATTTCGAGCTGGAAGGTCACAGTGCCCTCCAGTCCCTCGAGCCGGCGCGCCAGTTCGCACCATGGCATGCGGCCGGCTGGGCCGCTGTTCATCGACTCGGTCAGCCGGACCCGGCCGTTGGCGGTGATGAAAGTCGTCTCCAGAACATTGCTGCCGTCGCGATAGTTGCGCTCGACCGCGAAGGCGTCCACCGGCGTGATCGAGAAACGGCCACCGTCTTCGGCGTTCAACAGGCGATCGAACAGCGGCGGCGAATCCATATTGGGCACACACCACCAGTCCAGCGAGCCATCCGTGCCGCTGAGAGCTACGGAGCGCCCCTCGCCGATGGCGGCGTAGTTGTCGAGGGCAAGGTATCCATCCTGACGGACGGCGTTCCGCTTCTTCATGCCGGACTTTCTTTGGAGATATTCTGGCAAGCAATGTCCCGAAGCGCGTCACCCCGGGACTTTGCAATGGCTTGGACCTGTCAGGCGATGCCGGCGCCGCCAGTGACGCCGAAGACTTCGCCATTAATGTAGCTGCCTTCCTGGGAGGCGAGCAGGACATAGATGGGCGCCAGTTCAACCGGCTGGCCGGGGCGGCCGAAATCGACGTCCTCGCCCATTTTCATTACCTTGTCCTGCGGCTGGCCGCCACTCGACTGCAACGGGGTCCAGAACGGGCCGGGTGCCACGACATTGGCGCGGACGCCCTTTTCAATCAACTGCTTGGCCAGCGCTTTGGTGTAGGCGACGATGCCAGCCTTGGTGGTGGCATAGTCGAGAAGGATAGCCGAGGGCTCATACGCCTGGATCGAGGCCGTGGCTATCACGGCGGCGCCAGCCGGCAGATGCGGCACGGCGGCCTGAGCAATCCAGTGCATGGCATAGAGATTGGTCTTCATGGTCTTGTCGAAATCGTCCGAAGTGACCTTGCCAATCGACTCGCGGTTCTGCTGGCGGCCGGCATTGATGACCAAGATATCGAGACCACCGAGGCCGGACACGGCCTGCTTGACCAGTTCGACGCACCAGCCCTCGTCAGTGATGTCGCCGGGTAGAGCGATGGCTTTGCGACCTTCGGCCTCGATCAGCGCGATGACTTCCTTGGCGTCGGAATCCTCGTTGCCGAGATAGGAAATGGCGACGTCGGCGCCTTCGCGGGCATAAGCGATAGCAGCGGCGCGACCGATGCCGGAGTCGCCACCAGTGATCAGCGCCTTGCGACCCTTCAGCTTGCCGTTACCCTGATAGCTGGTCTCGCCATGGTCCGGCACCGGGTCCATTTTCGACTGCAGGCCCGGCACCGGCTGGGGCTGTTTCGGAAAGGGCGGCTGTGGATACTGGATGCGGGGATCCTGCATGGTCAAGCGATCGGTCATGGGTCTCTCTCGTCAAAGTTGGACCAGACCAATGAACGGGAGGCATAGCGGTTCCGTCCTGACGGCATCGTCATAGCGGATCGATTTTGAACTTCCTACCGCCGGTGACGTTGCGTTTTCGCAGGATGACTTCGGCCCAAGCGGCAGCCCAATGCCTTGCCACAGCTCCAGTCCAACGAGGCCACGAAATGACCTATGATCAGCTGTCACCGAATGAACGCGCCGCCATGCGAGACGCTGTCGACCGCGCTTTGTGGGCCAAGGATCAGTCCGGTAGAGCGGGGATTGCCGCCGCCGTCTTGCGAGATGGTGTTTCCATCGGTCGAGGCGAAAACGAGGTCGGACTGCAGGCTGATCCGACCAAGCATGCCGAGATGGTTGCCCTGACGGAAGCGTCCCATGTTATGGGCCAATCGGATCTCTCCGGCTGCATAATGATCTCCACCTTGCAGCCCTGCGAAATGTGCCTTGCCGCCTTGCGCTTTGCCGGCATGGAGCGGGTGATTTTAGGCGCCACCCAAGACAAGGTGGCGGCGAAATATTTCATGTTCCCCGGCTTATCGATTGACGACTTCCAAGCAGCCGGAAAACCTTTCGAGGCTATTGGCGGCCAGTTCGAAATCGGACTCCTGCCGCTCTATATCGATAGCCAAGAACAGGCTTCCCGTCGACGACGCATTGAACAGAGCAGTCGATCTCGACTTGAGTGAATAGGAACGTCGCTGGATATTCAGAATTTCCCGCAGGGCGAACGGCGGCTTTTAGGATATCTTCGACATAGGTCAAATGACCGATAAGCGGGCGGCATCAGACTGGCTGCTTTGGGCGCCAGGATACCGGCGCCTATGGGGTGGAAAACGGACCGGCAGCTTTTCGACAAAATGCCGATACATCGGACACTGTCGGTGGGGGTTCCAGCGTGATAGCGGACAGAAACTGTCAGCTACAAATGAGATGGTGGCGTGACGGTGGATACGCATCCACAGCGGGCAATTCTTGCCAACTCAAGGAAATCTGCATGGAGCGTTCAACAGCCGGCTGGTTAAACGGATTGGTCGGCGTCCTGATATTTAGCGGCTCTTTGCCTGCGACCCGCATCGCGGTTCAAGTTTTCGATCCATTGTTCCTGACAACAGCACGCGCAACAATCGCCGCACTGCTTGGCATTGCCCTGCTCGTCATTTTTCGTCAACGAACACCCAGCCGCAATGATCTGATGTCGTTGGCGATCGTCGCACTCGGCGTTGTTGTTGGCTTTCCGCTGCTGACTGGACTGGCGTTGCAGCACATTACCTCGGCTCACTCCATTGTATTTATCGCTCTGCTGCCGCTCTCGACAGCCATCTTTGGCGTGATCCGGGGTGCGGAGCGACCAAAGCCCGTATTCTGGGTGTTCTCGATAGTTGGAAGCGCACTTGTGGCCAGCTTCGCACTCTCCCAAGGGTTGACAGCCTCGCCTATCGGGGACGGCTTCATGTAAGCCGCAATAATTGTTTGCGGTCTGGGTTATGCGGAGGGCGCCAAGCTATCGCGTCATCTGGGCGGCTGGCAGGTTATCTCTTGGGCGCTGATTCTCTCGCTCCCCGTCATGGGAGCTATAACCGTGATCACTTGGCCACCTTCTTTTTCTGCTGTCACCCCGCCGGTTTGGTTGAGCCTCGGTTACGTATCGGTGTTCAGCATGCTGGTCGGTTTCGTCTTCTGGTATCGCGGACTGGCTCAAGGTGGGATTGCATCGGTTGGCCAGCTGCAGTTGCTCCAGCCCTTCTTCGGCTTGGCACTGGCGGCGACTTTGCTACAAGAACCTGTATCGCCCGCCATGATCGTGGTCTGCGTAGCTGTCATCGGTTGCGTTGCTGGCGCTCGTAGATTTGGCGGTCGCAGGTAGATGACATTTCCTGTCCGTCCGGTAGCTTCTTGATAGCTGCTTCGGTCCACCATGCTGCCAAGCAACGAAAGGCTAGCTCGATGCTGATAGCAGTCATCTCGGATGTGCACGGAAACCTGGCGGCGTTGAACGCGGTGATGGATGAAATCTCATCACTGACGCCCGATCACGTCGTCAACCTGGGTGACCTTGTTTCCGGGCCGTTCGACCCCCGAGGTAGTGCCGAACGCCAGATGACGTCAGGGTATCTGACCATTGCCGGGAACCATGAGCGCCAGCTGGTGGAACGCGTTCAGGGCGACTTGGATGACCTTGCCCGCCCTCTTTTGTCGGACGAGCAGTTGGCATGGATCGCTCACCTTCCTCAAACGCTGACGCTTGATGATGGCCGCGTCTTTGCCTGCCATGGCAGCCCTGCGGGCGGAGATATGGACTATCTCCTCGAAGATGTCAGATCAGGCAAAGCCGTGCTGGACGACAGCGAGAGCATCCTTCCCAAGCTGGACGGTATCGGTGGGGCGCAGGTCGTTCTTTGCGGGCATACCCACACGCAGCGCATCGCCAAGATTGGCGGGACGTTAGTGGTCAATCCAGGCAGCGTCGGAATGCCAGGCTATCGCGTCGACCAGATTCTGCCGCATGTGATCGAAGCCGGCAGTCCGCTGGCGCGCTTCGCAATCATCGAGCGTCGCAACGGTGATTGGTCGGCGCAATTGCATGCCATCCCCTACCACACGGAAATCCCGGCGCGTCAGGCCGAGGCCTTCGGATTCCCCGATATCGCCCATTGCGTGCGAACTGGAAGGGTTCAGGCAGACTAGCTGCGTCCTTCCACCGCCAGGCGAGCGGCGAGGCCTAGAAACACCGTACCCATCAGCCAGCGCTGGGCGAGTGCGAAGGCCGGACGCCGCGCCAGAACGGCCGCGAACGATCCTGCCGAGATGATGATCATCGCATTGACCGACATGCTGACCACGATCTGGGTAATACCCATAACGATGGATTGCAGCAGGACGTTTCCGGCGTCGCGGTCAATGAACTGCGGCAACAGCGAGAGATACATGATTGCAATCTTTGGATTGAGCACGCTGGTGAAGAGACCCATCAAGAAGAGCCGGCGCGGTGTGTCATTACGCAGAATGGTAACACTCAATGCGCTATCGCCGCCCCGGCGGAGGGCCTGCCAAGCAAGCCACAGCAGATAGACTGCGCCGACCAGGCGAATGACGTCATAGGCATGGGGCACGGCCAGCAAGAATGCCGACAGACCGAAGGCAGCGCAGAGAGCATATATCACGAAACCCAGCCCAACCCCGGCCAGCGAAATCAATCCGGCGCGCCTGCCCTGAGAGATGGACCGCGACAGGAGGTAGATCATGTTGGGACCGGGCGTCAGCACCATGCCGAACGCTACCAGGGCAAAGGCGAATAGTTCGGCAGGATCGTGCACAATCTTCCCCTGTCATTAAGGATCATCATCGTCCGGTCGATTCTTGTCCTGCATTGAAGCTTGCCTGCTGCCATGCGCTGAGTGACACATCGATGGCCTCTTAGCGTTGAGATCGCTGGAAGCGCTCGATTTTCAGTTCCATCCTCATCCTCCGAACCGGCCGCTGAATGCCCCCCGCGCATTGAGAGGACCGTTGTTGAATTCCTTCTGTCCGAATGGAAGGACAGGACCTGTCAGCTACGTGCAATGTTCGTCATCATATTCCTTGACAGGAATATTCCTATTTGAGCATATAACCTCTATGTTAATATTTACAGCCATAGCCGACCCCGTGCGGCGCGACATTTTGGGATTGCTCCTCACCGGCGAAAAGCCGGTTGGCGCGATTGTTGACGAACTCGGCCTGGCTCAGCCCAATGTATCAAAGCAGCTCAAAGCGCTGCACGAGGCAGGGCTCGTTCAGGTCCGGATAGACGGGCCGCGACGGCTCTACAGAATTGACCCCGGACCGCTGGCAGAACTCGACAACTGGCTGCAGCCCTACCGCGCGTTCTGGGCCGGCAAGCTCGATGCGCTTGATGAGCATTTGATGAGGAGCGACTGAGATGTCGAGCAATGACGCTCTCGGTGAATTCACCAGGCAAGGTGACCATATTGACGTGCATTTCGAACGCTTCTACCCGCGTCCCGTAAATACTGTCTGGAGCGCCCTGACCCAACCCGAACGGTTGGCTGACTGGATGGGTGCGGCTTATGTTGAGCCACGTGTGGGCGGCCGATTTGAACTGATGGTCGGTGGACCGCATCCAATGACTGGCCGGGTTCGTGTGTGGGATCCACCAAAAGTGCTGGAATTTAGCTGGTCGAACACGCACGCACCGGATTCGGTGGTTCGGTACGAGCTCCAGCGACAAGGCGAGGGCACGCGCCTGATCTTCACCCATCAGGGTATGCCGTATGTGAATAGCGCCCTCATGCTGCCCGGCTGGCACGACTTTCTCGAGCATCTGGGGAGCGCCTTGCTAGAAGCGAACCCACGCGTCGACCCTGATGGTTGGCAAAAGCGCCAAGCGATCTATGTCGATCACTATGGCCTCAATGACGTTCGCCTAACGCCCTAGTCTCGCCGACCAAATCTTCGCGACCCGCAATGACGTGCTTCGGCGCGATCGCTCCGTCATGCCTATGTTTCAACCAAGGAGAAGACCATGAACGACAAAAACTATACAACCAACTATATCGTGCCGCAGACCCCAGATGAGGTTTTTGCTGCCATTAACAATGTGCGCGGCTGGTGGTCCGAAGACGTAATCGGCGACACGGACAAGCAGGGTGCGACGTTCCACTATGGGTTCCGCGACATCCATCGTACCGAGATCGCCATCACCGAGATAACGCCCTCACGCCGGGTTGTCTGGCATGTGGTGAAGAACTATTTCAATTTCACCCAGGACGAAACCGAGTGGACGGGCACCGATATCGTCTTCGAGATCGAGCCTGATGCAACCGGCACAAAGCTGACCTTCACCCACATTGGCCTGGTGCCGCATTTCGAATGCTTCGATGTATGCTCGAATGGTTGGGGCACCTACATCAATGGCAGCCTCAAGGCATTGATCACGACCGGTGAAGGCCATCCGAACGAGGGCGAACCGCTCAACGACAGTGAGGCCGCCCTATCAGCCTGATCGACCTGGGCCGGTCCTTGCGATCGGCCCCATTACTTCAGCGCAGGTCCTCGAAGACTTGTCGCGAATAGGGTGTCCAGGCTTGCCCACCTTTCACCTTGGTCACCAGGTCCGGATTGGCGAGGAACAGGCGACCGAAGGCCGCCAGGTCGAAATTGCCATGTCTGACCTGCTCGGCCGCGGTCTGCGGATCATAGCCGCCGCAGCCGATCAGAAAGCCGTGAAAATGGCGGCGCAGGAAGGCGTTAGACGTGCCGCCGAGATAGTCATAGTGGATGTCTTCATCGACACCGGTATGGAGATAGGCGATCGGTCGGGCGTTCATGGCCGCGATCACTTCGAGCAGCGCATCTTCGTCGCCGGGGGTGAACACCATCTCCGCAAAATGGGCTGCCGGCGATACGCGAAGGCCGACGCGCTCATAGCCGATTTCGGCGGCGCAGGCATCAATCACATCGATGACGAAGCGCGCTCGGTTCCTGGCGGCACCACCCCAGCCATCCGTGCGTCGATTGGTATGTTGGCGCAAAAACTGCTCGGGCAAGTAGCCGTTGGCGCCGTGAATTTCGACGCCATCGAAACCGGCGGCCCTGGCATTGCGGGCACCACGCGCGAAATCGGAAATCGTTCGCGCAATATCGCCCTCGCTCATGCTGCGGGGCGCTTCGTGGGTGAAGTCGTAATAACGGTCGCCGCGATGCTTGCTCAGATCGACCACGGGCGACGGCGCCAGCGGCAGGCTGCCCGAATAAAAGGAGTGTGCCATGCGCCCCTGATGCCAGAGCTGGTTGAAAATTAACCCGCCTTGGGCATGGACGCCATCAGTGACCTCACGCCAACGCTCGACATGGCTGGCGAGAAAAATCCCCGGAATGCCCGGACCGCCCTGGGCCTCCTTGGAAATGATGGTACCCTCGGTCACGATCAGGCCAGCGGCGGCGCGGGCGGCGTAATGGGCGATGGCGCCACGGCTCGCCCTGAGGTCGGGCTCGGCGCGATTGCGCGTGCACGGCGCCATGACCATCCGGTTACGCAGCCTCAGGACGCCATTGAGATCGAAGGGCTGCAGCAGTGTCGTCGTCGATGACCGCAACGCCCATTCCTTATCCGAATGTTCGAAATTCTGGTTCATGACATCTCCCATACTTTGCCCGAAGCTAGGGCCCCGGCCGGACAGGATGTGTCATTTAAGAAGCATGCCGGACACCTTGGGTGTCCGGCTCTACAGGGTCATTTCAGCGAACGTGGAAACTCTTCCGATTGCCAGAGGCCGATACCGAAGCCGTCCGGGTCGAGGAAATCAGCACTCCACCCGCCGGGAGCCTCGCTGACCGGCGTGACAATATTGACGCCCTTGCCCGCGAGATCGGCGACGATATCGTCGATACCGCCTTCACTCATCGAAAACACCAGGGCCGGTGTGCTACCGTGTGCACCCTCCTGTTCGAAAAAGATGATCTCAAGCCCGCTCTCGAGCGTGCCCTGCAGCCAGAAGGGTTCAGCCCCTTCCATCCGTTGCAAAGGCAGTCCTAGGGTCTCGGTATAAAATGTCTCGGTGCGCGCTATGTCGCTGACATAGTAGACGACGCTGGCGCTTTTGGGTGTGAAGCTCATGGGGGCCCCCGTGTTAGAGCTGGACGGATGAAAACGCCGCCTTGTCCCATGCCGGTTGGACAGTCACTGTCAGCTACGATCGGTGTCAGGTGACATTTTGTGTCCATCCCCGGATCTAGTTTCGCAGCGTTGGACTAGATTCGCGATGGGCCGGAGTAAGCGACAGTGACTGACCAAGATGTAACGATCCGAAACGGTGTTCGTGCTCTGATCCTCACACCCGAAGCCGAAATTCTGATGATGCGAATTCGCTTGGACACGAACGAGTTGATCTGGATCCTACCCGGTGGCGGCAAGGAAGCCGGCGAGGACAACGCCACAGGACTACGGCGCGAGCTCAGGGAAGAATTGGGATTGCTCGAATTCGAGATTGGTCCCCTGGTCTGGCGGCGCCGGCACACTTTCAACTTCTTTGATTGCCGATACCAACAGACCGAAGAGTATTTCGTCGTGCACACCCACCGGTTCGAGCCCGTCATGAGCGATCAAGTGGAGGTGCGGGTTCTGGACTGCTTCCGCTGGTGGAAGATCGAGGACCTTAAGAGGGCGCAGGAGCGGCTCACCCCTCTGCGTCTTGCCGCTATCGTCGAAGACTATGCACGGCACGGCGCACCAACCGAAGTTCCCTTCGAAGTCTTGGTCGACTAAGTCGATGCGACTTTTCCATCGGTCTTCGCCAGCCCGATGAAACCGCCGGATACGAGCCGGGCACCCTCGAAAATCACGCCCTGATCTTCTGTAGGTTGCACTCGTGGATCGGCCAGTACCTGCGGTAGCTGACGATCGCGAAACTCCTTGTTCGGCCACTCGGTCCAGGAAATGACAACGGTTTCACCCGGGCGAACGGCCGCTGCCATCATGAAGTCGCGAAGGTCGTGCGCACCAACCTCATCCTTAGCGCCATCTGCATGAAACTGCGTGCCGTCAGCCTGTTGCTCATCCAAAACGCAATCCACGACGGCGATCGCGCCATATTCGACATAGACGGCAGCCATCTCGGCCGAGAACTCTTTGTACTCCGCCATTTTGTAGACAGGCACCGGGATAAGATAGCAATCGAAATAGGACATCAGAACCTCGCATGGTGATTGGGCGCCCAGTCTCGCTCCGGAACTGGACAGAAAGTGGCACCTACAACGCCAGCGAGAGACCGCTAATTGAGGTCTGGCGGATAGGCAGAGCTACGCAGCGTATCGGGCATATTGGCGCGGATGCTCCATTCCGAGAAAAGCTGATCGCGATCCCCGGGAAAGGTTTCTTGCAATGCTCGAACGTCTTCCAGGCCATCCGCTCGCAAGTGACGGAAGTCATCGGCCTGCTCGCACCACACGATCACCTGCAGGTTCTCGTCGCTCATCGACAGGCCCAGAGGCCAGACGGTACGCGCACTAAAGGTGCCTTCGCTGCTTCGATAGTCCACCAGAAGCTTGGCCTGTGCACTCATGGCCGCACGGACCACATTCATCATCGGCGTCCAGTTGGTGGGAGTGACAGTTCCAAACACAGTTTTGCCGCGCTGCGGGCCACGCCTTTGCGACGAGGGCGTTCTTATGCTGGCACGCAGTTTTGCCGCAGCATGTAGCGCCGCCTCTCGCAACATCGGATCGCAGCGTGCCGCGGCGACTTGAAGCCCGAAGAACAGCGCCTCTTCCTCAGCCTCGGTAAATCGTAGCGGGGGAATTCTGCCATCGTCTTCCAGTACGTAACCGACGCCTTGCTCGCCCCGGATATCGACGCCGGTTTCCATCAGGGTTTCGATGTCGCGATAGATAGTGCGGTAGGACACGCCGAGCCGTCGACCTAGCTCGCGAGCACTGACGGGCTGTGAGTAAGCCCGTAGCAGCTGCAGCAATTCCATAAGGCGTTGTGATCGGATCATTGGTCCGTACTCGTCGTGTACCTGCAATTCATCATGCATGTTGGACAGTTTTTGTCAGCATGTTGGTCGCCAAAACCGGGTCGCTGCGTGGCGGGCCGGCCAGTACACGTCCAACATCGATGGAGAGTGAGATGGAACTGGACAACAAAACGATCGTGATCACCGGTGCGAGCTCGGGTATCGGGGCAGCCGCTGCGCGACTTTTCCTGCAGGAAGGAGCCAATGTCGTCCTCGGCGCCCGGAGCAAGGACAAGCTCACAGCTCTGGCTGAAGAAATCGATCCAGCTCTTCAGAGAACCTTGGTTGTGCCGGGCGATGTCACACACATCGCCTATGCGAACGAGCTGGTCACCCGCGCTGAAGAACGGTTCGGCGGCCTTGACGGCGCGTTCAACAATGCCGGCATCGTTGGCGATATGGTGCCGGTGACAGAAATGACCCATGCGAACTGGAGCACGGTCATGACCGTCAACCTGACATCCGCGTTTCTGGCCGCACAGGCGCAAATACCCGCGCTTATGCGTCGTGGGGGCGGATCGCTTGTGTTCACCTCGTCCTTTGTGGGTTTCAGCAACGGCGGCATGCCTGGCATGGCCGCTTACGCCGCCTCAAAGGCCGGCATGCTGGGGCTTGTCCAGTCGCTCGCGTCGGAACACGCCATCGACGCAATTCGTGTGAACGCCCTATTACCTGGCGGCACGGTTACCCCGGCGGGTGGCGGGGGAAATGTTGACGCCATGGCCTTCATAGCCGGCCTGCATCCAGTCAAGCGCATGGCCCGCCCCACCGAAATCGCACAGGCTGCCATGTTCATGCTGTCCGACCGCGCAAGCTTCATGACCGGAAGTCCCATGCAGGTCGATGGCGGCATGTCGGTTCGTCTGATCTAGATCGGCAGCATGGCGCGATCGCTGGTGACAACAACTGTCCAACCCTCGGTGCTTGATTGGTGCGAGGGAGTTCAAGCCATGAGCACTACCGAAGAAAACAAAGCTTTCATCCGCGATATGATCGGCAACAAGAAGCGGCTGGAAGACTATCCCGAGCGGTTCGACGAAAACCTAGTCATGCATGAGCCCGCGTCACTGCCTTTTGGCGGGACCTTCAGGGGGCTCGCCGAATTTAAGGAATTTTATCCTGCGGTCCGCGAATTCTACGACTTTGACCGCTTCGATTTGCTGGACGTGTTCGGTGACGGGGACACGGTCTTCGCCACGATCAAAGCCGGGCTCCTCAACAGTCCGACCATTATTTTTCTCGCCGAACAGTTCACCTTCTCAGGCCGTAGGATTGTCGAGGTCCGGTTGCACATCTGCGAGGCCATCGAAGGGTGTGCCCCATGAGCACCCAATCGACTGGCCATGTCTACATCGCAGTCAGTATCGATGGTTTCATCGCCAGGTTGGATGGCAGCATCGACTGGTTGGACCCTTACACCGGGACAGGTGAAGACCTCGGCTATGACTGCTTCATGGAGTCCATCGACGGTGTTGTCATGGGCCGCAACACCTTCGAAAAAATCCTGACCTTCGGAAAATGGCCATTCGACAAGCCGGTGTTCGTACTTTCGCGCCATCTGTCAGAACAAGATGTTCCGGTAGACCTGAAAAGCTCGGTCCGCATCGTATCCGGGTCTCCTCATGAAATTATGGCCATTGCTGCCGAAGAAGGCCTGTTACGGATTTACGTTGACGGTGGCTCGGTCATTCGCAGGTTCATCGCTGATGGCCTCGTTGAAGATCTGGTCCTGACGCGTGTGCCGATCCTGCTCGGACGAGGAATAGGCCTTTTTGGCGACGGCTCAGAGGTTTCCCTCCAACACGTCGCAACGTCCACCTTCCAATCCGGTCTCACGCAGTCAACCTACCGTGTTGCTGCCGCGACGACGCGCTGAGACACATAGGAGATTACGATGCTAGTACGTTTGAATGCGTGCCTGCTGGCGCTGGCATTGTCCGTGCCGGGGTTGGCAGCTCAAGAGCATGGCGCTCCTAATCCGACCACTTCTGGATATGCTCGCGCCAACGGCGTGGACGTTTATTATGCCACTTACGGGGAAGGCGTGCCGCTCGTTCTGCTCCACGGTGGCCTAGGTACGGTCGAGATGTTCGGCCCAGTCCTTAGTTTGTTGGCCGCCAATCGACAGGTCATCGGCATCGACCTCCAAGCACATGGCCGTACACCGGCGCATGCCCGTCCGATGACTTACGAAAACCTGGCAGACGATGTCGCTGACCTTCTTCTTCAACTGGGATATGCCAAGGCCGATGTCGTTGGTTATTCAATCGGAGGCGGCGTGGCCATGCAACTGGGCATTCGTCATCCCGATATTGTCGACAAACTTGTCCTGGTGTCCGTGCCCTTCAACAATGGCGGATGGAAATCCCAAGAGTTCCAGCAGATGGCAGGACTAAGCAGTGGTCTTGCCGAACCCATGAAGAACACGCCGGTCTACGACGAATTTGCAGCTTTCAACCCTGATCCTGAGGCCAATTGGCCGAAGCTGCTTGATCAACTGGGGAATTTGGTCAGCCACCGGTTCGACTACGCTGACGACCTGCAGGAGATGAATGTTACCACTATGATCGTGGTCGGCGATCACGACGCAGTCCCGATTTCGCATGCGGCGCGGTTCTTCGAGCTCCTGGGGGGCGGTAAAGCAGAATCCGGGTGGGTCGGCGGCGACCTGAACCGCAATAGACTCGCCGTCCTTCCTGGTCTGACCCACCAAACGATATTCGACAGTCCAAGTCTGGCTGGGACCGTCATTGGTTTCCTCGATGATAGTTCGGAGTGACTTGAATGGTGGCACCGGTTTCCACGGCCAGCTTCCGCGGGCTGGCCTGGTCAAGTTTCCTGGCCCACGGTTCTGAGCAGGTCCTATTCACATCGCTCCCATTGATCGCAGTACTCATCGCGGGCGCTGATGCTACCGGAACCGGCCTGTTGCAGGTGGCGCAGACCTTGCCCTACTTCCTGCTCGCCTTGCCGCTTGGTGTTTTGGCCGATCGCACCAATCGAGCGAACCTGATGGCGACCGGCCAGCTGTTGCGCGTGCTCGGTCTGGCTTGCGGCATATTTCTTGTCATGTCAGGGCAACTCGATCTGGTTGCACTATCAATCATTGGCGCGTTCTGCGCAGTGGGCACGCTCACCTTCGTCATAGCCTCACCGGCCTTGCTGCCTTCGATCGTGTCGCGTCAGGACACGCCCGGTGCCAACACCTGGCTCGAGCTCGGTCGGAGTATTGCCATGACCGCAGGACCGGCCGCTGCAGGACTTCTGGTCGCGCGCATTGGGAGCGCTGCAGGTCTAGCCCTGGCCTTGGGTCTGTCCCTGACCTCCGCGGTCATATTCGTTGCTATCAAGGAGCCGGCGTCTACTCACGGTCGCGACTCCATTAGGCCCTTCCGTGGCTTGGTGGATGGCGCCAGTATCATCTTGCACAATGGCCTATTGCGATGGGTGGTGTCCGTCGCCCTTGTCTTCAATGCTTCCGCCTTCGCTCTCCACGCCGTCCTCGTGGTGTTCTTGGCGGATATACTGGGCGCCTCCGGCACGCTGGTTGGTTCGATCCTGGGTCTCCTTGGCACCGGGATGATCGTGGCAGCCCTGACCGCCCCTGTTTTCCATCGAGCGCTGCCCATGGGGATCGTGATGATCATCGGTCCGGCATGTGGGTTTCTTAGCGCCGCGCTTATGGTTTTAACCTATACAACTGAAAGCTGGGGCTTTGCTGCCGCTGGGATGTTGATCTTCGGCTTCGGACCGGTTCTCTGGACCATCAACAGCATGTCGCTGATGCAGGCAATCGTGCCCCGACATCAGTTGGGTCGCGTTTCAGGTCTGATGACATTGGCCACGTTCGGGGTTCGGCCACTCGGGGCTCTATTGGGGACTTTGGCGGCCAGCGTCGGTGGCGTCGGGTTATGCCTGATGGTGGTGGCACTTGGATTTGCTGCGCAGTTGTTGCTCGCCATGCTGTCGCCAATACTGTCGATTTCGAAGTTGGATGACGTGACTGAAACGGGACGGGCTTAGGCGCCCCCGCCATATCGGCCGTTCCGCACTACCCAGTCTCGAATGTAGGCATGTTGATCGGACCAATCGGACCAAGTGCGCATGGCCCATTCCCGGACCACGCCCGGATGCGCGTCGGAGCCGATAACTGGCACAATATCGGCCACAGTCATCGCAAAACGACCAGGAGACACCAAGGGCTTCAGCGTCTGCTTGAAGCGAGAAAAATCGAGCATGACCGCATTGGTCTCGATCGGCGTTCGCGGTGTGGCAAGCTGCAGGTAGAGCCGCGACAGGTGCAGACCGACCGACTGAACGGCGCGCCGGTCCTTCGGGTCGCCGACATGCTGCACCGCCCAGGTGTCCACCGTCAGGCGATGCGTGGCTTGCAGGTCGGGCGAACTGTATTCCACAGCCAGTACAGCGCCAAAGGCTGCAAAGCAGGCCGGCGACGAAGCCATGTAGGCGTGAACGGGGCCGTCCGATTGCTCGAACGACCCACCGCATCCGGGACACGCCTCACGGATCACTTGTCTAATTGACCTTCGCGCAATGGGCCAGGATGGCCTCCACGATCTTGGGCACGTCCTCCGCGAGCAATTCGTGACCGACCCCGTCCAGGACCAAGAGCGTTGCGTCAGACACAACGTCGGCCGACTTTCTGGCTGCCGCGACCGAGATGATGGGGTCGTCGCTACCGTGAATCAGAAGCAAGGGCTGGGTAATCCCCGCCGCCGTGACGTCGGCGCCGAGTTCACCACCGACCATGGAGTGATTGAAGGCGCTCTGAATGCTGTCGGTACGCGCCAGCTCGCGTTCGATGCGTGCCATTGCCTGCTTGCTGTCGAAAGGGCGACCGGAACCTGCGCTGAGCCGGGCAATACCCAGCATGAAGTCGGCCACTTCGGCATCATCGCTCCAATCGAGCGTGCCCATGGCACTGAAGTGCTCCATGAATTCTGGCGTGATGCCTTCACCTTGGTATTCAATTCCCACAGGCTCCGAAGCGATCAAGGTCAGGCTGAGCACCCGATCGGGATGCTCGATCGCATCGATCTGGGAGACATAACCGCCCAAGGACATACCCACGAAATGAGCGGACTGCACGTCATAGGCATCGAGGATGGCAAGCAGGTCGTCAGCCAAATCCTGTGCCTCATATTGCACGTCGCCAGGAGCATTGGTCGTCGACTGACCGGTATCGCGATGGTCGAAGCGAATAACCTGATAGCCTCCTTGTGCCAGGGCCTGCACCATTGTGTCGGGCCACCAGACCATTGATGCCGTGGCACCCATCGCCAAAAGGATTGTTCCCTTCTCCGGTGAGCCCGCGGCTTCGGTCGCCAGCTCGATGCCGGCGTGAGAGACAGTTTTTGCAGTCATTTCCATAGTCTGGTCTCCAAAGGCTG
This sequence comes from Devosia sp. YR412, assembly GCF_900110945.1. GTDB lineage: Bacteria > Pseudomonadota > Alphaproteobacteria > Rhizobiales > Devosiaceae > Devosia. The sequence goes on from NZ_FOFL01000001.1 coordinate 1,066,250, forward strand.
GCGGAACAACGGCCATCGCCATCGACAGGGCCAGGAAATCACGTCGTTGCATGGCAGTTCCCTTCTTGGTTCGCCGGCGGCCACATACGAAAGCGGTTGGACAAGTCCTGTCACCTTCAAGCCGGCGCGCAGCTGACGGAATCTGTCCAGGTCTGTCGATAGTCACCCATTTGCGGCCAAGACCTTGGAAATGAACATGCAGCTCGACCTGACAATCCTGCCTCTACAGTCGGATCGTTTAACCCTCAGGGCCTTCACCGAAGGCGATCGGGCCCAGTACGCGGCCTACCACCGGATTCCCGAGGTTTACCGATACCTCTATTCGGCTGTGCCCAGCGAGACCGAGTTAGATACAAAGTTCAACACCCTGTTGCGCCAACCCTTCTTGAACGATGGTGACACGCTCAAGCTGGCCGTGGTCACCAAGGAAGATCACAATCTGGTTGGTGAAGTGGTTTTGAAACTGACCAGCGTCCAGGCTGAACAGGCCGAATTGGGTTACCTCCTCAGCCCGGACTTTGGCGGTCGTGGCTACGCGACAGAAGCGGCCAGAGCGCTACTCGCCGCCGGGTTCGAGGCGTTTGGCTTTCACAGGATTTTTGGCAGGGTCGATGCTGCCAATGGACCATCGGTCCGACTTCTGGAACGGCTAGGTATGCGTCAGGAGGGCCATCTGATCGCGAACGACCGCTTCGGCGACAAATGGGGCGATGAAAAGGTTTTTGCCATGCTTCAGGAGGAGTGGAAGAGCTTCAATATCCGAAACGAAAGTGTGGAGCGCATAGGCGGGCATAATGTGCAGTTCGTCGGGAGCAGTGGTCCGATGCTGTCGAGGGAGCAGGATGCACTCGACCTGATCGGAGCGACATACGGTCGGGACGTCGACATCATTGTCGTTTCCGCCGAACGCTTCATTTCTGAGTTTTTCCGTCTCAACAACCAGCTGGCAGGGCACTTCTTTCAGAAGATGCAGAATTATGGGATCCGTCTTGTCATATTGGGCGACATTTCGTTTCACCTTTCCCGTAGCAAGGCGCTGCAGGACTTTGTTGGCGAAACCAACCGCATTGGACACCATCTCTTTGTGACAGATCGGGCGATGCTGGAAGAAAAACTGGTCCCTGCCATCCGGCCAAATCTATGAATGGACCAACCTTGAGAATGAGTTTGAAAGTTGGCAGCGGCAGAAACATAGGAACTGACTTCGGGCTTGGTCTGCGCCAAGGAATGGTCGAGCTCGTTCCCCATAATCCATCGTGGACCGACGCTTATGATCTTGAGGCATCGGAGATCAGACATGTCCTGGGTAGCCGCTTCATTGAAATCGAGCATATTGGGAGCACGGCAATCGCGGGCATTCGAGCAAAGCCTATATTGGACATAATGGTCGGCATCGAGGATTTCTCATCCGGTCCACTACTCGAGCCCATGCTTGCCAAACTCGGCTATGACTATGCCCGCAACGCCGGTGTCCCTCACGACCATGTTTTCGGGAAGGGAGAGGAGCGGACCCACCTGGTGCACGTTGTCGAGTTTGATGGAGCGGTCTGGCATCATAATCTGCGGTTCCGAGACGCGCTACGGTCCGATCCCACGCTGGCGGCTAGGTACGAGGATTTGAAAGTGCGTCTCAGTGGGCAATTCCAGAATAATCGCGCCGCGTACACAGCGGCAAAGCGAGAATTTATAGACTTGGTGGCCAAGCGGCCTTGAGGGGGTCAGGCGGTTCTCCGTCAATTCATGCGCTGACAAGACCTCCTCGGTGATGGCCGAGCCAAGGCCACCGCGTTGGTGCCACTCTGAAGCATTCACACACCTGATTAATTATGCACTCGAATATAAGCGCGCTGGAACGCAGCGTCACGATGATGACTGTCAGCTGCCGTTCACTTACTGCCAAGCATCAATTCAAGGATGAACTGAGGTACACAAATTGGAATTTAATATTGAAATGTATCGGCCCGAACACAAGTCAGAAATACTTTCGTTGTCTCTCAGCGCTTGGCGGCGGGTATTCGATGGCATCCAGCTTACGATGCCGACATTTGCTTACAGCGCCTTTTATCCCGATGGATGGGCTACCCGTCAGGTAAGTGACATTGAACGCGTGCTCGATGGCGAGGCGGATTGCGTCTCGGTGGCAGTTGCTCAAAATGGGGTTATAGGTTGGGCCGCGGTGAAGACCCATGAAGAAATCAAAATGGGCGAGATATACATGTTGGCGGTAGATCCAGAATTTCAAAGAGGTGGTGTTGCCACGGCTCTCATCGAATATTCGGTCGAGACTATGCGTAGCCAAGGGTTGCAGGTAATCTTTATTGAAACTGGGGATGATCCTGGCCATCAGCCAGCTCGCGCCCTCTATGAGGCTTCAGGTTTTGAACCCTGGCGTGCGGTTCGTTATTTTCGGGAACTGTAATCCGAAAGTCAAAAATTCCGCTTCGCAAGGCTGCGACTTATTTGCGAGGGTGCGAGGAATGGCCGCTTTTAGCGCCTGCGCAGGTAGACGCGAACGACCGAAATGGGGTCGGTAGCTGACCGGCTGATCTTGGGTGGGAGCCGGACTGTCCCCCCTTTCTGACACAATGGAAAATAGCACACCTTCGGTTGTCCCGGCGCATGACAGTCTGGCTGGCCATCATGTGGCGATGCCATTGCGCGGCAGCAATGGATTGGGCAGGTTGACTTCGCCCATGGCAGAGCGCAGTTCGATCTCGAGTTCGCGGCAGATCGGCGAAATGGGGACGTCGTTGGCACCGCCCTCGAAGGGGTTGGACGTGTTCTCGCCGACCTGGTCGAGCGACATGTACATCCAGCCCAGCAGCGTGCTGAAGGGGATGGTCAGCCAGATCGAGATCACGCTCCAGATGCCGCCAAGCCGGCTCATCTCGGCAAAGACGGGTACGGCGCCGAACGGCAACAGGGTGCAGAAGATGGCAACGAACATGGTGCTGACGATGGCATATTGGCGCGGGTAAGGACTGTTCTTGATGCGGTCACAGCGCGCCTGCTGGTCGTGCAGGTCGCGCATCAGCTTGAGCAGCTCGGTATAGACCTGCGGCGCCAGGCCGGTGTCGCGAAACAGCAGATTGATCTGGTGACCCTGGCTGCTGAGCAGGTGCAGCGGCGCAGCCAGCATGCCGCCATCCAGCACTTTTGCCGACTCGTCCGGACCCAGCAAAGCAGCCAGTTCGTCGAGAAGGGACGTCGTGTCCTCGATGATGTGGTAGCGCTTGCGGAACTCGGTATTGGCCTTGCGCCCCATCGACTCCCACGGCATGGGCCGGCGCAAGCTGAAGCGCAGCGCGGTCATCCAGGCGATATGCCGATAGATCAGCGCGCGCTTCGTCGCCTCGTCGGTGAAATCGCAGCAGAAGCGGGACAGCATGCGGCTGCTGGCAGATACCTGCGCAAAGGCCTGCAGCGCCTCGCCGCTGCGCGCCAGCACCTGCGCATTCTTGAACCCGGCCATCAGCGACACCGTTGTGCCCAACACCACGATGATCGGCCAGGGCACGGCAAAGCCGGCAATCGAGGGGATATTGTAGACGCCGATAGCGCAGAGGCTCACGACGACCATGAAAACGATACTGCCGCGCGACCACAGCGCAAATTCCATGGGTCGATAGGATTTTCCAACGTGCATGTGCGGCCCCGATCTCAGGTTGATGCCCACAAGACGAGACGCTTGCCCATGGTGTGACATGCCGCCGGCAGATTCTTTTTTAGCCCCCCATGTCACACAAGCCTCTGGCCATCTCGTCTTGGTGCTGAAGACGTCGCCGTCCCGGCATAGCGTCCCTCAGCAAGGCCAAAAACATGAAAATCCTCGTTATCGGCGGCACCGGCCTCATCGGCTCCAAGACGGTCAAAATCCTGCTCGACCGTGGCCATGAGGTCATCGCCGCCTCGCCCAGTTCGGGCGTCAACACCATCACCGGCGAAGGCCTGGCTGAGGCCATGGCCGGCACTGAAGTCGTGCTGGACCTCGCCAATTCGCCCTCCTTCGAGGATGCGGAGGTGCTCGAATTCTTTCAAACCGCCGGCCGCAACCTGCTGGCCGCCGAACAGGAAGCCGGCGTGCACCATCACGTGGCACTTTCGGTCGTCGGCACGCAGGACCTCGGCGACAGCGGCTATTTCCGCGGCAAGCAGGCGCAGGAAACGCTGGTCAAGGCCGCGCCCATTCCCTACACCATCGTGCATTCCACCCAGTTCTTCGAATTCCTGGGCGGGATCGCCAAGTCGGCCGGCGCCGAGGGCACGATTACCCTGTCGACCGCCTTCATCCAGCCGATCGCCTCGCCCGACGTGGCCGCCGTCATGGCCGATATCGCGCTCGGCGCCCCGCTCAATGGCACGTTGGAAATCGCTGGCCCGGACAAGGTCCGCATGTCGGAGCTGCTGGCCCGGTATCTGCGCGACATCGGCGATGCTCGCGCCGTCATCGGCACGCCGGAAGCGCCCTATTTCGGCGCCCGCCTGGCCGACGACACGCTGCTGCCGCGCGGCGAGGCCCGCCTCGGCACGATTGGTTATGCCGACTGGCTCGCCAGCCAGACCCCGCGCTGAGGAGCAGGCGATGAAAGCCAGGCTGCATAATCACCTCGCCCTTGCGCCCGCTGCCATCAAGTCGATGATGGCGCTTGAAGCGGCGCTCAAGGCGAGTAGTCTCGAACCGGACCTGCTGGAACTGGTCAAGTTGCGCGCGTCCCAGATCAATGGCTGTGCCTATTGCATCCATCTGCACGCCACCTCCCTGCGCCAGTCCGGTGAAAGCGAGATGCGATTGTACCTGTTGGACGCATGGCGGGAGGCGCCGCATTATACCGCGCGCGAGCGGGCAGCACTGGCCTGGACCGAGACGTTGACCCGGCTGTCTGAGACCGATGTCGACGAAGCCGAGTATGAAATCCTCGAGGCAGCCTTCACGGCTGAGGAACAGGTTCACCTGACCCTGGCCATCGGCGCCATCAATCTGTGGAACCGGCTGCAGGTCGGCTTTGCCGTGCCCCCGCCCTTTCCCGAGGCTGATTATGACGCCTGATCAGGCCTCGGACTTATTCGAGACTCACCGGCCCCGGCTGGTGCGTCTCGGCTATCGCATGCTGGGCGGCCGCGCGGCTGCCGAGGACATCGTGCAGGATGCCTGGCTGCGCTGGTCCACGACGGATCAATCGGCCGTCAGCAATGTCGGGGCCTTCCTAGCCCGCATCGTCACGCGCCTCTGCCTCGATGAAATGAAATCGGCCCGGGCGCGACGAGAGCTGTATGTCGGGAGCTGGCTGCCCGAGCCGATTTTAGAACAGCAGGAGCCAGAACTCGATACGGACGAGCTGACCATGACGCTGATGCTGGCGCTGGAACGGCTCTCGCCACTGGAGCGGGCCGCTTTCCTGCTGCATGACGTGTTTGGCCAGCCGCTCGACGAAATTGCCACCACGCTGGGCCGCGATGCACCGGCGGTGCGCCAATTGGCCTCGCGGGCCCGCAAGCACGTGCAGGCGGCGCGGCCGCGATTTCCGGTCACGCGGACCGATGGCGATCGTATCGCCCAGGCCTTCTTTGCCGCGGCCCATACCGGCGATGTCACCGCGCTGCGGGCCCTGCTGGCCGATGACGTGGTGCTGCACTCCGATGGCGGCGGCAAGGTTTTTGCCTTCCTGCGCCCGATCATCGGAATGGACCACGTGCTGCGCATGTATGGCGGGCTCTATCGCAAGCTCGGTCCGGATTGGACCCGGTTCATTCGCCCGGCCTGGATCGATGGCCTGCCCGGCTATGTCAGCCGCGAGCGGGGCGCGATCCTCCAGACCACCGCCTTTGCCATCGAAAACGGCAAGATCCGCGCCATCTACATGATGCGCAATCCCGACAAGCTGAGCCACGTAAATGGCTGAGCCGTCAGCGGTCCAACGTCAATGCGTTGCGCTGCCAGCGGTGGCAAGCCTCAGGTCGCTGCGATAGCGTGCCGGCGAGATGCCGTAGATGCGGCGGAAGCTGGCGCCGAAGGCGCTGTCTGAGCGATAGCCCAGTGCCGCGCCGATGCTGGAGACCGGCTCGCCCCCCCGCCGCAACCTGCCCGCCGCCAAGCGCATGCGCCAGCGTGTGAGGTAGTCCATTGGCGCGATGCCGACACGGGATTTAAAGCGCGCGGCAAAGCTCGAGCGCGACTGGCCGGCCAAGCGTGACAATTCGCCGAGCGTCCAGTCGTGTTCCGGTGCGGCATGCACGGCCTGCAGCACCGGGGCGACGTGGCGATCGGTCAGCCCGCTCAGCCAGCCGGCATCCCCGGCGGAGCGCTGTGCCAGATGCGCCCGCAGCACATGGATGAAGGCCAGGCGCAGTAGGTCATTGCACATCAATTGCGCTCCGGGCGCGCCCGAATCCCATTCGCGGTCGAGCTGGTCGAGCAGCCAGGCGATCGGCGCCGCCGCGCCGCCCTTGATCACCAGGATGCGCGGCAGGGCATCGGACAGCAGCACGCCATCCACGGTATCGAGCCGCACGCTGCCCCCCAGGATAGCGAACTCGCTGCCGTCCCCAAGCCGGGCGGCCATGCTCGAGTCGGCGAAGACATCATGGGCGGACACCGTCGCCGCACCTGGCGCGCTGGCCAGATCGAAGGCGCCGTTGGTAACGACGAAACAATCGCCGGCTGTCAGCTGCACCGGCTCCTGGTCCGCCGTGAGCAGCCAGCAGCTGCCGCGACGCACCACGTTGAACTTGATATTGGCCGGAGCGGCAAAGCGAATGCCCCAGTCGCCACCGGCTTCGAGGCTGATCGAGCACAGGGCCACGGCATTGATGGTGGTCAGGATGGCCGACAGAGCATCGCTCGGCATGGTTTGGACGATCACGATAGTATCTCGGATTTCACTGTCTGTATTGTCCACCGAGATAAGCCATATGCAGGGCTAATACCAGTGGAGACCCAGCATGACCCATCTTCAACATCCCATCGGCTCGCCCTTTTCAGCCGCCAGCACCGCGGCGGAGGTCGCCAAGGGCATCGACCTCACCGGCAAGACCGCCATCGTCACCGGCGGCCATTCCGGCATCGGGCTCGAAACGGTGCGGGCCCTGGCCGGGGCCGGCGCACAGGTGATTGTTCCGGCGCGAGATCCGCAGCGTTCGGCAGAAGCCCTCAGCGGCATCGCCAATGTAGAGATCGACCAGCTTGACCTCAGCGACGCTGCCTCGATTGCCGGCTTGGGCGCGCGCGTGGTCGCAAGCGGCCGGACTATCGACGCCCTGATCAATGGCGCCGGGATCATGGCCGCCCCCCTGTCGCGCGACGCCGACGGTCATGAGAGCCAGTTCGCCACCAATCACCTCGGCCATTTTCGGCTGACCGCAGCCCTGTGGCCTGCGCTGCTCCGTAGCGGCGATGCGCGGGTCATCAGCGTCTCCTCGCGCGGCCACCAGATTGCCGGCGTGGATTTCGACGACATCGATTTTATCATTCGTCCCTACGACAAATGGGTGGCCTATGGCCAATCCAAGACGGCCAATGCGCTTTTCGCCCTAGGGTTGGATGCGGGGGGTAAGGCAGTCGGCGTCCGCGCCTTTTCGCTGCATCCGGGCCAGGTGCTAACCGGCCTAGCGCGGCATCTGTCCGAGGAGGAGATTGCCGGCTTCGACGCACGCGATGAGCATGGCAATGTGCGGGTCGATCCGGCCCGCGGCATGAAGACCGTGCCGCAGGCGGCCGCGACATCGGTCTGGGCCGCAACCAGTGCGCAACTGGCCGGGATGGGCGGGGTCTATCTGGAAGATTGCGACATTGCTGCGATCAACACGGCCGAAGCCGGTCGCAAGGGCGTTGCCCCGTGGGCCGCCGACTATGCCCTGGCCGAGCGGCTGTGGCAGGTCTCTGAGGCCATGACGGGCGTGTCGATCGGTTGATCGATGCTGCTGCGCTCCACCGCAATATAATTCTTGACTCATCAGTCCAGAATGCTTAGTTGAAGTCCATGGCAAGGACCAAAGAATTCGATCGCGACGCAGCCCTGGCCGGAGCACTTGAGGTGTTCTGGACCAAGGGCTACGAAGCTGCATCGACGGACGACTTGCTCAAGGGCATGAAGATCGGTCGCCAGTCCATGTACGACACCTTTGGCGACAAGCAGGCCTTGTTTTTCGAAAGCCTGCGGCGCTACCATAAGCTCGACAACAAGAACTTCTTCGACCACCTGGGGGACAACCCTTCCCCGCTCGACCTATTGCACGGGTTTCTAGCAATCTTTGCTCGGCGCAGCGCTGCCGAGAATGCCCGCGGCTGCATGGGCATCAACGCGACCACCGCCTTTGGCCATGCCCAGCCGGAAGTCACCGCCTTGGCCCGCGGCACGGCAACGAGCGTTGAGACCATGCTGGCGGGCCTCGTTGAAGCCGCCAAGTCGCGGGGCAAACTTTCCAAGGCCGTTGACGCCACGGCGGCAGCCAGTTTCCTCTATGCCACGCTGCAGGGACTGACGGTCCGGGCCCAGGCCGGTGCCAGTCGTGACGAACTGGCCGCGGTCGCCGACTTTGCCATGAAGGCGCTCTCAGCCATGTAGTCGCGCCTGCCAAACAACATCACCGCTCAACCTGCCCAATTCTGGACTGAACAGTCCAGAAAATGCCTCTCCCTGCATTACTAAAGGATACCACATGTCAGCCTACCTTCCCCTGCTCAACAAGCGTGCCGTAGTGACCGGCGGCTCACGCGGCATAGGCGCTGCCATTGTACGAAAGCTCGCCGAGCAAGGCGCCTTGGTCGTCTTCACCTATTCGGCCAGTCCCGACGCCGCACAGGTCCTGGTTCGAGATATCGTCGCTGCAGGCGGCAGAGCCTCGGCCCTCCACGCCGACAGCGCCGATCCGGCACGTCTGCAGGTCGCCATCCGCCAAGCGGTCGAGCGTCTCGGGGGACTGGATATTCTGGTCAACAACGCCGGAACGCTGGTCCATGCATTGATCGACGACTTCACCCAGGCCGATTTCGACCGCACCATGGCAATCAACGTCCGGGCGCCGTTCTTTGCTATGCAGGAAGCGGGGCGCCACCTTCAGTCGGGTGGACGCATCATCAACGTCTCGAGCAATGTCGCGGTGAGCGCGGCGGTGCCGGGCGCCAGCGTCTATGGCCTCTCCAAGTCGGCGCTGACCGCCATGACGCGCGCTTTGGCGCACGAGTTTGCCCCAAGGGGCATTACCGTAAACGCCATCCAGCCTGGGCCGACGACCACCGACATGACCTCGGGCATGGAAGAATTCATCATCGGCAGGGTGCCCGCGGGTCGAATGGCCAATGCGTCCGAGCCCGCGGCGCTCGTGCCTATCTGGCTGGCCCAGACGCCGGCTTCATTAATGGCGCGGCTGTCACCATCGACGGCGCTATGACCGCTTAGTACGCCACCACTGCCTTGCCGCCATCGGCGGTGAGGCAGTCGCTCAACGACGGCAGCTTTTGGATGTTGCACCGACGCTCGCTGATGACCGAAATGGGGTCGGGATTTGCCAGCATGGTGTTCACGTAACCGTCAGGCACGCTGCTAAACGTGACGGAACGTCCACGGTCGCGAAACCTTGTGGTCCCGATGCGCCAACGCCCGGCTTCCCGTCGAGTGCGCATCAAGGAGACAATATGGATCGTCGTGTAATTCTGACGGGTGTGGCTATGACCATAGCCTCTCCGCTAATCCTTCGCACCGCCGCCTTCGCCGCGATGATCGACCCCAGCGCGGCAAAGACTGAAGCGGATTTCCGGAACGGCGTCATCGGGCCAGCCGAACTTTCGCTTGCTACCAGCAAGATCGCCGTAGAAAAGGCGACCAATGAGCACGCCAAGATTTTTGCCGGATACGAGCTTGCCGAAGCGATGGCAGTTACCGAGGTCCTGCGTGATCTCGGCACCGAGGTCCCTGAAATGGACGAAAAGGCCAAGGCTACCCTAGCAAAGATTGAAGCCGCTTCGGGTGCAGATTTCGACATCGCCTACATCCAGGCACAGCTCGAAAATCATGAGTATCTGCGCGACCTGGCAGAAGGGTTCTTGGCCAACTCATCAGCTGACAACACTGACATGGCTGAGATGCATGGCCGCCATTTGGCGACTTTGTCACATGCCGTGTTCAAGGAACACGTCGATATTACGACCCGCATTCTGGCTGAGTTGAAGGCCTGAGCATAGTTTCCCCGGGCGGTGGCCCGGGGGTTACTCCCGCAGTTGCAATTTGTGGCTCTACGAGCATTTCAGCTAAACCGGACCCGTCGAGATACTTGCGGTGGACCTGAATAGTGGTGAAGTCTCTATTGGACGACGTCTGCTATTGGCAGGTTCCAGGAAGGTTTTGAACGTCCGAAATGGGGTCGAGTGGAGACCGGCGGTAATGGGGTAGAATGAAGACCACGCATGAGACGGGTTTGATGACCGTGTCTGAGGCGTGGTCCCCGTGCTCTCTGTGGAGGACGGCTAGCTGCATAGAATGGTGACGAACTAGGTCTATTACCACCGCTTATGGAGACCAACTCCGCATGGTCAGGGTCAAGCGGATGTAGCTCATTGATGTTCTAGGCTTGGCATTCATACGCAATATCGCGCAACTTGCCGCATCCAACGTGCCCACCCAGAGCCATAGCACTGCTTTCAGGGTCTATGAGGCCAAAGATGAACGACAACGCAACGTGACATCAGAGCCGCGTCCACGTCGATCTTATCTGTGGCTGTGAAAATCGTTAGGCCTGTCCCAAAGGCCGACTCGTAGGACTTCAAGAGCTCCAAGCACATCGCGCCCGGCAAGTAATCTATGTTGTGAAGCACCGTGACCGGAGGACCCATAACTGTACCGCGGTTGCGGGCTCGCCCACGGAGGAAGTCCTTCATGTCGCCGAGATCAACTATATCCAAAGTGTCTACATTGGCGATGCGGAAACCGGTCGAATGACAGCCAGCGCAATTCCCGCACACCCGTGGCGTTTCTACTGTTGCCTTCTCGCAAATGAACAATCGCGCCAATATGTCCGCCGCCCTCCGCTTTCCAACCTCAGGCTCTCCCACAAGCAGGAATGGCTTCTTGTAAGCTCGGTCGTTCTCAAGACGGTGGTCGAACGGCCTCAAGAACATAGACTTTAGCGTGGATTGCCCATCTAGCTCGGATAGGGATTCCAGCGCGTCGTAGCACTTTGCCTCTTCCCGCGCGGTGACCTCATCAGCGTCTTTGGTCAGCCAGCTTTGCGCGTTGACCAACAGCTCGGCATCACGGGACAAATATTTGAATTCGGCTTCGCCGTTGCCATATTTCAAGCCTTCGAGACCGTTGGAGATCCGCTCGCTCAAGTCCAAGAAATTGCTTCTCAACCATCGAGCGCCAGCTTCAACCAAACGTTCATGGTCCTCGTCCCAAGCATTAGCGATGCTTTGCACCCTTTGAAATTCACTTAAGAAGTAGAATAGCGAGCTTAACCTGCGATCTGGCCGCGTCCAAACGGCATCGCTGTTGTCTTCGGCAGAAGCCAGGCTCGGGGCGCGTTTGAGCAAAGCACCGAGCCAAACTGCCCATCGATGACAGCTCAGCTGAAACAAGACCCCATCGGCACCTTGCGAAGCGCTTGGCGACGGTCTAGCGCGCATAGTTGCTAGGACCAGCTCTCTTAGTATGCGCGCACCAGAAAAGCCCGTGAGAAGAAGGGTCTCGATTACCTCAAGCCGTCTCGTTTGCGCGCCAAAGATGACGTCCTCCATGACAGATTTGGATAGACGCGCTGACTGGTTAGCCTTCTCCTCGTCAGGCAAACTCCAATTAGGATTGGCCAGGAGAGCCACCGATGCTGTGTCAATGATCTCCACCATGTCGCCGGAGCGATAGCCAGCGTTCCATGCCTCTTGGGCGACGCTATTCAACTTCAAGAGTCTTATAGTGTCTTGCCCATCCGCAAGAGCCCGCACCAGTGCCGGTAAGTCGGCCCGTTTGAAATCGGCCACACTGTCAATTTGCAGCTCGTCAGCAGACTTGTCGTGCCACCAATCCTCTACGAATACCTGATCTACCAGCAAGATAGCCGAGGGTGACCCTGATGGTCGATGCCTCGCCATCTCGACCAACCCACCCAGGCCATAATCAACCTGATCTTGCTCGCTTGATTCTCCTCCATCCATCCACGAAGATAGCTCATCGCTGTCCGTGAGAACGGCGGGGCGCAGTCCACTCCGCCTCAGAGACTCCTGTAGAAACTCACTCCAGTCGAGGAATGGCACCTCCGTTTTGGAGACAAACAGTCCCTCTCCGTGTATCCGCCTCACAAACTCAGATTGATCACAGAGCACCAGTTGATTGCCACTTGCCGCGACGCCCTGTTGGATTTTCGCGAGCACGGCACGCCGAAGGTGTTCGTGCCTATATCGATAGAGCACCAGTGAGCCCAAGGCGGGCCCGTTGGCTATGAACTCTAAATCAAGCATAATCGCTCATCGTAATGGTCCTTTCGATCGGAGTGTTTGCCGGGCAAAGGCCTCAACTTCCCAGCCGGTCGTAACTTTGTCGAAAAGTCCCGCCGCAAATTTCGAGCTCAGTTGGGCAGGTCCACTTAGCTCTCCTTGGCTGAGTGCTGGGCAAGCTTGGCCCCAGTAGCGAACGCGCTCAACAAGAAGGCGAGTGGTGTAACGGCCGCTGTTTGATGCCAAGCCCGAGTTTTGCATCTTCTCGACCATGCCGATCTCAGTCGACACATGGCCAGCCAATAGCGTACGCACGATACTCCAATGCAGGTTGATGGCGCGTGATCGCGTCGTCGCGCCAAACAAAATCGTCAGGTCTGGGACGGATTTTACCCAATCTTCTATGCGCAGTAGCGGAGACAATTTTGGGTCGTCTGGATGCTCTTGCCTCGGCAAACTCACTGCGACGAAACCAATCGGGCCCAGTGGCGTGTTTTCGGCGACACGGATAGCGGCCATCGGCACCGCTGGGTCTACCAAGGCCAGCAGATTTTCAATCTCGACCACCTTGTCATCAATATGACCGACTGCTGCATCATCTGAAGTATGAGCCCCCGATTTTGGCAGCACCTTAATCAGGAAGTTGAACAGCCTCCCGCTACGCTGAGTAAAAAAAGACGACGCATTGATAATGTCTCTCGCCTCTGCAGATGTGAGATAACCCTCATCCAGATCTGCGTCGTCAGTAATTCGCTCTGCAATGCCGGATCCAACATTTGCTTTGGGCAGGACGGTCCGTACGGACACCGCCCAGTTGGCATCGATAGTGCGCCCATGAAACAGTCCCATTTTCAACTCGCACTTTGCTTCCGATGGGCGAGTTGGAAAGTCAGCCCAAAACTCCATCATGGCGCGCCAGGTTGGTGCCAGTTCGGCGATACTGGTCAGATTTAGGCGCTGAAGAAAGGCATCCGCTACCCGTTGGCGGCTTCGATTCAGACTATCGACCACAGCGTCGCCCGGGGCATCATAGCCGTTGATCGTACGCAGATAGAATGATGCGAGGTAGGATTCCACCCATTGAATTCTTTGCGCAATGGGCAAGCGCCATCGATAAAATATACGCAACACCGCGTCTATGTCGCCCTTGCCCAGGGCGATGAAATACTCCTCGAGATCATTGACCTGATCGTAACCGAACGCTTCTTTAGCCTCAGCAATTTGGACCACCTTCAACCTGCGATCCGCGACGAGCTCTAGGGCAGCAATCAAATTGCGCGGTTGGCGGCCAGCATACCGTATGACTAAATCGAACACCCCGTCCTCAACAGTCAGGCCCTCGCTATCGGTAATCCATCGAAGGAGATTATGGCAGTCATCACGGTCCAATGCGGCGACGTGCAGCCTCTCTAGGCGCGACCGAAGGGCGGGCGCGAGCTTCTCTGGTGCTGTGGTCGCGAAGACGAAAACCGGAGCCTTGGCATCGATCTGAGCCGCCTCTAGACGCTTGAGCAGATAAAGGCAGGCCTTTAGCTCAAGGCTCTGCGCTTCATCAAAAAATAAGACAGTCGGCCGATCTGGCCGTCCGTTCCTAGCATTCTGTTCGACGAACCGGCCGATCTCGGAGACGCTGCCCCCACTCCCAGGAACATCATACTCGAACAGATTATCCGGCTCGCCATCACAATGCTTGCATTTCAAGCATGGTGAACCAGTTTCAGGGTCCGGAGAAGCACAGTTGAGCGCTGCCGCGAAAATGCGCGCAAGGGAAGTTTTGCCGGACCCGACATCGCCAAACAAGAGTATGTTGCGCTTGTGCTTCTGACCGTTTGCAGTTAGCCCTCCTAGGAACGCGCAAGGCGTCTTCTGACCAAGGACGTCTTCGTAAATTTGAGGACGATAGAGGTCACTCCACTCCGCGTGTAAATCACTCATATTCGGAACCGGCATTATGCTGAAAATGTAGGATATGTATGATGTATACGCGGCGCGATGGTAATTCGCTTCGCCCACCGAAGATTACTTTCCACGAAGCGGGAAGAAAAAGCCACGTGCATGACGTTTGGGCCAATTGAACGGGACGGACGCATCCTTCGTCGCCTCGCGCATCAACCTGCCAAAGCTCTGTACCGAGGTTTGAGTGTCTTGGGTTTGCTCGCAGTATAAATCGTACAAGTCGAGCGACGGTGCACCCTGCGGTTGAAGAACGCGACCCACCGCCTCGCTATCAATGTCCAGCCGCCTGGACCAACTATGCACGCTGCTTTTGCTCTCTGACTGACTACCCCTGCCAAAGATCTCCAGTCGGACATCCGCCAGGGGCGAGGCACCGAATGGGTCGATCGAGCGCCACAAGGCTTTGAAGTCGGTGGCGTTGATATCGTCCCAGATCCCAGTGTTCCCCGCCGCTGCCGAATTGGCGCGGAACGTCATCTCGTAGAACCGGCGGTTGCCGCTTTCATCGGGAACGAGAGCGGCGACGGACATGTTGGAGGTTCCGATGAATGTTGCTCGCTGTTGGGTACTCAATTCCCGGTTCGAACGCATTCCTCGGCCTGTCACATCCTCGCCAGTGATCCGGTTCTTAACGACAGGGATGTTGTGGGCACTAAGCTTTTCCATATCGTCGACAACGAGCACAGTATGCCGAAACACGTGGATGGAACGAGGGTCCGCAATGTCGGAGAACAGAACCGACTTAGCGAGCTCGGCCATCGGCTCAACCAACCGGTTGACAAAGGTGGTCTTGCCTACACCCTGCTGCCTGCTCACAATGACGGGCATCAAGTGGTCAGGAACAGGGAGTTTTGAGAGCTTGCGCTTGACCTGATAGATGAAGTGACACAGCACCTTGGTGTTGATATCCGCGTCACCGTCTAACATTTTGGCGAGCAGATCTCGGAAAGATGCGACCGTCAATTCGCATTGTCTGTCGGATTGCGTGGGGCACGCAATGCCATCGACAATAGACTTCCTTCTATCTCGCCCATCGTCGCGCAAGACCTTGCGCAGCGCAGCATTCAAAATCTTCGTTTTATGGGGCGAACACGCGAGCAAGAGGTCATCAATAACCGCTTGTGCCGCTGGTGCGGCGGCAGTGGCAACAGTTGCAATGTCAGCAGCAGAGCTGGCGGGGATTTCAAGGAGACGGATGTCGCCGTCGCTTCCCACATATAGGTCGTTCGCTTCGAGGTAGGCCCGGATCTCCAACTCGGCAGGATTAGGTGCTCCTGCGTAAATCTGAGAATTGGTGTCGGACGACACACTGTCTGCGTCCAGCTGGACGTGATCGATAGAAACGGGGAGATTATCGTGATGGCTGGCGGCCATTTTGCATCCTGACTTGGTTTCGGATGCAGGCGGAAATTAGTTGCCTGCCCAGTATATAGAGAGCTGGCGCAAATCCCCGTAGCTGGCTGTATCAAAAAGGTAGAATGTTTCAATTAAGCCCTGCTTCTCCGAACTTAGAGATGGCAAAGGGTCCATTCTAGGAAACCGTTTCTAACGCACTTTTGGATGCCCTCGGGCTGCGACTGGCACAATTTGTCTGTCAAAACAGCTTATTGGCGAAGCGATGCTCCTCGGCCTCGAAATGAGAGACCTCCCAGTGTTGCCCAGCAAAACCCGGGATTGGGCGCAAGGCCTTTGACATCGGAAATGGCGCTGTGGAGCAGAGCAATCGGCAATGCCCCCGTGCTCCGACGTAGGAATGACTTCACCCTGTCCGACACCTCTAGAGTGTGTGACGACATGGTCGGAGTTCGAGCGTCGGCCCCATGAACGGCGCGCACGGAATTATCTAGGTGACGATGGTGAGGCGTTTTCACGCTGACCGTGGCCTAGTTAATCGCCTTTCTCCAGCCTAACGCTGGGAGGCGCGAAACGAGGCGTGGCGTTATCGATGCGATCTATAAGGGACAGTTTCTCTGCACTGTGGGCACCCGCACGCACGATATGAGGCAAAACATCGCCATGCAACTGTGCCCGCAGTTGGGACCATCGTTCCTTGAGGACCTGCCAATTGTAGTCGTCATAGGTCCCCTGGACGACAACCGGGTGGATCACGATGCGAGGCGGATCTCCAACAGCCCCCCTACTCTCCCACTCCCGTAACTCTTTCAGCCAAAGACTATCCTTGCGGTCAACCCGCCCGATTTGCTGCTCTACAACGCCAGGATTCCACTCTGCATGCAGCAGGACTACCGTACGGCAGGCTTCATGAAGGTTCAGTCCCTCACGACCAACGCGCGACTGGGCTATCAGTACCATGGGCCAACTTGCGGGCCGGTTGAACGCTGCCTGAAGCAGGCGCCGCGTCTGCGGATTTGTCGCGCCCGACATCATACGCGCAAAGTTGCCCTCGCGCCCTGAATAGTCAGCCAGATGCAATGCCAGACGCGCTTGTAAGGTCTCATGACTTTCCTCTTCGTCGTCGCCCGACAATTCCCCAATCAGTGCCTTAAATAGCATCAGTATCTCATCGCCAGTCCAAGGATGTGCTGACGACGGACGACGAGCATCTAGCGCCTCAAGCAGAGAGCCGATGTCGCCGTGTAGTTCCTGAGCTGGATCTGGGGCCAAGAAGCGCACCAATAGTGCTGCCAACGCGTCATGCTCGGCCAGCATTTCGATTTCACGATGTAAGCGCGCTAGCTCCGAACGCCTGGCATTGGACCATTCGCCATATCTCGTAGCCAGAATGGCATCGATGGCTGCGATCCCTGCTGCTGGTGCCGCCAATTCTTGGTCCCGTGCCGCAGCCAATACTGCGGCAATGCTCTCCTTATGGACAGACTTGCCAGGCCAATGCTGCCCATCGCGCAACCGTCGGAGCATTTCTCGAGCGTCTAGCAGCTTGGTGAGGGCGTCCATCGGCTTAATGAACCGCCCAAACACGAGCACCTTCTCGCCGCGCGTAGCGTAGCCCTCAATCAGCCGCGTCGCAGCCAAAATTGCCGGGTGATCGTAAATATCACCGGCGTCCTTACCGAACGCATCTAGCCAAACTTCGTGAGTACCCTCATTGCCTTCATCTTGGCTCAGAGGCGTGTCGGCATCCTCGTCGCTCGATAGGCCAAAGCCATATCCCTGTGCCACCGAAATCCTGGCTCGTTTAATGCGCTGATCGTCTTGCGGTAAAAAAGACAATGCCTCCGCAGCGCAAAACCGTCGGAGCCAATCGATTGTGAAGCCCTCATTTTTCGGCACAACGATCAAGTCCTTCACAAGACGATAGTCTCCGAAGCGATCTTGGAAGGATTGGAACTCGGGATCGTCACGCTTGTCGCGCCGTATGACGAAGGGCTGCAGTGCTCGACGAAACTCTGTCGCTGCGCTTTCGAATGCCGAGGTAAGCGGGTTGTCCAGCTCCTCCCGCTTGATGCGCTGGACACTTTCAACGTAACCGCGGATCCACTTTGCCAGTTCGCCCAAATCAGACACGTCTCGATCATCGTCGCGGCCGCTTATTCTCTCCAGCGTGTTGACCCATTGGTCTGCTTCCAACTCGACCGGTGTCGCGGTCATTCCTAAGCGGAATGGATCCGAACCCTCCCATGTCACCGGGCCCAAAATGTTGGATAAGCTGGAGTCGCTTCCGCGCGATTTGTGGGCCTCATCGACCACCACCAAGTCGAACTGACCTAAAGCGTAGCCGATCAGCGGCAAGATTTTGCGCTTATATTCAGCGGCCGATAGCCACTTCTGATCACCAGATAGATCGCACTCTAGCGCATGTTTCGTGATCGCCTCGGCGATCACTTCAGCTGCCCTGCGGCTCGCGCGAACAAGCTCAATTTCGTTGTTGTAGAAATTGCCGCGTACAAAGTTGCGGCGCCGCCCCTCAAGAAGACGAGCTACATTTGGCAACAGCTCCCGTCGCCATCCATGAGCCGCATTTTCACCGCCATGAGGAAATCGCATCGCCGCGAAGGTGTGAGAAATCATCACAACGCTCTCGCTGCTCCAGTCATTTTCTGGGAGTTCCCGTTGCTGCCGCCGATCGTTCATCCACTTTTTGTGGTTTTCGATACGCGTCGCATTACCCTCAGGATCTCCATCGCGCAGATAGCCCGAGATGAAGCTATAGTAACTGCGCAGCGGCAAAAGCGTGCGGTCGTCTTGTCTAAAGCGACGAAGCTCCTTTTGCCATTGAACGCCCAACCCTGCTGGCAGAACGATGGCGGAGCGACCACCAGCGCGTCGCACTGCTTCGATGAGCGCAACAGCGATCCGCGTCTTGCCCATACCCACCTCATCGGCCAGCAGAGCAGCGCGTTGGCCCGCTCGAATCCGGCGTGCGAGTTCGGCCAAGGTTGACCTTTGACCAAGGTCCAGCAGCTCAGTTTGCTGCACTGCAAACGCATCTAGTTCTTCGGCGACAGTCTCCCAATTCATTTGTGATCTGCCTCCCTGTCCCAAAGCGATGGACATGACGCGAGGCCCCAGACCTGCTTTACATCTGCAAGTGCCGCACGAAGGATCGTGTCTTGGGTTCGCGGTGGCCTCATGCGCGGATCCGCCAAAATAGAAAGCGGGTCTGCGCCGGCGCTGCGGAAAAACTCCAGCATCGCATGCTCTGTTTTTACGATGTCGCTCAGATTGCCACGCAGCTCACGACACCAGCGCTGCCAGTCTCTTTGATCAACGCGCTTTTGCGCCTCGCTGATTTTGACCAAGAGATGCATCATCCTCCGAATAGCATATGCGGATTCTGGAGCCCCTGCTGATGGCTGATCAGTCACAATCGGCTCTTCCCCCTCTGGGGCATCATCCGGTCGATCTATCTCCTGGGGTTCAGGAAATGTTGCCAGACCCGCTAAGATATCTTCGACAGTAAGCTCTGATCGACGCGGCACAACCAAGACACCCTCCGCAATGACCGGCAGACGCCAACCACCATGCGCCAACGTCACAATGGACGGCGGGGGGCCAGGCCATTCACACGGCGTGCAAACCACTTGATTTCCCGCGTCTACGACATCGATCTCAGCACCATCGGGGCCCATGAGCACCCCATCGCGCCAAACCAACCAAGATACAGGTGGTTGCTCTGTCGGCTCTTCGGGAGAAACAAAATCGTCGCCCGGCCGTAGCGCCTTCAAGGTCACTGTGTTTTCGAACTGCAACGGAAGCATTATGGAAATGCCGGCCTTGCCACGCCAGGTGGCGTTGTCTGGTAGATCAATGACGACGCCAGCCTCAAGATTACCACCTGAGCTGGCTGCTGTTTCAAACCCCACCCGACTTAGGTTGCCCGATCCCAGGTACAGCTTGCCCTTTACTTCCTCGTTGGCGTTAAGTTTGGCGACCAGAACAAATTTTGCATGAAGTTTTCCGTCCTCGCCATGCTTCTCCGAGAATGCCCGTCGCAACGCCCAGCCACGACCTGTGAGTGCTGTGGCTCGTTCGGCAATCCCTTGGCAGGACAGTGGGTTGAGAAATAAATCGAGCGTAGCATTCTTGGTCAGCGCCTTGTCCTTAACGAACGCTTCACGCAACCGCTCAAGCAAACCAGCATCGCCGTCGCCAGCGGCTTCGAAGTAACCGGAGCCGACGATCAAACGGTTCGCCTTCGTTAGACCGCTCACTCGCTCAGTCACCTGGGACAGGAGAGGTTGCGTTCTGCTGTCAACGAAGCGAGGCGCCAAATCGGTCTTGGGCAGCAACGCAACGGCGTCAGCGAGCAAGCTATCGGGTCGATGCCCATCATACTCCTGTTCAATCAATGAACAGTCGGCCCTTCGTCGGAGCCATGAGAACATTTTCCAGGCCGCCTGAACATCAGAACAGTCTTGGTCGCTAGGTTGCGCGAGATCGACATCTATCGACCAGAACAGATCAATGCTGTCGGTCAATGGGTCCTGGGTCCAATTGCCCGTACTGACCACCAATCGGATGACATATCCCCGGCCCTCTCGCTTCCGAAAGCCAAGCAGTGCCACCTTGGCATGAAGCAAGTTGTATCCTCGCTTCTCCAACCGCATCCACATCCACGCCAGACCCGGTATGTCAGACTGTGCATCTATCGTGGGATGGATGAAAGCCGCGAGCGCAGGCCGAGCAACCTCACCTGAGAATGTGCGCTTGATCTGATCCAAGACTTGCTTAGTTGCCGTAAAGCCGGTGATGAAGCCAAAATCGCCAATACAGTCCTCTGGCGGCATGAAGAGCGTATAAAGGGTTGTTTGCATTACGCAATTCCCTCATGCCGAGTAACACCTGGATTGGCTTTCCCAGATAGCTCCGTGGCTAAGCAATGAAGGTTGTACAGCCGAAAGAGCTGCGGGGCGAATACATCATCTTTCGGCGGAATACCTTCCTCTCCAAGCTCATCATTTCTTTTAAGCTCGCCGGCCGCTGCCCCCAATCGCAACTGGTCGCCGTGCCAGCGAATGACCGTTCCATCGCGCTCTGCTAATCGTCGCACAAGGTGTGGTGGATCAAGGCTGGCGAGCTCGGCGAGGAAAGCCTTACTAACTGGCTCGTCTGCGCCTCTGACGCGATCACCAAGGCGATCCGTTAGACGACCTAGTGCCTCAATTTCCTCTTCAGCGGCGGACGCAGCTTGTTCCTCCGATAGCCGAACCGCTTCGTTGTCGTCGCGAAGCTTCAAGAGCCGCTGCTCAAGGCGATCAAGAACAGACAGTGCCGCATCCCGGATTTCCATGAATGCCGCGCCACCGCGCAAGTCGCGCCAATGGTCGTCGTCAACACCAGGCGGTGGCCGCGTGTTTTCAAGCTGCTGCGAGGAAGGGCCGGTTCCCAACGAGACCAAATTGCGCCTGCGCGTACTGGCCTGATCTTCCCCATCGATAAGCCTTGCGAGGATCAATTTTCGCACTTCAGGGCGAACATCTTCGGTCGGGCTTATCGCGGCTATGACTTCGCTAAGTCCACGCGGGTTCTTGCCGTTAGCCCAGGCGAGCAACGTATCACGGTAGTGTTCTACAATCGGCAACTCGAGCATCCGCTTGCCGGCCGTGTGAAGCTGGAAAGCGCCATAGCGGCTGCCTTGCGCAAACCCCAAAGCGACCAACGGCTGGACCATAGCCATACGGATTGGTTGAACGACATAAGTGCCGCGCTTACGAAGCTTCTCAAAGCTCCAGTCAGTCAGTCCCTGCAGCTTACGCTTTCCGCGCACACGCCGATCAATCGGACCGTCCTTGGCTTGACTCATAGCCAGAGCTTCGATGGCGTTTCCAACGGGTAGCGCAGGTTGCTGAAGCTTCTCAGCAATCGAGACCGCTACTACAGACCACACGACGGGCATGGCGAACCACATGCCACCCAAACCCGGAACGGCGGCGTCGTTGAAATAACGAACTGCTGCGCCAAGCTCCAAATTCTGCTGACGTCGCTGCGAAATAACCGCATCCGGCGACAAAATTCCCCAAGCCACTATTTCAGTCCCATTGTTTGCGGATGAAGCCCAACCGCCGCAAAGTCGACGACTTCCAGCGTGCCTTGATCGACCCAATGAATGGCGACCTGCTGAAGCGGCTGATTGGGCATCAGCTGAGAGACAATTCGCCCATAAGCTGCGAGCTGTGGCCAATACCCACCAAGCCCAGTCCCTGCTCCTCCGGTCTTATGATCGATCAAAATCGAGCCGGCGGCATTGGTGGCCAGCAAATCGATCACGCCTGGGATTTCAGCCCCTCCCGCCGTGCGCCCGAGAAAAGGCACCTCACATTCAAACTGTTTGTAACCTTTAGCTTCGAGCCAAAGTCTGATGGCCTCTGCGCGCTCACTGACGAGCCCCAAGACCTCCGAACTAAGCCCCGTCGCTTCAGCCAGCGCTGGCCCCAGGTCTGGCCGTGTCAAATATGTCCTCAGTGCTAAATGCAACACGGTGCCCCGATCTATGTCGTTTGTGGACTTCGCCCACGGTTCACCCAACACAACCGCGTGGCTCTCTGGGACGTAGCCCAACGAAGACGATTGGGAGGGCTGAAGTCGCCATGGCGTTAGACTGATCGAGGGCAAAGGCGTAGCGCGACCCATCTCGGGTAGGCCCGTGGCTTGCCGCGCAACATATGCGGTAAAGCCAGCCTGCTCTGGAAGGTTGGTGATCAAAGCAGCGCACTCAACGTCGCCGATAGCAAGACTATTTGCCTTACGGCGTGGCCGGCATGCGTCCTCGAAAACGTGAAACAGGGCGCGAGCCAGCTGGGCGTCGTCCTCGCGGTCCTTCATAAACCCTGGCCATTCAAGGATTAGCCTATCCCTAGCCCTCGTCAGCGCTACATAGAGTAAGTTCCGTGCGTTGGTCTCAAAATCACCTCGGCGATCTTCGACAAACCGAGTTTGAGCCTCTGGGGCAACCATCGTCGGAGTATGGATCAACTGCGCTGACTCAAGGACAGCAGCTATGTCGTTGATATTGTCCAGCGCTTCAAATCGCGTCGAGGATGTCCCCGGTCGCTCCTCAATGCCGTTGTCAAATTCCGCTACAACGGTGATCGGCCACTCTCGCCCTTTAGAGGCATGCCAGGTCACTATCTCAACAGCATCCGCACCGATGGACGATGGGTCCGGACGGCGATCAAAGTCACGCTCACCTCCCTGCGCATCCAGCCAGCCCAGAAAGACTTTTGCAGTCTCCCCGTGAAATCCCGAGGCAGCCTTGAGATCTCGGTGCGCAGCTTCAAACGCTTCAGCCTCGGCCTGAAGGCGGAGCAAGTCGGCACGACTTTGGGACCCATCAACAAGCGACGCTGCCCAGCGGTAGACTGCTGACGCTTCAAGAACGAGTTCCAGAGCCACAGAAACTGGCACTCCAACCAGCCGATCCGAAAGCTCAGCAAGGCGGACGAGAACTGGATCCTCGCGCAACGTTCCATCAGCCAGGTCCGACACTGCCTTTTGTAGGTCCAACGGATCGGGACCTAGCGTACGCAACACCAGTGCTGCGTGTGTGTCAGATGGATTTGCAGCAAAGCTCAGCGCGGCCCGCGCAACTTGGATTATGAGGCTTCCTGCCCAACCATCTTCTGCAATTCTGACCGGAACGCCCCGGGCCCGCAATTCTTGGGCATATCGCATAGCTGTAGAATGACGGCAGACAAGCAACGCTATGTCTGAAGGTTTCGCTGGGCGCTCAGCTTGCGTCGTTCTATCGGTGACCAGTTCCCCATTGTTGAGAATCTGAACGATGCGTTCAGCCACATGCTCTTGCGGCTTTGCGAAAGCCTGAACATTTCGACCTTTGCTCGCGTAAAGAACTTCTAGCGCCGGGCCGTCGACGGCGCTGCGGGTTGGCTCGAGTCGGTTGTATCCGCTTCCAAACAACCCAGCGCCCATGGAATTGATGAACTCCATCATCGCAGGCGTTGAGCGCCAATTTGAACCAAGTGGCTCAGTCGCATCCGGGTTGGTCGCCGCCAGAGCTTGCGACAATCTTGGATCGGCTCCCTGAAAGCCCATAATGGACTGCTTCACATCGCCAACGAGCAAACTGCGGGGCGCCCTTGAACCCAATTGCCAGAGCAAGGCGAACTGAACAGGATTGGTGTCCTGGAACTCATCGATGATGACGCAGTCAATCTCACCCAACACCGCGTCGCGAACCAAGCTATTCGTTCGCAACAGCTTTTCGGCACCTGTGATCATGTCAGCAAAATCTATGAGACCGAGCGCTTTCTTGCGCGCCTCATATGCAGTCATCACCTCTTGGGCGCACGATACCAAGCATTGAAGATGGAGCTTTGCGTCCTCGAGCGGCCCTGGATGACTTGGCAGGACATCAGCGGCGGACATAATCGTCGTTGCCAATTCATCGTAACCAGGCGGGGTTTTGCTACTCCTGTTTGATAGGAACAGGTTGCGGAGGCTTTGCCAGATCGTCCAATCGCGATCGAGCAGGTCTGGCGATCGAACCACCCGTGCAAAGAGCTGGGCTTCCTTATCGAGCCGTTCTCTCGGGGTTTTTGCCGTCACGGTTTCCATGCCGCCATTCGGAAAGGCGGTGGTCATTGCCCGGACGCAAGAATGAAGAGCTGCCGCTGCTGCACTAGCGTCACTCAAAACGGGCCCATACAATGCGTCAAGTCGCGTTAGTGCGGGCGCGGTAATGTGTGGGGATCGCCCGTTATCGCCCAGACCTCGGAGCAAGTCGATCATCGACAAAACTCTGCCGCGTAGGGCATCCTCGATTGTATCGCCCGACTGCCAATTGGCTTGGTATCCGAAGCGGGCTGGTTCCGCCTTTATCGGATCAAGGGCCGTGGCATGAGCAAGACACTGGCGAATCAGTAGATCCCGCTCAGCATCACCGAGATGGCGCGGCTGGGGTGATGCGCCTGCCGCCAAGGCATGCTCGCTCAGCAGTCTCAGCCCTAAACCGTGGATGGTTGACACATAGGCGCGCTCAACGGCCATTGCCTCCGTCACCAGACCATCAGCCAGCAAGCCCGACCGAATGCGTTCACGTAACTCGCTAGCAGCAGCCTCAGTGAACGTCACAGCCAAGATGCGGTCAGGGCGAACGACTCCGCGCTTCACCCAGTTTGAGAGCTGCGTCTTGATGCGATGCGTTTTGCCTGCCCCAGCGCCGGCCGGGACAATGGTCAGTCCTTGATCCATAATTATTCCTCCGCCACCGCTTGCTGGACGAAGGCTCGAACCAAAAGCAAACCATCAGTCAGAGCATAGGGCGTGAAGCCGGCTTCCTTCTTGAAGAAGGCCTCGTCATCGGTCGTATTGAGAACGATCCGCCCCAACTTGAGCTCACCTAAGCGCTCGCCGAGTTTGGCAACCGCCCCCTCGTTGATCAGCTCTCCCATGTCTCGCGCCGTAGAGCTTGCGACAGGCAAGAAACCCGACGTCAGCAAACCGCCGTCATTCATAAGGTGATAGCCAATGCCAACCCTGCGACCGACGAGCGGATCCATGCCATCGCCTTCCGACCGCGTCGGGCGCGCGATCATATCGCGATAGAGGCCGGCTTGCAGATCCCATCCAGCCTCCATTCTCTTCCTGCGCCCGGCAGTGCCACTTTTCTTGTGATCAACAACAAGCAGACTGCCGTCCGGCATACAAAGGATAGCGTCGGCTTTGCCTCTCAATGAAACCCCATGCGCCGTTCCGGCCAGCCAAATCTCGTTGCCGACGATCTTGGCGCCGAGATTGACCAAATGCTCGCGCCACCTCAGCGCCGCCTGCAAGATATCGCTCTCTAGGCCCCGCCGCTCCATTTCCCACGCCGATCCGCGAAGGAAACCTGCGTGTCGCCCAAGCGCACGATCAAATATCGTCTGCAACGTCTCGGGCATGCTCGTTGCATCCGGAAAAGCATCACCCGGCACAAACAGGTTCTCGAAAACGTCGTGGGCGATGTTACCTTTAATGATCACGTCCAGACCTTCGGACGCCCAAGACAGATCTCGCACACCTAACTCTTCCAAAAGCCATGCGAAGGGGCTGACCAATAGAGTTTCTAGGCGCGATGGAGACTGTGGTTTCGCAACGCCGTTTTCGTCGAGCCTCAGCGCCAGCAGGTCTCTTCCGGATAGGTCCAACGCGCCGAGCGGCGACGATGTCGTGGATGGCGGTGGCGGTTGATGATGAGAAATGGGCCACTGCTCGGGCGGCACCGTCGACAAATCGACAATCAAGTCACTCGCATCGGGCGACCCATCAAATACTCTCGCCATAAGTGACATGCCAGCAGACGCCGCCTGCCGTGACCCAGCCAAGTCGCGTCTTGGCACCAAGAATGTGACACTTTGTGCCGCCGCCTGGATCTGCTGGTCAAACAGGGAAAGGCTAGCAGCTAAACCCTCTGCCCGACCGAAAAGCGTCAAGCCAGTTGCTTCACGCACCGCAACAACTTCGCTATCCAAAAATAGGGGGTTCGGGCGGGGTCGGCTTGGATAGGCCCCCTCGGTAAAATCGACAACGATCAGGTGAGAGCAGGGCCGCCATGGGCTCTCACTGGCATTCCAAATGCTGACACCTTCCAGATTTCGGACCGGGTCTCCGATAGCGTGCGGTCCGACTGAAATCGCACGGAGCAGTCCATCCCAATCTGGCGTTCCTTCGACCTGTGGTATCGCGATAAGCTCGCGCAAAGCCTGGCCCTGAGAAAGCTGCGAGCAAATGCGGTCAATCAGAAATCGCAGCTGTGAAAGGCTACTCGCCGAGGCTCGAATGTCATCCCACAGTGCCACATGAGCTGGCGTATCACGCAGGGCTGTACCCCGATAATCACCGCCAGCAAGGCTTTCGGCTAGATCGCGCCCAATTTGGGGATCCCAAGGCATGACCGGCGACAACGCCAAGCTAGCAAGCACCATGGACGGCGTCGGTGAACGCTTAGCCAAAAGCAAGAATAGCGCCGTCTCCCCCAGCACATCTCTTTTCGGAAGCTGTCCCGGCAGACCTGAAAGTGGGACGCCTTGATGCGCGAACGCCCGCTCCAGAAGCCGTGTGTTACCCGTCGTCATAACCGCGATCGAGTTTGCGGGCTCACCGGCCTCGATCATCATTCGGGCCCGGGCAGCAGCAAAGTTAGCGCAGGCGTTGGGGTCCCTCAGTCCGTAAAAGGAGATGCTGCCATCCCGTTTGCCAACTTCGATGGTCGCTTCCGTGAGCCCACCCTGCACGGCGTGAAGTCGCGTGCCAGGGGCCGCTAGTCGACTGCCTTCTTGATTTGGAACCGTGCCAAACTCGCTTTTCAGTCGATAATAGAGCGCCCGCATCGCGGCTGGCGCCACAGGATCCAATGATCCTTCGACAACAGGTAGTGCACTCAAAAAGCGGCCATGCGACAACTCCAATGCGTGTCGAACGGCCCCCAAACCTTGAGGCAGCGCCTCCCCTAACTCACGCCAGATACCAGCTAGCGCTAGAAGATGTCGTCTCGCGCGCCCCTCCGGCATAGCCTCCAAGTTTGGTAGCCGCAGATTCGGCGTCGCAACCACCAGATTGGCCAAAGCCGACGACACAGCGGCAATTGTCTCCACGGGAGCGTTGGCCAGGCTATCGGCCCAAACCGGCTCCACAATGCGAGCTATCGCTTTGCCTGGAAGCCACTCAAGTTCTGCGGGAGCAAGCGCGAGCTCACTCAGCAGCTTGTCATTTGGACGAAAACGCAACCCAGAGCGAGGATCAGACACGAGGAATGGATAGAACATAACTTACTCAGAAAACGGAACTTGTTCGGAATCAATCAGCCCATCGACAAAGAAATGATACTGCTCAACTTCAAATCGCAATATCACCCTTGTTGGCATTTAGTTTCGAGAGAGTTCTCAAAAGCCGATACGGCGCGTAACACCGGGTTTTGCCAGAACTTCTTTTTCGAGCATGTCCCCTATAAGGATAGGATCGGTCACTCGGAGCACTTTTGCTCGGCGGGCGACAACATTAAAATCGCCAGGTGTGAGCTGGGGCAAACTCGAGACATGCGGTGGTGCATCCACCCCGAAGGTTCGACGGAAGATACCTTGTATCTGTGCTGGAACCATGGGAGCAAACTGCACCTTAAATAGAAAGCGGCGCTGCGTTGCGGGGTCAAAACGCCCTGACAGGTTGGTTGTGGCCGCAAACGGCGTCGGATGTCGCTCCATCCAGGTCAGCATTTCATTGACTTGGCTGATTTCCCAGCTGCGCTGGGCACCGGCGCGATCGGACAGCAACGAGTCAGCTTCATCCAAGATCAAGAACCGACCTGCTTCAGCAGCTTGGGCAAAAGCATCCGCTATTCGCTTCTCTGTCTCGCCCACAAACATACCAAGAAGGTCTGACCCCTTCTTTTCCAGCACTTCGAGCTCCAAGCGCTCTGCAAGGTGACGGGCAAATGCGCTTTTTCCTGTTCCCGGCGGACCAGACAGAAGAAACGATAAGGCGCCTGGACCTGCAGCCACGACCTGCTTCTCAAGCTCGGGAAGGTCGACATCGGCCTGCGAGAAACTGGCATCGAAAGCCATGGTTTCACCCGACGATGACGGCGGGATCACTCGCCCTGCGACCCGGAGCAATGACCGAGTTACAGAGATTGCAAGTTGGCCTGCGTCTTCACTCTGAACAGCGGCTATTGCGGCAGCTCGCAACCCAGTCCCTAGAAGTGCAGGTGTGGCTGGCAGCCCAGCCAGCCCTTCAAGTGCCAGAGGAGACAATTGGATTTTGTGCTCGGACGCGTGGCGCTCAATGATGCGGCGCCTTGTGGAGCGATCTGCATCACGAAATTCTGCGGCGAACAGCATGCGGCGCAGAACAGCTTCGCCCAAACGGTCGGGATGATTAGTGATCCAGATCATGGGTACAGGACAATTCTCGACGACCCGATTCATAAAGACCTTCGAGCCAGAGCGGCTGAAGCCATCCTCGTCGTCGACACCAGAAAAAACTTCATCCGCCTCGTCAATGACAAGAACGACCCTACCCGCACGCGACGCCAATGCTGAGACAAAAGCGAGATGAGACAGTCGATCCGACCGCGACGGCTCGGATCGAAAGTTGCGAGCGCTGGCGTCAGTCCGCCGTTCCCCGATGAACACGACGTCAGCTGCAATTTCAGAAGCCACGAGCTTTGCAAACTCGGTCTTGCCCGTGCCAGGCGCTCCATAAAACAACAGACTCGCGCCACTCTCACCGCGTTCAAGAGCTCCATCGAGGAGGGTCAAAACCGTTCGGCTGCTCGCCCCTAGATGGTCGAAGTCAGCCAACGAAAGCTCTGTTTTGGAGGCCTGGCCCAAAAGCGAATGGCGCAGCACCTGTGGGTCGCTTGACCTTGTCGCAAGCAGATCAACTACGGTAGCGGATGCTGCAACGTCCCCGCCTCCACGGTCTTCGATGAGACCCAGCTGGACAAGCGCGCCCCGGCGGTCGGTAATGCCCCAGCTTTCGCGTGGTGTCAGTCCAGCCATCCTGGCCGCGGTAGTGGCCAGAACTTCGTCGTCGCTATTGTGACCAACCATTACCGCGTCATAAAATTCGAAAAACGGTTGGACACGGGTCATCCGAACGACGGCGCCCAGAAAGGCACTCTCGCTAACGCTCAAACCTAATGTATCGGCGACCCAATTGAGACGGGTTTGAAACGCCGAAGGCGTCGGACGCTTGGCTGTATAGGTTGGGAGATCTCGCATCGTGTACTGCCATTCGATCAAGCTCGGGAACTCCCGACTTGCCTTGCTTCTTCGCAAGATGGCTTCTAGTGGCGCGACACGAAAACCCAACAGATCACGATGGTTCTGATACCACTTCAGGAACGATTCCGAGATGGCGTGGCCCCGTTGGCCCTTTTCAGGCAGCAATGCTGCAAGAGCATACCGGCGAAGAACATCCTGCTCATAGGCACCAAACGGTGCATCAAACAAAGCTGTCCATTGAGCGCTCAAACTGCGAAGCATCAATGCCCCCTATTGACGGCGAAAGCGACGAAGGCTGCGAGCGGCAGTGATGAGCGTGCCGTCTTCGCCAACCACCAAGTAGGCATCCAAGCTCTTCTCGATCCTTGCGAAACGCTTGCCCCCAATTTCCTCGCGAACCCGTTCTCGAGTGCGCCTGTCCACAAAGTACACATCGGCACCGCGAGAGCGCTCGCACCGCCCGTATGTAAGCAGGGCTTCAACAACTTCGCTCCGGATGCCACGTTGATGCATGCGGGTGGTGGCATGTGCACTCAAGTTTAGGCCATTCATTCTCTCGCTCCCGTCTCTCCGGCACCAGCCGCTGACAAAACTGAGAATGCCAGAAGGGGTCGACAAAAATGGTCGACCAGATAATCTGGGGGTGAGAGATTATGCAGGGCACTCCCAATGGCCTATGAAAAAGCCAAGGAATTACTAGACTTAGCGTTGCTCCTCGCCAGCAGTCGGTACGGCATGTCCGCCACAGAGATCGAGCACTTCCTCGCCAACAAAGGTCGTGGCAACCAGTCGAGCTCGGCCCTCATCCGCCAGCGACAAAGAATGTTGAACCAACTCGACGAGCTATTTGGGCCGGCGCTCGAGATGTCGATTGACGCAGATGACGGCCGTTGGCGTTGGTCACTCAGAACCAAAGATCTAGCCAATCTGCCGCTGATCGACCCTGCCGACCTGGCAGCTATCGAACACGCGACCCAAATCCTCTCAAGGTTGGGCGATCGGGATAGCGCAGAGCGGCTATCGCGGATCAACATCTTGCTTCAGACGACGCTTGATGCCCGGCGGAGGGCGAGCTTTGAAGTCGACTTTGAGGCCTTGCGGGACTCCCAGACGATTGTCGCCCAGCCTGGCCCTCAGATCGAAGTTAGCCGTGATGTTGAACAGGCGGTGAGCGAAGCCATTCTCAAGGGCCGCTGCCTGGAATTCGTGTACCAGAACCGAGACCAAAAGGTGCGACGTAGTGTTGAACCCGTGGGTGTCCTCCTCGGACCGCGCAAGTACCTCATAGCTCGCTCTACGAACTCACCAGAATGGGCAGACGCCAATCACTGGCGCATGGATAAGATCCTCGAGCCAAGGGTCTCCGATCAACCAGCAAGGTCGATGCCAGAAGGGTTCACCCTGGCCGACCATGCTCGTCGCTGCTTTGGCGTGTTCTGGAGGGAGGAAGAATATCAGGACGTTGAATGGCGGTTCGCTGCCAGGGCGGCCGTCTCAGCAGCGAACTGGCGCTTTCATCCCGATCAAACGGTCGAGCAAAACTCCGATGGCTCGATTACGGTTCGGTTCAAAGCCTCGGGCCATTACGAGATGGCTTGGCACCTCTATCAGTGGGGGGATGCGGTTCAAGTTATCGCCCCCAAAGCCTTGGCGAAGCTCGTCGAAGGATACCAACGCGCCGATTTTACGGCCCTGCCCTAACACTGGCGGCATACCGGTCCTTGTTCAGATCACAGCTAAGATCACTTTACGAACCTCATCCCTCAGCGCGAAAGTTCGAAGTCTCTCGAGCTGAACTAGTCCCACCTTTGCGTCATCGCGAATGTCGCCAAAAGGCAGCAAATGTTTGAGTGGCGGGGCCTTGAGGTTGACGTAGGCTGCAGATTTGGTGACGCGCATCACCATGTCCTCATCAAGGAGTGGTTCGATTGCCTCTGCCAATTCTTGCGCCCTATAGGTCGCTATCCCAAGCTCGCAACCAATCCCTTTGAACTTGTGGATCAACCTTACCTTGGCGCCGCCGCCATAGAGTGGTGAGAAATAGATCCAACTACCGTCCTTGCCAACTACACCAGGCCTTGGCATGCGAAGCTGCGGGAATTCTGACGAGGCTAGTGACCAATACTGCTCATAAAACGCCATCATCGGCGCGTCGGGCAGTCGCTGATATCCTTTCTTGAAATCGGCAATCGCCGACAAGAACACATGTCGCTTGAAAGCTTGTTCTGGGTGATCCGCGAGAAACGCCACAATCGCCTCATATGTCAGATTGGCATTGATATGCTGCGCGTGGTTCCGATCCAGAGCTTCGAAGTACGCCTTGGGCGACATTAGAATAATGCTAACGCGGTCCCATTTTCCCTTGGCAATGCCCTCAGTACCCCGCATCTGGTAGCGCTCAAACTGGCGATCCATCAGCGGCGCGCGGATCTTGTTTTCGATCAATATGGCGTGCCGACCGCGTTCGCTTCGAACGACAAGTTCAATGTCCGTTTCGCCCAGGGATGTATCAAACACTGACCGGCGCATGGCAATAATGCTTGCCTCACCCGGTTCACCCGCAAGGTCCAGCAGTCTCCTCAAAAACTGTGGCGAGCTGTACAACAGATCCATCGCTAAGACGTCTGTCACGACCTCATCGACACGCGGGATGGTGTCAAAAGCCAATGAGAATGATTGCGTGAGCTGATCGCTGGAAGTGTTCACTGGCAACTCTGATTTTCCTGAGACGATTAAGACGCTCAAAGAGATTGGCAAAACCTTCAGTAGCTGCCTTGGCAGACGCGTCCCATAGAGATGCAACGTGCAGTGGCCAATGTATTGCTTGGGTCGCCAGCGTCCTGCTGCCTGGGCCGCTGACTATCCCGTCAGTTGCAGGAGCATGGCACAGCCTAGAACAGTTTCGAAGGACATGAGAGCTTCGATACCACAATGAGGGGGATGATTCTGTGCAGTATGACAGCTTCAAGGAATGGCTCGCTGGGCGCGGTGGCGCAAAGAACAGCGTAAATACTCGATCTAATGCCCTTCGGAAGCTCGAGCGCGAGCTTGGTCAGCTGAACATCTCGCATAGCGATCTCGATAGCGCTTTCAGCGACGATCAGTTCGCTTCAATCCGTATCAGCCTTGATCAGATGCGTGATGATGCGCGCGCCGGCGGCACCGTCTTCCGCGCATTGTTTCCAGAGTCCAGTGATCCCCTCAACAGGATAGCGAACACCAAGGCTTGGCTTGGACAATATGCCCAGTTCCTAAGCGGCGCAGCTCAGAACGACGAAGTGCGAACTGATGATACCTTTTGGATTGTGGGCGCATCATTTGGCGGCAATGACGACCAGACCCAACGCTTTGTTCAGGATGGGATGTGGGAGATCAGAACTCCCGACCAAAACGAAACTACCCAAATCAAATCAATGAAAATTGGTGATCGCATTGCCATCAAGGCTGCGTTTGTCCAGAAGCGGAACTTGCCCTTCGACAACAGGAATCAAAGCGTTTCGGTTATGCGCATCAAAGCGCGCGGGGTGATAACTGACAACCCAGCAAACGGTCAAAGCGTCTCCGTTGCCTGGGATTTAGAGTTTGAGCCGTGCGAATGGTATTTCTATACCTACCGGCCGACAATTTGGGCCGTTAGACCTGGCAGTGAGCTTGCCAATAGATTGATCGCTTTCGTCTTCTTCGACGAGTCTCAAGACATCTCATGGTTTCGCAACCATCCGTCTTGGGCCAAACAGTATGGTGACGATCGAGGACCTCTGCCCAAACGATATTGGATTGAAAAGACCATCGTAGCGGGACGAGATGACCGGCTGGAGGGACAAAATGCTTTGGGACTCGCGTTATGGTCCCCTCAGCAATCCAAAGACGGCAAAAACATCTATGGCAACATGCTCCAGGTGCAGGCTGGGGACATCGTATTTCACCTCACAGACAACGAGGAAATATCGAGCGTCTCGGTAGCCGCTGAAGTGGCCGATCCTAACTTTGTCGGACTAGAGGGCAGCGAATGGTCCAGTCAGCCGGCATATCGGATCCCGTTGCAAGACCACCAGCCGCTTGTTCCACCCCTTCCCCGGGCAGCATTCCTAGAGACCGATCCGTTCGCGTCAGAGTTGCGCGAATTGGCCTCTAGCGGCGTCAAAGGTTTGTTCTTCAATCGCAGCTTGGCACTCAATCAAGGTGCATATCTGACGGAAGCAACACCGACACTTCTTTCAATTTTAAGCCGCGCTTATGAACACCAAGCCGGCAAGCCTCTGCCGTTCGTTGAATCCGACAATTCCGACGCCCCCGACCAAATTCGCACAACATACACTCTCGAGGACGCACTCGAGCCCTTGTTCATGGATAAAGAAACTGCCGAAGAGTTGCTAATCCTGTGGCGAGCGAAACGGAATGTTGTCCTGCAAGGCCCACCCGGCGTCGGCAAATCCTTTGCTGCGCACAAGTTTGCCTATGCACTAATGGGAGAAGAAGACCCAAGTCGCGTCGGCTTCGTTCAATTCCACCAGTCATACGCCTACGAGGATTTTGTGGAGGGTTACCGCCCCACCACTTCCGGTTTTGAGCTTCGTCCAGGGAAGTTTGTCGAGTTTTGTCGGCAAGCCGAGGCCGACCCGAACAGAACCTACGTGTTTATAATTGATGAGATTAATCGCGGAAACCTGAGCAAGATCTTGGGCGAGCTTATGCTCCTCATCGAAGGCGATAAGCGGTCCCCCAAATGGGCAATGTCGCTGGCGTCCGGAAGAGCGCAATTTCACGTGCCAGCAAACGTCTTTCTCATGGGCCTGATGAACACGGCAGACCGATCTCTGGCTGTGGTGGACTATGCCTTGAGGCGGCGGTTCGCATTCGTTGATCTCGCGCCAAATTTGGACTCGCCAAAGTTCCTGACGCACCTTGAGAAAATTGGGATTACGCGCGCGGTCTCAGAAACGCTGATCTCTCAAATAGGGAGGCTCAATCGCGAGATTGTAGGCGATACCAGCAACCTGGGAGCCGGATTTGCCATTGGTCATAGCTTCTTCTGTGGCGCCCCGACTGCGGGAGAAACCGACCGCACCTGGTACAATAGGATCATTCGCACAGAAATTGTTCCCCTTCTAAGGGAGTATTGGTTCGATGCGCCGCAAAAGGCTGACACTTGGCGCGATGAGCTCCTGATCGCTCAGTGACCAATTCAACCATACCCATTGGCAATATCTACTATCTCTTCGCCTACGCCTGGAACAGGTTCGAGGAGGCGAGCGCAGTCGAGGTTGGCAACGCTGGAACTGCCGACCTTCCCAATCTACTTGCTCGAGTACTGCTCTCCAGTGCCCGCTCTCTTTTAAGGCGAGGGCTGGACCGTGGTTACCTGCCGGTTGAAGATCAGATCGCGACAGTACGCGGCCGAATTGCCATCGGCGCGAGCGCGCGTTTGCGGGCGGCTGGTATCCGGCGTCTGCACTGCGAGTTTGATGAGCTCAGCCAAGATCTCCACCACAATCGTGTTCTCAAAGCCACGCTACGCCGTATGGCCGCATTAGCAACGCTAGACAGAGAGCTGAGCACCGAACTCATTGCCGTCGCGCGTCAGATGTGTGGTGTCTCGGATCTCTGGCTTAGAGCCAGCGACTTTGCGGCCATCCGCCTCAACAGGAACAACGCACACTACAGCTTCCTGCTGCGCGTGGCTGAACTGGCATTTGATTGCCTTCTTCCAGATGACGGCGGAAGCGGCTTCACGTTCCGGGACGTTCTTCGCGATGAGCGCAAGATGGCCAGGGTGTTTGAGGATTTTGTTCGCAATTTCTACCGCGTTGAGCAGCGAGAATTCTCAGTGGAGCCGCTCTCGATCCGATGGAAAGCCAACTCCATCTCGTCAATACGAGGTACGCCCCTGCCCCAAATGCGCGTCGACGTATTCCTTAAGTCAAAGCAACGCAACATCATCATCGATACGAAGTACTACGCCTCTGCGCTGCAAACTTACTATCAGGCTGAGACGGTTCATTCGGGAAATCTCTATCAGCTGTTCAGCTATCTCAAGAACGCTGGTGCGCAGGATGAGACACTGCAGCAGGCTGAGGGGCTGCTACTCTACCCGTGCAATGGCACGACGCTTAATGAACGCTTCGAAGTCCATGGGCAGTACGTCACCGTGGCCACAGTTGATCTAAACCAGCCTTGGCAGAAAATTCGCGAGCAATTGCTCGCGCTTATATCTGTGAACAGCGGCGCGGTATCAACAGCAGGGGCATAACACCCGCGACACCTTGGACATGTCCAACTCTTATCCCGATCGCGAAGTCTAGTCTCGACCGCCCTGACAGCGGGTTGCAGGGAGCCAGAGCTTGGATCGGCCGTTTTGGGGCCGTGAGCTGACCGGCGGCTTTTTTTGCGGTGCGCCGACGATAGCGGACGTTGGAAGCGCCTGGTGCCAAACGGCTGAAATGGGGCCGACGGCGGACTGGCAGCTTTTGTCGGCGCGCTAAGGAAAGCAGCCATCGGGCGCGCGATGGTGCCCGCGACACATTTGGGGCCGGAGGGTCCTCTCACGTACTATGCTGGCGCCATTGAAAGGCACAGACCAATCTGCACGTCGTCGACGTCTTAAAAGGTGCGATGAAAGCGTTTTCCAATCATGGCGGCAATTATCACACGTAACGAGGGAGCCATTTCACATCTCCCTCCCGAACCCTTATCCCTGATTCCGGGATTTGAAGTCGCGCATCGCGTGTCGCATTTGAGGCAATTTGAGGCTAGGCAGGTTGCCGGTTGCCCGCG
The DNA here is from genome assembly GCF_900110945.1 of Devosia sp. YR412. Lineage (GTDB taxonomy): Bacteria > Pseudomonadota > Alphaproteobacteria > Rhizobiales > Devosiaceae > Devosia. The sequence continues at coordinate 1,102,544 of NZ_FOFL01000001.1, forward strand.
TCGAGGGCCGCAAAACGCCAGAGGATCACGTCCACGACGCCCACCAGCTCGCCTGTGCGGACAGCGATAACCTCGCAGAGCGACTGTGCATCGTTAAATCCGCAACTTTCTGCGAAGCGTGCCAGATGCCGGTCGTTCTTGGCAATATCGAGCCCAAGGTTTTTAGCGAGATGCGCCCATGTCACCGGGCCGATATAGGGCAAGCCCATCAGTGTTTGCTGCGGCCCTGCGAGGATTTGGCGCTTAAAGTCGGCGAACCCAACCCCGTCCACAGTCTCTGCAATTGACATTATGGCCTGAAGCTTCGGCCTGCTTCTAAATTTTGACAAGGCAGTTTCAATACACCGGTTGCCTGATGTCACGATGTCCTGTGCCGACTCCCAATCACAAAAGCAAAGTGAAACATAGTCGAAGGCACTCCGCACCGTTGCTTCGCGAAACCCGCTACAAAGGACGACCCACGCGGCCTCGCGCAGAAAATCTGCCTCTGAAAAGGGCTGCTTGGTGAGCGCCCTCTGCCATTCTTTCTCCCACTCGTACCCTGCAGCCGCGACTGTGCGAGCAGCAAGTTCGAAAAGCTCAAGAGCCCGATCGGTGCGAAGTTCAGTTGCCATCGTCCGTCCCGAGTGGTTTCAACGTGTCCCTAAGTAACAGGCGTGCTCTTACCAAAGGCACCCAGGCGCCCGGATAGCGGTCGAGGTATCTGCTTATGAATACCTTCCGCAGGTGATGCGCCTTGCCAGTGAGGAAATCCCGATCAGGGATGTGCGTTCCAAGCTCAGAGACCAAGTCATATTTCGTACGTAGGCGCTGAAATTCCTGATTGGTGACAGACCTGCCTTTCGACAGCAGTTCACGACAATCTCCGGTCACGACAGAGTATTCCTTACAGGAACGGGCATGCGCCTGAGTCTTGCTTTTCCAGTCGCTTTTGAATTGCACAATCGACAGAAAAAAGGTCAGTAGCGAGAGGCTTCCAACCCAAAGCTGAACGTCCAGCCCGAAGGTCAGGCGTATGCCTATTTGCGGCTCAACAAAAATAAGAGCGACCAAGTACGTGGAAACGGCCAGTGTGCCGTAGTCCAGCAGGCTAGAACGAAACGCATTACTGTCGCGCAAATGGGCATGAATTGACGATTGCTGGTTGGCGCGCCGCCGGATGGAGCGGAGTTCGTCTGTCAGAGTTCTCTCCGGCGTCGTCATTTTTCACCGAACAAGTTCGACCATTGTTCCATCGAACCGCTCGCTGATGCATTCGACATGCGTTTAGCGATGCGACCTAACAAATGGCTCGCGTTCGTCCGAACGGCACTATCAGCGTTGCCCATGTATCCATCGACATGCACTGACTGGCCGGTACTGTCCGTCATCGGCTTAAGAACGCGATCCTGCGCCTTCTGGAAAAAGTGCGGCAGCATCGCAGAAACCGTCTTGGCACCCGTGTAGCCTCGGAATGCGTCGATCCCCAAGCTCTCAACATGGTAACCGGCCAGTTGATGCGCTTCTGGGAAGTTTGAGATGATGGCCTTAGCCAATTTGACCACGGGAACGAGCTTGCCCTCACACTCGGCGTTGCGGCGGGTCAAAGCCTCCTGAAATTTTCCAGGATTGATCTTGGACCAGCTGTGCTGGTCGCGAGATGACTGGATTTTCATCCCCTCACCCTGCTTCACCGCCGGAAGCAGCTGAATTTCCATCCCATCGCCGTACCTGACGGTGACGGCTAAGTTCCCTTTTGTCACCTCGGCCTGAGAGCCCAACTTCTCTTTCAGGGCATCGGTAAACGCTGCGAGCGTCGCTTGCGGCCCCTTGCCGATCAAGGCCTGGTCCCTCAGGACCATCAGGCAGTCTATGTCGCTGAGGCCGTCGACGTAGGTATGCTTGGCGACCGATCCGCCAAAGCGCTGCTCGATGTCGCTATCTAACTTGTCGCCCAGCACCTTTTCGATCTGATCGAGGCGCTCTCTGACAAGCTGAACGTCCCGGTCATTGAATTTAGAGAGCAACTCACTCAGCTTCGATGAAAGCTCGGTCTGGAAGGCGAGGCTCTGCACCTCCTGCAGCGCAGCTTTCAACTGCTGCGCAGCGCTGCCAAGACCACCTCCGTAACCACCACCGCCGCCGCTGCCGCCCATATCAGGTCTCCCTCGTCGAACTAAGTTGTTCCCAAGCACCAGCAAAAAGACTGGCGTTGTGGCGGAACGCAGAAAAATCGCCTGATTCAGCAAACGCGCACATTTGCAGCTGCAGGTCCTGCAGGTAACGGTAGTTGTTGAACCATGTAGTCACGCTCAAGAGGTCAGGGGATAAGTCGAGGCCAAGCTTTTGAGCCGCGTAATTTTGCCGGTAAATTGTAAGTCCTTCGTCGAAGGCATATCGGAGCCAGGTAAGGCCGTCGAACACATCGGCACCCGCGATCTGATAAAGGGGGGTAGATATTGTATCCAGACTCCCAAAAACGTGGATCGGCGTCCCCTCGCCCCCTGCTTTGTTAAGCGCCATCCGGAGTTTGGCGATATTGACCATCCTGGCCAGGACGGTGTCACCAATTTCCTTTTCGGTGACCCCAACTGCGTCGAAGGTAACTAGTTCAGTTGCGACTGCTACAATCCGAGCAATATCCAAGTACGCTGAGCCCACGGCTTCGGGTTTGAGAAGCAGTTCAGAGAAAAGCAGTCCCCCCGATGGGATGTCGGCTCTGGCGCGTTCGATCTGTGTGGCTAAACTTACGCGATCCAAATGATGGTCGTAGCTGACAATGATTGTAGGGCGACTACTATTCCACCCTGTGACCGTCTCCGCATGCTGAGTCCTGGTCCACGAGAGTGGGACGTGCGGTGCGCCGGCAACTTCAGACAGGTCTAAATCGGTCCCCGACTCGTAACCGCCACTGTCGAGAATAATCGCCTCGGCAAAATCCACATCTCCGGACAGATGCCGATGATGATAATCATAGGCGCTCACCAAGATCGCTGAATCGATAACCCGCTCTGTTGCGGCGAGAATAGCTTGTAGGTCTGGAAAGCCCTTGCTGGAAAACGAAGGCACCAGCAGCGGTGTCGCAATCGCCAAGGCCCCTTCTCTCCCGAATCCTCTCCGGGCCGCTAGCATCCTAGTGCTCTGCGGTCGCCGCATGAGGCGCATATACCGCACGGGGGATTTGTCCCGGCCTCGCAGCTATATGTCTGGTCGACGCGGAGTTTAGACGCGATGAAATAGTCGAATATCTGCCCCTTTGACCAATTCACAAATGGAGCCACCACTGTAAGGCCACCTTCGGTATGCTCTTCGACTAAGACGCGCATGCGCTCTAGAAACGTTGCGGAGCAATCATAGTACGGCGTGCCGGAGTGGATTCCGATCCCGACCAGACCCGTGTGCGCACGTGCTACAAATATGGATGCCCAGATCAGGAATGCGTTTCGGCCCGTAAGTTCACCGGCGCCGAGCTTTGTAGAGCTGGGAAATTTGAACTTTTTGACTGGGATCCCGAGGGTCTTTGCGAGGCGCTTAGCAGCCTGAAACTCAGGAACAGCGGCCGCCTGACCGTAGTCGAAGAAAACGCCCCTCACCGTTGCGCCTTGCTGCATCAGCAAATGTGCACAAGCAGCTGAATCGATCCCGCCACTTAATAGGATTGTTGCTTCGACGGCGACGGGTTTACCCGCCCCTTGTTGTTTTTCCATGGTTTGCCCTCAGCTTAAGTAGAGTGAACATCCATAGAAATAGCAATCCAGCTTCTACAGGTTTCTTCTTCCATCCTCGATCATTTCGACCTCGGATGTTCTGCCCGCAAGGCCTTCAGGAGATAATCATGACGTAGCGCAGGCTCGCTTGCTGCTGTACCGCCATGATCTTCAACTCGGTTCTGATATAATCTGGTAATTCCAATTTCAAAGTTCATCCGGCTGCATGTAGTCGCTGTCCGGCTTGACCGTTCTGACAGGCGTTTTCTTAGCAGCTGTGTGGGCAGTGCCTGTGCCGCGGGCTTCTCATATTTGCCAACACTTTTCGCAACGGCAAGCCGCTCGATGCTTTGGTCATCGATATCGGCGGTTAGCGAGACAAACGGAGTGCGTTCGGTGGCCACCGTTGACGACGGCGTATCAGGCAAACTATGGCCTCACACATCGATCCACACGTGGAAGGGCTGATGTCCACAATTGTGGCAACGCGCGAGGTACCTAAATGACCCGAATGGGGCGCATTGCGGGCTCTGACGGTCGGCCAACCGGGCTGTTCTCGCCACGCCGGCGCGATGGCTAAACTCACGATGAGCATCTTTGGCTAAGGGTAACCACGCAAAGCAAACAGCGTGGAAAGCTCCATCAGGCTGAACGTCAAACAAGAAGTCATTCGGAAAATGCCGCACGGTCTCCCCCAGAGGACACGGCATGACCACGATGCGGCTAAGCAAGCACGATCTGAGTGCAGACGACGTTTTGGCGGGGCTGGCCGTCAGGTATGGCCCATACTACCAGCCGATCGCTAAGACCCGCCACCTGGGCTATCGCAAGGGTCTCAAAGGTGATGAGTGGTACGCCCGGATACGGACGCGGGCAGGTGGCTATTATCGCCGTCGGCTAGGCTGGGCGGTCTCTCCAGCGCGTCCAGCGGGCCTCACATATGAAACGGCATTGGCAGCGGCCCATCAGTGGTTCGACAGTTCCACCGTTCTCCCCTGGGCCGCCGAACCCAGCCCACTGGGAGTAAAACAAGACCTCATCGTGTGCCCGATCGAAGGCTCATACAGCGTGGCCCACGCAATGCACGAGTATGTCGAATGGAAACGTCTGGTGGCGGCGCAGAGTCACTTCGAAACATGCATTTCGCTGATCAACTACCACATCATCCCGCGCCTCGCGAACTTGGCCGTCGACGAGTTTAACAGCGAGCACCTGCGCCACTTTGTGCGGGACGTGCTCGAAACACCGGTAAAGCGTGGGCGCCGCGCGCTGGGGCCGCAGCTCTCCATCGCGAGCCTCGACGATGAGCAACTTCGCAAGCGCAAGAAGACCGTAAATACGCTTATCGGAATTCTTCGCGTGGCCTTCCAGATTTCCTGGGAGAGCGGGAAGGTCGAGAGTGAACGCGCGTGGCGGTGCTTGCGGCGCTTGCCAGCAGTTGATCGCCCCCGGTCACTTCACCTGTCGCGGGCAGAGTGCCGAGACCTTATCGCTCAGTGCCGACCCGACCTCGAACGCCTTGTCCTGGGCGCGCTTTACACTGGCTGCCGTTCAAACGAACTGCTCAACATGAGATGCGAAGACGTCGGGCGCGACGGCTATGGCGTGTACATTCCCCGAGCCAAAAATTACCGGGCACGCTTCATATTTCTGCCTGACGAGGGAATGGCTTGGTTCCTGGACCTGGTGCGCGGCCGCAAGCGGAAAGACTTCGTCTTTGTCCGCGAGAGCGGAAAACCCTGGATTGGCAACCAGAAGTCACTCTTCAAGAATGCAGTGCGTGCCGCCGAGCTACCGGATGAATTCACCTTTCATGGACTACGCCACACGTATGCGAGCCAGCTGGTTCAGGCCGGAGCTACGGTCTACGCCGTGGCCGCCCAACTGGGCCATGCTGATCCCACAACAGTTCTTCGCACCTACGGCCACCTGGCACCTCAAATCCGAGAGTCTGAAGTGCGGCAGCGATTTACGCCGGTCAGCCCCGAGAACGACGAGGCGGCTCGAGGGCGATCTGACGAATTGCGAGACTGGCGAGCCAACCTGCACGGCGGAGTTTGGCGAGAGTATGCCAAGATTTCGGACGTCTGGGATCCCGCTCGTTCCCTTGAGCCGGCCAGGTTGCCAAACCCCATCGCGCCATATCGCAGCTAACCTCAATGGCCTCTGACCGCCCACAACGCCACAGCGCATAGACCAGCACTCGAGAACATCGACGCGAGTACCGTCCACGACGGATTGCCCGCCAGAATTGGGGTAATTGCGCCGATACCAATGATTGCCACAGCGATACCGTTCAAAAACTGCGCTACAGCCCGCCTGCTTTCTCGATCAAGTCTCATGTCTACCTCCGTGCTGGTGCCGCAAGAATAGGTCCACTAGCGCTGACGGGGATAAGCGGGGTAGCGTGACGGAGGAGGTCGACATGAAGGCACCGGTCGAGCGGCTGAGCGCGGAGCTTTCGGAGCGGTATGTCCAGTATCTCGAAACGTTCTTGGTGGACCTGTGGAGCGAGCCCGACTTCATAGAGTTCCGGGCTGGCTATGTGTTGCGCCGAGACCGTGAACTGCGATCCCTCACCGTTAAGGTTGATGCCGCTTCGGGTCAGACGGACGCTGAGCGCGAACTACTGGTCATTGCGGTATTCGATGAAATCGAACAGCAAATCGACATCGCCATCGCGTACAACAAGGTGGATGCAAATTGACAGCCCGGGTTCCAGATACCAATCCCGAACGCGCCCGACTGGTCCGCAAGCTGGAGGCCGATCTGGCACGGTTCAGGCGTGTTCCGGCACATCGTAGAGACGCAGAATGTGCCCATGAGGGCGAAGCGACATGTTTGGCGTTGCTCAGCGACCTCGGGATTGAACCGTCGACGGTATAGTTCAGCCCAGGTTCTCTATCAGGAACTTGATCGGCCCTATACGCTGCGCGGCCCCACGGCACAAATCCTCCACTACACCCCTGCCGCAGCGTCATCATAGCGCTCTGCTCGGCTGAGGCAGCAAACCACCTCCGTTGCCGCCGGTCATGATTCCTCATCAAACGACCGCTTTTGGGAAATCGAAAAGCTGCGCTTAATCGCCGGACTGGGGCGCCTAGTGCCCGACAGGCCTAGGGCGGGGTCTGGGGCTCAAGGCGCCCTTGTACAATGATGAACTGAGAAAGCTGGGAGATCCGTCGCGATGTCAACGAACTCACCTCGAAGTGTACTCGGCTTGCACATTTTCCAATCTCGGTGAAAAGTGGTGAGATATTTGGTGCGCTGAGGGGGCCATGACCGAAGAATTTAACAACCGCGTCGGCGGTGATCGAATTTCAAGCAGACAGATTGATGAACTTATCGGAATTTCCAGAGGGTTAGTTGCCGACGGCCATATCAACCAGAGCGAGGTCGAGTTTCTGCAAAAGTGGTTGGCAGCAAACCTTGAGGTCAGCGGTCAGCCGCTCGTCCGTGTACTCTACAACCGCGTCAATGAAATCCTTGCGGATGGCGTCGCGGACGAAGAGGAGAAGAGCGAACTTCTCGACACCCTGAGCCGCTTTTCGAATCGTGATTTCGAGATTGGCGAGCCGCTAAAGTCGACTAGTTTGCCGCTGTGCAGTCCAACGCCGGCGCTAACTTTTCCTGGCCTTCGCTATACGTTCACTGGAACGTTTAACTTTGGTCAGCGGAAACACTGCGAGGCGGCGGTGATAGAGCGGGGCGCAACAGCTGGCGGCATAGCTCAGAAGACGAACGTTCTGGTCATCGGCGTCTATGCAACGGAGTCTTGGAAGCACTCTTCGTTTGGAAACAAAATCCTTCAGGCTGTAGAATGGAGAGAGCAAGGCTATCCGATATCAATCGTCTCCGAGGAACATTGGGTAGGGCATTTAAAGTGAGACTAGCTCGCAATCTGAAGCTCATTGCTCCTGCGCTATTAGCAATCTTCCTGAACTCTACGTTGGTCCTAGCTCAGCAAGGGAATTGCGTTATCAAAGGCAATATCAATACGCAGGGCGAGCGCATCTACCATGTGCCTGGCCAGAAATACTACAATGACACTCGCATCAGCGCTTCGCATGGTGAGCGATGGTTCTGTTCTGAAGAGGAAGCTCGTGCAGCTGGATGGCGTCGATCTCGGGTTTGACGATGAAAAGAATGAACGCCAAGCAATAGGGGCAACGATGGCGCTGGAAATTAACGACTTCAAGAAGACCGCGATCGCAACTTACGGGATGGCTCGCGACTACATCGGAAAAACATCAGAAAGGAAGTGGACAGCTGTAGGTATTGCGCTGGCGTTTGGGATGGCGCTGATTTTCATGCCGGGCTTCGGCATCGCAGTGTTTGGCGGCGCGTTCTCAGCTTGGGGCCTCGGTGTCGTGGTCATTACCATTTTTGGCGGTCTGGTCGGTAACAGAGCTGGTTTAGAAGTCGAGCGTCGGCGACGCGCAGCGGAAGAGAAGCAGTGAGCGGGGATAGCGTTAGTATGCCTCTCGGCTCTTCAAGGCCCGTTAGGAAGGCCATCAGGCGGTCAGAACCTGTGTAGGCGGTACTGTGGCTCCAGCTGATTTTGGCATCAATCAACTCGCCCTCAAGCCCCCCCAAATGAGAACGGTACGACCGATCTCGGCGTGAAGATCGTCCTTGGTCGGTCCTAATTTACTCACGCGCCCCAACCGGTCCAGACAATCGCGGCTACACAAGCAGACACGCAGATAACCGTGGCGATCCAGATGGTCACATCCACAATGCGCTCGCGTGTTCGCCGCTGATCCAAATCAGTGACGCACGGGCCCGGAAATGTGCTGTTTGGGTGTCCAGTTTCGACGGCGCCGTCATCCTGCTTTCGGCCATTGTCGAGCAACACTGCGGGCGGCTTAAGCGGCGCGACAAAGCCTCCACGTAGAATACTATCCACACGAAACCGCGCCGGAGGACCACCCCACTTTAGGCGCCGGAAAGCGAAGACGTTGCCGTCGGAACGCTGAGCCTGACGCTTTGCCTGATCTTCCATGCCGCCAAACTGCCCGGAGCTCAGTAGCGTGTCGATGTCAGCTTGATGAGAGGCTTAACTAGTGTTTGCTGGGATGGCACATCCTCATAAATTTCTTCCTCGCGCTATGGCCGATTTTGGAGGTTCTAAGGGTGGCCCAAACGATAGAAAGTCGGCTCATCGGCGGACCTAAGCATCCGCGAGCCCTTTCTAACGCTCATCTGGGAGATACCCCAAAAGATGCCCATCCACCATTCGCGGTGTCCACCACTGATCACGGTAATTGAGCTCAATGTACGCGAGCAACCTCAGACAGTGGGCAGCGTATGGCGTGCGGAGTTCAGGGCCGAAATAAGTGGGCCATTCAACCGGCCGACTACGCCCGTCAACCCGAAGGGCATTTCGCGCTAAGGAATCAAGAATGAAGAAGGCCATCGGTGCGTGAAAGTGTAGGTATTTTGAGACAAAGGAGTCGCGTGCCTGCACTTCGCGGGACCTATTCGGTCCTTGCCAATCTTTGATCGACTGTACCAGCTCGCCGTTGAGAAAACGGTGACACTCCACAACTGCCGCTAAGTTGTCGACATCAATGCGATCGATTTTGTTAAGCTGAGCAAGCTGACCGTCGAGCGTAGAATTGACGCGGACCAGACGTTCGGCGAGGTGGTCGTAGAGCTTCCTTGGAAGCTGTTCGTTAAGATGATCGCGTTGGCCAGCGCCACGTGTGACGGCGGCCGAATATACCCGACCGATTACGAGCAGCTTATCGGCGACGAGTCGTGCATCCGCGTGTCCCGGATTTTCGGCGGCCATCCGATAAAGAGTGGTGTTGGCAAGCCCGCCGGCGGCGGCGAGATCTTTGGTCCAGTCCAATTCAGGCATGCATTCCCCTGTGCTCCACTGCGCACTCTAGATCGCTCCCAAGCTCCCTGCCACCGGGTTGCTTTACATGTAGTCGGCGAGGGAACGACTAGCCTTATCCTTGGCGCCAACGGAATGGCTCCGCCATCGTGGAGCGATCTCATGGGACAGGCCATCCAATCCTCACCAACCCAGAGGTGATCAAAAATAACATCCGCATATGCTGGCATGCTTTTTATGATTGCATAGCTCGATTGATATCGCTATGTACTGCATATCAGCAAACGAGGTGCCCAAATGGTTCTTAGCGATCACGCCCATGCCCGCAAGTGTCAGCGGTCCCTACCAAGTTACGTTCTTTCGGCAGCCTACGACTTCGGAACGAGCCGCTCGATCCGAGGCGCATTGCGTTCCTACACGCTGGACCGGACAGCAATCGATCTTGCTAGCGACTTCTACCCTCGTCAGGTCGTCTCAACCCTTTCCCGCTACCTCGGCGTCTAAGTCGTGGTCGGCGATGACAAGACGATCGTTACAGCCGCTCGCGGAGAATGCCGCGGCCCCCGCAATCGATAAAACAGACAGGAACAAGTCTTGTTGGCTTACGACCTATCCACTGCACAGCAATTTCTCGCCGCCATTTCTCACTGGAATGCTCCCGACCCTCGCGTGATCCCCGAGCTTGTCTACGCTCAGCATAGCAAGATCCAGGTGACCTACGCGCCTTTCGACCATGTCGCTCCCAGCGCAAAGCTGGTTGTTGTTGGCATCACGCCTGGTCTCTCGCAGGCGACCACCGCTCTTACTGAGGCGCGTAAGCACCACTTGGCTGGAGTGCCCCTTCCAGAAGTGCTCCGCCGCGCAAAGCTGACAGCTAGTTTCAGCGGTGGCGCGATGCGGAATAATCTCGTGTCAATGCTGGACGCGATTGGCGTGAACCGACTATTTTCTCTCACCAGCACGAATGCGCTTTTCAGTCCCGGCGCCGAGCACGTTCATTTCACGTCCGCCTTGCGCTATCCAGTGTTCGTGGACGGTCTGAACTATAATGGTAATCCCGATATGCTGCGGACACCGATCCTGCGCGAGATGGTGGAGACTTACCTAGCCGAAGAAGCGGTCTTGCTGCCCAATGCGCTGTGGCTGCCCTTAGGGCCTAAAGCTCAGTCTGCACTAACCCATCTAGCCGGTGCAGGTCTCCTCGATAAGTCGCGCATTCTGGCGGGACTTCCTCATCCTAGCGGTGCGAACGCCGAACGGGTGGCGATCTTCCTAGGACGTAAGGATCCTCGTCTCGCTTCAGCCAAGACCAACCCAGTTCCACTTCTTGCCGCAAATGCCGCCCTGCGCGCCCAAATCGCGGAACTCAATGGAGGTCGCAATTGACCAAACTCCGAAAGCCTATTGATGGCCGTGCCCCCTTCACGCGCGAAGAGATTGTCACTGAGGTTAGGCGAGCGGCCCTTGGCATGGCCTCGCTAATTGCAGGCTTCGGCCATATGCAAGGTCAGTTGGAAGTCGCCGCACATTATCTTGGCGTCGAACTTGAGGACTACGACTTCGGAGGGGACGACACCGAGAAGCTATCGCTAATCCCGATAGAAGATCACTTCCTCTATCACGTCGTCATGGATGCCTACGATCACGCCTATCAAGTCGGAGTGGCTATTGCTGACGGCGTCAGATGGGACGAGCGGGCACATGAAGTCAGCGGTATCCTGACCGGCTTTCCACAAACCGATTACAACGGCGAACCGACGCCCCTCGACCAACTCAACCCCCAGAAGCTGCGGCAAGTGTTGGACACGTTCATGGCCCGCTATGGCCTCGACACCGGCTGGGATCTGACGGTTTCAGACCTGGCGCTGCTCGCCAATATGGGCGAATCCGCAGTCAGAACATCACTCAGCGGAGAAGGCATTAAGACAATCGCCGGCTCCAAAAAAGGTGAAAAGAACCAAGTCAATAACGACGAGGCCCTGGCCTGGTTATTGGGCCGACGAAATTTTGTGCCCACTAAGCGCTTCGGCGAACAGGCAAATGATGCAGCGGAAATAGTTAGTAGTCTGTTCAACGCTGATAGCGTGCCCTTTGAGGTAGCACTGAACAAGGCCCTCGGCATGCTCTCCCGTGGTCAAGCTGAACTGCTGCAGCAGGCTCGTGTGACTGATCAGTTCGTTGAACTACTGCTTTCTCCAGACCAAAGTCTCGAAGTTGATGTTGAAGCGCTTGAACGACTTGCGGTCGCATTGAAGGCACCGGTACCCGTGTTCGTGGGCAAAGCGGTGATGGCTATTCTAGGTCGACGTGATCGCCTCGCGGCGGGCTAGGTGACGAGTACCTGTTCCGAACTTGTCGAAACACACGAAGTCCAGTGCCTAACGACAGCGTTATGAAACTTCTGCGTCCCTCGAGTGGGCGCGGACTTTGAAGTTCGCGCCACTTCCCTGCCCTCAATGGAGATCGCTAATGGCCATCAGCAAGATCATTCAGTCCCTGAACAACAGTGCCCTACATGACAAGCGGCTCACCCCCCATCCGAGCCGAACCGTTGGAGGAACTCAGTACATATCCATCTTTCTTAACAGACGTGGCGATGCGATGGCACTTGACCTGTCGTCCGGATCTAACAATGCAATCTTCATGCCTTTTGCCATAGCCCCAGCCCGCGTGCTCCCGGCAATCGATCGAACGCTATATGCGGCGGACAAATCCAGAAATTCCAATGTCAACGTTCCTGAACTCCAGGATCGCGCTCTAACGCGCTTCCACTGCAGTGGCCTCGGCCAAGCGCGCGACGTTATGAACTATTTTGCTGAGCTAACATGAAGGTCCCGCGACTAGGCCGTTACGGCATTCATAGCCGTGTTTGTATGATGCTTGGAGCGCTGCAGGCTGATCTTATCTTCCGCGCTAACCGGGGCCGTACCGCGACCCAATCTCCAATCGAGCACCGTCGCTTACGCCGCACGAGATTTGCAATGCAGGGTGTGGTTATCGCTCTTTCTATACCAGCTAGTCTGGCCAGCGGCGACGAAACCTGGCGCGAGGCAGATTTCAGAGACGCGCTTTGCGCGGGTATGCGAACGGAAGTTCGGCTTGCCGACTATGGTCGAGCAGATTGCATCAGTCGCACTCATGCAATCGAAGTGGAGTGGGCTGACAAATTCAAAGAGGGCGTTGGTCAGTCCCTCACATATTCAACAACCACCGCGCTGGTCCCAGGTCTCATACTGATCTGCAGAAGGCCCGAGGACAGCTGCCTCCGCAATTCATTGGCCGCTCAAGAAACATTCGCTGCCTTCGGCATTGAAGCCACGGTCTGGGAGTGCGGCCTAGATGCCAGAATCCTCTCCGATTGCCTCCGGCGGGATATAGACCCTCGCTAATGCCAAATGCCCAGCTGTTCGAGCTGACCGCGGTAAACGTTTCAGCCTCTGCGATAGGCGCAACTGCGAACTCGAGATCTCTAACTTCGACGGAAAATGTCGTGCCCCGCAATTCCGCTACTCTTCGGTGTCGCCCAGATCTTCAATCTGACGCAAGATGTTGGGATCTCCACCGACACCTGACAGGTAGTCGATCAGATCACTAACGATTGCGATTTTCATAGCACCTTGCGGAACTGTGCCGGCGTGAGAGGACAGTATTTCTTTAGCGCTCTCCAATCGGAGAGCGAGCTTTTCCGCCGATAAATTTCTGTCTCGGACCAGAGCCCACGGCTCTATCTCTCGGTAACGCAAAAGCCCCGTTAGAACCGTTAGAGCATTTTTGAACTTAATCTTGAAACTGCGCTGCGCGACAAGATCATCCAGCACGGAATCTAGCCGGCTGGCTATTTTGGCCACAAGCGCCGGCGTGAGTGCGCCAGGTGCCTCTGCTCGCCGTGATAAGGCAGATGAAAGCGCTGATAGGATCACCGTATTTGTTTGACGATTGACCAGGGTGTGGAACATTCGACCTAAACGTTCTGTGCCTGTAACCGCGCGCCCAGCACCTGCAATGATAACCACTCTCGCGCCATTTGTGGCAAGCAGTGGAGCCCTTCCAGTTTCAGCTTCGCGTTCGAGCGTTTCGACCAACGCTTCCTGAATTTGAACCGGACATCTGGCAAAAGCCCAGGTTGCGAACAGAAGTGCCGAATTGTCTCTGAAAACTCCATTCCCGCGCCATACCTCTACAATCTGCCGCTCTGCCTCTTCCAGCCGTTCACTAAACAATCTCTGTGTGTGGGGCAGCAAGTTGGCAGGAAAAGTGCCGTCGGTACCGATTGGGCGGAAACCAAGCCCCAGATCCGCTACCCATTTGCTGCGGCGGATCGCCTGGGCTAGGTCCTTAACTGGGGCATGTGATTCTAGCCGCGTAGCAAGGCCGACAACGCCGCCGTCGTCTATCCAAGCCAACAAATGGGGCTCTTCTATAATCCTCCGCGGAACCGTCGGATTTGGGCGCTCCAGTGCGGCAAGTATCTCCTCTGGAGATCGTGGGTCTGGGCGAAGACGGTCCCACTCCAGCTCGATTGCTTGTAGGCCGTCCCAGTTCTTGGAGGTCAACGAAAGCTTCGCCCAGCTCTGCCCTGGTGTTTGGCGGAGCCGCAGCTCAACACCCGCATCCTGTGAAGGGCTGGTATCGGCGTTCACAGTCCAATGTCGCACCTCGACGTCGTCCGTCTGAACGTGGCCCTTAAGTACGAAGAACTCAATTTGGGTCTTCCCCCTCCCCCAACGCAGACCAGTGATAGGCTCAGAAACATACTCCCGGTTAGCGGGGACAGTAGCGGTCGTTGGCATAAGACTGTGGAACGACGGCCCTTCCCCGTCCATCACCGCCAAACTAATTGGCGTAAGCCGATCCAAATAATGCGGCAGTCCACGCTCAATTAGCCGGCCAGCCCTCAATGCGCCCCGGGCAATAGATTCCCAAGGCAGGACTTCGATGGATGGGAAGATGCCTCTCAATTCCTCAACGAGTTGGGCGCGGAGCGGGGGAGACAACGGAGAGGCTATAAGAACCTTTTCGGCATTGAGCCCTTCCAGCGATGGTCGATCCAACGGCGGCATCAAGCGGGATGGCAGATCGGGCGCTTCGACCTCCATCCAAGTCCCATTGTTCCGTCTTAGGATTTCAACATCACCTGCCGATACCTCTCCCATCAGCATCCCAATCGGAGTTCTACTGGCCTCGGATCGCCCTTCTGCCAACTCCAAGTTAGCTTCTAACATTGCGCGCGCAAGACGCTCGTGCAGCGTCTTTAACCCGAGCTCGGGGAAGAGCAATCGGCCATATCCATCTCGCTCGGGCGCGAAATGTCCGGGATATTCCTCAACACGTCTAAGAACGAGTTGCTGCGCCTCAATGCCGTCCTCGCCATGAACAAGGACAAGCACGGGCTTCCGCTCGGTTGAAGTCGATAATACTCCCTCGTGGAGACTGTCCAAAAAAACTGCAACTGACCTCCAAAGCAGTCTCGGCTGCGCTCTTTTTATGCCCTTTAGCGCCGCGAGCGTGCGGGACTGCGCGACTTCGTCAAAAACGGGAAGGTCAGGTACGGTCAGCATCAGCGACTGCGAATTTCTAGCCAATGCGTCCACTGCAGCATACCAAGCCGCGGCCGTATCACTTACTGGTGTAGTTAGCAGTTCTTGCCACAGATCCGCCACTCGCCGTCGCCGGATCGGCGCGCCAATTCTGCCCCACCCCGCCCCGCGGCCATGCGGAGCAAGTGCGGCCTGTGGCCCCCCGATCCAATCGCCCGCGTCCTGGCGGACAGACAAGCTTCCCAGTCCACCCTCAATCAACTTTGGCTTTGACAAGAGAGCGTCCGGATCTTCCGGCTCCCAGTCACGCGCAGCGATGTCTCGCCATCCATTAAGATCGAGTCCAACCCAGCGCCTCACTGTTTGGCCTCACGCACTATCTGAGAAGAAACAAACCTCGACATTGCGGCGATTGCATCTCGGAGCGCTTCCCCCTCGCATCCCATCGCTACAACGTGTGCGCCTGCATGTGTCTCTGTGTCGCACCGCCCTTCTGCTGCCGGTCGGATTATTAGCCCGCCGATAACCGACGCCTGGCGATACCGTGGCAGGAATGATGCGACCTCCTGCGCCTCGCCTTGAACCACTCCGCCCGTAACGTCCCAAATCGGCCAAATTGCTACATACTTGTGAAATCCGTTCGGGTCGTCCGTGTGACCAAAACGGATCCAAAGCGATGCCCCCAGGTCCGCTTGTGCGCTGGAGCGTTCGGTCATCCTGAACTGCACATCGATAACCAGCTTTTGCTCGGGCAGAAAAAACACACCAAGAGGGTTATCGTGCTGAACCCAGGATCCGTTCTTCTGCTCATCTCGAAAGCGGAGCGGCGACGACGCGATCAAACGCGACCCCGGGACGGTGGTGATAGCGACCATTAGAGCAAGAGCGCAGAACTCCTCCCATGACGCTGCTTGCCAACGCCATAGTTCATCAAGCAACCGATCTTGACGGATGAGCTCGAGCCAACCATTCCAGACAGAACGATATCGCGGATTTTGCTGAAGCACATAGTTGGGCGTAATCCCTGGCTCGGCCGTTCTGACCCCTCGAGCTGCTAGGTCACGTGCCAGCCGCTTTGCTTTTTTGCCAAAGTCGCGAACTCGTTCCGCTCTTCGGGAATGCCGCTTTCGGCCAATGCGCTCCAAATAGTCCCTGGCAACATAACCGGCTAGCTCCGCATATGATCTAACGACCCGGTTCTCAAGCGTGTCGAAGCTTTCTTGGCGAGCCACAGCAAGCAACCGCTGACTGTCACCGGCCCGTTCGGCTAAGGTCTCTCCAGGCTGTTTGACCAGCCAGTTGATTGCTCGGCGATCCATCTCCTGGACACGAGAGATTGGGGTCATTTGATGAGTACGACGTAGCACCCGCCGAGGAGCACGGTCCAACTCATCTAAAGTGCGGCTCAGTTGAAAAGCGTGGCGTACAATGACGTCCATTCTTGGATCCGCGTCATCATTTTCGTCCACCCATTGACGCCTGAGTTCGGACCAAAGATTTGCGGGGTCAGCGATTGCCAAATCAACTTCGTGCAGGCGATCCCACACCGATTCCCCGCGCAACATGAGGCGATGGGCCCTGACCTCTTCATCCGTGGTTGGATTTTGCTTTGCGGGCGGGCGAGCAGGCGCTGATGGCCAGGAAATCACCGTCCCGGAAACGCCCGGCAGCTTGATTCGCGTCTGTCCTCGCAATGCCATGGGCATGAGGCCCAAGCTGCGATCAGCGCCAGCGATATCGAAACCTAATAGCGGCTCGAGGCCGCGATTATGACTGTAATCGACAGTACGCGTCTTCGGATGATAGAGCCACAGCGCGGCTCGATGAGCCTCTGGCACGATAAGGCCATCAGCGCCAATCCTTGCTCTATGGCGCCCCTCTGCATCCGCTAGCGCCCATGGTCGAAACCAGATTTCAGGTTCGGTGCTCATTCTCCCCTAGTCAGGCCTCGCCAGACAAACAAACCCGTTCCCGCACTTTGCTGAGAACGCAGATCACCGACGCGATTGGCGAACTCCATGTCACCAAGGTCTCGCAGCAAGATCTCTAGGTCATCAAGCTCCTGCGCATGACCATCTATCTCCAAGCCGCGTAGCTTGGGCATGATACGAAACTCAACCTGATCCGCGAGCGCTACAGCATCTCCACCGCTACCATCGTTTGCGGGGTAGTTGGCGACATAGGCAAGCATCGCATCGCGCAATCTATGTCCAAACGGACGCCCACACCGTTCCATGATGTCAGCAAGCTTTTCGACATGACCGTCAATCAACTGCCGCCTCTGAACCACCATGGTATCAGCAGTCTGGATCCACTCCCGCCACTGGCTGAAACTTTGCGCGCCCTTTGGTCGCTCCACATTTGCATCCGCACGGGGCTTCTCGAACGTCTTTGGCGCGGCGAACTGCATGACGTTGCCGCGGTCCAAAACCTTGTCCGAGAGAGCTTGGGTGCTCTCATCGTCGTTCATTGTTCCGGCAAACATCACATTATGTGACGGAAACAATGACAGAGATCGGCTAAGTCCGCGGATATCGAGAGGGATCTTCGCGTCACTTCGTTTGACAGGATCAGCCACATCAGACTGGCGCGGGCGCGATTCCAAACGGCTGAGAAACTCCGAGAAATAGTACTCAACACGGGCCAGATTCATTTCGTCTAGCAAGACAAGCCCCATGTGATCTGATCGGTCACCTTCGCGAAGACCACTCGTATCGTACGGATCGAGCTGCACCATCAACCGAGCGAGATCGGTCGCACGGTATCGCTTTTCGACATAGTTATAGAACCCTAGGAGATCTTGCGGACTATCCCAGCGGGGCTCCACCGCAATCTGAAGGAAATGGATACCCATTGCTTCAGCGTAGCGACGTGGCAAAAGGCTCTTACCGGTCCCAGAGACGCCCGCGAGCACCGTGAGCTGCGAGAAGTCGTTGATTTTGAGAGCCGTGTGAAATGAGCGAACAGTCCTCTTTGAGTACTTTAGACCCAGATCTCTGAGGTACCCAGACACACTCTGGAGAGCCTCGGTCTCAGACCGCCTACTGCCTCGAAGCATGGCTGGTGAAGCTAGAGCGTTGGGACTTTGCCGCAGATCTGCGATCAGTGCGGCCTCATCTGCTTCGCTCACATCTCCTGAAGTCTCTGCCGAGAGTTTGGCTCTCAAGGCCGCAAGCCTTGTAACACTTTCTTCCAGCCGAGCCTGTTCCACTCGGGACTGGGCCAGCCCCGCCTGAATTGTGTCCAAGTCCCGCTTCTGCTCAAGCGCGTCCGACACGCCCGCCGCCAGCGTTTCGAGCTGAATTGTCATGGCAGCGACGCGGGCTTCAACCAGCTGCGAGTCGGCAATGGCACGCAATGCGGCGTCCCGCTCGGCCAGTAGTGGGCCCAGCTCCTTTTCGACAGCTAGTCGCTCACTTGACATGCGCTCGATGTCGGAGCCGATTTGTTCAAGGCGCCGTACGGCGGCCTCGATGGCCTGTTTCTTTGCTTCCTTTTCTTCGTCCAGATTGTCCCACTGCCTATTGCGTTCAGCTAACCTCTCCTCGACGTCAGCCAGTTTTTGAACCTGTTCTGCTAACTCAGCCGCAGCGTCCGCCGCGTCCCGTCTTGTTGCTTCAATGTCTGCCCGCGCAGGTTCGAGGGATTCAAGTTCTGCACGAAGCTGCTGTACTCTTTCGTCATACGCGGACACCTCCGCGATCAAGCGATCGCGATCTTGGATTTTCTGCTCGACGATGCTGAGTTCAGCGCGGCGGTCTGCCAATGTCCGCTCTTCTTGCTCGCGCAACTCCCGAACATTCTCAAAGCGCGTTGCGTCGGGCATCCGCTCGCGCCTGATTTGAAATACGATGCCAATTGCGCTCGTAATAATTGCCAACAGTGACAAAGCGATAAGCGCCGGCAAGACGAGTGTAGAGGCTTCCATCGGGCTATATCTCAGTTGCCAGAAGCGGCATTTTCAGGAGGGACATCCTCAGGCGGACTAGGCTCAATTTGGTCGTCAGGAGATTCCTCAGAACCCAAGATCGTGGCTCGGAGCGTGGCAAGCTCGGCTTCTTGTGTCCTTATCTCGCTCACAACCTGCTCGCGCCGAGACTGCAAGCTGCCAAGTTCAGCCTGGACTTCGGCGAGACGAGCGCGCGTGGCCGTCAGATTGGCTTGGGTCGTCTGCAGCTGCTCATCTGTGGCCTCAATCGCAGCCAGTTTGGCCCGAACTGCGGTCAGCTCTGCCTCGACCGCGCCAAGCTCACTACGGCGAGCGTCCAATTGCGCGGCAACAGTTGCAAGTGCCGTTTCTGCCTCTCTCTTGGATGTTTCTGCAGCAGCTGCACGCGCTGCATCAGCGTCGGCCCTCGAAATCATTGACTGGGCATCGGCCACCTTAGCGGTGACCTCTGCCAGCGCAAGTTGCGCCTCCTCGACCTGGGCAGCCGCCGTTTCTGCCGATACAATTTGGGCGGCAACCTTGGTGGCCAGTGTTGCTGTCTCAGTCTCGAGAGAGGTTCGCTGCGCCTCTAGATCTGAAACCGCCTGCCGCACGCGCACTTCCTCTGCCGAAAGGACATCCACTCTTTCCTGAGCTTGGGTAGCCCTAGTCTCCAATGAGACAACGCGGGCCTCCGAGGCGCTTTCGCGCGCTTCCGCGGCGGTCGCCCTCTCGCTCGATTTCTCCGCAGCAGTTTCGGCGGCAGCTTCTGATCGGCTGGCTGCCGCCAGGTCAATCGCACCTTCAGACAGTTCACGCCGAAGGGATATTGCGTCATCTGTTAACTGAGCTCTTTCAGCTTCGGCCTCAGAGAGAGCGACCTGAATGCGCTCTAGCTCGGCGGCTGCAGCTTCAAAAGCGGCGGCCGCATCGAGCCTTTCCTGGTTAGCTTGGGTAATTTGGGACTGTACTCCCGATAGGGTTGTTCGAGCTTCGGCGACCTCATCCTGGGCACTTGCTCTTGCGGCGACCGTATCGGAAAGCAAGGCTGCGGCAGAACTGGCCGCTTGTTGTGAATCAAGCCGTGCGTTTTCTGCCGCCTGGACCTCTCGTTCTGCGCGATCCTTCTCGGCCAGCGCCTCATTGAGCGCCTCTAGCGCCTGGTCTCGATCTCGTTTGACCCGCTGTGCATCCGTCGATGATGCCAAAGCCTCGTCACGACGACTTGTTAGCTGGGCTATCTCGTCTATGAGCGCTTGTCTTTGCTGCCCTACGAGCTCGGCCTGTTGCTCCCGGCGAAGCACGGCATTTTCTCGCGCATCCATTGCCCTCTGATTGTCTTGAACGAGCACAAAGACAGAAAGGCTGAGCACGACAACAAGGCCGCCTAGCCCGCCTACGAGCCAAACCCACACCCCAAATCCGGCCCTGTGCTTGCGATCAACCACGCTTGAGCTCGGCGTATTTGCGTTCAATTCGGTCAATACATGCCCCCATATCGTCTGCGAGTTCGTGAACCCAAAAGCGCATCACAGACCAACCCCGCCCGGCCATTTCCGCATCTCGACGACGATCACTAATCTTGCGCTCGCCGTCCTGATCAACATGCCAGCGTCGCCCGTCCACCTCGATGTTGATTTTTGCACCATCCGGATCAAGCGCGAAGTCCAGCGACTTGGAACCGACAGGATATTGCGGAATTGGATTTAAGCCGCGCTCGCGCATTGCCGTATCCATACGGCGCTCCCACAAGCTGTCAAACGGCGCCCGTGGTGTGGTTCGGACGCCCGACGCACGTTGAGCCAAGTACTGTACATGCTTGATCCCACAGCGCTGCGCATAGGCTAAATCTCCAACTACAATGCAAACCGCTCGCGCACGGCTGATTGCCACGTTCAACCGCCGACGCTCTTTTTGAATAAAGGACTTTGCGTTCATCGGAGCCATGTCCGTGAGCACTAAGGAGAAAATTATGACGTCTGCTTCGCCGCCTTGAAATTTGTCGATCGTCGATATGCGAAGGGCAATCTTGCTCTTTTGCTCGGCCGTAAGTCTGGTGTTCACTTCCCGCTGAATATGCCCAACCTGCGCGTTGAACGGCGACAAGACACCGACTGATCCGGAGAAGGTCGCATCGGCCGAGAGCCTAAGAAGAATCTCGCATATCCGCTGCGCCTCGCGGGGATTAGCGGTCCCGCCTTCATCGAACCTGGTCTGCCCCTGCACGTCCTCCCAGGCAAGACCCGGTTTGTAGTCGCGCGGCGTCCTGAAGTGATCATCTTCTCGCCGGTTGACGAGCCGACCGTTGTAAAAATCGTCATTCAAATAGTTGACGATCTCAGGCGCCGACCGGAACTGATCGCGGAGAAAGTGGCGAACGGCAAGTGGGCGTCGCGCAGCAAAGTCAAAAAGAGAATTGGAGCTTTGAGCATAGTCGAAGCGTCTAGTTTGCGGCAAACCCGCCGCGTCCATCAAACTATGCTCCGTCCGGTTTCCAAGGCTAGGAATGAAGCGCAACTGCATGGGGTCACCGACCACAATCGCGTGCCGGGCCCTCGCCATCAATGGCAGCGCCGATGCGATGTCACATTGGCTGGCCTCGTCAAAAATGACATAGTCAAACAGCGCGGGCACCAAAGGTATTCTGGCTGGTACCGACAAGGTGCTCATCGCCCAAACAGGTCGATTTTTTAGAACCGCACGAGCATCTTCTGGTGTTAGACCTCTGGCCCGCTTCGTTCCTTTGAATTGTAAATCACCGCTACGATCGGCCAACCACTGCCCCTGCTCGACCGTTGGTCGAGTAAGGTCCTGCGATGTCGCAAGGAGCAGCCTTTTATTCGCCTCGACGTCATCACCATCACTGGAAGGAGTTTTCTCGGCCTGCTCCAAATTTGAGATCAGCAAACTTAGCTCAGATCGTCTCCGGATTACCTCAGCTTCCGTTGCATCCGCGGAAAGCCTATCTGCCAGTGAACCGGCCTTTCTGCGCTTGAACAGGGCACCTAACTCCGCAATCCACCGCGCGACCGGCGAGACTCGGGCTTCGGAGCGCGCAAAATTCCTCTCCGTAAGCTCCGAGAGTTGCAGATGTGCGTCGTTTAACAGCTTGGCATCGCGACGGCCTTGAGCCTTACTCGCCGAGCGATCCAGCACGCTAAGTGACTGAGCATCGAGGGCTGAGACCTGCTGGCCACTCCGCGTGGGCTCGCGGGCGAGATGGTTCAAGACGTCGAGGAAACTCACATCCCTTTCGCCTTCGCTGTCCCGCCCGCGTATGAGCAGCGGTAAATCTGGCACGACGTCTTGAAGTCTCGATTCGACTTCGTCTAGCGCCTGGTGGTTCTTCGCAGCAAATAGGACTGAGCTTCCATTCGCAACGGCAGACGCGATTAGGGTAAGGATAAGCTGGCTCTTCCCTGTACCAGGCGGCCCTTGCACTACGGTCAGACGCTGACTTAGTGCCGTATCTGCCGCATCGAGCTGAGAGTCGGTCAGGTCCGACACCGGCAGCGGGTGAACCCCGGTCGCATCAGTTGTCTGACCTGTTAGAGCCGCAAAGAGAGATGTTTCGGTTAGTGCGGCCTCGGGCAGACCGACCAGAGTCTCCAGATCGTTGGCAGTACCTTTGGTGAAGGATCTGTCTTCGGCGAGAAAAACGCCTGCGGCATTCCGGATACCAGGTTCGCCGAGGGTCATCTCCATGGCAAGGCCGCCCGGACTTAATACTCCCCCGCCTAGCGTCGCTAGCCCATTACGAATCCGATCACCAATCTCGCCAAGTCCTGGGGCCTCATCACTGACAAGAAGTTCTGAGAGAGCGTCGGCGGTCCATTTGGAGTTTCTGGCCACTCGCTTTAGCCAAGCAGGGTTGATGCTGGGCGGGAGCGGCTCTGGCACCATGCGCAAGTCGCTTCCATCAATACTCCAGGTGACTGGCACCAGGATCCCAGGCACACAGGCATCGCCTTCGGCGGTCTTGAACACGGTCATCGGCCAGCCAATAGCGGCAGACTTTGTGTTGCGACGAACTAGAGCCTCTCGGAACGCTTCGGGCAAGCGCTCCATGGGCACGCGCACTTCAGCGTCAGTCCACCAATGACCGCGGGCATGAAACAACTGCCACGCGACACCATGGCGGTCGCCATATTCTTCAATTTGACCTCTCGGGTCCTGGCGCTGAGTAGCTGCATAATACGTCAGCAGAGCACGAAGATCCGGGAGCCGTCCGTCTTCGATCTCCGGGGCCGTCTCTGGAGGTTCTGTAGGAACTGACCTAACGCTAGCCGAAACGCCGTAAAGGACACCTGCCTTGCCTGCATTCTGGACGTTTACATCTCGCGGCTCTTTCTGATTTTGGGCAGCTGGCACACGGATGACAGACCACCTCCCGTCGGGGTTGTGCCGCACCTCGCCACGCTGAACCAGCGCATTCAAGCCATCGAGTAGGTCACTCGGCGCGACTCGGATGCCCGAAGATCTCAAACGCCAAAGCAATTGAGAATTCGACACCCCCCGCGGGTGCATCTCAAGCATGCGACGGATGGTAATATCGATCACGTTAAACACTTAATCTGGAATAATTCAGCACACTATTGTCGAGCGTGTCGTCTCGCAACGCAGCATTCGCGATACGCACCGGAATATTGCCTCAAGCGTCTGCTAAAGCTTGAAGATCTGTGCTTGTGAGAACCTTAAGCTGACCGCGAAAAGCTCATTGAGGTGGGAAACTATCACGCTCGTTCATTTAGTCCCAGCTCAACCTAGGCATCTCCCGCGCAGTTTCCAGCTCCCCCACCCGCTACCAGTCACAGCAAACGCTACAGCCCTAAGCCTATAAGGAGCGGCGCAAAGGTACTTTGGCCTGCACAATCACCTAGCGTAACGCTGTATTATCAAGAGCCTGCCCCCTGATAATGCCACTCTGAGCTGTCTCATCCTCTCAGAAGCTGAGCTCTGCTACACTACACTCCCACAATCTAGCTACCTACCTCGATCCGCTTTCCCTTACGTTCGCCGCTCTTGTAGACAATGCCCTTAACTGCTCGCGACACTTCGAGCATTCACACTGCATAATCCACACTCAGCAACTCCACTGCAGTTCAGTCAGAACTTGAGTAGCAGAGCGCAGACAGCTAAGGTTTTGCGGCACCTTCTCATGTGCAGCTAACGGCGCCTTCCTGACGAAACAAATTGGCTGCAACGATGAATCGTATCTCCTCAAAAGGAGAGTTCATGAGCAATCAACTTGTCCCGATCGGCACTGCATCTACCGCCTATGCCGATCATTACATGCTACCTCGGCTCGACGTCGTACCGCTGGTTCCAGAAGCCGTGCTTCGTCGCCACAAGGTCTATGTCCCTACCGATCTGAGGTTTCGAAGCGCCGCCCGCCTTCTCCAGGCCCTTTGGCGCAAAGATCGGAACCTCTCTATTGGCTCTTACATTGACGGCAACGACAAAAGGCACAAGCTAGGGTCACGCCTAGCGCCGGCAAACGCAGCAGCAGGCGCCAATTTCCTCTCGCCTGCGATTGTTGAGGTGGTGCGCCGATCACTCATTTTCCGAGAGATCGGAGCACTCTTTGAAGTCGAACGCCTCACCAGCAACCTGCTCTCGTCAATGCCTTTGACATTCAATCTGTTCGCTGCTTTGAAGCTCGATTTGGATGCGGCAAGCCGTTTCATCGCAACGCTTCTACCGGGCACTTTGGTCGAGGTAGAGGACATTCGGTTCGAGCACTCCCCGGGTCGTGGCAACGCACTTTTCACCGGCGACTACACCGCCTTTGACGTCATCATCAGAGGACGGACGCCCCTAGGGCAGCGCGGTTTCATAGCCGTTGAAGTCAAATACTCCGAAGGGATGTTCGAGCCGGCCCCAAGCGTCATCAACCCAAGACACTTTGCGATTTCCAATGAGGCACGCCTCTTCGTCGATTTGGAAGCCGTGGAGGTCTCGAAGTCTCCATATCAGCAACTCTTTCGTGAGCACTGCCTCGCTCAAAGCATGCTCGATGCCGAACTTTATGATGTCGGCTGGTTCATGCTGATCGGCCCTAATGACAACCATCTGGTTCAGAACGCAGCTAAGGCCTACGCCGATTGCCTCGACCAGACCCAAGACGGTGTGGTCCGGTTCGTCAACTGCACTCTCGAGGAGTGCTTCGACACTATGGTTGAGATCGGCGACAGGGAGCTCGGCTTTGCCCTCAGCCGCCGGTACACGGACTTCCACCAGGTGGCAGGAGAGATCGAACTGTCGGCCGCCCCCCTTCCCACCGGCCGCTCACGCGGCCGCACCAAGAAGCCCGCTGCCCTGCCCGCATAGCCCGTCGTTTCTCGGCAGATCTTGGTCGCCGCTCTCAGAGCGGACGGCCACATCATGGCCAATAAGGATTCTCTATGATTAGTTCTAAAGCTCTTATCGCCTGTGCCATCATTGCGACCGCTCATATGCTAGCACCGCAGGCCAATGCCCAGAGTCGCCTTCCTCCTTCGGTCAGCGCTACTACATTCACGCTGGGTCTGATGCTTGGCTGCGTTGTCCGAGCACAGACCTACCTAGAGGTTAGTAGGGCAAACCTTGCAGCGGCCGGGCTTGACCTCCCGCCGACTTATGGAGATCTGGACCTCGTTATCGGTGTTCATACCGCCCCCTTTGTAGCAGACCTCAACCAGGCCCTTTCTTCGCTATCAGGCTCGGACTACAACGCTGCGCTTCAAGACAAACTGATCTCTGACATCGCGCGTCTTGAATATGGCAGCCCCTATGGCGGCGCCGCCATGTACAATGAGAGTTGGGGGCAGATGGCGGCTTGTGGGTATCAATTCCACATTCATGGGATCTATGCCGCATATCCCCCCACTTCACCTTAGGGCAGTGCCGCCGTTCGGTCTTAGCTGGCCTCAGCATAGGTGACACTCCAACCTTAGCCAGCGGCTTCGCTGGTAATCTAGCAGTGAAGCCGACAGATTCGGTACTGGTTGATGTATCGCTGCAGCCTTGATCAACGGCTACGTCCCCCGGGCCTAGCCGATTGACGAAAGTTCTGGCTACTTTCCTTGAAGCTCCTGCCACCCGCTTTGGAGCGCCAGATGCCTACGCCAGCCCCCTCGCCTCGCGACCTTCATGCAGATGTGACACGCGAGCTTATCGCTGCGATCGAACGCGGTACGGGCACTTTCGTGATGCCTTGGCATATGGACAGCGCACGACTCCATCTGCCGATCAACGCCCTAACTGGAAAGGCCTATTCCGGCATAAATATACTAAGTCTTTGGATCGCAGCACGACGATCAAATTTCACTCACCCAATTTGGGCCACATATCGGCAGTGGGCGGAATGTGGCGCACAAGTTCTTAAGGGCGAACGAGCGGTGACGGTGGTCTTCTACAAAGAGCACGAGGCGGAGCCAGATCCAAACGATCCGAAAGACACCGGTCGGCGCCGTCTCGCGAGAGCTTCCCATGTCTTTAATGCAGAACAAGTTGCAGGCTATCTACCTGCCACACCCTCTATGCCCATCACGACAAACGGACAGCTAGAGCGGCTTGAGGAGGTCGATAGGTTCATCGAAACCACTGAGGCAAAAATTCGGTACTCAGGCGACCGCGCCTACTACGACCCAAAGTCCGATCTCATCCAGATACCCGCGCTTGAATGTTTCATGGGGACGACAACCAGCACCGTTACGGAATCTTTCTACTCCGTGGCCTTCCATGAGCTCGTTCACTGGTCGGGTGCCCGCAACCGACTTGACAGGGAGTTCGGCGAACGGTTCGGCGACCATGCCTACTGCGCCGAGGAACTCGTGGCCGAGCTCGGCGCGGCATTTCTCTGCGCGGAATTTGGCATCACTAATGTCCCGCGCCCAGATCACGCCCAGTATCTCACCCACTGGCTCGGTATGTTCAGGCAGGACAGTCGAGCAATCTTCGTCGCCGCAGCGCGCGCCGCCGAAGCGGTTCGGTTCCTAAGAAGCGTCGACAAACCGCAGGGCCAAATTATCGGCTCGCCTCACTAGGCTTTGGGGCCCACCTGACGCGAAAATCAATCGCCTCTATGCCCGCCACAAGCTGCTCCATCGACAGCCCGTGGCTGTAGCGCGCAGTCTCACCAGGCGTCGCGTGGCCCGTCAGTTCATCGATCGCACTGATTGGCACACCCGCCCGTTGCATTAAGGTTGTGGCGGTATGTCGGAAGCTATGGAAGTCCAGGCCCTTGCGGTATAGCCCCACATCCCTCCGGTAGCGAGTGAACCACTTCGAAAAGGCATGTCCAAACCGCTGATCGGCGCCGCCGGGGGTAAAATCAAACAAGAAGGTTTGTCCTGCCTCTTTACGTTCGCTAACGAGCTTCATGAGACCCAGCGAAATCAACTGCGTGTGTACCGGAACTTTGCGAACAGCGTTGCGGTTCTTGAGCTTTCGCGGCGGTTTAGCGTTGATATCGAATATCCAATATCCTTCAACACGTCGGATGTCCTCGAGGTGGAGCTGCGCGATCTCTTCTTGCCGCAGTCCTGAGTAAACCGCGATGAGCGGTAGCCAGTACCGCTCATCTTTAATAATGTGGTCGCCAGCAATCGATCTGCGCCCTGCTGAATGGCTACCCGTCCAGACAGGCGTCTCGAAAAGGCGTTCCAGCTCTTCATCAAGCCACATGTCACGCTGTTCATTGGCCCTTAGCGCACTTGGGAACGCGAAGCCAAGGAAGGGGTTCTCTGAGGCGATGTCCTCTATTATTGCCCACCGCCAAAGTGCACTGGCCGCAGAAAAATGGCGCTTCACTGTTCGTGTGGAAAGCCGCTCAAATAAACCTTCGCGCTGCTTGTCGATAGAGAGGATTTCGCTGGTCCGGAGCCCCCGGAACAGAGCAGCTTTGCCATAATCAGCCGGCAGATCCTGTAGAGTTTCCTTGAACGCCCGTGCTTCCTTTCGACCGATTTGCATCAAGTCGCCGTCGCCACACACGTCCACCAAAAGGGAATACGTCTTTCGAGCCTGGGACAATGTCTGCGCGTCCCAGATCCGGTCTTTGGTCTGATGCGCGAGAAAGACTTCGGATGCCTGTGAAATAATTGCCGACTTTCTGCTGGGCTGCTTCGACGTTGGCAGTGCAGAAGTGACCGCAATGCGCTCCTCGGCTTCCACTCTTCGACGAGGTTGCAGTAACGCGTCGGCTGGCGAATAGCCGAAATCCCCGCTGAGCCGGGCTTCGACATTTTTGGTCGCGTCCAGGCCAGCCCTCATCAGAACCTGCTCGATCTGACGGCGCTCTAGCGCGCTGACTTCTTTTCCAAGCTTCGCTATTGCGACTGACGCCGCAAGCGACGCGAAAGTGTAGTCCCCCCGACCAAGTTCGGACTTGAGAAGCTCCCTATGGTCGGCAAGATCGAGAAGCTGTGCCGCCTGTTCGTCGACTGTCAAAGGAGGGGCAGTCAGCCGGTTCAAATTGTCGATCTGAGCTACGACTGCGTAGAACTCGCTGACGATTTTGGCCACGTCGTCGTCGCTCAGCATCTTGCTCTCCAAGGCGGCAAAGAGGGCTTCAGTCCGAATGTATAGATACTTACTTCGTAGGCGTCCAAGCCGATGGTCACAGGTTTTGAGACTGCCGGTAATTTCGCGGCGGCCTAAGCGCCCTGTGAGGTGCTGCGGCACTCGGCGGCGGAAGTGTAACCACCCCCCGCGACGCACCACATTGGAGCTTCCTTTCAAGTCAGTTCCCCAGCCATCTGTGTAGCAGACTTGTGTAGCAAGTCGCTGATTGGCCTAGCATTTTTGGAGAACCGTAAGCAGCTCAATGGCTTAGGGCAAGTTGGCTGGGGTGCCAGGATTCGAACCTGGGAATGTCGGTACCAAAAACCGATGCCTTACCACTTGGCGACACCCCACCGTGGCGCGGTTCCTACACGGTTTAACCGTGCTTCGCAACACACCGGAAACACCCGCAAAAACCCTGTGCGAGACGCTTGAACGCCAGCCCAAGCGCGGCTATAACCCGGCCCATCGCGACGGACAGCACAGGCCGCAAGGCCACGCTATCATGGATCCCGTGTCGCTTTCCTGACGGAGTATAGCGCAGCCTGGTAGCGCACCTGCTTCGGGAGCAGGGGGTCGAGTGTTCGAATCACTCTACTCCGACCAATCAAGCCCGGCTTCCTTGGAAGCCGGGCTTTTTGTTGGCTTAGCGCGACAGCGTCGCGCGATAATGCTGCAGCACTTTTTCCGCCTCGACCGCGATACACACCAGCTGCGCCGGGCGGTCGGCCCAGGGGGACGGGCCGTTTTTGCGGGTGGAGGGCATCTGGATGGTTTGGCCGGCGGCAATGCCTTCGGTCAGGACGACGACCGGGCCCTCGCGGGTTTCGAACCATTCGGGATGCAGGAGATAGGTCACGGCCAGCAGGTCATGGCCGACGACGCCGGCGAGACCCATGACGTTCATGTAGAATTTGGCGTAGTGGTCCGACATCTGCGCCAGAAGTTCGCCATTGGCGCCGACTTCGGCCGACAGCGTGGCCAGATAATCGGAGGTCAGGATGATGTCATGGGTGACGTCGAGGCCGACCACGACAACCTTCCAACTGGCGGCAAAAATCTCGTCGGCGGCGACCGGGTCGCCATGGATATTGGCTTCGGCCGCAGGGGAAATATTGCCGCTGCGGCCCTGGTAGCCGAAGGCGCCGCCCATGATGATGACCTGCTTGGCCATGCCGGCAATGGCTGGGTCCTGCCGTAGAGCCAGCGCCAGGTTGGTCATGCGGCCGACGGCGATGATGGTCACTTCGCCGGGGTGGGCGCGGATCGTGTCGATGATGAACTGGCTGGCAGTGCCGGCCTGCAGCCCGTCTTCGCTGACTGCGGGAATCTTGATATCGCCCAGGCCATTGACCCCATGCACGATAACCGGCTCGGGCTTGCTGACGCCGTCCAGCGTCTCGCCCGCGCCGCGGATCACCGGGGCGCTGATGTCGAACTGCTGGCGCAGGAACAGCGCATTGCGCGTCGTGGTGGCGATATCGGCATTGCCGACCACGGTGGTGATCCCGAGCAATTCCACTTCGGCCAGCTTGCTCAGATAGAGCAGCGCCATGGCATCGTCGATGCCGGGATCGGTGTCAAAAATAACCTTCATGTCGTCTTTCCATCCGGCAGCCCTTGCTGCCTCATCGATTGATATCTGGTGGGATCGCCTTCTAGGCAGTCTGGGCCAAAAGGACCAGCCCCCTGCCCGCACGGCCGGCCTGCCGGGATGCCGACTATTGTACCAGTGAGCACAGCTAAAACTTAACGCTCACGCGACGCGTGATTGGGCAAATGGCTGCCGATCCGCTATTATTTGTACGGAACCGGACCCTTTCCATGCTGATGCGCCTTTGCGAGCAGCGGGTCCGCCGGAGTCGATCGTGGCCTGCCCCGTCGCGCTTGCCGAACTGCTGGAATTGACCGCACGCAAATTGCATTCGCGCGGCCATGCCGGTGGGCTGTTTCCCGCCCAATGGGTCGCCCTGCGCTATTTTGCCAATGCGCCCGAGGCGCTGCGCACCGCCAGTGATCTGGCGCGGTTCCAGAGCCTCGCCAATGGTCCGGTCAGCCGCACTGTGCGGACGATGTTGCAGAAGGGCTTTGTCGCCAAGGCCGCCGACCAGCCCAAGGGGCGGGCGGAATTGCTGGAACTGACCGGCGCGGGGCAAGCGTTGCTGCAAAGCGATCCGACACTGGAGCTGCAGGCGGTGCTTGAAACCCTGCCGGAGGGCGAATGCGAAGCCTTCAGCCGCACGCTCGAGCAGATTGCGGCGCGGCTCCCCTGAAATGCAAAAGGCCGGCGCGAGGCCGGCCTTTCAACAAATCTTCTAATACCGATCAGCGCTTGCCGACGAGGTTCCAAAGGCCGGTGACGGTCAGCGCCGCCAGGGCCATCTTGAGGATATCCCAGACGATGAAGGGCTGGATCGCGCCGGCAAAGGCGGAGGCTACGACATTGTTCTGGTCGATCCAGCCGGCCTGGCCGGAGAGGGTCAGCAGCCAGACAAAACCGATCACCAGCAGCAGGGCTTCAGCGCCCACCATGACGGCGAACAGCGTCAGCGGCCTGGCCGAGGCGCCACGGTCAGCGGCAAAGCCAACGATGGCAGCCAGCACGAGGAAGCCGAGCAGGAAACCACCGGTCGGGCCGGCGAGATAGGCGAGACCACCGCCGGTGGCGAAAACCGGCAGGCCGAAAGCGCCTTCGAGCAGGTAGAGCGCAACCGTCGCCACGCCAATGCGCAGGCCAAAGGCCGCCGACAGCGCCACGATGGCAAAGCTCTGCAGGGTCACCGGAACCGGCCAGACCGGTACGCTGATCTTGGCGCAAATGGTGATCAGCAAGGTGCCGAGCACAACCGTCGCGAGATTGGATGCCAGTTTGGCGGCATCGCCCTTGGGTTGGAACGCGCCGAGCAGCGTGTTGGGCGTGGTCAAAGTGACGGCCATTTCATACCTTCCGTGCTTACATGTGAACCGGCGTCCCCTCCCGGGCCGCTCTCGTTCGTCATCGACTTCATATTCTCTCGGCAAAGTGAGCGCAATGGCAGTGCCCGGTCCAGTCCTTTCCTTCGACAGGACATTTACCCCTCAGACCGGCCACCCGATTGCCGTGGCCGAAGGGATCACCCGCATCACCGCGCCCAATGCCAGCGCCTATACCTTTACCGGCACCAACAGCTTTCTCCTTGGCCATGAGCGGCTGGCGCTGGTCGATCCCGGCCCCGACGATGCCGCGCATCTTGCAGCGCTGAAGAGCGCAATTGCCGGCCGCAAGGTCGAGTCAATCATCCTGACGCATACCCACCGCGATCACAGCGCATCGGCCGCCCGACTCAGCCGTGAGCTCGATGCTCCGCTGTGGTTCGGCGGCCCGCATCGCCTGTCGCGCCCACTGCGCCGATTCGAGCGCAATCCGATCCGCAAGTCGTGCGACTGGGACCTGGTGCCCGATCGGACGCTGGTCGATGGCGAGGCCATCATGGCCGGCGACTTGCCCATCACGGTCCACAGCACGCCCGGCCATTGCGCCAATCACCTGGGTTTTTCCAGCGGCGACATTCTGCTGAGCGGCGATCACGTCATGGGCTGGAATTCGACGCTGGTCTCGGTGCCCGATGGCTCGATGGCGGATTATTTCGCCTCGCTGGACAAGGTCATCGCCCTGCCGCAGCAGACCTATGTTCCCGCGCATGGCGGCCCGATCGCGGACGGCCCGGCCTATGCCAGGGCGCTTCGGGCTCATCGCCAGATGCGCAATGAGCAGGTCGTCGAGGCCGTGCAGGCCGGCGCCCGGACGATCTCGGCAATCGTCGCGCGCATCTATCCCGAGCAATCCTTGACGGTCCGCTTGGCCGCCGCCATGACCATCAATGCGCATGTCGAATATCTGGAGGGCCTGGGCCGGCTCACGGTCAAGCGTCGCCTGTGGGGCAGCACGATCTTGGCCTAATTGGCCGCCGCCGGCTCGGTTTCGACCTGCGCCTCGGCTTCCGCTTCGACGGGCTGGTTGGCGCCGGGATTGTCGCGCAGCAGCACCATCACCGCATCGTCCAGCGCCGCCAGAAACGCCTCGATGCGCAGCCCGTTGGCGCCGAAATCATGCAGCGCATGCAATGAGGCCGAACGCATGTCGACCACAGATCTGTCCATCGTACCGGTGACGCGGACCACCACTTCCTCGCGCCAGCCGGGCAGCGTCATCACCTGCGCATTGAGCTGGCCGACCTCGCCCGGCTCGCGCAGCAGGCGGATGTCCCAGCCATTCTGCGCCACCAATTGCTGCACCACACCAAAGGTCGGCACCAAGCCCAGCGGATAGGTCCGCGTCTCGACATTGGGGAATTCCGCGGCCATTTCTGTCGCTGACAGCATTTTTGGGGCCGGCATGGCTGCAGTGCCCGGCTCGAACACCAGCGGCAAGAGGTCACGATCCATGGTGGCGATATCGGTCACCGCCGGATAGCGCAGCAACAGGCTCCCGTACCAGCCATAGGGCGCCAGACTGACGAGACCAAACAGCAGCCCGGCCAGCGCCCTGCCCCAGCCCTGGTCACCGCTCTGCCACAGCCGCCCAAGCGCCAGCACCGAGACGATCACTGCAAGCGCCGCGACAACCCCGGCCACCAGCGCTGCCACGACAAACAGATCCGACGTGATCAGCCGAAACCGATGCAGCACGACGGCAAGGATTACCAGCGGCACGGCAATGCTGCCCAGCCGGCGCGCCCAGATGGCCGTTCTCGATGTGCGGATCAATATGCGCAAGGCCGCCCCGTCTCCTGGCCAGCCAGACTAGCCGCAAGGTATTGCCCGAATTTGAAGATTTGGCCGGGCGCGGCCAAATTGCGCAGATCCCGCTACGGATACAGCCGATCGCTCACCCAA
Organism: Devosia sp. YR412; assembly: GCF_900110945.1. Lineage (GTDB taxonomy): Bacteria > Pseudomonadota > Alphaproteobacteria > Rhizobiales > Devosiaceae > Devosia. Next base: position 1,135,961 of record NZ_FOFL01000001.1, read on the forward strand.
CCGTCGCCGGTGCGGGTAAACTTCACCCGGTCATGCAGCCGAAACTCGCCATCTTTCCAGAATTCGATGCTCTGCGGCACAATCCGAAAGCCCGACCAGTGCGGCGGACGCGGCACGACGCCATCGCCAATGCTCGACGCCAGATGGGTCACCCGATCGAGCAGCACCATCTTGTTCTCCAAGAGCCGCGACTGGTCCGAAACCGAAGACGCGATCTGGCTGCCCTTGTGGCGGCTGGCGAAATAGGCGTCGGCTTCCTGCGGAGTCACCACTTCCACCGGCCCGCGCACCCGGATCTGCCGGCGCAGCGACTTCCAGTGCATCAGCATGGCGGCCTTGGGATGGGCATGCAATTGCTTGCCCTTCTCGCTCTCGAAATTGGTGAAGAAGCAAAAGCCGCGCTCGTCGCGCGCATTAAGCAGCACCATGCGCACATCGGGCAGCCCGTCATCATCCACCGTGGCCAGTGCCAGGGCATGGGGATCATTGGGCTCGGCCTCCTGGGCCAGCGCATACCATTCCTCGAACAGGGCAAAGGGATCGAGATCGGTGCGATCGCTGTCGTCGAACAGGCGCTCGGTCAGGGTTTGCAGCATGGACATATCATCCGTTCGTCGCGGGAAACTGGACATTGCAAGTATGCGTCGCCATATAGGACTCGAACCTTGGGGCAATCAACGCCCGACTCATTGAATGGACCAAATGCGCGATCCCTATACCGTGCTTGGGGTGCCAAGATCGGCGACCGAGAAGGACATCAAGTCCGCCTATCGGAAGCTGGCCAAGAAGTATCACCCCGACCAAAATCCGGATGATCCCTCCTCGCACGGCAAGTTTGCCGAGGCGACCAATGCCTATGACCTCCTCAACGACACCGAAAAGCGCGGCCAGTTCGACCGCGGCGAGATCGATGCCGATGGCCATCCCAAATTTGCCGGCTTCAATCCCGGCGGCTTTGGTGGCGGCGCGCGTGGCGGCCGTTCGGGTGCCGGTGCGGGCGCAGGCTTTTCGGCCGAGGATATTCTCAAGGAATTCATGAGCGGCTTCGGCGGCCAGCAGCGCGGCGGCCCCGGTGCCGGGCGCGGCCCGGCCGGTGGCGCGCAATGGGATCCGTTTGCCGGCGGCGCAGCCGGTGCCGGCGCGGGTCGGCATATGAAGGGCGAGGATATCGTGGTCAATGCCACGGTTTCGCTGGAAGACGCCCACAAGGGCGGCTCCATCTCGGTGCGCATGCCGACCGGCAAGGTGCTCTCGGTCAAGCTCCCGGAAAAGCTCGAAGAAAACCAGCAGATCCGCCTCAAGGGCCAGGGCTCGCCCGGCATGGGCGAAGCCGGCGATGCTCTGGTCACCGTGCGCTTTGAAAAGTCCAAGCAGTTCCGCCGCGACGGCCAGGACCTGCGCACCGACGTGCCGATCACGCTCTATGAAGCCGTACTCGGCGCCAAGGTCCGCGTCCCGACACTCGACGGTTCGGTCGAACTCAACCTGCCCCCTGGCATCGACACCGGCAAGGCGCTCCGCCTCAAGGGCAAGGGCCTCTATGGCGACGGCGACCTCTACGCCAACCTCAAGGTGGTTCTGCCACCGGGTGGTGATGCCGATCTCGAAGCGCTGGCGCGCTTCATGCGCGATCAGAAGCCGTATAAGGTTCGCGACTGATCCCCGGCCTCACCTCAAGCACGATGTCACCCCGGCCTTGGCCGGGGCCCATCTCGAGATCTGGCCGCAGCCGCAAGGTGGTTCAGTGAGCCATCTCAGGATGGATCCCGGCTCAAGGCCGGGATGGCACCGCGCGTTTGGGTCGGCCAGTGATAGCTACAAATCCCGTGGCGCCGCCGCCCTTTGCAACCGGTCATTGATCGCCTCGCCCAGCCCCCACTCCGGGATCGGCGCCACGGCGATCGTGCCAACGCCCGCCGCATCCAATTCATGTAGCATCGAAAACAAATTCCGCGCCGCCTCGTGCAGGTCGCCGTCCGGCGACAGATTCCGCGTCACGCCGGCAAACTCCACACCGCGCCCGAAGGCCAGATAGGCCTCGCCCGGCTGGGGTTCGGCATCGAGCCGCATCAGCGCATTGGGGGCATAATGGCTGGCCAGCATGCCCGGCGCCACAATGGCAGCATCTTTCTCCGCCACCTCTACCACCACACCCAGCAGCCGCTCGATCTCCTCGCGTGCCACCGCCCCGGCGCGCAATTGCACCAATCGTTCGCCCTCGATGCGAATGATGGTGGATTCCACGCCCGCCCGGCACGGCCCACCATCCAGCACCGGCACCTTACCCTTGAAACCCAGCCGCACCTGATAGGCCGTAGTCGGCGACAGCCGCCCCGACGGATTGGCCGACGGCGCCGCCAGTGGCCGGCCCACGGCCGCAATCAGCGCCAGCGCCACCGGGTGATCGGGAATGCGGATCGCCACCGTATCGAGCCCGGCCGTCGCCACATCGGCCAGTCCATTGCCCGGCTTGGCCGGCAGCACCAGCGTCAGGCTGCCCGGCCACAGCGCCGCCACCCGGCGCGCAAAGGGCGAAAATTCGGCAATCGTCTCGGCCATGGCGAGATCGGCGCAGTGAATGATCAGTGGATTGAACCTTGGCCGCCCCTTGGTCTCATAGATGGACAGCACCGCATCGGCATCCATGGCATCGGCGCCCAGGCCGTAAACGGTCTCGGTGGGAAAGGCGCAGAGCTTGCCGGCGCGCAGCAGGGCCGCGGCGTCTTCGAGCGATTTCGGATCGATGCTGGGCTGGTTCATGGGCGTTGTTTGACAATGACGGTCCCGCGCGTCAAGACGAGGTGACGAATCAGGAGACTCGATCCCAGTGACCACGCTGCTCGTCAGCCAGCCGAATTTTGCCGATCACGTCACGCCGCAGGGTCACCCCGAGCGCGCCGACCGCATTCGTGCGGTCGAAGACGCGCTGAGCAAATCCCGTTTCGACAAGTTGCTGCGCCGCGATGCCATTTCCGGCGACCTGATGCTGGCCGAGCTGGTGCATGACAGCCGCTACCTCGCCCGCCTGCGCGACGCCCGCCCCGCCGAAGGCATTGGCCAGATCGACGGCGACACCTTCATTTCCGCCAATTCGCTGTCTGCGGTGACGACCGGGCTCGGCGGCGCGCTCAATGCGCTCGATGCGGTGCTGCTGGGCGAAGTGGACAATGCCTTCTGCGCCATCCGCCCACCCGGCCATCATGCCGAAATCGCCACGCCGATGGGCTTTTGCTTGATCAATACCGTGGCCATCATCGCCCGCGAGGCGCAGCGCAAGTATGGCGCCGAGCGCGTCGCCATCGTCGATTTCGACGTGCATCACGGCAATGGCACGCAGGATATTTTCAAGGCGGACCCGAGCGTTTTCTACGCGTCCACGCATCAGATGCCGCTCTATCCCGGCACCGGAAACCCCAGGGAAAAGGGCGTCGGCAATATCCTCAACGTGCCGCTCGATGCCAATACGGACGGCGCGGCGATGCGCGACGCCTATCTCACTCGCATCATCCCGGCGCTCCACGATTTTTCGCCTGACCTGCTGCTGATCTCGGCGGGGTTTGATGCGCATGAGCGCGATCCGCTGGCCCAGCTCAACTGGCAGAGTTCCGACTTCTCCTGGCTCACAGGAAAGTTGATGGATGTGGCCGATCGTTGCTGTGGCAACCGCATTGTGTCGCTGCTGGAAGGTGGCTATGACCTCAAGGGCCTGGCGGGTGGTGCAAGCCATCATGTCGCCATGCTGATGGACGGCGCCGTCGGGCGTCTCGAGGACTAGGATAAGCGACATGGCCGATAATGACGATGTGAAGACCCTCAGCTTTGAAGCCGCTTTGGCTCAGCTCGAAGAAATCGTCGGCAAGCTGGAATCCGGCCGCGCGCCGCTGGCCGAATCCATCGCCATCTATGAGCGCGGCGAGGCCCTCAAGGCGCATTGCGAGACGCTGCTGCGCACCGCAGAAGCCCGCATCGAAAAGATCACCCTCTCCCGCGACGGCAGGCCGACCGGCACCGAGCCGCTGGACGCCTGATGGCTACCGCAAAATCGCTCCGCAACTTCCGCATCGTTTTGTGGGCGCTAGTGGCCGTCGTGGCCATTGGCGCGACGGCTCTCGTCATCTTCCGCCCACCGGCGCGCCCGCTCGGCGTCACCGGCCAGGAATTTGCGCTCAATTCCACCAAGGGCGGCGCCTTCACGCAGGATGAGCTGCGCGGCACTCCCAGCCTGATCTTTTTCGGCTTCACCTTCTGCCCCGACGTCTGCCCGACCACCCTGGCGGAAACCACCGCCATCCGTGCCGAACTGGGCCTCACCGATGAGCAATTGCGCATCATCTTCGTCTCGGTCGACCCGGAACGCGATACGTTGGACATGGTCAAAAACTATGTCGAGGGCTTTGATCCCTCCATCATCGGCCTTGTCGGCAGCAGCCTTGAGCAGACCGAAAATGCCAAGAAGGCCTTTGGCGTCTTTTCCGAAAAGGTCGAGAGCGAACCTGGCGATCCCTACTATCTGGTCAACCACACCGCCCTGACCTTCCTCGTCGATGCCCAGGGCAGCTTCGACGGCACCATAGCCTATGAGGAAGATCACGCTACCGCTGTCGCCAAGGTCAAGCGCCTGGTGGAAGGATGAGCGAGCGTATCCGCCTCGACCTGGCGCTGGAACAGCGTGGCCTCGTTCCCAGCCGCGCCCGGGCGCGTGACGCTATCCTCCGTGCCACGGTGACCATCAATGGCGTCACCGCGCACAAGCAGAACCAGATGGTCGGCAAGGACGACAAGCTGGCGCTGAGCGATCCGGCCGCCAATTATGTCTCCCGCGCCGCGCTCAAGCTCGTTGCGGGGCTCGATGCCGGTCCGATCGACGCCAAAGACAAGATCTGCGTCGATATCGGCGCCTCGACCGGCGGCTTCACCCAGGTGCTGATGGAACGCGGCGCCCGCCGCATCTATGCCGTCGACGTGGGGCACGAGCAGTTCCACGACCGCCTCAAGGGCAGCGACCGCGTGGTCAGCATGGAGGGCGTCAATGCCCGCGACCTGACGGCAGAGATGATCCCCGAGCCGATCGACCTTTTGGTCTCAGACGTCAGCTTCGTCTCGGTGACCAAAGTGCTGGCTGCGCCGCTGGCGCTCTGCACGCCCACCGCCGACGCAGTGATCCTGTTTAAGCCACAGTTCGAAGTCGGTCGCAGCAATGTCGGCAAGGGCGGTATCGTCACCGATGAAGCGGCCATCGCAACCGCGCTCGACGAGGTCATCGCCTTCATGGCCGAACACGGCTTCCAGCATCGCAAGTCAACCGTCTCCCCTATCGCCGGCGGCGATGGGAATGTGGAGACGGTGCTGGTGTTCGGGCGGACCTAGTTCCGCTCGAAGCCGACTGCCCCTTCACGTCCGGTCTGACCACGATGTCTTAACGCATGATCGGCCAGCACCAGCGCCATCATCGCCTCGCCCACCGGCACGGCACGAATGCCGACGCAGGGGTCATGGCGGCCCTTGGTGATGATGTCGGTATCCTCATTGCTCGTCGTCACCGTCTGGCGTGGGGTGATGATGGAAGACGTCGGCTTGACGGCAAAGCGACAGACGATGGGATCACCATTGGAAATCCCGCCGAGAATACCGCCGGCATGGTTGTCGAGGAAGTAGGGCTTCTCCGGCCCTGCCCGCATCTGATCGGCATTTTCAACGCCTGTCAGGCTCGCGGATTCAAAGCCGGCACCGATTTCGACGCCCTTGACCGCATTGATGCTCATCATCGCCGAAGCGAGGTCCGCGCTCAGCTTGCCATAGATCGGCGCGCCCCAGCCCGCCGGCACGCCCTCGGCCACCACTTCGATCACCGCGCCAACGGAATTCCCATCCTTGCGGATGCCATCGAGATAGTCGGCCCAGAGTTCCGCCGCCTTGGCATCGGCGCAGAAGAAGGGATTTTCCCCGACCTGCTCCCAGTCGAAATTATTGTAGTCGATCTTGTGCGGTCCAACCTGCACCAGGCTGGCGCGAATGGTGATGCCGCCCAGCACCTGCCGCGCCACCGCGCCGGCCGCCACGCGGGCCGCCGTCTCGCGCGCCGAGGTGCGGCCACCACCGCGATAGTCGCGCACGCCGTATTTCTGGTCGTAGGTATAGTCGGCATGGCCGGGCCGGTATTTGTCGCGGATTTCGGCATAATCCTTGGAGCGCTGGTCGGTATTTTCGATCAGCAGCGAAATCGGCGTGCCCGTGGTGCGCGGTCCGTCGGTGCGCTCATCCTCGAAAACGCCCGAGAGGATCTTGACCTCATCGGCCTCGCGACGCTGCGTCGTGTATTTGCTCTGCCCCGGCTTGCGGCGATCGAGATCGCGCTGGATGATTTCCGGCGTCAGCACCAGGCCCGGCGGGCAACCATCCACCACCACGCCCAGCGCCGGCCCATGGCTTTCACCCCAGGTGGTGAAGCGGAAGAGATGACCGAAAGTATTGAAAGACATGGCGCAGCCCCGTGGTTGAGGGCTTTCTAGGCAGCGAGGCGACGAAGGTCAATCAAGCCAGTTCTCGACCCGCAGATTTGGCACGCGGGAGAACTCGCGGATGTTGTCGGTCGCGAGGGTGGCGCCCAGCGATCGAGCATGGGCGGCAATGAGGAAGGTCATTGGGGCTGATCGGCGTGCCAGCCTGTTCCAGATATGTGCGGATTTGGGCATAATCAGACGCAGCAGACGCGCTGAACTCTAATACGGCGACTGTCTGTAAGATAAAGGCAATTTGGTTATGCAGCCTGGTGGATGAAACCCGCACGGCGCCAAACCGCAACTCGGCCAGCACGACAGCCGATATTGCCAACTGGTCCGGTGCATATTCAGCCAGGCGATCGCCCGGTGTAGAAGCGGGGAAGCGCATGATGCTGCATACGATGTCCGTATCCAGCATCACACGCCACTGGCTCATAGCTTGATGTCATCAAGTGGCAAAAGGCCCTCGTCAACGTCGGGCCACTCGACATCAATCGACTCCATGCGGTCCAGCACCTCACGAAAGGTCTTCGGTGCAGCGGCGGCATCCTTCGGCCGCGCCCGGATAATCAGTTGATCGCCGGCTCTCACAACAGAAATTTCTGCCTCCGGCTGATCGAACTGAGCCGGCAATTCAAAATCACTCGGCAGTTCGATTGCCCGGCCGGCTTGAGTGTGGATAAGGCGAGGACTCTTGATCTCGTTCACAGGCGCCTCCATCGGCTCATGTTTCCCCAACATAAGCCCGAACGGCGCCTACAACAACTGCGCGGGCTTTACGCCCGCAGCAGTTCCATCTTGCCGGGCGTGAAGTGCATGATGGCGTCCTGGGGTGGCGCCCAGTTGATCACCTCGACGATCGGGGCCCGCTCGATCAGCACCCGCAGCGTGCGGGCGATGCCGCCATGCGCCACCACCACCGAGGGACCGGTCAGCACGCTGGAAAATTCGGCTAGCCGCGCCTCGACGTCGCGATAATTCTCGCCCTTGTCGGGCCTGAAGTCCCAGTAATCCTCGGTGCGGTGACCGGGCGCGATCGCCATATTGGCTGGCAATTCTTCGAACAGTTCGCCCTCCAGCACGCCGAAGGAAATTTCCATCAGCCGTACGTCGAACTTTGTTTCCGGCAGGTGCTGATCGAAACCGGCGCGCACGCGCTCCATGGTTTCCCGCGTCCGGCCCAAGGGCGAAGCATGCCACTCGAAGGCCATCGGATCGAGACCGCGCGCCGCAAACAGCGCTGCCAGCGTCTTGCCATTCTGGTTGGCCTGGCCGCGCCCCTTGTCATTGAGCGGAATGTCCTTGCGCCCCTGATAGCGGCGTTCGGCATTCCAGGGCGTTTCACCATGCCGGACAAAGTAGATTTCCGGCCAAACCAGAGCTGTCATGTCTATTCCCGCGCCGCTGACCCGGCACGTCCTACTTCTATGAAACTGCAAACACCCTAGTGGATTCTGCCTGTCGTGACACCTGCCAGATCGGCAAGCTGCCATGTCGAGATCGCGTTCCCTTCAGGTTGCGGCGCTTGTTGCATAGGGCGTCATTCGGGGGCAAGTTCACCGCCCCGTCGATCCGTCGCCCAGCTCCGGTTTTTCCATGCCCCTCTCCGCCACCGATGCCGTCACCCAGCTCACCGCCCTGCTCGGTGGCCATGCCGTCATCGGCGACAGTGACCGGATGGGCAATTACCTCAATGAACCGCGCAAGCGCTTCCGCCAGTCGGCGGTGGCCGTCGTCCTGCCGAGCTCGGTCGAGCAGGTGCAGGCAATCGTGCGCTGGGCAGCCGAACACAGCATCGGCCTGATTCCGCAAGGCGGCAATACCGGCCTGGTCGGTGCGCAGGTGCCGATGCGTGATGACGAGGTCATCGTCAGCCTGAGCAGGCTCGATCGCATCCGTTCCGTCGACGTCGCCGCCGGCACCATGACGGCCGAAGCCGGTGTCATCCTCGAAAACGCCCACAAGGCTGCCGAGGCAGAAAACACCATCTTCCCGCTCTGGCTCGCTTCGCAGGGGTCGGCCCGTATCGGTGGCCTGCTGTCGTCCAACGCCGGCGGTGTCAATGTGCTCGCATATGGTAATGCCCGCGAACTCACCATGGGTGTCGAGGCGGTGCTGGCCGATGGGCGGCTGTATCAGGGTCTCAATTCGCTGAAGAAAGACAATACCGGCTACGACCTCAAGGATCTGCTGGTCGGCGCCGAAGGCACGCTGGGCATCATCACCGCGGCGACGCTCAAGATATTCCCCAAGCCGGAGGATTATGAGACCGCGCTGGTCAATATCACCGGCCCCGAAGCCGCACTGACGCTGTTCCAGATGGTGCGCGAGCGCATCGGCAGCCGGCTCAATGCCTTCGAGATCATCCCCGCAACCGGCCTCGAAATGCAACTCCGCCACGGCTTCCTCGACCGCGACCCGACCGCCGGCCCCTCCCCCTGGTATGCGCTGATCGAAGTCTCGCGCATGAAGGGCGGCCCAGCCGGCACATTGCAGGCTGCCATTGAGGCGGCGTTTTCGGAAAACCTGATCGACAATGCCGTGCTCGCCGAATCGCTGTCCGACCGCACCCGCATGTGGGCTTTCCGCGAGCAGATGAGCGAAGTGCAATCCAAGGAAGGCGCCTCCATCAAGCACGACGTGTCCGTACCGATCGCCGCCGTGCCGCAGCTGATCGCCGAGGGCATTTCCGCCGCCGAACGCCTGTTCCCCGGCATTCGCCCTGTGCCCTTCGGCCATATGGGCGACGGCAATATCCACTTCAATTTCAGCCAGCCCGTGGGCGCTGACCCGAAAGCATTCATGGCCCAGGCCGACGAAGCCATGCACGAGGCGATCTACGAAATCGTCCTCCGTCTCGGCGGCTCGGTCTCGGCCGAACACGGCATCGGCCAGCTCAAGCGCGAGCTGCTGGTGCAGGTGAAGGACCCGGTGGCGCTCGACATGATGCGCGCCATCAAGACAGCGCTCGATCCCAAGGGCATTCTCAATCCTGGGAAGATGCTTCGAGCCGACGCATAACACAGCGCACATCGGCGTAAGTGGGTCACCAATTTGTGCCGTCTTGCGCCCGTCACTGGCAGGCGCCATCTATGCGCCATGCTGCTCAACATCGCCTTTCTCGACGACGCCACCCGTCCGCCCATCCCCAAGCTCGAGGGCCTGACCCAGGCCCAGCGCGCTTCGGGCGAACATCTGCGCATGATCCATGATCACCTGCGCGACAACATGACGACGCTCGGCAAGCTGATCGACCGCGCCAATGCCGGCACGGTGACCTCAGCTGAAATCGCCAGCGAGACCGACGATCTCGCCATGGTTGCCAACTATCGCCGCTTCGGCAATCTCTGCGGCCAGCATTGTGATGTCGTGAACACGCATCATTCCATCGAGGATGCCCACCTGTTCCCGGTGCTTGCCCTGCAGAGCCCTGGCTTCAAGGCCATTGCCGACCGGCTGACGGCCGAACATGTCGTGGTGCATGAACTGCTGGTCCGGCTGGTCGAAGCGCTGAACGCGCTGGCCGCCGAACCGTCGCCCAGCCGCTTCGACGACACCAAGCAAGTCTATCACGCCCTAGAGCGCGTGCTGCTCTCCCATCTCGGCTGGGAAGAAGACGCCATGGGCGATGCTCTGGGCTATTTCGGAATTTTCTGACTAGAACAGGCTCATCTGCCCGCCCGCCGCCTTCTTCAGCTTCGGCTCCGGCTTCACCAGTTCCGCCGGCTCGATCAGCCCCGCATCATCATCGCGCGCCGAATTGACCCGCGTCGAGACCGGGTGAAATTTCACCGCCCCATTCTCCAGCGGTATGGCGAGCTGCGCCGCCTCGGCTGCCCGCACCTCGCGCACATTCAGCCAGGCATCAATCTCATCGCCGCGCAGGATCGCCGGCATGCGGTGGTGGATGGCCGACAACTGCTCATTAGCCGGCACGGTGATCGTGGCGACGCTGTCGATCTCCTCGCCATTGGGACCCATCCAGCTGGCATAGACCCCGGCCAGCGCCATCGGCGCACCGTCCTGCATCGTGATGTAATACGGCTGTTTCGACTTATCCGGATTGGTGTGCCACTCGTAATAGCCGCTGGCCGGGACAATGCAGCGGCCATGCTTCAGCCCGTCGCGAAACGCCGGCTTTTCCGCCATGGTTTCCACCCGCGCATTGACCAGCAGCGGAAAATCGCGCGGGTCCTTGACCCAGCCGGGTACCAAGCCCCAGCGGGCAAAATGCGCCTCGCGCCGACCATGCGCTTCCCAGATGGCGGCAATCGGCTGCGTCGGCGCAATATTGTAGCGTGGCACCATGTCGATGCTTTTGAGCAGCTTGAAGAGCTCCACCATCAGCTCGGGCGGCAGGGTGGATGCGTAACGACCGCACATCTCGGTAACTCCTGAATCAGCAAGTTACAGGTAGTCTGTGGGTCAGCGAATCGCAAATGAGCCACAAGTGACCGACAACGTGACCGAAACCCCGCCCAATGCCGCCAGCGTCGCCGTGGTCCGCGAGGGCAAAGTCCTGCTGATCAAGCGCGCCTATGCGCCCTATCAGCACCTCTGGACCCTACCCGGCGGTCGGCTCGAACCGGGCGAGACCATCGAGCAATGCGCCATTCGCGAGATCAGTGAAGAGGTTGGCCTGACCATCCGCAACCCGAAACCCGTCATGGTGCAAAGCCTTGGTCAGGATGGCGCCTTCCGGCTGGCTGTGTTTGCCACCCGCGATTTCTCCGGGCAATTACGCGCCTCGGACGAGGTGGCCGACCACCAGTGGATGGACCCATCCGCCCTGATCGCCCTGCGCACCACCAGCCGGCTCGATGACGTCTTGGCGAGAGCCTTCGCCGTCCTTGCGCAAAGCTGATAAGACCTCGCCATGCGCTTCCGCCTTTCCACCATCGCTCTGCTTCTGGCCCTCGGCACCGCGCCGGCCCTTGCCATCGACCCGCCCTATCAGCGGCAGATGGAGCGGCTGGCCGAGATCATGGGGAGCCTTTATTTCCTGCAGCCGCTGTGCGCCTCGGGTTCTGAAGACTGGCGCGCCCAGATGGCGGATCTCATCGCGTTGGACGAGCCCGACGAAGATCGCCGCCAGCGTCTCGCCGGCGCCTTCAACCAGGGCTATACCGCCTATTCGCGCTTTCATCACAGCTGCACGCCCGGGGCGCGCGAGGCTTTGACGCGGCTGCTGGTGGAGGCCGAGCGCAATGCGCGCGACATCCATACCCGCTTCGCCGAATAGGTTAACAGGCGTTAAAGCGCCCCACGCAGATGCGCATACCCCGTTAACCTTCGAGTTACTTCTCCCGCGCCTGCCGCATGTCCCCATGCTACGCCCAAACCCATGACAACGACCAAAACCATGTTCACGCCCGCCTCGGGCCATACTGTTTTTGACCGCGACCAGGGTGAGCGCCAGCTTGCGCTGGAATATCTGGCCGAGGCCTGGAACGTCGCCGAGGAAGATGGCGTGCAAAGCGCCGCGCTGGCCCATGCCTCGCTGTTTGCGGCGCTGGCCACCTTCGTCAAGATGCATGGCGACGAAGCCACCGCCGATCTCATGACCCTGCTGCCCGACCGCATTCGCTCCGGCGAATACAATCTCGAGCGCGTGCTGCAATAATCCCCGGCCTCCATCGGGTCCCCAAAGGGCAGCGGCTGCATCCGCTGCCCTTTTGCGTTTCCGGTCCGATTTGACAACCCATAGCCACCCAGCTATATAAAATCCATAGCCACCGAGGTATGGTTTATGTCAGCCGCGCCGGACGTCATCTTCAAGACTCTCGCCGACCCGACCCGGCGCGCCCTGTTCGAGCGCCTGTGCCGCGAGGGCGAAACCACCGTGGGCGCCCTCACCCAGGGCGCCGGCGTGTCCCAGCCCGTGGTCTCCAAACATCTCGGCGTGCTCAAGCTGGCTGGTCTCGTGCGCGACCGACACGAGGGCCGCAACACCCATTACAGCGCCCAGCTCGATGCCCTTGCGCCGCTGACCGATTGGACCCAGCAGATGACGGGGTTCTGGGAAAGCCGCATCGACCGGTTGGAAGACCTGCTCAAAAGGATGGACCAATGAGCGAACCCGATTTTCAACGCCTCCAGCAAGGACCAAAGCCATGACCGAAACCCGCTCCGTCATCGTCACCCGCGACATCGGCTATCCGCCCGAAAAGCTCTGGCGCGCGCTGACCCAGCCGCATCTGGTCGAGGAATGGATCGGCATGAAGAGCGACCTCAAGCCCGAAGTCGGCCACAGCTTCCGCTTTAGCGCCGATTGGGGCGGGGTGGATTGCGAAGTGGTGGAAGTCGAGCCCAACAAGGTACTGACCTACAAATGGGCCGCCTTCGGTCTCGAAAGCCTGGTCACCTGGACCCTGACGCCCACCAGCACCGGCACCCATCTGCGCATGGAACAGTCCGGCTTCCGCCCCGATCAGGAACAGGCATATCAGGGCGCTGGCGCCTCGTGGCCACAGTATATCACGGCGCTGGAGGGGGTGCTCGGCAGGCTGGATTGAGGCGTCGGTCGAGGTCCAGTCAGCCAGCCGGATTGAGCGTGGGGGAAGAGTACCAGTCGGCATGATGCCTCCCCAATCTCGGTGTCACCCTGGCCTTGAGCCGGGGCCCATCCTGAGATTTTGCCTCACGCCGCCAGATCGAACCACCTTGCGGCCGTGGCGCGATCTCGAGATGGATCCCGGCTCAAGGCCGGGATGACACCGTGGGTGGGAAGAGTACCCCGACCTAGCCTCCTCCTGATAGGGGGAGGAATCGGCCCGGTGTATTGGGCACAATGGCGCGCTTCAAACTCGATCTGTTCCTCCCCCTATCAGGGGGAGGCTAGGTGGGGGTATCCAAAAGAAGACTCTTCGCGCAGCGCCGCGTCCCCTACAGCGCCTCCAAAAACCGCATCGGCTGGCCAATAGATGGCGTCACCAATTCCCCCTGCCACATCACCGTCTTACCGCGCACCACGGTCCCCACCGGCCAGCCCATCACAGTCACCCCGTCGTACGGCGTCCAACCCGCCCGCGACTTGATCCAGTCATTGCTGATCGTCTCGCGGCGCTTCAGATCCACCACGGTGAAATCGGCATCATAGCCCACCGCAATCCGGCCCTTGTTGGCAATGCCGAACAGCCTGTTCGGCCCCGCACTGGTCATGTCGACAAACCGCTGCAGGCTCAGCTTTCCATTATTCACATGGTCCAACATGGTCGGCACCAGCGTCTGCACACCGGTCATGCCCGAATGGCTTTCGGGATAAGGATGGTCCTTCTCCGCCCGCGTATGCGGCGCATGGTCCGAGCCCAGGATATCGGCCACGCCATTCTCCACGCCCTTCCAGATGCCTGCGCGATGGTCCTTGTCGCGCACCGGCGGGTTCATCTGGGCATAGGTGCCGAGCTTGGTGTAGGCCGTCTCGTCCAGCGTCAGGTGATGCGGCGTGACCTCAACCGAAGCCACGTCCTTGTGGTCGGCCAGGTAGACGATCTCTTCCTTGGTCGAAATATGCAGCACATGGATGCGCTTGCCGGTCTTGCGGGCGATATTGACCAGCCGCGTCGTGCAGCTCATCGCCACTTCCGGCGAGCGCCACACCGGGTGGCTGCTGGGATCACCCGGCACGCGCAGGTGCTTGCGCTCTTCCAGCATATATTCGTCTTCCGAGTGGAAGGCGGCGCGGCGCGAAATGGCGCGCAAAATGGCTTCGACACCGGCATCGTCCTGCACCAGCAGTGAGCCGGTGGACGAGCCCATGAACACTTTCACGCCGGCACAGCCCGGCAGCTTTTCCAGCATGGCCAGTTCGCCTACATTTTCATGCGTGCCGCCGATATAGAAGGCGAAGTCGCAATGCATGCGGTTGGTGCCCGCCGCGATCTTGGCCTCGAAGGTTTCGCGCGTGGTGGTCAGCGGATTGGTATTGGGCATTTCGAACACGCCTGTCACGCCGCCCATCACCGCGCCGAGCGAGCCGGTTTCGAGGTCTTCCTTATGCGTCAGACCCGGCTCGCGGAAATGCACCTGGGTGTCGATGACGCCGGGCAGGATATGCAGGCCCTTGCAGTCTACCACTTCACCCGCATTGCTGCCCACATCGCCCAGTGCGACCACCCGGCCATTGCGCACCGCAATATCGGCCAGCGCCTCGCCATCCTGGTTCACCACGGTGGCGTTCTTGAAAATGGTGTCGTACTGCGCCATGTCTTGGGTCCTGCCTGCCAATGCCTTGGGCCGGTTTAGCGGACCCCTTGTCCGGGAAGCAAGAGACCATGACCATCCATCTGCGCGCCGACCGTGCCGTGTTCCGCTTTTCCGGCGTTGATGCGCATAAACTGCTCAATGACGTGGTGACGGGCGAAATCCCCGCGACCGGTATGGGTGAAGGCGAGGTTGCCGCTGCCTGGGCGCTGCTGTCGCCCCAGGGCAAGATCCTGGCCGAAGGGCTGGCCGGCCATGCGCAGGACGGCCTCTACCTCGACGTGCACCAGTCGGTGGCCGATGATTTCCTCAAACGCATGAAGATGTATCGGCTGCGCTCGCAGGTGGTGATCGATGACCTGCGCGAGACCCATCGCGTCGGTTTTGCCCAGGATGAAGAGCCAGATGGCATCCGCTTCTCCGATCGCATGGGCCCGATCGACATGGGCTGGCAGACCATCGCGCCGGTCGAGGCCACCAGTGCTTGGGTGCAGAATGACGACTTCTATCAGGCCGAGCGCATTGATGCGGGTATCGCCCACCAAGGCAATGACTTCCCCGCCAATGACACTTTCGCCCATGATATCGGCTTCGACATCATTGACGGCATCGACTTTGCCAAGGGCTGCTATGTCGGTCAGGAGGTTGTGTCCCGCATGAAGCACCGCGGCACCGCCCGCCGCCGCCCGGTGCTAGTCTTCGGCGTGGACGCACCTGCCGGTTCGTCCGTCGTCGCCGGCGGGCGCGATGCCGGCACAATCGGTCAGGTCCTCGATGGCAGGGCCGTCGCTATCCTTCGCCTCGACCGCATCACCGACCCCTCCGCCGTCACCGTGGATGGCAAGCCGGTCCGCGTCGCCCTGCCCGTCTGGGCCACTTACCAATTCGGCGAGACCACGCCCGAAGACTAGCGCGCTGCCTGTCGAATCGAGCCGCGATTGGTTACGCTCGATGCTAACAGTCTGTTAGCATTTGGGGACATTATGGCACGCGCAAGTGCACGCGCCTGGCAACGCATGTTGTCGGGGCGCCGGCTCGATATTCTCGATCCTTCGCCGATGGATGTCGAACTCTCAGACATCGCCCATGGCCTCGCCCGCGTCGCCCGCTGGAACGGCCAAACCGCTGGCGACTATCCGTTTTCTGTCGCCCAGCATTCGGTGCTGGTGCTCGAATTGTTCCGCGCTCACAATCCCGACTGCGACCCCGTCTCGCAGGCCCAGGCCCTTTTGCATGACGCGCCCGAATATGTCATGGGCGACATCATTTCCCCTTTCAAGGCAGCCATGGGGGGAAACTACAAGGACGTCGAAAATCGTTTGCTGTCAGCGATTTTCCTGCGCTTCTCCCTCCCCGCCACCATGTCCTCGGCCCTGACCAAACTGGTCAAGAAAGCCGACCGCGAGTCGGCCTATTTCGAGGCCGTGCACCTCGCCGGCTTCGAGGATAGCGAAGCCCGCAAATTCTTCGGCGAACCCAGCCTGCCGGCCTTTGACGTCGATGCCTTCGACCGGCTGATCCGCCCCTGGCCGACGCGCGAAGCGCATGACCGCTTCGTCGCGGCTTTCGAGGAAATTACACTTTGACGACAGTCACTTGGCCTGTGGAGATTAACCCTAGCCAAAGTTGAACTTTGCGTCCCTCGCGCGATCATGGTTATTAATCCGTTAATAGGATTGCACCAGTCGCTTCATTTTGGGACGCATGCCATGAACCTGCCGGATCGCCATCTACTCATGGGAATGGCGCTGGGCGCCGCCTGCGCCACGGCACTGGCCGCCATTGGACCGGGCATGGTTGTGGAAGCCTTTGGCGACGAGACGCCCACCGGCATTGATGCCTCCAAGCTCGTGCGCTACGAGAACAAATTCTATGAGGTCTCACACGACGATAGCATCTCGACCGACCCGATCTTGACCACGCGGGTCAAGAAGGTCGAAGCCGGCCGGGTAAGCTATGTCACCATCACCAATACGGCCAGCGGCACCTATTCCAGCGACGCGCTGTTTTCCAACCACGTGCAGTATCCCGGCGTCGACGTCACCGGCATCTATCCGCAGCCGGCCAACGAGTTTTCCTACTGGAGCCACGGCCACTGGACCACGGTGATCACCCGCAGCGCCAATTCCTTCATCATGCGCTCCTGGCGGAACTGATCCGTCAGCTCAGGCTGACGGCTAGCCGAAGAGCCAGCCGCGCTTGAATTTGTAGAAGACATGCAGGCCGATCTGCGTGACCTTGGTCATGCGGGGGGCCCAGGCGGGGCTGACATAGGTGGCGTGATAATGCGTCGCATCAGCCACTTCGGTCAGGTAGAGCTCGCCGGCAGTGAAGCGCTGGGCGATGTCCTGGGCCTGCGCCCATGACTTGCTGTCATTGATGACTTCGGGAATGCCGTCGCAGGCAAACGAGAACTGGCAGGAGTTGCGCCGGCTCTGGTTCTGGAACACCACGCCGCAGATCGTATCGGGATAGCGGTGATCCTTGACGCGGTTGAGCACGACCTGCGCCACGGCGACCTGGCCACGATAGCTTTCGCCGCGCGCCTCGAAATACACCGCCGTCGCCAGGCACCAGAGTTCTTTCTCATTGGCTGCCACCGGCACACCGGAGGAAAAAGCCCCGGTTACCGGGGCAGTTTCACGGGCATAGGCAAGCTGTTGGGACGCCATGGCGGGGAGCGGCGTAGCAACGCTCGGTGCGATGCCGGCAATGGCCTCCAGCGCCGCAGCCGTCGACGGATCAAGCGACGCGACCGACATGCGGGGCCCAATTTCGACATCGCCGCTGGCCGGCAGCTCGACGGCCGCATAGAGCGATTGGCCCAAAGCGATGGCATCCGCATTGCGCAGCGAGGCAATGCGCGTGCGGGTTTCTTCGAAGCTCTGCGTGAAGGACGCCAGATCGACAGCCGGCCGCACACGATCGGTCTTTTCGGCCCGATTGGGGCCGGTAAAGCTGGCGCTATCGAACAGATGATCGACCGAGCCGGTAATCACCGGATCAACGCCGTAATAGGAGAGGCTTGCCGTCACCAGATCGACGTCGGCCGGCAGCGTGTCAGCCAGATCGCCGGTCGGCCCGAAGGCGCCATTGGTCAAGGCGGCATAGCTGAGAGAACAGAAAATCCCGACGACCAGTAACCTGGTGAAGGGATGACGGCGAACCGCTCTGGCGGGGCGCGAAAGCGCCACCGGCCGGTGGGATGAAGCCATAAACGCTACTCAACACTACGCAACACAACAACTGATCGGCGAAAGTGACGCTAAAATGCCGACAATCATCATGATGTCTGATTAGGGTTAGCAGCCGGTAAACAGGCTTTGAGGCGCAGCAATGGGTTAACCATGGCAGGCCTTTGGCAGAACTATGAATGACGCAAATGTGTGGGCTTTAACCGCCGCAGGCCGCGCGCACTGGCGCCACTTGCGCCGCGAAATCGCTCAGCTGATAGCGCACCGAAAAGGTCCGCGCGCTGGCCGGCGTGACCCGCACGGTGAGGTTATTGGCACCCTCGAGGCTTTGCAGAAACGCCAGCGAATCCCGCGTATTATCGAGCAGCACGGCCGTGTTGCTGGCATCGACCGGCAGGGTCCGGCTGCTGCGGGCGCCGAGGTCGAGCTGCCAGGTAATCCCGGCATCGCGACCCAGGGCAGAGATGGTATTGCCGGCAAAGCCAAAAGCCACGCTCAGCACATTGGCCTCGCAGGCCACGGTGATCGTCGCCGGAGCGCGGCCATTTGGACGGGCGGGAATAAGCTGTTCGGACTCGATCACAACCTGGGCATTGCCCGCTGGTGCGGCGGCTCCGACAAAAGCGTCATCAAAACAGGCCAGCCGTTCGGCGTCACCGGAGATAGCGGTGCATTGCGCCCCCGCTTGCTGGGCCATGACGGCAGGTGTCGATAGGGCGAAAATCGGCAGCAGCGCCAGAACCGGCAAAAATCTCACCTCGGTCTTGTCCTTCCCTCGCCGGCAATGCGCCGGCCGTCCCCTTCATATAGGGATCGTGTCGCCGCTATTTAAGCAGAAGCCTGCGCCAGCGTCAGCCGGGCAACCGGCACACGATAGGGTGAGCAGGAGACATAGTCGACGCCCAGCCCGGCGAAGAACTTCAGCGATGCCGGATCGCCGGCATGTTCGCCGCAAATGCCGATCTTGAGCTTGGGATTGGCAGCCCTGCCGCGCTGGATGGCAATCTGGATCATCTCGCCAACGCCCTTTTCGTCGATGGTGACAAAGGGGTCGCGCTCATAGACGCCCTTGCGCTGATAGGTGGCAAGGAAGGTCGGCGCATCGTCGCGCGAAATGCCGAAGGTGGTCTGCGTCAGGTCATTGGTGCCGAAGGAGAAGAAGTCGACCATATGCGCAATGTCGCCGGCCCTTAGACACGCGCGCGGCAGTTCGATCATGGTGCCGAAGGAGAACTTTACCCGGTCGCCGCGCAACAAGCCGGAATTATTGGCAATGGCATGCACCCGCTCGCGCACCCAGGCAACTTCGCTGGCCGTCGACACGAAGGGCACCATGACCTCCACCACGACCGGCTCGTTCTGCGTCTCGCTGGCCGCGCGCACGCCGGCCATCACGGCCTGCATCTGCATCTGCAGCATTTCGGGATTGGTGATGGCCAGCCGCACGCCACGATGGCCCAGCATCGGGTTGACCTCGGCAATGCGCTCCAGATGCTGCCGCAGCGCGCGAACGGCCAGCCCCAGCGAGGCCGCTGTTTCCTCGATTTCCTCGTCGCTGCGCGGCAGAAACTCGTGCAAGGGCGGATCGAATAGCCGCACCGTCACCGGCAGGCCCTGCATGGTGGAAAACAGCGCCGAATAGTCCCCAGTCTGGAAATCCACCAGCCCATTGATGGCCCGGCTGCGGTCTTCCTCGTCCTCGGAAAGGATTACGCGACGCAACGCCACCATGCGCTCAGGCGAAAAGAACATGTGCTCGCTCCGGGCAAGGCCAATGCCTTCGGCGCCAAAGCTCAGCGCCGTGCGGGCCGATTCGACGGTTTCCACATTGGTGCGCACGGCAATGGTCCGGCTGGCGTCGGACCAGCCGAGCAGCTTGCCGATGGCGCCGCCGATATGCGGCTGGGCCAGCGGCAGCGTGCCAGCATAGACCGAGCCGTCGCTGCCATCGATGGTCAGCCGGTCGCCGGGACGGAATTCGCGGTCGCCGATGCGGCAGACCATTTCATTGGTATCGACCGACAGCGTCCGCACCCCGGCTACGCAGGGCTTGCCGGTAATACGGGCGATCACCCCGGCATGGCTCGACATGCCGCCGCGTGCCGTCAGGATGCCGGTCGCCGCCTTCATACCCTCAATATCGGCGGGGCCGGTCTCGTTGACCACGAGGATGCAATGCTTGCCGCGCGCTCGCAGCCGCGCTGCATCGTCGGGATTGAAAACGATCATGCCGCTGGCCGCGCCGGGCGATACGCCCAGGCCCACGGCTACCGGCTGGGCGCCCTCGGTGGATTTGAGCCGCGGATGCAGCAATTGCGCCATGCGGTTGGGGTCGACGCGGGTCACCGCATTATGGGCCGACCAGACCTTGCGATTGACCCGATCCACCGCCGCTTCCAGATCGGCCGCCGCCGAAACCTGCGATGGCCGCGCCGACAGGAACACCACCTGCCCGCGCTTGATCGCCACCGTCACGCACATATGTCGGCCCGACTTGGCATCGACCAAAGCCACCAACGCATCGACCGATTCCGGCAGGTGCGGCAGCATGGAGCCATCCACCGGCGCCGGACCCAGCACGCCGGTCGTGGCATTGCGGGTGAGGAATTGTTCCACCTCGCCATCGGCCACGGCCTGCACCAAGACGATCTGCTTGCCGCGATCCTCGTCGGGTCGCGCGGTCCAGCCCTGGCCAAAGCCATAGCTCTCGAAGGCATTCTTGATCGCCCGGGCCAGCGGCCGCGTCGGATCGACCGAATCCTCGGGACTGGTCGGCGCCGCGATGCCCAGCTTGGCGGGGGCCAATCCCGCATTATGCGTCGCCGCCGAGGTGCGGACCACCAGCACTGGCGGCTTGCCTTCCTTGTCGACCAGCTTGAACAGGCAGGCGATCCAATGGGTGCGCAGCCGCACATCCTTGTGAGCGCGTTCGGCCTGCAAAGCCTCCCAGGCAGCGCGGGTCAGGGCAATGGTCGGGACCGTCGGAAAACCGGCTTCGCCCACGCGGAAAATCCAGCGCGCCTTGCCGCTCAGCAGCTTGAGCTGGCTGGCAGACAGGTTCGCCTTCCCCATGGCCGGGGCAATCGCGAACATTTCCTGCGCCAAACTCACGGCTAAGTCCTTACATTCTTTGAGAGTGCATAATGCCTGTGCACCCATGCGACCGCAACAAGACTTGACTTGAGCGACGCTCGAAAGCATCTCACTGTTATGGAAAAGCGGCCACAACTAGACATTCTGCTCTGCGCCCCACGCGGTTTTTGCGCCGGCGTCGATCGCGCCATCCAGATCGTCGAGCTTGCGCTCGAAAAATATGGCGCGCCGGTCTATGTGCGCCACGCCATCGTGCACAACAAATATGTGGTTGATGGCTTGCGCGACAAGGGCGCGATCTTTGTCGAAGAGCTGAGCGAAATCCCCGATACCGGCGCTCCCGTCGTCTTCTCGGCGCATGGCGTGCCCAAGTCGGTGCCGGCCGATGCCAAGAGCCGCAACATGTTCTTCCTCGACGCCACCTGCCCGCTCGTCAGCAAGGTGCATGTCGAGGCGCAGCGCCACCATGCCGAAGGCCACGAAATTGTTCTCATTGGCCACAAGGGCCATCCCGAAGTGGTCGGCACCATGGGCCAGCTGCCGCCCGGCTCGATTTCGCTGATCGAGACCGTGGCCGATGCCATGGTGTTCGAGCCGAAAGATCCCAACACACTGGCCTTCGTCACCCAGACCACCCTCTCGGTCGATGACACCCGCGAAATCGTCGCGGCGCTCAAGTCCCGATTCCCGGCGATCAACGGGCCGCACAAGGAAGATATCTGCTACGCCACCACCAATCGGCAGGAGGCCATCAAGGCCGTGGCGCCGGAAGTGGATGCGATGATCGTCGTCGGTTCCCCCAATTCCTCCAATTCGCTGCGTCTGGTGGAAGTGGCCGAACGCTCGGGCTGCAAGGTCTCCATGCTGGTCGACCGCGCCTCGGAAATCGACTGGTCGCGCCTTGAAGGCATCAAGTCGCTCGGCGTTTCGGCCGGTGCCTCGGCGCCAGAAAAGCTGGTCGATGAAGTGATCGAAGCCTTTGCCCAGCGCTATGACATCAAGGTCGAAGCGCGCGTCACCGCCAAGGAAAATATCGCCTTCAACATCCCGCGCGAGCTGCGCACCATCGAAGCGGCTGTGGCGCGTTGACCGACATCGTCACGATCCACACCGACGGCGCCTGCTCGGGCAATCCGGGCCCCGGCGGCTGGGGCGCCATTCTCGAGTTCGGCGGCCACGTCAAGGAACTCAAGGGCGGCGAAGCCTTGACCACCAATAACAAGATGGAGCTCACAGCCGCCATCGAGGCGCTCAACGCCCTCAAGCGCCCCTGCACCGTGGAACTGCATACCGACAGCCAATATGTCAAAAACGGCGTGCAGAGCTGGATGCATGGCTGGAAGCGCAATGGCTGGAAGACCGCCGACAAGAAGCCGGTGAAGAATCTCGAACTCTGGCAAGCGCTGGACGAAGCCCAGAAGCGCCACACTATCGAGTGGAAATGGGTCAAGGGCCACGCCGGCCACGAGCTGAACGAACGCGCCGATCAGCTCGCCAACGAAGGCATGGCGCCGTTCAAGGGCAAGAAGTAGGCGGCTAGGCCCGCTTCGGCAGCAGGCCCTTGATCGCTTTCCACGCCGGCGCAATCACATAGCCCGCTACCGGGATCATCACCGCGCCGATGGCGATGCCAAAGCCGAAATCCACCACAGCCGTTGCAAACCACCCAGCCACCCCGGCAATCGCCGGCACCAGATGCTCGGCCCAATGGGCCGCCGCCTCGACAATGTGCTCGGGGCCGGCAAAGCCGAACTCATATAGCCCATGCACGATGATGCTGCCGCCGACCCAGGTCATGGCGGCCGTGCCGATGACGCTGAGCGCCTGCATGAAGACCGGCATGAAACTCACCACGCCGCGCCCGAAGGCCCTGCCGGCGCCGGTGCGGCCGTTGCGGGCCATGAACAGGCCGAAGTCGTCGCCTTTGACGATTAGCGCCACGGCGCCATAGACGGCCACGGTAATGCCGACGCCGGCAATCGCCAGGATCACCGCGCGGGTCCAGAAATTCTCGACATCGATGGCGGCCAGGATGATCGTCATGATCTCGGCCGAGAGGATGAAATCGGTCTTGATGGCACCCGCCACCTGGCGGTCTTCCATGCTCTGCGGCTCGATCGCTGTCGGCTCGAGGCTCGCCTCATGCGCCTCGGCATCATGTGGGCGCAGCGCGTGGAAGATCTTCTCGGCGCCCTCGTAGCAGAGATAGGCGCCGCCCAGCATCAGCAGCGGCGTGATGAGCCAAGAGGCGAAGAGGCTCAGCAGCAGCGCCGCCGGTAGCAGGAACAGCAGCTTGTTCTTGATCGAGCCCCAGGCGATCTTGCCGACGATGGGCAATTCGCGGTCGGCGGTAAAGCCGGTGACATAGTTTGGCGTCACTGCCGCATCGTCGATCACCGCACCGGCGGCCTTGACGCCCGCCTTGGCCGCCTGCCCCGCCACGTCGTCCAGCGAGGCCGCAGCGACCTTGACCAGCCCGGCGACATCGTCGAGCAGCGCCAACAAACCAACACTCATCGAAAATTCCTTCAGTAGCGCCAGTTTGAATTGGCTAAAGCCGCGGCCTGGCGCATCATCTGGTGATGATCCGCCCAATTGCAATCACCATCACCGCCCTGGCGCTCACAACAGCGCCGGCTTTCGCACAGTTCCCGCCGCCCGGCGTCTATCAATGCGTCGACATGAGCGGCAACGCCTTCGGCGTCCTCAACCTCATGGTCGCCGGCGACTATGAATTCGCGGCAGCCGACGGCATTGGCGGCACCGGACAGGTCGCTTCGTCCGGCGACAGCGTCACCGCCGTCAGCGGCCCGCTGGCCGATATCAGGCTCAGCGGCAGCTTCACCACCGATGCCGCGGGCAAGACGTCCTTCATGTTCACGACAAGCCTGGGCAGCGTGCTCTGCGCGCTGCCCCAGCGCTGATCGTCAGCCGGCCACTTTGCCGAAATCGGCCACCAAATGCATGGTGTCGCGCAGGCGGGCGAGCAGGTTGAGGCGATTGGCGCGCACCGCCGGGTCGGCATCATTGACCAGCACGGCTGTAAAGAAGGCATCCACCGGCGCGCGCAGCGTCGCCAGCTCGCCCATGGCGCCCTTGTAGTCGTCCTTGGCCACATGGTTGGACACGGCGGCATGCACGGCATCCACGGCAAAGGCCAGCGCCGTCTCTTCCGACAGCTTCAACGCATCCTGTTCGACGGCGCCAGCATAAGCCTTGCCGTCTTTTTTCTCCTCGGCCGCAAGAATATTGGCAGCACGCTTGTAGCCGGCGAGCAGGTTCTGCCCGTCAGCCGAAGACAGCAGCGCCGAGAGCGCCTCGGCGCGCTGGGTCACCTGCAGGATGTCATTGCTGTCGGCGGAAATCACCGCATCGAGCAGGTCATGCCGGGCACCGGCATCGCGCAGCGAAACCTTCAGGCGATCATGGAAAAAGGCCAGGAGGTCAGCATCGACCTTGAGCGGGAAGCGCAGGTTGTTTTCCGAGATGATCCGGATCACGCCCAGCGCCGCGCGGCGCAGGGCAAAGGGATCGCGCGAGCCCGTAGGCTTTTCGTCGATGGCCCAGAAGCCGGTCAGCAGGTCGAGCTTGTCAGCCAGCGCAACAGCGATCGATACCGGTTCGGTGGGCACCTTGTCGGTCGGGCCGAGCGGCTTGTAATGCATTTCCACCGCCGTCGCGATATCGGCCGGCTCGCCCTGCGCCAAAGCATAATAGCGGCCCATCAGGCCCTGCAGCTCGGGGAATTCGCCAACCATCTGGGTGGTCAGGTCGGCCTTGGCCAGCATGGCAGCGCGCTTGGCGCGTTCGGGATCGGCACCAACCTGCGGCGCAATCTCGCCGGCCAGCTTCACCAGCCGCTCGATCCGGGCAAACTGGGTGCCCAGCTTGGCGTGGAACACGGTTTCTTCCAGCTTGGGCAGGCCATGTTCGAGCGGCAGCGACAAGTCGCCATTGTAGAAGAACATCGCATCGCTCAGCCGCGCGCGGATGACGCGCTCATTGCCGGCGATGATTGTCGCGCCGCCATCGCTGGCCACGGTATTGGAGGTGATGATGAAATTGGGCGCCAGCTTGCCCGACGCATCGCGCAGGCAGAAGCATTTCTGGTTGGCGCGGATGGTGGCGATAATGGCTTCTTCGGGGACTTCCAGAAAGGCCGGGTCGAACGACCCCATCATCACCACCGGCCATTCGACGAGACCGGCGACCTCTTCGAGCAGGCCTTCGTCGGCGATGACGGTCAGCCCCTGCGCAAAGGCCAGCTGTTCGGCATCGGTGCGGATGATGTCCTTGCGGCGGTCGATATCGAGCACCACCTTGGCGCGCTCCAGCGCTTCGACATAGTCATCGAAGCGGCGCACCTTGATGGCGGCGGGGGCGAGGAAGCGATGGCCGAAGGTGGTCTGGCCGGATTCCACCACGCCCGAAGCAAACGGGATCACCACCGGGTCTTCGTTTTCCGAACCGAAGGTCGCGGTAATGGCACGCAGCGGCCGCACCCAGCTAAAGCTCCCCGAGCCCCAGCGCATCGACTTGGCCCAGGGGAAATCGGTCAGGATTTTTGGCAGGATGGCCGAGAGCAGCGTCACCGCTTCGGCACCCGGCTTGTTGATATGGGCAACATAGAAGTCGCCCTTCTTCGGATCGCTTTCGACCTTGGCCTCGTCGAGCGAGCTCAGCCCGGCGGAGCGCAGGAAGCCGTCAATGGCGGGCTGCGGTGCGCCGACCTTGGGGCCCTTTTTTTCTTCGCGCGTATCGGGCGAGCGGGCCGGCAGGCCCGTGACGGTCAGCGCCAGGCGGCGCGGCGTCACGAAGGCCTTGGCGCCCTCATAGACCAGACCTGCATCGACCAGCGCATTGGTCACGGCCTTTTTCAGGTCATCGGCGGCGCGACGCTGGAAGCGGGCCGGGATTTCCTCGGAAAAGAGTTCGAGCAGCAGTTCGGGCATAGCGGTACCAAGGGTTAGAAAGCGCGGTTTTGCTTAGCTTGGGCAGGGCTGGATGTCTATTGGCGATTACCAGCCGCCACCGCCGCCGCCGCCGCCACCGCCGCCCGAAAATCCACCGCCGCCGCCCCCGCCGCCGCTGGAGCCGAAGCCCGACGAGCTGGCCTGCACGGGCTGTGCCGCCACCATGGCCGCGGTCATGCCGCTCGACGCTGCACTGATCGCATTGGACAGGCCGCCGCGCTCGAAGCTCGACGCGCCGGTGTACCAATAGGGACTATAGGCCGTGCCCGGCGCCATGCCTTCGATGGCATTGCGCGACAGCTCGCCCTCGAAATGCTCCGACCATGGCTTTTCGACGCCCAGCGCGATGGCATAGGGCAGGATGCGCTCGAAGCGATCCACCGTCATCGGCGGCTCATTGATGATGTTGAGCCGGTTCTTCTCGGCCGTATCGAGATACATCTTGAAGCCGTCGATCTGGTCCATGACCTTGCGGCCCTGGATGGTCGGCGCCCGCATCAGCACGGCAAAGATCACGGTGATCAACACGATCGAACCAGCCGCGACGGCAGCGGTGTTGATCGACAGATGCGTGAAGGCTTCCAGCCCGCCGCCGAGCAGGTTGAAGCCGACGATGCCAACCCAGAGGATGACGAAGAACCGCCGGAAGCCGCCGCCCTGCCACAGCTTGTTGCCCAGCATGCCGACCAACCCGAGCACAAGGCCGACAACCACGGCTGCGGCCAACCACTCCGGCTCCAGCGCCTCGAACCAGACCAGGGCAATGAGCACGCCAATCGCCAGGACAAAGCTCAGCGCGGCATAGCCGAAATTGTGGTTGAACCAGACCGCACGGTTTTCATTGCTGATCGCCGCATGCAGCGCGCTGCGCTGCGCGGCAATCTCGGGACCGTTGCTGGTGTTGATCGTAATGCGGCCCTTGGATTTGAAATAGTCGAACAGCTTCCGTTCGCCGGCCGGCAGCTTTTCGTCCGGCGCCTTGCCGGTCACTTCCACGGTCAGCGCATCCTTGGGATTTTCAATCCGCACCAGACCCTTGACCCCAAGGTCGAAGACCGTGGCTGTAAAGGCCGTCCAGTTCTGGAAGCCCCAGTGATGCACGAAATGCGTCAGGGCCGGCGAGAAATCCTTGGGCGGATGGAACAGCGGGATGATGGTGCCCTTTTCCGGGTCGCGCCCGACCCGGCTCCAGGCCAGCACATTGTAGCCCAGCACCAAGATGACGCCGAGGATCGGCAGGAAGATTTCCCGGGTGTCGGACAGCCACTGGAAAAAGCCGTCGGCGCCGCTGGGCGGCACCAGCACGCCCTTCTGGAATTTCACCGCAAAGCTCATGCCCTCGCCAGCGCCGAGCTGGCGCTCGGTGCGGAACACGGCCGTATTATCGCCGGTGCGGGTGATGATCACCGCCTGCTCGGTCGAACCGACCGGGCCGGTATAGCCCACCATGTCGGAAATCACCGCGCCATCCGGCAGGGTCACCCGCGCCGAGGATTTGACGATCGGGAAAATCCAGTAATTGCCGGTGGCGTTCCAATAGAGCTCGTCATGGTCCTCAAAGCTGCGAGCCATGCGGTCCATGGTGTAGGTGATCTGGTAGCGATGCCGGCCGCGCGAAATGAACTGCTCGCTGTCACCGATCCAGATGCGGACGAAATTGCCCATCCGCTCGGTGCGGAAGGGCTCGTCTTGGCCATCGCGCGTCACGCTCTCCACGTCGAGACTGGAGCGGATCTTCTGCCCCGAGATCGACAGCTGCACCGTCGGGATATCGCGATAGATGCCGCGCCGGATCTCCACGCCCTCGGCATTGACCTCGATCATTTCCACCACGCGTACCGATCCATCGGTGCGGAGCGTCACGTCCGAGGTAAGGCCAGCAATCTCCTCGCGCGCCAGGGCGGGCACAACGAGCAGCAGCCCCAGCAGGAGGGCAGCAAGGGAACGGAGCATGGCGCGCATGGCGTCTAGTTGAACTTGACGGTCGGCACGGCGCGGTCGGCTTCGTTCTCCAGCTCGAAATACTGCGCTTTCTGGAAGCCGAAAGGGCCGGCGATGAAGTTGGAGGGCACGGATTCGACCATGGTGTTCATATTGCGCACCGAGCCATTGTAATAGCGGCGGGCCATCTGGATTTCGTCTTCCACGGTCTGCAGCGCCGCCTGGAATTCGAGGAAGGTCGTATTGGCCTTGAGGTCGGGATAGGCCTCGGCCGTGGCGATCAGCCGGCCCAGGGCGCCCGAGAGTTGGCCTTCGGCCGCGGCGCGCTGTTCGGGCGTGCCATTGGCGGCGCTTGTCGCCGCCGCGCGGGCATTGGTCACCGCTTCGAGCGTCTCGCGCTCGTGACCCATATAGCCCTTCACGGTTTCCATCAGGTTGGGGATCAGGTCGGTGCGGCGCTTGAGCTGCACGTCGATGCCCGACCAGCCCTCTTCCACCAACTGCCGGTTCTTGACCAGGCCGTTATAGAGCATCACGGCATAGGCTGCCGCCAGGACGACGAGGCCAAGGATAATCCAACCGAACATTGTGCTTTCTCCCGCAAATGCTGCGGACATTGGCACTGCGCCGTCAGGCACGCAATGGTATTGCGGAGCTTATTCCGCCCCGCCACCAGCGGTTTGCAGCCAGGCTTCGCCGCAGCTCTTGGCGAGGTCGCGGATGCGCAGGATATAGCTCTGGCGCTCAGTCACCGAGATGACGCCGCGGGCGTCGAGCATGTTGAAGTTATGCGAGGCCTTGACCACCTGCTCATAGGCCGGAATGGCCATGGTCTGGCGATTGCCTTCGGCGCCCTTGGCGAGAATGGCCCGGCATTCCTGTTCGGCATCGGCAAAGTGGCGGAACAGGATTTCGGTGTCGGCGGCTTCGAAATTGTACTTCGAGCTTTCCTGCTCGTTCTGCAGGAAGACGTCGCCATAGGTGACCTTGTCGTCGCCGGTGCCGCCGTTGAAATTGAGGTCGTAGACGTTTTCAACGCCCTGCACATACATGGCGAGGCGTTCTAGCCCATAGGTAATCTCGCCCGGCACAGGCGAGCATTCAAAGCCGGCGACCTGCTGGAAGTAAGTGAACTGGCTGACTTCCATGCCGTCGCACCAGCATTCCCAGCCGAGCCCCCAGGCGCCCAGCGTCGGGCTTTCCCAGTCGTCTTCCACAAAGCGCACGTCATGCAGGCTCGCATCGAGCCCGATGGCGGCCAGCGACTTAAGATAGAGCTCCTGGATGTCAGGAGGCGATGGCTTGAGGATCACCTGGAACTGGTAATAGTGCTGCAGACGATTGGGGTTTTCGCCATAGCGGCCGTCCTTGGGCCGGCGGCTGGGCTGCACATAGGCGGCCTTCCACGGCTTGGGGCCCAGCGCACGCAAGGTCGTCGCGGTGTGGAAGGTGCCGGCGCCCATCTGCATGTCATAGGGCTGCAGGATGACGCAGCCCTGCTCCGCCCAGAACTGCTGCAGCGTGAGGATCAGACCCTGGAAGGAGTTTTTCGGGTCCATATGCGACGGGCGATTGGTCATCTGGCAGTCCTGCGAAAAGGCGGCTCAACCTCTAGTTTGAGCGGTCTTCATGGTCAACGGCGTTTGTCGTCATCGCCGGGGCGATAGGTGCCGTCTTCGTCGCGCTTGAGGTCGATGACGCCGGGCTGGTCCCGTTCGCGCAGGTCGCGTTCGCGGCGCAGGCGCCTGGCTTCCTGTTCCTCGGCATTGAACTGGCCGGTCCAGTCGCGCCAGATCTTGCGCACGCCGAGAAAAATGACCACGCCTATGACGGCAAAGATGACGACGCGCCAGATCACAGGCCGAACCTCCCCCAGGCCGCGCGATCCTCGATCGTCGCGGCAATCTCGCCGGTCGAAAACCCAAGGCGCGGCAGGCCGAAGAACGGCCGCTTGGGCTCGATCAGCTTGAGGGCGATATCCTGGCCATAGCGGATGGTCAGCGTCTCATGCAGATCGCCGATGGCATCGACCAGCCCCAGTTCCACGCCACGCAAGCCGGTCCACCATTGCCCGGTGAACAGCACCTCGTCGGCTGCCTTGAGCTTACCGACGCGATGGGCCTTCACGAAATCGATGAACACCTGATGGATATCGAGCTCGAACTGCTTGATGCGCTCCACGTCATCCTGCTTTTCCGGCAGGAAGGGATCGAGCGTTGATTTGTTATTGCCGGCCGTATGCACGCGCCGCTCGACGCCCAGCTTTTCCAGCGCGCCGACAAAGCCGAAGCCGGCCATAATGACGCCGATGGAACCGACGATGGACGAGGGATCGACGATGATTTCGTCGCCGGCCACGGCAATGAAATAGCCGCCCGACGCCGCCGCATCTTCCACGAAGACCAGCACGCGCTTGTCGTGCTGGCTGGCGAGATCGCGAATGCGCTTGGCGATCAGTCTGCTTTGCACTGGAGAACCACCGGGAGAATTAATCACAATCGCCACCACCGGCGCCGATTTGATGGCAAAGGCCCGTTTCAGCAGCGGCGCGACGGTCGCGATATTGAGCCGTCCCTGGCGCTGATCGGCGGCGATGACGCCATGGAGGCGGACGACGGGAATGACGGTCTTGCCGCGGCCAGTCAGGCGCTGCAGCCAGTTCCGCTTCGGCGTGGTCGGTTCGGCCATGCTCGATCCTTCTTGCTTTGCGCCAGATTTAGGATGGCGCGACCGCGATTACCAGACGAGCCGCGCCTCGCCACGAAAGATTGCTTCGAACTCGGGGGCAAAACTCCGGCCCTCGCCATGCAGCACCCGGCTCGACAGCAGCGTCATCGGTGCTCGCGAGCCCTTGATGCCGCGTATCAGCACCCGGCTCACCGGCGCCTCGGCCCGCGGCGCCAGAGGCAGCACGGTCACCGCCCCGAAGCGCTGCTCGAACCCGGCCAGCAGAGGCGACAGACTTGTCGAGGGATAGACGAAAATGATCTCACCTCCCGCCGCCGCCGCACTGGCCGCCGTTTTGATCCACAGGTCAAGCATGGCCGCATCCATATGCCGCGCGTCGGCCCGTCCGCGATCCACCGCCAGCGTCCCCGCCCCATCGGCAAAAAAGGGTGGATTGGCGATGACGACGTCATAGCCATTCTCCACAAGTCCCGCTGCCTGACGCTCGGCGCCACGCGCCGTAATATCGGCAACCAAAACCGTCGCCCGCTCGGCGAAGCCATTGTCCGTCGCATTGGTTCTGGCCAGATCCACAATCTCGGCATTTTGATCCACCAGAGTGGCGTTCAGAATCCGTCCATAATGCATGGCCACGAAGCCCGCCGTGCCGACGCCACAGCCCAGATCGAGCAGGTTTTTGCGCCCCTGCCCCACCGCCGCACCCAGCAGCACGCTGTCCAAACCGGCCCGGAAACCGTGGCTTGGCTGCGACAGAGTGAGCCGCCCACCCAAAAAGGCGTCGCGCGTGATGGATTGGTGTTTTACAAAGCTTTGAGGCTGGTCTAGGGACATCGCACCCTTAAAGGCCGGTTTGGTGCGACCATACATGCGCCGGCGTGGCAGGCTCAACCAGATTTGCCACTGAGGCAAATGAGGACGGAACAAGAGTGTCAGTTCTGACGCAGATCAAAGAGGCTCCGGCCGCCAACCCGATCGAGCGCCTGCTCCTCGCCACCGAGGCCGATATGGCCAAGGTCAATGCGCTGATCCTGAGCCGCGCCGATTCCCATGTCGAAATGGTGCCCGAGCTCGCCCGCTACCTCATCGAGAGCGGTGGCAAGCGCCTGCGCCCGATGCTGACCGTGGCGGCCGCACAGCTTTTTGCCAAGGGCACCGGCACGGCGATCAATTTCGCTGCCGCCGTGGAATTCATGCACAATGCCACGCTGCTCCACGACGATGTCGTCGATGAGAGCGACATGCGCCGCGGCAAGCCGGCCGCCCGCATGGTCTGGGGCAACAAGGCTTCCATTCTTGTCGGCGATTTCCTGCTCGGCCAGGCTTTCATGATGATGGTGGAAACCGGCGATATCGGCGCGCTCGGCGTGCTGTCGGCGGCTTCCGCAGTAATGGCCGAAGGCGAAGTGTTCCAGCTTGCCAAGACCGGCGACCTGACCACAACGCCGCAGGACTATGCCGAAGTGATCCGTGCCAAGACCGCCGTGTTGTTCCAGGCTGCCTGCGAAGTTGGCGCCATGTCGGGCGGTGCCGATGACGCCGGCCGCAAAGCACTGGCGGAATATGGCCTCGAACTGGGCAATGCCTTCCAGCTGGTCGATGACGTGCTCGACTATGGCGGGCAGTCCGGCACTTTGGGCAAGAATGTCGGCGACGACCTGCGCGAAGGCAAGATGACCCTGCCGGTGATTCTGGCCCTGGCCGAAGGCAGCGCCGACGAGCGCGAAACGATCACTGCAGCCCTCGGCGATGCCGAAGCGACGGCCGAACAGGTCGCCGCCGTGGTTGCCGTGATGGAAAAGCACAACACCCTGACCCGCACCATGGACCAGGCCCACGCCCACGCGCGCTCGGCCCAGGCGGCGCTGGACCTCCTGCCGGAATCTCCGATGCGCGCATTGCTTAGCGATGTCGTCGAATTCAGCGTGATCCGGGCTTACTAGGCCCTACTCAAGGCACCAGAAGCGGTGCTGCCGCAACCCAATGGTCCGGATGGCTGGCCCGCATCACCTGCGCTGCCTGATGCGCCTGCCCGCTTGAGCCGAACAGGCCGAACACGGTCGCGCCCGACCCCGACATGCGCGCCAAAATGCAACCTTGAGTCTGGGCCAGTTCATCAACGATCGCGCCGATCACCGGCACCAGTTTGACCGCGGGTGGTTCAAGGTCGTTGCGCGTCTCCGCCAGCCAGATGCCCAGCTGTGCCGGTCGCGTCAGCGGGTTGGGCAGTTCCGGCAGGGGATAGTTGTCATGTGCCCGCAAGCGGCGGAACACGTCGGCCGTGGCCAGCGGGATCATCGGATTGACCAGCACGATATGGCAAGCCGGAAATTCCGGCAAAGGCGCCAGCACTTCGCCCACGCCCCGCGCCACCAATGGTGCCGAAACGAGGCAGGCCGGCACGTCAGCACCCAGCCGCGCTGCAAGGTCGGTCAGTTCAGACACAGCAATCGGCTTGTTGGACAATCCCGCCATCATTCGCAGCGCTGCTGCCGCATCGGCCGAACCACCGCCAATGCCAGCCGCAACCGGCAGGTTTTTGGTGAGATGCATGGCAAGGCCCGTCTCGACCGCATCCGGCCAACGCGCCCGGAACCCCGCCACAGCCCGCGATACCAGATTGCTTTCGCCGGTGCCCAGCCCCTTGCCGAAAGGTCCACCAATGGTCAGCGAATCCGCTGCCGCCGGCCGCGCTTCCAGCTCGTCGGCCAAGTCGGCAAACACCACCAGGCTTTCGAGGTCGTGATAGCCGTCCTCGCGACGACGGGTGACATGCAGCGCAAGGTTGACCTTGGCCGGCGCCAGCTGGACGAAAGGTTCGACCATCGGGCTATTTGGTCTGGTTGGCTTCGGTCAACCCGTCGGCCAGCTTGGGCACCACGCGCTTTTTCACATTGCCTTCCTGATCGACCGACGAGGCGACGTTCCACTGGAAGCGCGCTTCCAGCTTGCGGCCAGCCTTCCAATAGGCATCGCCCAGGTGGTCATTGATTTCGGCATCATTGGGACGCAGCAGCACCGCCTGCTCGAGTGTCGTGACGGCTTCATCGATCCGGCCGAGCTTGTAGAAAGCCCAGCCCAGCGAATCGACGATATAGCCATCCTGCGGCTGGGCTTCGACGGCCTTTTCGATCATTTCGAGAGCCGGCTCGAGGTTCATGTCCTGGTCGATCCAGCTATAGCCGAGATAGTTCAAAACGGCCGGCTGGTCGGGGTTGAGATCCAGTGCCTTGAGGAAGTCGGCTTCGGCCTTGGGCCACTCCTTGGCCCGCTCATAGGCAATGCCGCGGACATAGTAGAAGCGCCAGTCGGAGAGGTTTTCGCCGCCAGTCAGCGCCAGCGCCTTGGTATAGGCCTCGGCCGACTGCGTGTATTGCTCGTCATAGCGCAGCAGGTCGCCATAGACGGAAATGGCATCGAGGTCTTCCGGCCGGCTGGTGACGATATTGTTGAGCCGCCGCAAAGCCTCCGGCCGATCGCCCTTGGCGTCGAGATTGGTGGCAACACGCACCACTGCCGTCGGCTTCATCGGCGAGGTGGCCGGGACGGCCTCATAGATCAGGTTGGCAGCATCATGCTGGTTGGCGGTATCTAGCAATTGCCCCAGCGCCAGCGACACCACATCGGCCGATGGATCGAGATAGAGCCCGAGGCGCAGGAAGACTAGCGACAGGTCAAGGCTGCCATCGCGCGACAGGGCGACGCCGATGCCATGGAACATTTCGGCGGCGCCGACCTGCACATTGGTGGCGAAAATCCCCGGACGCTGGCCCGCATCGATCTGCGCCTTGACGAGGCTGACGATCGGATGCGTCAGGCCCTGGTCTTCGAACTGGGCGATGACTTCCTTGGCTTCGTCAAACTGTCCGGCATTGGCGAGGCTGCGGGCATAGACTTCGACGATGCGCGCTACATAGGGTTCGGTATCAAAGGCGCGGCCGGAGAGCTCGATGGCCTCGGCATTGTCGCCCGAGGCTTCCGCCATCAGGGCGCGGTGAAACACCAGGAAATCCTCGAGACCCGCGGCAGCCAGCTTTTCCATCACCGCGTCGGCATCCGCCTTGCGATTGTCGCCCACCAGCGCCCAAGCCTGCAGGATACTGGCAGTGATGCCGGTAAAACTGTCCTGGCCGATGGAGCCGAGCAGCTTTTCAGCCGCGCCATAGCGGCGCTCCTTGAGGGCTTCGGTAGCGACGACCAGTTCGGCCAGCTCATTGTTCGGATCGAGTTCGAGCAGGTGTTTGGCTGTCGACGCAGCCTGGCCGATCTGGCCATCGGCCGCCAGGGCTATAAAGGCGCGCTCGACGATGATCGGATTACCCCAATCGGCCAGCGCCGCCTGGTTGAAATAGCGGGCGGCTTCTTCGCTACGCAGATCCTGCAGCGCCTGCTGGCCGGCCATGTAGGAGCCGGTGACGCTGGGGCGGAACAGCGGCAGCAGGTCGAAAGAGGTCAGCGGATTAGATTGGGCCGTCTGCACCGACTCCACGGCATTGGCGGGCTGGAGTGCCGTCGCCGAGAGCAGGACGGCCACAAGCGCCGGGCGGGCGAAACGATGCAGAAGCGATATCACGAGGCTTGAAACTCCCTTGGGCGCTGGGGCCCGTTCTGGCGGCGAAGATTGTCCGTTTTGGGACTGCTCCGCAAGGGCGCGCCACATAGCGTGATGCAGCCCCATCATTACATTGCGCTGTAATTCGGGCCGCTCCCCCCTTCTGGAGGTACCCAGGTGATATTTTGCGCCGGATCCTTGATGTCGCAGGTCTTGCAATGCACGCAATTGGCGGCGTGGATGCGGAACACCGGGGTGGCGTTTTCTTCCGCCACTTCATAGACCCCGGCCGGACAATAGAGCGGCGCCGGCTCGCCATATTTCGGGAGGTTATCGCGGATCGGCACGGCCGGATCGGCGAGTCGCAGATGCACCGGCTGGTCCTCGTCATGCGCCAGATTGGCCAGATAGACCGAGGACGCGCGATCAAAGGTCAGCTTGCCATCCGGCTTGGCGTATTCTCGCGCGGGCAAAACGCCCTTGGGCTTGAGGCCCTGAAAATCCGGCTTCTGGTGATGCAGCGTGCCGAGCAGCGAGTGACCAAGAATGGCCGAGCTCCATAGCTCCACGCCCCCTGCCAGCGCGCCGACGAAGGTGCCGAACCGGGTCCACAACGGCTTGACGTTGCGCACGCCCTTGAGCTCGGTGGCAATGCCGGTCGACATCACGTGGCGACCAAAATCCTTGATCAGGTCGTGCTGGCGGCCCTTGCCGATGGCAGCGGTCACGGCATCACCCGCGCCAATGCCCGAGAGGATCGCATTGTGGATCGCCTTGAGCCGCGGTGCATTCATGAAACCAGCGGCACAGCCAATCAGCCCACCGCCCGGAAAGGCCAGCGTGGGAACCGACTGCCAGCCACCCGCCGTGACCGCCCGCGCGCCATAGCTGATCCGCGTCGCGCCTTCGAGCAAAGGCGCCACCGACTTATGCGTCTTGAAGCGCTGGAATTCGTCGAAGGGCGAAAGCGTCGGGTCCCGGTAGTCGAGATAGGTCACCAGCCCGACATAGAGCTTGCGGTCCTCGGCATGATAGACGAAGCCGCCGCCGGCCGTGCCATTGTCGAGCGGGAAGCCGAGATAGTGATCCACCCGGCCAGGCTGGTGGCGATCGGCCGGAACCTCCCAGACTTCCTTGATGCCCAGGCCGTATTTCTGCGGCTCGCGCTCCAGCTCATGCGCCAGCACCAATTGCTTGGCCAGCGACCCGCGCGCGCCTTCGGCGATCAGCGTGTACTTGGCCTCGAGCGCAATGCCCTCGGCAAAGCCCGGCTTGGGATTGCCGTCATGATCCCGGCCAAGATCGCCCGTGATGATGCCGCGCACCGGACCACCCTCAGAACTCAGCACATCGACGGCCGCCGTCATCGGGAAGATATCGACGCCCAGCTCGGCCGCCTGCTCGCCCAGCCATTGCACCAGCTGGCCCAGGCTGACGATGACACCATTGGGAGTCTTGAGTTGCGGCGGCATCAGTGCATGCGGCAGCGCAAAATCATGTTTGGCAGTGAGGTAATGATAGGTATCGCTGGTAACATCCGGCCCCACTGGCGCACCCTTGAGGCGCCAATCCGGGATCAGCGCATCGAGGCCCACCGGGTCCATCACTGCGCCGGAGAGGATGTGCCCGCCGATTTCGGCAGATTTTTCCACCACGGTCACGGCGATTTCTGGATGGCGCTGCTTGATGCGAATCGCCGCGGCAAGGCCCGACGGACCCGCGCCGACGATCAAGACGTCGGTCGAAAGGGTTTCGCGCGCGCCGGCCTCTGCCATATAGGAATGCCTCAACCTTCTGGGTGCGCGGCTGGCCGCGCCAAACGGGCTGTGACATAACAGAGAACATGGCTGAAGATCGACCGCTAAATCACGAGGAAATGCTCAGCGTGCTCGACTGGTATCGGGCCGCCGGGGTCGATACCGCCGTGGGCGAAGAGCCGGTCGATCGCTTCGCCCAGCGTCCGCCTGCCCGCGTGACGCCGGTCCCGGCTGTCGCGGTAAGCCCCGGCTTTGCCGAACGCCCTGTCGAGGCCCCTGTCCTGTTGGGTGGCGATCCCTCCGAAGCGCGCAGCCTCGCCGCCTCTGCGCAGTCGCTCGACGAATTGCAAACCCTGCTCGGCGCCTATGACGGCTGTGGCCTCAAACTGCGCGCCACGCAACTGGTATTTGCCGATGGTAATCCTGAGGCTGAGATCATGCTGATCGGCGAAGCGCCCGGCGCCGAAGAGGACCGCCAGGGCAAGCCCTTCGTCGGCAAGTCCGGCCAATTGCTCGACCGCATGCTGGCGGCCATCGGCCTCGATCGCACCAAGGTCTATATCGCCAACACAGTACCCTGGCGCCCGCCCGGCAATCGCACGCCGACCCCAGAAGAAATGGCGCTCTGCCTGCCCTTCCTGCATCGCCAGGTCGAACTGGTCGCCCCGAAAGTCGTCATGACGCTGGGCGGCCCCGCCATGCAGACGGTGTTTTCCACCACCAATGGTATCATCAAGATGCGCGGCAAGTGGAGCGATGTCACCATCGGCAACCACCCCGTCCAGGCCATCCCGACCCTGCACCCAGCCTATCTGCTGCGCAATCCACCGGCCAAGGAACAGGCCTGGCGCGACATGCTCAGCCTCAAGCTCAAGATCGCCGAACTCGGCCTCGCCTCGGCAGAATAGTTTCTGCCGCTCGCACTTTCGCCCTGCCATTTTCGGAATGCCGCGTTATCGTCACCGTTGCGTGATTTGCAACGTTCTTCCGTTCCAGCACAGCCGAAAGCGTCATGGCCTCAGTTATCAAGATCTACGCCCTGTTCCTGGGTTCTGCGCTGTTGATGTTCGGCGGCGGGCTGCAGGGTCTCTTGCTCTCGGTGCGTGGCGCCGAGGAAGGCTTTTCGCTGCTGTCGCTGGGCCTGATCGGCACCGGCTGGTCGGTCGGCTTCGTGGCCGGCTCGATCTGCGTGCCGCTGATCGTGCGCAAGGTTGGCCATATCCGCGCCTTTTCGGTGATGGCGGCCATCGGCACGGTCACCATCCTGTTCAACCTGCTGCTGGTCAACGACGTCAGCTGGATCCTGCTGCGCGCGCTGTCGGGCTTCTGTTTTGCCGGCGCGGCGATGATCGTGGAGAGCTGGCTGAACGAAGTGGCCGAGAACAAGAGCCGCGGCACGATCTTTTCGATCTATACGACCATCAACATGGCCTCCTCGACGCTCGGGCAAGTGGCCATGTCGATGACCGGCACCGCCGGCTATGTGCCCTTTATCGTCGGCGCCATCAGCTTCATCTGCGCCGTGTTGCCCACAGCCCTGACCTCGAGCCCGCAGCCCCGTCCGCTGGCTTCAGCCAAGCTCGACCTGCGCCTCCTGATCCGCACCTCGCCGGTTGCAGCCGCAGCGGCCTTTTGCTGCGGCATGGCCAATGGCTCCTTCGGCACGCTGGCCCCGGTCTATGGCTATGAGCAGGGGCTAGATTCCGGCGGCATCGCCTTCCTCTTTGCCATCGCCGCCATTGCCGGCGCCATCGGCCAGATTCCATTCGGCCGCCTGTCGGACCGCATCGACCGCCGCTGGGTGATGGTGGGCCTCGGTGGTGCGGCAGCCGTCACCGGTGCGCTGATTGTCCTGATCAATCCGGGACCGGGCTGGATCATGTATGTGCTGTTTGCGCTCTACGGCCTCGCCGCCAATCCGCTCTATCCGATCGCGGTGGCGCATGCGAACGACTTTGCCAAGGATGGCGAATTCGCCCGCGTCGCTGGCGGCATGCTGCTGATCCTCGGCGTCGGTCTCGCCATCGGCCCGACCATTGCCTCGCTGCTGATGGGCGCCATTTCGCCGGCCTCGCTGTTCATGGTCACCGCCGTCTTCCACGCCATCATCACCGGTTTTGCCTATTGGCGCATGAGCCAGCGCAAGAGCCTCGATGCAGCCTATCGCGCGCCGTTCAAGCCGATGGGCAGCGAAACGCCGGAAACCATTGTGCTCGATCCGCGGACTGATAGTGATACGCCCGAAATGGGGCATGCCGAAGCGCCTGTGCCCGCAGAATTGGCGACGCAGAACGAGGATCGACGCGATGTTCAAAACGGCACGATTTGAAGACCGGGAATTCAAGCCCCTATCCATCGCCGTGATCGCCGTGTCGGACACGCGGACGCTGGAAACCGACACCGGCGGCGCCCTGCTCACGTCGCTGCTGGAAGCCGATGGTCACCGCTGTGCGGAACGCGTCGTGGTGCGCGACGAAATCCAGCTGGTGCGCGCCGCCGTACAGGGCTTTGTCGCCGACCCGGAGGTCGATGTTATCCTCACCACCGGAGGCACGGGTTTTTCCGGTCGTGACATCACGCCGGAAGCCGTCGAACCGTTGTTCGACAAGCGGATGGAAGGCTTTTCCGTGCTGTTCCACCAATATTCGGCGACCACCGTCGGCACCAGCTCGATCCAGTCGCGCGCCACGGCGGGCCTCATCGGCACCACCTTCGTCTTCTGCCTGCCCGGCTCGCGCGGCGCCTGCCGCGACGCCTGGGAGGGTATTCTCACCCATCAGCTCGATTACCGGCACAAGCCGTGCAATTTTGTCGAACTGATGCCCCGCCTCGACGAACGCTAAGCCGCCGGCACGATCCGCAGGCCCGGTACATAAGCCTCGCCGGCATCGATCATCACCTGATTGCGGCCGGCGGTCTTCGCGGCATAAAGCGCGCGATCGGCACGGGCCAGCGCGTCATGTAGCGAGCTTTCCGTGCCCGCCGGTGCAGCAACACCGAGGCTCATGGTGATCTGCCGATGCACGCCCGCGGCGCGCCAGTCGCGGGCCGAAAAATCGGCGCGGATCGACTGGCCGAGTGCTGCGCCGCTGGCCAGCGGCATGTCGGGCAGGAAGACCACGAATTCCTCGCCGCCGAAGCGCGCCACCAGTGCCGAACTGGGGAGACGCGACAGCAGCAGGTCCGCCAGCCCGGCCAGAACCAGGTCGCCAGAGGCATGCCCGAAGCTGTCATTGACCTGTTTGAAGTTATCGACATCGCAGGCCATCACGACGCCGGCCACCCGCTGGGCCATGCTGAGCGAGGCCACAGCACTGTCGAAGCCACGGCGATTCAGCAGGCCGGTCAGCGGATCCTGTTCGGCGGCATGGCGATAGGTGTCGAGCTGGGCAAAGGCCACCGAGCCCAGCCCGGCCAGCGCAAAGGCAACGCTCAGCACACCGACGCTGACCTGCATGTAGAAAGTGTAGGAGGAATTGGCGAAATCGCTCAGCTCCTGGCTGATGCCGACCAGCACGTTAAAAACGATCAGCCGTACGACGATGTCGAGCAGCACCACCCCCGCCACGCCGACCAGCACCCGGTCCATGGCGGTATGCGCGCGACGGATGACCATCAGCAGCGGCACGCCCAGCAGCAGCGCGACAGCCACGTCGCTGGAGAGGAGGGTAAGCTGCAGGCTGTCGATGCCAACCACGGTGACGATGATCATGCCATAGGCGATCAGCGAGAACACCAGCCGCAGCCCGGTCAGCCGTGGGGCGCCGAAATGGCGCAGCAAAGCTTCGCCATAATAGTAAAACGAGACGAGGATTGCCGCATTGGCGAACAGCGCCTGCAGGGGAATGGCGATCGGCAGCAGGGGCGCGAGATAGCACAGCGCGCCAAACAGGAAAGCCAGTCCCCAGGCGCGGGCCGCGGCGTGGCCGAGGCCGCCAATGACCAGGAAAACCACGGCAAACAGCGCCATGGTGATGGGGAGCAGGAAGGCAAAATTGCTGAAACTATCCAAAGCGATCTCCGCGCCGGCACGGAGGCCAGGCAAGCTAGAGCCTTAGGACGGCGCCGTTAACAAAATCTCGCCGGAATAGGTTGAGTTTGCGTGCTTCCCCGCAAAAAACAACGGCGCCCGAAGGCGCCGCTGAAGACTTGATTTTGGCGGCCTAGTGGCCGTGGCCCATGCCCGGCGCGCCACCTTCCGGCTTGCGGATGAAGAAGGCCGCGGCCACTGCAAACAGCGAGATGATGGCGCCCACGAAGAAGGCCGAGCGAATGCCGCCGGCCAGTGCCGCCACCGGCTCCGTACCACCCGCAACAAGGCTTGCCGTCTGCAGCGTCATCAGCGCCACGAATAGCGCCGTGCCGGCCGCACCGGCCACCTGCTGGGTGGTGCCGATCATGGCGCTGCCATGCGAGTAGAGATGCGGCTTGAGCGAACCAAGGCTGGCGGTGAACAGCGGCGTGAACATCAGCGCAAGGCCGATGCTGAGCACCAGATGGCCGGCCAGCAGCGCCCAGATCGGCGTGTCGACCTGAACCAGCGCTGCCGCCCACATCACCGCGCTGAGCATGATGGCACCCGGCACCAGCAGCGGCGTCGGGCCGATCTTGTCGAACAGCGAGCCGACGAAGGGCGCACAAAGGCCCATTACCAGGCCACCGGGCAGCATCAGCAGGCCGGTCTGCAGCGTGGAGAGACCAATGACGCTCTGCAGGTAGATCGGCAGCATGATCATCGAGCCGAACATCGCAATCATCAGCACGGCCATCATGACCACCGAGATGGAGAAGTTCTTCGAAGTCAGTGTACGAAGATCAAGCAGGGCCTTGTTGTCGCGCTGCAGCGCCAGCTGGCGGAACACGAAGATGGCGATGAAGACGACGCCGACCACGATGGGCAGCCAGGACGGGAACAGGGGCGGCGCGGCATCTGCGGCGTGAAGGGCGCCTTCGCCCAGGCCAGACAGGCCATAGACGAAACCACCGAAGCCGATGATCGACAGCAGCACCGACAACAAGTCAAGCGGCGCCTTGGACGGCACCGAGACATTTTTGATCAGCGTAGCGCCCAGAGCCAGCGCGCCGAGTGCGATCGGCAAGACCAGGATGAACATCCAGCGCCATTCCAGCACCGACAGAATCAGGCCGGAAATAGTCGGGCCGATGGCGGGCGCTACCGAGATGACGATGGAGATATTGCCCATGGTCTTGCCGCGCGATTCCGGCGGCACCAGGTTCATCACCGTGGTCATCAGCAGCGGCATCATGATGGCGGTGCCGACGGCCTGCACGACGCGGCCGACGATCAGCA
Organism: Devosia sp. YR412; assembly: GCF_900110945.1. Classification (GTDB taxonomy): domain Bacteria; phylum Pseudomonadota; class Alphaproteobacteria; order Rhizobiales; family Devosiaceae; genus Devosia. Next base: position 1,178,169 of record NZ_FOFL01000001.1, read on the forward strand.
ATTCAATGCCAGGGGCGGCGGCACAGATCAGCGTACCGAGCGTGAAAAAGCTCATCGCCAGCATGAAGACCGGGCGGGTGTTCAGGCGCTGCAGCAGGTAGCCAGTGATCGGGATGACCACGGCCATGGTGAGCAGGAAGCCCGTGGTCAGCCACTGGGCGGCGCCGGCAGTGACGCCGAGGTCACCCATCAGGTGCGGCACGGCCACGCCCATGATGGTTTCATTGAGAATGACCACGAAGGCCGAGACGAGCAGAAGGGCAATCACCAGCCGGTTGCGGGCGGAATGATCCTCCACAAGCGGCGTATCGACCGGCATGGCGTCAAAAGTCACAGCGTCGGTACTCATGATATTCCTCAACATTATTTGGCGTGTCGTCAGGACGACGGATGGCGTCGGTGGTGTTCGACGTCACTCTTCAATTTTTGCGCGACAGCGTGTGTCAGCAGTTTGATCGTCAGAGCTCGGTTCAAAACGCTGCACAGATGGCGCGGATCAGCATTGAGAGATCGACCTTGCTTCCCGCATGGCGGCGCGCGGAAGCAAGGTCTGGTTGTGTAATCGCGGGCCCGTGACGCGTCCACCCACTCTATCGCAATTCTGCGATGCATTTTGGCGTCGCGCGGTCTTTCAATGGCTGGGTCAAACGCCCATATGTGCCGTGGCGACAAGAAAGGTGAGCGGGACAAACCTTAACTGTTCTTGTTTCGTTCTCATGAAACTGTTACATCTCGATACGCGTTAACGGGTCACGATTCGACTGTTGCGCGTCCGGCAGGAGATGTCTCATGGCCCTCTATCAGGCCCCCTCGTTCGAAGCCCTGGAAAAACTCAGCCGCAGCCGCGACGCCGATCTGGCACGGCGCGAACTGCTCGATCCCGACCGCATCCGGGGCCGCGGCGCGCAGTCCAACACCACCGGCCGCTTCGAAAAACTCACCCGCGAGCGCGCGGATGACGGCTGGGACAATGTCGAACCTCTGTCGATCTTCGAGACCGTGGAGCATGTCGAACGCGCCAAGACCATTATCACGTCCAATGACAGCCCGGACATCGGCTTCGAGCGCTCGATCAATGCCTATCGCGGCTGCGAGCACGGCTGTTCCTACTGCTTTGCCCGCCCGACCCATGCCTTCCTCGGCCATTCGGCCGGCGTCGAGTTCGAGCGCGACATCTATGTGAAGGTCAATGCTGTCGAGGCGCTGCGCGCCGAGCTCGGCGCCAGGAGCTACAAGGTGAAACCCATCGCCATGGGCACCAATACCGACCCCTACCAACCGGCCGAGCGCAAACACAAGCTGACGCGCGGCATTCTCGAAGTCATGCTGGAAACCCGTCACCCGGTGATGATCACCACCAAGTCGGCACTGATCATCCGCGACCTGGACCTGCTGACCGAACTGGCCAAGCTGGGCCTGGTCAAGGTCGCCATTTCGATGACCTCGATGGATCACAAGCTGAGCCGCAAGATGGAGCCGCGCGCCTCCTCCCCGGCGCGACGCCTCGAAGCCATCCGCCTCCTCAGCGAGGCGGGCGTGCCGGTGGCGGTGTTTGCCTCGCCGATGATCCCGGCGATCAACGACATGGAGCTCGAGCGCATTCTCGATGCTGCCAAGGCGCAGGGCGCGGTCAGCGCTTCAATGATCCTGCTGCGCCTGCCCGGCGAAGTGCGCGACATTTTCCGCGAATGGCTGCTGCGCCATTTCCCCGACCGGGTCCGCCATGTGCTGGCCCTGGTGCGCGATACGCGCGGCGGCAAGGATTATGACGCCCGCTGGGGCACCCGCATGACCGGCGAAGGCCCGTATGCCACCCTGCTGCGCCAGCGCTTCGACAAGGCCCGCGAACGCTATGGCCTCGAGGTCAAGCTGCCCGGTCTGCGCAATGACCTCTTCGTTGCACCGCGGCTGGAAGACCGGCAGATGAGTCTGTTCTAGGCCTCCGCCACCCGTGACTCAATGAACGCATGCAGCGCGGGATCGTCATAGCCGTCCACCGAGAGCACCGCGCCGGCCGCGATCATGTCCTCATGCAACAGGCTGGTGCGGATGCCCACCGTGGCAATTCCGGCTGCCGTGGCCGAGGCAATGCCGGTGCGCGAATCCTCGAATGCCACCGCATGGACGGCATCGCCGCCGATCAGCCGGAGGCCTTCGAGATAGGGCAGCGGATGTGGCTTGCCATGCGCCAGCTCTTCGCCGATCACCACGGCCCTGAAGCGGCTGCGAATGCCCAGTCCATCGAGGATCAACTCAGCATTGGCGCGGGGTGCATTGGTCACCGCCGCCATGGGCAGGCCAAGCGCGTCTGCCATATCCATCAGTTCGAACAGGCCGGGCACGGCATGGATCGATGTGGCGGCCAGTTCGCGGAAGATCGTCTCCTTGCCGCGCAATACTTCCGCCCCCTCCTCCACCGACAGATGCGGCACGAAGCGGGCAGCCGTCGCCGCATTGGCAAAGCCCTGCAGCTCCAGGGCAAAACGCGCCTTGTCGAAGTGGTGGCCATAGGGCTCGAAGGTGCGGTTGAAGGCTTCGAGATGGATCGGATCGGTATCGGCCAGCGTGCCGTCGATATCAAACAGCAGGGCGGCGCCGGGCTTGAGGATCATGCAGAATTTCCAGGAAGTAGGATCAGTATTGAGCGACCCGTCGGGCATAGGTCGCCATGAAGTCAAGCGAAGCCGCCACGCCGCGTAAGGAAAACCACACCGTCTGGTTAGTTTTAGGGCCGGTCAGCGGCAGGGTGACCGACACCGCATTGCGCGCCTTGAGACGTTCGATCAGCTCGGCCTTGAGGGCGGGATCCACCACATAGAACTGGTTGATGGTATTGTAGCGAGTTTCCAGATCCGTGGTGAAATCCAGGCTCACCGGCGCTGCGCCGCCAAAGGCCAGGATAATCTTGCGGCTTGTATCGGCCTCGACATTATCGGCCGCCACGGTGATGGCGAGATCGAGATCGCCGGTTAGCCGGTTGCGCATAAGGGTCAGCTTGTAGGCCGGCAGGTTGGCGCTGTTCAACTCCTGGCTACCGGTGCTGGCAAAACAGGAAAAGCCGTAATAGTCGGTGGCATCCTCATGGATGGCATCTGGACAGGAAGCGAGCCAGTCGCGATGATATTCTCGCCATTCGCCGCTCGAATGCTCGAACGGATCGGCCAGCGCCGGCGTCACCAGCAGCGCCAATGTTGCGAAAAAAATGCCAGTCCTGGAAATCATGATGCCGGTTCTCGCTGCTGCCCCCAGCCCAGGCACTATAACAGAGCCAATGTGGCGCAACAGGGCACGCCGCTGTGAATAAAGGGGAATTCGCCCTGACGGTTACCGGCACAGGCTCGTTAGTTGACTTGAACCGCGCGAAGGCGATGCTGGCGCCATGCTGTTCGATTCGACACTTCAGACCGAGCCTGACTATTCCCACGAGCTGGCGCTGCAGGCGTGCGGCTTCCGCGTCATCGCGGGCGTCGACGAGGCCGGCCGTGGTCCGCTGGCCGGCCCGGTCGTCGTTTCGGCGGTCGTGCTGGACGCAAACGCCATTCCTGCAGGTCTCAACGACAGCAAGAAACTCACCGAAGACCAGCGCGAAGTGCTGTTCGAGCAGGTGATGGCGACGGCCCTTGCCGTCTCCGTAGTCATCGCCCCGCCCTCGATCATCCTCAGCCACAATATCCGCGGCGCCACGCTTTGGGGCATGGCACAAGCCGCCAACAGCCTCGGCATCCGTCCCGACCGTGTGCTGATTGATGGCCGCGATGTACCACTCGGCCTGCCCTGCGAAGGTCTGGCCTTGATTGGCGGCGACGGCCGCAGCGTTTCGATCGCCGCAGCCTCGATCGTCGCCAAGGTCACCCGCGACCGCATGTGCCGCGTCATGGATTGCGATGCGCCGCATTTCGGCTTTGCCGGCCACAAGGGCTATTCCACCCCAGCCCATATGCGGGCCCTGGTGGAGCACGGCCCCTGCCGCCACCACCGCGAAGAATTCGCCCCGGTCCGCGAAGCCTGGGCCCGCGTCCGCATTCAAGTCGCTTAGATTAACCTACCGCTAACCCCTTAAAAACGCTCCATTAACCTCACCGGCGTATAACCGTCTCGTTAGTACTGCGTTAGGGTTAAGTGTATGTTGCGTACCGCGCGTACGGCTGCGTCAGCCGCTGCGGAAGAGACCCAGCGTCTCCCGATCGATACCATTCTCGTGGGCGATTGCATCGACCACATGAATGCCTTGCCGGCCGGCTCCGTCGATCTCATCTTTGCCGACCCGCCCTATAATCTGCAGCTTGAGCAGGGGCTGACCCGTCCCGACCAGAGCAAGGTCGATGCGGTTGATGACGCTTGGGACAAGTTCGACAGCTTTGCCCATTACGACAAGTTCACCCGCGCCTGGCTCGCCGCCGCGCGCCGGGTGCTGAAGCCCGATGGCGCCCTCTGGGTCATCGGCAGCTACCACAATATCTTCCGCGTCGGCGCGGCATTGCAGGATCTCGATTTCTGGATGCTCAACGACGTGATCTGGCGCAAGGCCAATCCGATGCCCAATTTCCGCGGCACGCGCTTCACCAATGCGCATGAAACGCTGATCTGGGCCGCCCGCTCGCAAAAAAGCCGCGTCACCTTCAATTATGAAGCGATGAAACTGGCCAATGACGATACGCAGATGCGCAGCGACTGGCTGTTCCCGATCTGCACCGGCGCCGAACGCCTCAAGGGCGACGACGACGAAAAGGTCCATCCGACCCAAAAGCCGGAAGCCCTGCTGTTCCGTATTCTCAATGCCACGACCAAGCCCGGCGATATTGTGCTCGACCCGTTCTTCGGCACCGGCACCACTGGCGCCGTGGCCCGCAAGCTGGGCCGCCACTTCATCGGCATCGAGCGCGAAGAGACCTATATCAATGCCGCGCTGAAGCGCATCGCCGCGATCCGGCCCGGCGTCTTCGAGGCGCTACAGTCGGTGACGCCAAAGCGCAAGGAACCCCGCATTCCCTTCGGCTCGCTGATCGAGCAGGGATTGATTGAACCGGGCACGCAACTTTTCGACTTAACGAAACGTTACTTCGCCATGGTTCGTGCAGACGGCTCACTTGTCTCCGGCACACACCAGGGCTCCATCCACAAAGTGGGCGCTTTGGTTCAGGGTGCTGAAGCATGCAACGGGTGGACCTTCTGGCACCACGAACAAGATGGGCGCTCCCTGCCCATCGACGATCTTCGTACGGGCGTCCGTGCACAACTTGATTTGCTTTCTGCCTGATTCTGACCTCCAATCATTCAGGCTCTTGAACTGGCCGCCGGTTTGCCCCGGCGGCCTCTTTGTTTCAATCGGGAGCATAGACCCGGACATAGTTGATCAGCTGATCGGCGGGGAATGCCGTCTCCACAGCCACTTCTCCACCCAGCCAACCGCCCACCGCCAGGTTGAGCAGGATGTAGAACGGATGATCGAAGCGCCAGGCAGAGCCCAGCGCCTGCGCCGTCAGCGAAAAATACTCAGCACCGTCCATGCTCCAGGTCAGGCGGTCGGCCTGCCAGTCCACGGCAAAGACGTGAAACTCATCTGACAGGGTCTCGGTCAGAGTGTGCTCCCCACCGATGCCATGCTTTCCGGAATGACCAGGAACATGCAATGTCCCGAAAATCCGGTTGGGCTGGGCGCCGAGCTGTTCCATCACATCGATCTCGCCGCAGGCTGGCCAGCCTGCAAGATCGATCGTATTGCCCAGCATCCAGACTGCCGACCAAAGGCCACTCCCGGCGGGCACGCGCGCACGGCATTCCAGCCGGCCATATTGAAACTCGAACCGCCCCTTGCTGATCAACCGCGCGGAGGTAAGATCATGCGGCTCTCTTTTAGCCCGGATAACTAGGTTGCCCTCTCCGTCGTGAAAGGCGTTGGCCGGATCATCGGTATAGCGCTGCAATTCCTGATTGCCCCAGCCGTCATCGCCCGTTTCCAGCGTCCACCATCGTGGATCGGGTGGCGTGCCGGCGGGAGCGTCACATTCATCGGACCAGATGAGCCGGCGGGAAGGTCTGTCGTCCTGGGTCATGGCTCTCAACTCGCCTAGCGCCGAGCCTGTTCCATCGCGACCACCGGCTAGTGCAGACCGGCCTCCGCCAGCACCTTACGATAGAGCGTCGGCAGTGCCTCGCCCTTGAGCACCCGGCGCTCCGCCCACCAGCCGCTGTCCAGCTTGTCGGCCGCAACCGTGGCCGACCAGACTTCCAGTTCGAGTCGAAAGTGCGTGAACACATGCACCACCTGGCCGCGATGCTGCCAGTCGCCCTTGGCCGGATAATCCACCGCCGGCAATGTCGCAGCCCAGTCCGATCCCGGCACTTCGGTCATGCCGCCGAGCAGGCCCTTGGCCGGGCGACTTTGCAGATAGACGTCGCCGTCCGCATCCAGCATTACATAGGCATGGCCCTTGCGGGTCGGTCGCTCGGCCTTGACCGGCTTGATCGGATAAAGCGTCGGATCACCGGCCTTGGTTGCCACGCAGCCCGGCTGGATCGGGCACAGCATGCAGACCGCCGTGCGCGGCGCGCAGATGGTGGCGCCAAGGTCCATCATCGCCTGCGCATAATCCCCCGCCCGCTCCGGCACCGAGGCCTGCAGCGCCGCACGCAATTCTTCCTTGGCCTCGCGCACCGGCACCGGCAGCGCATAATAGCGCGCCAGCACCCGATCGAGATTGCCATCGAGCACGGCCACGCGCTCATCAAAGCAGATCGCGGCAATTGCCGCACTTGTATAGGCGCCAACACCGGGCAGGCTCTGCAGCCCTTCCGACGTCTGCGGAAATTTCCCGCCATGCTGCTCGACCACCGCCACAGCGCAAGCATGCAGGTTCCTGGCCCGCGCATAATAGCCTAGCCCCGCCCATTCCTTGAGCACGCTATCGAGCGGCGCTGCAGCGAGATCGAACACCGTCGGCCACAGACTGGTGAAGCGCAGGAAATAGTTTTTTACCGCCGCGACCGTCGTCTGCTGCAGCATGACCTCGCTCAACCACACCCGATAGGGATCAGGCTTGACCGCCCGCGCCCGCTCGGCTGGCGACACCCGCCACGGCAGGTCACGCGCATGCCGGTCATACCAGGCGAGAACGGCCGGGGCGTCGATGGGAGCGGGGTCGGGGAGGTACATCAGTATCGGATATAGCCAGCCGCCGCAGCTTCACAAGAGGCAGCATTGCTCTTGTGAACGGCAGCACAGTGGAGGTACTCCATAATCATGGCCAAGGACGACCTCCCAGAGCTGAAACGCCGCAATCGGACGATGAATATCGCCGATGTGCTAGCGGGCGCGCTCGATCCGGTACTGAAGAAGCGCGGCTTTGCCAGCCGGGACATCATTGCCTATTGGTCGGTCATGGCACCAAAACCCTATGATGCCGTCGCCATTCCCGACAAGCTGAGCTGGCCGCGCGGCGAGCGCAGCGAAGAGGGCGCGACGCTGGTGCTGCGCTGCATCCCCGGCCATGCTTTGGCCATCGCCCATGACGGTCCTAAGATCGCCGCGGCGGTGAACCGCTATTTCGGCTTCGTGCTGGTGAGTACTGTCCGCCTCTCGGCCGAGGCATTCACCCCCGGTTCAGGCCGCACGGAGCAGAAATCCACCCAACCGAGCCAGAGCGTTGCCGCAAAGGTCGGGGCCCAGGTGGCCGATATCGAGGATGAGCATCTGCGGGAGGCGCTGCGGACCCTGGGTCACGCGCTCTCCAGCAGGTCGGAGCGAAAATAGCTGCGGATTGGATGCGACAATGCAACCGGAGTGTTCACCGTAGGTTGATGAATGTGCCTACTTGCCCACACATTTGCCCGGTGTAGTGTCGCGCACAACAAAACAGGAGCGTTAGCCGTGAAATTTACCCGCCGTGACACCCTTATTCTGGCCGCTGCCGCATCGGCGCTGAGCCTCTGCGGGGTCGCCACCGCCAGCGCTGCTGAAGGTGACATGATCGACGTGGCCAAGCTGATGGCCCCTGCCGGCGGCGTCGCCGACCATGTGCTGGGCAGCGAAGACGCGCCTGTGACCCTGATCGAATATGCTTCCCCGACCTGCCCGCATTGCGCGGCCTTCTCGGTCAACGTGCTGCCGACCGTCATTGAACAGTATGTCGATACCGGCAAGGTCAAGCTGATCATCCGCCCGTTCGTGCGCAACGTGCTTGACGCCGCCGTGTTCATGCTGGCCGAGGCCGCCGGCCCGACCAACTATCACAACGTGCTCGACACCTATTTCAAGACGCAGAACACCTGGGCTGCCTCGCAGACCCCGCGCGATGCGATCCTCGAAATCGCCAAGCAGCTGGGCTTTACCCAGGAAACTTTTGACGCCGCATTGACGAATCAGGCCCTGTTCACCGGGATGGAAGCCGTGCGCGAACAGGCGCTCGGCGAATTTGGTCTGGCAGGCACGCCTACATTCTATGTCAATGGCAAGACCCTTAGCGGTGACAAGACGCTCGAGCAGCTCGCCGCTGAAATCGATCCGCTGGTGCCTGCCGATTTCGTGCCGACCACCGGCGCTGCAACGCCGGCTCCGGCAGCTCCCGCCGCCGCACCGGCTGCAACCACACCCGCTCCCGCCACTGAAGTCGCTCCGCCCGCTGGCGGCGCAATGGCTCCAGCTGATCCGGCAGCCGCGGCTCCGGCTGGCGGCGCCATGGCCCCGGCTGCTCCCGCTGCGCAGTAATTCGATCTTTGACAGCGCCACCCTGGTGGCGCTGTCATGAAATTCTCCCGTCTCAAGCTGCACGGCTTCAAGTCCTTCTCGGATGAAATGACCCTGGTCATGGAGCCTGGCCTCACCGGCATTGTCGGGCCCAACGGCTGCGGCAAGTCCAACCTCGTCGAAGCCATGCGCTGGGTGATGGGCGAAAGCTCCTACAAGGCGATGCGCGCCTCCGGCATGGACGACGTTATCTTTTCCGGCTCCGGCAATCGTCCCGCCCGCAATTCGGCAGAAGTCACCCTCGTCCTCGACAATTCCGACCGGACCGCCCCCGCCGCGCTCAACAATGCCGATGTGCTCGAAGTCACGCGCCGCATCGAGCGCGAGCAAGGCTCGGTCTATCGCGTCAATGGCAAGGAAGTCCGCGCCCGCGACGTGCAATTGCTGTTTGCCGATGCTTCCACCGGTGCCCATTCGCCCGCCATGGTGCGGCAAGGCCAGATCGGCGAGCTGATCGCCGCCAAGCCCACCGCCCGTCGCGCCCTGCTCGAAGAGGCTGCCGGCATTTCGGGTCTGCATTCGCGTCGCCACGAGGCAGAACTGCGCCTGCGCGCTGCCGAAGCCAATCTCGAACGCGTCGACGACATCATCGCCCAGGTCGAGACCCAGCTTGAGGCGCTGAAGCGGCAGGCGCGTCTAGCCACCCGCTATCGTTCACTCTCCGGCGACATCCGCCGCGCCGAGGCGACGCTGTATCATATCCGCTGGGTCGCCGCCCGCTTCGCCGAAAAAGAAGCCGAGGCGCAGCAGGGTGTGCTGGTCCGCGCTCTGGCCGATGCCACCCATCTCGAATTCGAGGCGCAGAAAAAGCTCGCTGCCGCCGAAGCCTCGCTGCAGCCCCTGCGTGACCGCGAGGCGGTGACCGGCGCCGTGCTGCAGCGCTACACGATCCTCGCCGAACAGCTCGCCGAGGAATCCCGGCGCGCCAGCCAGCGCCGGGCCGAGTTGGAAGACCGCATCCGCCAGCTCGGCGCCGACGGCACCCGCGAACGCGAACTGGTGGCCGAGGCCGAGGTGACGCTCGAAGCCTATGGCGAAGAGCTGGAGCGCCTCACCGCCGAAGGCGAAGCCGCGCAGGATGAATTCGACGAGGCCCGCGAAGCGGCTGAAGTCGCCCGCGAGATCGTCGCCGAGGCCGAGGACGAAGCCCGCGCTGCCGCCGACACCTTGGCCCAGGTGCGCGCCCGCCGGGCCCAGGCCGCCCGCTCAAGCCAGGACGCCGCCGCCCGCATTCACCGCCTGACACAGCAATTGGCCGAAGTGGAACAGGAAGCCCAGACCATTTCGGCGCAGCTCGATGCCGATGAAACCCTGAGCCTTCGCCGCGCGGCCCTCGACACGGCCCAGATGGTCGCGGCCGAGGCCGAAAGCGCCGCGCTCTTCGCCGAAGAAACGGCCGCCGCCGCGCAAGACCAGCTCGACGCCGCCCGCCCCCGCCTGGCCGAAATCGAAGCCGCACTCAACCGCCTCGAAGCCGAAGCTGCCACCCTGGGCAAAATGCTCAATGTCGGCGCCAGTCTGTGGCCCGCCATTGTCGACCAACTCAAGGTGGCGCCCGGCTATGAAACCGCGCTCGGCGCAGCCCTGGGCGACGATCTCGACGCCAGCTCGGATGCCGGCGCGCCGATGCATTGGTCGGTTCCAGTCGATCACAGCGACGATGCCGCCCTGCCCCAGGCGGCCGAGCCCTTATCCCGCTATGTCACCGGCAGCCCGCTGCTGAAACGCCGGCTCGATCAGATCGGCCTGATCCACGCCGCGGATGGCCCGAGCCTGATGCATGCGCTCAAACCCGGCCAGCGCCTCGTCACGCTCGACGGCGCCCTCTGGCGTTGGGACGGTTTCATCGCGGCTGCCGACGCACCGAGTGCGGCCGCGCAGCGCCTCGCCCAGCGCAATCGCCTCGCCGAACTCGATGAGGAAATTGCCCGCTTCCGCGGCGAGCGTAATGCCCACAAACGCGACGTGGAAGCCCTGACCACAGCGCTGGATGCCGCCAGGCATGAAGAACGCAAGGCCCGCGATGCCTGGCGCGCCGCCCAGCATGCCATCGGCGCTGCCCAGTCCGATGTCGATACGGCGCAGCGCGCCATCGGCGATCTGGCGACGCGGCAATCTGCCCTTGAAGAGGCCCGCGCCCGGCTGGCCACCAGCCTTGCCGAAGCCGATGCCGCCCGCAGCGAGGCTGAACGCGCACTGACCGAAGCCGGCACCGAAGACGATGCGGCCGTTGCCGCCGAGTCAAAGCAACTGGTCCTCAGCACGGCTCGCGATCGCGCCGACCAGGCCCGGCTGAAACTCGGCAATTTCGAAACCGCTGCCCGCATGCGCGACAGCCGGCTCGCCCAGCTCGAACGCGACAGCCAGAGCTGGCAGCGCCGCCGCGATGGCGCCCTGGCCCAGCTCTCGACCCTCGACCAGCGCAGCGCCGAAGTCACAGCGCAACTGGCCACCGTCAACGAGACGCCGGACGGCTTTGCCACCCGCCGCGCCCAGCTCGACGATCAGATCGAAACCGCCAAGATCGAGCACCAAGCCTCTAGCGACAGCCTCTCCGTCGCCCAGACCGGCTGGCGCGATGCCGATCGCACGCTAAAGACGGCCAGCGATGCCCTGGCCAATGCTCGGATCGAACTGACCCGCATCGAAGAACGCGCCAAGGGATTCATTGCCCAGCGCCAGCAGATCGAGCGGCAGGTCGAAGAAGTGCTGGACATTCCCGCCAACAAGACGCTCGAAGCCTCGGGCATCCGCCCCGAAGAGCCCCTTCCTGCCGAAAGCGCCACCGAGCAGAAGGTCGATCGGCTCAAGGCCGAGCGCGAGCGGCTGGGCGGCGTGAACCTGTCGGCTGAGAAGGAAGCGGTTGAGGTTCAGGAAAAGCTCGACCTGATGGTTGGGGACAAGAATGACCTGATCGAAGCCATCGCCAAGCTGCGCACCGGCATTGCCTCGCTCAACCGCGAGGGCCGCGCCCGGCTCAACGAGGCCTTCGGCAGGGTCAATGCGCATTTCCAGGAACTGTTCACCACCCTTTTCGGCGGCGGCACGGCCGAGCTGAGCTTTGTCGAAAGCGACGATCCGCTCGAAGCGGGTCTCGAAATCATCGCCCGCCCGCCCGGCAAGAAGCCGCAGACCATGACTTTGCTCTCGGGAGGCGAGCAGGCTCTGACCGCCATGTCGCTGATCTTTGCTGTCTTCCTCACCAACCCCGCGCCGATCTGCGTGCTCGACGAAGTCGACGCCCCGCTCGACGACGCCAATGTCGAACGCTTCTGCAACCTGCTCGACAGCATGCGCCAGCGCACCAATACCCGCTTCATGGTGATCACCCACAATCCTATCACCATGAGCCGCGTCGATCGCCTGTTCGGCGTCACCATGGCCGAGCGCGGCGTGAGCCAGCTGGTGTCCGTGGATCTGACTACGGCAGAGAGCTTCCGCGAGGCGGTTTGAGTTGGTGTGGAAGCCCCAGGACTGACCTCAAGTAGCTAGCAGCACGAGTGGAGGCCACCCTCCCCCTTGCGGGGAGGGAAGCGAGATAGGACTTAGCCCTTAGCTAAGTCCGTCATCGAGCAGGAAGGGGGTATCCTTCCGCAAGCTCAGTGCCTGAAGCATCGCAGCAAGAATCTATCCACCTTATCCCCGCCCCTCAACCTGCGCGCATACTCCTGCCATCCACCCCGCATCGGCGGCCTGCAGGCGACAGTGGCGGGAGTGGGCCGGGCACGGGACTATGCCAGTCGCCGTGGGTTCACGCCCGGGCCGTCGATCTGCGAGGTTAGATCGGCCGCCCGACGCGGTTCATAAAACCGGACGCCCCGAGACGGTTAGCGTCTCACTATTAATCTAACCAGAGGCGTAAGCCGTCTCGGGGCCCGCCTGTTTGCAACCGTAAGGCTCCGGCCGGGCGGCGTCTGGTCGTGGACAAAATGCACAGAATCCCCCCGACCCTGCCCAGACTTTGCCACCTTGATTGATGGACAGCATGACGCACCCCTGCGACAAGCTGATTTCCCATTATAAAACAGATACTTACGACGTTTAAGGTTGTCTTGACACTCTCAGACCCCACCACTATGTTGCGCGCGACTTAAAAGGCGTACCCGGAACTCGGGGAAAAAGCCGGCCGAGGGGAGCGAGCGGATGTCGAAACCGCAAGATACCGATGGTCGGCCGGACAGCGCCAAAGGGGTGACGCGCGACATTGCTTCGCGTATTGCCTCGGCCAAGCGGGAGCGTCAGCTCGAGGACAACAGAGCCTCGGCAAACAGCTCCGAGGGGATGAGCGGTATGGCGCGCGGCATGCGCATCGGTACCGAATTCATCGCCGCAATCATCGTCGGGTGTGTCCTCGGATATCTCGTCGATCTTGGCCTGGGGTCCAGCCCCTGGGGCTTGCTCATCGGCATGCTGATGGGCTTCGCCGCTGGAATACTCAATGTCACCCGTGTGGTGGCGCAAATGAACGCTGAATTGTCAGCGCCGCCGGTCTCCGGTGTCGCCGACAAGGATGACAAATGATGACCTTTAGAGGGCTTGATCTTGGCCGGTACTGACCCGATCCACCAGTTTGTCATTCAGGACATTTTCCCGATTCACCTCGGTGGTGACGGCGCTGCCGATCACGGCATGAACTTCTCCTTCACCAATTCGTCGCTCTTCATGGTGCTGACGGTTGCCGCGATCACCACTTTCGTGGTGGCGGCTTCGGCCAAGAAGTCGCTGGTGCCCTCGCGCTTCCAGCTGGCGGGCGAACTGCTGTATGAATTCGTGGCCAATATGCTTCGTAGTTCGGCGGGCAAGGAAGGCATGAAGTTCTTCCCCTTCGTGTTCTCGCTGTTCACCTTCGTGCTGTTTGCCAACCTGTTTGGCATGATCCCCTATTTCTTCACCGTCACCAGCCATATCATCGTCACCATCGCTCTGGCGGTGCTCGTGATGGCGGTGGTGATCGGCTATGGCTTCTTCCGCCACGGCTTCAAGTTCCTGAAACTCTTCGTGCCGGCCGGCGTTCCGGCCTATGTGCTGCCCATCGTGGTGCCGATCGAAATCATTTCGTTCCTGTCCCGCCCGATCAGCCTCTCGGTTCGACTGTTCGGCAATATCCTTGCCGGCCATATCACGCTCAAGGTCTTCGCCGGTTTCGTGGTGAGCCTTGGAACTCTTGGTGCCCTCGGCTGGCTCGGCGCTCTTTTGCCGCTGCTGATGACGGTCGCCCTGACGGCACTCGAATTCCTCGTCGCAGCGGTGCAGGCCTATGTGTTTGCAGTTCTGACGTCGATGTATCTCAACGACGCGGTTCACCCATCTCACTGAGACGTTGAGTCCCCTCCTCGGCGGGTCCCGCCGGCAACAAACGACCTACCCTCGAAAGGACTACAAAAATGGAAGCTGAAGCCGCAAAGTTCATCGGCGCTGGTATCGCAACTCTCGGCATGGCCGGTGCTGCCCTCGGCGTGTCGAACATCTTCTCGAACTTCCTGTCGGGTGCCCTGCGCAACCCTTCGGCTGCTCCGAGCCAGACCGGTAACCTGATTTTCGGTATGGCCATGACCGAAGCACTGGGCATCTTCTCGTTCCTGGTTGCCCTGATCCTGCTGTTCGTCGCCTAAGACGCGTCGACTGACAGAGCTTTCGCAGCCGGGGCCAAATTTCCCGGCTGCGTGCATATTTCCGGCCATCGGCCGGCTGACCGGATTTAACGGGACCGTACCTGATGGTAACGCAAGCTTTCGCTCAAGAGGCGGTGACGCCGACCGAGGAAAACCTCGACAACGCGATCGACGCAACTCATACCGCACCGGCTCCTGGCGCAACGGGTCATGACGATCCAACGGCCGGAACGCATGCGACCACCGAGGCTCACGGCGACGCTGGACATTCCGATGTCTTCCCGCCTTTCGATCCCGCGACATTCCCTTCCCAGCTGCTCTGGCTGGCGCTGAGCTTTGCAGCCCTCTACCTGCTGATGAGCAAGGTCGCCCTGCCCCGCATGGGTTCGATCCTCGATGACCGCAAGGCGCGCATCGATGCTGATATTGCTGCGGCCGAAGCCAGCCAGCAGAAGACCGATGCAGCGATTGCCGCCTATGAGGCTGCCCTCGCCGAAGCCAAGAACAATGCCCGCGCCATTGCGACGGCCGCCAGCGACGCCAGCAAGGCCGAGCTCGATGGCAAGCGCAAGGCTGTCGAAGCCGATCTCGCCGCCAAGGTGAGCGCTGCCGAGGCGCGCATTGCCACGACCAAGACCGCGGCCATGACGCATGTCGACGAGATTGCCGCCGAAACGGCCCAGACCGTCGTGACCCAGCTGGTCGGCGACATCCCGGGCGACAGCGTCCGCGCTGCCGTCGCCAAGGCGAGCAAGGAGTAGAGTGATGGCTGAATGGATGGACAATAGCTTCTGGGCTACCGTTGGCCTCGTCGCCTTCCTCGCCCTGATCACCTATTTCGGCGTGCCGCGGATCATCGGCACCATGCTCGACAAGCGCATCAAGCAGATTTCGGACGAACTGGAAGCTGCCAAGCGCCTGCGCGAAGAGGCTGCCGCCCTGCTCGTCGAATATGAGCAGAAGCGCGTTGCCGCCGAAGGCGAAGCCGAAGAGATCGTCAAGGCCGCCAAGGCCGATGCAGAGCGCCTGACCGCCGAGGCCCAGGCCTCGCTAAATGAACTCGTTGCCCGCCGCACCAAGGCCGTGGAAGACAAGATCGCCCAGGCTGAAGCTCAGGCCATCGCCGAAGTTCGTGCCCGTTCGGCCGACGTTGCCATCGAAGCGGCCCGCCTCGTCCTCACCGACGAGATGAGCAAGAAGGGTGGCCAGGTCGTCGACCGCGCCATTGCCGACGTGAGCAATCGACTCAACTGAGGCAAGCAGCTCTGATGCATTTTAAGGCGGGCAGTTATGCCCGCCTTTTTCTTTGGCGCTATACTGGCTGCGATTGACCTCCCGGGGTTTCTCCACCATGGTGCCGGGGACTGCGGGAGAGACTGGTTTTTCTCCAGCGCCGAAGGAGCAACCGCCCCGGAAACTCTCAGGCAAACGGACCGCAGTCAGGTCAAACACTCTGGAAAGCGGACCGACGCACGGTCCCACCGAAGGAGCAACCAGCGCTCAGCTGGGAATCTCTCAGGGCAAGGACAGAGGGGGCACGGAATTCGCCGAAAGGCGAAGCTAGTCGTGTCGCCTTGTTCAAAATCCGGGATGTGTTGATGGCCGAAGCCCCAACCGAAGACCTCAAGACCACTGCCCTTCACGCGCAGCACGTTGCCGCCAGCGGCCGCATGGTGCCGTTCGGCGGCTATTCTCTCCCCGTGCAATATCCCTCGGGTATCATGGCGGAACACAAATGGACCCGCGAGCATGCCGGCCTGTTCGATGTGTCGCATATGGGGCCGAGCTTTCTGCTGCTGACCAATCCGAGCGGTGATGCCGAAGCGGACCACGCTGCCGTCGCTGCGGTCATCGAGCCGCTGATCTGCGGTGACATCGCCGTCCTCAAGCCCGGTCAGATCCGCTACACCCTGCTGCTCAACGAGACTGGCGGCGCCATTGACGACCTGATGGTCGGCCGTTCACCGCTGTTCGGCGGCGCGCTCTATATCGTGGTCAACGCCGGCACCAAGGACGGCGATTTCGCCCGGATCGAAGACGCCGCTGGTGACAAGGCCAAGCTGACCCGCGCCGATGCCGAGCAGTCGCTGCTAGCGCTGCAGGGCCCCGAGGCCGTCGCCGTCATGGCCACGCTTGCCCCCGGCGCCGAAGAGCTGGGCTTCATGCAATATGCCCCCTTCGATTTTGCTGGCCAAAAGATCATCGTCGCCCGCTCCGGCTATACCGGCGAAGATGGCTTCGAAATCCTCGTGCCCAACGAGAATGCCGCCAAGCTCTGGGACGCCCTACTATCGGACGAGCGCGTCAAGCCGATCGGCCTGGGCGCCCGCGACAGCCTGCGCCTCGAAGCCGGCCTGCCGCTCTATGGGCACGACCTCGACGAAACCATCTCCCCCATTGAAGCCGATCTCGGCTTTGCCGTCTCCAAGCGCCGCCGTGATTCTGCCGACTTCCCCGGTGCCGCACGCATTCTCGCCGAGCGCGAGGGCAAGCTCAGCCGCCAGCGGGTCGGCCTGATCGTCGAGGGCGCGCCCGCTCGTGAAGGCGCTGAAATCCTCGATGCCTCCGGCACCGCCATCGGTGTCGTCACCAGCGGCGGCTTCGCACCCTCATTGGGCAAGGCCATTGCGCTGGGCTTCGTGCCGCCGGCTCATGCCGAAATCGGCAGCAAGCTGCAGGTCTCCGTCCGCGGCCGCTCCCAGCCGGCCGAGGTGGTGCCCACCCCCTTCGTCCCCCATCGTTATTTCCGTAAGCCCAAAGCCAGTTGAGAGGCCTGCCATGACCACCAAGTTCACCCCTGACCATGAGTATATCCGCGTCGAGGGTTCGACCGGCATTGTCGGCATCACCCCCTATGCGCAGGAAGCCCTGGGCGACATCGTCTTCGTCGAGCTTCCCGCCGTCGGCAAGGTTCTCAAGAAGGGCGACGAAGCTGCCGTCGTCGAAAGCGTCAAGGCCGCCTCGGAGATTTATGCCCCCGTGTCGGGCACCGTCACCGAGGTCAATGAAGAGCTGACGGGCAATCCTGGCCTGATCAATGCGGATCCAGAAGCCACCGGCTGGATCTACAAGATCGCCATCGCCGACGCCGGTGAAATCGACCACCTGCTCGATTCCGACGCTTATGCCGAGCTGACCCTCTAAGAGTATCCCATGCGCTATCTTCCCCATTCCGAAGCCGAACGCGCCGAAATGCTCGGCGTCATCGGCGCGGCCAATATCGATGCTTTGTTCAGCGCCGTGCCTGCCCGGGCGCTGAAGAGCTTCGATCTCGGCCTACCCGCCCATAGCCCTGAATTCCTCGTCGAAGCCCATATGAAGGCGCTCTCGGCCAAGAACCATGCGGGGGCCGATGGCCCGTTCTTCGTCGGCGCTGGCGCCTATCGCCACCACGTGCCAGCCACGGTCGATCACCTGATCCAGCGTTCGGAATGGCTCACCGCCTATACACCCTATCAGCCGGAAATCTCGCAGGGCACCCTGCAGATGCTGTTCGAATTCCAGACCCAGGTGGCCAAGCTCACCGGCATGGATGTGGCGAACGCCTCGCTATACGACGGCTCCACCGGCACGGCCGAGGCCGTGCTGATGGCGCGTCGCCTCACCAAGCGCAACAAGATCGTGCTGTCGGGTGGCCTGCACCCGCATTACCGTGATGTGGTGAAGGCCTATCTCAAGGATGACGCCGATCTCGAATGCCTCTCGGCTTCGCCGGAAGGCCAGGGCGACATTCTCGATCATATCGACGAGCAGACCGCCGCCATCGTCATCCAGACCCCGGACTTCTACGGCCACCTGCGCAACATGAAGGCTGCCGCCGATGCCGCCCATGCCAAGGGCGCGTTGCTGATCGTGGTCATCACCGAAGTGGTCTCGCTCGGCCTGCTGGAAGCCCCCGGCGCGCTCGGCGCCGATATCGTCGTGGCCGAAGGCCAGTCGATCGGCAATGCGCTCAACTTTGGTGGCCCCTATCTGGGCCTCCTCGCCACCCGCAAGGACTTCATCCGCCAGATGCCCGGCCGCATCTGCGGCGAAACCGTCGATGCCGAAGGCCAGCGCGGCTTCGTGCTGACCCTGTCGACCCGCGAGCAGCATATCCGCCGCGAGAAGGCGACGTCCAATATCTGCACCAATTCGGGCCTCTGCGCTCTCGCCTTCTCGATCCATATGGGTCTTCTGGGTGAGGCCGGCTTCACCCGCCTGGCGCGTCTCAACCACGCCAATGCCTGCAAGCTGGCCGATGCGCTGGCGGCGGTGACGGGCGTCGAGGTGCTCAACAAGACCTTCTTCAACGAGATGACCATCCGTACCTCGCAGCCCGCTGCCGCGCTGATCGAGCGCCTGGCCGCCCGCGGCATCCTCGGCGGCGTGCCGGTCAGCCGGCTGGAGCCGAAGGATCCCTCGGTCGCCAATCTGATCGTGCTGGCGGCCACCGAACTCACCACCGACGCCGACATTGCTGCGCTCTGCGCCGCCCTTTCGGAGGAACTCGCATGAGCATGAACAATCAGGGCCGCCCCACCGGCGTCGGCACCTCCGGCTTTTCCTCGACCTCGGGCTCGGCACTTCTGCCGAATGAACCGCTGCTGTTCGAAATCGGCGATACCGAGCACTCCGGCGTCGATCTGCCGGATGTCGAAATCTCGACCAGCCGCCTCGGCGGCTTCGAGCGCAAGACGCCGCTTGATCTGGCCGGCCTCACCGAGCCCGAAGCCATGCGCCACTATGTTCGCCTGTCGCGCCTCAACCACTCGATCGATTCCGGCATGTATCCGCTGGGCTCATGCACGATGAAGCACAACCCGCGCCTCAACGAGAAAATGGCCCGCCTGCCCGGCTTCTCGGATATCCATCCGCTGCAGCCGGTCTCGACCGTGCAGGGCGCGCTGGAGCTGATGGAACAGCTCAGCCACTGGCTGATGACCCTCACCAATACCGCGGCCGTGGCGCTCACGCCCAAGGCCGGCGCGCATGGTGAGCTGTTGGGCATGATGGCGATCAAGGCGGCGCAGGACGCGGCCGGCCAGAGCCATCGCACGATCGTGCTGGTGCCAGAAAGCGCTCATGGCACCAATCCGGCCACCGCCGCCTTCCTCGGCTATTCGGTGAAGCCGATTCCGGCCCGCGCCGATGGCACGGTGGACGTGCAGGCGGTCAAGGATGCGCTGTCGCCCGACGTGGCAGCCATCATGCTGACCAATCCCAATACCTGCGGCCTGTTCGAACCGCAGGTGATCGAGATTGCCGAAGCCGTGCATGCGGCGGGCGCCTTCTTCTACTGCGATGGCGCCAATTTCAACGCCATCATGGGCGTCGTCCGTCCGGGTGATCTCGGCATCGACGCCATGCATATCAACCTGCACAAAACCTTCTCGACGCCCCATGGCGGCGGCGGCCCCGGTGCCGGTCCGGTTGTTCTGTCGGAAGCCCTGGCACCCTTCGCGCCCGTGCCTTTCGTCCGCAAGGGCCAGAATGGCCTTGAGCTGGTCGAACATACCGAAGCGTCGGCCTTGGGCCGGGTGACGGCCTTCCAGGGCCAGATGGGCATGTATGTCCGGGCGCTGACCTATATGCTCAGCCACGGCGGCGATGGCCTAGCCCAGGCAGCGCAGGATGCGGTGCTCAATGCCAATTACATCAAGGCCCGCCTGCAGCACGTCTTCTCGGTGCCCTTCCCCGACTATCCGACCATGCATGAAGCCCTGTTCGACGACAGCTTCCTCAAGGACAGCGGCGTCACCACGCTCGATTTCGCCAAGGCGCTGATCGACGAAGGGTTCCACCCCATGACCATGTATTTCCCGCTGGTCGTCCATGGCGCCATGCTGATCGAGCCGACCGAAAGCGAAAGCAAACAGACCCTCGATCGCTTCTGCGACGTGATGGAAGAACTGGCGCTGGACGCCAAGTCCGGCAACAAGCAGCGCTTCACAGCCGCCCCTATGAAGGCCCCGCGCCGTCGTCTGGATGAGACACGGGCAGCACGGTCTCCCATTCTCAAGTGGGAACGACCAACGGAAACGCTCAAGGCGGCAGAATAAGAAAAGGGCCCGTGGAGTTATCCACGGGCCCTTTAGATTGAGCGATACTGGGCCAATTTAGCCGCGGGTATCGAAACCCACCCAGATGGTGATGTCCTCGCCGCCAAGATAGGGAATGGCGACGTTTTCCAGCACCTTGACGAATTCGGCCGAACGAGCCGGTGCAACGATGGCAACCGGAATGGTGTGCTTCTCGGAGAACACGGCCTGTCCGTCACGCTCGACGGCGAAACGGATCGGCGCATTGACCGATGTCTGGTTGCCGGCCGGGCCAAGCAGCACGCGGCCGACCACGCCCATATTGACGGTGATCAACCCATTGGACACCACGCAATTGCGCGAGGTTTCGTCGATGACACCCTGATATTGCAGCGAGCGGGCGTCGCCGGTGCGACCGCCGCCATAGTAGAACATCGCCTCGCTGCCCGAGCGCACGCGGATCGGCGGGCAGGTCGTGGCAATGGCCGGCAGCGCATTGCTCTGGGCCTGCGCGACTGCAGCCGGGCTGGCCGTCGCATTCTGCAGCTGCTGGGTCTGTGCAGCGCTATTGCCGCCACCAAACATGCCGCCCATCGAGCAGGCCGCCAACAGGGTTGCCGTCGCGGCTGCCGCCGTGAGGCGCAAGGCTACGGAAAGGACGAGGTTCATCTCAGTATCTCCTGACGCGGACACTAGCTTCTGGCGGCTTCGAGCGCCATGAGAATGGCGGGGGCACCGCTGGCATTGACGCCCGGAGCATCTTCGACAAACACCGCATCGGCAATGCCGTCGCGGATGATCATGGCGGAGCGGGCAAAGCGCTTGCCCATGCCGGCGCCGGAATAATCCTTGGCCAAGCCCATGGCCTCGGCCAGCGCGCCATTGCCGTCGGCAATGAAGTCGATCTCGCCCAGCGCGTTGGAGGCTTCGGCCCAGGCCTTCATCACATGGGCATCATTGACCGAGGCGCAGACGACGCGATCCACGCCGGCGGCGCGCAGCTTGGTCAGATTGGCGACAAAGCCCGGCAGGTGATTGACGTGGCAGGTCGGGGTGAAGGCGCCCGGCACGGCGAAGAACACCACTGTGCCCGTCCCCAGCGCGACGTCGGATGTCGTATCCGTCGTGCCCTCGGCAGTAACGAGTTTGACTGGCACGGACGGAATTGGACTGCCGCGATCGATCATGACTGGATTTGCCCCTGACTGGGCCACCGGGCGGCGGCCGTTCCTCGTCTCACCTGCAATCGGGATAAGGGGCTTTTCCGCCACCGACAAGGCCTAATGGCCTTTTCCCCGCTGCCGTTCACTCAGCCGCCGGCGCCGTGACGGTCCGGGTGACTTCGAAGGCCCCCATGCCCGTCAGGAATGTGAGCTGAACATCCTGATTTTTAAGGTCGATTGCATCATCGCCTTTGCCCAGGATGGGAATGAGCACTAGGTTTGGTTCGGGGCTTTTTTGCGGCGTGCCGAACACCGGTTCGCCTTCGGGCATCGAGGCGATCAACGAGGTAGGATCGAGGTCGGGGTCACTGACGTGGACCGCCAGCATTGCGTCGTCGGCGATGACGTCGACACTGCCGATCGGCTGCGGATCCTGCTCCCAGGCAATCGGCGCCATGGCAAGCGCCTGTTTGATCCGTAGACCATTGGGACGATCCGGCTCCGCGTCGCTCAGTGCCAGCGAAAAATGCGCCTGCGCCGGCAGGCAGATATCGGAGCAAACGCCCAGCATGGCGTCGATCTCGGCATAAGGCCGGCCCGGCGCCACGGTCACTTCGATAGGCAGGACAGTGGGGCCAAGATAAACATAGTCGAGATAGTCCTCGGTCTCCTGCCGCGTCGGATAGGGCCAGACGATCTTGTGGCTCAGCACGCCAGTCGAAGCAGCAAAATCCAGCACGGTCGGCAGGCCGGTATCGCCTGGCACCCGCCAATAGGTCTTGCTGGTCTCGGGCATGTCGATTTCGAGACCCACGAGCGTGGTACCATCCGCCTTGATGTGGCCCGAACTGATCAGCCGCAGCTTCACGCCAGGCGCCACATCCTGCCATGGTGTTTCACCCGCAAAAGCGGGGGATGTCAGCAGAACAATCGCGGTGAAAAGGGCAGAAAGACGCATGGCAAAGGCATTAGCGCAGGATGGTGTTGAGAAATAGCTGATGGCCCATCATGCCTTCGTGAAGAGCCCGCCAACTTGGCAGAAGGCCCGACCATCCCTACAATCAAGCCATGACATCGCTCGAAGGCCAATTTCTCATCGCCATGCCTGATATGGACGACGACCGCTTTGCGGAGAGCGTCATTCTCCTCGTCGGCCACGGGGATGAGGGCGCCATGGGGCTGGTGGTCAACCACGAGCTGGCCAACCTGCGCTTCGCCGATATTCTCGACGAGCTCGACCTCGGCGATCCCGACGCGGTGATCCGCCTGCCCGACAGCATCCGCCAGCGCGCCGTGATGCGTGGCGGGCCTGTGGAAACGGGCCGCGGCTTTGTGCTGCATTCGTCGGACTACAAAAGCGGCAATACCTATCCGGTCACCGAGGGCATCTGCCTCACCGCCACCGTCGATATCCTGCGCGCCATGGCCTTCGGCCCTGCGCCCCACTCGGCGCTGTTCGCACTCGGTTGCTGCGGCTGGAGCGCCGGGCAGCTCGAGGACGAGATCGTCGGCAATGGCTGGCTGACTGCGCCGTTCAGCCGCGAGCTGATCTTCGATACGCCGGTGGAAGACCGCTATGAGGCTGCGCTGGCCAGTCTCCACATCACCCGGGCTACCTTGAGCCCGGATGCGGGGCACGCCTAGTTCGGCTTGGCCAACTGGGCGGCGAGCTGCTTGGCAAATTCGGGTGCCGTCATGGCCGCGCCGAACGCAAAACCCTGGCCGAGGCGGCAATCGAGTTGCTTCAGTCGTTCGATTTCACCCGGCGTTTCCACGCCCTCGGCAATCACCGACAGGCCCAGCTCATGCGCCAATGCCACAATAGCGCGGACGATCGGCACCTGCGTGTGGCCGGGGCCGCTATTTTCGTTAATGGTAACGAAATCGGCCGGGATTTTGATCGTGTCGAAGGGGAAGCGGTGCAGATAGCCCAGCGATGAATGGCCAGTGCCGAAATCATCCAGCGCCAGGCCCAGACCCATATTACGCAAAGCGTCGAGCATATAGGCGGAATGCTCGGGATTGGTCATCACCTGCGACTCGGTCAGTTCCAGCTTGAGATGGCCGGCAATGCCGGGGTTCTGGTCGATGACGGCCCGCATTTCATTGAGAAGGTTTTTTGCCGCCAGTTGGCTGGGCGACATGTTAACCGAGATGAAGAACTCCTCCGGCAGGCCGGGCATGGTGGTCATCCAGTCGCGCATCTGGAACGCCGCCTGTTCAAAGGCGATGCGGCCCAGCCGTTCGATCTGGCCCGAGCGTTCGGCCAGGGCGATGAATTCGGTCGGCGCCACGGGACCGCGTGTCGGGTGCAGCCAGCGCATCAGCGCCTCGGCGCCGGCGATCTTGCCGGAGATCATGTCCATCACCGGCTGGAACTGCACCTGCAGCTCGCCCTGTGACATGCCGCGTTCGAGATCTTCCTCGCTGGCGCGGTTATACGCGGCAATCGAGCGGGCCGAGGCGCGATAGGCCTCGATGCGATCACCGCCCAAGCGCTTGGCATAATACATGGCCAGTTCGGCATCGCGCAGCACGTCGGCCGCCGTGGCCGGATTGCTGTCATAGATGGTGACGCCGATCGAGGCCGAGAGCGTCAGGTCGCGGTCGCCAAAATTGAACGGAGCCTTTAGCGCCTTGCGGATTTGTTCGGCCGTCTCCGCAATCTTGCCGGCCGCCTGTTCAGAGGCAAGGATCACGGCGAACTGGTCGCCGGTGACACGGGCAACGGTATCGAGCGGGCGCATGATGCGGGCGATGCGGCGGGAAATGGCCAGCAGCACCGAATCGGCTGCGGAATGGCCGATGCGCTCTTCGAGCTCCATGAAGCGATCGATATCGATCAGGAACACCGCCGGCTTGGTGCCGCCCGGCGTACGAGCGCGGACCAGGGCGCGTTCCAGCCGGTCAAGAAACAGCATGCGATTGGGCAGGCCGGTCAGGCTGTCATGCACGGCGTCATGCAGCAGACGTTCGCGCGAGGCGCGGTCTTCGGTGACATCCTGCAGGGTACCGACAATGCGGTTGACCTGGCCATCACCGCCCAGCACCGGCTTCACCCGCATGCGGAAGCTGCGATAGCTGCCGTCATGGCCGGCAATGCGCATGTCGGCGGAAACCTTGCCGCGACGCAGTTCCACAAGCGTGTCGAAGGCGGTGCGGAAGCGGTCGCGGTCATCCGGATGCACGCGGTCGAGCCAGCGCTTGATGGCGCCACGCAGCGCCCCGCGCTTTTCGCCGAGACGCGTCGCCAGTTCATCACTGACCGAGACGCGGTCGCGTTCGATATTCCAGTCGAAGACAAAGTCACCCGAGCCAGTGAGCGCCAGGGCGCGGCGCTCGACTTCCGACAACGTGCCGATCGACACCTGTCCTTCCGAAAAGGCGTGCTGCACCGCGGTGAAGCCGAGCAGCATGACGATCAGCACCAACCCACCGCCGACGGCGGGCTGGGCGACGTCATTTGAGACTTGGCCGGAGAGCACCATCCAGGAATAGAACAGCCAGGCGATCAGGATGATCCAGGTCGGCACAAGGAGGACCGCGCGGTCATAGCCGCGCAGTGCGAGAAGGAGGATCAGGAAGAAGCCGGAGACGCCGAGCAGCGCCAGCACCAGCCGGGCGATGGAGGCGGCGATGGCTGGCTGGAAGAAGGCAAAGCCGAACAGCGCCAGGAACAGCGCCGCCAGACCCAGCGCCAGATGGATGAAGCGCAGATGCCATCGGTGCAGGTTGAGATAGATGAACAGAAATCCGGCTAGAGTCGTGGCTATGCCAGCCTCCGCTGCGGCGCGCAGCGGCTGCACGCCTCCCGCCGGCAGGCCGAAAATGCGGCCGAGAATGCCGAAATCAATCAAGAGGTAAGCCAGCACGGCCCAGGCGAAGGCTGCCGTGGCCGGGAACACGCCGCGCCCCTTGACCACGAACATGATGGTCAAAAACACCGCCGCCAGCGAGGCGACGCCCAGCACCACGCCGCGGAACAGGGTGAAGGAGTTCACATAGTCGCGATAGGCATTGGGCTGCCAGAGATAGAGTTCGGGCAGATCGGCACCAGCGAGTTCGGCGACGAAAGTTACCGTGGCGCCGGGGTCGAGGGTGACTTCGAAGACGTCGGCTTCGCTGTCGACCAGCCGCACGGGACGAATGCCGGCGCTGGGGGTCAGGGCAGTGAGGCGTTCGTCACCCAGGTCGGGCTGAAAAATGCCGGAGCCCGGCAGGCGAAAAAATGGTGCGACCAGCAGGCGCTCGATCTGCTGGTCGCTCTCGTTGCGCAGCGCAAACAGCGCGAAATTGGGCGTCGTGCCCGGCTGGCTGGCCAGCACTTCGATGCGACGGATGATGCCGTCCTCGCCTGGCGCAGTCGAAAGCTGGACCTTGCCTTCGGGGCCGGGCTGGATCTCGATGACGTCGCTCAGATTAACGGCATTGACGTCTTCGGGGACGGAAATAACTTCAAAAGCGGCGGCGGGGGCCATGACGCCGAGCGCGAACGCAAGACACATCGCAAGTGCAAAGAGGTGACGCATCAGGGGCGATTATATCCTGCGATAGGCTTCATTGTGGCAACGTCCATAGCAAAGGGTCGAAACAGGCGACCATGCGCTGCGACGGCATCCTCTTGGCGGGAGCATGCTTTGGTAGCGGGGATTGATCCTTGCGACAAGGTTAGCGAACTGTGACCGAATGGCAACAGGCTCAGACGATGCGGCCTGTATAGCGCCCGATATCGTAGCGCTCGCGGGTCAGGCCGAACAGCACGTGGTTCTCCCAGCGGCCGTTAATCTGCAGATAGTTCTCGGCAAAGCCCTCCTCGATGAAGCCATTCTTTTCCAGCACACGGCGCGAGGCCATATTACCGGGCAGGAAGGCAGCGTGGACACGATGCAGGTCGAGCGTCTCAAAAATGAAGGGCAGGCTCAGCGCCACGGCCTCGCTCATCAACCCCTTGCCGGCAAAGGGCTGGCCCATCCAATAGCCAAGATTGACGAATTGGGCGGCGCGGCGGCGGATGTTGGAGAGGGTTATGCCGCCAACGAGGGTGTCCTGCACGCCGGTGGTGAGGAAGACGAAGAAGGAATAGTCGGTCCCCTCCTCCGCCTCGATGCGGGCGCGCTTGACCCGCATGGCAAATACGCGGCGGCCGAGATCGGCCTCGGTCCAGCGCGGCTCGAAGGGTTTTAGAAAATCCCGGCTGGAATGGCGCAAGTGATACCACGCCTCATAGTCGCCCATCTGCGGCAGGCGCAGGGTCACCCGCGGGCCGTGCAGCGCGATCAGAGGAGCGGGGGATGACCAGGGCCAGAGCATGGCAGTGTGGCGGCCTCAGCGCTTCAGGTGGTCGCTGATGGCACCCAGATCGGGCAGATTGCCGATCGGCCCGATGCCCGCCAGCGTCGGCGTGCCCTGGGTAAAGATCTGCTCGGCCACGTCCTGCACGCGCTGGGTGGTGATGGCATTGATGCGATCGACCGTCTCCTGCATGGGGATTGGACGGCCCCAGAGGATCTGCTGACGCGCCAGTTGGCCGGCGCGAGCCGAGGGGCTTTCGAGCGACATCAAAAGGCCCGCGCGGATCTGGTTGCGGACGCGGATCACCTCGTCATCGGTGATGCTTTCGGTGGCGCGCTTGAGCTCGTCGAGCACGACGGGAACCAGGTCAGCCACTTCGTCTTCACCGGTTGCGGCTGCGACGCCGAAGACGCCGCTATCGGCAAAGGCCCAGTGGAAGGAATAGACCGAATAGCAGAGGCCACGCTTTTCGCGCACTTCCTGGAACAGGCGCGAGCTCATGCCGCCGCCGAGAATCGAAGCCAGAACCTGCGCGGCATAGAAGCCATCGGCATTATAGGCCCGGCCTTCGAAGCCGACGACGATATGGGCCTGTTCGTGATCGGAGATCAGCCGCTCTTCGCCGCCCTGATATTCGGCGCGCTGCGGGGCCGGGGCGCCATTGGGCTTGAGGTCGGCGAAGCGCTCGCGCGCCACCTGCACCAGGCCCTCGTGGTCCACATTGCCGGCGGCGGCCATCACCATGTGATCGCCGACATAGTTGCGGTTCATATATTTGCGGACGGTATCGGCGGTGATGTCTCGCACCGAATCGACGGTGCCCAGAATGGTGCGGCCAATCGGCTGGGTCGGGAAAGCGGCGGCCTGGAACAGATCGAAGACGTGGTCATCGGGATTGTCGCGCGCCGCGCCGATTTCCTGGACGATGACCTGCTTTTCTCGGGTCAGTTCGTCTTCGTCGAACAGCGAATTCTGCAGGATGTCGCTGAGGATATCGGCGGCCAGCACCACGTCTTCCTTGAGCACGCGGGCGAAATAGCCGGTATGCTCGATGGAGGTCGCGGCATTGAGGTCACCGCCGACATTTTCGATGGCTTCGGCGATCTCCAGCGCGTTGCGCGAGGTGGTGCCCTTGAAGGCCATGTGCTCGAGCAGATGCGAAATGCCATGCTCGGTCTTGCGCTCGCTGCGGGCGCCGGCCTTGACCCAGACGCCGAGCGAAGCACTTTCGAGATGCGGCATGTCGTCGGTGAGAACCACCATGCCATTATCAAGGGTCGTCGATTGTACGCTCACGCAAGGCTCCTCCCCGCGGCGCGGCGATCCAGTGACCGCCAACGTCGGTATGCGTCAGGCAGCGCGCGTACGCGCTGAAATGAAGTCTTCGACCGCAGACTGGTCGTTGGCAAGGACGCTGAGGCGTTCCTCGCGGGCATGCAGGTCGGCCAGCCAGGTCGGCAGCGATGGCTCGAAGCCGGTCGCCTCGTGTACGGCAGCCGGGAATTTGGCTGGATGGGCGGTGCCCAGGGTAATCATTGGCGTGGCGCCATGCGCCTGGTGGCGCGCAACACTAACGCCCACGGCGGTGTGTGGATCCAGAAGATATCCCGCCGCCTTGAGCGTCATGGAAATCGTCGCCTTGGTTTCGGCCTCGCCGGTGGTGCCAGCAGCGAAATCACGACGGATGGCGGCCAGCGCATTCTCCGGCACGGCAAAGCCGCCGGATTGCTTGAGGCCATCCATCATGCGCAGCACGGCCGCAGTATCGCGGCCGGCGCTTTCGAACAGCAGGCGTTCGAAATTGGACGAAATCTGGATATCCATCGACGGGCTGATGGTGGGGGCAACGCCATCCATCTCGTACCGGCCGGTATCGAAGGTGCGGCGCAGGATGTCATTGGCATTGGTGGCAATGACCAGGCGCTCGATCGGCAGGCCCATGGCCTTGGCACAATAGCCGGCAAAGATGTCGCCGAAATTGCCGGTCGGCACGGTGAAGCTGACATTGCGATGCGGCGAACCCAGCGAAACTGCCGAAGTGAAGTAATAGACAATCTGCGCGACGATGCGACCCCAGTTGATCGAATTGACGCCTGAAAGACGCACGCGGTCGCGGAAGCCATGGTTGTTGAACATGGCCTTGACCACGTTCTGGCAGTCGTCAAACGTGCCTTTGAGCGCAATATTATGCACATTGTGGTCGAGCACGGTGGTCATCTGGCGGCGCTGCACTGGCGAGGTGCGGCCGAGCGGATGCAGGATGAAAATGTCGGTAGTGTCGCGGCCGCGGAAGGCTTCGATGGCCGCCGAGCCGGTATCGCCTGAGGTGGCGCCAACGATGGTTGCCTTGAGGCCGCGCTCGAGCAGGATGTGATCCATCACCCGGCTGAGGAACTGCATGGCCACGTCCTTGAAGGCCAGGGTCGGGCCGTGGAACAGCTCCAGCACGAAATGATTGGGCTCGAGCTCGACCAACGGCGTCACCGAGGGGTGGCGGAAGGTGGCGTACGACTCGTCGAGGATGGCCTTGAGCTTGGCCGGCGCGATCTCGTCGCCGGTGAAGCGGCTGATGATGGCATAGGCGACATCGGCATAGGGCTTACCGGCGAAGCTGGAGATTTCATCCGGGCTGATCTGCGGCCAGCTTTGCGGCACATAAAGCCCGCCGTCGGAAGCCAGACCTGCCAGAACGGCATCGGAGAAACCGAGCACGGGCGCCTGGCCACGCGTAGAGACAAACTGCATTTACGGGAATGTGCCTTCTTAGAATTGTTGCAACCTAGTCAAACGGGCGCTGAACCGCAAGTTTGCTGGCTCAATCCTTTCGGTTCGCACGTTCCCGCCACACCCAATAGCCCAGCATGACCACAGCGACGATGGCGAAGCCGTACCAGGTGTAGGCATAGCCGAGGTGGTTGTTGGGGAATTCGACGACGGTCTCGCCGGCCTGCGGCAGCTCACCCGGAGCGCCGGCGGAGAGGTCGACATAGAAAGGCGCGACGGGTGTCAGGGCGGGATCGACCATGGCGGCTAGGCGCTCAGGGTCGCGGACCCATTCGATGCGGTCGGAGGTGTTGGGGCCCGGCGTCATGAAGCCGGCTTTTTCGCCAGGGCGAAGCAGGCCCGAGATCGTCACCTGGGTCTCGGCATTGTCGCCGTCGGTGACGGCGGCTTCCTGGAATTCTTCCGGAATGAAGCCGCGATTGACGAAGACCGTGCCGCCCTCGGCCAGAACGAAGGGCGTCACCACCCAATAGCCGGGACCGGAAGCAGGGCCATTGGCATTGGCGAGGCTGGTGAAGACGGTGACTGTCTGGTTGTAGCGGAAGCTGCCGGTCATCGAGACCGGCTGGAAATTGAGCGCTTCGAGGTCGAGCGCGGACCAATCGGCCGATGGCGGCACCGGGATCGGCGTGGCATCGAGGCGCGCGGCGACGGCGGCGATCAGCGCTTCCTTTTCGGCGAGACGATGCATCTGCCAGGTGCCGAGCCAGGCGCAGGTGGCGGCGAGGGCCAGCATCAGCACGATGAAGGTGATGGTCATGCCTCGGCCGAGGCGGCGAATTTGCGTCATTGGTGCCCCTCATGGGCGTCGTGGCGATATTGCAGGGCGACCAGCACGCCCTTGAACGGCGGCAGCAGGGCCAGCGACAGGATCAGCGTGGTGGGGATCCAGAGGATCAGGTGGACATAGGGCGCCGGGTTGAAAGTGGCGCCGACGAACAGCGCCAGGAGGATGATGATCGGCGCCACGAGGAAGATGACGAAGATTGCCGGGCCGTCGCCGCTATCGGCGAATTTGAGATCGAGGCCGCAGACAGCGCAGCTGGGCGCCACCTTGAGATAGCCGGAGAACAGCTTGCCCTTGCCGCAGCGCGGGCAGCGGCATTTGAGACCGGTCAGAAAAGGCTGGGGCTGGACCAAGCTGGTCTCCAAAGAGATCGGGGCGCAGCTGGTTTGCTGCGCCCCGTCGAAATTGTCCTGGCGGGTCTAGTGGTGGAGTGCCACGCCCCAGCTGCCCCATACATAGATTGAGGCAAACAGGAACAGCCAGACCACGTCGACGAAGTGCCAGTACCAGGCGGCAAATTCGAAGCCGAGGTGGCGTTCGGGGGTGAAATCACCCTTGAGCGCACGGATCAGGCAGACCAGCAGGAAGACCGTACCGATGAAGACGTGGAAGCCATGCAGGCCAGTCGCCATGAAGAAGGTCGCGCCATACATATTGCCGGAGAAGGCAAACTGGGCTTCGGAATATTCGAGGATCTGCACGCCGGTGAAGACGGCACCGAGCAGCACGGTCAGCACCAGTCCCCACTTGAGACCCTCGCGGTCGCCTTCGAGAAGCGCATGGTGTGCCCAGGTCACGGTGGTGCCCGAGGTCAGCAGCAGCAGCGTATTGAACAGCGGCAGGTGGAAGGGGTCGAACAGCTCGACGCCGGTCGGGGGCCAGATGCCGCCCGTGGCGGCAACGCGGGCGTACTGCTCGACGTCATCGAGACGGAAGAAGCCATCGAAATAGGCCCAGAAGAAGCCGAAGAACACCATCACTTCGGAGGCGATGAACAGCATCATGCCGTAGCGGTGGTGCATCTGCACGACTGGGGTATGGAAGCCGGTATTGGCTTCCTTCACCACATCGCTCCACCAGGCATACATGACGTAAAGCACGCCAGCGAGACCGATGAAGAACACCCATGGGGTCCAGTGGTGCATCCAGAAGATGCCACCCATGGCCATGATGAGGACGGCCGCCGACATGGCGAAGGGCCATGGGCTTGGTTCGACCATGTGATAGTCATGGTTCTTGGCTAGATCGGCCATGCTCAGCTTCCCTCGTTGTCTGAAGCGTAGAAAGTATAAGAGAGCGTAATCTCTTTGATGGTGTCGAGCTCTTGATTGTCGTCGAGCTCGGGATCGACGAAAAACACGATCGGCATGTCGACGGTCTCGCCGGGCTGCAGCGTCTGCTCGGTGAAGCAGAAGCATTCGATCTTGTTGAAATAGACGCCGGCCCGTTCGGGCGAGACGTTGAAAATGGCCATGCCGGTGATCGGCTTGTCCGAATTATTGGTGGCCACATAATTGACCGTGTCGACCGCGCCGATCTTGTCGGTGATATGGGGCGCGGCCTTGACCGTCCAGGCGAGATCATTGGCGACATTGGAATCGAACCGCACGGTCATCTCGCGGTCGATAATGCCCTTGGGATTGTCGGTCGCCTTGCCGGGCGTGCCGCCGAAGCCGGTGACCTGGCAGAAGATGTTGTAGAGCGGCACTGAGACATAGGCCAAGCCAACCATGCTGGCGGCCAGCAGCAGACCGCTCATCGCCACGCGTTTGTTGCGCTTGGCCATGGCAGGATCAATGCCGGGGTGGTTGAGCTCGGCCATCAGAGCGCCCGATCGAACAGCGCCGGCCCCATCTTGACGATGGTCAGCGTGTAGAAGGTGATGGCGAAAATCGCCAGAGCGATGGCGAGAGCAATCGAACGGCGGCGACGCACACGGGCGCGCTTGGCGGCGACTTCCGGGCTTTCGAGTTCGACGGCGGTGATTTCGTTGGGTGCGCTCATCAGCCAAAGGTCCCGAAGCGGGTCAGCAGGTTGTCGGTCATGAACGCGAAGAACACGATGAACAGGTAGCTGAGCGAATAGGTGAAAAGGCTCCGCGCCGATTTGCGCATGGCCACGTCTTCACGGGTCAGCAGCAGACGCCAGGAGAGGTAGCTGAACGATAGGCCAGTGACGACGGCCACAGTCGTATAGATCCAGCCGGCGAAGCCGAGTACGGTCGGCAGCATGGCCGAGGCGGCCAGCAGCAGCGTGTAGACAAAGATCTGGACCTTGGTCGACTGATTGCCCTTGACGTTAGGCATCATCGGCACGCCGGCAGCGCCATAGTCGGACTGCTTGTAGAGCGCCAGCGCCCAGAAATGCGGCGGGGTCCAGAGGAAGATGATCAGGAACAAGACCACGCTCTCGAGCGAGACCGTGCCGGTGACGGCGGCCCAGCCGACGATCGGTGGGAAGGCCCCTGCCGCGCCACCGATGACGATGTTCTGCGGGGTCGAGCGCTTAAGCCACATCGTGTAGATGACGACGTAAAAGAAGATGGTGAAAGCCAGCCAGCCGGCGGCGATCCAATTGGTGGCAAGGCCGAGCAGCGCCACCGAGAACACCGACAGCACCGTGCCAAAGACCAGGGCTTCCTCGCGGGTCATGCGACCGGAAGGGATCGGGCGGTTCTGGGTGCGGCTCATGATGGCGTCGATATCACTATCATACCACATGTTGAGCGCGGCCGACCCACCGGCACCGATGGCGATGCAGGCGACGGCGATCAGCGCGATGAACGGGTTGATACCGCCGGGCGCCACGACCAGACCGACGAAGCCGGTGAACACCACCAGTTGCATGACAGTCGGCTTCAGCAGCGCGAGGTAATCCCCCACGCCGGCTTCGCCGGTCATGCCCGATAGGGTCCTGCTGTCGTCGATCAGAGCCACTGGCCTTGCCTTGCTGGTTTGTTAGAGCCGGGCCGCCGAAGCGGCCCGGATGAGCTTAGTGCGCGTTGGTCGATTCAATGCGCGGAAGGGTCGTGAACTGGTGGAACGGCGGCGGGCTGGACAGGGTCCATTCGAGCGTCGTTGCACCTTCACCCCACGGATTGTCACCGGCCGGGCGTTTCTTGCGGCTGGCTTCCCAAGTTGCATAGAAGAAGATCAGCATGGCAACGAAGGTGATGTAATAGCCGATCGAGGAGATGCGGTTGAAGAAGCCAAACGCATCCGGATAGTCGATGTAGCGGCGCGGCATGCCAGCGAGGCCGAGGAAATGCTGCGGGAAGAAGATCAGGTTCACGCCGACGAACATCACCCAGAAGTGCAGCTTGGCCAGGGTCTCGTTGTAGAGC
The DNA here is from genome assembly GCF_900110945.1 of Devosia sp. YR412. GTDB lineage: Bacteria > Pseudomonadota > Alphaproteobacteria > Rhizobiales > Devosiaceae > Devosia. Next base: position 1,211,913 of record NZ_FOFL01000001.1, read on the forward strand.
CAGCCGAACATCTTCGGGTACCAATAGTACCAACCGGCAAAGATCGAGAACACGGCACCCAGCGACAGCACGTAGTGGAAGTGGGCAACCACGTAATAGGTGTCGTGCAGGGCACGGTCGGCACCGGCATTGGCCAGCACCACGCCGGTCACACCACCAACGGTGAACAGGAAGATGAAGCCGATGGCCCAGAGCATGGGCGACTTGAAGGTGATCGAGCCGCCCCACATGGTGGCGATCCACGAGAAGATTTTCACGCCGGTCGGCACCGCGATGACCATGGTGGCGGCCACGAAGTAGCGCTGCACGTCAAGGCTGAGGCCAGTCGTGTACATGTGGTGAGCCCACACGACGAAACCGACGAAGCCGATGGCGACCATTGCGTAGGCCATGGCCATGTAGCCAAAGATCGGCTTGCGCGAGAAGGTCGAGACGATGTGGCTGATGATGCCGAAGCCCGGCAGGATCATGATGTACACTTCGGGGTGACCGAAGAACCAGAACAGGTGCTGGAACAGGATCGGATCGCCACCCTCGGCCGGCTTGAAGAAAGCGGTGCCGAAGTTACGGTCGGTCAGCAGCATGGTGATGGCACCGGCCAGCACTGGCAGGGCCAGCAGCAGCAGGAAGGCAGTCACCAGAACCGACCAGGCAAACAGCGGCATCTTGTGCAGCGTCATGCCCGGTGCGCGCATGTTGAAAATGGTGGTGATCAGGTTGATCGCACCGAGGATCGACGAGACGCCGGCGACGTGCAGCGACAGGATGGCAAAATCCATGGCCGGGCCAGGATGGCCGGTGGTCGACAGCGGCGGATAGATGGTCCAGCCGCCACCAAAGCCGAGCGCGCCAGGGCCAGTGCCCTCGAAGAACAGGGACATCAGCAGCAGGATGAAAGCGGGCGGCAACAGCCAGAAGGCGATGTTGTTGATACGCGGGAAAGCGGTATCGGGCGCGCCGATCATCAGCGGAGCGAAATAGTTGGCAAAGCCGCCCATGGTGGCGGGCATGACCACGAAGAACACCATGATCAGCGCATGCGCCGTGGTGAAGACGTTGTACATGTGCTTGCCGGCGTCGAGCGCCGCATCACCATCAACACCGTAGACCATGGCTGCGAGGCCGTGGAAAATCTGGATGCCGGGCTCCTGCAGCTCCATGCGCATCACGCCGGACAGCAGGCCACCCAGGATGCCCGCCACGATGGCGAAGATCAGGTACATGACGCCGATGTCTTTGTGGTTGGTCGAATAGACCCAACGGCGCCAGCCGGTCGGTTCGTGATGCGAGGCGGCGTCGTGGCCGGTCGCGTGGGCTTCGAGGTGGGCGGTCGTGTCAGCCATTGTTGTAGTTCCCCTGACCCGTGTTCTTACTGCACAGCTGCAAGCGTGGCGTTGCCGGCGTTGTAGTCGCCTGCCTGGAACGCCGTCATGTAGGCTGCAAATTCATCCTTGGTGACGACGCGCACGGCGATCGGCATGAAGGCGTGGTCCTTGCCGCAAAGCTCCGAGCACTGGCCATAATAGAGGCCGGTTTCGCGGGCGTTGAACCAGGTTTCGTTGAGGCGGCCGGGCACGGCGTCGATCTTGACGCCGAAGGACGGCACGGCAAAAGCGTGGATCACGCCCATCGGATCGGCGGTGACCTGCAGGCGCACAGTGGTATCGACAGGAACGACGAGTTCGTTGTCGACGGCCAGCAGGCGCGGCTGGTTCGGCTTGGTGGCGGTGCGATCGGTCTCGTTCATCATGATCGAGGTCAGAGCCACGCCCTGATCGACATATTCATAATCCCAATACCACTGCTGGCCGGTGGCCTTGATGGTCAGCTCGGGGGCCGGCACTTCGACTTCGCCGAAGGAGAAAATGTTGGAGCCGAGATACTTGCGCTCGCCATCAGGGGTGGTGAGCTGGTCGCTCAGCACGCCGAAAGAGGGAATGGCGATGACGATCAGCGCGACGATCGGCAGGACCGTCCAGACCACCTCGATAGCGGTATTGTGGGTGAAGGCCGCCGGGACCGGGTTGCGCTTGGCATTGTAGCGGATGACGATCCACACCAGCAGCGCCAGCACCAGGGCCACGATCAGCGAGATCGACCACATCAGGATGCCATCATGGAAGGCCGTGATGGAGTCCATGATTGGGGTCACGGAACGCTGCAGGTGGAACTGGCCGGGGAGCGGATGGCCAGCCGTATAGCCAGTCTCTTCCTGCGCCGCGGCAAAAGTCGGGGTCAGCGCCATTGCGGCCGCCGAAAGAGCCCCCATCTTTGTCAAGAACTGCCCGGTCACCTAAACCCCCTGTCGACTTCAATTGGTGTATCCACACCGGGATTGAGGGACGAAAACAGCGGCATAGACAACGCCGCCCCGACTCAACCTCGGAGCGCAAAACTCTGCGCTGACCTAAATCATATCGCAAAGAGCGAGTCTATGGCGGCCTAACCGGGCGCCACTGCGTCATATTGTGCGGGTTATGGCAAAAAATGCCTCACCCTCGCCGCAGTTGCCGAGGCATAACCCTAGCATTTCCGGGCCTTGGTTGACTTGCCCACTGGCCTGTCGGAAACACGAGACTGCTCGCGCGAGCGCGCGATTCGACGGGAGAAGTGATAGAGTGAAGCCAATTGTGAAGCGTCGCCTGGCCGGTTTGGGCCTTGCCGTGATGGCCGCAGCAGCGGCAACCGGCGCCAGCTTTGGCCAGGGCGTGGTGCGCGCCGAATATGGCGACTGGCAGATGAGCTGCGATACGCCGCCCGGCGCGAGCTTCGAGCAATGCGCCATTATCCAGAATGTCATGGCCGAAGATCAGCCCAATGTCGGCCTCTCGGTCATCGTGCTGCGCACCGCCGATCGCGAAGCGCGCCTGCTGCGGGTCTTGGCGCCGCTCGGCGTGCTGCTGCCCAATGGGCTGGGCCTCAATGTCGATGGCGAGGATATGGGGCGCGTTGCCTTCGTGCGCTGCCTGCCCAATGGCTGCGTGGCCGAAGTCGTGCTCGACGACAGCCTGATCGAAACCCTGTCCAAGGGCGAAAGCGCAATCTTCGTAGTGTTCAAGACGCCCGAAGAAGGCATCGGCATTCCGGTGTCGCTGAAAGGCTTTGAAGAAGGCTTTGCCCAGCTGCCGTAAGTCCTGACAGAAAAAAGCCGGACAAGCGCGAGGCGCTGTCCGGCAAGTCATCAGGAAACGGGACCGGTGGCAAAACCGGTCCGAAGATGGCACGACCGCTCGTAAAAATTTCCGTACCAACGAATTGGCGCCAGCGGGAGGCACTGGCGCAATAGATACGCGCAATCAGGCGTGCGAGTTGCGCGCCCGCGCGGTGTTCAGCAGACGCGCGCCCTGGGGCGCTGCGATGGCTGCGGTGACATCGTCACGCGAAATGCCGAGATCGCTCAGACGGGAATGATCGAGTTCCAGCAAGGCGGACAGGGCAACCCGACGGGTTCGGGCGGCCTGTGCCTTGGCGATCCAGCGCGTGAAAGCGACAAACGGATTGGCGGGCGTGGCGGCCGCAAGAGACCGCTCGCCGGGAAGCGAGAGAGCCATGATGGTTTTCCAGACATGTGGTTGTGCCGAAGGGAGACGGCGGGGTTCGATGCAGGTCACTGCGCCGATGCTGATGAAATAGCGCTCTGGACAACTATTCGTCCAACAAATAGATTTCATCCGCTTTATCAATTTGAGTGATGGATGCCACGATGAGTGCACCGCTCGATCTCGACCAGTTACAGAGCTTCTGCGCCATTGCCGATTGCGGCAGCTTTACCGAGGCGGCGCGGCGCGTGAACAAGACCCAGTCGGCGGTCTCGATGCAGATCAAACGGCTGGAGGAACGGCTCGGCCAGAGCCTGCTCGCCCGCGATGGCCGCACGGTTACGCTGACCCTGCATGGCGAGGCGCTGTATTCCCGCGCCCGGAAAATGCTGCGCACCAATGCGGAAATCCTCGACCACTTTTCCGAGGGCGATCTGGCCGGTTCGATCCGCTTCGGCGTGCCGGATGATTATGCCGTGCGCCTCTTGCCGGTGATCCTCTCCAGCTTCCAGCGCACCCATCCCAAGATCGCCGTGGACGTGTCCTGCATGGCCTCCGAGCACTTGTTGGAAGGCATGCGCGCCGGGCGCTATGACCTGATCTGCTTCACCCAGGGCACCGAGCAGAATTACGGCGAGCTGTTCCGCACCGAAAAAATGTTCTGGGTGGCCAGCCACGGCGGCCGCGCCTTGGCCAGCGAGCCGATCGCCATCGCCAGCGGGCCGCATTACTGCATCTGGCGCAAGGACGCGATGGCGGCGCTCGACCGGGTCGGCAAGGAATATCGCATCGCCTATACCTCCTCCAACGCCACCGCGATTTCGAGCGCCGTGCTGTCGGACCTGGCCGTCGGCTTCCTGCCGGAAAGCGCGCTGCAGCCCGGCATGCGCGTGGTCAGCGACGAAGCCGGCCTGCCGCGGCTGGACGATGCTCAGATCGCGCTGAAGCGGGCGAGCCATGCCTATGGCGGGATTTACGACGCGCTGGCCAATCATATCGTGCAGTCGATGGGGAATCTCGATCTGCCGCGGCAGCCTGAGGCGGAAGCGGCGGAGTAGTTCTTTCTTCTCCCGTTGAGGGACAGGGAAGAGAGGCTTGACCTCACCCGCCAAATCTCGCACCAGAAGGCATGGCCGAAGCCCTGACCAATGCCGCCGAATTTACCGTCAGCGAGATCGCCCAGGCGGTCAAACGCACTGTCGAGGACGAGTTTGGCCATGTGCGGGTGCGCGGGGAGATTTCCGGCTATCGCGGCCAGCATTCGTCGGGCCATGCCTATTTCACCCTCAAGGATGACGCGGCCTCGATCGACGCCGTGGTCTGGAAGGGCAATTTCGCCAAGCTGAGCTTCAAGCCCGAAGAGGGCATGGAGGTCATAGCCACCGGACGGCTGACCACTTTCCCGCGCTCCAGCAAATACCAGATCGTCATCGACAATATCGAGCCAGCCGGCGCTGGTGCGCTGATGGCGCTCTTGGAAGAGCGCCGCCGCAAGCTGGGGGCCGAAGGGTTGTTTGCCAAGGAGCGCAAGCGCGCCCTGCCCTACCTGCCGCGCGTCATCGGCGTCATTACCTCGCCGACCGGTGCGGTGATCCGCGATATCCTGCATCGGCTCGATGATCGTTTCCCCAGCCATGTGCTGGTCTGGCCGGTGCGCGTGCAGGGCGATACCTGCGCCCCCGAAGTGGTCAATGCCATCGAGGGGTTCAACGCGCTGCTGCCCAATGGGCCGATCCCGCGCCCGGACATCCTGATCGTCGCCCGCGGCGGCGGCTCGATCGAGGATCTCTGGGGCTTCAACGAAGAAGCCGTGGTGCGCGCTGTGGCCGGCAGCGATATTCCGGTGATTTCCGCCGTCGGCCACGAAACCGATACCACGCTGATCGACTATGCCTCGGACATGCGAGCGCCAACGCCGACCGCTGCCGCCGAGGCCGCCGTGCCGGTGCGGGCCGAGCTGATCGGCTATGTCGACGACCTCGGTTCCCGCCAGCGCCAGGCCGCACGCCGCCTCACCGGTTCGGCCCGTGACCGCTATCGCGCCGCTGCAGCCGGCCTGCCGCGCGCCTCCGACCTGGTCTCAACACAGCGCCAGCGGCTCGATCATGCGGCCAGCAATCTGTTCACCGGTCTGCGCCATTCGGTGCAGGATCGCCGCGTCGCGTTTTCGCGGGTCGAGACCAAGCTTAATCCACGCGTGCTGGTCGGTCAGCGCCAGGAAGCGTCGGAAAAGCTGCGCAACCTGTCGCTGCGGGCTGATGCCGGATTGCGCAAGACGGTGGACCGGGCGCGGCTGACCCATGATCCGCGCGCCGAACGGCTGGCTGCGGCGGCGGGCCGGCTGGTTGAGCGCAAGCGGGCTCTGTTCGAGGCGATCGGCCCTAAACTCTCACCCAATACGCTGAAGGCCGAACTGCGCCATTCGCAGAGCCAGCTGACGCCGCTGGCGGCGCGGTTGCTGTCGGGGATCACGCAGAACCTCGGGGAAAAGCGCGCCGCCCTGAGCCAGTCGGGCAAACTGCTCGTTTCGCTGAGCTATCGCAGCGTGCTGGCGCGCGGCTATGCCGTGGTGAAGGATGCCGAGGGCAATCTGGTACATCAGCGCGCGGGCCTGAGCCCTGGCGATGCGGTCACGGTGGAATTCGCCGATGGCGAAGTGGGCGCCACCATTGCCGGCAGCCCGGCGATAAAGAAGAAACCACGTCCGCCAACAGATGGCGGCAGTCAGGAAAGCCTCTTTTGATCCTGGGCATTGCTCGCTATATCGGATCAAACGGCAAGGGACGGTCGGCATGAACATCTTCGACAAGGGCTTTTCGCCCACCGAAGCGGTAATCCGCTACATGGACGGCGACTATGTCGTGCTGAAACCCGGCACATTCGTGCGCTGCGCCATTACCGGCAAGCCGATCCCCATCGACGAGCTGTTCTACTGGAGCGTTGACCGGCAGGAGCCCTATGCGGATGCCGTGGTCGCCAATACCGCCTTCGAGCGGTTCGGCCGCGGAGCCTGACGGTGGAGGCCAGAGCGTCGGGCCGCAGCCGGTTCCTGTTCATCTCCAATGGCCATGGCGAAGATGGCATTGCCGCCGCCATCATCAATAGCCTCCCCAAGAGCATCGAAGTCGATGCCTATCCGATGATCGGCTCGGGCAATGCGTATGCCGGCACTTGCCCGGTGGTCGGCCCCCGCGCCACGCTGGCGTCCGAGGGCTGGCGCAATGTAAAGGGCTCGCTGCGCCGCGATATCGCCACCGGCGGTCTGGCCACCGTGCCGCCGGCGCTGAAATTCCTGCGCCAGATCCGCGGCAAATATGATCGCGTGGTGGTGGTCGGCGACATGGTCGGCATTCTGGCCAGCTATGCCGTGGGCCATCGCGGCCTCTATTATATCGACGTCTACAAGACCGGGTCGGCGCGGCTCTATTCGAGCCTCGAGCGCTGGACCATCAGCCGCGCCTGCACCACGGTGTTCTGCCGGGCCGACAATCTGGCGCGTACGCTGGAGCATATCGGCATCGACGCCCGCTCGGCCGGCAATGTGATGATGGATACCATTCCCTATGGCGACTATGAAGCCGGGACGCGGCGCCACAAGGCCAAGGCGGTGACGCTGCTGCCGGGCAGCCGGGCGCTGACGGCGGAGAGTTTTGCGCTGCAGGTCGATGCGCTGCGCAGCCTGCCGCCCGACCTGCGGCCGGATGTATTCCTGGCGGTGGCCGGCAGCGTCAATGTCGATGATCTGGCGAAAAAGACCGGCTTGCAGCGCACCGCCATGCTGAGCGCGGAGCCGGCGGATCTCGGCGAATTGTCGGATGGCGACCTGACCATCCATATGGCGCGCGGTTCGGCCATGGGCAATCTGCTGGCAACGTCGGATCTGGTGCTGTCGCAGGCCGGTACCGCCACGGTGCAGTCGCTCGGCATGGGCCGGCCGGTGATCACCTTCATCAACCCGCGCGACCGTCGCTCGCGCTTTACCGATGAGCAGATGCTGTTTGGCGAAGCCCGCACCGTGGTGCCGCCGGAGGCTCCAGCCATCGGCGCGGCACTGGCAAATTTGCTTAGTGATGACGACGAACGCCGCCGCCTCGCCAATATCGGCCGCCAACGCATTGGCGGCCCGGGTGCGATGGCGGCGATCGTGGATGCGTTGGTCAGTTAAGCCTTGGGAGCTTCTGGCTCGAGCAGGCGGTGCAGATGCACGATGAAGTAGCGCGTCTGGGCGCTGTCGACGGTCATCTGGGCCTTCTGCTTCCACACGGCATAGGCGGCGGCATAGTTGGGGTAGAGCCCGACAATGTCGACCTTGTCGAGATCGGCAAAGGTCACGCCTTCGAGGCTCGAAAGTTCGCCGCCGATGACGAGATGCAGCAGCTGCTTGTCGGGGGTAGGATTAACCATTGGTCAGGTCCGTATGCGTTGGAGTGGACAGTTCCGCGTCGCCGGTCTCGGGTGCAGGGCAACCATAGACCTTGATCAGCGCCGCGTGAACGAGCGGTTTTAGGCTCATATCGCTGAGCGCCGCAAGCGCCCCATGGCGCACATCTCGTCTGTTGAAAAGCGGGAAGCCGGCACAGACATCGGCGATATCGACGCCGCATTCATCGAGGATCAGCGCGGCGGCAGCAATATCCCAGTCCTGGCTGCCACGGCGGCTGGCCACCGCATCGAGCTTGCCGGTCGCCACCTGCACCAGCCGATAGGCCAAAGAGGGGTAATAAGGTCCGCGCGTATAATGGAGGCCGGCCGCCTGCATTTCCTGGTGCACCGCGCCGGCAGCGGGAATGACCGGGGCAGCGCCGGCCCGGCGGCTGCGCTCAAGTGTGCGGCCATTGAGCCGGGCGCCCTCGCCCTTGACCGCGTCATACATTTCATCGCGCACCGGGGCATAGACAACGCCGGCCACCGGCACGCCATTTTCCACCACGGCCAGCGAAACGGTCCAGCTGTCCTCGCCGCGCAGGAACCCGCCAGTGCCATCGATCGGGTCGACGACGAAGACGCGTTCACAATTGAGCCGGCTCGGATTGTCGGCGGTTTCCTCGCTGAGCCAGCCATAATCTGGCCGCGCTTGCAGCAGCGCATTGGCCAGATAGCGGTCGACAAGAATATCGGCCTCGCTGACGGGGGAGGAATTCTCCTTGTCCCAGCTCTTGACCGGGCGGCGGAAGAAGCTGGACGCAATGATGCCGGCCGATACCGCCGAGGAGCGGAGCAGTTCGAGATCGTCGCTATATGTGGTCGCAGGTGCAGGCATTGCGGGCCTTTTAGGCCGGGCGCCCCCTTTGGGCAAGAGGCGCGCCGGAAGCCGTGATGGCGGCAGCAAATATGGCAGGGTTAACACCTCCCAAGCCAGCGCGGTTAATCGGTTCCTACCCGGTGCAATACCCCGCTAACCCTTCGGGAAAACAACATAAATTTAACCGAGCCGATTAAGGTGGCGGGTAAGGGGACGCGCTATGTTGGGGCCATAAAGAGAGCACCAAAAACCAGCTCTCGAAGTTGACAGGAAGGCGAATTCAAATGGTTCATGGTGTTGCGATGGAAGGGACCTCTGTCGTTCTCGCTTTTGGCCGCCCCGCACTGGCAGACCGCCGCTTCGTGGCTGCCAATGACAATGGCCCGCGAGACCCCGTCAAGACCGTCACGGTTCGCCGCATGCTCGAGCAGAGCGGCGTGGCCATCAAGGTCAAGGTACCGGTTACAGAATTTATCGGCGTCGCCGTGGCGACCCGGATTTCGGAAGAAGGCGTCCTCACCAGCTCGATCGAGCTGGTCCATTCGGACAGCGAGCTGAATTATCGCGTGTTCGAGGAAGAGGGCAATCACAACGTCGTCGCCGAATGGCAGAACTGGGGCAAGAAGCTCCGCCTGCCGCTGTTCATCAAGGCCGGCGATGGCGCCTATATGCCCTACAGCCAGCAGGTTGATGGCGTGGCGCTGGGCAACAGCCAGAGCCGCCGGAAGCTCGTGGCCGAAGCCGGCCGCCGCCCGCGCTTCCTCAACCGCCGCAAGCCGGGTCATACCGACGACTAAAAGTTCTACTGCCTCCAAAGCAGGTTGAAAGGGTTGACCAGTGGTGCGGTCAGCCCTTTTGGCGTTTTAGGGTCTTTGCTCAATGGGGCCACGTCCACGGTGTCACCCCGGCCTTGAGCCGGGGCCCATCCTGAGATGACACCACAACCGCAAGGTCGATCGTTCGAGCCACCTTGCGGCAGACCATAGATCTCGAGATGGATCCCGGCTCAAGGCCGGGATGACATCGAGTGCGTGGTTCGTTCAAGGAGTACGGGACGTCCGCCTACCAAACCCACTCGGCCAGCAGTGCCAGCGACACAATAATCCCGACATAGTGGTTGCTGTAAAAGCGCGAGCGGGGATTGTCCGGCAGGGCCGGGTCGATGGTCCAGACCTGCCAGGCGAGCAGCGCGGCTGCCGCCATGGAGAGAACGGCGAAGACGATGCCTGCGCCGATCAGCAGGGCCGCCGCCATCCAGAGCAAGAATGCGCCGACATAGAGCACGGCGACCACAGGCTTCACATAATCGCCGAACAGCCGGGCGGTGGATTTGACGCCGATCAGCGCGTCGTCTTCGATATCCTGCAGCGCATAGAGCGTGTCATAGCCGATGACCCACAAAATCGTGCCAGCATAGAGCAGCACCGGAGCCCAGCCGAGGCCGCCGGTCTGCGATGACCAGCCGACCAGCGCGCCATAGGAGAAGGCGAGGCCCAGAAAGGCCTGTGGCCACCAGGTAATACGCTTCATGAAGGGATAGATGGCCACCAGCACCAGCGAGGCGACGCAGGCCCAGACGGTGAAGCGGTTGAACTGGAACAGGATCACCGAGGCGAGCAGCGCCTGGGCGATCATGAAATACAGCGCCTCGCGCGCCGTGACCTGCCCAGAGGGAATCGGCCGCGAGCGGGTGCGGGCGACCTGGCTGTCGATATCGCGATCGACAATGTCGTTAAAGGTACAGCCGGCGCCGCGCATCAGGGCAGCGCCCAAAACCATCAGGATGGCCGCAATCCAGTCGAAGCCGCGCTCGGGATTGGCGACCGCGGCCAGCGCCAGCCCCCAGACGCAGGGCCAGAACAGCAACCAGATGCCGATCGGCCGGTCCCAGCGCGCCAGCCGCGCGTATGGCTTCAGCCAGGGCGGCGCATAGCGATCGACCAAATTACCGGATTGGGCATCGGCGACGGGGGTGGGCTGGATGTCTGTCATGGTGCCATGACCTCGTAATTCGACTCGTCTCGAGGTCTACTCTATACGCTACCGCCACAGTAGACCTGTTCTGGACCGCAGTTTTCACAACCGTTGCGGAGGACCAGCGCCTAACATCGGACGTCACCATGCCCCGCACCCACGCCGCCCTGCCCCGCCTTTACGTCAAATCCGCCCTGACCCAGGGCGTGCAGTTCACGCTGGGCAAGGAGCAATCGCTGTATCTCGCCGCAGTGCTGCGCAAGGTGGTGGGCGATCAGGTGGTGCTGTTCAATGGCCGTGACGGCGCCTGGCTGGCGCAACTGGCCAGCGATTCCAAGAAATCGGTCTCGCTCGATCTCGTCGAACAGATTGCCGTGCAACCCCCTGTTGCCGACCTCTGGTATGGCTTTGCCCCGCTCAAAACCGAGCGGCTGGATTATGTGATCCAGAAGGCGGTGGAAATGGGCGTCGGCACCATCCAGCCGGTGATCACCCGCTTCACCCAGGTCAATCGACTCAAGCATGAGCGGCTGGTGGCCAATGCCATCGAGGCGGCTGAGCAGTGCGAAGTGCTCAATGTCCCCGAAGTGGCGGCCGAAGTGACGCTGGACCGGCTGATTGATTCCTGGCCGAGCGACCGCAAGCTGATCCTGGCCGATGAGAGCGAGGCCTCGTCTTCCCCCGTTGACGCGCTGCAGGCGCTCAAGGGTGAAAAGATCGGCGTGCTGATCGGGCCGGAGGGCGGCTTTTCCGATGGGGAGCGGGCCAAACTGCGGGCCCTGCCCTATGTGGTGCCGATTAGCCTGGGGCCGCGCATCCTGCGCGCCGATACGGCAGCGGTGGCCGCACTGGCGGTGATCCAGGCCATCATCGGTGATTGGCGATAAAAGGCGATTGCTTTCGGCTGGTGCAACGCTATGTTCCGCGCCACATTGAACCCTCATATCTCGAGGACTGCTTATGGCCGGCGCCGACACCTATTCTCCCCTGATCGAGTCGCGGGCCGACCTGATCGAAGCGATGGCGCGCGGCGCCAAGCCCGAGAGCGAATGGCGGATCGGCACCGAGCACGAAAAGCACGTCTTCCACACCAATCCGCTGCGCCCGGTCACCTATGAAGGCCCGCAGGGCATCCGCGCCCTGCTCGATGGCGTGCAGGCCGAAACCGGCTGGGAGCCTTTCTATGACGGCGAAAACCCGATTGGTCTGCGCAACAATGAATCGGCCGGCGGCATTTCGCTGGAGCCTGGTGGGCAGTTCGAGCTGAGCGGCGCGCCGCAGGTCGATCTGCATGCTTCCGCCGCAGAACTGACCGAGCATATGCGCGTCAGCAAGAAGGTCGCCGCGCCGCTCGACATCCATTTCCTCGGCCTTGGCGTCACCCCGATCTGGTCGGTCGACCAGATTCCGGCCATGCCCAAGTCGCGCTATGGCATCATGAAGCCCTATATGGAAAAGGTCGGCACGCTCGGCACCTCCATGATGTTCCGCTCCTGCACGGTGCAGACCAATCTCGACTTCTCCAGCGAAGCCGACATGGTCAAAAAGCTGCGAGTCTCGGTGGCGCTGCAGCCGGTGGCTACGGCGCTGTTTGCCAGCTCGCCCTTCTCCGAAGGCCGCGACAGCGGTTATCTCAGCTTCCGCAGCCATATCTGGCTCAATACCGACGACGCCCGCACCGGCATGCTGCCCTTTGCCTTCGACGAAGGCTTCGGCTTCGAGCAATATGCCGACTATGCGCTGGATGTGCCGATGTATTTCGTCATCCGCGACGGCGCCTATGTGAATGTCGCCGGCGAAAGTTTCAGCGCCTTCCTCAAGGGCGAGCTGCCGCAACTGCCGGGCGAAAAGCCGACCATCAAGGATTGGGAAGACCATCTCTCGACGATTTTCCCGGAAGTGCGCCTCAAGCAATTCCTCGAAATGCGCGGCGCCGATATGGGCGACGAAAAGTCAGTCACGGCCCTCTCGGCCTTCTGGACCGGGCTGCTCTATGACGACGTCTCGCTCGAAGCCGCCTATGAGCTGATCGAACCCTGGAGCCAGGACGAACGCGCCCATATGCGCCGCGAAGTGCCGCGCCTGGGCCTCGAAACCCCGCATGATCGCTCCAACCTCTATGATATAGCGGCCCAGGCCGTGGGCATTGCCGAGGCTGGCCTTGTCCGCCGCGACCGCCGCAATGCCGAGGGCAAGGACGAAACGATCCATCTCGCGCCGCTGGAAGAGACCATCCGCCTTGCCAAGTCGCCGGCCGAGCGCTGGTTGGACAAGTTCCGTGGCGAATGGAATGGCGATCTGACGCAGGTGTTCAAAGAAGCCGAGATGTAACGCCCTTACCTCTCCCTCAGGGGAGAGGTAAGAAATCCTTGCCTCCCCGGTCCCTCTGGTGCATCACGCCGGGACAACATCGGAGGCGGGCATGCGGGTTTTGATGATCGGTTCGGGCGGGCGCGAACATGCCCTGGCGTGGAAGATCGCGCAGTCGCCGCTGCTGACCAAGCTGTTCATCGCGCCGGGCAATGCCGGCACCGCGGCAGTGGCCGAAAATGTCGTCATCGACATCAATGACCACAGGGCCGTCACCGATTTTTGCAAGCTGATGGCGATCGACTTCGTCGTCGTCGGCCCCGATGCCCAGGTGGTCGCCGGCCTCGGCGATGATGTCCGCGCCGCGGGCATCACCTGCTTTTGCCCCAGCAAGGCCGCCGGGCAGCTAGAAGGCTCGAAGGGCTTTACCAAGCAGCTCTGCGACGAGATGGATATTCCCACCGCCGCCTATGGCCGTTTCGACAGCGAAGCCGCGGCGCTGGCCTATCTCTACACCCAGAGCGCGCCCATCGTGATCAAGGCCGATGGCCTGGCCGCTGGCAAGGGCGTTACCGTGGCCATGACCACGGAGGAAGCCGAGGAAGCGATCATCGACTGCTTCTCCGGCACGTTTGGCGCGGCCGGTGCTTCGGTGGTGATCGAAGAGTTCATGGAGGGCGAGGAGGTTTCGCTGTTCGTGCTCTGCGACGGCGAAAATATCCTGCCGCTGACCACGGCGCAGGACCACAAGCGAGCCTTTGATGGCGATACCGGTCCCAACACCGGCGGCATGGGCGCCTATTCGCCGGCCCCGGTGATGACCCGCGAGATTTATGAAGAGGTTATCGAGCGGGTGATCTGGCCGACGGTGCGCGGGCTGGCTGCGCGGGGAACGCCCTATCAGGGCGTGCTCTATGCCGGGCTGATGCTGACGCCGGATGGGCCAAAGCTCGTCGAATATAATGCCCGCTTTGGCGATCCCGAGACCCAGGTGATGGTGATGCGCATGGAAAGCGACCTGCTGCCGCTGCTGCATGCCACGGCCACCGGAACGCTCAAGGGTCACGACGTCAGCTGGAAAGACCAATATGCGCTGACTGTCATCATGGCGACGGACGGTTATCCGGGCACCTATGGCAAGGGCAGTGAGATTCAGGGCGCCGAGGGCTTGGACAGCGAAACATTACATGTGTTCCACGCGGGAACGCGGCGCGATGGCGACCGTTTACTCGCCGCCGGGGGTCGCGTGCTCAATGTGACCGCCCTGGGCAAGGACGTCAAAGAGGCGCAGCAGCGTGCTTATGCAGGCGTGGAGCAGATTGCTTGGCCAGAAGGCTTTAGCCGCAGCGACATCGGCTGGCGCGAGATCGCCCGCCAGTTCACCAATTCCGACTGAACAATTTCTCAATCTCGCAGGCCTACCCTATCTTAAGTCAGTCTTTGACAGCACGCCGTCGCAACGCCCGCTGACCCCGCTGCAGATGCGCGGCAAGGCGCTGGTCGATCGGCTCCGGTCGAAGGGCGGGGAGCGCGACGGGATGAGCACGATTGCTGGACCAAGGATCGGCGTGGCACTGGGCGGCGGCTCGGCCCGCGGTCTGACGCATATCCCCTATATCGAGGCGATGGACGAGCTGGGACTGAAACCCTCGGTGATATCAGGCACCTCCATCGGCGCGTTGATCGGCGCCGGATGGGCGGCCGGCATGACCGGCAAGGAATTGCGCGAGCATTCCTATGAGGTGCTGGGCACCATGCGCACCATTGCCACAAAACTCTGGGCCACCCAGATCCGCGGCATTGGCGGCATTCTCAAGAACGGCATTTCCATGCAGCTCGATGCCACCAGCATCGTCGATGCCTTCACGCCCCCCAGCTTTCCGCTGCAGTTCAAGGACCTCAAGGTTCCGCTCTATGTGGTGGCGACCGACTTCCAGTCCTGGCACCAGGTGGTGTTCAATTCAGGCCTGCTGCGGCCGGCCATCGCCGGCTCGATCGCCATTCCGAGCCTCTTCAAACCCGTGGTCTATGCCAATCACATCCTGGTCGATGGCGGCGTGGTCAATCCGCTGCCGCTCGACCAGGCCGATATCGACACCGATTTTCTGATCGGCATCGACGTCAATGGCGACCCGTCCGAGGGCATTGCCAAGACCGACCACAAGGCGCTCGATATCTGGTTCGGCTCGGCCCAGATCATGATGCATTCGCTGACCGCGCATATGATGGCCGCCTATCCGCCCGACATCTACATCCGCCCCCATGTCACCAATTTCGGCGCGCTGGAATTCTGGCGCGTCCGCGAGATCGTGGCGCATGCGGAGATGGAGAAGGAACGCTTCAAGCGGATCTTGGGGGACAAGGTGGAGGCGTGGATTGCTGGTCGGGTGCCGGTGATCGAGAGCAATCCGACTAAGTAGCGGCGTTCAAAGTCAGCCTCTCACCGCAGCGCCTGGAAAAACGCCCGCAGCATCGCCTCCGATCGCGATGCCCCCAACCCGGCAATCACCTCCGGATGATGGTGGCAGGTCGGCTGGTCGAACAGGCGGATGCCGTTTTCCACCGCACCGGCCTTTGTATCCTCGGCGGCGAAATACACCCGGCGCAGGCGGGTGTGGGCCACGGCACCGGCGCACATGGCGCAGGGCTCGAGCGTCACATAGAGGTCGCAGCCATCGAGACGGCCGGTGCCGCGCCTGGCCAAAGCCGCGCGGATGGCCAGCATTTCGGCATGGGCGGTGGGATCGTTGAGCGCCTTCATGCGGTTACGCTCGGCGGCAAGGATCACCTCGCCCTCCATGACCACAGCGCCGACGGGCGCTTCGCCATGGCTAGCGGCCTCCTCAGCAAGGGACAAAGCAATATCCATGGGCGATTGGCTGGGCATGATCTTCCCTAGCGCCTTGTGCGCTTCTGCGCAAACCGGGTCACAATCGGCCTGCGCCGGCCTATATAGTTCAGCAAGGAGAATCGCCCTTGCCCATTCGCCAGCTGCCTGAAGACCTGATCAACCGCATCGCTGCCGGCGAGGTGGTGGAGCGGCCTGCCAGCGTGGTCAAGGAGCTGGTGGAAAATGCCATCGACGCCGGCGCCAGCCGGATCGTTGTCACCACCGCGACCGGTGGCAAGGGGCTGATCCGCATCGAGGATGACGGGCATGGCATGGACCGGGCCGACCTCGTGCTGTCGGTCGAGCGGCATGCCACATCCAAGCTCAGCGAAGACGAGTTGGACGATATCCGCACGCTGGGTTTCCGCGGCGAGGCACTAGCCTCGATCGGTTCCGTGGCCGAGTTGTCCATTGCCTCTCGTACGGCGACGGCGGAGAGCGGGCTGAGGCTCGAGGTCAAGAGCGGGATCCGGTCAGGACCGGTGCCGCTGGCAATGAACCGTGGCACCATTGTCGAAGTGAAGAACCTCTTCGCCAATGTGCCGGCGAGACTGAAATTCCTCAAGACCGACCGGGCCGAAGCGGGCGCCATCACCGATGTGATCAAGCGGCTGGCCATGGCCAATCCGGGCGTGCATTTCATGCTCAACGGCAGCGATCGCAGCCCGAGCAACTGGCCTGCCGTTAGTGGCCATGGCGCGCTCGAATCGCGACTCGGTCAGGTAATGGGCGATGATTTCGCGCAGAATTCCGTGCGGCTGGCGACCAGCCGGCACAATGTCGTGGTGGCCGGCATGGCGGGCCTGCCGACCTATACGCGGGCGAATTCGCTCAGCCAGTTCTATTTCGTCAACGGCCGCTCGGTGAAGGACAAGGTGCTGGTGGGCGCGGTGCGCGCGGCCTATGCCGACTATACCTTCCGCGACCGCTTTCCGGTGGTGGCGCTCTATATCGCCGTCGATCCGGGCGAAGTGGACGTCAATGTGCATCCGGCCAAGGCCGAACTGCGCTTCCGCGATGCCGGGGCAGTTCGTTCGGCGGTGATCCGAGCGGTGGGCGAGGCGCTGACGGCGGCAGGGTTCAAGGCAAGCACCAGCGTTGCCGATGACGTGCTCGGCGCTTTCACCACGCCGAATTATGAGGCGGCCGCGCCGCCTGTGGGGGCCTATTCACCCGGCCCGAGCTACGCGCCACAACGGACCGGCAGCTTTGCCGGCTATGATCGCCCGGCCCTGCGCGGCAGCGACAATCCCTTCTCGCCCGTTTTCGGTCAGGCGGGGCTCGATGGGCTCAGCGAACCCAGCGCCCGCATCGAAGCCGCCGAACCTTCCTCAGCGCTGATGGAATACCCGCTCGGCACCGCCCGGGCGCAGATGTTTGATAATTTCATCATCGCGCAGAATGGCGAGGGCCTGTTGCTGGTCGATCAGCATGCCGCCCATGAGCGGCTGGTCTATGAGCGGTTCAAGGCGCAGCTGGCCTCCGGCCCGGTGCCCAGCCAGGCGCAATTGATCCCCATGGTGGTGGAACTGCCCGAGGAAGACTGCGCCCGCCTCGAAGACGCCGCTTCCGAGTTGGAACGCTTCGGCCTCTATCTCGAACGCTTCGGCCCGCGCGCCATCGCGGTACGCGAGACCCCGGCTCTTTTGGGCAATTCGGACATCGACGGCCTCGTCCGCGACCTTGCCGATGGCCTCGCCGAATGGGATAGCGTCGCCGCCGTCAGCGACCGGATGGAAGCCATCATCGCCCGCATGGCCTGCCACGGCTCGGTCCGCTCGGGGCGCCGCCTGCGGGTCGACGAAATGAACGCCCTGCTGCGCGACATGGAAGCGACGCCGCATTCCGGCCAGTGCATCCACGGCCGCCCGACCTATGTCGAGCTCAAGAAGAAAGACATCGAACGCCTGTTCGGGCGCAGTCGGTAGTATTGGGGCCTAGGCCAAGGGCTTAGGTACATCGGGTGTCAAAATAGGTAGCGCCGCGTCATTGGGCCCCTCGGGAGCGGCCGGCGGTCTTGATGTCTCTTGCGTCAAGATGCGCGCCTCTTTGCTCATCTTACGTGCGACCTTGGCAAAATTCGAAAATGCCCGTTCCCGATAGAGCCATCGACTGGTCTTGTCGTCCCACTGCCACCGCTCCTGCTGGATGAAGTCGGCCGCCGCGTTCCAATCCCTCACAAACGGGCCACCAATCCAATCCTTGTAGATCTTGAAATCCAGAAGATTTCTCAACAGCCCGATCGAGACCAGCTCGTAATGATTGAGATAGTCAATAACGTTGGTACGCTCAGTTGATAGGGCAGCATCCGCCCCCGGATGGTGGAGCTCTTGAAACGAATTGGCTTTTCGCCTCGCGGAGAACGTCTTGTTCAAGCCCCGATAGTGTTCGGTGGACTCGGTCTTTTCAATAATGTCCAACGTGGCTCTCATGCAGGCCACTGAGCGCGCCCAGATAATGCCCCATACGGCGATGCTTGCAGAAATTGCAACCAGAATGGGCGTCACATAGCTTATCACAGAAACAGAAGGGGCCTCGCAGAGCTTGATGATCTGCGTGGCCCCTTCATAAACTATGGCTGGACAGAGCATATCGCTCAGTCGCGGATACCTTCACGATTCATCATGAGCATCTCTCCATTTCACTGTCGAATGAACACTGTCCAAGGCATTTTGTCAATGTACGGCCCCTAGGGTGCGTTCCTCACATTCAAGTCGTTCACACTGCAAAAATATCAAGAGGCGCCGGGCCGAGGTCTACTGAAACACGCTCGCGCCGCGATCCGCGACGCCGACCAGGCTCCTGAACCCTGCGAACAGCTCGCGGCCCATGCCGTAGTGCTGGCTGCGGAGGTCTTCCGTTGCCGGGGTGCGGGAGAGCAGTTCCTTTTCGTCGCCGAGGAAGGTCAGCGTGCCTTCATTGGCGTCGAGACGGATCATGTCGCCGTCGCGGAGCTTGCTGATCGGGCCACCATCGACCGCTTCGGGGGTCATGTGGATGGCGGCGGGCACCTTGCCCGAGGCGCCGGACATGCGGCCATCGGTGAGCAGGGCCACCTTGAAGCCGCGGTCCTGCAGGATGCCCAGCGACGGGGTGAGCTTGTGCAGTTCGGGCATGCCGAGGGCCTTGGGGCCGGAGAAGCGGACTACGGCGATCATGTCGCCATTGAGTTCGCCGGCCTTGAACGCCGCCTGGAGGCCTTCCTGGCCGTGGAAGACACGAGCCGGGGCTTCGATGACGCGGTGCTCGGGCTTGACGGCCGAGACCTTGATTACTGAACGGCCGAGATTGCCGGAGAGCAGCTTGAGGCCCCCGGTGGGCGAGAAAGCGGTCTCGACCTTGGTCAAAACCTTGGGCAGGGCGGATTCCTTGGGCGACTGTTCGAAGGCCAGCTTGTCATCGAGCAGCTTGGCTTCGACGGTGTAGTTGGAGAGGCCATCGCCCCAGACGGTCTTGACGTCTTCGTGCAGGTGGCCGCTTTCGAGCAGTTCCTGGATCAGGAAGCCCATGCCGCCGGCGGCGTGGAAATGGTTCACATCGGCGACGCCATTGGGATAGACGCGGGCCAAGAGCGGCGTGGCGTCCGAGAGGTCGCTCATGTCGTCCCAGGTGACATGTAGGCCCGCTGCCGCCGCGATGGCGATCAGATGCATGGTATGGTTGGTCGAGCCGCCGGTGGCATGGAGGCCCACCAAGCCATTGACGATGGCCTTTTCATCGATGACATGGCCGACCGGGGTATAGTTATTGCCGAGAGCCGTCAGCGACAGCGCGCGGACGGTGGCTTCGCGGGTCAGGGCATCGCGCAAAGGCGTGCCAGGATTGACGAAGCTAGCGCCCGGCAGGTGCAGGCCCATGATTTCCATCAGCATCTGATTGGAATTGGCGGTGCCGTAGAAGGTGCAGGTGCCGGCCGAATGGTAGGACTTGCTTTCGGCTTCGAGCAGCTCCGCGCGGCCGACCTTACCCTCCATATAGAGCTGGCGGACCTTCGACTTTTCGTCATTGGGAATGCCAGACGGCATCGGGCCTGCGGGAACGAAAACGGCCGGGAGATGGCCGAAGGTCAGCGCGCCGATCAGCAGGCCCGGAACGATCTTGTCGCAGATGCCGAGATAGACGGCGGCATCGAACATGTTGTGGCTGAGCGAAATGGCCGTGGCCATGGCGATCACGTCGCGGCTGAACAGGCTGAGATCCATGCCCGGCTGGCCCTGGGTCACGCCATCGCACATGGCGGGCACGCCGCCGGCGACCTGAGCCGTCGAGCCGATCTCGCGGGCCGCCTGCTTGATGATATCGGGATAGAATTGGTACGGCTGATGCGCCGACAGCATATCGTTATAGGAGGTGATGATCCCGAGGTTCAGCGTCTTGTTGCCGGCCAGCGCCGCCTTTTCCGCCGGGGTGCAGGCGGCAAAGGCGTGGGCGAGATTGCCGCAGGAGAGCACGGCACGATTGACGCCGGCCTCGCGGGCGGCGTCGAGACGGCCGAGATAATCCCGACGGCTGTCGCGGCTGCGCGCGGCGATGCGATCGGTGACATCCTGGATGGCCTGGCGGACAGACATGGGGCGGCTCCTAACCTAAGAGTGGTCTGGAGCCCTTCGTGGCCTAAGCGGTCAATTGGGGATCGCGAAGGGGACTATGGGCACCAGTAGACGTTGACGGCGTGGCCGGACCGCAGGACGGCGCGGATGGGCATGTCCTCAACGGGACCATCACCCAGAGCCGTGTCGAGCACGTCGGCCTTTTCCTCCCCTTCGATGTGAAGGTATAGCCCGTCCGTGCGGAGGAGACGCGGAAGGGTAAAGGTTATGCGCGGCTCGCCAGCGCCGGGCGCGCGGATGGCCAGCGTCGGGCCCTCGGCGGTGAGCGCTTCGCCCAGCGTATCGCCGCCGGGGAAGAACGAGGCCGTATGGCCATCGCTGCCCATGCCGAGCACGACGGCAGCGAAAGTCTCCGGCAGGTCGGCCAGGAGCGCATTGGTTTTCGCGACGCCCGTGGCATCCGGCTCGTCGCCGCCCGAATAGAGCGGGAAGAATTTGGCCGTTGCCGCCGGGCCCTGCAACATGCGTTCGTTGACCAGCAGCGCATTGGAGCGGTCATTGGTCTCGTCGACCCAGCGCTCGTCGACCAGGGTGACGATGACCTTGGACCAGTCGATATCCTTGGTCTTGCCCAGCGCCTGGAAGAAGCGCGCCGGCGTCGAGCCGCCGCTTACCGCGATCGCCGCCGTGCCCTGCGTCTCGATGGCATTGCGGATGCGATCGGCCACCGCCTCGGCCAGTTCCTTAGCGAGGGTCGGCTTGTCGGCAAAGCTGCGGCGTTCGATGCTCATCAGTTGTCACCCTCATACCAGGTGCGGCCATCGCGTTCGATCAGGGCGATCGAGCCGCTGGGGCCCCAGGTGCCGGCCACATAGGACTGCGGCGGCTCGGAGGAGCGGTCCCAGGCTTCACGGATCGGGTCGACCCACTTCCAGGCGGCTTCCAGCTCGTCGCGGCGCATGAACAGCGTCTGGCTGCCGCGGATCACGTCCATCAGCAGGCGCTCATAGGCTTCCGGCGTGCGCTCGGAGAAAGTGGCGGCAAAGCTCAGGTTCAGCGGCACTTCGCGCAGGCGCATGCCGCCCGGGCCCGGATCCTTGATCATCATCATCAGCTTGACCCCCTCGTCGGGCTGCAGGCGAATGATCAGCTTGTTGGCGCGCGGCGCGCCTTCGGCATGGTCGAAGATCGAATGCGGGATCGGCTTAAACTGGATGCAGATTTCCGAGGCGCGGCTGGCCATGCGCTTGCCGGTGCGGAAATAGAAGGGCACGCCGGCCCAGCGCCAGTTTTCGACCTCGGCCTTGAGAGCAACGAAGGTCTCGGTGCGGCTGCCCTTCTTGTCTTCGGGCAGTTCGTCCTGATAGCCGGCCACCGAAGTGGTCTCGGATTTGACGCCCTTGTACTGGCCGCGCACGGTGTTCTTGGCCACATCGCCATTGCTGATCGGCTTGAGGGCGCGCAACACCTTGAGCTTTTCGTCGCGCAGCGCATTGGCATCGTCCGAAGCGGGCGGCTCCATGGCCACGAGGCAAAGCAGCTGCAGCATGTGGTTCTGGATCATGTCGCGCAGGGCGCCAGATTCGTCGTAATAGCCGCGCGTGCCGGCGCCGACGCTTTCGGCCACAGTCAGTTGCACATGGTCGATATGGGCCGAATTCCAGATCGGCTCGAACAGCGTGTTGGCAAAGCGCAACGCCAGCAGGTTCTGCACCGTCTCTTTGCCGAGATAGTGGTCGATGCGATAGACCTGATCTTCCTTGAAGATCTTGGCCACGCCATCGTTGATTTCCATCGACGAGGTCAGGTCGTGGCCGAGCGGCTTTTCGATCACCACGCGGGCGTCGCGACGGTAGAGCTTCTTCTTGTGCAGATATTCGGCGATCGGCTCGAACAGGTCGGGCGCCACGGCGAGATAGAAGGCGCGGATGATTTTCGGATCGTCGCGCAGCTTCTTGCCCAGATCGCCGGATTCTTCGGGCTTGCTGGCATCGACGGCGACATAGGAGAAAATCTTGATGAAGCGGTCGATCACCGCCTGATCCTGATATTCCTTTTCGACGAACTGCGTGATGGCATCGCGCGCTGCAGTCTGGAACTCAGCATCGCTCAGCTTGGAACGCGAAGCACCGATAATGCGGCTCTGCTCGTCGAACTGGCCGTCCTTGAAGCGGTGATACAGCGCCGGAATCAGCTTGCGCTTGGTCAGGTCACCCGTGGCGCCAAACACCACATAGTCGAACGGCTGGACGGGAATGATACGGCTGGACAAGGGGCTAGTCCTTAGTTTGACGCGGTCTTAGGCGAAGTTCTGCTTGGCGAGGATGACGGCGCCATGAAGCGGTTCGAATTTGGGCAGGGCGACGAAATTGCCATAGCGCTGTTCAAGGATCGGGAACAGCCGCTGGCCGAAGCCACCGACAATGGCCATCACCTCTGCGCCGTGGCGCTTGAACCAATTGGCATAGGTGTCGATATAACCCAGCTCGATATCGAGCATTTTCTGGGCCACCGGATCACCCTTTTCGAGATAATCGATAAAGAGCGGCATCAGCTTGCCGAATTCGGCGGGCGCGCGGCCGATCAGGGCGTCGTCGCAACCTTCCGAACCGTCGGCGCTGAGCACCTTGAGATCGAGCGCCGTGGCGAAAGCCCAGGACATCACGGCCTGGTTGTCGCCGCCAAGTTGCTGGATGACCGCCTTGGTGAGTGGTGAGGTTTCGACTAGGCCGTCCTCGGCCTCGACCGAATAACGCATCAGCTCGCGGCCAAGAATGGCGCCGGACATCTGGTCGCCGGTGGGGAAACCCCAGCCGCCGGCCTGGTGGCGCTTGCCGTCAACGATGGACATGGCGGCCGAACCGGTGCCGACGATGATGACGCCGCCCTCTTCGCCACCCAGCGCGCCGGCATGGGCGATATCGATATCGTCATAGACTTTCACGCCGGCAAATGGCCAGGCGCGGGCGGCGAACTCGGCGCGGGCCGAATCCATGCGGCCGCCGGCCATGCCGAAACAGGCGTAAGTGTTGGCGGTTTCGGCATAATCGAGGCCCGCTGCGGCGAAAGCGTCGCGCGTGCCGTCGAGAATGGCCTTGTAGGCGGGCTCGCCATCATCGATCTGCAGATTGGAGCGGCCGTTCTTGACCTCGGCCAGCGTCACCAGATTTTCATCGGCCAGACGCACGCGGCAATTGGTGCCGCCGCCATCAACGCCAAGATAATATCGGGTCACGCTAGGATTCTCCGTGGATTGGAGGGATTCTAAGGTCTTGTTTCGGCGCGGACCATAATGCGAAAGCCGCTTAGACGAAAGTAGAATAAGGCACAAAAATCAGGTGCCAAGAGCGGGCTTTGCATGGCTAGGCTGCAGGCATGGCGCAACCGCTTTGCGCGTGACGGCTTTTGTATCATAGACCACAGCGGTAGGCGGCCGGGAGACGATAAAATGACGCGACATGTGCTGGTTCTGGGCGGTGCACGCTCCGGCAAGACGGCCTTCGCCGAGCAATTGGCCATCCGCAGCGGCAGCAAGCCGGCCTATCTGGCCACTGCCGAAGCGCTGGATTCGGAAATGCGCGACCGCGTTGCCAGCCACAAGGCCGGCCGCGCCGGCCAGTTCGCCACCATCGAGGAGCCGCTCGATCTATCCGATGCGCTGCTGAAAGCCTCGATGGATCACGATGTGATTCTCGTCGATTGCCTGACGCTGTGGATCACCAACCTGCTGATGGCCAATGAGGATGTCGCTAAGGCGGTCGGCGAGCTCGGCGCCACGCTGGTGCAGCTCAAGACGGCCAAGGTGATCTTGGTCAGCAATGAAGTCGGGCTTGGCATCGTGCCGGACAACGCCATGGCACGGACGTTCCGCGATCTGGCTGGATCGGCACATCAGCGGCTGGCCGAGATTTGCGATGATGCCTATTTCATCGTGGCGGGCCTGCCGATCACGCTGAAGGGCGAGGCACCTGGGCAGAGCGAGACGCGGATTCACGAGGCCTAAGCGGCAAACACCAGCAGCGCCACCACCACACTCAGCCCCAGCAACACATCCAACGTGGCCCGATACAGCACCAGTGCCCGCAGGATATCGCTGCCCACCAGCTCGGATTTCCCATCGCCGAAGCTGGGCAGCTCAACCACCTCGCCATCATAGCTGCGCGGCCCGCCCAGCTTGAAGCCCAGGGCACCGGCAAAGCTCGCTTCGGGCCAGCCGGAATTGGGCGAGGCATGTTTCCGGGCGTCGCGGCGGGCGATCTCCCAGGCTTTGCTCGGGCTGGCGTGGGGGGTAAAAAAGCAGGCGAACGTGATCAGCACGGCCGTCAACCGCGCAGGGATCCAGTTGACCACATCGTCCAGCTTGGCCGCCGCCCAGCCATAGTCGCGATAGCGTTCGTTCCTGTGCCCGATCATCGAATCCGCCGTGTTGATCGCCTTGTAGAGCGCGATGCCCGGGAGGCCGAGCATCACCAGCCAAAACCAGGGCGCCACCACGCCATCCGACGTGCTTTCGGCAAGCGTCTCGATGGCGGCGCGCGCCACGCCAGCCTCGTCCAGCGCCTGCGGATCGCGGCCGACGATCTGGCTGACCACACCGCGCCCGGCATCGAGCGAGCTTCGCAGCGCAATGGCCACCGCCTCGACGGCGCGACCAAGTTCCTTTTGCGCCAGGAAGGGCGTTGCCAGCAGGATTTCAAACACAAAGCCGCCCGGAATGGCCCGCAGAGCTTGCTGCACCGCCACCGTGACGGCCAGCACCAGAAGCAACAGCAGCGCTAGCGCCACCATGCCGGCCTGCCGGCGCTGCGCGTCACTCCGCTTGGTCGTATTGAGCCGGGTTTCGAGATAGTCGATCACCCAGCCGAACCACATCACCGGATGGCCAATGGCCGCCACCAGTTTCGGCGAATAGCCGAGCCAGCGTTCGAGCAGCAGGGCAATGGGGGCGATGAAGGCGTGCATCAGTCCATTCTCACCGGTTCGGCCAGCGCCAGGAGCGCATCGATATCGAGATGCTCTTCGAGATGGGCGGCCAGATCGTCAAGCGTCTGCTCGACGCTTGCTTCATAGGCCAGGTCGGGGCTGGCGAGATTGCCGAGGAAGGCGCGGCGGAAAGCATCGCCGGCAAACAGGCCGTGGAGATAAGTGCCCATGACGCGACCATCCGCACTGACCGCGCCCTCGCCGGCACCATCCACCAGCGCAAATGACCGATCGCGGTCGCGGCCCGTGGTTTCGCCCATATGCATATGATAGCCGGCGACCGCCTCACCCGAGGCGGCATGCGTGGCCTGCTCGACCCGTAATTGCTTGACCGGCGTCAGCACGGTCTCAATATCGAGCAGGCCGAGCCCCTCGCTGGTCCCGGCTGTCCCCTCGATGCCATCGGGGTCTGATATACTGCGCCCGAGCATCTGATAGCCGCCACAAATGCCGAGCACCCTGCCCCCGGCGCGGTG
Organism: Devosia sp. YR412; assembly: GCF_900110945.1. Taxonomy (GTDB): domain Bacteria; phylum Pseudomonadota; class Alphaproteobacteria; order Rhizobiales; family Devosiaceae; genus Devosia. The sequence goes on from NZ_FOFL01000001.1 coordinate 1,237,877, forward strand.
GTGGGCGGCGATATCGAGGTCCCAGCCATTGGCACGCAGCGCCGCCAGATCGCTGCGGGTGGATTTGCTGCCGGGCAGGATGATCCAGTCCGCATGGCGCGGAATTGGCTCGCCCGGCTGCACCATAACCACATTGACATTGGGCTCGGCGCGCAGCGGATCGAGGTCGTCAAAATTCGCAATACGGGGCAGTTGCGTCACTGCCAATGTTAACAGTCTGTTAACACGAAGGGGGGTGTTGCTAAGCCCCAGGCTATCCTCTGCCGGCAGTTTTCCGGCATCAGCAAACCATGGTACAGGCCCCAGGCAGGGCACGCCGGTGCGCTCGCGAATGAACTCTATCCCCGCCGAAAACAGCGCCGGATCACCCTGAAACTTGTTGATCAGCGTCGCCTTGATCCAGCCGGCATCGGCGGGATCGATCACCGCAAACGTCCCGACAACCGAGGCAATCACCCCGCCGCGCTGGATATCGCCGACCAGCACCACCGGCACATTGGCCGCCTGGGCAAAGCCGAAATTGGCCAGGTCATTGGCCCGCAGATTGACCTCCGAGGCAGAGCCGGCGCCCTCCACCAGCACCACGTCGACATCGGCACAAAGCTCTGAAAAGGCTTGCAAAACCTCGGGCATCAGCTTGCCGCGCTCACGCCAATAGTCCCGCGCCGACATCGACGCCCGGCGCTGGCCGCGCACCACGACCTGCGAGCCGGTCTCTTGCTCGGGCTTGAGCAGCACCGGGTTCATTGCCGTCACCGGCTCGCGCCGCGATGCCCGCGCCTGCAGCGCCTGCGCCCGGCCGATCTCGCCGCCATCGACAGTTACCGCAGCATTATTGCTCATGTTTTGCGGCTTGAATGGCGCAACGCGCAATCCACGACTGCTCAGCGCGCGGCAAAGCCCTGCCACCAGCAGCGATTTGCCGACATCCGAGCCGGTCCCCATGAACATCAATGACTTGGCCATGGACCCGTTATGCCGCATCCACCACATGGGCGTAAGAGCCCATGACGCGGCCGATCACGGCCCCCATCGGCGGCAGCACCTCGCCCCGCGCATCGGCCGCCGCAAACAGCGGCGCCAGGCGGGATTGCCTGGCCGACGAGTAATGAAATTCATGGCCATGCAGGCGCCCCGGCCAAGGCAGGTCACCGGCCTGCAGCAGCCGGCGATAGCCGAGGATGCGCTTGGGCCGGTCGATGCGAGTGGTAACCGGCAAAAGGCCCGCCATGGCGTGGCCCTGCCCGGCTTTGTCGACCAGCGTTTCGCCCAGCACCATGAAGCCACCGCACTCGCCATAGATCAGCGCATCGCGGTCTCGCGCGGCAATGAGGCCGGCCTTGAAGGCGCTGGCAGCCGCGAGTTTTGCGCCGTGCAATTCGGGATATCCCCCTGGCAGGAAGACGGCAGTACAATCAGCGGATGGCGCTTCGTCGGCCAGCGGAGAGAAAAAGCTGAGCTCGGCGCCCATGGCGCGCCAGCCGTCGAGCAGATGGGGGTAGAGAAAAGCGAAGGCATCATCGCGCGCAATGGCGATGCGCTGGCCGAGTGGCGCGAGGGGCGACGGAGGTGCGTCGCCCTCGGCGATCGGCGTGGCGAGGGACAGGAGTTTTTCGAGATCGACGTAATTGCCGATGGTTTCGGCGGAGGTGTCGATGAAAGTCTCGAAGGCCGAAACTTCGCCGGGCAGGACGAGGCCGAGATGCCGCTCCGGCACGACGAGATGGCTGTCGCGCGGAATGGCGCCGAGGCAGGCGATGCCGGTGGCCGCCACGGCATCGACCAGCATGCGCTCATGCTTGGTCGAGGCGACGCGGTTGAGGATGACGCCGGCCACCCGCACGCCCGGCCGCCAATTGGCAAAGCCGGCCACCAACGGCGCAACCGACTGACTCTGGCGCTCGGCATCGACGACCAAAATGACAGGTAGTTCAAGCAGTTCGGCCAGGTCTGCCGTGGAACCGGTATTGTCGGCCGCGCCATCGAACAGGCCCATGACGCCTTCGACCAGCAGCAGATCGGCGCCGGTGGCCTGCATGGCCGCCAGCGCTTTCAGCCGCGCCGGGCTCATCGACCAGGGGTCGAGATTGACCGCATCGCGCAGGGCGGCGCGGCTCAAAAAGGCCGGATCGATATAGTCGGGGCCGGTCTTGGCGGGGGCGACCACCGTGCCGCGACGACGCAATGCCGCGAGCAGGCCCAAAGTGATGACCGTCTTGCCCGAGCCGGAGCGCGGTGCGCCGATGACCAGGCCCTTAGCCAAACACATGCCTCCGGGCTTCATCGACATACCAGTCGAGAGTCTGACGATAGGCGTTGACCGGGCCGAGCACGACAACGGCCGGCGTCGGCACGTCAACCAGCGTATGGGCCTCGGCCAGCGTCGTCTCGATCACCGACTGCTGCGGCGTCGCGGCATGCGAGACCAGCGCGAGGCGATCATTACCATCGCGCCCCGCCGCCAGCAGCTTTTCAGAAATCGTGCCGAGATGCTTGACCGCCATGAACATGACCACCACCGGCGCCGCCCTGGCCACTGCAGGCCAGTCGACCCCACCGGGCACAGCGCCATTTTCGTCGTGACCTGTCAGAAAGATAACCGCCTGGTTGGTCTCGCGATGGGTGATCGGAATGCCGGCATAGGCCAGCCCGCCCAGCCCCGAAGAAATCCCCGGCACGATACGGAACGGCACGCCAGCCTGCGCCAAAGCTCCCGCCTCTTCGCCGCCCCTGCCGAACATGAAGGGGTCACCGCCCTTGAGCCGAAGCACCTTCTTGCCGGCCTTGGCCAGTTCGATCAGCTGCAGCGAAATATCAGCCTGCTTCGGCGACGGCTTGCCTCCCCGCTTGCCCGCAAAGACCCGAAGGGTCCTGGTTGGTGCCATGGCTAGCAGGTCGGGCGAAACCAGCGCGTCATGCACGATGACGTCGGCCTGTCCTAAACCATGATAGGCCAAGAGCGACACCAGCCCCGGCCCGCCCGGCCCGGCGCCGACCAGCCAGACCGTGCCCGGCTGCATAGCCGGAAAGTCCGCGCTGTCGAGCGCCGCAAAATGGCCCGATGGTCGCGATTTTCTGAACCAGCGAAACATCAGAGCGACCGCCCTTGAGACGGCGCAACGGAATGGGCAGAGTGGGCCCGAGGAGATTTGCTGCAGCAATGAAGATACTGATCCTGGGCGGAACGGCCGAAGCGCGCGAACTGGCCAATCGGCTGGTGGCGCAAGGCCATGACGTGACCACCTCGCTGGCCGGCCGCACGCAGGACCCGATCCTGCCCAAGGGCGGCTTGCGCATGGGCAAGTTTGGCGGCATTCCGGGGCTGGCGGCCTATCTGCGCGCTGCCAGTGTGGACCATCTGGTCGACGCGACCCATCCCTATGCCGGGCAGATTTCGGTCAATGCGGTCGCCGCCGCGCAGGCGGTCAATGTGCCGCTGCTGCGCTTCATGCGGCCGGCCTGGGAGCAGCAATTGGGCGATGACTGGCTGACGGTCGAGACCGCGGCGGAAGCGGCGGCCGCCCTGCCCTGCAATGCCGACGTGCTGCTCACCACCGGCCATACCGGGCTCGAGCATTTCCTCCAGCGCGACGATTGCCAGTTCGTGGTGCGCACCATCGAGGCGCCGGCACAGGAGCTGCCGCATCATGCCAGCCTGTTGCAGACCCGCCCGCCCTATGGGCTGATCGACGAAATGGCGCTGATGGAGCGCGAGGGCGTCACTCATCTGGTCACCAAGAATTCGGGCGGCAAGCAGACGGCGTCAAAGCTCGAGGCGGCGCGGCGGCTGGGCGTGAAAGTCATCATGATCGCGCGGCCGGTCTATGGCCCGGCCAATGAGGTGGCCAGCGTCGATGAAGCCATCGCAGCGCTCGGACTGGCGGGCTGACCAAAACCTGAGAGATCAAAACCGGGCGCGGCCAAAGCGATAGCGCAGGTGGCATAGCGCGACTTGCGCTTGCCCAGCAGCAGCGGACCGGCCGCAGCGGCTACCGCCTCGCAGGTGCCCGGAACGCCCGGGGCAAGATCGTCGTCATCGAGGAATCGGAGTTCCAGATCGAAATGCGCCGCCGCCTGCATCAGGGCAAGGCTGTCGCGCTTGCGGACATGGGTGCCCATAGCGGCGATCTGGCTTGCATGAAGATTGGCTTCCGAAAGACACATTTCGATCAGGCCGATGATCTCGCGCGGCTCGGCTGCAGTGGCGCAGCCAAGGCCGATCACGATCGGAACATCATCGGGAATCGTCGTCATCAAACGCCTCTCAAAACCAAGAGGCAGGTTCAGCTCAAGACCGTTGCAGCTCCGGACTTGGTCCCCGATTTGGGTCGACCGCACCGAATTCTGTTTCAGTTCCGTCACGGGAACTCTGCGCCGTTCCGTTCTAGGCGGCCAGAAGCGCGTGGTCAATCAATGGCTTGCCCGCATTGCGTGACAGATCGGAATGCTTTTGAAAATGATTTGCAAATTCAACGACTTGCAGCCACCGCGCGATGGGTCTATGGGCAGCGCTCCACGCATTTCGGGGCAAGACCTTGGCTATCACCGCAAACCGAACCCTGGCTATCGCCGCGGGGAGCCTCGTCGTCGGCCTTGTCGTGCTCGGCCTCAAATTCCTCGCCTGGTATGTCACCGGCTCGATCGCGCTTTATTCCGATGCGCTGGAATCCATCGTCAATGTGGTGACCGCCATTGTCGCGTTGATCGCCGTGCACCTGGCGCAGCGGCCGGCCGATGCGACGCTGCAATATGGCTATCACAAGGCCGAGTATTTCTCCGCTGTTATCGTCGGGGTGATGATCATCGTTGCGGCGATCCTGATCCTGCGCGAAGCCTATTTCGGTTTCCTGTCGCCGGAAATTCCGGAGTCGCCGATCCAGGGCCTGATCATCAGCGTCGGCGCGACTGTCATTAACGTGGTCTGGGCACAGATCCTGATCCGGCAGGGCCGCAAGGTGCGTTCGCCGGCACTGGAAGCCGATGGCAAGCATCTGATGACCGACGTGGTCTCGACCATTGGCGTGCTGATCGGTCTCGGCCTCGTCATCCTGACTGGCTGGGCGCCGCTCGATCCGATCCTCGCCGCGCTGGTCGCGGTCAATATCCTGTGGTCGGGTTGGGGCGTGATCCGCGAAAGCGTCGGCGGGTTGATGGATGTCGCGGTGCCGCCCGAGACCGGCAAGACTATCCGCGAAGTCATCGCCGCCAATGCCGATGGTGCCATCGAGGCCCACGACATCCGCACGCGGCAGGCCGGCAAGATGACCTTCATCGACTTCCACCTGGTCGTGCCTGGCGCGATGACGGTGGAAGCCGCGCATGAAATCTGCGACGGCATCGAAGCCAAGCTGCGCGAGGCCGTGGAAGATGTGCAGATCACCATCCATGTCGAGCCGGAGCAAAAGGCCAAGCATTCGGGGATCGTGGTGCTTTAAGAGAGTCCTTGTCGGATACCCCCATCTAGCCTCCCCCTGAAAGGGGGGAGGAGCCGATCCAGTGTGGGACTCGATTTGTGACAACCACCGGCCAGATTCCTCCACCTTTTCAGGGGGAGGCTAGGTGGGGGTATTCTTGCTTCTTGTAATCAACGCAGGCAGAATTTCGCCATGCGTATCCTTGCTCTGCTGCTCTTCGCCCTCATCACCATCCCAGCCCTGGCGCAGGACTGGCGCGCCTACGACAATGCCCGCTTCGGCTACAGTGTCGAGATCCCGCCCGGCTTCCGCAGCCTGGGCGAGAGCGAGAGTGGCGACGGCCAAGGCTTTATCAATACCAGGACGCCAATCGAACTGCTGGTCTGGGGCGGCAACCTCGCCGGTGATTTCGAGACCGAAGTTGCCCAGCGCATGGCCTGGTCCGAGGCCGATGCGTGGAACATCACCTATCAGGCCGTGACGCCGCGCTGGGCAAGCTATTCGGCCGTCAAGGGCTCGCGCGTGCTCTACGAACGCCTGGTCTTGCTCTGCGACGACACCAGCTACGCCGCCTTCCGCGCCGAATATTCGGTCACAGAAACCGCCGACATGAACCAACCGATCGAGCGGATGGTTCAGTCCTTGCGCGGCAACGGCTGCTAAAACTCGATGCCCTTTTGCGCCTTCACGCCAGCACGGAAGTGGTGCTTGATCTCGGTCATTTCGGTCACCAGATCGGCGATCTCGATCAGCTCGTCCTTGGCATTGCGGCCGGTGACGATGACATGGGTGTCCTGGGGCTTCTGCTTGAGGAATTCCACCACTTCCTCGATGGGCAGATAATCGTAGCGCAGCACGATGTTGAGCTCGTCGAGGAGCACCAGCTTGTAGCTGGGGTCCATGATCAGCGCCTTCGCCTGCTCCCAGGCTTTGCGCGCTGCGGCGAGGTCGCGCTGGCGGTCGGCGACGTCCCAGGTAAAGCCCTCGCCCATGGCATTGATGGTGACCAGCTCGGGGAATTTGTCGAGCACGTCGCGCTCACCGGTCTCCCAGACGCCCTTGACGAATTGCACCACGCCGACCCGGAAGCCGTGGCCAAGGGCACGGAAAACCATGCCGAAGGCGGCCGTGGACTTGCCCTTGCCCTTGCCGGTGTGGACGATGAGCAGGCCCTTTTCCTGGGTCTTGGTGGCGAGGATCTTGTTCCGCGCTTCCTTCTTTTTCTTCATCTTTTCAGCGTGATAGGCATCGCGTTCGGCCTCGCTCATCAGGTCGGTCTTCTTGGCCGGTTTGTCACTCATGCGGATTTCTCCAGATAGGCGTAAGCGGAATTGGAGCGCGGCACCCAGAGGCCGCGCTGGCGGGCGTCGTTGAATTTGGCGATCAGCTCGTCATAGCCGTGGGCATTGGCGGCTTTGAGCCAGTCGCGGGTGGCGTCGTCTTCGACAAAGGCCTCGAAGGCGAGGTCGAAATGATGCGTCTTGACCGCGCCCGTGGTGGCGGCGAAGGCAAACATGAAATCCACCGTGGCGATGATCTCGAAGGCGCCGCGATAACCGTGGCGCTGCATGCCGACGAGCCATTTTGGATTGACCACGCGGCTGCGCATGACATGGGAGATTTCTTCTTCCAGCGTCCTGATCAGCGGGCGCTCGGGGCGGGAATGGTCGTTGTGATAGGCGGCGGGCTGGCGACCGGTTAGCGTCTCGGCGGCAGCAGAAAGGCCGCCGGCGAATTGGTAGTAATTGTCGCTGTCGAGCAGGTCGTGTTCGCGGTTGTCCTGATTGTGGATCACCGCGTCGATATCGGAGAGGCGGGCGGCGAAGCGGTCGCGTTGCGGCGTACCGGCGGCCTTTGCGCCATAGGCATATTGGCCCCAGTCGAGCGCCTGCTGGCCGAGGTCGGCCTTGGACGTCCAGGCTCCGGAGTCGATCAGCGCATTCAGGCCGGTGCCGTAAGTGCCTGGCTTGGAGCCAAAAATCCGATGGCCCGCGGCGGCTTCGTCGCCGCCTTGAGCGATCAGGCCGAGGGCATCGGTCCGCATGGTGGCGGCGATGGGATTGTCGTCAGTGGGCTCGTCCAGGGCGCCGATAGCGCGGATGGCGCGGTCGAACAGGGCGATCTGGGCCGGGAAGGCGTCGCGGAAAAAGCCGGAGATGCGCAGGGTGACATCGACGCGTCGGCGGCCGAGTTTGGCCAGTGGAATGATCTCGTAGCCGGAGACGCGGAGCGAGCCCGGGTCCCAGACCGGCTTGGCACCGATCAGCGCCAGGGCCTGGGCAATGTCGTCGCCGCCGGTGCGCATATTGGCCGTGCCCCAGACCGACAGCGCGACCGAACGGAGGTGATGGCCGTGGTCCTGCAGATGGCGCAGCACCAGGCTTTCGGCGGATTTTTTGCCGAGCTCCCAGGCAGTTGGCGTGGGGACGGCGCGGCTATCCACCGAGTAGAAATTGCGACCTGTGGGCAGTACATCGAGCCGCCCGCGCGAAGGGGCGCCAGAGGGGCCGGGGCGGATGAATTTGCCGTCTAGGCCATCGAGCAGCGCCTGCATTTCGGCGGGGCCGGAGGCGGCGAGGCGGGGGCGTATCAGGGTTTCGACGGTATCGAGAACCGCAATGGTGCCGGTCCAGGATGGATCGGGCGGTGTGCCGGTGACCAGGTCGGAGGCGATGGATTCGAGATGCTCGACCACGTCGCCCATGGTCCGAATTGTCGCCAGATGAACGGATTCTGAACGCGCAATCGGGGGGCCGGACCAGGGCTCGCCGAGCTTGGCCGTCAGAGGGTCAAAACCGAGCTTGAGATCATCGGCCAAAGCGCGGATCAGAGAACTATCCCCGCTTCCCTCGCCGCGCGGTACTCTGGCCAGAGCGACGATAAGATCGCGTTCGAGATCACCCTGCGGCGACTGGCCGAAAATGTGCAGGCCGTCGCGGATCTGCGCCTCTTTCAGATCGCAGAGGAAATTGTCGATCTTGATCAGCGCCTCGGTCTCGTCCTCGGGCAGGCCGATATCGCGGTCGAGGCGTGAGTCCCGAGTGAAATCGAGGATGCGGCGCCTGAGATCGGCGAGGCGACGGCGGTCCATGCCGGAGGCGGCGTAATATTCGTCGAGCAAGGCCTCGAGGTCTTTCAGCGGCCCATAGGTTTCGGCGCGGGTCAGCGGCGGCACCAGGTGATCGATGATGACGGCGCCGGTGCGCCGCTTGGCCTGGGTGCCTTCGCCGGGGTCGTTGACGATGAAGGGGTAGAGATGCGGCAGTTGCCCCCAGAGGGCGTCGGAATAGGAGGCGCCGTCGAGGGCAGTGGCCTTGCCGGGCAGCCACTCCAGCGTGCCATGCTTGCCATTGTGGATCAGCGCATGGGCGGAAAACTCATGGCGCAGCCAGAGGTAGGCGGCGAGATAGGCATGCGGCGGGACGAGCGCCGGATCGTGATAGCTCAGGGTTTCGTCGAGCTGATAGCCGCGGGCGGCCTGGAGCAGGACGGCGATATTGCCGAAGATGAGCGCGGGGAGATGGAAGGTCGTGTCGCGGACAAAGGGATCCTCGGCCGGGTCGCCCCAGCGTGTGATGACGTCGTGCTGGATTTTGGCCGGGAGCTTGGCGAAGAGGGCGCGATAGCGGGCGAGGGTTAGCTGGGCAGGGGATGAGCCACGCGAGGGGTTGGCATTGGTGGGGCCGGACTGGAGCAGGGCAATGAGAGCCTCGCCATCAGCAGGCACAGCCGAGGCGCCATAACCTGCCGCTTCCAGCGCCTGCAGCATGCGCACCGTGGATTCCGGCGCGTCATAGCCGACTCCATTGGCGAGGCGGCCGTCGCGGATCGGGTAGTTGGCGAGCACGAGGGCGATCTTGCGGTCTGCCCGCGATGTGGCGCGGAGGGTGGCGTAGTTCTTGGCCAGAGTCACCGCGCGGGCAATGCCCGAGGCGTCGGGGGTGTAGCTGGTGAGCGGCACCTGGCAGCGCTCGTGCCAGATGGCGTCCGCCTTGTGGCCGACGATGAGGCCGCCGAGACGGCCATCGACTTCGGGCATGACGAGGAACATCGCCATGTCTTTGGAGCTGAGACCCTGGCTATCGGCGGCCCATTGCGCTTCGGAACGGCCGGACTGGATCAGCTGGATGACAGGGGCGTCGCAGGTTGCGAAGGGGTTGGACTTGTCGTCGAGGCCGTCGATGCCGAGGGAGAAGCCGGTGAGGTTGAAGATGGCGGCAGGTGGGAAGGCGGCCAGCGCGTTCTGAACGAAGCGGATGCAGGCGGCTTCCTTGAGGGAGGAGACCAGCAGCGGGACCGGGTTCAGGCCCCGGGCTTCGAGTTCGGCGATGAGGGCGGCGATGGTATCGGTGCCGGCGCCTTCGAGGGCGGCGCGATAGAAGAGGATGGGGATGTGGGCAGCGCCGGGCTGGTGCAGCGCGCGCAGGCCGGCTTCGTCACTCATGCCGGCGGTCGGGTGCCAGAGGCCGAAGCGGGCGAAGGGTTTGGGCTCAAGATTGGCCAAGGCCCCCTCACCCGGAGGGAGAGGGGCAGACAGAAGATTGAACGCCGCGAGGATCGTGTCGGCATTGTCCGGGCCGCCGGCGATGAAGAGGCTGTGCAGCCTTGTCCAGTCGCCAGGATGCACGCTCGAGCGCGACTGCAGGATCGGGTCGGGATTGGCGTCGCCGGGCAGCAAGGCCAAGGGTATCTTGCGGTTGGCGCAGAGCGCCGTCAGCTCATCGACGCCATACTGGAAATAGGCGGCGCCGCCGATCAGGCGGAGCACCACCAGCCGCGCTTGCGCCACCGTCTGTTCCAGCCACAGATCGACCGAAAGATTGTTGGAGAGCCGCAGCGTATTGGCGAGGCGGAGTTCTCCCTCCCCTGCCCGGTCGGCGGCGCCGGCCAGCATGGCGAGTTCGCTATCGGCCGAGCTGGCGAAAACCAGCGCCCCGGGGCGCTGGTTGAGGTCGATGGCCTCGCCCTCCTGCTGGATGGCGCCGGCCTGGGCGGAGAGGAGATGCATGCGTTACGCGGCGACCTTGGTCGCGCGCTGCAGGCTGGCCTTGATGGCTGCGTGGTCGAGCGGGCTTTCGCCGATCACGACCAAAGCGGTTTCGCGGAGTTCGCCGTCTTTCCACGGACGGTCGAAATAGGCGGTGACGCGGGGGCCGACGGCCTGGATGGCGAGGCGGGCAGCAGCGCCGGGAATGGCGGCAAAGCCTTTGAGACGCAGCACGTCATGGTCGCGGATGGTCTGCTCGATGATGGCGAGAAGGTCGTCCTTGCTCTCAACGCCGGGGATTTTCAGCGAAAAGCTGTCGAAATCGTCGTGCTCGTGGGTCTCGCCGCCATGTTCCAGCTCGTGATGGCTGGGGCGGTTGGCGATGTCGTCCTCGCTGCCCATGCCCATGCCGAGCAGTGCGGCGATATCGACATGGCCATTGCGGGCATGGATGACGCCGACGCCGGGGCGCAGTTCGGCGCGGATATTGGCCTCGACCTTTTCCAACATGGCGGCATCGACCAGGTCAGCCTTGTTGATGATGACCAGGTCGGCCACCGAGAGCTGGTCCTCGAACAGTTCGCCCAACGGGGTTTCGTGATCGAGCATTTCGTCTTGGCGGCGCTGCGCGTCGACGGCGGCTTCGTCCGAGGCAAAGCGGCCTTCGGCCAAAGCCGAGGCGTCGGCCACAGTGACGATGCCGTCGATGGTCACCTGCGCCTTGATCTCGGGCCAGTTGAAGGCGCGGATCAGCGGCTGCGGCAGGGCGAGGCCGGAGGTTTCGATGACGATGTGATCGAACTTTTCCGGGCGGGCCAGCAAAGCCTGCATGGTGGGGATGAATTCATCGGCCACTGTGCAGCAGATGCAGCCATTGGAGAGCTCGACCATATCCTCTTCGCGGCAGGTCTCGTCGCCGCAACCGGCGAGGATATCCTTGTCGACGCCGAGATCACCAAATTCGTTGATGATCAGCGCGATGCGCTTGCCCTTGGGGGCATGGGCCAGCAGGTGACGGACCAGCGTGGTCTTGCCGGCGCCGAGGAAGCCGGTGATGACGGTGGTGGGGATTTTGGTGGTCATGCATGGGCTCCATTGGGGATGGCGGCGCTGCGGGTGGCGAAGACATCGCTGAACTTACCGAACAGCGAGCCGAGCAGCAGCCAGAAGACGAAAGACGTGCCCAGAGTAATGGCGGCAAATTCTGTCGCCAGATGGGCAGGCACGCCGCTCGGCTCATCGGGCGCGACCGGCGCGCCGATAATATGGGGCGCAATCACCAGCAGGGCGGCGACGGCAAAGGCCCAGCTGGCGCGGGTCTTGGCAAGGAGGAGAATGGCGCAGCCGGTGGCCAGCGCCGTGCCAACCCACCAGATCTGCCGGGCGACGAGATCGGCGGCCGGCATGCCGGGCAGTTCGGGGGCGAGGCCATAGGCCGGGGCCAGCGAGAAGGTCAGGAATCCTGCAAGGCCCCAGAGGAAGCCATTGGCGAAGGTGACCGGGATGTTGGCGAACATCGACACGGCGCCGATGACCAGCGCAAAGCCGGCGGCGGCCAGCACGGTGGCCAGCGTCGTATAGGCGGTGCGCTCGAAGCCGTCCTGCGGCGCCCATTCTTCGGCTTCGACGGCAGCAACCACATCGTGGCTATGCGCCGGGGTGCCGGGGGCATCGACATGGTCGGCGACAGCGGCTGCTTCGCCATGGCTATGACCGCCTTCGCCCTCGAAGGTTTCGGCGTGCAGGATAATCGGGGTGACGCGGAAATGCTGGATCGCGGCTGTGACCAGGCCAGCACAAATGGCTGCGAGAAGCGCAGCGGCAAACAGATTGCGGATCATTTCTATACTCTCTGATCGCCTGCCTTAGTGGCAGGGGAAGCCCATGGCGTGGCGGGTATCGTGGGCGCCGTTATGCAGGCGGAAATCGCCGGCAAAGCCTGTGCCGACCAAGAGGGTCAGCCCAAGCAAAAGCGCCAGCGAACCGGCAATGAGACGCTGGGAAATCGAGAGCGACTGCAGGCCAGTCGAGGTAGTGGTCGTAGTATTCATGGCAGCACCCTCCGTGCGCGGAATAGTCTTGGGCTTTTCGCCCGGTTCGTGTGCTGGCAGGTCTCCTGGCTCGCGGTGGATATAGGGTCCTCGCCTTCCCGGCATGCGCCAGTGGCAGTTGAGAACCCGCACCGCTTACAGTTGCGGGGGCAGCCACGGTTTTGCGCCCTGATGGGTACGTCGCACCGTGTTCCCTTTTGATCCCTCGGGCACAACGGCCGTCGGAAACCAACACGAGAGCAGCGTTACGCTCTCGTGGCGGCATGGTCAATTCTAATAGGCATAGTCTTCGCTGGCATAGCCGAGGCTGACCTGTTCGACGCGGACGTCGAGCACTTCCAACAGGCCTTCGCTGGAGGGGACTTCCACGTCGCCAGAGATCGGCGTGACGTCGATGGCACCCGAGACTTCATCGGGCGGGGTGAAGCGGAGATTGACGTAGCAATCGCCCTCGACGCCACTCAGATTGCCGCTGTCGAAACCGGCTGAACCGCCATAATCCCACCAGAAGCCGCTGAGCGTGAAGGGTTCGCCATTGATGGCTTCGACTTCCGCCACTGTAATGCCGATGCGGATGCCGAAGGGTCCGGTCTGCGAGGGCGAGAGGCGGATGCTGCTGGCATCCTTTTTCGCATCCTCGTCGAACCACGAGAACACCATCGTGCGCTCGGGATCGTCCGGGAAGACGGTGGTGGCGAGATAAGTGCTGCCCTCGGGGCCATCGACCGGGCCGGTGACGACATTCTCGGCGCCAAAGGTCTCGATGACCCGCGCCTCGGAACTGTCGGCGCCATAGACGCCGGCGCAGGCGACCTGTTCGGGCTTGGCGCCGGATTTATCCTTGGCCATGGTGGGCGTCGCGACCAGCGCGACGCAAATCGTGCACAGAAAAACGCGGGCGAGCATAGGTGTGTTTCTCCTCAAGGCGCTGATTTTGACGCAAATCGCGACGCCCGACAATCAACGACTCGCCGTATGAACCGGCGATGAAGGAGATTTTCAGATGAAGCCGATCAAGTTCAGCAAGGAAGAGAGCAAGGCCATCGTCGGCGAGATCCAGGACTATTTCCGCCAGGAGCTGGACAGCGATATCGGTGCCATTCCGGCCGAAATGCTGATGCAGTTCTTTGCCGACAAGATGGGCGCCTATTACTACAATCGCGGCGTCTATGACGCGCAGGCGGCGCTCAAATCGCGCATGGATAGCCTGCATGACGATCTGTATGCGCTGGAGCAGCGGACGAACCACCTTAGATAAATCGGGCTTTCCCGGCGCGGGCCTTATGGCTAAATGGCGCGCCGGATTGACCGGTTCGTTCAGGAGGAAGCCTTGGGCTTCAACTTCGCCACACTGGCACCCATCGGGCTGCTGCTTGCATCCAATATCTTCATGACCTTTGCCTGGTATGGGCACCTGAAGTGGCCCAGCTCGGCGCTTTGGGCGGCAGTGATGATCAGCTGGGGCATCGCCTTCTTCGAATATTGGCTGGCCGTGCCGGCCAACAGGATCGGCGAGGCTGTCTATTCGCCGTCTGAGCTCAAGACCATCCAGGAGGTGATCTCGCTGTCGGTGTTTGCCGTATTTACGGTGTTCTACTTTGGCGAGAAGCTGACGCTCAACCACGGGGTAGGCTTCGCCCTGATCGGGCTGGGCGCGTTTTTCATCTTCAAGGGGCCGTTGAAGTAGCCAGCCCGGCAAACCGGGCTGGCTTGGGCGTTAGTGCACGGTCCCTGCGCCACCGACGGCCACGATATTGTACGGCGCGCCTTCTATCGGGAGCGTCCGCGTCTCGGTGAAGCTGGCGATGTCGATCAGGTGGACTTCGCTCTCATTCGGGTCGGTGACCGCAACCACATCACCGGCCACGGCGATACGGGGGCGTGGTAGGGCCCAGTCGCCGTCCATGGAATAGGGTTCGGTGACCGCAAGGGACTGCACGATCGCGCCGGAGACCACGTCGAGCTGGTTGAGCTTGCCGTCCTCAGTGAAGATATAGGCGAACTTCGGCCGGATCGGATCAACCGCGAAATGCACGCGGCGGGTCGGCAGGTCGACGAGGCGAAAAGGCTCAGCCTCGGCCGGGTCGATGATGGCGACGCGGTCGGCGCCGTAATTGCCGAGGAAATACTGCATGCCCACGCCGCCGAGGAAGGTGGTGGACTTACCTTCGGGCAGACCGGTGTAGGCCAGCTTTTCGATCTGCGGTTCGCCGGAGCCGGAGACGATCAGCACGCCGTCGCCGCAGCCGACGATCACCAGATTGCCCGAGGTGGCCTCGCCATGCAGGTCCGGGCAGGCATGGGTTTCGCCGACCTGGTTGCCGTCTTTGTCGAGGACGTTAAGGCCGATGCGGGGCTTCTTTTCGTCATCGGCATTGGCGAAGGAGGTCAGCGTGTAGTCGCCCCAGGGGACGGCGACGCCGTGGTGGGCCGTGCCGCTGTTGCGCTCTTCGGTGACGAGGGTGCCGTCATGGGCCCAGGCGTGGGCGTCGAACAGGCTGATCAGGCCAGAGCCGTCGAAGAACAGGGCCGACTTGCCGCCGTGCTCGACGAAATGGGCGGGCTTTTCACCGGTCAGGGTCGCTTCGATCAGTTTGGGATCGGTGATGGTGATGTCGCCATGATCGCCGTGGTCTTCCAGCGCAATGCCGCTGTCGATGACCGAGACCTGGTTGCCGGCGCCCTGCACGGCAAAGACTGCGCCGTCGGTGGTGTAGAGGGTGGCCGGGCTGGCCAGGGGGAAGCTGGCGAGTGTGTCGCCGGTCGCAAGGTCGAGGGCGGTGACTTGTGGCTTGGCGTGATCGGCGATGAACAGGCGCCAGGCGGCGGCGTGGTCATCGGCGAAAGCAGGGGCGGTGATGGCGGTGGCGGCGAGGAGGGGCAGGAGGAAGCGAGCGTGCATGGTGGCTCCGATATGTTAGCACGTTACAGATGGGGGCGAGGTTTTGGGCATGGGTGGGCGTTGGTTTAGCGCAAATGATACCCACCCACGGTGTCACCCCGGCCTTGAGCCGGGGCCCATCTCGAGATGCTACCGTCGCCGCAAGGTCGTTGTGATAGCCACTGCTACCTTGCGGCCGTGACCCGATCTCGTGATGGGTCCCGGCTCAAGGCCGGGATGACATCGCGTGTTTGGATTCGCTTTGTGTGAACAGCTCTCTCAGCCGCACTTGAGCGAAAAACCGAGAACTAGCTCAAGCACTCCACGAGGCTGGTGGCGAGGCCGCGGAGGAGGTTGGGGTAAAGATCCACACCCTCGTCCAGCGCGCCACCTTCCGGATCCAGCACGCCTGACTTGGCCTCCGTCCCTTCGGTGATCGCCTTGATGATCGTTGGTTCGAAGTTCGGTTCGGCGAAGACGCAGGTGGCGCCCAGGGTGGCGACCTTTGCCTTGAGTTCGTCGATGCGGGCGGCGCCGGGGGTTACGTCGGGGGTGACGGTGACCGAGCCGGCGACGTCGAGGCCGAAGCGGGATTCGAAATACTGGTAGGCGTCGTGGAAGACGACAAAAGGCTTGTCGGCGACCGGAGCCAGGGTGGCGGTGATCTCGGCTTCGAGCGCGTCGAGCTTGGCGTTTTCGGCCTCGGCATTGGCCTGATAGGCGCTGGCGTTTTCGGGATCGGCTTCGGAGAGCGTGGTGGCGATCTGGGTGACCATCAGCTTGGCATTTTCCGGATCGAGCCAGAAATGCATGTCGCCTTCGCCGTGTTCGTCATGGGCGTGGTCATGGCCTTCATGGTCGTGATCGTGATCCTCCCCCCCATGCGAATGCGCTTCGAAGGCGCCGCCTTCGCGGACGGGGAGAAGCGCGATGCCGGGGGCGTCGGCGAGTTCGACCACCGTGGCTTTGCCGGCGAGGGTTCCGAGCGCCTCGCCGAGGAACAACTCCATGCCATGACCAGTCCAGAACACCACGTCGGCCGTTTCCAGCGCGCCGGCATCGGAGGGGCGCAGGGCATAGGTGTGGGGCGAAGCCGAGCCCTTGACGATCAGCGTCGGTTCGCCGACGCCCGCCATGACGGCGGCGACGAGGGAATGCACCGGCTTGATCGAGGCCACGACGTTGGGCGCCGCGAAGGCGGTGGAGGTGAGCAGGGTCGCGGCCAGAAGGATTGTGGGGGCGAGCAATTTCATCGGCAGAGACCTCTTGAAGACGTGAAGCTATAGCGTGATATGTTATGTTATTACGCTTGAGTGGTGTTATGCTATAACGTATTGAAGGGCGTCAAGGGGTTTTAGATGGACGCAAGGGCACAAAGAGAAACGCTGATCACGCTCAGCAATGCGGGCGTGTCGCGCGGCGGTCGCACGCTGGTGAGCGGGGTCGACCTGACCATTGCGCGCGGTGAGATCGTGACGCTGATCGGGCCGAATGGCTCGGGCAAGTCGACCACGGCCAAGCTGGCAACGGGCGTACTGAAGCCCTCCACCGGCACGGTGGTGCGCAAGCCAGGCCTGCGCATCGGCTATGTGCCGCAGAAGCTGACGATCGACTGGACGCTGCCGCTGACCGTCGATCGGCTAATGACGCTGACCGGGCGGTTTTCGGCTGCCGAAATCGATGCGGCACTAGAAGCCGTTGGGGCGCGGCGGCTGCTCAAGGCGGCGGTGCAGGAACTGTCGGGCGGGGAATTCCAGCGCGTGCTGTTTGCCCGGGCGATGATCCGCAAGCCCGACCTCCTGGTGCTGGACGAGCCGGTGCAGGGCGTCGATTTCTCAGGCGAAGTGGCGCTTTACGAATTGGTGCGACAGATCCGCGACACGACGCAGAGCGGGATCCTGATGATTAGCCATGACCTGCATGTGGTGATGGCCGAAACCGATACGGTGATCTGCCTCAATGGCCATGTCTGCTGCCGCGGCACGCCGTCGATGGTCAAGCGCAGTCCGGAATATCTCAAACTGTTCGGCGAGCGGGCGGCGGGATCGCTGGCCATCTATCAGCATCACCACGACCATGAACATCACGACGATGGCTGCGTCACGCCCCAGGGGCATGCCCACGAGCATCATCACGATCACACAGGTGATCATGGACATCACGACCATGCGGGGCATGACCATGTTCGGTGACTATTTCTCCCGCGCGCTGATTGCCGGCATGGGGCTGGCGCTGGTGGCGGGGCCGCTGGGCTGTTTCGTCGTCTGGCGGCGCATGGCCTATTTCGGCGACACCATGGCCCATTCGGCGCTGCTGGGCGTGGCGCTGTCGATCCTGCTGTCGGTCAATATGACGCTGGGCGTGTTCGCCGTGGCAGCTTTGGTAGCGGGGGCGCTGATCGTGCTGCAGCGGCAGGCGACGCTGTCGACCGACGCGCTGCTGGGCATTTTGAGCCATTCGACGCTGGCCGTGGGGCTGGTGCTGGTGGGCTTTCTGACCACGGTGCGCATCGACCTGATGGGCTTCCTGTTCGGCGATATTCTCGCCGTGTCGGTGGAAGACATTGCCATCATCTATGGCGGCGGGCTGGCCATCCTGCTGATCCTGATCCTCGCCTGGCGGCCGCTGCTGGCCTCCACCGTCAGTCCGGAATTGGCAGAGGCGGAAGGCCTGCGGCCCGAGGCTAGCCGGCTGGTGCTGATGATCCTGATGGCGTCGGTCATTGCCATTGCCATGAAGCTGGTCGGCGTGCTGCTGATCACCTCGCTGCTGATCATTCCGGCGGCGACGGCACGGCGGCTGAGCGCGACGCCGGAAATGATGGCCGTGGTGGCGGCCGTGCTCGGCGCCATTGCGGTGGTCGGCGGGCTGTTTGGATCAAGAACGTGGGATACCGCGTCGGGGCCATCGATTGTGGTGATGGCTCTGCTTATATTCCTGGTGTCGCTGGCGGTTCCCGTCACGCGACTGTTCGGCAGAGGTGAGACCCATGGCGCATAGTCACGACGTTCCGAGCGATTTGACGCGCAACCAGGGCCTGGTGCTGGGGGCGCTCAACCATTCCGAGGGGCCGCTCAGCGCCTATGACATTCTCGACAAGCTGCGGGCCGATGGCCTGCGGGCGCCGCTACAGGTCTATCGCGCGCTCGACAAGCTGGTGGAGCGCGGGCTGGCGCATCGGCTGGAGTCGCTCAATGCCTTTGTCGCCTGTGCGGATGAGCATTGCCACCGCAAGGGGCTGATTGCCTTTGCCATCTGCGAAGGCTGCGGCAAGGTGGATGAATTTGCCGATGCGGTGATCGAGGAACGCCTGGGCGAATGGGCCGGGGCCAAGGGCTTCAAGGTCGAGCGGACGACGATGGAGATTCGGGGGAAGTGTGGGGTTTGTCTAGCGGCTGCGGCTTAGGCTGAGGGCCATCCAGACCCACGGTGTCATCCCGGACCCACGGTGTCATCCCGGCCTTGAGCCGGGATCCATCTTGAGACCGCTCCACAGCCGCAAGGTGGCGGTGATCAGCAATACGACCTTGCGGCTAGACCGACATCTCAGGATGGGCCCCGGCTCAAGGCCGGGGTGACACCGCGTTTGTGGAGCGTCTAGGCGGTCTCACCAAACGTCAGGAAATGTACCGCCGCTGCGCCATACTCCCGGCGATCATCCAGCATGAATCCCTCCGGGATCACCACCTCAGCCTCGACACTTTCCTCAAACACCAGCGTCGCCCCAGGCTTCAGCCAGCCGCCTTTCGCCAGCCCCGCTAGCGCCAGTTCCCCCAGACCCTTGCCATAGGGCGGATCGAGAAACACCAAGTCGAACTGCCCAAACGTGCCGGGGGTGCCGAGGTCCGTCGCATCGCGGCGCAGCAGCTTGGTGATGCCCCCTGCCCCGAAGGCTTCGATGTGGTCGCGGATCAGGCCGCGCGATTCGGCGCCCATGTCCACGAAGGTGACATGGCTGGCGCCGCGCGACAGGGCCTCCAACCCCAGCGCGCCGGTGCCGGCGAAGAGGTCGAGCACGCGCACCCCATCGAACACCGGGCCGAGGCGGCTGGCGAGGATGTTGAACATGCTCTCGCGCACCCGGTCCGCCGTCGGGCGAATGCTATCGTCCGACGGAGAATTGAGCTGCTTGCCGCGGAATTTACCGGCAACGATACGCATGGCTTAGCCGCGCGGCTTGCGCGGACCACCGGTCGGGCGGCCGGCACCACCGGACGGACGGCCACCGCCACCCGAGGGGCGACCGGCGCCGCCGGACGGACGACCGCCAGCCGAGGGACGGCCACCAGCGCCGCCAGCGGGACGAGTGCCGGGCTTGCCACCGAAACCACCCGGCTTGCCGAAGCCGCCGGGCTTGCCAGCACCACCGGGGCGCGGGCCACGGGCGGGGGCAGCGCCGTCGCGCTTGGGCATGGGCTTGCCATCGGCGCGCATGCGCGGCTTGCCATAGGTCTTGGCCTCGGAGCCGAATTCGTCACGACCCGGACGGGCCGGACGATCACCGCGCGGCGGACGATCGCCAAAGCTCGGGCGGTCGCCACGCGGCGGACGGTCGCCGAAGCTCGGACGTTCGCCACCCTCGGGACGGAAACGCTGCGGCTTGTCGGAGAAGTTGCGGCCGGGCCGCTTGGCCTCGCCCTTGAAGGCGGCGCCTTCACCGCGTTCGCTATCGGGCCGCACGCGTGGCGTGAAGGCCGGGCGCTCGCCGGCACCGGCGTCTTCGCGACGCGGACCGCGCGGCGTGCCGACAAATTCACGGCCCTGCGGCGGACGCGAACCGCCTTCGGGACGCGGACCGCGCGGGCGATCACCGAATTCGGGACGCGGGCCGCGTGGCTTGTCGCCAAAAGCCTTCTTGTCGCCATAGGGCTTCTTGTCGCCATATGGCTTTTTATCGCCAAAGCTCTTCTTGTCGCCAAACGGCTTCTTGTCACCGAAGGACTTCTTGTCACCAAAGCTCTTGCCGGCCGGCTTGGGCGCGGCCTTGCCGAAAGTCTTGGCGGACTGGTCGTCGCGGTCTGGACGCGTCACGATACGGGTATTGCGTTTGGCCACGAATTCCTCCGGCGCACGGCCGTCTTCGTCAAAATGGATATGCCGCGGCGGCGGCGCATATTCGTCGTCCTGGCGCTCGTCGCGCTTGGCCATCGGCTTGCGGCTGTCGAAACGGCCGGGGCGATCCTGGCGCGGACGGTCGGCGCGCAATTCTTCCTCTGTCTTTTCCGCACCATCGGTGAAGCGGAAGCGCTGGCGGGCAATTTCGACCGTATTGGTGCCGCGGCCGGTCAGGCGATCGCGGGTCGGCTTGCCGACCAGGGCATTGGCCTCGGCGGGCATTTCGCTGTCGAAATCGACATCGGCCGCATCGGCAAGCTTCTTGCCGAGCTGGTCGCGAAGCATTTTCGCCTTGATGGTCTCGATACCGCCGACAGGAATGTCGCCGAGCTGGAACGGGCCATAGGAGACGCGGATCAGGCGATTGACCTCGAGGCCGAGCGCGCCGAGGACATTCTTGACCTCGCGGTTCTTGCCTTCGCGCAGAGCTATGACCAGCCAGACATTGGCGCCCTGCTCGCGCTCGAGCGTGGCTTCGATGGCGCCATATTTGATGCCGTCGATCTCGATGCCGTCCTTGAGCTTGTCGAGGGCCTGCTGGGTCACCGAGCCATGGGCGCGCACGCGATAGCGGCGCAGCCAGCCGGTGGCGGGAAGTTCAAGCACGCGCTTGAGGCCGCCGTCATTGGTCAGCAGCAGCAGGCCTTCGGTATTGATATCGAGGCGGCCGACGGTGACGACGCGCGGCAGGCCGTGGGTTTCCAGATGTTCGAAAATCGTCTCGCGACCTTCGGGGTCCTTCTCGGTGACCACCAGGCCGGCCGGCTTGTGGTAGAGCCAG
Source organism: Devosia sp. YR412 (assembly GCF_900110945.1). Lineage (GTDB taxonomy): Bacteria > Pseudomonadota > Alphaproteobacteria > Rhizobiales > Devosiaceae > Devosia. The sequence continues at coordinate 1,259,106 of NZ_FOFL01000001.1, forward strand.
ACGCGGGTGCCCTGGCGAGCGGCGAGCGGCGCGCCATCGACCAGGATCTTGTCGCGATCGGTCACGTTGAAGGCGGGGGTGAGCACCTTCTTACCGTTGACCACGACGCGGCCTTCGGTGATCCACACCTCGGCATCGCGGCGGGAGCAAAGCCCGGAGCGGGCAATCACCTTGGCGAGGCGATCGCCGGTATCGGGCTGGGTGGGTTTGTCGGTCGTCTTGTCGCTCATGGCGGCATTCTTTCTATCATGCGGGACCCAAAATGGGCGGCGCGGAAAACGCGAAGCGGCCGGATAATCCGGCCGCTTGCAAAGGGTAGACCTGACGCTGGCGTCAGAGCTTGGTTTCGGAGTCGTTGAGCGAAACGCCCTGGCCGCCACCGGTACCGCCGGGGGTCAGATTTGGCGTGGCGCGAATACGGGCATCCTGGATGGCCTTGCGCACGGCCGGGGGGCAGCGCGCATCATTGAGGGCGACAACGTCGCCATTGCCCACGGCGCAGACCAGGTCGGCATCGCCAACGCGGGTGAAATATTCATCCGGCGGCATGTAGAGCGCGCGATTGGAACTGTTGACGGCAACGTCGCGATTATTGGCCTGCATGCGGGCGGTCAGCGTGCGGGCTTCCTGCTCGGTCAGCGGACGGCCGGCGACATTGCGCAGGTCGACGACCTTGGCATTGCGCAGGCGCGTGATGTCGGCTTCGCTGAGATTGGCGGTATCGATCTGGACGGTGTCGCTATTGGCCGGCAGCTGGGCCTTGGCGCTGGCGGTGCTCGGCGCCGGCAGGGCCTGACCGGAAGCCGGCAGCGCAAGTGGCGCGCGAGCCGTGGTCATTTCTTCCTTGGCCTCTTCGCCGGGGATGAGGCCGACGCCACGAGCCGTGGAGGTCATGACCTCGCGCTCGAAGGTGCGGAAGTCGCCCATGGCATTGGTGCCTTCGGCAGTCGTGCAGGCGGTGAGCGCCAGCGCGAGCACGATGGCCATGCCAGCCGAAGCGGCGCGGCCAAGGGCACGAAGAGCAGTGTGCTGCCCGGTCAATCCAATCTGCATGAGACGTCCTTCACGATGTCGGCGGCTTATAACGCACTTTGCCGGTTAAAACCAGATTCAGGCAGGACGATGTTCACGCGGATGATTTGCTCGGCCGCAGCTTGGTGAGGCCCGACAGATCGAGGATCAAGAGGATCACGCCGACGGTGATGGCAACGTCGGCAATGTTGAAAATATAGAAGGACCAAGTGCCCCAGTGCAGGTGGAAAAAGTCCGCCACCGCTCCATAGATCAGCCGGTCAATGGCATTGGACAGGGCACCACCGATGCAGAAGGCGAGACCGAGCCGCACCAGCGCTGAATCGGCGCGCACCCACCAGATCGACAGCGCGACGATGGCCACCAGCATGACGACCCCCAGAACCCAGGCCGGCAGGTGGTCGAGCATGCCGTAGGAAATGCCGGTGTTCCACACCAGCACGTAGTCGAAGAAGTCGGTGACTCGAACGATCTCTCCGCCGCGCCAACCGGTCATGGCGAAGGGCACATAACTGGTGAAGACCTCGACGCAATTGGAGGCGCCTATAGCGATGCAATCACCCGAAACCGCAAAGGCTTTGTGCGCGCGGTCGAGGCCGAAAGCGAGGATCGCCATGGTCAGGGATATGTAGACGGAGGGCTGCAGCCATCCGCGAACGGCGGCAGCCTTGTCGTTATTCGCCGCCACGGCTAGAGACCCGCCGCGGCGCGTTCGCGCAGCGCCTGGGCGTCGCGCGGTGAGACGTCGGGATATTCCGGGTCGGAACCAACTTCAGGAAGCACTTTCCACGAGCGGGCGCAGCGCTGGCCCTCGGCCTTGGCAAACACCACCGTAACGCCGGGGACTTCGGCCAGGGTGAAGCCGCCGACCGGTGCCGCATGGCCATTGCCCAGCGTCAAAGCTGAGGTGATGGCGATTTCGGCGAGATCCAGATCAGCCACCGCCGCGGCCAGGGCCGGATCGGTGATGAACACGGTCGGGGCGGCCTCGAGCGAGGAACCGATGACCTTTTCCTTGCGCTGCAGTTCCAGCTCGCCAGTGATGACACGACGCACCGACTTGACCTGCTCCCACTTGGCAGCCAGCGCGTCGTTCTTCCACTCGGTTGGAACCTCGGGGAAGAGACGCAGATGGACGGAGGATTCGGCGCCGGGGAAGCGTTCGAGCCAGACCTCTTCCATGGTGAAGACCAGGATGGGGGCGAGCCAGGCGGTCAGGCACATATAGAGGTGGTTGAGCACGGTCAGCGATGCACGGCGCTTCACGCTCGAGATCGGGTCGCAGTAGAGAGCGTCCTTGCGGATATCGAAGTAGAAGGCGCTCAGCTCGATATTCATGAAGTTGGTGAGCAAGGTCACGACGCGGCGATAGTCATAGGACTTGTAGGCGTCGCGCACCTGGGCATCGAGCTGGGCCAGGCGATGCAGCATCAGCTGTTCGAGCTCGGGCATCTCGCCGAAAGCCACTTCGTCCTTGGCTTCGTAGTGAGCGAGATTGCCGAGCAGCCAGCGCAGCGTGTTCCTGAGCTTGCGATAGGCATCCACGGTGGTCTGGATGATTTCCTTGCCCAGCCGCAGGTCTTCCGAATAGTCGGACGAGGCCACCCAGAGGCGCAGGATATCGGCGCCGTATTGCTTGATGATGTCCTGCGGAGCAACGGTATTGCCCAGCGACTTGCTCATCTTCTTGCCTTCGCCATCCATGGTGAAGCCATGGGTCAGCACGCTGTCATAGGGCGCGTGGCCATTGGTGGCGCAGCTTTCCAGCAGCGACGAGTGGAACCAGCCGCGGTGCTGGTCCGAGCCTTCGAGATACATCGATGCCGGGAATTTCAGATGCGGCCACTTCTGCTTGTTGCGCAGCACGAACGAGTGGGTCGAGCCCGAGTCGAACCACACGTCGAGCACGTCGGTGACCATTTCATAGTCTGCCACCGCATAGGCTTCGCCAAGGTAACGCGCGGCAGCGCCGGGCTTGTACCAGGCGTCGGCACCCTCTTCCTCAAAGCTCTGGGCAATGCGGTGATTGACCGCGTCGTCCTTGAGGATGTCCTGCGTCTCCTTGTGCACGAACACCGTGATCGGCACGCCCCAGGCGCGCTGCCGCGACAGCACCCAGTCGGGGCGATCGGCGATCATGGCGCGCAGGCGGTTCTGTCCGGCGGCGGGATAGAACTTGGTTGCATCGATGGCATTGAGCGCGCGGTGGCGCAGGGTGTCGCCCGAGGCGCCTTCAATGTCGCGGTCCATATAGACGAACCACTGTGGCGTATTGCGGAAGATCACCGGCTTCTTGGAGCGCCAGGAATGCGGATAGGAGTGTTTGACGCGGCCGCGGGCAACCATGGCATGGCGTTCGGCCAGCGCGGCGATGACGCGGTTGTTGGCGTCGCCCTTCTTGCCGTTGTCGTCGATGACGCGAGCGCCTTCGAGACCGGGGGCTTCATTGGTGTAAAAGCCGTCGTCGCCGACGACATAGGGGATGGCAGAGTCCACGCCCTTTTCGCCCAGCAGGCGCGACGAGTTCATCCAGATTTCAAAGTCATCGAGGCCATGGCCCGGCGCCGTATGGACAAAGCCGGTGCCGGCATCATCGGTGACGTGATCGCCATCGAGCAGCGGGACCGTAAACGTATAGCCATCGCCGAGACCGCGAAGCGGATGCTCGGCCAGTGTCTTGGCCAGCATCTCGCTGGTGACGGCAAAGACGCGCTCATAGGCCTCGACCTTGGCCTTCTGCATCACTTCGGCAGCCAGCTTGTCGGCCAGGATATACTGGTCGCCGACCGCGGCCCAATTGCCTTCGGCAGCTGCGGTGACGCGATAAAGGCTATAGGCGATCTTGCCGGAGAACGAGATGGCGCGGTTGGCGGGGATGGTCCAGGGCGTCGTCGTCCAGATCACGACATAGGGGCGAACGGCGGCGCTGCCGGGTGCCGGCTCGGCACCGCCCAGCTGGCTGACCGGGAACTTCACCCAGATGGTGTCGCTCTCATAATCCGCATATTCGATCTCGGCCTCGGCCAGCGCGGTGCGTTCCACAACCGACCACATGACCGGCTTACTGCCGCGATAGAGCTGGCCGGAGGTGGCCACCTTCATCAGTTCGCGGGCGATCTGGGCTTCGGCGTCGAAGCTCATGGTGAGATAGGGGTTGTCCCACTCGCCGAGCACGCCGAGGCGCTTGAATTCCTCGCGCTGGATATCGACCCAGCTTTCGGCAAAGCTGCGGCATTCCTGGCGGAATTCGACGACCGGAACCTCGTTCTTGTCCTTGCCTTTGGCGCGATACTGTTCCTCGATCTTCCACTCGATCGGCAGGCCGTGACAGTCCCAGCCCGGCACATAAGCCGAGTTGTGGCCCAGCATCTGCATCGAGCGGGAGACAAGGTCCTTCAGCGTCTTGTTGAGCGCGTGACCGATATGGATATTGCCATTGGCATAGGGAGGGCCATCATGGATGGTGAACAGCGGCCGATCCTTGGCCTGCTCACGCTGCATGGCGTAAATGTCCATGTCTTCCCAGCGCTTAAGCCAACCTGGCTCGCGATCCGGCAGGCCAGCGCGCATGGGAAATTCGGTTTCCGGCAGAAACAGCGTCGACGAATAATCGGTTTCGGCGGCGCCTGTAGCGGTATCGGTCATGGAAAACGGCAATCGGAAAGGGAGAGTTGGGGCGCCTTTTAGCAAGGGGCGGCCATCGGGGCAAAGTGTTTTAGCCCATGGCGGTTTGCAGCGATGCCGCTGCAAGACTTCGGGGCAGGGCAACTATTTGTGATGGCTCAGCTTGAATTGGCGGCCAATTCGGTGTGCAGTCGAAAAATCCAGCGCCAGTGAGGACTTCGTGGACACGATCCTTGGTTTGATCGACGACATCTACGAGGCCGCCGCCCATCCCGAGCATTGGCCCGCCGCCCTCAAGAACCTCGCCGACAGCACCGGCAGTATCGACGCCACCATGGGCGGGCAGACCGCCGCGCAGGTACCGCTGCTGGTCACCGTGCGCACCGATCCGGTGATGGTGCGCAGCTATGCCGAGCATTACCACCGCCGCAATGCCATGCAGTTGGCGTTGCACACCACGCCGGTCGGGCGTCCGGTGGTCGATGCCATGGTAGTGGATGCCGAGAGTTTTCGGGCCAGCGAATTCTACAACGAATGGTGCGTGCCGCAGAACTATCTCCACGGCGCGGCGCTGAACCTCGCCACCTCGCAGGGCTGGCGCGCCACGCTGATGGTGTCAGGCCGCAATGAATATGACCAGGATGCGCTGAAACTGTTCGGCGCGGTGACGCCGCATCTGATCCGCGCCTTCCAGCTCAACCAGGTGTTGCACGAGACCCGCTCGCTCGGCATGGGCGCCTTTGCGGCGCTGGAATATCTCGATCGCGGCGCGCTGCTGGTCGGCGCCAATGGCATAATCCGCACCGCCAATGGAATGGCCGACCTCATCATGGCCGCCGGCGACGGGCTGACGCTCAAGGATGGCCGGTTGAGCTGCGCCGATCCACGCGAAACGGCCCAGCTGAGCCGGCTGATCGCCCAGACGGTGCGCGGCATGGTTTCGCGCGACGAGGGCATCCTGCAGATCAGCCGCAGCGAGGGCCGCAGCCCGCTCAGCGTGCAATGCCTGCCCTTCCCCACCAGCAATTGGTGGCCCGGCTTCACCCAGCAATTGGCAATGATCTTCGTCACCGACCCAGACGCCAGGATGGAACAGACTGTCGAACGCATGCGCCAGCGCTATGGGCTGACACCTGCGGAGGCGCGGCTGGCCTGGGAAATCGTACGCGGCGGCGGGCGGAAATCGGCGGCAGACAAGCGCGGGATTTCGGTGGCGACGGCGCGGAGCCAGCTGACGAGCATTTTTGACAAGACCGGGGTGCGGCGGCAGTCGGAATTGGTGCGGTTGTTGCTGGATGATTGAGGGGACCGAAGGCACCTACAACGCCACAACTACGGTGTCATCCCGGCCTTGAGCCGGGATCCATCCTGAGATGTTTGTCTTGCCGCAAGGTGTTTCGTCCGATCGACCTTGCGGCCGTGGTACCATCTCGAGATGGTACCACGGCCGCAAGGCCGGGGTGACATCGAGTGTGTGGGAAGACCAGGCTTGCCCTACCCCACAAACCCCAGCTTCGCATCCAGCTCACTAATCGGCTTGGCCGCGGCCAGCGCTTCCCGCGCTTTCCGGCTATCGCGATCCATCGCCGTGATCAGCTCGTCCAGTCCAGAAAACACTTCCTGCCCGCGGATATGGGCGATCAGCGCCACGGTGATGGTCTGGCCGTAGATGTCCTCGTCGAAATCGAACAGATGCGTTTCGAACGGCGGGCGCTGGTTGTTGAACATCGGCTTACCGAAGGCGGCGACGCCGTCGAGCAGGCGATCACCCAGCCGGGCGCGCACGGCATAGACACCTTGGGCCAGCTGGAAATTGGCATGGGTCATGGTGTTGGCCGTGGGGTAGCCAAGCTCGCGGCCGCGCTGGTCGCCCTTGACGACGCAGCCGTCGAAAAACCAGTGATAGCCGAGCAGGCGATTGGCGGCGGTGACGGCGCCTTCGGAGAGGGCCGCGCGGATGCGCGAGGAGGAGATAACCTCGTCGCCCTCGTCCATCAGGCCGAGCGTTTCGACGGCAAAGCCATGCGCCTCGCCCGAGGCCTTGAGGAAATTCGGGGTACCGCGACGCTGGCGGCCGAAGTGGAAGTCCGAACCGACGATGACGCCGGTGACACCCAGGGCCTCGACCAGAAAGCGCGAAACGAAATCCTCGGCTTCGATCTGGGAGAAGTCGCGGTCGAAATGCAGCACGGTGATGGCGTCAATGCCGAAGGCCTCGGCCAGCCGCGCCTTGGCGTCACCATCGGTGAGGCGAAACATGAAGGGCGCGGGGGCGAAGACGTCGCGCGGATGCGGCTCGAAGGTCAGCACCATGGCCGGCACGCCAGCCTCGGCGGCGCGGGCCTTGAGCGTCGTCAGCACGCTTTGGTGGCCACGGTGAAAGCCGTCGAAATTGCCAATGGCAACATAGGCGCCACGCAGGTTTGCCGGCACGGCATCCAGTGAATTCAGGCGGACGAAGCTCATCGTATCACCAGCTGAGCCGCGGCAGGAAACCGGCCATATGGGCGCGGCTGGGCGAAACCAGATCGGCAATGGCCTGCGGATCGGGCTTGCCGAAAGCATCGAGTTCGGCGGCGTGGATCGAGCCGGTGACGAAGAGCAGATCGATGCCGAATTGCGCTGCGCCCGTCGCATCGGTGCGCACCGAGTCGCCAATGGCCAGCACGCGCGACTTGTCGAGCGGACCGCCATGCGCCACTTCGGCGAGGCGGAAGGCCTCTTCATAGATTGGCTGATAGGGCTTGCCCGCCATCAGCACCATGCCGCCCATGGCGGCATAGAGATCGCCCAAAGCGCCGCCGCAATAGATGATCTTGTCGCCATGCTCGACCACGCGGTCGGGATTGGCGCAGATCATCGGCAGCTTGCGGGCCAGCCAGGTCTTGGCGCGTTCGCGGTACATTTCCGGTGTGTCTTCATCGGTATCGAGATCGGTCACCACGACAACCTCGGCCTCGTCGGCGCCGGTGCGGCGCACATCGAGACCCTCGTAAAGTGCATCGTCTTCGGTCGGCGGGCCGACATGGTGGATCGCCTTGCCGGAATATTTGGCGATCATCACGCGGGTCGCATCGCCCGAGGAGACGATGGCATCATAGGCCGGGCGGTGCACGCCGAGCCGGTCGAGCATGTCGACGATCGGGCTGGAGGGGCGCGGCGCATTGGTGATGAACACCACCTTGCCGCCGGCCTCGCGGAACCTGGTCAGTGCATCGACGGCGGTGGGAAAAGCTTCCACCCCGTTGTGGACGACGCCCCAGACGTCGCTCAGCACCGCGTCGTAACGGTCAGCGAGATCGGCAAGGCCGGAGATGGAAGGCAGGGGGCTGGTCATCGCGCTATTCCGATGCAAACAGGATGCGCCGTTCTATGTGGCAGTCTGCCCCTCGGGATCAAGGGGAAACCGCCGCAGCCCTAGTATTCCGCCCGGCGCAATTGCGGTGCGGCGCGGCCACTTTCGACCACGAGATCGGCACGAACCGGGCCCGGCGCGGCGATATGGGGGCCCTGCACCAGCACGATGCCGTCTTCGAGCAATTCGACGATCTGGCGCTCATTGGTGATGTTGGTGGCCAAAAGCTTGATGTCGAAGCGGGCGATGTAATTGGCGATATCGGAAGCGTGGAAATCGGTGAAGGCCTGCGGTTCGGCGATGAAATGGCTGGCATCGATGCGCAGCGAGCGCACGCCCTGCGCCGCCATTTCGGCGACATCGACGCGCAGCGAGCGCACATTGGTCACCGAGAAGCCGGCGCCCTTCTTGACCATGGCATCGGCAATGGCCCGCTCCCCGGTGGTCAGCCCCTGCCAGTCATGTTCGGAAATGGCAAAGATCAGGCCCGGCGCGATGGCGCGATTGGCTTCGAGCGAGACGATCAGCTGTTCGGAGGCCGAGGAATCGCCCAGCGTGGCGCGCGACAGCGGCACATAGAGGGTGATCGGCTGGCCAGAGGTGCGGGCGCGGCGCGAAATGGTGATTGCCTCGACCATGCCGACGCCTTCGATCTGGCGCAGCAGGTCCTCGCCGCCGCGACGCGGCATGAAATCGCCGCGATCGGCCAGGTCGCCGTCTTCCATGCGCAGGCGCGGCACCAGGTCATAGCCCTGCGGCCGGCGCTGCGGCAGGGTCACGACCGGCTGGATGTGATAGATCAGCCGGCCATCGTCGATGCCCTGGCGCAGCAGCTCCAGCGGAATGCTGGGTTCGGGCTCGCGCATCATTGGCGGCGGTGCGGCGGCGATCATGCGGTCGCGGCCGGTAGACTGGCTGGCCTTGGCACGATCCTCGATATCGGCGACGGCCTCGGCGACCTGGCGGATCACCGTGCCGAGCACGGAAATATCGGCCTCGACGCCTTCGAGGCGCTGGTCGGCATTGATATCGGCCATGGCATTGATGCGCTGGCCCAATACAGCACCCGCCTGGGCATCGGTGGCGAGCAGGCGCGACAGATCTTCGATGGCCTTTTCCAGGCGATTCTCGGCGCGCTGGCGCAGGGTGCGCTCCATCAGCACGACGCAGACGCAGCCGAAGACCACGGCGGCGAGGATCGCCTCGGCCGGGGTGAAGGTCAGCCCGAAATAGGCGACGGCGCCAATGGCGGTCGCTGCAAGGGCAATGAACGTGTAGACCAATGCCTGCACGGGGCGGACCTCAAACCCATCTCTGGTGCCGGGATTCGGCCCAATCCTCTTAGCATTGCGCAAGGGCACACAAAAGCGCGCAAGCCGCGCTGTCCCATGGCTAATTGCACCAGCCAAACAGGCGTTCGATGCAGAATGCGACGGTTTGGAACGGATTGTTTACCCTGTTGGTGACCTAATGGGCGGACGGGACAGCAGCGGGAGCGGCTGTGGACCGGTTATATGACTTGAAGACGAGGACGCGGCTGCATGGCGATGCACAATCGAAGCAATGGCGAACCCTTTGGTCGGCTATTGCTTGTCGATGCCGATGACGCCAGTGCGCAACTGGTGAGCGAAACGCTGGGGCAAAGCCTTGGCGGCAGCCTGCGCATCACCGTGGTTTCGGGCGGTCGGCCGGCGGCAGAACTGCTGCGCGATGGCGGTTACGATATCATTCTCGCCGATTTGCAGAGCCTGCGCGATCTCAGCGATCGCAGCGACGATGCCGTGGCGCGGCTGGTGCGGCTGGCCGATGGAGCGCTGGTTGTGGCGCTGTCCGATGGCGCATCGGTATCCGCAGCCGTTGGCGCCATGCGGGCCGGGGCGCATGACTATGTCACCAAGCCGCTGAGCGGTCCGGCAATGGCAGCGCGGATCAGCGAATTGGCGCAGCGCCACGGCAAGGCTAGGGCGCTCAGCATCGAGCCGCAGAGCGAAGGCCTCAGCGATTTTGCCGGCTTTATTGGCTCCTCCAGCGCCATGCAGTTCGTCTACGAACAGATCGGCCGCATTTCCACATCGTCGGCCCCGGTGTTCATCACCGGCGAAAGCGGCACCGGCAAGGATGTCTGCGCCGAAGCGCTGCATGCCAAGGGCCCGCGCATGGGCAAGCGTCTGGTGGCCATCAATTGCGCGGCGATTCCACGCGACCTGATGGAAAGCGAATTGTTCGGCGTGGCGCGCGGCGCCTTTACCGGCGCGCATGAAGACCGCAAGGGCGCGGCCGAGCTGGCCGATGGCGGCACGCTGTTCCTCGACGAAATCGGCGAGATGGACCTGTCGCTGCAGAGCAAGCTGCTGCGGTTCCTCCAGACCGGCACCCTGAGCCGGGTTGGCGAGGCGGGCGTGCGGCAGGTCGATGTGCGCGTCATCTGCGCCACCAACCGCAATCCGATGCAGTTGATTTCCGAGAAGAAATTCCGCGAAGACCTGTTCTATCGCCTGCATGTGCTGCCGATCCACCTGCCGCCGCTGCGCCAGCGCCCGAGCGATATCATGGTGCTGGCCCGGCATTTCCTCGCGCGCTATTCAGCCGAAGAGCGCAAGAGCTTTACAGGCTTCGCCCCGGATGTGGCGGCGCTGCTGACGTCGGCGGAATGGCCGGGCAATGTGCGGCAATTGCAAAACCTGGTGCGGCGCCTGGTCGTGATGTGCGACGGCGCCGAGATCACCATGCCGATGCTGCGCGCCGCCGATATCGAATCGCAGGGCCTCGCCCCTGCCCCCGAACCGATGCCGCGTGGCGAACGCCGCCAGGCAATCCTGCCGATGTGGCAGCAGGAACAGCGCATCATCGAAGACGCCATCGCCAGCTTCGGCGGCAATGTGTCCCTGGCGGCTGCGGCGCTGGAAATCAGTCCTTCCACCATCTATCGCAAGCGCCAGGGTTGGTCGGAGATGGCTGTCGCCAGCTAAGGCGTGTTCGCCTCGCGGGCCTTGACGCGGTCCAGCCCGAGATAGTGCTCGCGCAGGATCACTACGATGCCGGAGCCGACGATGATCAACGCGCCAAACACCATGGTCAGCGTCGGGATATCGCCGAAGACGGCAAAGCCGATGATCAGCGTCAGCAGCAGCGAGACATATTCGAAGGGCGCTATGACCGACATGTCGGCATAGCGATAGGACGAGGTCATCATCAGCTGGCCGACGCCGCCGGCAAAGCCCGCTCCGACCATCAGCATGGCCTGCTGGGGCGTCGGCAATATCCAGCCAAAGGGAATGGTCAGCAGCGACAGCAGGCTGGCGATGATGAAGAAATAGACGACAATGGCCTCGGTGCGCTCGGTGCGGGTGAGGTTATGCACCTGCATCAGCGCAAAGGCGGTGACCACAGCGCCACCAAAGGCGGCAATGGCGCCGATCGCCTCGCGATCGCCCAGCGGCTGGCCGCTGGTAAAGAGCGTGAGGCGCGGCCAGAGGATGATCACCACGCCGACAAGGCCAATCAGCACCGCCGTCCAGCGAAACACATGCACCCGCTCCTTGAGCAGGATCGTACTGAAAATGACGATGAGCAAAGGCGCGGCATAGCCAATGGCGGTGGCTTCGGGCAGCGGCAGGCGCGTCAGGGCGAAAAAGCCCAAGCCCATGGAGGTGGCACCGACCATGGCGCGGATGACGTGGCCGAGCGGCCGCTTGGTGTGCAGCGCCGAGCGTAATTGCCCGCGCCACAGCAGCCAGATGGCCACGGGCAACAAAGCGAAAAAGCAGCGGAAGAAGACGAGCTGCCCGGCCGGCACCGTGTCGGTGGCCTTGAGCAGGCTGGCCATGATCACGAAGGAAATGACCGACACCACCTTGAGCGTGATCCCGTAGAGCGGCCCGCCCCGGAACGGTGTGGGGCTGGTCTGGGCGGCTGGTGCGGGAGTGGTCAAGGCAGTCTCGTCGGTCGCCGGCAATTACTTGCCGGGGGATTGCTCCAGCTTTTCCTTGGCGATACGTGCCGTGGCAAAGGCCTTGTGCTCGGGGCCGACGGCCGAACCGGTCTTGACGACCTTGCCGCTGGCGTCATGGATTTCCCAATGCCAGTTGGCATTCGGGCCACTGCCGCCTTTGAGGCGCAGCTTGATCTGAAGAGTGTTGTCCTGGGTCATAGGTGCCTTATGGCGCAGCTTGGCGCCCGGTGGAAGGGGGAAGTTTCCACAAAACGCCTCGCCGCCCGCAAGTTCACAATCCCGCAATTGATCAGACCAGCCGGAACAGATGTCAGACCACGTCGTTGGCCCTGCATCAAGAACAAGGAGAATTGTCGTGGCTCAATCAATAGCCCTGCATGTCGAAGACACCGGCGGCACCGGTCGTCCGGTCATCCTGATCCACGGCTGGCCGCTGTCCGGCAAGGCCTGGGAAAAGCAGGTGCCGGCTCTGTCGCAAGCCGGCTATCGCGTCATCACCTATGACCGCCGCGGCTTTGGCCAGTCGGAAAAACCGCAAGATGGCTTCGACTACAAGACGCTGGCCAATGACCTCTCCGACATCATCAAGGACCTCGACCTGAAGGATGTCACCCTGGTCGGCTTTTCGATGGGCGGCGGCGAAGTCGCCCGCTATATCGCCGATCACGGCGAAGACCGGCTGCATTCGGTGGTGTTTGCCGGCGCCGTGCCGCCCTATCTGATGCAGGGGCCGGACAATCCAGAGGGGCCGTTGACGAAGGAAAAGGCAGGCGAGATGGAAGCGGGTCTCAAGGCTGATCGCGCGGCTTTCTTCGATCAGTTCACCAAGGACTTTTTCTCGGCCAAGGGCGTGTTGAAAGTCTCCGAGGCGGACCGGCAAAAGGCCATCGCGCTGTGCCAGCAGTCCGACCAGACCGCGGCGCTGGGCTGCATGAAGGCCTTCGGCACCACTGATTTCCGCGATGACCTCAAGAAGGTCACGGTGCCAACCCTGGTCATTCACGGCGATTCCGACGGCATCGTGCCGCTCGAAGGATCGGGCCAGCGGACGCATCAGGCGATCGCGAGCAGCAAGCTGGTAGTGGTCAAGGACGCGCCGCACGGCTTCAATGCCAGCCATGCCGAAGAATTCAACGCCGAGTTGATCGACTTCCTCAGGAACTGATCGCTCCGACGTCCCGAAATGGCAGAGCCCGCATGATGCGGGCTCTTTTCGTTGCTAGACTTCCGACGTCTTGTACTCGATCCGGTCACCCCAGAAGGCCAGGTGATCGCGGATAGGCTCCACCAGCGGGCATGGGTCGGGATAATACCAGACTTGGTCAGGACCATCTGCCGTCAGCGTCTTAAGATTGTAGTAATGGGCCTCGCCCTTATAGGGGCAGGTGGTGCGGGTTTCGGAAAGTTCGAGCACATCCTCGCGGATATCGGCGCGCGGAATATAGATGCGCAGCGGCGCGCCCGGCTCATCCAGTTCAAGCGCATTCAACGACGAGCCTATTTCGGCATCGTCGAACAGCACATGCACCCGGCCCTTGGCCGGGGTGATCTTGATATCCTTGTCCAGACATTGACGCGTCATGTTGGCCTGCCATTCTCGTGATTTGTCGGTGTGGGAACACAACGCGCGAGAAGAAAGCGGGTTCACCGAACCTTGACTCCGCACGGCCCCAGCCATATATCCCCGTCACCCTGTTAGCACTCTACAATGGCGAGTGCTAATAGTGCCAAAATTGCATTTGATATGCTGCCATAGGAGCTAAACATGGGCTTTCGTCCTCTGCACGACCGCGTGGTCGTCCGTCGCCTCGACAGCGAAGAAAAGACCAAGGGCGGGATCATCATCCCAGACACCGCCAAGGAAAAGCCCTCCGAGGGCGTGATCGTTTCGGTTGGCCCCGGCGCCCGTGACGACGCTGGCAAGATCAACGCACTCGACGTCAAGGCCGGCGATCGCGTGCTGTTCGGCAAGTGGAGCGGCACGGAAGTGAAGCTCGACGGCGAAGATCTGCTGATCATGAAGGAATCCGACATCATGGGCATCGTCGAAGTCTAAGGGCCGGAAGAGATTCAGCTCAGGCTGAGTCGAAAATGTCGATTTCGAGAACCGGAGCGCAGCGTACGTTTGAGTACGTGAGCACCGGAAGCGCAGAAAGCGGCATTTGCAGACCAGCATCAGCTGAAGATCGATCGGACCGTGGCTTCTGCCCTTTGTCTTTCTCCCATTCACTCTCTTTAAGGAGCGCCCCTCATGGCCGCTAAAGAAGTAAAGTTCTCCACCGACGCACGCGACAAGATGCTGCGCGGCGTCAACATCCTGGCCAATGCGGTCAAGGTGACCCTCGGCCCCAAGGGCCGTAACGTCGTGATCGAAAAGTCCTTTGGTGCTCCGCGCATCACCAAGGACGGCGTGTCGGTTGCCAAGGAAATCGAACTCGAAGACAAGTTCGAAAACCTCGGCGCCCAGCTGCTGCGTTCGGTCGCTTCCAAGACCAATGATGTTGCCGGCGACGGCACCACCACCGCAACCGTGCTCGGCCAGGCCATCGTCGTCGAAGGCGTCAAGGCTGTTGCCGCCGGTTTCAACCCGATGGATCTCAAGCGCGGCATCGACCTCGCTGTCGAGGAAGTCGTCAAGTCGCTGCAGGCATCGGCCAAGAAGATCACCTCTTCGGCTGAAGTCTCCCAGGTCGGCACCATTTCGGCCAACGGCGAAACCGCCATCGGCGAGATGATTGCCGAAGCCATGCAGAAGGTCGGCAACGAGGGTGTCATCACCGTCGAAGAAGCCAAGACCGCTGAGACCGAACTCGACGTCGTCGAAGGCATGCAGTTCGACCGCGGCTACCTGTCGCCCTACTTCGTGACCAATGCCGAGAAGATGACCGCCGTTCTGGAAGATCCCGTGATCCTCCTGCACGAGAAGAAGCTCAGCAACCTGCAGACCATCCTGCCATTGCTGGAGTCGGTTGTTCAGTCGCAGCGCCCGCTGCTGATCATTGCCGAAGACATCGAAGGTGAGGCTCTCGCGACCCTCGTCGTCAACCGTCTGCGCGCCGGCCTCAAGGTCGCTGCCGTCAAGGCTCCCGGCTTCGGCGATCGCCGCAAGGCCATGCTCGAAGACATCGCCATCCTGACCGGTGGCCAGGTCATTTCCGAAGAACTCGGCATCAAGCTCGAGAACGTGACCATCGACATGCTGGGCACTGCCAAGCGCGTTGAAATCACCAAGGAAAACACCACGATCGTCGATGGCGCCGGCTCTGCCGAAGACATCCAGGGTCGCGTTGGCCAGATCAAGGCGCAGATCGAAGAAACCACTTCGGACTACGACAAGGAAAAGCTGCAGGAACGTCTGGCCAAGCTGGCTGGTGGCGTTGCGGTGATCAAGGTCGGCGGCTCGACGGAAGTCGAAGTCAAGGAGCGCAAGGACCGCGTCGACGACGCCCTGAACGCGACCCGCGCTGCCGTTGAAGAAGGCATCGTCCCCGGCGGCGGCGTGGCTCTGCTGCGCGCTTCCAACGCCCTGACCATCAAGGGTGCCAACGCCGACCAGGAAGCTGGCATTGCCATCGTCCGTCGTGCGCTGCAGGAACCAGTACGCACCATCGCCAACAATGCTGGCGCTGAAGGTTCGGTCGTTGTCGGCAAGATCCTCGAGAACACCTCGCCGACCTTTGGCTACAACGCTGCCACCGGTGAATATGGTGACCTCGTTGCTCTCGGCGTGATCGACCCGGTCAAGGTTGTGCGTCATGCTCTCCAGGACGCCGCTTCGGTTGCCTCGCTGCTGATCACCACCGAAGCCCTCATCGTCGAAGCCCCCAAGAAGGACGCAGGTCCTGCAATGGGCGCCGGCGGCGGCATGGGCGGCATGGGTGGCATGGACTTCTAAGAAGTCCGACCCAAAGCTTCGAAGTTCGTTTCTTCCCAGTCACGAACTTTGCAGAAAGGCGCAGTGGCAACACTGCGCCTTTTTCTTATCCCGGTTGCGGATTAGGCTGGCCGGAAAATACCTCGAGGATTCGATGAGACCACCCAGACGCGGCGGCAGTGCCTATGATCAGGCCGAGGCTGCCTTCAAGAGTGCGACGAGCAAGCCGGCAGCCCCTGCACCGGCCAAGCCGGTGACGCCGCCCGAGGGCAAGGAAATGGTGACGCTACGGCTCGACCGCGCCGTGCTGGAGCATTTCCAGGACGAGGGTCCGGGCTGGCAGGACCGTATCAATGCCGCGCTGCGCGAGGTTGCCGGGCTTACTTGAAGAACAAAAGCTTCAGCGCCAAGGCGATGGAGATGACCACCACAAGCGGGCGGATGATGCGGGCGCCGAAGCGGATGCCGGCGCGGGCGCCGATATAGCCACCCATGATCTGGCCGATCGCCATGGCGATCGCCGCCGGCCAGACCACATCGCCGGCCGGAATGAAGATGACCAAAGCCGCCAGGTTCGAGGTGAGGTTGAGGACCTTGGTGTGGCCCGTCGCCCGCGTCAGGCCGAGACCGAATAGCGTGACAAAGGCGATGGTCATGAAAGAGCCGGTGCCCGGCCCGAAAATGCCGTCGTAAAAGCCGATCAGCATGCCCATCAGCGGTACGAAACGCGCAAAGCCGAGGCGCGGGTGACGATCTTTGTCGTTGAGATTGGGCGCGAAGAGAAAGTAGAGCGCGATGGCGATCAGCGCCACGGGCACGGCAGCGCTCAGCAGCGTCGTATCGATCTTGCGCACGATCATTGCACCACAGAGGCTGCCGGCGAAGGTCAGCAGGATGGCTGGTAGCAGCGAGCGCACATCGACATAGCCGCGGCGCCAATAGGTGACGGCGGCCATGGTTGTTCCCACCACGCCCTGCAGCTTGTTGGTGGCCAGGGCCGCGACGGGCGGCAGGCCGGCAAACAGCAGCGCCGGAATGCCGATCAGCCCGCCACCGCCGGCCACGGCATCGACGAAACCAGCCAGCATGCCGACGGCGGCAAGCGCGAGAAGAATGAGCGGATCAAGCATCAGTCGGCTTTCGGCGTCTCGGCAATGCGCCGTTCGTAGATGGGGATGTTGATCATGGAGGACATGAAGCCGCTCATCATCAGCTGGAAGCCCGAGACCAGCGCCGTCAGGGCGAGGATGACGGGGCGCATGGTGGTGCTGGGATTGAGGTTGCCGAAATCGCGCGACGCCCATTCGCCGAGGCCCCAGACCAGCGCGCCCGCGCCGACCAGCATTAGCGTGACGGCGATGAGCAGGATGCGTTCGAGGGTCAGCGCTTCGAGCAGTTTGTCATAATGGCCGGAGCGCGGGATGAAGCCATAGCGCGAGGCAAAGCGCCGGCCGATGATGGCAAAGGAAATCGACTGCAGGCCGACGATGATGCAGAGCGCCGCGACGAGGAAAGTGTGCACGTCGAAGGAGACGTCGCCAATGGTGAAGGGGCCGGGCAGCAGCACCGCGCCAACCACCAGCCCCACCGCCAGCAGCGCAATGCCGGGATAAAGGAACAGCCAGCGCGGCGAGAACAGCAAGAGAAACCGCAGGTGGCGCCAGCCGTCGCGGAACGAGCGCAGATGCGGCGGGCGCGAGCGGCCATCCTTGGCCAGCGTGGTGGGCACTTCGCGCAGGTCGAGCTGGGCCAGGGTCGCCTTGACCACCATTTCGGAGGCGAATTCCATGCCGGTGGTGCGCAGGTTCAACCCGAGGAATGCGGCGCGGGAGAAGCCACGCAACCCGCAGTGAAAATCGCCGATCGGGGTGTGGAAGAAGCGGCGACCGACGGCGCTGAGGATGGGGTTGCCGATATAGCGGTGATGCCAGGGCATGGCACCGGGGGCGATGCCGCCGAGGAAGCGGTTGCCCATGACGAGATCGGCACCAGCCCGCAAGGCGGCGACGAAGGCGTCGAGATCGGCAAAATCATAGCTGTCGTCGGCGTCGCCCATGATCACATAGCGGCCGCGTGCCGCCTCGACGCCACCGGCAATCGCCGCGCCATAGCCGCGCTGGGCAACCGGCACGACGCGGGCGCCGAGCTCCTGGGCGATCTGCTGCGAGCCGTCAGTGGAACCGTTGTCAGCAATCACCACTTCGCCCGAGACGCCGCTACGGACGAGAAAACCCTGCGCCTTGGCGATACAGGTTGCCAGGGTTTCGGCCTCGTTGAGGCAGGGCATCAGAATGGTCAGTTCAATCGCGTCGGCCACAAAATCCCCTCGGCCCAATGGCTTGCTTGTGCCGTGAATCGGGCGCGCTGGCAATTCTCAGTCGCCGCCACCACCGCCGCCGTCGCCCCCACCACTGTCAGCGCTGTCCGTGCTGCCATCACCGTCGCGATGGCCGTGATGGTGCGAGGACGTGGAACCGCTGTCGCCGGAGGCGTGGTCACCGCTGTCATTGCGGCGGCGATTGATCCGCCCCTGGGGCGTGCGGCTGATCAACAGGGCCAGGCTGCCGACCATAAGCACCGGGATCGCGAACAGCCACCATTCCATATTTAGAAACCCGCAACCGTCCCCAGCCGCGCCAGCACGGCATCGAGCTGCGCCTTACGCTCGGGCGCAAAACTCGCCATGCGCGAGACGATCAAGCAGGCCTCGCTGCGCAGCATCACGCCATCCTCCAGCACGCGCAGCCCGTTGGCGGCGAGGGTCGAGCCGGTGGTGGTGATATCGACGACGATATCGGCGACGCCCGAGGCTGGCGCCGCCTCGGTGGCGCCGAGGCTTTCCACCGTCCGATATTCGGCAATGCCCGCCTTGGCGAAATGCTGGCGGGTGACGGTGATGTATTTGGTGGCAATGCGCATCCAGCGGCCGTGGCGGCTGCGGAAGTCGGAGGCGACATCGGCCAGGTCGTGCATATGGGTGACGTCGATCCAGGCCTCGGGCACGGCGACGACGCAATCGGCCTTGCCGAAGCCGAGCTTGCTGGCGATGGACACCGAAGCCGGGCCACTTTCGCTGGTCTCGTGGATCAGGTCGAGCCCGGTGACCCCGATATCGATGCTGCCGCGGATCAGCTCGCGGGCGATTTCGGAGGCTGGATAGAAGCGCACGGTGACTTCCGGCATGCCTTCCACCGCGCCGAGATAGGAGCGCGCGCCGCCCGGCCTGGTGATCGTCAGGCCCTTGGAGGCAAACCATTCGCGGGTCAGTTCTTCGAGGCGCCCCTTGGAGGGGACGGCGAGCGTAATGCCATTCATGGGGCGACCTCCGCTTCCAGGCGATCAACCCAGACCGAACAGCCGGAGGCGGCGATCGGGGCCTTGGCGCCGAGGCGTTCGAGCAGGCGGTCATATTGCCCGCCGGAGGCCAGAACATCGCCATTGGGGCCGGTCATTTCGAAGACGATGCCGGTGTAATAGTCGAGCCGCGGCGAGAAGCTGGCGTCAAAGCTGACGCGCGTTTCGCCCAGGCCATTGAGATGGCGGCGGATGGCGCGGATCGGGGCGCCCAGCATCAGCCGGTGCCGGCTGGCCAGCGCCTCGACCTGGGTCAGCGCCTGCAGCACCGGGCCGGAAATGGCCAGATAGTCGCGCAGCAGTTTCAGTGTCGCGGCCGGGACATGCGCGGCATCGAGCGCCTGCTGTTCGAGATAGCGGTCGGCGATCTCGTCGGGGGTACGGCCCTCGGAGAGGCTGAGGCCGGACGCGACCATCTGCTCGGTGACGCTCTCGACCAGCGTGTCGCGGCCGGGCTGCTGTTCGCGGATCACGTCGGGCGCGGCTTCGAGGCGCGTCAGCAGGCGATCGAGCGCCTCGGTATGGCCGAAACGGTTGCGGATGCGCGGGCGCCAGGCGTCAGGCATATCGGCCTGCACCAGCAGCGCTTCGAACAGGCCGACGCCGCCAAGGCGGATGTCCGGCGCCACGCCGAAGATCGACAGCGCCGCGCGGGCAAAGGTGAGAACCTGGTCGAGCGCCACATCCCCATCGGGCTGCGCCAGAAGTTCCACGCCGGCCTGGTCGAATTCGGCCGGGCCGGTGTCGCGCTGGCGGAAGATCGGGCCCATGTAGGAAAAGGCCGCCGGTTCGCCGACGCCATCGGCGATATAGGCGGTGACGATGGGCAGGGTGAAATCCGGCCGCAGGCAATATTCGGCACCGGTGACGTCCGTGGTCAGCAACAGACGACGGCCGAATTCCTCGCCGGCGAGGTCGAAATAGGGATCGGCGGACAGCAGCAAAGGCGGCGTGGCGCGGGTGGCGCCCTGCGCTTCGACAAGGGCATCCAGCTGCGTGCGGCGGAAGGCGGCATTGGTCATGATGCCCACTCCATCGCAAACCCAAGGGTTGTCATCCCGGCGCAGGCCGGGATCCATCCTGAGATGCCCCCCCATGCCGCCAGATCGCAAGACGTGACTGCACTACCTTGCGGCCGATCAGAGATCTCGAGATGGATCCCGGCCTGCGCCGGGATGACATCGCGGATGGGGAGACGACAGACGCTCATTGCTCGCTCAGCAGTTTCTGGACGGCAGCAACGAGCTCGTCGCGCTTGATCTCGAACTGGCCGGGGCGGGCGGCCTTCCATTCGGCATTGTCGGTGATGGCGGCGGCGGCCTGCTTGCCGGCGATCAGGTCCTTGATCTGCAGGATCCCCTGCTCGCGTTCCTGGCTGCCTTCGATGATGACGATGGGCGAATTGCGCTTGTCGGCATAGGCGACCTGCTTGCCGAAATTCTTGGTATTGCCCAGGAACATTTCGGCACGAATGCCGGCTTGGCGCAGCTCGGCGACCATGGCCTGGTAGCCGGCCATCTGTTCCTTATCCATCACTAGCACAACGACCGGGCCGGCCGGTTCGGACGCATTCAGCTTGCCGGTCAGCTTGAGCGCATTGGCAAGGCGCGAGACGCCGATGGAAAAGCCGGTGGCGGGCACCGGCTCGCGACGGAAGCGGGAAACGAGGCCATCATAACGGCCACCGCCGCCGACGGAGCCAAACACCACGTCCTGGCCCTTCTCGTTCTGCACCTTAAAGGTCAGTTCGATTTCGAAGACGGGGCCGGTGTAATATTCGAGGCCACGGACGACGGATGGGTCGATCTTGATGCGGTCGGCGTTGTAGCCAGCAGCCTGAAAAAGACGCCCCATTTCGTAAAGTTCTTTATAGCCGTAGTACGCACTCGTATTCGAGTCCACTTGAGACCCGATGCTACGAAACACCATCGCAATGTAGCCAAGCGTGGCCGCGGAAGCCTGAGCAACTTCATCGACCCGGGTGACCCCGGCGGGAGCCGCATTGACCTTATCCAATGACCAAAGCTCAAAACGCGGTTTGTTGGTGTCTTCGGTAGCAATAGCGACCGGAACTTCTTGCATAGTGATGGGTGCGAAAAGCAACAGCAGCGCCTTTGCCTGCACCTCGGACAGTCCGGCCCCTTTGGTAAAGTCGCCGCTTTCGTCCAATCGACCCTTCTGAAGCAGCTGCTCGACCCCTGTCGCGCCAATTTTGTCAAACTTATCAATCGACCTCATGACGACAAGCCATTGATCATCGTCGCTGATGCCCATCGCCTGCCTCAGACCATCCAGCACCTTGCGGTTGTTGACCCGGACGACATATTGCCCCTGCAGCCCCAGTGCATCCATGACATCAGCCATCATCATGCACATTTCGGCATCGGCCTCGGGGCCGCCGGCGCCGACGGTGTCGGCATCGAACTGCATGAACTGGCGGAAACGGCCCGGGCCGGGCTTTTCGTTGCGGAAGACATAGCCCTGGCGATAGGAGCGATAGGGCTTGGGCAGGGTCTCGAAATTTTCGGCGAAATAGCGAGCAAGCGGCGCGGTGAGATCGTAGCGCAGGCTCATCCACTGCTCGTCGTCGTCCTGCAGCGAAAACACGCCGGCATTGGGCCGGTCGGTATCGGGCAGGAATTTGCCGAGGGTCTCGGTGAACTCGAACAGCGGCGTTTCAACCGGATCGAAGCCATAGCGTTCGTAGACCGCCTTGATCTTGTCGATCATCTGGCCGACAGCGGCGATCTCGCCCGGCGTGCGGTCCTCGAAGCCGCGCGGCAGGCGCGGGGCGATCAGCTTGGTCTTTTCGGTCATCTGGCAGTCCTTGGAAGTCGCGGTGTTGTTACCGGATCGGGGTGATGGAGACAACAGGCGGCGGGCGAGTGTTTGGTGCAATGGCAGCCCCATCCACGGTGTCACCCCGGCGAAGGCCGGGGCCCATCTCGAGATCAGGCCGCAGCCGCAAGGTGGTTCCGACGACCATCCTGCGCACCTTGCATCTCAGGATGGATCCCGGCCTTCGCCGGGATGACACCGAGGGGGTGGCAATGAAGGGGCCGATCCTGAGATCAGCCCCTCCCAGCCGCTACATCGCATGCCACCCCAAGGGCAGTGACAGATGCGGACTATCCGACGCCTCCGGCCAGAACAGGCTTGGCTTGGCCGGCGGCAGGCCCATGTCGGCGCGCAGGCGCGGCGAAAGGTCTTGTGGCAGGCGGGGACGGTCCCACCATGCCGCCACGGCGACGCGCAGAACCGGGACCAGGCCGCGCAAATGGACGGCACGTATGATGTGAAAATCGGGGCGCAGCATAGCGCTGCCCTCGTCGAGTGCATTGAACGTCATGATGGGACCCAGCGGCGTTCGGCGCGCCGGACTTCTGAGGTTACGGAGCAATGGCGGGGAGACCGGAAAACCGGCCTCCCCGATCCTTACATTCCAGGCCTTCGCAGCGGATCTGGAATGCCGGAACGGCTTGGGATGTCGAGCCAGTGGGCAGCGTCTGCGACCGGCGACAGGCCGATATCGGCCCGCAGGCGGGCGGGTATGTTGGCGGGCAGCCGCGGACGGTTCCACCAAGCGCTGATCGCGGCCCCCAGAACAGACAGCAGACCGCGCTGGTGCACGGCATCGGCGATGGAGAATTCAAGGCGCAGCACGACGCTGCCCTCACGAGGGATATCGTAAGACATGACGGTTTCCGGGCGCGCGCAAACGCGGACCGGCCTCTGTTGGGTTCAGGTGATGATGAGCACAATCAGGACGCAGAGCGACCCGGTTTCAGCACATCACGGTTGGGAGAGTGTCCAAGGCACCGAAGTGCCGGGGGCGACGAACGGGCGAGGCTCAGGCCTGGCGGGTATGTCGCATTTTGGGACCCTGGTGGCGTACGAACATGACTGTCATGGATGTGCCTCCCTCGGGTTGGCGTTTTTGGACACCTAATTCCTAGCTCGCGATTCCGTGATCCGCAAGCGCAGATGTGGCGGGTTGACGCAGGGAGGGGATGGGTGTGGCCGGGAAGCCACAGATGCATTGGGCCGAGATATTTCAGTCGACACCCTCCCCCCCTGTGGGGGAGGGATCAAGGGAGGGGGTGAGCCACAGGCGCTGTGCCTGCGGAAGGGTACCCCCTTCCTGCTCGATGACGGACTTAGCGAAGGGCTAAGTCCTATCTCGCTTCCCTCCCCTCAAGGGGGAGGGTAGTCGACTGAGAGATCAGCTACTTCGGCCGCACCAGTGCCGCCCGTTCCGCTTCCACCTCATCACGACAGAAGCACCCATCCATATGGTCATTGACCAGCCCCATGGCCTGCATGAAGGCATAACACGTCGTCGGGCCGACGAATTTGAAGCCACGCTTGCGCAGGTCCTTGCTGAGCCGCACCGAAGCCTCGGTCTGCGCCAGCTGGCGCAGACTGGCCCAGCTCAGATCATTCGGGCGATGTTCGGGCCTGGTCTCGAACGACCAGAAATAGGCGGCGAGCGAGCCGAATTCGGCCTGCAGTTCGAGAGCGCGCGCCGCGTTGTTGATGGTGGCGAGGATCTTGCCGCGATGGCGGATGATTCCGGCATCCTGCAGCAGGACTTCGACGTCCGCGTCCGTCATCGCAGCGACCTTGGCAATATCGAAGCCATGAAACACGGTACGAAACCGTTCGCGCTTGCGCAGAATGGTGATCCAGCTCAGCCCGGACTGGAAGCCTTCGAGGCAGATCTTTTCGAACAGCCGCGTATCGGAAGTGACCGGACGGCCCCATTCGCGATCGTGGTAGTGGCGATAGAGCGGATCATCGCCCGGCCAAGGGCAGCGCGGCAGACCGTCGGGGGGCGACTCAATGGACATAGTGCGAGCTTAGCGCAGGCTTTATCGCGGCGCTAACCAACAGACTTATCAATGGTTTCACCATGTGGATTCACGGCGTGTTGGCCCTTGGCTGGCACTATCCGCGCAAGCCGGAAATCCGGCAAACACAGGTGGATGAGCATGGTCGGGATCAAAACGGGTGGTGCAAGCCTTCTGGCATTGCTGATGGCGCTGTCGAGCGTCTTGCCGGCGACGGCGCAGGGTCTGCAGCAGGGCTGGCGCTTTGCGCCCCCGCCGGGCATCACCGTGGTCAATCATCCGCCGCGCCATGCGCTGCAATTGCAGGCCAATACCCAGGTCAATCCGGTGTTCCTGCGACAGGTGGTGCAATATCCGACCAGCGAACGCAGCGGCACGCTGGTGGTCGATACGCGGGCGCATTTTCTATATTTCGTGCTGGGTGACGGCCGCGCCCTGCGCTACGGCATCGGCGTCGCCAAATCCGGCTTTGAGTGGAGCGGCACGCATCAGGTGACGCGCAAGGCCGAATGGCCGAGCTGGACGCCGCCGGCCGAAATGCTGCAGCGCCGGCCAGAGCTGCCGCGGCATATGGAAGGCGGACCGAACAATCCGCTCGGCGCGCGGGCGCTTTATCTCGGATCGACGCTCTATCGCATCCACGGCACCACCGAGCCGTGGAGCATCGGGCAGAATGTTTCGTCAGGCTGCATCCGCATGACCAACGCAGACGTGATCGATTTGTACGAACGCGTAAAACTTCACAGCAAGGTGGTTGTCCTTTCCTAAGGATTTTCCAGCAGTTTAGGCTTGGCTCCAGCGCGGGGCGCGTGAGCTATGGGTGCCTGTTCGATGCATGGTCTGTCTTCCCTGATCCGCCGTTTCGGTCGTGACGAAAGCGGCGTCTTCGCCGTGATTTTCGGGCTGATGGCCATCGTGCTGGTCGCGCTCGGCGGCGCCGTGGTCGACTATGTGTCACTGGAGCAGACCCGCAGCCGCAGCCAGGTGGCGCTCGACGCCGCAGCGCTGGCGCTGCATTCGCGTATCCTGGTGACCACGCCGGACAAGGCCAAGATCCAGAGCGATGCGCAGGCCCTGGTCAATGACCGCGTCGGCCAGTCCGGCATTGTGGTAATCAACAATACGGTGATCGATAAGACGCAGGGCTCGCTGTATTTCACCGCCAACATGACGGTGAATACCTTCTTCGTGAACCTTGTCGGCGTGAAGACGCTTAGCGCCAATATCCAGTCCGAGGTCAAGCGCGGCTCGATGGATGTCGAAGTGTCGGTTGCCGTCGATATCACCGGCTCGATGAATGACACTGTGCCCAAAGCCGGCAGTGGCTGGCAGACCGAAACCAAGATTGATGCGCTGGAGCGCGCCCTCGGGCAGCTGATCGACCTCGTGGTCAAGGATTCCCAGACGCCAAGCTATTCCAAGATGGCCATCGTGCCCTATTCGATGGGCGTCAATGTCGGCAGCACCTGGGCCCCGACCATACGCGGTGCGGTGAAGGCCCCAACTGCGATTACCGCGATCACCTGGTCAACCGGTGGAGACAAGACGGCCACCGATGCCGTGGTGCAGAACTCCAGCAACGGCTACGCCGTGGAAGTGACCTCAAACAACCACGGCTTCGTCAACAACGACTATATCTATGTTTCGCCCACCCCCCTGTTTCAAGGCATGAGCCAGATCGGCAACACCATTTTTCAGGTGGCCTATGTCGATGCCAACAAGTTCCGGCTTAAGGACCTCAGTGGCAATGTCGTCAATGGCCGCTATTACGGCTCCTACAACAAGCTGACGCCCTACACCGTCACCAAATGCCTGGTCTCGACCTGCGAGCTCGTGGTGCAGTCGGCCAACCATGGCCTGGCTGCTGGTGCCAATGTTTATATTTCGGGCGTCAGGGGCATGAACAGCTATTCTGCCATCAATGCCTACAACCGCTACAACCAGTATCCGACCAGCGACAGCACGGCCTATAATTGGATCAACAACCAGTCGGTCGACAATAACGACTACCGCTTCCTTGTCTGGCAGATCGGCGCGGTGGCGACCAATACCTTTGTGCTCAGCGGCACCGCCAGGACCAATGGCAAGAATTACGGCACCTATACCAGCGGCGGCACTGCCGCTTGCGTCACTGCCGGCTGTCAGTACTACCTTTACCAAAACCGCTACAGCTCAACCAATACCAACACCAGCTGGCGCCTGCAGCAGATCAGCACCTGCGCGACGGAGCGCACCACCAATGGCCTCAGTGACGCCTCTCCAGCCACGACGCTGATCGGCCGCAACTATCCGACCGCCGCAAATGCCTGCCCGGATGTGGTGATCCAGCCGTTGACCTCCAACAAGACCGTGCTGCATGCGCTGGCGGATGACCTGCCCGCCGTCGGCTCGACCGCCGGTCACCTCGGCATTGCCTGGGGCTGGTATATGGTATCGCCCAATTTTTCCGGTCCGTGGCCGGCAGCCAGCCAGCCCGCGCCCAAGACCGAAAAAAACGTGATCCGCGCCGTGGTGCTGATGACGGACGGCGCCTTCAACACCTCCTATTGCAACGGCGTGATCAGCCAGATTTCCGGCACCGGCAGCGGTGACGAAAACACCAAGATCAACTGTGATCCCGCCAATGGCGATTCCTTCACCCAGGCGCAGAAGCTGTGCGATGCGATGAAGGCCGCCGATCCGCCGGTGCGCATCTATACCGTGGCTTTTGACGTCGGCGACATCCAGGCCGCCAAGGACATCATGGCCAATTGCGCCACCGACTCGTCCTACGCCTTCGAAGCCACCACCGGCGCAGACCTCGCCTCCGCCTTTTCCAAGATCGGCGAAAACCTGTCCTACCTGCGCGTAACGCGGTGACGGTTGCTGCTGTGGGAAGGAATGGTACCACCTCTCGGGATCGAACCGAGGACCTCTAGATCCACAATCTAGCGCTCTAACCAACTGAGCTAAGGCGGCAAATGCTCTGCAAGGGATGGCCGAATGCTCGTCCCGAAAGCGGGCGGAACATAGGTCGAGAATTTCGAGATGACAAGCGGTGATTTCGCCTGTGGATGACGGATTTGTCATCGCAGCCGGCTTAACCATCCTTGAGGAAGCCTGGGGCTAGGCTGAGGGCTGCACTGGACCGGTTCCGGCGCAGTCTATATTGAACAAAGCTTAAGATTGCCGCAAAAATTGTGCCGTATTGGTACGCTTTGCCCGCATCCGGAGAGTTCTAGCCTAGATGGATGCCGACTGGACCACATCGCCAAGCGCCCGCCGCGTGCTTCAGCATGCCGCGGATTCGCGCCCGGCCTGGCTGTGGTCGCAGGATGGCCAGCAGTTGCTGTGGGAAAACGCCGCTGCACCGCTGTTCCTGGCCAAGCTCAAGAAGCACGGGCTGAAGCTGGCGCCGCCGGCCGTGCCGATCAAGGGCCAGATTGCCCGCAATATCCGCCTTGGCTCGCCCGGCCGCACCAGCCTGGCCCGCATCCAGTTTCTGGCCGGCGACAAGCCGACCTCAAGCACCTGCGCCACGACGCCGCTCGTCTGGCAGGACGGCCAGACCGTGCTGCTGGTGGTCGGTGTCGATCCGATTGCCGACGAAGTGCTGGCGGCGGCGGGCGACGATTCGGATGTGATAGAGGACGCCGCCGCCGTCACCGTCGAAGAGACAGTCGAACATACCGAACTCCCTCCTGTGGTGGAGGCCGAGCAGACTATCCCGGCTGAGGTGGACGCTGCTCACGCTTCATCCGATGAACAGGCGACAGAGACACAGATCGAGTCGGAGACCACCGAACCCTTCATGCCGCAGGTCGATGATATCGCCGCCGCGCAGGATGCGCTGGACGAGCCCGAACATATCGACACGCAAGACACGCCTCGCCCCGAGGTCGCCGAAGAGGTGACCTATGCGCAGGAGCTGGAAAACTGGCGCGAAGCCGAGCCGGACGGCGTTGCGACGCTGGAGCTGGTGACCGAGCCGGAACACCCTGCCCAGGATCCAGAGCCGGAAGACGCCCCCGCAGCCAGCCGCCTGAGCCTTTTGGTCGATCGCCTGGCAGCCGACGAGGCGCTGTTCACGCCGCTGACCGAGGCCGATGACGCGCCGCTTAATCTGGTCACCGAGCCGGAGCCCCCTGCCCTGGCCGAGAGCGCTGACGATCGTCCCGCGCCCGAAGAGGCCGAACCGCCGCTTGAGCTGAGCGATGCCGAGGCGGATCAGGACGATCTGGTGGCGCTCGACGGCGTGACCGATCCCGTGGAATCTTCGGCCGACGAGCCGGAAGTTGCCGACAGCAACAATGAACGCATGGCCAAGGCCTTTGCTGATCTGCCACCGGCCGATCCCGAGGCCGTCGAGCGCGTGTCGCGCTATAATTTCGACGAGCTGGCCCGCATCCTGACCGACCGGGTCGGCGATCCGGCGCCGGCTGCCCCGGCAGTGCCCGCCCCTATTGATCCACAGCGCACCGGCGCCCTGATCAACCTCGGTGGCGAAACGCTGGTGCTCAATCGCCTGCCGCTGGGCATCTTGGTGTTCCGCGACCAGCAGGTGCTGTTTGCCAATCGCGCCATTACCGAAATGGTTGGTTATGGTTCGGTGGAAAGCCTGCGCGCTGCCGGTTTGGCCGCAGTCTTTCCGGCCGCCGGACCCGATGGCGAGGGTGCCGGCCCGGTCAATCACCTGGTGCAGCGCGACGGCACTTTGGTGCCGGTCACCGCGCGACTGCAGTCGATTTCCTGGCAGGGCAAGCCGGCGCTGATGCTATCGGCCAGCACCACCGAGGTGCGCACCGGCCACGAAGCGGCCGTGGCCGCCTTTGCTCGCAACTTTGCCGATCTGCGTGGCGATGGCTTTTTCGAAACCACTCGCGCCGGCGTGATCAGCAGCATCACGCCCAATAGCGCCAGCCTGCTCAATGACCAGGGCATGCTCGAAGGCAAGGCATTGTCGGCGCTGATTGCCCCCATCGATGGCCCCGAACTGCGCGCCTTCCTTGAGCGTCCGGCCCGCTTTGCCGAGACGGAACGTCCCGTGCTGACCCTGCGTGCCGCATCGGGCATCGCCGACATCATGCTGTTTGCTCAGGGCCAGGCCGGGGTCATTACCGGCTATTTCGGCTTCGTGCGGGCCCGCGAGGCGACACCCGTCCGCCTGCCGGCCAGCAGTGGCGATGCCGATCCGGCGCTGCTGGCGCGGATCAGTCGCGGCGTGCGGCGGCCGCTCAATACCATCATCGGCTTTGCCGACATGCTGCGCTCGCAGGCGGGTCTGGTGCAGGATGAGCGTTACGAGAGCTATGCGCAGGATATCAGCACGGCCGGCCAGGAAATCGCCGCGCTGGTCGATGAGCTGGACGACTATGCCCGCCTGCGCGATGGCCGTTACCTGCCGCAGCGCGCCAGTATCGAGCTGACCGGCCTGCTCGAAAGCTGCGTGTTGCGCATTCGCCAGCAGGCCAGCGGCGCCCGCGTCATCGTGCGCAATGCGATCTCCGAAACCCTGCCGCGGGTCACCGCCGATCGCGCCTCGCTGGCCCAGGCCGTGCTCAACCTTCTGGCCAGCGCCATCGACCAGACGCCGACCGGCGGCGGCGTGGTGATTTCGGCGCAGCGTGGCGACGATGGCAGCATTGCCGTGCATGTGCGCGACAGCTCCAACAATGCCGTCGACATGGCCGAGCGCTTCGTGGTGTTCCGCGATGGCGTCAGCCGCAGCGGCCAGGCCATGGTGCCGGTGCGCTCGAGCATCGGCCTTGCCCTGACGCGGTCGCTGTTGGCGGTGAATGCCTTCTCTCTCTCGGTCGATCCGGCCGGCGAACAGGGCATGCTGTTCACCATGATTATCCCGGCCGATCTGGTGGAAAAGACTGCAACACCGCAAGTCGAAGAATAATCCCGACAATATGCGCTTCTATATGTCGCATGCGCATAAGTGGATCGCGGCGGTCAGCTAATCGACTGTTTTTGCTTCATTTCGCCAGCGGTTCTTTGAACCGTTCCAGACTGCAAGATATTGATAGACCTCGCGATTATTGACGCGAGGAAATCTTCTGCGACACATCTCCACTGCGGCGGGACCTTGAACCCCGCTCAATAGGGAGATCTGACATGACGACCAAGCGCCTTGCCCTGACCCTTCTCGGTTCGGTGGCCCTCTGCGGCCTAGCCATGCCCGCCTTTGCCCAGAGCGGCGAAGTCAATATTTACAGCTATCGCGAGCAGAGCCTGTTGCAGCCGCTGCTCGACAGCTTCAGCGCCGAAACCGGCATCAAGGCCAATGTGCTTTATGCCGGCGACGGCCTGCTCGAACGCGTTGCCGCCGAGGGCGAGCTATCGCCCGTCGATGTCGTGCTCACCGTGGATATCGGCAATCTGGTCGGTGCCGAAGAGCAGGGCCTGACCCAGCCGATCACCACCGCGGCGCTGGCCGAACGTGTGCCCCCCGCATTCCGCGACGAAGACGCCAACTGGACCGCGCTGTCGCTGCGCAGCCGCGTGTTCTATGTCTCGAAGGATCGCGTCGACGCCACCGCGCTAACCTATGAAGACCTCGCCAGCGAGGAATGGGCCGGACGCGTCTGCACCCGTCCAGGCGACCACGCCTATAATATTGGCCTCATTGCCCACTATATCGCCGTCAATGGCGAAGAGGCCGGCCGCGAATGGCTGACCAATGTGCGCGACAACCTGGCTTTTGCCCCCAATGGCAATGACCGTGCGCAGGTCAAGAATATCCTGGATGGCACCTGCGATCTGGCGGTGGTCAATACCTATTACATGGGTGCGATGCTCAACAACGACGCCGAGCCGGAGCAGAAGGATTGGGCCGCTTCCGCCCGCATCATCTATCCGAATGCCGAGGCCGACGGCACCCAGGTCAACGTCGCCGGCGGCTTCATCGCCAAGCATGCGCCGAATGCCGAGAACGCCAATGCGCTGATCGAATTCCTGCTGTCGGACGAAGCCCAGGCCATCTATGCCGATACCAATTACGAATTCCCGGTGGTGGCATCGGCGCCGATCAACGAACTGGTCGCCAGCTGGGGCACGCTCAAGGCTTCTCCGGTGGCGCTGACCGAAGTGGCGGCGCATCGCGCTACGGCAGCGGCACTGGTCGATGAGCTGAAGTTCAACGAAGGCCCGCAAAAGTAAGGCTTATGACGTAAGCGAAGAGTACCACCACCCAACCCCTTCGGGGCCACCCTCCCCACAAGGGGGAGGGATAAGAGGCATCGAGTTCGCTGAGCGGGCAATTCCCTCCCCTGAATGGGGAGGGTGGCCCCGGAGGGGTCGGGTGGGGTGATGACTGGCCGCTGGCCAAAGTGGTTTCCTCGATCCAAAGCTGATCCACCAACTCAGCTTGACACCTCCCCCCGCCCAGTCGCACAACCCTTGGTCATAGATGGAGATTTCTATGACGGGCTGGCGGAAAATTGGCTGTATCGCAGCGCTGCTGACGCTGGCGGGACCGGCCGTCGCCCAGAGTGGCGCCGTCAATGTCTATACCTATCGTGAGCCCGGCCTGATCCAGCCGCTGCTCGACGTCTTCACCGCCGAAACCGGCATCAAGACCAATGTGCTGTTTGCCGCGGACGGGTTGATCGAGCGCGTTGCCGCCGAGGGCGAGCTGTCGCCAGCTGACGTAATCATCACCGTCGATATCGGCAACCTGGCCAATGCCAAGGAGATTGGCATCACCCAGCTGATTTCCGCCGCAGCGCTGGCCCGCGCGCCGGACCAATATCACGACCCCGACGGGCAATGGGTGGCGCTGTCGCTGCGCGCCCGGGTGTTTTATGCCTCGGTCGATCGGGTGACCGAAACCGCGCTGAGCTACGAAGATATCGCCGGGCCAGAATGGAAGGGTCGCCTCTGCACCCGTTCGGGGCTGCATGCCTATAATATCGGGCTGATCGCCACTCGCATCGCCCATTGGGGCGTCGACCGGACTCGCACCTGGCTGACCGCCGTGCGCGACAATCTCAATCACGCCCCGACCGGCGCCGACCGCGATCAGGTCAAGCAGATCTTCGACGGCACCTGTGACCTGGCCATCGGCAATACCTATTATATGGGCCTGATGCTGACCAACGCAGCCGAGCCTGAGCAAAAGCAATGGGCTGAGGCTGCGCGGATCATCTATCCCGACGCGACCGGCGATGGCACGCAGGTCAATCTCTCCGGTGCGGTTGTCGCCAAATATGCGCCCAACAAGGCCAATGCCGACCTGCTGGTGGAATTCCTGCTCTCCGACGAAGCCCAGCATCTCTATGCCAGCGGCAATTACGAGTTCCCGGTGGTCGATGGGGTCGAAGCCTCCGAACTAGTGGCCAGCTGGGGTGCGCTCAAGGCCGACACCACGCCCATGGTCGAAATCGCCGCCCATCGCAAGGAAGCGGCGGCGCTGGTGGATGAAGTCAAGTTCGACGAAGGCCCGCAGAACTGAGCCGGATTTTTCGCAGCTTCAGCCTGCCCGCAGTGCTGCTGCTGCTGCTGGTGGCCCTGGCGGGGCTGCCGATCCTCTGGCTGCTGTGGTCGGCGCTGGCGGCTCTCGGCAGCGGCAGCAATGGCCTCGCCGCCACCATGCTGCCCACCGCCTTGCGCGAGACCGGCACATTGATGGTCTGCGTCGGTGTGCTCACCGGCGCCGTCGGCCTCGTCGCCGCCTGGCTGGTGACGCATTACGACTTCCCGCTTCGAAAGCTGTTCGACTGGGCGCTGGTGGTGCCGCTGGCGGTACCGACCTATCTCGCCGCCTATTCCTACGTCGAATTCCTCGACTTCACCGGCCCGCTACAGACGGCGCTGCGCAGCGTCAACGGCGCCACCTCGCTGAAGGATTACTGGTTTCCCGACATCCGCAGCGACTGGGGCGCCGTCTTGGTGTTGTCCTCGGTGCTCTACCCCTATGTCTACGTCGCCTGCCGCGCCTTCTTCCTGATGCAGTCGGCCAGCCTCAATATCGCTGCCCGCACCCTGGGCGCCGGTGGCATGCGAACCTTCTTCACCGTCACCCTGCCGCTGTCGCGACCAGCGCTGGTGGTGGGCATGACGCTGGCCATGATGGAGGTCGTCAACGACCTCGGTGCCGTGCAGTATTTCGGCATCAATGCCATCACCGCCATCATCTATTCCACCTGGATCAACCGCTCCGACTTCGGCGGCGCGGCGCAACTGGCGGTGACGGTGGTCTTGGTAATTGGCCTGCTGATCATCGCCGAACAGCGCGCCCGACGCGACCGGGTCTATCTCGCCAGCCGCGACAATCGCGTGCCGCCTGCCCGCGAAATCCTCCAGGGTCCCCGACGCTGGCTGGCCTTCACATTCTGCCTTACTCTCCTCGCCCTCGGCTTCGGCATTCCCGTCGGCCAGTTGACCTATTCGGCCTTCCGCCTTGTGCTGCCCGAAACCATCACCTTAACGCTCAATGCCTTTATCCCGACCGTGACCCTCGCCAGCCTCGGCGCCCTGATCACCGTCATCCTCGGCCTTGTCGCTGCCAAGCTGGCGCGACGTGGCCCGGTGAGCGGCGGCGCGATCCGGCTCGCCACGCTCGGCTATGCCATCCCTGGCACCGTTCTCGCGCTCGGCCTGTTGCAGCCGCTCGGCCAGGCCGACCTCTGGTTCAACCGTATGACCATGGCGCTGTGGGACTGGCGGCCCGGGCTGATCCTCTCCGGCTCGATGGCCGCCCTGCTCTATGTCTATGCCATCCGCTTCCTCGCGGTCAGCCATTCAACGCTCGACGCCGCGATGAAGAAGCGCGGCGATTCCATGCTGGCTGCTGGCCGCGTGCTGGGCGAAAGCGGGTTGGGCCTGCTGTTCAAGATCGACCTGCCCACCCTGATGCCCGCCATCCTCAGCGCTGCCACGCTGGTCTTCGTCGAAATCGTCAAGGAATTGCCGGCCACCCTGCTGCTGCGCCCGCTGGGAATCGAGACCTTGGCGACACTGGTCTATAGCCGCGCCAATGTCGGGCTCTTCGCCCAGGCGGCGCTGCCCGCACTCTGCATCGTGCTGGCGGGGCTAATTCCGGTCATTCTTGCTACGGTTCTTGGGGATCGTAGGAAAGTATAACCGGCCACCCTGCTGCCATGTTAGTCGCGCTGCCCTATATGATGCGGCCAAGGCGCGAATACGCGCAGCGTGGGGATAGATTGATGAACAGGATCACCAAGGCAATCGGTTTGGCGCTGGCCTTCAGCACGGCAGTGGCCGGCATGGCCATGGCGCAATCGAGCGAAGTGCGGATCGGCGTGGCGCTTGAGCCACCGGCGCTGGACCCGACCGCCGGCGCGGCGGAAGCCATCGACATCGTCACCTATCAAAACATCTTCGAGGGCCTGACCCGCATCGACCAGACCGGCGCCGTGCAGCCGGGCCTGGCCGAAAGCTGGACCATTTCCGACGATGGCCTGACCTACACCTTCAAGCTGCATGACGGCGTCACCTTCCATGACGGCACCAGTTTTGATGCCGAAGACGTCAAGTTCACCTTCGAGCGCATCCTGGCCGAAGACAGCACCAACGCGCATCGCGAATTCTTCACCCCGATCACCAGCGTCACCGTAGTGGATCCGCTGACCGTCGAGCTCAAGCTCGAGCGTCCGATCGGCCGCTTCCTGTTTGATCTGGGCCGTGGCGATGCGGTGATCGTGGCGCCGGAAAGCGCCGACAACAATGCCAATGAGCCGATCGGCACCGGTCCTTTCGCTTTTGTGCAGTGGGACAAGGGCAGCCGGGTAATCCTTGAAGCCTACCAGCCCTATTGGGGCGAGCCGGTGCATCTGAGCAAGGCCACCTATGTCTTCATCGGCGATACTGCGACGCTGACCAATTCCCTGCTGGCCGGTGACATCGACGGCACCAACAACTTCGGCCAGGAAGCGCTTGGCGTTTTCGAGGGCAATCCGCAGTTCACCATTCTGGCCGGTTCGACCGAGGGCGAAACCATCCTCGGCACCAATAACCGCAAGGCGCCCTTCGACAACCTCAAGGTCCGTCAGGCCATGGCCCATGCGCTGGATCGCCAGGCGATCATCGATGGCGCCACCTATGGCTATGGCACGCCGATCGGCAGCGCCTTTGCCCCGCACAATCCCTATTATGTCGACCTGACCGGCACCTATCCGCATGACGTGGAAAAGGCCAAGGCGCTGCTCGCCGAAGCCGGCTATCCCGATGGCTTCAGCGCCACGCTGAAACTGCCGCCGCTGGCCTATGCCCGCCTCTCCGGCCAGATCATTGCCAGCCAGTTCGCCGAGGTCGGCATCAAGCTCGAACTGATCAATGTCGAATTCGCGCAGTGGCTGGAAGACGTCTATACCAACAAGGACTTCGACCTCACCATCATCAGCCATGTCGAACCCTTCGACATTGGCAATTACGCCAACCCCGACTACTACTTCGGCTATGACAACCCTGAGTTCCAAGCGCTGATCGAGACCCTCAATGGCACGACCGACGAAGCCAAGCGCAAGGAACTGGCCGTGGAGGCGCAGACCATTCTCGCTGACGACGCGGTCAACGGCTACCTGTTCCAGCTGCCACAGACCGGCGTGTGGAATTCCAAGCTTACCGGCATGTGGAAAGATTCGCCCATCGAGGGGCTCGTGCTGCGGGATATTCGCTGGACGGAGTGACACTTCCATACCGGAAATGAGCCTTTTCGGCCTTCTGCTCCCTCTCCCCTCAGGGGAGAGGGTAGCGACGCCAGGAGCGCACGCGACGTGGCAGAGCTGGGGTGAGGGGTGCGATGCTGATCGATCATGCCCTGCCCCAACATCCCACCCCTCACCCGGCGCTAACGCGCCGACCTCTCCCCTGAGGGGCGAGGTGGTCCAGTGATCGCCGGTAATGTTTTGGCGGCATGGACAGCACCATGATCCTCTTCGCCCTCCGCCGCTTCCTCGGCTTTGCCGTCACCCTGCTCGTCGCCGCGCTGGTGATCTTCTGGCTGCTCGACCTGCTGCCGGGCGATCCGGCGCAGTTTATCCTCGGCATCAATGCCACCCCGGAATCCGTCGCCCGCCTGCGCCTGCAGATGGGCCTCGATACCCCCGCACCAGAGCGTTTCATCGCCTGGATCTGGGGCATGCTGGGCGGCGATTTCGGCATGAGCTATACCCAGCGCGCGCCCGTCGGCGAGCTGATCTGGGGCCGCCTCGGTGTCACCCTGCCGCTCGCCATTTTTGCCATGGTGATTTCTGTTGCCGTCGGCCTGCCACTCGGCATTCTTGCCGCCCGGCGCCGCGGCAAGGCGCTGGATACGGCCGTCATGGTCGTCGCCCAGACCGGCATTGCCATTCCCAATTTCTGGTTCGGCATGCTGCTGACCCTGCTGTTTGCCGTCGTGCTGCGCTGGCTGCCGCCCGGCGGCTTCACGCCCTGGCATGAAAATCCGGGCCTGGCCTTTCGCGGCCTGATCCTGCCCAGCCTGGCGCTGGCCCTGCCGCAGGCCTCCATCCTTGCCCGGGTGATGCGCACCGCCCTGGTCGATGTTACCAGCCAGGATTACATCCGCACCGCCCGCGCCAAGGGGCTGACTATGGGCGAGGCAGTCTGGCGGCATGGCGTGCGCAATGCGCTGCTGCCGGTGCTGACCATCCTCGGCCTGCAATTCGCCTATCTCGTCGCCGGCACGATCATCGTGGAAAACGTCTTCTACCTGCCCGGCCTCGGCAAGCTGATCTATACCGCCATCCTGGAGCGCGACCTGATCCTGGTGCGCGGCGCCACCATCATTCTCATCCTTGCCGTCACCGCCACCATGCTGGTCACCGACATTGCCTATGCGCTGGTCGATCCGCGCCTGCGCGAACGGAGCGCCTCATGAAGCGGCTGTTTGCCCATCCGAGCCTCGCCATCGGCCTGATCGCCACGCTGATCTTCCTCGCCATCGGCGTGGTCTCGCTGGTCTGGACGCCCTTCCCCATCGAGCAGATCGATATCCCTCGCCGCTTCCTGGGCCCGACGCCGGAACACTGGCTGGGCACCGATAATCTGGGCCGCGACATGCTCTCGCTCGTCATGGCCGGCACCTGGACCAGTTTCCTCGTCGCTGCCGTTGCCGTGGTGATTGGCATGGGCGTCGGCGTGCCGCTCGGCCTCGCCGCAGCCGCCTGGGGCGGACCGGTCGAATGGCTGGTGCTGCGGCTGTCCGATTTCATCTTCGCCTTCCCGGCGGTGATCGTCGCCATCCTGGTCACCACGCTGATCGGCCCCGGCGCGCCAAATGCCATCCTCGCCATCGGCATTTTCAACATTCCGGTGTTTGCCCGCGTGGCGCGCGGCGGGGCGCTTAGCGTCGCAACGCTCGACTTCGTCGCGGCTGGTAGGCTGGCTGGCCTCAACAATGCGATGATTGCCTGGCGGCACCTCTTGCCCAATATCATGAGCCTGCTGATCGTTCAGGGCACCATCCAGATGTCGCTTGGCATCCTGTCGGAGGCAGGGCTGAGCTATATCGGATTGGGCACCCAGCCACCGGAAACCAGCCTCGGGCTGATGCTCAAGGACGCGCAGGGCCTGTTCCTGATCCATCCGCTGCTGACCATTATTCCGGGGCTGGCCATCGTGCTGATCGTCATCGCCCTCAACATTGCCGGCGACGGCCTGCGCGACGCCATCGATCCCCGCCTGCGGCAAGGAAACCCCAATGTCCTTGCTTGAAGTCTCCGATCTCTCGATCCGCTTCGGCGCCACTGAAGTCGTCTCCGGCCTCAGCTTTGCTATCGCGCCCGGCGAGCGCTTCGGCATCATCGGCGAAAGCGGCTCGGGCAAGACGCTGACCTCCCTGGCCATCGCCGGTCTCCTGCCGGAAGGCGCCAGCCTGACCGGCCGCATTGCCCTCGATGGCGCGCCCATGCCTGCCTCCGAGCGCGACATGGCGCGCCTGCGCGGCCGTCGCATCGGCATGGTGTTCCAGGAGCCGATGACCGCGCTCAATCCCCTGATGCGGGTCAGCGAGCAGATCGCGGAATCCATCCGGCTCAACCGCGACAATGCCGCCGTGCAGCTCGAAGTGCCGGCCCTGCTCGGCGAAGTGGGTCTCGACCCCAGTCACGGCAGCCGCTTTCCGCATCAGCTCTCCGGCGGCCAGCGCCAGCGCGTGATGATCGCCATGGCTTTGGCCAGCCAGCCGGACCTGCTGATCGCCGACGAGCCGACCTCGGCGCTCGATCTCATCACCCAGCGCAAGGTGCTCGACCTGATTGCCGAAATCTGCGCGCGCCGCCACATGGCCCTGCTGTTCATCAGCCACGACCTCAAGGCCGTAGCTCGCCTCTGCACCCGCGTCGCGGTGATGCATCGCGGCCGGCTGGTCGAGCGTGGCGAGGCCGCGCAGGTGTTCGCCTCGCCGCAGCAGGACTATACGCAGAAGCTGGTCGCCGCCTCGCGCTTCGACCCTTTGCGCGCCGAACGCCCGCCGATCGGCGGCACATTGCTCGAAGTCGACGGCGTGACCCGCGACTATCGCCAGAACGGCTTTGTGTTCTGGGCCGAAAAGTCGCTGCGCGCCGTCAATGAGGTGCATTTTTCCGTCGCCCAAGGCGAATGCCTGGCGCTGGTCGGCCCCTCCGGTTGCGGCAAGACCACGCTGGCCAAGATCATCGTCGGCCTCGATCGCGCAACCAGTGGCGCGATCCGCCTCGACGGCACCAGCTACCACGGCTCCGACCTGCCTAAGCCCCTGCGCCGCGACATTTCCCTGGTGTTTCAGGACCCCTTCGGCAGCTTCAATCCGCGCCGCAGCATCGGCGACTCGCTAAGCGAACCCTTGCGGCTCGAACCCGGTCTCGACCGGCCAGCCATTGACGCGCGCCTTGTGGAAGCCGTCACCGCCGTCGGCCTTCACGCCGATATGCTCGACCGCTATCCGCATGAATTCTCCGGCGGCCAGCGCCAGCGCCTCGCCATAGCCCGCGCGCTGGTGACAAGGCCAAAATTGCTGGTGCTGGACGAACCCGTCTCCGCCCTCGACGTCTCCGTCCGCGGCGAAGTGCTGGCACTTTTGGCGCGCCTGCAACTCGAATTCGGTCTCACCTACTTGATCATCAGCCACGACCTCGACATGGTCGCGGCGATTGCCGACCGCGTGCTGGTGATGGAGGCGGGCAGGATCGTCGAGGAGGGGCGACCCGAACAGATCTTTTTCGCGCCGCAGCATAGGCTAACGCAGGAACTGGTCGGGGCGAGGCTGCCGGATATCGGGACGCCTGCGTAACCACAGATCGTGGCTCCCATCACCCTACCCGACCCGTCCGGGGCCACCCTCCCCATACAGGGGAGGGAGAGGAGAGTTCAGCAAACTCGATGCCGCTTATCCCTCGCCCTTGTGGGGAGGGTGGCCCCGGAGGCGTCGGGTGGGGGTGCGATGTTTCGGCTCAAGCAGAGACGCTTAACAAACGCATCCCCCTGCCCCACCAGCAAAAACCCGAAATCTATCCACGCCCCATCCAACCTGCCGCATACTCTCCCCATACCCGCCACACACGCGGCCCCGACGCAGGGCCGGGCGGGGCGACCGTGGGAGAGGGGCGCTTCTCCAGTGGGGTTGGAAACTCGGCAGCCGGACCTGCAAGAATGGTACCGCCTGAACCGGACCCTGTGCAAAAGCGGATCGTGACGGGCGGCCTTTGGGCCACTCTACTAAACTCTTGAGGTCCAATGGCCGCCCGTTACTCGTGTCTCCGTAAGCCGAAAGGCCGGGCGGCGCTTTCGGACGTCTGATGCCTAGACCACCGCGATATAGGCCCCGAACGGCTCCAGATCGATCTCGCCATCGATCACCGCCGCCGTAACGCCCGGGCAGCCGGCATCGCTCGGCGCCAGACCCGCCGGCACGACGAATTCGGCCGCCACTTCGCCCATGTTGAAGACGCAGAGCAGGCGTTCGCCGTCATGCTCGCGGATGAAGGCCAGCACATTGCCACTCGCTTCGAGCAGGCTGATGTCGCCCTTGATCAGCGCCGGATGGGCGCGGCGGAAGGCTAGCAGGGCGCGATAGAATTCCAGCACCGAGCCGTCGACATTGTGCTGGGTGTCCACCGCATGCAGCAGGTGTTCGGCCGGCACTGGCAACCAGGTGCGGTTGGCGGTGGAGAAGGCGCCATTGGCGGAATGGGCCTGCCAGACCATGGGCGTACGGCAGCCGTCGCGGCCCTTGAACTGCGGCCAGAACTCGATGCCATAGGGGTCGACCAGATCCTCGAAAGCCAGCTCGGCCTCCTTGAGCCCCAGCTCCTCGCCCTGATAGAGGCAGACCGAGCCGCGCATGGCGAGGATCAGCGTCGCGGCGAGGCGGGTGAAGGCCGCCTCCTGCCCATGTACCGCCCAGCGGCTGACATGACGCACGACGTCGTGGTTGGAAAAGGCGAGGCAAATCCAGCCGTCCGGCGCGCCGGCTTCGGTGGCGCCGATCGACTTGCGGAAATGCTCGGCAGAGAATTCGCCGCCGAGATAATCGAATGTATAGGCCATATGCAGTCGGTCGTCGCCCGAGGTGTATTGCGCCATGATTTCGAGCTGGTGCTGGCTGTCGCCGATCTCGCCCACCGTGGTGGTGCCGGGATATTCGTCCATCATGGCGCGCAGGCGCTTGAGGAAATCGAGGTTTTCCGGCCGCGACTTGTCGAACAAGTGTTCCTGGAAATTATAGGGATTCACCGCGGGGGCAGTCGAGGCGTTGAAATCCTCGGGCTTGACCACGGGGTTGGATTCCAGGCCCGTCGAGTGGAAATAGAAGTTCACCGTATCGAGGCGGAAGCCATCGACGCCGCGCTCCAGCCAGAAGCGCATGTCGCCCAGCAGGGCATCCTGCACATCGGGATTGTGGAAGTTGAGGTCGGGCTGGGAGACCAGGAAATTGTGCATGTAATACTGCATGCGCCGGCTGTCCCACTGCCATGCCGAGCCACCGAAGATGGAGAGCCAGTTGTTCGGCGGGGTGCCATCCGGCTTCGGGTCGGCCCAGACATACCAGTCCGAGCGCGCATTGGTGCGGTTTTGCCGGCTTTCGGCGAACCAGGCGTGCTTGTCGGACGAATGGGAAATCACCTGGTCGATGATGACCTTCAGTCCCAAGGAATGGGCCTTCTGCACCAGCCGGTCGAAATCCTCCAGCGTGCCGAAGCTGGGGTCGATGCCGCGGTAATCGCTGACGTCATAGCCGAAATCCTTCATCGGCGAGGTGAAGACCGGCGACAGCCAGATAGCGTCGACGCCGAGGTCGGCGACATAGTCGAGCCGGCTGGTGATGCCGACCAGATCGCCGACACCGTCGCCATTCTGGTCCTGATAGGAGCGCGGATAGATCTGATAGATCACCGCGCCGCGCCACCAGTCGCGGTCCACCGTGGTTTCGTCAGCAGTCTTGGGCTCGGTCATCAGCGAGGTGGCAGTCATGGACGGCTCCGGCTATCGATGGAAGTGAATGCACGATCTGTCCCGCTGCGATGCGGCAGGACTAAGGTCAGCTGGCGCCGTGGCATTTCTTGTATTTGAGCCCCGAGCCGCACGGGCATGGATCATTGCGGCCGACGGCATCGCTCCTGATCGGGGTCTGCGGCGTGGCGAGGCGATGGGCGCGATAGAGCGTGCCGACGATTTCGGGAATGAGATGCGGCGCATCCTGCTGCAGCTTGATCATCTCCGGATCCTTGGCGTCTTCGTCGCTGATCGCGGGATCGCTAGCTGCCAGCAGCGACATGATGCCGAAAGCGGCCTCCTGCGCCTGGGATTCCTTGTGGCTCTGCAGCAGCTTTTCCCAGGCGTCAAAGCTCAACCCGATCGCCGCCTCGAAGCCGGCGATCCAGACTTCCCAGATCACACCGTCTTCCTCGTCGAGCTCATAGAGCGGCTCGTAGCGGGCTTCGGCCAGTTCGGTATTGATCTGCTCGTAACGCGCCATGACGGCTGAGGTCAGTTCGGCCTGATTGACAGCCGGCACGTCGAAGTCCTCACCACCCCAAACCAATGGCAAAAACGTCTCGGGCGCGACCAACTCCGGGCCGGCGGCAATGCCGCAGAGATAGCCGTCGAGCTCGCTGAGCAGCATGCCGTCATCGCCCAGCTCGGTCAGCATGGCATCGAGGCGCTGCTGGCTCTCGGAGAGTTCTTCGAAGTCGTCCATGCTCAATCCAATCCGCAGCGATCCATGCAACAATGCCTGCCCGCAAGATGGATGAAAAGCAAGCCTCAGCGCTCTCGCAACGCCGGCGTATTGGTCAGGATGGTGCGCGCAATAGCCCGATAGGCCTCCGCTTCCGGACCATTCGGCGCAGACGCAACCGGCGGGTGCCCGGCGTCGGAGCCTTCCCGGATCGACATGACGAGAGGCACTGCGCCGAGGAAAGCCATGTTCATCTCGGCAGCGGCGCGTTCGGCGCCGCCGGAGCCGAAGATGTCGTAGCGGGTGCCGGTGTCAGGGGCGACGAAATAGCTCATATTTTCGACAAGGCCCAGGATCGGCACGCCGAAGCGGGGCAGCATGTCGATGGCCTTTTTGGCATCGATCAGCGCCAGGTCCTGCGGCGTCGACACGATGACCACGCCATCCACTTCGGCCTGCTGGAACAGCGAAATATGGATATCGCCAGTGCCGGGCGGCAGGTCGATGACGAGAATGTCGAGCGGACCCCAGTCGGTCTCGCGCAGCAATTGGCGCAGAGCGGAAGTGGCCATCGGACCGCGCCAGACCACCGCCTGATCCTTGACCAGCATGGAGCCGATAGACATGGCCTTGAGGCCGAACGCCTCGTGCGGCGAGAAAATGCCATCGTCGCGAATGGCGGGCTGGCCTTCGAGGCCGAGCAATTTGGGGATGGAGGGGCCGTAGAGATCAGCGTCGAGAATGCCGACCGTGAGACCCTCCGCCTGCAGCGCCAGAGCGATATTGACCGCCGTGGTGGACTTGCCGACGCCACCCTTGCCGGAGCCGACGGCGATGATGTGCTTGATCCCGGGCACGGGAGTCTTGCCGGCGGGGACCGGCTTGCCATGCGAGAAGGTCGGGCCGGATTTAGGAGGTGCCTTGCCGCCGGTCAGCGAGACCATGACCTTGCGGGTGCCGCCGAGCTTCTGCGCCACGGCGGCCGCCTGTTCGCGGGCCGGGCCGAAGGCGGCCTCCATGCCGGGCGCGACGGCAATGGCGAAGGCGACGGCGCCCGGGGTGACGATGATATCGGAGAGGCCGGCATAGCCGGACAGGTCACCGCCGCCGGGGATTTCCACGGCAGCGAGCGCAGCTTTGATGGCAGCGGCGAGTTCGGTATCGGCCATGCGAGCCCCCAAAATGCAGAAGACCTCACCCTAGGGAGAGGTCTTCCGGGTGATCGGCGTCGTCAGAACAGACTAAAGGATCGACTGGCCAGTGGCCTTCCAGTCCTTGAGGAAGCCTTCGATGCCGGCATTGGTCAGCGGGTGGTTGGCCAGCTTGCGGATCACGTCGGGCGGAATGGTCGCGACGTCCGAACCGGCTAGCGCAACCTGGGTCACGTGGTTGGGCGAGCGGATCGAGGCCGACAGGATCTGGGTTTCGAAGCCATAGTTGTCATAGATCTGGCGGATGTTTTCGATCAGCTCGACGCCATCGAGATTGATGTCATCGAGGCGGCCGAGGAAGGGCGAGATATAGGTGGCGCCGACCTTGGCTGCCAGCAAAGCCTGGTTGGCCGAGAAGCAGAGCGTGACATTGGTCTTGATGCCCTTGTCGAAGAAATGCTTGGTGGCTTTGAGGCCATTGAGCGTCAGCGGCAGCTTGATCACGACGTTGTCGGCAATCTTGGCGAGGTGCTCGCCCTCGGCGACCATGCCGTCATATTCAAGCGAAGCAACTTCGGCCGAAACCGGGCCGGGAACCAGCGCTGCGATCTCGGCGATGACTTCCTTGAAGTCGCGGCCCGACTTGGCGATCAACGACGGGTTGGTGGTGACGCCGTCGAGGAGACCGGTCTCATAGAGCTCCTTGATGTCCTTGATTTCCGCAGTGTCGACGAAGAACTTCATGGTATCCTCCTGAGGGCCCGTTAGGCAAAAGATGTAGCACGGCAAAGGCTTGCCGCAAGGTCAAACGACTGAACTATTTGATCGCGGCGAGCAGGGCATCGGCCAGATCGCCAATGCGATCTTCCGGGATGCCCGCGACGTTGATGCGACTGTCACCGATCATATAGACGCCGTTCTCGGCTTTTAGATGTTCAACGACGGAATTTTCCAGCCCGAGCAGCGAGAACATGCCGCGGTGGGCGGCGATAAAGTCGAAATCCTTGGAATTGGATTTCTGGCGGATGGCTTCGCTCAGCTTTTCGCGCAGCGTGATCATGCGGCCGCGCATCTGGTTGAGCTCGGTCTCCCATTCCGCACGCAACGTGGCGTCTTCGAGGATGGTGCGGATGATTTCCGCGCCATGATCGGGTGGCTGGCTATAGGCGCCACGGATGATGTTGAGCAGCTGCGACTGGGTCACATCGGCTTCAGCGGTATCTCGGGCCACGAGAATGGCCGCACCGACGCGCTCGCGGTAGAGGCCGAAATTTTTCGAGCCGGAGAAGGCGACCAGCGCTTCGGGAACCGCCGAGAGGATCTTGCGCGTGCCATAGGCGTCGGCTTCAATGCCATCGCCAAAGCCGAGATAGGCCAGGTCGATAAAGGGCAAGGCGCCGGTGCGCAGCAGGCTGGCGGTCACCTCATCCCATTGTTCTGGCGTCAGGTTTGCGCCGGTGGGGTTGTGGCAGCAGCCGTGCAGCAGCAC
The DNA here is from genome assembly GCF_900110945.1 of Devosia sp. YR412. Classification (GTDB taxonomy): domain Bacteria; phylum Pseudomonadota; class Alphaproteobacteria; order Rhizobiales; family Devosiaceae; genus Devosia. The sequence goes on from NZ_FOFL01000001.1 coordinate 1,303,890, forward strand.
GACGTCTTCCTTGCCCAGCTTGTCGAGTGTGGCCAGCATGGCCTCGAACTTCACGCCACGCGTTTCGGTGTCGAAATAGGGATACTTTTGGACCTTGAGGCCGGAATTTTCGGCGATCGGATTGTGGTTGGGCCAGGTCGGATCGGAGACCCAGACCGTCGCGCCGGGACGGGCGCGGTTGATCAGCTGCATCAGCACCCAGAGCGAGCCGGTACCGCCGGGGGCCTGGGCAATGCGGACGCGCGAGCGGTCGACGCTATCGGCCAGGGCGAGGTCGAGCACGGCGGCGCCGAAACCCTTGTTGCCGGCGATGCCGAGGTAGGTCTTGGTTTTTTCAGTATCGAGAATACGTTGCTCCGCCTTGCGGACGGCGGACATCACGGCGGTGACACCCTTTTCGTCCTTATAGACGCCGACGCCCAGGTCGATCTTGGTGGCGCGCGGGTCGGCTGCGTATTCGCCCATAAGCGCCAGGATCTTGTCGCCGGGGGCCTTGGTCAGGGTCTCGAACATGATGAAGAAGTGTTCCGGTGGAATGCAGGATGGTTATAGGCGGGAGCAGAGAATTTGCAATCGGCAAACGTCAGCGTTTGACGCCGGCCTTGTCCAGCTCGGTCAGTAATTGCGGAATGATTTCAAAGAGATCGCCGATCAGCGCGACATCGGCCAGCTTGACCAAAGGCGCTTCGGAATCGGAGTTGATGGCGACGATCTTCTTGGCGCCCTGGATGCCGGCGAGATGCTGCAGCGCGCCGGAAATGCCAATGGCAATATAGAGATCGGGGGCGATGATCTTGCCGGTTTGGCCGACTTGCCAGTCATTGGGGGCATAGCCCGCATCGACGGCGGCGCGGGTGGCGCCAATGGCGGCACCGAGCTTTTTGGCAAGCTGCTCAATGAGTTGGAACTTATTGGCCGAGCCGAGTGCCACGCCGCCGCCGACCACGATCTGGGCGGTGGCGAGATCGGGGGTATCGCTCTCGGTGCGGTGCTGGGCGATCAGTTTCGCGGCAGAAACGACGGCGTTTTCAATGGTTTCGATTGGCGCATTGTTACCAGTCGCGGCGGCGCGGAAGGCCGAGGCGCGGATAGTGAGGACGTGTTTGGCCTGGTTGTCGGTGACGGTCTGCAGCGCATTGCCGGCGTAGATCGGGCGGATAAAGCGGGTCGGGCCAAGCACTTCGACAATGTCGGTGACAGGCATGATGTCGAGCTTTGCAGCAACGCGGGGCAGTCGATCCTTGCCGACGCTGCCGGCAGACTGGACGATATAGCTGTAGCCATTTGCGAACCGTTCAATCACCAAACTGTCACCATCTGCGGTATTTGGTGAATCGGCCACTAGGACCTTGGTGACGCCGGCCAGTTTGGCCGCTTCGGTGGCGATATCGGTCGTACCGTGACCGAGAACCAGCAGGTCGATCGGACCCAGTTCACTGACCGCATGGACGACGCGGGCGGTGGCGGGCGAGAGAACACCCAGATCGTGATCTGCGATAACCAGGACGCTCATCACAGCGCCTCCATCTGCGAGACTTCGCCGGCAATATAGGCGGCCAGCTCACCGGCCGAGCCGACAGTCTTGCCGGCCACGCGTTCGGCGGGTGGCGAGACCTTCTCCACCACGAGGCGCGACGCAAGGTCGATGCCGAATTCGGCGGCGGGACGAACAGCCAGCGGCTTGGAGCGGGCTTTCATCACCATGGGCAGCGCCGCATTGCGCGGGGTGTTGAGGCGGAGGTCGGCAGTGACGATGGCGGGCAGCGGAAGGCTGACAACTTCGGTGCCGGTATCGACTTCGCGCGTGACGTCCAGCGCCGCGCCATTGACCGTGATGGCCGAGGCGAAGGTGGCCTGTGGGCGGTCGGTCAGCGCGGCCAGCATCTGGCCGACGTGATTGCTGTCGTCATCGACGGCCTGCTTGCCGAGCAGGACTAGATCGGGGTTTTCCTCGGCCACAACCTTGGCCAGCAGCTTGGCAATGGCCAGGGTTTCGAGCTCAGCGTCCGTTTCGATCAGGATGCCGCGATGGGCGCCCATGGCGAGGGCGGTGAGAATGACGTCATTGGCAACCTTGGGGCCGATGGAGACCACGACAATCTCGTCGCCATGACCGGCCTCGCCGAGCTGCACCGCTGCCTCGACGGCGTGCTTGCAGAAGGGGTTCATCGACATGCGCACGCCGGAGGTTTCGACACCCGTGCCATCGGGGCGAACCCGGATGCGAACATTGTGATCGACGACACGCTTGATAGCGACCAGGATTTTCATGGAGCTCTCCGGCAAGATGGCGGTGTCATGACAAATATGCAGGAGACGGGCAAGCCGCAGCGGGGGAAATTTGGCCCAGCAGGCTCCGGATTGTTGGAAAACCACACCGGATGCCGGGTGCGACATGGCGCGCAATGATGTGCTAGTGTTGACGCCACCCATTGGGACAGCGACACTGACCCAGAATAGACTGCTTCGGACCCTTTTATGCCTGTCATCAATCGTATTGCCGAGTTTCAAGACGAAATCGCCGCCTGGCGCCAGGATTTCCACGCCAATCCGGAAATTCTCTACGAGGTGGTGCGGACCGCCGGCATTGTCGAAGACAGGCTGCGCGAATTCGGTGTCGACGAGATCGTCACCGGCATCGGGCGCACCGGCGTGGTCGGCATCATCAATGGCCGCAGCAACACCAGCGGCCGCACCATCGGGTTGCGCGCCGACATGGATGCGCTGCCGGTGACGGAAAAGACCGGCAAGGCCTATGCCTCGAGCGTGGACGGCAAGATGCATGCCTGCGGCCATGACGGGCATACTGCCATGCTGCTGGGCGCGGCCAAATACCTGGCCGAGACGCGCAATTTCGACGGGCGGATCGCCGTGATCTTCCAGCCGGCCGAAGAGGGCGGCGCCGGTGGCAAGGCCATGCTCAATGACGGGCTGGTGGAAAAGTTCGGCATCGACGAATTCTATGGCATGCACAATTGGCCCGGCATGCCGGCTGGGCATTTCGGCATTCGCGTCGGCGGCATCATGGCCGCAACCGACCGCTTCTATATCGACATTACCGGCCAGGGCGGCCATGCGGCACGGCCGCAGACCACCATCGACCCGATCGTCGTCGCGGCCAATATGATCGTCGGGCTGCAGTCGATCGTCTCGCGCAATGTCGATCCGCTGGCCAATGCCGTGCTGTCGGTGACCATGGTGGAAGCCGGCGAGGCCGACAATGTGATCTCGCGCACCGCCAAGATCACCGGCACGGTGCGCACGCTCGACCTCGGCGTGCAGGACCTGATCGAGCAGCGTCTGGTGGATTTCGTGCCGCAGTTTGCTAAGAGCTTTGGTGCGACGGCGACGGTGCGCTATGCCCGTGGCTATCCGGTGACGGTCAACTCGCCGGCCCAGACCGATTTCGCCGCCGAAGTGGCGCGCGATGTGGTGGGCAGAGAGCGCGTCGATGCCGATACGCCGCCATCGATGGGCGGCGAGGATTTCTCCTTCATGCTGGAAGAGCGCCCTGGCGCCTATATCTTCCTCGGCAATGGCGACAGTTCAGAGCTGCATACCGATAGCTATGATTTCAATGACGAGGTTATTCCGGTGGGCGTGACCTATTGGGTGCGGCTGGCAGAGAAGGCTTTGCCGGTTGGGTAGTTTTCCGCGCGAGAGTGGCTTCGCCTTGCCGCTTGTTTTCGTCACGACCAAAGCTGTTGTATGCCCGCCCTCTCCACCATTCTCCCCGTCCTTCTCACCATAGCTATCTCCGCCATCGGCGGTGGAATTGCCACGCTGGTCGGGCTGCCGGCCGGGTGGTTGATGGGTGGGGCGTTGGCGGTCACCGCGGCGGCGATGGCTGGCCTGCCGATCAGGATGCCGGATCGGTTGCGGGATGTTTCGTTCCTGCTGATCGGCATGTCGATGGGCGCTTCGGTGGCGCCGGACAGTCTGCAGCTGATTGCCAGCTGGCCGATCAGTCTGGCCGCGCTGATGCTGGAACTGGTGCTGATCGTCTCGCTGACCGGCTGGATGCTGGCGAAATTCTTCAAGCTCGATCCGGGCACGGCCTATCTCAGCTCGTTTCCGGGGCATTTGTCTTTCGTGCTGGGCATTGCCGCGGCCGGCGTTGGCGATCCGCGGCAGATCGTCATCATCCAGGTGATCCGGCTGCTGATGCTAACGATCTGCGTGCCGATCGGGGCGCTGTTTCTGCAGGTCGGCTCTGAAGTGGCGGCGGCGGACATCCTGCCGGTGCTGGAATGGTGGCAGATTGTGCTGCTGGCGGCGGGCTGCTTCGTGGTGGGACTGATCTTCGTCCGGCTGCGGGTGCCGGCGGGTTTCGTGCTGGGGGCGATGGCGCTGTCGACGGCGGCCAAGCTGGCTGGGCTTTATGTCGGAACCATGCCGGCGCCGCTGACCATGGTCACCTTCGTCTTGACCGGAGCGCTGATCGGCTCGCGTTTTGCCGGCTTCAGCCGTAAGGAATTCGTCACCGCGGCCAAGGGCGGCTTCATTGCCACGGCGATGACGGTAGGCATTGTCACGCTGATTGCCTATGGGGTGAGCCTGCTCGTCGACATGCCCTTCGGGCAAATCTGGCTGGGCCTATCACCCGGGGCGCTGGAGGGCATGGGGGCGCTGGGCATTGCACTCGGCTATGACACCGCTTTCATTGCCGCGCATCATGTCATCCGCCTGCTGGTGCTGAGCTTTGCCATCCCAGCGGTGGTGGTGTTCATCCGTCGGCGCGAAGCCGCCACATTTGCGCGGCAAGACAGGATGGAATCACAGGACATCGCCAAATGAACAAACCCCTCGCCTTCAGCCTGATCGCCTTTGCCCTGATGGCCGCGCCTGCCGTGGCCGCGCCGATCTGTTCGGGCAGCTTTGGCCTCGACCGCGAGATCTTCTCAGAGGAAGAGCTCAACGAATACAATTACAACATTCTGCGCAGCAATGGCGTCAACGTCATCCGCGCCGAAGTCTGGGGCGGATGCATCCGCGCCTTCGTGCGGCTGGAAGACGGCAGCGAACAGATGCAGTTCTTCGACCCGCAGGGCTTCCGCCGCGTTGAATAGTCGGTAGTTGAGAGGGGAGCATGGCTCCCCTCATCTCATTTGAGGCGTAGCTTGACCGGACGACCGGCGGGCAGCGCAACAAAGGCATAACCATTGGCGCCCAGCGTCAGGGTGTCGCCGTCCAGCGCGGCATTCTGCGACACAGATTCCAGCGCCGTGCCATCCAGCAGGCCAGTGGCGGTCAGTTCCTGCGGGTCAGCCGAGAGATTGAAAACGCAGAGCAGCGCATCATTGCCCTGGCTGCGGGTATAGGCCAGCACCGGCTCGTCCAGCTTGTGGAAGGCGATATCGCCATCGAGCAGCGCCGGATGCTGTTTCCGCCAGGCGAGGGCTTGCCGGTAAAAGGCCAGCGTTGAATTTTCATCGACATTCTGGCCGGCGACATTGAGGGCCGACTGCGCCGGCTTTACCGGCAGCCAGGGCGTACCAGTGGTGAAGCCATTGGGTGCCTCGCCCTGATCCCAGGGCATGGGCGTGCGGCAGCCGTCGCGGCCCTTGTCTTCGGGCCAGAAGCGAATGCCGCGCGGATCGGTCAATTCCTCGAACAGCAGATCGGTTTCGGGCAGGCCCAGTTCCTCGCCCTGATAGAGGCAGACCGAGCCCTTGAGCGACAGGACCAGCGCGGCCGACTGGCGGGCCAGTTCGGCTTGTGAGGCGCTATGCTTGGCCCAGCGCGTCATGTGGCGCGGCACATCATGGTTGGAAAAGCTCCAGCACGGCCAGCCGTCCGGCCCGACCTTGAAGAAGGTCTCGATACGCTCGCGGAAATGCAGGGCGGTGAAATCATGCCCAAGAAAATCAAAGCCATAGCACATGTGCAGCGTGTCGCCGCCCGAGGTGTATTCGGCCATCAGCTCGACGGATTTGTGGCTGTCGCCCACTTCACCAACCGAGGTGGCGCCGGGATAGTCATTGAGCAGCGTGCGGACGCGCTTCAGGAAATCGAGATTTTCCGGCTGGCTCTTGGAGTATTTATGCTCCTGCATGTCATAGGGATTGACCGCATAGGGCAGATGCTCGTCCTTTTTGTTGGGCGGATTGGAGCGCAGTTTCTTGTCGTGAAAATAGTAGTTCACGGTATCGAGGCGGAAGCCGTCGATACCGCGTTCGAGCCAGAAGCGCATGACGTCAAGCACGGCCTGCTGCACGTCGGGATTGTGGAAGTTGAGGTCGGGCTGGCTGGCGAGAAAATTGTGCAGGTAATATTGCCCGCGGGTCGGGTTCCATTCCCAGGCGCGGCCACCGAACACCGCCGGCCAATTGTTGGGCGGAGAACCATCGGGCAGCGGATCGGCCCAGACATACCAGTCAGCTCGCATATTGGTGCGGTTGAGGCGGCTTTCCTGGAACCAGGGATGCAGGTCCGAGGTGTGGCTGACCACCTGGTCCATGATGACTTTGAGGCCTCGGGCATGAGCCTGCTCGACCAGCGAGTCGAAGTCATGCAGCGAGCCGAACAGCGGGTCGACGTCGCGATAGTCGCTGACATCATAGCCCATGTCGGCCTGCGGCGAACGGGTGATCGGCGAGAGCCAGATGCAATCGACGCCGAGGCTGGCGATGTGATCGAGGCGGCGGATAATGCCCGGCAGATCGCCGACGCCATCGCCATTGCTGTCCTGAAAGGACCGCGGATAGACCTGATAGATCACCCCGCCGCGCCACCATTCGGTCATGCTCGTCTCCCTGCTGTTGTGTCGAGGCTAGTGGAGCGTAACGCCGATGGGAATCAGGGCGTTGCGCAGGGCTGAAATTACACCACGGCCGAGATCAGCGGCTCGCCGGCGAAATGGGCGTCGAGATTGGCGACCAGCAGCGCGCCCATGGCATCACGGGTCTGGTGCGTGGCGCTGCCCTGGTGCGGCGACAGCACGACGTTGTCGAGGGCTAGGAAGGCTTCGGGGACTTGCGGCTCGTTCTCGAACACATCGAGGGCGGCGCCGCCGAGGCCACCGTTTTGCAGCAGCTCCAGCATGGCGGGTTCATCGACAAGGGTGCCACGGGCGACATTGACCAGCTTGCCCTTGGCGCCGAGGGCGGTGAGGACTTCGCGCGAGACAATGCGCTCGGTGCCCTTGCCGCCCGGGGCGATGATGACCAGCCAGTCGCTGTCGCGGGCCATGTCGACGAGATTGTCGTAAAACACATGCGGCTCTGACGGCTGGCGTTTGCGGCCATGATAGACGACGCGCATTTTCATCGCCTGGGCGCGGGCGGCAATTTCCTTGCCGATGCGGCCGAGACCGAGAATGCCGAGGGTCTTGCCGGTGAGTTCGGAATAGAGGCCGAAGCTGGCATTGGGCCATTTGCCCTGGCGGACAAACTGGTCGCCCTGTGGGATGCGGCGGGCGAGGGAAATCATCAGACCGATGGTCAGCTCGGCCACGGCGTCGTTGAGCACGTCGGGCGTATTGGTGACGCGGATATTGCGGGCCTTGGCGGTTTTGGTGTCGATATTGTCGTAGCCGACGCCGAAGCTGGCGATGATTTCGAGATTGGGCAGCGCGTCCATCAGTTCGGCCTGCACGCCCGAGCCGGCATGGGCGCGGATGCGGGCGCCGTGTTCGGCCAGCCAGGCTTTCGGGTCGGCCTGCTCGTGCAGCTTGTGGACAGTGTAGCGCTCGGCCAGCGCGGCTTCGCAGGAAGCGAGCAGCTTGCCGGTTTGCAGTATCTCGATCGTCATGGGATTTTCTCCTCTTCTGCACCAGCTTAGCGGGCGAGAGACACATCGCAAGCCCTCCCCTGCCCCAGATTGTCACCGGGAGCGCTGGACGCGACAAAATAAAAGTGTAGCAATGTGAAGGCGATGGGATGAGCCGTATTACCTTCGGAGCATAATGGGCGACACAACGCCGTTTGACGAAATGTACAATCCGGACGGTTCGGTCCGCGAGCCCTACCGTGTGCTGGCCCAATGGCTGGACGAGCAGAAGGGCAAGGCGCTGAACCTGATGCAGGCCGACGCCGAGGCGATCTTCCGCAAGCTGGGCATCACCTTTGCCGTCTATGGCTCGGATGAGGGGACCGAAAAGGTCATTCCCTTCGACGTCATCCCCCGCATCATTGCGGCGCAGGAGTGGAAAGAGCTGTCGCGGGGCATAGAGCAGCGCGTCAAGGCGCTGAACGCCTTCTTGCACGACATCTATCACGACCAGAACATCCTCAAGGCCGGCAAGGTCCCCGAGAAGCTGATCCTCAACAATGCGGCCTTCTGTCCGCCGATGATGGGCGTCAATCCGGCACGCAATGTCTATGCCCATATCATCGGCGTCGATATCGTGCGCACCGGGCCGGACGCCTTCTTCGTGCTGGAGGACAATCTGCGTACGCCGTCGGGTGTCAGCTATATGCTGGAAGACCGCGAGGCGATGATGATGCTGGCGCCGGACCTGTTCCAGCGCATCAAGGTGGCGCCGGTCGACACCTATGCGGAAAACCTGCGGGCGACGCTGGAAAGCGTGGCACCAGAAGGCACCAGGGGTACGCCCAATATCGTCGTTTTGACGCCGGGCATCTTCAACTCGGCCTATTTCGAACATTCCTTCCTCGCCGACCAGATGGGGGCGACGCTCTGCGAAGGCCCCGACCTGTTTGTCGAAGAGGGCAAGGTCTATATGCGGACAACGCTCGGGCCGGAGCGGGTCGATGTCATCTATCGCCGCATCGACGATGCCTATCTCGATCCGCTGACCTTCAAGCCGGATTCCATGCTGGGCGTGCCCGGCCTGTTCGACGCCTATGCCAAGGGCAATGTGACGCTCGTCAATGCGCCGGGCACCGGCATTGCCGACGACAAGGCCGTCTATACCTATGTGCCCGAGATCATCGAGTTCTATCTGGGCGAAAAGGCGCTGCTGCAGAATGTGCCGACCTACAACTGCACCGATAGCGACCAGCGCGCCTATGTGCTCGACAACATCGCCGACCTGGTGGTGAAGGAAGTTCACGGCTCGGGCGGCTACGGCATGATGGTGGGACCCACCGCGTCCAAGGCCATGCATCGCGAATTCAAGAAGAAGATCCTGGCCCGGCCCGACAATTACATCGTGCAGCCGACCCTGGCGCTTTCGACCTGCCCGACCTTCGTCAATTCCGGCATTGCGCCACGGCATGTCGACCTGCGGCCCTATGTGCTGATTGGCGATGAAGTGCGCATCACCCCCGGCGGGCTGACCCGCGTGGCGCTCAAGAAGGGATCGCTGGTGGTGAACTCGTCGCAAGGCGGCGGCACCAAGGATACGTGGGTGCTCGAAGAATGACCATGTTGGGTAGAACTGCACAGCACCTGTTCTGGCTCTCGCGCTATGTCGAGCGGGCCGAAAACATGTCCCGCCTGCTCGAGGTGGGCTATCGCATGAGCCTGACCAGCCGCCGCGAGGGCGGCGAGAGCGAGCATCTCGTGTCGATGATGCAGGCCGCCGAAGTCGACGAGGAATGGGCCAAGAAGGACCGCGTGGCCGATGTCGAGACAGTGACGCATTTCATGCTGTTCGACGCCAGCAACCCGAGCTCGGTGCATTGCTGCCTGATGGCGGCGCGCAACAATGCGCGCACCGTGCGCACGGCGATCACCAGCGACATGTGGGAAACCCTCAATGGCGCTTGGCTGACCTTCAGCCAGCTCAAGCCGCGCGACGTGCGCGGGGCAAAGCTCTTGGGCGTTTTGGAATGGATTAAGCAGATCAGCCACGAATTCCGTGGCGCCTTCCAGGGCACGCTGCTGCGCGACGATGGCTATGCGTTCCTGCAGGCCGGCGGGCTGATCGAGCGGGCCGACAATACGGCGCGTATTCTCGACATGAAATATTACGTGCTGCTGCCGCAGGCCAAGATGGTGGGCGGCGACCTCGATATCCAGCAATGGACGCTGATCCTGCGCGCTGCCTCGGCGCATCGCAGCTATCGCCACGTCTATCACGAGGGCTACAAGGCGCAGAATATCGCCGACTTCCTGATCCTGCGGCCGGAAATGCCGCGCTCGCTGATCTACTGCGCGCGCTTCATCGAGACGCAGGTCGAGGCGCTGGCCAAATTCTACGGCTGCAGCAAAAGCTGCGACGGGGCAGCAGCGGAGCTACGCGCCATGGTCGAGGACACGACGATGGAAACCATCTTCGCCCACGGCCTGCATGAGTTTCTCACTGAATTCATCGAGCGCAACAACAAGCTGACCACGGCGCTGTCGGAGAGCTATAATTTCTATCAGACGGCCTAAGGGCTTTTCGCCGCCATATACGCGGTGTCATCCCGGCCTTGAGCCGGGATCCATCCTGAGATTTCTGGACGGCCGCAAGGTGGTTCGTTCGATCGACCTTGCGGCTGTGCGTTCATCTCAGATGGGCCCCTCTGAGTTCACAAACGAAGTGCAACAGCTCACACAGATGTTGCCATGTCGAACTACCGCCAGTTATCGATCGAGGAACGCTTTACGATTGCC
>NZ_FOFL01000002.1 GCF_900110945.1 Devosia sp. YR412
GACTGCGGCTCCAAGATCGGCTTTCTCACGGCCAATGTCGTCTACGCGCTCGACCGCGACGACATCCGCGAAGGCTTCCTCAAGGAACTCCGCAAAATTGACCTCGGTGACAGCCTGCAGGTCGCCGCCGAATAGCAGCGACTTCCAGTTTAGATCTTCAGCCAGCCGTGCAGGTGTTCCGCCAGCACGGCTGGTTCGTTTTCGGCGCCATGCAGCACCAGCTCGGGCGTGGTCGGCGGCTCGAACGGGGAATCGATGCCGGTGAAATTTTTGATCTCGCCTGCCCGCGCCCGCTTGTAGAGCCCCTTGGGATCGCGCGACTCGCAGACCTCCAGCGGCGTATCGACATAGACTTCCACGAAGTCTATATCGCCGGCGATCTCGCGCGCCAGCCGGCGCTCCTTCTCGAAGGGCGAGATGAAGGACACCAAAACGATCAGCCCGGCATCGGCCATCAGCCGCGCCACTTCCGCCACGCGGCGGATGTTTTCGACGCGCGCCGCTTCCGTAAAGCCGAGATCCTTGTTGAGGCCATGCCGGACATTGTCGCCGTCGAGGATATAGGCGTGCCGCCCCTCGGCAGTCAGACGCTTTTCGAGCAGGTTGGCAATCGACGACTTGCCCGAGCCCGAGAGCCCGGTGAACCAGACGATCTTGGCCTGCTGCCCCTTCATCTGCGACCGCACATCGCGGTTCACGTCGAAATTCTGATAGGTCAGGTTCTGCGCCCGGCGCAGGCCGAAATCGATCCTCCCGGCACCCAGCGTCGCATTGGAGATGCGATCTACCAGGATAAAGCCGCCGGTCAGCGCATTGCTGGTATAGGCGTCAAAAGCAATCGGCTTGTCGGTGGCAATGGTGACGGTCGCCACCTCGTTGAGATCAACCTTGGTCGCAGCGGTTTGCTCCAACGTGTTCACATTGGTGCGGAATTTGAGATCGGTAATCGTCGCCGGCACCAGCTGCGTGCCGAGCTTAAGCAGATAGGACCGCCCCGGATAGGCCGGCTCTTCGCTCATCCAGACCACGCGCGCCTGGAACTGGTTGGAAAATTCCGGCGTCTCGCCGGCATGGGTCAGCATATCGCCGCGCGAAATATCCACCTCGCGATCGAGCACCAGCGTCACCGCCTGCCCCGCCACCGCCTGGCTCAGCTCGCCATCCATGGTGACGATGCTTTTGACCACCGCCGGCCTGCGCGAGGAAGCAATCAGAACCTCATCGCCCACCTTGACCACGCCCGACGCAACAGTGCCGGAAAAGCCGCGGAAATCGAGATTGGGCCGGTTCACCCATTGCACCGGAAAGCGCATCTTGCCGAGCGTCCGATCTTCGGCGACCTGAATGGTCTCGAGATAAGGCACCAGTGGCACCCCATCAAACCACGGCGTCCGCCCACTCTTGGCCAGGATATTGTCGCCGCGCAGGGCCGACACCGGCACAGCCGCCAGCGTCGAAAAGCCCAGCGGCTCGGCAAAGGCGCGATATTCGGCGACGATGCGGTCAAAGATTGCCTCGTCATAATCGACGAGGTCGATCTTGTTGACCACCAGCACGACATGTTTCACTCCGATCAGCGACAGGATGAATGAATGCCGCCGTGTCTGGGTGAGCACGCCCTTGCGCGCATCGATCAGCACCAGCGCCAGCTCGGCATTGGAGGCGCCGGTCGCCATATTGCGGGTATATTGCTCATGGCCCGGCGTGTCGGCGACGATGAACTTGCGCTTGTCGGTCGAAAAGAACCGATAGGCCACGTCGATGGTAATGCCCTGCTCGCGCTCGGCGGTCAGCCCGTCGACCAGCAGCGAAAAGTCGATGCCCTCGTCACCGACGGTGCGATTGTGGCTTTCCTTCTTGAGGCTCGCCAATTGGTCGTCGAGAATAAGCTGGCTGTCATAGAGCAGTCGGCCGATCAGCGTGGATTTGCCGTCATCGACCGAGCCGCAGGTGAGGAAGCGCAGCAGCGACTTTTCGGTCTGCTGGTTGAGCCAGAGCGCGATGTCGGTATCGGGGGTCAAGGCAGCAAGGCTCATCAGAAATACCCTTCCTGCTTCTTCTTTTCCATCGAGCCGACGCTATCGCTGTCGATCAGCCGCCCTTCGCGCTCCGATGTCCGGCTCGCCTGCATTTCCATGATGATACCAGGCAGCGTCGCCGCGTCTGACCGGATCGCGCCCGTCAGCGGATAGTCGCCCAGCGTACGGAAGCGCACCACCTCCTGCCGCGGCTGCTCGCCCGGCTCGAGCCGGAAGCGCTCGTCATCCACCATGATCAGCGTGCCCTGGCGATCCACCACGGGGCGCGACTTGGCATAGTAAAGCGACGGCAGTTCAATGCCCTCGCTGTAAATGTAGGTCCAGACGTCGAGTTCGGTCCAATTGCTGATCGGGAACACTCGCATGCTCTCGCCCGGATTAAGCCGCGTGTTGAACACCCGCCATAGCTCCGGCCGCTGGTTCTTGGGGTCCCAGGCATGGCTGGCATTGCGATGCGAAAAAATGCGTTCCTTGGCGCGCGATTTCTCCTCGTCGCGCCGCGCCCCGCCGATCGCCGCATCATAGCGCCCGGCGTCGAGCGCCTGGCGCAGCGCCTGCGTCTTCATGATATCGGTAAAGCGCGACGAGCCATGATCGAACGGGTTGATGCCATTGGCCAGCCCTTCCGGATTGGTGTGGCTGATCAGATCGAAGCCATGCTTTTCCGCCATGGCGTCGCGAAAGGCGATCATCTCCCGGAATTTCCAGGTGGTGTTCACATGCAGCAGCGGAAACGGGATCTTGCTGGGAAAGAACGCCTTGCGCGCCAGATGCAGCAGGACACTGGAATCCTTGCCGATCGAATACATCATCACCGGCCGCTCGAAACTCGCCGCGACCTCGCGCAGAATTTCGATGCTTTCGGCCTCAAGGCTTTGCAGATGCGTCAGGGAACCACTTGTCACTCTGCTCGACACTCCAACACGCGCGCCACAGAGCGCAAGATCATGCCTGTTGGTAGGGCGGAAGCAGTCCTGTCATCAAGCCCAAAACGGGCGGAAAGGCCCGGTGCACAAGGGCCTTGAGCATATTTGCCTGCTCGTTGCGCCTTGCCTGCCAAGCCACTGCGTGCAAGGCGGCACCGGGCAACAGAACATATGGCCAGACCGCCGTGCTGGAGAAAAATAGTTTCCTACCGACGCCAAACAGACCCGATTCCGGACAATATTCTACAGTATTAGTAGAATATAACAGGCAGCAGAGTTGGTGAGGTAAGGTGTACGCCCAGCTCATCCCCCTCCCCCTAAACGCCAAAGGCCGCGCCTTGCGGCGCAGCCTCTGTGTCATTGCTTCGTTCAACCTAGAACTCGGACGACACCGAAATCTTGAAGGTGCGCGGTGCACCGGCAGCCAGATAGCCGCGAGCCGAAGACGCCCAATAGTTGTTGTCGAACAGGTTTTCGATATTGGCCTTGAACTCGACCGGCTTGCCATGCGGACCTTCGATCGCATAGCGCATGCCGACATCGACGCGGGTCCAGTCAGCCACCTTCTGGGTATTGGCCTGGTCGTAGAAGGTGCTGCCGCTGTACACCAGTCGGCCCGTGGCCGTCAGACCTTCGAGCCATGGAATGTCATATTCGCCATAGAGGTTGAACGCGGTTTCCGGAACGCCCGGCACCAGCTTGCCATCCAGCGTACCATTCAGCGTCTTGGCCAGCTTGGCATCCATGAAGGTTACGCCACCGAGCAGGCGCAGTCCGTCGAAGGGTTCGCCAAACACCGAGAGTTCGAGCCCGCGATTGACCTGCAGCCCGCTGACCGAGAACACACCGCCGGGTGAGTTGAAGCCGTTGGGCTGTTCGATTTCGAACAGGCCGGCCGTCACGCCAAATGCGCCGCCATCATACTTGACGCCCATTTCGCGCTGTCTGGTAACCACGGGTGGGAAGATCTGCCCAACATTGGACGCCGTCCGCGGTGCCGACGGACCTTCGGTCAGGGCCTCGACGTAATTGCCATAAACCGACAGGTTGTCATTCACCCGCGCAGTCATGGCAATGGCAGGGCTCCACCGGCCATCCTCATTGAAGTAGTTGCGCTGGCCGAATGTGGCCCCCGGCGTAGTATTATAGCTCTGCGACACGAAATTCTGGTAGCGCGCGCCGAGGGTCAGCTGGATGCGATCGTCCAGTAGAGACATGGTATCGCTGATTGCCAGGCTGGTCGAGGTCAGCTCGGCGAACAGCGGCAAGTTGCCGGACCGCGGCAGGGCCGCGATATTGACAGAGCCGTCAGGCAGGTAGCGCGGCGTATAGATATTGGTCGCATAAGCCGCCGGAAGACCCAGCGAAGCTGCAACGAAGCCACCGCGGTAATTCTGGTTGAGCGAGCGCGCCGCGGAGATGTTGACCTTGTGCCCGATCGGGCCCGTTTCAAATTCTGAGCGGACGCCGATTTCCCCGGACACGCCGACGATCTGCTGCGGCTGGATCGCCAGCGTTGCCGTTGCATTGCCATTGGCGTTGACGATCTGGTGCGACGACGAGACGAAGTCCTCGTGATATGCACTGGCGCCGCCAGCGGCATAAATCGTGGTATTCGGCAGCACGTCATATTCGACGCGACTGGCGACCATATTGTAGGTGCTGTCGTGATATTCGAACGGGCTGGAGAGGTTGATCCGGCCATTGGGCGCGGCTGGAATCACCACTCCTGCAGCGGCCGAATTGAACAGCGAGGTCGGCGCGTTGATGTTCTGCGTCGAGTGGTTGTAATCAAGCGAGGCGCGCAGGCGTTCGCCGCGATAGTCCAGCGCCACCGACGCCACGCCAACCTCGGCCTGGTTGTTGTTGTAAGGCGTATTACCATTACGATAAGAGCCGTTGACCCGCACACCGAGTTCATTGGCTGCGCCGAAACGCCGTCCCAGATCGAGATGCGTCCACAGCTGCGAATCGCTTGAATAGGTGCTCGTGATGCGGGTCAGCGGCTCATCCGCTGCACGCTTGGGCACGAGGTTGATGGTTCCGCCAACGCGTCCAAGGCCGCCGTTCAGCAGGGTCGATGGGCCCTTCAGCACCTGAACCTGATCGATGCCTTCCATAAAGCTGCGGCGTGGATTGGCCAGGTAGAACAGGCCGTCGAAAGCGGTGTCCAGATTGGTCACCGAGAACCCGCGGATGAAGAAGGCGTCGCGCTCGCTGAAGGGCGATGCGTCGTTGCGCACGGTCGGATCGTTGAGCACCACGTCGGCGAGGGTTTTAGCCTGCTGGTCGCGGATCAGTTTTGCGGAATAGCCCGAAACGCTAAAAGGCGCGTCGAAGACCGAGACATTGCCCAACACGCCAAGCTGCGTGCCCGACACGGCCTGTCCACCCGCATAGGCAGGCGCCGTCTGACCGATCGTGCCGGTTGGGGGCGCACTGCCCTCCCATCCCTCCACGATCAGACGGTCAAGCAATGTCGGCTGTATCGTTGCCTGCTGTCCCAGTGCGCTGCCGGACATGAGCGCCAGTAGCGAAATTCCTGTCAGCACACGACGACGGCCCCTACTACGGCTAAACACTTGCATTCTTTATCCCCCAAACATCTATCAACGCTTGGGAATTCTCAAACATGATAATTAGAGTCAAGTCTAAGTCGGCGCATGCGGTACGGTTTGCCGGTGATTGACCACCAAAGGGTCAATGTGTCGCAACCCGTCCCAGCAACGCGTCACGACGCGCAGAACGAGAGCCACGGAGGGGACGTGCCAAAAAATGTAGGGGATGTGGTGCCGGCAGCAGGGTTCGAACCCGCGACCCCCTGATTACAAATCAGGTGCTCTACCAACTGAGCTATACCGGCAGCGGCTTGCGTCTAGCATCACCAGCTACGGGTGGCAACAATCGGTTGCACTGTCCCACAAGCAGAGTTGCATCACGCCCAAGCATGTGAAATCCAGCAACGGGATGCTCTTGCAAAGCAACCGCTTGCCGCGCATCTCACTAGCAATTCGCAAACGCTCTGGCGCTATGTTGACCGAAAAAGGACCCGCGATGTGGAATCTGTTTCGGCGCGAAGTCGCCGCACCGACGCTAGCGGCGCGGCGCCTCGCCCGCGGTCAGCGGCCTGAACTGGTCTATGCCATCGGCGATGTGCACGGCTGCCTCGATGACCTGAAGCGCCTTGAAGCCAGGATCGTAGCAGACGCGGCGGCGACGCCTGGTACCAAGCTCATCGTCATGCTCGGCGACT
The DNA here is from genome assembly GCF_900110945.1 of Devosia sp. YR412. Classification (GTDB taxonomy): domain Bacteria; phylum Pseudomonadota; class Alphaproteobacteria; order Rhizobiales; family Devosiaceae; genus Devosia. The sequence continues at coordinate 6,219 of NZ_FOFL01000002.1, forward strand.
ATGTCGATCGCGGCCCCAAATCGGCCCAGACCTTAGATTGGTTGCAGCGCCCGGCACCAGACGGTTTCGAGCGCATCTGCCTGCGTGGCAATCATGAAATGTTGTTTCGGGATGCGTTCGCCCGGCCGGATAAATGCAATGACTGGCTCGCTTGGGGCGGCCAGGAGACGCTGGCGTCCTATGGCATCGCTCCGCAAGGCTTCGTCCAAGCATCCGGCCGCCTCCGCAAGCAGATGCTGCAAAGTCTCGTGCCCAACGAACATTGGCACTTTCTCGACCAGTTGCCGATCATGCTGGACCTGCCCGGCTTCCTGCTGGTTCACGCCGGCATTCGGCCCGGCATCGCCCTGGACGAGCAAGCTGACGAAGACCTGATCTGGATCCGCGAGCCCTTTCTCAGCCAGCCGCATGGCCTCGACAAGGTGGTCGTGCATGGCCATACGCCGGCCGATCAACCATCCTTCGAACCGTATCGCGTCGGCATCGACACACGGGCCTATGGCGGCGGCAAGCTCACCGCCCTGCGCATCGCGTCCACAGGCGAATTTGCTCTGCTAACCTCCTGACGCCAAGGGGGCAGGACAGTTTCGGCCAGTCGCTACACTTCCGAATAATACGAATAGTACTTGTTCTGGTAGCGGTTGCCGGTCGGCGGCTGCTGCGTCATTGCCAGGAGGATTGGCGTTTCCGGCCGCTTCGAGCGTTCGACGGCCTCCAGCGAACGCACCACTTCGCGCTGCGTCGTCTGTCCCCAGCAGGTGACGAAGACGATCGCATCGGCCAGCTGCATGACATAGATGCCGTCCACCACCACGCCGATCGGCGGCGTGTCGAGGATCACCACATCAAACGCCGCCTTGCCGGCTTCGACCAGCCGCACGAAAGTATTGCTGGCCAGCAATTGCTCGGTCGGCACGCCGCTATGGCGCGCGCCGACAATCGCCGCGACATCGGAAATCGGGTCCTTGCTGACGATCGCCGTCGGCAATTCGGCGCCCATCGTGCCGGACAGATAGTCGAATAAGCCATCCGACGAGCTGATCTCCAGCTGGCTGTTGACCGAAGGCTTGCGCAGGTCGCCGTCGATCAACAGCACCTTCATGCCGGCCGCGCTATAGGTGCGGGCGAGACCGATAGCAGTCGTCGTCTTGCCTTCGACCGGCACAGACGAGGTCACGACGATCAGCTTGCCCTTGCCGGGCGTCGATTTCACGCCGCTTTGCGCCATGGTCTGATCGACCCGGAGGCGCAGCCGGCGCAAGCTTTCGGAAAACTGCGACAGCGGCGAGGCGATGATCGCATCAGAAGCACTGCTCGATTGCGTCCCGTCCGGCCGCTTGATGGCCTTCTGGTAAGGAATGGTCGCGGCCACTTCGCGACGGGTCACCGCCTCGAGCTGCTCGGGCGAGGTAAAGCCACCGACGAAGTTTTCGACGAGGAAGGCCAACGCCGCGCCGAGGCCCAGCGCAAACAGCGCCGCCATCACGAGGATTAGGCGGGTATTGGGGAAAGACGGCGACGACGGCGCGCTGGCCGGCGCCACCACGCGGCTGTCGGCGATCTGAACGGCAGCCTGGTTGTTGAGATCGTTCACCCGCGCAACCAGACGTTCGTAGTTGGCGCGGCTGAGGCTCGAATTCTGCTGCAACTCATAAATGCTCGTCAGAACGTCGGCCGGCAATTCGCCACCCAGCACGGTCTGGCGCAGATTATCGCGCAACGTCGTGGCGCGGTCCTGGTTGGCCGACACCTGCTGCCGCAGGCTGGCGATCTCGGTCTCGGCCGTTGCCGAGAGCTGCGACGACAGCGAGCCCAGTTCGGCGCGCAGATCGACCGCTGCCGGATCATCCGATGCCACGGCATTGAGGCGATTGAGCAGGTCGGCCCGCTGCTGCTCAAGCGTTGCCAGAGCTTCCGACTGCAACGCACTGGCCACCTGCTCGTAATTGAGCTGGGTTAGTCCCTGCGATGCGGTCTCGACGGCCGAGCTGAGCCGGGACGCTTCAGACGTCGCAGCGGTGAACTGGCTGCGCAACGCGGCAATATCCTGCCGGCCGGTATCATCGATGATGCGCTGCAGGTTGACGTCGATAAACGTGTCATAGGCGCTTTCGCTGGCTGCCAGCGCCGCCGTGGCATCGGCAATGCGCGGTTGCAATACGCTGAGCGAGCCCAGAATCGACTGCGTCTTCGATTGCAACTGCGATTCGATATAGGCCTCGGCCACTGCATTGGCGACCTTGGCGGCGGTCTCGGGCGATGCGGCGTCGGCGCTGATCGAGATCAGATAGGTGAGGCCACGGCGCCGGACCGACACCGAATTCATCACCTTGGCAACGACGTCGTTGAGGGCTTCTTCGCCGGTCGGCAATTTTGGTTCAGCCAGGCGGAAAAACGCCATCAGCTGCTGGCGCAATCCGATGGTGGGCTGGAAATCCGGGTCCTGCAGCAATCCGGCCTTTTCCACCACGCGCAGCATGGTGGGCATGGATTTGACGATTTCGACTTCGCTATCCACGCGCGCACTGTCGCTGGACGAGGACGTGCCCTGCATGCCGTCGGGATCGAGCAGATCTTTGCGCGACGGATCGACCATCACCAGGGCCGAGGCGGTATATTCGGGCTTGAGAGAGAAGACGACACCGCTGGTGACGATCAGAACGGCAACCAGAACCATGGCAATGAGCCGGAACCGCCGCCTGAGCACACCCAGCACAGACCGCAAATCGAAATACTGTTCGTCCATAACCCACCTTGGCCGTCTAACACTTGTCTCGTTATCACCGCGCAAGGTGATCCATGCAACTCGATTTAGTTGCTATGCATAACTGGCAGACCCGCGTTGCAACGGGCGCCGCGCACGCCGAAAGTATTTTTGTTCGGGCCCTGATATCGTCTTTTCTTGCTGCCCGTAGTTAAACTGCCTCAAGGCACCCCCGATAACGCTGCGTTTATTGCGCGCTGGCGCCCCGGTGGTAACCATTCCGATAGCTATGCTGTTGATGCATCTGACATCCTTCTCAACAGCAATTGACACGAATACGAGTGCCATCGTACTTAAGCACAACTTAATTCCCATGGGGGACAAAATGAAAAAGCTGTTCGCAGTACTGCTCGCAACCACGACACTGTCGTTGGTCGCCCTGCCTCAAGTATACGCTCAGGAGCTGACCGCTGTTGAACAGGGCCAGCTCAATGCCCTTCCGATCGCCGTCCGCACCGCGATCCAGGCACGCCTCGCAGGCCTCTCCCCCGCTCAGGTCCAGGCAGTACTGTCGCTGCCAGCCGCCAGCCTGACCAAGCTGTCCGCCCTGCCGGCTGCTGAATTTGCCAACCTGGCCACGCTGCCTGCAGCCTCGCTGACCGTTGTCGCCGCTCTCCCGGCCGCACAGTTGGCCGCCGTCGGCACCCTGCCCGCTGCGCAGTTGACTGCAATCTCCACTTTGCCGGCGGCCAACAGCACTGCAGTGTTCTCGGCCGTTGCCAGCCTCAAGACTGCTGCTGTCACCGGTAACGCTGCAACCATCGCAGCTCAGGTCGGCGCTCTCAACACTGCACTGAACGCTGCCAAGGCCGTTGCTGGCGCAACCTTCTCCACCGCTGTGGTTGCTCAGGTCGCCGTCGCTGTCAGCCAAGACATCGCTGCATCGGTTGCTGGTACAGGCAACGCTGCCGCTGCCGTCGTGTCGAACGCGGCCCTGACCGGCTTGGCCGGTATCGCCGTCAACAATGGCGCTTCGGCTGCGCAGGTTGAAACCATTACCGTCGCTGCAAATACCGCTCTCGGTGGCAACACTGCCGACGCAACGGTCATCGCGTCCGTCAACACTTCGGTCAGCCCGAGCTAAGCTCCGACCGACTTAAATGATTTAGAAGGCCCGCCATTGGCGGGCCTTTTCTTTTGGCTGGTTACGAGCTGGCGGTCCGGCCGGCGACCGCCCGGCCCATCGCCAGCAAGGCTACCAGTAAATATGCATTGGCCTGCATCTCAAGGCTGAAGTCGACCGCGGTATGCGTTGCGGCAGCCACCAGGGCACCAATGGCCGCAAGCCGCACGGCAATGCCCGCCTCGCTGCGCATATAGCGCAAAACGATGGAGCCCACGATGCAGCCGACGATAATGATCGGCAGCGCACCGAATACCACGCCCAACTCTGCAAACAGCTGCAGATAGGTCGAATGCGCCTTGTCGACCAGCACATGCGTCCACAGCGGCGCATGATCAAACAGCGGAAAAGCCAGTTCAAACGATCCGCCGCCATAACCTAGCAAGGGCCTCGCCTGGATCATTTCGATCACCTGTGACCAAATATCGGTTCGCCCACTGCCGGTCTCTTCCAGCATGGTGATGCGCTCGAGAACGCCCTGACCGAATAGGGATAGCAGGGCAACGAAGCCGCCCAATGCCACGACGACAGCCACTATGGTGACGACTGGGTGCCATTTGATCCACCGCGCAGCTAGCACCAATACCACCACTGCCCCAAGAACAGCCGCGATCAGACCCATGCGCGACTGGCTGGCGGCGATTGCAATCACCAACACCAGCATACCGGCCAATTGCGTAAAGACGCCGGTTCCGACCTCACCCAATGTGCGGTTCTCGCGCGTCAACTGCACCACGGCATTGGCCACCAGCCCGGCCCCGACTGCCAACCCCATAGCAAGAAAGGTCGCATAGGAGTTGCGGTTGACGAAGGTTCCGGTCGCCATGCCCTGATAGGCCACCTTGTCAAAACCGAGCAGCGTGTCGTTGAACTGGGTCAACTGGATCAGCCCGAAGGCAGCATGGGCGACGACAGCCCAGAAGATCACCGTCACCAGACGCTCGGCCCGTCGTTCATTGGCGCCCACCTGCAGGGCCAGGAAGAAGAACAGGCCGTAGCTTGCCATGCGGATCAGCATCATCCAGGTCGACCCCGGCGCGAGGCTCAGATAGTCGCTCTCGACCATCTGGCCACGGCCGGTTTCGAAGCTGAATGGTCCCAGCAATTGCCCCAGCGGCAGCATTTGCACGATGAGATAGAGGCACAGGACAGCGGCAAGACCGACGACAAGCTTCATCTTGCCCAGAGGAAAGCGCAGCGCCTGGTGTCCCCTCGCCGCGGCCAGCATGTAGACCAGCGCTGCCAGCCCCACCAGCGTTCCGGAAATCGCCCAGAAGGCAGGCGGATTGCTACCCAGGGGGATGGGCGACAGCAAGACCAGCGCGACAACAAACCAGCCGAGCGTATCATTGAGTTTAGTCATGATGAGACTACCGGTTGGCCGAGCGGACAGCGGCGACGAATTGCCGCTGCAGGTCGGGTGAAAGCGTTTCGACCACGGAGGTGGCCCGGGCCTGGAGGTCCGCATCGAGATGGTAGTTCTGCGCCAAGAACCGGCGACCCAGGTCGGATGCCGCCAGCGTGGCAATATCCATCTCATAGGCGCGCAAGGCCTCGGGTGTCAGGCTGCCCACATTGCGCAGCGCCAACATGGCACGCGACTGGGCCAGCCATTGCGCGCGCTGTCCGAACAGTTGCGATCGCACCAGCGAGGTATTGAGTTCGTCAAAATTGCCCTGTCCCTCTGCGACCAGTGCATCGATGAACCAGGCAAAGGAAAAGCTGGGCTCTTCGGCAAGAATGGACTGGGCCATTTCTTTGCAGTTTTCCAGCATGGCCTGCCGTGCTTCCGGTAACAGCACCTGCCCCTGCACGCTGCTGACCGCCGCATTGCAGTCGGACAGCACCAGCATCTGGGACTTGTAGGACGGCCCCGAAGGCAGCGCCCCGGCCGTCAAGGCATCGAGCTTTTGCTCGATACCGGAACCGGACCGGAACAGCGGCAAGATCTCGGAATAGGCCGTTACGGCAGATCCAGCAGTCAACAGGGCAGCGACGCCCAGGATACCCCAACCGGGGAAAGATTTCGAACGAACTGCCAAACGAGCACCAAATGAAAATTGCGGCGCGATCATCGCGCCGCAACATCTATAGGGCTGTCATCTTGCTACAAGGTTAGCTCCAGCGGCGCGGATCGGCACCGGCAATCGACACCAGGCGGTGGCCGCTCTCGCGGAACTGCTTGATTTCGCCGGTCAGATTATCGAGCGTCAGGTCGCCACGGCTGGTCTTGACCACGAGCACCGCATGGCCTTCGCCAGCACGGGTATTGACGAAGGCGATGCGCAGCGCGCTGGCTGGCAGGCCGGCCTCGATCAGTTCATGGCGCTTGCTGACCACATAGCTCTTGCAATCGCCTGCGCGGGGATTGATCTGCCATATCTGCATCGCAGCCGAGTCCTGCTTGGGACGGATCGAGCGATTAACGCGCGCATTGACGCGTTCCAGCACCGTCATCACGTCCTGGGTCAGGCTGATCTTGGAGGCACCGCCCGGGCGGCATTCGGCGGGATTGAGCATGCAGAACATCTGGAAGCTCAGCGGACCCTGCGAAGAAACGCGTTCGGGCGTTGCAATGCTGGTTGGTGCATAGGCGACAGCGCCACTGATCGAGACTGCAGTGAGCATTGCGCCGGTGACGATGGAAAAGAGAAACTTGTTCATGACCTACCCCTGATTGGTATGTGGTCACCGTACGCACTGGGTTTTTCCGCCCTCTGTAAAACTTCGATAAAATTGTAATCAAATTGGATCGAAGCTTCTTGATGTTGAACCGTGCCAGCGTTACTTGAACTGGCGCAAAAGCTGCAGCCGCACATCTCTGCCCCCGTTAATCAATCTAGCAGGTCTGCGTTTTGCGCAGATGACACGGACGCGAAGTTTTGCGATGGTAACTCAAGCGTTAATAGCAAGTCCCCAGATAGGGAATGTCTATGTCTGAGTTTGTGCCGACCATTGAGATCACGAACCTGCCCTCCTTCCGCTTCGACGATGCGAAGCTGGCCGGCATAGGCGATATCGACTCGGCATTTTCCTTTGACACGAAAGAGCGCCGCGAGCGTGCCCTGCGCGCCAAGCAGAGCGGCCTGCCAATCGAATGGCAGGATGCGGCTCCCGCAGCCCCTGTACAGACTGCCTCGCGCAAGTTTTCGCTCGCTCTCAAGCGCGGCGTCGATATCGCCGGTGCCATGCTCGGCCTGATGGCCCTTGGTCCGCTGCTGCTGATCGTTGCCGCCGGCGTAAAGCTGACCGACCGTGGCCCGGCCCTCTTCCGCCAGCAGCGCGTCGGCATGAACGGCAAACCATTCGACATCTACAAGTTCCGCTCGATGTATTTCGACCGCTGCGACGTGTCCGGCATTGCCCAGACGGTCGCCAGCGACAGCCGCGTCACCCCGATCGGCCGCATCATCCGCAAGACCTCCATCGACGAGCTGCCACAGCTGCTCAACGTGCTACGTGGTGAAATGTCGCTCGTCGGCCCCCGCCCCCATGTTGCGGGCATGCTCGCCGCCGGCGTGGCTTATGAAGATCTGTCGCCACACTACGCCTATCGCTACCACATGCGTCCGGGCATCACTGGCTGGGCCCAGTGCAACCGCTTCCGCGGCGCCACGGTCAGCGAAGACCAGGCCTTCGGTCGTCTTGGCCACGACATCGCCTACGTCCAGAACTATTCGCTGACGCTCGATGCCAAGGTGATCTGGCGCACGCTGCGCCAGGAATTCCTCAGCGGCGCCGCTCACTGATACAACTATCGCAGGCATTGCTGCTGCGCTCGCATTGGCTTAGTCAACGGCGAGCGGAGTTCACATGAGCGGCAATTTGCATATTCATTTTACCACCAATGGATCCCCGGAAGCCAATACTGCGGCCGACCGGCTGATCGCCCGCTATGAGCAGGCGCCGCTCAAATCCGCCGATGTCGTGGTGGCATTGGGTGGCGACGGGCTGATGCTGCAGACCCTGCACCGCGTCATGAAGACCGGCATTCCGGTCTATGGCATGAATTTCGGCTCGGTCGGCTTCATGATGAACGGCTTTTCCGAGGATGATCTGCAGCAGCGCCTCGAGGCCGTGCAGCGCACCCGCATCTTCCCGCTGTCCATGCAGGTGCTGGATACCTCGGGCAAGACGCAGGTTGCCCTGGCGCTCAATGAAGTCTCGCTGTTCCGCTCGACCTATCAGGCGGCCAAAATCCAGATCATTGTCGATGGCGAGACCCGGCTCGACGAGCTGATCTGCGATGGCGTGTTGCTCTCCACCCCGGCCGGCTCCACCGCCTATAACCTCTCAGCGCATGGCCCGATCCTGCCGATCGAGGCACAATTGCTGGCGCTGACGCCGATTTCGCCCTTCCGCCCCAGGCGCTGGCGCGGCGCCATTCTCTCCAACCATGCCGAAGTCCGCTTCATCACTCGCGAGGCCGAAAAGCGTCCGGTCAGTGCTGTCGCCGACAATGTGGAATTCCAGAATGTGCTGGAAGTAACGGTTAAGGAAGATCGCACGCATGGCGTGACCTTGCTGTTCGATCCCGGCACCAGCCTTGAAGAACGCGTGTTGAGCGAGCAGTTCCGCTTCTAGGCGGCTGGCAGCGCCAGCCGGCGTTCAGCAACGGGCAGGCTCATCGGCATCGCCGTTTCCAGCGCAAAGGCCGCCATCACGCCGCGCGCCGCCTTGCGGGCCAAAAGGATGTTCTGCTCGCTGAGATAGGCAAAGGCCTCTTCGAGATCTTCGGGGATTACCCCGTCATGCTCGGCAATCAGCTCTTCGGTCAGCGCCGTCACCACGAAATGCCGCGCACCAGCATCATCGGCAAGGTCGCTGCTGCGCGCATAAAGCACCAGCCGCGCCAGGAGGTTCCGCACGCCCTCACCGAGGCCACAGCGGATGAACAGGGCATTGAGCGCCGCCCGGCTGCCGCTTTCGAGCAGGGTAAACACCTTGCCGCGCGGCGTTTGCGCCAATTCGGCCAGGCAATCGGCAAAAAACATCACATGGCCGGTCACCACCGCGTGCAGCATCACGCGGGTATTGACCTTGTCGGTGACGATAAGATCGCTGACATAGCCCGGCTTGGCCTGTACCGCCTCGCGCTCGCCGATGGCGGTCAGCGCCGTATCGGCACTGTCGCGCAACACACGGGCCAGCCGATCCTCGGCCAGCGCACCCTTGACGATCCGCGCACCGCGCAGGGCTTCCGTCACCTTCTGCACCAGATGCAGTCGCGCCGCCGCCGGCAGATCCTTACGCGCCAGCAGCGCACCGCGCATCTCAGCCTGGTCGGCCAGTTCATGGGACAGTGCACCCAGCACAGCATCGCCCAGCGCCACATCCATCCGGCGCAGCAGCTTGAGTGTCACCGCACCCTCCCCGCGCGCCACGATGGCGCCGGCGAGACGCGTGCTCAACGTGGTGCGTTGGCTGACAGCCAGCAGCATGGAAAGGTCCAGCGTCTTGACCAGACCGATCAGGTCCGCGTCAATCAGCACCGGGGAATACTGCATCACGGCCCGGGCGATGATGGCGCTGTCATGCAGCAGCGCCAGCATGATCGGCCGCGGCGCTTCGCTCGAATGCAGCAGGCCATAGGCCAGCGCGGCGCGTACCTTGACCGACGGGTCATCGAGAAAGCCGATCAGCGCCGCATAAAGCGCCGCATGCTCATCCGCGGGTCCGAAATGATTGAGATAAGCCAGGGCTGAAAGGTGGGCTGCGCTGCCGCGCTCTTCGCTCACTTGCGACTGAGACAGCGAGACAAACTCTTGATACGCAACCATTCAACACTCCGCACACCGGCAGAGCCCACCCTAAAGGCGAAGTTTTAAGGAACGGTTCACCATAACCCGCACGGGTCAGGGTCGGGAAATCTCAGATGGCGGCAAGCACGTAGGAGAAAAGCTGCGACGTCGCGGCCCACATCGCCGCCAGCAACATCCAGCTCGCCAGCGCACTGCCCAATACGATCCAGCCGCGCGGAATCTGCGCAATATGCAGGCTTTGGGCTACAGCTGTCGAACGGCGCATTGTGGGCCTCCTGATCGCCAGCGCACACAACGCCGGACATTCCGATTACACGTTACCTCTGCTAAAGCGGTGCTAACCGGGTTGGTTGCATTTTACTGAATGCACCGGCCTTGCGCACCGGTCTGGGGGAATGGCTACAAAAGTGTAAACACGGCGGCTAACGCCCTGCTATTGCGCGTAAAGCTGGGTGAAGAACCCGCCGCCATCATCGGTGCCGGTGGCCGGTACATCTTCTTCATTCTTGAACAGGCCGGTGAAGGACATGTTGTCCGGCGAAAAGCGCGACGGCACCACCGGCGCCTGCGGCACGACCGGCTGCCCCGCCATCTGCTGCGCCGCGAAGGGCGCGCTCACGCCGCCGCCCTCATGCTTGGCCACCAGCACGCGATAGACGTCGCGAATGGTGCGCGGCTGGCCGTTGGAGTAAAAGATCGCCTGATTGGCTTGCGCCTGCTTGGGAAACAAGTTCGCCGCGATCTGTTCGGGATCCTGCAGGCCCGCGGTGAACATGCGCTCGGCGCCCTGCGCCCCGAGGAAATGCGCGATATACAGCTCGCCAGCGCTGGGCCGGCGGCCGAAGCGCGCTTCGAGATATTCGCCATTCGACTTGGTAAAGGCGGCGGCGAGGTCCGAGGCCATCTGCGGATCCTTGCGCATCTCGAGGATCTGCGCCTTCACCGCCGGATCCGCCACCACATAGTCGCCGCTGCTGTTACGACTGATATTGCTGGCAACATCGCCATAGCCGAGCCGCGGCCCCTCTTCCTTGAGCACCTGCAGCCAGGTGCTTTCGAGGAACTGGAACAGCCCGGTGGCCGACGAGGTCTGCGCCTTGGCGGCTGGATTGAGGCTGCTTTCGCGGATGGCCGTCTGCAGCAGATAGTCGAAATCCACGCCATTCCGGTCGCCAGCTGCCGTCAGCACATAGGCAAGGCTTTGTGGCACCGAAATTGGCTGTACGCCCATGACAAGGCTCGTCTTTCAGAATCGTCCGAGCCTTCAATAGGCCACACCAACGGTTAACCATCCATTAACCATATGAATCAGGTTGGTGAAGATCACGCCGTCCAGCGACTGACCACATCCGACAGCGCCGGACGCGGCCGATCTTCGATCACCGCGCTCGGCGTACCGATATGGATAAAGCCGACGATCTTTTCGCCCTCGCCTGCCCCTAACATGGCTCCGGCTTCGGCATCGAAAGCATACCAGCGGGTCACCCAGGACGCGGCAAAACCCAAAGCGTGGGCCGCATGCACCAGGTTCAGCGCCACATTGCCGGCCGAGAGCAATTGCTCGAACTCCGGCACCTTGGGATGCGCCTTGGGCGAAGAGATCACGACCACAGTGAGCGGTGCCGGCAGGAAGCGGTTGCGCTCCACGTCGAGGCTGGCTTCATCGGTCCCCGGATTGTTGCGCGCATAGATTTTGGCCAGCTTTGCACCTGCCGCGACCCGTGCCTCGCCCTCGATCACCACCAGCCGCCAGGGCGCGATCTTGCCATGGTCGGGCACGCGCGTAGCAATGGTCAACAATTGCTCCAGCTCGGCCGCATTGGGCCCCGGTTCCTTTAGAAACGCCATGCCGACCGAGCGGCGGGTCAGCAGATAGTCGCGCAGGGCAGCATGGACCGGCATTTGCAATCTCCGAGAGGTCAGGCAAGAGCCATAGTCTCACCCGGCGCGTCGTGCCAGCCTATGCGACAAATTCTGCGTCGCCCGCCATTGTGCTGTTTTCATCCCGCGAGCTCTGTGACACAGCTTTTCCCCATTCGCTGCGTAAGACCCTTGCAGCGATTCAATCCGTCGCCCCGGGGAGACCAGATGCGCCTGCGACCATTTCTAGCCCTTCTGCTCCTGCTGGCTGTCGCAGCGCCCGCTTTTCCAATGCTTTCGGCGCCCGCCTATGCGCAGGCCGCCAGCGAAATGCCGCCCCTGCCGCGTCCGCGTCCTGACCCCGACAATCTGCCCGCCAGCGCCCCGACTCCAGCCAATACGCCGGCCACCGAGGCCATCACTGCGCTGACCTCGGCGCCGCAACCGGTGACCCTGTCTGCGCGCATCACCGAAGCCGGCACGCCGATTCCCGATGGCCTGGTCTGGCGCATCTTCGACACGGTGCCCGATGCCAGTGGCGAACTGGCCCTCGTGGCCAAGTCCGAACTCGGCGCGCCGACGGTCGAACTGCCGCCCGGCGAATATGTCGTGCATGTCGCCTATGGCCGTGCCCAGACCAGCGAACCGCTGACCGTCTCGCCCGGTGCCAATGAAAAGAGCTTCATCCTCGATGCTGGCGCCCTGCGGCTCAATTCGGCCGTCACCGGCGACATTCCCATCCCGGTCGGGCTGCTGAAATTCGATATCTTCACCGCCGGCAATGAAGGCGATCGCACCCCAGTTGCCGAAGGCCTGGCGCCCAATGACATCGTGACGCTCAATGCCGGCACCTATCACATCGTCTCCTATTTCGGCTCGATCAACGCCGTGGTCCGCGCCGACCTGCGCGTCGAAGCTGGCCAGTTGACCGACGCCACGCTCTATCACCACGCCAGCCAGGTCTCGTTCCGCCTGGTCTCGGAAGCCGGCGGCGAGGCGATTGCCGACGTCGAATGGACCGTCAAGACGCCCGATGGCGCCACCGTCTTCACCGAGCTCGGCGCCTTCCCCACTACGGTCTTGGCCGAAGGCGACTATCTCGTCCTCGCCAAGCAGGGCACCCAGGTCTTCAACCGCGAGTTCCAGGTGCAGTCCGGCGCCGCCAGCGACATCGAAGTGCTGACCACCGTCTATTGACCGTCATCGGCATGGTCTATCCAGCTGACTGATATGATTGTTTCTGTGTCTTGCGGCCCGGCGGCCGAAAGCTCACATTGCCGACAACCAACAGCGGAGAAACCACGATGGTGTTCAGCACAAGCATCCAGCGGCGCCTGGGCCTTCTGGCCACGGCCTGTCTCTTGAGCGTTGCCCTGCCAGCCACGGCGGCCTGGGCGCAAAAGACCAAGACCAAGCCGGCAGCCGAAGCAGCGGCGCCCAGCGTGGCGCCCACCTTTGATGTGGCCATCCCGGACATCATGGCCGTCGACTCCAATGTCGATGACGACACGCTGCGCGCCATTTTCAGCGGCGGCCTGGTCGACAATGCCGATGCCTTGGCTGGTCTCACCGCCACCAGCATCACCATCCCCGCCATCACGCTGGACACCACCTCCACCATCGAAGGCGTCGAGCACAATTCCACCGTCACCTTCACAGATCTGGTGATGAGCGACGTGACCGATGGCAATGCCGCCGCCGTGACGCTGGGCGGCTGGACGCTCGATGCCGGCGATGACGGTTCGGGCGAATTCGGCGCCATCTCCGCCGACAATTTCAACATCGCCGGTATGCTGGGCATCTATGGCCTCGTCGCCGACCCGGATGCGCCGGCTGAAATGCAGACCATCTACACCGATGTGACGCTGGAAGGCGGCACTTTCGAAGCCCCCGACGTCAGCTGCACCGTGGGCGGCATGAGCGTCGGCGAATTCAAGGCCCGCCCGCTCAACACCTCGTTTGCCGAGATGATGACGCTGGTCCAGTCGCTTGAAACCGATGACGACCCCTCCCCCGAAACGATTGGCGCCCTGCTGCGCATGTATGGCGATTTCTTCACCGCCTTTGAATCCTCGCCAGCCACCTTCGACGGCTTCGAGTGCACGGGCGAAGAAGACGGCAAGGCGATCAGCTTCTCCATCGCCGGCGTCACCATGGATGGCATGAGCCCCGGCATCTACCCCGCTATTTCGATGGATGGCTTCGACGTCACCATGGAAGGCGACGGCACCGTCCAGCTCGGCAATATGACCATCAAGCAGATGGACCTCTCCGGCCCGATCGCTGCCATTGCCGCCGCCCCCGCCGCGCTTGACGAGCCGTGGTTCACCGCTAATGCCCGCGCCCTGATCCCTGCCTTTGAAGGCTTCTCCTTCAGCGATGTGGTGATCGATGTCCCCGATCCGGATGCCGATGGCGAACGCATTGCCGCCAGCGTCGGCAGCTTCGATGTGACCCTGGGCAGCTATTTCAACGGCATCCCGACCGATGTGCTGACCAGTGCCAGCAACATCGTCGTCGATCTGCCCGAAACCACCGATGACGAACAGCTGCAGCAGCTGATCGACCTCGGCATCACCAGCATCGATACGGGCTTTACCCTCGATGCCTCGTGGAGCGAAGCCGAGGACACCATCAGCATTGATGAAATCTCGCTGACCGGCGCCGATCTCGCAACCGTCGCGCTCTCGGGCACGCTGACCAATGCCGGTGAAGCGCTGTTCAGTCTCGACGAGGACGAGGCCCTGGCCGCCGCCATGGGCCTAGCCGTCCGCGGCCTCAAGCTCAATGTCAGCGATGCGGGCCTGTCCGACATCATCCTGGCTGCCGTCTCCGCCGACCAGGGCTCCGACGCCGCCACCATGCGCCCGGTCTATGCGGGTCTCGCCGAAGGCACCATCATCGGCATGCTCGCCGGTGCGGCCGAAGCGCAAAAGGTTGGTAGCGCCATCAACAGCTTCATCAGCGGCAAGGCCAAGAACCTGACCATCGAAATGACCGCCAAGAACGCCCCCGGCCTTAGCATGATCGACTTCATGGCGGCAGAGAGCGATCCGACCAGCCTGATCGGCAAGGTCACGATCGACGCGATCGCGAAGTAACACAAAGGGCCGCTGCGAAGCGGCCCTTTCCTTTATGCGACCTCTTTGGCCGCTGTTTCCAGCCCCCAGGCCAGCAGCGCCTCAGCCACCTCGGGCGTACTGCCCTCGACATAGCACCGCAGCTCCGGAGCGTTCCCAGACGCCCGGAAATGCACCATGTCGCCGGCCTTGGTCCGGAACTGCAACCCGTCGATCTGGGCCAGCTCGGCAATGCCATGCGGCGCGAACAGCCCCTCGGCATAGGCCTTGTCTTCCGCCAGGCGCTTGAGAAAAGTCCCGCTCTTTTCGCTCGGCACATCCTGCAACCGGTCGGCCAAGGCCACCTGCAGCGGCAACCGTGCCACAATCTCATCGACGCCGACGCCCTTGCCGGCCGCCAGCCCCAGCACGCAGAGCAGCGGCAGCACCGCATCGCGCGTCGGCAGCGGCGGCAGGCTGACGCCGGCAGCACTCACGCCGCCGCCGACAAACGTTCCGCCATTGGCCTCGAAGCCAATCACCGAGCCCGCAGCGCCGGTCATCGCCTCGATCACATAGGGCGAGCCCACCCGCGTCCGCACCACGTGGCTGAAGGCGCCGGTGCGCTCGATGCCAGAATTGGAAGTCACCGGCGTCACCACGGTCTGTGCGCCGAGATAGCGCGCGGTAATCAAGCCCAGCACGTCGCCGCGCACAAACTGTCCCTTGCCATCCATCAGCAACGGCCGGTCGCCATCGCCATCGGCCGAGACAGTCGCATCGAGCCTGTGCTCGGCCACCCAGCCCCTGAGCGGCGCAAACACCCCATCGCCAAAAGCCTCGGTATCGACAGCAACGAAATCATCCCGCCGCTCCAGCGCCACCGTCTCGGCACCGAAGTGCTGGAGGATACGCGTCAGCAGATCCCGCGCCACCGTCGAATGCTCGAACACCCCGACGCGCAGGCCAGCCAGCGCCCCCTCGGGCAACAGAGTGGCAAAGCGGGTGAAATAGCGCTCGGTCGCCGCTTCGGACTCATCGGCAAAATCCGCCGTCAGCTCTGCCACCGGCGCGTCACTCAGCGCCGCCAGAATCCCCAGTTCATCCGCCTTGGTGATCTCGCCGCTCGGCACATAGAATTTGAGCCCGTTGCGATCAGACGGAATATGGCTGCCCGTCACCATGATCGCAGCGCAACCCGCAGCCATGGCATGCAGCGCCAGCGCCGGCGTCGGAACGGTACCGCAATCGACCGGGATCAGCCCAGCCGCAGCAATCGCCGCCGCGCAATCACGCGCAATGGCCGGGCTCGATGGCCGGAAATCGCGGCCGATGAACACCTTGCCGCCGCTGTCCTGCCCCTGCTCGGCCAGCCGGCGCAGGAACGCTGCCGTATAGCGCCGCGCCTCCTGCCCTTCCAGCTCGATCGCCAGCCCGCGCAACCCGCTGGTTCCAAATTTGAGGCTCGTGCCCGCCAATCCCGCTCTCCCGAACTCAGTTCTTGCCGTAATAGCTGTTGTACCAGCTGACGAATTGCTCGACGCCTTCGCGCACCGGCGTTTCCGGCACGGTGCCGATCAGCGCCTGCAGCAGCTGGGTATCCGATTCCGTCGCCACCACGTCACCCGGCTGCATCGGCAGCATGTTGAGTTTCGGTTCGACACCCGTCGCCTGTTGCAGCGCGGCGATGAAATCCATCAATTCGGTCGGCTTGCCGCCGGCAATATTGACCACCCGGAATGGCGCCACCGCCGACAGACTGTCATGCTCCACCGGCTTGCCGACCTCCGGCACCTGATCGGCCAGCGCGATAATGGCCGCCACCAGATCATCCACATAGGTGAAATCGCGCCGCATCTTGCCGAAGCCATAGACGTCGATGGCACGGTCTTCCAGCATGGCCGAGACGAATTTGAACAGCGCCATATCCGGCCGGCCCCACGGCCCATAGACCGTGAAGAAGCGCACGCAAGTCGATGGAATGCCGAAGAGGTGCGCATAGGAATGCACCATGGCCTCGCCCGACTTCTTGGTCGCGGCATAGAGCGACACCGGCCCATCGGCGCGATCGGTCTCGGCAAAGGGGAATTTCGTATTTCCGCCATAGACCGAACTGGTCGAGGCAAAGATGAAATGCTTTGGCTTGTTGTGGCGCAGCGCTTCGAGCAGGTTGGCCGTGCCGACCACATTGCTCTGGATATAGCTCCCCGGCGCTTCGAGGCTATAGCGCACGCCGGCCTGGGCCGCGAGATGCACCACCACCTCCGCCTCGCTGCCGGCCACGGCGGCGGTCAGCGCCGCCGCATCCTCCAGCATGCCGGTGACTTCAACGAAGCCCGGCTCCTGCCGCAGGATGGCCAGTCGCGACTGTTTCAGCGCCGGATCATAGTAATTGGTCAGCCCGTCAAAGCCGGTGACCTGATGGCCCTCGGCAAGCAGCCGGCGCGCCAGATGAAAGCCGATGAACCCTGCGGTTCCGGTCACGAAAATCTTCACAATGCCCCCTGTGAATAGCCGGGCGAGTGAGCGCCCGGCCTGAAATCTTATTCGGCGGCGTTGGCCACGCTTTCGGCAATGCCGCCATCGGGCCGGCCGACGCTCGAATATTCAAAGCCATGCTTGGCCACTTCGTCATGGCGATAGACATTGCGCAGGTCGACCAGCACTGCCGTCTTCATCGAGCGCTTCAAACGGTCGAGGTCGAGCGAGCGGAACTCGTTCCACTCGGTCACCAGCACCAGTGCATCGGCATCGACAGCAACTTCATAGGCGCTGTCGGCAAAATCCACCTTCTTGTCGATCAGCTCGCGCGCCGGCACCATGCCCTGCGGGTCATAGGCCACCACATGGGCGCCGCGGTCGATCAGACCCTGGATAATGTCGATGGATGGCGCCTCGCGCATGTCGTCGGTATTAGGCTTGAAGGTCAGGCCCAGGACGCCAATGGTCTTGCCGCGCACATCGCCGCCACAGGCCGCGATCACCTTGCGCGACATGGCGCGCTTGCGCTGGTCGTTGATCGCCACGGTGGTTTCAACCAAGCGCATCGGGCTGTCATAGTCCTGGCCGATCTTGACCAGCGCCAGCGTATCTTTGGGGAAGCAGGAACCGCCATAGCCGGGACCGGCATGGAGGAATTTGGCGCCAATGCGGTTATCGAGACCGATGCCGCGCGCCACCTGCTGCACATCGGCGCCGGTCGCTTCGCAGAGATCGGCAATCTCGTTGATGAAGGTGATCTTCATGGCGAGGAAGGCATTGGCGGCATATTTGATCAGCTCGGCCGTGCGCCGGCCGGTGAACATCAGCGGCGCCTGGTTGAGGTAGAGCGGACGATAGACTTCGGTCATCACCGAACGCGCGCGTTCGTCCTCAATGCCGAGGACGATACGGTCCGGCCGCTTGAAATCGTCGATCGCCGCGCCCTCGCGCAGGAATTCGGGATTGGACACCACGGCCACATCGGCCGCGGGATTGGTCGCGGCAATGATCCGCGCCACTTCGTCACCCGTGCCCACCGGCACGGTCGACTTGGTCACCACGACGGTAAAACCATCCACGGCAGCAGCAACTTCGCGCGCCACGGCATGCACATAGCTGAGGTCGGCATGACCATCGCCACGACGCGACGGCGTGCCCACGGCGATGAACACCACTTCGCTGCCCGGCACCACCGCCTTGAGATCGGTCGAGAAGGACAGCCGGCCACCGCTGACATTGGCTTTCACCAATTCGCTGAGCCCCGGCTCATAGATCGGGATAACGCCCTTCTCCAGCGCGTCGATCTTGCGCTGGTCGGTATCGATACATGTCACCTCATGGCCAAAATCGGCCAGGCAGACGCCCGTAACCAAGCCAACATACCCTGCCCCGACAATGGCGATCTTCATTGGTAACGCGCTCCCGAAATATTGCCCGCATAGTAACCACGGCGCCGCACGCTGTCGCTACTGACTTTGTTTGACCGTGTTATGTCTTGCTTGCATGATTAATTGCGCCACGATTTTCTCATGGCTGCCTTGCAAGCAAGATTTTCCGGCGTCATTGCCCGTCGGACGGACTGCCGCGCATCTTCTTGACCTCGGAGCGGATCGACTTGCCCTCAAGCCGACGGCGCTTGCTGGCCAGCGTCGGCCGCGTCGCCACGCGGAACTTCGGCACATGCGAACCCTCGACCAGCAGAGCCACCAGCCGCGCCAAGGCATCGGCCCGGTTCATCGGCTGATCGCGATGCGAATTGGCAATGATGACGATCACGCCATCCTTGGTCAGCCTTTTGCCCGCCAGCACGCCGACGCGCCGCTTCATCGCCTCGGGAATGTTGGGGGAATTCTGGAGGTCAAAGCGCAGCTGAACCGCGCTCGACACCTTGTTCACATTCTGCCCGCCAGCCCCCGTGCCGCGCACGAAGCTTTCCTCGATCTCGGAGGGATCGATCGCGATGGAGCGGGTGATGGGGATCATATCTGGCAAAGAAAGAATACCCCCACCTAGCCTCCCCCTGAAGAGGAGGAGGAACAGATCCAATTCCTGGCACTATCGTGCCACAGACAGCGCACAGATTCCTCCCCTATCAGGGGGAGGTTAGGTGGGGTATCCAACAAGGACTCTTCGGCCGTTCTAATTCCGATACCGGCCCGCGAAGATGATCTCACCCTCATGAATGGTGAGGCCCTTGATGGTGGCCCGGTACTTCCCCGGCAGGCCTTCAGCCTCGACCACCCAGCCCTTCTTCAGCATGCCGGCGAACACCTTCTCGCCGATATCCTTGAAGTCGCCGGGCCCCAACGCATTCTCTTCACCGAGATGCGTCAGGGCCTTGATTTCGCGATTGGACGGACGCTGCGGCATCAGGCGGCCTGCGCTGCCTTGAGGTCCGGCGCGGTCGCTTCGGCCATCAATGCGACGATCGCATCCATGCTCGGCTCGACTTTCTGGCCCTCGGTGCCGAGACGACGCACCGAGACGGTGCCCTCCTCGGCCTCGCGCTTGCCCACCACGAACATCAGCGGCACCTTGCCGACCGAATGCTCGCGCACCTTGTAGTTGATCTTCTCGTTGCGCACGTCGAGCTCGGCCCTTATGCCGGCCGCCTTGAGCTGGCTGACCAGCTTGGCCGCATAGTCATCGGCTTCCGAGACGATGGTCGCGACAACCACCTGGGTTGGCGCCAGCCACATCGGCATCTTGCCGGCATAGTTTTCGATCATCATGCCGATGAAGCGCTCGAGCGAGCCGAGGATCGCCCGATGCAGCATCACCGCATACTGGCGCGAACCGTCTTCGGCCACATAAGTGGCGTCCAGCCGTTCCGGCAGCACATAGTCGAGCTGCAGCGTGCCCACCTGCCACGAGCGCCCGATGGCGTCCTTGAGGTGGAACTCGAGCTTGGGTGCATAGAAGGCGCCCTCGCCTTCGGCGATCTCGAAATCATAACCGGTCGCACGCAGGGCATCGCCCAGCGCCTTTTCCGCCGCATCCCAGCGTTCCACCGTGCCACCGAACTTTTCCGGACGGGTCGCCAGCTTGATCACCACATTCTCGAAGCCCATGTGGCCATAGACCGAATAGAGCAGATGCACGAAATGCTCGGTTTCGCTCTGGATCTGGTCTTCACGGCAGAAGATATGCGCGTCGTCCTGCGTCATCTGGCGAACGCGCATCAGCCCGTGCAGGGCCCCATGCGCCTCGTTACGATGGCAGCAGCCGAATTCCGCCATGCGCAGCGGCAGGTCACGGTAGCTCTTGATGCCCTGGTTGAAGATCTGCACATGCGCCGGGCAGTTCATTGGCTTGAGCGCCATCAGCTCGCCCTTGCCGGAAAGAACCGGACCGGTTTCTTCCGTGCCTGGCACTTCGTCGGGCACCACGAACATGTTTTCGCGATACTTGCCCCAATGGCCCGATTGCTCCCAGAACTTGGAGCTCATCAGCTGCGGTGTCTTTACTTCCACATAGCCCGACGAATTCAGACGGCGGCGGATGTAGGCCTCCATCTGATTGTACAGCACATAGCCCTTGGGGTGCCAGAACACCGACCCCTGCGCTTCCGGCTGGAAGTGGTAGAGGTCCATCTCCTGGCCAATCTTGCGATGGTCGCGCTTTTCCGCCTCTTCCACCATGTGGAGATAGGCTTCCAACTCTTCCTTGCTTGCAAAGGCGGTGCCGTAGATGCGGCTCAGCACCGGATTATTGCTGTCGCCACGCCAATAGGCGCCGGCCACCTTGGTCAGCTTGAACGCCATGCCGACGTCCTTGACCGTGCGCATATGCGGCCCGCGGCAAAGGTCGATCCACTGGCCCTGCTTGTACATTTTCAGCGACTGGTCAGCCGGAATCGCGTCGACCAGTTCCACCTTGAAGTTTTCGCCACGCGCATTGAAGAAGGCTTTGGCCTGGTCGCGCGTCCACACTTCCTTGGTGAAGGCAGCGCCACGCTCGATGATCTCGGCCATCTTCTTTTCTATGGCCGGGAAGTCTTCTTCCGAGAAGGGCTCGTCGCGCTTGAAGTCGTAATAGAAGCCGTTCTCGATCACCGGGCCGATCGTCACCTGCGTCGTCGGCCACAATTCCTGCACCGCTTCGGCCAGCACATGCGCGGCATCGTGCCGGATCAGCTCCAGCACGTCCTTGGACCCGCTATCGCGCGTCACGAACTCGATCTTGCCGTCGTCTTGCAACTCATCAGACAAATCAGACAACACGCCATTCCAGCGCATCGCCACCGTCTTCTTGGCCAGGCTCTTGGAGATGCCTTCGACCACGGTGGTCCCGGTGGTGCCACGCGCATAGTCGCGAGCTGCACCGTCGGGGAACGTCACCTTGATCGTCATTGTAGGTCTCCAGAAATAGGGGTCATGCTACGATTTTCGTAGCAAGGGCGCCTGTCTAGCACGATTGGCTATTATTTCCAGCGCCCATAGCGCCAGGGCGCGAACCAACGACCGCGCTCCGGAACAGCCTCCGGCACCGGGTCATAGCCATGTGTTCCGCCCGGCCGGCACCGCACAAACCGCGCCAGTCCCATCCAGCCGCCCGGCCAGAAGCCGAACTGCCAGATGGCGTCGCTTGTATATTCCGAACAGCTCGGCAGGTGCCGGCAGTTCCGCCCGACGAACATCGACAGCGTGTAGCGGTAGAGCGTGATCAGAAACACCGCCGCAAATTTGAACGGCAGGTCCACCATCCGCCAGAACAGCGAGATGACGCGATCCATCACCCGGCCGCCGCAAGTGATTCTGCGGATTCGACTTTTTCCAGCGCCTCAACCACCGCATCAAACACCAGAAGCGTCGACATATGCCGCGCCTTGTAGTCCCGCACCGGCTCGAGATATTTGAGGTCGTCCCACTTTCCCGACGGTGGCGCACCATCCGCCTTGAGCATGGCAACCATGGTCTCGCGCAGCGCCACAAACTCCCCCACCGGCGTGCCGACAATCTCCCGCGCAACCACCGCCGCCGAGGTCTGTCCCAGCGCGCAGGCGGAGACCACATGGCCATAGCCCACGATCACCCCGTCACGCACCGCGACATCCACCTCCACCACCGAGCCACACACCCGGCTCACCTTCCGGGCTCTTGCATCAGCCTGCGCCAGCCGTCCAGGCTGGGGCGCATTGCCCGCCAGATCGAGGATTTTTTGGGAATAGAGATCGCTCAGGTCCATCAACCAGACAATTCTGTTTCTTGTCGCCACTGCTTGCTCTCCTTATATAGGGCGTCGCAAGCGGGCTAGCATCACCCAACTGGTCCAAAATCGCTCTGGTCTCGTAGAATGGCCAAGCGCACAGGAGCCGCCGTCATGGATGCCACCACCAAGCCGTTTGGCGCCGTTGCCACGTCCACTGCCCCCTATCCCCGCCCGACCCGCGAAGAGGCCGAGGCCGCCGTGCGCACTTTGCTGGCCTGGGCTGGCGATGATCCGACTCGCGAAGGGCTGCTCGAAACGCCGGCCCGCGTCACCAAGGCCTATGGCGAATTCTTCGCCGGCTATGGGCAGAACGCCGGCGAAATTCTGTCGAAGACCTTCAAGGAAGTCGGCGGCTATGACGATATCGTCCTGGTCAAGGACATCCCCTTCTCGTCCCATTGCGAGCACCACATGGTGCCCTTCGTCGGCAAGGCCCATATCGCCTATCTGCCGCATGACGGCGTCGTCGGGCTGTCGAAGCTTGCCCGTCTGGTGGAAGTCTTTGCCCGCCGCCTGCAGACCCAGGAAAACCTGACGGCGCAGATCATCGACGCCATCAACGAGCATCTCGGCCCCCGCGGCGCCGCCGTCATGCTGGAAGCCGAGCATATGTGCATGTCGATGCGCGGCGTCCGCGCCCATGGCGCCTCCACCGTCACCCACCGCTTCACCGGCGTCTTCGCCGAAGACCGCAATGAGCAGGACCGGTTCTTCTCAATGACCCGGAGATAGTTCTCCATGACCCTCACCTTCACCGATCCAGCGCCCCTCACCCACGGCCAGCTCGAAGAAGGCACCGCCTTCGCGCCGCGCTTTGATGCGAACGGCCTCGTCACCGTCGTCACGGTGGAAGCCGGCAGCAATGAAGTGCTGATGCTGGCGCATATGAATGCCAAGGCGCTGGCGCTGACGCTGGAGACCGGCATTGCCCATTACTGGTCGCGCTCACGCGGCAAGCTGTGGAAGAAGGGCGAGACCTCGGGCGAATTGCAGGAAGTCGTCGAGCTCCGCACCGATTGCGACCAGGACGCCCTGGTGATGGTGGTAAACCAGACTGGCCGCGGCGCTGCCTGCCACACCGGCCGCAAGAGCTGCTTCTATCGCCGCGCCGTCGTCACCGGCGATTCCGTCACGCTGCAAGACACCGGCCTACCGAAGCTCTTCGACCCGAAACAGGTCTACAGCGCCTGATCCTGCGTGACGCTTTTGCGACAAAAGCGCCCAGTTCACACGCTTTCGTGAGCCATCTGTGAACGCCGCCTTAATCTGGCAAGATTCTTCGCACTCTTAGGGACAAGCCGCATTTCTCCTCCGGAATACGAAGGAGCGAGCCATGCATCTGGCGAATGCCCCATATGCATCAACTATTTGCACTATGCGGCGTTCGAGCTTTGCCGAAGAAGTCGGCTTTACAAGACCCACAGGGCATAGCGTTGAAGCGTCACCTTACAAACCTGCCTACCCGTCGTCAGTTCCTTCAGGGACTCGCCGCTGTTTCACTTCTCTCGACCACGGCCTTGACAGCGCCCGCCTTCGCACAGGTGACGCCGCAGGCTGCCGAGTTTGCCTTCGATTTCGACAGCTTCAGCGCCCGCATGCAGGAGATTGCCGCGGCCGATTTCGTGCCGCCCTCGCGCGACCTGCCCGCCGCCTTCGCCGATCTCGATTACGACGCCTATCGACGCATCCAGTACAGCACCGACGCCAGCAAGTGGCTCGACGATAACCTCGGCTATCGCCTGCAGGCCTTCCACATGGGCTGGCTCTTCCCTGAGCCGGTACAGGTTTATGAAATCCAGGGCGGCACCGCCCGCTCCATCGGCTTCAGCGCCAAGGATTTCGACTATCACGACGATGCCGTCGAGGCCGCTGCCGCCGAAGTTACCGATTTCCCGGGCGTTGCCGGATTCCGCATCAATGCGCCGATGAACAGCACGGCCATGTATGACGAGGTGGTCTCCTTCCTCGGCGCCAGCTATTTCCGTGCACTTGGCCGCAACAACAATTACGGTCTCTCCGCCCGTGGCCTGGTCATGAACACCTGGCTCGAGGGTCCGGAAGAATTTCCGCGTTTTTCCGAATTCTACGTCGAAAAGCCCACCGCCATCGGCAATCCGCTGACCATCTATGCGGCGCTCGAAGGCCCGTCCGTGGCCGGCGCCTATCGCTTCATCTTGACGCCCGCCGGCGAGGCGCATCAGGAGACGACGCTGGAAGTCACCGCGCGGCTGTATTTCCGCGGCGATGTCACCGAGCTGGGCATTGCCCCGCTGACCTCCATGTATCTGTTCGCCGAGGCCAACCGCACCGGCTTTGACGACTATCGTCCGCAGGTCCATGACAGCAATGGCCTGCTGATCCAGAACGAGGCAGGTGAAGTCACCTGGCGTGCGCTCAACAATGCCGCGACGCTCGGCACCTCCTACTTCTGGGAAAACAACCCCCGTGCCTTCGGCCTCTACCAGCGTGGCCGCGATTTCGAGGCCTATCAGGATGCGGGCGCCCATTACGAGCGCCGCCCGTCCCTGCGCATCGAACCGATCGGCAATTGGGGCCAGGGCCATGTGCGCCTGGTGGAAATTCCCTCGCGTCTGGAAGGCGACGACAATATCGCCGCCTTCTGGATTCCCGAGGAGAAGGTGACTGCCGGTAGCTCGCGTGAATTGAGCTATCGCATGGTCTGGGGCGACCTAAATCCCGATTCAGCAAGCCCGATTGCCCATGTGGCAGAAACGCGCAGCGGCGTCGGCGGTGTGTCCGGCGTGGAAGCTGTTGAGAACTTTAAGAAATTCGTCATCGACTTTGCGGGGGGCAAGCTCGCGAGCATGACGGATGAGACCCAGCTCGAGGTAGTGGCCGAGGCAGCGGGCGGAACCATAACAAGTTCCGTGCTTTCTCGTGTCGATGCCAACGGCGTCTGGCGTCTCGTGCTCGACGTCGAAACTGGAGACTCCAGCAACGTCGAGCTCAAGGCCTACGTGATGGGTCTTGGCCGCAAGCTGACTGAAACATGGCTCTATCAGTGGAGGCCCTAGCATGAAGCATAGTGCAGATTTTCCGTTCGCCCGCGCCCTGCCCGACGCACCCTTGGACATGCCCAAGCAATTGCTCGAGCGCCGCAGTCTGCTTGACTTGCTGCGGATGACCCTGTCAGCCCTTACCGGGCGCTAGGTCTTCGGGTACCGCATGCTTGTTCCTGCCTTTTTTCGATTGGCGACCCTGTCGATCGCAGCGACCCTCACCGCTTTGGGGGCGCATGTCTTCCTGCGCCTGACAGGCGAAGGTGGCCTGACCATCGTCGATCTCCTGCGCACCGGCCTAGTGGCCTTCAGCGGCTTCTGGCTGGTCTGGGGCAGTGCTGCCGCTATTCTCGGGGTGTTTCGCCCGGTCCGCATCCAGACCGGCGAAGCCACGGCACCGAACGGCATGACCGCCATTCTGGTGCCGGTCTATAACGAAGACCCGATCGCCACGTTCTCGCGCATTGCCGCGATGAACCGCAGCCTGGTCGATCTCGGGATTTCCGGGAAATTTCACTTCGTCATCCTGTCGGACACCCAGGTGATGGAAACCGCGGCCCAAGAAGCCGTGTGGTTCAACACGCTGCTCGACGAGCCTGATGCCATCGGCCGGATTTTCTATCGCCGTCGCGAGCGCAATATTGGCCGCAAGGCCGGCAATATCGAAGATTTCATCGCCCGCTCCGGCGGCGCCTATGATTATGCGCTGATCCTCGATGCTGACAGCCTGATGGAAGGCAAGACCATTGCCGCCATGGCCCGCCGCATGGATGGCGACGACCAGCTCGGCCTGCTGCAGACCGTGCCGCATGTCATTCATGCCAGGACCACCTTTGGCCGTTCGCTGCAGTTTGCCTCGACCTATCTGTCGCCGACCTTTGCCCGCGGCGCTGCCCTGATGGCCGGTCGCGAGGGCCCCTATTGGGGTCACAATGCCATGGTGCGCATGCGCGCCTTTGCCTCCTGCTGCGGCCTGCCGGTCCTCTCCGGCAAGCCCCCCTTTGGCGGCCATATCCTCAGCCATGACTATGTCGAGGCGGCGCTGCTGTCGCGTGGCGGCTGGAAGGTCAATCTCGACCCGTCCATGCCCGGCTCTTATGAAGAGGGTCCGGAAAACCTCATCGAATATGCCAAGCGTGACCGCCGCTGGTGCCAGGGCAACCTGCAGCATGCCCGGCTCGTCGGCGCGCCCGGCCTCAAGATCTGGAGCCGCTTCACCTTCATCCAGGGCATCATGGCCTATATGGCATCCCCGCTCTGGCTGCTGCTGCTGATCGCCAGCGTCGTCGCCGCCATGTATCCCGACATGCCGATCTTCATGCCCGGCTTCATGAACATCAACTTCAGTGCCTGGACCCTGATCGTGGCCGTCGCGATCGTTCTGCTGCTGCCCAAATTCGCCATCCTGACCCGCGGCATGTTCGACGGCCACAACCGGCGATTCGGCGGCACTATCCGCTCGTTCGCTTCGGTGCTGGGCGAAATCCTGGTCTCGACGCTCTTGGCACCAACCCTGCTGCTGCTGCAGACCCGCTCGGTGCTGCAGGTGCTGCTCGGCCTCGACGGCGGCTGGCCCGCCACGACGCGCGGCCAGAACTGGGTCGATCTCAAGACCGCTTTTCAGGCCAGCTGGTGGATCGTCACCATCGCCGTGTTGACCCTGGGCGGTGTTCTGATCTTCGCTCCTACCAGCGCCATCTGGGTGGCCCCGGCCATGGTACCGGCGATCCTCGCACCATTCCTGATTTCGCTGACCTCGCGCCCGACCGAAAATCCCGGCACGCCGCTGCTCTTCGCCTCGGACTCCGAACTGGCCCCACCCAGCATCGTCAGCACGCAGCGCGCCATCTTCGCCGCCTGGACCAATAAGGGCACAACGCAGGACGCCGGTCTGGTCTCCTTGAGAACCGCACAGCATGTCACTGCCTGAACATACCAATTATCGTGCCGCCGGCCTGCTCGGGCCGACCTGGGCGCGCGCCATCTGGTCGCGCCCGGCCGCCGCACCCGCCGCGCCGATGACCGGTCGCGATGACCGTCTCGACATGTTCCGCGGCCTGGCGCTGGTGATGATCTTCATCAACCACGTGCCCGGCACGGTCTACGAAGCCTTCACCAATCGCAATTTCGGCTTTTCCGATGCGGCCGAAGCCTTCGTCTTCATGTCCGGCATGGCGGCGGGCCTCGCCTATTCCAACCGCTTCCGCAGCGGCAATCTCTGGGCCGCCACGGCAAAAGTCTGGGCCCGTGCGCGCCAGCTGTATTTCGTCCACATCACCATCACCATGCTCTGCATCGCCATCTTCGCCGGCGCGGCAAAATGGTTTGGCCTGACCGACCTCCTGACCAAGAACAATCTGGCGCCGCTGTTCCAGCAGCCACTCGGCGCGCTGATCGGCATTCCCCTGCTTAGCCATCAGCTCGGCTATCTCAACATCCTGCCGCTCTATATGACGCTGCTGCTGGCCAGCCCGCTGATCATCGTGGCCGGCCTGCGCAGGCCCTGGCTGGTGCTGATCGCCTCGGTCGCCCTGTGGTTTGCGGCCGGCCAGTTCCGCCTCAACTTCCCCGCCTTCCCCAATCCGGGCGGCTGGTTCTTCGACCCCTTTTCCTGGCAATTGCTTTTCGTGCTCGGCCTGCTGACCGGCACGGCGATGAAGGTCGGCGGCAAATTCATTCCCTGGTCGCCGGTCCTCTTCTGGCTCGCCGCAGCCTTCCTCGTCTTCACCCTGCTCTGGATGAAGGTTCCGCCGATCGGCAAGGGCATGAATGGCGCCATGGGCTGGCTCAGCAGCATTGGCGTGCCCTTCTACATCACCTGGTTCGACAAGACCTTCCTCTCCCTGCCCCGCCTGCTGCACGCCCTGGCGCTTTTCTACGTGCTGGGCAGCCTTCCCATCATGCGCCGCCTCGCCAGCTCGGCCTTGGCCACGCCCCTGCGCCTGATGGGTCGCCAGGGCCTCGCCACCTTCGCCACCGGCACCGTGCTGTCGATCCTGCTGCAATCCATCAAAGCTGGCCACCCCGGCAACGATCCCGTCTTTGACGGCATCCTCCTCGGCAGCGGGCTGTTGTTGCTCGTTGCCCTGGCCTGGGCGCTGACCAGGACGGCGGAGATCAGTCGCGCAAAAGCCGCCTAGGCTTTTCGCTCGAACAGCCCCACCATCAAAATCCCGCCGAAAAACCCGCCGAGATGCGCCTGCCACGCGACCGACATTTCCATGCCCGTCACCAGCGGCAGCAGCGGCACGGCGGCATTGAGCACCACCCAGATCAGGATGAAGAACCGAGCCCGGCTATCGCGCCAAAGGTCGGCAAAGCTGGCCAGCCGCCGCCCCAGCACCACCCGTTCGCCGGTCTCGGGATGATTGGCCACAATCACTGGCTGGAAGATGAACCGGCAGGCCGCCCCGGTCAGCCCGGCCACGCCACCCGATGCGCCGATCAGATACGAGCCCGACAGCAGCGTCGTCGCCGCAAACAGCGCCGCGCCGCCCGCTGCCGAGACGAAAAAGATCGCCAGCATCGGCCCTGCCCCATAGCGTCGCGCTACGGGCGTCGCAAAAATCGCGAACCAGGCCGAATTGACCAGCACATGCTCCCAGCCGCCATGCAGCAGCGCGTGGCTGAACGGCGTCCACAACAGCGGAATGGCCAGCGACGGATCGGAGGGCGCGGCCACGATGCGCAGCGGCTGGAAGGCGAACCAGAACACCAGCTGCAAATAGCCGTCCTGGTTAAGCACCACGGTTGATGCGAGGTGAATGGCCAGCAGCACGCCGATCACCGCCGTCACGCTGCCCGGCAAAAGGAACACCGGCTCACGCCCGCTGGGGCCCGGTTTGACTGGCGGCTGACCTTGTTCACTCATCACTTCGCTCCGACTCGCTGGCGCCCTGCGCCTCACGCTGTTCTTTTCCACATGCCGGCCCCGGCGTTAACCTTAACTGTTCTTTAAGAGGGCTTTTGTCGCCCGCTTTTGACAATGTGAGCCCTGCGGCGGCAGCGTTCCATCAGGGGGGAGCGCCCGCTTATATTGGGCGGGTCGAGAGAACAATGCAAAAAGCTAGCACCAGGACGCTGTACGATTATTGGAACGCCATTCGCGGTGCCCGCAGCGCGCCCGATCGCAAGGACATCGATCCGACGCGCATCCGCGAAGCGCTGGCCAATACTTTCATCCTGGAGCTCGACGAAAGCGAGAAATTCTCCTTCCGTCTCGCCGGTTCGCATCTCTGCACCGCCTATTGCCGCGAGCTCAAGGGCCGCTCCTTTTCGACGCTCTGGCATGAGCGCGACCATGACGCCATGGAAACCCTGATGCGCGCCGTGACCGAGGATCACGCCGTCGCTCTGGTCACCTTCCAGGGCACCACCGCGCTGCACACCAAGGTCTCCTTCGAAACCATCCTGATGCCGCTGCGTCACAACGGCTCGACCCACACCCGCCTGCTCGGCGCCATGACTGCACTCGACGAGCCCTATTGGCTCGGCGTGCAGCCGATCATGGAACAGCGTATCACCGGCCTGCGCCTGATCTGGCCGGACGATGTCGCACTGGAAGAATCGGTACGCGAAGTCGCCGCCAGCGTCGTCAACGACTCCGGCTTCTCCAACGGCCCTGCCCCCACCGCCATGCCGGCCATGGTTTATGGTCGTTCGGCCCGCCGCTACGCCCATCTGGCTGTCATCGACGGCGGCCGCCAATAGTCGGCATTTTCTTTAAAAATCAGCGATCTGCGCGCGTTTGATGTGCGCCGATCGCGGCTGAAACTCACCTTGCGTTAACCAGGACAGGCTAGCCTGCTCATCATCTGAGTCCCTGGCGGTCCGGCGAATGCTGAGCGACGACCTTCCTTCATCGCAGTTCATCGCCCCTAACCGCACGCGTGCGGAGGCGACGAAATTCCAGCGCGTCCGCGTGTCGGTGCTTGGCCGCTACATGCTGGCCGACCGCCGCGAATTCCCCTGCCAGATTCTCGAAATGTCGCCGGGCGACGCCATGGTCATCGCTCCAGTGGCCGGTGTGGTCGGTGAAAAGGTTATCGCCTATGTCGACCATGTCGGCCGCATCGAAGGCGTGATCCAGAGCCAGATCGACGGCGGCTTCTGCATGGATATCGCCGCTTCGCCCCGCAAGCGCGACAAGATGGCCGCCCAGCTCACCTGGCTGGCCAACAAGGACGTGCTCAACCTCCCCGAGGATCGTCGCCACGAGCGCGTCGTCCCCGATATCCGCCATTCCACCGTCGTGCTCGACGATGGCCGCCGCTACAATTGCAAGATCATCGACATCTCGCTTTCGGGCGCCGCCATCGAACTCGACGTCCGCCCGGCCATGGGCACCCCGGTCACCCTCGGCCGCATGCGCGCCCGCGTCGTCCGCCACTTCCAGAACGGCGTCGCCGTGGAATTCGCCTCGGCCCAGGAAATGCTGACGGTTATCCAACAAAACCTCAGAATGAACTAAGACTGTCGCATCTGTGAGTGGCGCCGCCCGGTCGCGCTGCTTATGAAGCTTGCATGACACTCCTGCTGCGCACCCTCCTCCTCGCCACCCTTCTCCTCATCTTGCCATCCAACGCCTTCGCCGATGGGCGGACCGATTGGAAAGACTACGCCTGGCAGGAGATCAAGCTGACCAAATGCGCCAGCGACAGCATGACCGTGGCCTGCCCGCTCTATCACCAGAAATGGGACTGGAAGCGCAACCAGTGGGTCGACATCACCATCAGCATGGACTTGGTCCGCGGTGAGCTGGAACTGACCCAGCGCCTCACCGACAACGACCCCAAGGATGACGACCACGTCTGCGTCACCGCCCTCGGCGTCGACGCCGCCGGCAACAACATCATCGCCCATCATCAGAACTGGCACATGCACCCGCGCCAGATCGAGGAACGCGCCTTCAGCATCCGTTCATCCCGCCTCTCCAGCATCACCAGCCTTTTCATCGGCTCCAAACAATGCCGCCAGGGCGCCAGCCAGGACGACGACCTTTATGCGCGGGTGCTGGCCGGGATTGCGAACTAGGAGCTGGCATCGGGGATACCCCCACCCACCCGACCCCTTCGGGGCCACCCTCCCCACAGGGGGGAGGGATAAGAAAGAATTCGAGACCGGTGAGCTCTCAATTCCCTCCCCTGAATGGGGAGGGTGGCCCCGGAGGGGTCGGGTGGGGTGATGGCCAGGCACGATATTAGCTCGCGCCGCCAAGCCTCTGGCCCGCATGGTTAATTCCTCCGGAATCACATCGATAAAACACGCATAAAATGTGCATCTCAGTTTTCTGATCGCCCTAAGTCGCGCTCCCTAACGTGGTCTCCATCAGGGAGACTGCAATGCACACGAACACCAAGGGACTGCGAACCGCGCTGCTGGGAGCCATGCTCGCTCTCGCCGCCATCGCCGCCCCGGCCCAGGCGCTGGACACCACCAATGTCGCCTTTATCCAGACCTCGACCGCCCCGACCTCGATTCCGGTCGGCCACCTCGAATTCTGCAAGAGCCACCGCGACGACTGCCGTCCGCATGCCAATCCGGTCACCGCCGTGTCACTGGATGACCAGCGCTGGCAGCAGCTGCTCAATATCAATGCCTATGTGAACCAGACCGTCACCCCCGTCACGGACGAGGATCTCTATAAGGTCGCCGAATTCTGGACCTATCCCAACGGCTATGGCGATTGCGAAGACTATGCGCTGGAAAAGCGCCGCCAGCTGATCGGCGCCGGCTGGCCCGCCAGCACGCTGCTGATGGCCGTAGTCAAGCAGGCCAATGGCGAAGGCCATGCCGTGCTGCTGGTCCGCACCGATCGCGGCGATCTCGTGCTCGACAACCAGGTCGGCTCGGTCGATCTGTGGAGCCAGACGCCCTATAAATTCGTCAAGCGCCAGTCCCAGGCCGACGCCGGCCAGTGGGTCGACATGATGGATGATCGCAACATCACCATCACCGCGGCTATCCAGTAGAACACGCAGTTACAGGAGCGAGGCCGAAGGGTGCGCTCCGAACAGTTCCAGGCTCCGCCCGGATCGCAAGATCCAGCCTATCCCTGATAGGAGTCTGAAGAATGAGGCCAGCTTCGCAAGAGGCTGGCTTCATTGTTTCTGCGGTTCTGAATTACCAGCCAAGGATCGCCACATAGGCGCCCATGAACAGCAGGCCAGTGAGAAAAGCCCAGCCGAAGGCCACCACGGCCGACACCAGCGCCGAGGTCATCGACAGCGTGCCACCCTCTTCATGCTGCCAGCCGAGCTGCAGCATGATGTAGGGACCACAGATAAAACTCATCGCTACATGGCCCATCGACGAGATGAAGGTCTTGCCGTCATAGCGCAGCATGGCCTGCTGACGCGCCACGAACTGGTAGAGATGGGTGCCGGCACCAGCCATGCAGAGCCCCACGCCGATCAGGAAAGCCGCGAGCAAAAGTTCCTTCGTCATGCTATCCATCCCCGTCGTCTGCAGCATTTGGACTGCAGGCATTAACCCTTCATTAAGCATATTGGCTGCCTGATGACCTGTCACCTTCCCACGATGAAACTGGTTAATGCTGGAGATGGGCTCCAAATCCGCATCGGCGCTGCGCCAACCGGGCCATTCCTCCCTGGCCTACAACCTTGCCTGCATTGGTGTTTTCACGCTTTTTCTGGCGGTGAGCGCGGCCTATCTGGTCGATGAACTGGGCCGCATGGACGACGTGCCATCCCCAGGTTTGAGCGATGCCGATCCGGTTTTGCAGACCATCGCCGGCCAGGAATTATCCATTCCGCGCCGCTGGTTTCGCTATGGCGAGCAGATTCGCGATGGCTTCACCGACCAGATCAACTTGCGGGTGATTTTTCCGGCCGACACCGCGCATGGCACCCAGCCAGTCGACGTGACGCTGCTGCCGCCCAGCCGCGCCCGCACCAGCGCCAGCCTGCTCGACCGCGTCTATCTGCACCAATTCGCCGATGAAACGCTCGACGGCGTGCCAGGCCTCGTCGGCAAACCCATGCTGGCCCAAAACGGCTATGCCGGCGAAAGCGTCTGGTATGACGCCCTCTCGCCCAACCCCTTCGTCGCCAAATGCCAGCAACCGATCGCCGAAGGCGGCACCGCCCAATGCGTCCGCACCGTCACCCTCCCCACTGGCATAGCCGCCATCTACACCTTCGACGCCAGCCTGCTGCAGTCGTGGCGCGGCTTCGATGACGAGGTGAAGAAATGGCTGGAGCCGATCAAGGCCTGGTGAGCTTTTCGGACAACAAAAAATCCCGCTCGCGCGGGATTTTTTCACTTACTCTCGATGCCGTCAGCGTTCAGCCGACGTCATCCAGATCGATATCGAGGATCGACATGTTGAAGATGTAGGACTTGTCGCCGTCCTCGTCATCGACATGGATCAGCCCGATCGACTCGTCGCCGATGAACACTTCCACGGAATCATTGAGCTTCACGCGCGGGCGTACGTCGATGTTCTTGTTGTTGAATTTCAGTTGCAGGAACTTCTGCAGTTTGATGATCTCGGGATGGTTCACTGTCGATGTCCTGCTATTTGGTTGAGCCGGCAATCTAGTCACAAGCTCAACGCATACAAGCCCGAAACAGTGCCATTTTAGCGGTGAGAACCCGGCCTACGGTCTTGCCCCGTCACTCGGCTGGCGCACCAAGGTCGTGCACCAGCACCATCTGATCCATCACCAAAGCCGGCTGCGCACAGCCCGCTTCGCCGATCACCTTGGCCGGCACACCTGCGACGGTGACCCGCGGCGGCACTTCCTTGAGCACGACCGAGCCGGCGCCGATGCGCGAGCAGTCGCCGATCTTGATATTGCCGAGCACCGTCGCGCCGGCACCGATGAGCACGCCATTGCCGATTTTGGGGTGACGGTCCTGGTCCGACTTGCCGGTACCGCCCAGCGTCACATTCTGCAGCATGGAGACATTGTCGCCCACCACCGCCGTCTCGCCGATGACGAGGCCCGTGCCATGGTCGAGCATGATGCCCTTGCCCATCACCACGGCCGGATTGATGTCGACCTGGAACACCTGGCTGGCGCGGCTCTGGAGGTACAGCGCGAAGTCCCGGCGGCCGGCCATGAACATGGCATGGGCAAAGCGATGCGTCTGGATCGCCTGATAGCCCTTGAAATATAGCAGCGGCTCGATTGCCCGGTGGCAGGCGGGGTCACGCTCCAGCGTGGCCGCCAGATCAACCCGCGCATTGATGGCAATCTCGGGTGCATCATTGAGGGTCTCGGCAAAAGCCTGGCGGATCAGATCGGCGGAGACGTCATCATGGTCGAGTCGCGCGGCAAGGCGATGCGCCAAAGCCTGCTCGAACGTGTCGTGATTGAGAATCGCCGAGACAGCCATATTGGCCAAAGAGGGCTCGGAACTGACGATCTGCCGGGCCCCGGCGCGCACGGCTTCCCAGACGGGATCGACCGTCTTGAGGGTCGCTGATGTCTTGGCGCTGGTCGGCATGGCGCGTCTCCGCTTCATCGAGAGATACCGATATAAGCCATCTCGTGCTCCAAAACAAAGCCCTGACGGGCCGATTGGTTCACGATTGGCTCAATCAGGCGAATGTCTTGCCCAGAAAGGCCAGCGCGGCTGCCTTGAAGGCCTTATCGCCGGTGGCCCGCATATGGTCGCGCTTGGGAATGGTGAAGGCCTCGCCCTGCGGCAGCAGTTCGGCCAGTGGTTCGGGCGACCCGGCCATATCGTCGGCCTCCCCCACCGCCACCAGCACCGGCACATCGATCCGCCGCACGTCGGCCCGCGCCATCGGCTGGCGCGAGGTTTCCATGCAGGCCGCCAGTGCCTCGCGATCGGCTCCAGTATGTTCAGCAAAGATGCGGAACTGCCGCGCCGTCGGATGGGTCAGCCCGGCCAAAGCCGGCGCCCGCAATCCGGCGATGATGTCATTGCCATCGCTCAGCCCATTGATCAGGTTCATCCCCATACCGCCAAAGATGGCGCAAGCGACCCGCTCGGGATGCTCATAGGCCAGAAAGGCACTTATCCGCGCGCCCATGGAGTAGCCTAGAATGGCAACGCGCTCGATCCCCAGGTGATCGAGCAGCGCCAGCGCATCATCCGCCATCTGCTGCGGATAGTAGCGTTCGGGATCGTAGGGCTTGTCGGAATCGCCATGTCCGCGATTGTCGAGGATAATGGCCCGGTATCCGGCGGCGGTCAGCGTTTCGACCCAGCCGGTGTCGATCCAGTTGACTTTGCCACTTGAGGCAAAGCCGTGAATGCACAGCACCGGCAAACCATCGCCAAAGCTCTGATAGGCAAGGTTTAATCCGTCCGAGGTGAACTGTGGCACGTGACCTATTCCTGCGCTCGATGCTAACAGTCTGTTAGCACTTGGTGACCATCTGCGACCACTTGGCCAATAGGGCGTGAGCCCTTTCTTTCGCTCCGTCCTTGGCATATGGTCCGGCCAAATCAAACAGGTTTATCGTCATGGCACACGGCACCACGCCCCATTTCCATAACACCGAGGGGCTTCGCCAGATCGAGGTCGGCTCCAAGGAATTCCAGTGCGTCGGCGCCCTGCCCCCGTTTGACCATCCCCATATCTATATCGACATGGGCAAGGACAACGAGGCGGTTTGCCCTTATTGTTCAACGCATTACGTGTTCAATTCGCGTCTTGCCGCCGGCACGTCCAACCCCGTATCCGCCATTTTCCACGCCGCCTGAGTTGCGCCCATGACGGGCACATTCTATGTCGCCGGCGCCGGCATATCCGGGCTGACGCTGGCGCTGGCTTTGGCCAAATTCGGCGCCACGGTCATCGTGCTGGAACGCAGCGCGACCATTTCCGAATTCGGCGCTGGCCTGCAGGTCAGCCCTAACGCCCGGAAAATCCTCGATAATCTTGGCCTAGCCGAGGCACTGACCGCCCGCGGCCTCGAGCCAGCCGGCATCGACATCTACCCCCACCGCGCTGCCAGTCCCTTGGTCACCATGGACCTCGGCGCCGCCATGCGCGAGGCCTTCGGCGCCCCCTATGCCGTGATGCACCGGGCCGACCTGGCCGACGCGCTCTACAAGGCCTGTCGGCGCTTTGCCAATATCGACATCCTGTTCGGCGTCCGCTCATGGGATGTCGTCTCACATGCCCGCGGCATCACCATTTCCATTGATGAAGCCAATGGCCAGACCCGCATGGGCCGCGGCCAGGCCTTCATCGGCGCCGACGGCGTCCACTCCCAGACCCGCATGAAACTGCTCGACGGCCCCTCGGCAAAATACGGAAATCGCGTGGCCTGGCGGGCACTTGTGCCATTTGATTCAGTCGCCGGACAGATTGCGCTCGACAAGGTTTCCGTCCTCTTCGGACATAACTACCACCTCGTCTGCTACCCTCTGCCGCATCGCCGCCAAGTCAATTTGGCGCTCTTCGCCGCGGTCAAGCAGATCAGCAAGGACCTCGGCAATCGACCCAGACTGCCTCGCGCTTTCCCCAAGGGTCCCCGCATCGAAGTCCTGCTCACCGCCGCCGGCGAAAGCTGGACGCCCTGGCCGCTCTACACGGTCAGCACGCCCAAATGGCATGCCGGAAACATCGGCATCCTCGGCGATGCCGCCCATGCCATGGTGCCCTTCCAGGCCCAGGGCGCGGCCATGGGCATCGAGGATGCCGCCACTCTCGCCCCGCTGCTAATCAGGGAAGCTAGCGCCGAAGCGGCTTTCGAGAAATACGAGGCTATGCGCCAGAAGCGCGTCGCCCGCGTCGCCCGCACCTCGGCGACCAATGGCAAGATTTTCCATATGCGCTGGCCCTTTAGCCTGGCGCGCAATCTGGGTATCCAGCTGCAGGGCAGTCGCGGCCATCTGCGCCGCCTCGCCTGGCTCTATGGTTATGAAGTGCCGGTAACACCGCCCGCCGATGGAACTTTGCACTACCCTTCGGCCTTGCGTTGAAAGGCTTGGCTGTGTCAACTGCGCGACATTATCAGACCGGCCGTGGACACAAAGGTTAGCGCAACCAGCATGCAAGCAGCGACCCGCTCACGCCTGACCCTCACCTGCATTCTGGTGACGATCCTGCTGGATATGATCGGTGTCGGCATCATCGTGCCGGTCCTGCCCGAATTGCTGGAAGACCTTACCGGCGGCAGCGTCGCCAATGCCGCCGTCATCGGCGGCTATCTGGTCTTTGCTTACGCCTTCATGCAGTTCGTTTTTTCGCCGGTGCTGGGCAATCTTTCCGATCGATTCGGCCGCCGTCCGATCCTCCTCGCTTCGCTGCTCGGCCTGACCTTCGACTACCTGATGATGTCGATCGCGCCCTTCGTCTGGTACCTGTTCATCGGCCGCATCATCGCCGGCATCGCTGGCGCGGCCCTCGCCACCGCCACGGCCTATATGGCCGACATCACCCCGCCGCATAAGCGTACCCATCGCTTCGGCCTGATCGGCGCCGCCTTTGGCCTCGGCTTCATCATCGGCCCGGTGATCGGCGGCGAACTGGGCGAACTCGGCCCGCGCGTACCCTTCTATGCCGCCGCCGGCTTGGCCTTCGCCAACTTCCTCTTTGGTCTGCTGGTGCTGCCGGAAAGCCTGCCCAAGACGTCGCGCCGCAAGTTCGACATCCGCCGCGCCAACCCCTTCGGCGCCGTCGCTGCCCTGCGCAAATACCCGGCGGTGCTGTGGCTGCTGGCCGTGCTGTTCTTCCTGCAGCTGGCGACGCAGGCCCTACCGACGATCTTCAGCTATTTCACCGTGGAAGTGTTTGCTTTCACCTCCTCCTCCATCGGCCGCACGCTGGGCGCCTTCGGCATCGGCTTCGCCGTCAGCCAAGCTGTGCTGGCAGCGCCGCTCTCCAAGGGTCTCGGTGAACCGGCTGTCGGCATCGTCGGCCTGCTGGCCGCCGCTGCAGCTTTTGCCGGCATCGCCTTCTCGGCCGATGTCTATCAGCTCTATCTGTTCATCGCCGTGGGCTGTGTCAGCGGCCTCGCGCCACCAGCCATCAATGGCGTGCTGTCGCGTCAGGTGCCCGACAATAGCCAAGGCGAGCTGCAGGGTGCAGTCAACGCCGCCAGTTCGCTGGCCACCATCATCGGGCCACTCGCCGCCACGCAGATCTTTTCCTATTACACCAGCGGCGCGCCAGGCTCGGAACACTATTTCCCCGGTGCCCCCTTCATCGCCTGCGGCATTGCCGTGGTGATTGCGCTGTTCGTCTTTGCTGTCGCCGCCTGGCGTTTCGAGCTGGGTCACCGCCCCAGCGTCGCTGATCACCCCCATGTGCCCGGCACCCCGCCGCCCGGCCAGGTTCGTATTGCCCCGATTGAAGATGACCCAGACCTCGATCCGCCCCGCCGCTGACGCCGATAAGCCCGCCATTCTTGCCATTGTCGCGCCCACCTTGGCGGCCGGCGAAACCTATGCCATTTCCCGCACTCTCGATGCGGACGGCGTCGACGCGTATTGGTTCGGCCCGACCCACGAAGTCTTTGTCGCTGAGCGGGACGGCATGATCCTTGGCACCTATTACTTGATGGCCAACCAGCAGGGCGGCGGCGCCCATGTTGCCAATTGCGGTTACATGACCTCCCCGGCAGCGCAGGGCAAGGGCATTGCTCGCGCCATGTGCGAACACTCGCTGGTCCGAGCGAGGGAGCGCGGGTTCCGCGCCATGCAGTTCAACCACGTCGTCTCGACCAATACCCGTGCTGTGGCCCTGTGGCAGCGCTTGGGTTTTGATATCGTCGGCACCCTGCCCCTGGCCTTCAAACACCCGTTCCACGGCTATGTGGACAGCTTTGTGATGTACCGCAGCCTGCTCTAGGCGTCCGTTTTAACGCTTCCTTATCTCGAAATAAGGCTGATAGCCGCGGGACATCTGCGGATTTATCGACACGTGAGCGGGCAGTTTTTCTTCACATTGCTGAACCCGGCGGTCGCGGCCATTCTGGCGGTGACCTTCCTCGTGCTGTGGCGCAAACGGTCGGATCAGCTTTACCTTGCCATGCTGGCGCTGGCCTTCGGCTGCAGCGGCGTCGCCTTCGCCATCAACGATCTGCTACCCTATTTCGAAACGCCGGCCTCCCGCATCGCGGCCAATCTGATGTTCCTCGTGGCCATCGCTTCCGCCTGCATTGGCGGCCTGCTCCGGGTTGGCCAACCCGTACCATGGCGGCTGTTTGCCGGCACCAGCGCGATCTGCGCTGTGCTGTTCAGCTGGTACCTGTTTGTTGCGCCTTCCACCGAAGCGCGCATTTATGTCGTCAGCGCAGCCTATGTCATTCTGACCTCCAAGACGGTCTGGATGCTGTTTCGCGCCACGCCGCGCGGGCTCGATTGGCTGTTTGTCGGCTTGTCATCGGCCCTGTTGCTGCTGGCCATTCTCCGCCCAGCCGCAACCCTGCTCAAGCAACTCGATATCAACAGCGCCGGCTCGTTCCGCGACTCGGCCTATTGGGCCACGGTCCAAGCAGTGACGCCGGTCATCGCTATTGCCATGGGCCTCGCCTTCCTCTTCGCGCTGGCCTCGCGTCTGTTCGACGAGTTGACCGCCGAGGCCAATCGCGACTTCCTCACCGGCCTGCTCAACCGCCGTGGCTTCGACAAGGGCGTGCAGAAGCTATTGGGCGGCGCGCCGGACGCCGCGGTGATGATCGTCGACATCGATAATTTCAAGCTGGTCAACGACACCTATGGCCATGGCACCGGCGACCAGGTGATCGCCGCAGTGGCCCGCGTGCTGACCAAGCAGGGCGAGGCCGATCTTGTGGCCCGCACCGGCGGCGAGGAATTCACCCTGTTCTACCGCGCCATTCAGCGCCCGACCTTGCTTGAGCATGCCGAGGCCATCCGCCACGAAATGACCCAGACCGAATTCCCCGGTCTGCCTTATGATCGGTATGTGACGGTCAGCATGGGCCTGCATCCGCGCATCAAGTCGGAGAGCATTTCCGAGATGATGTCCGCCGCCGACCGGGCGCTTTACGACGCCAAACGGGCCGGCAAGGATCGCGCGGTGCTGGGCGCCCCGCCGCTGCAGGCCCGGGCCTTCATCCATGAGCGCCGCGTCGGCAGCCGAGCCCGCGCCGTCTGATGCCGGACAACAAAAAGCCCCGCCGAAGCGGGGCTTTTCAATTCAGTTCTGCGACGCGGCTTACTTGCCCAGCGTCGACGGCCAGGTGCCGTGCAGGTCGGTGCCGCGACCGGCGATCTCGAAGCCATGTGCACCGAAGAAGTCGCGCTGGCCCTGGGTCAGGTTGGCCGTGCCCTGGGCTTGGCGATAGCTGTCGAAATAGCTCAGCGAAGCGGAGAGGCAGATCATCGGGAATTCGCCGACGGAAGCAGCAGCCACGACCTTGCGCAGACTCGGATGGCTGTCCTTCATGATGGTG
Source organism: Devosia sp. YR412 (assembly GCF_900110945.1). Taxonomy (GTDB): domain Bacteria; phylum Pseudomonadota; class Alphaproteobacteria; order Rhizobiales; family Devosiaceae; genus Devosia. Next base: position 46,867 of record NZ_FOFL01000002.1, read on the forward strand.
ACGAAGTCGGGCACGACCAGCAGATTGGTGGCTTCGCCCTTGGCATAGGCCGAGGACATCTGGTCGAGGAACCGCGAGCGAATGATGCAACCGGCGCGCCAGATCTTGGCGATGGTTGCCAGCGGCAGCGACCAGCCGAACTCTTCCGACGCCTTGGCGATCACCGCAAAGCCCTGTGCATAGGAAACGATCTTGCCGGCCAGCAGCGCCTTTTCGAGATCGGCTAATGTCACGTCGGTCTTGGCGCGGTTCGGCTTGCCATAGATGGCTTCGGCGGCTACCCGTTCAGCCTTGCGCGAGGACAGCGAACGCGCCGCAACGGCGCCTTCAATGGCGGTTGCCGGCACACCCATCTGCTGGGCGACGACGGCGGACCACATGCCTGTGCCCTTCTGACCGGCCTTGTCGAGGATCAGATCCACCAGCGGCTTGCCGGTCTCGGCGTCAACCGCCTCGAGCACATGGCCGGTGATTTCGATGAGGTAGGAATTTAGCGGACCCTGGTTCCATTCCTTGAACACGGCGGCGCATTCCTTGGCCGACATGCCCAAGCCATCACGCATCACGCCGTAGATTTCGGCGATCATCTGCATGTCGCCATATTCAATGCCATTGTGGATCATCTTGACGAAGTGGCCGGCGCCGCCCTCGCCCAGATAAGCGCAGCAGCTTTCGCCATTGAACTGGGCCGCGATGGCCGTCAGTACCGGCTCGGCATTGTGCCACTGTTCCTTGGAACCACCGACCATGATCGAGGGACCATGGCGCGCGCCTTCTTCACCACCGGAAACACCGACGCCGAGATAGCCGATGCCCTTGGGCTTGAGATAATCAAAGCGGCGCTGCGTATCGGTATAGAGCGAATTGCCGCATTCGATGATCGCGTCGCCCTGTTCGAGATGCGGCAACAGCTGCTCGATCATGTCGTCGACCGGCTGACCGGCTTTCACCATGATGATGATCGAGCGCGGCGCCTTGATAGTCTGGATGAAGTCGGCCAGATCGGCCTTGGGGATCACCTTGCCGTCGAGACCCTGTTCCTTGGCCGTGACCACGAAGTCGTCGATCTTGGACGCGGTTCGGTTGTGGACAGCGATGGTGTAGCCTTTTTCGGCAATATTCAGCGCCAGATTGGAGCCCATCACTGCCAGGCCGATCAGGCCAATATCCGCTGTCGACATGCAAACGTCCTTCCGAGAACTTTCCGTCCAGTCCATGCCTGTAGCGCATGGCTCGCGGCGGCGAACTGACCACAAACCAGCTTCATACGGAAGCCGGATTCGGGGAAATCTTGGCCGAATAATGCATCTGGTATGGCAGACCACCTTGTGTGATCGGACGCCTCTGCTTAGGGTCCGCGCAAAGTGGAGACCGCCCTTGCCTTCCAATCCCTTCGACCTCACCGGCAAACGCGCTCTGGTCACCGGCTCCAGCCGCGGCCTTGGCCTCGCCATGGCGACAGCCCTGGCCAATGCGGGCGCCGCCGTGGTGCTCAACGCCCGCGACAGCGTAGCCCTGGGCGCCGCCGCGCATGACCTTGCGGCGACGGGCGCCACCGTCAATGCCGTGACCTTCGACGTCACCAGCCGCGACAGCATCAACGATGCGGTCAACTATATCGAGGACGAAATCGGCCCGATCGACATCCTGGTCAACAATGCCGGCATGCAGTTCCGATCGTCGCTGGAAGCCTTTCCTCCGGAAAAATTCGACCAGGTCATCGCCACCAACCTGACCTCGGTGTTCAACGTCAGCCAGCCGGTGGCGCGCCACATGATTGCGCGCGGGTCGGGCAAGATCATCAATATCGCCTCGCTGCTAGCCCAACTGTCGCGCCCTTCCATCGCGCCCTATGCAGCAACCAAGGCGGCCGTGACCAATCTGACGCGCGGCATGGCGGTCGACTGGGCCAGGCATGGCCTCAACGTCAACGCCATCGCGCCGGGCTATTTCGCCACGGAAATGAACGACGCTTTGCTCAAGGACGACAAGTTCAACGCCTGGATCGAAAGCCGCACGCCGATGGGCCGCTGGGGTCAGCCCGAGGAATTGGGGGGCGCCGTGGTCTTCCTCGCCTCCGAGGCGGCCCGCTTCGTCAACGGACATATCCTCTATGTCGATGGCGCTTTCACCGCGACGGTCTAGGATCAGCTGATGACCCTCACCCCTTCCCGCATCATTATCGTCATGGGCGTCAGCTCATCGGGCAAGTCGACGGTGGGCCAGTCGATCGCCCGGCGCCTGCATGTGTCCTTCCTCGATGGCGACGGCTACCATCCGGAGGCCAATGTCGAGAAGATGCGCGCCGGCATTCCGCTGACCGATGAAGACCGTTGGCCGTGGCTGGAAACGCTGGCAACGGCGCTGCATGAAGCGGCCGAGAAGAAGCAAGCCGCCGTCGGCGCCTGCTCGGCGCTCAAGCGGTCATATCGGGAGTTTTTGGTCAAGAAGGCCGGCGAACCGATCCTGTTTGTCTATCTCGACGGCACAAAAGAAATCATCGCCGAGCGCATGGCCAAGCGGAAGCATGAGTATATGCCGCCAAGCCTGCTCGACAGCCAGTTCGCCACTCTGGAAGTTCCGGATCCGGCCACCGAGAATGTTCAGGTGCTACCGGTGACCGACAGCGTCGAAAAGCTCACCATGGCGGTGGTCAAGGGGCTCGACCACCTCAAGAGCTTCAAGCGCTGGCAATAGGCCGCTTGAGCCAGGCCTCGCCCCGCGCAGACAGGCGATAGCCGACCGCAAGGCTCTCGGTCAGCCCCAACGCCTTGAGCCGCCGCACATTGCCCTTGAACTTGACCTGCGGTAGGTCGAGGACCTTGGCCAGCTCGTGTGCCGACTGGCCGGGCTGGCTTTCGATCAGCTCGAGCGTCCGGCGCACCCAGGGCGTTGAGCCATCCATCCTGCCCAGCGTCTCGGCGATGATCGCCGCCTCGGCATCGGAAAGGTCGGCATTCTCCCGCAGTGCCGCGCGCGGGTCTTCGCCGAGATAGCGCAGGCGAATGCGGTACAGCGTGCCCTCGCGATTGCCCAGCATGGCATCGAGGTCGCTGCGCGTCTCGAAACCGGCCCGCTTGAGGTCTTCCGGGGTGACGGCATTGAGCGCCACGACATCCACCGCGTCGATTGCCAGCACGCCCGCCGCCGTGGTCAGCGTGCCGCCGGCCTTGACCGTGGGCCGGACCCATTTGCGAAACGCCGTGTCGAACCGGCCGGCGGCGATCGCCTCAAAGTCTTCTGCATTGATCAGCATGGTCATCTCTCCATTGGGGCGGCCGACGCCGCCTGGCGCGAAAACCGGCCTTGCCCATAGGCCACAAGCGCCGCCGCCGCAACGACAACCAGCGCACCGGCCACCGACCAGATGTCCAGCACCACGCCCAACAGGGCCACGTCGAACAGGAAAGCCCAGATGATGCCGGTATATTCATAACCCGCCAGCAGCGACACCGGGGCCCGCGCCACCGCCTCCATCATGAAGATATGCCCCATGCCGCCGAGCAGGCCTGCGACGATCAGGGTACCAAAAGTCCAGCTGTCGAGTTCGGCCCAACCGAAGGCCAGTGTTGAGAGCCCGACAAGCGTACTCACGACGGCGAAGGATAGCGCAATGCTGGCTGGCGGATCGGTCCGGGTCAGATCCTTGACCTGCACCCGCGACAGCGCGCCGGTGGCCGCCATGGCGAGGCCCGCCGCAACGCCGATCAGCGTGCCCTGCCGGACTTCGGTGCCGACCAGCGCCGGATAGAGCATCAGCAATATACCGAGCAGACCGAGCAGCACCGCGCCCACCACCAATGCGCCGGGCCGTTCGCGCAGGAATATCATGGCCGCGCAGATCGACATGAGGGGCGTCAGATAGCTGATCGCCTGCGCCAGCCCAACCGAGAGATAGCCCAGCGCGATGAAGTTGAACATCATCACGCCGGAGCCGAGAATGCCTCGGATCAGGTGTTTATGTGGATATTTGGTGCGCAGCGAGCTGCCCAGCTCTTGGCGAAACCACAGATAGATCAGGATCGGCCCCAGCGCGACGATACTGCGCCAGAACACCAATTGCCCAACCGGCGCGACTTTGGCCGCCTCGTGGATAATGGCGTTCATCGCCGTCAGCGTGAACAGGGCAAAGGTGGAGAGCAGCAGCGCCAAGGCTGGGCTGGCGCTGCGTGTGGAGACGTGGAGTGCGGTCATGCCCCGCTTCTAGCGGGGCATTGGTTTGAAGTCACGCGGGCGCAGCAATTACTGCGCGGCGTAGCCGCCATCGACCAGATGATAGGACCCGGTAATGAATGAAGCTGCGTCTGACAGCAGGAACAGCGTCAGGGCGGCGACTTCGTCGGATGTGCCGAGGCGGCCCATCGGATGCAGCGCCTTGAGCGCGTCGAAATTGCTGCTGCCGGTATTGCCGTTGAGCAGCGGCGTCTCGATGAAGCCCGGTCCGACGGCATTCAAGCGGATGCCCTGCCTGGCATAGTCGATCGCCGTCGCCTTGGTCAGGCCGACAACGCCATGCTTGGAGGATACATATGCCGGTGCCGAGGCGAAGCCATTGGTGCCGAGGATGGAGGCCATGTTGACCACGGCGCCGCCACCGCTCTTGAGCAGCGCCGGGATTTCGGACTTGAGTGAGTAGAACACGCTGTCGAGATCGATCTGCACAACCTTGCGCCACTCTTCCACCGTATAGTCGGCGGTCGGCTTGGCGACGCCGCCAATACCGGCATTATTGACCGCCAGATGCAGCGCACCATAGGTGTCGACGGCGAACTTGACGGCCTGTTCGACCTGCTCGGGCTGGCCCACATCGACGGCAACGGCGGCGGCCGTGCCACCGGCGGCCACGATCGCATCGACCACCTTCTGGCCGGCCTCGAGCTTGAGATCGGCGACCACAACCTTGGCACCGCGCGCCGCGAGCTGCTTGGCCACCGCCTCGCCAATGCCCGATGCTGCACCCGTTACGAAGGCGACCTTGCCCTCAAAATCCTTGGCCATTTTGAACTCCTGTTTTGTCCCCCTGATGTGGGAGCAGAACTGGGGCGCGGCAATGACTTGGCTCACGCTGAAATGGGAACGGACTGTTCAGGACGTATTGAACGACCGGCGCTACAGAGGCTGCGGAATGCCGTCGCTGCGCGACAGGCTGGCATTGTAGTAGCGCTCGTCATCGGTCACTTCCCTGCCGACCCAGTCGGGAAGCTCCACCACCTGATCTTCGCTCTCCAGCTCGACCTCGGCGATAATCAGGCCCGCATGCCGGCCCCCGAACACGTCGATTTCCCAAGTCAGCCCGGCGAAGGGCACGAGATGCCGGCGCTTTTCCAGCACATGCGGCCGCGCCATTTCGAGCATTTCGCGGGCGTCGTCCATCGGGACGTCATATTCATATTCGGCCCGGGTCATGCCGCTGGCCTTGCCCTTGAGCGTCAGCGCCGCCCTGGCGTCGTCCCAGCTGCGCACCCGCACGGTGGCCTTGGCATTGGACGACAGATAGCCCTGCCGCAACAGGCTGCTGCTCTTGGCCAGCGCCTTCCAGCCATCGCCCATCACCAGGAATTTGCGCTCAATCTCTTGCGCCAAATCAATTCTCCTCAGGCAGCAGCTGCCAATAGGCGGCAAAGCGCTGCCGCAGGGCCGACGGTGCCTCGGCCGCCAATTGCTGGCCCAGCGCGAAAGCATCGGCGGCCAATTCATGCTGTCGCGCCACAATGGACCGTTCGATCTCCGACACATCGCCGAGCCGACCGGCCTCGTCTGCCAAAGTATCGCCCAGCACGGCCAGATTATGATGATCGCCCAACAGGTCGCCCAATCGCACTAGCGACTTGCCGCGCGGTTCGAGAATGTCGGGCGCTGTCTTGCCGAGCAACGTCACGTGATAGCCGTGATACTTGGCCTGCTTTCGCCAGACGTGCAGCGCCTCGGCCGTATCATGCTTGTGCGCTTCGGCCACGCCCTTACAGAACTGCTTGTAAGTCCGCTCCAGCCCGTCGCTGATCACCACATAGCCCGAAGCGTCGAACTGCCAGTGGTCAATGCGCTTGGCGATCTGGCCGAACATTTTGGCAAACTGTTCCAGCGTTTCCGCCCGGTCACCGCCGTTCGAAAGGCTTTCCACGCGATCGACCAGATACTGCCGCGCTCCAATCGCCTGTTCGGCCGCAGCATGCCGGCCCGCCACGAGGCCATCCAGCGTCTCGACCATCACCCGCGCATCCCGCGCGCCGCCCAGCAGGTCTGCAGCATCGCGGATCGCGGCGTTTTCTTTCGTGAAGCCTTCAAAATGCGGTTCTACCAGGCGCAACAGGCCACGCAGTTTCTTGCAGCGGCGGCGCAGGGCATGGACCGTGGCGTCGAAATCAGCGTCGCCCGCTTCCACCGCGGTAAGGGCCTTGCTCACTTGTTCGGCGGCAATCTCGCGGACCTGTTGTGTTACGCGCTTGCTGGTCTTGAAGGCAAAACTCATTGGCTAAAATCCAAATGTCATCTGGCCGGCCGGCGTGCCGACGGAAACGCCTTCCAGCGCCAGCATGCGGACTTTCGACTCCGCCCCGCCCGGAGCCGAAAAGCCGCCCGGCTTGCCATCGCTGGCCAGCACGCGATGGCAGGGAATGATCAGCGGGATCGGGTTGGAACCCATTGCGGCGCCGACGGCGCGCGACAATCCGACATCACCCAACTGCCGCGCCATGGCGCCATAAGTGGTGACCTCGCCCCAGCCGATCGTCAGCAAAAGCGCATAGGTGCGCCGGTTGAAATCGCTGACGCTAGAGAGGTCGAGCGCAACATCGGAGAAGTCTACGACCTCCCCTTCGGCATAGTCCTCGACGCGATTGATGACGGCTTCTACCGCCCGCGTCGGGTCGCCCGGCCCCGCCCCGTCGCGATTGATCCGAGACAGCATGGCCGCCTGATCGAGACCCGGCAATTGCAGGCGCGCAATTCCGGCGTCGGTCCAGCCGATGCCGAAAGTGCCCAGCGCGGTGTCAAAGGTCGTCGTATCCATCGCTGGACCTTAGTGCGCCCCATTGTCACAAACCAGATGGACGCAATCATGGCCGACACGACAAAGGCCGCCCCTTACGGGACGGCCTCGATTTGGATATCTAGCGAAAGACTAGTTTTTGAGCGCGTCGCGCGCCTTGTCTTTTACGTCGCCGACCTTCTGCTGAAGCTTGCCTTCAGCCTTGTCGAGCTTGCCTTCGGCCTGGAGCTGTTCATTGCTGGTGAGGCCGCCAGCAGCATCCTTGAGCGCGCCCTTGACCTGCTTGCCAGCGCCTTCGACCTGATCCTTGTGCATTTTGAACTCCTCTGGTTGTTCTGGCAGGTCAACGGCCCAGACTCCGCGACGTTCCATGAATTCGCGTTCACGGAAGCGTTCATGTCTGCTAGGACGCCGCAATGTCCGGACCCATGCCCACGCTCAAAGACTACTTTCCGCCGTTAGAGCCCTATCTCAACGTCCTCCATGTCGATGACGACATCCTGGTGGTGGACAAGCAGAGCGGGCTGCTGAGCGTGCCGGGCAAGGACCCGTCGCTGTGGGATTGTGTCGAACATCGCGCCCGCCAGACCTGGCCGACCGCCGGCATGTGCCATCGGCTCGACAAGGACACGTCCGGCGTTCTGGTGCTGGCGCTCAACAAGCGCGCGCATGGCCGCATCGGCAGCCAGTTTGAGCATCGCAAGACGACCAAATCCTATGTCGCCCGCGTCGCCGGCATCATCGAGCAGGATACCGGCCTCGTCGATCTGCCGCTGGCCACCGACTGGGAAAACAAGCCGCGCCAGCGTGTCGACCACGACAACGGCCGTCCATCGCAGACCGAATGGACGGTGCTGGAGCGCGAAGACAATGTCACCCGGGTGCGCCTGCATCCCCTCACCGGCCGCACGCATCAATTGAGAGTTCACATGAAGGCCATCGGCCATGTGATTCTGGGTGATGCGTTTTATGCCGATGCGGAAATTTTTGCCGCCGCCGACCGGCTGCAGTTGCATGCCGCCGAACTGGGCCTCACCCACCCGACGACGGGCGAATTCATGACCTTCGTGGCGCCAACGCCTTTCTAGGGCGTCTCGCCGAGGTAAGAGACCTCGATGCGCTGGAACAGATGTCCCGGCTTCATCGTATCGAGCCACTTTCGGAAATCGGCGACATCGCGGAAACCGGCGCGCTGGGCATCGGCTTCACTGACATCATCGGGCTCCATATCGGTGATCGCGCCAATCGCCAGCAGCCCGACCTTGGTCTTGAGTGTGCCACCGGGCTTGACCGAGGGCCGGCTCCAGCGCCGGAACACCAAATCGACTTCGCCAGCCTTGATCTGTTCGAGCAGGTCGAGTTTGAGCAGCATCAGTCGAGCACTCCCTGAGCGGTCATCTCGATGAGCAGGCCCTTGGAGAGCAGTTCCTTGACCACCACTGTGGCGCGCACCGGATAGGGCTGCGCGGTGAAATACTCGCGATAGACCGCATTCATCCCCGGCGCATCGGCGCTGTCGACGATAAAGATCTGCACCATCACTAGATTGGCCAGCGTACCACCGGCAGCGGTGATGCCAATTTGCAAGTTTTCGATACAACGCCGCGCCTGCGCCTCGATGCCACCGCTGACGATCTCGCCACTCACCGGGTCCTCGGCAATCGCCACCAGCCAGACCTGCTTGCCGGCCCGCACTGCGTCATTGATGGGCGCCGACGAAGGCGCAATTCCGGTCTCGATGCGTTCGATCATTTGGCCTCTTTCGATGGTGCGGGCGACGGGGGTCGAACCCGTACGCCTAGCGGCGAGGGCTTTTAAGGCCCTTGTGTCTACCAGTTTCACCACGCCCGCGTCGCATCGGCGATTAGCATGCTGGCACACCTGTGCCAACGCCGTTCGGCGCGCTATGGACAGCAGAAAACGCCGCCCGGCCCGGAGAGGCGTCGCGGAGACACGAGTAATGGGCGGCCTTTGGACCTACCGAATATATAGAGTGGCCCAAAGGCCGCCCATCACGATCTGAAGTTTCCTCACCGGGTCCGGAACTCGACCAACGCTAGTGTTGCAAGCGTGGTCGCCGACTTTCTGCCCGGCCAAACGGGCGCCCCCGTCTTCAGCCTCCCCGCCCGGCCCTGCGTCGGGGCCGCGTGTATGACGGGAATGGGAGCAGTATGCGGGAGGCTGAAAGGGCGTGGATAGATTTCTGGATTTGTCAGCAGTGGAAAGAGCTTGGCCGCTCCCCGGACCGGAGCGATTTGACGATCTACAGAAAAGACAGCCAGGTGACGGCCGTGGTTCTCCACCGTTTTGAAGCGCCACACGGCCGTTCTTGATTGCTCGCGGGCGCCGTCGTAGACGCCTTGAAGGGGGGGAATGATGCGGATCGCAGTGACAGGGACGCATGGCGTCGGCAAGACGACATTCATCGACGACTTCACAGCCGCTTATCCGGGCTATTACAGCGTGGCGGAGCCCTATTGGCTGCTCGAACAAGGCGTTCCCTTTTCCGATGGCGCGACGATACCCGATCTCGAAAAGCAGCTTGTTGAAAGCTGCAAGCTGATCCTCGGCTATCCTGCTGGCGGGGACGTGATCTTCGACCGCTGCCCGCTCGACTTTCTGGCCTATCTGGAGGTTGTCAGTACCAGTGAAGGCTTCGAGTGGCTGCCGGGTGGCCGAGACCTGGCCAAAATCGGAGAGGCGCTCGCTACGCTCGATGCCGTGATTTTTGTCCCGCTTACCGCCCCCGACGAGATTGCAGTCCAGATCGAACATCCCCGGCTGCGGCGCCAGGTAGACCGTCGCCTCAAAACCATCCTCCGCGACGACGATCTGGGACTATTGCACGACGGACCGCGCATCATCGAGGTCATTGGCACGCGAGCCCAACGAGTGGCCGCGGCCGGCACGTTTCTTTAGCGCCCCTATTTCGTTGGCGTCGCCGACGCATTGATCTGGCTGATACCGGTGGAGAGCAAGGCAATCAGGCGGTCGAGGAGCGAAAAGAAGACGTCGATGCTGTAGCCGACGAGGAAGGCCACGCCGAAGACGTTGAGGCCGATATTGGTAAACTCGGACGTCGAGCCGGAGGGCGCCCAGAACCAGCCGAGAATGACGCCGGCAAAGGCGCCGATGGCGAGGCGATGCAGGATGCGGGGCCAAGAGGGGCTGGGCAGGCGTGGGCTCAGCACCAGCCGCATGTGAAACAGCGCTGCGCCGAGGCCACCATAGAGCGCCGGCAGGATCCACAAGCCGAACATATTGGCGCTGACCTGCAGCTGGTTTTCGAGCGCGTCGAAATTGGGAAAGTCTACCAAGTGAAAGCGCAGGTTGGCGGCGCAGGTCACATACAGCGAGTCGAAAATGTCGAGGATCAAGGTACGGATGATCGGCGGGACCGCAGGGTTCGAATCGACAGCGTTCTGGGCCGTCTGTGCGGCATTCACCAGCTTTGCCGCATCGTTCGCACGAAGACACGGGTTGGGCTGGCTCGCTCCGGCATAGGCGTCGTCCTGGGCCACGGTCGGGGTGACCAGGGGCAGGCTGTAGTGCTGAATGGCGTTGAAATTGGCGACCAGGGCCTGAAATTCGTTGAAGACGGTCTCGACGCGATCGTCGATCGCCTTGATGGAATGAATGTCATTGTGGATAGCCTGCAGCGTGGCTTGCTGCTCGCCTTCCTCGGTGGTGCCACCGATCCGTTCCAGATTTTGCACAATCGTATAGACCGTGGACGTCATCTCGGACCGCACGTTTTCCGTCTGGAATTGTGCCATCTCGGCGATCAGCGTTGTGGTGCGATTATAACCCAGGGTGACCATGGCGGTGAACACCATGATGGCGGCGGTCAGCAGCACGACGATCAGCGTCGGGGCGTCGCCGAGCCCGGCATTGCCGTCGAGCATGACGGCAGGTGGCCGGTTGCGCAGATCATGCAGGTTGACCGGCGCGATCGACAGCACGGTATTGTTGACCGCCGACAGGAGGGCGACGGTTTCTTCGGATTTCCAGCTCTTGTCGGGCGCAGCCTCGAAGCGCGCCACGGCGGTCGGCAGGTCATTGTCCCGCAAAGTGCCGGTCTTGATGCAGTAGAGCGTCAGCAGTTGGGCGTCATCGAGCAGTTGCAGCAAGGGGTCGGCCGGCTGCATCTCTGGGGGCGGCGTCCGAAACGGCCACATGACATGTTATCCCAGCACGCCGGAGGTCGGGCCGGTGGGCGACGGGCAGACGCAGGGCGTCCCCGGATAGCCGGGCGGGTCGGCCCAGCACCAGAATTCGGGCGTCCGGCAGATTGCGCCGGGGACATGGGGCACCTGGGCCATGGTGAACCCTGGCACGAGTAGCCCACCCACGATAACGGCCAACAGGAGACAGCGACGGCTGGTCGATTTGAGCATGATGGCTCTCCCTTCCGCCCGCGAATTGTCCGCCACGCCCTCGGCGCTGTCAATATTTATGCAATGGTATCAATACGTAAGGTCGAATACGCGAGCGGCCCAGGCCACGCCAGCCGTCCACTTGACAGGTCGCCCCAATATTTATAACCATCCGGTCGGAAATAAACGGGGCCGGACCATGGGTAGAACACGCGTCATCGATCAGCAGCAGGTGCTCGACGCCGCCGAACGGGTGGTGGCGCGGGATGGTGCGGCGCGGCTGACGCTGGATGCGGTGGCTGTGGAAGCCGGGATCAGCAAGGCCAGCGTGCTGTATGATTTCAAGTCTAAGCAGGCGCTGGTCGCCGCCCTCGTCAATCGCAGCGTAGCGGCCGACAATGCCTTCAATGCGCAGATGACCGAGCGGCTGGATGGCGCGCCCAATGCAACCATTCGTGGCCGGCTGTTGGCTGCGGCAAAGCCGTTCCCCGATGATTTTCGCGCTGTGGCGCTGAACCTCTGTGCCGCGCTGGCGCAGGATGCGGCGCTGCGCCAGACCATCCAGCGTAACCAGGCCGAGGTGATCGAAACCATTGCCACCAGCTCGGCCAATCCGCGCGGCGCGATGCTGGCCTATCTGGCACTGGAGGGGCTGAAGCTTCTGGAATCGCTCGATTATCACCGCTGGCCCCGAGCGGAGCGGGATCGCATCATCCGCGAGATCAACTGGCTGATCGACGCGGCGCCACGGGACGACCTACCCCTGCCCGATCCGGCCTAACCCTAGTTCACGAACAACCGATCATCTGCCAACCCGACGGAGTTCTTCCGGCGGCGGCGAAGCCATGTCCTCATTCAGGAGACCCAACATGACGCACACCAAGCTCTTCATCACCGGCGGCAGCGGCTATCTCGGCCGCAACCTGATCCGGCACTTTGTCGCCAAAGGCCGCCCGGTCGTCGCTCTCGCCCGCAGCGATGCGGCGGTGGCGACGGTCACCGCGCTTGGCGCCACGCCATGGCGGGGTGACCTGCTGTCACCTGACCTGGCGGATGCCATGGCGGATTGTGCCGAGCTGATCCATGCCGCCGCCGACACCGACCATGGTCGAGCCACCGTGGCACAGCTCGCGGCCAACCGCGATGGCACGGAAAACGTGTTTGCTGCAGCACAGCAGGCCGGGCTGAACCGGGCCGTGCATATCAGCACCGAATCCGTGCTGCTCACCGGGCGGCCGCTGGTCAATGCCACCGAGGAACAGCCAATCCCGCGCCGCGCGGTGGGTGGTTATTCCCGTAGCAAGGCCGAGGCCGAGCGGCTGGCACTGTCGTTCAATGGGGATGGTTTTGCGGTGGTGGCCGTGCGCCCGCGCATGGTCTGGGGCCGCGATGACACGACGGCCATGCCGCAATTGCTGGGCGCGGCACGGTCAGGCCAGCTCGCCTGGATCGACGGCGGCCATTATCGCACTTCGAGCACCCATATCGCCAATCTCTGCGCCGGCGTGGAGCTAGCACTCGCCAAGGGGCGCGGCGGCGAGGTGTATTTTCTGAACGACGGCGAGGCCTGGGAATTCCGCAAGCTGGTCAGCGCCATGCTGGCCGCCAAGGGCGTGGCCGTTCCCGACAAGACCGTGCCGCGTTGGCTGCTGCGCAGCATGGCCATGGTGGGCGACAGGCTGGCCGCGCTGACCAATGGACGCGTCACGCTGCCGATCACGCTGCAGGCCTTTGCCACATCAGCCGTCGAAGTCACGCTGGATATCAGCAAGGCGCGCCAGGAGCTCGGCTATCGACCGGTCATGACGATCGAAGCCGGGCTCGCGGAAATGGCGCAGGAGAACTAACGGAGAGGATCAGTCGGTACCGCCGGAAATCGGCGCGACATAGGCCACGTCGAGATCCCAGGGGAAGAAGATCCAGGTGTCCTGGCTGACTTCGGTGATGAAGGTGTCGACAAGGTCGCGGCCCTTGGGCTTGGCATAGACAGTGGCAAAATGCGCGCCGGGCAGCATTTCGCGGACCACGCGGGCGGTGGAACCGGTGTCGACGAGATCGTCGACGATCAGGATCTTGGCGCCGGACTTGGCGAGGTCGAGCACCTGCTGGCTGATCGGCTTGAGCACCTGGATGCCGCTCTGGCTCTGGTGGTCGTAGCTCTTGACCGCCACGGTTTCGACGGTGCGGATGTTGAGCTCGCGCGCCACGATGGCGGCGGGCACGAGACCACCGCGGGCGATCGCCACCACGGCATCGAAGGTCCCCATGCCGGCGAGGCGCCAGGCCAGGGCCCGGCTATCGCGGTGGAACTGGTCCCAGGTGACGGGGAAGGACTTCTGGTTGGGGTTGCTCAAGATCGTCGCTCCTGCGCGCAGCGCTAGCACGCCGCTGAAAATTCAGAGGTTCGTGCTTAGCAAACCCTTGGCCCTGCGCCAATGTCCCTGCGAAATTATGCCCAGCAAGTGCGGACTTAATCAGTAGACTTCGTCGGGCGGCGTGACGCCGGCCTTCTGATGGGCGGCGGCGACCATGGCACGCACCTTGCCGGCCGCCTCTTCGAGCCGCGCGGGATCGGACGAGCGCAACACCAGCTCGGTCATCACCTTGTCATTGCCCATCTGCGGATAGGAGCCCATTTTCACATCCGGGTATTCGTCCTGCAGCGCGCCAAGCGGACCGCCGACGGTGCCCTCGCCCACCGCCGCCTTGACGGTTACGGAGAGCACCTTTTTGCCCGCTTGCAGCGTCGGCAGGATGGCTTCGAGCATGGCGCGCATGATGATCGGCACGCCGGCCATCACATGCACATTGCCGATGCGGAAACCCGGCGCGGCGCTGACCGAATTGACGATCAGCGTGCCGCCTTCGGGAATGCGCGCCATACGCAAGCGCGCCTCATTGACCTCGGTGCCGGTCTGCTTCCAGCGGGTTTCGAGCATGGCTCGGGCTTCGGCATTGATCGGCAGGGCGACGCCAAAGGCCTTGGCCACAGCATCGGCGGTGATGTCATCATGCGTCGGGCCGATGCCGCCGGTGGTAAAGACATAGGTGTAACGGGCGCGCAGGGCATTGACCGCCGCGACGATGTCGTCGGTCTCGTCGCTCACCACACGCACTTCCCTAAGCTCGATGCCGAGCTCGGTGCAGAATTCGGCGGTGGCGCCGATATTGACGTCCTTGGTGCGGCCCGAAAGGATTTCATCGCCGATCACGATGAGCGCGGCGGTTATGGCGTCTGCAGACATGAGGGTTTCCATCGGCTTGCTGTCCTCCAGCAATGAACCCGCGCGATATCGCCGTCAAGCAAGCGCGGCGCCCTTCCCTTCACGGCTGCGAGCGACTAATTTGGGATCAATTGGAGTCCTGCATGATCACCTATGTCGAAGCCCCCGCCAAAGCCCGCCGCACTGCCGGCGTCATTCCGCTGCATGGCAGCGAGGGTTTTGAGGGCATGCGCAAGGCCAGCGCGCTGACCGCAAGGGCGCTCGACATCATCACCGAATTTGCCGAGCCGGGCGTGCCCACCGCCAAGCTCGACCAGATCGCCTATGAATTTGCCCGCGACAATGGCGCGGTGCCGGCGACGATTTTCTACAAGGGCTATCGCCATTCTCTTTGCACCTCGATCAACCATGTGGTGTGCCACGGCATCCCCGACGAGCGGCCGCTGCGCGACGGCGATATCGTCAATATCGACCTGACGCTGGTGGTGGACGGCTGGCATGGCGACAGCAGCCGCATGTATCCGATCGGCGAGATTTCCCGGAAGGCCGAGCGGCTGATCGAAGTGACCTATGCCAGCCTCGAAGCCGGCCTTGCCGCCGCCAAGCCGGGCAATACCACCGGCGACATCGGCGCCGCCATCCAGGCCGTGGCCGAGGGCGAGCGGATGAGCGTGGTGCGCGATTTCGTCGGCCATGGCGTGGGAAAACTGTTCCACGACGAGCCCAATATCCTGCATTTCGGCCGTGCCGGCACGGGTGTGCCGCTCAAGCCTGGCATGATCTTCACCATCGAGCCGATGATCAACCTGGGCCGGCCGGATGTGAAAATCCTCTCCGACGGCTGGACGGCGGTGACCCGCGACCGGACTCTCTCCAGCCAGTGCGAGCATTCCATCGGCATTACCGAGACGGGCCACGAGATCTTCACCCTCTCGCCGGGCGGACTGTTCAACCCGCTGGCCGCACGAGCCGCCTGATGAGCCAGGGCCCAGACGAACTCGCCGAGGGCCCGTTTGTTATCGAAACCAATTCTGCGACCAGGCCGGTACAAAGTTATACAGAAGTACCCAAGAAACAGGCGAAGCCAAAGAAGGCCAAGTCGGACAATGCCGGCCACCGCGAACGCGTTCGGGAGCGGTTTCTCAAGGTCGGCGGCGATGCGCTGGCAGACTACGAGTTGCTTGAGCTGATGCTGCACATGGTGATCCCACAAAAGGACACCAAGCCTTTGGCCAAGGAACTGCTGCGGGAATTCGGATCATTGTCTGGTGTGTTTGCAGCGAGCCGTTCCCGACTGGAGCAGTTCAACGGCCTTGGCAAAACGACGGTCGCTTACCTCAAGGTCATCCAAGCGACCGCCGCCCGCTTTGCCCGGGACCGGATCGACACCGAACAGCCGATCCTCTCCTCCTGGCCTCAGCTAATCGATTATTGCCGCAGCCAGATGGCTTTCGAGACGGTGGAACAGTTCCGCATCCTGTTTCTCGACAAGAAGAACCGATTGATCGCCGACGAGGTGCAGCAGACCGGTACGGTGGATCACACCCCGGTCTATCCGCGCGAGGTGATCAAGCGGGCGCTGGAGCTTTCGGCTACCGCGCTGATCCTCGTGCACAATCATCCATCGGGGGACCCTGCCCCCTCAGCGGCCGATGTCCGAATGACCAGGGAAATCGCCGATGTCGCCAAGCCGCTGAATATCGTGCTGCACGATCATCTTATCATCGGGAAATCCGGCCACGCCTCGCTGCGCAGCCTGAAGCTACTCTGACGGATCGCTGGGCTTGACCGCGTCGCGCCGCCCGGCGCCGGTGATCTGGTCACCCCAATGCCGGAGGTTGCGGATCCAGGATTTAAGCTTGGGATGCGCCTTGATGGCGGCGCGGGTGCGCTGGAAATTCTGGTGTGCACGAGCGGTTAGCGCACCCAGCGGCGTCAGGCCGATATAGTGCTGCCGCAAGGGCGTCTGCACATTGCACCAATGGCGCTTTTCATCGGTAAAGCCGCTGCCCATGTCAAAGGTGGTAAACCCCTGATCGAACACGGTTTGCATGACATGCAGCAGGCATTGCTTGCCCGGCGAGCCGTGCTGAATCTCGGGATCATCGGTCATCGAGGAGATCAGGCAGAACATTCGCCTATGGTGAACCACATTGTAGCGCACTGCGACGATGTCGCCATTGAGCCGCAGCACATGCAGCCGTACATCGACGCCCGAGCCGGGCTTGGCCGCCTGGTGGTAGAAGCCGATCAGCCGATCATGCACGAAGGGGTCTCGGATACCCATCGCCTCGAAGCGCGCCGAGCGCTGCTGGAACATGGTCTCGATGGCGCAGTCGGTATCGTCGCTGTTGCGCAGCTCGCAAAAGGTGACCTCGCCCATCGCCGCCAGCCGGTCGCCCTGCTGCCGGTCATGCTTGCGGCGCGTTTTGCTACGCTGCAGCGTGTCGCATTCTGCCCAGCTGGAATAATGCGAGCGATACAGCGTCTCGACGGAAATGGTGGAGCCCAATTGGTCGAACAGGCCGGCATGGCCGCCCACTTCTACGGGGATCGAGCGCAGATAGACGACGCCGGCGCCGCTGAGCTTGCTGGTCATCGCCGACCACAGTGCGGCGCGGCCATCGGAGCCCAGCGCAGCGAGGCGGTCCATATCGGCCACCGGCGCATAGCAGCCGGCATTGGCGCCTGGAAACCACGTGAAGATGGGCATGCCATAGACGCGCTTGCGATGCAGCGGCAGCAGCGCAACGGGCTGGCCATCGACCAGGCCGAGCACATAGAATTGCGCGCTTTCCGGCAGTTTCCGGTCGGCAACCCACAGGCGGATGAAATCAAAGCTCTGGCCGGGGGATTCGATCGAGGTCGAAGTCAGCTGCCGCCAGGCCGCCTCGACATCCTCGATGCGGCTGGTGACCAGCACGTCGATCCGGCCATGCAACATTGCCTGCGCCCCTGTCGCCTCGCCACCCAGGCCAGGTGCCTCAAAGGCAATCGCGGCCGATTGAAGAGTATAAATGCTCCCGCTCATGAGGCGCACTCTGGCCGGACGAAGTAAATCAGGCCTGAAGTTCGGCGCCGCAAAATCGGGTTTTTCGGGAAACACCGCGCAAGGTTAAGCGCCAGTTACTAGCCGAAACTGGCAAGAACAGGAAAAGTCTCGAGGAACCAGTAGGATAGCCGGGTGAAATTGCCGGTGAGGAACAATATGCCGGTGATCACCAGCAGCGCGCCCATCACCCGCTCGACGGTGTGGAGGTGCTTCTTAAAGCCCTGGAAGAAGGCGAGGAAAGGCCCGATGGCGATACCGGCCAGAAAAAACGGCACGCCCAGCCCCAGCGAATAGATGCCGAGCAGGCCGGCGCCCTCCCAGGCCGTATCGCGGCTGGCGGCGACCGATAGCACCGCGGCCAGCACCGGCCCGATGCAGGGCGTCCAGCCGATCGCAAAGGCCAGCCCGAGCAAGAAGCCGCCCAATGGCCCACTGGCAACGCCGGGGCCCTGGTGGCGCATCTGCCGATCGAGCAGGCCAATGCGATAGACGCCAATGAAATGCAGGCCCATGGCGATGATCATGATGCCGGCAATCGGCGTCAGGATCGGCAGCGCCTGGCGGAAAGCTTGGCCAAAGGCCGTGGCGGTGGCGCCCAGCGTGATGAAGACGACGGAAAAGCCTGCGATGAAGAACAGCGAGGTCAGCGCCACGCGGCGCTGCAGCGCCGCCGCGCCCCGGCCATCGGCCCGTAGCTGGTCGAAGCTCGCCCCGCTCATATAGGTGAGATAGGGCGGCACCAGCGGCAGCACGCAGGGGCTGAGAAAACTCAGCACACCCGCGCCGAACACCAATGGCCAGGAAAATTCCACGAGGCTGACGCTCCTTGTTGGCGCTGTTCTAGCGCCTGCGCCGGGCAAAGCAATGCACCCGGTGTCGCATCGCCGGTTTGTGAAGCCGGATGCGCGGGCCGCGTTCACATAGGGTTCAACACCATTAGTCGAAACACCTATGATGGGAAATTTTCAAACCGCCTCAACAAATAACCGAAACACAAAGTCGAAATTACGAAGTAAAATACCTAATGTAGAAGTACATATATTTGACGAGATTGAACAGTGTTGCTCAAAAACCCTATTCTTTACAGGACTATAGCGTAGATTCGGAATCAAGATTCGAGGGCCATCTTGTGATTTTCCGACCGACGCTGTTTGCGATTGCCGCGCCCCTCCTCTGCCTGTCAAGTTTTGCCGCGGCACAGGAGCCGGCGGCCCCGGCCTATGACCCAGCACCATTCCTTTCGTCCATGGTGGCGCTGCGCACCGCCGCCGTGACCTGCGAGCCCTTTGTGGCCGCCAGTCCGGCCACGCGCACCGCAGCGATCCCGGCGTTTTTCAAGACGCTCAATCAGGATCTGCCGGATCTGGTCGATGGCGAAACCCAGAAAAGTCTCAACATTTTTGTCGGCGCCCAGGCGGCGCAGCTCTGCCGCGATAAGCTGGACGCGGCCTATGCCGCCTATGGCGCTCAGTCGGCGATTTATCTCAACAGCAAGCCGGCCGACTGGCCGGACCCGCCCGAGATCAGCAATGCCCCATGGTGCAGCTCGGAATATTGCCTCGAGTTCTAGGCGCCATTTGATTGACCATTGACCGAGGAGATCGGTGTGACCAACAAGACAATCCTGCTCGCCGCGCTGTTGCTGGCGTCCTGTACGCCGGCACTGGCCAATGGCCTGGGCGAAAGCCGTTCCTATCAGTTCCGCAGCGACAACCAGCGCCAGGCCAACCTGACGGTGGAGCGCACTCGCCTCGAATTGCTCGACCTGCTCGGCAATGGCACCGGTGGTGGCAGCGGCGGCACCGCGACTGGACAGACCGGCAATACGACCTCGGTCAATGTCAGCGGCTCCAACAATGTGATTTCCATCACCCAGACCAATAACGGCGCCCAGAGCCAAACCCGCGATTGCAACGGCGCCAGTTTCAACGTGACCGGAGGCATGTTCGGATGCTGAAGCTCCTTGGCATGGGCCTTGCCGTCGTCGCCCTGACCGGCTGTACCGCCCTCACCCCGATGACCCGGCCCAAGCCCGAGTTCCACGGGCCGGTGCCGATCGCCAATTCCACCCCGCATGACGAGGCTTTGGTCTGCCTCAGCAAGACCCCCGAAGTGCGCAATTCCGGCATCATGCTGGCCGTGCATACGATTTCCGACCAGACCAACAAGTTCAACACCGACGAGGGCAGCTTTGTGCCGCGCGACGCGGCCGCCATGCTGATCACCGCCCTGCAGAAGGCCGGCATGAAACAGGTCAACCGCACCAATACCGTGGTCAGCGAATGGGAGATTGCCCGCGCCAAGGAGCAATTGCTGGGCGATGGCACGACCACAACGGTCGGCAACCAGACCGTGGAATTCCGTCCCGTCACCAAGGGCAGTATTCGCGGCTCGGATTATGTCATCGATGGCGCGCTGACCCAGCTCGACTTCAACACCTATTCGGGCGGGGCCGAGGCAACGGTGGGCGGCATTGGTGCCGGCGCCCGCGCCTTTGCCCTGACCGCTGCGGCCGATATCCGCGTCACCAATACGCGCACCACGCGGATCGTGCGGGCCGGCTCCTATGCCAAGCAGGCCGTAGGCACCGAAGTGTTTGCCTCTGTGTTCCGCTTCTTCTCCAATGAGATGTTCGACATCAAGATCGGCGACAAATCGCAGGAGGGCCTGCATGCCGGGGTGCGCTGGCTGATGGCCGAAGCGGCCTATGACATTGTGGGCTCGCTGGTAAACCACAATGGCGCCTGCGACAAATACCTGCCCGCCGCGACCCAGGAGGTCCGCGCCGAGGCCAGCGCCAATACCGCCGCGATCAGGCCCTAGACACAGCAAAGGAGGCAGCATGGCTGCCTCCTTGCGAACGGGATAGGCTCATTCTCCAATTGGACCTAACGGTCCACCACCAGCGCATTGCCGGTCTGAGCGCCACCGCCCGAACTGTTGGCCGATTGCGGAAAATCGGCGGTCTGCGCCACAAGGATCGTGGCATCGTCGCCGCCCTCGGCCGGCTGGGTCAGGATGATGACATTGACCGAATTATCCGAGGTCTGGGTGATGCCGCCACCGGTCACCGCATTGCCCTGGGCGTCCAGCACCTCGTTGACGACGCTCTGCGTGCCGACGGAAATCTGCTCCAGCGCGCCGATGCGGCTCGCCATAATGAAATTGGCCATATTGGTGCCATGCTGGGTCACCGATCCAGCCTCGCCTTCGCCCAGCACCACCACATTGTGCACCTTCTGGTCGCCGGCGAAATTGCGCGTCAGGGAATCCACCGTCTCGGAAATCATGATGTTGCCGAAATTCTCGCCGCGCTGCGATATCGCTGCCGAAACGGCCGACATGGCCGCAACCTCCAGCCGGTTATCGACATGCTGGACGGCACCCAGCTCGATGATCTGGCTGGCCGAGCCGATGGCAAGCGTCGCCTCGGCATAGTTGGCCATGTTGATGCCCGACTGGCCGACCGAGCCATAAAGAATGGCGATCTCGGCACTGTTGAGCACCAGCTGTTGTCCATCGGCCCCGAGCAACTGGTCGGCGAATTCGAGGCTGTTGGAGACGGTCGAGCCGGCCAGGTTCTTGCCGCTTTGGCTGATGTCGCCGAAAATATCGACCAATCCAAGGGCCAGCCGATTGTCCACCGACTGCGTACCATCGAAGCGCTGCACGACATTGCGCAGATCGCCCCGATAGACCACGGAATTGATGGCATTCGAGCCGATCTGGGACAGATTGCCGGTCGACGCGAAATTCAGCATCTGGCTCATATAGGCGTCGGTCAGGCTCTCGAGCCGGCCGATATCGATGGCATTCTCGGCGATCTGCGGACCGGTGGCATGCTGGAAGATGCTGGGCAGACCATCCTGCCCGCTTGCCGGTGCGATCAGCGAAGTGGCGATGTAGGCAACAACAAGCCGTCGCATCTTGTGCGCTCCACAGGTTCGAAAAGGGAAAAGAGGCTGCGCCGAAGCGCAGCCTCCAGAGGGGATCAGGGCGTTGGCGTCGGGATGCTGATCGAGTTGGCAATATTGGTTGCCGACTGAACAGTGTTGGTGACGTCGCCCATGGTCGAGAGCAGGTTCTTCGACAGCTGGAACGCATAGGCGTCCTGCTGGATTTCCCAGCCATCATAGCAGGTGCACTTGATGGTCGGATCGATCTCGCCCACCGTAACGCTGTTGATGACATTGGTCGCGGACTGGCCGAAGTCATAAACGTCGGGGTCATAACCGTGGAAGATCGCGGTATTGAGCGCCTGCTGCGGATTGTAGGACACGTCCTGGGTGATGGCGCCCGTCAGCTTTTCGAGGCTGATCAGGTTTGCCGCATTGAGCGCAGCCTGGGTATAGGTCACGTCTTCGGCGTCCCAATCCACGTCGGCACCGATATTGTCGTAACCACCCCAGCCACCGATGATCAGGTTGCTGGCGTTCTGGTCGGCATGAGCCACCTGCTCGATGGTCTTGGACGTGCCGGCCGTAACGGTGTTCACGACATTGGTGGCAGCCTGCTCGAGATCAACGAAAGTGCTGCCATAGGTGCCGATGATCTTGTTCTTGGCGGTCTGGCTACCTTCAGCCGTCTGCTCGACAGCCGTGACGACGTCGCCACTGATCGAGTTCAGGACGTTGGTTGCCGACTGGGTGACATCGGTGAAGTCCGAAGCCCAGCCGTCGCCTTCCAGCTTGTTGAGCGCAAACTGGTAGACATCGCCATACTGATGCACATTGGCCAGGTCGATGGCCGCGGCTTCAGCGTCGCCAACCGAGATCAGGTTGCCGGCATTGATGGCTTCCTGGACGATCGCCGTTGCATCATCGACATCGACGATCAGGTTGATGGCCTTGAACAGGCCCTCAAGCCGCTGGTCGAAGTCAGCTGCATCGGTGCAATAGCTGGTGGTGCACGGAACACCGGGGACCGGAGGGATCGGCGGATGGTAGCCGCCACCGCCGCCGTGATTGCCAGCGTAGGCCGAGCTTGCGCCAAGAACAGTCGTCGTAAGCAAGGCGCCAATAAAGACAGATTTATGCATTTCAGTTTCTCCATTTTCCAAGTTGACGCACTGTCCTCGTCTTTCTTTTGAGACGAGCAACAGCTTCTACACACAAGCGCTTGGCCAATGACGAGCTACCCCGCTCGGAGAAATGACATCTCTCCGACTACACTGTTCCAATACACTTGATAGAGGTCAGCCGACCGCAGCTTGAAGAGGATCGCTCTCCAACTTGAAACTGCGGGACTGAAATTGATTGTTGATCGGCAGGCGGTGCGCAGACAGATCTGTCGCGCAGCTTCGCTCGATTTGGCGACGCCTAGCCCGGTCGGTTAGCGGTGGTCGATGTAGTTCATGCTGCGCGCTCCCTTTGTGTTTTCCGCAGCCTCTTCATGACCACGACTTTGCCACAACTGGGGCAGCCCGTCTAATCACATTTAATATTTGGTTAAGAAATACGTAGTGAAGCGGATTCCCAAGCAAGTAATACGTATGATTCTCGAGGGAAATTACTTATAAAGACCGGATGTTGATCTAAGTAATTATCCATCTATATTCATGTATAGAATCCGGGAATTCTGGATGATTGCCGGCCACGGACCAATGCTGCCCGGCTCAATTGCCAGCTCTTTGCCATAATTTTCCAGACAGGCAGACGCGATTCGGCGCACGGCGAGGAATCGCGCTTAGCGACGAGAAGCAGAGATGAAACGTGGTGATGTTCTGGCTGTGGCAGCCGTATAGCCGCCGGTCAGGCGACCTGGTTGCGCTTGTTCACCAAATCGATCACCACCGCACTCAGCTGACCGGGCCACAGTGGCTTGTTGAGCAGGATGCTGTCGGGCACGCCCTCGGTCTTCCAGGCGGCAGAGCTGTCGCCGGTGATATAGACCACGATGATCTCGGGGCTCTTAAGGCGCGCGTGCCGGGCGACGGCCCAGCCATCGATCGGCGTACCGAGCCTTATGTCGGTCACCAGACAAAAGAACTGTGTCGGATCGCTGTCGATCTCGGCGATGGCGGCGGTGCCGTGCAGGGCCGAGTAGATCTCGAAGCCCGCATCGGTAAATTCGTCCTCGATCTGCAGAACCAGCAGGGCATCGTCTTCGACAAGAAGGGCCACCGGCTGTACCGACATTATGAACTCCGCGTTTCCAAAAATCCGGGGTCTATTCAGGCAGGGCGAACGAGATATTGTTTCAACCCAGTGGGGTAACACATAATACTAGTGTCGTCACATCAAGTTTAGCCGCACGAGGCTGGCCACCGTATGCACCCGATTGCGCGTGCCCAGCTTGCCGGCGACGTTTTCGGTGTGCTGATTGACGGTGCGCTCGGACATGCCGAGGATGCTGGCGGTTTCGGGCGTCGTGTGACCCTGAGCCGTCAACTGCATGACCTGCTTTTCGCGCGGCGTCAGCCGGAAACCCTTGGCATCATTGTCACGCGCATTCTGCCAGGCTGAATACATCAGATGCGCGGCGGTATGCAGCGTTACCAGGCCAGCCTCAGACACCGAAGGCGCGCCGGCGAATTTGACCACGCCGGACAGCTTGGCATGATGCAGGATCGGCACCGCCACGCCTTCCAGCACATCGAGCTCTTCCGCAGCCTGCAGGCAATGCGGATCTTCGGCAAAATAAGATGCATCGAACCGCGACACCGGCGCCCGCTTGGCCAGGGCCGAGGTGAGCGCCACACAACCGACCACGACATGGGTATCGAGCGTTGCTGTCCACTTGGGCCGGCGGCAGGGATCGCTATCAACAACCGAAGCGATCGTTTTGAGGGTCGGGCCGTATTCCAGAATGATCGCCGAGCGGAAACCGTACTCGCCGGCCACCGACTGCAATGCCAGCTCGACATTGGACCGGGCAGCCAGTCCTCTGGCGCTTTCTAGTAAGCTCTGGACCAGTTCGAGCAAGACAACCCCCAGACATAGTCGGGCTAACTTACTGAAGAATCACAAAAGCCCCGCCGACAACTTGGAAGAATATGGTTAACCAAACCTTCCGCCCGCATTTGTTTGGCTGAAAGTGCACCCGCCGCGCAGGGGCCTGCCCTTGCCCCCTGCCCCTTGCCGCCCTATAGCAGCCTCATATCCTTTTCGGCTGAGGTGCCCTGGCCATGACCGCCCGTCCCATCCGCATCGCCCCCTCGATTCTTTCGGCCGATTTCTCCCGGCTCGGTGCGGAGGTGACGGCCATTGTCGATGGCGGCGCCGACTATATCCATGTCGACGTGATGGACGGCCACTTCGTGCCCAATATCAGTTTCGGCGCCGTGGTGATGAAGGCGATCCGCGCCGTTACCGACAAGCCCTTCGACGTGCACCTGATGATCTCGCCGGTTGACGCCTATCTCGGCGAAATCGCCAAGTCTGGCGCCGATATCATCACCGTGCATGCCGAAGCCGGCCCACATCTGCACCGCTCGCTGCAGGCCATCCGCGCCCTGGGCAAGAAGGCCGGCGTGGCGCTCAATCCGGCGACGCCTGTTTCCGCCATCCAGCATGTCATCGACGACGTCGACCTGGTGCTGGTGATGTCGGTCAATCCGGGCTTTGGCGGCCAGAGCTTCATTCCCGAGAGCCTCAATAAACTGCGTCAGGCCAAGGCGCTGATCGGGGCCCGCGACATCGACCTTGAAGTCGATGGCGGCGTCACCGCCGACAATGCCAGGGCCATTGCCGATGCCGGCGCCAATGTTTTCGTCGCCGGCTCGTCGGTCTATGCCGGCAACGACCCCAAAACCTATGCCGCCCGCATTGCCGCCATTCGCGCCGCCGCGACCGGCCGTACTGCCTGAATCAATTTCCGAACCCGAAAGCCTAAGCCCATGATTCCGCGTTACTCCCGCCCCGAAATGGTCTCCATCTGGTCGGCCGAGACCCGCTTCGCCATCTGGTTCGAGATCGAGGCCCATGCCACCACCAAGCTGGCTGAACTCGGCATCGTGCCCAAGGAAAGCGCCCAGAACATCTGGGACGTGATGAATGCCCGCAAGGCCGAGCACGGCGACTATGGCTTTGACGTCGCGCGGATCGACGAGATCGAGCGCACCACCAAGCATGATGTCATCGCCTTCCTGACCCATCTCAGCGAAATCGTCGGTCCCGACGCGCGCTTCGTGCACCAGGGCATGACCTCTTCGGACATCCTCGACACCACGCTGTCGGTGCAGATGGCCCGCGCCGCCGACCTGCTCATTGCCGATGTCGACGCCCTTCTCGCCGCGCTCAAGCGCCGCGCCTATGAGCACAAGGACACCATCACCATCGGTCGCTCGCACGGCATCCATGCCGAGCCGACGACCTTTGGCGTCAAGCTGGCCGAAGCCTATGCCGAGTTCAGCCGCAACCGGCAGCGCCTGGTCAATGCCCGCGCCGAAATCGCCACCGCCGCCATTTCCGGCGCCATCGGCTCCTTCGCCAATATCGACCCGCAGGTCGAAGAATATGTAGCCGAAAAGCTCGGGCTGGCCATCGAGCCCGTCTCGACCCAGGTCATCCCGCGCGACCGCCACGCCATGTTCTTCGCCACGTTGGGTGTGGTCGCCAGCTCGATCGAACGCGTTGCCGTCGAAATCCGCCACCTGCAGCGCACCGAAGTTCTGGAAGCCGAGGAATTCTTCTCCCCCGGCCAGAAGGGTTCTTCGGCCATGCCACACAAGCGCAACCCGGTGCTGACTGAAAACCTCACCGGCTTGGCTCGCCTTGTGCGCGGCATGGTGACCCCGGCCCTGGAAAACGTCGCCCTCTGGCACGAGCGCGACATCTCGCACTCGTCCGTCGAGCGCATGATCGGCCCCGATGCCACCGTCACCCTCGACTTCGCCCTGGCCCGCCTGACCGGCGTCATCGACAAGCTGGTGGTCTATCCGGAAAACATGCGCAAGAACCTCGACCTGCTCGGCGGGTTGCACAATAGCCAGCGCATGCTGCTGGCCCTGACCCAGGCCGGCTATAGCCGCGAGGACAGCTATGCCGCGGTGCAGCGCAATGCCATGAAGGTCTGGGCCATGCAGGGCGACCGCGCCGGCCAGTTCGCGGCCAATCTCAAGGCCGACCCGGAAGTGACCCTGGCAGATGAACAAATCGACGCCATGTTCGATGACGCCTATCACCTCAAGCATGTCGACACGATCTTCAAGCGGGTCTTCGAATGAGCCTGATCTGCGCCCAGGAAACCGGCCTCACCGCTGAAGAATACATTGCCTGCGTCGGCCAGTCGGCGCTTGGTGCCGGCCGGCCGCTCGGCAATACCGAGCGCGTGCAGGCCATGCTGGATAATTCCAACCTGGTCATCACCGTCCGCGACGAAACAGGGCGCCTGGTTGGCCTGTTCCGCGGCATCACCGACTGGAACTGGAACTGCTATTGCGCCGACATGGCGGTGGTAGAATCCAGCCAGGGCCAGGGGATCGGCAAGATGCTGATGGACAAGGCTGCCGAAATTCTCGGCCCCGGCGTTGCCATCAACTTGCTCGCCCTGCCCGGCGCTGTCGGCTTCTACCAGAAGCTTGGCCTCACCCAGACCGACGCGGCCTTCTATCGCGACAGGACGCATCGCACATGAAGATTTCCGAATGCGACATCCTGATCCTGCCCGGCCTGGGTGGTTCCGATCCCGGTCACTGGCAATTGCGCTGGGCCGAGCGCATGTCGACGGCGGCAGTGGTCGAACAGGCCGATTGGGATGAGCCCGAACTCGACGACTGGGTCGATACGATTGATCAGGCCTGTCGCCTGACCACCCGCCCGGTGGTGCTGGTCGCCCATTCGCTTGCGGTGATCGCCGTCGCCCAAGCCGGAGCAAAGCTGCCCGACAATGTCCGCGGCGCCTTCCTCGTGGCGCCGCCCGATATCGAGCTCAGTCCCGATGCGCCGGAAGAAACCTTTGGCTTCCGCCCAATTCCGCGCGATCCACTGCCCTTCCCGTCCTTGCTGGTCGCCTCCAACAACGACCCGCTCTGCAGCATCGACCGCGCCGTCGAATTTGCCACTTGCTGGGGCTCGGACTTCCATCAGGCGGGCGAGGCAGGTCACATCAATCTAGCCTCCGGCCATGGCCCCTGGCCGGAGGGCCTGCTGATGTTCACGCGATTGATGCAGCGGCTGAAATGAACGGCTACGAGCTGGTCATCGGCACACCCTCGGTAGATGACTTCCTGCGCCTGCGCAAAGTCTCAGGCCTGAGCGAAAAGACCCGGCAAGCCGCCGAGCGCGGCCTGCCCAACACCTGGTTTGCCGTGACCATCCGGCATGACGGCCAGGCGGTCGGTATGGGCCGGATCATCGGCGATGGCGGCACCGCCTTCCAGATCACCGACATGGCCGTCGAACCGGCGCATCAAGGCAAGGGCCTCGGCAAGCAGATCATGGCCGCACTGGTCGCCCAGATCCACGCCGAAGCGCCGGCGACCGCCTATATCAGCCTGGTCGCCGACGGCGACGCGCAGCATCTCTATGCCAAATTCGGCTTCGAGCCGGTCATGCCAAGATCCATCGGCATGGCGATGTGGCTGAAGCCCAAAGCCTGACCGGAAAAGCAAAACGCCACGCTGGGAGCGTGGCGTCTCGAAATCATCGCATTGGGGGAAAACGCTCAGCCCTCAGCAGCGATCTGCTCGTTGGCGGTCTGCGCCAGCTGCAGCATCTTCTGGCGAATCACGTCATCGCCGATCGAAACGCCCTTGGCCTTGAGATCGCCGCTCACCTTGCGGAACACGTCTTCGTCGCCGGCTTCCTCGAAATCGGCAGCCACCACTTCAGCCGCATAATTCTTGGCGTCGTCGCCGGTCAGGCTGAGCAGTTCGGCAGCCCAGATGCCCAGGAGCTTGTTGCGGCGGGCTTCCGCCTTGAACTTCTTTTCGGCGTCGAAGGCGTATTTGGCTTCCTGGCCCTTCTGACGATCCTCGAACTGGCTCATGCAACTCTCCCGCTTGGCTTGTGTCTTTATCGCCGCTGTGGCGTTCCAATCGACATAGGGTGTCCGCCCCTTCAAATCAACTTCTGCCGCCCCGCTGCGACCTTATGCACGCAGCACGCAACGCCCATCCACAGCAGCGGCGCGAAAGGGCTTGCCTTTTTGCATGGTTCTGGCGCATGAAGCGGCCAAATTCTCCCCCTTTCCAACGGTCCGGATTCCTTTATGAACCGTCGTCGCAAAATCTACGAGGGCAAGGCCAAGATCCTGTTCGAGGGTCCTGAGCCGGGCACGCTGGTTCAGTATTTCAAGGACGATGCCACGGCCGGCAATGGCGCGCGCCATGAGGTCATCGACGGCAAGGGCGTGCTGAACAACCGGATTTCGGAGTTCATCTTCACCAAGCTGAATGGCCTCGGCATTCCGACGCATTTCCTGCGCCGCATCAACATGCGCGAACAGCTGATCAAGGAAGTGGAAATCATCCCGCTCGAGATCATCGTCCGCAATTATGCGGCCGGCTCGCTGGTCAAGCGCCTCGGCCTCGAGCCCGGCACCCAGCTGCCTCGCTCGATCATCGAGTTCTGCTACAAGGATGACGCGCTCGGCGACCCGATGGTTTCCGAAGAGCATATCACCGCCTTTGGCTGGGCCACACCCGCCGAGCTCGACGACATCATGAGCCTCGCCATCCGCGTCAACGATTTCCTGACCGGCCTGTTCATGGGCGTCGGCATCCAGCTCGTCGACTTCAAGATCGAATGCGGCCGCCTCTATGAGGGCGACCTGATGCGCATCGTGCTGGCCGACGAGATCAGCCCGGACAATTGCCGGCTGTGGGACATCAAGACCCGCAACAAGATGGACAAGGATCGTTTCCGCGAAAACCTCGGCGGTCTGATCGAGAGCTATCGAGAAGTCGCCCAGCGCCTCGGCATCCTGGTCGAAACCGACAATGCGCTGACCACCGGTCCGCGTCTCGTTCAGTAGTCTGGGCTTTAAGGCCCTTCGGAAATTCGCTCTGGTGAATCAGATGCCGTGATTTTCGAGAACCGGAGCGGAGCGTACATTCAGGTACGTGAGCACCGGAAGCGCAGGAGAGTGCGGCAGATGGCCGCCAGAGTAGAATTTACGAAGGGCCTTCGATGAAAGCGCGTGTCACCGTTACCCTTAAGGCTGGTGTGCTTGACCCTCAGGGCCAGGCCATCGAAGGCTCGCTCAACGGCCTCGGCTTTGCCGGTGTTGCATCTGTGCGACAGGGGAAGGTCTTTGACCTGGTACTGGACGGAACCGACGTCGAGGCGGCACGTTCACAGCTCAACAGCATGTGTGAAAAGCTGCTGGCCAATACTGTGATCGAAAACTACGCGGTCGAAATCACAAATTAACGCGTATCGGCGATAACAAAAATCGCGCCCCTTATTGGCGCAGGACCATATAGTCATGCTCAAAACCATTTCCCTCTCGGTCATGTTCATCGCCACCATGGGCCTGCTGTTCGCGGCTTATGCGTCGGTTCCGGTCTGAGCGGCTAGAGCGTATCAGCTCGGTTTGCGCCGCAAGATTTTGAGCGGCATATCAGGCGGTCCGATCTCGGCCAGCAATTCGTAATTGCCGAGCAGAATGGCGATTGCGGCATCATCAGATGCCCAGCCAAGCCAATCGAACATATCGGCATTACCCAGGATGATATCCGGGGGATTGGCCAGCAGGTCATCACGTAAACGACCGCGCTCATAGGTCTCCAGTTCCGCCATTTCCTCGACGACCAGCGGATCAGTGGTGGACATCCCGCGCCGTAGAGCGCCCAACCCGATCCACAGGCATGGCCCCGAATTGACCAATGTGGCGCGCAGGTCGCGATGCAGCGGCGTGGC
Source organism: Devosia sp. YR412 (assembly GCF_900110945.1). Taxonomy (GTDB): domain Bacteria; phylum Pseudomonadota; class Alphaproteobacteria; order Rhizobiales; family Devosiaceae; genus Devosia. The sequence goes on from NZ_FOFL01000002.1 coordinate 77,310, forward strand.
AATCTCAAGCTGCGGCGTAATATTGGCAATGGTCAGGCCCGGCCCGAGCGGCGCCAGCAGAGCAAACGCCTCCTTGCGCAGGCTATTGCCCTGGATGGCCTGCAGGCCCGGCGCAGCAATAATGAATACTGCCAGTGTTAGCGGAATAATCCCGACGCGACCGCGCGCACTCTTGGTGAGAAAGCTTTGCGCGAAGACCAGGCTGATCAGTAGCTGCACCGGCAGCAGATGATAGACGAAGCCCTTGCCCTGGATCAGATAGACCAGGAAAAACCCCAGCGCTGCCGCGAGATACTGGCCATTGGGCGGCACCAGCATCTGGCGCCGATACAGCAGCAATAGCCCCGCCAGTATCAGCAATATCAACCACACCTGCGGCCCGAACAACAGGAGCAGGATCGGCGCACGATCGGCCAGATAGGCAGACGAGGCAATAGGCAGCATGGTAGTGAAAAAGCTGGAGAACCAAATCCAGACCATAAGCCAATAGGCCACAAGGATCAGCCCGGACAGCACATGCTCGGGGTTGAAGATCGCCCGCCAGCTGCGACCCATGATGGCGCTGTAGCTCGCCACCAGCAGGATCGGCAGCGCGAAATGTGGCTTGATGGTCATGGCCAGCCCGGCAGCGAGGCCGGCTGTTAGGATTTCAAACGGCTGGGGCGCCCGACCGGTACTGCGCAAGGCACTGATGGCGAGGAGCGGTAGCAGCAGGATGACCGCAATATGCTCGCGCTCGGCAAAATTGCTGCCCGGTAGGATGCTCAGGGCAACCATGCTGATCAGCCACCACTCGCTGGTGTTGGACAGGAGCTGTGCGCGTCGGAGGACGCGGGTGCTGAACGCCACCGACAGCAGGGCCGATAGCAGAACGGCGGCAACCAGGATGGGTTCGGCAGCCAAACCGACGGCCTGCGCCAGCACGACGATTGGCACATAGAGCATGGCCGACATCGGCGGATTGAGTTCGTAGATGTCGACATAGAGTTGTTGGCCCGCCAGCATGCGCTCGCTGACGGTAAGGAGCCATGAGGCATCGGCGTTGAGCCCGCCGACCATCTGGATGATGAAGGCGAGCAGCACCGTGGCTGCTATGGCAAAGCGGATGGCAAGCGACACCTAGACGACCCCGACGGCAGCATATTGTGCGCCGAAGGGCAGCTTGGCGAGTGAACGCTCCAGGCGTCTTGCGATTGGCGCCGCCGTGGGTAGGAAGAGGAAGTTCTGCACATCGACCGACGAGAAGCCGGCCGCCAACATTTCGCGCCGCGTCCGGCGCTGCGACAGCAAAACCGCATCGGCATCGAACGGGCAGCGGGCAACGGCCAGCCGGGTCAGCGGATGAAACGGATTGTGCTCGATCACCACGGCTAGGCCACCCGGCCGCACCACGCGGCGCATTTCCTTGAGAAACGCGCCCCATTCAGCGGGCGGCACGTGATGCATGACGCAAACCGTCAGGGCAATATCGAAATGCCCGTCGGCATAGGGCAACCCGTCCGGGCCACTGGTGTCATAGCTGGCAAAGGGATTATCGCGGCGCGCCCGCTCCACCGACTTGTCAGACACATCGCTGCCGGTGATGCTCGCGAACTTGCCATGCAGATGGGGATGTAGCCGCCCTACCCCGCAACCAATATCCAAAAGATCGAGCGCCCTAGGTGTTTCGAAGTGCCGGGCGACAATGTTTTGGAGCAGGTCAGCCTTGGCGGCCATGAAGAAGTCATGCTTGAGGCCCGAGAAGCTGATCGATTGCTCGACGATGGCCTCATAGCCGCTTTGGACCGCGTCGAACTGGGCGTCGCTCACGCGCTGGCTCGCCGGGTTACGCGCGGCGCTACAACGGCTTCTGCCTCAAAGCCGATCTTGCGCGAGACGATATAAAGCGGGCGCCCCTTCACCTCGGCATGAATGCGGCCGACATAGAGGCCGACCACGCCAGTGAGCAGCATGTTGACGCCCGACAGCAGCGAGATCACCACGACGGTGGAGGCCCAGCCATCGACCAGCCCATTGCTCCAGAACAGCGCCCGCAGCAAGGCGTAGCCGCCATAGGCCAGGGACGCCGCCGAAACCACGGCGCCGATCCAGATCGCTAGTCTCAAGGGGGCGTCGGAAAAACTGATGATGGCGCTGGTGGCAAGACTTAGCATCTTGCGCAGCGGATATTTGCTGACGCCCGCCGCCCGCGCCTCGCGTTCATATTGTACCACGGTCTGGCGGAAGCCGATCCAGGCAAACATGCCACGCACATAACGATTGGCTTCCGGCAATTGCAGGAAGGCATCTACCGCCACGCGATCCACCAATCGGAAATCGCCGACATCGCGCGGAATATCGATAGCCGAGAGACGGTTGATCAGCCGGTAGAACAGATGGGCGGTTACACGCTTCAGCGGCGTCTCGGCAGCGCGGGAGATACGCTGCGCATGCACCACCTCGAAACCCTTGCGCCACTCGGCGATCATCGCCAGCACGGTTTCCGGGGGATCCTGCAGGTCGGCATCCATGATGATGACGGCTTTGCCGCGCGCCGCTTCGAGCCCCGCGGTAATGGCAATCTGGTGGCCGAAATTACGCGCCAGCCGCAGATAGCAGTAGCGCTCGTCGCCGCGGGCGAGATTGGCCAAGAAAGTGGGGCTGGAGTCGCTACTGCCGTCATCGACAAAGATTACTTCCGCCGGCTCGCCGACGGCAGCGAGCAGCCGCTCCATCCGTCGCAGCAGCAGCGGGATTACCGCTTCTTCGTTGAAGACCGGAATGACGAAACTGAAGACGGTATCAGCCATTTGGCGCCCCAAAACTGGCTGCAACAATCGCTGTCAAAGCCTAATTCCACTTTAATTTTCGCGGCCTGATGCCAGTCATGGCCCCGGCAAAGCAACGCCGCCTCTTATCCAAACGGTTACCACTCCAGCATCTTGCGGCCAGTTTCACTCAAGCGTTAGCCAGTGGCTCAGACCGCAGCGGCTAGATTGCGCCAAATCTTGCGGAGTGCGTCACATGTCTGTTCCCGTCAAACGCCTCGACTGGGTCGATATGGCCAAGGGCCTGTCGATCTTTCTGGTCGTGATGATGTATGCGGCCTCGAGCGTTGGCGAGGATACCGGCGGGGTCGGCGCGCTGCATTGGGCCATCGCCTTTGCCACGCCGTTCCGCATGCCGGAATTCTTTCTGATTTCCGGACTGTTCCTGGCCGCGGTCATCGACCGCCCCTGGCGCGCCTATGCCGATCGCCGTGTGGTGCACTATCTTTATTTCTACGCGCTCTGGGCGCTGATCCACATCATCTTCAAGGTCGGCCTGCTGTCGATGAACCCAATCGGAGCGCTGGAGCAGATCGCCTGGGCCACGGTCCAGCCCTATGGCGTGCTGTGGTTCATTTACATGCTGGCCGTGGTCAGCGCGGCGACCAAGCTGCTGCATGATCTCAAGGCGCCCGTCTGGGCGGTGTTTGCCGTCGCGGCCATCCTGCAGATGGCGACGATCGAGACTGGCAGCTATGCCGTGGACCAGTTCGCCGAATATTTTGTCTTCTTTTATGCTGGCTATGTGCTGGCGCCGCAGCTGTTCAGGCTGGCGGACTGGGCGGCCGACAATCTCGCGCTGTCGCTGGTCGGCCTCGTGGTCTGGGCCATCATCAACGGCGCCCTGGTGTTCCTTGGCGGCTTCGAGATGCATCCAGTCCACCCCGTGATGGGCTATGCTGGTATGCCGGGTGTGCATCTGGTGCTGGCTCTGGTAGGCACCGCCGCGCTCTGCCTGATCGCCGCCCTGCTTACGCGCCTGAGCTGGATGAACTGGCTGCGCTGGATGGGGGCGCATTCGCTGGTGATCTATGTCGCCTTCGTTTTGCCGCTCGGCATTTCGCGGACGGTGCTCATTCGCCTCGGGGTGGATGACGCCACAGCGCTCACCCTGCTCACCATGGCCGTCGCCATCATCTCGCCGCTGGTGCTGTATTGGATCGTCCAGAGGACCGGTTTCGGCAAGTTCCTGTTCGAGCGGCCGAACTGGGCGCATCTCAAGGGTACGGCCCGGCCGACGCAGGCTACCACCACCGCGCCAGCCGAATAATCCCACCTCTACCCTTCTCCCCCCTGCGGGAGAAGGTGGCGCGCAGCGCCGGATGAGGGGCCTGCGGTGGTGTAGAAAACCCCTCACCCGCCCTTCGGGCACCATCTCCCTCAAGGGGAGAGGGAAAGAGCTGGCAAGCCCTTGCATTTTCACCCAAGACTCATCACAAGACCCTCGCACCCCCCATCGCGAGGACCAGCCGATGAAATCCGCAGTCATCGTCTTCCCCGGCCTTAATCGCGACCGCGACATGATCGCGGCGCTGACCAAGGTTTCCGGCACCGCCCCAGCCACCGTCTGGCATCAGGATGCCGATATTCCCGATGTCGATCTCATCGTCATTCCGGGCGGCTTTTCCTATGGCGATTATCTCCGCTGCGGCGCCATCGCCGCGCGCTCGCCGATCATGGACAAGGTCCGCGCCCACGCTGCCCGCGGCGGCAAGGTGCTGGGCGTCTGCAATGGCTTCCAGATCCTCATCGAGGCAGGCCTGCTGCCCGGCGCGCTGATGCGCAACATGAGCCTCAAGTTCGTCTGCCGAGAGGTGAAGCTCGAGGTGGTCAACGCCGATACCGACTTCACCCGCGGCTATACTAAGGGCGAAGTGTTCCGCTGCCCAGTGGCGCATCATGATGGCAATTTCTTTGCCGATAGCGACACCATTGCCCGCCTTGAAGGCGATGGCCGCGTTGCCTTCCGCTATGCCGAGGGCACCAATCCCAATGGCTCGATCAATGACATCGCCGGCATTTTCAACGAGCAGAAAAACGTGCTCGGCCTGATGCCGCATCCGGAAAACCTGATCGAAGCCGCCCATGGCGGTGACGACGGACGCGCCCTCTTCGCCGGCCTGCTCGGCAAGGCGGCCTGATGCACCAGCCCCGGCCCGTCAGCTCCCGCAAGCTCCTGACCTGGCTCGGGCTGCTGATGGGTGCCGCGGGGCTGATCCTGCAGTTTATCCTGTCGTTCCAGGTGGCCATGGCTGCCGGCCGCGACATTCCCGGCTTTCTCGGGCATTTTTTCGCCTTCTACACCATCCTGACCAATGTCGTCCTGGTGTTGATCTATGCTTCCCAGCTCTGGCCGAAGGCGCCGCTGGCACTGTTCCGCCGCCCGATGGTGCGCGGCTTCATGGCCGCCAATATCGCGCTGGTCGGGCTTTATGTGTTCTTCGTGCTGCGCTTCATCAATCCGCTGAGCGGCATTCCCCTGGTCGCCGACACGATCCTGCATTACGTCTGCCCCACCATCTATGTGCTGTGGTGGCTGCTGACGCTGCGCCATGCGCTGCTGCGCTGGGCAGACCTGCCCGCCATGCTGCTGCCGACGCTGGCCTATTTCGTCTATATTCTGGCGCGCGGTGCGTGGGTGCAGGAGTATCCCTATCCCTTTCTCAATGCGATCAAGCTGGGCTATCCGCAGGTGCTGCTCGGCGCCGTCTATATGGCGGTCGCGCTGGCCGTGCTGTGCCTCGCCACGATCGCCCTCGACAAATCGCTGGGCCGCCGCCGCCTCGTCCCCAGCATTTAGACCGCCCTTTTCTCTGAGCCTCCTTACGGAAACGCTTCTCGATGACCTATCAGAACAACATCACCATCACCCCGCAGCTCGTCGCCGACCACGGCCTCAAGCCCGATGAGTTCGACAAGATTGTTGCCCTGATCGGCCGCCAGCCCAACTATACCGAGCTCGGCATTTTCTCGGCCATGTGGAACGAGCACTGTTCCTACAAGTCCTCCAAGAAGTGGCTGAAAACGCTGCCGACCAGCGGTCCGCGCGTCATCCAGGGCCCTGGTGAAAATGCCGGCGTGGTCGATATCGGCGATGGCCAGGCGATCGTGTTCAAGATGGAATCGCACAACCACCCCAGCTTCATCGAACCCTACCAGGGCGCCGGAACAGGCATGGGCGGCATCCTGCGCGACGTCTTCACCATGGGCGCCCGCCCCGTGGCGGCGATGAACGCCCTGCGCTTCGGTTCGCCCGACCATGAAAAGACCCGTCATCTGGTCTCCGGCGTCGTCGCCGGCATTGGCGGTTATGGCAATGCCTTCGGCGTGCCCACGGTTGGCGGCGAAGTCGAATTCGACGAGCGCTACAATGGCAATATCCTGGTCAATGCCTTTGCCGCCGGCCTCGCCGATACCGACAAGATCTTCTACTCCAAGGCCGAAGGCGTCGGCCTGCCGGTGGTCTATCTTGGCGCCAAGACCGGCCGCGACGGCGTCGGCGGCGCCACCATGGCCTCGGCCGAATTCGGCGACGACATCGAAGAAAAGCGTCCCACCGTCCAGGTCGGCGACCCCTTCACCGAAAAGCGCCTGTTGGAGGCCTGCCTCGAGCTGATGGCCACCGGTGCCGTCATCGCGATCCAGGACATGGGTGCCGCCGGCCTTACCTGCTCGGCTGTCGAAATGGGCGCCAAGGGCGATCTCGGCATCGAGCTCAACCTCGACATGGTGCCGGTGCGCGAAACCGCGATGACGCCCTATGAGATGATGCTGTCTGAAAGCCAGGAGCGCATGCTCATGGTGCTGCATCCCGAAAAGGAAGCCGAGGCCCGCGCGGTTTTCGTCAAATGGGAGTTGGACTTCGCCACCGTCGGCAAGACCACCGACGACCTGCGCTTCCGCGTCATGTGGCAGGGCGAGGAAGTCGCCAATCTGCCGATCAAGGAATTGGGCGACGAAGCCCCCGAATATGATCGCCCATGGATGGCCTCGGCCCCGCCTGCCCCGCTGGCCGCCGGCGACGTGCCGCAGATGGATGTAGCCGATGCGCTGCTCAAGCTGATCGGTGGCCACCAGAGCGCGTCGCGCCGCTGGGTCTATGAGCAGTATGACACGCTGATCCAGGGCAATAGCCTGCAGCGCCCCGGCGGCGATGCCGGTGTGATCCGCGTCGAAGGCCACGAGACCAAGGGCCTCGCCTTCTCCTCCGACGTCACCCCACGCTATTGCGAAGCCGATCCCTATGAGGGCGGCAAGCAGGCCGTGGCCGAATGCTGGCGCAACCTGACCGCCACCGGCGCCGAGCCGCTGGCTGCCACCGACAATCTCAACTTCGGCAATCCCGAGCGCCCCGAAATCATGGGCCAGTTGGTCGGCGCCATCAAGGGCATCGGCGAGGCCTGCCTGGCGCTGGATTTCCCCATCGTCTCGGGCAATGTCTCGCTCTACAACGAAACCAATGGCCGCGGCATCCTGCCGACCCCGACCATTGGCGGCGTTGGCCTGCTCCCCGACTGGAGCCAGATGGCGCGCATCGGCTTTGCCGCTGCCAATCAGGTGATCCTGCTGGTCGGTGCCCCCGCCAACCGTGGTACGCACCTCGGCCAGTCGATCTACCTGCGCGACCTGTTCGGCCGCAAGGATGGCCCGGCGCCGCATGTCGACCTCGCCCATGAGCGCCGCACCGGCGACTTCGTCCGCAAGCTGATCCGCTCGGGCGTCGTGACCGCCTGCCACGATCTCAGCGATGGCGGCCTTGGCCTCGGCTTGGCTGAAATGGCCGTAGCCTCGGGCATTGGCGCCACCGTGACCGACCTGACCGACCAGGACCCGATCCTGCAGTATTTCGGCGAAGACCAGGGCCGTTACCTCGTCACCGTCAACCTCGACCCGCAGGGCGATGACTTGGCAGCACTGTGGAAAGAGGCGGAATCGCTGGGCATTTTTGCGCCCTGGATCGGCACCACCGGCGGCGAAACTCTCGTGCTGGGCGCAGCCCGTCCGGTCGCGGTCGCGGCTCTCAAGTCGGCGCATGAAGGCTGGTTCCCCAGCTATATGGACGGCAAGGCTGCTTGAGGGCGCCATTTGCCTTATGATCGCCGCTCTTTGGAGTGCTTTGGCAGTCCAGGGGCGGCGTTTTTATTGGAGAGTTATGTGATGAAGTTTGCACCGGCCTTTGGCGGCCTTCTGGCCCTCGCTATCAGCATCGCGCCGGTTGCTGCCTTCGCCCAGGAGGTCGGCATCTCCGGCTCGCCCCTGCCCGACCAGCCCTATACGCTGATCTATCCGCAGGTCATGGTGAGCGGCGGTGGCGAAGTGGGTGGCCCGCTGACCATCAATCACCCCACCATGCCGCTGCAATGCGTGCTGGCAGTGATTCCGGTGGAGGACACCAGCTGGACAGCGGAAGGCGCGCTGGCCTCGCTTGACGCAACTGCTGTCGCCGAAGGCTGGAACGACACCCTGCCCGGCTTCACGCTGGGTGCGAGCGTCGTCACCAGCTATCAGAGCAATCCAGCCCTACAATATGAAGGCGCCAGCGCCGGTACCGGTGAAGCCGGCCCGGTGACACTGGTGCATACCGAAACCGTCGATGCCGGCAATGGCTATACGCTCGACTGCTTCTTCCCCACCGAAGTCGCTGCCGACGCCCGTCCGATCGTCGATGCCATCATCGCCAATTTCTCGACCCAGCAGGATGCCCAGCCCGTCGCGGCCATGCCGTAGTCCGGTTCCTGTTGAAGGCTGGCCACCCCCATGCCATATCAGAAGGGTGTTCGGCCTGTTGCCGTTCGGAATTGAGGAGCAGAGCCCATGGCCATGGACGCCAGCGAAATCGAACGCCGGATCAAGGCGGCCCTCCCCGACGCCGATATCGAAATCCGCGACCTGGCCGGTGACGGCGACCATTGGGCGGCCACGGTCAAATCCGAGCAGTTCCGCGGCAAGACCCGCGTGCAGCAGCACAAGCTGGTCTATGATTCCCTGCAAGGCGACATGGGCGGCGCACTGCACGCCCTGGCGCTGCAGACTGTCGTTCCGGACTGATCGGAGCGTTTTCAGCAAAAGTGGGCACCGGTTTTGCGTTTCGAAAACGCGACTAAGGAGGGACCATGTCGCTGCGCGACTCGCTTGATCTGATCAAGATGGTCCGGCCTGATGCTGGCACCGCTGCGATCGATCACGAGATCCTGGCCGAGCGGGCCTCCTCGCTCGGCGCCGCGGAACAGCGCGTCATCAAAGCGGTGAGTGCACTGGCCGCAGCCGCCGGTGATGATCGCGATAGTGCCCTTGCCGAAGCCCGCAAAGTGGTGTGGGAATATTTCGTGCAGCGCGAACTGGTTGGCTTCCGCAAGCATAACGACGTGATTCAGGAACTCAGCATTCCGCGCGAAGTGCTTGCCGGGCTTGGCGCAATCGGCAAGCCGCTGCGGTGAGCCGCGCCGTCATCTTCGATGTCGATGGTGTGCTGATCCATGGCTATCACGCCAATCCGGCGCGGGTGCGCGCCTGGGATGCGACCTTGCTGGCCGATACCGGGGTTGATCCCGAGCGCTTCCGGCAGGAATTCATCTTCGGCCTGTTCATGAGAAAGGTCATGATCGGCCAGATGGCGCTGATTGATGCGCTGGAACGCCGCCTGCCCGGGCTGGGCTACAAGGGTTCGCCCATGGCCTTCGCGCAATATTGGCTGAGCCACGACAGCGTGCTCAACGAGGAGCTGCTCGTCGTGGTGCGAAAGCTCAAGCAGTCGGGCGATTGCCGGCTCTATATCGCCACCAATCAGGAACACCTGCGCGCCAATTGGCTCTGGGGGCACCTCGGTCTCGGTGAACTGTTCGAGGACATGTTCTATGCCGCCCGCATCGGCGTGCAGAAGCCGGACCCGAAATTCTTCGCCTTCATCGAGCACCGCATCGGCCCGCAGACCGAAACGCCGCTGTTCTTCGACGACTCGCCCAAGGTGATTGCCGGCGCGCGAAAATACGGTTGGGAGGCGGTTCAGTTCGAGACCGTCGAGGATTGCACCAGCCATCCCTGGATACAGCAACGCCTTGGCTAGTTGCGAGCCGGGCAAAGTCATGTAAATCCTTCTGCACTCAGGAGGATTTCAATGAAGCAGTTCTACATGCTGGTGGCGGCGCTTCTCGCTCTGTCCGCGACGCCCGCTTTCGCCCAGGCCGAGTGCTATCAGAACGACCAGTTCCTGGTCATCGCCCAGGAACGCCTCAACGAGGTCGGCACCGATTTCATCATCCGCCCGCCGGCCAAGGGCAAGATCGCCTGCCTCTATGAAATCAACGACGATGACGTGGTGCTCAGCAATCCCGGCGATCCGCTGCACTATGAGCAATTGGTCGGCAAATACCTGGTTCTGACGCGCTCCACCGGCCCGGAAGGCGACCTCGTGGTCTATGACCTAACCACGGAGCTCTACACCCCGCTGCTCGACGCCCCCGCCCTCGACGAGATGACCATCACCGAGGACAGCATCACCTATTGGCAGAAACTGATCCTTGGGACGGAGCTGAACTGCTCCAGTTTTTCCGAGAATACCGGCTATGGCCTCGGCTCGATGATCTATGAGGAACGCGTCCTCGACCTTCCCACCCTTACGGTTGCGGCGACGGGCGAAACGCGCTGTGCCAGCACGCAATAGTATCATCGCCATTCTGCGATGCTCTCGACAGCGCTACAGTCCTGTCCTATCTAAGGGCAACAGCAAGCGGACCTTGACCCCGCCTATCGAAAGGTTTTTCCCATGACCGACATCAACGCCTTCATCGACGACAAGGTGAAGAACAACGACGTGTTCCTCTTCATGAAGGGCTCGCCGGACTTCCCCCAGTGCGGGTTCTCTGGCCAGGTCGTGCAGATCCTGAGCTATCTCGGCGTCGAATATGGCAGCGCCAATGTGCTGGAAAGCGCCGAACTGCGCGACGGCATCAAGGCCTATACCAATTGGCCAACCATTCCCCAGCTCTATGTGAAGGGCGAATTCATCGGCGGCGCCGACATCATCCGCGAGATGTTCCAGGCCGGGGAACTCCAGACCCACATGCAGAACGCCGGCATCGCCGTCAAGCAGACCGCCTGATCGCCATCACCCTGCCGAATATGAAAAACCGGGCCTAGCGCCCGGTTTTTTCTTTGGCCGGAAAGTCGGCTGAGAGCCTGATCTCGCGCAGCGGCCGCACCCGCCGCGTCGCCTCGGCATAGGTCGGATGCGCCTTGTAGGCCGCCAGCGCCGCTTCATCGGCGAATTCGCCATAGACCACGACGTCCACCTCATTGGAAATCTGGTCGACCTTGGAATTGCGAGTCACCTCGAAATGGGTGGAATGCGGGATGGTGCCCAGCAATTCCAGGCCCTCGCAGATGGCGTCCACGGTGTCGGGCGATGTGGCGGTGAAGAAGACGATATGGCGGATCAAGGCATGGCTCCAAAACTCAGCGGCCTTGTAGGCTTGATTGACGCATAGGTTAAGTCATCAATCCCCGTGATGGATGCCATTCAGCAATATTGCTTTGCGTGATGATGTCGCAGGCGTAGATAGATCATCCACCCTTTGGATGCTCCCCATGACCACCTCCGCCCTTCGCCCCGCAGTTCCCCTGCTTGTGCTGATCATTGCCGGCTGCGCCATCGCCGCCATCGGCAATGGCGTGCGGACCAGCTTTGGCCTGTTCACCCTCCCCATGACCGCCGATCTCGGTCTCAGCCGCGAGCAATGGGGCATGGCCATGGCCATCCAGAACCTCGCCTGGGGCATTGCCCAGCCTTTCGCCGGCGCCTTTGCCGATCGCGTCGGCACCGGCCGCACCATTGCCGCCGGTGCCGCGCTCTATGCCTTGGGCGTGCTCGGCATGGCCTTTTCGCCCGATGCGGGCCTGATGACCCTGACGGCCGGCGTGATCACCGGCGTCGGCATCGCCGTCTGTTCTTTCTCGGTCGTCATGGCTGCCTTCGGCCGCTCGGTGCCGGCCGAAAAGCGCTCGCTGATCTTTGGCGTCGCCACCGCCGCCTCCTCCTTCGGCCAGTTCGCCTTCGCCCCGATCAGCCAGGGCTTCATCAATGCTTTTGGCTGGCAGTCCGCCCTGCTCTATATGGCGATGGCGCTGCTGCTGATCATCCCACTGAGCTTTGCTTTGCGCGACCGCACTGAAAACACCACCGGCCACGCCGACCTGCCCTTCATGCAGGCATTGGCCCGCGCCTGGGGCCATGGCTCCTATAAGCTGCTGGTGATCGGCTTCTTCGTCTGCGGCTTCCACCTGGCCTTCATCAACGTCCACATGCCGGCCTATCTGGTGCAATGCGGCCTCAGCCCGGAAGTCGGCTCCTGGACCATTGCCGTCATCGGCCTGTTCAATATCGTCGGCTCGCTTTTGGCCGGCTATCTCGGCGGCAAACTGCCCAAGCAACTGCTGCTGGCCACCATCTATTTCCTGCGCGCCATTGCCATCGGGGCGTTCCTTTTGATCCCGGTCAGCGAAATCACCGCCTATGCCTTTGCCGCTGCCATGGGCCTTCTGTGGCTGTCCACCGTGCCGCTGACGGCCGGTCTTGTGAGCCTGTTCTTTGGCGCGCGTTACATGGGCATGCTCTATGGTGTGGCCTTCTTCAGCCACCAGCTCGGCTCTTTTGTTGGCGTCTGGCTAGGCGGTTTCGTCTATGATCAGACCGGCTCCTACAGCCTGGTCTGGTATCTAGGCATCGTGCTCGGCCTGGCTTCGGCCGCTCTCCACATTCCAATCAACGAGCGCAGCGCGCCAAACTTTGCCCTGAAACCGGCCTGATCAAGAAGCATCGGTTTTTGCCGATCAATGCTTGCCAAAGCCGGATTCGAGGTTCATGGTCCGCCGCATAATTCTGGCGCCCGCCTCCTGTGGCGCCTTTTCGAGTCCAATCCCATGTCAGATCATTTCACGCGGGTACTCTCGCGCCCTGAATTCATTGCCCTGATGGCGGCGCTGATGGCCCTCAATGCCATGGCCATCGACATCATGCTGCCCGCCCTGCCCTATATGGGCGAAGCCCTCGGCATCACCTCGGAGAACGAGCGCCAGTTCGTCATTTCCTCCTATATGCTTGGCATGGGCGTCGCCCAGCTGGCCTTTGGCCCGCTCACCGACCGCTTCGGCCGCCGCGCGCCGTTGCTGGCCGGCATGGGCCTCTATGTGATCGCCGCTCTCGTCGCGATCTTTGCCCCGAGCTTCACCGCGCTGCTGGTGTTGCGCGTCATCCAAGGCATGGGCGCCGCCAGCGTGCGCGTCATCTCCACCGCCGTGATCCGCGACCGGTATGAAGGCCGCGCCATGGCCGAAGTCATGTCGCTGGTCTTCATGGTCTTCATGGCCATTCCGATCATCGCCCCCGGCATCGGCCAGGTGATCCTGCTGGTCGGCGACTGGCACAATATCTTCATCTTCATGGGTGGCTTGGCTGCCGTCTTCTGGCTGTGGACCTTCTTCCGCCTGCCCGAGACGCTGCCAGTCGACCAGCGCCGGCCGCTGAGCTTGAAGGCCGTGGTCGATGGCTTCGTCATCGTCTTCACCAACCGCGTCGCTTTCTCCTATGGCCTCGCCGGCACATTCATGTTCGGCGCCCTGTTCGGCTTCATCAGCTCGAGCCAGCAAATCTATGTCGATATCTATGGCCTCGGCGTCTACTTCCCGGTGGCTTTCGCCGGCATGGCGGGCTTGATGGGCGTGTCGTCCTTCACCAATTCCAAGATGGTCAGCCGTCTGGGCATGCGGCGCATGTCACATGGCGCCGTGCTGGTGTTCACCGGCGTCAGCGGCATCTGGTTGCTGCTGGCCCTGACCGGCTTCCTGCCGCTCTGGCTGTTCTTCAGCCTGCTCGCCATCATCATGTTCGCCTTCGGCTGGTCAGCCTCCAACATGAACTCGCTGTCCATGGAGCCGCTGGGCGCCGTCGCCGGTACTGCTGCGGCCGTCTTCGGTTTCATCCAGACCGTCGGTGGCGCGCTGATCGGTGGCTATGTCGGCCAGATGTTCAACGGCACCACCATTCCAGCCGCCACCGGTTACTTCACCATGGGCGCGCTGGCACTGATCTGCATTCTCGTCGCCGAGAATGGCAAGCTGTTCGGCGTCGGTGAACAGAACAGCCACGCCGACATGAGCCACGCCGGCGGGCATTAGGAGCGTTTTCAGCAAAAGTGGCCGCCGGTTTTGCGGTTCGAAAACGCGACCACTAGGACGACACTACTCGATCGCGGCCGGACCCGAAATCTGGCCGCGATCACTGTAGACGTGATCGACCAGTCCCCAGGCCCTGGCCTGCTCGGCGGTCATATATTTGTCCCGCTCCAGCGCGGCTTCGACATCCTCATAGCTCCGCCCGCAATGCTTGGCGTAGATGCCGTTGATCAGCCGCTTGAGCCGCAGGCTTTCCTCGGCATGGATCAGGATATCGGTCACCTTGCCCTGATAGCCGCCGCTCGGCTGGTGCAGCATAATCGAGGCACTCGGCAGGCAGATGCGCTGCCCCGCCTCGCCCGCCGCCAATAGCACCGTCGCTGCCGACGCCGCCATGCCGAGGCACAGCGTGCCCACCGGCGCCTTGATGAACTGCATCGTGTCATACATGGCCAGCGCTGCCGTCACCACGCCGCCGGGTGAGTTGATGTAGAGGTAGATTTCCTTGGCGGAGTTTTCTGCCTCAAGGAACAGCAGCTGCGCATTGACCAGCGAGGCCATGGTGTCCTCGATCTCGCCATTGACGAAGATGATCCGCTCCCGCAGTAGGCGCGAATAGATATCGAAACTCCGCTCGCCGCTGCTGGATTGTTCCACCACCATAGGGACGAGCTGCATCATGTCGCGCATCGGCGATCTCCTGTCAGAATTGAAGCTTGAATTGTTTAGGCGGCCAGCATCAGCGGGCCGACCAGATTGCTGTTCGCGGCGACCGGCACGACCATCGGTGCATGGGTCAGCCTGAACCAGGTGCCGCCATCATCGGTGGCGGACAGCTCGAACGTCACGAGACTGTCTTCGGCACCAAGCACCGCTCCCTGTCCGGCCTCGCGCCAGCGATAGGTGAGACTGACATTCTCCTCGGCCGTCACCACGGCCATGTCGACATCCTGCTCAGGCTTCAGCCAGCGCTTGAGATATTCGGGAATGGTCAGCGCCCGCCAGACCTGTTCCACCGGCGCATCCAGTGCGCATTCAAAGACCAGCTCTTCTGCGTCACTCATTGATCCATCTCCTTGAGCAGGTCCTTGAGATTGTCGATCCTGCTCGGCCAGAAGGCGCGGTATTTTGCCAGCCATTCATGCAGCGGCGCCATGCCCTCGGGCGCCACGCGGTAATGGGCAAACCGCCCTTCGCGCCGTTCGCTGATCAGGCCTGCGCCGCGCAGCACGGCAATATGCTGGCTCATTGCAGGCTGGCTGATGGCAAAGCCTTCGCGCAGCTCGGTGGCTGTCATCTCGGCGGAAGCCAGCCGCTCCAGCACGGCGCGGCGGGTGGGATCGGCCAGGACTTTGAAAATGTCGGTGTCGCTCATGTTTATACATAAGCACAGACTTATGAGTCTATGCAAGCTCCTCGATCAATGGCGGTGATGAGTGCCATTCACGCAAGCCTATTGCCCCGAACCCGCGAGTCTCGTCTGATGCAAACCACCGCCGCCATTACATCGAGAATCTTATGCCCATCACGACCGGCCGTTCCTATCTTGCCATTCCGGGACCGTCCGTCTCGCCCGAGCGCGTGCTCAATGCCATGCATCGCACGGCGCCCAATATCTATGAGGGCGAAATCGTCGATATGACCAAGGGGCTGATTCCAGACCTCAAGCGCGTGGCGCTGACCAGCCAGAATGTCGCCATCTATATCGCCAATGGCCATGGCGCCTGGGAGGCCGCCAATCTCAACATGTTCTCGCGCGGCGACAAAGCGCTGCTGGCCGCCACCGGCCGCTTCGGTCATGGCTGGGCAGAAGCGGCGCGCGCCATGGGCGTCGAGGTGGAGATGATCGACTTTGGCAAGGCGAGCCGCGCTGAGCCTGAGCTTATTGCCGACGCGCTGCGGGCTGACACAAGCCACACCATCAAGGCCGTTCTGGTCACTCATGTCGATACGGCCTCCAGCGCCCGCAATGACATTCCCGCCATTCGCGCCGCCATCGACAGCACTGGCCACCCCGCCATGCTCGCCGTCGACGCCATCGCCTCGCTCGGCTGCGACGAGCTGCGCATGGATGACTGGGGGATCGACGTCCTGGTCGGAGCCAGCCAGAAGGGCCTCATGCTGCCGCCGGGCCTCGGCTTCGTCTGGTTCTCCGACAAGGCGCTGGAGGTGTCAAAGAGCGCAGACTTGGTAACGCCCTATTGGGACTGGAAGCCACGCGGCACCGGAACCGAGTTCTGGCAATATTTCGGCGGCACCGCGCCGACGCATCACCTCTATGGTTTGCGCGAAGCGCTGACCATGATCCTTGACGAGGAAGGGCTGGAGAATGTCTGGGACCGCCACCGCCGGCTGGCGGGCTCGGTCTGGGCCGCCTTCGACGCCTGGGGCCGGGGCAGCACGATCCGGCTCAACATGGCTGACCCGACGTCGCGCGGCTGGTCGGTGACGGCGGCGACCATTCCCAATGGCGGCGCCGGCGCGCTCCGGCGCTGGCTCGAGGCGGAGGCCGGCGTAACGCTGGGCATCGGTCTCGGCATGGCCCTGCCGCATGAGCCGGCCTATCAGGATTTCCTGCGCGTCGGCCACATGGGCCATGTCAACGCGCATATGACATTGGGCGTGCTCGGCACCATGGAGGCCGGCATGCAGGCACTGGGCATCGCGCATGGCCCGGGCGCGCTGGAAGCAGCGGCCGGGGCTTTGCTTAGAACGTAAAGACCTCGCGCCGCAGCTCGTCCCAGGCGGCCTTGTCCACGGCGACCAGCAACCCGCCATCGACATGGCTCGGCAGATAGGGTCCACCATCGAGCCGCGCGGCATAGCCGCCGGCTTCCTGGGCGATCAGCGTCCCGGCCAGGTGATCCCAGGGCATCAGCTTGTTGTAGCAGAGGAACTGGCCATGGCCCGAAACCAGGGTGCGGTATTCGTGTCCGGCGCAGCGGAAGTTCGACAGCAGGCGCAGCTTGTCGGTGTTCTGCAGGATCTGCCCGCGCTTGTCCTTGGGCATATAGGCCACCGAGGCCATGCCAACCATTTCGTCCAGCGGCAGGCGCTCCGCAACAGAGAGCCGAACCGCCTCGCCATTGGGGCGGCGCAGCCAGGCGCCCTTGCCCTTTTCGGCCATGATCCAGTCGTCGCCCATCGGGTCATAAATGATGCCGGCCACAGTCTCGCCACCCGAAACCACCGCAACCATGGTGGCAAACAGCGGCAGGCCAGCGGCGTAATTGGCGGTGCCGTCGATCGGATCGACCACCACGGCAAGGTCGGCCGTCGCCAGACGCCTCAGCAGCGCCGGATCGGCGGCGACCGATTCTTCGCCGACGAACAGCGCATCCGGCAAGAATTCGGCCAGCCGCGCCTTGATGGCTTCTTCGGTTGCCACATCGGCCTCGGTGACCAGATCGATCGCCTCGGTCTTGATCGACACCATGCTGGCATCGAGCCGGCGGAACCGTGGCAGCGCCTCGGCGCGGGCCGCATCGCGCAAAATATTGGCAAGCGCCATCACGTCAAAGCTCACGAGGCAGTCCTCTTGTCGAACAGACCGGCAAAGTCGAACAGTTTGGTGTCGAGCATGTGACTGGCGTTGATATTGCCCAAGGCGCGGATCATGACGTCCTTGCGGCCCGGCATGCGCTTTTCGATGTCATTGAGCATGGCCTTCATCGCATTGCGCTCAAGGCCGTCCTGCGATCCACAGAGGTCGCAGGGGATGATCGGAAAGGCCATGGCGTCGGAAAAGCGCTGCAGGTCCTCTTCGCCGCAATAGATCAGCGGGCGCAGCACTTCGAGGTCGCCCTCGTCATTGAGCAGCCGCGGCGGCATGGCGGCAAGGCGCCCGCCATGGAACATGTTCATGAAGAAGGTTTCGAGGCTGTCGTCGCGATGATGACCCAGCACCAGCGCCGAACAGCCCTCTTCGCGGGCAATGCGATAAAGATTGCCGCGGCGCAAGCGCGAGCACAGCGAGCAATAGGTCGCCCCGGCCGGCAGCTTCTCGGTGACGATGGAATAAGTGTCGCGATATTCGATGCGATGCTCGATGCCGAGGCCGGTAAGGAATTCGGGCAGGATATGCTTGGGGAAGTTGGGCTGCCCCTGGTCGAGATTGCAGACCAAGAGCTCCACCGGCAGCATGCCGCGCCATTTGAGGTCGAGCAGCAGGGCCAGCATGGAGTAGCTGTCCTTGCCGCCGGAGAGCGCGACGAGCCACTTCTCGCCCGGCCGCACCATGCTGAATTTTTCCAGCGCCTCGCGCGTATTGCGGATCAGCCGTTTGCGCAGCTTGTTGAACTCGCCGCTCTTGGGGGCATGCGCATAGATCGCGTGGCCGCCCGTTTCGGCTTCCTCAGCCTCCGGCACTTCCATCACCGCGCTCATCGCGAAACTCTCTTTTCCATCATGGCGTAGCTGATAGCGCGCATGGGCCGATAGGGGAAGGAAAACCGGGCCTCGCCAAGGTTACCAAAGTTTAATTTCCCCCTCTTGCTTTAGGCCAAATTACGACAGCTAGATGACGCTATCCCCCGGCACCCAGGAGACTCGCGGTGTTTCGTTCGTTCTTTCCCAATCCACGTCTGTTCTTCACATCGGCCCTGTGCTGGATCGCTGTCGTCATGGTCGCCTGGTACACTGTCGGCGCCAACCTGCAGGCTGTGCTCAGCCTCGGCCCCTGGCTCGGCGTCCCGGCTACCGAAGCCAATCCAGAACCCTTCTTCTCGTCGGACAAGGTCTGGCTCTACCAATATGTGCTGATGACCGGCTACCTGTTTTGCATTCCCTGGTACTGGGTTGGCGGCAATCGCCGCTGGTACTGGTGGAGCGTGGTGGGCAGCGTCACCATCATCGAGATCGTCTATTTCAACGTCCAGATCAGTGCCTGGCTGAACGACTGGTACGGGGAATTCTACAACCTGATCCAGACCGCCCTGACAACGCCGGGTACCGTAACGCTCGATCAGTTCCTCGGTGAAATCTGGACCGTAGCCTATGTGTTGATCCCTAATATCACCGTCCTGGTCATCAACGCCTTCTTCATTGCGCATTTCCTGTTCCGCTGGCGTCGGGCGATGACTTTCTTCTACCAGAGCCATTGGCAGCACCTGCGCCACATCGAAGGCGCCTCCCAGCGTATCCAGGAAGATACCCAGCGCTTTGCCCAGATTGTGGAGGGGCTGGCCGTCTCGCTCGTGGCCTCGGTAATGACGCTGATCGTCTTCCTGCCCCTGCTGTGGGACCTGTCGTCAAACATCACCGAACTGCCGTTCTTTGGCGCGGTAAACGGCAGCCTGGTCTGGGTGGCACTGGTCTCGTCGGCTTTCGGCACCGTGCTGCTGGCCGCTGTGGGCTGGAAACTGCCGGGTCTCGAGTTCGACAACCAGCGCGTCGAAGCGGCCTTCCGTAAGGAACTGGTCTATGGTGAAGACAACGTCGAGCGTGCCGAGCCGGTGACCGTGCGGCAGTTGTTCATCAACATGCAGCACAATTACTTCCGGCTCTATCGCCACTACCTCTACTTCAACATCGCCCGCTACGCCTATCTGCAAGGCTCGAACTTCGTGCCGCTGATCGCCATGGGGCCGTCCATCGTGGCTGGCACACTGACGCTCGGCCTGTTCCAGCAGGTCAGCAATGCCTTCGGGCAAGTGGAAGACTCGTTCAAATTCCTCGCCAGCTCATGGACCACGATCATTTCGCTGATCTCGGTGTTCAAGCGTCTGCGGGCCTTTGAAGCGAACATTCCCGACAACGCGATCGCCGCCAATGACTATGACGACCCAATCTTCCTGCAGCAGCTGGCCGCTGCCCCGACCAGCGATGCCACGCCGCAGCAGCCTGCGCAGTTCTGACAGCGCCAAACCCTCTCCCCTGCGGGAGAGGGTTTATGCCGCAAGGCCAACACCGCAAAGCAAAAGGGCCGCCCCGAGGAGCGGCCCTTTCCAATTCTGAAATTCGACTTCGCTTAGCGCGAGTAGAATTCGACGACCAGGTTCGGTTCCATCTGGACCGGGTATGGCACATCCGAAAGGCCCGGAACGCGGGCGTAGGTTGCGGTCATCTTGTTGTGGTCGACTTCCACATAGTCAGGAACGTCGCGCTCGGCCAGCTGGGTGGCTTCGATCAGCACGGCGAGCTGACGGGAGCGCTCGCGCACCTCGATCTTGTCGCCAACCTTGACCTGGTAGGACGGGATGTTGACGCGCTTGCCATTGACCAGGATGTGGCCATGCGAAACGAACTGGCGCGCAGCGAACACGGTAGCGACGAACTTGGCGCGGTAGACGATCGCGTCGAGACGCGACTCGAGCAGGCCGATCAGGTTCTCGCCGGTGTCGCCCTTGACGCGAGCAGCTTCGGTGTAGAGCTTCTTGAAGGCCTTCTCGGTGACCGAACCGTAGTAGCCCTTGAGCTTCTGCTTGGCGCGCAGCTGCAGACCGTAGTCCGAGAGCTTGCCCTTGCGGCGCTGGCCGTGCTGGCCGGGGCCATAGGCACGAGCGTTGAGCGGGGACTTCGGACGGCCCCAGATGTTTTCGCCAAGGCGGCGATCGATCTTGTACTTAACTGAATGACGCTTCGACATCGCGTATCCTTTTCACTGTTGAATGGATCGCGCCCTCCTCTGCCATCCCGAAGGATGACCGACAGACCCCAAATATTTGAGAGATCCCGGGTGCGCCTATGGACCAAAGGCCCTGATAGGTGGGCGCGTCATAGGCAATTGCGACAGTTCCGTCAAGCTGAGTCCCGCTCGGCTGTGCCATCGGCCACCATCTTGTGGTCGAGCGAGCGCTGTTCGCGCAGTCCGGGGAAGATGACGCTCCAGATGCCGGCCACCGCAATGGCGCCGAATCCGCCAATCACCACCGCCGCCACCGGGCCGATGAAATGGGCCACCGTGCCGGCGCGGAACTCGCCCAACTCGTTGGAGGCGCCGATGAACACCGAGTTCACGGCATTGACGCGGCCGCGCACTTCCTCGGGGGTCCACAGCTGCATGATGGTCTCGCGAATGGTGACGCTGACCATGTCGGAGGCGCCGACCAGCGCCAGCGCCGGGATGGACACCCAGAGCGTCGTCGAGAAGCCGAACACCACCGTGAAGGCGCCAAACAGCGCAACGAAGACAAAGAGAATGCGGCCGGCGAAATTGCGGATCGGGAAGCGGGTCAGGAACAGCGCCATGACGATGGCGCCAATGCCCGGCGCGGCCCGCAGCAGGCCGTTGGCGATCGAGCCACCATGCAGGATGTCGGTGGCATAGATCGGCAGCATGGCCACCGCCCCGCCCATCAACACGGCGAACATGTCGAGCGAAATGGCGCCCAGCACGACCTTGTTGGAGAAGATGTAGCGGAAGCCACCCAGCAGGGTCTCCATGCTGGTGGCCTGGGTCGATTCGCGCTTGGGCGGGGCTGGGATCAGCAGCACGCTCACCATAGCGCAGCCCAGGAGGATGGCGCCTGTAGCAAAGGGCACGAAAGGGGCAAAGCTATACAGCACACCACCCAGCGCGGGACCGGCGATGGCGGCAAACTGCCAGGCCGAGGCATTGACGGTGATGGCATTGCTCAGCGCTTCAGCCGGCACGAGATTGGGCGCCAGCGACTGTGCCGCCGGGTTCCAGAAGGCCCGGGCCGTGCCCAGCACGATCAGGATAAGGAACAGCGGCCAGACCTCATGCGCCTCGGCTTCGGTGAACAGCAGGAAGCCCACCGCGCACAGCAATTCAACCCCAAGACAGATCGCCATGATGCGGCGGCGGTTGAACCGGTCGGCGGTGAGGCCGGTAACAAGGATCAACAGCAGCGCCGGCAGGAACAGGCAGAGCCCGACGAGACCGACCAGCAGCGGCTCGCGAGTCACCTCGTAGATCTGATAGGCGATCGACACCGACATGATCTGCACTGCGAAGCTGACCAGCAAAGTGGTCAGCCAGAAGAAGCGGAAGCCGGTATAGGTAAAGGCAAGGCGGGATTTGTCGGCGGGTGCGGTCGTGCTCATGGGCTGGCCATCGCACGACACAATGTCGCAGTCAAAGGCGGAATGGGCCCGAAGCGTTCGAAGACGGCGATTCTCAGTCCTTGTTGCTCGCCGGCTTCTGCCGGTTCGGATTGGGCCGCTCGTGCCGGCGATCAATCGACGAAATCACCCCGCGCAGGGTGCGGATTTCCTGGCTGGTGAATTTGCCCCGCTCCAGCATGGTGCGGATATTGTTGATCACGGTCGGCCGCTTGTCGGGGGCGGTGAAAAAGCCCGAGCCATCCAGCGTGGTTTCGAGATGCCCGAAGAGGCCGAGCAATTCCTCGCGCGGGGCGACCTCGGCCATGGCATCGCCAAACGGCAATGTGGTGCCCAGATCGCTGTGCCGGCGCCATTCGTAGGCCATCAGCAGCACGGCTTGGGCGATGTTGAGCGAGGCAAAGGCCGGCTCCACCGGCAGAGTGACGATGCAATCGGCCAGCGCCACTTCTTCGTTGAGCAGGCCCCATTTCTCGCGACCGAACAGCAGGCCGACGCCCTTGCCGGCGCCAATCTGCGCGGCCATGCGCTGGGCGGCCTCATCGGGGCCGATGACTTCCTTTTGCAGGTCGCGCGAGCGTGCCGTGGTGGCCAGCACCAGCGTCAGGTCGGCGATGGCCTCTTCCAGCGTTTCGAAAACCCGCACCCGTTCAATAACGTGATCGGCGCGCGAGGCGGCCGCGACGGCGCGTTCATTCGGCCAGCCATCGCGTGGACGCACCAGGCGCAGGTCCCACAGGCCGAAATTGGCCATGGCGCGGGCGGCCGTGCCGATATTCTCGCCCAGTTGCGGTTCGCAAAGGATCACCGCCGGCGTGGGCTTGAGCTCGATCTTGATGGAGGTGTCGGTTCCGGCCATGGCGCCATTTCCTGAAAGTTCAGGCGCTCATAGCCGGTTTTACCGCGTCAGGGCAATTAGGCGACGCGATGACGGACCGGCAGGTCCTTGACCTTGCTCGACCGCTGCCATTCCCGATCGAGAATGGCGAAATGCAATTCTTCGTCCCATTCGCCCTGGAACAGCGCATGTTCGCGGTAATGGGCTTCAAGACGCATTCCCATCTGCTGCATCAGTTTGATCGAGTGGTGATTGCGGCCGTCGCAGCGGGCGAACACCCGGTGGATGCGATAATGGTCGAAGGCCAAGTCATAGACGGCGCTCAGCGCTTCGCGGGAAAAGCCCTGCCCGGCATAGGCCGGATTGATGCAGAAGCGCACTTCCCCCTGCCCGGCCGTGGCATCGGACCAATGCAGTGACACGTGGCCGATAAGCACCTTGTCGCCCTTGCGAACCATGGCGAGGGTCAGCGTATCCCCGGGGCGCTGCAGGCTGACATGGCTTCGCATGGTGTTGAGCGCGCCAGCCACTTCGGAGGTGTCGCGGGTGCGCGTGAACACATAGCGCTGCACCGAGGGAAGCGCGTGATAGGCACCAAGGCCGTCGATATCGCTGCGTTCAAAGGTGCGAAGGATCAGGCGATCCGTCTCGATGGGCAAAGAAAGTGACGACATGAATGATGCTCCCGACCGCGTGACGACCCGAAGCCATAACGTCGCGCGATTCACGGAAGTTCCTGCCGCAGCGCGAAAAAATCTGCTCCAGCGGAATCGCGGGCAAATGCCGATCAGCTGGGCGTTTGCGCCGCCCGCAGCGTCTGCCATTCCTGCCACAGGATGGCGTAGATGAATTCCTCGTCCCAGCGGCTTTTGAAGATGGCATGTTCGCGAAAATGCGCCTCGCGCCGCATGCCCAGCCGCTCCATCAAGCGCCAGGAAGACTCGTTCCGCACATCGCAGCGCGCCGAAACACGGTGGATGTCACCGGGACCGAAGGCCAAGTCGAGCATGGCATTGGCCGCCTCGGTGGCATAACCGCGGCCCTGATAGTCCGGATCAAAAATCCAGCCGACCTCACCCTGCCGGGCCTCGACGCTGCGCCAGATAAGCGACACCTCGCCGATCAGCACGCCACTGTCGGCCAGTTCGACGCCCAGGATAATCTTGTCACCCTCGGCCTCCAGCGCCACCTGGCCGATGCGCTGCTGCACGGCCAGCGCGCATTCCTCCCGGCTGAGCGAGGTGTCGAACAGATAGCGCGCCACATCCTCGCGCCGCCGGTAGGCAAAAACGGCATCGACGTCGCCGCGAGTAAACGGGCGGAGGGTCAGCCTTTCTGTGCGCAGCGGATAGTTTGGATAAAGCGACATGCCGTCTCCATGGGGCGGCGCACTCTCGCCATTTGGGCCGGCGAAGGCAAGACCGGCCTTGCCGAGGGCAAAACCGCATGCCAGCCTCGGCGCCATGTCCAGTTCCGAACATCCCGTGATCGACCTCACCACGCGCTGCGACTGCGGCGCCATCACGCTGACCGCCAGGGGCCGTGTCGTCTCGATGTTTCAATGCGCCTGCGACAATTGCCAGCGCGTCTCGGGCAGCGGCCATTCCAGCGTGACGCTGCTGCCGACGGACGCCGTGAGCATTGTGGGCACGATGAAAAGCCATTCGCGGCCAGCCGATTCCGGCGCGACCTTCACCCGCCACTTCTGCCCGGAATGCGGCACGACGATTTACGCGCAGAGTTCGCGCGCCCCGGACTTCCGCATCCTGCCAGTCGGGCTGTTCTCGGGCCAGAACGACTGGTTCGTGCCCAACCAGCTGATCTTCAACCGCAGCCACCGCGCCTGGGATCTGGTGGCCGACCACCTGCCCCGCCATGAGCGCTATCGCGAGGCGACGCCATGAGCCTCGCCTCCGAAGACCTCTCCGACCGCATTCGCGACCTGTTGCCACCCATGCTGCCGCTGAGCGAAAAGAAGATGTTCGGTGGCCGCTGCTTCATGCTGGCCGGCAATATGCTGGTCTGCCCGATGAAGGACGGCAGCCTGCTCGTGCGCGTCGGCAAAGAGGGCTATGAGGAAGCCTTGGCCCTTCCCGGCGCGTCAAAAATGGACATGGGCGAGCGCACCATGGCCGGTTTCGTCGCCGTCAGCGGCGATGTACTTGAAGACGAAAACGTCCTCCAAGGTTGGATCGGCAGGGCGCGCGCTTTCGTCGACACCCTGCCGCCCAAATAGTCGTTAGGCTGGCGCCTTGCCGAACACCAGCGCCGCGTTGACGCCGCCAAAGCCGAAGGAATTGGACAAAACATAGTCCACCGCTTTGGCCTTGGGCTGGTTGGCGACGAGGTCGAAAGCCGCCGCTTCATCCATCGGGTCTTCAATGTTGATCGAGGCGGGCAGCAGGTCCTTGAGCAGCGCCTGGACGGAAATCACCGCCTCCATAGCACCCGCAGCACCCAGCATGTGGCCGGTGGCCGACTTGGTCGAGGAAATCGCCAGATCCTTGCCGCGACCCGGGAACACCGCCGCAATGCCGGCCAGTTCGGCCGCATCGCCGACGGCGGTGGAGGTGGCATGGGCATTCACATAGCCGATCTGGCTTTGCTCGATCCCGGCCATGGAAATGGCGTTGCGCATGGCCACCTGTGCCCCAGCCCCATCGGGCGAGCCTGCGGTCAGGTGATAGGCATCGGCCGACGTGCCATAGCCGGCGAGTACCGCCAGAGGCGTGGCACCGCGTTTGCGGGCATGGCTCAGTTTTTCGATGACCAGCACGGCCGCGCCTTCCGAAAGCACGAAGCCATCATGGCCCTTGTCGAACGGACGGGAGGCCTTTTGCGGCGTATCGTTGAAGCTGGTGGCCAGAGCGCGCGAGGCGCCGAAACCGCCCAGCGAAATGGGATCGACCGAACCTTCAGCGCCACCGACCACGGCCACTTCGGCCTCGCCGGTCATGATCAACCGCATGCCATCGCCGATCGCCTGGGCCGACGCCGCACAGGCGGTGACCGGCGTGCCGATCGGACCACGAAAACCATGGAGGATCGACAGCCAGCCGGCCGCCAGATTGGCCAAAAAGCTCGGCACGGTGAAGGGCGACAGGCGCTTGGGGCCCTTGGTCTGGATGATTTCCACCGCACGCGCCATCACCGGCGAACCGCCGACGCCGGAGCCGATGATCGTGGCCGTCGCGGCCTGGTCTTCGGCGCTGGTCGGATGCCAGTTGGCCTGTTCAAGGGCTTCATGCGTCGCGCCGATGGCATATTGGATAAAGACGTCCATCTTCTTGATTTCCTTGCCGTCGATGAAGTCGGCAGGATCAAAGCCATTGGGATCATTCGCCTTGGCGGGCACCAGCCCGGCAATGGTCGCGCCAAAGCCTTCGGTATCGAACCGGTCGTTCTGCACGATGCCGCTCTGGCCGGAGGTGAGGCGGCTCCACATCGTCTCGACCCCGACACCCAGCGGGCTGACGACGCCCATGCCAGTGACAACGATGGGATCGGCAGGATCGGGCTTCAGCATGGGATCTCCTGTGTGCCTGTGGCGGCATGCAAACCGGAGAGGTAGGCGCGGCCGGTCATGGCGTCAACCGGCATGCCCCCTTGCTGTTTGTCCGCTTTGCGCTGTTCCCCCACCGATGCTATACGGGCACCCGAACCTGGCCTTAAGGTCAACAGACGGATTTCAGGGAGATATTTCCGATGAGCAGCAAGATCAAAGTCGCCAACCCGGTCGTCGATCTCGACGGCGATGAGATGACCCGGATCATCTGGCAGGCGATCAAGGACAAGCTGATCCATCCCTATCTCGACCTACCGATCGAATATTACGACCTGTCGGTAGAGAGCCGCGACGCAACCAATGACCAGATCACGGTCGATGCCGCCAAGGCGATCCAGAAGCATGGCGTCGGCATCAAGTGTGCCACCATTACCCCCGACGAGCAGCGCGTCGAAGAGTTCAAGCTAAAGAAGATGTGGAAGTCGCCCAACGGCACCATCCGCAACATCCTCGGCGGCGTGATCTTTCGCGAGCCGATCATCTGCAAGAACGTGCCGCGCCTGGTCCCCGGCTGGACCCAGCCGATCATCGTCGGCCGCCATGCCTTCGGCGACCAGTATCGCGCCACCGACTTCACCTTCCCAGGCAAGGGCACGCTGACCATCAAGTTCACCGGCGAAGACGGTCAGGTCATCGAGCACGAAGTCTACCAGGCGCCCGGCGCCGGCGTCGCCATGGCCATGTACAACCAGGACGATTCGATCCGCGATTTCGCCTATTCGTCCTTCAACTACGGCCTCGCCCGTGGTGTGCCGGTGTATCTGTCGACCAAGAACACCATCCTCAAGGTCTATGACGGGCGCTTCAAGGACATCTTCCAGGAGATCTATGAGGCCGAGTTCAAGGAAAAGTTCGAAGCCAAAAAGATCTGGTACGAGCACCGCCTGATCGACGACATGGTCGCTTCGGCCCTGAAGTGGTCCGGCGGTTACGTCTGGGCCTGCAAGAACTACGACGGCGACGTGCAGTCCGACATCGTCGCCCAGGGCTTCGGCTCGCTCGGCCTGATGACCTCGGTGCTGGCAACGCCCGATGGCAAGATCGTCGAATCCGAAGCCGCCCATGGCACCGTGACCCGTCACTACCGCCAGCACCAGCAGGGCAAGGAAACCTCGACCAACTCCACCGCCTCGATCTTCGCCTGGACCCGTGGCCTCGCCCACCGCGCCAAGCTCGACGACAACGAAGCGCTGAAGAACTTCGCCCTGACGCTGGAAAAGGTCACTGTCGATACGATCGAAGAAGGCAAGATGACCAAGGACCTGTCCCTGCTCGTCGGTCCCGATCAGCCCTGGCTCTCCACCATCGGCTTCCTCGACGCCATCGACCAGAACCTGCAGAAGGCCATGGCATAAGGCCTTAAGGCGTCAATCATTGAGAGGGCCGGAGCATTGCTCCGGCCCTTTTTCTTGACCAGTCAACAATTTCACTGTTGCAGCCAAGCGCCAGTGACACATTTTTGGCTTAATTGCCCCCGGCCCCGATTGACGGTCACACAGGGTTTCGGCCTATGTTGACCCATACGTCAACGACTGCCGGAAAACGGCAGCATGGACGACGCGGCGCAACACGGCCGCTTCATGTTGAGGAGAATTCTATTGGCCCGCAGCCCTATTCGCAGCCTTGCGCTGGCAGCACTTGTCGCAACATCCACCATCGGCGCCGCCCATGCCGGCGGTCTCGAGGCCAATGGCTATAACTGGGACTTGCTGTTTGATCCCGGCACCTATGTCGGCAAGGGTACGGTGACCCAGGTCACCATCAACCATGACATCACGGCCCCCGGCCTTGGCACCATTTCGACATCGCCTGCCCGGACCTACTATAATGTCGCGGCCAAGGCCGACCTGTTCGGGGCTTCGTCCTGCCTGGTCTCCGTCCAGAACCCCTTTGGTTCCGGCACCGATCGCGACGCGGCCTACGCCCGGACGAGCCGCCAGGCGCTCAGCGAACGCATCTGGTCCAATGATGTGGGTCTCACCTGCGCTTATGGCTTTGATGTCGGCTCGGGTGTGTTCAGCGTCATCGGCGGCATTTCGGCCCAGCAGTTGAACTATGACGCCACCATCGCGCGACCCGCCCCGCTGCCGGTCGGCAACGAGCTGGTGACGCTCAGTGGTTCCGGCACCGGCTGGCGCGCCGGCATTGCCTATGAAGTGCCCGAGATCGCCCTGCGCGTGAGCGCCATCTACAATGCGGCGATCGACTACAATCTGACCGGGCGCGCCTATGGCAGCCTGCTGCCGCAGGCGGCGGCAAATGCCAATGCCACCACCCCGCAAAGCATCGAAATCAAGGCCCAGTCCGGCATTGCGCCCGGCTGGCTGGCGCTCGGCAGTGTAAAATGGGTCGACTGGTCTGTTCTCAACACGCTGACCGTCAACAATGCCGTCGCGCCGATCACCACGGTCCTCAATTATGAAGACGGCTGGACGGTTTCGGCCGGCGTTGGCCACCAGCTCACCGACGAGTTGACGGTGCTGGGCAGCCTGACCTGGGACAAGGGTACATCGCGCAAGAACGCCAACGGCGTGCTGCTCAACGGCACGCAGACCGATCGCTGGGGCGCAAGTCTGGGCGCGGCCTACAAGCCTTCGGCCAATTTCGAACTGTCGGGGGGCGTGTCTTATTCGCTGATCGGCGCTGGCAGCAACCTGCAGAATGAAAGCTGGAACACCGGCAGCGTGCTGGCCTTCAGCGTCAGCGCCAAGGCCACGTTCTAGAAACTACGGACGTAAAAACGGGGCCGGAGCATTGCTCCGGCCCCTGCTTTTCGTTTGACCTACTTCTTCTTCCCACCGGCCGGGGCCGCAGCTGCCGCCTCGATCGTCAGTTCGAACCGTTCGCCGGCCTTGATGGTGATCGGCGTTTCCGATTCCACATCGCCCTTCTTGGAATAGACGACATAGTCGCCGGCCTTCAGCGTGGTCTGGTATTCCGGGCCGTAGCCATAGTCGAACGATTTGACATTGCCCGCGATATCCTTGGTCGGGCTGCGGATTTCGACATAGTCGTCACTTGGCGTGGTGATGGCCAGCACGCCAGCGTCGAGCATGACCGGCACATCGGTGCGTTCACCCGTGGTCACGCTGAACGGGATCTCGCCCTCTGTGCCATCGAGCTCATAAGCCATGATATAGTCGCCCGGCGGCAGTTCGAAATCCTGCTCGCCATTATAGCCATAGGCAATCGACTCGCGGGTGCCGTCCAGCGCAGTCTTGGCGTCGAATATCTCCATGAAAATATCGTCCTCAACCTTTGAGCCGGGTGCATATTCCGTAGTGAAGAACACGAGACCTGTCCCCACCACGACATCTTCATCCACCGTATCGCCGGCCTTCAGCTCATAGGTGCGGCTGACCGTGGCCTCGCCGATGGTGACCAGGGCTTCAATGGAACCAGCCGGCACCACGGCGTCGACATCGCCATAGTCATAGGCCAGGTATTCGCCATTGAGCTTGATCTCGGTGGAGGCATCATTGTCGATCTCTGCCCCCTCGCTCGGCAGGGGATGCAGCTTGAGCATCGCGGCATTCAGCACGAAATGCGTTGCAGCGACTTCACCGGCAACGATGGTCACGGGCTGCTCGACCGCGGCATTGCCGTATTCGGCACTGATGATGTAGTCGCCGGGCTCCAGCGTGCCCTTGAAGCGGGCATAATAGTCGGTGCCGATCCACTCGCCCTTGCTGCCATCGGCTTTGACCTCATACCACTGCCAGGTGAGGTTGAGCGGTCCGCCATCCTCGATGTCCGGGCCGCCTTCGGAGAGCGACGCCGTCGGAGTGAAGTTGAACTCAGCCACGGGCTCGGGTTCAGGCTCGGGCGCCGGTTCGGGTTCGGCCTGCACCACCTGGGCCACAGTCGTGGTCAGCGCGCTCACCAGCGCATCGCCGTCCTCGGCCGACAGATACCGTCCACCGGTGTTTTCGGCCAGACAAGCCACCTGCTGGCCCTCTTCATCGGAAAGGCCGAAGCCCAGCACATGGGTGGTGAAATCAATGCCACGGCTTTCGAGGTCCGAGGCCAACGCACAAGGATCGACCTCGCAGGTTTCCAGACCGTCAGTGATCAGGATCACCGTAGCCTTCTGCTCGGTGAACTGCAGGTCTTCGGCGGCCAGCCGCACGGCATCGGAAATCGGCGTCATACCCTTGGGATTGATCGCATCGGCGGCAGCGGTAATGGCGTCAGCGGTGCCGAGTGCCGGCTCGACCAGCATTTCGATGTCGTCGCAATTACCCTTCTCGCGGTGACCATAGGTCATGAAGCCGAGCTCAAGATCGTCCGGCAGCGTGGCCAGCACTTCATGCAGCGTTTCGCGCGCGATGGTGATGCGCGCCTTGCCGTCGATCTGCGCCCACATCGAGCCCGATCCATCCAGCACGATAATGGCGCGCTCGGCCGCCACGGCCGGCAACGCCATGCCGAGCGCCGCGACGGCTCCCAGCACAATATTTCGAACGATCCTCATGAAAAGCCCTCCAGCAACTGCGCCCTCGACTATCGAGGACTGCACAAGTGGAGGCAATTCAAATCATGACGCAGATGACGGCGGGATGAACACTTCATTCAGCGCCTCCGGGAATTTGCAGCAACTATTCGCCGGACTTCCGCCAGCGCATCAGCCCGACGAAGAACAGTCCGCCGATAATGCCGGTGAGCACGCCGATCGGCATGTCCTGCGGTGGCATCAGTGTGCGCGCGGCAATATCGGCCAGCACCAGGAAAATCGCGCCGACCAGCGCCGACAGCGGCAGTACCCGGCGATAGTCGCCACCCACCATCATGCGGACGATATGAGGGATCATTAGACCAACAAAGGCGATGACACCGGAAAAGGCCACGGCCGAGCCGGTCAGCAGGGCACAGATGACGAAAACAGTGAGCCGGAACCGCAGTGCCGGAATGCCGAGCGTCGTGGCGCTTTCGTCGCCCAGCGTCATGGCATTGAGCGAGCGCGCCTTGAGGATCAAATAGCCGCCGCACAGGACCAGCGCCGCCAGCGGAAACGGCAGTTGCTGCCATTGCGCGAGGCCAAGCCCGCCCAGCATCCAGAATACCACCGTGTGGGCAGCGCGCGGATCGCCGAGGAAAATGAAGAGGTTACCGGCGGCGGTGATGATGAAGCTCACCGCCACGCCGGCCAGCACCAGCCGTCCGGCGCTTTGCGACTTGGTCAGGTTGGAAACCGCCAGCACCAGCGCCGTGGCGATCAGAGCGCCGATGAAGGCGAACAGTGGCACGGTGATCAGGCCGAGAAACATGCCGGTATGCAGCAGCACGAGGATCGCCCCGAAGGCCGCACCCGACGAAATGCCCAGCAGGTGCGGGTCGGCCAGTGGATTGCGCGTCACCGACTGCAGCGCCGCGCCGACCACGGCAAGGCTGGCGCCCACAATGGCACCCAGCACGATGCGCGGTAGCCGCACTTCCCAGACAATATTCTCGCGCCCCGAGGTCCAGTCGGCGACCACGCTGCCGGGCGCGAGTTTGGACGCAATAATGCGCCAGACGGTGTCGACGGGAATCGGCACCGCCCCTGCCCCGACCGCCACCGACATGGTGACGACCAGCAGCACGGCCAGCCCCAGGATCAGGGCTGGCATCCAGTGGATCGCAGCATGGCGGCGTCCGGCAACGAGGTGGCGGTGCGACAATCAACTATTCCCGGAAAGCAGCAGCGAGTTGCTTCACCGCCGCGATATTGCGCGGACCAGGCGTTGCCGCGACATATTCGAGAACCACGAAGCGGTCATTGGCCACGGCCGGAATGGCGGCAAAGGCCGGGTTGGACTTCATGAAGTCGATCTTCTGCTCGGCAGTGACGTTGCCATAATTGACGATGACGATCACTTCCGGATTGCGTTCGATCACCGGCTCCCAGCCGATCTCGACCCAGCTCGATTCCACGTCATCCATGATATTGCGGCCACCGGCCGCCTCGATCAGCGCCGTCGGCATGCCGTAGGCGCCGGCGGTGAATGGCTTGTCCTCGCCGCTGTCGTAGACGAACACCGGCACAGGCGTTTCCAGCTTGGGCAGGTCCGACTGGAAATCCTCGAGGTCGATCTGGTAATTCTCGACCAGCAGTTCGGCGCGCTCGGATACGTCGAAAATGGCACCCAGGTTCAGCAGGTCGGTGTAGAGATCTTCCATCGAGGCCTTGGGCTTTTCCATGACATGGATGCAGCTCTCGTTCAGCTCGTAGACGGCGATATCGAAGGCTGCCAAGGACTCCGGCGTCACCTCGCCACCGACGCGCATGCCATAATTCCAGCCGGCGAAGAAGAAGTCGGCATCGGCGCCGAGCAACACTTCCTTGCTCGGATATTCCGGCGACAGCTCCGGCAACTCGGCCACGCCCTGGCGCAGAGTCTCGTCCAAGGTCTTCCAGCCCGACACGCCGGTATAGCCAACCATGCGATCGGTCAGGTCCAGCGCCAGCATCATCTCGGTGAGATTGACGTCATTGGAAATCGCCCGCTGCGGCGAAGCCTCGAATGTCACATCGCGGTCACAGCTTTTGACCGTCACGGGATAGCCGGCAGCAAAGGCCGGGGAACTGGCCGCTGCCAAGGCAGCAAGCACGAAAACAAGACGCATGAAGATCACTCCTGGATCTGGTTGGGGAGATAGAAACTGAGCCGCGGCCGCCCGGTGGCCGGATGAGCATCGAGCAGGGTTTCGACGGCAAAGGCCGAGCGGATGGTGGATTGGGTGAGAACCTCGGCTGGCGCGCCGAGCGCCGCGACCTTGCCCCGATCGAGCAGCAAAACCTGGTCGGCATGAGCGCAGGCCAGCGCAAGATCATGCAGCGAGACAATGACTGTGCAGTTGAGCCCGGCCAGCAGTTCCAGCACTTCGAGCTGGTGGCGAATATCGAGGTGATTGGTCGGCTCGTCCAGAATCAGAAGGTCAGGCTTTTGCAGCAAGGCCCTGGCAATCATCACCCTTTGCCGCTCGCCACCGGAGAGCGTCGCGAGATCGCGCGGCGCCAGAGGGGTCAATTCCATCAGCGCCAGCACGGCCTTGATCGCCTCGTAGTCGGCATGGTCGGCGCCCCAGCCGCCACGATGCGGCGTCAGGCCCAGCTCGACGATCTCGGCCACGGTCAGCCCGAAGTCGCTGGCCTGCTCCTGCAACACCGTCGCGATCCGCTTCGCCACGGCCTTGCCCGGCAGCGTCCAGATATCCGCGCCGTCGAGCCGCACATGGCCGGAGGTGGGACGGTGATAGCGATAAAGGCAGCGCAACAGGCTCGACTTGCCCGCGCCATTGGGCCCGACCAGCGCCAGCATCTGGCCCGGCTCGACGCTCAGCGAAATCGGCCCGACGATCGGCCGGCCGGAGACGACACCCCAGCTCAGCCCATCGAGATCGAGCCGCGCCGGTTGGGTGCCGGTAAAGCGGTCAGCCGCAGGCTTTTCGGATGCCATGCGCATGCTCCACCAAAGGGCAGAAGGGCACGGGCGATCCGAACAGAATTTTGGCAGCGATGTCGCGGCAACTGGTCATCATCGTCTCCCGCGGCACACCCCGGCCGGGTTGAAAGAAATAGCGATGACGGCAGGTCTCCTGGCTCGCGGGTCATTGCGGCGCCGGACCTTCCCAGCCTTTCGGCCAGTGGCATTCCCGGTGTCGCTATCCGCTCACAGTTGCGGGGGCAGCCACGGTCTTGCGCCCTGATGGGTACGTCGCACCGTGTTCCCTTTTAATCCAGCTGCCCGAGTGGAGCGGCCGGAACCATCGGCCGGAGTGATGCGGGATTTTTGCCGCCAAGGCAAGGGGCGCCCGCGCCGCAGCCGTCACGATTTCCATCGACGCAAACCACGCCGCCCTCTAGGGTCGCAGCACTGCCAAGCCCTCTTGCCCCGGATGCCATCATGCCGATCGGCGTGCTCTATGCTGTTGTCGCCTATTCGATTTATTCTTGCGGCGATGCCATCATCAAAGGCTTCGGCCAAAGCCTTTCGGTGTTCGAAATCGGCTTTTTCATCTCGCTGTTCGGCCTGATTCCCGCTGCCTTCGCCAAGCCGAAAGGCGAGCGCTGGCGCGATACATTCAAGCTCAAGCACACCGGCCTCGTGCATCTGCGCTCGTTTACCGGCGTGGCCTCGTCGATCCTGGTGACGATTTCCTTCACCACCATTCCCTTCGCCGAGACCTATTCGCTGGTCTTCATGATGCCGCTGTTCATCACCGTCATGTCGGTGCTGATCCTCAAGGAAAAAGTCGACCTGATCCGCTGGGCCATGCTGGCTCTGGGCTTTATCGGTGTCATGCTGGTGGTTCGACCAGGCTTCCGCGAGCTCGAGCTCGGCCACCTGACCGCCCTGCTCTGCGCGGTGTTCGGCGCCTCGACCACCACCATCCTCCGCGTCATCGCTCCCACCGAAAAGCGCGTCAGCCTGATCGCTTTGCCGGCGCTTTATCTGATCGTCACCAATGCCGTTCTGATGCTGCCCAGCTTCACCGGACCCAACCTGCAGCAATTGGGTCTGCTCGCCGCCTCAGGGAGCATGGTCGGCATGGGACATATCCTGCTGATCGCCGCCACCCGCAATGCACCGGCCAGTCAGGTGGCGCCCATCCAATACGTGCAGATCGTCTGGGCCATCGGGCTCGGGGCGTTCTTTTATTTCGAATACCCCGACCTGATCGCCTATATCGGCCTCGGCGTGGTTGTGCTCTCGGGCCTGGTCAATGTCTTGATCGATGGCGCCCGCACTCGCATTGCCGGGCGCTTCGCCGAATACCGTGCCAGCCGCCCCGGCCCGCCGAGCAATATCACCGAGGTGCAGGGACCTGAAATTTAGCCGGGAAGCCGGTCGACGCTGCACGGCCTCGCTTGTATGGTAGTCAGGCTTACCGAGTCTTTTCCCCTGAATTCGAGATATTGCGATGCCCGTCGGCGTCATCCTGGCCTTTTTGGCCTATGCCAGCTTTTCCGCCGCTGACGCTTTGATCAAGGCCACCGGCTCCGCCATGTCGGTCTTCGAGATCGCCTTTTTCACCACCAGCTTTTCCATCATTCCGGCCATGCTGACCAAGCGCGGCGAGCGCTGGCGTGATCTTTATAAGCTGCAGCATCCCTGGCTGGTGCATCTGCGCTGCGCCGCGGCCATCTCCAGCACGGCCTGCGTCATGTATGCCTTCACTCACATCCCCTTCGCCGAGGTCTATGCCATCGGCTTCCTGACCCCGGTCGTCGTGACACTGCTCGGCGTGGTGCTGCTTAAGGAATATGTCGCGGCGCATCGCTGGCTGCTGTTGATCATCAGCTTCCTCGGCGTTGTGCTGGTGATCCGCCCCGGTGTGCGCGAACTGCATCTCGGCCATCTGGCGATTTTCTGCAGCGTATTTCTCGGCGCCCTCACCACCATCATCCTGCGCCACATCGCGCCACGCGAGCGTCGCGTCAGCCTGGTTGGCCTGCAGGTGATCTATTCGGGCCTGTTCAATGGCGTGCTGATGCTGCCGTTTTTCGTGCTGCCCTCGCTCGAGCAATTGGCCATTTTCGTCTGCATCGGCCTGATGGGCGGCACCGGCGGCCTGCTGCTGATCGGCGCCACCAAGCGCTCGCCGGCCAGTCTCGTCGCACCGGTGCAATATAGCCAGCTGATCTGGGCCATCGTCTTCGGCGCGGCCTTCTTCGGCGAATATCCGGACTATGTCGCTGTGATCGGCCTCGTCATCGTCATTGCCGCGGGCCTCGCCAATGTGATGACGGAAAAGCTCAAGATTGTCTGGAAGCCGCGCGTCTTCTTCTGGCGCACCGGGTTGTAAAACAAAAAGCCCCGCTTACGCGGGGCTTTTCTCATTCAGAATGCGTTCAGAAACCGTTCATCTAGAGCGCGGCGCGAACCGCGGCGATGGCTTCAGCACCCTTTGATCCATCGGGTCCGCCGCCCTGCGCCATGTCCGGACGGCCGCCGCCGCCCTGCCCGCCCAAGGCGGCCGTAGCCAGCTTGATCAACTCGCCGGCGGTAAAGCGGCTGGTCAGGTCGTCGGTGACGCCAACGGCCACCGTGCCCTTGCCGTCTTCGCCCTTGAGCACCACGGTCACCACGCCCGAGCCGATGCGCTTCTTTTCGCTGTCGACCAGGCCTTTAACGTCCTTGGCAGCAATGCCTTCGACCGTGCGGCCAACATAGGTCACGCCATTGACGGCCTCGTCGGCAGCACCGGTATCACCCGAGGCATTGCCGCCTCCGAGTGCCAGCTTCTTGCGGGCGTCGGTGAGCTCACGCTCGATCTTCTTGATGTTGTCCTGCAGCGCCCCAATACGGTCGAGCACCTCATGGCTACCGGCGCGCAGCAGGCCTGCGGCCGAATTGACGATCGCCACATTGGTATTGCCGCGATGCCGCGCTGCCTTGCCGGTCAGCGCCTCGATGCGGCGCACGCCGGCGCCGACAGCGCTTTCGGCAACGATGGAGACCAGGCCGATATCACCGGTGCGGCGGACATGGGTGCCGCCGCAGAGTTCCACCGACCAGCCGAGACCATTGCCGGTTGGCTCGCCCATGGCCACGACGCGCACTTCATCGCCGTACTTCTCGCCGAACAGCGCGCGCGCGCCGGATTCCTTGGCCTCTTCCACGCCCATCAGGCGGGTTTCCACAGGCGTATTCTGCAGCACGATAGCGTTTGCAATGTCCTCGACCTGCGCCATTTCCTGGTCGGTGACCGGCTTGGTGTGGACGAAGTCGAAGCGCAGCCGGTCCTGCGAAACCATCGAACCCTTCTGTGCGACATGGTCGCCAAGCACTAGGCGCAGGGCCTCATGCAGCAGATGGGTGGCCGAATGGTTCGAGCGGATCGCCGAACGGCGATCATGATCGACCAATAGCGTCAGCGGCTGGCCGAGCTTGATCGTGCCTTCGGTCACCTTGACCTTATGGGCAAAGACGCCATGGAATTTCTGCGTTTCGGTGACGGTTGCGGCGAGGCCTTCGCCGGTGATCAGACCGGTATCGCCGACCTGGCCGCCGCTTTCGCCATAGAAGGGCGTCTGGTTGAGGACGACAAAGCCTTCTTCGCCGGTGGCGAGGGCAAGAACTTCCTTGCCCTCTTTGAGCAGGGCTTTGACCTCGCCCTCGGCGGTTTCGGTTTCATAGCCGAGGAATTCGGTCGGCCCGACCTTATCGAGCAGGCCATACCAGACCGTGTCCTGAGCCGCTTCGCCCGAACCGGACCAGCTCTTGCGAGCCTCGGCCTTCTGGGCGGCCATGGCGGCATCGAAACCGGGCTGGTCGACGGTGATGCCGCGCAGGCGCAGAGCGTCTTCGGTCAGGTCGAGCGGGAAGCCATAGGTGTCGTAGAGCTTGAAGGCGGTGGCGCCATTGAGCACGGCACCCTCGGCCATATCGCTGGTCTCGGCGTCGAGGATCTGCAAGCCACGGCCGAGCGTCTTGAGGAAACGGCCCTCTTCGAGGCGAACGGTTTCGGCGATCAAGGATTCACCGCGGCTCAGCTCCGGATAGGCCTGGCCCATCTCGCGCACCAGCGTCGGGACCAGCTTGTAGATCACCGGCTCATTGGTGCCGAGCAGGGTCGCATGGCGCATGGCGCGGCGCATAATGCGGCGCAGCACATAGCCACGGCCTTCGTTAGAAGGCAGCACGCCCTCGGCAATCAGGAAGCTCATCGAGCGCAGGTGATCGGCAATGACGCGCAGGCTGCGATTGCCCGGGCCATCGACGTCCGCACCAGTGGCATTGGCCGCCGCACCGATCAGCGACTTGAACAGATCGATCTGATAATTGTCGTGCGTCCCCTGCATGACGGCAGCCATGCGCTCGAGGCCCATGCCGGTATCGATGGAAGGATTTGGCAGCGCCGTGCGGGAACCGTCGCCATGCTGTTCATACTGCATGAAGACGAGGTTCCAGATCTCGATCCAGCGATCGCCATCTTCTTCCGGCGACCCTGGAGGGCCACCCCAGATCTTGTCGCCATGGTCGAAGAAGATTTCCGAGCACGGGCCGCAGGGACCAGTATCGCCCATCTGCCAGAAGTTGGACTTGGCGCCGAGCCGGATGATGCGATCTTCGGAAATGCCGGCAATCTTCTTCCACAGCGCCATGGCCTCATCGTCATCCTGGTAGATGGTGACGATGAGCTTGTCCTTGGCCAGGTCCCAGTCCTTGGTCAGCAGGTTCCAGGCCAGCTCGATGGCGCGTTCCTTGAAATAGTCGCCGAAGGAAAAATTCCCCAGCATTTCAAAAAAAGTGTGGTGACGCGCGGTGAAGCCGACATTGTCGAGATCATTGTGCTTGCCGCCGGCGCGCACGCATTTCTGCGCCGTGGTGGCGCGGGAATAGGGGCGCTTTTCCACACCGGTAAAGGTGTTCTTGAACTGCACCATGCCCGAATTGGTGAACATCAGCGTCGGATCATTGCGCGGCACAAGCGGGCTCGACGCGACGGGTTCATGACCATTGCGGGCAAAGTAGTCGACAAAGCTCGAACGAAGGTCGTTTACGCTGGTCATCTAAAGGCTTTCGCTAGGGAATTTGGCGTTGGGCGCCGCAGACAAGTTTGGTCCGCTTTCTATCGTGCAGCCTGCCGCAATGTCCAGCATTGCGGCGCCCTTAGGACCAATCAGCAAAGAAAAGAGGCACCGCTTACGCGATGCCTCGAAAAATCCCTGCATGGGGAGGATAGACTATTCGTCGCCGGCGTCGTCGTCGCCACCGCTGACCAGCAGCACTTCACCCAGAAGACCCGAGCTTTCGCGCACGCCCTGCTCGATCGTATTGGCAATTGCCGGATTGTCCTTGAGGAACTGGCGGGCGTTTTCACGGCCCTGCCCGAGGCGCTGGCTGTCCCAGGAGAACCAGGCACCGGACTTCTCGATAATGCCGGACTTGACGCCCAGGTCGAGCAATTCGCCGGTCTTGGAGATGCCTTCGCCATACATGATGTCGAATTCGACCTGGCGGAACGGCGGGGCCAGCTTGTTCTTGACGACCTTGACGCGGGTCTGGTTGCCCACGACCTCTTCGCGATCCTTGAGCGCGCCAATGCGGCGGATGTCCAGACGGACCGAGGCGTAGAACTTCAGCGCATTGCCGCCCGTCGTGGTTTCGGGCGAGCCATACATCACGCCGATCTTCATGCGGATCTGGTTGATGAAGATCACCAGGCACTTGGACTTGGAGATCGAGCCGGTCAGCTTGCGCATGGCCTGGCTCATCAGGCGGGCCTGGAGGCCCGGCAGGGCATCGCCCATTTCGCCTTCGAGCTCGGCGCGCGGGGTCAGCGCCGCGACCGAATCGACCACCAGCACGTCGATGGCGCCGGAGCGCACCAGCGTATCGGTGATTTCGAGCGCCTGTTCGCCGGCATCGGGCTGGGAGATCAGTAGGTCATCGACGCTGACGCCGAGCTTGCGGGCATAGATCGGGTCGAGCGCATGCTCGGCATCGACAAAGGCGCAGATACCGCCGGCCTTCTGGGCCTCGGCAATCACATGCAGCGCCAGCGTGGTCTTGCCGGAGGATTCTGGTCCGAAAATCTCGACGATACGGCCCTTTGGCAGGCCGCCAATGCCAAGCGCGATATCGAGGCCGAGCGAGCCGGTCGAGATCGATTCGACCTCGATGGACGAGGCCTCGCCGAGCCGCATGATCGAGCCCTTGCCGAAATTGCGCTCGATCTGGCTGAGCGCCGCGGCAAGTGCCTTTTCCTTATCCATCGATCCACCTTCAACTACACGAAGCGGCGCACTTGCCATTTAGACTCTCCTTATTCCACGCTCGGGGATGCTGCGCAACGCGCCGTTACCGCTGGTGGCCATGCATTGAATGTGCTTCATTTGTTCGCATAATGTTCTCATGTCGTCAAGGGACAAAATGAGAACATCGACAACGCCATATCCGGCACTGCAACACGGCGAATCCGTTAGCAGACTGTTAGCATTGACGCGTTGCGCGCGCTAATTGGGTGGCGCTGCCAATAAGTATGATTTTTGCTCTTGCGCCTTTCGGGCGGGTTAGGCTTTATGCCTGCCAAACGCGCCATGCGCTGCCAGTTGAGGAGCCGCCCAATGAATTTGATCCAGTTTTTCGATGCCAAGGGTGAGCGCGCTGTCGGCGTCGTCGACCAGGGCGTGACCCGCGTGCTGAACGGCGTCGAGAGCGTCTATGCGCTGGCCATGGTTGCGGCCGATGCCGGCAAGGGTTTTGCTGCTCTGGTCGAGGAACTCGGCCTGGGCGACACCGTCGATCGCGACGCCATCATCGCCGAGGGCCGCCTGCTGTCGCCGATCGACCATCCCGATGCTGCCCATCTCTATGTCACCGGCACCGGCCTGACCCACTTGGGCTCGGCCGCGACGCGCGACGCCATGCATACGGCCAACACCGGCCAGACCGAAGTCGGCCTGACCGACACGATGAAGATGTTCCGTATGGGCCTCGAAGGTGGCAAGCCCGCTGCCGGACAGACCGGCGTGCAGCCGGAGTGGTTCTACAAGGGCAATGGCACGTCGGTGATCAGTCCGGGCCAGGCGATCCCCTCCCCGGCTTTTGCGCTCGACGCCGGCGAAGAGCCGGAAATCGCCGGCATCTATATCATCGACCAGAACGGCCAGCCGCGCCGCCTCGGCTTTGCCCTGGCAAATGAATTTTCCGACCACGTCACAGAGCGGGTCAACTATCTCTATCTGGCCCATTCCAAGCTCCGCGCCTGCGCCTTCGGCCCGGAACTGCGCGTCGGCGACCTGCCGGCCCATATCGAGGGCAAGTCGCGCATCTGGCGCGACGGCAAGGTGCTGTGGGAAAAGCCGTTCCTGTCGGGTGAGGACAACATGAGCCACACCATCGCCAACCTCGAATATCACCATTTCAAATATGAGCTGTTCCGCCAGCCGGGCGACGTGCATGTGCATATGTTCGGCACGGCAACGCTGAGCTTTGCCGATGGCATCAAGACGCAGCCCAATGACGTCTTCGAAATCGAGGAAGCCCAGTTCGGCGCCGCCCTCCGCAACCCGGTCAGCACCGAAGCCGAGCAGACCGTCACGGTCGGCAATCTCTATTGAGCTTGAAGCAGCCTAACTAACATGTCAGTTATCCCTCCACCCTGGAGGAGGGATAACATGGCCGCGAGAGCCTTCGAAAAACGCACCATCGGCCAGACCGATCTTGACGTCACGACGCTGGGCCTGGGCGGCGCCTCGCTCGCTGGGATCTTCACCGGCGTTCCGGCCGAGCAGGCCCGGGCCATGGTGGCCCATGCGCTCAATTGCGGCATCAACTATGTCGATACTGCCCCCCAATATGGCCTTGGCCGCTCCGAACATCTCGTCGGCGATGTATTGCGCGAGCGGCGCGACGGCGTGGTGCTGTCAAGCAAGGTCGGGCGCCTGCTGAAGCCGGTCGATGCGGGGCAGCAGGAGAAGGGCAATTGGGTCGATCCCCTGCCCTTCAACCAGCATTATGACTATTCCTATGACGGGGTGATGCGCTCCTTCGAGGACAGCCAGCAACGGCTGGGTCTCAAGCAGATCGACATTCTCTATGTACATGACATCGGCACGGCCACCCATGGGGTGGAAGGCAACAAGCCGCTGTGGGCGCAATTGGCTGGTGGCGGTTACCGGGCCTTGCGGGAATTGCGCGACGCCGGCGTGGTCAAGGCGATCGGGCTGGGCGTCAATGAATGGCAGGTGTTGATGGACGCGTTTGCGCTGGGTGACTGGGACGTTTTCCTTCTCGCCGGGCGCTATACGCTGCTGGAGCAGACGTCGCTGACGCCGTTCATGAGCACGTGTCTGGAACGGGGGGCCTCGGTCGTGGTGGGCGGGCCGTTCAATTCCGGCATTCTGGTTGGCGGCGATAAGTTCAACTATGAGAAGGCTCCTGAGGCGATTGTCACCAAGGTGCGGGCGATCGAGGCGGTGTGTGCTGAGTTCGGCGTGCCCTTGCCGGCGGCGGCATTGCAGTTTCCACTGACGCATCCGGCGGTCTGCAATGTCCTGCCCGGCCCGCGGTCACCGCAGGAACTTGACGGGATTTTGGAGTGGTGGGACGTGAAAATCCCCGCAGAGCTTTGGAGCACCCTCGCGGCCCAGGGCCTTTTGGCACAAGGAACGCCTATCCCGGGCGGGGCGGGGCAACCGGCATGAGCAATCCGCGTCTTTCGGCCTTGGTCTGCGCCGTGGTCGTGCTCTGGCTGGGCTATTCCGTGGTCACGGCGACCGAGGGGACCAGCGTGTTCCTGCTTGTGCTGCAGTGGACATTTTTCCTGGTGGCCACGGCAGGGCTGGCGGTTTCGCTGGCGCGGATCGT
Source organism: Devosia sp. YR412 (assembly GCF_900110945.1). Taxonomy (GTDB): domain Bacteria; phylum Pseudomonadota; class Alphaproteobacteria; order Rhizobiales; family Devosiaceae; genus Devosia. Next base: position 120,012 of record NZ_FOFL01000002.1, read on the forward strand.
CAAGGGCGGCCGGGGCGATTGAGGTGCCCTTGGCGTAGGGCCTTGTTGGATACCCCCACCTAACCTCCCCCTTATAGGGGGAGGAACTGACCCAGTTCATGTCAAGATATTGCCACTCCCACGATGTCATCCCGGCCTTGAGCCGGGATCCATCTCGAGATGGTGGCGCGGCCGCAAGGTGGATCGATCTGGCGGTATGGGGATAGATCTCAGGATGGGACCCGGCTCAAGGCCGGGGTAACATCGCGTTTTGGGCGACATAGCGCCTCATCCCGACTCTTCAGTTCAAGTCCAGCGCGTAAGCCTTGATGATCTCGAGCGGAATAAGCCCGAGCACGGCCTGGTTGGTTGATCGTAGATAGACCCGAGGCGCCTTGCCGGCCTGGTGCGCCTGCAGCCAGCGGGCGGCGACGAGGCACCAGCGGTTGCCGGCGACCAGGCCTGGAAAAGCGAAATGGGGCATCGGCGTGGAGAGGTCGTTGCCGACCGATTTCGAATAGGCGAGGAACTCGTCGCTGGCCTGGATGCAGACCAGATGCACCGCGGCGCTATCCGGCCCCGCTGCACAAAAGCCGGTGCGAAAGAAGCCGGTCAGCGGATCGGTGGAACAAGGCTGCAGCGCTTCGCCGAGCACGTTGAATTCGCTCGCGCCTTCGAAACGCCCCTGCTCGTTCATTGCTCGTCCTTGCCCACCATCTGCAGCACTTCCTTGACCTTGGAATTGATCTGGTCGAGCGAATAGGGCTTGGGCAGGAATTCGACAGACTGGTCGTCTTCGATATCGCGGCGCACGCTTTCCTCGGCATAGCCAGAGACGAAGATGACCTTGAGATTGGGCATGGTCTCGCGGACATGCTTGAGCAGTGTTGGCCCGTCCATTTCCGGCATGGCGACGTCGGAAATCATCAGGTCGATCTTGAAGTCTTCATCTTCCAGCACTTCAAGCGCCTCTTCGCCGCCATCGGCCTCGAACACCTCATAGCCTGTGGCGCGCAGCGCCTGGGCCGAGAAGGCGCGGACGCTTTCCTCGTCGTCGACCAGGAGGATGCGTTCGTGGCCGGTGAGATCGCGAACCGGCGCTGCGGCCAAGGCGACCTTGGCGCCCTGCTCGGCTGCATTGGCGACGTGGCGCGGCAGGAAGATTTTGAAGGTGGTGCCGACGCCGACCACCGAGACCGGGTAGATATAGCCTTCGGTCTGCTTGACGATGCCATAGACGGTCGAGAGGCCCAGACCGGTGCCTTTGCCGAGCTCCTTGGTGGTGAAGAAGGGCTCGAAAATCTTCTCGATCACGTCCTGGCTCATGCCGGTGCCGGTATCCTGCACGTCGATAAGCACATAATCAGCCGGCACCATGCCCTCAAAGGTCAGGCGTTCGGCTTCCGAGCGTTCGACATTGGAGGTGCGGATGGTGATCGAGCCGCCATTGGGCATGGCATCGCGGGCATTGACCACGAGGTTGATGATCACCTGCTCGAGCTGCACCACATCGGCGCGCACCGGCCAGATATTGCGGCCATGTTCGACCGAGAGCGTGTTCTTCTCGCCGATCATGCGCTTGAGCAGCACGGTCAGGTCGTCGACGATCAGCGGCAGCTCCAGCGTCTGCGGGCGCAGGGTCTGCCGGCGGGAGAAGGCCAGCAGCTGGCGGGTCAGGCCGGCGGCGCGATTGGCGTTCTGCTTGATCTGCATCAGTTCGCTGAACGAGGGGTCGCCCGGCTTGTGCTTGAGCAGCAGGAGGTCGGAGAAGCCGATGATGGCAGTGAGCAGGTTGTTGAAATCATGCGCTACGCCGCCGGCCAGCTGGCCCACGGCCTGCATTTTCTGGCTTTGGGCGAACTGGGCTTCCAGCTTGCGCTGATCGGTCATGTCGAGCGCATAGACATTGACCTGCTCCGGCGAGCCGGCGCTGATTTCCGACGATGAGAGATAGAGCCGCACGGCATGGTCGCCTTCGGCGCTGAGCAAGGCATCGACCGGGTCGATTTCCGAGCGCTGGGCGGCGGCATCGGCAATTGCGCGGGCGAACTTGTCGCGGCTGCCTTCGCCAATCAATTCGCTCAGCGGCTGCAGCTCGAGGCTCTTTTCCTCGCCCGACCATTTGAAGATCCGGCCAAACGGAGCATTGGTGCGGATGATCCGCCCTTCCCCGTCCAGCGTCGCAATGGCGAAAGGCGTGTCGTTGAAGAAGCGCGAGAAGCGCACTTCGGCGGCGCGCAGCTCTTCTTCGGTATCGGGGGCGCTGGACTTATCGAGCACCAGGGTCCGCGTTTCGCCCAGCTCGCCATCGGCCAGCCGTGCCGCGCGATGCAGCAGGCGCACCGGGAAGCTGGTGCCATTACGGCGGACCAGATCGATATCGATGGTCTCGGTGCGGATTTCGCCATCGCCACGGCCGCGCATGAGGAGGCTCGCACCATCGCCACGCACCAGGTCGGCGAGGCCGAGATGGCCGGCATTGAACTCGGCCAGGTCATAGCCGAGCCAGTCGGTCAGCGTGGAGTTGAGATACTGGATGCGGCCATGGGCATCGGCCGAGAAGAAACCGGCCGGCGAATGATCGAGATAGTCGATGGCGCGCTGCAGGTCGCGGAAGGCGCTTTCGTTATTGTCCTTGTCGCGGGTGATGTCTTCGACCGACCAGATCACCAGCGGCTTCTGCGCCTCGTCGGACTCCGGCAGCGGCCGCACCGCGACGCGATACCAGAAGGCCTTGCTGGCATCGGCCACCGAACCACCAAGCCCGCCGATGATGCGGATATCTTCCATGGCCGAGCGGCCATCCTTGCCGGCGCGCGACAGGCGGTAGATCGCCTCGCTGGCATCGGACTGGCCGGCAAACAGCCGCGGCACGCCGACCGGCAAGCCCTTGGTCAGGGCGCCGGCAAAACTGCCGTAGTGGGCATTCACATAGGAAATCTTGCCATCGCGATCGGCCACCACGGCGCCGAACGGCAGGCTATCGACCACGGCATTGGAAATGGTGCGGCGCTCTTCGCCATTGGCGAAGCGGAACAGGCCAGCTGCCAGACCAAACAGGCAAAACACCCCGACCACGGCCAGCACGCCAACAAAGGTCATCACCAGATCGGCGGAAATGCGATCGCCAAACAGCATGAAGACCACGGCCAGCGCCACCAGCGTCAGCCCGAGCACGACGACGCGCCACAGCCCGGCCCCGCCGCGCCCAGCGCTCATCAGGGGATCGGGGTAATTGTCCTCGCCGAGCGGCCGTGCTGCCATGGGTCCAGGATGCTCCGTAACCGGTCAATCGGCCCGAATCAGGCCCGTCTCACAGGTCTAGCAAATGGCCGGACGCTAAGGGAGACGTAACCGGCTTATTAACATGGGCCTAAGTCCCCAGTGTTGCAGCGCGGCCTAGCTCGACTTCCACCCTGCCCCGCGCTTGAGGCGCATCACGAAGCCGATGACTTCGGCAACGGCCTTGAAATGCTCGGTTGGAACAATACCGTCGACCTCGACGCTGGCGAACAGCGCACGGGCCAGCGGCGGGTTCTCGACGATGGGCACGTCGTGTTCCTTGGCGAGTTCGCGAATACGAAACGCCACGGCATCGGCGCCCTTGGCCACCACCTGCGGCGCCTTCATGCGCTTGTCGTATTTGAGCGCCACGGCAAAGTGGGTCGGGTTGGTGATGACCACGGTGGCATCGGGCACCGCCGTCATCATGCGCTGGCGCGATTTTTCCTGGCGCAACTGGCGCAGCTTGCCCTTAATGTGGGGATCGCCCTCCATCTGCTTGTATTCGTCGCGGGTTTCCTGAAGCGTCATCATCTGCTTCTTCCACCATTTGTTGCGGACGTAGAAATAGTCAGCTGCCGCAATGGCCGTGACCACCATCAGCACGGCGGTGAAGATCTTCATGCCGATCTCCTGGAAGTCGGCGAGGATAATCAGCGGATCGGCGGTCATCATGGTGTCGAGCCGGTCGCGTTCGGGCCAGACCACGACGCAGACCACGGCGCCGACCACGGAAATCTTCAGCAATCCCTTGCCGAAATTGACCAGGGACTCGCCCGAGAACAGCCGCTTGAAGCCGGCCAGCGGCGAGACTTTCGAGAATTTCGGGGTGATTGGCTCCGCCGAAAACAGCGGCTGGTGCTGGATCAGATTGGCGAGGATGGCGCAGACCGACAGCACCACCAGTGGAATCATGATGGTCCAGACCAGCGTCAACGCCAGGTCCTGAAAGAATGCGCCGAAACCGGCCCCGCTCAGATCGAAGCGGTCGGCATTCATGATCAGGACCTTCAGCGTATCCGACAGATGCGCCGCCGTGCCCGGCGCCATCATGGCAAAGATCGCCGCCGAGCCGAGCAGCATGAACCATGTGACGACCTCCTGGCTCTTGGCGACATCACCCTTCTCGCGCGCGTCCTGCAGCTTTTTTTGCGAGGGGTCTTCTGTTTTGGAGTCGTTCTCGGGGGCTTCGTCTGACATCAGCTAGCCCCTCCACATCGCGAGGTGCGCTTCGAAGGCGTTGAGATACCAGCCCATCATGGCGGTCATCAGCAGCGCGAACAGCACGAGGCCGACGATGATATTGGCCGGCATCAAAACGAAAAACACCTGCATGGCCGGCATCAGCTTGGCCATGATGCCGGCGCCGAGGTTGAAGACCAGGCCGAAGACGATGAAGGGGGCCGACATCTGGATGCCGACGCTAAAGGCTCCGGCCACGGTCTTGATCGCCAGCTGCGCCGCATCGTCGAACATCAGCGGCGCATCGAGCGGGAAGACCATATAGCTGTCATAGGTGGCGGCCAACGCCATGTGATGCAGGTCGGTGGCAAAGATCAGCACCATGCCGAGAAAGCTCAAAAAGCTGCCGAACACCGCGCCTTGCACCCCGACCTGGGTCGGGTCGGCGGCCATGGCGGAGGAAAGGCCGGTCTGGAAGGCGATCACCGCACCGGCCACCTGCGTTGCCATCACGGTGATGCGGGCGATGGCGCCGAGGATCAGGCCGATGGCGATCTCGTGAAAGATCAGCCCGATGATCGCCATCAGCTCGTCGGGCAAAACCGGCAGGCTGGCCGAGAGCAGTGGATAGACCACCAGCGCAAAGGCCAGCGCAAAGCTCAGGCGCATGCGCGCCGGGATCATGTCTTCGCCCAGCGCAGGCATGAGCATCAGGATCGTGCCGATGCGGGCAAACAGCAGCAGGTACCAGAAGGCCGTGTTGGGCAGCCAGTCGAGGCCGACGGTCACCTTCAGCCGCCCACAATAATCATATCCATCACGCGCGTCATGAAGCCGCCCATGGTGGCGCCGAGGAATGGCAGGGTCAGCAGCATGGTGACGAAGATGGCGATGATTTTCGGGACAAACACCAGGGTCTGTTCCTGGATCTGCGTCAGCGCCTGGAACAGTGCGATGATCACGCCGACGACGAGGCCGACGATCATCATCGGCGCCGAGACGATGATCAGCACCCAGATGCCGTCAGTGGCAATGTCGAGAACGTCGGCGCCGGTCATAATGGTCTCGCTGCGCTCGAATCGCGCAGGGTTAAGATAGTCCTAACGCCGCGTCGGGGCGATGCCGTCAGATCGGCATCCGCATGATTTCTTCGTAGGCGGAGATAACCCGATCGCGGACGGTGACCATGCTCTCGATAGCGATTTCGGTCTCGCTGAGGGCGGTCACCATATCCACCACATTGGCCTTGCCATTGACCATGTCGATGGCCATGGCATCCGAGGTCTTGCCGGAATCCACCACGCCCTGCACCTGCTGGGCCAGCATGTCGGCAAAGCTGCCGCCGTTCTGCTGGGTGCCCAGCGCGAGCAGATCGGTATTGGGCTTGGCGGCCTGGTTGATCAGCCGGCTGGCATTGCCATAGGCGGCGGTCGCGGCGTTGAAAGGCGTGGAGATGGCCATTTAAAAATTCCTGTCTTAAGTGTCGCGCTTTCGAACCGGAAAACCGGCAGCCACTTTTCCTGAAAGCGCTCCGGTCAGCCGCGCAGGATGTCGAGCGTGCGCCCGAGCATCTGCCGCGTTACCGTGACGACGTTGAGATTGGCCTCGTAGGTGCGCTGGGCCTCGCGCATGTCCATCGACTCGATGAGCGGATTGACGTTGGGATATTGCACATAGCCCGTCGCATCGGCGGCTGGATGGCCCGGCTCGTAGCGCGAGCTGAAGTCGCTCATGTCATAGGCCAGATTGCCCACTTCGACGATCTTGCCGCCCACTTCGGCATCGAAAGCCGCCTGGAAGGTCGGGATACGGCGGCGATAGGGTTCTTCGCCCGGCGCCTTGCCGGCAGAGTCGGCATTGGCCAGGTTTTCCGCGATGACGCGCATGCGGGCGGTCTGCGCATGCAGGCCGGTCGCGGCAATCTTCATTGACGAGTTGAAGTCCATTGCGCTTTACCCCTAAGCCTGCCGGCCCATGGCCGTTTTGAGGATCTTGATCGATTTCTGGTAGAGGCTGGTCGCGGCCTGGTAGTCCATCATATTGGTCGTGACCTTCATCATCTCGTCTTCCAGCGTCACGCCATTGCCTTCCGGCGTGACCTCGAAATTGGCCATCTGCTGCGCGCCGAAACTGCTGCTCTCGCTGCTGCCGACCGAAAAGTGCATCGGCTGGGTCGCCGTGGTGGTGACGGTGGCCGAGGACATGGCGCTGGCCCGCTTGGCATAATCATATTGCGCCAGGTCCCGTCCGCGGTATCCCGGCGTTTCGGCATTGGCGACGTTCTCGGCCAACAGGCCTTGACGGTTCTGGTGCCAGCGCATCTTGTCGGTCAGCGCCGAAAATACCGGCATGTTCAAAAGGGCCATCGGCCAAGGCCTCCCGCGAGTCTCTGAAATGACAGCGCTAGGCAACTCTTGCCGACCTATGGTTAATCAAGTGTTAACCGCAGCGCGTTACGGCATTGCGCGCCTCGCATTCTGCACATTTATCGGGATGTGATAGGCAATATGTGCCGTCCGGATTCGGACGACAGCTTTGGGAGACGACATGAGTTTCATCACCGGCCTGTTCGGCGGAACCGGTAATTCCGCTTTGACCGCCATCTTCGCCCTGGCGGCGGTCATCGTGGCCATCATCCTGGTGCTGTGGCTGCTCAAGCTGCTGCAGGGCGCCACCAGCCGAGCCACCCGTGGCCGTAACCGGCGCCTCGCCGTGGTAGATAGCCTGGCACTCGATCCCAAGCGCCAGCTTCTCATCATCCGCCGCGACAATGTCGAGCATCTGGTGCTGACCGGCGGGCCGCATGACCTGGTCATCGAGACCGGCATTGCCGTCGAAGCCGCACCCACCACCCAGCCGACGCGCCGCCCGGTGCCCATGGTTGCAGCGCGCAAGCCCGTCGCCCCCGCCCGTGCCGCTGCTCCCGCTGCTCCCGCTGCGGCGCCAACCCCGCCAGTGCAGCCGCCTGCTCCACCGGCCACCGCCATCGAGCAGTTGCGCCAGCTGGGTCAGCCGACCAACAAGAAGGCGCATCTGTCGCTGCGCCACACCGGCCTGCTCCGCCCGGTCAGCGAAATGGATTTGCCGGTTTCCCCTGAAAACGCCAGCGGCCCGGTCTTGCCCGGTGCCGACTCAGCTAAAGAAGACAAGGCGCGGCGTGACATAGAAGGCACCGACCTTGTCCAAGACACTAGCGAGGCTAACCGGAACTGAGGCTGCGCCGTCGCGGCTGCGGCGGATCGCTCCCTTTGCCGGTATCGCCGCACTGGTTTTGCTGGCGCTCACGCCGAGCCTTGCTTTCGGGCAGGATGTCTCGATCGACTTCGGCGACGACACCACCATTACCGAACGTGCCGTCCAGATCATCGGACTGATCACGCTGCTGTCGCTGGCGCCATCCATCCTGGTGATGGTGACCAGCTTCACGCGCATCGTGGTGGTGCTCTCGCTGCTGCGCACAGCCATCGGCCTGCAGACCGCGCCGCCCAATTCGGTGATGGTCTCGCTGGCGCTGTTCCTGACCATTTTCGTCATGCAGCCGACGCTGCAGCAAACCTATGACCAGGGCATCGCGCCCCTGTTGGCCGGCGATATCGAAATTGCCGAGGCCTTCGAGCTGGGGTCTGCACCGCTTCATGAATTCATGCGCGCCAATGTGCGCGAGCAGGATCTCAGCCTGTTCTTCGATCTCACCGAAGCCCCCGTCCCCGACGAGCCGGAAGCCATTCCGCTGCAGCTGCTGATCCCGGCCTTCATGATCTCAGAACTGCGCCGCGCTTTCGAGATAGGCTTCCTGCTGTTCCTGCCCTTCGTGGTCATCGACATGGTCGTGGCCTCGGTGCTGATGAGCATGGGCATGATGATGCTGCCCCCGGTGGTGATTTCACTCCCGTTCAAGCTGATCTTTTTCGTGCTGGTCGATGGCTGGTATCTGGTCGCCGGCTCACTGGTGCGAAGTTTCGTCAGCGGCTAGCCAGGTTGCCGATCGGCTGGCTTGCAGCGAGCGGTGCGAGCGCGCCCTCACCGGCGTAGGTGTCGCGGTAGGAGGCGAGGAAGGCGTTGATGCCGTCGACGCCGGCGACCTGGCTGGCCACGGTCTTGAACTCGATACTGGTGATCTCGGTCTGCCCGGTGACCAGGTCGAACATCGGCCATTCCGGCGTCGTCACCATGGCATCCCCGTATTTGGAGCGCAGGCGTGACAGGCCGAACTGGTCGCCGGCCAGCGCGAAGCCGACGCCGGCCTTGATCAGCCCCAGCCGCACCTGCGGCCCCAATGGTCCGCCGCTGGCCTGGTCCGAATAGAGTGCCTCCAGCAATTCGCTGGCCTGGTCGTAGCGCTTGGCCTTCCAATGCGCGTCGATGCGCAACAGGTCGGCATCCATGCCATCCATATCGCGCAGCAGGTCGAGCGCCAGCTGGTCGCGCCCGCCATCGATCATCGCCCGCGCTTCAAGGATGCGGCGCTGGCGCTGCAAGGCTTCCGGCAGGTCCGGCAATTGCGTGGCATTGAGCACGCGGATGGCGTCCTGCGGCTTGCGATCGGCCAGATAGATGATGGCAAGGTCGGCCGCGATCTGCGTGCGGGCGACACCCTTGAGGCGGTTGTCGAGCTGATATTGCAAGAGCTCTGCCGCCTGCGGCAGCAGATCGACGCGCACCAGGCGGCGAGCCAGGTTGCGGATCATTTCGTCGCCGCGGGTGCCGGACGGGGTAAGCTGGCGGAAGTCGTAGTAAAGGCTGAGCGCATCGACCGGGCCCAGCGAGTCCGCTGCACCATCGAGGAACAGCTCGCCAAACTTGGCCTGGGCCACGTCGCGCAGGGCATTGATCGGCGGGCTTTCGGGATAGGTGCCGACAGCCTGCCGGACGGTTTCGAAGCCGAGACGGTAATTGCCCTCGCGGAAATAGAAGTCCGCCAGCATGGCCTGCATGTCGGCTTCGAGCGGATTGCCGCGCCACAACAGTGCCTCGGCCGACAGGGTCTGCGACGCCTTGGTCAGGTCCAAGGTCCCCTGCTCATCCAGCAGATGCAGCGTGCGATAGATCGCTTCGGCGCGGGTCGGGCGGATATCGGCGGCGATCACCTGTCCATAGGTGTCGATGGCTTCGGGGACGCGACCGCGTCCCTCATCGACCCGGCCGGACAGCAGGTGATAAAGGCTCGCCTCTTCGGGATCGAGGCTGGCGAACTCGATTTCGTCGAGGAAGCGCTCGGCCACCACCATATCGTCGGTCTCGACGGCAGAGCGTGCGGCAGCAAAATAGAACTTGTTGCGGGCCCAGACCGGATAGTTCTCGGCCACGCTATTGGCCGCCACGGCATCGAGCTTGGCACCCTTGAAATCATAGGCATCGGCGCGGGCAATGGTCCGCCACAGCAGCGCGTCGATCTCCTGCCCCATGGAATCGGCATTGAGAATGCCCAACGCCTCGCTGGGGCGCCCGGCAAGCGTGTCGGCAATGGCCCGCGTCATGCGCAGCTTGCGGGTGAGATCCTCGGCCTTGAGCTCGCTTTCGAGCACCGAGAGCACGCCCAGCGCTTCATGGGCAAAGCGGTTGGCCAGGTAATATTGCGCCAGGTCGAGCCGGGCGATATCGCGGGTGCGCCCGTCGCCGCCGGCGGCCTGGGCCTGCAGGTCTTCGAGACGCTGGTTGAGGAGGCCATAGTCCTTTTCTTCCAGCTTCCCAAGATCGATATAGCTGCCGCGCAGGCTCTCGGTGACGCCATTGCCGATATTGCGCGGCGCGTCATGCGCCGAAACCGTCAGGCCCTCGGCAGTCGACAGCACGGCAAGGTCATTTTCGATGGCGACCTTGAGCTCGGGGCTTTCCGGCTTGATCACCAGACCATGCACGCTGCGCAGCGCGGAAAATTCGACATAGTCGAGCGTGCGCATCACGCCGCGGGCTGGCGGATAGGCGGTCACGACCTTGAGCATGTCGCCGACGATCGGATCGCGGAAATCATGAATGCGCGCCGGGCGCTGCACATTGGCCGTCACCTCGAAGGCGCCTTCGAGATCGCGGCGGCGGCTGAGATTGATCGGCTCGGTCGGCGTCAGCATGATATCGCCCAGCGACAGCACCCAGGCCATGCCCTCGGAGCCCAGCGTGGCCAGCCGGTCCTTGGAGAGTTCGACGCGCACCACCTGGGTGTCGCCCGAGGCGACCACGGCAAATTCGCTGGCCAGAGTATCGAGGTCGGCCGAATGGCTGGGCGCGGCAATGCCCGAGATCGTGTCAAAAATCATCCACACAGTGTCGCCACGGCGGAATACGGCGGCCGGCGTATCCTGCTCGAAAGGGAAGACCACGCGCACGGTCGAACCCAGCACGCTGACGAAAGGCGTTATCGTTTCGGCCGCGCCTTCGGGATAAAGCATGCCGACCCTTGGAGCCTCGGAATGTTCCGCATCCTCCGCATGTTCGGCGGCCACGCCATCGGCGAGGCTTGCCGCAGTGAAGCTCGGCAGGCCCTCGCCGGCAATATCGACATCCAGCACGAACTGGCGCGGTGAATTCTCGTAAAAGCGCGGCGTCACGCCCTCGGCCAGCACCAGGGTGACCAGCGAACCATCGGGGGTGACGACATTTTCCACCGAACCGACTTCGGGCGGCAGGTCGGCAGCCAGCGAACGTAGATCGACACCGACCGGCCATTCGAAGGCAATATGGGAGGTCTCGCCCTCCTGCACATATTCGGCCGTGGTCGGCACGCTCCAGTCGAACTGCACACGCATAAAGGTCGGATTGCGCCCGACGCGCAACGTTGCAGCCGGCTTGAGCTCGGCGACATCATCGGCCTTGCGCTTGCGTTCCGCCTCGACGGCGGCAAGGCGGGCGCGTTCCGCCAGCTCATCGATGATTTCCTGCGGCAGAGCCGGCGGCATGCCCTGCCAGTTGGAGGGCATCAGGTCGATGAACAGCTTTTCGCCGGCTTCGATGCGGTTGAAATTGAAGGCGGCTTTGAGGCCAAGCCGCAATCCGCGTCCATCCGGGTCGACGCGGGCGACCGATAGGTAGGGCTCCATGGTGGTGCCGACGTCGGGCAGGATGACCGAAACCTGCTCGTCGAAGGTCAGCGACAGAACGCCGTTTTCGAGGCGCATATTGTATTTGGGAAGGGTGTCGCGGCCGGGAAAGCTCAGGATCAGCCGGCCATAGCCGTTTTCCTGGGTGGCAAACAGCTGCCCCTGTTCCTGTGCGGAGGCCGGCACGGCCAGACCCAGCATCACCAAGGCAATGCCGATCAGGGCGGCCAATCGGGCCTGCCGCACACCTGCCTTGAACGCGGTCTTCACCGGCTTCTGCCCGCCCCGACACACTATTGCGCAGCGGACGAAGCTTTCGGCTCCGGGAACACGCACGCAAGGGTTACACGATACTCTCGTGCCGACCCTAGCGAGCTTGGCTTAACGGCGCCTTACTTGGATCGAGAAAACCCTTACTGTCCAACGATCTGCGGCAGGGCCGCGAGGTCGTCCGGGGTCATCTGCGTGGGCGGCTGTTCGGCAAGATTGGCCATGGCCACGGTCAGCTCCTGCGCCCGTGGTGCGTCCATCGCCGCAAGGATCGGCGCCATCTTGCGAGGGGCCATGGTCTTGGCCACCTGCAGCAGCACGGCCATGTCGAGATTGTTGAAGATGGTCGCCGCATCCTTGGGCCGCATGTTTTCATACATGGCAACAATGCTGGCGAACTGGCCCGCTTCCATTTCCTGGCGCTGATCGACCAGCGTGGAAATCTGGTTTTCCAGCGCTTCCAGCGTCGTGGCGCGCTCTTCGATGCGCTTTTCGGCGGCATCGACGATCGAGGCGCGCAGCGCCAGATCGGCCTCATACTGCTGCAGCTCGGTGCGGCGGGCCACCAGGCGGTCGAGCAATTGCTGCTCGGTCGCCGAGGCGGAAGACGAGGCATTGATCGGCACGGGTTGGCCATCGGGGCCAAGCTCGGTGGGGACGGCATCGCCCGAAGGCAGGCAATCGATCATCGAGGCGGCAAAGCTGCCCGGAGCCGGCGCGACCTCTGCGTGGGCCTCGCCTTCGACAGCCGGTTCAGCATGGTCACCTGCTGGGGCAGCTTCGGCCTCTGGCTCGGCCGCAGCCGCGCCATGCGCAGCGCCGCCGGCGTTCTCATTGAGCACGGCTTCGCCGCTGTCAGTAATGGTCGCATCGGCTTCGACGCAATAGGTGCCGGTCGTATGGGCCGCCACCGGAGTCGCTGCAGCAGCGCCCTCTGCCGGGGCTGCACCGTGGTCGGCAGCAGGTGCCGCTTCGGCGGCTGGTGCGCCGTGTCCTCCACCCGCCGCTGCTGGCTGCCCGCCGATCGTCGGCGCCGTGTCATCAAGGGTCGGACTGGTATCTTCCAGCGTTGGCTCGGCGGCCGGGGTAATAGTCTGGTCGGCCTCTGTCGTGCCGCCGCCCTCCCCGCCGCCAGAAGCGGCGCCCGATGCCCGCGCCACGCCAACGCCGGTCAGCACATAGCCGCCATTGGTGACGAGACCGAGGGTCTTGAGCACCAAGAGCGCCGCGATGGCGAGGACGAGAACGGGCAGCAGGCGGATCTTGGTCACGCGGCAACTCCACGAGTGCGCACGCGGGCCGACAGCTGCTCAAGCGCCGATTGCACCTTGTTGGGGGGCTCGACTGGCTCGATCGCCTGGCTGTGACGAGCCACGCTGGTGATCTTAGCGATACGTTCCATCAGGACCGTGCCGGCATTGACGTGATTGGCCAGCTCGATGCCGAAGCGCTCGGCTTCTTCGAGGCGTGAATTGAGCGACAGGTCAGCCTCGACGGCCGTCTGCTTGAGCTCGCGGATCGCCTGATTGGCGAGGTTGGTGGCGCCGACGAGGTCAGCCACCATCTGGCGCAGCACGTCCTTGTCGGCATGCAGCCGCTTGAGACGCCCGTTCAGCACGATGCAGTAACCGATTGTCAGCGCGAGCAGAATGGCGACAGCGCCTTCCACTAGAAATCCCAGGGGCAAGCCGAACATCATCGTCCTTCCATTTTCTCGTCGATCGCTTCAAAGGCCGCCATGGTGACCTTGGGCGGATTAAGCGGGCGGGTGACCCGCACCGAAACATGATTGCCGATATGGCCCATGATGGCCTCGGTCAGCTCGACATCGCCGCAGCGCAGGCGCACTGGATCGGTCGGTGTACGCTCGAACATCACCGTGTCGCCGGGTTTGATACCCAGCATGCGCGACAGCGGCAGTTCCTGCTCGTGCAGCACGGCCTCGATCTCGACATCGGCCGAATAGATCTCGGTGGCGAGATGGCCTTCCCAGATCGGGTCGCGGCCGAATTTTTCGCCCATGAACATCTGCAGCAGCTGTTCGCGGATCGGCTCGATCGTGGCGTAGGGCAGCAGGATTTCGATCTTGCCGCCACGATCATCCATCTCGATGCGCAGCTCGATCAGGATTGCCGCATTGCCTGGGCGGGAAATGGCAGCGAAGCGCGGATTGGTTTCCATGCGCTCGAGCTTGAAATTGACCTGGGTCACCGGCTCGAAAGCGCGATGGGTGTCCTCGAGGATCACCTCGATCATCCGCCGCGCCAGCGCCAGTTCGATCGTCGTATAGGGCCGGCCTTCGACGCGGATATTGCCGCCGACGCGACGGCCGCCCAGCAGCACGTCGATCATCGAATAGATCAGCGAGCTATCGACGGTGAGGAGGCCATAATTCTCCCATTCCTCGGCCTTGATCACCGAAAGGATGGCGGGCAGCGGAATGGAGTTGAGATAGTCGCCGAAGCGCACCGAGGAGATCGAATCCAGCGTCACTTCGACGTTGTCGGAGGTGAAATTGCGCAGCGAGGTCGTCGTCAGCCGCACCAGGCGGTCGAAGACGATTTCGAGCATGGGCAGGCGCTCATAGCTCACCAGCGCCGAATTGATCAGCGCCTGGACGCCGGTCAGCTCGACATTGCTGCCGATGCTGGCGTCAAAACCGAGCAGGCTGTCGATTTCGTCCTGGTTGAGCACGCGGTCGGGGCCGCTTTCCCCCTCCCCGGCCTCTTCGATCATCGCGGCCCATTCGGCGGCGGCAGCGGCAGCGCGCTGCTCGTCGGTCTGGCCGTCATCGGGCGTGCCGATATCGTCCAGTCCCCACTCCTCGGCCAATTTGTCCTGATCTGAGGGTCCAGCCATCACTGCACCAGGATTTCCTTGAACAGGATGGATTCCACCTTGTTGGGATAGATCGCGACATTGACCCGGCGCAGCAACTCTTCCTTGAGGCGGTAGACACCGGCCGAGCCTTCGAGATCGGAGCGACGCAGCTCGCGCAGATAAACCTGGAAGGCGTCGATCACCTTGGCCATGCTCGGCTGGATCGCCGTCATCATCTCTTCATTGGCGACTTCGAGCGCCACGGTCAGCTTCATGAAGGCGCCATTGGCACCCTCGTTGTTGAGGTTCACGATCATCGGCGGCAGGTTGAAGATAAAGGTATGACCCGCCGCACCGGCCTCGCCGCCATGGCCATCGGCCGCAGCCTCGCCATGGGCCGCATCGCCCTCGGCAGGCGCGGAGCCGGCCGACAGGAACATGAAGAGCCCGGCACCGCCCAGCAGCACCACGATAGCCGCCGCACCGATGATGATGAAGAGCTTGGGAATGCCCTTCTTGGCTGGGGCGCCGTCTTCGACTTCTGCTTCAGCGGCCATTGGAACCTGCCAAACTAAGGGCTTTCCGGACGATTCCGGGTATCCGTTCAGCTAAGCGGCCAATGGTTAACGAATGGTTACAATTTACCTTTGACCGGCAATATTTGCCGGGCAGCTTTTGCCGCATGCGGAAAAACTAACCCGGCAAGGTTAGTCCACCCCTCACCACATAGCATTGATTTTATTAAATTTTTCGGCCTGGCATGGTTTCTGCAATGCTAAGTGCGAGGCGGCCGGCTTGGGGAAGCAGGTCATCTCGGGGACGTTAACTTTCCGGGGATCAGCAATGATCGAGAATGCGCAACTGATCAGCCTCAGCCGGCAGATAGGGCTGCAGCGGCAGATGGATGTGGTGGCCAATAACATGGCCAACATCAACACGACTGGCTTCAAGAGCGAACAGATCCTCTTCGAGGAATATGTCATGCCGGTTGCCCGCGATCAGGATTTCCCGCGCCTCGACCAGCCGCTGTCTTATGTGCAGGATTGGGCGACCATTCACGATCTCTCCGGCGGCGCCATGGTGCAGACCGGCAGCGAACTCGACGTCGGCCTCAATGGCGACGGCTTCTTTGCCGTGCAGACCCCCGGCGGCGACCGCTGGACCCGCGCCGGCTCCTTCCAGCTCAGCGCCGGCGGCGCGCTGGTCGATGCCAGCGGCAATCCGGTGCTGGGCGAAGGCGGCCCGATCCAGTTTGGACCGGAAGAAACCGACATCATGATCGGCGCCGATGGCTCGGTCAGCTCCAGCGCCGGCCAGAAGGGCCGCCTGCGCATCGTCGAATTCGCCAATGTGCAGGAACTGACCCGCGAGGGCAGCAATCTCTGGGCCGGTGGCACGCCTGTCGCTGCCACCCGCACCGGCGCCATGCAGGGCTTTATCGAAAAGTCCAATGTCTCGGGCGTCTCCGAAATGGCCGAAATGATCCGCGTCACCCGCGCATATGAATCGGCCGCCAACCTCGCCCAGAAGCAGGATGAGCTGCGCCGCAGCGCCATCCAGCGCCTTGGCGAAGCCAACGCTTAACCGGAAAGATTTGCCATGAAGGCTCTCTACATCGCATCGACCGGCATGAGCGCGCAGGAACGCAACGTCGAAGTCATTTCGAACAATATCGCCAATATGCGCACCACCGGCTTCAAGAAGCAGCGCGCCGAATTCGAGGACCTGCTCTACCAGCAGCTCACCCGCGCCGGCTCGTCCACTTCCGATACCGGCACCATGGTCCCGGCCGGCCTCGAAATCGGTTCGGGCGTGCGCACTGTTTCCACCCCGCGCGTGATGAGCCAGGGCGGCGTCAACTCAACCGAGCGCGAGCTCGACGTGGCGGTGCGCGGCGAAGGCTTCTTCATGGTGCAGATGCCGGACGGCCGTACCGCCTATACCCGCGACGGCTCGTTCGAGCGCTCTGCCGAAGGCGAGATCGTCACCTCGACCGGCTATGCGATCGATCCGGGCATCACCATTCCCGGCACGGCCTCCTCCATCGCCATCGCCCCCGACGGCATGGTCAGCGCCTATCTCGACAATGAGAGCACGCCGACCCAGATGGGCCAGCTCCAGCTCGCCCGCTTCGTCAACAAGTCGGGACTGGAATCGCTGGGTGACAACCTCTTCCTCGAAACCGCAGCCTCTGGCCCGGCCCAGGTCGGCACGCCCAATGCCGACGGCATTGGCAACCTGATGCAGGGCTACCTCGAAATGAGCAACGTCAACTCGGTCACCGAAATCGCCGACCTCATCGCCGCCCAGCGCGCCTACGAGATGAACGCTCGCGTCATCTCCGGCGCCGACGAGATGATGCAGGCCACGAGCCAGCTGCGCTAAGGGAGCTTTTCAAGATGATCCGTTCCGCCCTCGCCCTGCTCACCACCGCACTTATGGCCCAGACCGCCTGGGCCGCCCCGGTGCTGCGCGCCGACGTCACCGTTACCGCGCCAGTGGTCACCATGGCCGACATGTTCGACGATGCCGGCGCATCGGCCGAAGCCGGCCTGTTTCGCGCGCCTCAGCCCGGCACCAGCGGCATGGTACCGGTCAAGGACATCACCGCCGCCCTGGCCCGCATCGGCATTACCGAATTTAGTGCAGAAGGCCTGACCAGCATCCGCGTCAGCCGCGCCGCTAGCGTGGTCGATGAAACCACGCTGACCGACCTGATCGCCGCCGACCTCACCAATCGCGGCATTCTCGGCTCGTCCATGACGCTGGACGCCATCTTCTCGACGCCCGTCGAAGACATCAATGCCGAGGCCGTGGCCCAGCCGGCCAGCATCCTCAGCCTGCGCTACCTGCCCGGAAATGGCGCCTTCACCGCGCGCTTCGCCATCGCCGGCGTTGCCGAGCCGCTTGATGTGTCGGGCACGATCGAGCTGATGATCGCTGCACCGCATATCACCCGCAACCTGCCGGCCGGCACGCTGCTGACCGCGGACAATGTCCAGATGCGCCCGGTTCCGGTGCGATTCGTTGAAAGCGCCGGCGTTGCCCGCCTCGAGGACGTGGTCGGCAAGACGCTGACCCGCCAGAGCCGCGAGGGCATGATGCTGCGCCCCGCCGATGTCGCCGTACCGCTGATGGTCGGCAAGAATGACTCGGTCACCATCTATTTCCGCAAGGGCCCGATGACGTTGACCGTCAAGGGCCAGGCCATCACCAGCGCTGCCGAAGGCTCGCCGGTGCAGGTCCTCAACCTCATGTCCAAGCGCGTCATCAGCGCCACCGTCATTGCCCCCGGCGCGGTTGAAGTGGGTCAAGACCCGCTCGCCGTTGCAGGCCTCTAAGTCTCAGGAGACACCATTATGAACCTCTTCAAGCTCGCCACCCTCCTGACCATCACAGCCGCTCTCGCCGGCTGCAACACCACCGACCGCCTGGCCAATATCGGCAATGCGCCGGCGCTCAATGCCATTGCCGACCCGACCACCACGGCCGGCTACCAGCCGGTGCGCATGCCGATGCCGGAAGCCATCGCCGACACCTACCAGGCCAATTCGCTGTATCGCACCTCGGCGCGCGGCTTCTTCAAGGATGAGCGGGCCCATCGCATCGGCGACATTCTGACCATCATGGTGACCATCGACGACAGCGCCAAGATCGCCAACACCACCGCCTCGAGCCGCAGCGCGTCCAATTCGGCCGGCATGGGCGGCATCTTCGGTGCGGCGGTCGATACGCTGACCGATGGCGCCATCGACCCCGGCTCGGCGATCGAACTGGACTCGGCCCTCTCCAACCGCGGCAATGGCTCGGTCAACCGCTCGGAAAGCCTGCAGACCTCCATCGCCGCCGTCGTCACCCAGGTGCTGCCCAACGGCAATCTGGTCATCGAAGGCCGCCAAGAAGTGCGGGTCAATTTCGAAGTGCGCGACATGATCGTCGCCGGCATCGTCCGCCCCTCGGACATCCAGGCCGACAACACCATCCCCTCGTCCAAGATCGCCGAAGCCCGCATCTCCTACGGCGGCCGCGGCCAGATCACCGACGTGCAGCAGCCGCGCTACGGCCAGCAGGCCATGGACGCCATCCTGCCGTTCTAATTCAGAGCGTTGGCAGGAAAAGTGGTTCCCGGCTTTCCGTCCGGCAGCGCGGCCTGAAGACAAGAATTCCCACCGCACATTCCCCCAATGGTGCGGTGGGCTCCCCGGCAGGCCAGAAGACCTGCCCGGCCAGATCAGAAGATATCGGCCTTTCCCAGAGGCGCAGTCTCCCCGGCTGCGCCTCTTCCCTTTGTCAGAACTTGCCGGAGAGGCTGACGCTGAGCGCATGGCTATTGGCGCCATGGCTCATCACGCCGCCATAGGCGAGCTTGCCGGTGAGCGGGCTTCCGGGCAGCGACAGGTCGAGTGCCGCTTCGACATGCAGGACATCGCGACCCACCGGCGCCGTGGCGGTGACGGCATTGCCCAGAACGTTGACCGTACGGGTGAAATCGCCGACGCGCCGGCCATAAGCGAGATCCAGCGAGGGCGTTACCGTCATCGTATTGAGCGCCCAGGGTGAGCCGACGAGTTTTACGCCGATGCCAATCTCGCCCGTCGATCCATTGGCCGCAGCCCCATTCAGCGCCAAGAGGCTCGTCGAGCTTTCGCCAAAGGCGCCGAGCTGCTGATTGACCGCCCGGCCGAAGGCATAGGGCGACAATTCCGCAGCGCCGAGATCGAAGTGGAGACCAAGCTCGCTGCCGCCCCACAGAGCCATATCCGTGGCACTGGAGCTGGCGCTGAACCCGCCATTGCCCACCACCGTGCCGGCAAGCCCGGGCGCTGTCAGCCGGCTGGCCTGGCCCCAGAAGCTGCTGCCGCCCAGGGTGAGATCGGCAAAGAATGCCGTGTTATCGAACGACAGCGTGGCGCCGCCATGGATTCCACTATCGCTCGCCAGATTGCCATCGCCAGCCCGCAGGCCGGCGCTGCTGCCGCCGGCAAACAGGCCAAAGGACAGCTCCGGCGTCACCGCAAAATCCACGCCCGCCGCCAGGCCCGCCGTGCTGGTGGTGGCCGCCTGATTGAGCGTCATGCCATCGACCCGGCCAAAGCCGGCAAATGGCGTCACCCACCAGGCATAGGGCGCCGTCGCATCCACCGCGGCCGAGCGCGCCGCCACCGCATCCATCACCCGATCGAGCGTCGCCACATGGCTCCACGCCTGCTGGGCGTAGATTGTGCCGGTCGATGAACTAGCCGTCTCGACCAGATTGCCGACATTGAGCAGGCCCCAGCCATAGATCGGATCAATGCTCGCCGCGCCGATATCTGTCGCCGTATTCAGCACCAGCATCCGCAATTGCTGATAAGAGGCATTGGGATAGAGCTGCTTGGCAATCGCCAGCGCACCCGACACATGCGGCGCCGCCATGGAGGTGCCTTCCAACGTGCCATAGGCATTGCTGGGGTCGGCTGCCTGGCTGACCGGCAGGGTCGAATAGATCTGCCCGTCGCCACTACCGGCCGGCAGAACCGTGACCGCCGCATCGCCACCCGGCGCCGCCAGACACCAAGCCATGGCGACGCTGCAGGTCTGCGAATAGGAAGAGATCACACCCGTAGCGCCGACGGCCGCCACGGCCAGCCAGCCGCGTTCGAGCTGCGGATAATAATAGGGCAGTGCCGCCTGGAAGCTCAGCGGGAAATTTCCCAACGCGCTGATGTTGTTGGCGAAATTTCCATTGGCAAACACCATGACGCCATCCGACGCCACCACATTGCCCAGTTCGGCCGCCTGCGCGCCATAGGCCGCCTGCAGGGTCGCCACGGTGAAGGGCGTACGCGTGCCGGTCGCCCTGTCATAGGAGAAATCATAGCCGCTCGGCGCGGACCAGGAGGCATTGAAGATGCGCACGCCATTGGCGAGGCCATAGCGCAGGGTGCTCGACAGCGCCGTATATTCGGTGAACGGCCCGCCGCCGCCCTCAATCATCCGCATCGGCACGATGCTGGCACCCGACGCCACGCCCATCATGCCAATGCCGTTGCGGCTGGCCGCAATAATGCCGGCGACATGGGTGCCGTGCTCTTTTTCAGCGCCATTGTTGGGATCGCCGTCATATTGCAGCGGTCCCAGCTCATAGCCGTCATAGCCAAGGCCGATATAGCGGCCGACCAGATCGGGATGCAGCGCATAGAGCGGGTCGAGACCGGTATCGAGGCCCGTGTCGGTCACGCCGACCAGCACGCCGCGACCGTCGAGCCCCAGCGCCAACGCCTTGTCAACGCCGATCATCTTGAGGCCCCATTGGGCATTGAACTCGGCCTGGTAGTCCTGCGCGGAAGCGGGCATGGCAAAGACAAGCGCCATAACCAAAGCGCTGGCAGCGCAGAAAGAACGCAACATCGAACTGATATCCACTCGTTAACGAGAGGTTACTAACGGCACCCGATATTTCGGGTCAACGCGGCATCCGATCACAATTGGGCCGATGCGATTTGTGCTTAATGGCAGCGCGGCTTGATCGAATGCCAGCTCTGTGGAAGGACTGCCTGCAATACGGAGAATTGTTCATGTCGTTCCAGAAACTCGATACCCTTGGCCGCAAGCTCGAAGCGCTGGAGCATGCGCTATCGATCCTGGGCGCCGACGAGGCCACCCATATGGCGGTCGGCGGTGGCGACAAGCGTGCCGAGGCGATGTCGACGCTGGCCGGCATGTATCATGCCCAGGCCACCGCGCCCGAAATTGCCGACTGGATCGAGGCCGCCCGGCCCGAAAGCGAGGACCAGACCCTCGCCCTGGCCGAGTTCAAGCGGCAATATGTCAACGCCACCTGCCTCCCCACCGAATTCGTCGAGCGCCGCACGGCGGCCACCATGCGCTCCGAACAGCTGTGGCGCGACCTGCGCGCCAAGGGCGATTGGGATTCTTTCCTCCCGGCGCTGGAAGGCGTGGTGTCGCTGGTCCGCGAAGAATCCCAGCTCCGCGCCGAGGCGCTGAAGTTGACCCCCTATGATGCGCTGATGGATCAATATGATCCCGGCAACCGCACCGCCGATCTCGACGTGGTGTTTGGCGATCTCAAGAGCTTCCTCAAGGGTTTTGTGCCCGAGGCGCTCGATGCGCAGGAGCGCCGGCTGGCCAAGCGCCCGCGCAAGACGCTCAACGCGCCCTATCCGATCGAAAAGCAGCGCGAACTCGGCCTCGCCGCCATGCGTGCCGTCGGTTTTGACTTCACCCATGGTTCGCTCGCCGTGTCGCACCACCCCTTCTGCGGCGGCGTGCCCACAGATGTGCGCATGACCACGCGCTATCGCACCGATGAATTCCTGTCATCGCTGATGGGCGTGCTGCACGAGACCGGCCACGCACTTTATGAGCAGGGCCTGCCCAAGGACTGGTCACATTGGCCGCTCGGCAAGGCGCGCGGCATGGGGATTCATGAATCGCAGAGCCTTTTCGTCGAAATGCAGCTGTCGCGCAGCCCCGAATTCTGGGAATTCGCCCTGCCGCTGGTGCATCTGCACCTGGGCGACGACGCCATTCCGGGCTGGGAAATCGGGGACATTCTCAACGAGGTCAATTTCGTCGAGCGCGGCTATATCCGCGTCGATGCCGACGAGGTGACTTATCCGCTGCATGTCATCCTGCGCTACGAGCTGGAGCAGGAGCTGGTCAATGGCACGCTGGAAGCCAGCCAGATCCCCGAGGCCTGGGACGCCAAGATGACCGAATATCTCGGCATTTCGACCATCAATAATCCCAAGGACGGCCCGATGCAGGACGTGCATTGGCCCGGCGGCGCCTTCGGTTATTTCCCCAGCTATACGCTGGGCGCCATGATCGCCGCCCAGCAATGGGCCGCCCTCGAAAAGGCTCAGCCCGGCCTGCGCGACGATATCCGCCAGGGCGATTTCACCGGCATCAACCAGTGGCGCAGCGACAATATCTGGAGCCAGGGCTCGCGCTGGTCGACGCCCGACCTGATCACCCGCGCCACCGGCGAACCGCTCAACGCCGACTTCTTCAAGGCCCATCTCAAGAAGCGCTATCTGGCCTCCTAACTTGACACAGTCGTGGATGCGCCTATTTTTGGCGCATCCGCAGCACTGACCGGACGGCCCCCATGGATTCCACCCTGATCGACGCAATCGCCCGCATCGCTCATCTGGAATCCGCCCATGCCTGCCTCCGTCACCCTGCATCAGCTCAGCTATTCAACGCCCGATAACCAGCCGCTTTTCACAGCGCTCGACCTTTCCTTCGCCAACCAGCGAACGGGTCTGATCGGGCGCAACGGCACCGGCAAATCCACCCTGCTAGCCATCATCGCCGGACTTATCCAGCCCGCTTCGGGATCGGTTACCCTTCAGGGGTCGACCGGCATGCTGGAGCAGTCCGTGCAGGTGGGGGAGAACCAGACCATTGCCGATCAACTCGTCATTGTCCCCGACCTTGCCCGTTTGGACCGCCTCGAACGAGGGGAGGGTTCGGTTGAGGACGCTGGGGAAGCGGACTGGTCCCTGCCCGGTCGTATTGAAACCGCCCTCAAACAGGTCGGCTTGCCCGCCTATGACACCGACCGTCCCCTCGCTACGCTAAGCGGTGGCCAGCGTACCCGCCTGGCGCTGGCCCGACTAATCCTCGCCGAACCAGAGATCATCCTGCTCGACGAGCCGACCAATAATCTCGACGCCGGAGGCCGGCAGGCGGTGGTCGACCTGCTGCATAATTGGCGCGGTGCCGCCATCGTCGTCAGCCACGATCGCAGCCTGCTGCGTGAGATGGATGCCATTGTCGAACTGACCACCCTTGGCGCCCGAACCTATGGCGGCAATTGGGATCACTATGCCGAGTGCAAGGCGCTGGAGCTGGCCTCTGCTGTTCATGACTTGGCGACAAGCACCCGCAAGGTGGTCGAGATCGATCGCAAGCTGCAGGCCGTGGCCGAGAAGAAGGCGCGCAAGGATGGTGCCGGCAAGCGCAAGGCGGCCAGGGGCGATATTCCCAAGATCATGCTGGGCGGCATGAAGGAGAATGCCGAAAACACCAGCGGCGAAGGCGCCCGTCTGGCCAACCGCCTACGCAGCGATGCTGCCGAGGCGGCTAGCGAGGCACGGTCGAAGGTTGAAATCCTGACGCCACTGTCGGTCACGCTAACGCCGACCGGACTACCCGCCGGCCGCACCGTGCTGCAGGCAGATGCCCTGACCGGCGGGCCCGATGCTTCCGCCCCGATCATCCGCGACCTGTCGCTGCAACTGACCGGCCCGGAACGCGTCGCCATCACCGGTCCCAATGGTTCGGGCAAGACCACACTGCTGCGGCTGCTGACCGGCGCCCTTCCCGCCAGTTCCGGTGTTGCGCGCATCTTGGTGCCCTATGCCATCCTCGACCAGAGCGTCAGCCTGCTCGATCCAGCCCTGTCGATCCGCGACAATTTCCGCGCGCTCAACCCAGACGCCGACGAGAATACCGGGCGCGCCGCCCTCGCCCGCTTCATGTTCCGCGCCGATGCGGCGCTGCAACTGGCGGGGACTTTGAGCGGCGGGGAAATGCTGCGGGCTGGTCTTGCCTGCACCATTGGCGGCAATCATCCGCCGCACCTGTTGATCCTCGACGAGCCGACCAATCACCTGGATATCCATGCCGTGGAACAGGTTGAGGCGGGATTGCGCGGCTATGACGGGGCGCTGCTGGTGGTGAGCCATGATGAGGACTTCCTCGAGGCGATCGGCACCAGTCGCAAGATTGCCCTGACGATGAACGGATTCTGAACCGCCGCCTCAGGCGCCGTTCCAAATCAGTCGGCTAATTCTCATGTCATCGGCAAGAAGCGCTCGGAGGGAGCGCAGCCAAACAGGAGAGACAAAATGATCCGCACACTCATCATCACCGCCGTCGCAACCCTGGCCATCGGCGCCATGGCTGCCCCCGCCATGTCCAACGACGTCTTCGTCAACCAGTTCGGTTTCGGCAATGCCGCCGGCGGCAATCAGTCGGGCTGGAATAACACGCTCGGCGTGCACCAGACCGGCCACTGGAACACCGCCGTTGGCCACCAGAATGGCGGCAACAATGTCGGCGCCGTCGGCCAGCAGGGCAACAACAACTATGGTGACACCTGGCAGAACGGCTGGAACAATGCCGCCGGCGTCGGCCAGTTTGGCGACAACCACACCGCCATCGTCACCCAGGACGGCAATGGCAATGTCGCCGCCGGCGTACAGGTCGGCAATGGCTGCAATGCCAATGTCGTGCAGGGCGGCTCGGGCAATGTCACCGCCTTCGTCCAGGCCTGCCCCTGATCCGAGGCCAGTTTGATCCGCGCATTGCCGGAAGGCTTCAGCCTTCCGGCTCGCCAAGAGGAGGACATTATGAGCATTCCATCCAGCAGCGCCATCGCCCTCGGCCTGGTCATCGCGGCCATCGCCGCCACCAGCGGCCTGGCCAATTCAGGCGGCAGTGACACCATCCAGTGCGGCATCGCCGAAAGCCACCAGAACGGCATGCAGGCGCTCGAGGGCACCCTGACCAGCCCCGTCGCGGTCAGCGGCGAATATCGCTTCGCCATCCAGAGCGCCAGCAATGGCGGCTCGTCAAACATCAGCCAGGGCGGCTTTTTCTCGGCCAATGCCAATGAGATCACCACGCTGGGCAAGGTCATGCTCAATAGCGGCGCCAAAAATACCGTGGTCTTTGACGTGACGGTGGACGGCAAGAAGATCGATTGCAATCAGGCGCTTACGCACCGGCTTTGACTCAATCTGCCCGGCGACTGACAGGGCTCCAGGCAACTGGGGCCCTTTCGCTTTTCCGCAGGAATTCCGGCAACTGAACGGATTCTGAACATCGTGCTCCAACCCGGTTCAGTCGCCGCTCTCTAGGGTGAAGTCATCGGCTGGAACACTCCAGCGCTAACATCCTCAGGGAGAGACGCCATGACCACCAAGTTCACCAAGACCCTTGCTGCTGCGCTCATCGGCGCTGCCATCCTGACCGCCCCAGCCATGGCCGCGGGCCAGCTGTCGATCAACTTCACCCCGACCGATCCCGACCAGCAGCAGGCGCTGGGCGCTGGGCTGCAGATCTTCTCCCTGGTCAAGGGCCTCTCGGCCACCGGCGCCAATGCCAGCCAGAATGGCAATAACAACGGCGCCGGCTTCAACCAGAACGGCTGGGGCAATCATGGGTTGATCGTGCAGGAGGGCAATGGCCACCAGGGCACCATCCAGCAGAACGGCAATGGGAATAATTGCGGCCTGTTCCAGTTTGGCGAGAATACCAATGGCCAATGCGTGCAGAACGGCAATGGCCAGTCCAGCCTCACCACGGTGTTCGGCTTCTAGGCCTCGACCAAGACGAAATTATCCACGGGCCCTGCGGGGCCCGTTTGCTTTGGCGGTTAGTTGAGGAACACCGTCACCGTATCGCCGCGCCCCGAAGCATCGACCACCGAGAGTGTCACATAGCCCGGCCCATCCGGTTTCCAGCTGCTCTGCCGGGCGAATTCGGGGCGACCGATCGGGGCGCCATTGGCGAAATAGGTGAAGGGCGGCACGCCGTTGCGGACCTTGACCATCAACGGCGAGATGCTCCCCGCGCTGAGGCCCAGATCGACATCGACGCCATCGCCGGGGAAGGCGATTTCCGGCGCAGAGACGCGGGCCACCAGATCCTCATCGGGATGGCGGAAGCGCCTGAGCGGACTGGGCAGTTCGGTATTGGAGGCAAAGATCACGCCGTCCGGGGCGCGCGGCAAAGGCGCCTTGCGATTGCCGAGGCGATCGAAGGCTTCGAACAGGATTGGCGCGGCGCCGACAATGCCCGAGAGGCCCGGAACCGGGGCGCCGTCAGGACGACCGACCCAGACACCGATGACCGTCTTGCCATCAAAGCCGATCGCCCAGGCGTCGCGATAGCCATAGGAGGTGCCGGTCTTGTAGGCGATGCGGCCGGGCGAACCGTTGAGCGGCGGCGGCACGTCGGCAAGGATATCGGAGACATACCAGGCGGCAACCGGGTCAAGCACCGGGGCTGCAAGCGTGAGGTTTGCTTGCGGTTTGATGCCATCTTGCAGGGTGATTGGCTTGCCGCCGTTACCGATGGCCGCATAGACGGAAACCAGATCGCGAAGGGTGATGCCGACGCCGCCAAGGCCGACGGCAAGACTGGGCGCCGTGTTCACCGGCAGGCGCGGATCGGCATGGGCGCGGCGCAGGCGGGACACCAGCCGCGCCGGGCCGACGGCATCGAGCACCACCACCGCGGGAATGTTCAGCGACTCGGTCAGCGCATCGTGGATCGACACCGTGCCGCGGCTGAAGCCGTCGAAATTAACCGGCACATAGGCGCCAAAGGCGGTGGGACGATCCTCGATCAGGCTCTGCGGATGGGCGAGGCCGAGTTCGAAGGCGAGGCCATAGATCAGCGGCTTGAGCGTCGAGCCGGGCGAGCGGATCGCCGTGGTCATGTCGACGAAGCCGGCGCTCTGGGTGGCAAACAGCCCGGCCGAGCCAACCGAGGCCAAGACTTCGCCGGTCTGGATATCGGCAGCGACGATGGCGACGGAGACTTTCGGATCAAGGATGCGAGCGCGTCCAGCGGCGAGGCGTTCCAGCGCTTCCTGCAGCCGCTTGTCAATCGTCAGCTCGACCTGCCGCGCCTCTGGCTGCGCCTTGACGGCCTGTTGCGCCATATGGGCGGCCAGCATGGGGAATTCGCGGCGGACTGTAGGCACCGGTTCGTGCTTGGCGGCCATGGCTTCTTCGGCTGGCAGCGCGCCCATGGCGACGAGGCGATCCAGCACCATGTCGCGACTGCGCTGCGCGGCCAGCGGATCGCGATCCGGACGGCGGGCTTCAGGCGACTGCGGCAGGGCCACGAGGAGCGCGGCTTCGGCCGTGGTCAGGCGGGCCGGCTCCTTGCCAAAATAGGCTAGGCTTGCCGCGCGGACGCCTTCGATATTGCCGCCATAGGGGGCCAGCGTCAGGTAGAGGTCGATGATCTGGTCTTTGCTCAGCTCATTCTCGAGCCGGTGGGCATGCACCATCTGGCGCAGCTTGCCCCAGAGGTTGCGCGTCGGCTGGCCCTCGATCAGGCGAGCCACCTGCATGGTCAGCGTCGAACCGCCGGAAACCACGCGCCCCCCTGCCCCGACAAACTGGCCGGCGGCGCGCGCCATGGACGACCAGGCGATGCCATCGTGGCTCACGAAATTTCGGTCCTCATAGGCGATCAGCATATCGAGGAAACGCGGATCGACACCGGACCGCTCGACCGGCAGCCGCCAGCGGCCGTCGGCTGTAGTGAACGGGCGGAGCAGTTGTCCGTTGCGGTCGGAGACGGCGGCGGACACCGGCAGCGTCGCGACATCGGGCGTCGGCGGCAGCGTGGCCGCGATGCCGATCAGGGTGGAATTGAGCTGGATCAGGCCGGCACAGGCCATGACGAAGAGCGAGAAACCGGCCAGGGTGAGGCGGCGGGTCCAAAGACCCGACGCCTCCTGTTTCACTGATGCGGCCCCGTCGCTCATGGCCCGGTGGAGGTGACCTCGATCGAACCGGCTGCCGTGTTAGCGCGGTATTCGGGCCGGTACATGTCTTCAACCGTGGCTCCCGGCAGCACGAAGGTGCCGGGGGAGACGGCGCGGACCAGATAGGCCGTCTGGAACGAACCGCTGTCCGAATAGTAGCGGAAGGCCGCCACATATTGGTCGGTGCGGGATTCCACATGCGTCGCCGTATCCAGCGTCAGCCAGCCGAAGTCGGAGACGCCACCGCCGGCCGAGAGGTCGGGGTTTTCGATCTCGAAACCCGCCGGCAGCGGATCGGCGACCATATATTGGCCGGAGCCGAGCTGTTGCGGGCTGACGGTGAGCAGGACAACCAGGCGGTCGTTCTGGGCGAGCGTGCCGTCGGTCGGATCGACGGGCGTGCCATCGGGCAGGAAGTATTCGCGGCTCAGGATGAAGCCATTGCTGGATTCCTCCGGCGCCACTTCGGGATAGCCGGTGACCGTCACCTTGGCCTCGGTACCGGCAGAGCCGGTATTGGCAATGTCGAGCGGCGCAAAGTCAGCCTCGTCGATGGAACGATAGACCTGGCCGGTTAGTGCTTCGCCATTGAGGGTAATGGAACCGTCGGTGCTGGAGGCGCCGAGAGCCGCCGCCGCGAGCAAGGTCCAGCTGTCTTCCTGAGTGGAGGTGTAGTCGGCACGGTCGCGCAGCTTGGCGAGCTGGTTGGCCAGAGCCGTCAGGTCCACGCTGGCCGGCTTGAACTCGGCGGCCAGGGCCAGCACGCCTGCGGTATCGCGCAGGCGGGTGCCATAGTCGCCGCGATAGCGATTGCTGTCGGGCTGGCCGAGCGCGTCCAGGGCTGCCGCGAAGGCGGAATTGGCACGGCCCGGATCGCCGTAGAGCGCGAGTGCTGCGCCGAGCTGTGCCTTGGCCAGCGGCGAACCGAAGGCCGAGAGGCGAGCCTCGTGATAGTAGCGCAGGTCGCCCATCGAGACGCGGCCGGCGCGGGCCAGGTCATAGAGGGCATAGGCGATGTCTTCGCCGCCATTGTCGAAGTCAGCGGCGTAGGACAGCTGGTTGGAGAGATTATCCAGCGCCATGGTCATGGCCTGTTCCGGCACCGCATAGCCGGCTGCCTTGGCGCGCAGCAGGAAGTCGGTGACGAAGCCGTCGAGCCACAGGTCGCCGCCATCAAAGGGTCCCCAGAGGCCGAAACCGCCACCGGAGGTCTGCTTGGAGAGGATATCGGCAATCGCCAAGGTGACCGTGTCCTTCAGCTCCTCTTCGCCGCCGAGGCCGATCAGCTTGGCCACGTCGTTGAGATAGAGCAGCGGCAGGGCACGGCTGGAGAGCTGCTCGGCACAGCCATAGGGGTAGCGGTCGAGCGAGAGCAGCAGCCCGGGCACGTCGAGACGGGCCAGTGGGCCGATCGCCAGGGTCATCTTGCCGGTGTTGGCCAGATAGCTGTCGAAGAACTCATTGCCGACGGTGACGCTGTCGCCCGCCTTGATCGGCAACAGGCGGCTTTGGGTGACGGGGGCGCTGATCGGACGAACGCCGAGCAGCAGTTCCTTGGTCTGGGTCGTGCCATCGGGGGCGGTGATGTTGAGCACCACCGGCCAATCGCCGATCTGCATGCCGTTGAGCTTGAGGTCGAGCGAGGTGCGTTCGCCTTGGGCCAGGGTGACATCGTTGGAGCCGGACGGCGTGGCAATGCCCTCGCCGGTCGAGAGCGCAACGCCATAGCTGCCGGCGGCGCCGGAGATATTGTCGATTTCGACCAGCAGGCGCGATTCATCGCCAACGCGCATGAAGCGCGGCGGGCTGAGGGTGACGACCACCGGATCACGAACGATCACATCGGCCGAGGCGTGCCCCACCGAAGTCTCGCTCCAGGCCATGGCCATCACGCGGACGGTGCCGGAGAAATCGGGCATGTCGAAGGTGACGGTGGCCTTGCCCTCGGCATCGACCTGGACGATGCCGGAGTGCAGCGCCACCAGCACCGAAGTGGCCGGAGGCGTGCCGGTGCGCGAGGAACCGCCGTCACCGCCCGAGCGCATCGCACCGGCCAGACCCTGGGTCGGATCGATCAGCGAGCCATAGAGGTCGCGAACATCCATGCCGAGCTGGCGCTGGCCGAAATACCAGCCATCGGGATCGGGCACCTTGAAATTGGTCAGGTTGAGAATGCCCAGATCGACCGCCGCGACGGCGACATAGGCGGTTTCGCCGGCTGCGAGATTGCCGAGGTCCACCGTGGTGGTGAAGCTCTGGCGTGGAAGGGTTTCGCTGGGCGTATCCAGCGTCACGTCGAGCTGGCGATCACCGGGATCGACATCGGCAAAGGCCAGGCCCAGGGCGCGCGAGGGCATGCGCTTTTCGGCGGCATCGGACGGACGGTAGAGGATAGCCGTCACATAGGCGCCGGGGCCCCATTCTGCGGTCACGTCCAGCGGCACGGTGGTGCCGCCTTCGGGCACATCCACCGCCTGCATGGCGATGACGCGGTTATCGACCACCATGATCAGGGCCGTGCCGGCGAACTGCGGATCGAGCTTGAGATTGGCGGTGTCGCCGACCTTGTAGGCCGGCTTGTCGAGGGCAACCTGCAGCGTATCGGGCGTGTCGCTGCCCGCATCGGCGTAATAATAGCCGGCGTAGAATTCATAAGAGGCCGACGTGTCGTCGCCATTGACCTCGACGCGATAGAGGCCCCAGTCGACATTGGCGCCGATGCTGGCCGGACCGCCGTCAGGCGTTTCGGCCGTACCGGTGGCGACTTCGCGGGTGGTGGTGATGGCTTCCCACTGCCAGGCCGAGCCATTGCGATACCACTGGTAGTTGGTCTCGACGCGCGAGATCGACCAGTCGAGGCCGGAGGTGGCAACGGCTTCGCCTTCGGGAGAGACGGCGATGATGTCGAACCTGGCTTCGCTGCCTTCGGCCAAGCCGGTGGCGTCGCTGAAACTCGGCTTGATGCCAATGCGATTGCCGTCAGCCAGCACGGGCCGGCTGATGCTCCGTTCGATGCTGCGGCCATTGCTGTCGACGAGGCGCAGCAGCAGCTGGGCCGTGAGCGGACGCGTGGTGACCTGCGTCTCGGGCAGGGTCACTTCGGCTACGGCATTACCGGATTCATCTGTGGTGCCGACAACGCCCAGCGGTTCGCGGGTGGTTTCAATGGTGTCGTCGAGGCGGCCGAAGGTGTAGCCGGGGAAATCCGCCAGCGTCGTGGTCGGGCTGATGATGGCATCGGCTTCGATATTGAGGCCGGGCGCGGTGGCGCCGTAGAGATACTTGGCGGCGACGTCGATTTCGCTGGTGGCGCCGGCCTCGAAGGGCGCGTCGGCAGCAGTGACCTCGAAGGCCAGGCGTTCGGGCTCGAAATCTTCGACGAGAAAAGTGGTGCTGGAGAGCGCTTCGGCCTTGGGATCGGCATAGAGCCGGGCGGTCCAAGAGCCGCGCATGGCTTCAGAAACCATGGGCAGGGCGGCGAAATAGCCGCCGGCGCCTTCATCCTTCAGCACTTCACGGGTGGCAACCACGCCGTCGGGACGTTCGACTTCCAGCGTCAGCGGCAGGCCGGTTACGGCATTGGCGCGTTCGTCGCGCAAAAGTGCAGTGAGATAGACCACTTCGCCGGGGCGATAGACGCCGCGCTCGGTGGTGGCAAAGACATCCAGCGGACCGGGCGACGGACGGCCTTCGACGCCGCGATCGGTGAGATCGAAAGCCGGGCGGGTCAGGTCGAGGAAGGCATAGTCGCCGTCAGTGGTTTCGGCGACCAGCAGTTGTGGCGCCCTGCCCCCAGTGCCACGGGCCAGGCCCGGCGCGAAGACGGCGCGGCCATCGGCATCGGTTGTGGCTTCGCCAAGCACTTCATTATTGACCGCAACCAGGCGCACCGTGGCATCAGCGATCGGCTGCGCATCGCTCAGCCCGCGCACGAAGGCATGCACACCGTCGTCGCCCTCGATCGTAGTCAGGCCGAGATCAGTGACGATGAACCATTGCGTGGCCTGGTCGTCCCAATATTCTTCGCTGCCCTTGGCAATGCGGGCGGTGATGACATAGGCGCCCGGCTCCATCTGGCCGAGGGCATCGGCGACGGGAATGGCGGTGGTGATCAGTGCATTGGGCTCGCCTTGCGCCAGGTCGACCTCGCCGGTCCAGACCTGTTCGCCGACACGGTCGGCAATGTCCTCGGCGCCATATTGGGAGAGATTGCCCTGGAAAATGCCATCGCGCACGGCAGTGGCGATGGAGCGGTCGCCGATCCGGTAAATCATCACCTCGGCGGTTTCGGCATTGACCGAGGTGATCGGCAGGCCGCCGCCGAGACCAGCGGGCATGACATAGGCATTGTTGGCAAAGCCGACGAAGGGGGCGCGATCGGGCACATAGACGTCGAGCACCACATCCTTGAGCAGGCTTTCGCCATCGGCCGACGGCAGGCCGGCGCGCAGACGGATCGAGTAACGGCCGCCATGCGACAGGCCCTCGACGCAGATCTGGTCCTGCTCGGTTTCAACCGATGCCTGGGGCGTGTCGGCGACCACGACATAGGCGGAGAGATCGCCCTGCCCGATCGGCAGCGGATCGGAGAAAATCGCGCAGATGCGCGGCGAAGCGGCCTCGGCATCGACGAGGTGATCGGTGACGCGGAAACCGTTCTGCGCCACGACATCGTCGAGATGCGCAGAGACGGCGTCATTGGGGGCGAGGCTGAGGCTTAGGCGATAGGTGGCAATCGCCTCGCGCCACATCTCGCGATATTCGAGGCTATTGGCCAGGGCCGCCAGCGCATCGGCACGGTCGACGGCTTCGGTCGAGCGCAGGAAGGCGTTCATCGCCGCCGAAGCGGCCGTCTGGGCCAGGTCATAGCTATTGTCGCCCTCGGACTGGCCGGCAACGGCCTCGGCGCGGTTGAGCGACGACTGGGCCAGCGCCTGCCAGATCACCGGATCATTGGCGTTGATGGCCAAGGCCTGGCGGTAGGCGACGATGGCACCGGCGACATTGTCCTCCGCCATGGCCTCATTGGCTGATGTCACGAGGTCGGCATAGGTCACCTTGGGCGGCGGCGCATCAGTCTGCGGCAGGCTGGTGGCAAAGCTCTTGGCTGTGTCGATGATATCCTGGGCGGGGAATGGCAGTTCGGCCTGGCGCACCGCTTCGGTGACCGCCGGCGACGGCGCACGGCTGACGCGGCCAGAGGTAGCATTGTTGAACTGGGTCTCATCGCCCACCTGGCCCTTGAGGAAGCACCAGTTGGACTGGGCATTGAAGGTGAAGGCGCGACAGATATTGTCGTCAGTGCAGGCGGCCGTGCAGGCGTCGAGATCGACATCCCTGAGGATGGAATAGTCAAAGCCCGGCAGGTCGGTATTTTCGAGCAGGGTGACCTTGGTATCGGCCGCAGTGGCGCCGGAGACACCGAGCGACAGCATCAGCGCTAGCCCAAGCCAGCGCAATTTCGAGACCACCTGCAGCATGTTGCCCTCCCAAGTTCAACGGCACCATATGGGCGCGGCGACTTGACGGAAGCAAGACAAGAAGTAGCCGGTTAGCAGAATATTAATACCGGCTGGAAGGACTTTAGCAGCGCTCGTTCCGCCTGGCCTCGGCTTCAGCCCTGGCCTGCGCTTCATCTCCGCGCGACATGAGATAAGCACCTAGCGCAGCCGCTCCACAGAGAACCACGGCATTGCCGATAAAGAGCAAATAGAACATTTCGCTCATTGCTGCCCCCTGAAACAAAAAGGCCCGCATCGCTGCGGGCCTTTTCAAATTCTCCGGACTATTCGTCCCGGTAGACCTTTTCGCGGCGCTCGTGCATTTCCTGGGCTTCGAGGCTCAGGGTGGCGATCGGGCGGGCGTCGAGGCGGGCGATTCCGATGGGATCACCGGTCTCTTCGCAATAGCCATAGGTATTGTCGTCGATGCGCTTCAGGGCTGCGTCGATCTTGGAAATCAGCTTGCGCTGACGATCGCGCGTCCGCAGTTCCAGCGAGCGATCGCTTTCCGAGCTGGCACGATCGGCCATGTCCGGATGGTTCTGCGACTCTTCCTGAAGGTTTTCGAGGGTCTCCCGGCTCTCGCGGAGGATGTCATCCTTCCACGCATTGAGCTTTGCCCGGAAATATTCCCGCTGCCGCGGGTTCATAAACGGCTCGTCGTCACTGGGCCGGTATTCAATTACTTCTGCAACCGAAGACATCAGCAGACTCAACTCCCATGCGCCCCTAAGCGGCCTATATATGCGCCTCGCCTGCCTCGGGCAAGCATCGAGAACGCAGGTCCTTAATGCGGAAAAGTGCCTAGGCCAAAGGCCTCTAGCGGAGAACTGGCGACAATTTGATGACCGACAGTCAGATGGGCGGGTAACGGCCGAATTTGGCGAGTTCTACTCGCACGCGCAGCTCGATGTCATCGAGCAGGCTATCGAGGCCCGGCAAAGTGCGTTCGCGCATCTCGCCGAGCATGGAAACCATGCCGTCGAGACTATCCACACTCACCTTGCCCATCAGCAGATCCACCTTGATCTCGTCGAGCATATCGAGGAGGGACGCACCGCGCCGGACGGCCTTTTTCCTGCCGGTCAGCGGCTCGTCTACAGCCTGCAGCGCCAGGATGGAATCCAAGCCAGTCATGGCCTGCGCCGGCATATTGCCCGCCACCCGCGCCGGCGCCTCGCCACCGGCCGGCACGAAATCGACGCCCGAGCCGGTGCGGCCCGCGGCAGTGCCGCGGCCAATTCCGGATGTTCGATTGGTGGTGTCGATGCGCAAGCTGGGACTCAATTGGTTTGCAAGCCTCATCGGCAAAATCTGCCGCTACCCGTTAACAAGGCCTTAACGCGCCCGGCAAGAATTGCTTAGCGACCGGAATGCGTCGCCTAACCAGCTACAGTCAGTTTCAAATTTCCTATTAAATTCAATACTGTACAACACAAGGAAGAAACTGGCACGGTTTTCGCAATGACCTCGTCGAATGTCGCCCATGGGGATGGAGCGGCGAGACGACGGGGATGCCTGATGAACAAATCACTGCTGCGCACGCTTTTCGCCGGAGCCCTCACCCTGACCATGGTGATGCTGCCCGCTCTTGAAGCCAGCGCGGCTTCGGCCCGTATCAAGGATATCGTCGACTTCGAAGGCGTGCGCGAAAACCAGCTGGTCGGCTATGGCCTGGTGGTCGGCCTCAATGGCACCGGCGACAGCCTCAACAACTCTCCCTTCACCCGGCAGTCGCTGCAATCCATGCTGGAACGCCTCGGCGTCAACACGGCGGGCGAGAATGTCCGCACCGCCAATGTGGCCGCCGTCATGGTTACCGCCAACCTCCCCGCCTTTGCCACCCAGGGCTCGCGCATCGATGTCTCGGTGGCTGCCATGGGCGATAGCGACAGCCTGCAGGGCGGCACGCTGCTGGTGACGCCGCTGCTCGGCGCCGATGGCGAGGTCTATGCCATTGCCCAGGGCCCGGTGACCATCAACGGCTTCAAGGCCGAAGGTGACTCGGCCTCCATTATCTCCGGCGTGCCGACAACCGGCCGCATTTCTTCCGGCGCCATGATCGAGCGCGAGATCGACTTCCACCTCGGCGCCCAGACCTCGCTGCGCCTCGCGCTGCGCAATCCGGACCTCACCACGGCGCGCCGTATTGCGCTGGCGGTCAATGACTTCATCGGCGCCCCGACCGCGACGCCGGAAGATCCGGCCACAGTGCGCGTCACCCTGCCCCCGGGTTTCAACGGCAATATCGTCGACCTGCTCACCGATATCGAACAGTTGATGGTGCAGACCGACCAGGTCGCCAAGATCGTCATCGACGAGAATTCCGGCATCATCGTCATGGGCAAGGATGTACGCGTCTCGAGCGTTGCCGTGGCCCAGTCCAACCTGACGGTGACCATTGCCGAAGACCCCACAATCGTGCAGCCGGCGCCGCTGAGCAATGGCGTGACGGCCGTGGAAGACAATACCACGCTCAATGCCAATCTCTCCGACACCGCCCTCACCGTGGTCAATGAATCGGTGACACTGCAGGAGTTGGTGGATGGGCTGAATGCTCTGGGCATCTCGCCGCGCGACCTGATCGCCATTCTGCAGGCCATCAAGGCCACCGGCGCGCTACAGGCCGAAATCGAGGTGCTGTGACGATGGACATCATTACCCGCAAGCCCGGCTCGACCCTGACCGAAGGTCAATATGCCAAGGTCAAGGCGCAGGCCGAAGAACTCGAAGGCGTCTTTCTCAATACGCTGACCAAGGAACTGTTCTCCTCGATCAAGACCGACGAGAGCGTCATGGGCGGCGGCTTCGGCGAAGAGACCTGGCGCTCGATGCAGTCCGAACAGATCGCCTCAACCATGGCCCAGAACGGTGGCCTGGGCATT
This sequence comes from Devosia sp. YR412, assembly GCF_900110945.1. GTDB lineage: Bacteria > Pseudomonadota > Alphaproteobacteria > Rhizobiales > Devosiaceae > Devosia. The sequence goes on from NZ_FOFL01000002.1 coordinate 156,487, forward strand.
GCCGAACAACTGCTGCCCGACCTGCTCGCCATGCAGGAAGCAGCCAATAATCAGAACAAATTGCCGGGAGCCTATAAATGACCGCAGCCGCACGCCTTGCCGCCCTCGATAGCCTGCCCGCCGATGAACTGTGCCAGATGGCCGAAATCGCCCTGGCTGCTCTGGTCAATGTTATGAACCAGGAAACCACCCTGCTCCGTGCCGGCCATATGCGGCAGGCCAGCGTGCTGACGCCGGAAAAGGCGCGGCTGGCACAGGACTATGTCGGCTTTGCCCGCTCGGTGCAGCGCCAGGGCACGCGGCTGGCCAGCCAGGCGCCAGAGGCGATTGCCCGGCTGCGCCAGGGTCACGAGCGTCTGGCCACCCAGATGGCGGAGAACCTGCGCGTGCTGGCTACGGCCCGCATGGTGACGGAAGACCTGCTCACCGACGTCGCCAAGGTTGTGGGCCAGCAAAGCCGCGCCAAGGCCTATGGCCGCGCAGGCACCATCGCCGTGGACCCGAGCAGCTCGGCACGCGGCATTGCGGTCAATCGTGCGCTGTAACTACCTCTCATTTAAGTAAAATCGAGTCCTTTGCTGTAAACACCAAGCAACTGCTGGAGGCTTATTGCTGTCTGCTAGAACGTAATTCCTTGCAGGGACAGCATCATGATCTCCGCAGTTATGGCAGAACAGCCAATCGCCGCGAGCAGTCTGATCGAACTCCGCAGCCGCCCGATCCCGGGCGGTGAGCGCAGCATCTTGCCCGATAGCGCCCCACCCGCCCCCGCAACACCCAAGAACAGCGAGGACGCCCAGTTCGGCGGCAGCGAGCAGCGCACGCCCGCGCAGCCGGAACCGCCGGTCAAGCAATCGTCCTCATCTTTTGCGGCTGCAGTGCTCTCGGGTGCCTTGTCCCCGGCACCGCAGACCATGAGCCAGCTGTTCCGGCGCATCGGCATCAGCCCGATCCCCGAGGAATCGCAGGCCCGGCTCAAGGACCTGACGGTCTAGTTAATACATGGTGATTGCCATCGGGCCTCGGCCCAAATCAGAAAGCCCCGGTTTCCGGGGCTTTTCTTGTTTTGGCCCAGTGTGATGTCGTTCTCATTTTGCCCAAAGATTCATCACGGATTTAACGGTTCGTTATGGCCTGCCGGATGAGGATCGGCCTGCCTCAGAAAGAGGCGTTAAAGTTTGCGTACTCCTAGAAAAGGATGGACCTATGTCCGATATCTCGCTCTCGAAAGCCGTTCGCTCGAACCTGCTTTCCCTCCAGAACACCTCCTCCATGATGGCCAAGACCCAGGATCGGCTGGCCTCGGGTAACAAGGTGAACTCCGCTCTCGACAACCCCACCAACTTCTTCACCGCCCAGGGCCTCAACAGCCGCGCCGGCGACCTGAACCAGTTGATGGACGGCATGGCAAACGGCATCCAGACCCTGGAAGCTGCAGACAACGGCCTGACCTCGATCACCAAGACTCTGGAATCGATGCAGTCGACCCTGCGCCAGGCCCGCCAGGACAAGTCCTTCCAGACCCAGTCGGTTGAACTGGACGCAGCAACCCTGGGCACCAGCACCGCTCGCAGCATCACCTTCAAGGGCGGCGCCCTCGATGCCAACCAAGCCGTGCGCGTGCACAACTCGGTTTCGACCGGTAGCGGCGGTTTCGCTGCTGAAGGTACCGCTGGCCGTGCCGGCACGCTGACCCTTCAGGCCTCCAACCTGAACAACAACGCGACCGTCAGCGTCAACTTCTCCGCCACTGACACCGCAGAAACCACTGCTGCCAAGATCAACACCCAGTTGAACTCGGTCGACCCCAAGGGCGGCGTTTCGGCGCGCGTCACCAACGGTCAGCTGGAAATCGTCAACGCCAAGGGTTCGGCCGTGACCATCACCGGCACGAACGAAGAATACATTGGTCTGAACTCTGCCGACGTCACTGCCGGCACGGGCAAGGTCGCAGCAACTGCTGTTGGTGCAGGCGCCGTCGGCACCTCGACCGCGACTGGTTTTACCTTCCAGATCAACGGCGAAGACGTGGCGATCACCGCCAACGCTACCGCTGATGCGACAGCAAACGGCGCTGACCTCATCGCCCAGATCAATGGTTCGGCTGCAGCCATCAAGGCGGGTGTCACCGCTTCCAACGCGACCGGTACGCTGACGCTGACCCAGGCTGACGGCAAGAACTTCTCCGTCTCTGGCGCAAGCACCTCTGCAAAGCTCAACATCGCTGACACCACAGCAACCACCAACGGTGTTCGCGGTGCCGGCGCTGTCAAGGCTGCCGTTGCCACCAACCAGATCAAGTCGGCCGACGTGCTGGTCGCGGAGATCAACGGCAACAGCGACCTGACCGGCAAGGTTCGTGCTTCCAACGACAACGGCAAGCTGCGTATCGAAAACCAGTCCACCAAGGACCTGACGATCGATGGCGTCGGCTCCAACGGCAAGGTCGATGGTACTTCGACCGCTGCCACCAAGATCCTCGGCAACACCGTCCGCGCCGATCTGGCTTCGCAGTTCAACGAACTGCGCGATCAGCTCGACAAGACTGCCGATGACGCTTCGTTCAACGGTATCAACCTGCTGCGCGGCGACAATCTGAAGATCACCTTCAACGAAACCGGCACGTCCTCGATCGATATCTCGACCAAGGGCAGCGCACAGGTCAATGCTGCCAACATGGGTGTCTATGACATCAAGGCAGAAGACCTGGACAGCGACGCGACCATCGACTCTCTGCTGGGCGACCTCAAGACCGCTCTCAACGATGTCCGTTCGCAGTCGTCGGCTTTCGGCTCGAACCTGTCGATCGTTCAGAACCGCCAGGACTTCACCAAGAACATGATCAACACCCTGCAGACCGGTGGTGCCAATCTGACGCTTGCTGACATGAACGAAGAAGCTGCCAACCTGCTGGCCCTGCAGACTCGCCAGTCGCTGTCGAGCTCCTCGCTCTCGCTGGCATCGCAGGCCGACCAGTCGGTCCTCCAGCTGCTCCGTTAAGCGGTTCTTAAAAATCTTGAAAGGCGGGCCTCGGCCCGCCTTTTTTCGTTTTCCCCTTCCCTCTCAGCAGTTTAGGCCCACGGACCAAGCGTATTGCTTATGGTTAATGGAAATTCATGGTTAACGACCTGTTAGGATTCACGAGGTTAATAAAGTCTCAACCCCGGAATCGGGGACTGAGCCGACCATCGGCACCGTGAAGAAGGAACGACCATGTCCGATATCTCTCTTTCGAAAGCCGTTCGGTCGAACCTGCTTTCGCTGCAGAACACTGCCACCATGATGGGCAAGACCCAGGATCGCCTGGCCACGGGCAACAAGGTGAACTCGGCCCTGGACAATCCGACCAACTTCTTCACGGCTTCCTCGCTCAATAGCCGCGCCGGCGATCTCAATTCGCTGATGGACTCGATGGCCAATGGCATCCAGACCTTGGAAGCCGCCGATAACGGCCTGACCTCGATCACCAAGACGCTGGAATCGATGCAGTCGACGCTGCGCCAGGCGCGCCAGGACAAGAGCTTCCAGACCCAGTCGTTCAATCTCGACCCAAGTGTCGTCGGCAATGGCGCGGTGGAAAACCTGACCTTCTCGGACGGCGCCTTCGGTACGCCGCAGCAGGTCAAGCTGCACAGCAAGGTGATCAGCGGCAACAATGGTTTTGCCAATAATGGCGCTGCCGGTGAAGCGGGCAATGTCACCATCCAGGCCGCAAGCCTGAACAGCAATATCGCGGTGAACTTCAGCTTCTCGGCGACCGATACGGCCGCTTCCGTGGCCGAAAAGATCAACAATCACCTGTCCAGCACCGGCGGCACTTCGGGAATCTCGGCCAAGGTCATCGATGGCCAGCTCAGCATTCAGAGCTCGAAGGGCGAGACCATCACCTTGGGGAGCACCGGTAACACGGCGCGCTACATCGGCCTCGAAGCGGGCAATACGACTGCGACGGCTGCCACGGCGGGCCCCGGCACTGCGGTTGCTGCTGGCGCACTCGCGACCTTCTCATTCACCATTAATGGTGAAAGCGTCACCGTTCCGGCGACGCCGGCCGGCAATACCGACGCCCAGAATGCCACGGCCATCAAGGAGGCGATCAACAATTCCGCTGCCGGCCAGAAGTACGGCATCCAGGCGACGGGTGCGACCAACCAGATCACCCTGACGGCCGCCAATGGCGCTGACTTCACCCTTGCCGGTGCAGGCTTGGCGACCGCCGGCCTGACCGCTGCGACCACCACCAATGGCGTTCGCGCATCGGGCACTGTGACCACGCTGGCCGCGATCAACGAGGTCAAGACCACCGACACGCTGGTCCGCGAGATCAATGCCTCGGACATGCTCAACACCAAGATCCGCGCTTCCAACGACAACGGCAAGCTGCGCATTGAAAACCTGAGCACAAAGGCGCTCAAGATCGACGGCGTCAACTCGACCGGCGATATCGACGGTAATTCGACCGGCGCCTCGCAGATCGCCGGCAACAAGATCCGCGGCGACCTGGCCAGCCAGTTCAACGAGCTGCGCGATCAGCTCGACAAGACCTCGGATGACGCCTCGTTCAACGGCATCAACCTGCTGCGCGGCGACAACCTGAAGATCACCTTCAACGAGACCGGCACCTCCTCCATCGACATCCGCACCAAGGATGGCGAGGCGCTGAACGCCGCGAGCCTCAATGTCTTCGACATCACCGAAGAAGACCTCGACAGCGACGTCGGCATCGAAAACCTGATCGCCAATATCAAACTGGCGCTCAATGACGTGCGCTCGCAGTCCGGCACCTTCGGATCGAACCTGTCGATCGTCGAGAACCGCCAGAACTTCACCAAGGAAATGATCAACACGCTGGAAACCGGCGCTGCCAACCTGACCCTGGCAGATATGAACGAAGAAGCGGCGAACCTTCTGGCCCTGCAGACCCGCCAGTCGCTGTCCTCATCGTCGCTGTCGCTGGCCAGCCAGGCCGACCAGAGCGTGCTGCAGCTGCTGCAGTAATCCAGCGCTTTTTCCATACGGCATAATCCGAAGGCGGACCCATGGTCCGCCTTCCTTGTTTCCGCCGCTACGGCGCATAAGATCAGCTGGAAGAATCCAGCACTGGAGGCACAGAATGGCGCTCAAGGTCGAACTGAAGCCCGGCGAGAAACTGCTCGTCGGCAATTGCATCATCACCAATTCGGATCAGCGGACGCGCCTTTTCATCGACGGACGGGTGCCCATCCTGCGCGAGAAGGACATTCTCACCGCGGAAACCGCCAATACGCCAGCCAAGCGCATCTATCTGGCGGTGCAGCTGATGTACATTGAGGAGGACATTTCCACCGCCCGCGACCAGTATTTTGCCTTGGTGAACGAGTTCATCAAGGCGGTGCCATCATCCATCTCGTTAGTTAACCAAATCAACAACGAGATATTAACCGAGCAGCTCTACAAAGCTCTCAAGGCTGCCCAGAAGCTTATCGACTACGAACAGGATTTGCTCTCCAATGTATCAGCAAGGCGCGAAAGCCTACCATCAGACGGCGAAAGTCGTTGAATCCTCGCGGGAACGGGAGTCGGCCCTGCTCATGCGCGCCGCAGCCTCGCTGCAGAAGGTTCGCGACGAATGGCCGAACAGCTTTGACGAGCTGAAGGCCGCGCTCAACTTCAATCGCAAGCTCTGGACCATCTTCATGACCTCGGTCACCAAGGAAGACAGCGTCCTGCCGATCGACGTCCGCCAGAACATTGCCAACCTCGGCCTGTTCGTCATGAACCAGACCCGCGAAATGCTGCTGGAGCCCCAGCCGCAGAAGCTCGAAGTGCTGGTGCGCCTCAACCGCCAGATCGCCTCCGGCCTGCGCGGCATGTAAGCTGCCGATGAATTTGAAAAGCCCCGCATTGCGGGGCTTTTTGTGTTTTTGGGGGTGTTGTTCGCTGGCCGCAACGTGGTGCTCAAACCTCCCCGACCCGACCCCTTCGGAGCCACCTTCCCCACAAGGGGGAGGGATAAGAGGCATCGAGTCCGCTGAGCTGTCCTATCCCTCCCCTGAATGGGGAGGGTGGCCCCGGAGGGGTCGGGTGGGGTGATGGCTAGGCCACGGGTCCGTAGGTAACGCCCTACAAAAGAAATCCCCGCTTGCGCGGGGATCAGTCGGTCAGACGGGCTTTGGAGAGCCGTCAGATGAAGTTCACGAGGCTCAGCTTGCTGACCATCGACGTCGTCTGATAGCTGGCCTGGAGGCGAGTCTGCAGCGCCAGGATTTCCATCGCCACGTCTTCCTTGCTCACCGTCTCGATATCGCTCAGCAGGTTCTCCAGCTGGGCCTTGTAGTTGGTGTGGCGCGTGGTGGCATTTTCAAGCGACTTCTGCGCTAGACCGATATCCATCGTGACGATTTCGATCGAGCCCTTTTCGCTATTGTGGGACTCGGACAGCTCGGACTGCTGGCGGCTGGCCATGCCGTCGAAAAAGCCGGTCGAGAGCCGGTACTTCTCCTGGACCTGCTTGTCATAGTCGGCCAGCGCGGCGGTGCGCAGCGGGCCTTCGGGCTGGGCCATGGCGGCGACGCGGACCGGCTCGAGATCAGCCTTGACCTGCTCCTCGGAAGGATAGGTCGAGACTGCCAGCGCCGCCTGCGAGCGGATGAGGCGGAGGAAACCGCTCTCATTGGCCTGCATGCCGTAATTGACCCGGCTGGAGTCATCCACCGCCGTCGAAACGCTCTGGCGCGGGTTGGGATTGTCGCTGCCCGAATACCATTGCACGATCGAGGCTGCGCCGGAGCCCAGCGAGGTGGGCTTGGTATCGCCGGGCGCGGTCACCGGGATCTGCGGCACGCCGTCTTCGTGGAAGAAGTCATTGGCAGCGGCAAAGGCCGAGGCGGCGCGCAAATCGGTCTGTCCGGTGCGGCCGAGCGAGGCGCCCAAGGCGGTCTGAAAATTCAGCGCCGTGTCAGCCGGTGTCGCGCCGATAGTGTAGGAGCCAGTCGGCGCCGGGGTTTCGGTGGTCGCGGTCAACTTGACCTGCGTCTCAGTTCCATCGGGCAACGTCAGGCCGATGCTGATGCTATCCCCGCTGGCGGGATTGGCGATGAAGTCGACGCTGATATTGCGCGGCGCCGTGGTGCCCGGCTGGGTCACGGTGACCGCGGTGGTGGCGGCGGTGCTGGAGACCGTCGAGAGCTTGAAGCCGAAGGGATGGGCGCCATCTTCCTGCAGCGTCACCGGATCGACGCCGGCAGCAAAGTTCAACCGGCCGGCCACATCCGGAGCAGTCGGGTTGACGCCATCGGCGCTGCGGCGCAGGTCGACGACCTGGTTGTAACCGCCCTTGCCGCCTGCACCATTGAGCAGCGTATCGGCGTCGAGCAGCGGCGGCTTGTCGGTGACGCTGCCGCCAAACAGATAGCGGCCGGCCACGTCTTCATTAAGCATGGTGACGATTTCGTCGAACCGCGCGGCCGAGAGGCTCGGCAGCGTCGCCATATTGATGCCGCCGGTGCCATACTGGCCGGGAATGGCCGCATTGCGGGCCTCCCCTTCCATCTTGTCAAAGCGCGTCATGGTCTTGTCGAGAAAGCTCAGGCGCAGGTTGACCGTATCGATATTGCCCGAAAAGCCCTCGATGGCGCTGAGGCGCGAGCGCACCGATAGCGACATGGGAAGATCGCTGCCCATTTCGGAGAGCTTTGAGGCCTTTTCGCCGGTGCCGAGCTGCATCTGCAGCGTGGCAAACTTGTCCTGCATCTTGGAGATGACGCCGAAGCTGGTCTGCAGCGGGAACATGGACTTGTTGACGATCATTTGGGGTTACGCTCCTCAGGTCGTCGCAAACAGGGTGTCCAGCAGTTCCTTGACCACCGACACAATACGGGCATTGGCGGCATAGGCGTTCTGCAACTCCATCAGCCGCGCCATTTCTTCATCGACGTTGACGCCATATTCGCTCTGCATCTGATCGGTGATGGTATCGAGCGTCAGCTGGCGGTCGTCGCTCTTGCTCAGCGCGGCATTGACCGAGGAACCCTGGAAGCTGATCACCTGCGAAATGACATCGCCGAGATTGCCGCTGAGCGAGAAGCGGTCGCTGGCAATGGCAGGGCCATCGCCGGAGACGAATTTCATCGTATCGAGCTGGTCGAGAATGAATTTGGCACGGTCGGCATCGCCCAGCGTGCCGCCGACCGTATGCTGCACCATCAGTTGGTTGTTGGCGATGACCTGGGGATTGATGCTGATGCGGCCCGCAAAGCCCAGCTTCTGCGGCGGATTGCCATCGAGTTTGCCGCTATAGACGGAGTTGCCGCTATCGACGAACAGCGGCATGGCAAGGCCATCGCCCTGCATGGCCGTGGCCGAGCTCAGCTTGGTGAGGCCGGTCGGAACCGTCGTGCCATTGCCGGTGAACTGCAGGCTGGCGCCGGTCGCGCTGACCGACACGGCCAGCGCCGGCTCGGTATCGGTCGAGCTGGCGAACTTGCTCTGCAGCTGCGCCGCGGCATTGCCGGCCTTGTCGGCATCGGTTGTGCCATTGCTGAGATTGATGCCGATGACCCGCGCGCCGCTGGCATCGCGATAGTCAACGTCAGTCTGGGTGGTATTGACCAGCTTGATGGTCTGCTCGACGCCGTCGACCTTGACCCTCATGGTCATGGAATTGCCCGGCAGCATGCCGCCGGCATTAACCGCATAGCCGCCGGTGATGGCGGTGCCCGCCGTCTGGTTGGTCGAGAAGGCCTGGGCCAGGCCGGCAGCGATCTCGTCGAGCTGCGACTGCGCCTCGACCAGAGTGCGATCGCGCAGATTGACGAGGCCAGCCAGTTCGCCGCCCTGCAGCACGCCCTGCTGCACCAGGTCGAGCGTCAGGCCTGACGGGGTAGTGAGGGTCAGCTTGCCGACGCGGGTCTTTTCCGGATCGGGATCGAATTCGGAGGTCGCATCCAGCGTACCGGCGCTCTCGAAGCTGAAGGTCGAGGCGCCGCTGTCGAGAATGCCGACGCCCGAACGCGTCATCAGCGCGACGGTACCGTTGGAACGGTAGTCGGCGGTAATGTCGACCTTTTCGGCAATGCCGGCCACCAGGCGATCGCGCTGGTCCTGCAGCGTGGCGCGCGTACCATCGGTCATGCCGAGGTCGAGCAGGCGCGCATTCACTTCGCTAAGCGAGGTGATCATGCCGTTGAGCTGGTGAACGCTGTTGGCGATCTGCCCTTCGGTCTCGGCGCGCATCACCTGGATATTGCCCGAAAGCCGGTTCAGCGTCTCGGCCATGGTCTGCGCCGCGCCCAGCGCCCCGGCGCGGACGGTATAGTCGTCCGGGCTGGTGGCCAGCGCCTGCATCGAGGTCTTGAGACTGCCATAGAGCGTATCGAGCGAGCCGGCCGAGCCGGGCTTGCCCATGAAGCCCTGCAGGCGGTCGAGATAGCTGGCCTGCACGCCGGAATTTGCCGTGTCCGAGACCTGGCGGTTGTAATAGGCCTGCAGGCTGGAGTTGAAGACGCGGGTGGTGCCGATCGAGCGGGCGTAGCTCGAGCTCTGCGAATTGTAGTCGACGACATTGAGGGACTGCCGGTGATAGCCGGGCGTGCCGGAATTGGCGATATTGCGCGACAGGACGCCGAGGCCATCCTGGTTGATGCGCAGTCCGCTGACCGCATTGTTCAGTGATGTCGTCAGACCCATCTCGAACGCCCTTCCCTACCGACCCGGCGCATGACGCGCCGGGCTTACTGCCTTTGCTGGTCTCAGCGGATCATGTTGAGGGCTTCCTGCAGCATCTCGTCGGCTGTCGAGACGATGCGGGTGCCCGCGGCATAGGCCTGCTGGGTGACGATCAGCTTGGTGAACTCGTCCGAAATGTCGGTATTGGACGCTTCGAGCGAACCGCCGATAACGCCGGTGCCGGAGAGGTCGAGGATGGCCTCGCCGGATTCCGAGGTGGCAGTGAACACACCACCATCAAGACGCTTCAGCTGATTGATGGCGTTGAATTCGGCCGTCACCACCTGGGCCATGTCGATGCGTTCGCCATTGGAATAGGTGGCGACGACGCGGCCATTGTCATTGATGGCCACCGAGATGAATTCACCGGCGCCATAGCCGTTCTGGTTCAGCGTCGACACATTGGCGGTGCCGTTGACGTCAGCGAACTGGGAAAGGCCATTGGTGTCATAGCGGAACTCGACATCGCCGATATTGACACCATTGACGGTCAGGTTGTTCAAGGTGGTCTGGCCATTGGTCGGCGAGGCCAGAGAACCATTGGGCGCGAACTGGAAGTTTTCCTGCACGCGGGTCCACTGCGTCTGGGTCGGCGTCGCTTCGCTATTGGACATGTAGTAGAGGTGCCAGACGTCGCCACCGCCGGTATCGGCATTGCTGACCTTGGCCCAGCGCATCTGCACGTTGGCCGGCGCGCCGTTCTCGGCATAGACCGTGATCGCGCCGCCCGAGATCGAGTTGGACAGGAACTGGGTGTTCTTGTTGGCCGGAATCTCGTTGACAGCCTGGCCGTAGGGCACCGAGCTGGTGGCCGGCGTATCGGTGAAGGCCACCGAGGTCGAGCCGGTGGCCGCATCGAGCTTGGTCACCGACAGGGCAACGCCCGTGGTCGACGGCAGGGTGACGGTCAGATTATTGGTGCCCGTGTCGAAGGCCACGGTCGCCGTGCCCGCCCCGGTGCGGGTCTGCATATGCGTCTGGATCGTCGATGCGATGCCCGCCATGGTGTTGTTGGGGGCAAGCGACGTATCGATATACATATTGGTCGCATTGCCCGTCGGAAGCGTTGCCGGGGCGACGGGCTGCTGGAAGTGATAGGTGAAGGGCGAGCCGCCGATCGACACGGTCAGCTGATCGCCGGTCAGATCGGCAACAGCCGGCCCCCAGGAGCCCTGCGACACAGCAGGCGAGAAGGTGGCGCCCGGCACATAGTCGGCAGCACGGAACAGCTCGCTGTTTGGCACGGTCGCCTTGTAGGCGGTCGGCTTGGGCATCTGCGGCAGGTTGGCCTGGTAGTTGATGCGATTGGTCTGCTGCGCCGGCAGGAAAGCGTTGGACAGCTTGATGACTTCCGGCACCGAGCCGGAAATATTGCCGGTACCCGGATCGATCGGCAGGCCCTTGAGGTAATAGCCCGCGCCATTGACCAGCATGCCGTCCTTGTCGATCTCGAAGTCGCCGCGGCGGGTGTAGAAATTGGTACCGGCGAACACCGAATTGCCGTCCGACTGGCCGACCTTGGGCTCGACCACGAAGAAGCCGTTGGAATTGAGCGCGATATAGGTCTCGTTGGAGACGGTCTTGATATCGCCGGCGATATCATTGGTGCCGCGCGACTGGGCCAGCACGGCGCCGGGAACCTGGCGCTTGATCGGGGCATCCGGGATCAGGTCGAGGAAATCGGTCTCGATGCGCTTGTAACCCGTGGTCTGCGAATTCGCGATATTGCCCGAAATGTTTTCAAGTGCGTGCGACTGGGCCCGCAGACCGGTCACCGCACTGGAAAGCGCGCCATAGATGCCCATCGAAAACTCCTTGAAACTTTTTGCGCCTGGTTGCGACTGCTCGACCGTATAATAGCAAGTACAGTGCCAACTGGGCTTGGCGTTGATTTCATTGAGTTATTTTAGATGGCTGATGGTAACCGACAGCCCGGACCGGCAATTGAGTCCGGGCCTGCGGCAGAAATTGCCGCCCAGCTTGTGAAGCGGCAGCGCTTGCATTATTCCCTAGCCCACACATTCGGGGCCGCCATGCTGTTCAAGTCTGCTGATGAGTTCGTGAAGGCGCCACGCCGCGCCGTAACCGTGTTCGGCATGGCCGGCGTCGGCAAGACGCGGCTCAGCAACATGCTGCGCTCGAGCAACTGGTTTCACTATTCGGCCGATTACCGCATCGGCACGCGTTATATGGGCGAGTTCATCGTCGACAACTTCAAGGCCGAGGCCATGAAGGTGCCCTTCCTGCGCCAGCTGCTGCGCTCGGACTCGATCTATATCTCGTCCAACATCACCTTCGACAATCTGGATCCGCTGTCGACCTATCTCGGCACCCCCGGCAATCCGGACAAGGGCGGCCTGCCGCTAGGCGAATACCAGCGCCGGCAGGAGCAGCATCGCATTGCCGAGGTCGCGGCACTCAAGGACGTCACCCATTTCATCGAGCGCGCCAAGACGCTCTATGGCTATGACGATTTCATCGCCGATACCGGCGGCTCGCTGATCGAGGTGATCGATCCGACCGACCCGGAAGATCCGGTGGTCAAGGCGCTGGCCGCCTCCACGGCCCTGCTCTACATCCGCGGCACCGGCAAGGATGCGTCCGAATTGGTGCGCCGCTTCAAGCAGGCGCCCAAGCCGATGTATTATCGCCCGCCCTTCCTCGTCGAGAAATGGGCCCAGTACAAGCTGATCAACGGTATCGTCGAAGACTGCGACGTCGATCCGGCCGGCTTCGGCGCCTGGGGGTTCGAAGCGCTGCTGCATGACCGCCTGCCGCGCTACCAGGCGCTGGCCGACAATTTCGGCTATGTGGTGGAAGCATCGGACCTGGCGACGGTCCGGGATGGCGATGAATTTATCGATCTGATGGCTGCGGCAATCGAAAAGCGAATGCGCTAGCGCGCCCCTACGCGGGACGCGCCGCCTGAATCGCTTTTCCATCAAATCCTCTCAAGAGGCTGATATGCCTATTCGAATTCCCGACAACCTGCCCGCCCGCAAGACCCTCGAAGACGAGGGCGTCTATGTGATGGATTCAACCCGCGCCGCGCGGCAGGACATCCGTCCGCTCTCCATTGGCCTGCTCAACCTGATGCCCAACAAGGAGCGCACCGAAACCCAGTTCACCCGGCTGATCGGCTCGACGCCGCTTCAGGTAGAGCTGACGCTCGTGCGCATCACCGATCACCAGTCCAAGAACACCTCGGAAGACTATCTCAAGACCTTCTACAAGACCTGGGACCAGGTGAAGGAACACAAGTTCGACGGCTTCATCGTCACTGGGGCGCCTATCGCCAATATCCCCTTTGAGGAGGTGCGCTACTGGAACGAGATGGTCGAAATCATGGACTGGACGCAAACCAATGTGCACCATTCCATGTTCATCTGCTGGGGCGCGCAGGCGGCGCTGCACCATTTCCATGGCGCACAGCGCTACCGCATGGTCGACAAGGCCTTCGGCGTGTTCCGCCATCAGGTGGTCAACCCGCGCTCGCCCTATCTGCGCGGCTTTTCCGACAGCCCGATGATCCCGGTGTCGCGCTATAATGACATCGACCGCACGACCTTGGGCGCCGATCTCGAAGTGCTGATCGACAATGCGGAAATCGGCATTTCCATGCTGGGCGACGACAAGCACCGCGCCGTGCATTTCCTTAACCACCTCGAGTATGACAACCGCTCACTGGCCGACGAATATGAGCGCGACGTCAAAGCGGGGCTGGGCACGGCGCCGCCGGCCAATCTCTTCCCCAATGGCGACACCAGCGCCGTGCCGGAAAACCGCTGGCGCAGCCATGCGCATCTGCTGTTCCAGAACTGGATCAACGAGATTTACCAGACGACGCCGTACGAGATGAGCAAGATCGGTAGCGGCGAAGTCTGAACTGCTTGAACGCGCGGGACAAGTCCCTATCTTGGCCAGAGATAGAGAGACCCGCGCGTGCCCCAGCCTCCCACGACCATTGTCGACGAACTGGGCATAGCCCTTTCCAACCTGGCCGACGCCGCCACCGGCGCCTTTACGCCGACGCTGCGGCTCGGCGTCACCGGCCTTAGCCGCGCCGGCAAGACGATTTTCATCACCGCGCTGGTGCACAACCTTCTTACAGGCGGCCGCCTGCCCGGCTTTGCGCCGCTGACCGAGGGGCGGTTTATCGGCGCCAAGCTCGCCGAATATCCCGACGCTACTATCCCCCGTTTTGCCTATGAGCAGCACCTGGCGGCGCTGACCGGCAAGACGCCGTTCTGGCCGGAAAGCACGCGCCGGATCTCGCAGCTCCGGCTGGTGCTGAAGTTCCAGTCCAAGCATTGGTATGCGGGCATGACGGGACCTTCCACGGTCAATCTCGACATCGTCGACTATCCCGGCGAATGGCTGCTCGACCTGCCGCTGCTCGGCCTCAGCTTTGCCGAATGGAGCGCCGAGGCGCTGGACCGGGCCGACCGTCCAGATTCAGGCAAGGAGGCCGGACCCTTCCTCAAGCTGCTCGAAGAAATCGATCCGCTCAAGGATGCTAGGGACGTGGATGCCGAACGGCTGGCCACGGCCTTTACCGACTATCTGCGCCGCTCGCGCGAACATGGCGCGCTGTCGACCCTGCCCCCGGGCCGGTTCCTGCTGCCCGGTGATCTCGAAGGCTCGCCGGCGCTGACCTTTGCACCACTGCCGCCACAACGGCAGGCGGTGCGCGGCACCAGCCTCTATGCCATGCTGGAAGGCCGCTACGAGGCCTATAAGGACCAGGTGGTGCGGCCGTTCTTCCGCGAGCATTTCGCCCGGCTCGACCGCCAGATCGTGCTGGTCGATACGCTCCGCGCGCTGAATGCCGGGCCGACGGCAGTGGCCGATCTCGAAACCGCGCTGACCGCCGTGCTCGGCTGTTTCCGCCAGGGCGAGACCAATCCGCTGCTGCGGCCCTTCGTGCGCAAGATCGGCCGGATCCTGTTTGCGGCCACCAAGGCCGACCATGTGCATCACACCAGCCACGACAGGCTGGAGAGCATTCTCAATCGCCTGGTGTCCAATGCCAGCAAGCGGGCCCGCTTTGCCGGCGCCGAGACCAAGTCCATTGCGCTGGCCGGTATCCGCGCCACCCGCGAAGGCACGATCAGCGAAGGTGGAGAAACCCTGCCGACCATCATCGGCACGCCGATGGCCGGCGAGGTGCTGGATGGCGTGAGCTATGACGGCAGAACAGAAATCGCTTTATTTCCCGGGGACTTGCCGGAGCGGCCGGATTCACTGTTCGAGGACGGCAATCCTGTTGCGCTGAACTTCCTGCGCTTCACCCGGCCGCAAAAACTCGAGCTCAATGCCAGCGGCGATGTCGTGCTGCCGCATATCCGCTTCGACCGGGCGCTGGATTATCTGATCGGAGACTGGCTCGCATGAAACGCCCGATCGCCCGCCCCACCACCACCCTGACCGACGACACCGAGGCCTATCGCGCGCCGCGAGCCTTTGCGCCGGCCAATGTCGTGGTTGCCGAACCGCAATTCGATGCCGCCGAAGATGATGCCCTGATCGCGCCGACGCCGCGCCGCATGGGCTGGGTCGGACGTCTCGCCTGGACCACGGGTGGCGTTCTGGTCTCGGCCGGTCTCGGCCTTGCGGCAGACCGCCTGATCCGCGACCTGTTCGCCGCCAATGAATGGCTGGGCTGGCTGGGGCTGGGCGTGCTCGGCGCCTTCCTCGTCGCCGTACTGGCCCTGACCGCACGCGAAATTTTTGCGCTGCGCCGCCTGCGCGTGCTGGATGCGCTCAAGCGCGACGCCGCCTTGGCCACGGCTGAGAATGACGTACATCGCGCCAGGCGCGTGGTGGAACATCTGACCGGCATTTACGCGGCGCGGCCCGATCTGGCCCGCGCCCGGCAGAATGTCACCGACAGCCTGCAGCATCTCTTCGATGGCCACGAAACCGTAGCGCTGGCCGAACGCAGCCTGATGGCGCCGCTCGACGCCCGCGCCAAGAGCCTGACAGCCGCATCGGCCCGCCGCGTGGCATTGGTGACCGCCGTGTCACCGCGGGCGCTGGTGGACATCGCCTTCGTCATTTACGAAAGCATCCGCCTCGCCGGGGCCATTGCAGCGCTCTATGGCGCCCGTCCGGGCCTGCTCGGCTTCTTCCGGTTGACCGGTGCCGTCCTCGCCCATCTCGCCGTCACCGGCGGTCTGGTGCTGACCGATGGCGTGGTGGAACAACTGGTCGGCCAGGGCATCGCCGCAAAGCTCTCGGCCCGGCTGGGCGAAGGCGTGGTCAATGGCCTGATGACGGTGCGCGTCGGCATCGCCGCCATGCGCGTCGTCCGCCCCCTGCCCTTCGAAACCCAGAAACAGCCGATGGTGCGGGATTTCATTCCCGAACTCACCAAGCTGGCCGCCGATCCGAAATAGCTATTCAGCCGCCTGCATCAGCGGGCGATGCGCCACCTTGCCCTTGGGCTGCGGCTTGGCCTCGGGATGGGCCATGAAATAGCGCCCGCGCGCCTCGAGCACCCGCGGCCGGTTGTCGACCGCCCAGGCGCCGAGAATCTTCAGCGGCTTCTGCAGGTCATAACCCAGTTCAGTCAGCTCGTAGTCCACCCGCGGGGGAATCGATGGCGTGACCGTGCGGGTCACGAAGCCGTCCATCTCCAGCTCCCGCAAGGTCGCGGTCAGCACTTTCTGGCTGATGCCGCCGATCTGCTTCTTGATCTCGGAGAAGCGGAGCGGACCCCCGCTGAGCAGGTTGATGATCAGCACCGTCCACTTGCCGGCGATCTGATGGAGGATCTCGCCAACCGGCCTGCAGTCATTGTGGATATGGGGCTCAGCCGGTTTCATTTTTGTGCCTCGTGTTTCGAAAAAGTGCCGTCTTGCCGCAATTTAGCTGGTCACTCATATAGCGTCAGTTACCAACGGATACCACGGTTAGTTTTATGAAAAATGTCGTCGTCCTCGTCGCCAGCCCGAGCCCCAAGTCAGTCAATCGCAAGCTGGCAAACACGCTGGAAAAGCTGTCGGAGGGCAAGCTCAAGTTCGACTATCCCGACCTGTTCGCCCTGCCCTATTACGACGACCACCTGTGGGCCAATCCGCCCGCCGTCATTACCGACCTCAAGCGCCGTGTCGAGGCCGCCGATGCGGCGTTGATCGTGACCCCCGAATACAATCGCTCTTTCCCCGGTGTGCTCAAGAACGCGCTCGACTGGGCCTCGCGCCCCTATGCGCAGAGCTCATGGATGGACAAGCCGACCGCTCTGGTCGGGGCGACGCCGGGCGCCACCGGCACCGCAGCCGGCCAAGGCCATCTGCGCTCGGTCCTGCCGGTCTATGGCATGCTGGTGATGGGTCAGCCGGAAGTCTATTTCAACATGAAGCCGGGCCTGATCACCGATGAGCTCGAGATCACCGACGAAACGACCTTTGCTTTCCTCAATGGCTGGGTGCAGAAATTCAGCGCCTTCATCGAGCGCCATGGCGTCGACAAGGCCGAGGCCATCGCTGCCGAATAGGCTCAGGCGTCCTTGGAGGCGCTGGCGGCCAGCGTCAGCTTGAGGCCGTCGAGTGCGTCGCTGCAGAGGATCTGGCAGGAGAGGCGCGAGTTCGACTTCACGTCACCGACAGAGTCGAGCATGTCCTCTTCCTCGTCGCTCGGCGCGCCGACCGCGTCGAGCCAGTCCTTGTCGACATAGACATGGCAGGTGGCGCAGCTCATGGCGCCACCGCATTCGGCCTTGATGTCGAGGCCCCAGTCGCGGATCACTTCCATCACGCGCCAGCCTTCGAGGCCTTCAAGGGCGTGGTTTTCACCCGCCTGGTCGGTGACGTGAATGATCATGGGCGTATCCTCAACAACGGGGCGTCCATACCCCGCCGAGGCCCTTCCCGCAAGGGAAGAGCCCTTAGTTCTATGGTCTAGGCGACGCCCAGCTTCTTCTGCAGCTTGGTCGAGCTGGTGGTGTATTGGAACACCACGCGCTCGCCGGGGGAGACGATCGCCTTGGCGGCCTGGGCCATCAGGGCGGCCTCGTGGAAGCCCGAGAGGATCAGCTTGAGCTTGCCCGGATACCAGTTGATGTCGCCGATGGCGAAAATGCCGGGCACCGAAGTCTCGAAGCGCTCGGTATCGACCTTGATGGTGTTGTCATTGAGCTCGAGGCCCCAGTCGGCCACCGGACCGAGCTTCATGGTCAGGCCGAAGAAAGGCAACAGGCGCGTGGCCGGCACCGACAGGTCGCCGGCATCGGTGGTCAGGTGCACATGGTTGATCTGGCCGTTTTCGCCGTCGAGCTTGCCGATCTGGCCGAGGAGGAAGTTGATCTTCCCCTCCATGACCATTTCCTTCATCTTGTTGACCGAGGCCGGCGCCGCCTTGAAGGCGTCGCGGCGGTGCACCAGGGTCAGCGAGCGGGCGATGGGCTGCAGGTTCAGCGTCCAGTCGAGCGCCGAGTCGCCACCGCCGACGATGACCACGTCCTGGTCGCGGAAGTCGTCCATCTTGCGCACGGCATAGAAAACCGACTTGTTTTCAAAGGCTTCAATATTCTCAACCGGCGGGCGCTTGGGCTGGAACGAGCCACCGCCGGCCGCAATCACCACCACCTTGGTGTGGAAGATTTCGTCGGCATCGGTTTCAAGCTTGAACGAGCCGTCGGCCTGCTTCTGAATCGAATTGACCATGCGGTTGAAGTGGAATTCCGGCGCAAACGGCGCGATCTGCGCCATCAGATTGTCGGTCAGCTGCTGGCCGGTGACCACCGGGAAGCCGGGAATGTCATAGATCGGCTTTTCCGGATAAAGCTCGGCGCACTGCCCGCCGGGGCGATCCAGGATGTCGATGAAATGGCATTTGAGATCGAGCAATCCGAGTTCGAATGCGGCGAACAGCCCGCAGGGGCCGGCGCCGATGACAACGACATCGGTGGTGATTTCAGTGCTCATCTTGTCTCAAGTCCGGTTGCCGGAGGGTCAAGGCCTCCGGGTTAATATGATAGGCGCGATCCACTTAGCTCAGTGGACGCGACGAAGGAAGGGGCGCGTGCCGACGGGGACTTCTGTCACCCCGACCGGCTGGTAGAACAGGGCGACTTCGGGCAGGCGGTTCTCGACCAGTGCCTGGCGGGTCGGTTCGTGAGTGACTACGAAAGCGTTGAAGCCGCAGCGGCGCATCAGCGGGATCTGGTCCTGCAACACGTCACCAATGGCCCTGATCTCGTTAGCGTACTGGTAACGTTCAGCGAGCAGACGTGCGGTGGAATAGCCGCGGCCATCGGAAAAGGCCGGGAACTTGATAGCCACCGAGGCAAAGCGGGCCAAATCGCCTTCGACCTGTTCGACATTGTCGCCGGGAACGATCAGCAGGCCCAGCGGATGCTGGCTGGCGAGGAATTCATCGCGATGTTCGAGGAAGACCGGCAGCGGCACATGCTTGTAGCTGGCCGTGGCGGGCGTGCTCTCTTCGGTCCACTCGTGGAACGGGTCGGCGATGAAGGCGCCATCCTTCCAGAGGGTATGTCGGTTGGCAGCTTGCATAGGAGAGGCGATCGCTCCGCTGAAATCGTAATGGATGCCGCACTCTTTTTTATTGAGGCCGCGCCAGCGTCCGGCGCGCGGATCCTCGCCCTCGGCAACCACCGAGGTGCAGGGCGCGCAACCGATCGACTTATAGCCCTTAGCGAACAGCGGATGCTCGGGCAAGCCGTGGTCGATCTTGTATTGGTTGACGTCGACATCGTTGAAATAGGCCAGCGGATTGACCTTGATGCGATCGTCACTGGTCAGCTCGAAATGCGGCAACACGCCGCGTTCCTTCGTCTGGAAGCGCTTCCGGCCCGTGACCCAGCCGCCATATTGCTCGGTGATCGGCTCAAGCGGCTCGGTCTTACGGATATGGCAGCAGCTATCGGGATCGGTTTCCCACAGCGTGCCGGTCGGATCGAAGCGCTTCACATCCTCGGAATTAGGATGGATCGCGTGCACATTGATCAGGCCGAGGTGCTTTTTGAGGGTCTCGACATAGTCCAGCGTCTCGGCGAAATGCTTGCCGGTTTCGAGGAAATACACCGGCATGCTCGGATCGACCTGCGCCACGATATGCAGCAGCACGGCCGAGTCAGCGCCGAAGGACGAGACGATGGCCAGATCGCCCGGCAGCACGTCACTCACCGCATAGCGCAGCACGCCAACGGCATCCATTTCGTCGAACATGCCATTGAGGGCCAGGATGCCCAGCGCGCGCAGCTTGTCATGCGCAGCCTGGGCAGGCGCCAGTTTAGGCATTGCCATAGAGGGCCTCCTTGAACGGGGCTTCGCCGAGGCGGCGATAGGCCTCAATGAAGCTTTCGTCCTTGCTGGTGCGCTGGGCGATATAGGTATCCACCAACGTCTCGATGGCGCCGGGGACGTTTTCGGCTTCAAAGCCCGGGCCGATGATCTTGCCCACCGAAGCATGCTCGGTGGCGTCGCCGCCCAGGGTGATCTGATAGAGCTCGCCGCCCTTCTTCTCGACGCCGAGAATGCCAATGTGGCCCACGTGATGATGGCCGCAGGCATTGATGCAGCCGGAAATCTTGATCTTGAGATCGCCGATTTCGGCCTGGCGGGTCGGCTCGGCGAACTTGCGCGAAATTTCCTGCGCGATCGGGATCGAACGGGCATTGGCCAGGGCGCAGAAGTCGAGGCCGGGGCAGCAGATCATGTCGGTGATCAAACCCGTATTGCCCTCGGCAAAGCCGGTGGCGACCAGTGCCTCATAGACCGCGCGGAGATCGGCAATGGCGACATGAGGCAGCACCAGATTCTGCTCATGGGTCACGCGGAGTTCGTCAAAGCCATAGCGCTCGGCGATATCGGCAATGTCGTCCATCTGCTTGTCGGTCGCATCGCCCGGTGCGCCGCCGACTGGCTTGAGCGAAATCGTCACCGAGGCGTAGCCCGGCTCGCGGTGCGAATTGATATTGTGGTCGAGCCAGCGGCCATAGGCCGGGTCGATGATCGACTCGTAAGCGACATCGATTTTCGTCGCCTTCTGCGCCTTGAACTGAGGCGGCGCGAAATAGGCGGTGATGCGGTCTACTTCCTCGGATGGCAGGGTGAGAACGCCACCGCGCACTTCGGCAAATTCCGCCTCGACCTGGCCCTTGATGGTCTCAAGGCCTTCTTCATGGACCAGAATTTTGATGCGCGCCTTGTACTTGTTGTCCCGGCGGCCATAGCGGTTGTAAACGCGCATGATCGACTCGAGATAGGCCAGCAGATGCTCATTGGGCACGAAGCTATTGATCAGCTTGCCGATCATCGGCGTCCGGCCAAGGCCACCGCCAACCCAGACTTCCCAGCCGATATCGCCGGCCGCATTGGTCGCGGCCTGCAGGCCAATATCGTGGAAGCGGATGGCGGCGCGGTCATTCGGCGCACCGGTGACTGCAATCTTGAACTTGCGCGGCAGGTAGCTGAACTCGGGATGGAGGCTCGACCACTGGCGCAGGATTTCAGCGATCGGACGCGGGTCGATGATCTCGTCGGCGGCAGCGCCGGCAAAATGATCGGCAGTAACATTGCGGATGCAATTGCCCGAGGTCTGGATGGCATGCATTTCAACCGATGCCAGCTCTTCGAGGATCACCGGGATGTCCTTGAGCTTGGGCCAGTTGAACTGAATGTTCTGCCGCGTGGTGAAGTGGCCATAGCCGCGGTCATAGGTGCGGGCGATATGGGCAAACATCCGCATCTGTCTGGCCGACAGCGTGCCATAGGGCACGGCAATGCGCAGCATATAGGCATGCAGCTGCAGGTAGAGCCCGTTCATCAGGCGGAGCGGTCGGAACTGGTCCTCGCTCAACTCGCCCGACAGGCGGCGCTTCACCTGATCGGAAAACTGCGCGGTGCGGCCTGCAACGAAAGCCGCGTCGAATTCATCATATCGATACATGACCGTCCTCACCCAGATGCTGGCGGTCGTAAATCTCGCCCTTGATTGTCAGTGGAGCCGTCGGCCCGTTGGCGCGAATGCGTTCGCGCAAGCGCTTGGGGGTGATCACCCCGGCCTCCAGCGTCACTTCCTCGATCTCGAGGCTGATGACGCGGCCGGTGCCCTTGGTCGCGACCAAAGCGGCATCACGCTCGGCTGCCTCTTCCTTGGCGAACAGGCGCGCCGCCTGCAGGTCTTCGACCCAGCCTCCCTTTGCGTCGAGATAAACCGTCCCGCCGGACGTCAGTTCATTGCCAGTCAGAATTTCCATGCTGCTACGCTACCTTGAAGCTCATGCCGGCGAGCTGGGCGGCATTCGCCCAGTCTCCGGCCTCAACGGCTTCGCCTACGAGGATGATTGCGGGACCTTCACTGAACGCAACCTGACCGGCGGCCAAGGCTGATAGCGTGCCCGAATAGGTGGATTTGTCGGCCCGGCCAGCATTGACCACAATGCCGACGGGCAGGTCTGCCCGGGCGCCATGCGCGATCAGCCGTGCGGCGACATCTGACGCTATGGACTTGCCCATGTAGAGCGCCAGCGTCAGGCCGGACTGCGCCAGCGCGGCCCAATGGCTGAGGTCGCTGTCATCGGCACCATGGGCGGTGGCCATGATGAAGCCGCTCGACACTTTGCGCAGTGTGACCGGCGTTGCCGTATCGGCAGCAGCGGCCAGAGCGGCGCTGATGCCCGGTACGACCTGATAGGCCAAGCCGGCCTTGCGCAGGGCGGCGATTTCCTCGCCGGCACGACCGAAGACCATCGGATCGCCGGACTTGAGACGGGCGACGCGCTTGCCCTGCCCGGCCAGCCGCACGATCAGCGTATTGATCTGCGCCTGCGAAAAGCTGTGGTGGCCCTTGGCCTTGCCAACAAGGATGCGCTCCGCATCGCGACGGCCCATGTCGACCACGACCGTGGGCACCAGCTGGTCATGCACGATGACATCAGCCTCCTGCAGCAGCCGCTGGGCGCGCAGGGTGAGAAGGTCTTCCGAGCCGGGACCGGCGCCGATCAGCCAGACCACGCCTTGGCTTTCGCCAGTGACGTGCTGGTGCAGCAAGTCGGTTGCAGCGGCAAGCCCCTGCCCGGCCTGTTCGGCGGCCTCGATCTGTGGCGAGGAGACCAGCGCCTCATAGAAGCGACGGCGGGCCGCGCCATCGTGAATCAGGCTCTCAGTGGTTTTCCGTAACTGCCCGGCCAGCCTGGCGATTTTGCCAATGCCCGGCGACAGCATGGCTTCGATCCGGGCGCGGACGAGACGGGCCAGCACGGGCGCATCACCCTCGGTGGAAATGGCAATCGTCAGCGGCGCACGATCGACGATGGAGGGCGTGTAGAAATCGCACTCTGCAGGAACGTCGACGACATTGAGCGGAATGCCACGGGCGCGCGCTTCGGCCTTGGCTAGTTCGGCGTCATCGCTCTCTTCGGCCACGAAGACCAGAGCGGCATTGTCGAGGTCGGCAGCGCCGAAAGCACGCTCGTTCAACTCGACTTCGAAGGCATTGAAGAGGGGTTCGATATGCCGCGCAATAATCACGACCTGGGCGGTAGTCTTAGTAACCAATCGGACCTTGTTGAGGGCTTCTTCTCCACCGCCGATGATGACGATGCGCTGACCCTGTACTTTGTAGCTCAACGGAAATGTGTTGAGTTGACCCATTGGAACCCTGGTGATGGACGGTTGGAAAATAGTCCATACCGGCCTGTTGCTACAAGGCGTTGAAATTCAATCGCTTTTATATTCCCCTTGCGGGGCTGCGCTTGGAAAGCCCGAAGCGTTCCAGGGTAAAAGCCGCTAAATGAATCTTAGTGGGTCAAGCGCGGAGCAAATTTTGCTCGCAAGCCGGCCTAGCCCTGCCGGCTCGGAACGTGGACAACCAGGCCATCCAGCGCATCCTTGACCTTGATCTGGCAGCTCAGCCGGCTCTTGGCGGTGACGTCGAAGGCAAAATCCAGCATGTCTTCTTCCATGTTGGACGGGCCGCCGACCACTTCGGTCCAGGCGTCGTCGACATAGACATGGCAGGTGGCGCAGGTGCAGGCGCCGCCGCATTCGGCGATGATGCCGGGAATGCCGTTCATGATGGCGGTTTCCATCACGGTGGAGCCGTTCTGCGCTTCGGTTTCGACGCGTTCGCCGTCCTGCTGGACGAAGGTGATCTTGGTCATGGGTCTCGGGCTTGCTGTGTGAGACGGATATAGGCGATGGACGCGCCGGACGAAAGGGCTAGAGCCCCAGCAGGCCTTCGAGATAATGCCGCTCGATCCCGAACATCGCCTTCACATCTTCGATCTGCTTGAGCACCGCTTCGCGGTCGCGCCCGGCCCGGGCGTCCTTTTCGGCGACGATCAGGTTGTTCTTGGGCGTATGCGCGTCGGAGACGAATTCGAACACCTTGGTCTTGTAGCCATTGAGCTCCAGCAGCAGCGCGCGCAGCGTGTCGGTGACCATTTCGGCCTGGCGCTCAAGGAAAATGCCGTGGCGCAGCAGCACGTCAAGCTGGGTGGCCGGCTTGCCCGCCTCCATCTGGCGGCGGATCTGCTTGTGGCAGCAGGGGGCGACGGCGATCAGCGATGCACCGGCAGTGATGCCCTTGAAGATCGCGTCGTCGGTGGCCGTGTCGCAGGCATGCAGCGCGATGACCGCATCGGCGCCGCTGGCGTCATAATCGATGATGGTGCCGGGCACGAAGCTGAGGCCGTCAAAGCCTGACGCAGATGCGGTGGCATTGCCGTCGTTGACCAGCCCGTCGCGCATTTCGACGCCGATCACCTCGGCCGCCTTGCCGGTGGTGGAGAGATAATCGTAGAGCGCGAAATCGAGATAGCCCTTGCCGGCGCCCATATCGACAATGCGTGGCTTTTCGGAGCTGATGGCTTGAATCAATGGCGCGAAAATCTCGACCATCTTGTTGATTTGCCTGAACTTGTCCTGCGCATCATTGCGCACGACGCCGTCCTTGCCGGTGATCCCCAGGGCATAGAGATACGGCTTATTGGTCTCGGCGAGCGGGCGGTTCTTGGCGCGGTTATGCTC
Organism: Devosia sp. YR412; assembly: GCF_900110945.1. Lineage (GTDB taxonomy): Bacteria > Pseudomonadota > Alphaproteobacteria > Rhizobiales > Devosiaceae > Devosia. The sequence goes on from NZ_FOFL01000002.1 coordinate 181,191, forward strand.
GGTCGAAACCGCCGTGCGGCCTTCGACTTCGGTCCGCTTGATCCGCACCTTGTCGCCATTGCGCTCGAAGCTCATGTCGAACTCGGTCGTGCTGAGCTGCGCCGAGCGGAACTCGTCCTTCAGCGCGATGCGCAGATTGCCCATGGCCTCGGGCTGGATCTGGTTCTTGATGATGTCGCGCGTCTTGTAGTGGAAGGTGAAGCTGAACTTGTCGCCGCCCTTGACCACGATCTTCTTGACGTCGATCGACTTGAGATCGGGCTCGGCGCCGTGATAGCCGCCGAGCTTGAGCTTGACGAGCGTATTGGCGACGAAGGCCGTCTTAACGGCAGCTAGGAATTCCTCGATGCGCTCGGTGCTCAATGCCGTTCCTTCGTGGTGAGGAAGGCGATCTTGGGGAAATCCTGCTTGGCGCGATCGGCCCACCAGGCGTTCTGCGCCAGGAACACTGGCGCGCCGGTGCGATCCTCGGCCATATTCATCTTCTGCGCGGTGATAAAGCGATCGAGCTCCTTGGGATCCTCGCTCTCAACCCAGCGCGCCACTTCGTAGTTGAGGCTCTCGAAGGTGATAGGCACGCCATATTCCTTGGCGACGCGCGAAGACAGCACTTCGAGCTGCAGCGCCCCGACCACGCCGACGATCCAGTCGGCGCCGACCATGCGGCGGAACACCTGGGTGACGCCTTCTTCGGAGAGGTCAGACAGCGCCTTGGCCATCTGCTTGGTCTTCATGTGATCGGTGAGGCGGACGCGGCGGATGATTTCCGGGGCGAAATTGGGAATGCCCGTGACGTTGATCGTCGCGCCCTCGGTCAGCGTATCGCCCACCGACAGCGTGCCATGATTGGGAATGCCGACGATGTCGCCAGCCACGGCCTGTTCGGCCAGCTCGCGATCATTGCCGAAGAAGAACATCGGATTGGAAACGGCCATGTCCTTGCCGGAGCGCACATTCTTGAGCCGCATGCCGCGGGTGAACGTGCCCGAGCAGAGGCGAACGAAGGCGATGCGATCGCGGTGATTGGCGTCCATATTCGCCTGCACCTTGAAGACGAAGCCAGTGACCTTCTTGTCATTGGGGTCGATGGGTGCAGGGATGGCCGGCTGCGGCCGCGGCTCTGGGCCCCATTCGCCCAGGGTACGCAGCAGTTCGGCCACGCCGATGCCCTTGAGCGCCGAACCGAACAGCACGGGGCTGAGATGGCCGGCATGGAAGGTCTCGAGATCGAAGGGCGGCAGCATAGTGGTGGCCATTTCCAGCGTCTCGAGCGCCGTCATGAACACCGGGTCTTCGATCAGCGTGTCATTGTCGAGCAGGTCCTCAATCGCATCATAATCGGCAATCGGCTTGCCCTGCGGGCTGACGACGCGCTTTTCCAGCAGATCGAGATAGCCATGGAAGTCGACGCCCTGCCCGATCGGCCAGAGCACGGGGGTGAGGTCGAGCGCCAGCTTGCCTTGGATTTCGTCGATCAGGTCGAGCGGGCTGAGGCCCTCGCGGTCCACCTTGTTGATGAAGGTGATGATCGGAATGTCGCGCAGGCGGCAGACTTCGAACAGTTTCAGCGTCTGACTTTCAATGCCCTTGGCGGCATCGATCACCATGATAGCGGCGTCGACGGCGGTCAGCGTGCGATAGGTATCCTCGGAAAAGTCCGAGTGGCCAGGTGTATCAAGCAGGTTGAGCGTCAGCCCGTCATAATCGAAGGTCATCACCGACGAGGTGATGGAAATGCCGCGCTGCTGCTCCATCTCCATCCAGTCCGAACGGGTCGAGCGCGTGCCGGCCTTGCCGCGCACGGCGCCGGCCGACTGGATCGCGCCGGCAGCCGCCAGCAAGCGCTCGGTCAGCGTGGTCTTGCCGGCGTCAGGGTGCGAGATGATCGCAAAGGTACGGCGGGTGCGATAGGGCTCGCTGGATAGGGCGCGGGACGGGCTCTGCGCCACCTGTGTCGACATGCTCATGGAAACTGCTTGGCCTTCGGTCGGCGGCGCCCCAGAGCGCGCGGATCACGGTCACAAATATGGGCGCTCTATAAGGCCAAGCAAGGCGGGGGTCAAACGCTGCCATAATTCTTGTGGCGCGCCGGCACGAAGTTCCCAGCGATACAGGGTTCGGCCCCAATCCATGGCACCGTCATATGCGACTGGAGGACCTCATATGACCGACATGCGCCGCCACAGCTGGCTTGCCGAACTCAAGATCGAGGGGCTGTTTCACGGCAAGCCGCAGCGCTTCCTGGAATGGCGATCCGTCATCGCCGATATCGTCGGCGCGCCGGTACACTATGTTTCGGTGCAGCACCCCTTCGACATTCCCACGACCATCCCCGCCCCGCCTTTGACGCTGGAATTCATCGAGGCAAGGGTGACAGACCAAGCTTGGCTCGCCCAGATGCCCCCGGGTTTTCGCCACGGCATCTGGGATGAGACGCCGGAAGAGCCGCTGTGGATCCTGCTGCTGGCATCGCTGCCTGGCGCGACATTCTACGCACGGCACGCTGCTGCGATATCCCAGCGTCTGGATGAGATCGACGAAATGGTTCACCACGTGGGCAAGGGATGGGTAACCGAACGTCACGAGATCATCCGGCAAAGCTTTGCCGAGCAGGCCAGGACAGGACGCGATATGACGATGTCGGGAGGCTACGAACCCACCGGCTGGTGGACGCCAAAACTGCCCTAAGCCGCGTCACCACTCAGCATGCGGGTGATGAAGCTGCGGCATTCCTCTACCGCGATGCCGAGGTCGGCGATGCGCTCGACGGTCAGGGGACGGCCGGCCTGCAGTTCGGTCTCGCAGGCCTTGGCCAGGTCGGCAATGGTCCAGGCGCCGACGCCTGAGGCGGCGCCTTTGATGGAATGCAGGTTCAGCGCCAGGTCGTCATAGCTCTCGGCCTGCTGCAACCGGCTGAAATAGGTTTTGGCCGTGGTGTCGAACAGGCGGAGGATTTCGAGCTCGAGATTCTCGTCGCCGAGGCATTGCTTGGCCAGATGCACCAGATCGATCGGTCGCATGGCGCGGATAAAGGGCGCCGGCTGGGCCTGCTTGGCACTGACTGCTGACGATGCCATCGGACCGGCTCCTTGCGCGCAAGTGGTGCCCTGCCCCGACAAATCTGGGCATTACCACCCTGTTAGCCTAAAGCGTCCTGGTGAACAGCTGATTAAGCCACATCTTCGCCTTGGTTGGTGGATTGAGGTGGCGCCGCGGTCTTCCCCAAAAAATTAACCTTTGGGTAAGATAGCGCTCGGTTTGCGTAAAATTGAATGTATTAATGAGCTTTGAACCAGCACGCGGCGGCGGAGGTTGGGGGAATGATGCGGGGCATTTGCATCGAATTGTTTCCATTTGGCGACGCGACCGGAAACGGGTGCGGCGCCATTAAAACTCCCGAAGTCCGCCTTGTTGCTGTGAAGCCGACGCGAGAGTTGTAAAGAGTATGGCGAAGAACCCGACCCCCAATAACGATCCTGCCGCGCTGGCCTTCTCGGCGGTGGAAGACGCTCTCAAGGATTCGGTGTTCAACCTCGATAGCACGCCTGAAAAAGCCCCCGAGCGCCGCTCTTCCGATGCTGCGCGCTCGGAACGCCTGCGTGCCGCCGACAAGATCGCCCAGCAGGCCGGCCCCGTCGCCAATGACGACCGCTTCCCGGCCTCGAAAATTCTCTACAACCTGCAGAACCGCTCCTCTTCCACTCCGACTTGGATCGCGCTCGTGCTCTCGGTCGTCTGGCTGGCCGTGTCCGGCGCCGTCGCCTGGCTGCGCTATGGCCCGCAGATGGCCAATTTCGGCCAGTTCGCCAGCACCATCGATTTCGTCGGCCTGCTCGCCATCATCTTCCTGCCGATAGTCGGCTTCTTTGCCGTCGCTACCCTGTTCCGTCGCGCGCAGGACCTGCGCAATGCCGCCTCTTCCATTACTCAGGCTGCCATGCGGCTGGCCGAGCCGGAAGTCACCGCCGCCGACAAGGTCGCCTCGGTAGGCCAGGCCGTGCGCCGCGAGGTCAATGCGCTGGGCGATGGCCTCGAGCGTGCCCTGTCGCGTGCCGGCGAGCTCGAAGTGATGATCCACAACGAGGTCACCGCGCTCGAACGCACCTATTCGGACAATGAATCGCGCATGCGGGCGCTGATCGCCGAACTGGCCAGCCAGCGCGAAAGCGTCCTCACCAATACCGAGCGCGTACGCGAAGCCATCACCGAGAGCCATACCGGCCTCGTCTTCGATCTCGACATGATCAGCCAGCGCATCGCCGGCACCATTGTCGAAAGTGGCGGCAACCTGACCCGCGCCCTCGAAACCGCCGGCAATACGCTGACCAACAGCTTTGGCGAGCGCACCGACAATTTCGTCTCGCTGGTCGACAACCGCACCACCGACTTCATCGGCGCGCTGGATGACAGCGCCGGCCGCCTGGCGCTGACCTTTGACGACAAGACTGCCACCATGGCGCAGGCGCTGGACCAGCGCGCGGCCGAACTCAATTCCGGCGTCGAACACCGTATCGCGTCGCTGACCGATGCGCTGGATTCCCACTCCATGTCGATTGCCGAGGCGATCGATTCGCGCACCCAGGCTATCGAACAGCGCACCGCGGCGCTGACCGGCAGCTTCGAGGATCGCACCCAAACCATCGCGGGGCTAATCGAAGCGCGCGGCCTCGAACTGACCACGGCGCTCGACGAACGCACGGCAAGCCTTTCGACCCTCCTCACCGATGGCGGCGCTTCGCTGCTCGACCAGTTGCGCGACCGCGGCCATGAAGTGACCGGCGGTCTCGACATGATCGGCCAGCGTATTGCCGACGATATCACCGCCCGGTCGCGCGAAGCCGAGGTGCTGCTCAGCGCCCTCACCCGCCAACTCGATGAATCGGTCTCGATCCAGCTCAATGCCATGGATAGCCGCCTGCAGTCGGCGATGATCGAAATCAACGGCGCGCTGGACGATACCTCCGAACGCGCCCGCATCACCTTGGCTTCGGCCGGCCAGGATTCGCTGGGTCAGTTCGACGCCCGCCTCACCGAAATCGCCTCGATCCTTGATACCCGCCTCCATACGCTGGACGGCGTCATCGGCGACAAGGGCGACACGCTGATCGCCCGCCTCGAAGCGCAGGGCACCAGTTTCGCCGCCCGCGCCAATGTGCTGGAAATGGCGCTGAACGAAGAATCCGGTCGCTTCAACGACGTGGTCACCGAGCGCACCCGCGAAATGGGCGAAGTGCTCGGCGCACGCACCAAGGCGATCACCGAGAGCCTCACCAACCGCACCCGCGAAATCTCCGATTCGCTGGACGATCATGCCGGCGTCATCGCCGAAGCCCTCGATGCCCGCACCAGCGCCGTCGACGAGCTGCTGGTTGCCCGCACCACTGAACTCAGCGAAGCCATCCGCGCCCGCGGCACTGAGCTCAGCGAAACCATCAACACCACAACCAGCACTTTCGATCAGGCAATCGCCGGCCGCACCCAGCGCCTTGCCGATACGCTGTCGGAAAAGACCACGGCCCTGTCGCTCGAAATTGACAGCCGCACCGGCACGCTCGCCAATCAGCTCGACGAGCGCACCCTGTCGCTGGTCAACCAGCTGGACGAGCGCACCGGCTCGCTCGGCGTCGGCCTCGAAGACCGCATCGGCACGCTGGTCACCCAGCTCGACGAACGCACCTCGGCCCTGCATGGCGAGCTCGAAGCCCGTTCGGTCGAATTCCGCACGACGCTTGATGGCGGCACCGCCCAGCTGGCCCAGGCCGTTGGCCACCGCACCCAGCAGCTGTCCGAAGCGCTCAACCAGCGCACCCAGGCGCTCAGCGACACGCTCGAAACCCATACTTCGTCGATTGGCGAGACCATCGGCCTGCGCACCAGCGAACTGGCCGATACCATTGCGCTGCAGGGCGAAGACGCTCGCATCAAGATCGACGGCGCGCTGCGCGAAGCCACCGACAACATGGGCCAGCGCGTCGATGCCATGTCCTCGCGCATTGCCGACAAGGTCTCCGAGCTCAACAGCAATCTCGGCACCGGCCTCGACAGCGCCATCACCCGCCTTACCGATGCCGAGCATGGCGTTACCGCCCGCATCGATGCCGCCAGCTCGACGGTCAGCGAAAGCGCCCGCAAGGCTGCCGAACTCATCGAGACCGGCGTCACTTCGGCGCGCAATGCCATCACCGAAATGGTCGACCAGCGCCTGGGCACCCTGCCCGAGGCGATCACCGCCCGCGCCGATATCACGGCCGAGCGCCTGGCAGCACTGAACGCCTCGATCAACACGTCCATTACCCAGTCGATGACCGATCTCGAAGCCGGCGCCGACCGGATCGAGGAGACCATTGCAACCCGCATCACCGTGGCGAGCCAGACCATCGTCGCCGACATCACGGCAACCGCCAACCGCATGGATGGCGCCGTCCGCACGGCGCTGGAGCATATCCGCTCGGCCGCGACCGATATCGACGAGTTGATCAGCGTCAAGGCGGTCAGCGCCGCGACCAGCATCGAATCCCGCCTCACCGACATCAACCAGTCGGTCGAGCAGCACACCTCGGCCTTTGCCCAGCTGGTCAACGAACGCTCCGCTCAGCTGCAGGGCGCCCTCTCCAGCCACGGCAACCTGCTGCGCGATGCCCTGGGCGAGAATGCCCGCGAGGCCGAAGCCATCATGGCCGTCTCGACCTCGCGCATCCTCACCGACGTCACCTCGGCGCTCGGCAAGCTCAATGACAGCAACCTGCTGCTGCAGCGCGTGCTCGATGCCTCCACGGCAAACCTGGCCAATCTCGAAACCAGCGTCGCCCAGCAAACGTCCACCTATTCGACCACGGTGCGCGACGCCATCGGCCAGACCGAACAGGCCGGCGCCATGGTCAGCCAGCACGTCCAGGCGCTGCAGGCCACCATCCGCGGCATGGTCACCGAATTCTCCTCGGTGCTCGGCAAGCTCGACGCCGAAGCCGCGCATATGTCGGAGGCTTCCACGGCCCTCACCATCACCGGCGACAATGCCCTGCAGACGCTGGAAGATCGCCGCGGCGCCATGGATGCGCTGGCCCAAAGCTTCGCCACCCGCGCCGACGATATCGATGGCCGCATGCGCATGTTTGCGCAGTCGATCGCCGATACGGTCAATGATACCGAACGCCGCCTGATCGGCGCCCGTCGCGCCATGGACGAAGCGCTGGTCGCCACCACCGGCACGATCGTCGAAACCATCGAAACCTCGACTACCACTGTCGCCCGGGCCATCCAGGGCAATGCCGACCAAGTCGACAATGCCGTGCAGCGCGCCGCCGACGCCGCCGCCGCCGCCCTCAGCCAGACTGCGGCCTCGGTCCGGATGGCGCTGGGCGACCAGAGTGCCCAGGTCAATTCCGCGCTCGAGGAAAATGCCAACCGCGTCAGCGACATCCTGTCTTCGACGGCCGGCAGCGTGACCGACGTTCTGACCTCGACCACCAGCTCGCTGGCCGACACGATCAACGACAGCTCAGCTTCGGTGCGCAACGCCATCGCCTCCAACACCGGCACCTTCCGTCGCGCAATGGACGAAACCACCGGCACCTTCCGCCAGGCGCTGGATGAAACCACCGGCGAAGTCGCCGAGAAGATGGGCGATTTCCGCACCGCCGCCGATGCCGAAAGTCGCCGCGCCGCCGCTGCCCTGCAGCAGGCACAGGAACAGATGGCCGGCGAAATGCAGCGCGCCATCGAAGCCGCCACCCTGCGCTTCAACGACACCGCCCGCGCCATGCGCGAGACGGCCCGCGAAGTGGGCAGCGAACTCGAAGCCACCCGCGCCGAACTGGCGCGCGGCGTCAACGAACTGCCGGAAGAAACCCGCGCCAGCGCCGCCGCCATGCGCCGCGTCGTGGCCGAGCAGATCGAGGCGCTGAGCGAGCTCAACGCCATCGTGCGCAGCCAGCCGGCCACGCATGACCTCAACGACCGCCGCCCGGCCCGCCCTGCCCCGCGCCAGGAAAGCCGCCCCGAAGCACCGACCTTCCAGCCGCGCCCGGTCGGGCCGGCCCGCGACAGCTATCGCGCCGCTCCCGCTCGCGAGGTACTGACCGATCCGATCCGCACTGTGGAACGCCAGCCCGAGCCCGTGCGTCAGGCCGAGCCGGTACGTCAGGCTGAACCGGTGCGCCAGCCGGAGCCCACGCGTCAGCCCGAGCCTGCCCAGGCCGAAGCTGCACCCGCCGCACAGGGTGACGGCGGCTGGCTGCGCGACGTGCTGCGCAATGCCACCGCCAAGCAGCAGGACAGCCAGCCCCAGCCGAGCCAGCAGAGCCTCTCCGGCCTCACCGAAGAGATCGCCCGCTCGATCGACGATCGCGCGCTGGCCGATGCCTGGGCCCGCTACCAGGCCGGCGAAAGCAATGTCTTCTCGCGCCGCATCTATACGCTCAGCGGCCAGGGTACCTATGACGACGTGCGCAAGAAGCTGCAGCGCGACCAGGATTTTGCCCGCACCGCCCAGGCCTATATGAGCGAGTTCGAGCAGTTGCTGAAGCGCGCCGCCGCCGGCGCCCAGCCCGCCGCCGAAACCCGCGAATACCTGCTGAGCGACCGCGGCAAGGTCTACACGACCCTGGCCCATGCCAGCGGCCGGTTGAACTGAGTGGTCTAAGATGAGTTGAAAACGGCCCCGGGAAACCGGGGCCGTTTTTGTTAGGGGGGTAGCGTCGGCATCGCGCGCAAACCCATCCCCACCCGACCCCTTCGGGGCCACCCTCCCCACAAGGGGGAGGGATAAAGATAGATCGAGACCGCTGAGCCATCCTATCCCTCCCCTGAATGGGGAGGGTGGCCCAGAAGGGGTCGGGTGGGGTGATGGCTAGGCTGGACGTGCCGGCTGTGAGACAGCCTTGGCTACCGCCCTACCCCGTCGCAATCGCATCTTCCTTCGGCTGCTTCATGCGCAGCGACAGCCAGATGCACAGTCCACCCAACCCGGCTGCCACTGACGCACCAAGATAGGCATAGGGCCCGAACCATCCCACCAGTGCCCCGAAGCCAATCAGCGCCACCACCGAGGTCATCTGCTGCAACACGGTGAACAGGCTCTGCGCCTCGGCAGCGATGTCCTCGCTGGTCCAGTTGGCGATGAAATGCACGCAGCCCAAAAAGCCCAGTGCAAAAGTGAAGCCATGCAGCATCTGCAACAGGAGCAGCGCCCAGACCGGGGGTGAAAAGGCCATCAGCAGCCAGCGCAGCAAGGCCACACCGGCGCAGATCAGCATCAGCTGCCGCGCCGAAACCCGGCTGCCAAAGCGCTTCCAGACAAACATCACCGCGGTTTCCGATAGCGAACCCAGCGCGATCAGCGGCCCGATGATGCTCTCGGAAATCCCCTGCTCCTTCCAGATCAGCGCACCAAAACCGCCGATCAGCTGATGGGTGCCGAACACCATGGCAAAGCCGAGCAGCGGCAGGGAAAACCATGGCTGCAGGATGATTTCGCGCAGTTTGCCCTTGGATGGTGTGGCGGCCGAAACCGTCGCCTGTTCGGGCGGTGCGCGGAAGGCCGGCAATTGCAGCGAGACCGCGGCACGCAGCAGCGCCAGGCCGACAAACAACGGTACGAAGATCGCAGAGCCGAACCACACCACCAGAAAGCCGGTCAGCGCGTTGAACATCATATAGCCCACCGTGCCCCAGGCACGGATAGTGGCGAAGTCGCTGCCATTGCGGCGCGCCATGCGCATGGTCGCGGCATCGAGCACTGGCCCTATGGCGCCACCGGGCAAAGCCGCCAGCGTCCAGAACAGCAAGATGCCCCAGAATTCGTTGACGAAAAACAGGCCGATCGGCACCACACCGGCGATCAGCGCGCCGATGACGATAACCTGCCGCCAATCACTTGCCTTGTCGGCCAGCCGCCCGACCACGAGATTGAGCGCCAGGATGATGAACACCGGCACGGCATTGATGATGCCGATCTGCTCGGTGCTGATGCCCTTTTCGCTCAGCCAGATTGGCAGGAACATCACGGCGGCGCCCGGCCCCATGAAGTAGCTGAAATAAAACGCCGTGGTGCGCGTCTCGGGCGTCAGGCGCGGCTGTGCCATCACTGCGCATCCTTGGGTGGCTTGAGGCGCAATGACACCAGCACGCAGGCCATGGCGACGAAAGACAGCGCCGAGAACAGCAGGAAGGAAGCCGAGCCGAAATGCACCACCAGCCAGCCGAACAACGTCAGCATGACGAAGGAGGCGCCCTGCAGCAGCATATTGGCAAAGCCCTGCGCCTCGGCGGCATTGGATTCCTCGGTCCAGTTGGCGACGAAATGCACCGTGCCGAGATAGCCGACCCCGAAGCTGACAGCATGGAGCATCTGCACTGCGAACAGCACGGCGACTGGCGGATTGAAGGCGGTGACGGTGAAGCGGATCAGTGACGCAATGCAGGCGGCAAGGATCATGTTGCGGGCGGTGACGCGGCCGCCAAAACGCCGCCAGCCGAACATCATGATCGCCTCGGCCGTGGCGGCAATGGCCAGCAAGGGTCCGATGAAATAAGACGGCACACCGCCCTGTTCCCAGACCAGCGCGCCAAAGCCGCCAATCACCGCATTGCCCGAATTGACCAGCGCGAAGGCGATCAGCGGCAACACGAACCAGAGCTGCAGCGAATCCTTGAGCCGCGACGGCGTCGCATCGGCCAGCGTCACTTTCGGGCCCGGCGTGCGGAAGCGCGGCAGCAATAGGCTGGCAATGGCGCGGAACAGCGCCATGGCGATGAACAGCGGCACGAAGGCATCGGCACCAAAGACGGTGAGCAGCAGGCCCAGCCCGCCGGCACCGACCACATAGCCGACAGTTGCCCAGACCCGGATCTGCCCGAAATCGCCGCCGGTGCGGCGCGTCATGCGCACGGTGGCGGCATCGATCAGCGGCGGAATGGAGCCATTGCCGAAAGTGCACAGCGTCCAAACCAGCACGATTCCCCAGAAGTCGCTGACGAAATGCAGGGCAAAGGGCACGGTCGCACCGAACAGCGCGATGGCCATGATCACATAACGCCAGTCACGCGCCCGGTCGGCAATGCGGCCAACCATTGTATTGAGCGCCAGCAGCACGAGAATCGGGATGGAGTTGACCAGGCCGATCTGATCGGCGGGAATGCCATGCTCGCTCAGCCAGATGCCAAGAAACACCGAGCTGACGGCGCCAGGCAGATAGACGGTGAACTGAAATAGCGAGGCGCGCAGCTCGGGGCTGGCCGAGCGCGAAAGTGCCGAAGGCATGGAAAAATCAACTCCGGGCAAATCACCGCCCGGCGTCCTTCGTGACTCGCATCCAAGGCAATGGCAAGGCCGTTTGCAACGTTATTGTGCGGCCGAGGCCCGCATTTTTGGAACTGTTGCATGCAGCGGCTGGAGTGCCGTGAAAAACTGCATGCCGCTCGCCGCCCAAGTGAAGCGCTCGCCGTGCGAGCGGGCATCCTCGCGGCGCAGCGTCAGAGCACGTCCGACGGCCACATTGAGATCGGTATGCATCGCGCCGGCTCTGGGATCGCTCAGCACGTCCAGCGGCCCCGTAACCGGATAGGCCGCAACAGGCGTGCCCGAAGCCAGCGCCTCGGTGATGACATTGCCGAAGGTGTCGGTGAGGCTCGGAAACACCATCACGTCGGCACTGCGATAGATCTCCCCCAGTTCTTCGCCATGGCGATATCCGAGAAACACCGCCTCGGGATGGTCGCGCATCAGGCGGGCACGGTCGGGTCCGTCGCCCACCACGATCTTGGTGCCGGCGATATCGAGCGCGAGGAAGGCTTCGATATTCTTTTCGGCAGCAACGCGGCCGATATGCAGCAGGTGTGGGCCCGGCAGGTCTTTGAACCAGGTCTTGGGGCCGGGTCGGAAGCGCTGGCCATCGACGCCGCGGCTCCACAGGCTGAGATTGGCAAAACCGCGTGCCAGGAGGTCATCGCGCAGCGATGGCGTCGGCACCATGGTGCGGGCGGCAGCCGAGTGGAACCAGCGCAGATATCCATAGGTCCAATCCTGGGGCACCGGCATGCGCATCGCCAGATATTCGGCAAAGCGGGTGTGGAAGCTGGTGGTGAAGTTGAGGTTCCGGTCGAGGCAATATTGCCGCGCTAGCAGGCCCAGCGGCCCCTCGGTGGCGATATGGATGTGATCGGCCTCGATGGCGCGGATCTGGCGCGCCACAGCGCTGCCGGTGGCCAGTGACAGCCGGATTTCCGGATAGGTCGGCACCGGCACGGTCCAGAATTTTTCTGGCGTCAGGTAATGCACCTCGTGGCCGGCCGCCATCAGCGTCTTGCCGACGCTTTCAAGGGTGCGGACGACGCCATTGATCTGCGGACGCCAGGCATCGGTGACGATGAGAATGCGAGTGGATTTGAACGCGTCGAGCTGCATGGCGGCACCGCATGGGTTCGAAATACCCCTGCAGTGTCCGCCGAGTCCGCGTCGATGGTGTGAATGTCAGGTGACGGAAGCGTGACGGCTAAACCGCCTTGCGCAGCCGGAACTTACGGGGTTCGCCGACCACCATTTCCGTCCATTTCACCAGTTCGAACTCGCCTTCCGGCGTTTCGACAATGGCGGTGCAGCTTTCGACCCAGTCGCCGGTATTGATGTAATGGATGCCGAGCCGGTCATGCATGTCGGCGAAATGGATGTGGCCACAGATCACGCCATCGACGCCCGATTCCTTGGCCTCATGCACCAGGGCTTCCTCGAAGCGCCCGATCACCGAGACAGCATTCTTGACCTTCTGCTTGGCCCAGGCCGACAGCGACCAATATTGCAGGCCCAGCCGGCGGCGCACCCAGTTGAGCGCCAGATTGATCCGCAGCGCGGCGTTATAGGCCCAGTCGCCGACATGGGCGAGCCACTTGGCATTCATCACCACCACGTCGAACTGATCGCCGTGGATCACCAGATAGGTTTTGCCGGTGGCCGTGGTGTGGACGGTGCGATCGACGAATTCGACCTCGCCGAAATAGGTGCCGAGATATTCGCGCAGGAATTCGTCGTGGTTGCCCGGCAGGTAGATGATGCGCGCGCCGGCTGCGGCCTTGTCGAGCAGCACCTGCACCAGCACATTATATTCGCTCGGCCAGTGCCAGTTCTTGGCGAGGCGCCAGCCGTCAACGATGTCGCCGACCAGATAGATGGTCTCGGCGTCATGGGCGCGCAGGAATTCGATCAGCTGCCCGACCCTGATGGGTTTCATGCCCAGATGAACATCCGAAATGAATATGGCCCGGACCTGTCGGACTTCGCGGTCTTCCGCCATCGAGCAACGACTCCTGCTTCTTGGGGCCGCACTTTATCTGCGGATGCGACACTAGGGAACCGTCCCCAGCGAGAAGATGGGGAAATGCCGCAGGCTCAGCGAATCCGCGCCTTGAGCGCAACGATCCGAGCATAACTCTCCTCGATCCGCGCCTTGAATTCGGGATCAGCCTCGGCCTCTGTCACCAGAATATCCAGCACTTCCTTGCCAAGGCTCGCCCGATAATCTGCGGTGTTGGAAAACAGCAGCACATCCATGCCGGCCCGTACCGCCATCGTGACGGTGTCATGCAGGTCGTAGTGCTCGCGGATGGCGCCCATTTCGAGATCGTCGCTGATCACCACGCCATCAAAGCCCAGGGTCTCGCGCAACACGCCGGTGATCCACTGTCGCGACAGCGAGGCCGGGGTCTGGGTGCCCTTGTCGGCATAGCCGGCGTGATAGAGGTGGCCGATCATGACCATGTCCACGACATCGTCCTTGATCATGGTGCGATAGGGATCGAGCTCGCTGTCCTGCCAGGTCTCGGTGATATCGACAAAACCCTCGTGGCTGTCGGCAGTGGACGAACCATGGCCGGGGAAATGCTTCAGCGCCGTCAGCAGGCCCGCAGCATGATGGGCGGCGATGAAGGCCTCGTCATAGCGTGCCACCACTTCCGGATCGGCGCTGAAGGCGCGGCCGAACTTGGCGATGACCTGATTGTTGGTGTTGAGATTGACGTCGGCCACCGGGCCGAAATTGACGCTGAAGCCCAGCTCGGCCATCGACGCGGCCATCCTGGCGTAGATCGCCTCGGCTTGTTCCGGCGTATTGGCCTTGGCGATAGCCGCGGCATTGGGGATTTCCTCAAAGCCCACGGCCTCGGTCAAGCGCTCGACCGCCCCGCCCTCCTGGTCAATCGTGATGAAGGGCAAAAGCTCCGGCGATGCCGCGCGGAACGCTGCGTTCATGGCGCTGGCCGCGTCGAGCGACTTGATATTGGTCTTGAGAAACATCACCCCGCCGAGGCGCCCGGCAGCCAGTTCGGCCGTCAGCGCCTTGACCGCCGCATCGTCGACATCGTCGCCCTGGAAGCCTGTGACGATCATCTGCCCGGCCATCTCTTCGAGCGTCTGGGCGTGAGCCGCGACGGGCAGGACGGCCAGCGACAGGGCAATGGCAAGGCGGGAGAAGAGGGTTGTCACGGGCAAGTCCGGTGGGGGAATCGATGCGAGACGATGACCGGGAAATGGGGGGGAAACAATGGCGATACGCGTGGAGCTGCATCAACAGGCGGTGTTCCCCCGGCTTGCACCATTGGTTCCCATACCCCCACCCGACCCCTTCGGGGCCACCCTCCCCCCAAGGGGGGAGGGATAAGAAAGAACGAGTGCTCTGAGCGCCGGCTTCCCTCCCCTGAATGGGGAGGGATTGAGGGTGGGGTGATGGCTAGCCACGAAGGCCGACTGACTACCTATTCTGCCGGTTCTCGATCAGATCCGTCACCACTGCCGGATCGGCCAGCGTCGACGTATCGCCGAGCGACCCAAAGTCATTCTCCGCCACCTTGCGCAAAATACGCCGCATGATCTTGCCCGAGCGAGTCTTCGGCAGGCCGGGCGCGAACTGGATCAGGTCCGGCGTGGCAATCGGACCGATTTCCTTGCGGACCCAGTTGCGCAGCTCGGTCTTGAGGGCGTCGTCGCTGCTCTCGCCGGCCATCAGGGTGACATAGCAATAGATGCCCTGCCCCTTGATGTCGTGCGGATAGCCGACCACGGCCGCCTCGGAAACCTTAGGATGCGCCACCAGCGCGCTTTCGACTTCGGCGGTGCCCAAGCGATGGCCGGAGACGTTCAGCACGTCGTCGACGCGACCGGTGATCCAGTAATAGCCATCCTCGTCGCGGCGGCAGCCGTCGCCGGTGAAGTAATAGCCCTTGTACTGGGTAAAATAGGTTTCAACGAAGCGCTGGTGGTCGCCATAGATCGAGCGCATCTGGCCCGGCCAGCTATCCTTGATGGCCAGCACGCCCTCGGCCTTGGTGGCCTCCTGCAGCTTGCCCTCGGGCGACAGCACCACCGGCTGCACACCGAAGAAGGGCTTAGTCGCCGAACCGGGCTTGGTGGCAATGGCGCCGGGGAATGGCGCGATCATGTGGCCGCCGGTTTCAGTCTGCCACCAGGCATCGACGATCTCGCAGCGCTCCTTGCCGACATGCTTGTGATACCACATCCAGGCTTCCGGATTGATCGGCTCGCCCACCGTGCCAAGCAGGCGGAGGCTCGGCATGTCGTATTTGTCGGCAAATTCCGACCCGGCACCCATCAGCGCGCGGATAGCTGTGGGCGCAGTGTGGAAGATGTTGACCTGATGCTTTTCCACCACCTGCCAGAGCCGGCTGGCGTCGGGATAGCTCGGAATGCCCTCGAACATCAGCGTGGTCGCGCCATTGGCCAGCGGGCCATAGACGATATAGGTGTGGCCGGTGATCCAGCCGACGTCGGCGGTGCACCAGAAGACGTCGCCATCCTGATAATCAAAGCTCAACTGATGCGTCAGCGAGCCATACAGCAGATAGCCCCCGGTGCTGTGCAGCACGCCCTTGGGCTTGCCGGTCGAGCCCGAAGTGTAGAGGATGAACAGCGGATCTTCCGCATTCATCGGCTCGGGCGGGCAATCGGCATCAACCGAAGCAACCGCCTCGTGGTACCAGACGTCACGGCCCTCGACCATGTTGACCGGATTGCCGGTCACCTTGACCACGATGACCTTTTCGACGCCCGACACCTTGGTCAGCGCTTCGTCAACATTCTTTTTCAGCGCAATGGTCTTGCCACCGCGACGGCCTTCGTCGGCGGTGAGGATGATCTTGCTGCCGCAGTCGGTGACGCGGCCGGCAATGGAATCGGGCGAAAAGCCGCCAAAAATCACCGAATGCACCGCGCCGATGCGCGAACAGGCCAGCATGGCCACGGCCGTGTCGATGACCATCGGCATGTAGATGGTGACGCGGTCGCCTTTCTTGACGCCATTGGCTTTCAGCACATTGGCATAGCGGCAGACCCGGTCATGCAGCTCGCGATAGGTCGCCTTGCCATCGGTCCCCGGCGTATCGCCTTCCCAGATGATGGCCACTTGGTCGCCACGCGTTTCCAAGTGCCGGTCGAGGCAATTGTAGGAGACGTTGAGCACGCCATCCTCGAACCATTTGATCGAGACATTGGGGTATTCGAACGTGGTGTTCTTGATTTTCGTCGGAAACCTGACCCAGTCGAGGCGCTTCGCCTGCTCGGCCCAGAACCCGTCGGGATCGCTGAGCGATCGCGCATAGAGCGCGTCATACTGGTCTTTGGTCACATGGGTGCGTGCGATCGCAGCCGCACTTGGCTGGAATACGAGCTGCTCGCTCATAGTCATCCTCCCTTATCTCTCCCAGCTCCCGTTCTAGAGAGCGGTCCTGCGCCGGGCAAGGCCTTGACGATATTAACTGACCTGACGTTGCGGGCTTCGGTGGCACGTCGCGCGGTGATATGTTGCGGGCATATCGGATCGGGAGTCCGCCATGAGCGATGCCGTGCTCGAAACAGCCGTGCCAGAGGAAAAGCCAAACGAGCGCAGCGCGCTGTTCCGGCCGGCGACCTATGCCGATATCGCCATGGTGCATGCCCGGCTCGCCGAATGCATCAACGGCATGCCCTTTTATAATGACGAGTTCAAAGCCTTCGAGATCGCCCGGCTGAGCCAGGATTACCTCGCTGCGCTGATCGACGCCGACCCGCATCATGTGATGATCTTCATCTACAAGGGCGAAACCGTCGGCTTCATGGTCTCGGGACCCGAGCTCGGTACGCTCTGGCTCTACTGGACCTATCTGTTCCCCGAAAAGCGCCGCAGCCCGATGGCCATGCATGGCATGCGCGCCTTTGTCGACCATTGGAACAATGGTCGCTTTCACAAGATTTCGACCTACACCATGGCCGGCAATGATCGCGCCCGGCTGATCATGGAGCGCTTCGGCTACACGCTGACGGCGACGCTGGAAAAGCACATCTTTGGCGAAGACTACATGCTCTATGAGCACAAGCTGAACAAGCTCGCGCCCGGCTATGACCATGGCCTCAAGACCGGCCTGCGGCACAGGCTGGTTCGCAGGTTGAAACGCGCCTTCGCCCGCTAATCCGCCTACTCCGCCGCGACGACAACCGCGCGGCGATTGCGGAACCACTGCATGATCGAGACGTCCATATGGGCGGTGCGCAGCGCCACCCACCAGAGGCCGACCGACCAGACGCTGATGGCGATGATGGCCGACAAAGCCGCGCCCATCAGGCCAAAGCTCGGCACCAGCAGCCAGTTGCCGATCACAAGGGTCACAATGCCCAAAGCCATGAACGGCAGGCTGGCATAGGGGCGGTCGTGGATGGAGAGGACCAGCGAGGCTGGGCCGGCCATCGAGCGGATGACCAGCGCCAGGCAGAGGACCGCCAAGGGTGCAGCGCCAGCCGAAAAGCTTGGGCCGAAGATCATCAGCAGGAATGGCGCGGCCAGCAGCATGCCGACGAACAGCGCCACGGAAATGACGCTGGCGACGAAATTGGCATCGCCCACCTTGCGCTTGAAGGCAGCGCGATCTTCATTGGCCTCGCTCTCGAACATATCCGGCAGCGTCACCGCATAGACGGCTGCGACACCAAAGGAGATCAGCGAGAACAGCCGTGTGCAGATGCCAAATACGGCCAGCTCTTCGCGGCTCAGCACCTGGCTGAGCAGCAGCAGGTCGATATCGAAGAAGAAGTCGGTGGCCAGTGAAATGAGAACCCATGGCAGGGCGAAGCGCCACCAGCGCCGCGATTCGCCAACCCGCGCCGGGCCGACATCGAGCACGCTCCGGAGCGAGTAGAGGGTGACCGCCACCTGGATCAGCGACACCACGACAAAGCCAATGGCGATGGCCCACATCATCAGGCGCAGCCCGTCGGCGGGCGTGGCCCATCCCATGATGCCAAGGAAGGCACCGATCACCAGCATCGGCCGGAAGATGGCATCTGCGAAAAAGCCGGCAAAGGGTCGCTTGACGCCGACGAGGATGGCACCGCTGACAAATACATTCGCCGCGGCAAAAGCCATCAGCGCCATCGGCACGAAATGATGCGCCACGGCGCCATCGCCGAGACCAAACAGGTTCAGCACGATCGGCCCGCCCAGCAGCAGCACGACCAGCGCGCCCAGCACATGGCCATAGGCCTGGCGGACAAAGACCCAGAGCTGCTTGCGCTCGCCCCGCGCCCGATATTCGGCAGTGAAATAGGTACCCACCGTGCTGAAGCCCAGCGGCATGACCATGGCGACGAGATTGACCGTGGCCATCACCACCAGATATTCGCCCAAAAGGTCCGCGCCCCAGACGCGGGCGATCAGCGCCTGTGCGACAAAGATCAGCCCGGCCCCGCCGAGGCGGGCACCAAAGATCACGGTCGATTGCGAGGCGAGACGCCGCTGCAGGCTCATTCGGACGCCTCGCCCGGCCGGGCCTGCGTCGGCCGCTTCTTGGGATTGACCAGGCCATCGATGGCGCGGCGCAGCCGGTGATAGGTATCGCGCGCCCAGAAGGCGCCGGTACCCACGAGATAGGCCAGCGGCTTGCTGCCATAATTGGCAACAGGCGGCACCGGCTGGATCACGCCGCGCGTGCCGACCATGCCGGTCTTGAACTGATGCAGGCCCTGGAAACCATCGGTCCCGCCGAGGTCATACCAGGTGGCGCGGGTATTATCGCGCAGCCAGCGGATGATGTGCCAATGCATGAAATAGCCGGCGCGCAACGGCAGCGCCTGGTCATTGGTTGCGCCATAGAGATAGACGGCGCGGTCACCGGCCTTGAAGATCAAGGCGCCGCCGACCAGCACGCCCTCATGGCGGACGTAAAACACTTCCGGGCGCAAAGCCGCCACCTGGATGCCCATCAGCGCAGGCACAGTTTCATAGGCCGAATGATCGGTGAACTGCTTGCGATCGGTCATCGCGTTGTAGAGCACGTCGAAGTCGCCCACGGCCTCGGCCGGCACATGCTCGAAGGTGAGCCCCGCCTTTTCCGACTTGTTGAGCTGGCGCCTCCAGGTCTGGCTGAAGCTTTTGCGCTGCTCCTCGTCGCTGAGGCGCAGGTTGACGATATAGCGATTGGGAAAACCGAGCACCGAGCCCTTCTTGAAGCCGCGGGCGATCAGCTGTTCGTAATCATGATTGGTATCGGTGATCGAGGCGCGCGGCAGGACGGAAAGCATATAGCCCCGCCTGTCGGCATAGTCGGCAATCATGGCCTCGACCATGCCGGCCTGAATGGCGGCGGCATCGACCCGCGACACATCGCGGAGCATAGGCGCCCATTTGGCGACGGCGATCTTGCCGAGATTGAGCGGCAGGCCCTGCAGCATGACCAGCGCACCGCCGACCATCTCACCATTCTGCAGGAACAGCATGGGCTCCTGCTCCACCGACGGCCAGCGCGCAGCGGCGAAGGTGTGCATCTGCTCCTGGCAGACGGCGTCGAAATCGGAAATTGCCTGGTCCCACTCCGCACCGCTGACGATCCGTGTCTCCAGCCGGGCCGCAACCACGCCGGTGGCGCGAGCGGCAGAAACGCTGGACAGGCCCGCAGGGGCAAGACGATCTGCGGTGAGGGACATTTTTCGGAACTTCCCGCTCATAGAACTCGAGCGGGAAGCTAGACTGTGGAGGTGAGTAAATCCCTATCCCGCCACGGCAAATGCCGCAAATCGGGACCAGTGGTTACCAAAGACTAATGGGCGACCGCCACGGCGCCAGCTGCGGCGTGAGGCGTGTAGAGCAGGGGAATTTCTGGAATGGTAACGAAACCGCCCAGACCCTCAAGCGTCATGCGAACAGCAACCAGTAGAATGATCAGCAGGCCAACCCAGGCAATCCAGCGGAAGCGGTGCAGCAGGCCGGCGATGAATGTGGCGCCGACGCCCATCATCACCACAGACAGCGCCAGACCGATGATCAGGGCCTCGAAGTGATGCGCGGCCGCGCCGGCCACGGCCAGCACATTGTCGAGCGACATGGAAACGTCGGCGATGATGATCTGGATGACCGCCTGGCGCAGCGTCTTGCGGGGCGCCTTGCCGGCAACCGTGCCATCGGCATTCGTGTCGCTGTTCTCGAGCGCTTCCTGGGCCTCGTGCTCATCAGCTTCCGACGTCGTCAGCTCGCGATACATCTTCCAGCACACATAGAGCAGCAGCAGTCCGCCGGCGATAAACAGCGCCGGTCCGAGCTGCAGCAGCTGCGTGGTGATCAGCGCGAAGAAGATGCGCAGCACGGTGGCGGCGAGGATGCCGATCAGAATCGCCTTGCGGCGCACATCGCTGGCCAGACCCGCTGCGGCAAGGCCGATGACCACGGCATTGTCACCGGCCAGCACGAGGTCGATCAGGATGACCTGAAGCAGAGAACTCAGGAAACTCGGGTCGAACATGAAGCAATCCTTGGGAACGGCGGAAACAGTTTGTCGCAGGCGGCTATACGCCGAAGCCTTGAGACTGAAAAGCGCTCACAGGCCCGTTATCGACAAAAGTGTTAGATTTATTGGGGTTTCAGCAGGTCTTTGACAGCTAGGCGACAGGTTGAACTCTCGTTCTGGCGCCGGGCGCCATGCCAGCACATCGATAAGCTGAAATTCGCAATTTAGATTCATTCCCCGACTTCGACATCATCATATGGAGTGGTCGCCATGGATGCTTCCACTGCTTCGGCGGGGCTTCTTTTTTTGCGGCTTGCCAGAAACAACAGAGGCGACCCGAAGGTCGCCTGTTACTGTCCCGATTGGGAGACTTTGGTGGGCGAGCACGGATTCGAACCGTGGACCCGATGATTAAGAGTCATCTGCTCTACCAGCTGAGCTACTCGCCCATCTGCTTGGGCTTCCAAAGTGGCGCCTCTATAGCCAACGGATTCTGCCCTGTCTACAGGCACATGACACTTTTCTCACAATCCTTGTTTGCTAGAGTGTCGCAGCCGCAAATTCCGCCAACAATCGGGGCCATATGACGATTACCCAATTCCTGATGATCCCCGTAACCTGGTTGACCCTCAATGCCTTGAGCCTGCTGGCCGCGATCGCCGTGGTGGTTGCCGGCTGGTATCTCGCCCGCCTCACCGCCCGCGCCATCAAGCAGCTGCTGCCGCTAGCCTATGGCGTGGACAAGAATTTTGCCCCCCTGCTCTCGCAGGCTGCGCGCTATGGCATCCTGATCTTTGCCGTGGTGACAGCGCTCAATCTGCTCGGCGTCGCCAGCACCTCGATTCTCGCCGTGTTGGGTGCCGCCGGCCTTGCCGTCGCGCTGGCCCTCCAGAACACCCTCGCCAATATCGCAGCCGGAATCATGCTGATCTGGCTGCGGCCTATCGCCATCGGCGAATTCATCCAGGGCGATGGGGTAGCAGGCGTGGTGGTGGAAATCGGCCTGTTCGGCACCCGGCTGCGCTCCTCGAGCGGGCTCTATATCTTCACGCCCAACCAGAAGCTCTGGGCCTCGGCCATCACCAATCACAGCCGCGAGCCGCGCCGGCGCATCGACGTCAATGTCAGCGTGCCCGACACCATCGACATCGCCAAATCGCGCAAAATCCTGCTGCGCATCGCCAATGCCGACAAGCGCGTGCTGCCCGACCCCATCCCCAATGTGCATGTCGACAGCTTCTCGGGCGCCGCGGTCAACATGCAGCTGCGCGCCTGGGTAGCGACCCCCGATTATCTCGAAACGCTCTATGGCCTGACCGAACAGGCCAAGATTGCGCTCAACCGCGAACTGGTCGGCAGCAAGGAAGACAAGGCGGGAATCACCGTCGGACCCAATCCCGACAATCCCAGTCCCGAAACCCAGGCGGGGAGCTGACCTGCAACACAAGCACGCAACCTTTTGCCATTCCTGAACTTTCGTCTCCAAAGCAATTGCCTGGAGCGAACCAATGAATGACGCCACCTTGTTCGGGATTTCGACCGCCTGGATCATCGCCAACGTCTGGTCACTGCTGACCGCATTGGTGGTCCTCGCCGCTGGCTGGTTCCTCGCCAAGATCGTGTCGCGCCAAGTGGCCACGCTCCTGTCGCAAAAGCTCAAGCGAGATGTGACCATCGGGCCGCTGGTCGGCCAGGTGATCCGCTACGCCGTCCTTTTCGTCACAATCATCGTCGTGCTGGGCCAGTTCGGCGTGCAGACCGCCTCGATTCTCGCCGTGCTCGGCGCTGCCGGCCTCGCCGTCGCTCTGGCGTTGCAGGGCACGCTGTCCAATATTGCCGCCGGCATCATGCTGCTGTTCCTGCGCCCCTTCAATGTCGGTGACTATATCGATGCCGAGGGCACGGTTGGCACCGTGGTGGAGGTCGGCCTCTTCGCCACCATCCTGCGCACCCAGGAAGGCGTGTTCCTGTTTGCGCCCAATTCAAAGCTCTCCAATGCGCGTATCATCAACTATACGCGCGAACCGTCCCGCATTGTCGAGATGAAGTTCACCGTGCCGCGCAATGCCGATCTGGCTCGCGTGCGCGCTGCGCTGGCCGAGGGCCTGAACTCCGCCCACATGCCGGCCAATGCCAAGCCCGAAGTGCTGGTCGATACGCTGGGTGATTCGTCGGTGACGCTGGCCGTTCGCGTGCCGGTGCGCAGCCAGGACTGGACGCAGGCCCGCTCGGACCTGCAGGAAAAGCTGCGGGCCATCCTCGATGACGCCAATGGTTTCGTCTCGGCCGCAGCCTGATCAGTCGCAACCCAGCTGGCGGTCGCGGAAGGCCGCCAGATCCAGCACATTGCCCGGCGTCACAGGTTTTTCCTGTGGCGCTTCATCCATCAGGGTAATGGTTCGCTCGATAATGTAGCGCAATTGCCGTGAGCGGCTGTCCCCGCCTTGCAGGATCGCCGCGGCGCGCTGCAGGTGTTCGCGCGCAATAAGATAGCTGGGCGGCATCGCAAGCTCCTTCGCATCAATCATTGAATATGCCAGGGAGGCAGACGCTGGGTCGACACTGCGCCCTCATGCCTTCCGCTGGCTTGCACATTTCCAACCAAATTGATTCGAAGGCAAATCAACAAACAGGTCGGGAAAAAATGCCCGGATCTGGCCTGTTCGCACCAACAGGTTGCTTGCACCAATTGTGCAAAACTATTCCCTCAAACCAACGCACTGGCAAAGTCGTTCCCTGCAGTCATAATAAAAAGACATTGTACCAAATGGTACAAAGAGGGGTTTGCCGGCCCGAATTGCTGCCGGCATGCGCTGGCTAGAAGCAGCGGAGGCGCTATAGGATCGGCGCCTCACCAGAGAGTCGCCGCATCGTGTCACGCCCGCCATTGTCGCCGATCACCGCCATCCTGCCCGAGACTGTGCCCTTCGTCGGGCCCGAGGCGATTGCCCGGCGCAGCGGCGTGCCCCTGCGCGCCCGCATCGGCGCCAATGAGAGCCCGTTTGGCCCGGCGCCATCGGTGATCGCCGCCATGGCCGCGGCGGCAAGCGAGAGCTGGCACTATGGCGATCCGGAAAATCACGATCTGCGCCAAGCGATTGCCGCCCACCTCGGCATCCCCGCCGCCAATGTCATGCCCGGCGAAGGCGTCGACGCCATCCTCGGCATGGCCGTGCGGCTCTATGCGGCGCCCGGCAGCACGGTGGTGACCTCGCTGGGCGGTTACCCCACCTTCAACTACCATCTGGCCGGCTATGGCGTGCAGATGCACACCGTGCCCTATGTCGGCGAGCGCGAGGATGTGGACGGGCTGGCCCGTGCGGCGCGCGAGACCAATGCGGCCATGGTCTATCTGGCCAATCCCGACAATCCGATGGGCTCCTGGTGGGACGCAGCCTCGGTGGAACGCTTCATCGCCGCCGTGCCCGAAACCACGATGGTCGTGCTCGACGAGGCCTATGGCGAGTTTGCGCCAGAAGGCACCCTGCCGCCTATCGACGTAACCCGGCCCAATCTCCTGCGCATGCGCACCTTCTCCAAGGCCTATGGCCTGGCCGGTGCGCGCGTCGGCTATGTGATCGGCGAGGCGCAAAGCGTTTCGGCCTTCAACCGCATCCGCAACCATTTTGGCATCAGCAATATCGCCCAGGCGGGCGCGCTCGCCGCTCTGGCGGATCAAACGCAGTTGCAGGCCTCCATAGCGGCCGTGCGGTCCTCCTTGGATGACACCGCCGGCATCGCCCGCCGCCATGGCCTGAAACCGCTGCCTACCGCCACCAACTTTGTCGCCGTGGATGCTGGCCGCGACGGCATCTATGCGCGAGCCATCGTCGACGGTCTGGCACAGCGCGGCGTCTTCATCCGCATGCCGGGCGTAGCAGGGCTCAATCGCTGCATCCGCGTCAGTGCCGGCACGGCAGCTGATCGGGCGCTGCTGGACAGTGCTCTGGGCGAAGTGCTGGCCGAACTCGGCTAGTAAAGGTCGACGGTCGCCATCAGGCCCAGGTGGTTTGAGCCAAACGCCTGCGGGGTCGGATCAATGGTCCGGATCAGCGCCGTACCGCGGCTGAACATGTTGTCGATCGGCACGCCGAGCGGCCCGAGCTCGACCGGCCAGGTGCCGGGATAGCGCGGTGGCGGAATGAGATTGGCGGCGGTGGCAAATTCGGAAATCTGGCTCGACCAGGCCGCCGCATTGAAATCGCCGGCCAGCACCAGCGGCCCCTCGACCTGCCCAAGGGCATGGCGCACCTGCTCGATATCATAGAGCACGGTATCGTCGAAATACGGCTTGGTCAGATGCGCCGCCACCACCGTCACCGGATGGTCCTCGCCCACCATGACGCTGACCTGGGTCAGGCGCTGCCGCGACAGCGCCCGCAGCATTTCCTGCTTGCTGGAGAGGAATGGCCAGCGCGACAGGATCGCCAGGTCGCAATCCCCGCCCGGCTCGCAGCCAATGCGATAGGGATAGCGCGCATCGAGCTCGGGCAATTGCGCCCCGATCCCGCGCGCCTCCATCACCACGACAACATCGGCGCCGCTGTCGATGATATATTGCGCCGCATCCGCGCCGGTCGGATTGCTGCCCAGCACGTTAAAGCTCAGGAGCTTGAAGCTCGCCACCGGCGCCGAAGCCTCGAGTGTATCGCGGCGCGCCTGCTGCTCGATGACGATAAAGGCGCCCTGCCCCAGGCTGATGCCGACCAGCACCAGCACCAGAGCACCGCGCAGCCGTGCCCCGGCCAGGATCATGGTCAGGGCCAGCAGCAGCACTAAAATGCCGATGTGGAAGCGCAGCGAATTGACCAATTCCTGGCCCGGCAGGCCAAGATTGACGCTGATGACCACGAGCAGCACCAGGGCCACCAGGGCCAGGCCGCTCAACACGCCACGAATTTCGGAGAGAATCTTCAGCCTGGCCACCGCTTTATTGCGCCACAGTGGTGGCCTAGCACGGCGCCCGAGACAAGAGCGCGACATGACAAGCTGCCATGCCGCGCTGTTCAAATCTTGGTGCTAGCCAGCCATCGCGCCCTGCGCCGAAGCGCCGCGCTCGATCAGCAGGCGGTTATAGGCATTGAGATAGGCACGGGCCGAAGCCACCAGCGTATCGGGCTCTGCCGCATTGCCGGAAACGATACGGCCGTTCATTTCGAGACGCACATGGGCCGAAGCCTGCGCATCGGTGCCTCCGGTGACGCCGTCCACGGCATAGAGCACCAGGTTCGGCTCGGTGCCGACGCCCTGCTTGATTGCATTGAAGATCGCATCGACCGAGCCAGTGCCCTCATAGGTCACAGTGCTCTCTTCGCCATCGATGCTGAGCGTCATGCTCGCGCGATGCACGCCGCCGGTCTTGGAAATGACTTCCATATCGACCAGCTTGATGCGATCGCCCACCGAGCCGACTTCGTCATCGACCAGCGCCACGATATCGGCGTCATAGACATGCTTTTTGCGGTCGGCCAAGTCCTTGAAGCGCACGAATGCTTCCTGGAAGGCATTGTCGCCCAACTCATAGCCCAGCTCGCGCAGCTTGTCCTTGAACGCAGCGCGGCCGGAATGCTTGCCCATCACCAAGGTGGTTTCCTTGATGCCAACGCTGGCCGGGGTCATGATCTCATAGGTCTCGGCATTCTTCAGCATGCCGTCCTGGTGGATGCCGCTCTCATGCGCGAAGGCATTCTTGCCGACGATCGCCTTGTTGTACTGCACCGGAAAATTGGCGGCCGCCGAGACGATCTTGCTGGCGCGGGCCAGATGGGTCGTCTCGATTTCGGTGTGATAGGGCATGGCATCGCCGCGGGTACGCAGCGCCATGACGATCTCTTCCAGCGCCGCATTGCCGGCGCGTTCGCCCAACCCATTGATGGTGCATTCCACCTGGCGCGCACCACCGCGCACGGCGGCCAGCGAATTGGCCACGGCGAGGCCCAGGTCATTGTGGCAATGGGCCGAGAAGATCGTCTTGTCGGCACCCGGCACCTGGCTGATGACGTCGCGGAACATCTTCTCGTGCTCTTCTGGGATGGCGTAGCCAACCGTATCGGGCAGGTTGATCGTGGTGGCGCCGGCCTTGATCGCGGCCTCGACGCAGCGCTTCAGGAACTCCAGCGGCGTGCGGGTAGCGTCCATTGCCGACCATTCGACATCGTCGATCAGATTGCGGGCATGGGCCACGGTGCGGGCGATGATCTCGATGACCTCGTCCTCGGTCTTTTTCATCTGATGCGCCAGATGGATCGGCGAGGTCGAGACGAAGGTGTGGATGCGGCCCTTTTTGGCGTGGCGCACCGCTTCGCCAGCCCGGTCGATATCGGCGGTGATGGCACGGGCCAGACCCGTCACGGTGGCCCGCTTGACCTGCTTGGCCACGGCCACCACGGCTTCGAAGTCGCCATTGGAGGCGATCGGGAAACCAGCCTCGATGATATCGACGCCCATCTCGTCGAGGGCTTCGGCAACCTGCAGCTTTTCTTCCAGCGTCATGGTGGCGCCGGGCGACTGCTCGCCGTCGCGCAGCGTGGTGTCGAAGATGAAGACGCGGTCTTTGTTGGTATCGGTGGTCGCGGACATATTGAAATTCCTATCGATCGGCCCAGAGGTCACAGCTCTGCAGGCCGGACATTTTCTGTTCGGCTTATGGCACTATCCCCTGACGACCCGCTCGTTCGAGCTGCCGGTGATCAGGGGCTGATAAGAAGGAGGAGAAGCGCGGCCGGAAGCAGCAGCATGCCAGCAGCAATCGTCAGGGCGCGGTTACGCTCCTGAGTTTTGGAGATTGCGATGGCAATGGCGCGCTTGCGCTGCATGGGTAAGATCCCGTTGATCCGCCAACAATGCGCGAATCCCCTAAAGCGTGCAAGCCCAGTAGCGGCACTTAATGAATTTTTGCTTTGCATCTTCGACCAAGTCAGTCGCCCAGATCGAGAACGCCCTCGGCGACGATCACCGCGTGCCCGCCAATGCCGCCATGGGTGAGCACGTCATTGTCCTTGCGCAATTGCAGCGTGATACGGCACGGCCGGCCCATTTCATGGCCCTGGCGCAACACCAGATCCAGCTGCCCCGTGCCGATATCGGCATGCTCAGCCAGAAGGCCGATCAGCGCCGCCGCAGCCGAACCGGTGCCTGGATCTTCCGAAAGCCCCATGCCCGGCGCAAACATCCGCGCGGCGAGATCATTGTCGGGCTCGTTCGGCGTCTGGGTGAAGATATAGACCGAGTTGCGGCCATGCGGGAAAACACTCGCCCACTGCCCCATATTGGGGGCAATCCGCTTCAGCACATCGGCATCGCGCACCGGCACCAGATGAAACGCCACCCCGGCACTGAACACAGCTGGCTGATAGGCGCCACAGCCGATTTCGTCGCGCTCGATACCCAGCGCCAGCGCAATCGCGGCGCGGTCATCGATGGACGCCAGCCGAGCCGGCAATTGCGGCAGGGCAAAGCGCGCCTCGCCGGAGCGCTTGTCGGTCTTTTCGAACAGCGCGGTGATCAGCCCAATTTGCTCTTCGAGCCGAACTGCCGAAACCTTGTTCTGCAGGCCAAGCACCACGGCGGCGCCAACGGTCGGGTGACCGGCAAATGGCAGTTCGACGCGTGGCGTGAAGATGCGCACCGAAGCAGTATTACGCTCGGCATGCGCCTTCTGGATGAACACCGTCTCGCTGAGATTGAACTCGCGAGCAAGGGCTTGCATTTCGCCATCGAGCAAGCCATCGGCTTTGCACACAACAGCCAGTTGGTTACCCTTTAGTCGTTCTTCTGTGAACACATCGAGCAGCAGATAATTGAGCTTCATGACCTATGCCTTCGGCAGCGCGTAAGCCGCGCGATCCACCCCGAGATGGTCGCAGATGGCATCCACCGCGACGCCGTGATCGTCGCGACCCGGCAGCCCCGAAATGGTCAGGCAACCGATGATTCCCGCGCCTTTGACGCGGATCGGAAAGCCCCCGCCGGCAATGACGAAATCCACCGGATCGGCACCCGACATTGGCGTGAACGTGACCTCGCCGCGCTCCAGCACCATGCGATAGCTGGCGCGCTGGAAGCGGCGCACCGTATTGATCTTGCGCCGCACCCATTCAGCATTGTCAGCGCTGGTGCCATCCGTCGCCGAAAAAAACATCTGCCGGTCCCAGCTGCGCACGTCGACCACCAGCGACAGCCCTTCAGCCAGCGCCCGTTCGCGAATGGCGCTGCCCAGCGCAAAGGCCACGTTCTCGTTGAACTCAGGCAGAACCAGGTCTTGTTCCTGCTTTTTGACGAGCGCGATGTCTTCGGCGGCGGCCATATCAAGTGTCCTTATGGGTAAATTGCGTCCAGGCGTCATAAAGCGGCGTTCGATCCGTGGCGCCCTTGGAAAAGTTGACCAGCGTTGGATCTATCACCGCCCAGGCGGCCTTGCTGTCGGTCCAGATATTGCCCACCGGCGCGGCCCAGTCGATGTCATCCAGCGTGCCGGCCCGCACGACCTTGATACCGGCCGCCGGCGGATCATTCCACAACCAGCCATGGCAATGGGCACAGAAATTCATGGTGATGACATTGCCGCTTTCTGCCCGTCGCGCATAGGTCTCGACCGCGCCGCTGACGTCGAAATCATCATCCCGCACGATCATCGACATCGACCAGCCGGCGCCCGAAAAGCGCTGGCAGTCCTTGCAATGACAATTGTAGACGCTGAGCGGGCTGGCCGTGAGCCGATAGCGCACCGCGCCACACTGGCATCCGCCCTCAACCGGAAAAGCCGGCAAACCCATCGCACCCTCCCCGATTCCACCGATGCTGACCGCGTCCGGGTTTTAGAGCAAGTTTGTTGCCGGCAGAAGACCTTCCCTAGATGGATGCTGCCGTTTCGCTGGCACCATGGCGGACTTGCTCGAGATGCTTCTCCTTGTTGAGCCATTCCTGCGCATCGGCGGACTGAAACATTTCCAGTTCCTCCTCGTGATCACTGACCGGGGTCATCGCAATATCGCTATAGGCGAGCTTGTCGGGGTCCTTCTCGACGCGGCGAAACACCATGCCATACTTCAGATAGAGCGCCGCCCAGCGCGCCAGCTTGACCGCCGTCTCGCCCCAATAGCGCGGATAGAACACCAGCGGACTTTCCAGGCCAAGTTCCGGCCGTCGTGCATGGCGGAACTTCAGCCGCACGCCGCCACCCTCGAGCGGATGCACCCCCTCGATCTTCACCGAGCCGACGAACCAGGTGGCGAGGAACAGGATATTGGACGGGGCAATGCCGCTGACCACCGCCCGGCGCATGATCGTCTCGACATGCGCGCTTGTGTAATAGCGGTCCCAGGCATGGGCATAAACACCCTCCCATTGCGCCCGGCTCATGATCGGATGCGCCGTCGTCATGTGGTTGAGGTCATATTTGTTGAGATCCTCGTCCATCGCCACGCCGGCGCGATGCAGCTTCTGGTGATCTTCCGAACCCGGCAGCGGGGTCAGGAAGAAAAATTCCAGGACATCGACCGGCAGCTCGCGCTTGATGACGTCGATATCGTGCTGGATGCGCTCGGGCGTATCGCCCGGAAAACCCAGGATATATCCTGCATAGGTGATGACATGCTGCGCCTTCCAGGCCAGCAGCATGGTGCGATATTCGGTGATCTTGTTCTGCTTCTTCTTGGCGCCAATCAGATTGGCCGGATTGACATTTTCCAGTCCGATGAAGACCCGCTTCACCCCGGCGCGAGCGCATTTCTCGACGAAATTCTCGATCCGGTGGCAGAGCGTATCGACCTGGATGATAAAGTTGAAATGTAATTTCTCCACCTCCCGCATGGCGATCAGCCGATCAAGGATCGGCTCCCAATCCTTGTTGCGGGCGAAATTGTCATCAGTGATGAAGAACCGATAGACGCCCTGCGCTAGATTGGCCCGCACGATCTTTTCAATATCGTCCGGTGACCGCCGCCGCGATTTCCGCCCCTGCACATTGATGATGGTGCAGAATGAGCATTGATAGGGACAGCCCCGGCCCGCATCGAAGCTCGTGAGATTATAGGCCGTCTTGCCGACATGGCCGGCCGGCATGAAGGGCACCGGGGAATCCTCGATGCCCGGCAGGTCATTCATGAAATTATACAGCGGCTTGAGCGTGCCGGCATAAGCGTCGCGCAACACCTCTTCGAGCCGGCCCTCAGCCTCGCCGGCAAACAGCGAAATGCCCATCGCCTGCGCTTCCTTGAAGCGCGCATCCTCGCCATCCAGCATGGAGATGACGCCCGAGACATGAAAGCCGCCGATACCGACCTGGATGCCTTTGGCGAGCAGCGGCCGGGCAATGTCCAGGGCGCGGGGAAACTGGTTAGACTGTACTCCGATCAGCATCACCATGCCGCCATCGGCCGCTGCGACATGCGCCGCAATGCGGTCGGTATGCACCTCGGTGTTGGTCTCGTCCATCGCCACGACGTCGATCTCGACATCCGGTCCCAGCACCTGCCGCTCGATGCAATCCTGCGTCAGCCCATAGACGGCGGCTAGCGAATTAGAGGGAATGGGCGACTTCCACCACTGGATCACATAGCCCTCGTCATCGTAATGCGAGGGCTTGATCAAGTAGAGCCTGAACACCTGACGCGATGGCACCATGGACCGAACCTCTCCCGAAGGTTGCCTGCCAGAACATGATCGACGCTGGGCGTAAGGTTAGGCCGAATACTCGAACTTGGAAAGTATTTCGGACATCAGAGACAACAAGGGCCCCGAAGGGCCCTTGCAACGCATCAAATATCTGGTAGCGATCAGTTCTTCTCTTTGTTCACCAGCGCGCCGGCCTTGATCCAGGGCATCATGTCGCGCAGCTGGGCGCCGACGGCCTCGATCTGGTGCTCGTCGGCCAGGCGACGGGTCGCCTTGAAGCGCGAACCGCCGGCCTTGATTTCCTGCATCCAGTCCGAGGTGAACTTGCCCGACTGGATATCATGCAGCACGCGCTTCATCTCGGCCTTGGTTTCCGAGGTGATGATGCGCGGGCCGGTGACATATTCACCCCACTCCGCAGTGTTGGAAATGGAATAGTTCATATTGGCAATGCCGCCCTGGTAGATCAGGTCGACGATCAGCTTCACTTCGTGCAGGCATTCGAAATAGGCCATTTCGGGCGCATAGCCGGCTTCCACCAGCGTTTCGAAGCCGGCGCGGATCAGCTCAACCAGGCCACCGCAGAGCACGGCCTGTTCGCCAAACAGGTCGGTTTCGCATTCTTCGCGGAAATTGGTCTCGATGACGCCCGAACGGCCGCCACCAACGCCCGATGCATAGGCCAGGGCGATGTCATGGGCATTGCCCGATGCGTCCTGATGCACGGCGATCAGGCAGGGCACGCCGCCACCCTTCTGATATTCGCCACGCACGGTGTGGCCCGGGCCCTTCGGCGCGATCATGATCACGTCGACGGTCGACTTGGGCTCGATCAGGTTGAAGTGCACGTTGAGGCCGTGCGCGAACGCCAGGGCAGCGCCGTCACGGATGTTGGGCTCGATGTGCTGCTTGTAGATATCGGCCTGCAGCTCGTCGGGGGTCAGCATCATGATGACGTCGGCCCACTTGGAGGCGTCGGCAACCGACATGACCTTGAGGCCTTCGCCCTCGGCCTTTTTGGCCGACGGGGAGCCGGGACGCAGGGCCACGACGACGTCGGTGACGCCGGAATCGCGCAGGTTCAGCACATGGGCATGGCCCTGCGAACCGTAGCCGACGATGGCGACCTTGCGGGACTTGATGATGTTGAGATCGGCATCCCGATCGTAATAGACGCGCATGGGTATCTCCCTTGAAATGTTATGTTATGCGTTATTGGCTTTCGCCCCGTAGAGGGCGAAAAACTGGTCTGTCGCAGCTTTCACATCGGCTTCGATGTTAGCCTCGATATTGGATTGGGTCAGCGCCTTGTCGCCCAGCAGCAGGCGGATCTGCACGTCGCGGACCACCAACCCGAAAAACGTGCGATAAGCGTCTTCGCTGCTGTCGAAGCGCAACAAGCGCGCATCGCGCCCGGCTTCAAGAATGGGCTTGAGCCGGCGGCGAATGGCCAGCGGGCCGTTCTCCAGCACGATCAGGCCAAGACTGTCTTTTTCCTGTGCCGCGTGCGTCACGGCGGTGCGGTTGAGCGTCACTGACACCTCGCCGACGATCACTGTCAGCAGGTCGCGGGCAAACTGTTCAATGGAAAGGCGCAGCGCCTTGGCATTGAGGTGAGAGCGATCCACCACCGGCATGCGCACTTTGGCGGCCTGCCACTGCACGGTGGCGGTCAGCAGGCCATCGCGATCACCGAACCACTTGTAGAGTGTTTCCTTGGAGCAGGAGGCGCGGCGCGCCACGGCGGTCATGGTCAGGCCATCGCCATTTTCGACGAGCAGGTCCAGCGCAGCAGTCAGCACGGCTTGCTGGCGCGGCGTAAACGTCTCTTCGTTGACCTTGATGGTCACTGGCACGGTCTGTCCCCAACTGACGGGCCGAACGGTTTCGGCACTTTTCGTCCGCTGGCGTACCGTACGGTACGGTTCTAGGCAAGCCCCTATTTGCGGGCGATCAACGGATTCATACCGGGAAAACCGGTTTGCGCCCGCCGACCCAGCGATTGAACCGCGCCAGAGCCAGCCCGAAACCGATCAGCAGCAGCCCGCCACCGAGGATCGACAGCGGCTGCGCGCCCAGCGCCATGAACCATTGCGTGAAGAAGTGGATCGCCCCGAACACAGCGACGGTATTGACCACCCAGCGCCGGTTGGCGAAGACTGCCCAGACGCCGAAGGCCAGCAGCGCCAGCGCCCAGGTCACCGAGAAATAGGCGCCCGGCCAGCCCAGCATCTCGTCGCCAAACACCGAACCGATAAAGAAGGCGGCATTGACCAGCAGGATCGCCGTGCGCATGGCGATGATGGCAAGCCGTTCATAAGCCGCCGGCAGGCGCAGCGACACGGGATAGAGCACCAGGGTCAGCAGCGACAATGCGCCGATCGCCGCCGCGAGATAATGCGTCGGCGTCCACAGATCGACATCCACCGTAATCGCCGCGGCAAACGCCATCACCGAGAGCGACACAAGCAGCCCCGAAAGGGCGGCCACGGCGGCAATGCCCAGCCCAAGCGTCAGCGCAATCCGCACCCAGAGTTCCTCGCCGAACAGCGCGAACAATCCGCCGCCCAGCGCCAGCGCACCGATCACCATGACGATCTGCGCGAACACCGACCATTGCGCGACCTGCGCCATGCGCATGCCGAAACCAAGCACAAACAGCGCCGCGCCCAGCGTGACGACCGTCTCGAGCGCCGGCACCATCACGCCGACACCAACTGCTACCGCCGCCGCGCCCAGTCCGAGCAGCACATTGATCGCCAATTGCCCGGTGTCGGCCGCCGCATAGCTCTTCAGCCGCTCGGCCTCTGCCGCCGTCAACTTGCCCTCGGCAACCAGAGCATCGAGGTCAAGGGTGATCTTCATGCCGCATTCTCCATCCCTGTTGGACCCTAGCATTGCATGCGCTGAGGGCAACACTGCGTCTTTCCATCGGCACTTGCCGATGGAGCGTCGAAGGTCCATCTATGCGCCAGAAATCATGAAAGAGCCGTCCATGTCCCAGCTGTTCTCCCCCATCACCCTGCGCGACCTGACCATCCGCAATCGCACAGTCGTCGCGCCGATGTGCCAATATTCGGCGCAGGATGGCTTTGCCAATGACTGGCACTTTGCCCATCTCGGGCGCTTTGCCATCGGTGGTTTTGGCCTGGTGATTCTGGAGGCGACGGCTGTGGTGCCGGAAGGCCGCATCACCTATGCCGACCTCGGTCTGTGGAAGGACGAGCAGATCGCCCCCCTCACCCGCATCGTCGACTTCCTGCACAGCCAGGGCGCCAGTGCCGGCATCCAGCTGGCCCATGCCGGCCGCAAGGCGTCCACCCCCGTGCCGTGGCGCAAGGGTTTTGACGAGACCGAAGAAGAAAGGCAGGCGCTGCATTTCGAGAGCTGGACGCCGGTCGCCCCCAGCGCCGAAATCCATGCCGAGAATAAGAATTTCACCAAGCCCGAGGCACTTGACGAGGCCGGCATCCGCAATGTGATCGACAGCTTTGTCGCCGCAACCAAGCGTGCCGAGACCGCCGGTTTCGACACTGTGGAAATCCACGCTGCCCACGGCTACCTGCTCGACCAGTTCCTCTCTCCGCTGGCCAACAAGCGCACCGACAATTATGGCGGCAGCCGCGAGAACCGCATGCGGCTGCTGCTCGAAGTTACCGAGGCCGTGCGCGCCGTCTGGCCCGCCCACAAGCCGCTGGTGGTCCGCCTCTCGGTCAGCGACTGGCATCCCGACGGCTGGCAGGTGGAGGACAGCATTGTCCTGACCAAGGCGCTCAAGGCGCTGGGCGTCGATGCCATCGACGCCTCGAGCGGCGGCTTTGAAGGCGCGCAGATGTCGGTTGGCGCCGACTATCAGGTGCCATTTGCCACCGCCATGCGCAACGAAGGCGGTCTGCCCTCCATGGCCGTTGGCCTGCTCGGTGACGTACAGCGCGCCGAAGCCATCATCGCCAATGGCGAAGCCGATTTCATCGCCTTGGCCCGCGGTGCCATGGACAATCCCAACTGGCCGCTGCATGCGCGCCACGAACTGGGTGCCGAGGACTATGACCTATGGCCGGACCAGACCAAGCGTGTGCGTGAACGCGACCGCTCGCTGGGCAAGCGCGCCTGGGCGTAAATATTCAGCAACAAACTTCCCCCAAACCACCTTCGCGGCAACGCAAATTTGCCGCGATTGACCGGCCACTCTTGTGCCGTCGCGACGTGATCACCAGATCAGCGATGGACAGGGAGAAGTTCGATGGATACCAAGGCCGCAATTTTAGCCCTCATGAGCGTCTGGGGCGTTGGCATCTGCACCCTGCCCGCCAATGCCCAGGACGCCGCTGACACGCCAGAAGACGTCAGCGATGACGTCGGCGATAGCGAAAATCCGCTGCTCAACAAGGTCTGGGTCCGCGCCGACTCCGACGAAAATCTCCCCGGTCCGATGCAGATCTTCTTGCAGGATGGCACGCTGGTGACCGACAGCTGCTGGGAAACCTATCGCCTGTCCAAATGGCAGCAGGTTTCCGACACCGCCATCAGCTGGGACGAAGACGGCATGACCATCAATGCCGATATTACCGAACTGACCGAAAGCGAGCTGGTGCTGAACCTCAAGCTGGGTAGCGAGGTTCAGGAGCAGCGCTATGTCACCGCAACCGTGCCGTATCTCTGCCCAGATATGGTGAAGTAGCGCCCCCTACAGCACCACCTGCGTGCCAATCTCCACCACACGCCCCGTCGGAATGTGGAAATACTCCGTGGCGTCGCTGGCATTCTTGGCGAGACGCGTGAAAAGCCGGTCCTGCCAGTAGCGCAGCGGGCTCCCCGATTTCGGCCCGGCCTTCAACGAGCGCCGCGACAGGAAGAACGACGTCGACATGATGTCGAACTTCCAGCCCAGCTTGCGCGCCAGTACCAGCGCCTTGGGGATATTGGGGCTTTCCATATAGCCGAAGGTCACCACCACGCGGCTGAACAGCTCGTTATAGGCGTCGATCGTTACCTTCTCATTGTCCGGCACGCGCGGTGAAACCGAGGTGCGGACTGTCAGGATAACATTCTGCTCGTGCAGCACCTTGTAGTGCTTGAGACTATGCAGCAGCGCCGTCGGCGCGCCTTCGATATCGCTGGTGAGGAACACCGCCGTGCCGGGCACCAGCGTCGGCTTTTTCTTGGCCAAATTGTCGACCAGGAACTGCAACGGCACCTCGTCGCGACGGGTCTTTTCCGCCAGCCGCTTCCGGCCCGCCATCCAGCTCCACATGATCACGGCCACGGCCAGCGCCACCACGGCCGGCACCCAGCCACCCTGGAACAGCTTGGACGCATTGGCGGCAAAGAAGCCGCCATCGATCACCGCAAACACCACGCCGAAGGCCACCACCGCCGCCGGATGCCATTTCCAGTTGCGCCACATCACCACGACCAAAAGCGTCAGCGTCATGATCATGACGCCCGACACCGCAATGCCATAGGCATGCGACAGCGCGCTCGAGCTGCGGAACATCAGCACCAGGATCAGCACGCCGATCATCAGCATAGTGTTGATCTGCGGCATGTAGATCTGGCCGCTCTGGGTTTCCGACGTATGGGTCACCACCATGCGCGGCAGCATGTTGAGCGCGATGGCCTGCTGGGTCAGGCTATAGGTGCCCGAGATTACTGCCTGGCTGGCGATGATCGTCGCCATGGTGGCAAGACCCACGAAGGGCAGCAGCGCCCAGTCGGGCTGCATTTCGAAGAACGGGCTTTCGACATTCTCCGGCCCGACCTGCAACACGAAGGCCGCCTGGCCGAAATAGTTGAGCAGCAGGCAGGGAAAGACCAGCGCAAACCAGACGATGACGATGGGCTTGCGGCCGAAATGGCCGAGGTCGACATAGAGCGCCTCCGCACCGGTCACCGCCAGGAAGATGGCACCGATGACGATGAAGGACAGGCCCAGGTGGGTTGCCAGGAATTCCAGACCCAGGAACGGGTTGAGCGCCAGCAACACGGCTGGATAGGCGATGATATGCACGAGGCCCGACAGGCCCAGCACCAGGAACCATAATCCCGTCACCGGCCCGAATACCACGGAGACCTTCGCGGTGCCGAAGCGCTGCACCGCAAACACGCCGATGATGATGACCAGGGTAATCGGAACAATCCAGCGTTCCATCCCCGGCGCAACCAGCTTGACGCCTTCCACGGCCGATAGCACCGACACGGCTGGCGTAATGATGGCGTCGCCAAAAAACATCGCCGCGCCCATCACGCCGAGCACGGTGATCCAGATCGGCGGATTTGTGAAAGTCTTGCGCGCCAGAGCCATCAGCGACAGCGTGCCGCCTTCGCCATTATTGTCGGCGCGGGTGACGAAGAACACATATTTCAGCGACACGGTCAGGGTCAGCGCCCAGACGATCAGCGACAGCAGGCCGAGGATTTCACTGCTGGTGGTCGAGGCGCCCGGCCGGATATGCATGGCCTCGCGGAAGGCATAGATCGGGCTGGTGCCGATATCGCCAAACACCACGCCCAAGGCGCCCAGCATGAGCATGGGCAGGTGCTTGGAGGAATGGGAATGGCTGGAGTGGTCGGTCACATCGACACCGGCAGGTTTGTCACCGGTCGCATTCTTCTGCGTCATGAAGCTGTTGCTCTTTTGGTCGAAGGCGCGCCGCTATACACCCGCCTATCGTCACACACAACTTCGAAACGTCCCAGAGGGCAAATCGCTCCTGTGGAGCGATTTGAGTTGAGAAGGCCATGAGGGCTATGCCCGAATGGCTGCGCCACAATGGCTCAAAGCAACAGGGGCTGCTCCTTGCGGAACAGCCCCTGCTGGTAAACGAAGATTTTGGAGGTCTTCGAATGGCTTATTCGGCAGCCTGGGCGGTCGCAGCATCTTCAGCGCGCGCAGCCTTGGCAGCAGCCGACCACCAGATGAGCTGGTCAAGGCTGTCCTTGGCGGAGTTGCCGATCGAAGCTTCCAGGTCGTTGAGCGACTTGGTGCCACCGAAACCGGGGTGCACGGCAGCGAAATCGGCGCCACCGATGTGAACGGCCGAACGGGTCGCAACCATCTGCAGCTCGATACCGATCGTGCGCAGGTGCTCGACGGCACGAGCGCCACCAACAGTGCCGTAGCCGACGGCGGTGAAGGCCTTCTTGTTCCAGTTCACATAGGCCTGGTCGAGAGCGTTCTTGAGGGCGCCAGTGATCGAGCGGTTGTATTCGGCGGTCACGAAGATGTAGCCATCGAATTCGCTGATCTTGTTCTGCCACTTGACGGCATTGGCGTTAGCCGAAGGCATCCAGGCATTGGACGCCATTTCGTCAAAGAACGGCAGGTCGAAATCGCGCAGGTCGACGATCTCGGCGTCGATCTCGGGACGCTCATTGGCCTTGGCCAGGATCCACTGGGCCGGGATATCGCCGAAACGGGTCGGACGGGTGGACGAGATGATGATGGCGATCTTGAGTTTGGACATGGGCTGCACTCCTTGGTAACAAATCGTAACTGAGGCGATATATGTGCCTATCGACGATTGCCACAAGGAGGCACTTTGTTGTGGTGCGGGGACAGCAATGACCCTAGGGCACAAAAAGGTAAGTATTGGCTGCGCCTAATAATTTTGAGAAATTATACGGCGCGGGCGGCACCTTGGAACAGCATGGGCTCTCCACCGGAACGCATTGTTCGATTCCAGCGATCAGTTCCGAAATTAACGACATCCAGCGATCTTGCACGGCCAGCGCTGCAACCGCCAAGTCTCCAGTTGCTTAACCCACTGGCGTTGTTGCATTTGGCGCTACGGAATACTCCGTAGACTCAGAGGAATGCATGCGCATCCAATCCATCGCCGCCATCACGCTTGCCGCCGCCGTCTTTGCATTGACCAACAGCGCAGCCATGGCGCTGGACCGCAAGGTACAGATCAACAACCAGACGTCCTATACGATCGTCGAGTTCTACGCGTCCAATACGGGCACGGCCGATTGGCAGGAAGACATCCTGGGCAGCGAAGTCCTGCCCTCCGGCAGCAGCGCAATGGTCAACATCGATGACGGTTCGGGCTACTGCAAGTTTGATTTCCTCGCAGTCTTCGAAGACGGCGACTCGGTGGTCTCGGCTGACAACAATGTCTGCGAACTGGCCACGTTCAACTTCACCGACTAAGTGCCGGCAATCATTGCATGTGGGGCGTCGGCTTTGGCCGGCGCCCTTTTCGTTTTCAGCTGCCCAGTACGGCCCGGTATTGTCGCACCGCTTCGGCAAAGCCGATCAGCAACGCGTCGGCAGTAATACCATGACCGATGGAAACTTCATCGACATGCGGCACGGCAGACTGGAAGGCCGGCAGGTTGGCCAGCGTCAGGTCATGCCCGGCATTGACGCCCATGCCCGCTGCATGCGCTGCCTGAGCGGTATGGGCCAGCGCTGCCAGCTCGCGCACGGCACGGTCGGCATCATCGTAGCAGCCACCATAGGGGCCGGTGTAAAGCTCGATCCGGTCGGCGCCCGTCGCCTTGGCGGCAGCCACGCCCTCGACGCCGGCATCGGGATCGCAGAACAGCGAAATCCGCCGGTTCGGTGCCTTGAGCCGCTGCACCACATCGGTCAGGAAATTGCCCTTGCCGAGAAAATCCCAGCCATGGTCGGACGTCGCCTGGGCAGGATCATCCGGCACCAGCGTCACCTGCTGCGGCTTGACCTCATCAACGAGGGCAAAAAAGTCCTCGCTCGGATAGCCTTCGATGTTGAATTCGGTTTCCGGATACTCATCCCGCAATAGCGCCGCCAGATCGAACACATCCGTACGGCGGATATGCCGCTCATCGGGCCTCGGATGAATGGTCACGCCGCTGGCCCCGGCATCGAGCACCACGCGCGCCAGCCCGACAATGCTCGGCCAGGGCAGATTGCGCCGGTTGCGCAGCTGGGCGACGGCATTGAGATTGACGGAGAGCAGGGTCATGGCAGGGACTCGCGAAACGATGTCCCTGCTCTATAGCAGACTGGGCGTGACGCCCAATCCTGTGTTGTGATGGCAGCGATCAGCGCTGCTGATCACATGCCCTGCGGACCGCGCGAAATTGCCGCCAGCCCGGTCCGCACCACTTCCACCAGCCCGAGCGGCTGCATCAAAGCGATGAAGCTGTCGATCTTGTCGGGCTTGCCGGTGACTTCAAAGACGAAGCTTTCGACCGTCGCGTCGACGATATGCGCACGGAAAGCATCGGCCAGCCGCAGGGTTTCGGCCCGATGCTCGCCCGAACCGGCCACCTTGATCAGCGCCAGCTCGCGCTCGATGCTTGCGCCCTCGGCCGTCAGGTCATGCACCTTGTGCACCGGCACGAGGCGTTCGAGCTGCAGCTTGATCTGGATCAGCGTCTTGGGCGTCGCGATCACCACGACGGTGATGCGACTAAGTCGCCGCCCGTGTTCCGTCTCGCTGACGGTGAGGCTTTCGATATTATAGCCGCGCGCCGAGAACAGACCCACGACGCGAGCCAGAATGCCCGGCTCGTTGTCGACCAGCACTGACAGCGTGTGGCGCTCCTGCTCCTGGGTCTCCTTGGTGATGAAATAGGCCGAACCGGTCGGCTGCAGATGTGCGTTCATGTCTTTGTTCCTCCCCGTGCCTAAACCAGCTGGCGGCCTTTTTCGTCGATGATGTCGCCGATATTGGCCGTATCGGGCAGGATGATCTCGTTGTGCGGCTTGCCCGACGGGATCATCGGCAGGC
This sequence comes from Devosia sp. YR412, assembly GCF_900110945.1. Lineage (GTDB taxonomy): Bacteria > Pseudomonadota > Alphaproteobacteria > Rhizobiales > Devosiaceae > Devosia. The sequence continues at coordinate 222,281 of NZ_FOFL01000002.1, forward strand.
AGTTTTCGTCCTTCTCGACAATGACGTCGAACAGCACCGGGCCGTCATAGTCGAACATTTCGGCAATCGCCGCGTCGAGTTCGGCCGGGTTCTCGCAGCGGATGCCCTTGCCGCCATAGGCCTCGGCCAGCTTGACGAAATCGGGCAGCGATTCCGAATAGCTATGCGCATAGCGGCTGCCATGCAGCAGGTCTTGCCATTGCCGCACCATGCCCATGCGCTCATTGTTGAGGATGAAGATCTTGATCGGCAGGCGATACTGCACGGCTGTACTCATCTCCTGCATGGTCATCTGCACCGAGGCTTCGCCGGCGATGTCGATCACCAGCGCATCGGGATGCGCCACCTGCACGCCGACGGCAGCCGGCAGGCCATAGCCCATGGTGCCAAGGCCACCCGAAGTCATCCAGTGGTTGGGCTGGTCGAAATGGAAATGCTGGGCGGCCCACATCTGGTGCTGGCCGACTTCGGTGGTGATGAACACCTCCTTGCCCTGCTTCTTGCTCATCTCGTAGAGCCGCTCGATGGCATATTGCGGCTTGATGACCGTGTCCGAGTTCTTGTAGCCGAGCGAATTGACCGCGCGCCACTTCTCGATCTGGTTCCACCACGGCGCAATCGCCTCAGTGCGCGGCTGGTTGGTCTTGCTGCGCCAAACGCGCACCATTTCCGACAACACGCGCTCGCAATCGCCGATGATCGGCACGTCGACCCGCACCACCTTGTTGATCGACGACGGATCGATATCGACATGGATCTTGCGCGAATTGGGCGAGAAGGCGTCGATGCGGCCAGTGATGCGGTCATCGAAACGTGCGCCGATATTGATCATGACGTCGCAGTCATGCATCGCCCAATTGGCCTCGTAGGTGCCGTGCATGCCCAGCATGCCCATCCACTGCGGATTGCTGGCCGGGAAAGCGCCGAGACCCATCAGCGTCGACGTCACCGGGAAACCGGTCAGCTCGGCCAGCTCGCGCAAATGCTTGGAGGCTTCGGGCCCGGCATTGATCACGCCGCCACCGGTATAAAAGATCGGCCGCTCGGCCTTGAGCATCAGGTCCACGGCCGCTTCGATAGCGGCAGCATCACCATCCACCTGCGGACGATAGCTCTGATGACGCAGCGTCTCGAGGTCGGGCTTATAATAGTCGCCCAGCGCGAACTGCACGTCCTTGGGAATATCGATCACCACCGGGCCCGGACGGCCGGTCGTGGCGATGAGGAAGGCCTCATGCATGATGCGCGGCAGGTCTTCGACGCGCTTCACCAAGTAATTATACTTGGTGCAGCTACGGGTGATGCCGACAGTGTCACATTCCTGGAAGGCGTCCGAACCGATCAGCGTGGTCGGCACCTGGGCCGTGATGCAAACCATGGGAATGGAATCCATCAGCGCATCGGTGAGGCCGGTCACCGCATTGGTCGCGCCGGGGCCGGAAGTCACGAGAACCACGCCGCATTTGCCGGTCGAACGCGCATAGCCCTCGGCCATATGCGTCGCGCCCTGCTCGTGCCGCACCAGGATATGCTGCACCACATCCTGCTGGAACATGGCGTCATAGATCGGCAGGGCCGCGCCGCCCGGATAGCCGAAAATATGCTCGACCCCCTGATCGGTCAGCGCCTGGATCACCATTTCGGCGCCGGTCATTCTTTCGGCCATCGTCTATTCCTTCCTCAGTCCAATCCAGCCCAGTCTCGTAGCGGCAAAAACCGGGCAATAAAAAAGGCCCCGTTCGGGACCTGTTCTCGGCGCACCAGCTATCGCGCGGGATATTATCCCACGGTGCCGATGCGCCTGCCTACTACGAGAATGAGTGCCCGCACGGGACCTCTCCTTGAAATTACGGACGCATTGATAGGGTCATAGCGAGGAAACTGTCAAGGCCACATGCCGTTGGGTCCGACCACCCTGGCACGACGACAGGCAAGATACCCAAGAATGCTGGGCCTGAAGACAGGTTTGAATCGACAAAGCCGGCAAAGCATAGTCCTTAGACGCTGCATCCCCCGAAGGACCAAAACGCCACCAATGCCACGGACGATCTTGCCTCTTGGCATTGCCCTGCTGTTCCTGCTGCTGACCGCCTGTCTGGCTAATGTCGCCCTGCCGGCCGGGCCGATGCAGTGGCTGGTGATCCTCGGCGCCGTGGCCGCCGGTTATATGGCGCTTAACATTGGCGCCAATGACGTCGCCAATAATGTCGGCCCCGCCGTTGGCGCAAAGGCACTGACCATGGCCAGCGCGCTGGCCCTGGCCGCCGTCTTCGACGCGGCGGGCGCCCTGCTGGCGGGCAGCGATGTCGTCGATACCGTCGCCAATAACATCATTGCCTACAATGCCGGCCTGACGCCGCTAACCCTGATCCAGGTGATGATCGCCGCGCTCGTCGCTGCCGCCCTCTGGATCAATGCCTCGACCTTTGTCGGCGCTCCGGTTTCCACCACCCATGCCATCATTGGCGGCATTGTCGGCGCAGCGGTGGCTGCGGCCGGCTTTGGCGCGGTGAACTGGCCGACGGTTGGAGTCATTGCGGTCAGCTGGATGCTGTCGCCGCTGCTCGGCGCCATCTTTGCCGCGGCTTTGCATGGTACCATCCGCCGCACCATCACTCGTCGCGCCAACAAGATCGCCGCCGCCCGCATCTGGGTGCCGGTGCTGGTCGCCGCCATGTCGGGCATTTTTGCGATTTACCTGGCGACCAAGGCCCCACCTCATTGGTGGCAGCCTAACCTGCCCTCGATCATTGCCATCGGCATTGCCGCCGCCTCGATCGGCTGGCTCGTCGCCATGCCCTGGGTGCGCATCCGCTCCCTCGGCCTGACCAATCGCAAGAAGCAGGTGGCCAAGCTGTTCCGGCCGCCGCTGATCGTTGCCGCCGCCCTCTTGTCATTCGCCCACGGCGCCAACGACGTGGCCAATGCGCTGGGGCCGCTGGTCGCTATCGTGCGCGCAGCCCATCTTCTCCCTACCAGCGGCACGCTGGTCACCTCTTGGGAACTGGCGATCGGTGCCGCCGGCATTGCGCTGGGTATTGCCCTGTTCGGCCCGCGCGTCATCCATACGGTCGGCGAGCAGATCACCAAGCTCAATGAAATCCGCGCCTTCTGCGTCGCGCTCTCGGCAGCGGTCACGGTGCTGACGGCCTCGGCCTTGGGCCTGCCGGTCTCCTCGACCCATGTCGCCGTCGGCGCGGTGTTCGGTGTCGGCTTCGTGCGCGAATTCCTCGCCATCCGCAACATGAACGGCGCCGCCGTGCCGGTCCGGGCCAGCCTTGTAGATGCCACCATGCTCAATGATCGGCCCGAAGACGCCCTGGCACGCGAGCGGCGCAACGAGCGGCGCTATCTGGTGCGCCGTCTCAAGGTGGCGCAGATCGGGGTTGCCTGGCTGGTCACGCTGCCCGCCGCAGCCGCACTGGCCGCCCTGCTCTATCGCGTGCTGATCGCCTTTACTGGATAAACAGCCGCATGGTCAGGCGTCGGTGCAGCGTCTCGGCAATCTCCACCAGCGTCCGATCCGCCAGCAGACGCCTTGCCTCGGCCAGCAGCACCCAGTGCCGCAAGCGCTGGTCCATCTCGTCCCATGTCTCGTGCTGAACATCGACGCGCAGGGGATACACGTCGATATCGACCAGCGCGCCCTTGTCCGAGTTCTGATAGCTGCCGATCGGCTCGCTGCCGATCTGGCCGGTGACACCGGCCTCTTCCATCGCCTCCTTGGCGGCGCTGTCCCACGGCGTCATGCCGGCAATGATCGAGCCCTTGGGAAAAATCCAGCGCCCGGTCCGCCGCGAAGTTACCAAGAGGAACACCACGCGACCGTCGATCACCGTGTAGGGCAAGGCGCCCGACTGCCGCAGACTTGGCACGGGCTCGACGCTGGGGCTCCACAGGCGCAGAAGATCTCGCAGCATGGACCGCACTCCATCTGTTTGTTCCGGCGCGCAGACTTGCATGACCGGCGTCGCGGAGTCGACCCCAAGGGCCACTCCGGTAAAAAACCAACAAAAAAGGGCCCCATGGGGCCCTTCGGAAGACGCAGCTTAAACGCTTAGTCGAGAAGCGTCAGGTTGGTGGCCGATTCCTTGCCGTCACGGCCGGTCTCGAGCTCATAGGTCACCTTGTCGTTCTCATAGAGGCCCTGCAGGCCCGAACGCTGCACGGCAGAGATATGCACGAAAGCATCCTTGCCGCCGCCTTCTGGCGAGATAAAGCCGAAGCCCTTGGTGGTGTTGAAGAATTTAACGGTACCGGTGATGGTAGCCATGATGTGGTCCTCGCTAGTGGACACCGCCGCAGCGGTTGGGTTGCAAACGGGCAGTCTGGGCCCGCCTAACGATTCACCGATCTGGTAGCCAAGTTTCCGGCGTCTGCCGGTCGTTCAGATAGCGCAAGACAGTGGGTCGCAGATCGAAAATATGGCCGCTGAAGGTGAGAAATTCAAGCCGAATTGATCGCACAAACTAAGAGGCACCCGGCCTGGATTTCTCCGGGACGGGTGCCTTTGGCGCCCTAGGGCGCATGCAGCATGGGGCGATGCTGCAATTCGTATTAGCCGCGCGGGCAGGTGTCGCGGTAGCGGCTGCCGTCTGGACGCTGGTAAACGCAGATGTTGTTGCCGCTGCTCGAGCGGCCGACAACATCGCCGGCTGCTGCGCCAACAACAGCGCCGACACCGGCACCAACGGCGGTGCTGAGCACGCTACCGCCTGCTGCCGCGCCAATGACGCCACCGCCGACTGCGCCAATGGCTGCACCCTGCTGAGTGGTGGTGCAAGCGGCCAGGGACAGACAGGTTGCGGCGATGATCAGGATCTTATGCATTGGAAACCCTCCAGGAAACTATCGAGGGCAAAAATGCACGGCGCCGTGATTGGTTCCGGCTTTGGCCGAACTAAATTAACGAAATTCCGACTTAAGCTCGCCGCCAGACCAGGCCAGCCACGACAACCAGCAGCCAGCCACCGATCATGCCGACGCCACCAATCGGCGCCGCACCGGGAAACAGTCCATGGCCCTGCCATTCCCGCATGCCGAGATCGCCGGCAAAGACGATCGTTCCTACGGCGAGAAACGCCCCAGCCAAGCTCAACAATCGGCCATGCCCTGCAAGCGCCAGCGCCAGCAAAGCCGGTCCATGCGCCAGGCAGATCGCAGCGATAGCCGCCAGATTGCGTGATTCCCCCGCGTGCGACGCTGCCGCAGCGCTGGCCACGCCCACGGCGCCGATCAAGCCGGCCGCTGCCAGAATGGGTCGCATCATTTCTCTATCGGCGGCCATGGCCCAGCCCTCTTCCGCATTGGGGAGCTTTCCTCTAATCAATCCGGGCGAGTAGGACAATCAAATGACCGACCAGATAACGGCTGCGCCCGGCGCGGCCGCCGAGAACCTATCCAGCCGTGACAGCTGGATCGCCGAATTGCGCGCCACTTTTGCCTTGGCCTGGCCATTGGTGATCGCCCAACTGGCGCAGAATGCCCTCCACACCACTGACGTCATCCTGCTCGGCTGGCTCGGCTCCAACTATCTGGCCGCAGGAACACTCGCCACCACCTTCATGATGCCCTTCCTCGTCGGCGGCGTTGGCGTCGTCGGCGCCGTCGCGCCTCTGGTCGCCCAGGCGCGCGGCTCGCGCGACATCAAGGCCGTGCGCCGCATCGTCCGTCAGGGCTGCTGGGCCGCCATCGCCCTAGCCATAGTTTTGGTGCCCATCGTGCTGCAAATCCGCCCGATATTTGGTCTGCTCGGTCAGGACCCAGTGGCCACCGGCATGGCCGAGCAGTTCATCCAGATCGCCGCCTGGTCGCTGTTCCCGGCCATCGGCCTCATCGCCTTCCGCTCGCTGCTCTCGGCCTTTGACGCTACCCGCGCCATTCTGCTCATCACCGTCTTCGGCGTCCTGCTCAACGCCGCCATCGCCTATGTGCTGATCTTTGGCCATTTCGGTTTCCCGCGCCTCGAACTGCGCGGCGCCGCAATTGCCACGCTGGTCACCAATATCGCCATGTTCCTGCTGATGGTCGGCTACGTGCTGCGCCATCGCCGGCTCAAGCGCTTCCATGTGCTGGCGCGTTTCTGGAAACCCGACTGGTTCCGCTTCCGCGAAATCTTCCGCATCGGCACGCCGATCGGCCTGACGGTACTGGCCGAGGTCGGGCTCTTCACCGCCGCCGCCCTGCTGATGGGTCGTTTGGGCACCGATGAGGTCGCTGCCCATGCCATCGCCCTGCAATGCGCCTCCATGGCCTTCATGGTGCCTTTGGGCGTTGGCGTGGCCGCCACCGTGCGCGTCGGCATGGCCTATGGCCGCAGCGACCCCGAAGGCATCCGCAAGGCCGGCTGGACCGCCTTCGTGCTCGGCACCGGCTTCATGGCGCTGACCTGTACGCTGTTCCTGACCATGGGTCCGACCATCGTCACCTGGTTCCTCGATCCCCGCGTGCCCGGCAACGCCAATGCGCTAGCGCTGGCCGCCACCTTCCTCGTGGTCGCAGGCGTGTTCCAGCTGGTCGATGGCGCCCAGGTCACCGCCGCGCATGCCCTGCGCGGGCTCAGTGACACCAAGACACCCATGCTGCTCGCCATTCTCGGCTACTGGGCCGTCGGCCTGCCGATCGCCTACGTGCTGGGCTTCGTGGTCGGCTGGCGCGGCGTCGGCATCTGGATCGGTCTGGCCGCTGGCTTGGCCTTTGTCGCCGTGCTCCTCGTTACCCGCTTCGCCCTGCGCGAACGGCTAGGACTGCTCCGCCCCCGCTAGTCCGCGCCGCGGCCAGTCACCGAAGCGGTTGCGAAACCACGTCCGCTGCCGCTTGGCATATTGCTGCGTCGCGATCGTCGCCAGCTTGATCGCCTCGTCGCGGCCCAGCTTGCCATATAGCCAGTCGCCTATCTCGCGCACCCCGATTGCCTTCATCACCGGCAGCGCCGGATCGAGCTCGAGCGCCAGTAGCGCCTTCACCTCGTCCACCGCCCCGCCGGAAAACATCGCATCGAAACGCTGCGCGATCCGCTGGCGCAGCACGTCGCGATCCGGGTCCAGCACAATGCGATCAATCTGCAAGCAATCCGCAAGCAAGCTTGCTGCAATCTCGTCTTGGTAGGCAGAAAGCATGCGGCCAGTGGCCCGTTTGACGGCGATGGCGCGCGTCAATCTTTGCGGGTCCGCCACCTTCAACCGCGCTGCCGCCACCGGGTCTTCCCGCTCCAACAGCGCCAGCCGCTGCGCGCCATCCAGCGCTTGAATCTCTTGTTGAACTTCAAGCGTCACCGCCGGGGAAATCTCCGGCACATCGGCGAATCCATTCAACAGCGCATCGAAGTAAAGCCCTGTGCCGCCAGTGAAAATCAGTGGACGTGCCGGATCGATGCCCGCCATCACTTCGCTGACCGCCGTCAGCCATTGGCCTGTCGAAAACCGTACCGCCGCCGGCACCGTGCCATAGAGCCGATGCTCCGCCTGTGCCATCTCTTCATTCGAAGGCCGCGCCGTAACCACCTGCAGCGTATCATAAATCTGCATGGCATCGGCGTTGATGATGACGCCGTCCAGCTCCTGCGCCATGGCGAGCGCCAGCGCCGACTTGCCGCTGGCAGTCGGACCCGCTATCAGCACGGCACGCCCACGGACCGTCAAACAGTCCTCCTCAAAAAGGTCCCCATGCCAGTCCTTTGCCTCATCGCCAATCCCAATGATTCCGAACTCGATCCCAAGCTCGCTGAAGCGGTCATCCGCGAGGTCGGCGGCGAGCTGAACTGGCTCAACCATTCCATTGCCTGCGAGATCATCGAGCCGAAGTCAACCGACGCGCTGTCGCTGGCCTGCGAGATCATCGGCAATCGCGCCGTCGATGCTGCTGTGGTTCCTACAGAAAATCGCCGCAAGCAGATCCTCATTGCCGACATGGATTCCACCATGATCAACGAGGAATGCATCGACGAACTGGCGGCAGCCTTGGGCATCAAGGACCAGGTCGCCGAGATCACCGACCGCGCCATGCGCGGCGAGCTCGACTTCGGCCAGGCCCTCGATACCCGCGTCGCTCTGCTCAAAGGTCTTGAGCGCAAGGTCATCGAGGAAATTCGCCGCGAGAACATCACCCTCGCTCCCGGTGGCCGTGCGCTGGTGCAGACGATGAAGGAATATGGCGCCTATACCTCGCTGGTCTCGGGGGGCTTCACCTTCTTCGCCGACTATTTCGGCAAGCGCATCGGCTTCCACGAAGCCATTGCCAATGTTCTCGAATTCGACGGCGACGCGCTGACCGGCACGGTGGCAAAACCCATCGTCGACAAATCAACCAAGCGCGAACGGCTCGAAGCGCTCGCCGCCGAACACAATCTGCCGCTGAGCCAGACCATTGCCGTCGGCGATGGCGCCAATGACCTCGACATGATCCGCATCGCCGGCTTCGGCGTCGCCCTTCATGCCAAGCCCGCCGTCGCGGCCGAAGCCGGCATCCGCATCGACCACGGCGACCTCACCGCCCTGCTCTACCTGCAGGGCTTCAGCGACGAAGAGATCGTCCGCTAGTCTTTGGTCAGCGATCGCTGAAAACAAAAAGCCGGCGCTAAGCGCCGGCTTTCGTATTTTTGGCTAGGTCCCGATTACTGAGCGGCAGGTGCTGCAGCAGGGGCTTCGGCCGGAGCCGGAACGTCGGTGCCGACGGTCGGCGCCAGTTCCGAGCCGTCTTCCAGCGTGATGCTCGGCACGGTGCTTTCCTCGATCCCCAGACCATCGAGCGCAGGCTCGTTGGTCGCGGGCGCGGTGATCGGCGCCGCGGTCGGCTGGATCGGTGCCGCAAGGTTCGGATTGGCCGTTGGCAATTCGCCATTGGAGCCGAAATACTTGAAGAAGGCGCTTTCCGGCGACAGCATCATGGTCGTGCCGGTGTTCACCAGCGCGGTGCGATAGGCTTCCATCGAGCGGTAGAACTCGAAGAATTCCTCGTCCTGGCCGTAGGCAGCGGCGAACAGACGGTTCCGCTCGGCGTCGCCCGTACCACGGATGATTTCCGCGTCACGGGTGGCCGCTGCCACGATTTCGACGGCCTGACGGTCGGCGATAGCGCGCAATGACTGTGCCTGTTCCTGACCACGAGCACGCAGCAGGGCAGCTTCGGCAAGACGTTCGGCGCGCATGCGCTCGAAAGTCGTGGCCGAAACGTCCTGGTCAAGATCGGTACGCAGGATACGCACGTCGACAACGTCCACACCTAGCTCGGCAAGGTCCGGACGGATCAGGTCACGGGTTTCCTGCATCATCTGGGCCCGCTGGTCGCTCAGCGCTGCATTGAATTCGCGGGCTGCATAGACCTGGCGCAGGGCCGAGTCGAGGTTGGCGCCGATACGGTCTTCCACCACCGACAGCTGGCCGGTGGCGCGCTGACGGAACAGGCGGGCATCGGCAATGCGATAGGTCAGGAAGGCGTCGACCTGGTAGAAGGCATTACCCGAAACCTGGACGCGCATATTGGCGATATCATAACGCAGCAGACGATCTTCGATCAGCTGGACGCGATCGACGAAGTCGGTCGGGATCTTGAAATAGATGCCTGGCTCGGTGCGCACATCGGTGATCTGACCGAAGCGCGTGACGATGGCCTGTTCGCGCTCGTTGACCACATAGATCGACGAGAAGAACACATAGAGCGCGGCGAGAACGACCACGCCGATGACAATGAGACGATTTTGCATGGCTTAGTTCCCCGCCGGCGTGTTGGCGCCGGGGCGCAGTTCGGGCAATGGCAGATAGGGTATGACGCCCTGTCCTTCGGCACCGCCCTCGATCAGCACCTTTTCCGAGCTGCTCAGCACTTCTTCCATGGTTTCGAGGAACAGGCGCTTGCGCGTCACTTCGGGCGAATTGACATATTCGGCATAAATGGCGTTGAAGCGCTCGGATTCGCCGGTTGCTTCCTGCACCACGCGGTTGGTGTAGGCGGCTGCGTCTTCACGCAGGGCCGCCGCACGACCACGCGCATCACCCAACAGGGTATTGGCGTAGGAACGGGCTTCTTCCTGCAGACGGGTTTCGTCCTGGCGGGCACGCTGCACTTCATTGAAGGCGTCGATGACTTCAGCCGGCGGGCCGGCATTTTCGATCAGCACCTGGGTGACATTGACGCCCAGACCATAGCTGTCGAGCACGCCACGGATGATCCCCAGCACTTCGGTCTGGATGCCGGCGCGGTCGTCGGAATAGACTTCCTGTGCCGGACGACGGCCCACCACTTCGCGCATCGCGCTTTCCGCTGCATAGCGGATCATGGCTTCCTGGTCGCGCACGTTGAACAGGTATTCGATCGGGTCATTGATGGCCCAGAACACCGAGAACTGCACATTGACGATATTCTGGTCGCCCGACAGCATCATGCCGTCGCTGGCACCACCGGTCGTATTGCGGGTCTGCGTTGCCGCGCCCGAAGCCGTACCGATCTGGGTCTGGTTGAGGGTCAGCGGAACGCGCTCGACGCTCTCGATCGGCCAGATCAGGAAATGCAGGCCTTCACCGGACAGCTCTGGCTTGGGAGCACCAAAGCGCGATTCCACGCCCACTTCACTGGAGTTGATCGTATAGACCGAGTTGACGCCCCAAAACGCGATCAGGGCCAGCACGCCGCCGATAATGGCCCAACGGCCGCCCGGCAGGCCACCCTTGAACTGATCGCGGCCGCGATTGAGAATATCTTCGAGGTTGGGGGTATTGCCGCCCCCTGGTCGGCGCGGACCATTGCCGCCACCACCACCGGGCGCTTGCCCCCAGGGACCGCCATTATTATTGCGGCCACCCCCGCCTCCGTTATTCTCCCAAGGCATCGCGTTCCTTCTCGATCTTTTGGTTTCGTTGAGGACTTATATAGGCAAGCCCTTCACGCGATCAATGCGCAGGGTCTTTACGACGCACGTACACTTTGACGCGGTAGCTCGCCTCGTCCTTTGGACTGGGCGTCACTTCGGGCAGATCGACAACCGCCCAATCCTCGGGCTTTATCGCCGGAAACCGTACGTCGCCCTCGGGCGACAGGTCGATATGGCTGATGTAAAGCCGCTCGGCTTGCGGCATAAGCTGGGCATAAAGTTCGCCGCCACCGATGATCATGATTTCGTCAACGCCATCTGCGGTCGCGATTTCGCCCGCCTTTTGTAGCGCAGTATCGATGTCGTGGAACACCAGCACGCCCTCTGGCTGGTAGCCCTGTTGGCGGGTGATGACGATGTTGGTGCGACCGGGCAGCGGCCGCCCAACCGTCTCATATTGCTTGCGGCCCATCACAATGGGCTTGCCTAGTGTCGTCTTCTTGAAGAAGGCCATGTCGGACGGCACGCGCCAGGGAATGGTCTGGTCGCTGCCGATCACGCCATTCTCGGCCACACCGGCAATCATCGCGATGGTGATGCTCATGCCGCCCCCAGCTTCTTGAGCGCTTCGCCATCGACGCGCACCTTGGTCCATTCGTCCTGCATCACGCCACCCTGCGACTTGTAGAAGTCGATACTGGGCTCGTTCCAGTCCAGCACCCACCATTCGAAGCGGCCCAAGGCCTCGGCGACACAGCGCTGCGCCAGATTGACCAGCAGCGCCTTGCCGACGCCTTTGCCGCGCATCGACGGATCGACAAAGAGATCTTCCAGCCAGATGCCGTACCGACCCTGGAAGGTCGAATAGGTATAGAACCAGAGCGCGAAGCCGACCGGCTTGCCATCCCATTCGGCGATCTCGCAGAACACCTTGGGCTCGGCACCGAACAGGTCGCGGATAATGTCGGCCTCGGTCGCCTTGGCCTCGTGACTCAGCTTTTCATAAGCGGCGAGATCGGCAATGAATTGCACGATCGCGCCGGCATCAGCCGCGACGGCCGGACGAATGGCGAGCGCCATGCTACCAGTCGTTCCGGTTGAGGATCAGGATTTCCAGCTCGCGGTCCGGCCAGAAGTCGGTCTTGACCATTTCAAAGGTGGTCGGGCCGATCTTCTTGACGTCGTCGCCACAGAACGAGATGAGATTGTCTTCGCTGCCCTTGTCGACGACGAGGCGGAAATTGTTGATCACCCCACCGCCCCAGTTGCCGCCCGTGGTCAGGATGTAGGAAATCCAGCTCTCGGTGAAGGGCGCCGAATAGGGCTCGGCGGGATCCTTCAGCGTGCGACGCACTGCTGAGATAAAGGCCTCGTCGGTGCAATATTTGCTGTCGTATTCCCTGCGCGGATCATAGCCTTCATAGGCCTCGCCGAGGAAGGTGACGCCCACCGTGCCGCCAACGCTCGGCTTGTACTTGTGCTCGACCGTGACCAACTCGCCGGCAGGGAAGTCGCCCTCCCAAGTATAGGTCGCCTTGTAGGTCCAGGCCGGGTTGTAATGCATCTCCATGCCTTCGCCGACGTCATATTCGTCGGGGGTCAGCATGCCCAGATGCAGCAGCTGGTTGCGCGTCTCCTCATCCAGCGCATCAGCTGCTTCTCTGGCCTCTTGCGTGATCGGCAGCAGCGGCAGGCCGAGCTGGGTCAGCAGCTTGCTGCGATCGACCCCAAAGGCATAAGCATAGTCGTGCAGCGTTGCCTCGATGGGCTTGCCATTCAGCGTGGTCTCGAATTCGTAGTTATTGTTTTCCAGCCCAGCCGGATAGGCCACATCCGAATACCAATTGGGCACAATGTCGGGCATCGGGAAGGCCACGAGAATATTCTGGTCGGTCTGGCTGGTATTGCGGAACTGATAGACGACACGGATTTCGTCTTTCGAGATGAACAGCTCTTCGCTCTCCATCACGATGTCGAAATTGGTGACGAATTCCAGCCCACCCGTGGTGAGCACCGCCGTCGTGTCATTGGCCAGTGCAGGCGTCGCCGCCAGAAAAAGCAGTCCGGCAAAAATCTGTCGTGACGTCATCGCCTGTCCTCCGTTGCGCTACCAATAGCACCCGACCCTTATGGCGAAAGCAGAATTTGGGTTTCCCAGAGGTTTGAGACCACCGCTGAAGCCTAGACCGAGACCGCCGCCTTGATGTGCGGATGCGGATCATAGCCTTCGAAGGAAAAGTCCTCGAAGACGAAGTCCTCGATGCGCTTCACTTGCGGGTTGATCTTGAGCGTCGGCAGCGGCCGCGGCTCGCGGGTCAACTGGAGCTTCGCCTGTTCGAAATGGTTCGAATAAAGATGCACATCGCCAAAGGTATGCACGAAATCACCGACGCCCAGCCCCGTCACCTGCGCCACCATATGGGTCAGCAGAGCATAGGATGCCATGTTGAACGGCACGCCGAGGAACGTATCGGCCGAGCGCTGATAGAGCTGGCAGCTCAGCTTGCCATTGGCGACATAGAACTGGAACAGGCAGTGACACGGCGGCAGCGCCATGTCATCCACTTCGGCCGGGTTCCAGGCCGAGACGATATGCCGGCGTGAATCGGGCTTGCTCTTGATGCTCTCGATGACTTGCGCCAGCTGGTCGATCTTGCGCCCATCCGGCGCCGGCCAGCTGCGCCATTGCGAGCCATAGACCGGCCCGAGATCGCCATTCTCGTCGGCCCATTCGTCCCAGATCTTGACGCCGCGCTCCTGCAGCCAGCGCACATTGGTCTCGCCCCGAATAAACCAGAGCAGTTCATAGACGATGGATTTGAGATGCAGCTTCTTGGTGGTCAGCAGCGGAAAACCGGCATTGAGATCGAACCGCATCTGATAGCCGAACAGGCTCCGCGTGCCGGTGCCGGTCCGGTCGGCCTTGTCGGCACCGTGTTCGAGAATGTCGGAGATCAGTTTCAGATAGGGCTGCATAACACCACCGATACTGCGATTCGCTGCGGCTTGATGGTAGTCTAATACCGCGTCCCCTGCTGTCAGCAGCTGGCAGCACAACCGTGTCAGGAAACACAGGCGGCGCCACGGCGTTGTGCAGCAATCATCTAGGAGATCGAGAATGGCGGTCCAGCACATCAATCCCGACACCATGTACCACAGCCCCGTCTTTTCCCAGGGCATCATCATCCCGTCCAATGCCCGCATCCTGCTGATCGGCGGCCAGAATGGCGTCGACGAAAAAGGCGAAGTGGTCGACAAGACGGACATGGGCAAACAGACTGCGCAGGCCCTGGTCAATCTGCAGAAGGTGCTGACGGTTGCGGGCGCCAATCTGGAAGATCTCGTTAAAGTCAGCATCATCATGCGCAGCGATGCAGACCTGCGGGCCGGTTTCGGCGAATGGATGAAGGTCTGGGGAGCGCGAGCCAACCCGCCGGTGGTCACCAGCCTGCGCGTGCCGGAACTGGCCAACCCGGACTTCCTGATCGAGATCGAGGCCCAGGCGGTGCTGCCATGAGCCCGGCCCTTCGTCCGCTGCGCAAGCGCGAGGATATGCCCGACTTCGTGCGCGAGGCGCTCGAGGAGCGTGGTCTGCGCGACAAATACGACGCCCGGCCGCCCTATCAGCGCAATGACTACCTGCTCTGGATCAACAAGGTGAAACGCGAGGAGACCAAGGAAAAACACCTCGCCCAGATGCTCGACGAGCTCGAGGCTGGCGGGGTCTATATGGGCATGCAGTGGAACGGCTAAGCGGCCTGAGGCTTGCAAAACTGTCGTCCAATTATGCCAGTCTTTGCCCTGAGACAGGAGAGCACTATGAGATTGTTGCTGGTAGCAATGGCTTGGGCCGTATCGGGAAGTTTGGCGATGGCGCAACACAACCGCATAGATTCGCTACGCCCCGATGCGCCGGAACTGGCAGAGCGCGGCCGGCATGCGGTTGGCGTGCGCACCCTGGAGCTGGTGGATCGTGACCGCGCCGACATTCTCGCCGGCGGCGACGCCACCCAGGACCGGGTGCTGACGGTGGAACTCTGGTATCCCGCCGACGCCGACCCTGCTGCGGAAACCACTTATGAAAATGTCATGCTGCGCGACGGCGTGACTCGCGTCAACCTGACCGGCAGGGCGACCCGCGATGCTGCGCCAGCGGCCGCATCCGGCCTCTACCCGCTGGTCGTGGTCTCGCATGGGTTTCCCGGCAACAGATTCCTGCTCAGCCACTTCGGCGAGAATCTTGCGAGCAAGGGTTACGTGGTTGCGGCGGTGGATCACTTCGAAAGCACCTATGACAACCAGCTCGGCTTTGCCTCGACCCTCGCCAACCGCGCGCCCGACCAGCTCTTCGTGCTTGATGCGATGAGCAGGCTCGATGGCGAGCTGGCCGGCTTGGTGGACGCCGACAACAGCGCCATCATCGGCTATTCCATGGGTGGCTATGGCGCCCTGATCAGCGCCGGGGCCGGAACCTCGGCCGGCGCCGGCGAAGCCGGTTTCGCCCCACCGGAAACCTTCGCCGGCATCACGGCTGGCAGCGACGCCTATACCGAGCTGGCAGATCCCCGCCTCAAGGCCGTTATCGCCATTGGCCCCTGGGGTCGCCAGAACAATCTGTGGGATGCCGACGGTCTGGCGGGGATCGAAATTCCCGTCCTCTTCATGGCCGGCAGCCGCGACGAGGTCTCCAACTATCAGGCCGGTATTCGCCTGCTGTTCGAAGAAGCGGTCAACGCCGACCGCTACCTCCTGACCTTTGCTGAGGCCGGCCACAATGCCGCGGCGCCCATCCCCGCCCCGGCCGAAAGCTATGGGCTGGGCGACGGCGGCCCCTTCGAGCACTATGCCGATTTCGTCTGGGCCAATGAGAAGATGAACAATGTGGCGCAGCATTTCGCCACCGCTTTCCTCGACCTGCACCTCAAGGGCCAGGTCGATAGCGCCCGCTACCTGACCATCACCGAGGGCCAACCCTGGCCCGGCTTCGGCGAACGCAACGCCCGCGGCCTGACGCTGGAACACCTGCCGGCGGAAAAATAGCTCATGCCTCTTTCGGCAAAGGGCGACAGGGCCTATATAGGACCTGCTCGCAAGAGATATGGCGATAAATTGTCATCGTAATAAACCTATCGGACCCGGGGGCAGTACCCGGCGCCTCCACCATCTACTCTTCACGAGGGCAGCCAATGGGGGCGAAACAGGATCGACGAGGGCGTAAAGGGTGTGCTTTTGCTCGGTGAGGTACCACCGTTATCGGTCCGAAACTTATAGTTGCAAATGACAACAATAAGGCTCCAGTCGCTCTCGCTGCGTAAGCAGTGCTAGCATTGGGAAATTAAGTCCTCCACCCCTAGCCGGGTGACAGGCGGGGTCCGCAGGCACCTGGCAACAGAAGCCTGCACCTAATTCCCCTTTGCGTGTGCAAACGCCTTTGTCCTTGAATTCTCGCGGAACGTGAGGCTGATATGGGCCGTTCGGGATTCTATGCCCATTTGCCGTGATTTGACGCGGCAGCCGATATATCTGGAAGGTAGCCATGGCCGAAGATCACATGCGATACGACATTCTCGCTCAGGAAGCCCTGCGCGGCGTCGTGCGCAAGGTGCTGTCCGAAGTGGCCAAGACCGGCCTTCCCGGCGAACACCACTTCTTCATTTCATTCCTGACCCGCGCGCCCGGCGTGCGGCTGAGCGAGAAACTGCTCGGCCAGTATGACAAGGAAATGACCATCGTCATCCAGAACCAGTATTGGGATCTCAAGGCCAATGAGACCGGCTTTGAAGTGGGCCTGTCCTTCGACGGCATTCCCGAAACGCTGGTCATCCCCTTCTCAGCCATCAAGGGGTTCTTCGACCCCTCCGTGCAGTTCGGCCTGCAGTTTGACCCGGCTACGGCGCCTGGCGCTACAGCGGTCGAAGCCGATGCCGACGATGCGGTGGAATCCGCCGCCTCCGAGCCCGGCGATGAAAAGCCCGGCGAAAAGGTCGTGAGCCTCGACGCCTTCCGCAAGAAGCCCTGATCGTTCCTGATGGACAAGCGATCGCTGTCCATTGCCGGCCACCGCACCTCCATAGCGCTGGAGCCCGAATTCTGGGCGGCGCTTGAAACCATGGCCGCCGAAAAGGCGCAGCCCATGGCCGCCCTCATCCGCGACATCGACGAACAGCGCGAAACCGCCAACCTGTCATCGGCAGCGCGGCTGGCGGTATTGCGCTGGTATCAGACCCGGCTCGATCAGGCCTAGAATGGCCGGTTGACTGTCGGCCCGATCGGCTGGTTCACCTGCGGCGGCAGGGTCAGGATCATCGGCCCGGTGGGCGTCGTGGACGGCGCGGTCTGGGCCGGTGGCGCACTCGGTGCAACTTGCTGCTGCTGTTGCTGATCCAAGAGCAGCAGGCGTTGCGCTTCCTCTTCCGCAGCCTGGCGCGCGGCTTCTTCGGCAGCAATACGCGCCTGTTCTGCCGCGCGGCGACGCTGCTCCTCGATCAAACGGTTACGTTCCTCGGCCGCCGCACGCTGCCGGGCTGCATCCTCGGCCTGGAGCACCTCGAGGCGATCGACTTCCAGCTCATTGGCTCGCACCAGAATGGCTGCGATCATTTCCTCGAGGTCCAGCGTCACCGCCGGCGCCAGCAGCGTACCGGCGAGACGGGTGATGATGCGCGAGGTATCGGGGCCGACTAGCCCACTGGAATCCTCGAAGCCCAGCGGTGTCATGGCAAAGCTGCCAGCAAGGCCGAGCGTCGGCAGTGTCATGTTGAGGCTGCCGGCCAGCCCGGCCCCCTCGCCTTCCATGATCAGATTGGCCAGCCGCACCACGCCGCCAGCAATGGTGAAGGCGCCGGTGGCCGTCGGCGCGGTGAAGGCACCCTGCTCCAGCGCCTGCCCCATCAGAATGCCCATGGCATCGGGATCCATGTTGAGCACATCAGTAAAGTCGGCCACCGCCGGGAAGATCTCCGGCGACAGCCGGGTGGCGGACAGATCGGTCAGGGTGAAATTGCCCTCGCCCGCCGTCACCGCAAGCACTTCGGCAAGGCTCGCGCCGCTGCCTTCGAAGCGCACGCCACCGGCAACCTGCCCATCCAGCATGGCGGCGGCGGCAGGCGGCACAACCGCGTGGATCGGCAGGCCTTCCAGTGTCATCCGGCCACTCACCGTGCGATCAACCAGCGGCCCGGAACAACAGACGGAAATATCGAGCCCGAGCTTGCCCTCGCCCGACACCGCCTCGAAACGGGCGAGACGCATGCGGGTCTCATCCCAGCTCAGCTCGAAACTGGTAGCGCCAAACCGCTCCGTACCGCCTGCCGCCAGCGCCCCCGCCGAAACGGCAATGGTCCCGCGCGTCTGGCGGGTTTCGCTATCCATAGCCAGCGGCCCCTCGGGCCATAGGCCGTCGCCTTGTACCAAAGCTGCCGGCCCGAACAACGTCACGGCCAAGCCCTCGGCCGACACGACATCCACGGCAATGTCACCACTGACCGCGGTGGTCGTTCCGGTGCGCGACAGCGCCAGCTCGCCGGCAAAGCCGCTTTCGCCGGATGTGCCGGAAATTTCGGTCAGCCGCGCCAGCCGGTCGCCCTCGAAATGCAATTGCGCGCTACCGCTGGCCATCGGCAGGCTCAGGCCGCGCGCCCCCACCACCTGGGCCAGCGCACCAGCATCGGCAAGATTGGCATCCAAGCTGCCGGTGCCCTGAATCTCTCCATCATCGGTCGCCAGCAAGCTGCCGGAAAAACTGAGGTTTTCCTCGCCAAGGCTGGTGGTCAGGCTGGTGACGAGACTTTCCGTCGGTGACCCTTCGAGGCTGAAGCTGACCAGCATCGAGCCTTCGCCATCGAACAGCTGCGTCTCGCCAAAACCGATCTGCCGGGTCAGGCCCTCGATATCAGTGGATTCAACGGCACCGGTGACCAGCAGCGGCGCCGTGGCCAGTGCATTCAACCCGCCGCTGAGTTCAGCACGCAGGTTGAGATCCCCCGCCCCCAGCGTGCCGCCCAGCGTCACCATCTGCGCGCCATCCAGCGGCTCACCAACATTGACCAGGATTTCGGAAGGCGCGGACAGCGCGAGGAAGTCGCGCCACGCCTGCGGCATGTTCTGCAGGTCATAAAGCGCCGTCAGAGCGGGCGCCGCACCATGGGCGATGCGCAACAGCCCGGAACCCGACAGCTGCGGTTCGGCCAGCGTCCCGGTCGCCAGCAGCGTCGTATCAAAACCCACGCCGCCCCAATCAGCCGCCGACAGCCGCGACATGCTGATCCGGCCGTCGGCCCATTGCCCTTCAGCAACAAGATTTGTGCCGTCGAGGCCAAGTACTCGCGCGCTTTTGCCAGTCAGCGAAAAACTTCCCAGCGGGAAGCTGGTGCCGAAGCTTGGGCCAGAAGTGATGTCCGGCAAGAGAGCGCCAACCAGCGTGCTGCCCGCCGCACCCAATTCGTCGAAATGCCCGACTAGGTCGAGGCGTTTCTCATCGCCAAAGCCCAATCGCACCTCGAGGCCATGGCTGACCTGGTCCAACGTCAGAATGCCATTGGTGAAGCCGAAGGCATCGCCCACCAGCATAACGCGGCCATAAAGCGAGCCCGGCACGTTGAACAGCGGATCATTCTCGGCAGGCTTGCGCCACAGCGCGGCAAGACCGTCCAGCCGCGTGCTATTAAGCGAGACGTCGCCGCGAAAAGTCGGGCGGCCATTTTCGGCCAGCAATTGCCCATTGGCGCGCAATGTCGTCGCGCCCGGCAATTGCGCCGTGAACTGATCGACAGTCCAGCTCGTGCCATCGGTGGTCGCATCGACGCGCAGGTTACGCAGCGAAAAGCCGCGCAGCCCGACTTCGGCGAGATCGATTCCGACCCGGCCGGCCATGGGCGGAATGATCGGCGCCGGCAGTTCGGAGAGCAGCCGCACCGCTTCATAAGGCAGCGTGCTGGTGTCTTCCTTGGCGTCACGCGGCGGCAGCGAGAAGACGCCGCCCGACACCACCGCATCAAAGCTTCGCACATCGCCGAGCTGGATGCTGGCCGCGCCGGTCAGGCGGGTACCGGCGCGGTTCTCATCAGGCCGCAAGGTGTAACCCGACAGCACAACCCGGTCGGTGGACGCGGTGAGCGGGCTCTCGAACACCAGGTCGCCGCGGATCTGTTCGGCCGCCTCGGCCTCTGGCGGCTTCTGGCGATAGACCAGATTGCCCTCAAATTTCGGCGCCATGCCCGGCTGGAACTGCCCCTCGGCCGAGAGCGAAAAGGCGGTCGACAGTGGCTGAAGGAAGCTCGACACGGCGACCTTGCCCGCCGCGTCGGCTTCGCCCGAATTGAGCCGGACGCTATAGGCCTCGCCGCGATAGCTACCGGTACCGGTAAACGACAATGGCCCGCTGAAACTGGACAGCTTGAGGTCGCCGCTGACCTTGTCGGCGACAAAATTCTCGCCCGAACGGCTATCGATCAACCGCACCGTCGCATCGACAATACTGGTCTGCCCGAGCCCGACACCGCCATTGCCGGTATCGAGCGAGACGCCGCTGCCAAACAGCCCGCTTTCATCCACGGTAAAGTCGATCACCGGCTGGCGCAGCACCAGCTTGGTGATGCTGTAATTGTCGCGCAGAAAATCCATCAGCGAGAATTCGGCTTCGACATTGTCGACCGTCGCCGCCGGCTCCTCGGGCGAGCCCACCAGCACATCGGAAAACAACAGGCGCGGCTGTGGCAGCAGGGAAAATTCGATATCGCCGCGCACCGTCACCGGCGTGCCCAGCATGGTGGTCGCCAGCTCTTCCATCCGGCCGCGATAATCGCTCCAGCGGATGAAATTGGGCGCAATGAATGCGCCCGCCAGCACGACGATCGCGAGCAGCCCGACGATGATGTAGATGCGGTTGAGCACGGCCCGTTCTTCACCCGGTTAAGCATGGCAGAGTGTAGGCAACCTCGCCCTGCGCGCAAGCCTGCCACCACCTTGAATACACGACGGAATTGTCTTCGTTGATCAATCCCCGGTCATTGCGCCAAAAATGAAACGGCCGGGCACAGGGCCCGGCCGCTCAAGCTGTATGCATGCCAGTTTTCTTACAGGGCGCCAACCGACCAGAAGTGGGTTTCGCCCGAGGAGTCATCCACGCCGTCATTGTCGGTGATGACGAAGCCATTGCCTTCGGCGTCGATGGCAAAGCTTTCGACCTTGTCCACGACATAGCCGTTGAAGCTCTTGAGGCCGGGGATCAGGTCGAGGGCCAGGGTCTTGCTGACGAGCGGCAGTTCGCCGTCGAGAGCAGCCGGCACCAGATCGGCCAGAGCAACCTTGTAGATGGCCTTGAGGCCAGCCTTGTCGGCGATCTGGTTGTCGCGTTCGACGATATAGGCGAAGTCGCCATGCACGGTGATTTCGCTCAGGCCAACCCAGCCGCCTTCCGGTGCTGCGTCGAGCGGGTAGCGCACAGCGCCCCATTCCTTGGACAAGGGCTTGTAGGACAGGAGCTTCACAAAACCCTTTTCGTCGTCCCATTCGCGCTGCATGGCGACCCAGAGCACCATCTCGTCGCCCTCGCCGACTGAGGCAATGCCCTCAACGCCAAAGCGCTTCTGGCTGGCCAGCAGTTCGACCGGGAGGCCGACTTCCTGCTCGATTTCGCCTTCGGCATTGACATGGATCAGCGCATGCGGGGTCAGCGTTGCTGCGTCGCCCTCATTGGCCAGCCAGTAGCCGCCTTCGCCGTCCAGCGTAATGCCTTCCAGGTCGATCTTCTGGGCGGTGTCACCGTCGCGGGTGATGATGGTCTTGGCGGTGATGCGGGCCGGGGTGGCCGTGGCATCGATCGTATAGATGGCCGGAGCGGCATAGAGTGCATTGTCCGAAACGGCATAGAGTGTTGCTGCCTTTTCGGCATCGGCGACGACGCCGGAAATGGCGGCCCAGCCGATCGGGTGGCCGTCGGCATCGAGATCGGAGATGATGGTCGGGAACGCGGCTTCGCCTTCGGCCAGTTCATAGAGCATGACGTGCGAGCCAACGCCGCCATCTTCACGCAGGTCGGATTCATTGGCCGTGGCCAGCAGGTTCCGCTCTGGGATGGCGATCAGGCCTTCCGGCGAAATGCCCGACGGCAGGGTCTGCACATATTCCGGCTCGGCGCCGGTGTCCTTGTAGACGGCGATCAGCGAGGAACGCTCTTCGGCGATGAAGATATACTGGGTGTCACCAAAGGTGGCGACTTCCAGACCCTCAGGCTCGACGCCCTTCTTGTTGCGGAAATCGGGGTAGTGGCCGAGCTGGGCGGCATTGACGTCGAGCGCATTGCCCGAGTCGAAGTTCACCGAACCATCACGGTTGAAAATGGTGAAACCACGCGAACCGCCATTCCAGTCGCCTTCATTGGCGACGACGAGGCGGTCGGCATCGAGCCACTTGACGGCATCGGGCTCACGCGGAACGGGGCTCGTGTCGGCCGAGAAATCAATCTTGCCGTCATTCTTGGTGTCGACGCCCGACACGCCGGTCTCGCCAGCTTCGAAACCACCGACAACCGTTGCGGTCTTGGCATCGACGATGGCGACGTAGTTGTTTTCCTGCAGCGTGACAGCGATTTCGTCATTGTCGTTGAAGGCGACGAATTCGGCCTCGGCATCGTCCGGCGCAATCGACTGGCCGGTCAGCTCGACCTTCTTGATACCGGCTTCGGTCACGGCGCCATTGTCGAGGGTGACAATGGTGAGGAAACCAGCCGGTGCCTGCGGGATGGCGCCGTCGTTGACGTCTTCATCGCGCTGGTTTTCGATGGCAATGGCAAGGATCGTATTGTCCTTGTTATGGGCGATCGAGTCGGGCTGGCCGCCCAGGTCGAACTCGCCGTCGATCGCCTTGGTCGCGATATCGACAACCACCAGCTTGCCCGACGGTGCGGTCAGGTCTTCGGTGGTGTTGACGGCCACATAGGCCTTGCCGCCGATCACGGTGACCGAGGTCGGCTCGCCGGACATGTCCAGGAAGCCGCCTTCTTTGGGGGCCTTGGCATCGGTGATGTCGATAAAGCCAATGCCGCCGGCCGGGCTGTCCGAATAGATCAGCGTCATGCCGTCATCGGTGGCGGTGATGATTTCCGACGAGGTCGCTTCGGCTTCTGGATTGTTCAGGGCAACCGGGAAGCTCGAAACGCGGTTGAAAAATTCGGCGGCATTGACCGAAACGGTCGTAGCCAGCAGGGCTGCGGTCAGCGCAGTCAGCAGTTTTGGCGAGTTCATCTGGAGTGCCCCTAGAAAGAATGGGTCTCGCTTAGAGCCGGGCCAAGACTCCCCGATGACAGGTCTGTGACGGATCGGTGACAGCCCGCCGTCCTATACATCTCACTCTCGCGCCCCTATATTGCCGATGAGAACAAAATAAGATTCTGCACGTTTGCGCCGCATGCGCTAAGCTTGCGCCACTGCGATGAAAAAGGCCTTTTATGCCCGGTGAAGCCCCTCATTTTGACCGCCCCACCGCCGGGGCGATTACCGGCCAGTTCAAGAAGAACCAGGCGCCGGACTATCTGAGCGGTCTCAACGAAGAACAGCGCGACGCCGTAGTGACCATCGACGGCCCGCTGCTGGTGCTCGCCGGCGCCGGCACCGGCAAGACGCGCGTGCTGACCACCCGCATTGCACATATCATCAATACTAATCGCGCCTGGCCCTCGCAGATCCTCTCGGTGACCTTCACCAACAAAGCTGCGCGCGAGATGAAGGAGCGCATTGAAAAGCTGGTACCCCGCCTCGAAGCCATGCCTTGGATGGGCACGTTCCACTCCATCGGCGCCCGCATCCTGCGGGCAAATGCCGGGCTGGTGGGCCTGACCAGCAGCTTCACCATCCTCGATACCGACGACCAAATCCGGCTGATCAAGCAATTGCTCGACGCCGACGACATCGACGAGAAACGCTGGCCCGCCAAACTCTTCGCTTCGATGATGGACGGCTGGAAGAACAAGGGCCTGCTGCCCAAGGATGTGTCGCCTGCCGACAGCGGTTCCTATGCCAATGGCCGCGGCGCCAAGCTCTATGCCGAATACCAGGCGCGGCTGAAGACGCTCAACGCCGCCGACTTCGGCGACCTGCTGCTCGAATGCATACGTCTGTTCAAGGAAAACCCGGATGTGCTGGCGGAATATCACCGCAAGTTCAAATACATGCTGGTTGACGAGTACCAGGACAGCAATGTCGCCCAATATCTCTGGCTGCGGCTGCTGGCCCAGGGCAAGCCGGCCAGCGAAGCCAATATCTGCGTCGTCGGCGACGACGACCAGTCGATCTATGGCTGGCGTGGCGCCGAGGTCGACAACATCCTGCGTTTCGAGAAAGATTTTCCCGGCGCCAAGGTGATCAAGCTCGAGCGCAACTACCGCTCGACCTCCAACATCCTCAAGGCCGCCTCCAACATCATCGCCTTCAACGAAGGCCGCCTTGGCAAGACGTTGCAGACCGACGTCGGCGAAATCGGCGAACCGGTCGCCGTTACCCAGGTCTGGGACAGCGAGGAAGAAGCCCGCACCATTGGCGAGCAGATCGAGCAATATCAGCGCGCCGGTGACGCCCTCAACTCCATGGCCATCCTGGTCCGCGCCTCGTTCCAAATGCGCGAATTCGAAGAGCGCTTCATTACCCTCGGTCTCAACTACCGTGTTATCGGTGGCCCGCGCTTCTACGAGCGCAAGGAAATCCGCGACGCCATCGCCTACCTGCGCCTCGTCGCGCAGCCGGCCGACGATCTGGCGCTGGACCGCATCATCAATGTGCCCAAGCGCGGCCTCGGCGACTCGACGGTCCAGCTGCTGCACAGTGCCGCCCGATCCGCCAATGTCCCGCTGCTCTCGGCCATCCGCATGCTGGTGGAAACCGAAGAGCTCAAGCCCAAGCAGCGCAGTACCCTGCTCAGCCTCGTGTCGCAGTTCGACGACTGGGCCTTCCATGCCCAGAGCATGAAGCCCTTCGAGCTGGTCGAGCGCATCCTCGAAGAGAGCGGCTATACCGACATGCTGAGCGCCGACAAGTCGGTGGAATCCGAGGGCCGCAAGGAAAACCTTAAGGAGCTCAGCCGCTCGATGGAGGAATTCGACACCCTCGGCGGCTTCCTCGAGCACATCTCCCTGGTGATGGACCGCGACAGCGCCGAAGCCAGTGATGCCGTCACAATCATGACATTGCATGGCGCCAAGGGATTGGAATTCAACACGGTTTTCCTGCCTGGATGGGAAGAAGGCACCTTCCCCAGCCAGCGTTCCATGGATGAATCCGGCCGTGCCGGGCTCGAAGAGGAACGGCGCCTTGCCTATGTCGGCATCACCCGCGGCCGCAAGCGCGTCCGCATTTCCGCCGCTCAGAACCGCCGCATCCACGGCCTCTGGCAATCGGCCATTCCCTCGCGCTTCCTCGACGAACTGCCACCCGACGCCGTGGAAGTCACCGACACCGGCTCGTCGTACGGCGGCTATGGCTATGGTGGCGGCGCGAGTTCCCGCTTCAACAAGGCGGACCCGTTCGAAAGCGTCTATGAAACGCCCGGCTGGCAGCGCGCCCGCAACCAGCAGGCCAATCGCAAGGGCGGCGGCCCGCTGACCATCGACGGCGACCTCGTCGCCCGTTCGGTCGACCTCGGCAATGACAGGTCTGCCTTCGGCATGGGCGAGCGGGTGTTCCACCTCAAGTTCGGATACGGCAGCATAACCGCTATCGAAGGCAATAAGCTGAGTATCGAGTTTGAAAAGGCCGGCCCCAAGAAGGTGCTGGAAAGCTTTGTGAAGAAGGCTTAGTGCCGGCCGAAGGCAAAATCGCTCCAGTGGAGCGATTTTAGGCGCTAAGGCCATGCGAGCTACGCTCGAATGGCACGAAGTTTCCAAGTACTGGGTGCCCAACCTCTCCCATTTGCAGCAGAGGGGGATCACGCTCCTACCCCGGAAACCGCTTGCCGATTTCTGCAATATAGGACCGCGCCAGTCGGCTGAAGCTCTCTGCGTCCAGCACAACTGCCTGCCCTAGTGCAATCCCGGTCAAGCTCTTGGCCGGATCATATTTGATCGTTTTATCACCCGTGAGCACGCCATCATGGCTCATGATGGCATCGCCGAGCATGCGGACTTCGTTGAGCGGATTACCGTCCTTGCCCTCGGCGCCACGCATGCGGTGCATGAAGTGGTGGTCGAGCGCCAGCAGCGCAGTGGCGAAATAGCCTGGTGCAAAAGCCGCCAGCGCCGCTTCGGCAGCCGGCTGCCCCTTGGTAGCATCCGCAAGCGCGGCATAGGCCACGATCTGCTCCTCCACCCTGGCGGCAGCGAGTTGGACATACACTTCTGGATAGCTGGAGACGGCAAGCATGTTTCCCTCCTGCTCTGCGTTCTGAGCCATGTCGCGCCACCGCAGCTTGCTTCGACAATGGCTCCAGCTTTTTTCTAAAGCCCGACCCCGCCCAGCGGCTCCGTCTCGAACCTTTCGCCAAAGCCCGCGATGATCGGCCTTGCCTTGGCAATCATCGCCTGCACATGCGGCAATAGCAGCGATGCCTGATGCTCGGCCTGGCTGTCCCACACCTCGGTGACCCAGATGCCAGTTTCGCTCGCCGGATCGCGCGCCACGGTATAGCTGCGGCAGCCGGGCATGGGCGCATTGTTGTCGAGCAGAATTGCCAGCAACTCCTCGCGTTTACCCGGTGCTGCCAGCATTTTTCCGATCAGTCCGTACATTGTTGCCTCCCTCGATTCTACCTCACCCGCCGCTGCGGGGATAAGTCAGATTGACCTCGGGCCGCTCTTGGCGCAACTAGGCGGCACACAAGGGAATTTCGCCATGGCCGTCGATCAAGTCACCTCCAGCCCACTCACCAAGGACCAGGCTTATGCCTTGGTCGATGCCGTCATGGAGCGGGACGATCTGGCGCTGACCGCTTCGGCGCATGAAAATGAAGAGACCGGCGAATGGTTCTTCGAGGCCGGCTGCGAGGAAGCGCCCGATCTGGCGCCCTTCGTCGGGCTGGCACGCCAAGCCCTTGGCATGGATGTGCAATTTTCGGTGCAGACCATTGATCCCGAGATCAACTGGGTCGCCAAATCGCTGGAAGGTCTCGCTCCGGTGGTGGCCGGCGGCTTCTATGTCTATGGCAGCCACGAAACCGCCCCGGTGCCAGGCGGCATGACGGCGATGAAAATTGATGCGGCCCAGGCCTTTGGCACCGGCCACCACGAGACCACCACCGGTTGCCTCGAAGCCATCAACATCATCCTCAAGCGCAAGAATCCGCGCCATATGATCGATGTCGGCACCGGCACCGGCGTCTTGGCCATTGCCCTGGCCAAGCGCACCAACAAGACCGTCATCGCCAGCGATATCGACCCAATTTCGGTGACGACCACAGTCGACAATGCCACCCAGAATGGCGTCGGCAAGCAGATCATCGCGCTTGAGGCGACCGGGGTAAACCACCCGGCCATCAAGCAAAATGCGCCCTATGACCTGATCGTCGCCAATATCTTGGCGGGTCCGCTGATGGCGCTGGCGCCGTCGATCGGCCACATCGCCCAGAAGGGCGCCACAGTGATCCTGTCGGGCATTTTGCAGCATCAGGCCCGCGGCGTGATCAATGCCTATGCACGGCAAGGCATGGTGCTAAACCAGAAATTGCAGCGCAAGGACTGGACCACCCTGATCCTCGAAATGCCGTAACGCGAGGCGGTAATTCGTTAGCAGACTGTTAGCATTGACACGCGCGATGTGTGAATCGCGTGAGGGGCGTTTCGGGCATCGTCTGCCACCACGCGTCACCCTCGGCCTTGAGCCGAGGGCACTGTACTTCTCTCTACGTTTCGTAAGCGAAGAGCCCTCGGGTCACGCCCGAGGGTGACGGCCGGAGTTTGTGGAAGCGTCGTGCCATTCGGGCCTAGCCCTCATGGCCCTCTCACATCAAATCGCTCCACCGGAGCGATTTGCCCTTCGGGACGGTTCGAAGAAAGCAAAATCCCCGAAGCATGCTCCGGGGATCGTCAGATCGTCAGCAGTAAACTGCAGCGGCCTTACGGGCGCTTGGTGAATGCGCCGATCAGCTGGTGCTGCATGCGATAGCTGACCTGGCGGCTCGATTCACGGCCACGGGCGTCGATGACGGATCCCAGGGCCTTGCGGAAATCGTTCTTGCTCTCGGTCATTTCAGTCTCCATGCACTTAAGCCACGGTCTGTTGCCGTCGCTGCAATCTAGATAGTCTCATATTGGGACTTTCGTTAGAGCTGATTGGTCAGATCAGCCCTGCAAGACTCGCAGGCCCCGTTACCGCTTCGTTAATTTGCCGTTCAGCTTGCCATAGTCGCGCTCGAAGCGGGCGACATAGCGCTGCGCCTCGCGGGCGCGGCCGGCCATCAGCGCATCAAGCGCCTTGGCGAAGAAATTCCTGTCCGATGCCATCTTCGTTCTCCTATCCTGTGCCACTAAGTTAGGACGCGGGCGTGGATTTGCCATGCCCGGCGCCGACACCACAGCCATGACCGGGGCGCAGCCCGGCACAAGGATATTGCCCATGACCGCCCAGAGCTTTCCGCCCACCGTGTTCCAGAGCTTTGAGGAAAAGGCCGAAAAGTGCAATGTCGCGCCGCGTCTCGCCGCCCTGCGCGGGGCGATGACGAAAACGGGCGTGGATGGGTTTCTGATCCCCCGCGCCGATGCCCATCGCGGCGAATCGGTG
The DNA here is from genome assembly GCF_900110945.1 of Devosia sp. YR412. Classification (GTDB taxonomy): domain Bacteria; phylum Pseudomonadota; class Alphaproteobacteria; order Rhizobiales; family Devosiaceae; genus Devosia. The sequence continues at coordinate 250,784 of NZ_FOFL01000002.1, forward strand.
CCGGCCAGCGAGGCGCGGCTGGCCTGGGTCACCGGCTTTACCGGCTCGGCAGGCCTGGCGCTGGTCGGCAAGGACAAGGCGGGCCTCTTCATCGACAGCCGCTATACGCTGCAGGCGCCGGCCCAGACCGATACCGACCTGATTACCGTGATCCAGACCGATCGGGGTGGGCTCAATGACGAGGCCAAGGCGCTGATTCCCGAGGGCGGCAAGATTGCCTATGACTCGTGGCTGCATACGCCGGGCGAAGTGCGGGAGACGGCCAAGCTGTTCGACGGCCATGCCACGCTGGTGTCGAGCGACAATCTCGTCGACAGCATCTGGTCCGACCGTCCTGCTGCGCCGGTCTCCGCCATCGAGTTCCTCGGGCACAACCGCGCCGGCCAGACCGCGGGTGACAAGATTGCCGAAATCCAGGCATCGCTGGCCTCCAATCATGCCGATGCCGCCGTGCTAACCCTGCCCGAGTCAATCTGCTGGCTGTTCAACATGCGCGGCCGCGATGTGCCCAATACGCCCTTTGTGCTGGGCTTTGCGGTGGTGCCGCAGGCAGGCCAGCCGACGCTCTATCTCGATGCGGCAAAGATCACCGATGAGTTGCGGCAATCGCTGTCCGGCATTGCCGGGGTGGAGAGCAGCGCGGATCTGGGTGCTGCGCTGAAAGCGCTGGGCGAAAGTGGCAAGGCGGTACTGATCGATCCGGCCTCGGCGCCGGACGCTGTTGCCGTCGCGCTGAAGGACGCCGGTGCAAAATTGATCGAGAAGCGCGATCCGGTGATCCTGCCCAAGTCGCGGAAGAATCCGGCCGAACTGGCCGGCATGCATGAGGCGCATACGCTGGACGGCGTGGCGCTGGCGAAGTTCCTGGCCTGGTTCTATGACGAGGCGCCCAAGGGCACGCTGACCGAGATCGGCATTGTAACGGCGCTGGAAGCCTTCCGCCGCGAAGAGGAAAGCTGCGTTGACGCCAGCTTCGACACCATTTCCGGCTCCGGCCCCAATGGAGCAATTGTGCATTACCGGGTCAGCGACAAGACCGACCGCCGGCTCAATGCCGGCGAGATCATGCTGGTCGATTCCGGCGCGCAATATCTGAGCGGCACCACCGACATCACCCGCACGCTCTCGACCGGCAAGCCGAGCGACGAGCAGCGCGACCGCTATACCCGCGTGCTCAAGGGCATGATTGCCATTTCCATGGCCCGCTTCCCCAAGGGGACATCCGGCGCCCAGCTCGACGTTTTGGCGCGGCAGTTCCTCTGGCACGATGGCGTTACCTATAGCCACGGCACTGGCCACGGCGTCGGCGCCTATCTCGGCGTGCATGAAGGCCCGGTCGGCATATCGCCGCGCGCCGTGCTGCCGCTGGAATTGGGCAATGTGATCTCCAACGAGCCCGGCTATTACAAGACCGGCGAATATGGCATCCGCATCGAAAACCTGATCACCGTGGTCGAGAGCGAGGGCTTTCCGGGGTTTTTGGAATTCCAGACCCTGACCCTGGCGCCGATCGACACGCGATTGATCCGCAAGTCGCTGCTCAGCGAGGCAGAGCGGGCCTGGCTGGATGACTATCACCAGATGGTCTGGCAGGCGATCGGACCGAAGGTGAAGGGGAAGGTGCGGGATTGGCTGAAGGAGGCGACGGTGGCGCTGTAGCGGCTGGAAGAGTCACTGTCGGATACCCCCACCTAACCTCCCCCTGATAGGGGGAGGAACAGATCCAGTTTTAGGCACTATGTGTGACTACCCACCGGCCGGATTCCTCCCCCTTTTCAGGGGGAGGCTAGGTGGGGGTATTCTTGCTTCTCTCAAAATCCAAGCGGATCATAGGTCAGCGCCCAGCTGAGCAGCCAGTGCTCCTCATTGCCCATCGAGGACACGTCATCGACCTTCCAGCCGTCGTCCTGCTTGATCATGGCAATGCTCAGAAGCCGTGGCTGGTCGAAATTGTGGTAACTGACGGTGACCAGGGCCCGATCGCCGATCACCGCCGGTTCGCCGATGGCGACGTCGAACAGCAGGGCGTTGAGGTCGGGTAGGAAGGGATTGAACACCGCGTTGAGCGTGAATTCCGACCCGCTCATCGCCGCGTCGCTGGCGAAGACCTTGTTTTCGATCGCCTGATCGAAAATGCCTTTCAGCCGCGTCGAATAGTAGAGCGACGGATCGGCGACCGTGCGGCCGAGGTGGTAGTCGTCATAGATGGCACTGACCAGCGCCTTGGGGTCGTCATAGGTCTCGGCCGCTTGCACGGCCGGCACCAGCATCAGCAGCGCCGTGGCCACCACCAGACTCAATCGCATTTCTTTTGCCCTCGCATTCCTGATGAATGGCTAGCGAGGGCACGCGGCGCGATCGTGATCGGGTGATGGCGGATTTGCGGCGGGCAGATGAAGAGTTGGACAGGTTATTCCGGCGTCATGGCGCCTTCCGCCTCGGCAAAGATGTCGCTCAGGCGGTAGGGATTGTCCGGATTGTTGGAGACAACGTCGTCGATCTTCCAGCCGCCGTCTTCGCGGACCAGTTCGAACATCAGGCTGCGCGGCTCGCCAAAATTGTTGAAGGTAACATCGGCCGAAGCATAGTCACCGGCAATGCCGGCGGCGCCGATTTCGAAATCGGTGATCTCGTAATCCTGCCCATCGACATAGGGATCAAAGCTCAGCGCACCCATTTCGCCCTCGGGGGTGATTTCGGCATCGCGATCATAGAGCGCCTGCAGCTCGGCCGAGCGGAACTGGGTCTCGTCTTCCGGAAACTCGCCGCCAAAATAGGGGGCATAAAAGGCCTCCAGCAATTCATAGGGCTCGGCATAGGGCTGGGCAAAAGACGGTGCGGCGAACGCAAGGAACAGGCCGGCAGCAAGGGGAGCGAGGCGCATGAGGGTCTCCATGAGACGCTAGTTGAACCAGAAGGCGTAGTTGAGCCAGTCGGCCCCGAAGGCCTCATTGGCTGCGGCAAAACTCTGGGCATCGGCGATCGGCCCGGGCTTGATATAGGGCAGCGCAGCTGAACCGGAGATGAGCAGGACGAGATCGGTCTCGGTGGCGGTTTCGAAATAGGCTTTGAGGTCAAAACCCTGGGCAAAGCGCCAATGCGGCACCAGCAGTTCGCCCTCGAAGATCTCGTCGAGCGTATCGAGCGTCGCAATCCAGGCGTCGACCGTCTCCTGCGTCACCGTCATGCCGGGGATGATGGAGGTCTGGCTCGGTGATGGCAGCAATTCACGGTCGTCGTCGGTTTCGGCCATGATCGCCTGCCAGTTCTGGCGCGACAGGGCGGTGACGGCCTTGAGGCGGATCAGGACACTAGCCAGGCGCTGCGTATCGACGACGGGGAAACGCAGGGTGTGAATGCCGGCGATCAGATCGGCAATGCCGCTATCGCTTTCGGCATCGAGAAACAGCATGCCGCCTGGGGTGGCTGCCTGCATCGGCAATCCCGAGCGGGGGAAGATGCGATGCATATAGGCGGCATAAAAGTCCGAAAAATCATGCGCCAGGATGAGATCGAACGGGGTCGCCGCGACGGTGAGATAGCCCGCCAGCCAATAGGCATCGGCGCGATCGAAACCCACGGTGGTATCGGGCGCCTGCGGCTGGCCCTTGGTTTTGCCGGTGGATGGAGCAAGCTCATCGAAGGACATGCCCATCATGTCATCGCCGCTGTCCAGCAGGATAGCGAGGGTCTCGTCGGCCTCCGCCATACCATCGCCGTTGAGATCGATCCGTACCTTGAGCGGGTCGATGCTGATGACATAGTCGCCCGCAGCGGCGGCCAATTCGAATTTGGCCTTGGCGGCATCGGCATCGGTGACGAAGTCATCCAGCACCTGACGCAGGGCCTCATAGGTCAGCGGCTTGGGGTTTGGATTGGCGGGCACCGGGTCTTCTTCCATGCCGAGGCCGAAGAACAGCGCCGCGGCGCTATTGCCGGGCAGCGTGGCGCCATGGCGATAGAGATCCTGCGCCAGGCCTTCATAGGCCAGCACCAGGCCCAGCATGCCCTCGGCAAAGCAGGCTTCCGTGTCGCCAGCCGCACAGCCCAGCGACGCGGCCTCGACGCCATCCGCGGCGGTGCCAGCATAGAGATGGGCCACCAGTGCATCGCCCGCCTCGCCGGCAAAGGCGATGCCGGGCAGCATCGCAGCCACCATCAATCCTCCGAGCAGCTGCTTCATGCGGTCTCCCTGCTATTTCCCGACGCGCGCGAACCACTCGTCTTCGGTGATCACCTCGACGCCCAGCGCCTCGGCTGACTTGAGCTTGGAGCCGGCGCCCGGACCGGCGATCAATATATCGGTCTTGGCCGATACCGAGCCCGCCACCTTGGCGCCCAGCCGCTCGGCCATAGCCTTGGCCTCGGATCGTGACATTTTTTCGAGGGAGCCGGTGAAGACCACGGTTTTCCCGGCGACGACGCTGTCGGCCGAAACATTGACCACATAGGGCTTGGGATGGACCTGTTCGAGCAGACGGTCCAGCACATCGTCATTGCGCTCATTGCCGAAGAAATCGACCAGCGCCTCGATCACCGTGCCGCCGATGCCGTCAACCGAAGGGAAGACCGACTTGGGATCTTCGGCCGCTGCGGTTTCCTTGCCGACGCGGATCAGCTCTTCCATGGTCGAAAAAGTGCGGGCCAAGGTCGCCGCCGTGGTCTCGCCGATATGGCGGATGCCCAATGCAAAGATGAAGCGGTCGAGCTCGGGCTCGCGCCGCGCGTCGATGGCAGCGAACAGCTTGTCGAGGCCTTCGTAATTGCGATCCTCGACACTACGCACGTTTTTCCGCGCCTTGCCGGAGGCCGCCTCGCGGATTTTCGCCTGTTCCTCGCGACGCTCGGCCAAGGCCTTGGTGACGGCCGGGCGACGATCCCTAAGGGTGAAAATATCGGCGGCGGTTTTGACCAAGCCGGCATTGAAGAACAGGTCGATATTCTCGGCGCCCAGGCCCTCGATATCCAGCGCGCCGCGCGACACGAAATGGCGCAGGCCTTCCACCGCCTGGGCCGGGCAGATCAGCTCGCCAGTGCAGCGGCGACGGCTGTCTTCCTTGCCGGTCTTTTCATTGATCTCGCGCGTCGCCGGCGACTTGCAGATCGGGCACTCATGCGGAAACTCATAAGGCATGGCATCGGCAGGGCGCTTCTCCAGAACCACGCGGACGATCTGTGGAATGACATCCCCTGCCCGCTGGATCACCACCGTATCGCCGATGCGAATATCGATCGCCTCGTCACCGCGGATCGGCAGGCCGTTGCTGTCTATCCCCTTGATATAGTCCTCATTGTGCAGCGTCACATTTTCCACGACCACGCCGCCAACGGTGACCGGTTCCAGCCGCGCCACCGGCGCCAGCGTGCCGGTGCGGCCGACTTGGATGTCGATCTTCCTGACCACGGTCATGGCCTGTTCGGCGGGGAATTTATGCGCCACGGCCCAGCGCGGTTCACCGGTGACAAAGCCCCAGCGGCGCTGCAATTCGAGCTGGTCGACCTTGTAGACCACCCCGTCGATGTCATAGCCGAGCGACGAGCGCAGTTCCTCGATCTTGTGATATTGCGCGATCAGCTCCTCGACTGATTTCGCCCGCGACATCAGCGGGCTGACGGCAAAGCCCCAGTCCTTGAACTTCTGCACGGCCTCGTACTGCGTCGGCGCCGGGTCTGCCGTGGTGGCGCCCCAGGCATAGGCGAAGAATTTGAGGTTTCGGCTGGCGGTAACCGACGCATCCTTCTGGCGCAGCGAGCCGGCGGCCGTGTTGCGCGGATTGACATAATCCTGACCGCCGGCGGCGGCCGAACGGGCCTTTAGCGCCTGGAATTCGGCATAGGTCATATAGACCTCGCCGCGGATTTCGATGCTTTCCGGCCAGCCGGAACCCTTCAGCTTGTGTGGGATATCGGCAATGGTCCTGAGATTGGCGGTGATGTCCTCGCCGACGGCGCCATCGCCGCGCGTCGCGCCGCGCACGAAGACGCCATTCTCGTAGAGCAGCGATGCGGACAGTCCGTCGATCTTGGGCTCGGCAGTGAAGGCGATCTCCAGCCCCTCGTCCTTCTGGAAGAAGCGCTTGCCGCGCTCGAGGAAGTCGACCACGTCTTCATCGGTATAGGCCTTGGCCAGGCTCAGCATCGGCACGGCATGGCGGATCTTGGCAAAGCCTTCCGCCGGTGGCGCGCCGACGGAATTATTGGGACTATCCACCCGCACCAGTGCCGGAAATGCCTCTTCGATCGCATCATTGCGGCGGCGCATCGCATCATAGTCGGCGTCGGTCAGTGCCGGCGCATCCTTCTGGTGATAGGCGATATCGGCTGCGGCGATGGCTTCGGCCAGGCGGGCCAGCTCGGCCTCGGCCTCGGCTTCGGTCAGGTCATCAACGGGTTTGTTGGCGAGGTCGGTCATGCGGATCACTCAATTCTGCTTAGCATAACTACCCCAAGGGGCAGCCCGGCTGAAGCCCCAATGCCCCCTTCCCACATAACGCTCTGGCAGTTTGCCCCCCGAACCAACCAATTAACTTCGGAACAAGAAGCAAAGTATAAATATGGGCTGATGAGAGAAAGGCACCTATTTTTGGTTCTAAAGTGACAGAAATCTCCAAATATTAACTATTCATTAATAATTTAGACAAACGCGGTTGGATTGTGCAATGATGACTAGTCAGCGTCGGCTGGCTGTCAGGAAATATATGCGTAACCCAATCGCCGCGCGTGCCTTTGACGATCTCGTTCAGCCCGTGCCTTTTGGAATACAGATCAACGCCAAAACCTCAAGAAACAGTTCGTGGCGCAAGGTGCTGCTAACTGTATTGATGACAATCTCCATCGCACCGCAGGCGCAGGCGCAAAGTCTTGAATCCTTCGGTGTGCTCGGCGGCTCGACGGTGACCAATATTGGCCCCACCGTGATCAATGGAAATGTCGGCGTCAGCCCGGGCTCCGCCATCACCGGCTTTCCGCCGGGCCTGGTCAATGCGCCCTACACCATCTATCGCACCGACGCGGTAGCGCAGCAGGCGCAAAGCGATTTGACCACGGCCTATAACGTTCTGGCCTCGCGCCCCACCACGGCCGACCTGACCGGCGTCGATCTTGGCGGGCAGACGCTCTTGGGCGGTGTCTACAATTTCAACGGCGGCGCCCAATTGACCGGCACGGTGACGCTGGATGGCGGCGGCAATCCCAATGCCGTGTTCATCTTCAACATCGGCAGCACGCTGACCACGGCCGCTGCCTCGAGCGTCGCCCTGATCAATGGCGCGCGGGCCGGCAATGTGTTCTTCCGCGTCGGCAGTTCGGCGACGCTGGGCGCAACGACGGCATTTCAGGGCCAGATACTGGCGCTGACCAGCATCACCCTCATTACCGGCGCCACCGTCAACTGCGGCGCCCTGCTCGCCCGCAATGGCGCCGTCGCGCTCGACAACAATGTCATCAACATCTGCCCGCTAGCGACCGATACTGTGGCCAGCGCGCTGCGTGGTGGCGGCAGCGGCACGGCAAGCCGTGCCTTTACCGCACGCGCGTTCGGCGTGGCTACGGCGATCGACGATTACCGCGCCCGGACCGGCAACCTGCCGTTCTCTTTTGCGCTGCTGTCTGTCCTCTCGCCTGCAGAGCTTGACCTGGCCTTGCGCCAACTGTCCGGCGAGGTCGGCTCGGCGGTCGCGCCGGCCGCCATGCAGTCGACCAATTCCTTCCTCAACGCCGTGCTGGGCGATCGCAGCGGCTTCAGCACTGCGCCCCAAGGCGTCGCCAGCCTGCCGCCAGGGTCTGGCGGTCGCCGCGATGCGCCCTTTGGCCAACCGGGTTCGCCTAGTGCGGGTGACCGCGGCAGCGTCACCGCGCTGAGCTATTTCCCGCAGGCGGCCCGCGCGCCATCGGCCCTCGATGCCTTCGACAGCCTGCCGCAGACCCCGGCGCCCCGCTCGAACTGGACCATCTGGGCCGGTGGCTATGGCGGCTATAGCGACACCACGGGCAATGCCGGCCAGGGCAGCTCCAGCCGCATGGTGCGCGATGCCGGCTTCATCGCCGGCGTGGATTTCCACCTCGATGACAACAGCAGCTTTGGCGTGGCTGGCGCCGTCGGCGGCACCGGCTTTAGCCTCTCGGACGGCCTGTCGAGCGGACGCAGCCAGGATTTCCAGGCGGCGGTCTTCGGCAGCACCCAGTTCGAGGCGGCCTATCTGCGCGGCGCCCTGTCCTATGGCTATCGCGCCATGTCGACCACCCGTGCCGTGACCCTGGCCGGCTTCGACCAATATGCCGCCAGCTTCGGCACCCACACAGTCGCTGCAGAACTGGAAGCCGGCTATAACCTGGGCCTTCTCACCCCCTATGCCGCCGTCCGGGCGCAGAATTTTTCCGCCCCCGCCTATGCCGAGACCACGCAGGCCGGTTCGTCGATCTTCGCGCTGAACTACGATGCCCAGACGGCCACGGCCCTGCGCGTCGAGATCGGCACCCGGATCGGCTGGACCACCGACCTCGGTGACGACAAGCAGCTGCGGCTCCAGTCGAGCATCGCCTGGGCGCATGACTTCGTCTCGGGACCGGCGCCAACCGCCTCGTTCCAGGCCCTGCCCGGCTCGCGCTTCAGCCTTGCCGGTGCGGAAGGGTCAGCGGATTCCCTGCTGCTGTCGGCCGGCGCCGAACTGCTGTTCGACAATGGCCTGTCGCTGGCCGCCTCGGTGGACAGTGCCTTCGCCCAGAACTCGCAAAGCTATGCCGGCAAGCTCAAGCTCGGCCTCAGCTTTTGACAGTGCGCGCGAGCCTGAGGGCGACGCTGGCGATCTTGGCCATGACCATGGCCGCCGCGTCGCCGCCCGCACACGCGGTCGACAATGTGGCGTTTGATCAGGCCACGGCCGGCACCATCGTGGTGCTTACAAAGGAGCGGCAGCTTTATCTGGTGCTCGCTGGCGGCCGGGCCCTGCGCTACAGCGTCGGTGTCGGCAAATTGGCCCGGCAATGGACCGGCACTGCCAGCATTGCCGACATGTATGTGCTGCCCAACTGGATCCCGCCTGCTGCGGTGCGGCACGACAATCCCAACCTGCCGGCCATGGTGGCTGGCGGCGCGGCCAACAATCCGCTCGGTGCGGCGGCCATGACCCTGTCGGGCGGCGACTATGCCATTCACGGCACTAATACGCCCGCCTCGATCGGCGGCTTCGTATCCTATGGCTGCATACGCATGACCAATGCCGATATCATCGACCTCTATGCCCGCGTCATGCCGGGCACGCCGGTGATCGTGGTCAACTAGCTGACTTCGCTCAGCAGCTTGCTGGCGGCCGCTCGCGCCTCGTCGGTGACCTTGGCCCCGGCGAGCATGCGGGCGACTTCCTCTTGCCGCGCGGCCACGTCGAGCGGCTTCACATGCGTGCGCATGAAAGCGCCTTCCTTCACCGCTTGCTTTTCGATCAGCAGGTGGCGCTGGGCGCGGGCGGCAACCTGGGGAGCATGGGTGACGGCCAGCACCTGGACCTTGCCGGCCAGCCGCGCCAAACGACGGCCGATGGCATCTGCCACGGCTCCACCAACGCCAGTGTCGATTTCGTCAAAGATCAGCACCGGCGCCGAGCCGCGATCGGCCAGCACAACCTTGAGGGCGAGCAGGAACCGGCTGAGCTCGCCGCCCGATGCCACCTTGAGCAGTGGACCAGCGGCGGTGCCCGGATTGGTCTGCACGTGGAACTGGATCTGGTCGAAGCCGGAGGCGGCAATGCGATGCTTGTCGATCTGGTGATCGACAATGAATTTGGCCGAACCGAGCTTCAGATCAGGCAATTCGGCGCCGACTGCCTTCCCGAGCAGCGCGGCGGATTTGGCGCGGCCCGCGCTCAGCGTCTCAGCCGTCTTGCGATAGGCCGCCATGGCCTTGGCCTCGGCCTCCACCAGCGTCACGAGACGGGTCTCGCCACCCTGCAGCATGTCGAGATCGGCGCTATACTTGGCGAGCACCTCGGCGAGACCATCGCAGGTGGTCTGGTGCTTGCGGGCCGCGGCGCGTAGGGCGAACAGGCGCTCCTCGACGGCTTCCAGCTCCGATGGGTCATAGGCCATTTCGCGCTTCAGCTCTTCGAGCGCCTCGCTGGTGCGGTCCAGTGCGACAAGCGATGCATCGAGCGTATCGACAATCGGCTGGAACAGCGTCGACCCACCGTCGATCTTGCGCATCAAGCGGCGCATCAGGCTGGAGAGGGCCGGCGCAGGCGCCGAAGCGCCATTGAGCATGTCGTCGATTTCGGTGACGTCTGAGGCTGAGCGCTCGACCTGCTGCAGATGCTGGCGGCGTTCAGCCAGTTCCTCCTCTTCGCCGATGACCGGCTTGAGCTTGCCCAATTCCTCGACAGTGTGGCGGGCATAGTCCTCGGCGGCCAGGGCCTGCGCCACCAGCGCCTTTTGCGCGGCAACCGCCTCCTGCGCATCGCTCAGCGCCTCCCAAGCGTCACGGACCTTGTCGACGTGCTTTTCCAGCTCGCCAAACGCGTCGAGCGCGGCGCGATGCGTGGCGGAATCAACCAGCGCGCGGTCGTCATGCTGGCCGTGAATTTCGACGATCTGCCCGCCGACTTTTTGCAGCAACGCCGCCGACACCGGCTGGTCGTTGATGAAGGCGCGGGTGCGGCCATCGGCAAACTGCACGCGGCGCAGGATTACGTCCTCGTCATCGGGAATCGCATTGTCGCGCAGCGCGGCGCGGGCCGGATGATCCTTGGCCAGCTGCAGCACGGCAACCACCTGGCCGCTCTCCTGCCCGCTGCGCACCAGCGACGCGTCGCCCCTGCCCCCCAGCGCCAGGGTCAGCGCGTCGAGCAGGATGGATTTGCCGGCGCCGGTCTCGCCGGTGAGCACGGTCATGCCGCCATCCAGCGCCAGATCGAGCTGGTCGATCAGAACGATGTTGCGAACCGAAAGCGCGTTCAGCATGCGCATATTCCCAAACTGCGTACCGCCAGAAGCGGAGACTGCGCCCGTCTTACCATTACCGCGTCATTTCCGCGAAAGCGGGATTCGCCTTACGCACAGGAGCTGTCGCACAAACGAACCGGGGCGCATTGTAGCGCCCCGGAACAAACTAGCAACAGCTTAGTTGGAAAGCCTACTTCTTGAGGCCCGCCATCCAGCTACCGCTGTTGACGGTCGGGGCCAGGCCCTGCTTGCCAAGGAGGTCGAAAGCTTCCTTGTACCAGGTGCTGGCCGGATAGTTGTGGCCGAGAACGGCGGTGGCCGTGCTGGCTTCATTGGTCAGGCCAAGCGACAGGTAGGCTTCGGTCAGGCGATAGAGGGCTTCCTCAATATGGGTAGAGGTCTGCCAGGTCTCGACGACGACGCGGAAGCGGTTGATGGCGGCGGTATACTGGCCCTGGCCGAGATAGTAGCGGCCAACCGACATTTCCTTGCCGGCCAGCTGGTCATAGGCCACCAGCAGCTTTTCCTTGGCGTCGGTCGCATATTCCGACTTCGGATAGGTCGAGATCACCAGATTGTAGGTGTCGATCGCATCGGCCGACAGCTGCTGGTCGCGGGTGATGTCTTTGATCTGGGCAAAATAGGAATTGCCCTTGAGGTACAGCACGTAAGCGGCGTCCTTGCCATTGGGATAGAGCGCCATGAAGCGGTCGGCGGCGAGGATTGCCTCCGGCAGCTTGCCGCTGCGGTAATTGGCATAGACCTGCATCAGCTTGGACTTTTCGACCATCGGATCGCGCGGATGCTGGCGATCGAGCTGCTCGAGCGACTTGATGGCAGTGGCAAAATACTGCCGGTCCATATCGTCCAACGCGCGCTGATAGAGGGAAGCCGCCGGGATAACCGGCTCTTCCTTGGCCTTGGGCGGGCCGAACATGCTGCAGCCAGCCAGAACGGCGGCAAACAGGGCAACGGAGAGGAACCGGGCTGTCCGGCTGGTGAAACCACCAATAGCGTCAACTGTCACGAAATGCCCCGTCCTATACGAAACTGCCTGCAGGCGGCGTAGTTAGCAATTGGATCAAAACTGTGGCGCAGCGCGCCATCCTGATCAGGACCGGCCGACCGACCGCAGGTAATGATTGACCGCCAGGCCGTCGGGCTGATCTTCAAAAGCCTCGAATTCGAGCGGCAGGTCTTCGGCACCAACTATTTCATAATTGGCTTCGCTGGAGAAGAGACCGGTCAGGACATGGGCATTGAGCGCATGGCCGCCCTTGTAGGAGCGAAAGCGGCCCCAGATGGGAAGACCACCGAGCGACAGATCGCCGATCGCATCGAGCAGCTTGTGGCGCACGAATTCGTCTTCGTAACGCAGCCCGTCGGGATTGAGGATGCGATCCTCATGCACGGTGATGGAATTGTCGAGGCTGGAGCCAAGCGCATAACCGGCCTGGCGCAGGATCTTGGCATCGCGGACGAAGCCAAAGGTGCGGGCGCGCGACACATCTTCGTAATAGCGGCGCGGCGTCCAGTCGAAGATCATGCGCTGGCGGCCGATGACCTTGCTGTCGAAGTCGATCTCGAGATCGAGCGCGCGTCCGTTATAGGGCTCGAGCGCGGCAAAGGCATCGTTGTTGCGCACGGTGACGGCGCGCAGTACCTTGAGGAACTTGCGCTGGGCCGGCTGGATATCGAGGCCGACGGAGAGGATCGCATCGGCGAAGGGCCGCGAGCTGCCGTCGAGAATGGGGCATTCGCCGCCATCTAGCTTGATCACCGCATTATCGACGCCCATGCCCGAGAGGGCCGAGGTCACATGCTCGATGGTCGCGACACTGACGCTGTCGCCCAGATCAAGAGTGGTGCAGAGCGTGGTGCGTGTGACGCGCGAATAATGCACCGGGACCGGATCGGTGGTGGTGCCGTCGCCGCGTTCGCGGCAGATGGTGACGCCGCTGTCGGGCGCACCGGGAAGGATCGTCAGGGTGACCGGCTGGCCGCTATGAACGCCATAGCCGGCAAAGCTGATCGCGGCAGCAAGGGTACGCTGACGCGTGGACAGTTTGTGCATACTCGAATAACTCCGACCCCGAGCCCCAGAACGCCCAGGATTGTGTTAGCCAAAAAAAACTCGGTGCGAAAGTCGCACCGAGCAATCTTCTCTGAAATTACGCTTAAGACGTTAACCGTGTTTGCGCAGGAAAGCCGGAATTTCGAGGCTATCCTTCTGCGGTGCCGGTGCCGGCTGGCGGCCCTGGGCATCGAGATTGCCGCGGGCACCATCGACTGCTGGTGCAGTACGCGAACCCCTTGCAGGACCTGCTTCAATTGCGCTGCGGGCAGCGGCATCATCGGCAGCCGAGTAGCTGGTTTCGTCACGCGCAACCGGGGCCTGCTGGCCGAGGTTGAGGCCAACATTGGACGCCAATTTCTTGAACAGGGCACGCGCATTACGCGGCTCGGCTTCATGACGTTCCTGCGGCTCCTGTGACCGCCTCGCAACAACTGGCAGCTCCTCGGTGCGCGGCATGCGGCGCTGACCCTCGGGGCGAGCGGCGTGGGACGGCACATAGACGCTCGGAACCGGCGAATCATCCATCGCGACCGGCTCATCGGTCTCGTGCATGGTTTCGGCAGCAGGAATGTAGGGCTCGACGAACACGCCATCGTCTTCGCGGGCATCATAGGCCTGCGGCTGCGACGGGGCATGGGTAGCCATGTTGAAGGCCTGGACCAGGGCCGCTTCGACGTCATGGTCGAAATTCTGTGCAGCCGGAGCCGGCATTGGTGCCGGAGCAGCAGCAGGCGTAGCAAGCGCAGCGCGCTCGATCTGGGCGCGGGTCGGTTCAACCGGCACGTGACGACGCACTTCCAGCGGGGTGCGCGAAGCATGCGGCTTGGCCGGCTCTAAAGCCTGCACCATGGTCGCATCGGTGCCGGTGGCCACAACCGAAACGCGCAGCGTGCCGGTGAGGCTCGGATCGTAGGTGGCGCCGAGGATGATATTGCAATCGGGATCGACTTCTTCGCGGATGCGGGAAGCGGCTTCATCGACTTCATAGAGCGTCAGGTCAGGACCGCCGGTGATAGAGATCAGCAGGCCGCGGGCGCCATGCATCGAAACGTCGTCGAGCAGCGGATTGGCAATCGCAGCTTCGGCGGCGTGGCGGGCACGATCTTCGCCGGAGGCTTCGCCGGTACCCATCATCGCCTTGCCCATGCCGCGCATCACGGCGCGCACGTCGGCGAAGTCGAGGTTGATGAGGCCTTCCTTGACCATCAGGTCGGTGATGCAGGCGACGCCGGAGAACAGCACCTGGTCGGCCATCGCAAACGCGTCGGCAAAGGTGGTCTTTTCGTTGGCGACACGGAACAGGTTCTGGTTCGGGATGACGATCAGCGTATCGACATGGCGATGCAGCTCGTCGATGCCATCTTCGGCCAGACGGGCACGGCGATTGCCTTCAAAGTTGAACGGCTTGGTGACGACACCAACAGTCAGAATGCCCTGCTCGCGCGCCGCACGCGCAATCACGGGCGCCGCGCCGGTACCGGTGCCACCGCCCATGCCGGCGGTGATGAACACCATATGCGAGCCGGAGAGGTGATCATTGATCTCGTCCCAGCTCTCTTCGGCCGCCGCACGGCCGACTTCGGGGTGCGATCCGGCGCCGAGGCCTTCGGTGACATTGACACCGAGCTGGATGATGCGCTGCGCCTTGCTGAGGGCCAGGGCCTGCGCGTCGGTATTGGCGACGACGAAGTCGACCCCATCGAGACCGGACTCGATCATGTTGTTGACGGCGTTACCGCCAGCGCCACCGCAACCGAATACGGTAATGCGAGGCTTCAGTTCCTGAATATCCGGGATGGTGAGGTTGATGGTCATGAATGGCCTCATAGTGGCGTGGTTGGTAAAGATTTACCCCGCCAAACGTTAACCGCTCCCTAACAATTGTCTCACTGGTGTTAACGTGATCGCAATTTGCGACACGTGACGGTTACGCATTCAGCTTTGGGTAACCATGAATTTGGCCCTTGCTGTCGAAGCGCGCATCCGCCGTCCGTCGTGACAGCGAGCAAATGAGGAGAAAACACCGTGACGAGCATCATGCCCTGCTTGTGGTTCGACGATCGCATCGATGACGCGATAAATTTTTACACCGAGACCTTTCCCGATGCGAAAGTGCACCAGCAGGTTCGGCATGCGCCGGACCGGCCGGCCTTCACCGCGGTGATCGAACTGGCGGGGCAGAAATTCTTCCTGCTCAATGGCAGCGGATCGACACCCAGCCAACATCCCTTCTCCTGGGCCGTCAGCTTCATGATCGAATGTGCCGACCAGGCCGAGGTCGATCACTATTGGAACGGCTTCGTCGACAACGGCGGCAAGCCGAGCCAATGCGGCTGGTGCGAGGATCGTTTCGGGCTGAGCTGGCAGGTGGTGCCCAGGCAAATCTATTCGACGGTTATGGGCCCGGACAAAGCCGGATCGCAACGCGCCACCGAAGCCATGCTCAAGATGGGCAAGCTGATCGTCGCCGATCTCGAGAAGGCCTATGCGGGTGTCTAAGTAAGGTGAGCCGGCCGAAGCCAGCTCACCCATTCCAGGACAATCAGGCAGCAGCCCCGGCTGCACGCGCGATTGTGGTGTGGTCAACCGGTTCGGCCGGCGCGGCACGACGGCCAGCGCGCATGGTGTTGGCCCACCAGACCAGATCGTCGAGCATCAGGCCGGCGGCGGTTTCGAGATAGGGATAATCGGCCAGAGTATTGCCCTGCATCAGGATGCCCATGAATTCATGGGCATTGATATGCACGTTGAACTTGAGCGACGCGACCTGCAACTCGGCGAGGATCAGCCGCAGCTGTTCGACCGCACGGGCGCCACCGACGCCTCCATAGCCGAGGAAACTGGCCGGCTTCCGATTGAACTCGACATAGGCATAGTCCAGCGCATTCTTGAGCACCGCGGTGACGCTGTGATTGTATTCGGCGGTGAGGAAAATGTAGCCGTCGAGCTCGGCCATCTTCCGGCCCCAGGCCAAGGCAGCGGGATTGGCGGGCGGCACCATTGCGGGCGAGCGCGTCTCTTCAAAGAAAGGCATGGGATAGTCGCGCAGATCGACCAGTTCGAACTGGGCATCGCCGCGCCGGTTGGCGATGTCGATCAGCCATTTGGCGGGGGTATCGGCAAAGCGCCCCTCGCGGGTGCTGCCGATGATGATGCCGATGCGTGGAGTGGTCATGAAAGCGTCCTCTGCTGTGATGCAGGGGAAATGCGCTTTGCCGGGAAGCCTCTCAAGGAGGCACCAAATGGTGCGGGACGAACAGATTTGTTCGGCGCTATTCGCCGCGCGCGTCGAACTCGCGGCGGGATTCGGCTATCCCCTCCGCTTCGGCATTGGCCCAATGGTGCAAGGCCGTCAACGGCCCCTGCAGCGAGCGTGCACGCTCGGTGAGCTCGTAGTCGACGCGTGGCGGCACAACAGGCGTAACGCGTCGTATGACCATGCCATCTCGCTCCATAGTCCGCAGCGTCAGGGTGAGCATGCGCTGCGAAATGCCCCGGATTTCCTCCGCCAGTTCGGAAAAGCGCTTGGGCCCGCCGTTAAGTGTGCCGAACACCGCCAGCGGCCACTTGCCGCCGAACTGCGACAAGATATCTGCCGTGGGCTGGCAATGCTCCGGCAGGTGGGTGGCGACGTCCTTGAAGATATGCTTGTTCATGTGGTCAAGATAGGCGCCCTGATCCACATGAACAATGGCGACGCTAACGTCGGTGGGCGATCGCCTTGCCGCTGACGAGGCGCGGATTGGCAATCGCCAGTCCCGCCCCGGCCACCAGAGCGTCTTCCACGAGCCCCGTGGCTGTCTGGCCATAGCGCCGCATCCCAGCCTTGCGCAGGCGCAGGCCGAAATAGGACGAAACCAGCGCCGTGCCGACGGCGACAGCGGCGCCCAAGGCACGCTGGTTGCGCGGCGCCAGGGCGGCGCCGGCATAGGCCGAGGTGATGCTGCGGACGAGAAGCCCGATCGGCACGGTGCGATCCGGCGCCGTCTTCATCTTGTCGCCGCCCATTTCGGCCGCCGCCAAGGCAACCGTGCCGGCCGAAATGACCGGATTGAGCAGCAGCTTCTGGAAGGGCAGCACGGCGGGAATTTCACCGCGCTGCGTGGCAATGGCCACGGAGGCCAGCGGGGACAGGCCGCGTTGGCCAGCAACCAGACCGATCAGGATAGAACGAAGCATGAGGCGATCTCCGGGGGCTCGATACCTCTCGGTAACGGCGCTCCCGGCAAATCGATCCTAAAAGCTGGTGCGCAGCCAGTTGCCGACGCGGTGGAAGTAGCCGTCGGTGCCGGTGAGTTTGCGGCTGCCGCGCGGCTCCTGGTATTCCTGCGAGCAGACCTGCGGATAGATCAGCATGCCGGCGACGGTGGCAAAGGCGGCGCCCTTGGCCATTTCGGGCAGGCCCGCAATGCCCATCGGGCGACCGGTGCGGACGTTACGGGCCAGGGTCCGGCGCGCCACCTCGGGCAGGCCGGTCATTTCGCTGGCGCCGCCGGTCAAGACGAAGCGGCGGCCGCAGACATCCATCATGCCGGTGGCCTGCATGCGGTCGCGGATGGCGGTGAGGATTTCTTCGATGCGCGGTCGCATGATGCGGGTCAGCACCGAACGGGCGACCTGCCCCGGCGCTTCGTCATGCGACGCCCCGACGGGCTGGATGGCAATCAGGTCGCGCTCGTCGGCCTGTCCCGGCAGCACCGAGCCGTAGAAGGTCTTCAGCCGCTCAGCATCGGCCACGCTGACCGAGAGCTGGCGGGCGATATCGAGAGTCAGGTGATGGCCGCCAATGGCGATGGCATCGGCGTAGACCAGATGGCCATCGTTGAAGACGGACACCGTAGTGGTGGCGCCACCGAAGTCGATGCAAGCAACGCCGAGCTGGGATTCGTCATCGACCAGCGTGGCAAGGCCCGAAGCATAGGGCGTGGCAATCAGCGCCTCGATCTGCAGGTGGCAGCGATGCAGCACCAGTTCAAGATTGCGCATGGCCAGGGTTTCCGAGCTGACCACGGCGACATCGACGCCGAGCTTGTCGCCGACCATGCCCTTGGGATCGCGGATGCCCTTCTGCCCGTCAATGGCATAGCCGATCGGCAGCGCATGGATGATCGAGCGTTCCGGCCGCACCGATCGCTCGTTGACGGCGCGCAGCACGCGATGCAGGTCGGTCTTTTCGACCTCCTGGCCATCCAGCGACACGGCTGCCGAGAAAGTCTCCGAGCCCAGCCGGCCGGCGGTGACATTGACGATCACCGATTCCAGCGTCAGTCCGGCGGCACGCTCGGCCATACCCACAACCGAGCGAATGGCATGTTCGGCTTTTTCGATATCGGTGACGACGCCCGACTTCACGCCCGCCGAAGGGCCATAGCCGAAACCGATCACCTCGGCCTGGTGCGAACGGCCCTTGAGCGCCCTGCCCTCGGCCCGGGGCGTCAGCCGCGCGATGACGCAGCAGATCTTGGTCGAACCGATATCGAGCACCGCCACCAGCGTGGTCTTGCCGGGCTGGACGGGGCGGAGCCGGGAGGTCATGGCATCGGTCATCATTGCGGGGCAATCGCGGTGGCTGGAGTTTCGGAGGGCGGCGGTTCGGAAAAGGTCTGCGACGGCAGCGTGCGCGGCGGCATGGGATAGGGCTGGCCCGACTTGGCGCGCTCGATGATCGCCTGCTTGCGCTCCTCTTCGTCGGCGGCGATCTCTTCTTCAGTCTTGGTCGGCCGCACCGCGACCAGATTGGCAACGCGCAGGTCGATGACGGTGAGGTCGCGGTCGAGCAGCTGATACTGCGCCTGATAATTTTCGAGATGGCTCAGCGCCCGCGCAACGCCCAGCTCGGGCAACTGCACGCGCAGGCCGGTATCATAGATCAGGTCCCAGCGGCGGTCGGCGATGCGCGACAGCGCCATCAAGCCGTCCTTGAGGCCGGGATATTGGTCGAGCGCCCGGATCATCACCATGGCATCGTCATTGGCGCCATCGCCGACGACCAGCGGCAGCTCGCCATAGGCGCCACGATCCTCGCCGATCTGCTCGCCCGCGCCATCGACCACGAAGGTAATGCCATCGACACGCCAGCGGGCGACCGGGGTCTTTTCGGTGATGTTGACGATCACGTCGCCCGGATAGGTTTTGCGCACGCTGACCGTTTCCACCGCCGGCAGTTCGGCAATGCGCTGGCGGGCGGCTTCGACATCGAAGGAGACAGTGGAAGTATGCGGTTCGACGCCCAGCGCGTCAAAAATCGCCTGCTCGCCGGTCAGCGTCTGGCCGGTGATAGAAATTTCGCCAATGGCAAAGCCGGCATCGGCAAAGCGGCCCTGCGCCACTTCACCCAGGATACCGGCACCAAAGACAATGGGTTCACGCAATTGATAGACGGCGGTCGCCGCGGCCAGCAGGGCCGCAATGGCTACGCCCCTCGTAATGCCCTTGCGGTGCAGCACCCAGGCACGGCCGAAGTTGTTGCGGATCTTGCGCTGCGGCGTACGGACAGGAACAGGCAATGCACGCGGATCGACGATCCGAGCGCCAGCGAGAAAGGCCTCGCTTTTTACCTGTTGCAACTCGCGTCCTCCACCATCCAGGAGACCAAATCTTCGAACGAATGGCCGGCATGCAGCGCTTGTTCTGGCGCGAGCGAGGTGGGGGTCATGCCTGGCTGGGTGTTGATTTCCAGACAGACAAGCTCACCGTCTGGTCCTGCCGCGTCATTGTAACGGAAGTCAGTTCGGGTGATGCCTCGGCAGCCAAGCGCAGCATGGGCCTTGAGACTCATCTTCTGTACTTTGTCGTAAATTTTCGGTGAAATTTGCGCCGGAACCACGTGATGTGATCCGCCATGCGAATATTTCGCCTCGTAATTGTAGAAGGCGAGGTCGGTGATGATCTCGGTCACCGGCAAAGCGACATCACCCATCACGGCGCAAGTCAGCTCGCGCCCGGGAATATAGCGCTCGACCATCAGCTCCTCGCCGCCCTTCCAGTCCTCGCCGAGGATTTCCTGCGGCGGATGGGTCTGGTCGGCCTTGACGATCATGATGCCAAAGCTCGAGCCATCGGCGACGGGCTTGACCACATAGGGCGCCGGCATGACATGGGCGCGACCCACTTCGGCCCTGCTGGCGATGACATGGTCGGTCACCGGCACGCCGGCCGCCTTGAGCATGATCTTGGCCTGGTGCTTGTCCATGGCCAGCGCCGAGGCCAGCACGCCCGAATGGGTATAGGGAATGCGCAGGAACTCCAGCACGCCCTGGATCGTGCCGTCTTCGCCGAAGCGGCCATGCAGCGCGTTGAAGGCCACGTCTGGCGCCAGTTCGCGCAGCACTTCGGCAATGTCATAGCCGACATCGACTTCGGTGACGCGATAGCCGGCGTTGCGCAGGGCTTCGGCACAACCCGCGCCGGAGCTCAGCGAGACCGGACGCTCATTGGACAGCCCGCCCATCAGGACGGCGACGTGCTTGCTCATGACGCTGCCGCCTCTTTGCCGATCAGCGCACCGAGTTCAGCCGGCAGGGCCGCCGCCCATTGGGTGATATTACCGGCGCCGAGGCAGACGACATAATCGCCCTCGGCGGCACGGCTGGCGATCAGCGGGGCCAAAGCTTCGGGCCGGTCGATGACGCGCGCGTCGCGATGGCCGCGGGCGCGGATGCGGTTGACCAGTTCTTCATGCGTGACGCCGGGGATCGGCTGTTCGCCGGCAGCATAGACCGGGGCGACGATCACCGTATCGGCATCGTTGAAGCAGGCGGCGAAATCGTCGAACAGGTCGTTGAGGCGCGAATAGCGATGCGGCTGCACCACGGCGATGACGTCCCGCTTGGTGGACGAGCGCGCGGCCTTGAGCACGGCGGCGATTTCTACCGGGTGATGGCCGTAGTCGTCGATGACGGTAATGCCGCCGACCACGCCGGTCTTGGTGAAGCGGCGCTTGACGCCAGTGAAGCCCTTGAGGCCCTTGCGGATCGCTTCGGCCGGGACATGCAACTGGTCGGCTACGGCAATGGCCGCCGTGGCATTGAGCGCATTGTGCACGCCCGGCATCGGCAGTTCGAGCCCGTCGATGCGCAGCTGGGTCTGACGGATGCGGTCGCGGATTTCGACGGCGAAATGGCTGACGCCATCAATGGTTTCGAGATCGACCAGCCGCACATCGGCCTGCGGATTGCGGCCATAGGTGATGACGCGGCGATCCTTGATCTGGCCGACCAGTGCCTGGACTTCCGGATGGTCGAGGCACATCACGGCAAAGCCATAGAAGGGGACGTTTTCGACGAACTGGTGAAAGGCCTTTTTGACGCCTTCGAAGTCACCATAGTGATCGAGATGCTCGGGATCGATATTGGTGACGATGGCCACATCGGCCGGCAGCTTGATGAAGGTGCCGTCGCTTTCGTCGGCCTCGACCACCATCCATTCGCCGGCGCCGAGGCGCGCATTGGTGCCATAGGCATTGATGATGCCGCCATTGATGACGGTCGGATCGAGATTACCGGCATCGAGCAGGGTCGCGACCAGCGTGGTCGTCGTGGTCTTGCCATGCGTACCGCCAATGGCGATAGCGGTCTTGAAGCGCATGATTTCGGCCAGCATTTCAGCGCGCCGCACCACCGGGAGCGCCCGCGCCCGGGCGGCGACCAGCTCAGGATTGTCCTTCTTGATCGCCGAGGAAATCACCACGACTTCGGCCAGGCCGAGATTGTCGCCACTCTGGCCGATCTCGACCTTGATGCCCATGTCGCGCAGGCGCTGCACATTGGGGTTGAGCGAAGCATCGGAGCCCTGCACGGTATAGCCCTGGTTGTGCAGGATTTCGGCAATGCCGCTCATGCCGATGCCGCCAATGCCGATGAAGTGCACGGGCCCGATATTGCGGGGCATTTTCATGGGCGAGTATCCACTTCGAGGTTCTTGCCGGAGAGCATTTCGGCCATGTCGGCCAGCTTCTCGACGGCGCGCGGCTGGCCCAGAGAGCGGGCGGCAGCAGCAGCTGTGATGAGGGTTGAGGGGTCTGTTAACAGGCTTGTGAGGCGAGTGCCTAGTGATTGCGGCGAGAGAGTGGCCTGTTCGGCCACCCAGCCGGCGCCAGCATTTTCCATCACGAGGGCATTGTTCTTCTGATCGGCATCCAGCGCACCGGGCAACGGCACGAGAATGGCGGGACGGCCCAGCACGGTCAGCTCGGCAATGGTCGAGGCGCCGGAGCGACCGATCACTAGATGGCTGCGCGCCATGCGCTCCGGCAGGTCGGTGAAGAAGGCGGCCAGTTCCACATTGACCTTGGCCTGGCGATAGACCTCGGCGACACGGTCGAGATCATCGGCGCGGCACTGCTGCACCACCTGCACCCGCTGCCGCAGAGCATCGGGCAGGCTGGCGATGGCGGCAGGGACGATATCCGACAAAGCTTTGGCGCCCTGGCTGCCGCCAAAGATCACGAGGCGAATGGGGCTGAGTTCATGCAACTCCGGATAGGGCGTCGTGGCGACGGCCCGCGCGCGATCCCGCACCGGATTGCCGGTGATGACCTTTTCAAGGCTCAGCCGGTCGGCAAACTTGGTCTCGCCAAAGCTCATGGCCAGCAGATCCGCGAAGCGCCCAAGCGCGCGATTGGCCCGGCCCATCACCGCATTTTGCTCATGCAGGATGCCCGGAATGCCGAGCAGGTTGGCTGCCATAAAGGGCGGAAAGGTCGGATAGCCGCCAAAGCCGATGACGCAATCCGGCTTGGACTGGCGCAGCTTGCCGAAGGCGACACCGATGCCGCGCAGAATCTTCACGCCCCCGGTGACGAACTTGACCGGGTTGCGCAGCGACGGGGTGGCCGAGGGCACGATATGCACCTGGCTGGCCGGGAAATCGCCGCCATAGCTTTCGACACGGTGATCGGTCATCAGCTCGACCCGGTGGCCGCGCCGCGTCAACTCCTGCGCCAGCGCCATGGCCGGGAAGAGATGTCCGCCCGTGCCGCCTGCCATCAACATGAACTTTTTCATTCAGCCGGCACCAAAGGCGCGACCGCGCTCCGGTAGGTGGGAATACCGGTGGCCATGCGCTCTTCCGGCTTGGTGCGGGTAAAGGCCAGCATCAGCCCCATGCCAAAGGCCACGGCGATCATCGACGTGCCGCCATAGGAGACGAACGGCAGCGTCATGCCCTTGGGCGGAATGAGATTGAGGTTCACGGCCAGATTGATCCCCGCCTGCATGGCGAACTGGATGGCCAGAGTGGAAGCCGCCAGGCGCGCGAACAGGCTGGTCTGCCTTTGTGCTCCCATCATGGCGCGAATGACGATGAAGGCGATCAGCGTGACGAGCACGAGGCAGAACAGGATGCCGAATTCGCCGGCCGCGGCCGAGAACACATAGTCGGCATGGGCGTCGGGGATGAGCTTTTTGGCGATCGATTCACCCGGACCGCGACCGAACCAGCCGCCCTCGAGCAGCGACTGCAGCGCGCGGTCGATCTGGTAGGTATTGCCGCCGCCCTCGGGGTTGAGGAAGGTGTCGATACGGCGCGACACATGCGGGAAGAACATATACGCGCCAAACAGCAGCGCGCCCGCCGCCCCGGCCATGCCGAAGATGAAAAACCATGAAATACCGGACAGGAACAGCAGTACGGCCCATGTCGCAGTGACCAGCGCCGTCTGCCCGATATCTGGCTGTAGCAGCAAGCCGCCGACAATGGCCATCATGATCAGCGTGGCGAGGATCTTGCCGGGCACATTCTTGTGAATCATCGATTCCGAGAACAGCCAGGCGCCGAGCACGGCAAAGGCGGGCTTGACGAATTCCGACGGCTGGATCGACTGGCCGGCAAAGGAAATCCAGCGCTTGGCGCCCTTGACCTCGGTGCCGAAGCGCAGCGTCGCCCACAAGAGCAATACGCTAACCACCAGCGTCACCAGTGTGGCCAGTCGCGCCTGGCGGTGGTTGAACAACGAAGTCACCAGCATCACCGGCAGCGCAACGGCACAGAACATGGCGTGGCGGATGACGAAGAACCATTCGCTGAGCCCGATACGCTCGGCCACTGGCGGGCTGGCGGCAAAGCTCAGCACCATGCCGCAGGTCATCAAAAGGATCAGCGCGCCGAGCAGTTCCCGGTCAATCGACCACCACCACTCCGCCAGAGGCGTTTTTTCGGCACGGGAGAACATCATGGGGAACAGCCGGAACTCGATACAAACTAGCTGCAATTGTAGCAGCCTGTTGGTTACCGATTTGCCAACCGGCGTTGCGTTTTGCGACTCGCCAAACGACAAAGCACGCGGATCGACAAATCCGCGCGCTTGCTATGCCCCCGCGTGAGGGCGATGGTGATTAGGGCTTACTGCAGGATGGCGATATCGCTGATCGAGCCATCGACGCCTTCGATGGCGCCCCAGGCCTCGGCCGCACCGGTTTCGAGATTGACCGTGTGCAGCGTGTTGTCGATGACGAGATAAGCCGTATTGGTCAGGTCTTCGCTGGCCGAGATATCGAAGCCATAGGCCGAACCGCCCTCGACGCCGAGCTTGCCGATAGCCTTCAGCACGCCGTCATTGGGCGGCGCCTGCTGGATCAGCGCCACAATGGTAGCGTCGATATCATACATGGCGGTCGCTTCGGGCTTGCCAATGGAGTTGGTATAGGCGACGGCGACGATGGCCGGGGTCTCGCCGGCATGCATGTCGGCGGCATCATAGGCCAGCGAACCATCGACGGTGACCGAACCATCATCGACATTGGCGCGGTGATTGGTGCCATCGGCACCGACGATGCGCAGGCGATCGGCCATCGGGTTGAAGTCGACGCTTGCGCCTTCATAGCTGGCAAGCTTTTCCGACAGTGTCGACTTGACGGTGGCAGCACCAGTGGTGGCGTCGATGGTCACGACTTCACCCGCCAGCGACACGCCATAGAGTAGCTTGTCGGCGGGACGTACGTCGATGCCGGCTAGGCCATCGACGCCGGTCACCTCAACGGTGCCGCTGACGGCACGGGTTTCGGTGTCGAAAGTCACCAGGGTCTTGCCACCGACCAGCCCGACGACAGGAGCAGCAAAGGCAGCGCCTGCACCCAGCAAAAGGGTGGAGGTGATCAGGCCGGCACGCAGGACGAAAAGGGAAGTTGCAGTCATGGGACGTCTCCTCGAATGGAGCGCTTTTGCGCTGGTTACGAGGGGGTTACCCGCGGGGTGAGGCGTTTGGATGCAGCAAGCTAAAATAATTCTCGCTGCATCCAAATGGCCGCAGCCGCGGGTAGTCGACAGCAGGAGTGTTTGCATCCATGTTGCGCCTTATGTCCGATCCGCACGACGCCGAACTGCTGTTGCCCCGTATCGCCAAAGGCGAGCGAAGCGCATTGGCGGGACTGTTCCAGGTGGAATCCGGTCGCCTCGTCGCCGTGGCCCAGCGCATCCTGCGCCGCCGCGACCTGGCCGAGGAAGCCGTGCAGGAAGTTTTCGTCGCCGTCTGGCATCGCGCGGGCCAGTTCGATCCTTTGCGTGGGTCTGCCCGCGGCTGGCTGACCACCATGACGCGCAACCGCGCCATCAACATGCTGCGCGATGGCAGCCGCATGGACTATCACGACAGCACCACGCTGGCCGACATGGGCGATCGCGCCGTGGACGCGCAAGAGGCCTTCGATGCCCTCGCGGAACGCGATGCGCTGCGCATCTGCCTCGAACAATTGGATGAACCTCGGCGCCGCGCCGTGCTGCTGTGCTATGTCACCGGCCTCAGCCATGGCGAGGCGGCGGCGACCATGCAGGCGCCGCTCGGCACCATCAAGGCCTGGATCCGCCGCAGCGTCGTGTCCCTGCAGGAGTGCCTGTCATGATGCCCGAACAGACCGAGCAAGTTGGCCTTTATGTGCTGGGCACAATGGAGGACGCAGATCGCGCTGACTTCGGGCGGGCCATGCGGGCAGATCCCGCGCTGCAAGCTGCGGTCGATCGGCTGGCGGCGCATCTGCAGCACCTCGATGACACCGCCGCTCCGGCACCGGTCAATTCAGCGCTATGGCAAACCATCGAGAGCAAGCTCGATGGCGCATCAGCATCGGAAAACGTGGTTGCGTTCCCGACCCACAGACGGGCCTTGCCGCAATGGTATGGCATTGCCGCCAGTGCAGTCATCGCCTTGGGCATCGGCTATCTGGCCGGCAGCATGACCACGACCGCGCCGCGCGAGCCCCTGATGATCGCCGTGCTGCTCAATGAGGGCGACGCCCAGCCCGGCGCCATCGTCGAAGCCTTTGCCGACGACAGCATCCGCCTGGTGCCGCTGGAAGATTTCGCCGTGCCGGAAGGCCGTATCCTGCAGGTCTGGACGCTGCCAGACGCCGGCACCGGCCCGGTATCCCTCGGCACTTTCAGCGATCCGCACACGATCAACCTGACCGGCCCGGAACTGCCCGAGCCCGCCAGCGGCCAGCTCTACGAGATCACCCTCGAACCGGCCCCCGGCTCCCCGACCGGACGGCCGACCGGTCCGATCCTGGTCAAGGGCTTTGCCCGTCCGCCGGTTTAGCGCAGCTTCAGGCTGCTCAACCCGATCAGCGCCAGCACGAAGCTGATGATCCAGAACCGGATCACCACCTGGCTTTCGGTCCAGCCGAGGTGCTCGAAATGGTGATGGATCGGCGCCATGCGGAACACCCGCTTGCCGGTCAGCTTGAATGAGGCGACCTGAACGATCACCGAGACAGCTTCGAGCACGAAAAGGCCACCGATGATGGCGAGAACCAGCTCATGCTTGACCGCGACTGCGATGGTGCCGAGCGCGCCGCCAAGGGCCAGCGAGCCGGTATCGCCCATGAAAATTTGCGCCGGAGGGGCGTTGAACCACAGGAAGCCAAGGCCAGCGCCGATAAGCGCGCCGCAAACCACCGAGAGTTCGGCCGTTCCCGGTACCGCATTGAGCAGCAGATACTCAGAGAAATTGGCGCTACCGACCAGATAGGCGATCAGCGCGAAACAGGCCGCGGCAACCATCACTGGCACAATGGCCAAGCCATCGAGACCGTCGGTGAGGTTCACCGAATTGCCGGCTGCAACCACGACGAAGCCGCCGAACAGAATGTAGAAATAGCCCAGGTTCAGCGCCAGATCCTTGACGAACGGAAACAGCAGCGAGGTCCCGTAGGAGCCTTGGGCGAGCTGCGAAATAAAGAAGGCCGCGATGCAGCCGATCAGCGCTTCGAGCATCAGGCGCTGCCGCCCGCCGAAGCCGGCATGGCTCATCCGCTTGACCTTGAGATAGTCGTCGTAAAAGCCGATGGCGCCGAAGCCGATGGTGACGAACAGCACAACCCAGACATAGCCATTGGAAAGATTGGCCCAGAGCAGCGTCGAAATCACCGCGCCCGACAGGATCATCAGCCCGCCCATGGTGGGCGTGCCCTTCTTGGTGAGCAGGTGTCCGGCTGGACCATCTTCGCGGATCGGCTGGCCCCTGCCCTGCTTGAGGCGCAGCAGCGCGATCATGCCGGGGCCGAACAAGAAGACGAAGAACAGCGCGGTGACGACGGCGCCGGCCGTGCGAAAGGTGATGTAGCGGAAAACGTTGAAGGCCGTGAGGGCATCACCCAGCTGACCAAGGAAATACAACATGAAGCGGAGCGTCCTCGTTGGGTGGGTTCAGTTACTGCCGAACTGCTGGCGGATCTTGTCGACGATACGCGCGAGCCCCACGCCGTTGGACCCTTTGACCATAACAGCGTCGCCATAGGCAAGGTCGGATAGCACGATCTCCGCCATCTCCTGCGCCGTCTGTGTATGGGCGGCAACACGGCCTGGCCCGAGCGCATCAGCCAAGGCCGCCATGCCGGCGCCCACCAGATAGATGCCTTCGGCACCAGAGGCATTGACGGCCGGAACAAGGCTGGCGTGCAGGCTCGCCGATTGCTTGCCCAGCTCCAACATGTCGCCAAGAATGACAAGCTTGCGGCCACCCGGCGCAGTTTGGGCGGCGAACACATCCAGCGCCGCGGTCATCGAGGCCGTATTGGCATTATAACTTTCATCAGTGAGCAGCAGCGGCCTGTCCGATGGCCCCAGGGTCAGCCGCTGGCCACGTCCCGGCTGCGCGCCAAAACCGGCCAAGGCCCGCAGCGCCACGGCCGGCTCGATGCCGGCGAGATGGCTGACGGCCAGTGCTGCCGTGGCATTGGCGACCATGTGGCGGCCGGGCACATTGAGCACCAGCGCATGGCGGGTGCCGTCATGTTCCACAGTGGCAAAGCTCTTGTCGGCAGCGATTTCCATATCGAGGATCTGCCAATCCACGCCGCGCGCCTCGCCATAGGTGACGATCCGGCCAACGCCGGCCGCATTGGCCTCATCGAGAAGGACATTGAGCTGCGGATGATCGGCATTGAGCACCACCGTACCGCCCGGCTCCAGCCCGGCAAATATCTCTGCCTTGGCGCGGGCGATGCCGTCCAAGGAGCCGAAGGCTTCAAGATGCGCTGCGGCAATCGTGGTAATGACAGCAATATGCGGCCGCACCAGTTGGGCCAGCGGGCGGATTTCGTCAGGCCCGCTCATACCCATTTCGAACACGCCGAACTGCGCCGTTTCGGGGAACCGTGCCAGCATCAGCGGCACGCCCCAGTGATTGTTGAAGCTCTTGATCGAGGCATGGGTTTCCCCCGCCGCCTCGAACACCACGCGAATGGCTTCCTTGGTCGTGGTCTTGCCGACGCTGCCGGTTACGCCGACAACAATAGCCCTGCTGCGCGAACGGGCAGCGGCACCCACAGCCCGCATGCCTTCCAGTGCATCGGGAACCATGACGCGCTTGTTGCCCTCACCCCGGCTGACCAGAGCGGCGACCGCGCCATTGGCCAGTGCCGTATCGACGAAATCATGCCCGTCGAAGCGGTCGCCCTTGATGGCAACGAACAGCGCATCAGGCCCGATCTCGCGGGAGTCGATGCTGATGGCATTGATCGGCGTCGACGGATCGAGACTGCTCGACCCGCCGGTCGCGGCAAGAATTTTGGCAATAGTGTAGAGGGGCTTGCTCATGACGCGATCCTGCCGCAGGCGGCACCTCTCCCAAAGGCAGAGGTGTGGTTCGGTGCCAGCCTGTCGCTCAAAATCTTACCCCTTGATCGCCTCCGCCACGACCTCATGGTCGGAGAAATGGTGCTTCGTCGTGCCGACGATCTGGTAGTCCTCGTGGCCCTTGCCGGCAACCAGCAAGACGTCACCCTTTTGCAGCGACTTGACTGCCGCAACAATAGCTTCCTTGCGGTCGCCGATTTCCTTGGCGCCCTTGGCCGTGGCGAGGATTTCCTTGCGGATCGTCGCGGCATCCTCGGTGCGGGGGTTGTCGTCGGTGACAATGACATCGTCGGCCATGCGCTGGGCCACTTCGCCCATCATCGGCCGCTTGCCCTTGTCGCGATCGCCCCCTGCCCCGAAGACGACTCGCAGCTTCCCCTTGGCATATGGCCGAAGCGAGGCAAGCGCCGATTCCAGCGCCACCGGCTTGTGCGAATAGTCGATGAAAATAGCCGCGCCATTATGTTCGCCCACCAGCTCCAGTCGGCCCTTGGCGCCGACCAGTTCGGAAAGCGCCGGGAAGGCCTGCGCCTTGTCGACGCCGCTCGACATGGCGAGCGCTGCCGCGACGATGGCATTGGAGACCTGGAATTCGCCGGTCAGCGGCAGGTGGAAGCTAAGCTTTTCGCCGACATGGCGCACCTCGACGCGCTGGCCATAGCCCTCCGGCTTGACCGACAGCACCTCGATATAGGCGCCCTCGCGACCAACCGTCAGCAGCGTGGCGCTGGCGCCGAGCGCTGCGAACATGAAGGGTTCGTATTCCGGGTCATCGACATTGACCACTGCCGCGCCGCCATCGACCAGCAGGTCGGTGAACAGGCGCAGCTTGGCATTGCGGTATTCGTCCATGTCAGCGTGATAGTCGAGATGGTCGCGGCTGAGATTGGTGAAGGCCACCGCCTCGAAATGCATGCCGTCGAGCCGGCGCTGGTCAAGGCCATGGCTCGACGCTTCAAGCGCCACATGGTCGATGCCCTGGGCCTTGAGTGCGCGCATCGACTGGTGCAGCGTGCGCGAATCCGGCGTGGTCAGGCTGCCTTCGATATGGCGCGTGGCCGTATCGACGCCGAGCGTACCGATGCTGGCACCGGGCACGCCGGCATAGTTCCAGATCTGGCGCACGAAGGAAGCGACCGAGGTCTTGCCATTGGTGCCGGTGACGGCAACGGTGATTTCCGGCTGCGGCTCGAAAATCCGCGAGGCGGCGCGGGCATAGGCGGCCCGCACATCCTTGACGACGACAACGGGCACGCCCGGATCGCCCACCGGGGCGGCATCGGTGATAATGGCCAACGCGCCGCGTTTGACCGCGTCGGGCACGAATTGGTTGCCATGCACATTGTGCCCCGGCAGCGCAAAGAAGATATCCCCCGGCTCGATCCGGCGGCTGTCGGAATTGAGGCCGAAGACCGCGCCCAGGCCCTTCTTGGGGCGGGCGCCGGAGCCTTCGAGCAATTGTGTTACGCTGAGTGACACGGAGGCAAATCCTTCTGGATCAGTTGAATTGTGAACCCGGCGGGCCGTTGCGAAGCGCAGCGGGCACCAGGCTATCATCGATCAGTGGCGAAAAATCGGGGGCAATGCCGAGCATCGGCGCAACGCGCTGCACGATACGGCCGGTCACGGTACCGGCATTCCAGCCAGCGGTCGTGCCGGTCTGGGCGCTTTCGGCCTTGGGCTCGTCAACCATGATCACCATGGCATAGCGCGGATTATCCAGCGGGAAGGCCGAGCCGAAGAAGTTGGTCACCTTGCTGGACGAATAGCGGCCATCGACCACCTTTTCGGCGGTACCCGTCTTGCCGCCGACGCGGAAGCCCAGCGCCAGTTTGTTCATCTGTCCGCCCGAACCACCCGACCCGATCGCATTGAGCCGCATCAGATAGCGGATCGCCTCGCTTGTGGAAGGCTGCACGACGCGGCGATACAGCGGCTCGGCATCGGCCATGCTGCGCTTGTAGAGCGTCGGCGAAATGTAATTGCCGCCATTCACGAACGCCGAATAGGCGGCGACCATATGCAGCGGTGACACCGACAAACCATGGCCGAAGGAGGCCGTGGCCGCGCCGACTTCCGAAAAGCTCTTGGGCACGGTGGGCAGGCGCATTTCCGGCAGTTCGAACTGCACGCGCTCGTCAAAGCCCATGGTCGACAGGAACGCCCGGTAATTGTCCTTGCCCATGGCCTGCATGACGCGGATCGTGCCGATATTGGAGGAGTATTTATAGACTTCCGGCAGGCTCAGAATGCGGTGCTTGCCGTGGAAATCGTCGATGGTGAAGCGGCCGAAACGCACCCCGAAGCGCGCATCGAACTGGTCGGTCACCCGCACCGAGCCGCTATCCAGCGCCCCGGCCAAGGTCACCGTCTTGAAGATCGAGCCCGGCTCGAAGATGCCGGCGGTGATGCGGTTGAAACTGTCCTTGACCAGGGCGGTCTTGGGATCGTTGGGATCGAAATCAGGCAGCGAGGCCAAGGCGATGATCTCACCGGTATGGATATCCATCATCACGCCGGCGGCCGCGATGGCCTTGTAGCGCGTCATCGCATCGGCCAGTTGCTCGTGCATGATGTGCTGCACGCGCATGTCGACGCTGAGCTCGACCGGCGCCAGTGCATTGCCGCGCGCCAGGCCTAGGTCCTGCAGCAGGGCGATGGAATCGCTGTCCATATGCTTTTCGATGCCGGCGATGCCCTGGTTGTCGATATTGGTCGAGCCCAGGATATGGCTGGCTTCGCTCATTCCGGGATAGAATCGCTTGGACTCAGTGATGAAGTCGATGCCGGGAATGCCCAGCCGCATCACCTTGTCCTGGATGGCGGGCGACAGCTCGCGCTGCACCCAGACAAAGCCCTTGTCGCCAGTCAGGCGATTGCGCAGGAAATCTTCGCTCAGATCGGGCAAGACCGTGCGCAGTTTCTGCACCGCCTCTTCCACATCGATGATGCGGCGCGGCTCGGCAAACAGCGACGGCACGCGGATATCGACGGCCATTTCGAGGCCATTGCGATCAAGGATCGGCGGCCGCGTCGCGGTGATGACGTCGCGCGCCTGCCCCTCGATGGTGGAATCGGTTTCCACCATGCCGAGCTGCACGAGACGACCACCGACCAGGCCAAAGCCCAGCACCATGGCCAGCACCATCCATCGGATGCGCGCCTGGGTGAGATTGCCGCGCGCCTTGCGCGCGCCTTCGATCGAAATGGTGGGGGCGAAATCGTCGGCAACGGCCATTATTCGATCCCTTCCAGCTCGAGGATGGCATCGATCGGATCGACACCGGCGGCGAGCGATTCAAACAGCGAATTCATCGCCGATGTATTGGGCTGCTGCCGCACTGGACGCATCGGCAGGGCTTCGAAGGCGCCGAACTGCTCCTGCTTGACCGGGGCGATGGCCAAAGCCAGCTCGTGCCGCGCCACGATCGGCCCGATATGACCCGGCTGGCTCAGCACTGCTTCGTCGGCCTTGAGGATGGAGAGTTCGCCCTCCTGGCTGTCGATCTGGGCGATCAGTTCGGTGCGCTGGCTGGCGGTATTTTCGATCGAGAACTTGATCGCATAAACGCCCGACAGCATCAGCACGCTGGTGAAGATCAAAAAGATGTTGAGATTGCGGATCATGCGCCCCTCACCTGCGGCACGCTGAGACCGTCATAGCTGACGGGACGCTGTGCGGCATCGGAGCGGGTCGCGGCGCGCAGGATGGCCGAGCGGGCCCGTGGGTTGCGGCCAAGTTCAGCCTCGCCGGCCTTGCGCGCCTTGGCAACCTCGACCCAGCGACGAGCCTCAGCCTCGACCTGCGGCAGGTGGCGCGACTGGGCTGGACCACCCTTGTCGGGATCAAAGAAGCGTTTAACGATACGGTCTTCCAGCGAGTGGAAGGTGACGACGACCAGCCTGCCGCCCTCGTCCAGCAGCCGCTCGGCGGCAAACAGCGCCTCAGCCAACTGCTCGAACTCGGCATTGACCGCAATACGCAGCGCCTGAAAGGTGCGCGTGGCCGGATGCGCATCGCCCGGCTTGCGGCCGATAGCCTTCTCGACGATCTTTGCCAGCTCCAGCGTCGTCGCGATCGGCGCAATGTCGCGCGCTGCGACGATGAACTGGGCAATACGGCGCGACTTGCGCTCTTCGCCAAAGGCATAAAGCAGGTTGGCCAAAGGCTCCGCATCGAGCTTGTTGACGAGGTCGGCAGCGCTTTCGCCCTGCCCGCTCATCCGCATGTCGAGCGGTCCTTCGCGCATGAAAGAAAAGCCGCGTTCGGCCTGATCGAGCTGCATCGAGGACACGCCGATATCGAGCACCACGCCGTCGATCGGCCCATGTTCGGCCGCCAGGGTATCGAGCTCGGAAAAGGTGCCCGGCACGAAGATCAGCCGGCCTTCGAACTCCGCCATCAGCGCGTCGGCAAACGGCTTGACGCTCGGGTCGCGGTCAATGGCGATAACAATCGCGCCCGCTTCGAGCAAGGCACGCGAATAGCCGCCGGCACCAAAGGTGCCGTCGATGATGCGCTTGCCGTCGAGCGGAGACAGCGCCGCAAGAACCTCGTCCAGCAGGACGGGAACATGCGGGCCATTATCTTGGCTGGTTTCGGGCAGGAAACGCTTGCCCATAGATGCCGCTACTCCACTCCGGCCGAAATCCGGTCCGTAAACATTTCCGCACTTTTGACCACACAGGTTTAAGATTCTGTTTCCCATGAGCGATTAGCCGGTGTTTTGAAGCTTCGGATTCAGAAATTATTGCAATGAAACCTTGGTGGAACTGCTTTTCTGTGTTGTGTGGCCCTGCCCTTTGCGCCATGAACACGGATACTGCGCGCCGGGAGCGTAAATGCCGATTTCCACTAATGTTTTTGTACGTTCGACGACCCTGTTGCTGGCCGTCGCCTTCCTGGCGCTGGCCACCATTGTCGGCACCACCATCTGGCTGGTCGAAAACAACAATTACTGGTTCAACGAAACCACCAACGCGCGCGTTGCCCGCGCCGTGACAGTCAGTGTGCGCAATGCCCTGCAGGATGCCGAAACCGGCCAACGCGGCTATCTGCTGACGCAGGACGAACGTTACCTCGAGCCCTATGACGCCGCCCTGCCGGAATTGCCAGGCTTTCTGGATCGGCTGGAACAGGTTCTCGCCCCCTATGCCGAGGCCAATGGCGTAGCGGACATGGTGCGCACCAATACCAACAACAAGCTGGCCGAATTGGCCGAGACGGTAGAGCTGACCCGGGCCGGACGGTTCGATGAAGCGCTCGCTATTGTTCGCGGTGACAGTGGCAAGGTCGACATGGACGCCCTGCGCACCATGTTTACCGGCATTATCGACGCTGCCGACGCCCGCACCATTGAGGGCCTTGAATATCAGCGCAATGGCACCGTCGCCCTTCGTTGGGTCACCATCATCGGCGGCGTGATCATCTTCGCCTTCGTCGGGGCCGCAGCCTGGACGGTGGTCACCTATAATGGCGAGATCGCCGCTGCCCGTGCCGAAGTCGAAGCCGCTAATGCCGGGCTGGAAGAGCGCGTCCGCGAGCGCACCTCCGACCTCGGCCGCGCCAACGAGGAAATCCAGCGCTTCGCCTATATCGTCACGCATGACCTGCGGGCGCCGCTGGTCAATATCATGGGCTTCACCAGCGAGCTGGAGACCAGCGTCGGCGAACTGGCGGGTTATATGAAGGACCGCCCAGACGACGGGAACCCCAATTTCGCCGATGCCAAGCTCGCGGCAACCGAAGACCTGCCCGAGGCCATCACCTTCATTCGCGCCGCCACGCGCAAGATGGACAGCCTGATCAACGCCATCCTCAAGATCTCCCGCGAGGGCCGCCGCCAGCTCAAGCCCGAAACGCTCGACCTGGCCGAGATCGCCAATGCCACGGTAACCACGGTGCAGCACCAGATCGTCGAAAATGGCGGCACTGCCACTGTCGATGTCCGCCTGCCCCGCATCGTCACCGACAAGCTGTCGCTCGAACAGGTGCTGGGCAACCTGCTCGACAATGCCATCAAGTATCAGCAACCGGGGCGCCCTCTCGAAGTGACTGTCCGCGCCAGGCCGGCGCAGGGCAATCGTATCGAGATCGAGGTCGAGGACAATGGCCGCGGCATCGCCGCCAATGACCACGAGCGCGTTTTCGAGCTGTTCCGCCGCGCCGGAACCCAGACGCAGCCGGGCGAAGGCATCGGTCTCGCCCATGTCCGCACCATGGTGCGAAGCCTCGGCGGCGATATTACCTTGCGCTCAGAGCTGGGCACAGGCACCACTTTCATCATCATCCTGCCGCGCGATCTGCGCAGCTTTATCGGGAGCCAGTCCGCATGAGCAATGACGGCAAGCCAGTTACCATCATCATGATCGAGGACGATGAGGGCCATGCCCGCCTCATCGAGAAGAACATTCGCCGTGCCGGCGTCTCCAACCAGATTCTGCCCTTTACCAATGGCAGCGATGCGCTGGCCTTCTTGATGGGGCCGGACGGCACCGGCGCGGTCAACAAGGGCCGCCAGCTGCTGGTGCTGCTCGACCTCAACCTGCCCGACATGACCGGCGTCGACATCCTCGAAAAGGTCAAGGGCAACGAGCACACCAAGCGCTCGCCCGTCGTTGTCCTCACCACCACCGACGACCAGCGCGAAATCCAGCGCTGCTACGACCTCGGGGCCAATGTCTACATCACCAAGCCCGTCGACTACGAAGGTTTCGCCAATGCGATTCGTCAGCTCGGCCTGTTCTTTTCGGTGATGCAGGTTCCGGAAGCCGACTGACCATGACCCAGCGCGTGCCGCATGTGCTCTATATCGACGACGATCCAGGCCTCGCACGGCTCGTGCAGAAGGCTCTGGAGCGGCGCGGCTATACGATAGAGCTGGCGGCAAACGGTGAAGCGGGTCTTGAACGCATCCGCCAGGGTGGCATCGACGTGGTCGGGCTCGACCACTACCTGCCCAGCGGCACCGGTCTTGACGTCTTGGCGCAGATGGCCGACCTCACCGACAAGCCGGCCGTGGTCTATGTCACCGGCACGGTGGAAACCGCCGTCGCCATCGCGGCGCTGAAAGCCGGCGCTGCGGACTATGTGCTCAAGACTGTCGATGCCGATTTCCTCGAGCTTTTGACCAGTGCCATCACCAATGCGGTTGACCTGATCAGCCTCAATCGCGCCAAGGCACAGGCCGAACTCGAAATGCGGGAGGCGCGCGAACGGGCCGAGATGCTGCTGGGCGAGGTCAATCACCGCGTCGCCAACAGCCTCGCCATGGTTGCGGCGCTGGTGGGACTGCAGGCCAATGCCGTCGCCAATGACGATGCCAAGCAGGCACTGGCCGAAACGCAGGCCCGCATCCAGGCCATCGCCGGCGTGCACCGCCACCTCTATACCAATGAAGACGTCCGCTCGGTACAGATCGGCGATTACCTGCAGAGCCTTGCTGCCGAGCTACAGACCTCCATGCGCGCCACCGGCAACGATTCCCGCATCGTTGTCACCGCCGAAAACATCGCCATCCCGACGGAGAAGGCCGCCTCGATCGGCGTCATCGTCACCGAGCTGGTCACCAATGCCATCAAATATGCTTATGCCGGCTCCAACAAGGGCGACGTGCGTATCCTGATGGCACGCGGCCTGGGCGAAAGCATCGACCTTGCCGTCGAAGACGATGGCGTGGGCTGGGACGGCACCGGCAAGCCGCAGGGCACCGGCCTCGGCAGCCGCATCGTCAAGGCCATGGCCAGCAGCCTCGGCGCCACTGTCGCCTACCGCAGTGAAGGCGGCGGCACCCGGGTGAGCCTGCAGTTCTCCGCCTAAGCCATTTCCACCACAACAGCACCGGACTTTAGCCCCGCCTCGACATAGGCATGGGCCGCAGCGACCTGCGCCAACAGATAGCATCGGTCGCTGACGGGCCGCACCGCGCCCGACTGCACCAGAGCGACCAGTTGCAGCAGATCCTTATGCTTGTCCAAGGCAGGCCGTAGCCCGGTCAGCATCACCTGCGCGCGTCTCGCCGATTTGCGCGTGCTCAGCATGTGCCAGAAGGTGGCCGGGCTCGGCACTGTTGTCAGATAGATCCCGCCCTGCCTGAGCGCGGCCTTGCAGCGCCGAAAGCTCGACTTGCCCACTACATCGAAAATCACGTCATAGGCATTCTGCGCTGTAGTAAAATTCACGGCATGGCGGTCGATCACGTGGGTAGCGCCAAGCGAGCGGATCAGGCCGGCATGGCGCGCACTGCACACCGCCGTAACCTCGGCGCCGAAATGCACCGCCAGTTGCACGGCAATCACCCCGATACTGCTGGAGGCACCATTGATCAGCACCCGATCGCCTTGCTTAAGCTGCGCTGCATCGCGCAGGAACGGCATGGCGGTGAGATAGGCATAGCTCAACCCCGCCGCATCGCCCGCATCGAGCCCCTCCGGCCGCCGCACCACGGCCGCATCCTCAGCCAGGCAGACATAGTCGGCACAACCACCCAGCGCGCTGCCAATGCTGCCGAACACCGCGTCGCCAACCGCAAAGCGCGTGACATCGCGGCCCACTGCCGCCACTACGCCGCCGATGTCACTGCCCAGCACAAGCTTTCTGGGCCGCAAAAATCCATTAAACAGCCGGGTAACGAACGGATCAGCCTGGCGAAACGCGCAATCGGCCAGTGTCACGCTGACGGCCTTGACTTGGATCAGCACCTCATTGTGCTTCGCGACCGGCCGCGGCACCTCGCGGACTTCCAGCACATCCGGCGCGCCATAATGGCTCTGCGTCACCTGTCTATTGCCCATCTCCATGCGTCATAGCGCGCCGCCGAGCCATGCTCGCGGCCTTTCAATCCACTCAAAGATCGAAACCGTTCAGTCCTGCCCGTCAGCCGGCGCCCATTGGAACACCTGCTCAAGTGGCACCTCAAAGGCAGCCGCAATGCGAAACGCCACTTCCAGCGATGGCGAATAGCGCCCCTGCTCGATCGCAACCACGGTTTGCCGCGTCACACCCACTTTCTCCGCCAGCGCCGCCTGGGTCATCTCCCCGGCATTGAAGCGCAGCACCCTGATGGTGTTGGTGATGCCTGACTGTCCCTTGCCCATTGGCCTAGCCGACCCGGTAGTAATAGAGCTGTGCCGCAGAACTGACCGTGCCGCCGATCATCGGCGCCCCGAACAGCCCATAGACGGCAAACACCGGGTCCACGCCCATGGCCAGCGGGACCAGCGCCAGGCCTGCCAGCGCAGACGTCACGATTCCCCCCAGCCGCAGGCTCCTCGCATCGATTGCCAGGTCCCGCTCATCGGCCGGTGCCTCCCGGAATGCCTCGCGCCGGACCGCAGACACCGCGATGCTCATCACGATCGTCGACACGATGCCGACGACGATGACCGCTCCGATCACCCACAACAGCTTGCCCGCAACGCCGGCCACCGTGGCCCCCACCAACCCGCCATTCAGCAGATCATATCCCAGCCAAACGGCAACCAGCAGCGCCGCCACCAGCTGTATCCAAGAAACCATCTCCCGATGCGTCATTGCACCCCCTTTCGCAAACGTTGAAGCATGAGTATGAATAACCGGACTAGATGTCAAGTTTTTCATACATCACAGGATGGACTGTTCCCTTGGAGGAGCAGAAGCCTCTATTGAGCCTGCACAAGGAAAACGCCAGTTGACCTATAAGCCGGGTTCTGTAGGGCCTGCGCCTTGCGGGCAGACGTGGTGACCATTCATCTATGGCGCCTGTTACCAGGACGCTCGTGCAACCAACCCGGATGATCTGGCCTCAAAACAGGCTGGGGCCGAGGCCCCGCGTCATCCCTATTTGGTCTTGCTCCCGGTGGGGTTTACCGTGCGGCTTCCATTGCTGGTCGCCCGGTGCGCTCTTACCGCACCCTTTCACCCTTACCTGTCCGAAGACCGGCGGTTTGCTTTCTGTGGCACTTTCCCTGGGGTCGCCCCCGCCGGCCATTAACCGGCACCGTGTTTCAAAGGAGCCCGGACTTTCCTCCAGCAGCAGGTTACCCCACTGCCAGCGGTCACCCGGTCAACTGGCGTGGCGTGATGTAGTAAGTTGCATGGCCCCGCGTCAAGCGCTGGCGGGATCGGCCGTCAGCAATGGGTGCTGTACCGGCTTGGTCAGCGCCTGATAGGCCAGGTTGATCGCCTTCATCCGGTCGGTTGCCACGTCGATCAACGCCTCGGGCACGCCCTTGGCGATCAGCCGGTCGGGATGATGCTCGGCCACCAAAAGCCGATAGACACGGCGGATTTCGGCCGGATCGGCCTTGGGATCCAGCCCCAGCACCGCATAGGGATCAACGCCCGCCTCGAGCCGCACATGCTGGCTGGCCATCTGCTCGAACCGCACATCGTCGAAGCCGAAAATATCGCTGACCGACTTGAGGTAATCGAGCTCGGCCTCATGCACCATGCCATCGGCCGTGGCGATATAGAACAGGCTGTCGAGCACATGCTCCAGCGTATCGGGACTGTCGTGGAAAAAGCGCGTCACTTTTCGGGCATAGGCGTCATAGCCGGCCACATCCTGCTTGGCGAGATTGAACACCCGAATGACCTGATCTTCATGGCCGGCGGCGATTTCTACCGTGGCGCGGAAGGCGCGTTCTTCCGAGGCTGTCACCACGCCATCGGCCACGGCCATCTTGGCGGCCAGGGCAATCAGCGCCAGCGTGAAGGCGGCATCGCGCCCGCCGGGCAGCCAATTGTCGGGGTCAAGCGCATTGGCCAGCGAGCCGGCAAAGCCCGTGCGCTGGCTGAAGGAGCCGACAAAGTCGCCCAGTCTCTCCCACATGTCGGTGTGCTTTTCGCAATTGCGCATGCTCGTGACGACCCGCTGCGCCTCGTGAGGGGAATCGTGCGGCAGGCCCGCGCGATCAGGAGGCGCAACCTAACGGCTGGCGACCAAACGGTCCACCGCCCAAAGCTGCATGGCTGCTTGCCTCAGTCCGCGAAGAAGGAGAAGCCCGGCTCTTCCCAACCGATGACGCGGTCACGGCGCTGGTTGTTCGGGCCCTGATCGAGGAAAAAGCCATTGGGATCATAGTCATTGGTCACGGTGGCCGAGCTACCGCCCTGACCCTGCCGGCGCGCCAGAAATTCCGACAGCGGCCCGGTTTCCCAATCCGCCAGATCCGCCTCGTTGACCATGGCGGGCAGTGGCTGTTGCTGCGGCGCGATACCGGGCGGGATGACGATGGCGCCGGGCGCCGTGACGGCCACCGGCACGCGGATCGGCTCGGGCCGCATCGATAGCGGCATGGGCACCGGCGCCACCTTCTGCGGCGGAATGGCAGCGACCTGCACCGGATCGACCGCGGCTGGCGTGGTCACGATAGGCGTGCGGACGGGCTGGGTAGCGGCCGTCTGCGCCGGCGCGGGCGCTGCACCTGCGCCAGTGATATAGCTTGGCAAAGGCTTGCCGGACTGCAGGAAACTATCGACCGCGGTGGCGGCCTGCGCAGCCGGAGCGGCTGGCTTCACCACAGCAGGCTTGGCTGGCGCTGCGACCGCAACCTCGACGGCCGGCTTGGCAACCGGCGCATCCGGGCGCTGGCTCAGCGGCGCGGGCGTGGGAGCAACGGGGGAGATCATCGCCACCTGTGCCGGTGCGGCATCGCCGGAAAATTGCGCCGACAACAGATCCGCCGCCGGCACGCCGATGACGAGAACAACCCCGGCCCAGGCCAGGCCATTGGTGATGCGGCGGTCAAGTTTCATGCTTCACGTCCCGAATTGCTTCGCCTCCGGTGGGCGAAAGAGCCGGATTTTCGTGGCCGTTTTATGGAAATCGGCCACGCGACCAGCAATGCGACCCGCAAGCTGAACGGAAGCTGAATGACGCAAAGTCAGCTTCCAGCCCACGGGCCGAGACGCCATCGCACCAGATCATGGTGAACGCAAGGTTAAAGCCCTGCGTCCGCCTCCGGCCGGCGACCCAGAATGCGCGCCAAAGCCAAGGCCAGCGGCGAGCGGTTATGCGTATAGATGTGGAATTCGGTCACGCCCTCGTCGAGCAATTCCGTCACCTGCTCGGCGGCCACGGCCGAAGCAACCAACGCGTGGGTTTCCGGCTCGTCGTCCAGGCCATCGAAACGCTCGGCCAGCCAAGCCGGGATCGACGTGCCGCAGCGCGCGGCAAAGCTAGCGATTTGCTTGAAACTGTGGATCGGCTGGATGCCCGGCACGATCGGCGCCGTGATGCCGGCAGCGCGGGCGCGCTCGACATAACGCAGGTAATCGCTGTTGGTGAAGAACATCTGCGTGATGGCGCGGTTGGCACCGGCATCGATCTTGCGCTTGAGATTGTCGATCTCGAACGCCATGTCCGGGCTCTGCGGATGCTTTTCCGGATAGGCGGCGACCGAAATGTCGAAATCACCGATGCGGCGCAGCCCGCCGACCAGATCGGCAGCATTCTGATAGCCTTCGGGATGTGGGGTGAACGGCTGGCCGACACCCTCCGGCGGATCACCGCGCAACGCAACGATGCGGTTGACTCCAGCCTGCTGGAAATCGCGCACCACGGCATCGACCTCGTCGCGCGTCGCGCCGACACAGGTCAGATGGGCGGCGGCATCGACGCCGGTCTCCGCCTTGATGCGGCTGACCATGCGCAGCGTGCGCTCGCGGGTCGAACCGCCGGCGCCATAGGTCACAGAAACAAAACGCGGCTTCAGCGGCGCCAGCTTGTGAACCGAGTCCCAGAATTTTTCCTCCATGACGTCGGTCTTGGGCGGGAAGAATTCAAAGGAAATCTGCAGGTCGGGGCGCTGGTCGGCGGTTTGGCGGCTGGCGCGAAGATTGTCGTCAAGCATGGTTCGGTTCCGTCTTCTTGTCGCTGAGGCGCCACAGGCACACTGTCAGGCCACGGTCATTGCTCTGGCTGGGAAATTCGCGCACCGCCTCCACAGTGAGATCGGCGGCGGCGGCCCAGCCGCTCATCTGGCTCTGCGACAGGCCCAGCCGGCGATGGGCATGCTCCTGGCGCAAAAATTCGAGGTCATGCGGGGCGAAATCGACGATCACCATCTGCCCGTCAGGCTTCAGCAGGCGTCGCGCCTGCGCCAGCATGCGGCCCGGATCGTCGAAATAATGCAGCACCTGATGCACCACAATGACATCGGCCGGCCCGGCCGTCAGGTCGACATCGCCGATATCGCCAAGCCGCACCTGCGCATGATTGATGCCGGCACTCGCCAGCCGCGACCGCGCCACGGTCAGCATTTCCCGGCTGGAATCGATGCCAATGCCGCGCTTGTAGCTGTCCACCAGCACTTCCAGCATGCGGCCAGTGCCGGTGCCAAGGTCGATCAGCGTCTCGACCTTTTTGCCATCCAGCGCCGCCACGACGGCCGCTTCCACGGCCTCTTCGGGCACATGCAGGGTCTTGAGCAGGTCCCAGCTGCTAGCCACCTTGGCAAAATACTGGCTGGCCTGCGCCTGTTGGCTGTCGCGCACCTTCTGCTGCCGCTCGATATCGCGCGCTCGCTCGATATCAGTGTCATCGACCCGGGAAATCAGCCATTTTGCCAGGTCGCCCGCATCGCCATCCTGCGTCAGCCCGTAATAGGCCCAGGCACCCTCGGCATTGCGCTCGATCAGCCCGGCATCGGCCAGAAGCTTCAAATGCCGCGACACACGCGGCTGACTCTGCTTGAGAATTTCGGTCAGGTCCTTGACCGAATGGTCGCCATCGGCGAGCAATGCCAGAAGCCGCAGCCGGGTCCCCTCACCCGCCGCCTTCAGCACCATCACCAATTCGTCCAGCTGAGCCATCGCCCCTCACGAGATATAAAGATGTCTTTATATCTGGATTGAAGGCGCGGTCTAGTGGCTTCGCAGGGCCAAAACAAAAATCCCCGCTTTCGCGGGGATCTTGTCAGGCCACGCTTTGCGCGCGGTCTTCGCTGACCGCCCGTTTGCGGAAGGCGTGGGCACGCCAGAGTTCGAAAATGCCGAGAGCTTCCTCGGTGTCGAGTGCAGCAAAGCGGCTGGCGATCATGGTCTTGTCGGCTTCGCTCGGCAGGTCGCGCCATGGCAAGGTGGCAACCACCGCCTCGAACAGATCAGTCGAGAGGCCGGCAGCGCGCAGCGCCACGGTGATGGCGACATAGTCTTGGCTGGCCAGCCATTTGACGAAAACTTCTGGCGCGACGCTCAGCATCACCGTCAGCGCAGCAGCAGCATGGTGGCCATAGCCGAAGCGGGCAAAGCGGGCCAGCGCGCGATCATCGAGCTGCTTGCGATCGCTGAGCGCCTTGACCTGATTATAGGCCACTTTCCACTCATTGGCGGAAAAGCCGGCGCGATTGCGCATGCGGTTATAGACCACGGCATTGACCTTGCCGGCCGCGACCGGATCAAGCGTGCGGCTGCGGTCGACCTCGCCCAGCGATTCCAGCACCTTGTTGGCCACCGAGTCGATTTCGCCGCGCAGCGACTTCCAGTCGATGTCGTGACGGTTGCGCAGGTCGGCGGCGATCTCCACATCGCGCACCGCGCGTTCCACCAGCTTTTCCAGCGTCGTCTTGTCCAGCTCGGCGCCGACATTGCGCACCAGCCGCACCACCGAGGCGCGCTCGCCATGCTCGACGATGGCCTCGCCGACACGATCGGTCACCGTGCTGCGGCCGGCAATGGCCACGCGATGCTCTTCGCTCTGATGCGAGACGATGTCGATCAGGTCGTCATCGCTGAGCACATTGGAGAATTCGAGCAGCGGCTTGGCCACTTCGATATCGTCATTGGCCAGCCGCACCACCACAGTGCCCGGTGCCCGGTCGAGCGGCGCTAGCAGCTTGGCGACATGCACCCGTGCCTCGACCTCGACCAGCGCGGCCAGCTGGCACAGCACTTCGTCATACTGGGCGACCTGCTCGTCGTCGCAGCGATCCGAGACATAGCTGAACAGCTGCGCCATGTTGCGGAACAGCTGATCGCGCTCGGAGTGATGGTCCTCGCCATGGGCACCACTCAGGACACGAAAGCTGGAAAAGGCGCGTTCGCCTTGATCGAGTTCTGACATGGTTGGTCCCGTTCTAAGCGGTGGATCTTGCCCCTCAGTGTGACGCCCATGTGCTCAGGCCGCCTGAAAGGGATCGGGCCAATTCAATTCAAGTTTTATCCGTCTGAAACTTTCCCCACGGCGGTCCTGTTGCTTTCGCCAGAAGGCGCACCGGGTTGTGCGGAATACAATTTTCTTAAAATGAAAAGGGCCCCGGCGTGATGCCGGAGCCCTTCAATTTTTTTACGCGTCAGAGGTTTAGCGCAGGTCGAACCGGTCGGCGTTCATCACCTTGGTCCAAGCGGCGACGAAGTCCTTGGTGAACTTTGCCGACGAATCCGACTGACCGTAGATTTCGGCCACGGCGCGAAGCTGCGAGTGCGAACCGAAAATCAAATCGACACGGGTGCCGGTCCAGCGAAGTTCGCCACTCTTGCGGTCACGGCCCTCGTAAACGCCCTCTTCGTCACCCTTGGGTGACCAAACCGTCGCCATATCGAGCAGGTTGGTGAAAAAGTCATTGCTCAGCACTTCAGGTCTGTCGGTGAAGACGCCATGCGCGTTGACGCCGGCCTTGAGCACG
The DNA here is from genome assembly GCF_900110945.1 of Devosia sp. YR412. Lineage (GTDB taxonomy): Bacteria > Pseudomonadota > Alphaproteobacteria > Rhizobiales > Devosiaceae > Devosia. The sequence goes on from NZ_FOFL01000002.1 coordinate 295,464, forward strand.
CGGAGGCCGCCGATGAGCACGGTCAGTTCCGGTGCGGTCAGGCGCAGCAGCTGGGCCTTGTCGACCAGCGACTCCTCGGGCTCGAGGAAAGCACGCGGGCTGTAGTAGTTGCGGAAGCCATCGGCGCGCGGCTCGAGCGCGGCGAAGGAGGTGACATCGGTCTGTTCCTGGCTCGCATCCATGCGGCCCGGGGTGAACGGCACCACCACATCCTGGCCGCCAGCCTTGGCCGCCTGCTCGATGCCGACGCCACCGGCGAGCACGATCAGATCGGCCCGCGAGAGCGTCTTGCCCGAGGCCTGGAACTCGGCGCGGATGGCTTCGAGCTTCTCCAGCACGCGGGCCAGCTGGCCGGGCTGGTTGACCACCCAGTCCTTCTGCGGCGCCAGACGAATGCGGGCACCATTGGCACCACCGCGCTTGTCCGAACCGCGATAGGTCGCGGCGGAGGCCCAGGCGGTGGATACCAGTTCCGAGACGGTCAGGCCCGACGCGGCAAGCTTGCCCTTGAGCACTGCGATGTCGGCATCATTGACCAGCTCATGATCGACGGCCGGAATGACATCCTGCCAGATCAGGTCTTCAGCCGGCACTTCGGCGCCGAGGTAACGCACCTTGGGGCCCATGTCGCGGTGGGTCAGCTTGAACCAGGCGCGGGCAAAGGCGTCGGCAAACTGCTCCGGGTGGTCATGGAAGCGCTTGGAGATCGGGCCATAGATCGGATCAAAGCGCAGCGCCAGATCCGAGGTCAGCATGGTTGGCAGGTGCTTCTTGGATGGGTCGAAAGCGTTGGGGATAACGGCATCGGTGGTCTTGGCGACCCACTGCTTGGCGCCGGCCGGGCTGGCCGAGAGTTCCCACTCATATTTGAACAGGTTCTCGAAGAAGAAATTGCTCCACTGCGTCGGCGTCTGCGTCCAGGTGACTTCAAGGCCCGAGGTGATGGCATCGGCGCCGAGGCCGGTGCCATGCTTGCTCTTCCAGCCCAGGCCCTGGTCTTCGAGATCAGCGCCTTCCGGCTCGGCCGCGATCAGCGACGGATCGCCCGCGCCATGCGTCTTGCCGAAGGTGTGCCCGCCGGCGATCAGCGCCACGGTCTCTTCGTCATCCATGGCCATGCGGCGGAAGGTTTCGCGAATGTCGCGCGCCGAGGCGATCGGGTCAGGATTGCCGGCAGGACCTTCCGGATTGACATAGATGAGGCCCATCTGCACGGCGCCCAGCGGCTCGGAGAGCTCGCGTTCGCCCGAATAGCGCTCGTCGCCCAGCCAGGTGCCTTCCGGACCCCAGAACAGCTCTTCGGGCTCCCAGACGTCGGCGCGGCCACCGGCAAAGCCGAAGGTCTTGAAGCCCATGCTCTCGAGCGCGACATTGCCGGTGAGGATCATCAGATCGGCCCAGCTCAGCGCATTGCCGTATTTCTGTTTGATCGGCCAGATCAGGCGGCGCGCCTTGTCGAGGCTGGCATTGTCCGGCCAGGAATTGAGCGGCGCAAAGCGCTGCTGGCCCTGCCCCGCGCCGCCACGGCCGTCGGTGATGCGATAGGTGCCGGCGCTGTGCCAAGCCATGCGAATGAACAGGCCACCATAGTGACCAAAGTCGGCCGGCCACCAGTCCTGGCTATCGGTCATCAGCGCAGTGAGGTCGGCCTTGACGGCGGCCAGGTCGAGCGTCTTGAACGCCTCGGCATAGTCGAACCCATCGGCCAGCGGATTGGAGAGGTGGGAATTGCGGTGCAGCATCTGCACGTCGAGCGCCTTGGGCCACCACTGTCTGTTGCCGCCATGCTTCTTGGGGGCGCCACCGCCGTGATTGACCGGGCACTTGGCTTCAGACGCGTCGGCGCCATGGGGATTGGTGTCGGACATGCCGAGTCTCCTATTGCTTGCTGCTGGCCGCTTTATAGGAAGGTGACAATCATTAGGCCAATTGATAATACAACCATCGTGTATAGGTGGAGCTTATCGTGCATCTCTCGCTCAAACAGATGCGCTATGCGGTGGCCGTGGCCGAAACCGGCCATTTCGGCCGCGCCGCCAAAGCCTGCAATATCAGCCAGCCGGCACTGAGCCAGCAGGTGCAGGCCATCGAGGAATTGTGCGGCACGCCATTGTTTGATCGGCTGAAGGCTGGCGTGCGGCCGACACCTTTTGGCCTGGAATTCGTCAGCCGCGCCCGCCAGGTGCTGGATAGCGCCGACGCACTTTCGGCCTTCACCCTGGGTCATGCCGGCGAGCCGGATCGGCCGATCCGCTTCGGCCTGATCCCGACCGTCGCGCCCTATCTGCTGCCGGAAATCTTTCCGGCCCTCACCGCTGGCCTGCCGGGCCTCGACTTCACCGTCAGCGAGAACCGCACCGATGCGCTGATGGCAGGGCTCGTCGAGGGCAGCCTCGACGTCGCGCTGATCGGCACAGAGGCGCCGGAGCAGGGTCCGAAACTGGTCAGTCGGTCGCTGTTCGAGGATCCCTTCGTGCTGGCCACCAGCTTGAGCGAAACCACGAGCACGCCTGTTTCCTTGGCCAGTCTGGCGCCCGAACGCATCCTGTTGCTCGATGAGGGCCATTGCTTCCGCGACCAGACCATTGCCGCCTGCCGGCTCGACAGCGATCCCAGCGCCCGCACCTTTGCCGCCACCTCGCTCTCGACCATTGTCGAATTCGTCGCCAATGGTCAGGGCGTGACGCTGCTGCCGAGGATTGCCCTGCGCAAGGAAGCCAGCGACCCGCGCATCGCCATCCACGACCTCGGCGCCCCCGGCGCCGGACGGCTGCTGTCGCTGGTCTGGCGCGAAGCGACGCCGTTTGGCGCCACGTTCGACAAGATGGCCGAGGTGATCAGGTCTCTCTATCCAGCGGCATCGCCATCAGGGCGGTGAAGCCTTGGTAGTTTTGCCGCAGATAGCGCTCGTCGGTCTTGGCGATGATGGCGCGGATCATCTTGTCGCCGGCCGCCGCCAAGATGGCCATTCCCGCCGCCGTCGGCCGCATCTGATAGTCGAACCGGCGCTCGTCCCTGATCTTCTCGATCAGTCCACGCGCCATCAGCGCCCGAAGCTGGTCGGTGATCATCTCCTTTGGCCGCAGCACCGAGCTGCTCTGCAGCGCCAGCACCAGCATGGCACGGACATCGGTCTCCCGCTCGTCCAGCATGCTGAGATCCTTGACCACCATCGTCATGTAGGCACCCAGACCGTGGCGCTTCAGATAGGCCCGGCCCTTGTCGGTCAGCGGCACAGATGCGCCGCGCTTCTTGCCCAGGAAGCCCCGCTTGATCAGCTGCGCCACCATGCCGAGGTTGGAGGGCGCATAATGCTTGAGATCGACCCTGAGCTGGCCGCTACCGGCGGCACAGCACAGATAATAATTCCGCTCAGCGGCCAGGGTCTTGAAGCGTGGGGCATTTCCAACGTGGTGGGCGGGCATGGCGTGATCTCCAGTCTGCTCCAACAATGACAGAGGCCCGGCGTAGGCGCTGTTCCGCGCGAAACATTCGTCAGGCGGCCACCCGCTTGCGGCGCTGGAAACTGTCGTAGCTGAACACCAGCAGAGACAGCCAGATCAGCGCAAAGCTGAACAGCCGCACGCCGTCGAGATGCTCGCCGAACAGCAGGATGGCGAGCAGGAACTGGATCGACGGCGCGATATACTGGAACATTCCGATCGTCGTCATCCGCAGCCGCTTGACTGCAAAGGCGAACAGCAGCAGCGGAATGGCGGTGGCCGGACCGGTGATCACCAGCCAGGTCATCAGATAGGGATCGGCATGCGCGCCCGGCCCGACCGTGGCAAAACTATAGGCGATATAGCCCAGGGCAAACGGCACCATGATCAGGGTTTCGGCAAACAGGCCCGAGGCCGGGCCCATATGGGCTGTCTTGCGGAAATAGCCATAGAACCCGAAGGTCAGCGCCAGCCCGAGGGCAACAAAGGGAATATTGCCCAGGGCAATCGCCTGAACGGCGATGGCCACGGCCGCCATGGCGATGGAAATGGTCTGCAGCCGGTTCTGGCGCTCGCCGAACAGCAGCATGCCGATCAGCACATTGACCAGCGGCGTGATGAAATAGCCAAAGCTCGCCTGCAGCACCTGCCCGCTCTCGATGGCCCAGACATAGAGCAGCCAGTTGGCCCCGAGCAGCGCGGCCGAGAACAGTGAGCCAAGTAGCCGGCGCCGATCGGCAAACAGCGCCCGCACTTCGGCAAAGCCACCCCAGATGGTGAGGATCGGGACCAGCACCACCAGCGACCACAAGGTCCGCTCGGCCACGACCAGCACCGATCCGGCCGCCTCCACCTGCTTGAACAGCAGGGGCAGAAAACCCCACAACCCATAGACCAGGATTGCCGCAGCGACCCCCTTGCTGCCATCGGACATCGGTCGTCCCGGCGGCTGTGTCGCGGCTAGGGCCTCGGGTGCGGATTCGGGAAGCGACATGAAAAACTCCGCATCCGCCGGGGATGCTCTGAGGCCTCTGATAGCAGCGCGTCCCCGCGCTCGCCAAGCAGAGTTTGTGATCCGCGCTCGCGCTAAAGCTGATAGCTGGCGCCAACCTTTTGCCGCGGACTGCGTTGACCTCCTGCAAGACATTCACCAGCAGGAGTTCATCATGAAGAAAACCGTCACCTGGGTTCTGATCGCTGACGGCGCACAGGCGCGCGTCCTCGAACACCATGGCCCGGGCAAGGGACTCAAGCAGGTCGAAGGTCTCGACTGGGCCATCGAACCGCTGCAGGCTCAGGACATTGTCTCCGACCGCCCCGGCAGCAAGAGCGGCACCGGCACGCACGGCGGCTTCGAAGCCAAGACCGACCCGGTCGCCTATCGCGAAACCGAATTCGTCAAATCCGTCGCCGCCACGCTCGACCGCCACCAGCAGAAGGGCGATTTCGACCGCCTGGTGATCGCGGCTGCGCCGATTGCGCTGGGCGATCTGCGCAAGGCCATTTCGGCCGCGGTGCAGAAGACCGTGGTGGCCGAGCTGAACAAGGATCTGACCAATACACCGACGGCGCAATTGGACAAGCATCTCGACGGTATTCTGGCCGCGTAACTTTAGCGCAGCAAAATCAACACGCTAAATGACGAGGCCGATGCAACTGGTTCAACAGTTGAATCGGCCTCTTAATGTGTTGAATCTCTTTCTCAGCGGATACCCCGAACGGCTGGGCGGCCGGCATCACCCCACCCGACCCCTCCGGGGCCACCCTCCCCATTCAGGGGAGGGATAGGAGAGTTCAGCACACTCGATGCTTCTTATCCCTCCCCCTTGTGGGGAGGGTGGCCCCCGAAGGGGGTCGGGTGGGGGTACTTCCTAATCCTCGTCAGACTCTTCGCCGTCCTCATTCTCATCATCCCCGCCCTCAATCGCATCGAGAAACTCGATCAGCATCGTATTGACCAGTTCCGGCCGCTCGATGCTGGGGATATGGGCCACGCCTTCCAGCACGGCCGCAAAGGCATTGGGCATTTCTTCCGACAGCGTCTCGTGCCGCTCGATCAGCGCGGAAAAATCCTCGTCGCCGACCAGCAGCATGGTCGGCGCACCAACCTCGCCCACCCGCGTCCAGGCGCTTGGCCGTTCCTCTTCCAGCGTCAGCTGCGGCTTGCTCAGCACAATCGCATTCATGTCCAGAAACAGCTCGCGCGGCGCGCCCGTCACACGGCCGCCAGAGGTGCGCGGACCATCGAGCCATTCATGCGCCTGCACGCGATTGATCATCTCGAGATCGCCGCGCTCATAGGCATCCTCTTCGGCCGCCTCGATCTGGTTCTCGACATCGGTTGCGCTCCAGGGCGCGCCGGTGATGGAGGTGCCTATGAGAACCAGCCCGATCACCTGCCCCGGATGGCGCAGCGCAAAATCCACTGCCAGCCCGCCGCCCATCGAACAGCCGACAAACACGGCCGCATGGATATCCAGCGCCTTGAGCAGCGATTCAAGATCATCGACATGGTTGAAGGCGACGTCGGGGCTTTCGGTCTCGCCATAGCCCCGCCGGTCATAAGCAATCGCCTGCCAGCCCTCGTCGGCCACCATGGCCATCTGCTCGGCCCACATCCGCTTGTCGCAGACCCCGGCATGCAGGAACACCACCGGCAGTCCTTCGCCCAGCCGGCGCCCCATCAATTGCGCGCCGCCGACAGAGACCGAGAACTTTTCACCAATCATAACCAGATCGGGCAAACCGGCCCGCCTCCTATTCCGCGACGAGCACGCAGAACGCAAAGTCGTCGTCGCGCGCCCAGCAGCCGGGTTGACCATCCACCGGCGACAGGTCCTCGATCTCATCCGGCCGCGATCCCGGCGCCGCATCGGCCTCGATCAGATAGCCGGTGCCAACCCCGTCCTGCTCCAGCGCAAAGGCAAAAGTGCGACCATCCGGCAGACCGAACGTCAGCCCACCGCCATCCAGCGCCACATCGCAATCGAACGTGCCATAGCCCGTCATGGTACACTGCCCCGGCGCCGCATAAGCCGCCACCGCCATCGCGCCCCAGATCAGGGTCGCCGCAACAAACTTCATCTTGCCCCCACAGCAACGGGCGTCCACGGACCCGCAGTCAAATATACCAACGAAATCTGTGTTGCACAGTTTCGCGCGGCCCGCAAAACCCCAGTGTCTCCATGGTTTCCGCGGGTCGATGCAAAAGAGGCGCCCTTGCGGGGCGCCTCGGATGGTTACCGCGTCAGCGGCTTATACGTCGCGCGCTTCGGGTTGACCGCATCGGCGCCCAGGCGGCGGATCTTGTCGGCCTCGTAGTCCGCGAAATTGCCTTCGAACCATTCGACATGGCTGTCGCCTTCGAAGGCCAGCATGTGGGTGGCCAGACGATCGAGGAACATGCGATCGTGGCTGATGATCACCGCGCAGCCGGCGAATTCTTCCAGCGCTTCTTCAAGGGCTGCCAGGGTTTCGGTGTCGAGGTCGTTGGTCGGCTCGTCGAGGAGCAGGACGTTCGAGCCAGACTTCAACATCTTGGCCAGGTGCACGCGATTGCGTTGGCCGCCCGAGAGATTGCCGACCTTCTGCTGCTGGTCGCCGCCCTTGAAGTTGAAGGTGGAGGTATAGGCGCGCGAGTTCATTTCGCGCTTGCCCAGCATCAGCACTTCGTCGCCCTCGGAGATTTCTTCCCAGACGGTCTTGTTGGGGTTGAGGCTGTCGCGGCTCTGGTCGACATAGCCGAGATGCACATTCTCGGCCACGGTCACAGAACCGGTATCGGGCTGTTCCTGGCCGGTCAGCATCTTGAACAAGGTGGTCTTACCGGCGCCGTTCGGCCCGATGATGCCGACAATGCCGCCCGGGGGCAGTTTGAAGGTCAGGTTGTCGATGAGCAGGCGATCGCCGAAGCTCTTGGACAGGCCTTCCACGTCGATCACATTGTGGCCGAGGCGTTCGCCGGGGGGAATAATGATCTGGGCGCTCTGGCTCTGGGTGCGGGCGTCGTTGATCTTGACCAGTTCGTCATACGCCTTGAGACGCGCCTTGGACTTGGACTGGCGCGCCTGGGGAGACTGGCCCATCCATTCCTTTTCGCGTTCCAAGACCTTGGAACGAGCCTGATCTTCGCTCTTTTCCTGCGCATAGCGCTTGGCCTTGGCGCCGAGATAGGCCGAGTAATTGCCCTCATAGGCAACGCCGCGGCCGCGATCGAGCTCGAGGATCCAGCCGGTGACATTGTCGAGGAAGTAGCGATCGTGGGTGATGATCAAGACGGCGCCGGCAAATTCGCGCAGGTGGCGTTCGAGCCAGGCGGTGGTTTCGGCATCGAGATGGTTGGTCGGCTCGTCGAGCAGCAGCAGGTCGGGCTTGGAGAGCAGCAGGGCGCAGAGCGCCACGCGGCGGCGTTCGCCACCCGAGAGCTTGGTCACATCGGCATCGCCGGGCGGGCAGCCGAGCGCTTCCATGGCCACTTCGACCTGCGATTCGAGATCCCACAGGTTCTCGGCATCGATCTGGTCCTGCAGCTTTGAGGCTTCATCGGCGGTCTCGTCCGAATATTCCATCATCAGCTCGTTGTAGCGATCGACGATGGCCTTCTTTTCCTTGACGCCGGTCATCACATTGCCGAGCACATTGAGCGCCGGATCGAGCTCTGGCTCCTGGCTCAGATAGCCGACGCGGGCGCCCTTGTCGGCCCAGGCTTCGCCCTGGAATTCGGTATCGACACCAGCCATGATCTTGAGCAGCGTGGATTTACCCGAGCCGTTGGGGCCGAGCACGCCGATCTTGGCGTCGGGGTAGAAGCTGAGGTGAATATTGTCCAAGACCTTCTTGCCGCCGGCATAGGATTTGGACATTCCGTGCATGTGATAGATGAACTGGCGAGCCATCGGCTTGCTGACCTCTTCGGCGTTGCGTGATTGGCCGTCTATGTAGGGCAAGCCGCTCGTTCGGGCAACGGGTCGCAGGGATTGGTCGGAATTACGCCCCATTGACCCGCGAAGGGTGATGCCGCTGTCACAGCCCTCGCCTATCACCTTGTCCTGACTGACCTTTCCGGAGCGCACATGCTGATCAGACCTCTCCTTACGCTGACCATGGGCGCCCTGCTGTCGGCCAGCGCCTGGGCGCAGGCTGCGCCGGAGCCGGCGAAGGTGGTCGATTTCACACTGGAGAACGGGCTTGAGGTAGTGGTGATCCCCGATCGCCGCGCCCCGATCGTCACCCATATGGTCTGGTACAAGGTCGGCAGCGCCGACGAAGCGCCCGGCAAATCCGGCATCGCCCATTTCCTCGAACACCTGATGTTCAAGGGCACCGAAAAGCATCCGGCCGGTGAGATGGATCGCGTCATTGCCGAGATCGGCGGCTATACCAATGCCTTTACCACCAATGACGTCACCGTCTATCACCAGACCGTGCCGCCGGAATTTCTGCCCGAAATGATGGATTTCGAGGCCGACCGCATGCGCGGCCTGGTGCTCACCGAAGAGGTCATCGGCGCCGAGCGCGACGTGGTGATCGAGGAGCGCAACCAGCGCGTCGAAGGCAGCCCGCAGGCGCTGCTGAGCGAGGAGGTCTCGGCCACGCTCTACCAGAACCACCCCTATCGCATCCCCACAATCGGCTGGCTGCACGAGATGGAACAGCTTAACCGCCAGGATGCCGTGGATTTCTACGACCGCTATTACGCGCCCAACAATGCCGTGCTGGTCGTGGCCGGCGATGTCGATGCTGAGGAAGTCCGCAAGCTGGCCGAGGAGACCTATGGTAAGGTGCCGCGTGGTCCCGAGCTGCCGCCGCGCATCCGCCCCTCCGAACCCACCCATGACACCGCCCGCACGGTGACGCTGAGCGATCCGCGCGTCGGCCTGCCCAGTTTCAGCAGCAGCTGGGTGACGCCCAATTATCGCACCGCCGAAGCTGGCGAGGCCGAAGCACTCGACCTTTTGTCGGAAATCCTCGGCGGCGGCTCGCGCAGCCGATTTTACCAGGAAATCGTGGTCAAGACCGGGATCGCCTCGGCGGCCGGCGCCAGCTATGACGGCGGCGCCTATGACCCGGCCAGCTTCACGCTCTATGGCATGCCGCAGGGAGAGCACACGCTCGCTGACGTCGAGGCGGCAGTGAGCGAACAGGTGGCGCGTCTGATCAAGGATGGCGTGACAGCCGAGGAGCTTGAGGCAGCCAAGATGCGCTATGTGCGCAGCCTGATCTTTGCCCGCGACGAGCAGGACAGCATGGCCAATATCTATGGCAACCGCCTCGCCAATGATGGGACCATTGCCGATATCGACGCCTGGTCCGACCGCATCAAGGCGGTGACGCCCGAACAGGTGCAGGCCGTCGCCCAGAAATATCTCGACCCGAAAATCGCGGTCACCGGCTACCTGCTGCCCACCGAAAACGGAGCCCCGTAATGACTTTTTTTGCCACGCTCCGCCGCCGCATTGCGCTTGTCGCCGCGCCAGCCCTGCTGCTGCTTGCCGTATTGCCGGCCCAGGCCGAAGTGCAGTTCCAGCAGATCACCTCGCCCAAGGGCATCAAGGCCTGGCTGGTGGAAGACTATGCCGTGCCGATCATCACCATCCGCTTCGCCTTCGACGGCGGCAGCACGCAGGATCAGCCGGGCAAGGAAGGCACCGCCAACCTGATCACCGCGCTCTTCGATGAAGGCGCCGGCGACCTCGACAGCGACGCCTTCCAGATCGCGCTCGATGCGGCCGGCGCCGAAATGGGCTTCACCGCCGATCTGGATACCGTCTATGGCTCGATGCGCCTGTTGGCCGAGCAGAAGGACGAGGCTCTGGGCCTGCTCAAGCTGGCCATTGAAGAGCCGCGCTTCGACCAGAACCCGATTGACCGCATGCGCGCCCAGATCCTCAGCGGCATTGCCGCCGACGCGCAGAACCCGGCCACTGCCGCGCAAAAGCTGTGGAACGAAACGCTCTACGGCACGCATTCCTATGCCCGCCCGGTCGACGGCACGCCCGAGACCATCAACACCATCACCGCCGATGACCTGCGCGCCTTCCACAAGGCCACCTTTGCTCGCGATAATCTTCACATCGCCATCGTCGGCGCTGTCGATGCCGAAACCGCCGCAAGCATGATCGACGACCTGTTCGGCGCCCTGCCCGAGCATGCCGAGCTGACGCCGGTGGCCGATATCGCGCCGGCGCTGGGCAAGGATCTGGCGGTGGATTATCCCCTGCCCCAGACCAGCATTTTCATGGCCTTCCCGGCCGTTAGGGTTGGCGACCCCGACTATTACGCCGCCACGCTGATGAATGAAATTCTCGGCGGTGGCAGTGTGCTGTCGCGCCTCAATGCCGAAGTCCGCGAAAAGCGCGGGCTGAGCTATGGCGTCAGCTCAGGCCTGTTCAACCAGCAGCATGCCAATGGGCTGGTGCTCAACACCTCCACCCGCGCCGATCGCGCCGGTGAAACGCTGGGTGTCATCGAGGACGTGCTGGCCAAAATGGCGGCCGAAGGCCCGACCGATGAAGAGCTGGCTTCGGCTAAGAAATACCTGATCGGCTCGGCTCCCCTGCGCGAACTCGGCTCGTCGCAGGCCATCGCCAGCACGCTGATCGGGTTGCAGCTCTGGGACCTCGGCATCGACTACCTGCCCCAGCGGGCCGACCTGCTCAATGCGGTGACGGTGGACGATGTGAAGGCGGTGGCGGCGAAGCTGTTGGGGACGAAGCCGACAGTGCTGCTGCTGGGGCCGAAGGTGGCGCAATAGTCGCATCCACCTTCGGATTTGCATCGGACGACCCGTACCCACGGTGTCACCCGGCCTTGAGCCGGGGCCCATCCTGAGGTCCATCCCCACGCCGCCAGATCGCACCACCTTGCGGCTGTGGCGCGATCTCGAGATGGATCCCGGCTCAAGGCCGGGATGACACCATGGGTGTGAACGTTCGTAGATAATCAGGCACTTGCGGGGTGGTTTGGGCAAACACCCTGCGCTACCCTCCCCCCAAAATCCAGTCCGAGGGGCACTGCATTGACCTATTCCTTCCCGCGCCGCGGCCGCACTCTGGCTGCCGGGCAGCGCGCTGAGCTGACCGTCATCGACCTCGCCGGCAATACCCAGGTCATCTTCACCGCTGATGAAGTGATCGAGGCGCCGAACTGGTCAGCCGATGGGCAATGGCTGGTGTTCAATGCCGGCGGCAAGCTGTTCCGCATCGCCGCGACTGGCGGCACGCCCCAGCCGATCGACAGCGGGCATCTCGCCGATCTCAACAATGACCATGTGCTGTCACCGGATGGCACAACCATCTATGTCAGTTCCGACGACGGCCACCTCTACGCCCTGCCCTTTGCCGGCGGCACGCCACGCCGCGTCTCCAACAGCCATGCCACGCCCTTCCACTATTACCTGCACGGCATTTCGCCCGACGGCCTGACGTTGAGCTATGTCGCCATCGAGCAGCGCGAGGATGGCGAGCGGCAGGTCAATGTCTTCTCCATTCCCGCCGCCGGTGGCGCGGATACCCGCCTGACCGATCTCTCCATGCCCAATGACGGGCCGGAATATTCGCCCGACGGGCGCTGGATCTATTTCAACTCCGAACTCGCCGCCAGCCGCCCCGGCCATGCCCAGGTCTTCCGCATGAGCGCCGTTGACGGCAGTGGGCTGGAACAGCTGACCTTCGACAGCCTCGTCAACTGGTTCCCGCATCTGTCGCCCGACGGCAAGCAGGTGGCAGTGCTGAGCTATCCGCAGGGCACGACCGGCCATCCAGCCGACAAGGATGTGCTGCTGCGCCTGATGGGGCCGGACGGTGGCCCGCTGCGGGTGCTGGCCAGTTTCTTTGGCGGTCAGGGCACCATCAACGTCAATTCCTGGTCGCCTGACAGTCAGCGCCTCGCTTATGTCGCCTATCCCAAGGTCTAGGCGTCACTTGCCGAAACTGGCCCAGACCAGGCCGAGGTTGATGATCGGCACCAGATAGACCCAGAAGCGCATCGGCACGAAGAAGAATGAACCTCTGGCATCGACATCAAATGTCACGCCGGTGCGCTGGTCGATCAGGGTGCGGCGCGTCATATGCACAATCACCCGGTCCAGTCCCCAGATCAGTGCGCTGATCACCAGGCTCCCTGCGAGCACAATGGCGACCATGGTGACCGGCGCATCCACTATGCCCTTGCTGGTATTGTAGATCACGCAGCCGATCGTCGCCCAGACCAGCGCCACCAGAAATCCCCAACCGCTCCAAATCAACATCATCGCTCTTGTCCCCTGCATCAGCGGCCACCGCGGCCGTCTGTGCAGAGACCTTAGGAGAGGTTGAGAGGCGCCGCTGTTCCGGACGGAACAGGCCTATCCGGTGATGCCGTAGCGCGGCTCCAGCGCATCCATGCTGACCACGCGATTGCGCCCCGCCGCCTTGGCGTCATAGAGCCTTCCATCGGCGACCGACATCAGCGCCGAGCCATTGCTGCCGGTGGCGACGCCGATGCTGGCGGTGACGGTCAGGCCCTCGCCCAAGGCCTGCCAGTCCACCGCGGCGATTTCGGCGCGGATCGCCTCGCAATGGCGTGCGGCGCTGTCCAGATCGTCCTGCGGGAAGATCAGCGCGAACTCCTCGCCACCCAGCCGGAAGGCCTGCACGCCATTTTCCGCATGCGTCGCCAACAGCGCCCCGACCTGCCGGAGCACGGCATCGCCCACCACATGGGAGAACAGGTCGTTGACCGATTTGAAGAAATCGAGATCCACGATGGCGAGAGCAAACTCGGTCCCCTCCAGCCCGAGCATCGCCTGATCGAAACTGCGCCGGTTCGACAGCCCGGTCAGCCCGTCATGCGCCGCCTCTTCGGCCAGCCGTTCCGCCGCCGCACGCAGCTTGCTGGTTTCATCGCGAATGTCGGCCACATGGGCGCGCCGCCGCGTCACTTCACTAAGCTGACGCTCATAGAGCCCGTGGTAGCGCTTGTGCAGGGCCAGCGCCGCCTCGAAATTACCCATGGCCTCATGCACATCCGACAGTCGCCGTACCGCATTGGCCTGATGGTCGGTATGCGTCGTGCCATCGGCCAGTGCCACCGCCTGCTCGCAAATCTCCAGCGCTTCGGCCAGCCGTCCGGTCAGCGTCAACACCTCGCCCTTTGTATAGAGCAGATGGATACGCTCGCGCAGGCCCGGCTCACCCGCCACGCCGGCCCAGCGCCCGAGATAGTCATGCGCCTGCTCGGGCCGGTCGAGCAGAACATGATATTCGGCGCCATTGCATAGCGCGGTGCGCAGGTTCCAGCCGTCGCCACTGGCTTCGGCTGCGGCAATTGCCGCATCATTGGTGTCGACGGCGAGGTCGCGCCAATGTCGCCCGGCTTCGGCATCGCCTTCAAACTCGGCCATTTCGGCGCTGGTCACCTGCCCATAGGCGCGGTTGATCAGCAGCAGCGCCATCAGCCCCGGCTCCTGATGCATCTCCACCAGATCCATGGCGCGATCCAGCAGCGGACCCGACAGTTCCGGCTGCCGGCTATACATCAAGACAATCGCCTTGGCATTGAGCGCGCGGGCCAGCATGGCCGGATCGCTCTGCCGCTCGGCCAGTTCCAGCGCCCGATCGGCCTCCTCGAAGGCTTCTTCGGTCAGGCCCATTTCGAGCAGCAGCCAGCTGGCAATCGCCGTGGCGTGGACTTCGCCGCTTGTGTCCTCGCAGCGCCCCCACAGGCGCTTGGCCGCATAGGCGCAATCGAGACCATGCTCGGCCTGTCCAAGCTGCAGGCAGAACCAGGCGATCTGGGTGAGGCAGGCGGCAATCGCCCGGTCGTCGCCGCTGTCTTGAAGGCGCTTGAACAGCAGCTTGGCCCGGCTCAGCGCCACGACCGACTGCCCGGAGCAGGCCAGGCGCCAGCTCTCGGCCAATTCATCAGACAGGGCGGCGTTTTCGGACATCGGGCTTCCCGACCGCTGCAACATCCGATCAGGCTAGACCTGCCCCGTTAAGAAAGCAAAAAATCGCCCGTGCAAAGCCGCTGCATCAGCGGGCCATGCCCAGCGCTTGGCGGATCGTGTCGTCCTGCTCGGTGCGCTGCAGCACCACGCCCCACCAGCCGAGCCCGTCATATTCCTGGTAGCCCAGCGTCTGGGCGAAGGCGATGATATTGCCCTGCCCGTCGTAATAGCTGCCGCGCTGCCGGTTCTCGTGCCGCAGGTCGAATGTCGTGAACAGGCTCTGCGCCCGCGTCGAGGCGATCACCCGCCCCTTGCCGTCGAGCAGCATCACCTCGGTCCGCTCGGCAACCTTGGGCGGCAGGGCGGCTTCGGTCTCGACGATGGACAGCCCCTGGTTCTGCCAGTCGAAATAGACACCGAGCGTCCCCAGCACAGCGCCGTTGCTCCGCCCGCCAGCCCGCACGGCCGTCGAATATACCAGCACGTCCTGCCCGCCGTGATGGGCGCTCTCGGTCACCTCGCCCACAGCATAATCGTCGCCGCTGGCCAGCCCGCGCGCCGCGCGGAACCACGCCTCGCGGGAAAAATCCGCGCCCATCAGGCTGCGCGCATAGGCGCCATTGGCGCTGGCCACGACGCGCCCCTGCGCATTGGTCAGCACCAGGTCGGCATAGACGCTGTAGAATTTGTTGATCGTCGCCAGCCGGTCGGCGGCGAAGGCAAGAGCACCGGAATTGGCATCGGCTTCGAGCGCCTGCCAGAAGGCGGTGTCTGTCGCCCACCAGCGCACGTCGGCGGTGCGTTCATAAAGATTGCGCACGATCAGCTGCACCAGCGATTGCGCCAGATCGATCAGTCGCACGCCCTCCATCTCGTCGACCAGCGTCTCGCTCATCGTCCGGCTCAGCGAAATCCGCCCGACCAGCACATCCTGGAAGCGCACCGCGATATCGGCAGCCCGGTCAGCCAGCCGTTGCACCTCGTCGGCGACAACGGCAAAGCCCTTGCCGGCATCGCCCGCCCGCGCCGCCTCGATAATCGCATTGATCGCCAAGAGCTTGGTCTGCTTGACGATCTGCAGATTGCTGTTGGAATAGCTCTGCAGCTCGCCGCTGATCCCGTCCATCACCACGCGCATGGCCCGCGGCGACGCTGCCACGGCCGGCTCCCGATTGCTCGACATATCCCGCGCCCCAATGCCCACTGGGTGGACACTGTGGACAAACATGGTAACCGAGCCGTTAATAGCTGCCGGTTCCGCGCAAATTAGGCAGCCTTCTCGATCCACACCGGCACCGACTTGAACGCCGGCGTCTTGCTGCGCGGATCGACCTCCGTGCCAACCAAGACATTGGCCTCGGGATAATAGGCCATGGCACTGCCGCGCGGCAGGTCGAACTGGGTCACTACCGCCGTCATCCGGCCGACGTCGGAGGCCAGCGTCACCGCCTGCCCTTCGCTGACGCCGAAGGCCGCCATGTCCTCGCCATTGAGGAACACCGCATGCCGCCCGGCGCCGCCGCGATAGCTGTCCTTTTCCTCATAGATGATGGTGTTGAACTGGCCCTCGCTGCGCATCGTCGCCAGCGTCAGTTTTCCGCGCGGCAATGCGGGGAGCGGCGTCACCACGAAATGCGCTTTGCCATCCGCGGTGCCAAATTCGGGCGTATGCATGACCCGGTTCCTGATGTGGAACTCGCGCTTGGCCACATCGATATCGGCCAGCTCTTCCATTCCCGGCACGATATTGGCGATCGCATCCCGCACCCTGGCATGGGCCGAGAACTCTTTGAATTGTATCGGAGAATTGGGCAGCAGCCCCTCGCCGATCTCACCGAGGATCCAGCTTTCCGGCCGCACATTCTCCAGCCGGCGAATGCCGCCGTCCGAGAGCCGCACATAGTTGAACATGGATTCCTGCGTCGTCGGCTCCCACTCCTCATCGC
The DNA here is from genome assembly GCF_900110945.1 of Devosia sp. YR412. Lineage (GTDB taxonomy): Bacteria > Pseudomonadota > Alphaproteobacteria > Rhizobiales > Devosiaceae > Devosia. The sequence goes on from NZ_FOFL01000002.1 coordinate 311,780, forward strand.
GCGCCGTCACCGGCAGGATCAGCACCTCGCCCTCGCCCAGCCCATGCACATGGCCCATGTTGAGCGTCGTCGTGAGGAACAGCTTGAAGCCGATCGATTCTATGGCCCGGCTGGCAAACGCCCGGTCCGGCGTGGCGCCCCAGAGGTTCCCGCCCATGATCACTGCGCTGTCGACATCGCCGGCCTCGGCCGCCTTGAGGCAGGCCATGGTGTCAAAGCCCTTCTCCTCGGGGAATTTCACCCCGAACTCGGCCTCCATCTTGGCCAGCACATCCTTGGCCAGCACCGGCTTGACCCCGATGGTCCCGATGCCCTGCACATTGGAATGGCCGCGCAGCGGCAGCAGCCCGGCATAACACTTGCCCACCATACCGCGCAGCATGGCCAGATTGGCGATCGCCTCGACATTGGCCACGCCATGAATGTGATGCGTCATGCCCATGCCCCAGGCAAACACGGCGTGCTTGGCCCGACCATATTGCCGCGCGATATGCTCTATCTCGGCGCGCTCAATCCCGCAGGCAGCGACGATCTCTTCCCAGCTCAGCGCTTCCAAATCGGCCTGGAATTCGGCAAAGCCCGATGTATGCGCGGCGATGAAGCCGGTGTCGGCCAGCCCCAGTTCCAGCACAGCCTTGGCAATACCCTTCATCAGCGCGATGTCGCTGCCGATGCGCGGCTGCACATAATCCGAGGCAATCTCGCTGCCGCCCTTCAGCATGGAGCTCGGCGATTTCGGCACGGCAAACTTCACCAACCCCGGCTCCTTGGCCGGATTGATCACAATCACCTGCCCGCCCCGCTCGCGACAGTTCTTCAGCATATGGATGAAGCGCGGGTGGTTGGACGATGGATTGGCGCCGATGACAAAGATCAGGTCGGCGCCGGTCAGATCCTCCAGCTCGACGCTGGATGTACCCTTGCCGATGGTGGTGGCCAAACCTTCGCTGGTCGCCTGATGGCAATAATACGAGCAGTTGTTGACGTTATTGGTCCCATAGGCCCGCGCCAGCAGCTGGAAGATAAACCCGGCCTCGTTGGACGACCGGCCCGACGAATAGAAAAAGCTGCGCTTCGGATCGGTCGCCTTGAGCCTTTGCACGGCATGGGAAATGGCGAAGTCCCAATCCACCGGATGGAAATGGTCAGCGCCCTCCGCCTTGAACAGCGGCGTGCCGAGCCGGCCGAGATGCTCCATCTCCTTGCCGGTCAGCTCCTGCAGATCGGCGAACGCATGCTCGAAAATCTCGTGCGGGATGGCCGGCTGGATATCGGTCGATTGCGCCTGCACGCTCTTGTTGCAGACCGAGGGGAACTCATCGAGCTCATTGGTCATGCCGCCGCGCTGCCCGCCCATGCCATAGGCGCAGGCCTTGCAGGCATTCTTGGCGGTCAGCGCCTTGCCGGCCTTACCCACGCCCATGCGGGCGATGGTAGCGAGAGTATAGAGGACCTTCTTGGGTCCGCCGCCCACGATGTGGCTGGTATCGGCCAATGCACTGCTCCGGCTTGCTGCATGGCCATTTTCGGACTGCTCGGCCGCGCATGCAAGCGATCAAATCCTTGCGGACGCAGGAACAGGCCGGACTCCGCTCCGTTGTGCGCACAAGCGTCCCACAGACAGGAAGGATTTTCAGATGCAAAGATTGACCCTGAGCGCCGTCGCCGCCCTTGCCCTCGTCATTCCCGCCATGGCGCAGGACCCCGGCACGGCAATGGCCACTTTCATAGATGCGCAGGGCGCCGAAGTCGGCTCCGTCATCCTGGCGCAGGGCGGAAGCGGCGTCACCATTGTCGGCGACTTGACCGACCAGACCGCTGGCGAACATGGTTTCCATTTCCACGAGACCGGCAGTTGCGACGGTGCCACGGGTTTTGAATCGGCCGGCGGCCATTTCAACCCGACCACGCACCAGCATGGCCTCGAAAATCCCGAAGGACCGCATGCCGGGGACCTGCCCAATGTCACGGCCGGCGAGGACGGCATTGTTGCGGTGAACCTCACCACTGACACCATCTCGCTGACCGAAGGCGACCCAGCCTATGTATTTGACACCGACGGCACCGCCCTCGTCATCCACGCCGGCCCCGATGACAATGTCACCGACCCGGCTGGCAACTCCGGCGACCGCATGGCTTGCGCGGTGATCGAAGCCAATACCGTTCCGTAACGCTCTTCACCTCTCCCTTTGGGGAAAGGTCGACCCTCATCAGTCGGGTGAGGGGGCCATGGCTCAGCAGTCTGAAGGCCCCCTCATCAGTCGCTACGCTCCGACCTCCCCCACAGGGAGAGGCAAGCGCCTATTAGTAGACCGACTTGACCTTCATTTCCTTGGGGATCGGGCCGCGGGCATAGTCCGGATGGCGGATACGCTCGGGCAGCACGACGTCCTGCTTGGGAACATCGCCATAGGGGATGGCCTCGAGCAGATGCGCGATGGTGTTGAGCCGCGCGCGCTTCTTGTCATCGGCATCGACCACCCACCACGGCGACTCCGTGGTGTGGGTGCGGTTCAGCATGTCTTCCTTGGCCTTGGTATAGTCTTCCCAATGGCGGCGGGATTCCATGTCCATCGGCGACAGCTTCCACTGCTTCAGCGGATCTTCTATGCGCATCTTGAAGCGGAATTCCTGCTCCTCATTGCTGATCGAGAACCAGAACTTGATCAGGATAATGCCCGAGCGGACCAGCATCTTTTCAAATTCCGGCACCGAGCGGAAGAACTCTTCCAGCTCGTCCGGCGTGCAGAAGCCCATGACGCGCTCGACGCCCGCGCGATTGTACCAGGAGCGGTCGAACAGCACCATTTCGCCGGCTGCCGGCAGATGGGGCACATAGCGCTGGAAATACCACTGCGACTTTTCGCGGTCGCTCGGCGCCGGCAGCGCCACAACGCGGCAGACGCGCGGATTGAGCCGCTGGGTGATGCGCTTGATGGCGCCGCCCTTGCCGGCCGAGTCACGGCCTTCGAAGACCACGGCGACCTTGAGCTTGTTATGCGCGATCCAGTCCTGCAGCCGCACCAGTTCATGCTGCAGCCGGAACAATTCGCGGAAATACACGCGCCGGTCGAGCGTCGCGCCACCCGGGCGCTCTTCGCCGCCGGCCAGCATTTCGAGCTGGTCGTCTTCGAACTGCAATTCCAGTTCTTCGTCGAAACTGTCGGAAATTTCCTCGCGGATGCGGTCGAGTTCGGCTTGCAGGTCGGGATTGGACATGAGGCAGCTCCAGTGTCAGGCGCCACTGTTCATACCGCCATGACAGTTTTATGAAAGCGCCCAGCAGGATAGGCGTCCGGCGCAAAACAAGTCTCCACACCGCGTGAAAACCCGTAATCGACGCCAAACCGCGCCGAACTTGAATCCTGATGTGCATATGACCATGTTGATCATACGCAACCGCTTGACCGCAACGCGGCAGGCGGGCAGTTTGCGCAGGTCTCCCCCACACAACTATCGTGAAGCGCACGCCGAACGGATTGGCTGGGGGTTAGCCTATTAAGAGCATCGTGCAGACAAGTGGAAAGCCACTTTCGGCAAGACGATGCGATAACAAATACATGGAGCCGGCGATCCGAGATTGGATCGCATGGCTCCATCGTGCCGATTGGAGGCAAGGAATGGACAAGATCCCGATGACGATCGGTGGCCACAAGGCCCTGAGCGCAGAGTTTGAGCACCGTACTGCCAGCGAGCGCCGTCGCATCATCGACGCGATTGCCGAAGCACGTGCCCATGGCGATCTGTCTGAAAACGCTGAATATTCGGCCGCCAAGGAACAGCAGAGCCTCAACGAGGGCCGGATCAAGGAACTCGAGACCATCCTGGCTCTCGCCGACATCATCGATGTCACCAAGCTGAGCGGCAAGACAGTCAAGTTCGGCGCCACCGTCACCTATCTCGACGAGGACACCGAGGAAGAAAAGACCTATCAGGTCGTCGGCGATCCGGAGGCTGACGCCTCGGGCGGCCGCATCTCGATTTCCTCGCCCATCGCCCGCGCCATGATCGGCAAGGAAGAGGGCGATTCGTTCGAGGTTTCCGCTCCCGGTGGGGCCAAGAGCTACGAGATCATCAAGATCAAGTACGTCTAGCGCTCAATCCGTGGGCATTTGCCCTGCGCCGTGTGACATTTACGCCTGTTCCACAGGCAGGTGCCCCACAAAACAACAGTTTGCCTTGAAAGAGTGCGCCTTCGCCCCTTAACTAGCGGGCGAGGGAATACTCGCATTTGTCGGAGAGCCTCGCGATGCACGCGAAAGTCATCATCATTGGGTCTGGCCCTGCCGGCTATACCGCCGCCATCTATGCGGCGCGCGCCATGCTGGAGCCCGTGATGATTCAGGGTCTGCAGCCGGGCGGCCAGCTGACCATCACCACCGATGTCGAGAATTATCCAGGCTTTGCCGACGTCATCCAGGGCCCCTGGCTGATGGACCAGATGAAGGCGCAGGCCGAACATGTCGGCACCAAGATCGTCAATGACCTCATCGTCAATGTCGACTTCGACAAGCGCCCCTTCGTGCTGACCGGCGACGGCGGCGAGATTTACACCGCCGACAGCCTGATCATCGCCACCGGCGCCCAGGCCAAATGGCTGGGCCTGCCTTCCGAGCAGAAATTTCAGGGCTTTGGCGTCTCCGCATGCGCCACCTGCGATGGCTTCTTCTATCGCAACAAGCAGGTGCTGGTGGTCGGCGGCGGCAATACCGCTGTCGAGGAAGCTTTGTTCCTGACCAATTTCGCCGACAAGGTGATCCTGGTGCATCGCCGCAACGAATTCCGCGCAGAGCGGATCCTCCAGGATCGCCTGTTCAAGCATCCCAAGATCGAAGTGCGCTGGAACCACGAGATCGCCGAAATCGGCGGCTCGGCTATGCCGCCCTCGGTCAACAGCGTGACCCTTCGCGACATCGCCACAAACCGCACTTATGAGCAGCCGATCGATGGCATTTTCATCGCCATCGGCCACGCCCCGGCAACGTCCATCTTTGCTGGCAAGCTCGACATGAAGCCCGGCGGCTACCTGCAGGTGAAGCCCGGCACGACCGAAACCAACATCCCCGGCGTGTTTGCCGCTGGAGATGTGACGGACGACGTTTACCGTCAGGCAATCACGGCCGCTGGCATGGGTTGCATGGCGGCTCTGGAAGCTGAACGATATCTCGCTGAACACGAGCTCGCCGAAGCGGCGGAGTAAGCCGACCCCGAACTAGAAAGCGTCAAAAGAAATGCTCGACTGGGACAAACTCCGGATTTTCCACACCGCCGCCGAGTCGGGCAGCTTCACCCATGCCGCCGAAAAGCTCGGCATGAGCCAGTCAGCCGTCAGCCGGCAGATTTCGGCGCTCGAGGATGACCTGGGCCTCAAGCTCTTCATCCGCCATGCGCGCGGGCTGGTGCTTACTGAAGTCGGCGAACAGCTGTTCCGCACCGCCCATCGCATGCATTGGGAGCTGCAGCAGGTCGAAACCCAGATGTCGGAGTCGCAAGACGTTCCGACCGGCCCGCTGATCGTCACCACGACCGTCGGTATCGGCTCCACCTGGCTGTCGTCGCGGCTCGACGAGTTCCTGAAGCTCTATCCGCTGATCCAGCTCGAAATCCGCCTCAACGACGCCGAGCTCGATCTGGCCATGCGCGAGGCCGACGTGGCCATCCGCCTGCACCGCCCCAACCAGTCGGAAATGATCCAGCGCAAACTGTTCACCGTGCACAATCATTTCTATGCCTCGAAGACCTATGTCGACGAATACGGCATGCCGGCCAGCGGCGAACAGCTCGACGATCACCGCATCATCAGCTTCGGCGAGCCGGTGCCGTCCTATCTGGGCGACATCAACTATCTCGAGCGCATGGGCCGCACCGATTCCAGCCCGCGCCGCGCCGCGCTCAAGGTCAATTCCATCTATGGAATGCTGCAAGCCTGCCGCGCCGGCACCGGCATCGCCATGCTGCCGGCCTATGTCACCGAGACCGAAGACGCCCTGGTCCAAGTGCTGCCCGAGATCGAACTTCCAGCCTACGAAGCCTATTTCGTCTATCCGCCGGCGCTGAAGAACTCGAAGCGCGTCGGGGTGTTCCGGGACTTCCTAGTCGCCAAGGCAAGAGAGTGGTCGTTCTAATTTGGGTTGTGGGCTGCTGACGTTCGCTTGACGCCCCACACCCGCGATGTCACCCCGGCCTTGAGCCGGGGCCCATTCTGAGATCTTGCCGCACGCCGCCAGATCGAACCACCTTGCGGCTGCGGGACAATCTCGAGATGGATCCCGGCTCAAGGCCGGGATGACATAGTGCTTGTGAATAGCGCCGTGCACTAACGTCACCAATCGTGAGGTGCCCCATGCCCATCACCACCATCGCCTTCGATGCCGATGACACGCTCTGGCAGAACGAACAGTTCATCCGCCTGACCGAGCAGCGCTTTGCCGACTTGCTGCGCCCCTATGCCGACGCGACCGATCTCAACGAGCGCCTGTCCGCCGCCAGTGTGCGCAACCTTGCCTTCTACGGCTATGGCATGAAGGGCTTTACCCTCTCAATGATCGAGACGGCGCTGGAGGTGACCGAGCATCGCGTCCCCGGCACCGTCATCGCCGAACTGCTCGCCGCCGGCCGCGAATTGCTGAGCTATCCGATCGAGACCCTGCCCTATGTCGATCAGGCGCTGACCCAGCTGCAGCAGAGCCATCGGCTGATCCTCATCACCAAGGGCGATGTCATCGACCAGGAGCGCAAGCTCGCCGCTTCCGGCCTTGCCGAATATTTCGCCGCGATCGAAATCGTCCCCGACAAGACCGCCGCGGTCTATGCCCGGATCTTCGCCCGCCACACCGACGGCGCCGAACGCACGGTCATGGTCGGCAATTCCCTGCGCTCCGACATCCTGCCTGCGCTGGAGGCCGGCAGTTTCGCCGTCTATGTGCCGCATGAGATGAACTGGTCGCATGAACATGCCGACGAGCCGGTCAACAACCCGCGCTATGCCCGGATCACCCATCTCGGTGAACTGGCCGAAACCCTCGCACAACTGGACGCCCAGGGTTAGAATCGTCCACCCGGACCACTGCATCCCAACCGGCCAATGTGACAGTCGGCGCCAAAAAAGCATGCACCCACTGCATAACTAACATGCTCGACGCCCAATTGTTGAGCAGAAGCTCACCCCCTATATCCCTCGTCACACAGCGGGCGCTTCTCCTCCTCCCTTGCGCCTGTTGCGTTCCCTCCTGCGGGATCCCGATCCCGCACCCTTGTGGCTCCGCTCTCCCCTCGAGCGGGGCCATATTTTTTCGATTGACCCATGCAGTTCTGCATGGCTGACATGTCCGACATCCCATTGTCTATCAGCGCAGTAGAGTACATATGTGGGTGGTCGCTGAGGCGCGCTTCGTATCCTCCTCCCTCGAAGCAAGTATCGCGACACCGAACCGGGATCGTATCCTCCTCCCTCGATCAAGGTTCACTGGCAGAGCGCATATCCTCCTCCCTTGCTCTCTGCCCCACTTTCGATTTGGCTTCGGCCCAGTCATCAGGCCCTGTCTTCGGACAGGGCCTTTTTTTCGACGCAACCTACCGCTCACAGCGACGTTACCTCACCGCGCGACCTGCGCGCCTGGAGCGTCACATGTCTATTCTCATTTCCATCCTGATCACCTTCCTGGTGGTTGTCCTCATTCTCTGGCTGGTGCAGCGCCTGCCGATCGAAGGCAATATCCGCCAGATCCTGCAGATCGTGGTGATCGTCATCGGCATTATCTCGCTGCTGAAATACCTGGCCGTATTCTAGGCGAGCCGAGGGCCAAGGCCTTCGCTGTCGCTAACACCTTGTATGGTTGACACAATGTCGCTGTGCGAAATGCATGGCAGTCATGTTGACCTATGCATTGCTGACCGGACGGTCAAAATCTATAAAGGTTTTGTCGCTGGTGAAGCCGCTCCGTATCCTCCTCCCTCGGACCCGCTTCTTGCGACACCGGATTTAGGTCGTATCCTCCTCCCTCGGCCTGGGTCCAACCGGTTTAGCGCATATCCTCCTCCCTTGCGCTGGGCCACACTTACGATTTGGCTTCGGCCCTATCATCAGGCTCCAACTTCGGTTGGAGCCTCTTTTTTTTGCCCCGATTTGGCAAAACTGCATGCCAGCATTTCCCATTCTGCGTTTGTGCACGGCCCCACCCGGATCGATAGTTGATTGATCAGCGGCAGGTTCACGCCGCGCCTCCAAGGTCAGACGCTTCGGCTGATGACCCCCGGGCCCTGCCCATCCCCTCGGGCGGGGCCCTTCTCTTTCCGGCCATTCCTGCCGCTCTCACCCGGCAAATCCTGCCGCCTGGCAGCATAGCCAAAATCTAAACAACTGATTAAGAACAATATTTTTGCGGCACGCCGCTTGCAATACGGTCCCTGACCGATCGCAGGAGCGTCCGATGGTTTCCGTGACCACCGCCTATTCGACCAGCACCTATTACAAGCCCGCCACCGCAGCCGTAGCGGCCAGCGTCACCGGCTCGGCCAGCGGCACCGCAGCCGCTGTGAGCGCTGCCCAGGCGGCGACCTCGGTCACCCTTTCCGACGAAGCCAAGGCAGCCCTCGCCGCCAAGGATTTCACCACCGTCCTCGCCGAAGCCCGCAGCAAGCTCGTCGCTTTGCTCAAGGAGGCCGAACAGACCTCTCCGCTCAAAGATGGCCAGCTGGCGGTCGATCTCTCGAGCCTCGATCCGCGCGAACTCTTCGCCATGGCCAGTGACGACAGCTTCCCCCCCGACGAGCAGGAAGCCGCCGGTCTCGAAATGCAGCGCCGCTTCGAAAACGCCCTGTCCGGCCCGGCGGCACTTGCCAAGGTCACCGGCAATTTCACCGCGCTGTACAAGGCTGCCGCCGAATATCTCGATGGTCTCGGCTCCGAGGAAAAGGCCGGCGCCGACTGGATCGCCGGCCGCGCTGCCGTCACCGATGCGCAAAAGCAGCTTGCTGCCGATCCCAAGACCCTGCCCGATGCCGGCGAGGACGATCCCGTCGCGCTCTATCTGGCGCTTGTGGAAGCCGGCGAGCAGATCAAGCCGCAGCCGATTGCCGATGTTGCCAGCACCGCCCGCAAGACGCTCGACGCGCTCTATGCCGAGGCAATCAAGAACGGCAAGGCGCCGACCTTCAACAAGGCGACCACCGTCGGCACCTATATCGACATGTCCAAATTCGACAGCCGCACGCTGTCCTCCATCGTGGTCGACACCACGGGCAAGTTCTCGACCGAAGAGGTCAATGCGGCGCAGGCAGCCATGCGCGGCAAGAGCGGCGCGGCCCTGCTCGCCGGCTTCCAGAGCGCCGCCAAATCCAGCGACCCCACCGCCTTCAGCCAGAACATCATGTCGCTATTCGGCGCCATGAGCGTGGAAGAGCGCCAGGCCGCCGGCTGGAGCGACAAGTTCTACCAGGCGGCGGTGGACAGCTACACGGCAACCAGCAAACTGACGCAGATGTTCGCTGAAGCCGGCGGGGACAGCACCGGATTTATGAGCTGGATGGGGAAGTAGGGTTATCTTGGGAGCCCTGACTGGCAAAGGCCACCGGCCCTACCCTCCCCCTTGCGGGGAGGGATAGCGAGATAGGACTTAGCGTTTGCGAAGTCCGTCATCGAGCCGGGAGGGGGTGTGAGAGCCCCGATATTCGGGCTAACCGCCCCCACCCTTGAGCCCTCCCCGCAAGGGGGAGGATGTCGACTGAGAAATCAGCGTCCGAAAGTCAGCGGATCCCCGCACAGAACCCCTGGATCCGCTTCACCGCTTCTTCCAGCTCGGCATTGCTCGCCGCATAGCTCAGCCGGAAATGCCCCGGCAGGCCGAACGCCGTGCCATGCACCAGTGCCACGCCGGTTTCTTCGAGCAGCGCCATGACGAAATCCTCGTCGGTCGTCAGCGTCGCCCCACCCGCGCTGGTCTTGCCCAAGAGCCGCTTGCACGACGGGAACACATAAAAGGCCCCCTCCGGCGTCAGGCAATCGAGCCCGGTATTGGCATTGAGCCCCTTGACCACAAGATCACGCCGCGCCTGGAACACATCGCGCCATTCGGCCAGAAATTCCTGCGGCCCGTTGAGCGCTTCCACTGCCGCCCATTGCGCAATCGAACTTGGATTGGTGGTCGACTGGCTCTGCAGCTTGGTCATCGCTGCCAACAGGTGCCGCGGCCCCGTGCAATAGCCGATGCGCCAGCCGGTCATGGCATGCGACTTGGAGACGCCATTCATTGTCAGTGTGCGCGGCTGCAATTTCGGCTCGACCTGCGCGATCGTGGCAAATGTGCCGCCGTCATAGACCAGCACTTCATAAATATCGTCGGTCAGGATGTGCACATGCGGATGGCGCAGCAGCACATCGGCCAAGCCGCGAAGCTCTGCTGCCGAATAGGCGGCGCCGGTCGGATTGCTCGGCGTGTTGAGGATCAGCCACTTGGTCTTGGGCGTGATCGCCGCTTCCAGCACCTCGGGTGCCAGCTTGAAGCCCGTCGTATCATCGGCCACGGCAAACACCGGCGTCGCACCGCACAGCCGCACGATTTCCGGATAGCTCACCCAATAGGGCACCGGCACCACGACCTCGTCGCCCGGATTGAGCGTCGCCATCAGCGCATTGAAGATGATCTGCTTTCCGCCCGAGGCGACGAAGCAATCCGCGGCCGTCACATCCAGCCCATTGTCACGCTTGAACTTGGCGGCGACCGCAGCCTTCAGCTCGGGAATGCCGTCGACATTGGTATAGCGCGTCTTGCCTTCGTTCATCGCCCGGATCGCCGCTTCGCGCACATTGAGCGGCGTATCGAAATCCGGCTCGCCGGCGCTGAGCGCGATGATATCACGGCCCTCCTGCGCCAGGTTACGCGCCTTCTGGCTGATCGCCACGGTCGCCGACGGCGCCACGCGCTCCAAAGCCTCGGACAGAAAACCCATCATCACTCTCCCGGAAATACCGGCCCGAACTGATATTGTGTCCTAGGGCCTTGAGCAAGCTTTAGCCGCGTGGTGGCGCGGTACTCTCGCGCACCATCAGTTTTGTAGTCAGGATTCGGCGTCCCTCCACCTGCTTGCCGCCCAGCGCCGCATCCACCGCCAGCCGCGCAATCTCGGCCATTGGCTGCGCCATGGTGGTCAGCTTGGGCGTCGCCACGCCCGCCTCGGGCACATCGTCAAAGCCGATCACCGACACATCGCCCGGCACCGAACGGCCTGAGCGGAACAGCCAGTCCACCGCCCACATGGCAATCTTGTCCGACATGGCCAGCACCGCCGTTGGTGCCGCCTCGACGGCAAACATCTCGGCCATCATCGCATGCGTGCTGGCCTCGTCCTCGTGCGTTTCAAAGATCGGCACCGCGTCCCGCGCTATGCCTGCGGCGGCCATCGCCTCCCAATAGCCCAGCGCGCGATCGCGCGAGGTGGAATAGAGCGCCGCCAGCATCTCATCGGGCGTGCGAAGGCCTGCGCTGCTGCATTCGTTGATCAGCGTCGAGAGGATGGCCAGCCTACGGTGCCCCAGCCCGATCACATGCTCGGCCGCCATGCGCGCGCCGCCGGCATTGTCCACGCCGATCGCCGGAATGGTGCTGTCCGCTGCGCCGATCGCCAGCGCCACATAGGGCAATTGCCGTTGCCGTGTGACATCCACCAGCTTCTCGCCACCCTCGACGCAGAGCAGGATAAAACCATCCACCAGCGCCGATTGAATATTCCACGCCAGCCGCTCGTCATTAAGCGCCGAAACCAAGGCCACTCCGGCCCCGCGCGCATCGCAGATTTCCGAAATCTGCGCCATCAGCTGCCGGGCCCAGAGATCCTCGAAGAAATAGCTGATCGGTTCGATCGCCGCGACGCCGACAGCATTGACCTTGCCGGCCCGCAGCAGTCGCCCGGTCACACTGGGCCCGGCATAGCCCAGCTCCTTGGCGACCTGCAGCACATGCTCGCGCACTTCCTCACGCACCACATCGGGCTTGCTGAACACGTTGGACGCTGTGCCCTGCGACACGCCAGCCGCCTTGGCGACATCCTTGAGCTTGATGCTGGAATCCAATTTTGTGCTGGTGGATTTGCTTTTCAGTGCCATGTCCCTGCCATAGCACGATTTTTGTATCGGTTCAATTTCTGCTTGACTCCGGATATCGCAAGGCGCAAATTTGAACCGGTTCAAGAAAATCCATACTCAGAAATTGAACCGATTCAATATGGAGACTGAAAATGATCCCGGCAAGCTATCTGTTCAAGCAAGTCTATAACCAGTCCTGGAACGAGCCCGAGGCTCCGGCGATGACCGAAACCAACAGGCGCTTTCTCGATGGCCTCAGCATTCCCCTGGCTGCAGCTGTTATCGCGCTGTTTGCCCATCGCCCGGCGACAAGCAACCAGCGCTTCGGCCACCCTGCCTATGACTGAATATCTGTCAGGCGCCGGTATCGCCGTCAGATCGCGATGCCGGCAGCCTTGCGCAGCGCCACGCCGATCACCCGCCAGCCTTCACCGGGTTCATTCCGCAGCTGATACGCAGCTTCGTAGAGCGACTGATCCGGCGCCACGAACTTGACCACCTGCAGGACCGTATCCTCGCCTACCTTCTCGAATGTCCCAAAACTATGCGAGCGCGACTCGATGATCGCCGCATAGCCCGAGGCCGCGATGGCGGCATAAAACGCCTCCGGCTGCCCTTCGAACTGCGTCCGGAACGCCTCGCCGGCAAAGGTCAGTGCCGTGGCGCCATCGCCAGCGCGAAACGCCTCGATCTGTCCTGTAACGCTGGCCTGCCAGGGCGTGTGGTCGGTCTGCGCCAGCACCGGCGCGGCCAGCGCAAACAGCAGCATGGCAAAGGCAAAAATCACGCGCATAACCGGCTCCCCTTGAAACACTCTAGCCACAGCGGCCACAGTTTCGCCATCAAATGGTACCGGACCGACCCAATTCGACACAAACTCGAACCGCATTCCGGTGGCTAATAGCGCCCATCGCAACGACAAGGTTTGACGTCGATCCCATGCACAAATCTACGTCCCCCAAGCGGAAAAGTTTCAGGCGCGTCGTCTTGGCCACCACAGCCCTGGTGACCGGCGGCGCAACGGCAGCCTTCGTGGCCGGCGTTACCCCTGCGACGGCCGCGAACCTGGCGAGCCAGCCGGACACCCAGATTGCGGTGTTCATGGTTCCGCTGACCATCCTCGTCCTTGCGGTGATGTTCGAAGTCGCGCGTTTTGCCTTGCGCGGCAACCTGCCGGTTGAGGCCCCTGCCCGCCGGCGCGCTCCCCGCCACTGGTCCCCCGGCCGCGGCGAGAGCTGACCTCCATTTCTCCCTGACCTGACGACTGGGCCGGCCTTGCGCCGGCCCTTTTTTATTGCCCTCAGTGCGATGCGGGTTCAAAATCCTCCCTGAGGAGGACTTCACCATGTTTGTCGAGACCATCCTGCAGACCAAGGGCGGCACGGTCCACACCCTGCCCGCCAGCGCCACGCTGGCCGAAGCGGTCGCTGCCCTCAACGCCCACAATATCGGCGCCCTGGTCATCACCAGTCCCGGTGGCGCCATTGCCGGCATTCTCTCCGAACGCGACATCATCCGCCGCCTCGGCACCGACCCGGCCGCCACTTTGGCCCTGCGCACCGCCGACTGCATGACCCAGCGCCCCACCACCTGCAACCGCGACACGGCCATTGCCGAGGTCATGGAGCAAATGACCCGGCTGCGCATCCGCCACATGCCGGTGCTGGAAAACGGCGCTCTGGTCGGCATCATCTCCATCGGCGACGTGGTCAAACGCAAGATCGAGGACGCGGAGCACGAGGCGGATGCGCTCAAGGAATATATCGCGAGCTAGGCCAGCCGCTTCAGCCCCGCCGCCGTCGGGGCAAAGCCGGCCTTGCGGTAAAAGCCCTCGAGCCGCGCCTCGAAATCCACATGCAGCCATAGCGCGCCGCGTTGCCGCGCCAGTTGTTCCGCCCGCTCCAGCAGGCGCAGCGCAATGCCTTGCCGCTGGTAGTCCGCATGCACGCACGTATCGAGGATGAAGGCATGTACGCCGCCATCCCAGGCAATATTGACGAAGCCAATCAAGCGCTTGCCGTCAAAAGCGCCGACATGACCGAGACCATGTGTCAGAATTTTCGCAAAACTTTCCGGTCCGCCATCACCCCATGCCGAGAGCCAAAGCGCCCGCAGTGCCGCGTCTTCCGGATTGGGGTCGCTGACGATCTCGATCATGGCACTCTCCCTTCATTACCAACGTGACCAACTCTTCATGCTCTCGCAAGGTCACGAACAGGTCGCCTGCTCTAGGGTCGTTTTCGCCGGACCAACCGGCTCCCATGCAAAGGATTCGACAATGAAGACGACCTCCAAAGCAGCCATCGTGGCCGTGATGACCACTGCCATCGGCTTTACCGCCATTGCCCCTACCTTCGCCCAGGACGCTGCACCCATCCAGGTGCAGCAGCAGAAATTCCGCCATCACGAGCAGGGCCCGCGCAATGGCGGCCCCGGCGGCGATATCCTGGGTTTCGAGCGTGGTGCCGAAGCCGTCGAGATCGCCCTGGTGCGCCTCAGCCATCGGCTCGAACTGACCGCCGAGCAGCAGCCGCTGTTCGACACGTTCAAGACCGATGCCCTCAAGGCGGCCAATGATTTTGCCACCACCACCGAAGGCCTGCGCCCCACCCCGCAGGCTGAAGGCGAAGAACCCGCCGTACCGAACTTTGTCGATCGTCTCGACAAGACGATTTCCCTGCAGGCTGCTCGTCTCGCTGCCCTCGAAGCGGTGCAGCCCTCCGCCACGGCCTTCTTTGAAAGCCTGACCGAAGACCAGCTCGCCGGCCTCCGTCCGCAGCGCCCCGAGGGCGATCGTGGTCCCGGCGGCCTCGGCCAGCACGGTCCGCGCCATCAGGGTGAACACGGCGACCGTCGTGGCCCCGGCGCCCCGGGCGAAGCTCCGTCCGACGCGCCGGCTCCCCCGCCAGCCAACGGCTAACGGCACCCCCGGCGCCGCCCACCCTCCTTCATCGGCGGCGCCTCATGCGGCGGGTGAACACCCCCTCGCCCGTCGCACGACCCCGGCTCTCAACAGCCGGGGTTTGCTTTTTCCGTTTCATCGCCTACCAATCGGCCAAACGCCATTGGATAGACCATGACCACCCTGCCTCTCGATCCGGCCCGCCTGCGCGCGCATTTCCCCGCCTTTTCCGAACCGTCGCTCAAGGGCCAGGCCTTCTTCGAAAATGCCGGCGGCTCCTATACCTCGCGCCAGGTTCTCGACAAGCTCGACCACTTCTTCCGGGCCACCAAGGTCCAGCCCTATGGCGTCTATCCCGCCTCGCGCGAGGGTGGCGAAGCGATGGACCGCAGCTTTGCCCGCATGGCACAGGCGCTCAATGTCACCGCCGACTGGATCCATTTCGGCCCCTCGTCCTCGGCCAATACCTATGTGCTGGGCAATGCCTTTGCCGGCTGGCTCAAGCCGGGTGACGTGGTCATCGTCACCAATCAGGACCACGAAGCCAATGGCGGCGCCTGGCGCCGGCTGGCCAAGATGGGCGCCGAAATCCGCGAATGGAAGGTCGATCCGGAGACCGGCCGTCTCTCCCTCGCTGACCTCGACAAGCTGCTCGACAGCAAGGTCAAGCTGATCGCCGCGCCGCATTGCTCCAATATTGCCGGCGAGATCAACCCGGTGGCCGAGATCGCCGCCCGCGCCAAATCCGTCGGCGCCGTCACCGCCATCGACGGCGTCAGCTATGCCCCGCACGGCCTGCCCGACCTCGCCGAACTGGGCGCCGACATCTATTTCTTCTCCGCCTACAAGGTTTATGGCCCGCATCAGGGCGTCATGGCCGTGCGGCCGGAACTGGCCTTGTCGCTGCCCAACCAGGGCCACTACTTCAACGACAGCAAGCCGCGCTATCGCCTGACCCCATCCGGTCCCGACCACGCCCAGATCGCGGCTGCGTCTGGCATCGTCGACTACCTCGAAGCCGTCTCCGACATCGCCGGTGACAGTGTCGAGGGCACAAATCCCTACCGCCGCGCCCATGCTGCCATGCGCGCCCAGGAAATCGCCCTGGCCAAGCCGTTGCTCGACTATCTCCGCGGCAAGAACAGCGTTCGCATCATCGGCCCCGATGACGCCGAAACCCGCGCCCCGACCGTCGCGCTGGCCCTCTCCGAACCCGGCGCCGTCGTCGCCGCTCGCCTCGCCAAACACAACATCATGGCCAGCGGCGGCCACTTCTATGCCTACCGCCTGATGGAAGGCGTCGGCATCGCGCCGGATCATGGCGTGCTGCGGCTGAGCTTCGTGCACTACACCACGCCGGAGGAAATCCAGCAGCTGATTGCAGCGCTGGATGAAGAACTCCCCTGACACCAAGCTGGCAGTCGACCACCCTCCCCCTTGCGGGGCTTCGAACCGGCCCACAGGGCAAATCGCTCCGATGGAGCGATTTGAGGAGAGAAGGCCATGAGGGCTACGCCCGAATGGCTGGAAGCGAGATAGGACTTAGCCCTTAGCTAAGTCCGTTATCGAGCAAGAAGGGGGTGTCCTTCGGTAAGCTCAGTGCTTGTGGCTTACCCCCCCTTGATCCCTCCCCACAAGGGGGAGGGTGTCGACTGAGACCCCTGCGCCCAAGCCCCTACCCCAGAAAAGACCAAAAATGTCCCGCCCCGTTGCCATTCTCATGCTGCTGATCTGCACCGCGCTCTGGGGCTTTGCCTTCGTCGTCCAAAAGTCGGCCATGGAAACCATGGGCCCACTGACCTTCATCGGCGTGCGCAACCTGCTCGGCGGCGTCGCCATCCTGCCGTTGGCCCTATTCCTCACCCGCCGCAGCAAACCTCAACCCTTCACCAGCCGCCAATGGTGGTTCATCGCCGGCATGAGCCTGGCGCTGATGCTCGGCTCCTGGCTGCAGCAAGTCGGCCTGCTCACCACCACCGTCACCAATGGCGGCTTCCTCACCAGCCTCTATGTGCTGCTGGTCCCGCTAATCGGCCTTGTGGTCTTCCGCAGCTGGCCGCATCCGGTGATCTGGGTCGGCGTGCCGCTGGCGCTGGTCGGCATCTATTATCTCAATGGCGGCGGGCTCGACACGCTCAACTTCGGCGACGCCCTGGTCGTCGGCAGCGCCGTGTTCTGGGCTGTGCAGGTGATGATGCTGGGCTATATCGCCCGCACCACTGGCCAGCCGATCCTGATCTCCTGCATCAGCTTCCTGCTCGCCGGCGGCTCGGCCCTCGCACTGGCCTTCGTGTTTGAAACACCCAGCATCGCCGGCATCATGGGCGGCTGGGAAGAGCTGGCCTATGCCGGCCTGTTCTCCACCGCCATCGCCTTCACCCTGCAGGCGGTCGGCCAGCAGCACCTGCCCTCGGCCAATGCGGCGATCATCCTGTCCTCGGAAAGCCTCTTCGCGGCGCTGGGCGGCGCCATCTTCCTCGGCGAACGACTGCCAGCCGTTGGCTATGCCGGCGCCACGCTGATCTTCATCGCCATCCTTGCCGTGGAAGCCTTGCCGCCGCTCTGGGCGAGGCGGCAGGCCAAGCTCACCAACTGATTATTCGACGAACCGGTACATCTGATACGTCTTGCAAATGATCCCCAGCACGCAGCCTTTCAGCGTGATCTGGTCTTCACTGACCTGGGTGATCGTCCCGCCCGCGGTCTGCCCATAAATATGCAGGTCGCCCTTCCACTGGTTGGGCTGCACTGGCCGGGCATGGTCGATCATCATGGTGTTGAGATAGGGCAGGTTTTCCGCATTGTCGGCTCCATTGCCAAGCCATATCAGCGTGCCGCAGAGCTGCGTGCCGTCGCCGCACATTTCGACCTTGTAGCGGGAATCCCGCATTTCGATTTCCCAGGTACCGACGGGCGATGCCATCACCGGCTGCGCCAGCAGCGCCAATGCACCAAGAACAAAAACCGGCTTCCGCATCGCCAAAACTCCATCCTGCAACTGTATCGACCTTGCAATCGCCCGGCTGAACCGGACCTGAACGCCAGCTTGCCGATCCTGTCACGCCCGCGTCATCAAAGCCGTCTAGCCTCTGCCTCGTTCCCGGCCTTTTCCCCATCGGCCCGGACCCCGCCGCGCCCCACGTACCCCACGTCGCGCCCGGCCCATTGGAGAGTCTGGCCGCCAACCCCGGCTCTTCGCCGATAGTTCGGCTTTCTGGCCGCCCCCGTCGGGCGGCCTCTTTTTTGTGTGGAGCAGGCCTCTTTCCGCTCGCACGCCAATCGCCGCTGCGGCACAACGGCAGCATGGCCAAGCTCTACTTTTCCTATGCGGCGATGAATGCCGGCAAGTCCACCTTGCTGCTGCAGGCCGCCTATAACTATCGCGAGCGCGGCATGCGGCCGCTGCTCTATACCTCCTCGCTCTATGTCGAGAATGGCGTCGGCCTGATCTCCTCGCGCATCGGTATTTCCGAGCCAGCTGCGCTCTATTCCTCCGAGGACGATCTCTACCACGCGATCTTCGAGGAGACCCAGACCGGCAAGGTCGATTGCGTCTTCGTCGACGAGGCGCAATTCCTCACCCCCGACCAGGTCTGGCAGCTCGCGCGCGTCAGCGATCGCCTGCGCATTCCGGTGATGTGCTTTGGCCTGCGCACCGATTTCCGCGGCAATCTCTTCCCCGGCTCCCAGCAATTGCTGGCCATCGCCGACGTGCTGCGCGAAATCCGCACCATTTGCGAATGCGGCGCCAAGGCCACCATGGTGGTGCGCCAGAATGCCGAGGGTCGCGTGCTGACCGATGGCGAACAGGTGTCGATCGAAAAGTCCGTCTATATTTCGCTGTGCCGCAAACATTGGGAAGAGGCCGTCGGCCGCTGGCCCGTCAAAGGACCCTGATCATGCATCATGAAGACGAACCCCAGCCCACGGGCGCCCTGACCATCCGCACCCTCGCCATGCCCGCCGATACCAATCCGGCCGGTGACATCTTTGGCGGCTGGGTGCTGAGCCAGATGGACATCGCCGGCTCCATCGCCGCCGTCGAGCGCAGCGGCGGCCGCACCGTCACCGTGGCCGTCGAAGCCATGACCTTCATCGCCCCGGTCAAGGTCGGCGACGTGCTGTGCGTCTATACCAGCGTCGAGCGCGTCGGCACCACGTCCATTACCGTCGGCGTCGAGGCCTGGGCCCGTCGCAACCGCCTGTCCGACCGCGTCAAGGTCACCGAAGGACGCTTTGTTTTCGTCGCCCTCAATGAAGACGGCACCAAGCGCAAGATAGCTAACTGATCCGTTCAGGCAGCGTTCAGCCGGCCCTCGCTAGAGACCGTCACGACAGGGTTGTTGCACGGCAACACCCAGTCTCGACAATTTTACGGGGTCCGGAACTCTTTGCTCTATCGCCCCGTTTCTTCAGCAAAATAACTGATCGCCGCATGCGTCGCCCATTTGGGCCGGAGGATCAGAACACAGGAGCGCCAAGCATGAACCGTCGTACTCGCAAGACCTTGCTGAATGTTGCCACCGGCATCGCCGTCGCGGCCACGGCCGTCGTGGTGTTCCTGCCGGCTGCCTATGCAGCGCCTGGCACCGTCACCAGCAATGTCAACGTGCGCTCCGGCCCGGGCACCAATTATGGCGTGGTCGATACCGTTCGCCGTGGCACCCAGGTCGACGTACAGCAGTGCGAAGGCTCCTGGTGCTATATCGCCAAGCCCGGTCCGGACGGCTGGATTTCCTCCAGCTATCTGAGCGCTGGCGGCGGTTCGCCGGTTAATCCGCAGCAGCCCGGCCTGTCGTTCGGCTTCTCCACCGGCCCCGGTGGCCCGACCATCAATTTCGGCGTCGGCCAGCAGCCGCAGATCCAGCCGCCGCGTCCGCCACGCCCGCAGCCTCCCGTGGTGGTGCAGCCGCAGCCGACCTTCGGCGAAGTCTGCTTCTATGACCGCACCCGCTTCCGTGGCGAGAGCATCTGCATGGACTCCGGTGAAAGCACCCGTAACCTCGGCGATTGGGCCGATCGTATCTCCTCGATCGACAATCCCGACGGCCTGCAGGTTCAGGTCTGCTCGGAAAGCAATTATCGCGACTGCCGCACCTATACCACCAGCGCCTCCTCGCTGGGCGACTTCGACGACTACATCGTCTCGGTCCGTGTGCGCTAAGCGCCTCACCTCTATCCCTCGCAAGGGCGCAACTTCGGTTGCGCCCTTTGCTTTGACCGCTTGGATGCCGCGCCATCTCGCGCTAGGCTCCGCCCAAATCAGCTACAGGATTTCGCGATGCACCTTTTCCGCCGCCTGCTGACCGCCCTGACCGGCGCCGCGCTGCTTATCACCCTTGGCCAGGCGCCCGCCATCGCCGACACCGAATCCGGCACCCATGCCTGGAGCGCCGATACGCTGATCGTGCGCACCGGCCCCAGCACCGCCTATCAGTTCACCGGTGAGATTCCCGCCGAACTCGCCATAAAGGTGCTGCGCTGCCAGAAGCTCTGGTGCCTCGTCGATGCGCCCGGCATTCGCGGCTGGACCTACAAGCGCAATATTTCCTTCGGCAAGACGCCCAATCGCTGGCCTAACAACGGCCCGATCTATGCCTTTGCCGGCCCCGGCAGCGCCTGCTTCTACACCGGCACCAATTATACCGGTCAGTCCTGGTGCCTGACCTCGGGCAAGACCATCAAGGACCTGGCTTTGCTCGGCCTCGACAATGGCTTCGCCTCGCTGCAGATCGAGGGCAATGTCTCGGTCTCGGCCTGCCGCGACCGCTTCTTCCAGAGCTATTGCGAGCATATCGCCGTGTCCCAGCCCGCTCTCGATCCGTACCTGCTGCGCAACCTCTCCTCGCTGCGCGTCCACTAGCGGGCTTAACCTGTATCAACCCTGCCGGCGAACTGCCCTTTTTGGGCGTGACGCCCCAGTGTTCGGCCCCTAATGTCGGGGCCGAACCGGAGCCTGATTTGACCGACCTCAACTTGCGAAGCGCCCTGCGCGCTCGAACCACCCAAAGCCACGAAGAGCTTGATCGCGCCGTCGGACATTTCGCCGACCTCGCCACCTATGGCAAGTTTACCCGCGATACCTATCTGTTCCGCCGCGCCGTCGAGGCAAGCTTTGTGACCGCTCCGGCCGGTTGGGAAATCGACCCGATCGCAGCCCTGACGGCCCAAGACCTGGCTGACCTGGAACTCGATGTCCCATCGAGCACTGACGTCGCGCCCGCCATCACCACGCCGGCCCAGCGTCTCGGCGTGGCCTATGTGCTGGAAGGCTCTTCGCTTGGCGCCCGCATGCTTGTGCGCGAAGCGCTGAAGCTCGGCCTGCGCGAGGATTTCGGTGCCCGCCATCTGGCGCGTCAGGCCGGCGACCACGAACGCTGGCGCCGTTTCATGGCCGAACTCGACGCCACCAGCGCCTCGCATGACGAGGTCATCGCCGCTGCCGAAGCCACCTTCCGCTTCGCCCTCTCCATCTACGCGAAAGCCGCGCATGAACGAGCATAACCCGGTCAACCTGACCAATTGCGACGTCGAACCCATCCACATCCCCGGCAGCATCCAGCCTCACGGCTGTCTGATCGCCTGCAATGTCGCCGCAACCGCCATCGTGCGCCACTCGATCAATTGCCAATCCACGCTCGGCCTTGAGGGCGACCTCAATGGCCTCGAGCTGGCGACCATTCTCGGCCACAGCCTCGAGCACGACATCCGCAATGCCCTCGCCCGCACGCCTGAAGGCACACGCTCGGCGCTGATGTTCAACAAGGCGCTGCCCAATGGCCGGCGCTTCGACATTGCCGTGCACCGCTTCAAGGGCAATGCCATCATCGAGTTCGAGCCGGCCGGCGACGATGTCGCCAAGCCGCTCGAAATCGCCCGTGCCATGCTGACCCGCATCGGCTCGCTCAATTCCATCGACCGGCTGACCCGCGACACGGCGCGCCTGGTGCAAGGCATGCTCGGCTATGATCGTGTCATGATCTACCAGTTCGGCCCCGATGGCGCTGGCAAGGTGATCAGCGAGGCCAAGCGCGCCGATCTCGAAAGCTTCCTCGGCCAGTATTTCCCCGCGACCGACATTCCGGTGCAGGCCCGCGCGCTCTATCTCAAAAACACCATCCGCATCATTTCGGACGCCAATTTCGAGCGCATCCGCATCAGCCCGCAATTCGACGCCTCGGGCGAACCGCTTGACCTGTCCTTTGCCCACCTGCGCAGCGTCTCGCCCATCCATTGCGAATATCTGCGCAACATGGGTGTCGGCGCCTCGATGTCGATCTCGGTCATCGTCGATGGCCAGCTCTGGGGCCTCATCGCCTGCCATCACTACAGCCCGCGCACCCTCTCGATGGCGCAGCGCGTTGCCGCCGAAATGTTCGGCGACTTCTTCTCGCTGCACCTGACGGCAATGCGCCACAAGCAATCGCTCGACGCCGCCACCGCCGCCCGGGACTCGCTCGATGACCTGCTGCAGGCAGCCATTCGCGTCGAAGACATCAACGTCCTGCTGCGCGAGCGCCTCGGCGATTTCGGCAAGCTGATCAAAGCCGATGGCCTTGCCATGTGGCTCGACGGCCAGTTGACCCTCTCCGGCACCACGCCGCCCGCCGAAGCCATCCCCACCCTCGCCCGCTTTGCCGAAACCGTTGCCGAAGGTCGCATCTGGGCCAGCCACAAGCTGTCCGACGTCGTCGCCGGCGCCGAGCACTATGCAACGATCGCCTCCGGCATGCTGGCCCTCCCCCTGTCTCAAAGACCCAGGGACTATGTCTTCCTGTTCCGCAAGGAAGTGGTGCAGACCCTTGATTGGGCCGGCAACCCGGAAAAGACCTATGAATCCGGCCCGCTTGGCGATCGCCTGACCCCGCGCAAGAGCTTCGCCATCTGGAAGGAGACGGTGCATCACCAGTCCTCCCCCTGGACCGAGCAGGAACGCGAATTCGCCGAGGCCGCCCGCTCGGCGCTGGTCGGCGTCATCCTGCAGCATTCCGAACTGCTCGCCGACGAGCGCGCCAAGGCTGAAGTGCGCCAGCGCATGCTCAACGAAGAGCTCAACCACCGCGTCAAGAACATCCTCGCCGTCATCAAGTCGCTCGTCACCAATCCGGTCGAGCAGGACCAGAGCCTCGAGGATTACGTCGAGAGCCTGCGCGGCCGCATCCAGGCCCTGTCCCTGGCCCATGATCAGGTGATCCGCGGCGAAGGCGGCGGCGGGTTGCAGGACCTGCTCGAAGCCGAGCTCCTGCCCTATCGCAATGGCACCACTTCCATCACCCTCTCCGGCGCCAACGTCTGGATGGACGCGCGATCGTTCTCGATCATGGCGCTGGTGCTGCATGAACTCTCGACCAATGCCGCCAAATATGGCGCCCTGTCGCGGCCCGGCGGCAAGCTCGCGGTCAGCTGGACCGTCGATGCGGTCGGCGCCTGCGAGCTCAACTGGGTCGAAAGTGACGGCCCCATCGTCACTCCGCCCAGCCGTCGCGGCTTCGGCACCGTGCTCATCGACCGCAGCCTGCCCTTCGATCTCGGCGGCGAAAGCGACGTGCAATATCTGCCCTCAGGTGTCGTGGCCCTCTTGCGCATTCCGCCGCGCTTCATCTCGCTGCGCAATGCGCGTCCTGAAACCAAGGCCGCCACGCCCACCTTGCAGCTGGCCAAATCCGGTATCAGCCTTGCCGGAAAGCGCGCGCTGATCGTCGAAGACCAGATGCTGATCGCGCTCGATCTCGAACAGATTCTCGAAGACGCCGGGCTCAGCGTCGTCGCCACCGTAACCTCGCCACCAGAGGCCCTCGCCTATCTGGCCAAGGACCTGCCCGATGTCGCCATTCTCGATATCAATCTGGGGGATGGCAATTCCGAGAGCATCGCCCAGGCCCTGCAGGCCCGGTCTGTGCCCTTCATGTTCGCCACCGGCTATGGCGATGGCGGCATCGGTGCCGAATTCGCGTCAGTCCCGGTCGTGCGCAAGCCCTATTCCCGCGAAGCCATCGTCGCCGAACTCAAGCGCCTGCTCGGTTAGCCAGCCTAGAGGATCTTGCGCCGCATTGCCTCGGCGACGGCATGGGTGTGATTGGCGGCCTTCAGTTTGTCGATGATCTTGGCCATGTAGTGATGCACAGTCCGCGTGCCGATCCCCAGGATTTCTGCGGTGACGTCGGCGGTCTTGCCCTGGGCGCTCCAGTGCAGCACTTCGAGTTCGCGTGGCGTCAGCAGCCGTTCCTCCGGCCCTTCTGCCATGGCGCCGGGTGGCCCCGACACCACGGTACCTTCGACAAAGATGCCGTAATTGCCGCCCTTTGGATCGGCGATCGCCGAGTACAGCAGGTTGATGCGAAACGTATCGCGCGGCTGGCCCTCCTGCCGCTCGATCACCAGTGGAATGTCTCGCGCCACATAAGGCTCGCCGGTTGCATAGACCCGGTCGAGAATTTCAAAAAATCCCTGATCCGCGACATCAGGCGCCACTTCGCGTACCGGCCGGCCGACGAAGTCGCGATCGCCCATCAGCTTGCGATATTGCGCATTGGCCAGCTCATAGACGTGCTCGGGACCGCGCAGCACCGCAATGAAGGCCGAAGCATTTTCGAACGCATCCAGCACTGTCTTTGGGACCACGCTATCCTCGACAGGTGACGCAACCGACTGCTGTTTGGAATCCTCGTCCGGCAAAATTTCGCTCCACTTGTCCGCAGCAGGACTCAGTACGTCAACGTGTGCGGAACCGTACATTTACAGGTTATCCAGATCGCTCCGTAAATGCGATGAGATAATAGGGAAATGCAGTAACAAGTCTAAGAACCATGATTTTTTCTTGAGGTATCCCAGCATAATGCCCGCTGCTGACGCTTTACTATCCTCGACTAACCGCATGCAAAATCGATTGTTTTCCACAACGCCGACATGGCCGGTTTGGTACGGATTGTACGGTCTATTGCGCGGGAAGAACAGGGCGATTACCCCGCTATGGACATGACTGGCACGCGGGCGAATATTTCACCTCCTGCCCGGGCGGGAGATCGTTGTGGCGTTCGTCAACTTGCTGCTTAGGGCGATGGACGAACCCACGCTTGCATTGCTGGTTCCAGCAATGGAGCTGATCCCCCTCAAAGCCCGTGACACGCTGGCCTCTGCCGGTGGTCATTCCGAATGGGTGTATTTCGTCGAAGACGGCCTGATTTCGCTGGTTTCGGAATATGAACCCGGCACCGTTATCGAGGTGGCCATGGTCGGCCGCGAAGGCCTGTTCGACATTGGCCATGCCCTCGGCGATAATGTCGCTGCCTTCGATGGCAAGGTTCAGGTAGATGGCAGTGCCTATCGTCTGCCGCGCGCCGTGTTCCAGCAGGCCATGGAAACCATCCCCTCCTTTAATGCCACCATGCTGACCTTTGTGCGCGCTTTCGAACTGCAGGTCGCCTCCACCGTCTCGGCCAATGGCCGCGCCAGGCTCGAGGAACGGCTCGCCCGCTGGCTGCTGATGGTGCATGACCGCGTCGACAGCAACCTGATCCACATCACCCATGAATTTCTGGCGCAGATGCTGTGCTGCCGCCGCCCCGGCGTGACCGTGGCCCTGCACCTGCTCGAGGGCAAGGGCATGATCCACTCGTCGCGCGGCCAGATCGAAATCCGTGATCGCGACGGCCTCATCGCCGAGGCCAATGGCGCCTATGGCCGGGCCGAAGCCCATTATACCCGGCTGTTCGGGCAGGACTTCCGCCGCCGCCAGGGCTAGCGCTCGGGTGTCACGATTCCCGCTGCTTCCACAAAGCTGATCCTCGCCACCACCTGATCGTCGGCCATCACCTCGATCGCCCCCGACCAGTCGACCGTTTCGCCACCGATCAGGCTGCGCGCCACCAGTTCTCGCGCCACCGAGGCAGCCTCGACACAGGCCGCTTCAAGCGACACGAAGTCTCCGCCCTCCGCATCAAGGAAGGATCGTGCACCGCTGCGAACGTTGAAGAAATACCGCATCGATCAGCCCGGCCGAAACGTCGCTGGCGACAACGATAGCGCATCTGCCCCCCAGATTGCCATCCTACGCACAGCAATCGATTTTCAGCCGGCTTTCAGTCCCAACCGATCGGTCGCCTTGCGATACAGCCGCACCATGGAAAGCGCCTGGCCCGGATGCTGAAAATACACCCGGGCCTGCAGGTCGCGCTTCGCTCCGCTGCGCACCAGATCCATGCCCAGGGCCAGCTTGGCGGCAGCCTCTGGGCTGCTCGCCTTCACGACCAGGTCAAGCGCCACGATACGCTCCTCCTGCATGTCGATCACGCGGTATTCAATCATGATCAAATCTGTTGCACGCGGCCCCCGCAAAGTGGGCCCAGGCAGAGCGTAGCTCTGCCGCTCCTGCAGTCAACGCTCAGTCCGCAAGCGTACTTTTTCGCCCCTCAGACCGTCATTTCAGCAGCGGAAACACGGCGCGCACGCGCGGCTCGCGCAGCCACAGCGCGCCCCACACCATGACACCGAGGTAGACGCTGAACAGCGTGTGGCTGAACAGCGGATTATCCACCCGCAGATTGGCCGCCAACGACCCGCCCAACAGCCCCGTGGTCAGCACCGCGCCGAGCAGCGCCGTGCGCGGAATGAGAAACAGCACCACGCAGACCACCTCGATACAGCCGATCAGCAGCAGGTATTTCACCGGCCAGCCCACCACATCCATCGCATCGGTCGCCGCCGCCATGCCCATGAACTTGGGCAGCGCCGACGCCAGGCCCAGAAACAGCGCAATCAGCCCACTCAAAACCCAACCGGCAATCTTCATCATTGTCTCCCGGCAGCACCACGCTGCCTCTATGCCATGCCGACGACCGGCCAGCGCCCATTTCGACGGCGGCGCCGAGGTTTTTCCGGCCCGCCCGAGCCTTGCTATTTTTCGACCGGTCCTTGCTGAATCAAAAGTACTTTTTTTGCTGAGATGCGATACCTTCCCGCCAAGCCTCGGCAACCACGCGTTCCCCCGCGATGGGACGCCGTAACAAGACCGATTGCCGGCGCTGTCGATCAGCGCCGCCCCCAAAAATGTTGAGAACGCGATGACCCTTTATTCCGACTACCTGGCCGAAATCGACAGCCGCAAAGAACAAGGTCTCGCACCCAAGCCGATCGACGCCGGCGGGCTCACCGGCGAAATCATCGCTCTGATCCGCGATACCGGCAATGAACACCGCGCCGGCGCGCTCAACTTCTTCATTTACAACACCCTGCCCGGCACCACCCCGGCCGCCTCGGTCAAGGCTGCCTTCCTCAAGCAGATCATCCTCGGGGAAACCATTGTCCCCGAGATCACGCCCGCCTTCGCGCTCGAACTGCTGTCGCATATGAAGGGCGGCCCTTCGATCGACGTGCTGCTCGATATCGCGCTTGGCGACGAACAAGTGATCGCCGCCCAGGCCGGCGATGTGCTGAAGACCCAGTTCTTCCTATATGACGCCGACATGTTCCGTCTGCGCGATGCCTATGCGGCCGGCAATCCGGTGGCCCGCAGCGTGCTGGAAAGCTATGCCAAGGCCGAGTTCTTCACCAAGCTCCCCGATGTGGAAGACGACATCAAGGTCGTCACTTACATTGCCGCCGAAGGCGATATTTCCACCGACCTGCTCTCCCCCGGCAACCAGGCCCATTCGCGCTCCGACCGCGAGCTGCATGGCCATTGCATGATCACGCCGGAAGCCCAGGCGGAAATCCAGGCGCTGCAGAAGCAGCATCCCGACAAGCGCGTCATGATGATCGCCGAAAAGGGCACGATGGGTGTCGGCTCGTCGCGCATGTCCGGCGTAAACAATGTCGCGCTGTGGACCGGCAAGCCGGCCAGCCCCTATGTGCCCTTCGTCAACTATGCCCCGATCGTTGCCGGCACCAACGGCATTTCGCCGATCTTCGCCACCACCGTCGACGTGACCGGCGGCATCGGCCTCAACCTCAAGAACTGGGTTAAAAAGCTCGGCGAGGACGGCAAGCCGATCCTCAACAACGAAGGCAATCCGATCCTCGAGCAGAAATATTCGGTCGAGACCGGCACCGTGCTGACCATCGACGCCAAGACCAAGACGCTGCGCGACGCTAACGGCAACGAACTGGTCGATGTCGCCTCGGCCTTCACGCCGCAGAAGATGGAATTCATGAAGGCCGGCTCGTCCTATGCCATCGTCTTCGGCAAGAAGCTGCAGACCTTTGCCGCCCAGACGCTGGGCATTGAAGCCACCCCGGTGTTCGCCGCCAACAAGGAAATCACCGTCGAAGGCCAGGGCCTCACCGCGGTCGAAAAGATCTTCAACCGCAATGCCGTCGGCGTCACGCCGGGCAAGGTGCTGCATGCCGGCTCCGACGTTCGGGTGAAGGTCAATATCGTCGGCTCGCAGGACACCACCGGCCTGATGACCGCCCAGGAACTGGAAGCCATGGCGGCCACCGTCATCTCGCCACTGGTCGATGGCGCCTATCAGTCAGGCTGCCATACCGCTTCGGTCTGGGACAAGAAGGCCCAGGCCAATATCCCAAAACTCATGGCTTTCATGAACAATTTCGGCGTCATCACTGCGCGTGACCCGCTGGGCAGCTATCACGCCATGACCGACGTGATCCACAAGGTGCTTAACGACATCACCGTCGATGACTGGGCCATCATCATCGGTGGCGACAGCCACACCCGCATGTCCAAGGGCGTGGCCTTTGGCGCCGATAGCGGCACCGTCGCCCTGGCGCTGGCCACCGGCGAAGCCACCATGCCGATCCCGCAGTCGGTCAAGGTGACCTTCAAGGGCCAAATGCAGTCGCATATGGACTTCCGCGACGTCGTGCATGCCACCCAGGCCCAGATGCTGAAGCAGCATGGCGACAACGTCTTCCAGGGCCGCATCATCGAGGTGCATCTGGGCACGCTCCTGGCTGACCAGGCCTTCACCTTCACCGACTGGACGGCCGAGATGAAGGCCAAGGCGTCCATCTGCATTTCGCAGGACGCGACGCTGATCGAGTCCCTGGAGATCGCCAAGTCGCGCATACAGATCATGATCGACAAGGGCATGGACAATCCGGCCCAGACCCTCAAGGGCCTGATCACCAAGGCCAACGCCCGCATCGCAGAAATCCGCTCCGGTGAGAAGCCGGCTCTGGCCCCCGATGCCAATGCCAAATATTTCGCCGAAGTGGTGGTCGATCTCGACATCATCGACGAGCCGATGATCGCCGACCCCGACGTCAACAATTCCGACGTCTCGCGCCGCTACACCCACGATACGATCCGCCCGGTGTCCTATTACGGCGGCACCAAGAAGGTCGACCTCGGCTTTGTCGGCTCCTGCATGGTGCATAAGGGTGACATGAAGATAGTCGCCCAGATGCTCAAGAACATCGAAAAGTCCGAAGGCAAGGTCGAGTTCAAGGCGCCGCTTGTCGTCGCCGCCCCGACCTACAACATCATCGACGAGCTCAAGGCCGAAGGCGACTGGGAGATCCTCCAGAAGTATTCCGGCTTCGAATTCGACGACCTGATGCCCAAGACCGCCAACCGCACCGAATACGAGAACATCCTCTATCTTGAGCGCCCCGGCTGCAATCTCTGCATGGGCAACCAGGAAAAGGCCGAAAAGGGCGACACCGTTCTCGCCACCTCGACCCGCCTGTTCCAGGGCCGCGTCGTGGAAGACACCGCCGAAAAGAAGGGCGAATCCCTCCTCGCCTCGACCCCGGTCGTCGTCCTCTCCGCCATCCTCGGCCGCACCCCAAGCACGGCCGAATACAAGGCCGCGGTGGAAGGCATCGACCTGACCAAGTTCGCCCCGCCGACCAGCGCCAACCCGCTCGATCCGAAGTCCGTGCATTACTAAGACACTGGGTCAAACCAACAGCGCCTGGCCCTCCGGCCAGGCGCGCTAGGTTATCTCACCGAAGACCAGAACACCGCTGCGGCCGCTTGCGACCCCATTGCGGTCTTTAGTGCGTGTTCTGAGCAAACTCAAAAGCGGACGCATTTTTGGGTGAGTTATTTTTATCCAAGAGCCGGAAAACGCCGCCCACCAAGACCGGTGCCGGCTTTTATGAGCACCTAATCTTGCCCATAAATGCCGGCTGCGAAACACGCCAGGGGCCCACCAACGCGGACCTCGGACATGCCGCGTGCCGCGTTGCCATACGGGCCGCTTTGCAACGTGGCCGAGAGGTCGTCGTCTACCTTGCCTGACATCAAGTATGGTGTGACCCACACACGCATGCTGCCGTTAAGAACATGTGCAAGTTCGGGAGAGGCGATCGAGGAGCCATTTCCGTCGCCACCGTCCGGACACGACAGGGCGTGACGCTGATTGAGTTCAGGAAACTTCGAGGACGCCACCATCCACTCGACTGCGTCCTTCAGGGAGCGTCCGCTCGAGGTGAACTCATGAAGGTCCGCGTCGACAACGTCACCCAGCGTAGCCAATGCGACCATCATCATGGTTGATCGGTTGCTGTAATGAAGCCCACTACCGCCTCGGCCGCTATCTACCGGAAAGCTTCCATCCGGTCGCATGTCGTAGATTGCATTCTTATAGGCCTCAATGCCGGCATCAATCATGCTGGGCTCATCGATGAGAACCCCCCAGAGCATAACAATATAGGCTACTAGGTAGGCTTTGTTATCCTGACGATCCATGAATGGAGACTTGCCTGTCACATCAACGAGACGTGTCAGCCATTTTCCGACCACCATCTTCTCTTCCATGCTCATCGCATCGGCGACTTCGGAAAATGCAATGATCGCACCAGGCAGAACGCTCAGGACATGAAAGTCGAGGCGGCTGCTGCCGGGAAAGTAAATGTTTTGGGAGAGCGCGTTAGCACTGGCCCATTCCGTCAAGAAAGTAACGAGCGATTGGGTCAGCTCCGGCGTTGCCGCGTAGCGATAAGCGGCGAGGGTTCGGCTGAGAAAAAGGTAAGACGGCTCGAAAGGCACCCAATCACTTCCACCATGGTAGTCGCCGGTAATTCCAGCATCAATGAGTGGCTTGGGAGGATTGCCACCTCCAGTCATGTCACATTCCGGCGCGCCTGGGGCGGGCGGAAAAATGGGTTTAATTCCAGCCGCAATACTTTCCGTAAACGCCGGGGTCGTGTCCATGAGGGGAACACGAAAGCTGGCGCCGCGCTGAAATGACGCCCCAAAGCACACATCTGTCCGATTATCAGCTGACCAGAAGTCCGCAGGACCCTCCTGCTCACTCATGGCAACTGTTCCGAGAATGGACCGCTGTGTCAGGATCATCTGACCGGCGTCAGAGGACAACTTCTCGCACCACTGGTTCATTGTTTCCGAGGAAAGCTCCGGCAGGTCGAGCATCTTGTAACGCGACTGGAGCAGCTTCGCCGCGGCAAAAGTACGTCTGCCAGCTTGGCCATCCACCACTCCAATTTCGTAGTGAGCATCCGACAAGAATTGCTGAACACAGGTAGTTACCTCGTCGGCCACCGCAGAAGAAAAAGTGCAAAGCGAGGCGACCGCAAAAAATCCTATAGCCAGTTTATTCATGAAGGTTCTCCCGCTTCACTGTGCAGATTGCCGTAGCACCAGAAATCTTCAAGACATTTTTGGAATATTAGAGTGGGCCGTAATTTGGGCCTTCGGCTGCGACTTACTCGTTTGAGACGACTTGCTATAGGTAACGGAAGGCATACAGGCCGAAGCCAAAGTCGCTTGTACTCACACCATCTGCTTACCTCGACCAGGCCGTCATAAGCGGTCTGTCCGCTTCCCACCCCCAAGACGCCGTCCTACCCCCTCAACTCCACCTCCGGCGTATCCAGCGCCAATACTGGCGACTTGAACCCCATCGCTGCCCAGGCCGCCAGCAGCCTGCCGTAGAATTTCGTCGTCTCCCAACCGCCGGCCGGCACCGCGTCATCAAGGATCGAACCGTCCGGTGCATTGGTGGTCTGGGTGCGCAAGTCGGCCTTGGGCAACGCCTGGCCGTGCCACAGATTGCCATAGAGACTGGCCCAGTGGCCGCCCTTGAGTTCGGTCAGCACCGGCGTATTGCAGCAGCTGGCGATCACCCGCCGCGTCGGCGATTTCGGCCCCAGCCGGAAATTGCGCAGCCATTCCTTGCCCTGGCTGATCTGCACCCGGTCCTTGCGATACATCACATAATGGCTGCTGCCATAGGCACCCACGACCTTGGGTGCACCCGGCAGAGCCTCCATGCGCCGCACCGCCTCGCGGCAGGAGTTGCAATAGCATTCCGCTACCATGATCGGCTCTTGCGAGACCACCAGATGCACCTTGCCACATTGGCAGCTCAAATCCGTCACCATGGTATCGCCCCTCGTTTTATCCGGACGCCATAGAAGCCGCTTCCTCGCCCCGTCGTCCACCCCATTCCTGACACCCCCTGTCAGCAGAGCCTGTTCCCTCTCCGTTCGTTAGCGGCTAAACTGCGGGGAACATTGCATTGGCGCGCCTCGTTCCCCATTTGAGTCGCCTCCCCCACCCCAGGTTCCCCCATGGCCGACAAGTCCGCACGTCCCGGCAAAGCCGAATTCTCCATCGACGACTTCCTCGGCGAGATCGAGAAGGCCGAGGACCTCAAGGCCAACAAGCCGCTTTATGCCGAGCGCATGAAGAACAAGCGCGCCCTCGATCGCGCCGACCAGAAGGCGGCCGCCGACGCAGCCCAGGTCGAAGCCGATGCGGCAAAGGCGCTGGCTGACGCGGCCAAAAAGAAGACCGCACTGGAGAAGCGCCGCTCCACCAAGTCCTCCCATGACTCGGTGACTGGCATGTCGGCCAAGGCGCCCAAATCCAAGGCCAATTCCGTCGAACGCGTCGACTTCTCCGGCATGGGCGAAGCCCCGCAGGCCGGCTTCGGACACATGCCCTCGCCCGCCACCATGAATGCCCGCGACATCGCCCGCGCGGCCGCGGCCGATCCGGAAGCCCAGGCCAAGCTGCGCGAGGCGCTCGATGCCTCGGTGAAAAAGAACAAGGCGCGCAAGGGCGAGAGCCTCGAAAACGCCCAGACCGTCGGCATCACTGCCACGGTGAAGGCGCTGGAACAGATCATCCTGCACGGCCGCAAGGAGGTGGAGGGCTCCTCCCCCTGGGTGCCGCACAAGGCCCAGTCCAACCTCAAGCGCCTGGCCGGCCAGCCCTTCCGCATGCAGACCAATTACAAGCCTGCCGGCGACCAGCCCACCGCCATCGCCGAACTGGTGGAAGGCGTCAACAATGGCGAGAGCGACCAGGTGCTGCTCGGCGTCACCGGCTCCGGCAAAACCTTCACCGCGGCGCAAGTCATCGCCGCCACCAACCGGCCAGCGCTGATCCTCGCCCCCAACAAGACCCTCGCCGCCCAGCTCTATGGCGAGTTCAAGAGCTTCTTCCCCGACAATGCCGTGGAATACTTCGTATCTTACTACGACTACTACCAGCCCGAGGCCTACGTCCCCCGCACCGACACCTATATCGAGAAAGAATCCACCATCAACGAGCAGATCGACCGCATGCGCCACTCGGCGACCCGGGCGATCCTCGAGCGCGACGACGTCATCATCGTCGCCTCGGTGTCCTGCATCTACGGCATCGGCTCGGTGGAAGACTACACCGCCATGACCATCGACGTGCAAAAAGGCCAAAAAATCGACCAGCGCGAGCTGCTCGCCAAGCTGGTGGCCCTGCAATACAAGCGCGGCGACACCGGCTTCGTCCGCGGCACCTTCCGGGTGCGCGGCGATACCGTGGAAATCTTCCCCGCCCACTATGAAGCCGCCGCCTGGCGCGTCTCCCTCTTCGGCAACGAGATCGAGTCCATCGTGGAATTCGACCCCCTGACCGGCAAGAAATCCGCCGACCTGACCTTCATCCGCGTCTTCGCCAATTCCCACCACGTGACGCCGCGCACCACGATGAACCAGGCGGTCAAGCTGATCCGCGCCGAGCTCGCCGCCCGCCTGCAGGAGCTCAACGGCGCCGGCCGCTTCCTCGAAGCCCAGCGCCTCGAGCAGCGCACCCTGTTCGATCTCGAAATGATGGAGGCCACCGGCTCCTGCGCCGGCATCGAAAATTACAGCCGCTACTTCTCCGGCCGCAAGCCGGGCGAGCCGCCACCGACCCTGTTCGAATATCTCCCCGACAATGCCCTGGTCTTCGTCGACGAAAGCCATGTCACCATCGGCCAGCTCGGCGCCATGTATCGCGGCGACCTGCGCCGTAAGGCGACCCTGGCCGAATATGGCTTCCGCCTCCCCTCCTGCATGGACAATCGCCCCCTCCGCTTCGAGGAGTGGAACGCCATGCGCCCGCAGTCGGTCTATGTCTCGGCCACGCCCGGCTCCTGGGAAATGGACCAGACCGGCGGCGTCTTCGCCGAACAGGTCATCCGCCCCACCGGCCTGATCGATCCCCCGGTCGAAATCCGCCCGGCCAAGGCCCAGGTCGATGACGTGGTCGACGAAATCCGCCAGACCAACAAGGCCGGCTACCGCACCCTCCTCACCGTCCTCACCAAGAAAATGGCCGAGGACCTCACCGAATATCTGCACGAACAGGGCATCCGCGTCCGATACATGCACTCCGACGTCGACACCATCGAGCGCATCGAGATCATCCGTGACCTCCGCCTCGGCGCCTTCGACGTCCTCGTCGGCATCAACCTGCTGCGCGAAGGCCTCGACATCCCCGAATGCGGCCTCGTCGCCATTCTCGACGCCGACAAGGAAGGTTTTCTGCGCTCGGAGACCTCGCTGATCCAGACCATCGGCCGCGCCGCGCGTAACGTCGACGGCAAGGTCGTGCTCTATGCCGACAAGATCACCGGCTCGATGGAACGCGCCCTGGCCGAAACCAACCGCCGCCGCGAAAAGCAGATGGCCTATAATGAGGCCAACGGCATCACCCCGCAGTCCGTCCGCTCCAACATCCACGACATCGTGGATAGCGTCTACGAGCAGGACCACGTCACCGTCTCGATCGGCAAGGGCCGCGATGGCAAGGAACAGGTCCAGGTCGGCGCCAACCTCGCCGCCGTCATCAAGGACATCGAAGCCCAGATGCGCGAGGCAGCGACGAATTTGGAGTTCGAGAAAGCTGCCCGCCTCCGCGATGAGGTCAAGCGCTTGCGGGAGATGGAACTGGATACGCTGCAGGGCGAAGTCAACTAGCCTTACCGCATCCCCGATCTTATCCCTCCCCCTTACAGGGGGAGGCTAGGTGGGGGTCCATCACCGGCCCCCTCAGCAAGACCCCCACCCAACCTCCCCCTGAAAGGAGGAGGAGCCAGAAACCGTGCCCATCACAAAACACGCCCCATCCCCGATGGTATCCCTCCCCCTTACAGGGGGAGGCTAGGTGGGGGTCCATCACCAATCTCTCAGCAAGACCCCCACCCAACCTCCCCCTGAAAGGGGGAGGAGCCAAACATCGTGCCCACCAACACCTCACCCACCCGCCCCCGGCTGCCCCAAAATCCCCACCAACACCTCGCCCACCCCATCCGCATTGCGCAGCACGTCATCATTGCTGAACCGCACCACGCGATAACCGGCCAGTTCCAGCACCGCCGTCCGTCGCGCATCCCGCGCCGCGCCGTCATCGCTGTAATGACCACCACCATCAATTTCGAAGATCAACTTCTCGCGCTTGCAGACAAAGTCGGCGACATAGACCCCGATTGGCGCCTGCCGCCGAAAGTGCCAGCCGCTGCATCGCCACGGATACAGCAGCGCCCAGAACCGCCGCTCGGCATCGGTCTGCTCCCGCCGCAACCGCCGCGCCACTGTCACCGGATCCCGCATCCGCTCCCCCCAGCAGATTTTCATCAGGTCAGCGTGGCTCAACACCGCCCCATCGGCAAGCCCGCCAATACCACCGCATCCCCGATGGAATGCCTACCTCTGAAACGAGAAGAAGCCAGACAGTGCCCATCGCAAAACGCGCCGCAGCCTCGATGGGATTCCTCCCCCTTTCAGTGGGAGGCGAGGTGGGGGTCCATCACCGCCCATCGGATGCATGAATTATGCTCAGCTGCCTGAAGCACAACTACCCATCACGCCTCAGCAGCCCCTACCCCACGAGCCAGCGGTCGGCGGTCGGCGGTCCGTCATTTTTGTGTATTGGAAGCAACATGCTTTAGCGCTTCAAAGCCTGCAACTATCGAAAGTCGCTCGGATTCAGAATAGAACGGCTGTATAACACGCACTATTGGTCGCTTTTGATCCTTTATATAATCTACCAGACGACCGTCCGGACCTTTTCTTTTTCCACGCTCGAAAAACTCTCGATATCGACGCGGCGTCACCCCAAAGAAATGATCGAATTTTACTTTGTTATAATCATCAAATCGACCAGTTCTCTGGCCGTCAACCTCCAGTGAGTCTTCGTGCAGATCTTGCGCCAAACTCTTTGGATAAGGTTCTAAGTAGACTACACGATCAATTCCACTTGCTACTATGTGTTTGGCACATATGTGACACGGAAAAGTCGTACAGTACAAAGTCGCAGCACGAACTGCATGCCCCACCCTCGCGGCATCAGTCAGGGCATTCATCTCAGCATGAACCATTCTTCCATATTCGATGGCGTCCATGGCTCTCGATGACTTGACATCCTCCCTAGTTAGAAAATTTTCGAACTCGTCTTCTGAAAATTTCCCTTGTTTAACTAGAGAATAAAGCTCTCGAATAACAAGTTTTTTGCGGCGATCATTGGTGTCTACCTTCAATACATATTCGCGGGCATCCAAGCCGGTGCCGTCATCCCAGTAAGTTCCCCCTCTCGCCTTAGGCACTTCATTGGAACCTAGAGCTAGCACCTCGCCGTGGGGAGAGAAAATGGCGGCCCCCACTTGTCGAGATAGATCCAGTGTCCTAAGGGCCGAAACTTTCGCGGCATAAAGACCATACTCATCGCGAGTGGGCGAAATTGTATTTGAACCAAATAGCAATTCGCCAAACCTTCTGATTTGGTCATGAACAGATTTCGACGAAGAATCAGTATTAATTATAAAATCAGCATCGTGGAATGTGTTAGTAACTCTCTGCCCAAATTTATCGGTTACCTCATCTTCGTCCTGAGCAACTAGCCCTCGAGCCATTCCTTCCGCATCATATGTATCGCCAAATTGCTTTTCACTTTCGATGCGTCGGGCGATGTTAGAAATTCTCGTCCCTTTTCGGCTATAAACAGAAATTTGAAAGAACAACTGACCATAAATCCTCCTAAGAAGATCGACTTCTTCAGGCCTCTTGAATTGATTTAGGATGAAAACACGTTGTTTGAAAGTTGGAGGACTTTTTTTGGTACGCACATCACGGTCTGCGCGCCTCCTATATAGCTGAATCATTGAGGCGGATGCAGTCGCCAAAATACTAGCGTCGTTGAAAGACCGCCTTACTTGATTTCCGTAGGATATGTGGCTTTTGACGCGTTCAACGTATGGATGCTGCTTAAGATCGACCTCAGGTTTCAAATATTTCTGAAATGTACCAAACGAGTCCGTTACCTTTACAGGTATAACATCATAGAACACAGCATCAAAAAATGAAGTAATCTCTCGGATTACTTCTGTAGTATCAACGCCGACAGGCGCAACTAAGCCAATGAATATTTCGGGGAACTGGATTTCAGTTAACATCTGAACTTTTTTCTTAACCAACCGTTAATATTCTGGTACCAAAATGGTAATAGATTCTGGGAAGGAAGCCGAGATGCGCGAAAGTAACATCGAAAGACTCGGGTCGTTGGTTGATAGAATAGTAACGTCTTCAGAGAAGAATTATCAACAGTGGCTTACCTGTGCCATTGAGGATATCCGCGCATCTAGCACTAGCGTGGATGAAGATGTGGACCACGCTTCTACCGATAGCTTTGGAAGCACGCAGCACCGGCAAGAGTCCGAAACGCTGCGTTAAAGTACCCAATATTTTCATTCAAGCGGCAACAGATACCAGCGGAATTTTGCTCACTTAATAGAATTATGAATCGTATAAAGGTTATGGTCGCGCGCACTTAAGCCTGCGGCCAAGAAGACGTGATAATTGCGAATTTCGTTCAGTTAAATGGCAGCGGCAAATACCTGAAATAATTCGGGGCTGGCCGGCAGGATGCCTCTGGCAGTCACTCTTGTTAAGATTTGGTGTGACGCGGTAGGCTTACTACTAGATCACCCCGCCCGCAAAAATATCCCGCGCAACCTCCGCCCCGCCCAGCCATTCACCCTGCCCCACCAGCAGGAACCATGGCAAAATGACCAAGCAACAAGACCACTCCGACAAGACGCCCGCCGAAGTTCAGGACCGCATCTGGGACTTGGCGAAAGATATCGACATCTGCATGTTCACCACCTGGGACGGTGAGCGCCAGCGCTCGCGGCCGCTGTCGGCCCGCGTCTATCGCGATCGGCACGCCATCTATTTCCTGGTCGATGCCGAGGGCGAAAAGAACGCCCAGATCGAGAAATTCCCCTTCGTCTCCGCCGCCTGGGTCAATTCCGGTGGCCATAAGTACGCCGTCATGTCCGGCCCGGCCAAGCTCAGCAATGACCGTGCCCTGATCAAGGAACTCTGGACCGATTTCGACAAGGCCTGGTGGGAGGACGAGCACGATCCCGCCATTCGCGTCATCACCCTGTCGCCCGAGGATGGCGAACTCTGGGACAGCCCCAATCGCGCCGTGGCCTTCGCCAAGATGGCCGTCGCCGCCGTCACCGGCAATGCCCCCGATTTCGGCGACAATGCCAAGGTCGATTTGTAGGCTTCGCAGGTGGTCCGCGCAGCGGATGAAAGGCTCCAGTGGAGCCTTTCAAACCCACTTCGAACCGGCCCGCAGGGCAAATCAGCGCCGGTGGCGCTGATTTAGGCGAGAAGGCCATTCGGCCTATGGCCGAATGGCACGACGTTCCGCATACTCGATCTTCACCCTCCCCTTGAAGGGCTTCGCGTCGTCCCGAAGGGTCAATCGCTCCAGTG
Source organism: Devosia sp. YR412 (assembly GCF_900110945.1). GTDB lineage: Bacteria > Pseudomonadota > Alphaproteobacteria > Rhizobiales > Devosiaceae > Devosia. The sequence goes on from NZ_FOFL01000002.1 coordinate 350,719, forward strand.
GAGCGATTGAAGACAAGAAGGCCATGAGAGCTAAGCTCGAGTGGCTGGTTGCGAGATAGGACTTAGCCCTTCGCTAAGTCCGTGATCCAGCAGGAAGGGGGTATCCTTCCAAAAGCTCAATGGCTGTGCCTACCCCCTCCCTTGATCCCTCCCCTCAAGGGGCTTCGTAGCGTCCGAAGGCAAATCGCTCCAGCGGAGCGATTTGAGCGGAGAAGGCCATGAGAGCTATGTTCGAATGGCTGGTGTCGACTGGACTGTCAGTGAACTACAGGGCCGTACAACGGCCGTCACCCTCGGGTGACGGTCGCATCCCGTTGCCTCACCAACAAAACCCAAAATCTATCCCCGCCCCCAAAACCGCCTCGCCTGCCTCCTCTCCCTTCCTGCCTTATCGTTCTCCTGCCCCCCGGCCTCACCCCGACGCCCTCCTCCGCGCCTCTCGTCTTGCAAATCACTCTCAATTGCATCTCTTGCTTTCCCACCACTTGTGATCAGCCCGCGCTAGACTCCTGACACCAATCCATTTTAGAACAAAACAGGAACATCAAGAACCGAGCCCGCTATGCCCAGCTTCACCACCGAACTTGCCAACCGGACCACCCGCGAACTGTCCCTGACGCTTGCCGAAGCCAGCCAGATGGCCGAGGCGGGTTTCAAATTTGCCGAATTCGAACCCGAATATGGCCGCTACCGCCTGAGCCGGCCCTATGAACTGGTGATCATCCGCGACAGCAATTCCCTCACCATCCGCCAATAGCGCCGGCTGTCCTGCTTATCCACAGACCGCCCAGCGCTGTTAGTCTTGCCGGTTTCACATCGGAGACGCCGCATGACCAAACCGCACCTCAGCCAACGCGCTATCGTGGCCTATAACCGTCTGTCGCTCGAAGTCGCCGCGCTGAACTATCTCACCCGGATCGCCAAGCCGGCCGGCACGCTGGGCCTGGAGGGCCGGATCGCCCTCGACCGCACGCTCAAACTGGCTTTTCGCCTCTATCGTCGTGAGCCGGGGCTGCCGTTTAGCGGCCGGATCGATACCAGCGCACCGCTGACCAATGCCGACCTGGTCCTGCTGGTCGCCCGGCTGACGACTTGCTGCACCGCCTTCGAGGAGCGCTATGCCCACCTCAAGGAGGACGGCGGCGGCGTCAGTTTATCCAGCAAGGCCATGTCGATAGGGAGCACCTGACCGGGGCGCTGCGAAAATCTATCCACCTCCCCCTGGCCGCATGGCATCATCAGCCCACCTCGCCAGTCACCGGTTCCGACGCAGGACCGGGCGGGGTGACCGTGGGATGGGGGCGCCTGTCCAGTGGGGTTGGAAACTCGGCAGCCGGACCTGCAAGAATGGTACCGCCTGAACCGGACCCTGTGCAAAAGCGGATCGTGACGGGCGGCCTTTGGCTCCCCTAGACTAAACTGGTCGAGTCAAAGGCCGCCCGTTACCGTGAACCCGCAGGTCGGCAGACCGTGCGGCGTCTCGTGACGCCTTGAAACCGCCCGCCGGCTGGCGCATTGCAGGGGGAACGGAGTTTTCCCCATGCGCCGCGCCCTCATTCTCGCCGCCCTCTGCCTTGCCACCACGCCCGCTTTGGCGCTGACCATCACCGCCCGCGTCTCGGGCGGTAACATCGCCATTCACGCCGGCCCGCATGAGAGCACCGCCATTGTCGGTCGCGTCGCCGATGGCACGGAAATCCCGATCGACGAATGCACCCAGGTCGATAGCGACAGCCGTTTCGGCAGTTTCGGCGATGCCGGCTATGGCCTGCGCGGCCGCAACGCCACCCAATGGTGCCGCATCCCCGACGTGGGCTGGGTGCGCCGCGACGAGATCGTCGGCCGCGGCCTCGTCAACGTCACGCCACCGGACTTTGCGGGGCCTGGGTGGTAAGCGACCCGTAGGGGCAAATCGCTCCGCTGGAGCGATTGAGTGAACCAGGCCATGAGGGCTACGCCCGAATGGCGCGGGACGGGGCATCTGCCCATTTCCTGACCACCACTTTTCCACAGCCGCCAAAATACGCATTCCTGCCTGCACTGCGCTTGCCAAGCTCCAATCCATTTGTCAGACATATGGCATCGGCCGATTTCTGAGGGGAAATGGCTCGCATTGGAGGGAATGCAATGAACGCACTGCTGAAAATCGCCGGGGCACTGGCTGTCGCCACGGCGCTGACACTGCCGGCACTGGCGCAGACCACCGTGGTGGCGCCCGGACAATCGACGTCCGGCACCTATATGGACTATATGAAGACGGTCTATGACCGCGCCACTTTCGCCGAATTGCTACAGGTGCCGATCGCCACTTTCGACAAGGAATTCGAGCTGACGCCGATGGCGGCCGAAAGCTGGAGCCAGTCCGAGGACGGCCTCACTTGGACCTTCAAGCTGCGCCCGGGCCTCGTCTGGTCCGACGGCGAACCGCTCACCGCCGAAGACTATGTCTTCGCCCTGCAGCGCGCCGCGACTTCCGGCTATGACTTTGCCTGGTACTGGGATTTCGCCGGCGGCATCAAGGGCTGGAAGGAAGTCACCGAAGGCACTGCCGACGTTTCCACCCTCGGCCTCAAGGCCGTCGACGACCTGACCATCGAAGTCACCACCGTCGCACCCAAACCCTATCTGCCCTCGGTCACCAGCCTCTGGTACCCGGTGCCCAAGCACAAGGTCGACGAACTCGGCGATGACTGGGCCGTCAATGTCGACTCCATCGTCTCCTCGGGCCCGTTCCAGATCGAGAGCTGGGAAAAGTCCAACAACTCCGTCGTCTTCACCAAGTCGGAAACTTATACCGGCCCCTGGCAGGCCCAGATCGACCGCCTCGAGGTCGACCCAACCCTCGGCGCACCTGAAGTCGGCCTGCCCGCCTTCCTCGCCGGCGATGCCGACTATTCCTTCCTCAACACCGGCCAGGTGCCGGTCGCCAGCCAGCGTTATCCGGACGGCATCCGCAAGAACGCCGTCTTTGCCACCTCCTACATTTCCTACGATCTCGACTCCGAGCCGTTCAACGACGTCAACGTCCGCCGCGCCTTCTACTATGCGGTCGACCGCGCCGAGCTGACGTCCACCGTTCTCAAGGACATCGCCATCCCGGCCGGCTCGATCCTGCCCCCAGGCTACCCCGGCTACAATGCCGATATCGCCGCCGAGGCCGTGTTCGATCCTGAAAAGGCCAAGCAGTTCATGGTGGATGCCGGCTTCCCGAATGGCGAAGGCTTCCCGGAAATCGAGATCTGGTACCGCGAAGAGGGTGGCTATAACGGCGCCATCATCCCGGCCATGGCGCAGTATCTCCAGGCCGAATTCAAGGAAGTCCTGGGCGTCACCATGAACATCCGCGTCCTGCCGGGCGCCGAATGGATGGATGGCCTGCGCAACAAAACCAACAACATCTTCATCGCGCCGTACGAATACGACTATCTCGATCCGTCGAACTTCTATGGCATCTTCTATAATGGCGGTCGTCACGGCTATCATATCCCCGAATATGATGCCCTGGTCGCCAAGGCCGATAGCGAAAGCGATTGGGACACCCGCTTCACGCTCTATGGCGAAGCCGAGCAGATCATGATCGATCAGGGCCTGATCGTGCCGCTGGTTCATCCGGTCACTATTGCCGTCATCTCCGACGAGCTCGGTGGCGACGCGGCGCAGCCCAATGCCCTGGGCTTCACCCCGCTCGACCGCCTCGGCCATTATTTCTTCACGCACCTAACCAAGCAGTAGTCCAAGCATTCTACTCCCCGGCGTCACGCCGGGGAGTATTCTTGTTTCCCAACCCGGGTTGCCCATGCCGCTTGTCGAAATCCAAGATCTCAAGGTCAGCTTCAGCCAATATGGCGGCGAGATCCACGCGGTGCGCGGCATCAGCTTTTCGGTCAATGAAGGCGAGAGCCTCGGCATCGTCGGCGAAAGCGGCTCCGGCAAATCCGTCTCCTGCAGCGCCCTGCTCCGCCTGCTGCCGGCTACGGCCAAGGTCAGCGCCAAGTCCATCACGCTCGACGGCGTCGATGTTCTGAAGGCCAACAAGGAAGACCTGGCCCGCCTGCGCGGTCGCTCCGCTGCGATGATTTTCCAGGACCCGATGACTGCCTTCGATCCGGTCTTCACCATCGGCCACCAGATCGCCGAAACCATCCAGTCGCACCGTAAGGTATCCAAGCGCGAGGCCCTCGCCGAAGCCGAACAGCTGCTGCTGCGCGTCGAGATCAAGAACGCCAAGGACATTCTCACCTATTATCCGCACCAGCTGTCCGGGGGCATGCTGCAGCGCGCCATGATCGCCATGGCCCTGTCCTGCCGTCCGAAAGTGCTGATCGCCGACGAGCCGACCACCGCGCTCGACGTCACCATCCAGGCGCAGATCCTGCAGTTGATCAAGAAGGTGCAGGCCGAGTTCGGCATGGCGCTGATCATGATCACCCACGACCTCGGCGTCATCGCCGAAACCGTCGATCGCGTGCTGGTCATGTATAATGGCGAGGTGATGGAACAGGGCCCGGTGCAGCAGATCTTCGATGCACCGCAGCACGCCTATACTAGGACCCTACTCGCGAGCCTCCAAACAACATTCGAACCGAGCCGCGGTGACGGCTCCGCTGCTCCGGCCCTTGAATTGCGCGGCCTCGCCAAGGCCTATCGCATCAAGCGCCGCTCCGGCTTTTTCACCAGCTATGGCGATTTCCACGCCGTCCGTCCGGTCGACATCACCCTGCCGCGCAATTCCATTGTCGGTCTCGTCGGCGAAAGCGGCTCGGGCAAGACCACCACCGGCATGATGGCTATGCGCCTCACCGAGCCCAGCTCCGGCCAGATCCTGGTCGACGGCGTTGATATCACCAGCCTGACTCCCGACCAGCTCAAATCGCATCGCCGCAGCATGCAGATCGTCTTCCAGGACAGCTATTCGGCCCTCGACCCGATGATGACGCTGACTCAGATCATCGCCGAACCGCTGCATATCCATGGCATCGGCACCACGCGGGAACAGACAGAAAAGGCCCTCGGCTGGCTCGAGCGTGTCGGCCTGCCGCGCTCTTTCGGCAATCGCTATGCCCACGAACTCTCCGGCGGACAACGCCAGCGCGTCGCCATTGCCCGCGCCTTGATCCTGGGTCCAAAAGTCCTCGTCGCCGACGAGCCGACCTCGGCACTCGACGTCACCGTCAAGGCCCAGATCATCGGGCTTCTAAAAGAGCTGCAGGCCGAAATGGGCCTCTCCATCCTCTTCATCAGCCACGACCTGTCGACGGTAAAATCGCTGACCGACTCTGTGGTCGTCATGTATCGCGGCCGCGTCGTCGAACAGGCACCGACCTCCGCCATCTTCGCCGATCCGCAGCATCCCTATACCCGCGCCCTGCTCGACGCGATCCCGGCCAGCAATCCCCGCGACAAGCGAGAGCGCACCTTCCTCGCCGCCGCCGATCTCGAAGCGCAAACCCCGCGCTACACCGTGATCCAGACCGGCCTCGCCCCCAATGCCACCCCGCAACTGGTGACCATCGCCCCCAACCATCGCGTCGAAGCGATCGTGACCACATGAGGAGGCCAGCATGATCTTCTACATCCTCCGCCGCCTCGTCTCCGTCGCAGTCACCTTCATCGTGGTGTCGCTGATCATCTTCTTCATGATGCATGCCATCCCCGGCGGCCCCTTCGACGCCAATGACATGCCGGTCTCGGCCGCCGTCCGCGAAAAACTGATGGCTAATCTTGGCCTCGATCAGCCGCTCTGGGTGCAATACACGCGCTACATGTGGGGCGTGCTGCATTTCGATTTCGGCGTGCCCTACCAGAGCCCCGGCGAAACCGTCACCCAGCTGCTCTCCCGCGCCTGGGTGCCCAGCCTCGTGCTCGGCGGCCTCGGCGTGCTGATTGGCGCCCCGCTCGGCATCCTGCTCGGCATGGCCGCGGCCCTCAATCGCAACACCTGGATCGATTACCTCGCCTCGACCCTGGCAACGCTGGGCCTCACCATTCCGGTCTTCGTCACTTCGATGCTGCTGATCCTGGTGTTTGCCGTCTGGCTCAACTGGCTCCCCGCCAGCGGCTGGGGCAAGCCCGAGCGCTGGATCCTGCCGATCACCGCCTATGCGCTGATCCCGCTTGCCACCTATGCCCGCTACACCCGCTCGGCTATGCTCGACACGCTTAACCGCCCCTTCGTCACCGTGCTGCGCGCCAAGGGCCTTTCCGAGCGTCGCATCGTCTTCCAGCATGTGCTGCGCAATTCGGCCATTCCGCTGGTCACCGTCTTCCTGCCCATGTTCATCGGCACCGCCACCGGCTCGATCTTCGTCGAGGCCATGTTCCGTGTGCCGGGCCTCGGCGCCTATTTCGTCTCCTCCATCGAGGGCCGCGATTATCCGCTCGAAATGGCGCTGATGCTGATGATCACCTTCATGTACTGCATCGCCTATCTGCTCAGCGACATTGTCTACGCCCTGATCAATCCCCGCATCCGCGTGGGAGGTACGCCATGACCGTCGAACTCGCGCCCGTCGCCCCACCGGCCCACCGTCAGCGCAATCCGCTGTGGTTTGCCTGGCAGCGCTTCATCGGCAACAAGGCCGCCATTGTCGCCGGCGGAATACTCCTCCTGCTGATCCTGATGGCAATCTTTGCGCCACTGATCACCCCGGCCAATCCCGATGCCCAGAGCTTCCTCGCCGAAGCCCTGGCCTTCCCCTCGGCACAGCACTGGTTCGGCGTCGACAATCTCGGCCGCGATTTCTACACCCGCGTCGTCTATGGCGCCCGCGTCTCGCTGACCATCGGCTTCACCGCCGCGCTATTCTCCGTGCTGATCGGCATTCCGCTCGGCGCCCTCGCCGGCTATTTCGGCGGCAAAACCGACTGGTTCATCATGCGCGTCATCGAGCTCTTCTCGGTGGTGCCACCCCTGCTGGCCGCCATGTTGCTCGGCGCCCTCACCCGCGGCGGCTATTTCACCATCCTGCTCATCGCGGCTCTCTTCGGCTGGGTCCAGGTTTGCCTCTTGGTCCGTGCCCAGGTGAAAGCCCTGCGCGAAAAAGAATTCGTCCGCGCGGCTCAGGCCCTTGGTGCCTCGCCCTGGTACATCATCCGCCGCCACCTCATCCCCAATTCGATCTCCTCGATCATCGTCGGCTTCGTCCTCGCCATTCCCCTGGCCATGATGCTCGAAGCCAGCCTCAGCTTCCTCGGCATCGGCGTTCCGCCACCGACGCCCACCTGGGGCCAGATGATCAACGAGGGCATCGACTTCATGTTCTTCTATTGGCATCTCGCCGTCTTCCCCACCGCCGCCCTCGCCATAACCGTTTTGGCGACTACGCTGTTCGGCGACGGCTTGCGTGATGCCCTCGACCCGACCCTGAAAGGCCGCTGACGTGTCCGAAAATCTTGCCCGGCAATTCCTCATTCGCGAGGATGTCGTCTTCCTCAACCACGGTTCCTTCGGCGCCTGCCCGCGCCCGGTGTTCCAGGCCTACCAGAACTGGCAGCTCGAGCTCGAAGGCCAGCCGGTGGAATTCCTCGGCCGCCGCCTGACCGATCTGTTGCGCGCGCCGCGCATTGCGCTGGCTGGGGAGCTGGGCACCTCGCCCGACGATATCGTCGGCCTGACCAATGCCACCACCGGCCTCAACATCGTCGCCCAGTCGCTCAACCTCCAGCCCGGCGACCAGATCCTCACCACCGACCACGAATATTCGGCGCTGGAAAAAACCTGGGCCTATGTCTGTCGCAAGACCGGCGCCGAGATCGTCGTGGTAAAGGTGCCCATGCCGCTGCTGACCGAGCAGCAGTTCACCGACACCGTGATCGCAGGCATGACCGACCGCACCAAGGTTCTCTTCCTCAGCCATATCACCTCCCCCACCGCCCTGCTCTTCCCCATCGAACGATCGATCGCCGAAGCCCGCAAGCGCGGCATCTGGTCTGTCATCGACGGCGCTCATACCCCCGGCCATATCAAGCTCGACCTCGACGCCCTCGGCGCCGATTTCTATTCCGGCAATTGCCACAAGTGGATGATGTCGCCCAAGGGTTCGGCTTTCCTCCATGCCCGCCCCGAAGTGCAGGGCCTGCTCGACCCGCTGGTCATCAGCCATGGCTGGACCAAGGACTCGAAAGAGCCCGGCGCCAAGGGCGCCTTCGGCAATTCGCCCTTCATCGACGAAATCGAAATCCAGGGCACCCGCGACCCCGCCCCCTGGCTGACCGTCACCGCCGCCATCGACTATCGCCGCGACAATGACTGGACCGCCGTCCAGACGCATTGCCAGGCCCTGGCGCAGGACACCGCCCGTCGTCTCGGTGAACTCACCGGTCTCGCCCCGCTCAGCGCGCCGGAGTTCTGTGCCCCGCAAATGGTCGCCATGCCAATCCCCGACTGCGACGTCGACCAGCTCAAGCTCGACCTCTACGACAAATATGCCATCGAAATCCCGGTCTTCAAATGGCAGGACACCTGCATCTGCCGCCTGTCGGTGCAGGGCTATAATTCCAAGCCGCAGATGGACCTGCTGATCGAGGCGCTGACCGACCTGCTCAGCCTAAAGGCCCAACCGCGAAAATCATCGCAAGGCTGACAAATCCTCCGAACTGTGTTGTTGCTGGAACTGTTGAGGCCGCCGAGAGGAAACACGCGTGACACAAGGGGCATTGAGCTATCTCGAGCCGCTCGAAAGCCGCACCCGCGGGGTGGCGGTGCTTGATGCTCTGGCCAGCATGGTCGAGCGCTCCGGCCTCAAGATCGGCGATCGCCTGCCGCCTGAAGTCTCGCTGGCGGCGACGCTCGGCGTTGGCCGCTCCACCATTCGCGAAGCGCTCAACCGCTGGGAAGGCCTCGGCATCATCCGCCGCCGCCGCGGCGACGGCACCTATCTCTCGGCCCGGGTGCAGACCTCGCGCGGCCTCGTCCCCACGATGGTCCGCCTCGAAGGCGAAGCCCTGCTCCGTCTGATGGAAATCCGCCGCACGCTCGAAAATGACGTGGTCCGCAAGGCGACGCTGGCCGCGACGACCAAGCAGCGTCTGGAGATCGCTCAGCTCTGCGACGTGCTGCTCAATGATGTCGACGCCGGCCGCCCCTGGCGCAAGGCCGACCACGCCTTCCATGGCGCCATCTACGACGCCTCGGGCAATCCCATGTATGGCCAGCTGCTGCGCAATCTCGACCATGCGCTGGAACGCTCGGGCACCTCGCCCTTCAATGCCGACGCCTTCGGCCTCGGCTCCTTCCCCATGCACCGCGACCTCGCCAACGCCATCCTGGCCAGCGATGCGCCAGCCGCGGTCGCGGCGATCAACGCCATCCTCGATGCGGTGGAAGTGGAAGTCAAAGCTATCATCGAAGGCGGCCGGGCGACCTAAAACTTTAGCGGCCCAGTAAGGCACCCTGACCGGTCGATATTCAGCTCAGGCTGAGCCGAAAATGCCAGTTTTCGAGAAGCGGAGCGGAGCGTACGTTCTGTACGTGAGCACCGGAAGCGCAGAAAACTGGTATTTGCAGGCCAGCATCAGCTGAATTGCGACTGGTCAGAGCCAGCCGCTCAATTCCCGACGCACCATATTCTCGATCATGTCCATCCCACCCGGGCTGGCATTGAGGCACGGAATATAGGCAAACTTCTCGCCTCCGGCATGCATGAAGCTCTCGCGGCCCTGCATGTTGATCTCTTCCAGCGTCTCGATACAGTCCGCCGAAAAGGCCGGTGCCAGGATCGCCACCTTCTTGACGCCCTTGCCCGGCAGCGCTTCCAGTGTCACGTCGGTATAGGGCTCCAGCCACTTGGTCGGCCCGAACCGGCTCTGGAAGGTCACCATCAGCTTGGACTTGTCCCAGCCGAGATATTCCCGCACCAGCCGCGTCGTCTTGAAACACTGGCAATGATAGGGGTCGCCGCGCTCGAGATATTCAACCGGCATGCCGTGATAGCTGGTGATCACCAGGTCCGGCTCGAAGTCGAGCGCCGCGACGCCATCACGAATGGAATTGCCCAAGGTCTCGATATATTTCGGATCCTCGAAATAGGCCGGCGCCGTGCGCACCGCCGGCTGCCAGCGCATCTCGGCCAGGGCCTCGAAAGCCTTGTCATTGGCCGTCGCCGTCGTGGTCGCCGAATATTGCGGATAAAGCGGCACCAGCAGGATCTTCTGGCATCCCGCCTGCTGCATCTTCTCCAGCACGCTCTTGGTGGACGGATTTCCATAGCGCATGGCAAAATCCACCATGACATTGTCATGGCCCGCCAGCCGCTGCGCCAGCGCTTCGGTCTGGTCGCGGGTGATCACCCGCAACGGGCTCTCGTTCTTGTCCTTGTCCCAGATCTGCGCATAGGCATGGCCGCTTTTTTGCGGCCGGAAGCTCAGGATCACGAGATTGAGAAGCGGCCACCACAGCCATTTCGGCGTCTCGATGACGCGCGGATCGCTGAGGAATTCCTTCAGATACCGGCGCACGTTCCAATAATCGGTCCCGTCCGGCGTGCCCAGATTGAGCAGCACGACGCCGATTTTGGGTGATTTTACAACGGGATGATCAGCAGGTTTGGAAGCGGACATGAGGCGCCAGTTTGGAGGGATTCTAGGCTTGGCCGCACCATACTCGCTCGCCCGCCATCCGCAAGGCGGCGATGGGTCGCGCTACAAACTCGCAATCAGCAGCAGCACGCCAAAACACAGCACCGCCACTGCCCCCAGTAGCTCCACCCACCAGACCACCGCGCCCGTCACCGGATTGTCCACGCCGCCGATCCGCTTTGCCAAGCCCTTGGCCGTCACCGCGATCGTCGCCAGCAGCGACACGGTGATCGCCGTGCCCAGGCCCATCAGCAGCACCGCCGCGATGCCCGCCGCCAACAGCCCCTGCGACAGCGCAAACACCAGCACCACCAGCGCGCCTGAACAAGGCCGCATGCCCACCGCCAGCACCACGCCGATCTGCTCGCGCAAGCTGCCCGTGGTTGCCTCTGGGGTCACCACATGGGCATGGCCGTGGTTATCATGCCCATGGCCATGGTCGTGATGGTGATCATGGGCGTGGTGATCATGGTGATGACCGTGCTCGTCATGCCCATGCAGATGCTCATGCGCCTTGTGCGCCATGTCCTCGTGATGGTGGTGATGGCCCCAGCCGAACACTTTGCGCAGCACCAGCCACAGGCCGAGCAGCGCCACCATGCCGTAGGAGATGATGCCGATCCAGTTCGCCGCATCGCCCATGGCAATGCTGGTCATGCCCAGCACGCCCGCCGCGATCAAAACGAAGACAATGGCCACCAGCGACTGCAGCAGCGCCGAGATCACGCTCAGCGTTACCCCGCGCCTGAGCTGCGTCTCATTGGCCAGCATGTAGGACGAAATCACCACCTTGCCATGCCCCGGCCCCGCGGCATGGAACACGCCGTAAAGGAAACTCAAGCCGCCCAGCACCCAGAAGGCCGTCCAGTCGGTGCGCAAGGCATCCAGCGACGCCGTCAGCGCATGATAGAAATCCCGCTGCTGGTTCTGCAACCAGTCAAAAAATCCGGTTCGCGGCAGGTTGAGCCCAACCTCGGGCGGCGGCCCACCAAACGGCATGGCCGGCCGTGCTTCCGCCACCTGCGTCACCGCATCGAGCGCCGTAGTGGCAGCCGCCACCGGCACATCACCACAGGTCACCGCGATCAGCCCCTGCGTGCCGCGCATCGCTGCCGCCAGGTCCGGCGGCAGTTCCAGCACTTCCGGCCCCAGCGCATAGAGCCGGTCTTCCACTGCCGGATTCATCGGCTTGGGCGGCTCAACCACGGCAGCGCAACTGTCCGGCGCATTTTCCAGCGTCACATCGCTGACATCGGCAATGCCGATCGCCACGTAGTATTCCGGGTCATAGACCGCCAGCTCGAACCGCCCGGTGACCGGCAGCGGCGCCGTCGCGTTGACCGAATAGCGCAGCACCACATGGCCGTCTTCATAGGCCATGCGCTGGTCACCGACCGGCGTAAACGCCATCTGCGCATCGCCCTCGCCGGCATAGGTATAAAAACCATAGTCCGCCAGCCCGACCATGTTCTCGTCAGCCAGCCCCTGCATCTCCTCGGGACTGGTCACCTTGTCACCATTGACGTCCAGACCCTGGATCATCCAGGCCGAAAAGGCCGTATCGAAGCGCCACTCATGCCGCAGCCCGCTGACCGCGCCATTGCCGTCGAAGACAATCGTCGCCTTGGCATCGATCAGAATATGCGGATGCGCCAAAGCCGGCGCCGTCAGCGCCAGCAAGCCGAGCGCGCCGGCAGCCAGCCGTGTTCCGATCGTGCGAAGTGTCACTTCAAGCCCCAGCGTCGCCTAGTGAATAGGATGCGTGGCAAACCACTCGACCAGGTGGTCGATCAGCGCCCGCACCTTGCCGGCCAGATGGCGCCGATGCGGATAGACCGCCTGCAGCGTCTGGCCCGTCGGCAGAAAGCTGGACAGCACAGGAACGAGCTCCCCACGCGCCACTGCCGGCTCCGCCAGATAGGACGGCAATACGACAAATCCGAGACCCATGATTGCCGCCGTACGCGCCGCCAGAGGCGAGTTCACCCGCAGCGGCCCATTGATCGGCACGGATATGGTCTTGCCATCTTCCACAAAGCGCCAGTTCGACTGCCCCTGCAGGTTCACATCGACGATGCAGGGCAATGGCCGCAGGTCTTCGGGATGTTTCGGCGTGCCGAACTGCTTCAACAGCTCCGGCGCGGCCCCCACCACCACATGCATGTCGGCAATCTTGCGCGCGATCAGTGAGCTATCGGCCAGCGTCGAAATGCGCAGCGCGACATCGATCCCCTCGTCGACGAGGTCGACATAGCGATCCTCCAGCCGCAGGTCCAAGGTCACCTTGGGATATTTCTTGAGATACTCGTAGATCGCCGGCGCCAGCGTGGATTCACCGAAATTGCGCGGCGCCGACACCCGCAGCATGCCGCGCGGCTCGGCCGTCTGGTCGGTGATCGTCGCATCGAGATCGTCGAGCTGCTGCAGCAGCGCACTGGATTCCCGGTAATAGGCTTCGCCGGCCTCGGTCAGGCTGAGCTTGCGCGTCGTGCGGTTCATCAAACGCACCCCGAGATAGTCCTCGAGATCGGTGACATATTTGCTGAGCAGCGCCTTGCTGCGGCCATGCTGCCGGGCAGCCGCAGAAAATCCGCCTGAATCAAACACTTGAACGAAAGCACGAATCCGGGCGAGGTCTTGCGTCATGGTGTTCCGTTCACAGGATCATCGTAATGAACGCATAACTCATCTGCGTCTCGTGAACAATAACGGGCCTTGGCCCCTCCACGATTAACGATAGGATGGGATGGCCAATCGACGCGCCAGAGGAGTTCGGACTATTTTCCCGCCCATGTCCAGACCTTCATCCCGTTCCACGCTCTATCGGCTCATCGAAGCCGGGCAATTGGCGCATCAGGCGCTGTTGCAGCCTTTGCTGGAACGCGGGCTCGAACCCGGTGACGATGCCATCCTGTTCGAGCTGGGCCGCGCCGGCACCACCGAAATGGAACTGGCCGCCGAACTGGGCCTCAGCGAAGTCTCGCTGACCACCCGCCTCTCCCGCCTGATCGACCGCGGCCTTGTCGCCCGCCAGGCCGTCGGCCCCGAGCTCGCTCCCGGCATCGCCCTCACCGAACGCGGGGTTCGCATCCGAAATGGCCTGGCCGATCACTGGACGCAGCTGGAGGAAGCTCTGATGGGCGAACTCAAGCCCAAGCAGCGCAAGAAACTCGGCGACCGTCTCAAGCGTTTCGTCGATCTGCTCCGGCTGTGATTGCTTCCTGAACCAACCTGAAGAAGCCATTCAGGTACCGTTCATCGGCAGGGTGATTATCTCCGGGTCACAGGCAGCAATGCCGATCAGACAACAGGAGATCAACAATGACTCTGGGTAAGAAACTCATCGCAGGCGGCCTCGCAGCCATGGCGCTGCTGGCGACGGCCGGCGCCGCATTTGCCGCTCCCGCCTATGCCACCGGCAATGTCAACGTCCGCTCCGGCCCCGGCACCGGCTATGCGCAGGTCGACGTGCTGCGGCGCGGCGAACAGGTCGAAGTCGTGCAGTGCCGCGGCAGCTGGTGCTATATCGAAAAGCGCGGCCCCGACGGCTGGGTCTCGGCCAATTACCTCGACCGTGGTCGTGGCGGCGGTTGGGATAATGGCCCGGGTTGGGACAATGGTCCCGGCTGGGATAACGGCCCAGGCTGGGGTCGCCCGCCGGTCTACAATCCCCCGCGTCCGCCGCGCCCACCACACTGGAATCCGCGTCCGCCACGCCCGCAGCCCCTGCCCTATCCGGACAATAGCGGCAGCGTCTGCTTCAATGGCCCGAACGGTTACTTCTGCGTCGGCCAGTAAGCCAAGCGTCAACGCCGCCCTTCGGGGCGGCGTTTCCCTGTCTGGAACAACGCAACCTCCTCGGTGCTGGCCCGTTGGTTTGCCAACAGAGGAAGGACTTGCTCATGGCAACCGCAGCAACGACCACCGAAGACAAAAAACCCGCCCGCACCGCCACCAAGGCGACCCCGGCCAAAACCGTCGCCAAATCGGCCGCGGCGAAAAAGCCGGCAGCGAATGCCGGCGCCGCCAAGACCTTGAAGGCCAAGGCCGCTAGCAAGCCGACGAGCACCAAAGCCACGGCCAGTAAGGTCGCCAAGCGTGCCACCGCCAAGGCCGGCAACAAACAGTCCCGCGACAGCTCGATGACCGGCAAGGAACACGACGACCACGTCGCCCGCGTGTGGGAACTGGCCGAACGCATCGGCATCGCCATGTTCGTCACCTGGGATGGCGCCGAGCAGCGTGCCCGTCCACTGGCCGCCACGGTCGAAAAGGAAGAAGGCGCCGTCTATTTCCTCACCGATGTGTCGGGTGAAAAGGACGATCAGATCGCCGAATTCCCCCATGTCAGCGTCAGCTTCGCCGACCACAAGAAGTCCAAATATGTGGCGCTCTCCGGCAAGGCGACCATTCTGAACGATCGCGCCAAGATCAAGGATCTCTGGTCGCCCTTCGCCAAGGCCTGGTGGGATAGCCCGGAAGATCCAGCCATCCGCGTCATCAAGCTGGTGCCCGCCGATGCCGAACTTTGGGACAGCCCCGGACGCATCGTGACCACAATTTCCATGCTGGCCGCTGCCGTCACCGGCCGCTCGCCCAAGATCGGCGAAAACGCCAAGGTCACGCTCTGATCCAGCCGCCGGGATGATGCGTATCAACTGCATCATCCCGGCGCGGAGACTGCATCGTGACCAAATATTTGATCCTCTACGCAGCCTGCGCTGTGATTTTCTTTCCGCTCGACTTCATCTGGCTGTCGACCATGGGCAAAACCTTCTACCAGAAGGAAATCGGCGCCCTGCTGCTGCCCAATCCCAATCTCGTCATCGCCGGTCTGTTCTACCTCGCCTATCTCATTGGCTTGGTTGCGCTGGTCGCGGCCCCGGCTGAAGGCGATGTGGTCAAGGCCCTGATCTACGGCGCTGTCCTCGGTTTCGTCGCCTATGGCACCTATGACCTGACCAACCTCTCCACCGTCAACGGCTTCACCCCCGCCGTCGCCATGGTCGACATGGCCTGGGGCACGGCGCTGACAGCCGCCACAGCGGCAGGCGGCGTGTGGATCAGCAAATTCTTCGCCTGACCCCGATCGTCACCCTCGGGCTTGACCCGAGGGCTCTACACTTTCGAACGGCCGCTCACTCTCGATCCATCATCACCGCATCTGGCACCGGCACTTTCCGTATCCGCTCCCGCGCCATCACAACCAGCCCCGCCGCAACCACTATCCCCGCACCAACCAGCGACACCGGATCGATCCAGTCGTTGAAGATCACCACGCTCAGCAAAATCGCCCAGGGCAGCGAGAAATAGTTGAACGGCTGCACCGTGCTGGCCGGCGCCATCGACAGGGCAAAAATCATCAGCCCATGCCCGAGGCAGGTCGTCACCACGATCGCCAGCACCACTAGCAAATCGCTCCACGGCATGGCCTGCCAGTGAAACACCCCGACCGTGCTCGACAGCAACAGGCCCATCAACCCGGTATAAGCCATGCTGGTCGTCGCACTATCCTTGCCGCTGACTTTGCGCGTGACGACGATATAGATCGCGTAAAGCGTCGCCGAAATCAGAGCAAAACCCACGCCCCAATCCAGCGGCAGCCCGCCCGGCCGCACAATGATCAGGGCGCCGGCAAAACCCGCCCCCACTGCGGCAAAGCGGAAAATCCCGACCTTTTCGCCGAGGATCGGAATGGCAAACAGCGTGACCAGCAGCGGATAGACCAGCGAAATCGCCTGCAATTCCCCCAGCGGCACCCGCTGCAGCGCCAGCGCGAAAAACCAGATCTCGATGATCAGCAGCGAGCCGCGCAACACCTGCCAGACCGGCACCTTTGAGCGCAACGCCTGCTTCAACGGTGCCTGCCGCAGCACCAGAAACAGCGAAAACAGGGCAAAGCCCCAATAGCGCATCATGGTGATCTGGAACGGCGAATAATTCTGCATCAGCGTCTTGGACATGGCGTCCTGCACGCCAAACACGCCAACGGTGACGATGGTGAGCAAGATGGCCCGGCCGACATTATCGGTGCGGGTTTGAGGCGTGGAGGTCATGTGCGGGCGCAATCGCGAGGCTGGAGAATTGCCCCGGAGCGGAGCGCCAAAGCGCTAACCCAAAGGTCTGCGCTTGGCCAGAGCGGACTTGAGCAGCCCGACCAGAGCCGTCAGCACCCCGCCACCGACCAGCCCTACGGCGCCCTGCCCGGCCAGCGCACCAAGATCGAAGCTGCCCACTGTTCCCGGCGCCCCCGGCGTCACATCCACCAGCGCCACCAGTCCCGGCAGCATGCCCGCCAGCCAGACCCCGGCAAGCCCGCCCACGGCCCCGACCAGCGAATTGCCCAAGGTGCCGAGGTTTAGCCCATGCGCAATCTGCCCGACGACATTGCCGCCAGCAGCGCCCGTGATAAGTTGAAACAGAATGGGCACGACGACTTCCATGCCAGTCTCCTGTCCGCAAAGCCACGCATATCCTCTTGCTGCGACCCAAAAACTCTACGCCCGGTGCCGGCAAAACAAAAGGCCAAGCCTGCTGCCCGAATGTGTCAGGAGAGGCTGTTACCCCCGACCAGCATTGAAGATCAGTGCCGAAGCAGAATAAGGTTCGGCCACAAGGTCCTACGCCCATCATGACGAATCGTTCTGCCCCATCGCCTGCCATTTCCGTTGCGCTCGTCACAGGCGCCAGCGATCGCATCGGCGCGGCTATCGCCAAGAAACTCGCCGCGGCCGGCCATGCCGTAGTCATCCACTATCGCGGCAATGCCGAAGGCGCCCGCGCCGTGCGCAAAGACATCCGCGACAATGGCGGCCAGGCCGAAGTGCTCAAGGCCGACCTCGCCAATCGCAAGCAGCGCGCCGCGCTTGTCGCCAAGGCCGCCGGCTTTTTCGGTCCGCTTACCGTGCTGGTCAACAATGCCTCGGTGTTCGATCCTGACAGCGCCCGCGACGTCGACGAAGCCCATTGGGACCAGCATTTCGCCATTCATGCCGAGGCGCCGATCTTTCTAGCCCGCGACTTCGCCAACCAGCTGCCCGCAGGCGTGGACGGCAATATCGTCAACCTCGTCGACGAACGCGTACTGCATCCGACGCCGGCCTATTTCAGCTACAGCCTGTCCAAATCCGTACTCTGGACCGCGACCCGCACCCTGGCCCAGTCCTTGGCGCCGGCCATCCGCGTCAATGCCATCGGCCCCGGTCCAGTCCTACCGCACACCCGCCAAAGCCAGGCCGAATT
The DNA here is from genome assembly GCF_900110945.1 of Devosia sp. YR412. Taxonomy (GTDB): domain Bacteria; phylum Pseudomonadota; class Alphaproteobacteria; order Rhizobiales; family Devosiaceae; genus Devosia. The sequence goes on from NZ_FOFL01000002.1 coordinate 368,536, forward strand.
CGACCGGTCTGTCGCGGCCCTGCCGCTGCAGCGCCATGCCGGCCCCGATGCCATTGCCGATGGCGTCATAATCTTGCTCAATACGCCGACCATGACCGGACAGATGCTCGCCCTCGATGGTGGCGAACATCTCGAATATCTGCCCAAGAGCAAGCCGACACCCCGGTCATGAGCGACGTCCCGACATCCCCGCCCAGCGGTCCCGAAGCCATCAAGAGCTTCGTCCGCACCCTGCCCGCCGCCCCCGGCGTCTACCGCATGCTCGATGCGGCCGGCGAGGTCATGTATGTCGGCAAGGCGCGCAACCTCAAGGCCCGCGTCACCAACTATACCCGTCCCGACGGCTTGGAGGTCCGCCTGCAGCGTATGATCGCGGCGACCGTGACCATGGAATTCGTGCGCACCGAGACCGAGTCCGAAGCGCTGCTGCTCGAAGCCAATATGATCAAGCGGCTGAAACCCCGCTTCAACGTGCTGTTGCGCGACGACAAGAGCTTTCCCTATATCCTGATCGCCACCGATCACGAGGCGCCCGAGCTGACCAAGCATCGCGGCACCCGTCGCCGCCAGGGCCACTATTTCGGTCCCTTTGCCTCCGCCACCGCCGTCGGCCGCACTATTGCCAGCCTGCAAAAGGCTTTCCTGCTGCGCAATTGCTCGGACAGCTTCTACGCTGCCCGCACCCGCCCCTGCCTGCAGCACCAGATCAAGCGCTGCGCTGCGCCTTGCACCCGCGAGATCAGCCTCGAAGGCTATGCCGAACTGGTGGAAGACGCCCGCCAGTTCCTCTCCGGCAAGTCCAGCGCCGTGCGCAATCACCTGCAGGCCGATATGCAGACCGCCGCCGAACAGCTCGATTTCGAACGCGCCGCCCTGATCCGCGACCGCCTCGGGGCCCTGGCCCTCGTCCAGTCGCAGGGCGACGCCACCGCCAAATCGGTGGAAGAGGCCGACGTCTTCGCCATCCATCACGAAGGCGGCCAGTTCTGCGTCCAGGTCTTCTTCTTCCGCGCCTTCCAGAACTGGGGCAATTACCCCTATCGCCCGCGCGCCGATTCCACCCTCACCGATGCCGAAGTGCTGGAAGCCTTCATCGGCCAGTTCTACGAAAACCGCACCCCGGCCCGCCTGGTCCTGATCAGCCACGACCTGGCCGAGCCCGAGGTCATGGAAGAAGCGCTTTCCACCCGCGCCGGCCGCCGCGTCTATATCGAACAGCCCAAGCGCGGCGAAAAGCGCGATCTGGTCAACCACGCTCTCAACAATGCCCGCGAAGCGCTCGGCCGCCAGCTCGCCGAAGGCGCCAGCAATCGCACTTTGCTGGAGGGCGTAGCCGAGACCTTTGGATTGGAAGAAGTCCCGCGCCGCATTGAGGCCTATGACAACTCGCATATCTCCGGCACCAATATGGTTGGCGCCATGGTGGTGGCCGGCGAGGAAGGCTTTTCCAAAAAGCACTATCGCACCTTCAACATCAAATCCGACATCGTCGCTGGGGACGACTTCGGCATGATGCGCGAAGTGCTCACCCGCCGCTTCACCCGCCTCGTCAACGAGAGCGAGGAGGATGCAGAGGACGACAATACCGGCATGCCCGACTGGCCTGACGTCGTCTTCATCGACGGTGGTGCCGGCCAGATGAGCGCCGTGCGCGGCGTCATCGCCGAACTCAACCTGCCCAAGGAAGTAATCTTCATCGGAATCGCCAAGGGCGAGGAGCGCGACGCCGGCCGCGAAAAATTCTTCATGGAAGGCCGCGAGGCCTTCATGCTGCCCCATCGCGACCCCGTCCTCTACTACGTCCAGCGCCTGCGCGACGAAGTCCACCGCTTCGCCATCGGCACCCATCGCGCCAAGCGCAAGAAAGAGCAGATCAAGAACCCGCTCGACGAAATCGACGGCATCGGCCCAACGAGAAAGCGCGCGCTGCTCAACCACTTCGGCTCGGCCAAGGCGGTCGGCCGCGCTTCGCTGACCGATCTTGAAGCCGTGCCAACGATTTCAAAGGCCATGGCCCAGCTGGTGTACGATCATTTCAACAGGACCTGATCGTTCTGTCGAAACCGCGCAGCTTCACTCGTCGTCCCGATGAACACCGGAGAACGCCATGAAGTTCATCACCTTCGTCACCACTACCAATCCAGCCGAGGTCGGCGCGCCACCGCCCGCTCTGATGCAGGCCATCATGCAGCTCGGCATGGAAGCCGGCGCCCGCATGGTCGAGAATGGCGGCATGTCCGACACCGCCACGGTTCGCGTGCGCGGCAAGCAGGTCGTCACCGACGGCCCCTTCGCCGAGAGCAAGGAACTGGTCGGCGGCTATGCCGTCTACGAACTGGCCTCCGAAGCCGAAGCCGTCACCTGGGCCGAACGCTTCGCCGACCTGCACCGCCAGCACTGGCCGGAATGGGAAGGCCAGATCGCCATCCAGCAGCTGCATGTGTTTGAGATGCCGGGCTGACCACCGCAGCCTCTACACCCACGATGTCATCCCGGCCTTGAGCCGGGATGACATCGAGTTTGTGGACGTCTCGGGGTTGTCCAAAAGTCGGAGTCGACAACCCGCAAATCCCGCGCTACATCTCTGCACATGATCAACGTCGCCACCTACTCGTTTTGGTACTTTAGCTATCCGCATCCGGCGGAGGCTACCGCGCGCTTGATCTGATCTTCCAGGATTACGACCAAACCCGAAGCCCACCGCCCGAACATTCGAGGCGGTTTTTTTGTGCCCCTCGACCCCCAAAAAGCTCCCGAGGACACAATGCTCAAATCCACCGACGACCTTCGCATCACCGCCATCAAACCGCTGACCACGCCGATCGAGGTCATGCGCCAGCATCCGCGCACCGATGCCGCCACCAAGACCGTGATCTCCTCCCGCCACGACGTTCACAATATCCTGGCCGGCATCGATGACCGCCTCGTCGTGGTGGTTGGTCCCTGCTCGATCCACGATCCCAAGGCCGCAATGGATTACGCCAAGCGCCTCGTCGCCCTGCGCGAACAGCTTGGTGATCGCCTAGAAATCATCATGCGCGTCTACTTCGAAAAGCCACGCACCACGGTCGGCTGGAAGGGCCTGATCAACGACCCCAATCTCGATGGCAGCTTCGACATCGACACCGGCCTGCACACCGCGCGCGCCCTGCTGCTCGACATCAACAATCTAGGCCTGCCAGCCGCCTGCGAATTCCTCGACATGACGACGCCGCAATACATTGCCGACCTCGTCTCCTGGGCCGCCATTGGCGCCCGCACGACGGAGTCGCAGATCCACCGCGAGCTGGCCTCTGGCCTCTCCTGCCCGGTCGGCTTCAAGAACGGCACCGATGGCAACGTCAAGATCGCCCTCGACGCCGTCGCCTCGGCCAGCCAGCCGCACCATTTCCTCGCCGTCACCAAGGACGGCCGCTCCGCCATCGCCGCCACCACCGGCAATGAGGACTGCCACATCATCCTGCGCGGCGGCAGCAAGGCCACCAACTATGACGCAGCCAGCGTCGATGCCGCTGCCAAGGCTGCCGAAAAGTCGGGCCTGGCACCCAGCATCATGATCGACGCCAGCCACGCCAATTCCTCAAAAAACCCGGAGAACCAGCCGCTGGTCCTCGCCGATATCGGCCATCAGCTCGCCGCCGGCGACAAGCGCATCATCGGCGTCATGGTCGAATCCAACCTCGTGGCCGGCCGCCAGGACCTCGTCGAGGGCCAGGAACTCGTCTACGGCCAGTCCATCACCGACGGCTGCATCGACTGGGCAACCACGGTGACGGCGCTGGAAGCCTTGGCCGAGTCGGTTACCGCGCGCCGGGCCGTGACCAATCAGGCTGTGGCGTAAGAAAGAATACCCCCACCCAACCTCCCCCTGAAAAGGGGGAGGAGCTGATCCAGCTTGCGGCAGCATATTGCCAGAAGCACCGCGCGGATTCCTCCCCCTATCAGGGGGAGGCTAGGTGGGGTTATCCTACAGAAACGCTTCTTCGCCGTTCCTCTTGACCCCTCCCGCCCATTCCTGTTCTGTCCGAGCATGGCCAGAAACCCGCTCACGCTCGTTCCGAACATCATCACCATCGCCCGCATCGCGGCGATTATTCCGATCGTCTGGCTGGTGATGCAGGGTGACCCCACCCTCCGCATCATCGCTTTGGTGATCTATGTCATTGCCGCCGCCAGCGACTGGATCGATGGCTATCTCGCCCGCGCCTGGAACCAGTATTCGCCCTTCGGCCGGATGCTCGACCCGATCGCCGACAAGCTGCTTGTCGGCATCCTCATCGCTGCACTGGCCTGGGATGGCAGCTTCTCCGCCTGGGACATGATCCCCGTCTCGGCCATCCTGTTCCGCGAATTCTTCATTCCCGGCCTGCGCGAATTTCTCGGCCAGACCAAGGTCGTGCTCAAAGTCACCCCGCTCGCCAAGTGGAAGACCACGCTGCAATTGGTCGCCCTCGCCGTGGTCCTGCTCGAACGCCCGGTCCCTGCGCTTGGCCTCGTCAGCGATATCCTGCTCTGGACCGCCGGCATCCTGACCGTCTGGACCGGCTTCCAATATCTGCGCGCCAGCTGGCCCCATCTGGTCGAAGACCCCAAATGAAAGTGCTCTACTTCGCCTGGTTGCGCGAACGCCTCAATCGCGGCGAGGAAGAGGTATCGCCGCCCGCCGAGGTCGCAACCGTGGCCGACCTGATCGACTGGCTCGCCAGCCGCGACGAGGCTTTCGCCCATGCCGTCGAAAAACGCGCGCTGATCAAGGCCGCCGTCGACGCGAGATTGGTGAAACCCGAAGCCTCTATCATCGGCGCAAAAACCGTCGCCCTCTTCCCGCCCATGACTGGTGGCTGAGATGAGTGTCCGCGTCTCAACCGACAGCTTTGACCCAGGCGCCGAAACCAACGCCTTCCTTGCGGCCGGCAATGGCGCCGGCGCTGCCGTGACCTTTACCGGCGTCGTCCGCTCCAAGCCCGACGACCCGATCACCGCCCTCACCCTCGAATGCTATCCCGAGCTCGCCATCAACCAGCTCACAGCAATCGTCGAGCAAGCCAACGCCCGCTTCGGCCTCCTCGCCGCTACGGTGATCCACCGCTACGGCAGGCTCGGCCCTGGCGAGCCCATCGTCCAGGTCATGACCCTCTCCCCCCATCGTGACGCCGCCTTCAAGGGCGCTGAATTCCTCATGGATTACCTCAAGACCGACGCGCCGTTCTGGAAACAGGAGACCGGGCCGAACGGGACGCATTGGGTGGAAGCCAAGGAAGCCGACGACGCGGCAAAGGCACGCTGGGAATAACCCAAACTAAAAAGCCGGACCTTCCGGCCCGGCTTCTTGACTCTCTACTGTAACTTCAACTCACTCGGCCGCAGCACGCTTGGGTTGGACTTCTGCCGAATAGGCATCGATCAGCGTCCGGCAGGCGTCGCCCGGGGTAAACTTGTAGTCCCCGATCACGCTGACCGGCGTCACTTCCGCGGCCGTGCCGGTGAGGAAGCATTCGTCGAACTGGCTCAGCTCTTCCGGCATGATGTGGCGCTCGGTCACCGTGTAACCATTGCGCTTGGCCAGGTCGATCAGCGTCTGACGAGTAATGCCATTGAGGAAGCAATCCGGGGTCGGCGTGGTGATTTCCTTGCCCTTGATGAAGAACACATTCGCGCCCGTGGCTTCCGCCACATAGCCGCGATAATCCAGCATCAGCGCATCGGCATAGCCATTGGCCATGGCCGCGTCTTTCGACAGCGTGCAGATCATGTAGAGACCGGCGGCCTTGGCCGAAGACGGAATGGTGTCGGGAGCTGGACGACGCCACTTGCTCCACTCGAGGCGAATACCCTTGAGCTTTTCCTCGGTCGAGAAATAGCTCGGCCACACCCAGGCGGCGATGGCGACATGCACCTTGTTGTTGCGTGCCGGAACGCTCAGCTCTTCCGACCCGCGCCAGGCGACGGGGCGGAGATAGGCATCGACAAGGCCGTTCTTCTCGAGCACCTGCCGCTTGGCGGTCTCGATTTCGTCAACCGAATAGGGAAATGGCATATCCAGGGTTGCCGCCGAACGGATCAGCCGCTCGGTATGTTCGCGCGACTTGAAGATCTCGCCGCCATAGGCGCGTTCACCTTCAAACACCGAGCTGGCATAATGCAGCCCGTGCGTCAGCACGTGGATCTTGGCATCTTTCCAAGCCTTGAATTCACCATCAAACCAGATCCAGCCTTCACGCTGGTCCATGGGCACGCCGGCCATGATCCTCTCCCGCAATTTCGTTGAGGTGCCGCGATTGCGCGGTCGCCCGATTTGGCGCCGATCATGCCCCAGGCTCAAGGCCTTGGCAAACCACAAAGGCTGAGGGATAAGACATCAACGGCGTCCTGATGGGAACACAATGGCAGCACCCCAAAAAAATGTCAACATAGCTGACATAAATTCTCAGCCACCGGGTGGGGAGTCCCTCCCCCTCGACATTATGGGACTGTTCTTTTTCGCCTACCGCGACTTTACCGGCGACGCCGATGCCATGCTCGAACGCCAGGGTTTCGGCCGCGCCCATCACCGCGTGCTGTATTTCGTCAACCTGCGCCCCGGCATGCCTGTTGCCGACCTGCTCGATATCCTCAAGATCACCAAGCAGAGCCTGGCCCGCGTTTTGCGCCAGCTGATCGACAATGGCTATATCGAGCAAAAGACCGGCCATGCCGACCGCCGCCAGCGCTTGCTGCATGCCACAGACAAGGGTCGTCAGCTATTTGCCACGCTGTCCGCCACCCAAGCCAGCCGAATTACCGACGCCATCGCCGCCCTGCCCCCCGAGTCGCGCAAGGTCGTCACCCGCTTTCTCGTCGGCATGGTCGACCCTGCCGATCGCATGGTGCTGGATCGCTTGAACCTGACCGTCGGCCTCTAGAGACCGACGGTCAGCGCACAATCAGCGGGGAAGGCGAGCAGGTCCTCGTCGACAAGCCACTGCTTGTGCGTTCCCGGAATGCCATCCTGCTCCCAATACAAGTCGGCGCCACTGATGTGGTTCAAGCGGCGCCGATCACTTTTCGGACGGGGCTCAGTTGCTCATCGTCGACCGATGCGCCCAGCCGGTCATGCGCCTCTCGAGCCAGGCCATCAGCGCGTACATGGCGATGCCTTCAACCGCCAGCATCAGCAGCCCAGCAAACACCAGAGGGACGTTGAAGTTCGACTGTGCCGACGCCATCATATTGCCCAGGCCATTGTTGGAGGCCACGGTCTCGCTAACCACCGAGCCGACAAAGGCCAGTGTGATCGACACTTTAAGCGAACCGAAGAAATATGGCATCGAGCGCGGAATGCCGACCTTGAGCATGATATCCATCTTCTTGGCGCCCAGCGCTCGCAGCACATCCTCGGTTTCCGGCTCGATCGTCGCGAGACCCGTCGCCACATTGACCACAATGGGAAAGAACGAGATCAGGAAAGCCGTCAGCACTGCCGGCACCGTCCCAATGCCAAACCAAATCACGAGGATCGGCACCAGCGCCACCTTGGGAATGGCGTTGAAGCCGATCATGATCGGATAAAGCCCGGCATAGATGGTCTTGGACCAGCCGATGAACAGGCCAATCCCCAGTCCCGCAATCACCGCGATGAAAAAGCCCAATACGGTCGTGTAGAGCGTCTGCAGCGAATTCTTCCAGATCGGCGACCAGTACTGAACGATCGCTTCGAAAATCCGGCTCGGCGTTGGCAGGATGGTATGCGGCAGGCCGGAGATGCGCACCCCGATCTCCCAGACCACGAACAGCCCGATGGTGTAGAGCCATGGCGCCAGCCGGATCCAGTTGATCTGGAACGCATCCCGGGGCGGTGGCAGCGTGGAAGCGGCGATAACGCTTTCGACACTGGTCATGCTGCAGCCCTCGCGGTGGCAATTTCGCCCTGCAGCGCCTGCACCATGTCGTTGAACTCCGGCTTGTAGAGAATATCGAGCTGCCGCGGCCGCGCGAATGGCACCACATGCTCGGAAATCACCCGCCCCGGGCGCGCGCTCATCACCACCACCTTGTCGGCCAGAAACACCGATTCCCGCAGGTCATGCGTCACCAGCACGATGGTCACATCCTGGCTGGCATGCAGGTCGCGGATCACGCACCACAGCTCCTCGCGGGTGAAGGCGTCGAGCGCGCCAAACGGCTCGTCCAGCATCAGCAGTTCTGGCTCGTGGATCAGTGCCCGGCAAAGATTGGCGCGCTGCTGCATGCCGCCCGACAATTGCCAGGGAAACTTGTCGCCAAAACCCTTGAGACCCACCGTCTCCAAAAGGGCCTCGGCCTTGGCGACATATTCCTTCTTGTTCGCCCGCAGCCGATGGCGGTGCCGCTCGACGATCTCTAGCGGCAGCAGGATATTTTCCAGCGTCGTCCGCCACGGCAGCATGGTCGGGTTCTGGAACGCCATGCCGACGATGGAAACCGGCTTGGTCACTTCCTGATTGGCGACGATCACCGTGCCGCCCTGCGGAATATGCAGCCCCGTCGTCAGCTTCATCAGCGTGGACTTGCCGCAGCCCGACGGCCCGACAACGGCCACAAACTCCCCGCGCTCGATCTTGAGGTTGAGCCCGCTCACCGCCAGCGTGCCCCCCGGCCCGCCATAGCGCATGTCGACATTTTCGATGGAAACCAGTGGAGACATGATGACCGCCTGCTTCTGAGTGAGACCCGCCCCGGGCAGTTCGCGTTCCCTCAAAGGAATCGCCCGGGGCAGTAGCATCGGGCCCCCTCAGGCCCGGCTGCGCGAGTGCAGGCTAGGGCAGCATGCGCTCTTCGGCCGGCGGCAAATACTGCGCATCGAAGACGTCAGCCGCCGTCACCGCGCCCTTGAGCCCCATGGACACCTTCAGCGTCTCAAGAGAAGCGGTCAGCCGTGCAACATCAACATCGCCAAAGCCATTCTCGATCACATAGGGCGTCTTGATGTTCATCTCATTGGCCATGGTCAGGCGGGCAATCTCGCTGTCGAGATTGAGCGTCTCGTTGCGTGCCAGGACAGCCGCCGCACCGGCCGCCGGATCAGCCACAGCATCAGCAAAGCCTTTGGTCAGTGCCCGCAGGAAGCCCTTTACGGCTTCCGGGTTTTCCTCGGCAAAAGCCTCATTCACCAGGATGGCATTGCCATAGAGATTGAGGCCATGGTCGGCGAAGAGGATGGTCGAGATATCGTCTTCCGGCACGCCATTGGCGATCAGGTTGAGGATCACCGAGAAGGCAAAGCCGAACACGCCGTCCACATCGCCGCTTGCCAGCATCGGCTCGCGCACCGGGAAGCCAATGTTTTCAATGGTGATCGTCGATGCATCGAGGCCCGCGGCCGGAATGAACGCCTGCCATTGCGCAAAGGCCCCATCCGGCGGCGGCGCGCCCAGTTTCTTGCCTTCGAGCGACTTCGGATCGTCGGTAATGCCCAGCGACTTGCGGCCGATGATCGAAAACACCGGCTTCTCATAGACCATCATGATCGACTTGACCGGCTGGGCCGGATCTTCGTCGAGGAACTTGATCAGCGAATTGATGTCGCCAAACCCAAACTGATAGGCACCGGTCGCCACGCGCGGAATCGCTTCCACCGAACCATTACCGGTGTCGATGGTCACATCGAGACCCTCTTCGGCAAAATAGCCCTTGTCCTGCGCCAGCAGAAAGCCGGCTGCCGGACCTTCGAAACGCCAGTCGAGCGTCAGCTTGACGGCAGTCTGGGCAAAGGCCGGCATGCTGGAAAAGCCCGCCAGCGCCAAGGCGGCGATTGTGGATGCGGAAAACAGCCTGCGATTGAGCATATGTGAGGTCCCCGGTTCTGGTTATACCTCAGACAAGCCTACGAATTTCACGCATGCAAGAAAAATCGCCCACAAAGGCGCCACAAAATTACTTTGCATAAATTCTACGCATTCTGCGTTTATTTGGCACAAAAAAGCTCCCGGCGCAGGGCACCGGGAGCTTCGGACGATACTCGTCTTTAGCGGTTAGTAGACGTAGACGATCAGCTGGCTACCCGACTGCTTGACGGCCAGCACGCGGTCGGCACCGTAGCTGGTGCGGCTCAGCGAGGCATTGACCAGCGAGTCAGACTGAACTGCAGAACGCAGGGCCGCGCCGAGGTTCGAGCCACTGAGCTGCGAGGTCAGCCACTGGCGGACGTCGGAGCAGACGGCGATCGGCTGGACCTTGACGCCGGAAGCGCGGCTCCACGAGGAGTCAAAGCGCGTCGACTGCAACAGGCGGGTCACCTGATTGGCCGGCATGCCATCGCAGGCAGCAGCAACACCGCGGCTATTATTGCCATTAATCCCGTTGTTGCCGTTGACGCCATTGTTCCCGTTGTTGGCAGTCACGCCATTGCCATTGTTGCCGTTGCGGCCATTGGTACCGGGGGTCCCAGGTGCACCGGGCGTACCAGGCGTGCTGCCGGGCAGGCCGATGCTGAGGTTGACCAGATTATCGCCGCCAAGACCCACATTGGTCGTCAGCAGATTGCTGCCGCCGCCGACACCGATGTCGGCCGTTGCGGTGCCGCTGAGCACGTCTGCACCAACACCCAGGCCACCATTGTTGTTGCTGACACTGACATCAGCGATCGGAGCCGAGCTACCGCCAAGATTGACGTCGAGAATATTGCCGCCACCGCCGCCGAGACCAACATTGACCAGACCCTGATTTGAAGCAGCGCCAGAGTCAACGTTAAGTACAGAACCAAGACCGTCACCACCCAAGAGGCCCCCAAGCAAGTCTTGGGCGTGTACGGGAATACCCGTAGTGGCAAAAAGGACACCGGCAAGCACTACGGCGATATAAGACTTCATAGCATCTCTCCTCGGACGAGCCCCAATTGGCTGCAATCAAGATACGTCTTCTTCTCAGATATGTTTCAAGACTCAAAGCGAGTCATCAAGACTCGGTTTTTGCGTGATGAATCCTTCATCGATATTTGAATCGAGTCATTTTCACATTTGAAAGGATTTTAAATTGGGGCGCAGCAAGGACTTGAATCGACTTGCAAAACAAAAAGGGCGCGAAACCGAAGTTTCGCGCCCCCACCGGAGACACCACAAAGGAGCGTCAGCCTCTGCAGCCGTCTACCGATCGGATGGCACCCCTGGAGGATTGGGCGCCAAAACCTGTCCGGATCATTTTCATCGTATCCGGTTCGGTCGAATAACGAGGCTAGGGATCAAGGGTTCCCGACGGAGCCGCCGCTATTGTCGCGTACGAGGCCGAACGGCTGTCACCGTGGATATCAAATGCCCGCCAGCCCCCGCCGGAACCTGGGGTCGATGCCATTTGTCCAAACAGCTTCGGACGAAGAAAATCTTTGGTGTCAGACATTACCTTAGCCTTCGGCGGCGTACGGGCGGCCTGACAGCCCAGGCTTCCAACAGCGAAAGTGCACACCGCTCAGTTATTAATCAGCCATGAATATCACTGCCCATAAAAGCAGCAGCACCTGCATGCAGCAGCCGAACATAAGCATTGCTGCACCTGGCAAAAATCCGCCTGACACAAGCTGAATCAATATCTTAGCTGTCATGCCAAAGCACTGGCACGGGCTTTGCAATTTACTCGACGGTGCAAACACACATCTGTCGGAGGTAAACATGACAGTAGTAAACCGCGCAATTGCGGGTCTGGGGCTGGGCGTGGCTATGACTATGGGCGCAATTGCCGTTCCGGCATTCGCTCAGGACGACACGATCAAGGTCGGTGTCCTCCACTCGCTGTCGGGCACGATGGCTATCTCCGAAACGACGCTCAAGGACACCATGCTGTTCCTGATCGACGAGCAGAACAAGAAGGGCGGCCTCCTGGGCAAGCAGCTCGAAGCTGTTGTCGTCGACCCTGCTTCCGACTGGCCGCTGTTTGCTGAAAAGGCCCGCGAGCTGATCGAAGTCAACGGCGTCGCCGCCGTCTTCGGCTGCTGGACCTCCTCCTCGCGCAAGTCGGTGCTGCCGGTGTTTGAAGAGCTCAACTCGATCCTCTTCTACCCTGTGCAGTACGAAGGCGAAGAATCCCAGCGCAACGTGTTCTACACCGGCGCTGCACCGAACCAGCAGGCCATCCCTGCTGTCGACTACCTGATGGAAAACGAAGGTGTCGAACGCTGGGTTCTGGCCGGCACCGACTATGTCTATCCGCAGACCACCAACAAGATCCTTGAGCAATACCTCATGGACAAGGGTGTCGCCAAAGAAGACATCATGATCAACTACACGCCTTTCGGTCATTCCGATTGGCAGACCATCGTCTCCGACATCAAGACTTTCGGCTCGACTGGCAAGAAGACCGCCGTCGTCTCGACGATCAACGGCGACGCCAACGTGCCGTTCTACAAGGAACTCGCCAACCAGGGCATCAAGGCCGAAGACATCCCCGTCGTCGCCTTCTCCGTCGGTGAAGAAGAACTCGCCGGCTTCGACACCACCCCGCTGGTCGGTCACCTCGCTGCCTGGAACTACTTCCAGTCCGTCGATGTCCCTGCCAACGAGGAGTTCATCTCCGCCTGGCAGACCTTCATGAACGATCCGGAAAAGGTCACCAATGACCCGATGGAAGCCACCGTCATCGGCTTCCACCTCTGGGTTGCGGCCGTCGAAAAGGCCGGCACCACCGACACCGACGCCGTGCTCGACGCCATCATCGGCCTCGAAACCCCGAACCTGACTGGCGGCATCGCCAAGATGCTCCCGAACCACCACATCACCAAGCCCGTGCTGATCGGTGAAATCCAGGCCGACGGCCAGTTCGAAGTCGTCTCGGAATCCGATCTCGTCCCCGGCGATGCCTGGTCCGACTTCCTGCCCGAGTCCAAGATGATCGAAGCCGATTGGACGGCGCCGATCTCCTGCGGCAATTACAATACCGAGACCAAGACCTGCGGCGGCGATACCGCCACGCCGTAACCGGCTCTGAACTCCGGACGAAGGCGGTTCGCCGCCTTCGTTCTCCTGCCCGACCAAACGCCGAGGCCAAAGATGAACGCTATTCTGTTCCTCCAGCGCATTGCGCTCTTCCTTGTCCTTACGCTCGGCCTCGCCGTTCCCGCCCAGGCCCAGATCGCCGATGCCGACCTGTTGCCCCTGGTCGATGCCCTGGCGCCCGGCAATTTCAAGGACCGCGAAGGCGCCATCGGCGTGCTCGTCACCACCGGTGACCAGCGCGTCGTCCCGATCCTCGAAGTGCTGCTCGAAGGCGAACTCTATTTCGATGATGCCACCGGCAAGGTGGTCTTCACCTCCGCCCCCTCAGGCAAGGGCACCATATCGGACCCGGTCACCGGCGCCGAACTGCCAACCCTCACTGAAGATGGTCTCGAAAAGGTCAAGGTCAACAACGGCCTTCGCCGCGTCCTGCGCACCGCCATCGGCCAGATGACCCTGCTCAGCGAAGACGCCGGTGTCCGCCGCTTTGCCGCCCAGTCCATCCTGCGCGACGCCGACCCGGCCCAGCTCGAACTGCTCGACAGCGCCATTGCCGCCGAAACCGATGACGACATCCAGCTGATCATGCAGCGCGCCCGCGCCGTCATCATGCTGAAGACCCCCGAAGCCTCGATCGAGGAAAAGACCGCCGCCGTCCCGATTGCCCAGGCCATCGGTGGCCGCGACGCCCTCAATATCCTCACCACCGCTCTGGCCGGTGCCCCCGCCGAACTGCAGCCGACCATCCAGTCGGCCATTGACGGTCTGGCCCGCGATCGTGCTGTCTGGGATGTCGCCCAAAATGTCTGGTTCGGCATCTCGCTCGGCTCGGTGCTGCTACTCGCCGCCATCGGCCTCGCCATCACCTTCGGTGTCATGGGCGTCATCAACATGGCCCACGGCGAAATGGTCATGCTCGGCGCCTATACCACCTTCGTGGTGCAGGAGATCATCCGCCAGAATTTCCCGGGCCTGTTCGATTGGTCCCTGGCCATCGCCCTGCCCTTGGCCTTCCTCGTCACCGGCCTTATCGGCATTGCCATCGAGCGCGGCATCATCCGCTTCCTCTACGGAAGGCCGCTCGAAACCCTGCTCGCCACCTGGGGCCTGTCGCTGATCATCCAGCAGGCCGTGCAACGCATCTTCACGGCCAATATCCGTGAAGTCGGCAATCCGAGCTGGATGTCCGGCTCCTTCGAACTCGGCGGTCTCGCCATCACCTGGAACCGCTTCTACATCGTCATCTTCGCCATCATGGTCTTCCTGACCCTGCTCTGCGTGCTCAAATACACCGCCATTGGCCTGCATATGCGCGCCGTCACCCAGAACCGCCGCATGGCCTCCTCCATGGGCATCCGCACGCCCCTGGTCGATGCCATGACCTTCGGCCTCGGCTCGGGCATTGCCGGCCTCGCCGGCGTGGCGCTCAGCCAGATCGGCAACGTCTCGCCAAACCTCGGCCAGGGCTACATCATCGACAGCTTCATGGTCGTGGTCTTCGGCGGCGTCGGCAATCTCTGGGGCACCCTGGTCGGCGCCCTGACCCTGGGCATCGCCAACAAATTCATCGAGCCCTATGCCGGTGCGGTGCTGGGCAAGATCATTATCCTCGTCCTCATCATCCTGTTCATCCAGCGCCGTCCCCGCGGCCTCTTCGCGCTCAAGGGACGCTCGATCGAAGCATGATTACGCAAGCCCTGTTCCGCGCCCTCGACAAAAAGGCCATTTGGATCGTCGCCATCCTCTTGGCCGTCGCCATCCTGGTTCCCGCCTCAAATCTCTTGCTGCCCACCGGCCACCCGCTGCGCCTGCCCAATTATGTCGTGCCGCTGTTCGGCAAATATCTGACCTATGCCATGCTCGCCTTGGCACTTGATCTGGTCTGGGGCTATTGCGGCATTCTCTCGCTCGGCCACGGCGCCTTCTTTGCCATCGGTGGCTATGCCATGGGCATGTATCTGATGCGCCAGATCGGCACCCGCGGCGTCTATGCCAATCCCATCCTGCCCGACTTCATGGTCTTCCTGAACTGGAAGGAACTGCCCTGGTACTGGTATGGCATGGACAATTTCTGGATCGCCATGATCGCCGTGGTCGTGGTCCCTGGCCTCCTCGCCTTCGTCTTCGGCTTCCTCGCCTTCCGCAGCCGCGTCACCGGCGTCTATCTCTCGATCATCACCCAGGCCATGACCTATGCCCTGCTGCTGGCCTTCTTCCGCAACGACATGGGCTTTGGCGGCAATAACGGCCTGACGGACTTCAAGGATATCCTTGGCCAGTCGATCTCTGCCCCCGGCACCCGCGCCAGCCTCTTCGCCGCCTCGGCCATTGCCTTGGCTCTGGCCGTTCTAGCCTGCTCCATGGTGGTCAATTCAAAGCTCGGCAAGGTCATGGTCGCGGTGCGCGATGCCGAAAGCCGCACCCGCTTCATCGGCTACCGCGTCGAATATGTGAAACTCTTTGCCTTCGTCGTCTCAGCCATCATCGCCGGCATTGCCGGCGCGCTCTATGTGCCGCAGGTCGGCATCATCAACCCGTCCGAATTCGATCCGGCCAATTCCATCGAGGTCGTCATCTGGACCGCCGTCGGCGGCCGCGGCACCATCATCGGGCCGATCATCGGCGGTATCCTGGTCAATGTCGGCAAAAGCTACTTCACCGGCGCCTTCCCCGAATATTGGCTGTTTGCCCTCGGCGCCCTCTTCGTCGTAACAACGCTGTTCCTGCCCAAGGGCATCGTCGGCCTGATCGGCCAGTATCGCGCCGCCACCACCAAGCGCGAGCAGCATGATCGCGGCGACCCGACGCCGAAGCAGGTCGAGGCCGGCGTCGATCCCCAACCCAATCCGGCGGAGTAGAGCCATGACCGACAAGACCGGCACCATGCTCTATCTCGATGGCGTCTCCGTCGCCTTCGACGGCTTCAAGGCCATCAACAACCTATCTATCATCGTCCACCCGGCCGAAATGCTGGCCATCATCGGCCCGAATGGCGCCGGCAAGACCACCATGATGGACATCATCACCGGCAAGACCCGGCCCGACGATGGCCAGGTGCTGTTCGATGGCCGCACCGATCTCACGAAGCTCGACGAGGCCGCCATCGCCAATCTGGGCATCGGCCGCAAGTTCCAGAAACCTACGGTCTTCGAAAGCCACACTGTCTGGGACAATATCGAAATGGCGCTGAAGAAGCCGCGCGGCGTCTTCGCCACGCTGTTCTACACCGCCGACGCCGCTGATATCGCCCGCATCACCGAAATCCTCGAAACGGTTCGTCTGATCGCGCGTAAGGACGACTATGCCGCCAATCTCAGCCACGGCCAGAAACAGTGGCTCGAAATCGGCATGCTGCTGGCGCAGGATCCAAAACTCCTGCTCGTCGACGAACCCGTCGCCGGCATGACCGACAGCGAAACCGTCGAAACTGCCAAGCTGCTCAAGGATATCGCCAAGACCCGCTCAGTCGTCGTCGTCGAGCATGACATGAGCTTCGTTCGCGAGCTGGGCTCGCGCGTCACCTGCCTCGCCGAAGGCTCCGTCCTGGCCGAGGGCAGTCTCGATCAGGTCAGCGCCAATCCCGTCGTCATCGAAAGGTATCTCGGCCGATGAGCACCGCCCTCTCGATCAATGCCATCGACCTGCACTACGGCGCCGCCCAGGCGCTGAAGTCCGTCTCGATCACCTGCCAGCCCGGCCGCATCACCGCCGTGCTTGGCCGCAATGGCGTCGGCAAATCCTCGACCCTGCGCGCCATCACCGGCGTCAACAACATCACCGCCGGCGACATCAAGTTCGGCGAGGAGGTCTTGAAAAAATCCCCGCCCTACAAGCGCGCCCGCATGGGTATCGGCTATGTGCCGCAGGGCCGTGAAATCTTCCCCTTGCTGACGGTGAAGGAAAACCTCGAAACCGGCTTTGCCGGCCTGCCCCGGTCTGAAAAGAACATTCCGCCCTACATCTTCGAGCTTTTCCCCGTGCTGAAGTCCATGCTGGGCCGGCGCGGCGGTGACCTCTCGGGTGGCCAGCAGCAACAGCTCGCGATCGGGCGTGCGCTGGTCACCCGACCCAAGGTTCTGGTGCTCGACGAACCCACCGAGGGTATCCAGCCCTCGATCATCAAGGACATCGGCCGCGCGCTGCAATTTCTGCGCGACGAAAAGGGCATGACGATTCTGCTCGTTGAACAGTTTCTCGATTTCTGCCGTGAGATTGCCGACGACATCTATGTCATGGATCGCGGCGAAATCCAGCATGCAGGCCCCTCCAGCGATCTCGATCTGCCAGAGGTGCGCCGCCATCTCATGGTCTAGACAACAAAAAACGCCCGGCAAAAGCCGGGCGTTTCTTGAATTCTACAGTAGTCGATTAGTTGGCGATCAGGCCAGCTTCGACACACTGCTCGAGGGTGATGGTGTCGAGTTCGATCAGGCCGGCAGTGCCTTCTTCAGTACCCTGTTCGCCGTCACCTTCGGTCGTGGTGCCCGCAGGGGTAGGAACATTGGCGGTGGTGTCGGTGCTACCATCGCTGGCTGCAGTGGATGCTGCGCTCAGCTCGTCGCAACGGGTCTGAACGAGAGGCATTTCGGCCTCGGTAACGGTATGGGCGCCAAGGGTCACGGCCTGCGCGAACGCTGGGCCGGCAAAGCCAAGGGTGATTGCGAGGGCGGCTGCAGAGATAATGGTCTTGGTGTGCATTTGAATAGCCTTCTGTAATGTCTCATTAAATGAGCACCTGCTCGCTTAGGAAACGCCGACCTTTGACAATCGTTGCCGAAAAAAATGTTGGAACAGCAAACAGTACACCAAGCACCCGCATGCAACGTGCATTTGGCGTGGGCGGCGTTTCTAGCAAGCAGCGCGATGGCGTCACCCATCTGGCCACGCTCTACCAGGAAGGCTGCGCCAAGATTCGCCTGCCCAATACCCATTCGCCGGCGCTTGAGGCCGTACTGATCAATACCGCGGGTGGCCTCACCGGCGGCGACGTCATGCGCTGGTCCGCCGATCTGGCTCCCAATGGCCGCATGGTCCTGACCACCCAGGCCTGCGAACGCATCTATCGCTCCATTGGCGGCCCGGCCCGTGTCGAGACGCGCCTGTCGGTCGCGGAAAATGCCCATCTCGACTGGTTACCGCAGGAAACCATCCTGTTCGCCGCCAGCCAGCTCGACCGCAAGATCGAGATCGACTTGGCGAATGGCAGCAGCCTCACCGCCGTCGAAGCCATTCTCCTGGGCCGCGACGCCATGGGCGAGGCCGCCCTCGATGCCCGCCTGCGCGACAATTGGCGCATTCGCCGCAATGGCCGGCTGATCCACGCCGAGGCCACCCGGCTCGATGGCACGCTGACCGAGCGCAACGGCCTGTCGCTGCTCGCCGGCAAGCGCGCCTTTGCCACCATCCTGCACGTCGCGCCCGATGCTGAACAATGCCACGCCCAGCTCGCGCGCATCCGCACTATTCTGCCGCAGGATGGCCGTATCGCCGCCAGCGCCAATGGAGAACGGCTGGTCATTCGCGCTTTATCGCAAACCGGGCTTGCCTTGCGCCGCCTGATCGTTCCAATTCTGGCCGAACTCTCCGGCGCCGGTTCGCTGCCGCGCCTCTGGCATCTCTAGGATCTCATTATGAACCTGACCCCCCGCGAAAAAGACAAACTGCTGATCGCCATGGCGGCCATCGTCGCCCGCAAGCGCCTCGAGCGCGGCGTCAAGCTCAACCATCCCGAAGCCATCGCGCTGATAACCGACTTCGTCGTCGAAGGTGCCCGCGACGGCCGCCCCGTCGCCGAACTGATGGAAGCGGGCGCTCATGTCATCACCCGCGCCCAGGTCATGGAAGGCATCCCCGAGATGATCCACGACATCCAGGTCGAAGCCACTTTCCCCGACGGCACCAAGCTCGTCACCGTTCACCAGCCGATCCGATAGGTGCCCTCATGATCCCAGGCGAAATCATCCCCAAGGCTGGCGAAATCCTGCTCAATGCCGATGCGATGCAGCTGACCTTGGAAGTTGCCAACACCGGCGACCGCCCGATCCAGGTCGGCTCGCACTACCATTTCTTCGAAGCCAATGCCGGCCTCAGCTTTGACCGCGACAAGGCACGTGGCATGCGCCTCGATATCGCGGCCGGCACGGCGGTTCGCTTCGAACCGGGCCAGGCCCGCGAGGTGCGGCTGATCCCACTTGGCGGCGATCGCGCGGTCTATGGCTTCCGCCAGCAGATCATGGGAGCCCTCGACTAGCACTGTGCCTGCCGTGCGAACCGCACTACAAGGCCGGCACAGTCCTCAGGAGCCAGACATGCCCCACAAATCCGAGACCATTCTGCTCAGCAAGATCACGACACTTCTCGACGATCTCCGCCGCGAAGGCGCCGAGAATGGCGAAGCCATGTTCCTGCTCGGTGCCGCCGCCGCCAATCTCGTCGACATGGGCAAGGGCCTCAACAGCTGGGCCGACTTCAAGGCCGCCGTGACCCGCGAAGACATCATCAAGCTGCTCCAGCAGATCGATGCCGAAGGCAACCGCATGCTCGACGAGGACAAGGTGAACTACGCCTATGCCCTCCAGATCATCGGCATGTCGCTGGCCGCTCTCGGGAGCGACTATCCGCAACTGCAGCAGGGCGGGGCCCTGCTCGACGACATCATCGAAACCACCCACACAAATTACCGGAATTACGTCCAGTCGCAGACGGATTCCCAGAACTAGCCGGAGGCACCATGCCCGCTCGCATTTCTCGCGCCACCTATGCCGACATGTATGGTCCCACGACCGGCGACAAGGTGCGCCTGGCCGATACGGAGCTCTTCATCGAGGTCGAGAAGGATTTCACCACCTATGGCGAAGAGGTGAAGTTTGGCGGCGGCAAGGTCATCCGTGACGGCATGGGCCAGTCGCAGCGCACGCGCGCCGAGGGCGCCGTCGATACCGTCATCACCAATGCGCTGGTCGTCGATGTCACCGGCATCTTCAAGGCCGACGTCGGCCTCAAGGATGGCCGCATCCACGCCATCGGCAAGGCCGGCAATCCCGACACCCAGTCGGGCGTCACCATCATCATCGGCCCCTCTACCGAAGTCATCGCCGGCGAGGGCCGCATCCTGACCGCCGGCGGCATGGACGCCCATATCCACTTCATCGCGCCCCAGCAGATCGAGGAAGCGCTTATGAGCGGCGTCACCACCATGCTGGGCGGCGGCACTGGCCCGGCCCATGGCACGCTGGCCACCACCTGCACCGGCGCCTGGCATATCCAGCGCATGATCGAGAGCTTCGACGGCTTCCCGATGAACCTGGCGCTGGCCGGCAAGGGCAATGCCTCCCGCCCCGCTCCGCTGGCTGAAATGATCCTGGCCGGCGCATCCTGCCTCAAGCTGCATGAGGACTGGGGCACCACCCCAGCCACCATCGACAATTGCCTCTCGGTCGCCGACGACTATGACGTCCAGGTGATGATCCATACCGATACGCTCAATGAGAGCGGCTTCGTCGAAGACACCATCGCCGCCTTCAAGGGCCGCACCATTCACGCCTTCCACACCGAAGGCGCCGGCGGCGGCCATGCCCCCGACATCCTGCGTGTCGCCGGCCTCCCTAATGTCATCCCGAGCTCGACCAACCCGACCCGGCCCTACACGATCAACACCATTGCCGAGCATCTCGACATGCTCATGGTCTGCCACCATCTCTCGCCCAACATTCCGGAAGACGTCGCCTTCGCCGAAAGCCGCATCCGCAAGGAAACCATTGCCGCCGAGGATATCCTCCACGACATGGGCGCCCTTTCGGTCATCTCGTCCGACAGCCAGGCCATGGGCCGCGTCGGCGAAGTGCTGATCCGCTGCTGGCAGACCGCCGACAAGATGAAACGCCAGCGCGGCAAGCTGGCCCAGGAAATCGGCGACAACGACAATTTCCGCGTCAAGCGCTACATCGCCAAATACACCATCAACCCCGCCATCGCCCACGGCATGAGCCAGCACATCGGCTCGATCGAGCCCGGCAAGCGCGCCGACCTGGTGCTCTGGCACCCGGCGTTTTTCGGCGTGAAGCCGGAAATGGTGCTGCTCGGCGGCTCCATCGCCGCCGCCCCGATGGGTGATCCCAATGCCTCGATCCCGACGCCGCAGCCGATGCACTACCGCCCGATGTTCGCCAGCTTCGGCAAGCTGCTGACCAATTCCTCGGTCACCTTCGTCTCCCAGGCCGCCTATGATGACGGCCTGCGTGGCAAGCTCGGGGTCGCCAAGCAGATGCTGCCGGTCACCAATACCCGCGGCGGCATCGGCAAGCATTCGATGATCCACAATTCGGCGACGCCCGACATTCAGGTCGATCCGGAAACCTACGAAGTCCATGCCGATGGCGAATTGCTCACCTGCGAGCCCGCCACCGTCCTCCCCATGGCGCAGCGCTACTTCCTGTTCTAGACAGGGCGTATGACCGATACACCAACGCTGGCCGACGCCTGGCAATTGCGCCGCGGCGGCCAGCTCGACGCCGCCCGATCGCTCGCCACCACCATCGCCCAGCGTGAGCCCGAAAGTCTCGGCGCCCAGCGCCTGCTCGCCGCACTTGCCATGCAGGCCGGCGATCCGTCAACGGCCGTCGAGCACCTGACCCTGGCCGCCCAGCAGCCCGATCCCTCGCCAGACCTGCTGGCCGAACTCGGCGCTGCCCAGCTCGCCAGCGGTGACCCCGCCACCGCCCTCAAAAACTTCCGCGGCGCCCTCGACCAGCGCCCGCGCGACGCCACCGCCCTGCGCGGCCTCGCCCAGTGCCACCAGCTGCTCGGCAATCCCGCCGAAGCACTGACCGCCTTCAAGGCCGCCCTCGCCGTGCTGCCCTATGACAAATACGCCGCCCACATGGTCGCCGCCCTCTCCGGCGCCAATCCGTCAGCCTCGGCCAATTATGTCGCCGACCTGTTCGACACCTATGCCGAAACCTTCGACAGCCATCTGACCGGCACCCTTGGCTACCGCACCCCCAGCTATATCCGCGACCTCATCGCCCCTTATGCACCGCAAAGCCTGCTTGACCTCGGCTGCGGCACCGGCCTTGTCGGCGCGGCGCTGCAGGATCGCATCGCCATCATGGACGGCATCGACATCGCCGCGCAGATGGTGCGCAAGGCCCGCGAGCGCGACATCTACCGCCACCTCCGCGTCGGCGATGCGACCGAACTCCTCGCAACCGACCCGGCCCTCGCCGGCCCCTATGATCTCGCCGCCGCCGGCGATGTCTTCGTCTACTTCGGCGATCTCGCGCCGATCTTTGCCGCCACCACCAAAGTCCTCGCCCCGGCGGGCCTCTTCGTTTTTTCGGTTGAAACTAACGAGGACCAGAACATCACCCTGCGCACCAGCGGCCGCTATGCCCATTCCCCCGCCTATATTGCCTATCTGGCGGAAGCGCATGGATTTATCATCCTTGAACAACAGCAGATGACCCTGCGCCAGGAACGCAATCAGCCCGTTCTGGGCACGCTTTACTTGCTCCGGCGTTCCTGAACGCCTCTTGTTGACCGCCCCCGAAAGCGCCAATACTGCTGCGCGGCGCTTGGCCGCCAAGGGGCTTTCGTCATGATCTATCTTCTTGCCATCGTGATTGGCATTACTGCAGGCCTGCGCGCCATGACGCCGCTGGCCGCCATCTCCTGGGGCGCATATCTCGGCTGGATCGACCTCAGCGCCACGCCGGCCGCCTTCCTCGGCAATATCATTGCCGTCATCATCATTACCCTGCTGGCCCTTGTCGAACTGGTCACCGACCAGCTGCCCAATACGCCCAGCCGCAAGGTACCGATGCAGTTCGGCGCCCGCATTGTGCTCGGCGCCCTGACCGGCGCGCTGCTGCTGCCTACCAACTGGATCATCGGCGCGCTGCTCGGTGCTGTCGGCGCGGTTATCGGCACCTATCTCGGCGCCGATATTCGCGGCCGCCTGGCCAAAGCCTTTGGCCGCGACCTGCCCGCCGCCCTGGTCGAAGACGTCGTGGCCGTGGCCCTCGCCTTCCTGGTCGTCTACCTCGCCTGATGCAAACGGGCGAGCCATCACCCGGCTCGCCCGCCAAATCATCACGACTTTGCCATGCGACTCGGCCACCTTGCTTGCAAAGAGGAGCCCGAGACATGACACGTGCGCTATTCGTCGCGGCCATCGCCGCCCTGCTCTTGCCGACCGCCGCCAATGCCGCCCAGACCTCGTTGCAGATCGAACTCAATGCCGGCCGCGATTTCGAGCGCCACGTCATGACCTATGACTGCGCCATCGAGACCCCGATCACCGTCACCTACATCAACGCCGCGCCCAATTTCCTGGCCCTGGTCCCGATCGCCGAAGAGCCCGAGGAACTGGTCTTCGTCTCGACCGTCGCAGCCTCCGGCGTGCGTTACGTCTCGGGCAAATGGGCCTGGGAAACCCGCGGCTCCGATGCCAGCCTTTACGACACCACGCTTGGCGACGATGTCGAAGCCGTGCTTACCTGCTCGGAATTCATCAACACCCCATAGGCCCATGGATCAGCTTTCGCCGGTCGAACTCTTCCCCCATGTCCGCATCGTCATGGGCATGATCGTCGGCCTGGGCATCACTCGCCTGCTGATGACCGTCGCCGGCATGATCCAGCATCCGCAGCGGGCGAAACTGTCATCTCTCCACCTGCTGTGGATCGTCTCGATCCTCGTCGAACTGGTGCTGTTCTGGTGGTGGGAATTCGCCCTCTACAAGCTGGAACACTGGACCTTCGCCATCACGCTTTTCCTCATCGTCTATGCGGTGACCCTGTTCCTGCTGGCCGCCCTGCTCTCGCCAGACAATATTGCCGAATATGACGGCTACGAGGATTTCTTCCTCAAGCGCCGCCGCTGGTTCTTCGGCCTGTTCGCCGCGACCTTTTTCCTCGACGCAATCGATACGCTGATCAAGGGCGGCACCTATTGGCAGCGTTTCGGCTGGGATTATTTCATCCAGGTGCCCTTCGGCCTGGTCATCTGCATCATCGCTATTCGCTCCTCCGACCGCCGCATACAACTCGCCGCAGTAATGGTGCATCTGGCCTATCAGGCCTATTGGATCAGCCGGTTTTTCTATACGGTGACCTGACGACCACAGAGATCCTTATCAAGCCCATGCTGCGCGCCGTATCCATCCTCCCGCCCGACCATGGCCGGGGCCTCCCCTATGACAGCGTCACCCTCGAACACACCGAACGCCGACTGCGCCGCAAGCTGTTGCGCCTCAAGGGTGGCGACGAGGTTATGGTCGACTTCCCCCAGACGCTGACGCTCGAACACGGCAGTGCCCTTGAGCTGGAAGACGGCCGTCTCGTCGGCATCATCGCGGCCGAAGAGCTGCTCTACGAAATCCGCGCCCGCGACACTGCCCACCTCGTCCGCCTTGCCTGGCACATCGGCAACCGCCACACCTCAGCCCAGCTCGAAGAAGCCCGCATCCTCATCAAGCGCGACCATGTGCTCAAGACCATGCTGGAAGGCCTCGGCGCCACGATCAGCAATGTCAGCGAGCCCTTCTATGCCGAGCATGGCGCCTATCACAGCCACGCCGACAGCGGCCACGCCCTCCTCGCCCGATGACGGCAAATTCCGACCTGCAAAAACTGCTGACCTGGCTATCGCCGGCCTTCCCGGTCGGCGCCTTCGCCTGGTCGGCAGGCCTTGAATCCGCCATCGCGTCGCGTGCGGTGCATGACCGCCTCACCACCGAGGACTGGATTTCCGGCGCGCTCAACCACGGCAGCCTGCGCACCGACGGCATTCTCTTCGCCCACGCCCATCGCGCCGCCCACGATCCTTCCGCGCTGCGCGACTTGGCCGATCTCTGCCTCGCCCTGACGCCCGCCCGCGAGCGCCACGACGAAACCACCATCACCGGCCACGCCTTTGCCACGGCCGCCAAAGCCTGGCCAACGCCGGTTCTCGCCAATCTGCCCGATCCCTGCCCCTATCCCATAGCCGTCGGCGCCATCGCCGCCGGTCACGGCATCGACCTCGAAGCGGCACTCCTCGCCTACCTAACCGCCACCATCCACAGCCAGGTTTCCGTCGCCGTCCGGCTGATCCCCATCGGCCAGTCCGACGGCCTCGCGATCTTGGCCGCGCTTGAAAGTTCCATAGCCAGCATGGCATCGCTGTGCCAGCATGCCGCGCTGGACGACATCGGCTCGGTGGCCTATGCCGCCGATATCGCCCAAATGGCGCACGAAACCCTGACCACGAGAATCTTCCGCTCATGAGCATGCTCATCGCCGCCTTCATGTTCATCGCCCTGCTGGCCGTCTCCACCGCCCACTTCCTGTGGTCGATCGGCAAGACCTGGCCGATCCGTGGCGAAAAACTCTTGGCCCAGACAGTGGTCGGTACCGCTGGCATCGAGCACATGCCACCGCGCCTCGCCTCCTTCGGCGTTGCCGTCTTCATCCTGCTCGCCGGCATTGCTGCACTGGCTTTGGCCGATCACGATGGCAACGGCCTCTGGCTGACCATTGCGGGCTTCGTCTTTGCCCTGCTGTTCCTCGCCCGCGGCGGTATCGGCTACACCGCCTGGTGGGCCAATCAGACCCCCGAACCCAATTTCCGGCTCAACGACCGGCGCGTCTATTCCCCGATGTGCCTGTTTGTCGGCGCCGGCTTCCTCGCACTCGCCATCATGAGGCTGCTATGAAATCGGAAGGCTTCATTTCAGAATTCGCTCATGCGAGTCGAATGGCGTGGTTTTCGAGAACCGGAGCGGAGCGTACGTTTGGGTACGTGAGCACCGGAAGCGCAGAAAGCCGCGTCAGGCGGCCGTAGGAGTAGAATTATGGAACGAAGCCTTAACGGTCCTCTTCGCATCGGCATCGGCGGCCCCGTCGGCTCCGGCAAGACGACGCTTTGCGAGATGCTGCTCAAGGCGATGCGCGACCGCTATTCCATGGCCGTCGTCACCAATGACATCTATACCCGCGAAGACGCCTTGATCCTTGCCCGTGTGCAGGCCATTTCCGAGGACCGCATCGTCGGCGTCGAAACCGGCGGCTGCCCGCACACCGCCATCCGCGAGGACGCCTCACTCAACCTCGCCGCCATCGACGACCTCAACAAGAAATTCCCCGATCTCGACATCATTCTTATTGAGAGCGGCGGCGACAATCTGGCGGCCACCTTCTCGCCCGACCTGGCGGATCTGACCATCTACGTCATCTCCGTCGCCCAGGGCGAAAAGATCCCCCGCAAGGGTGGCCCCGCCATTTCCCGCTCGGATCTCCTCGTCATCACCCACACCGACCTCGCCCCCTATGTCGGTGCCAGCCTCGAAGTGATGGAAAGCGACACCCAAAAAGTCCGCGACGGCCGCCCCTATATCTTCACCGACCTGCTCCGCCGTGAAAGCCTCGACCAGATCATCGCCTATATCGAACACGCCGGCGGCCTGTCGGACGCTCAAGCGGCCGAGTAGGTCGGAGTGGGCGGCGTATTGCGCCTCCGCAAGCATCTGTCGGGACCGCTATTGGCGCCGGCCTGGCCGGCCGGAGTGCGGCTATTGCCTGTGAGCACCGTGGCACCGGAGGCCCTGCACGCCATCCTGGAAACAGCCTACGCCAACGGCTTCGGCAGCGTGCCGGCCTTTGCCGACTGGTGGCTATCGATCACATCTGACGAAGAATACGACCCCGCCCTGGTCTTCATCGCCGCCGACGAAACCGACCAGCCCATTGGCCTCGCTTTGTGCTGGACCGGCGGCTTCATCAAGGACATCGCCGTCAGCCAGCCCTGGCGCGGCAAGGGCATAGGCGAAAGCCTGCTCCACGCCGTCTTCGCTGCCTTCAAGCACCGCGGGCTCGAGCACGTCGATCTCAAGGTCATGGCTGCCAACGCGCCAGCAATTTGCCTCTACCACCGGGTCGGCATGGTCGAAGTCGCGCTTTAGGGCTACTGGGCCGGTGACTAGCCATCACCCCGCCCTCAATCCCTCCCCCTTGTGGGGACGGTGGCCCCGAAGGGGTCGGGTGGTGGTGCCTTCTCTTCGGGCCTTATTCAGCCGCCCGCACCAGCGCCACCACCGACCGCGGCGTCAGCGTCGCCGTCCCGTCGGTCAACACCACCGTGGCCGTAGCGTCCGACGCAACACCCACCGTCCAATGCCCCTCTGGCAGGCGCGCCACTACCGGCTCGGTGCGGCGGTTGAACCAGACCAGCACTTCGTCGTCCTTGTTGCGCAAATGCATGCCCAGCACCGAGGCGGTCCAGTCGTTCCAGTCGCCCTCGGTCATCTCGCGACCATCGGGATGCAGCCAGACCACATCCCGCACGCCATTCTTGTCCTGGCCGGTGAGAAAGTGGTCATGCGTCAGCGCCGAATGATCCTTGCGGAATTTTGCCATGGCGGCGACGAAATCCACCATGTCGCCATCGGCATTTTCCCAGTCCAGCCAGGTGATCTCATTGTCCTGCGCATAGGCATTGTTATTGCCCTGCTGGGTGCGGAACATTTCGTCGCCCTGCTGCAGCAGCGGCACGCCACGCGACAGGAACAGTGTCGCCAGCAGCGCCCGCACGTCGCGCTTGCGCGCTGCGACAATACCCTCGTCGTCCGTATCGCCCTCGACGCCGCAATTCCACGAGGCATTATGGCCGTGGCCGTCGCGATTGCCTTCGCCATTGGCCTCATTGTGCTTGTCGACATAGCTGACCAGGTCGCGCAGCGTAAAACCGTCATGCACCGCCAGCATGTTGACGCCATGGCTCGGCTTGCGGCCCGAATTGTCGAAAATCTCCGCCGACCCAGCCACCTTGCCGGCCAGCGCACCGATCTTGCCGTTCTCACCGCGCCAGAATTCGCGGATCTCGTCGCGATAGGTGTCGTTATGTTCGCGGAATTCCTTGCCGAACTGCCCCAGCGCATAGCCGCCCGGGCCGGGATCCCATGGTTCGGCCACGAGGATGCACTGGCTCAGCACCGGGTCGGCCTTGATCTTCTGCAGCATTTCCGCATTGGCATTGAAGCCCGGATCGCGCCCCAGCACTGTCGCCAGGTCGAAACGGAAACCGGACACGCCCATTTCCTCGACCCAATAGCGCAGCGACTCGATCACGAGCCGCTGTACCGCCGGATGATCACAGCGCAGCGTATTGCCGGTGCCGGTATCATTGACCAGCACCTGCTTGCCGTCGATCTCGGCGAAGCGATAATAGGTCCGCGCATCGAGCCCCATCAGGCTCAGCATCGGCCCATTGTGATCGCTTTCGCCGGTGTGGTTATAGACCACATCGAGGATCACCGAGATGCCGTTCTTGCGATAGAGATCGGTCATGTTCCGCAATTCCTGCGGTCCACGCGGGGCGAGGCGCGGATCGATCGCCGAATAGGCCACCGGATTATAGCCCCAGGCATTGGTCAGCCCGAGCACCGGCAGATGACCCTCGTCGATCCAGGCCGCCGTCGGCATCAGCTGCAGCGTATCGACACCGATAAATTTGAGATGATCGATCACCCGCTGCGTGGTCAGCGCCGCAATCGTGCCGCGCAACGGCCCCTGCACGCTGGGATGGCGCATGGTGTAACCGCGCACATTCATCTCGTAGAACAGTCCCGGCGCCTTCTTGCGCGGCAGGATGTTCTCGGCGCTGTCGCTGGTGACGATCGCCTTGGGGATCAACGGCGCTGTATCCACCGCCTCGGCCCGGTCCAGCCGCAGCCGTGGCGAACGTACGAACACGCGGTCGAGCCGCTTGGCATAGGGGTCAACGAGCAGTTTCATCGGGTCGAAGAAATAGCCCTGGTCGGGGTCATACGGGCCATCCGCCCGCAGCCCATAGCGCGCGCCGGCCGCCAAGCCCGCAACCAGCCCGGCCCGGATGTGCTCGCGATGTACATCCAGCTCGAACCGATCGGTCTCCTGGTCCTGCTCGTCAAAGATCGACACCCAGATCGCGGTGGCGCTTTCCGAATAGACCGCAAAGTTCACGCCTTCCTCGGTCACGGTTGCGCCGAGCTTTTCGATACTGCCCCCATTGGGGACCAGCGTAACAGTCATAGGCGTTCCGATATCAGAGCGTTTTCAGGAAAAGTAGGCACCGGTTTTCCGTCCGGAAACGCGTCACTGCCTTAAGTGATGACGCTGGGTTCTGTGCGGCCGGTGCGCTGCTTGATGCCAGCCAACTGGTCGGCCAGTTCGATCAGCGGCTGCAGCGCCGATTGCGTTTCGAGATCATGGCTGCCACCCGCCGCCTCATAGCGTTCCAAGTACAGCCGCAGCGTTGCGCCCACCGTGCCGGTGCCGGAAAGGCGCAGCACAATCCGCGACCCATCGGTAAAGCCGATCCGGATGCCCTGCTTGGCGCTGGTCGAGCCGTCCACCGGGTCGTGATAGGTGAAATCATCGGCATAGGCGACCTGCAGGTCCTCGCCGAAATTCTGTCCCGGCAGCGCCGGCAATTGGGCCCGCAGGTCCTCTACCAGCTTGCCGGCAATCGCCGCATCGACCTCTTCATAGTCGTGGCGGGTATAATAGTTCCGCCCATAGGTCGCCCAATGCTCGCGCACGATCTGGTCGACGCTCTGCTTGCGCACGGCCAGGATGTTGAGCCAGAGCAAGACAGCCCAGAGACCATCCTTCTCGCGCACATGGTCCGAACCCGTTCCAGCGCTCTCTTCGCCGCAGATCGTCACCCGGCCCGCATCGAGCAGATTGCCGAAGAATTTCCAGCCAGTCGGCGTTTCGTGCATCTCGATGCCGAGCTTTTCCGCCACCCGGTCCGCCGCCGCACTGGTCGGCATCGACCGCGCAATGCCGGCGATGCCCTTCTTATAGCCCGGCGCCAGATGCGCATTGGCCGCCAGCAGCGCCAGCGAATCCGATGGCGTCACGAAGCGCCCCTTGCCGATGATCAGGTTGCGATCGCCATCGCCATCCGAAGCCGCGCCGAAATCCGGCCCGGCCTCCGTCATCAGCAGCTCGTACATATCCTTGCAATAGACCAGGTTTGGATCGGGATGCCCGTCATTGAAGGTCGGCGACGGCTCGCCATTCTTGACCGTCCCCTTGGGCGCGCCCAAAATGCCTTCGAGGATCGCATGGGCATAAGGCCCGGTTACCGCCGACATGGCATCGAAGGTCATGCTGAAGCCGCCGGCGAACAGCGCCTTGATGGCATCGAAGTCGAACAGCGTCTGCATCAGCGCCGCATAGTCGGTGACCGGATCGATCACCTCCACCACCATGTCGCCAACCGTCTGCATGCCGATGGCGCCCAAGTCGATATCGGCCGCATCGACCGTCTTGTAGCTGTCGATCACCTTGGTGCGTTCGAACACCGCATCGGTGTTCTTCTCCGGCGCCGGTCCACCATTGCCGATATTATACTTGATGCCGAAATCGCCCTCCGGCCCGCCCGGATTATGGCTCGCCGACAGCACCAGGCCACCAAACGCCTTGTAGTGCCGAATGACATGGCTGGCGGCCGGCGTCGACAGAATGCCACCTTGCCCGACCAGCACCTTGCCAAAGCCATTGGCCGCCGCAATGCGGATCGCCTTCTGGATGGCCACATCATTGTAGAAGCGCCCGTCGCCGCCGATCACCAGCGTCTGTCCCTCGAACCCTTCCAGGCTATCGAAGATCGCCTGGATATAGTTCTCGACATAATTGGGCTGGCTATAGACGGTCACCCGCTTGCGCAGGCCCGAGGTGCCGGGTTTCTGGTCGCCGTATGGCGTCGTCTTAATGGTCTGGATCGTCATTGGTCTTCAGCCCGGTAATGGTGGCGTAGAGATCGGCATAGCGCGCGGCGCTCGTCTCCCAGGAGACGTCCGATTTCATTCCCCGCCGTTGGATTTTTTTCCAGAGTTTTTCGTCGCTATAGAGCCGAACCGTCTTGCGGATCGCCTCGTAAACCGCATGCGCGCTATTGGCGTCGAACACCACGCCGGTCGCCACTTCCGCCGCGATCGCCGCCGGATTGGCATCGATCACCGTATCCGCCAGCCCGCCGATGCGGCTCACCACCGGCACGCAGCCATAGCGCAGCCCATAGAGCTGGGTCAGCCCGCAAGGCTCGAAGCGTGACGGAATGATGATGGCGTCACAGCCGCCCTGCATCAGATGGCTCAGCGCCTCGTTATAGCCATTGGCAATGGACACCTTGCCAGGATGCTTGGCCGCGACATGGCGGAACCCGTCTTCCAGGTAGGCCTCGCCCGAACCCAGCACCGCCAGCCGGCCACCCAGATCGACCAGCCCGTCGACGGCCTGCAACAACAGGTCCATGCCCTTCTGGTCGGTCAGCCGGCTGACCACGCAGAACAGCGGCCCATCCGTGCCATCCAGCTCGAATTTATCCACCACCGCCTGCTTGTTGGCCGCACGGCCCTGCATCGTATTGGCGGTGAAGGTCTTGGCCAGCGCCGGATCGGTTGCCGGGTCCCAGGCATCGGTGTCGATGCCATTGAGGATGCCCACCACCGTATCGGCGCGGCCGTTGAGCAGCCCTTCCAGCCCCATGCCGAATTCCGGCGTGCGGATTTCGTCGGCATAATTGGGGCTGACCGTCGTGACATAATCGGCGCATTCCATGCCCGACTTGAGATAGGAAATCCCGCCAAAATATTCGACGCCACCCACGCCAAAGGCATGCGGCGGGAGGCGCAATTGCCCGAAGATTTCCGCGCCGAAAAAGCCCTTGAAGGCCATGTTGTGGACGGTCATCACCGTCTTCACATGGGCCACCGGGCCAAACTTCAGATAGGCCGGTGCCAGCCCCGCCTGCCAGTCATGCGCATGGATCACCTGCGGATGATAGCCATCCACCAGCCCCATGCCCAGTTCCGCCGCCACCCAGCCCAACGCCGCAAAGCGCTTCCAATTGTCCGGCCAGTCCCAGCCATCCGGGCTGACATAGGGATTGCCCGGCCGGTCATAGAGCACCGGCGCATCGATCACGATGACATCCAGCCCCTCGACACGCGCCGCGATCAGCTTGGCCTGTATGCCGAACAGATCGTCGAGCTCCTTGACCACGCGGCCACCAGTCAGCTTGCCCATCACCGACGGATAGCCCGGCACCAGCGTCCGCATGGTCACGCCATGCGAACTCAATGCGCCCGGCAGGGCGCCCGCCACGTCGGCGAGCCCCCCGGTCTTGATCAGCGGATAGACCTCGGATGCAACCGAGAGAACTTCGATCATCGGCCTGCCAGATACTTGTTGATCATTGCCTGGGTGATCAGCGTCACCCCCTCGTCGCTGCGGCGGAACCACTTCGCGTCGAATTCTGGATCCTCGCCAACGACGAGCCCTTCTGGAATATTCACGCCGCGGTCGATCACCACTTTCTTCAGCCGCGCATTCCGCCCGATATCGCAATAGGGCAGTACCACCGCCTCATCCAGCACCGAATAGCTATGCACTCGCGAGCCGGTCGACAGCAGCGTCTTCTGCAGATGCCCGCCCGAAATGATGCAGTCGCCCGAGACCAGCGAATTCACCGCCGAGCCGCGCCGACCGTCGAAATCATGCACGAACTTGGCCGGCGGGGTGATCTCGGCATAGGTCCAGATCGGCCAGTCGCGATCATAAAGATCGAGCTGCGGCTTGATGTCGGTCAGATCAATGGAAGCTTTCCAATAAGCATCGATCGTGCCGACGTCGCGCCAATAGCTGACCTCTTCATTGCTCGAACGAACACACGAGCGTGGGAAACGATGCGCCCAGGCCGTGCCGTTCTTGACGATATAGGGAATGATGTCCTTGCCGAAGTCGCGGCTCGAGCCTTCGGTCGCTGCGTCGCGGCGCAGCTGTTCCATCAGGAAGCGCGTCTCGAACACATAAATACCCATCGAGGCCAAAGCCATTTCTGGCTTGTCCGGAATGCCCGGCGGATCCTTTGGCTTCTCGACGAAATCGACCACCCGGTCGCGCCCGTCGACATGCATCACTCCAAAGCCGGTGGCTTCCATGCGCGGCACTTCGAGGCACCCGATGGTCACATCGGCCCCGGTGTCCACATGCTGGCGCAGCATGATTTCATAGTCCATCTTGTAGATATGGTCGCCCGCCAGGATGACGATATAGCGCGCGCCCGAATCCTCGATGATGTCCATGTTCTGGTACACGGCGTCGGCCGTGCCGGCATACCACATGTCCTCACGCACGCGCTGCGAAGCGGGCAGCACGTCGAAACTTTCGTTACGCTCCGGCCGCAGGAAGTTCCAGCCGCGCGACAGGTGGCGGATCAGCGAATGCGCCTGGTATTGCGTCGCCACGGAAATGCGGCGAATGCCCGAATTGATGGCGTTGCTCAGCGCAAAGTCGATGATGCGCGACTTGCCGCCAAAATACACCGCCGGCTTGGCGCGGCGATCGGTCAATTCCATCAGGCGCGTACCGCGCCCACCGGCCAGCACATAAGCCATGGCCTCGCGGGCCAGCGGCGATGGTACTCTGTAGTCTGCCATTATTCTAACCCTCCACTACGCCCGTTGCCCGGGACTGATGCACCCTTCCGGCTCACGCCGGCTCATATTTCAAATACAGCGTCGATAGCGGCGGCAGATACAGCTCTGCCTCCGCCGGCCAATGCCCGCCCTCGATGGCATAGGCCGTCACGGCACCCTGGTTTCCGGTATTGGAACCGGCATACCAGCCCGCATCGGTATTGATGCGTTCCACCCATTTGCCGGCCAGCGGCATGGGGATCTTGTAGCCAGAGCGTGGCACTGGCGTGAAATTGGTGACCACCAGGATTGGATCGCTGCCCGGCGCCTTGCGCAGCCAGGCAAACACCGAATTGGCGTGATCATTGCCGATCACCCATTCGAACCCATCCGGCTCATTGTCCCGCGCATGCAGCGCCGGCAATTCGCGATAGGCGAGGTTGAGGTCTGCCACGAGGCGCCGCGTGCCCTCATGCATGCCGGCATCGAGCAGATACCAGTCCAGCGACTTGGCCTCGGCCCATTCCTCGCGCTGGGCAAATTCTTGGCCCATGAACAGCAGCTTCTTGCCGGGGAAACCCCACATGAAGGCGTAATAGGCCCGCAGGTTGGCAAATTTCTGCCAGTCGTCGCCCGGCATTTTTTCCACCAGCGACTTCTTGCCATGCACCACTTCGTCATGGCTCAGCGGCAGCACGAAATTCTCGCTGAAGGCGTAGACCGCGCCAAAGGTCATGTCATTGTGGTGATACTTGCGATGCACGGCCTCGCGGCTCATGAACCGCAAAGTGTCGTTCATGAAGCCCATGTTCCACTTGAAGCCGAAGCCCAGGCCACCCGCATCGGTGGGCGCGCTGACGCCCGGCCAGGATGTGGATTCCTCGGCAATCATGAAGGTGCCGGGATGCAGGCGATAGGTCTCGGAATTGACCCGCTTCAGAAACTCCACTGCTTCCAGGTTCTGGTTACCGCCGAATTTGTTGGGCACCCATTCGCCCTGCTGGCGCGAATAATCGAGGTAGAGCATCGAGGCCACGGCATCGACGCGCAGCCCGTCGATATGGAATTTCTCCAGCCAGTACAGCGCATTGTTGACGAGAAAGCTCACCACTTCCTTGCGCCCGAAATTGTATATCGCCGTGTTCCAGTCGGGGTGATAGCCCTGCCGCGGATCGGCGTGTTCATAGAGCGCTGTGCCGTCGAAATTGGATAGCCCATGCGCATCTGTCGGAAAATGCGCCGGTACCCAGTCGAGGATCACCCCAAGCCCGGCCTCATGTGCCGCATCGACAAATCGCGCGAATGCCGCCGGATCGCCATGCCGCGCCGTCGGCGCATACATGCCGGTCGGCTGATAGCCCCAGCTCGGATCAAACGGATGCTCGGTGATCGGCAGTAGCTCGATATGGGTATAGCCCATGTCCGCCGCATAGGGCACCAGCTGCTCGGCCAACTGGTCATAGCTCAAAAACCCGCCATCCGGCCGGCGCCGCCAGCTACCCAGATGCACTTCATAGATCGACATCGGCGTACGGCGCCAATCGCGCGTCGCGCGCTCCTCGATATACTTCTCGTCTGTCCAGACGAAGGGTGTCGGATCAGGCACCACCGATGCCGTCTTGGGCCGCATTTCCGCCTGCCTTGCAAACGGGTCGGCCTTCAGCGGTTGGACCACGCCATCGGGTCCAACGATCTCATATTTATACAGCGTTCCCGTGCCCAGCACCGGGATGAACACTTCCCAGATGCCGTTCTCGAAGCGGTTGCGCATCGGATTGCGCCGGCCGTCCCATTCGTTGAACGGCCCGACCACGCTGACGCGCTGCGCATTGGGCGCCCACACCGCAAAATGCGTGCCGTGGATGCCTTCGAATTCCATCTCATGGGCGCCGAGCTTGTCGAACAGCCGCAGGTGATTGCCTTCGCCGATGTAATAATCGTCCATCGGTCCCAGCACCGGGCCAAACGAATAGGCGTCATAGACATCCCATTCGCCGCCCGGATTTTTGGCGCGATAGCGGATCGGCTGGCGGCCAGAGATCGTGACCTTGCCTTCGAAGAACCCACCGGCATGACGCGGGATCAGGTGACCCAGTTCGACGCCATCCAGCGTGAAGGCGCTGACGCTGTCGGCATGCGGAATGAAGGCCCGCAGCACCCACTGCGCGCCAACCTCATGCAGGCCAAGAAAGGCGAATGGATTGGCATGGCGGCCATTGACCACCGCTTCCACTTCCCGCGAGTCTGCTTGCCAGTCTTCCTTGCTCACAGGCACGTCCCCCCGAAAGCGACACCGGCACTATGGCCGTGTCGCTTGAACCATAAAATACGCAGGGGACCGGTCTTGTGTGCCGATTGCCGCCCCCTGCCCGTCATCATTTGGCAGCTGTCGGTACGCCCCAGATTTCCTGGGCATATTGCCGGATCGTGCGATCCGACGAGAAGAACCCGACGCGCGCCGTATTGCGGATCGCCGTGGCGTTCCAGCGCTTCTTGTCGCGCCAGATCGCATCGACCTCGGCCTGTGCCGCGGCATAGGCATCGAAATCGCGCGCCACCATGAACCAGTCGTGGTCATATAGACCACCGATCAGGTCGCGATAGCGGTTCGGATCATCCGGCGAGAACACACCCGACGAAATGGACTCCAGCGCTTCCTTGAGCGCGGGCGAGTCTTCGATTGCCGAGAGCGGCACTTCGCTCTTGGCGCGCTTTTCGCCGACTTCTTCCGTGGTCAGGCCGAAGATCACGATGTTTTCCGGCCCCACTTCCTTGTGCATCTCGACATTGGCGCCATCCATCGTGCCGATGGTGATCGCGCCATTGGCCATGAACTTCATGTTGCCGGTGCCGGATGCTTCCATGCCGGCCGTCGAAATCTGCTCGCTGAGGTCGGCGGCGGGTACGATCACTTCGGCTAGGCTCACATTGTAATTGGGCAGGAACACCACCTTGAGCAGGCCACGCACCGCCGGGTCATTGTTGATGACCTTGGCGACGTCATTGATCAACTTGATGATGAGCTTGGCGTTCCAGTAGCCCGGAGCCGCCTTGCCTGCAAAAATCTTAACGCGCGGCACGTAATCGCGTTCCGGGTGGGCGCGAATTTCATCATACAGCGCAACGGCTTGGATAATGTTCAATAACTGGCGCTTGTACTCGTGGATGCGCTTGATCTGCACGTCGAACATGGCGTCCGCCGAGACCGTGATCCCCAGCCGGTCCTTGATCAGCTTGGCCAGCTTCTGCTTGTTGGCCTGCTTGACCGCCGCGAACTGACCCTGGAAGGTCGGGTCATCGGCATGGGCATCCAGCCCCTTGAGCAGATCGATATTATCGAGAAATTCCGGCCCGATCCGCTCGCTGATCAGCTTGGTCAGCTCGGGATTGCACTGCATCAGCCAGCGCCGCGGCGTAATGCCATTGGTCTTGTTGTTGATGCGATCCGGATAGAGCTTGTGCAGGTCGGAAAACACCGTCTGCTTCATAAGCTCGGTATGCAGCGCCGACACGCCATTGATCGAATGCGAACCGACGAACGCCAGCTGCCCCATGCGCACCCGGCGCCCGGCATTCTCGTCGATCAGCGACACATTGGCGATCTGCGCATCGGTGAACTTGGCCCGCACCCGCGCGTCGGTCAGCACCTCGGCATTGATCTGGTAAATGATCTGCATATGCCGCGGCAGCAGCCGCTCCATCAGCGACACCGGCCAGCTTTCCAAAGCCTCGGGCAGCAGCGTGTGATTGGTATATCCGAACGTGCCGCGGGTCAGCTTCCACGCCTCGGCCCAGGTCAGCCCATTGTCATCAACCAGGATGCGCATCAGCTCGGCGATGGAAATCGCCGGATGGGTATCATTGAGCTGGATCGCCACCTTGTCGGGCAGCGAGCCCAGGTCGCCATAGGCCTGCAGATGCCGGCGCACGATGTCCTGCAGCGAGGCCGACGAGAAGAAGAACTCTTGCCGCAAACGCAATTCCTGGCCCGCCGCCGTCGAATCCGCCGGATACAGCACCCGGGTAATCGCTTCCGCCCGCGAGCTTTCCTCCAGCGCGCCGATATGGTCGCCCGAGTTGAACTTGTCCAACAAGATCGGATCGATCGGCTGCGCGCTCCACAGCCGCAACGTGTTCACCCGCGCCCCGCGCCAGCCGACGATCGGCGTATCATAGGCCACCGCCAGCAGATGATCGTTCGGCCGCCATTCCTGCCGGCTCGTCCCGTCGGGATCGATCACCGGCTCGACATGGCCGCCAAAGCCGATTTCATAGGCACTTTCGCGCCGCTCGAATTCCCACGGATTGCCGTGCGCCAGCCATTCTTCCGGCAGTTCGACCTGCCAGCCCTCGCTCATTTCCTGGCGGAACAGGCCATGCACATAGCGAATGCCATAGCCATAGGCCGGGATCTGCACCGAGGACATGGATTCAAGGAAGCACGCCGCGAGGCGCCCCAGACCGCCATTGCCCAGCGCCGCATCGGGCTCGAGGTTGATCAGGTCGCCAAGGTCGACATTGAGGTTTTTTAGCGCCGCGCGCACCGGCTCCATCAGCCCGACATTGCTCATAGCGTCGCGCATCAGCCGGCCGATGAGGAATTCGAGGCTCAGGTAATAGACCCGCTTGCCCGAAGACCGCCACGTCTCGCGTGAGCTCTCCATCCAGCGGTCCATGACCCGGTCGCGCACGGCCAGAATGGTCGCCGCGAGCCAGTCATGCTGGCGGGCGACAATCGGGTCCTTGCCGACGGAATAGATCAGCCTCTCCAGGATTTCGGCCTGGATGGCCTCAACGGTGGTGGCGCGTGGCTCCGGCGTAGGGGCGTCGTAAACGATCGGCTGTTGCGGCATATCGCAATCCAGATTTCATGACGATGTATTCCCCTCGGAGATTTCAGTCTGGCACTTAATTCCACCAGACGAAAGCCCCTATGAGAGGCGTGACTAGGCAGGCTGCTTGGCTTGAGTACTCTTGGTTACCGCTTCCTCGACCGCCGCCTCGGGCAGGCTCACGCCACCCTCGCGCGCCTGTTCTTCGGCATTGCTGATCAGCAGGTGGCGGCCAGCAATCATCTTGTTGTCGCCTACCATCTGCAGGTCGAACCGCTGCTGGTCGCGATCCCGTACGCCCTCCACCACCTCTTCGGCCTCTTCGGCCGAGGCACCCAGGATCTGGATCACCTGGCCGCCAAATGTCAGCGCGGATTCGAACACTTCGCGCATCTGGTAATCGACGCCGGCCCGGATCAGCTCGATGGCATGCCCGCGGTCGAAGGCGCGCGCCATCACTCGCGCCAGCGGGAACTCGTCGCGCACCAACTCGGCAATCCGCGTCGTCTGCTCCTTCTTGTCGGTGCAGACCAGGATAATGTCGGCCTTGTCGGCCCCGGCAGCCCGCAGGATATCGAGCCGCGTGCCGTCACCGTAATAGACCTTGAAGCCGATCTGCGCCGCCGCACGGATCATGTCCGTGTCATTGTCGATGATCGACACCGAATGATGCATCGCCAGCAACGGTTGCGACGCGATCTGCCCGAACCGGCCGAAGCCGATCAGCAGCACCTTGGCCGACAGGTCCGCGACCTCTTCCACCCCGTCCATCGACTGCTCTTCCTTCTTGGGCAGCACGAAGCGCAGCCCGATGATGAAGAACGGCGTCAGCACCATCGAAACGATCACCGTGGCGGTGAAGATGGCATTGGTCGGCCCGTCGATGATCCCGGCCGATACGGCGGTGGTATAGAGCACGAAGGCGAATTCGCCGCCCTGCCCCATCAGTACCGCCCGCTCCAGCGCCTCGCGATGCGATGACTTCAGCAGCCGCGCAATGAGATAGATCGCCCCGGCCTTCACCAGCATATAGGCCACGACGCTCATCGCGATGATCTGCCAGTTCGCCCCGACGATCGTCAGGTCCAGCGACATGCCGACGGCGAGGAAAAACAGCCCCAGCAAGATGCCGCGGAACGGCTCCACATCCGCCTCCAGCTGATGCCGGAAGGTCGAAGTCGACAGCAGCACACCGGCGAGAAACGCGCCCATGGCCATCGACAAGCCGCTGGCCTGGAACAGCAGAGCGGCGCCCAGCACCACCAGCAGCGCCGCCGCCGTCATCACTTCGCGCAACTTCGTCGACGCCAGCAGCGCAAACAGCGGGTTCATGATCCGCCGCCCGACAAAGATCAACAGCAGCACCGCGCCGATCGGTATCAGCAGGCTGACCACCCGCGTGACCATATCCATATCCTCGCCCGAGGACGGCGCAAGGATCGCCACCACCGCCAAGAGCGGCACGATGGCCAGATCTTCCAGCAACAGGATCGACACCATGCGCTGCCCGCTATCGGTGGAGAGTTCGCCGCGCTCGCCCAGGATCTGCATGACGATAGCCGTCGAGGTCAAAACGAAGCCCATGCCGAAGATAAACGCTACCACCGGCGCAAAGCCCAGCAGCACGCCCACGCCCGTCAGCAAGGCGCCGGACGCCCCAACCTGGATGACGCCGAGCCCGAAAATCTGCTTGCGCAAGGCCCAGAGCTTGGCCGGCTCCATCTCGAGACCAATGATAAAGAGGAACATCACGACGCCCAGCTCGGCCGTGGTCAGCACCGATTCGGGATCATTGATCAGCCCGATGCCGGATGGCCCGAGCAGCAGTCCCGCCGCCAGATAGCCCAGCACCGAGCCCAGTCCCAGCCGTTTGAACAGCGGCACGCCAATGACGGCAGCCCCCAGCAGCGCCACAATCGGCACCAGGTCCACCCCATGCGCAGCCGCCTCAGCCGCATGTCCAACCACTTCACCCGCCACCAGAAACCCCGCACTCAAATCAAGCACGGAGTCTTTCGCCCCAACGTGACAGCGTCAAGTCACTCTCGCTGCAGGTCTACCCTACGAGCCTTTCTTCTCCCTCCTCCTTGTGGGGAGGGTTGCCCCGAAGGGGTCCGCTGGGGGTGGTTTTGCGCAAGACAGCAGCGAACCGCACTACGCGGTCTCCACACCACTTGGCGCGGTGCCTTCTGGAGGCTGCAATCTTTCCTCTTTGCGCTTCTCGTTCGGCTCTTTTTCCAGTTCCGCCTGCTCGCGAATGGCCTTAGCCGTATTCGCCAGCAATTCCTGCGCCGCCGTCATATTGCGTGTCCGCCGCA
Organism: Devosia sp. YR412; assembly: GCF_900110945.1. Taxonomy (GTDB): domain Bacteria; phylum Pseudomonadota; class Alphaproteobacteria; order Rhizobiales; family Devosiaceae; genus Devosia. The sequence goes on from NZ_FOFL01000002.1 coordinate 409,067, forward strand.
CCGGCCGGCTCGGCACCATTGGCTTGCTCGGCAGCGCATGCGCCATGATCGAGGTCGCGATCAGCAGCGTCGGCACCGCCACCAGCCCGCCCATCGGACCCCAGGCCCACAGCCAGAAGGTAATCGACAGGAAAATGATGAACGGGTTGAGCGTCATCGTCCGGCCGATGAAATGCGGCGTGACGATCTGCCCCTCAATGAAATTGATGGCCACATAGCAGCCGACCGGCAGCAGGATATTTTCCAGCCCGGTTTGCGTGCCCAGCCCCACGGCGAGCAGCACCAGCACCATGACGCCTTGCCCAACATAGGGAATATAATTCAGCACAGCCGCCAGCGCGCCCCAGAGGATTGGCGACGGCATGCCGATCGCCCACATTGCCAGCGATACCGCACAGCCGACGCAGGCATTGATGAAGGTGATCGAGAGAAGAAACCGCGAAACCTTGGCCTCTACGTCCCGGAACACATGCGCCGTGCGCCAGCGCATCCGCCGGCTGACACAAAGCGACAGCACCGAAATGCGGATATGGTCGCGCGTCGCGAGGAAGAAATAGAGACTGGCAAGAAAGATCAGCACCTGCGCCAGGAACGCCGGCGCCAGCATGGCGACGCTGATCATCTGCCCGCCGTCTTCGACCGTAACCGCCATGGCATTGGTACTGCCAAAGATAGAGCTCAGCTGCGCTTGGAACGAACTGACCGCCTCAAGCGGCCCCTGCAGAGTGGCCAGCTGCACCTGCAGCTTTTCCCAGATCGTTGGCGCCCGCGCCACCCATTCGCTGAGCGGCACCGCAAACAGCGTGATCGCCGCCGCAATCAACCCGATCAGCATAAGCACCACGACGCCCGCCGACAGCGCTGGCGGTACGCCAAAGCGCTCCACCCGGTCCGCCACCGGACCGAACATCAGTCCGATGACGATGGCGAGGGTAATCGGCGCCAGGAAAACCTGGCCTTCCTTGAGCGCCACCAGAAGTGCCAGAAATCCGACGAAAACCAGCGCGATCCGGGCCGCATTGCCCATCACGCGCTCGAACTGGCTTTCGCTCATGTCGTCAGCTGCCGCCAGCTTGCTTACCGCGCGTGCCATGTCGATTCCGTGGTTGAGACCCCTCGCGGACCGGTAACGTGGAGCCAGTGCAAACGTTCCGTTACCGAAGTCTTCTGCGCCCCGTCGACCGCCCTCAAGTCCCCCGCTAGTCTGCCCACCAGAATCGCCCCTCCTGTTCAAGGCCCCTTCATGTCCCGCAAGATCATCATCGACACCGACCCCGGCCAGGACGACGCCGTCGCCATCCTACTGGCCCTCGCCTCCCCCGAAGAGCTGGACGTGCTGGGTGTCGTCGCCGTGGCCGGCAATATCGGCCTGCACCACAATGCCAATAATGCCCGCAAGATCGTCGAACTGGCCGGCAAGCGCGATGTGCCAGTCTATGCCGGCTGCGCCCGCCCGATGCGCCGTCACCTCGTCACCGCCGAGCACGTCCACGGCGATACCGGCATGAACGGCCCCGACTTGCCCGATCCTACCATTCCGCTACAGGCCCAGCACGGCGTCGATTACATCATCGACACGCTGATGGCCGCCGAGCCGGGCACCATCACTCTCTGCACCCTCGGGCCGCTGACCAATATCGGCATGGCGCTGATCAAGCAGCCGGCCATCGCCGAGCGCATCCAGGAAATCGTCATGATGGGCGGCGCCTATTTCGAGGTTGGCAACATCACGCCGGCCGCCGAATTCAACATCTATGTCGATCCCGAAGCCGCCGATGTCGTGCTGCGCTCGGGCGTGCCGATCACCATGCTGCCGCTCGACGTCACCCACCAGATCCAGTCGACCCCCGAACGCCTCGCCGCCATCAGGGCCATCGGCAACAAATCGGGCCAGGCGGTCTATGACATGCTGACCTTCTCCGAGAGCTTCGACCTCCAGAAATACGGCTGGGCCGGCGCCCCCCTGCACGATCCCACCGTCATCGCCTATCTGCTGCAGCCTGACCTGTTCGAAGGCCGCCACTGCAATGTCACCGTCGAAACCGCGAGCGAACTCACCGTCGGCATGACTGTTGCCGACTACTGGCACGTCACCGGCAAAGTCAAAAATGCCACCTACCTCCGCAACGGCAACGCCGAAGGGTTTTTCAAACTGCTGACGGAGCGTCTGGCGCGCCTGCCGTAAGACGCACCGCCGTCACCCTCGGGCCTGATCCGAAGGGTTTCATACTTGTCCGCTGGATGCCGCCCCGCCCACTGTGTCACCCCGGCCTTGAGCCGGGGCCCATCCTGAGATCTCGCAACACACCGCTAGATCGAACACCTTGCGGCCGTGGCATCATCTGGAGATGGATCCCGGCTCCAGGCCTGGATGACATCGCACCTGTGGCATGCGAGGGCGATCGTCTCTCACCACCGCATCCCCCTGCCGCATAAGCGAAAACCAAAATCTATCCACGCCCCTTCCACCTGCGCGCATACTCCACCCATTCCCGTCATCACGCGGCCCCGACGCAGGGCCGGGCGGGGAGGCTGAAGACGGGGGCGCCCGTTTGGCCGGGCAGAAAGTCGGCGACCACGTTTGCAATACTAGCGTTGGTCGAGTTCCGGACCCGGTGAGGAAACTTCAGATCGTGATGGGCGGCCTTTGGCTCGTTCTTGACTAGTCGTTTCGGGGCCAAAGGCCGCCCATTACTCGTGACAACCGCATACAGGCGGCGCTTCGGCGCGTCCCCACCTTGGCAAACCCCACCCGCAAGCCTAGTGTCCGCCTCCCAAACTGAAATGGCCGTCATGGAACCCTTCACCCTCCTCACCTTCACCATTGCCTATGCCATCGCGGTGCTGGTCCCCGGCCCCGGCGTTGCCGCGGTGGTGGCGCGCGCCCTGGGCGGCGGCTTCAAGGGCGCCTTCCCCATGGTGCTGGGCATTCTCGCCGGTGATCTGGTGTATTTCGTCTTCGCAGTGTTCGGCCTTGCCGCCATTGCCACTTGGTTCGGCCCGGTCTTCGTCTTGATCCGCTGGGCCGGCGCCGCCTACCTGCTCTACATTGCCTATAAGTTCTGGACCGCCAAGCCGGGCTCGGAACAGATGAAGCCCAAGAACGAAGGCTGGCTCAAAACCTTCCTTGCCGGCTTTTCCCTCACCATGGGCAATCCCAAGACCATTGTCTTCTACCTCGCCATCCTGCCGACGGTGATCCCGCTCGACCAGATGAACCCCATCGCCTTTGCCGAACTGACCTTCATCGTGGTGGTCGTCCTGCTCATCATCGGCTGCGGCTATGCCTGGCTGGCCTCGGCCGCTCGCGAGATGTTCAAGAGCCCGAAGGCCCTTGGCCGCCTCAACAAGACCGCCGGCGTCATGATGGCCACCGCCGCCGGCCTCGTCGTCTGGCAGCACTAGCGCGGGGCGTAAGCCTCCAGCAGCCAGGCGATGATCTTTGTCCGATCCAGCAACTCCGGCGCCTCGACCGGCCGCGCAAAGCCATGCCGCCCCAGCGCCGCCGTCAGCGCCAGCAGCCGGTTCTGGGGATTGACCAGCACCAGCGTGCGGTCGGCAATCTCGGCGGCCAATGTCTTCGACATGTATTTGGTCACGATTGCGCACCGGGAACATGGAGGGATGGTAGGCGCGTCCGGACTTGAACCGGAAACCAGTCCGTTATGAGCGGACGGCTCTAACCAATTGAGCTACACGCCCTCACCTGCCTCTTACCAGCCTCTGTGCCGCTGACAAGAGGGATGTCGTCCGGGCGCCCGGCGATTTTTGTTCGCAAGCCGCCCAGCCTGCGCTACACCGCTGCAGCGGGGGAGCCAGCATGCGTGAAGGCGATATCATCAACGGCCTGGTCAAGGGCCTCTCGGTCATCGAGTGTTTCGACGAGGAACACGCCAGCCAGTCGATCACCGACGTCGCCAATCGCACCGGCCTCGAACGCGCCACCGCTCGCCGCTGCCTCCTCACCCTCACCCACCTCGGCTACGCCAGCTACGACGGCAAATTCTTCCGCCTGACGCCGCGCGTCCTCAATCTCGGCCACTCATACCTCGCCGCCACGCCACTGCCGCGCCTGATCCAGCCCTTCCTCGAGGAACTCTCCGGCCAGATCAACGAAAGCTCCTCGGCCGCCGTGCTCGACAATACCGAAATCCTTTACATCGCCCGTGCCTCCTATCGCCGGGTGATGTCGATCAATCTCGGCGCCGGGGCCCGCATGCCGGCCTATTGCACCTCGATGGGCCGCATCCTCCTCGCCGCCATGCCCGCACCAACCGCCCGCGATATTCTCGACCGCTCCGACCTCGTCGCCTATACCGCCAAGACCAAGGCCGACCTCGCTTCGATCACCACCGAACTGGCCGTCGTCGCCGCCCAAGGCTTTGCCGTGATCGACGAAGAACTCGAACTCGGACTTTGCTCAATCGCCGTGCCGCTGTTCAATGCCCAGGGCCACACGGTCGCGGCCCTCAATATCGGTGCCCAGTCCGCCCGCGCCTCCACCTCGCAGATGATTGCCAATTTCCTCCCGCTGATGCGCAAGATCCAGGCCGAAGTCCGCCCACTGCTGCGCTAAGCGGCCAATGATGCACGCCTGTCATAATCGACCACTAAAGTCGCCTCAGACCCATTGAGTCCTAGCGCTGAGCCATTCGCGCCCGCCAACTGGATTCCGTACGAGCGATGTCACACAACGTGTCACATTCACCTTCGCGCAGGCACTTGTTCCAAAAATTATTTAGCTAAAACAGCGCATTAACCTGTCACAAACCCGTCACGCAATCGCAATAAAACTGTCGCGCAGCCCCCATATGGTCCCCCTCGTCAAAGGCGGGACCGGGGCAAGAAAACCCGAACGGCCAGCCAGGTTTGAACGAATTCGTAAAAGGGAACTCCCCATGAAGACCGCACTTTTCGCCAGCGCTGCCGTGATCGCGCTAGCCGCCTTCGGCACCACTGCTGCTTTCGCCCAGTCGCGCGACACCATCCAGATCGCCGGCTCGTCGACCGTCCTCCCCTTCGCTTCGATCGTTGCCGAAGAATTCAGCGCCGTATTCCCCGAATTCAACACGCCGGTCGTTGGCTCGGGCGGCACCGGTGGTGGCCTCAAGCAGTTCTGTGAAGGTGTTGGCGACAACACCATCGATATCGCCAACGCTTCGCGCAAGATCAAGGATAGCGAGCTCGAGGCTTGCACCGCCGCTGGCGTCACCGACGTCCGCGAAATCCAGTTCGGCTTCGACGGCATCGTCTTCGCTTCGGCTGCTGCCGGCCCAGACTTCGCCCTGACCCCGGTTCAGGTCTACAAGGCCATCGCTGCCAAGGTTCCAGTTGACGGCGTTCTCGTCGACAACCCCTACACCAAGTGGTCCGAGATCGACGCATCGCTGCCAGATCAGGCCATCTCGCTCGCCATCCCCGGCACCAACCATGGCACCCGTGAAGTATTCCAGCTTGAAGTGATCGATGCTGGCGCTGAAGAAGCCGGTCTACCCGAAGGCCTGAGCGAAGAAGAGCACACCGCCGCCCTGACCACCTTCCGTCAGGACGTCGTCATCGAGATCTCGGGCGACTACACCGAGACCCTGGCTCGCCTCACCTCGAACCCTGACACCGTCGGCGTGTTCGGTCTGTCGTTCTACGACCAGAACAAGGACACCCTCAAGGTTGCAACCGTGAACGGCGTTGTTCCTTCGAACGACACCGTCGCCGCTGGCGAATACCCCGTCTCGCGCCCGCTGTTCTTCTACGTCAAGGGCCAGCACATCGGCGTCGTCCCGGGCATCGAAGAATACGTCCAGTTCTTCCTGTCCGAGCAGATCTCGGGTGCCGGTGGCACTCTGGAAGCCGCTGGCCTGATCCCGCAGCCGGAAGCCACCACCGCTGAAGTCCTGGCTGCTTTCGAAGCCAAGTAAATCGACCCGGGCCGCGCCATCAAGGCGCGGCCCATCTTCTTTTTCCTGCGGGGCCGTTTCCCATGAATGCCTTGATCGTAGCCGCATTGCTTTTGGTGCTGCTGGGTGTTGCCTACCAGTCTGGCTGGTCTCGCAGCCGCAACCTCGTGACTGCCGAAGGCGTCAAGGTTCATTCCCGCCCGCAATACCACGGCTCCTACGTAGCCATCTGGGCCATGCTGCCCGCGCTGGTGATCCTGGGCCTCTGGGCCTGGTTCGGCGGCGGCATCACCCACAATTACACGGTCTCACAGATCCCGCAGGATACCCTGCTGGCGCTCGACCAGGTGCAGCTCAACGCCACCGTCAGCCGCATCAACGCCATCGCTTCAGGCTATGGAATCGCCGGCGAGATCCAGCCCTTCGAACAGTCCGCCGGCGATGCCCTGCGCTCGTTCCAGATGCTGACCTTCCTGGGCATGCTGCTGGCTGCCGCCGTCGCTGGCGGCGCTGCATTGCTCTATGCTCGCAGCCGCGTCACTGCCCGCCTCCGGGCCCGCAATGCGGTCGAGCGCTTCGTCAATATCGCGCTGCTCGCCTGCTCGGCGGTCGCCATCCTGACCACGGTCGGCATTGTCGCCTCGCTGGTCACCGAAGCCTACAAGTTCTTCACCTTCATCAACCCGCTCGACTTCTTCTTCGGCACCGTCTGGAACCCCAACAACGCTGGCACCGCCGGCAATTGGGGCAGCTACGGCCTGCTGCCGCTGCTCGTCGGCACGCTGATGATCACTGCTATCGCCATGCTGGTGGCCGTGCCGGTCGGCCTGATGGCCGCCATCTACCTCAGCCAATATGCACCGCGCCAGCTGCGCGCCGTCGCCAAGCCGCTGATCGAAATCCTCGCCGGCATCCCGACCATCGTCTTCGGCTTCTTCGCCCTGGTGACGGTCGGCCCCTTCCTGCGCGATGTCGGCGGCTTCTTCGGCCTCTCGATCAATGCCACCAGCGCGCTGACCGCCGGTGTGGTCATGGGCATCATGATCATCCCCTTCGTCTCCTCGCTCTCCGATGACATTCTCAACCAGGTGCCGCGCACACTGCGTGACGGTGCCTACGGCCTGGGTGCCACCAAGTCCGAGACCATCCGAAACGTGCTGCTGCCAGCCGCCCTGCCCGGCATCGTCGGCGCATTCCTCCTGGCCGTCAGCCGTGCCGTCGGCGAAACCATGATCGTGGTGCTCGCAGCTGGTAACAGTCCCGTGTTGCGCGGCAATCCCTTCGAGCCCGTCGCCACCATCACCGTGTCGATCGTCAACCAGCTCACCGGCGATACCGATTTCGCCGGTCCCCAGTCGCTGGTCGGCTTCGCCCTCGGCCTGACGCTCTTCGTCATCACCCTCTGCCTCAACGTCGTCGCCCTCTACATCGTCCGTCGCTTCCGGGAGCAGTACGAATAATCATGACCGATACGCTCTCCAACACGCACTCCGCGTCGCTCGAACGCACCAAGCTCATCCGTGCCGGCCTTCGTCGCCGCCACATGAGCGAGGCCATTTTCCGCGGCCTCGGCCTCGCCGCCATCATCCTGGCACTGGGCTTCGTTGCCCTGCTGTTCACCGACGTGTTCCGCAAGGGCATCCCGGCCTTCACGCAGTCCAACCTGCATCTGGCCGTGACATTCGATCCCACCGTGATCGACGTTGGCCCCGCCCCTGCCCGCGCCGACTTCACCTCGGAAGCCGAATACAACGCCGCCAGCCTCAAATGGCAGCGTGACGTCGCCCTGCTCAACTGGAACACCATCATCGAGCAGTCGATGCGCGCCGCAGCGCCCGCCGGCTACGAGATCGACACCCGTGCCCTGTTGACCATTCCCGAGACCGACGCCCGTCACCGCGTCCGCGCCATGTTCGTCGAAAATCCGGCCCTGCTTGGCCAGACCGTCGACGTCGACGTGCTCGCTTCGGCCAATGCCACCAACTGGATCAAGGGCAATATCAACCGCGACCTGAGCGATGCCCAGCAGCAGCTGAGCCCGCAGGCCCGTACGCTGATCGACACTTTTGAAGCCAATGGCACCGTCTCCAACGGCTTTGCCTGGTCGATCTTCACCAATGTAGATAGCCGTGCCGCTCCCGCTTCGGCCGGCCTGCTCGGCGCCTTCGTCGGCACCCTTTGGATGATGCTGATCGTCGTCATCCTGGCCGTACCGATCGGCGTCGCGGCCGCCGTCTACCTCGAAGAGTTTGCCCCCAAGTCGCGGCTGACCGACTTCATCGAGGTCAATATCAACAACCTCGCCGCCGTGCCCTCAATCGTCTTCGGTCTGCTCGGCGCCGCAGCCTTCATCAACTACATGCACCTGCCGATTTCGGCCCCCATCGTCGGTGGTCTGGTGCTGACCCTGATGACGCTGCCCACCATCATCATCGCCACCCGCGGTGCCCTGCTCGGCGTTTCCCCGGCTCTGCGCCAGGCCGCCCTCGGCATGGGTGCTTCCAAGACGCAGATGGTGTTCCACCACGTGCTGCCGGTGACCTTCCCCTCGATCCTGACCGCCACCATTCTCGGTGTCGCTCACGCCCTGGGTGAAACCGCACCGCTCCTGCTCATCGGCATGAAGGCCTTCGTCGCCTCCGTTCCTACAACGCCGTTCGATCAGGCCACCGCTCTCCCCGTCCAGATCTATCTCTGGCAGGGCAATGAAAACCGCAATTTCTTTGAACCCCGCACCGCCGCCGCCATCATGGTCCTTCTCGCCGTGATGATCCTGCTCAACGGCGTCGCCATCTACCTGCGCTCGCGCCTCGAAAAGCGCGCATAGCTAGGAAAAGGATGCTCCAAATGGATATGGTCGCCGGCAAGGTTAAGATGACTCAGCAATCAGTGAACTCCGCAATGAACCCGACCGACATGCTTGAACGCCCGATCCGCCTGACGGCCAAGGACGTTACCGTCCACTATGGCCAGAAGCAGGCCCTGCACGGCATCTCGATCCAGATCCCTGATCGGGCCGTCACCTCCTTCATCGGACCCTCGGGCTGTGGCAAGTCGACCTTCCTGCGCTGCATCAACCGCATGAACGACACGATCGAAGGCGCCAAGGTCGGCGGCACGATCAAGCTCGACGGCGAGGACATCTATGATCCCGCTCTCGACGTGGTCGAGCTGCGCGCCCGTATCGGCATGGTCTTCCAGAAGCCGAACCCCTTCCCCAAGTCGATCTATGAAAACGTCGCCTATGGTCCCAAGATCCATGGCCTGGCCCGTTCCAAGACCGACCTCGACGAAATCGTCGTCTCCTCGCTGCGCAAGGCTGGCCTCTTCGAAGAGGTAAAGGATCGCCTCAACGAGCCCGGCACCGGCCTCTCGGGCGGCCAGCAGCAGCGCCTCTGCATCGCCCGCGCCATCGCCGTCGGCCCTGAAGTCATCCTGATGGACGAGCCCTGCTCGGCTCTCGACCCTATCGCCACCGCCATCATCGAAGAGCTGATCGACGAGCTGCGCGAGAACTATACCATCGTCATCGTCACCCACTCGATGCAGCAGGCCGCCCGTGTCTCCCAGAAGACGGCCTTCTTCCACCTCGGCAACCTGATCGAAGAAGGCGTCACCGAAGACATCTTCACCAATCCGGTCAGCAAGCAGACCCAGGACTACATCATGGGCCGCATCGGTTAAGGCAGGCAAACATCATGGCAACTGAACATATCGTCTCGTCCTACAATGACGAACTCGTCGCCCTCGCCCAGCTGATCGCCGAAATGGGCGGTCAGGTCGAGGTCGCAATCGACAACGGCACCAAGAGCCTGCTCAAGCTCGACCGCGAACTGGCCGACCTTACCATCATCGCCGACCAGCGTATCGATGACATGCAGCGCCGCATCGACGACGTCGCCGTCTCGATGATCGCCCGCCGCCAGCCCATGGCCTCCGACCTCCGCGCCATCATCACGTCGATCCACGTCGCCTCCGACCTCGAGCGCGTTGGGGACATGGCCAAACAACTGGCCCGCCGCTCGCTCAAGCTCGAAGGCATGACGCTGCAACCCACCTTCTACAATGGCGTCAAAAACATGACAGCCCTGGTGCTGCGCCAGATCAAGGACGCGCTGGATGCCTATTCCAGCCGCAATGCTGCTGCCGCCGTCGAAGTCTGCAACCGCGACGACGAAGTCGACGCCATGCACACCTCGCTGTTCCGCGAACTCCTCACCTATATGATGGAAGATCCGCGCAACATCACCGCCTGCACCCACCTGCTGTTCTGTGCCAAGAGCCTGGAACGCATCGGCGACCATGCCACCAACATCGCCGAACGTGCCTATTACCTGCAGACCGGCAAGCAGCTCACCAGCGACGAGCAGGACCTGCACCGCACCCAGATCAAGGCTTAGGCCACTGGACTTTGACGACCCACGCTTGGCCATCGTCCCCCTCATGGGGCAACTGAAGGGGATGATGGCAATTCCGAAGCACTGACGGCAGCTTGCGGCTGCCGATCCACGGAGCACGCCTATGCCCGCGACCATTCTCGTTGTCGAAGACGAGGGCGATATCGCCATCCTGCTGCGCTACAATCTCGAAGCCGAAGGCTTCCGCGTCGTCACCGCCGAGACCGGCGACGAGGCCCAGCATGCCATCCAGGAAAAACTGCCGGACCTGATCCTGCTTGACTGGATGCTGCCCGAAATCTCCGGCATCGAACTGTGCCGCCGCTTGCGCGCCCGCGAGGAAACCGCCCGCGTGCCGATCATCATGCTTACCGCTCGCGGTGAGGAAGAAGAGCGCGTCCGTGGCCTGTCGACCGGCGCCGACGACTATATCGTCAAGCCCTTCTCGGTCCCCGAGCTGGTCGCCCGCATCCACGCCCTGCTGCGCCGCGCCAATCCTAATCTCGTCACCGCCGCCCTCAAGGTCGGCGATCTCGAGCTCGACCGCACCACCCACCGCGTCCGCCGCGCTGCCCGCGACGTGCATCTCGGCCCCACCGAATACCGCCTGCTCGAATATCTGATGCGCCACCCAGGTCGCGTCTATTCGCGAGAGCAGCTGCTTGATGGCGTCTGGGGAAATGACGTCTATGTCGACGAACGCACTGTCGACGTCCACATCGGCCGCCTCCGCCGCGCCATCAATCGCGGCAAGGAATCCGACCCCATCCGCACCGTCCGCGGCGCCGGCTACGCCTTCGACGAACGCTTCGCGGCAGTCGCCTAGGTTACCTTTCACAACCACAGAACTGAGGACTGGTCGAGATTCAGCTCAGGCTGAGCCGAAAGTGGCGGGCTTCGAGAACCGGAGCGCAGTGTACGTTTGGGTACGTGAGCACCGGAAGCGCAGAAAACCGGCATTTGCAGGCCAGCATCAGCTGAATATCGGCCGGTCCTAGACCTCTGGCACATCCCTGAGCGGCGTGTCGTCGCTCAGCGGTACCGTCTGCCGCTCGATCATCCGGTGCACCAAGGGCGGGTTGTCGCCACGATGCAGGGCGCGCAACTGCTCGGTATTGTCCGCATCTGCCTTGGTGCGCCGCAAATTGTGCCGCACATAATCGATCCAGGTCGGCACGTGATAGGTCTCGGTCCAGGTCTGCGGATGTTCGAGATCGCGCAACAATCCCCATTGCCGCGCCCCGTCGCGCAATCGGATGCGCCGCCGGTCCGCCATCAGCGCCAGGAATTTTGGAATGTCGGCATGGTCGATCTGGTAGTCGACCATCACCATGATCGGCCCGCTGCGCGGCCGCAGGTCGAGCTTCAGCACCGGTTCGTTGAACGTATTGAGCGGATTGAGATCGCGCGCATTGAACTCGGGTAGCGGCAGGCGAAACCCGACCAGCGCACAGGCCAGCATGGTCACTCCCGCCAGCGCCAGCACCTTGTCCGGTCCGATCACGTCGGCTGAAAGACCCCAGACCCAGCTGCCCAGCGCCATGCCGCCAAAGGTTGCCGTCTGATAGAGCGACAGGGCGCGCCCCACCACCCAACGCGGCGACGACAGCTGAATCGATACATTGAACAGTGACAGCGCCAGCACCCAGCAGGCGCCCGCGGGGATCAGCGCAAAATGACTCAGCAGCGGATCGCGGCTATAGCCCAGTGCCACGCTGCTGGCCGCAAAACCGATACAGGCCAGCCGCACGATTACTTCATTGCTGTAGCGCTCGCGAATCCGACCGTTAAGGAAGGCTCCGCCGATCGCCCCAAAGCCAAAGCAGCCCAGCAGCGTTCCATAAGCGAGCGCGCCACCGCCGACATAATCGGCCGCGACGGATGGCAATAGCGCCAGGATCGCCGTGGCCGAAAAGCCGAACAGGAAGCCGCGAAACAGCACGGTGGTGAGATTGGGCGAGATCGACACATAGCGAATGCCCGCCCACATGGCGCTGCCGAAATTCTCGCGCGGCAGCCGCGCCGGCGCCCGCTCCGGCTTCCACCGGCTCAACGCATAGATGAGCGGCAGGTATGACACCGCATTGACCGCGAACGCCGCCGCGGCCCCTGCCAGCGCCACGATTAACCCGCCGATCGCCGGGCCAACGCTGCGCATCATGTTGAAGCCCATTGAATTGAGCGTCACCGCCCCCGGCAGGTCGCTGCGCGGCACGATATCGCCCATCGACGCCTGCCAGGACGGGTTGAACAGCGCCGTCCCGCAGCCGATCAGGAAGGTGAATGTCAGCAGCAGCCATGGGTTGAGCAGGCCCAGCAGCGCCAGCACCGCAAGGGTAATCGACACCACCACCATGCCGATCTGCGCGATCAGCATGACCACGCGGCGATCAAAATTATCCGCCAGTGCACCCGCAGCAATGGAAAACACCATGATCGGCAGCGTCGTCGACGCCTGCACCAAGGCGACCATATTGTGTGACGGGGTCAGCGTGGTCATCATCCAGCCGGCACCTACCGACTGCACCAGACCACCAAGGTTCGACACCAGCGTCGCCAGCCACAACAGCCGGAATGTCTCATGCCGGAATGGCGCCAGCACTGACGGTCGCTCGCTCATCACACACCTTTTCGCTACTCGGTCTGTCTAGAACTCGATACCAGCCAAGGCAAGGGCACGATTGGGCACCAGCCGCGCACAAAAATGCCCCCGACGAACACATCGCGGGGGCATCATTTTGGATAACGAAATTCAGCGCGTGTTGTTGGCGATCAGCGCGCCAGCTGCAGCGCCGCCGGCGCCACCCACAATGGCGCCACCATAGCCACCGACGGCGCCGCCAACCAAGGCGCCACCTGCGCCGCCGATAGCCGCGCCGGAAACAGTGCGCTGTGTTGTCGTGCAAGCGGTCATCGAAAGCGCGCCGACCAAGACCAGCGCGACGGATGCAAATTTCTTCATTGTCGTCCTCCAGATTGAAATGGCTGAACGTATCAAAGCCCTGGCAGTTCCAAACGAAAACACCCCCGGGTCGGGACCCGAGGGTGTCGATCTTTTCGGCGCAGGAACAGCTTAGCCGGCTGCGGTATAGGCCGTCTTCACCACGGTGAAGAATTCGGCTGCATACTTGCCCTGCTCGCGCGAGCCATAGGACGAACCCTTGCGACCGCCAAACGGCACGTGGAAGTCGACGCCCGCGGTCGGCACATTGACCATTACCATGCCGGCTTCGGCATTGCGCTTGAAGTGAGTCGCATACTTGAGCGAGGTGGTGACGATACCGGCCGAGAGACCGAAGTCGGTGTCATTGGCGGTCGCGAGAGCTTCCTCATAGTCCTTGACGCGAATGACAGAGGCCACCGGCCCGAAGATCTCTTCACGGCTGATGCGCATCTGGTTTGTTGCTTCGGTAAACAGCGTCGGCTGCAGGAAGTAGCCTTCCGTTCCGGTTTTGACGCGTTCGCCACCGGCCACCAGCTTGGCGCCCTCTGCCTTGCCGATCTCGATATAGTCGGTGTCCTGCTTGAGCTGGCTCGGATCGACCACCGGGCCGATTTCCGTGTTCTTGTCCAGCGCATCGCCGACACGCAGGTTGCGAGTGCGCTCGGCCAGGGCCTCGACGAAAGCGTCGTGGATGCCTTCGGTCACGATCACGCGGCTCGACGCCGTGCAGCGCTGGCCGGTCGAGAAGAAGGCCGACTGGGCAACCGATTCAACAGCGACCTTGAGGTCGGCGTCGTCGAGCACGACGGTCGGGTTCTTGCCGCCCATTTCGAGCTGGAACTTGCGGCCGACTTCGATCGAGGCGGTAGCAACGCGCTTGCCGGTACCCACCGAGCCGGTGAACGAAATGGCGTTGACGTCCTTGCTGTCCAGCATGGTCTGGCCAACCACCGAACCCTTGCCCATGACCAGGTTCAGCACGCCCTTGGGCAGGCCGGCACGCACCAGAATATCAACGATCGCCCAGGTCGAGCCCGGCACCAGATCGGCCGGCTTGATCACGACGGTATTGCCATAGGCCAGAGCCGGAGCAATCTTCCAGCTCGGTATGGCGATCGGGAAGTTCCACGGCGTGATGATGCCGATGACGCCGATCGGCTCGCGGGTAATTTCGACGCCGACGCCCGGACGCACCGACGGCAGCACTTCGCCGGCCAGGCGCAGCACTTCACCGGCAAAGAAGTCGAAAATCTGCGCGGCGCGGGTCACTTCGCCAATGCCCTCGGGCAGGGTCTTGCCCTCTTCACGGCTCAGCAGCTCGCCGAGTTCAGCCTTGCGCGCCAGGATTTCCTGGCTGGTCTTGGACAGGATGGCATGGCGCTCGAGAATGCCCGAGCGCGACCAGGCCGGAAAGGCAGCCTTGGCAGCAGCAATCGCTAGCTTGGTTTCTTCAGCCGTGGCGCGGGCATAAACGCCCACCACTTCGGCGGTATTGGACGGGTTAATATTCTCGACCCCATCCGAGCCCACCCATTCCCCGTTGATGAGGTTCTTGTGCAGTTCAGCCATGTTGGAATGCCTTTCAGATGGGAAATTAAAGAAGGTCGGCCCGGGCCAGGTCACGCAGCAGGTGGCTGACGCCATAGGTCCAGGGCGGACATTGGGTAGAGAGGTTCACCCTGTTAGATAGGGTGCCAAGCTCGGATGTCGATATCGCGACCATATCGCCGAGCTTGTGGGTAAAGCCTTTGCCGGCGCCGTCGCGATCCTTCACCGGCGCAAACATGGTGCCGAGATAAAGTACCAGACCATCGGGGTATTGGTGATGTCCGCCAATCGTCGCAGCGACCAGCGATTCCGGCGTGCGGGAAATCTGATTCATCGAGGAGTGTCCCTCGAGCACGAAACCGTCTTGCCCTTCGACGCGCAACGACAGCTCGGACTGCTTGACGGTCTCCAGCGTAAAGTCGCCATGGAACAGCCGGATGAACGGCCCCAGCGATGCCGAAGCATTATTGTCCTTGGCCTTGCCCAAGAGCAGCGCCGAGCGGCCCTCGACGTCGCGCAGGTTGACGTCATTGCCTAGCGTGGCGCCAATGATCGCGCCTTGCGATGTCACCAGCAGCGCCACTTCCGGCTCGGGATTGTTCCAGCTCGACACCGGATGTAGGCCCACTTCGGCACCATAGCCCACCGAACTCATCGGCTGGCCCTTGGTGAAAATTTCCGCATCCGGGCCGATACCGACCTCGAGATACTGGCTCCACACGCCCTTCTCGATCAGCGCCGCCTTGACCTTCATGGCATTGTCGGAACCTGGCACCAGCTCGGACAGATCCGTGCCGATCAGCTGCAGAATCTCGCCACGCAGCGCATCGGCCCGCGACTTGTCGCCACGCGCCTGTTCCTCGATCACCCGCTCCAGCAGCGACACCACAAAGGTCACGCCCGACGCTTTGATCGCCTGCAGGTCGATCGGCGACAGCAGGCTCGGCTTGGAAAGATCGATATCCGCCGCAGCGGAATTGGCCAGCACCGCATCGGCATCGCCAAGGCTGACGCCCGGCGCCGTTCGCACATGCTCGGCTGCTTTGCCGCTCTCGGCAATGTCGCGCACGGTGGCAAAGCCGGCTGCGGTAATGTCGGTAATCTCGCCGTCCCGAACCGTGACGATGCGCGGGTGGTCAAAGCCCGCAACGCGGGCGCGGCCGAGCAAGATGCCGTCGGGATAATGCCTGTCGCCCATGGTCCGCCCCAGAATTGCTGAGGCAGTGAGTACCCCACCGGCGCCCCGCTGTGCAACCCTCAAAAGTCATACTTATGTCGATGAACCGATCTCCACAGCGCCGTTCAACTCCGGTTCATGCGCGCCGCAATACTGACGCAATGGATGGGGAGTAGTCCCCCACGAACTCAGGAGTATCTCATGCGTCGCTTTGCTGCCGCCCTTCCCTTCGCCCTTCTCGCCACCCTGGCCGTTCCGGCCTATGCTGGCTCGATCACCATCGAAGGCCACGGCGAAGTTCTGGCTGCGCCGGACATGGCGCAGATCAATTCCGGCGTCACCACCCAGGGCGCGACCGCCCGCGAAGCTCTCGACGCCAATTCCGCCGCCATGGCCGAGCTGATCGCCGAACTCAAGGCCTCGGGCATCGAAGCGCGCGACATCCAGACCTCGGGTTTCTCGGTCAATCCGAACTATGTCTATTCCGACGAGCGCGACGCCAATGGCTATTCGCTGCCGCCCAAGATCAACGGCTATCAGGTCGCCAACACCGTGACCGTCACCGTGCGCGCCCTCGATACGCTCGGCGCCATTCTCGACAAGTCGGTGACCATCGGCGCCAATACCGTCAATGGCGTGACCTTCTCGGTGGCCGATCCGTCGGCGCTCTATGATGAAGCCCGCAAGGCCGCTTTCGCCGATGCCCGCACCAAGGCTGAGCTCTATGCCACTGCCGCCGGCGGCACGCTGGAAGAAATCAACTCGATTTCCGAAAGCCAGTCCTTCAATTCGCCACAGCCCGTAGCCATGTACTCGATGCGCGCTGAAGCTGCTGCCGATGTTCCCGTGGAGGGCGGCGAGCTGGCCTTTGCCATCAACGTCAACGTCCAGTGGGAACTGGAAACCGGCGCAAAATAATACCCATACCCCTTTTTGAGGGGGCTTGGGCGGTGGGGGCGGACGGAAAACCGTAGTCACCCGTCCCCACCAACCAAATTCGAAAGCCCTCGCCAACGCGAGGGCTTTTGTTTCTTGCTTAGCCGAACAACACCTTCCACAGCATGTTCAGACCGACCGCCACGAGGAACGCAGCAAAGACGTACTTCAGCGTCTTCTGGTCGAGCTTATGGGCCAGCGCCGCGCCCAGCGGGGCAAACACCGCCGCCAGTACGGCCACCAGGACCAAAGCCACCAGATTGATATAGCCGAGGCTCAGCGGCGGCAGCCCGACGACGCCCCAGCCCGAGATCAAGAAGCCCAGCGTGCCTGAGATGGCGATGGCAACGCCAACGGCGGCCGACGTACCCACGGCCGAATGCATGGTTGCGCCAAACGCCACCAGCGTCGGCACGGTCAGCGACCCACCACCGATGCCCATCAGCGAGGAAATATAGCCCACCACCAGCGCCGAGATACGGTGCGTCAGTGACGAGCCATTGAGATGGCCCATCACCTTGGTCTGCCAGGCAAAGACGATATTGGCGGCGATCAGGAAGGCCATGACCGCAAACACAATGCGCAGCACGTCGCCCGAGAACATCCCGGCCATCAGCCCGCCAACAAAGGTGCCAACCACGATGAACGGCGCCCAGAGCTTCAGCACCCGCATGTCGAGCGAACCACGCTTGTAATGCGCCCGTGCGCTCATGAAGCCGGTGGGAATGATGATGGCCAGCGAGGTGCCGACCGCCACATGCTGTACCACATCGCTGTCATAGCCGAGCAGCGACAGCGCCGTGCTCAGCGCCGGCACTATGATGGCACCGCCACCAATGCCCAACAGCCCGGCCGCAATGCCCGACATCACGCCAGTCACCATCAACCCCAGCACAAAGGGCCAATAGCCCAGCAGTGTAGCCCAATCCATCAACGTTCCCCGATAATGTGCAGCACCACCTCGCGCCGATGTGGTTTGCGGCGGTGCTCGAAAAGATAAAGTCCCTGCCAGGTGCCCAGAACCGGCGCACCGTCAACCACTGGTATACCAATCGAGGTTTGCGTCAAAGCCGACTTGATATGCGCCGGCATGTCATCTGGCCCCTCGGTCGTATGCTCGAGCCAGTCCATGCCGTCGGGCACTAGGCGATTGAAGAAGCCGCCGAGGTCCGTCTGCACATCCGCGTCGGCATTTTCCTGGATCAGCAGCGAGCACGAGGTGTGCCGCACGAAAACCGTCACCAGGCCCGTCGAGATATCTGCCGTGGTGACGAAGTCCCGCAAGGCCCGGGTGAATTCATAGAACCCCTGCCCCTTGGTCGAAATACTCAGTGTCTCGATGGCCTGTTGCATGCCTCGGGCCTAGCATGATCGCCCCGGTCCGACCAGAGCGGGGACCGGCCCGATCGGTCCACTCGCCGCATTGGCGCCATCTTCTCTTTTCACCTGTCGCAGGCCGCGCGCACTGGAACCAACCAAGAGTCCGGGCGTTGCTGGGCTTGCGGGGAGAAAGCATCACCAAATGGCGTTCAGAATCCGTTCAGTCTCCGTTCAGACTGGCGCCGCGATGCTTGGCTCAAGTGTCAACCGACATAAAAGGAAAATAACAATGCGCCTTAGAAATTGGCTTCTGACCGGTACCAGTATCGGTCTCATGGCCCTGCTGCCCATGACCGTGCGCGCCCAGGATGGCGATCTGGTCGCAGCCTATCAGGCCTATGCCGCAGCGCAGGCGTCCGGCGACGCAGCAGCCCTCGAGGCTGCCCAGAGCGCCCTGACCGAGCTTTGCATCGTCAACGGTTACGCCAGCATCGACGAATGCATCGCGGCCGCCACCGGCGCAGCTGCTGCCCCAGCCGCCCCCGTCGAGCCCCCAGCCCCGGTCGCTGACCCACAGGCCGAAGCCGCTGCTGCCGCCGCAGCAGAAGCAGAAGCTCAGGCCGCTGCTGATGCCGAGGCAAAGGCAGCCGCTGACGCGCAGGCCGCAGCTGATGCACAAGCCGCTGCCGACGCACAGGCTGCAGCAGACGCCGCTGCTGCCGAGCAGGCAGCCACCGACGCTCAGGCCGCATCAGAGGCCCAGGCGGCCGCTGAGGCACAAGCTGCCGCCGATGCCCAGGCCGCTGCCGACGCCCAGGCCGCAACTGACGCCGCTGCCGCCCAGTCCGCTGCCGATGCAGAGGCTCAGGCTGCAGCAGCTGCTGCAGAAGCAGAAGCCGCCGCAGCAGCACAGGCCGCACCCGCCGCTCCGGCTGCTCCTGAAGCCGTTGCGCCAGCCGCACCACCTCCAGCCGCGTCCGCCGACATCTCGGCCGATCTGCAGACTCAGATCGACATCTACAACGGCGCCATTGCCGACATGATGTCCGGTGGCGACGCTGCCGCAGCCCAGGCCCAGCTTGCAGCCGCCCAGGCCCAGATCGATGCGCTCTGCGTTGGCGCCGGCTTTGCCGATACCGCCAGCTGCCTAGCCCAGTATGGCCTGAGCCTGCCCGCAGTTCCCACCCTGCCCGGCGCACCCGCTGCTCCGGTCGCCGTTGACCCTGCAGCCCCCGCTGCTCCAGTGGCCGTCGATCCTGCGGCACCCGTCGCCGATCCCGCCGCACCCGCTGCAGATGTCCCGGTGGAAATCATCGAAGAGCTGCCGGCTGGCATCACCCAGGAGCAGATCGCTCCGGTCTTCGACAGTGCCAAGGACTTTGACGCTGCTCCGCCAGCTGCGCCAGTTGATGGTGCCGCGGCAGTCCAGGTCGCTCCCGAGGCTCCTGCTGCTCCACCACCGGAAAGCGATGAGGCCGCCCAGTCGTCCGAAGTGTTCCGCGCTTTCGCTGCCGAGCCAGTGGTTTCTGCCGCTGCCGAAGAAGGCACGCAGGTCACGGCCACTGAAAACACCACCGTCAACCAGACGGTCAACAACACCTATATCAACAACATCACCAACATCACCAACAACACGACGACCACCAACAACACGCAGAACAACATCGGCCAGCAGAACAATGTCACTGTTGTCGAGCAAGCACCTGTTCAGCCTGCGAACGCTGGCGATGTCATCACGCAGGTTATCCTGCAGGTAGGCACCCAGCTGATCGTCAATTCGATCGGCCAGGATACCGACCGCTTCTACAATCCGCAGCAGGATGAGATCTTCTACGAAAATCTCAGCAATGGCCGCACCCGCGAAGTGATCACGCGTCCCGACGGCAGCCAGATCGTCACCGTGCGCAACCGCAATGGCGATATCCTCCGTCGTTCGCGCTTCGACCCATCGGGCCGCGAATATGTGCTGGCCACCTTCGATGATCGTTACGACGAGGATCTGGTGGTCTGGCGCGATCCGGGCCAGGACCTTCCGCCGCTGCGCCTCAATATCCCGGTGCAGGATTACGTCCTCGACGCCTCCTATGCCGACGAGGACGAGGTTGGCACCTTCTTCCGCCAGCCACCGGTGGAACAGGTCGCCCGCATCTATTCGATCGACGAGGTCAAGCGGTCGTCGCGTGTGCGTGACAGCGTGCGCAAGCTCGAGATCGGTGGCCTGACCTTCGATACGGGTGCCGCAACCATCAGCCGCGACCAGGTCGCTTCGCTCTCCAATGTTGCCAATGGCATGCTGCAGCTCCTGGCCAACAATCCAGGCGAAACCTTCCTGATCGAAGGTCATACCGATGCCGTGGGTTCGGACATCTCCAACCTACGCCTGTCGGACCTGCGTGCCGCTACCGTGGCCCGCATCCTGACCGACTTCTATAACGTGCCGCCGGAAAACCTGGCCACCCAGGGCTATGGCGAGCGTTACCTTAAGATCCGTACCGAAGCCGGCGAGCGCGAAAACCGTCGCGTCACCATCCGCCGCATCACGCCGCTGATCACCGTCGCGGCGAACTGATCGCCGCAAACACCGAACCGAGAAAGGCCGGGCCCAGTGCCCGGCCTTTCTTTTTGCCGCACCTGCTTTGCGGTCTGGCGCCTTGTCAGCCGCGCAGAACTTGCTATCTGACGCTCACTGAATGCTGGAGCACCCCATGAAGCGCCTGGAAATCTTTGTTGAAAGCGTCATCCTGGCGTCGCGCTGGCTGCTCGTGGTCTTCTACATCGGCCTCGGGCTGGCCCTGGCGCTCTACGCACTGAGCTTCGGCTTCAAGCTGTGGGATTTCGCCAGCCACCTCATCGGCATGGACGAGACCGAGACCATCCTCAAGATTCTCGGCCTGATCGACGCCGCCCTGATCGCCAGCCTCGTCGTCATGGTTATCATCTCGGGCTACGAAAATTTCGTCTCCCGCTTTGACAATGATGACGATGTTCATTGGCTCGGCCAGATCGATGCCGGCTCGCTCAAGATCAAGGTGGCCTCCACCATCGTGGCCATCTCCTCGATCCACCTGCTGCAGATCTTCCTCAATGTGCCGAAATACACCGACCAGCAGATCATGTGGTATACGATCCTGCATGTGACCTTCATCGCCTCGGCGCTTTTCCTCGCCCTGATCGACAAGATTTCCAAAAAACCGGGCAAGGACACAGCGCCCGACCTCTAGTTTTTTCGTCAAGGCGCCTGCGTCGTCGATTTTTCCTAACGGTCACGCCCCGCGCAATGGCTTGAATCAAAACGCAGAATTCACGCCGCTTCAATTTGCGAATAGCGTGATCACGCATTCGGGAACGAAAACAAAAAGCCCGCGTTTCTTTGTCATACGGTGAAACAAAGGAGCGAAATCATGGCTATCCCTGAACGCGATACCGTCTATACCAACGATGGCAACCGCACTGTCTATACGCGCGAAAGCAGCGGCACAGGCTGGTTCGTCGGCATTATTGTTGCCCTGGCCCTGCTGGCCATCGGCTACCTCGTTTTCTCGGCCAATTCTGGCCCATCGACTACGGTTGATGTGAACGCTGCCCCTGCTGGCATCGAAGCACCGGCTGATCCGGCTATTGCCCCGGCTCCGATGACGGAAGCTCCGGCCGCTCCAGCTGATGCGGCCCCAATGACCTCGGCTCCGGCGGTTGATGCAGCTCCCGCTGTGGAAGCCCCAGCTGTTGAGGCTCCGGCCGCTACGCCGGCTCCTGCTGCTGAACCAGCCGCCCCGGTTGCTCAGTAACAAGACTAGCCTGCCGATATCGTCAGCCCTCCCTCTGACGATATCGTTGAAGACCCCGGCCATCGCGCCGGGGTCTTTGCTTTGGTCGCGGCATTCCGCCACGCGCCTTGCGCTGGCCATAGTCGCTCCCCATTTCCAAAGCCAACAATAAAGGGAGCTCCCATGTTCAATATCGATCAGATCGTCAAAGCCCTCCAGACCGATAAGGGCACCCAGCGGAGCGCCATGACGGGCGCTGCCGGGCTCGCTGCAGGCATGCTGCTCAGCGGCGGTGGATTGGGCAAGCTGGCCGGCAATGCAGTCAAGGTTGGCGCCGTGGCTGCCGTGGGCGGTCTCGCCTATACCGCCTGGCAGAATTACCAGAAGAACCAGCAGGGTGCTCCCGCCAATGCCCCGCAGCAGGATGCCTTCATTCCCGCGCCAACCGATACCCACGCACAGGAAGAACTGGGCAAGACCCTGGTCCGCGCCATGATCGCCGCCGCCAAAGCCGACGGCCGCATCGACGCCGACGAAAAGGAAGCTATTTTCGGCAAACTCGAAACCATGAACCTTTCCTCCGAGGAAAAGGCTTGGGTGTTCGAAGAGCTTTCCACGCCGCTCGACATCAATGCTGTCGTCGCCCGCGCTGACACGCCCGAGCACGCCACTGAAATCTACGCCGCGTCGCTGGTCGCCATCACCGCCGATACGGCCGCGGAACGCGCCTATCTCGATGCCCTGGCTTCCAAGCTACGGCTCGATCCCGCCTTGGTCAGCGAAATCCACAAGGCCGCCGGCGAAAAGGCTCCCGAGCCGACGCCAGCGCCCGCACCATTCGCCTACACCCCATCCGGCAGCAACGTCTGATTGTGACCAACCGCGCGCCCAACAGGAGCGCGGTTACACCCATGTGCGTTCTTGATCGCATGGACCCTGCAAGCCATCTGTGAGCCAACAAGGAGCTTGCCAGATGGAACTTGGACTTTATTCCTTCGCCGAAAACGCCCCAGACGCGCTCAATGGCGGAGCGCTGCAAAGCCCCGCCGAACGGCTGCGCGACCTGCTTGAAGAGATCGAGCTGGCCGATCAACTGGGCCTCAGCTTCTACGGTCTGGGCGAACACCACCGCCCGGACTACGTTGCCTCGGCGCCCGTCACTATTCTTGCCGCCGCCTCTGCGCGCACCAAAAACATCCGCCTCTCCACCGCCGTCACCGTGCTGAGCTCGGAAGACCCGATCCGCGTCTGGCAGCAGTTTGCCACCGTAGACCTGCTCAGCAATGGCCGCGCCGAGATCATGGCCGGCCGCGGCTCCTTCATCGAGAGCTTCCCGCTGTTCGGATATGATCTGGAAGACTACGACACGCTGTTCGAGGAAAAGCTCGAACTGCTGCTCAAAATCCGCGAAGGGGGCAAGGTTGCCTGGCCCGGCAGCGCCAACACCAAGCCCATCCCCGGCATCGAGATTTTCTCCAAGCCGGTACAGAGCCCATTGCCCGTTTGGATCGCGGTGGGCGGCACGCCGAACTCGGTCGCCCGCGCCGCCTACTACGGCCTGCCATTGATGCTGGCCATCATCGGTGGCCAGCCGCGCCAGTTTGCGCCGCTTGTGGAATTCTATCGCGAAACCGCCATCAAGGTCGGCCGCGATCCCAAGTCATTGCCGGTTGGCGTCAGCTCGCACGGCTTCATCGCCGCCGATAGCCAGGACGCCCGCGACATCGCCTTCCCCGCCCATAGCGAAGCCATGAGCCGCATCGGCAAGGAACGCGGCTGGCCGCCAACGACGCGCGCCCAGTTCGAGGCCGGCGCAACGCCAAACGGCGCCTATTTCATGGGTTCGCCGCAAGAGATCGTGGACAAGATCCTAATGCAGCACGAATGGTTCAAGCACGATCGCTTCGGCCTGCAGCTCAGCGTCGGCACCCTGCCCCACGACAAGGTCATGCAGGCCATCGAGCTCTATGGCACGCTGGTCAAGCCGGCCGTGGACAAGGCGCTGGGGACTACTTCCCCGAGCGCTTGATCGTCTTGATCTGCAGGGGCGGCAGGCCGGATTTTTCCGAAATGGCACGATCCTGGTCCATGATGGCGGTGCGCGCAGGCTCATCGCCATCGAGACCACCCAGCAGATTGGCTTCGACCTTGCGGTTGGAGCGCTGGCTGCCGTCTTCATAGATCACGTCGAAAAATACATATTCGCTACGGGCGGTTGGCTTCTTGGCCATGGGGCTTCTCCTGTGCGGCAGGCCGGTCTCGCAGGACATTGGTCCGCGAGCCCGGCTGGCCAGAATTATTGGGTCGAGGCTTAGCGGAAAATCGCTTCGCCCTGCTCGTCGATGATCTGCTTGCCCTTGGACAATGCCAGGGCGATCAGGTCGTCGCGGGACGTCATGCGGTCGGCGCGCACGAAACGATAGGTCTTGAGCTCGCCGGCAATCTCTTTTTCAATTGTACCAGCCAGCTGCAGCTCGCTGCCGGCCTTCATCTCGATCGCCTTGATCAGAAAGCCCTTGTGGCTTTCCTCACCCAGCACCTTGTCACCGGCAGGCTCGGCATTCGACGAACCGCCACCGAACAAATTCTTCCAGAACGACATGGCTCGTCTCCTTAAGTTTGTGCCGAGCCGCGCAAGCGCCGCACCGGCAGGGGCAAGACCAGCTCGCCGCGTTTTTCCATTTCCTCGCGCAGCCAGGCCGCCGAGATATCGAAGTGGTTCGGCCAGGTCGGCACGCCGTTCTTGAGCTCAACAGAACCGAAGAACCGCCGGTCTCGCAGCGGCTCGGTGCCCTCGCCCCGCTCCCCGATCATCGACGCGGCATCGAATGTGCCGCTTGATCCATCGTTGAACGTCACCACCAGCTTGAACGGTACAATGGCTCGGACAGCGGTGAGCTTGAGGCGCTTCGGGGTATCCGCCATGTTGCAAACTCCCCAAAACGATCATCCCCGCTCTCGCGGGGATAACCCATTATCTAGTTATCCAGGAAGCTCCGCAGCTTCCGGCTTCGGCTCGGATGCTTGAGCTTGCGCAGGGCCTTGGCCTCGATCTGGCGAATACGCTCGCGCGTCACCGAGAACTGCTGGCCCACCTCTTCGAGCGTATGATCGGTGTTCATGCCGATGCCGAAGCGCATGCGCAGCACACGTTCCTCGCGCGGCGTCAGCGACGCCAGCACGCGGGTGGTGGTTTCGCGCAGGTTGGACTGGATCGCCGCATCAATCGGCTGGATCGCATTCACGTCCTGGATGAAATCGCCGAGGTTGGAATCTTCCTCGTCGCCGATCGGCGTTTCGAGCGAGATCGGCTCCTTGGCGATCTTGAGCACCTTGCGGACCTTGTCCAAAGGCATCTGCAGCTTTTCGCTGAGCTCCTCGGGGGTCGGTTCGCGGCCAATCTCATGCAGCATCTGGCGCGATGTGCGGACGATCTTGTTGATCGTTTCGATCATATGCACCGGAATACGAATGGTGCGTGCCTGGTCGGCGATCGAGCGCGTGATCGCCTGGCGAATCCACCAGGTCGCATAGGTCGAGAACTTGTAGCCGCGGCGATATTCGAACTTATCGACGGCCTTCATCAGGCCGATATTGCCTTCCTGGATCAGATCGAGGAACTGCAGACCGCGGTTAGTGTACTTCTTGGCAATGGAAATCACGAGGCGAAGGTTGGCTTCCACCATTTCCTTCTTGGCGATCGCAGCTTCGCGCTCGCCCTTCTGCACCTTGTGCACAATGCGGCGATATTCGCCGATGTTGAGGCCCGCTTCTGTCGCCAGGGTCGACACATCACCACGGATTTCGTGGATCGTATCGCCTTCGCGCTTGGCAAATTCCGCCCAGCCCTTGCCATCGAACGTTTCGAGCGAGGCTTCCCAGGTCGGATCGACCTCACGGCCATAATAGCTCTCGAGGAACTTCTCGCGCTTGACGCCATAGCTTTCGGCCAGGCGCAGCAGGCGCCCTTCCAGCTTCACCAGGCGCTTGTTGATGTCGTAGAGCTGCTCGACCAGATTTTCGATACGGCCGTTGTTGAGCGACAGCGACTTGACGTCCGCGATCACCTCGACGCGGAACGCCTCGATCTTCTTGCGGTCGCTCTCGGACACCGACGCCGAACGATCTTCGGCATGCTTGTCCTGCATTTCGCGCATCTGCCCATAGGCATTGGCGATGCGATCGAAGGTTTCCACGACCTGCGGCTTGAGCTCGGCTTCCATCGCCGACAGCGACAAAGCATTCTCGTATTCGTCGTCGTCCTCATCGGGCGCCGGGTCCTGCGGAGCTTGGGGCTCTTCGGGAACGTAATCGTCGTCCTCGCCGCCGGCAGCACGCTTCGGCGCGGGAGCAGCCTTGGGTTTTTCGGCGACAGCATCGACGCGCGGCGCCTGATAGGCGGCCGACATGTCGGGCGCTGCCTGCTTGGCATCGGGCCCGGCATAGGTGGCTTCGAGATCGATAATGTCGCGCAGCAGGATTTCACCCTGCGCCAGCTGGTCGCGCCAGATGATGATGGCCTGGAAGGTCAGCGGGCTTTCGCACAGGCCTTCGATCATGGTCTCGCGACCGGCCTCGATGCGCTTGGCGATGGCGATTTCGCCTTCGCGCGACAGCAGTTCGACCGAGCCCATTTCGCGCAGATACATCCGCACCGGGTCATCGGTACGATCCGAGCCCGACTTGGTATTGGAGGTCGACGCCACGGCGGTGCCTGTGGCCGGAGCTACTTCCTGGCCCTGGTCTTCCTCGTCCTTTTCGACTTCGGTCTCTTCAACCTCGTCTTCATCGACGACATTGATGCCCATGTCCGAGAACATGGACATGAAATCCTCGATCTGCTCGGACGAAACTTCGTCCGAAGGCATAACCGCGTTCAGCTCTTCATAGGTGACATAGCCACGCTTCTTGGCGACCTTGATGAGCTTTTTTACGGCGGCATCGGAAAGGTCGAGCAGCGGGGAGTCATTCGTCGCCTCGGGGGCGCCGGCTTCCGGCTTCTCGGTTTCCTTGGTGGTCTTGGGTGCTGCCTTGGTGGCCATCTGGTACTCCGTCGGATCCCGTGCGCCCGGGCCCGAATAAGGCTTTAAGTGGTGACACCTCAAGGCAAGGTAAAGGATGTGTCACTCAAGCGTTAACGCGTGAGCAGCTACCCGGTTCGCTTCGGATTAGTTTCGCATATCACCATATGCAAAATCGCGCGTACTCGCGGCTTTTCGGAGAAACACCCCTACAAGCTACGTGTCGCGCGTCCCGATAACGAACCAAATCCTTCGATCAATGCCTCTGTGCCATCGACAGTGGTAATCTGGTTCTTGATGTCCCGCAGCCTTTCAAAGGTTTCTTCGCTTGGGTCTTCGCCCAGCGCCGCTTCGGCTGCTTTGAGTTCCCTATTTAGTTGAACTTTCTTATTATGCAAGGCCAGTGCGTGACTCAATCCGATCTCGGCATCGGGCAGCGCGATCTCGGTGGCGATCTGCCACACGCCCTGACGCAGCAAAACATCGGCCATCCGGTCCAGCGTCGGCCCATGTCCGCGCACGCCCAATGCTGATTTCAAATCATCGGCCGAAATATCGTGATGCCGCACGCAAAGGCTGAGAATTTCGCTCATCACCTTTTGTGACAGCGGCGTATCGAAATCCAACGCCGCCAAAAGCTCGAACTTGTCTTCGACCAGTGCAGGGTGATTGACGAGACTGAGGATAATCGTCGCCTCGCGCGGCGTCGCCTCGGCCATCGAGCCAGGCTTCAACAATCGCGAATTGCGCAAAGTGTCCGAAACCACCAGCCGTGGCGTGCCACCCCGCGGATAGCCATAGGCCCCACTCTGACCATAGCGCTGCTGCCCGCCGCGCGGCTCGAAACGGTTCTGTCGCATCGGCGCCAGAAACGCCCGCAGCTTCTCATCGAACGCCTGCGAATAGTGAAACCGCACCGAACTGTCCTGAATGCCATTGGACCGCTCGCGCAGCCGCGCCTGTAGCGCCGCACGCGCCTCCGGCGTCTCGGGCACCAGCCCGCCCGTCTCCATGCTCCAGATCACATCCGACAGCGACCGCGCCCGGTCGATCACATCGGCAAAAGCGCCCCTGCCCTGGGCCTTGATCAGATCATCGGGATCAAGCCCATCGGGCAGCGTCGCGATCCGCACCGTATAGCCGGGTTTCAGATGCGGCATGACCAGATCCGCCGTCCGCTCGGCAGCCTTGAGGCCGGCCTTGTCGCCGTCAAAGCACAGCACCGGGTCCGGCGTCATTTGCCACAGCATCTGCAGATGCTCTTCGGTCATCGCCGTGCCCAGCGGCGCGACGGCCCCCTCGAAACCCGCCGAAACCGCCGCAATCACATCGAGATAGCCCTCAACCACGATAACCGTGCTGCCATCGCGCGCCGCCTGCCGCGCCGTCTGCCCGTTGTAGAGCGTCCGCCGCTTGCTGAAGAGTTCGGTCTCCGGCGAATTGAGATATTTTGCCGGCACATCCGCCGATAGGGCGCGACCGCCAAAGGCAATCACCCGGCCACGGAAATCCATGATCGGGAACATCACGCGATTGCGGAACCGGTCATAAGTCAGCGCATCGCCATCGCGGCTGGCGACTAGGCCGGTATCGACCATGTCCTGCGCCGAAACACCATTGCCGGCCAAGTGTTCCTTTAGCCCATTGCGACTATCCGGCGCAAAGCCGATGCGAAACCGCGTCTGGCTCTGTGAAGACACCCCGCGCTCGAGCAGATAGCCACGGGCCCGCGCCCCGATATTGTGCTGCAGCGCCGCCTCGAAATATTTTGTCGCCAGCTCCATGACGTCGATCAGGCTCTTGCGCTCAGCCTCGCGCTTTTCCTGCCGCTCATCGCGCGCCGGCATCGGTACGCCGGCCATGCCCGCCAGCTTTTCGACCGCCTCGGGAAAGCTCATCCCGGCCTTCTCAGTCATGAAGCGAAAGTGATCACCCGACACACCGCAGCCAAAGCAATGATAGATGCCGCGCCGGTCATCGGCGTGAAAGCTCGGGCTCTTCTCGCCATGAAACGGGCAGCATGCCCACATGTCGCCCTTGCCCGGCTGGCTCTTGCGCTTGTCCCAGATGACATGCTCACCCACCACCTGCGTGATCGACAGGCGTTGGCGGATCTCATCGAGAAACTGATCGGAAAAGCGCATGAGGTGCTAAGTAAGCACTCTGAGCCCCCGAGTCATCAACAGACGACTTATCCACAGCAGGTCTACACGTGTCCAAAATCCACAAATTCCCGCTCTCCACATTCCTGCTGCTGACCATTGTGCCGGCAATCCTCGTAGGAGCGGGCCTTTGGTACCTGTCCGGGCTGGCGCCGACCTGCTCCACCGAGATCGCCACCCGCCTCACCAGTCCCGACGGCCAGTTCGACCTCGTTACCTTCTCGCGCAGCTGCGGCGACGGAACCGGCCCCAATAGCCAGGCAGCGCTCATTCCGGCCGGCGAAGACCTGCCGGACGATGCCGCCAGCTTTGCGTCAGTGGCCGCTGAGACGAACCTCGATCCGCGCTGGGACGGTTTCGGCAATATCGAGCTCACCCTGCCGCAAGGCGCCGAAATCTATCGCCAGGACGAAACCGTCGCCGGCATAGCCGTGATCTATCGCTAGCCCCGCAACTTCGCAGCCTGCCCTGGCGTTGAGCGGCATGACCGACACTCTGCTGCGCGCCGCCACACAGCCTCTGCCCAAAACCCATCGCCGCCGCTGGTTCCGCGTCCTCTGGCGCACCGTCCGCGCCATGACGCAGATGGACACCTCCATGCGCTGCGCCGGCGTCGCCTATTTCGGCTTTCTATCGCTGTTCCCGGCCGTCACCAGCGCGGTGCTGCTGGTCGGTCTCTTTGCCAAACCGACTTTCCTCGCCGACATGGTCGATCGCATGGAAGGCCTCGTGCCCGAAGTCGCCCGCCAGACCCTCGCCAGCCAATTGGTCACCCTGCTGGAACAGCCCCGCACCGGCCTCGGTATCGGCCTCTTCATCGCTCTGACCATTGCCGCCTGGAGCGCGTCGCGCGGTGTCGCGGCGCTGATGTATGCCACTTCGCGAACCCATGCCGAGCCCGACAAGCGCAATTTCATCGCCGCCATTGCCATGTCGGTCTGGGTCACCTTCCTCTCCGGCATCGGCATGATCGTCGTGCTGACCCTTGTGGCCCTGGTCCCGGCCTATTTCGCCGCCCTGCCCTGGCTCGGCTCATGGCAAGTCCTGGTGCTCTGGCTGCGCTGGCCGATCCTTCTCGGCATGGGCGTGCTGGCCATCGCCGCCTTCTATCGCTTTGCCCCAGATCGCCGCTCCAAGAAAGCGCGCTGGATCTGGCCCGGCGCCATCATCGCCACCGTGCTCTGGCTGCTGACTTGCCTCGCCTTTTCATTCTATGTCGAGCGTCTGGGCCAGTTCGAGGCCACCTTCGGTTCGCTGGCCACCGCCATCGTCCTGCTGCTCTGGATGTATAATTCCGCGCTGATCGTCGTGCTCGGCGCCACCATCAACGCTGAGCTGCAACGCGAAAGTCTTCAGCACAAGGCTCAGACAGCCTTGCTGCGCTGATACAGCCGCCACGCCCAGCCAAACAGGCCAAAGGCAAAGACAATCAGCAGCACGCCACCAAAGATCACGCCAATGGAAGCGCTGAGCAGCGGGAAGAACAGGAACACCAGCCCGAGCAATATGTAGGAAATGCCCGAAAGCACCACCGGCCAGATGCGGGCATAGTGCTCGCGCTCACGGGTGATGACGACAATCTGCATTACGCCCACCACCAGCGCTGCAATACCAACGAGGCTGGCGAGGAAGGTCACTGTGAGAATGGTCGCCAGCAGCGGGCTGAGCAGGATGAGCACGCCGAGGATGAGCGACAGCGCGTTCGACACCACATCGAACCAGTAATTGCCGCTTTTGCCGCCGCCAAAGGTCAGGCTCCACAGTCCCAGCGCGCCGTCGATCACCAGCAATATGCCGCCCGCCAGCACCGCCACGGTCAGCGCATCTGCCGGCCAGATCACCGCATAGAGCCCCGCCAGCAGCATGAACACGCCGCGCAGCGCCGTCGCCAGTGCAAACCGCCTCTTCGTCTCAGCCGAAACCGCCATCTTCTGCCTCCAGTCAGCGCCAATCCGCCGATACGTCAGTCTATCGCAATCGCCGAAACTGCCAAGCGCCCACGGGTTTAGAATTTCTATAGCGCTGACCGTGATTTGTTGATTGCCACCACCTTCAGCCCATGGTTTGAGACCGCTTCAACCGGGTCCCGCCCTTGGCGGTTTGCTGTCATGTCGCTTCCGCTCATCGCACTTTTTCTCGCCGCCTTTGCCTTTGGCACCGCCGAATTCGTCATCGCCGGCGTCCTGCCCGATGTGGCGCTCGGACTGGGCGTATCGATCCCGGTGGCCGGCTATCTGGTCAGCGGCTATGCCGTCGGCATTGCCATCGGCGGGCCGCTTCTGGCGGTCGCCACCAAGAAAATGAGCCGCAAGACCCTGATCCTGCTGCTCGGCGGCGTCTTCACCCTCGGCCAGGTGCTCTGCGCCATGGCGCCCAATTTCGAACTGCTGATGGCCGCCCGCGTGCTGGTCGCTGTCGTGCACGGCACCTATTTCGGCATTGCCGCCATCGTCGCCGTCAATCTGGCCCCCGCCGACAAGCGCGGCTTTGCGGTGGCATTGATTCTCTCGGGCCTCACCGTTTCCAATATTCTGGGCGTCCCCGGCGGCACCGCCATCGGCAATGCGCTCGGCTGGCGCGCCACCTTCTGGGCCGTTGGCGCGCTGGGGCTAATCTCGACGCTCGCTGTTGCCCTGTTCCTGCCCGCCGCCACCGGCCAGTCGAGCACCAGCGGCAGCTTCCTGCGCGAATTCAAGGCGCTGGCTCGCCAGCAGATCGTCACCTCGCTGGCCATCGCCATTTTGGTGATGATCGGCCAATACAGCCTTTTCACCTATATCGCCCCGCTGCTGCTTGAAGTCAGCAACCTCGACGTCAACATCCTGCCCTGGGTGCTGCTGCTTTACGGCGTCGGCGCCACCATTGGCGTCTTCATCGGCGGCCGGCTCGCCGACTGGAAGCTGATGCCCTCGCTGATCGCCATCCTCTCCAGCCAGGCTCTGGCTTTCTTTGCGCTGTATCTGGCCGCGCCCTACCCGCTGATCATGGCTGTCGTCGTGGTCATCTGGGGCGGCGTCAACTTCGCCTTCGGCTCGCCATTGCAGTCCCGCATCCTCGCCTGGGCCGGCGACGCGCCCAATCTGGCTTCGGCACTGATTCCCACCGGCTTCAATGTTGGCATCGCCCTTGGCGCCGTGCTCGGTGCCAGCCTGCTCGACAGCGGCTTCGGCTATCGCAACCTGCCGCTGATCGGCACGGCAGCCCTGATCATCGCTGTTTTCATCGCCATTTTTTCCTACTGGCTTGAGCAACATAGCGACGACATCCTGCCCAGGCCGGCCGAATAGAAGCCAAGCCTTTGGCTAGGCTAACGGTTTGGTCATCTTCTCCGACTTCAATGCACTCGGGAACAAAGCCGCTCGCCGAGCGGTCGATTTTGCACGAGTGGACCGGGCGATGATCGACAATGCAACGCTGTTGATTGCCATTGCCTTTTCTAGCGCCGCCCTGATGGTCGCGCTGCTGATCGGCTGGCTGAATGCCAGGCGCGAGACCTATCTGGCCTATGGCTCGAGCGGCATCGGGTTTGTCGTCATTGCCATGACGGTCCTCGGCCTGCGCAATGGCTCGCTCGATTTCTGGCTGCTGTTTACCCCCTATGCCCTGCTGCTGACCGGCTTTGGCCTGATCTATGCCGCCTCGCGGCTGTTCCGCGACCGCTCCAACACCGTCTGGCCTGCCGCCGTGGTCTGGGCCCTCGCCATGTTGGCTCTAACGCTGCCACTGGCCTTCGGGCTGACCGGCGTTGGCGTCTTCAACCTCAATGCCGTCAGCGCCATCTTCATGCTCCTCTGCGCCTGGGAATATTGGCTGGGCCGCCGGGAATCGCCGGTCGCGCTGATCGCCAATGCCGTGCTCTACGTCCTGAGCGCCGCCTCCTTCGTCGCCTGCTGCGTGATGATCGCCATAGATGGCCAGCTGGTGCTCACCGCCATGCCGAACAATTGGGCAGAGCGCTTCAATTCCATCATGTCACTGGTCGGCCTGACCGGCATCGGCGCCATCACGCTGACACTGCACCATTCGCGCGCCGCCCGCATGCACCGGCTCGAAGCCAATACCGATTCCATGACCGGCCTGCTCAACCGCCGCGCCCTCTTCGACCGTTTCGAACGCCGCGAGCTGCCGCTCGGCACTGCGGTGCTGATGTTCGACATCGACCATTTCAAGCAGATCAACGACCGCCACGGCCATGCCATCGGCGACGCGGTGATCAGCCATCTCGGCGCTGTGCTACGCTCCAACATGCGCGACCAGGATGCCGTGGCCCGTATTGGCGGCGAGGAATTCTGCGCCGTGCTCCAGCCCATGTCGGTCGATCAGGCCAAGATCATCGCCGAGCGCATTCGCGGCGACTTCGAGCTGAGCCCCGCCCGGCTGGTGTCAGGGACTTTCCCGGCCACCGTCAGCGTCGGCGTCGCCACCAGCGGCACCGGAGAATCCTTCTCCTCGGTCCTCAACCGCGCCGACAACGCGCTCTATCGCGCCAAGGATGACGGCCGCAACCGCGTCACGACCGCCACCCTGCGCCTGATCGCCTAGCCAGCCGCCAGCAGCGCCCGTACCTTGCCGCTCGCCTTGCCGAAGTCGATCCGGCCCGGATAGTCCTGCTTGAGCTGGGCGATCACCTTGCCCATGTCCTTGGCGCCCTCGGCACCGCTGGTGACGATGGCGGCGCGAATGGCAGCCTCGACCTCTTCCTCGGTCAGCCCCTTGGGCAGGAACTCGTTGAGGATGTCGATCTCTTCCTTTTCCACCGTGGCGAGGTCGGCGCGGCCGGCCTGCGCATAGATGGCAAAGCTCTCTTCGCGCTGCTTCACCATCTTCTGGATGATGGTGAGGATTTCCTCATTGGTCGCCGGTCCGCGATTCTCCTGGCGGATCGCGATATCCTTGTCCTTGATAGCCGAGGTGATGGCCCGCAGCGTGCCGGTGCGCCGCTGATCACGGGCCTTGAGGGCCGTCTTGAGGCCTTCGCTGAACTGTTCGCGCATGGGTTTTCATCCTCTTGCTATGCATTTTCTTGGCCCCATATAGGCACAAACAGCTGTGCGCGCTACTTGCGCCGCTGCTTTGGGCCTTCTATGAGAAGCCCTCAACCGACATAACCCGAACCTTGGAGGCCCACCGTGACCGGCTGGCAGCAATCCCCCGCGACCGCCCTTCTGATCCTTGCAGACGGTACGCGCCTGGAAGGCCGCGGCATCGGCGCCATCGGCCATGCGGCCGGCGAAGTGTGCTTCAACACGGCGATGACCGGCTACCAGGAGGTGCTCACCGATCCGTCCTATGCCGGGCAGATCGTCACCTTCACCTTCCCCCATATCGGCAATGTCGGCACCAATGACGAGGATATCGAGACGGTCAACATGGCCGCCTTGTCCGGCGTCCGCGGTGTCGTGCTCAAGGCCGACATTACCAACCCGTCCAATTATCGCGCCGCTGAAAAGCTCGATGCCTGGCTCAAGAAGCGCAACATTGTCGGCATCACCGGCGTGGACACGCGCGCCCTGACCGCGCTGATCCGCGAAAACGGCATGCCCAATGGCGTGGTCGCCCATGAGCCGACCGGCCAGTTCGACGACGCCTCCATCAAGGCCGAGCTCAATGCCTTCCCAGGCCTTGAGGGTCTCGACCTCGCCAAGGAAGTCACCACCGCCCAGACCTATCACTGGGACCAGACCGGCTGGGCCTGGGACAAGGGCTATGCAACGGTCTACAAGCCCGATTTCCACATTGTTGCCATCGACTATGGCGCCAAGCGCAATATCCTGCGCTGCCTGTCCGACCAGGGCGCCCGCGTCACAGTCGTCCCGGCAACCGCGACCGCCGAGGAAGTGCTGTCGCACAATCCCGATGGCGTCTTCCTGTCTAACGGCCCCGGCGATCCGGCCGCGACCGGCAAATATGCCGTACCGACCATCCAGAAGCTGATGGAAACCGGCAAGCCGCTGTTCGGCATCTGCCTCGGCCACCAGCTGCTGGGCCTGTCGCTCGGTGCGACGACCTCCAAGATGCATCAGGGCCACCACGGCGCCAACCATCCGGTCAAGGACCTGACCACCGGCAAGGTGGAAATCACTTCGATGAACCACGGCTTTGCAGTCGATAAGGCGAGCCTCCCCGCCGGCGTCACCGAGACCCATATCTCGCTGTTCGACCAGTCCAACGCCGGTCTCTCCGTCGATGGCAAGCCGATCTTTTCGGTTCAGTACCACCCTGAAGCCAGCCCCGGCCCGCGCGACAGCCATTATCTGTTCACCCGCTTTCTCAACCATGTCCGCAAGCAGAAGGGCATGGAAGAACGTCCCGAGCATGCAGCGCCTGCAGCATAAACGCTGTTCGGCCAGCGGGGATAAGTCCCGCATCTGGAATACGAAAAGGCCCGGATCGCTCCGGGCCTTTTTTCACTGCCAATGCCGCGGGGCCTTAGGCCTTAAATATTGCCGCTGAACGTATCGCATTCACCCGGATCGCCGGACGTATAGCCACGCTCGAACCAGGTCTTGCGCTGCGCCGAAGTGCCATGATTGAAGGTCTTCGGCACGGCAAAGCCCTGCATGCGCTCCTGCAGCGTATCGTCGCCAATCTGCTCGGCGGCGTTCAGCGCCTCCTCGATATCGCCATTGTCGAGCAGGTCTTCCTGGCCGGCATAATTGGCCCACACGCCCGCATAGCAATCAGCCTGCAACTCGACGCGCACCGAATAGGCATTGGCCTCTTCCGTGCTCATCGACTGGCGACGCTGGTTGAACTCGGGCAAGACGCCGGTAATGTTCTGAATGTGGTGGCCCACTTCATGCGCCAGCACATAGGCCTGGGCGAAATCGCCCGGCGCGCCAAACTGGTCGCGTAGCTGGTCATAAAAGCTCAGGTCGATATAGACCTTCTCGTCGCCCGGGCAATAAAACGGCCCGGTGCTGGAATCTGCCGCGCCGCAGGCAGTATCGACGCCGCCCGAAAACAGCACCACGGTCGGTTCGGGATAGTCCTGCCCGCCCGATTGCTGGAACACGTCGGTCCACAGGTCCTCGGTTTCCTTGACCACCACGCCAACGAAATCGCGCAACTCTTCCTGGTCGCCGCTGGTCGGCACCTGGCTCGATGAATTGGCCGTCTGCGTGCTGCTGCCCGTACCGCTGGTCAGGATATCGATGGGATTGGTGCCGGTGACGGCCCAGATGATGCCCAGCACCACGACGATACCGATAATGCTGCCGATGCCGCCGCGCGAGCCACCACCACCACCGCCGGTCGGAATGCGGAAACCGCCGCCACCACCACGACCGAACGGGCTGCCGCCCAATCCGCCACCGCCCTGGCTCCGACGATCTTCGATATTCGAGCTCTGCTCGCGGCCGCGCCATTTCATCAGTGGATTCTCCGAATTGTCCCCAGCCTAGCGATAAGCCATGCCGATGCAATCGGTTCCGGCGGAGCATTACCGTCCTGCCATTCGGGCACAGCCCTCATGGCCTTCTCACCTAAAAGCGCGCCACCGGCGCGTTTTTGCGCTTCGCGCCGGTTCGAAGTTTGACCATCTAGTCAAACTTCCCTAGCCTGATCACGCCGTCGTCATCCCAGCGTCACCTGCGGGCGGCAAGACCATCGCGTTCCGGGTCAGCGGAGCGTGACGCAGCGGGCTTTGATCGCCCGTGTCCGGGAGCGCGGCGCCCCCGGCCTTTCGTTAGCCGATGAACAATCCAGGGAGAGACTGATGAATTTCCTGCCCAAGATTTCTCGACGCACATTCCTCGCGGGTTCCGCGAGCGTAGGAGCCATGGCCGCAATGCATCCCTTTGCCGCGATGGCACAGGCCAACCAGGCGCATCTGCGCATCCTAGAGACCACCGACCTGCACGTGGCTGTGTTCGGTTACGACTATTATGCCGATGCCCCCAATGACACCATGGGCCTGGCCCGTACCGCCTCGCTGATCGAAACCATCCGCGCCGAAGCCGGCAATTCCATGCTGGTCGACAATGGCGACATCATCCAGGGCAATCCGATGGGCGACTATATCGCCTATGAAAAGGGTCTCGACGGCAACGTCCACCCGGTGATCGCCGCGATGAACACGCTGGGCTATGAGGCCGCGACGCTCGGCAATCACGAATTCAACTATGGCCTCGACTATCTCGACAAGGCCCTGGCCGGCGCCGATTTCCCCTTCGTTTCGGCCAATCTGGTCAAGGGCGAACTGGCCGCCGATGTGCTGGGCGACACCACCTATATCCAGCCCTATCTGATCGTTGAAAAGCAGCTGACCGACGGTTCCGGCGCAACCAAGACCATCAAGATCGGCATGATCGGCTTCCTTCCGCCCCAGATCATGACCTGGGACGCAACGCACCTGACCGGCAAGGTCAATACGCGCGATATCGTCGAGACGGCTGAGGCCTATGTGCCCAAGATGAAAGAAGAAGGCGCCGACCTGATCGTCGCGCTCTGCCATTCCGGCATTGCCGTGGACCAGCCGACCGGCGGCGAAAACATGGCGTTGCAGCTGGCCGGCGTCGAGGGGATCGACGTGGTACTCTCCGGACACCAGCATCTGGTCTTCCCCGGCCCCGATTACGAGGGTGTCGAAGGCGCCGATATCGAGGCCGGCACGCTCAATGGCAAGCCTGCCGTCATGGCCGGCTTCTGGGGCTCGCATATGGGTCTGATCGACCTGCTGCTGGAGCAGAACGCCGACGGCAAGTGGGTCGTTGTTTCCCACACCGCCGAAGCCCGCCCGATCTTCGAGCGCGTCGATGGCAAGGTGAACGCCCTGGTCGAGGACGAAGCCGAGGTCGCCGCTGCGGCTGAAGAAGACCACAAAGAAACCCTCGACTATATCCGCCGTCCGGTGGGCGAGACCTCGGCGCCGCTCTATTCCTACTTCGCCCTTGTCGCCGATGATCCGTCGGTGCAGATCGTGAGCCAGGCCCAGACCTGGTATATCGAGCAGATGATGAAGGGCACCGAATGGGAAGCCCTGCCGATCCTGTCGGCAGCAGCTCCCTTCAAGGCCGGCGGCCGTGGCGGCCCGGACTATTACACCGACGTGCCCGTCGGTCCGGTCGCCATCAAGAACGTGGCTGACCTCTACCTCTATCCCAACACCATCCAGGCGGTGAAAATCACCGGCGCCGATGTGAAGAACTGGCTGGAACGCTCGGCCGGCATCTTCAACCAGGTCGAGGCTGGCGCCACGGATGCCGAACTGATCAACCCGGATTTCCCGTCCTATAATTACGACGTGATCGACGGGGTGACCTACAAGATCGATCTCACCCAGCCGTCGAAATATTCTTCGGACGGCAAGGAAGAGACCAATCCCGACGCCAATCGCATCGTCGAACTGATGTATGACGGCAAGCCGATCGATCCGGCGCAGGAATTCGTTGTGGCCACCAACAACTACCGCGCCGGCGGCGGCGGCACCTTCCCAGGCATCGGGGCCGACAAGATCATCTTCAAGGGTCCCGATACCAACCGCGACATCATCGTCCGCTTCATCGTCGAGAATGGCACGATCAGCCCATCCGCCGATGGCAACTGGTCGCTGGCCCCGATCGACGGCACCACGGTGCTGTTCACCACCGGCCCAAAGGCGGCCGACTTCGTCGACGAAGTCTCGGCCATCAAGATCGAGGCGACCGGCGAGACCAATGCAGACGGTTTCGGCGTCTATCGCATCACGCTATGAGTTTGCGGGGCGGCTCCAACGGGCCGCCCCGTTCATCTCCGGGGGATCTCATGCGTCTCGCTGCCACCGCCGCACTGCTGGCCCTGCTCGCCACGCCAGCCTTCGCTCAGCAGCGCACGCAATATGTACTGGCCATCAGCTGGCAGCCGGCCTTCTGCGAAACGCGACCCGACCGCTCCGAATGCACCTCGCAGACGCCCGACCGCTTCGACGCCGGCAATTTCTCGCTACATGGCCTCTGGCCACAGCCGCGCTCGCGCGACTATTGCGGCGTGGATGCCGAGACGGTGGCGCTCGACGAGGCCGGCGACTGGGACCTGCTGCCCGAACCCGATATTTCCGGCGCCTTGCGCGACGAACTGCTGGTGATGATGCCCGGCACCCAATCCGGGCTCGACCGCCACGAATGGATCACCCATGGCACTTGCTATGACGGCGATGCCGAAGCCTACTTCGGCGACTCGCTCGACCTGCTCGATGCCGTCAACGAAAGCGCCGTCGGCACCTTGTTCGCCAATTCCATCGGCAAACGTCTGACCCAGCGCCAGGTCCGCGAGGCGTTCGACCGCTCATTCGGCCCCGGCGCCGGCGACCGCGTGCGGCTCTCCTGCGTCAATGATGGCAATCGCCGGCTGATCGATGAGCTGACCATTGGCCTGACGGGGCGTCCGGAAGGTCCGGACAGTTTTGACAACCTCATCCTTGCAGCCCGACCGACCGATGGCGGGTGTGATGGTGGCGTCGTGGATACAGTGGGATTGCAGTAGCCCCTACTCCGCCGCATCCAGCCTTTCCCGCAACAGATGCAGCGCCTCACGGAGGCGCGCGCCATCTTCCGGCCTACCCCCTAGCGCCTTGCCAACCTCGAGCGGAATCGCCAGCGCCTCTTCGCGCAAGGCTCTTCCCGTATCCGTCAGGAAGACGCGCACCAGCCGCTCGTCCTCGGTGTCACGCTGGCGTCGCACCAATGCGCGAGCCTCCAGTCGCTTGATCAGCGGCGTGATGGTGCCGGAATCGAGGAACAATTTGTCCCCCAGCGCCTTTACCGTCAGACCATCCTGCTCCCAGAGCACGAGGAAGGCCAGATATTGCGGATAGGTCAGGCCCAGCGCGTCCAGTCGCGGCTTGTAGAAACGCGTGAAGGCATGGCCCGCCGCATAGACGGCGAAGCACAGCATGGAATCGAGCTGCAGCGGATCGGCGGATTTTGCCATTGGGCCATCCTCGTCAGAACCAGATCACGATAACATAGAATTATTCGATTGCACACAATCAAATTGCGCGCTATCAATCATCACATCAGATCACCTCAACCCCGACCAAGGAGCTTCCAATGTCTTCCATCAAGTCAGCCGTTTACACTGCCCACGCCCACACCACCGGTGGCCGCACCGGCACCAGCGCGACCGATGACGGCCGCCTGTCGGTCACCCTCGACACGCCTGCTGCCATGGGCGGCAATGACGGCCCGGGCACCAATCCTGAGCAGCTGTTTGCTGCCGGCTATTCGGCGTGCTTCCTCGGCGCCATCAAGGCCGTCGCCCGCGGCGAAAAGATCAAGGTGCCGGACGAAACCACTATCGACGCTTCGGTGTCCTTCGGTGAAAACGCCAACGAAGGCGCCAAGGGCTTCAATATCGCTGTCGAACTGAAGGTCACCCTGCCCGGCTTCTC
The DNA here is from genome assembly GCF_900110945.1 of Devosia sp. YR412. Lineage (GTDB taxonomy): Bacteria > Pseudomonadota > Alphaproteobacteria > Rhizobiales > Devosiaceae > Devosia. Next base: position 449,598 of record NZ_FOFL01000002.1, read on the forward strand.
CAAGGAAGACGCCGAAGCCCTGGTGCACAAAGCCCACGAAGTCTGCCCCTATTCCAACGCCACCCGCGGCAATGTCGACGTGAAGCTTTCCGTCGCCTGAGACTTGGGTCGTTACAAGCAAAGAGGGCGGGCACCTCGGTACCCGCCCATTTTGTATCTATTCAGCCGGTTGTGGCACGACGTCCAGCGGCTGCCAACGGCTCTGACGCTTGTCGAGCAGCGCCGAAATCACGAACAGCACCAGTCCGCCCAGCGCTAGCACCGCGCCGACGGGTCCTGTGGATGCCGGCCCCCAGCCCGCGCCAATCGCCATGCCGCCCAGCAGCGCACCCAGCGCATTGGCCGTGTTGAAAGCCGCATGCATCAGCGTTGCCGCCAGCGTCTGGCCGTCGGCTGCCACATCCATCAGCCGCGTCTGCAAGGCCGTGCCGATCGCCACGGTGAACCCGACCAGAAACACGCTCAGCGCAGCGGTGAGCCAGAGCTGCGCCGTCCAGGGAATGACGGCAAGACTGATGACATTGAACGCCAGCATGCCGCCAATGGTCGGCATCAGCGCCTTGTCGGCCATCGCTGCCCCCAAAATATTGCCCAGGGTCATACCAACGCCGAACAGCGCCAGCACCAGCGGCACCCAGACCTGCGGAATATGCGCCACATCGATCAGTAGCGGATCGACATAGGTGAACACCGAGAACATCCCTCCGCAGCCCACCGCGCAAATGCCCAACGTCAGCCACACCTGCGGGCGACGCAGGGCGCTGAGTTCGGTCAGCGGGCTCGCACCCTCGGCCAGCTTCAGGTCCGGCACAAAACGGAAAATCATCAGCACGGCCAAAGCGCCGACTACACCAACGCCGGCAAAGGTCGGGCGCCAGCCCATATATTGGCCCAGCCAGGTTGCCAGCGGCATGCCGATCAGCGTTGCAATGGTCAGGCCCAGCATAACGCGGCCCACGGCACGGGCGCGATAGCCAGTGTCGACCATCGAGGCGGCCACCAGTGCCGCAATGCCGAAATAAGCGCCATGTGGCAGACCGGACAGGAAGCGCAGGCCGAGCAGGGACCAATAATCCGGCGCCAGCGCGCTACCGATATTGCCGATCACGAAGAGGCCCATCAGCCAGATCATTAGCGGCTTGCGCGGCGTGCGGGCAAACAGGATCGCGAACAGCGGCGCGCCGACCACCACGCCCAGCGCATAGGCGCTGATGACATGCCCGGCGTCCTGAATGGAAATCTGCAGATCGCCGGCCAGGTTGCGCAGCAGGCCCATGATGGCGAATTCGCCGGTGCCGATGCCAAAGGAGCCGATGGCCATGGCCAGAATGGCCAGCTTGGTCTTGCTGTCGCCGAGGCCGGAAACGGGGGATGGGGTGGTCATGGTCGGCTCCGGGCACGAATCCGGCCGCCGGCCGCAGGGGCCGGTCAGCGGATGGCAATGTGGGATACCCCACTCGGGAGGAGTCTGGGCCGCTCAACCTAAAATGTCAGTCCCCGTTCGGGCAATTGCCCATTCTGCACGGCCGCCCTGCGCAAAAGTGAGCCTGATCAAAATCTTAACGCTTTCGATTCACCCGCGGGAAAGGCTGCCGGCCTAGTCTCGCCCAGCCGAATTCCGCCGGAGCGACGTCATGACCGTCCCTGCCCTCGCCGTCTCGCATCTCACCAAGAGCTTCGACCGCCCGGTGGTGCAGGACCTCGACCTCACCATCCGCGCCGGTGAATTCTACGCTTTGCTCGGCCCCAATGGCGCTGGCAAGACCACCATCCTGCGCATGGTGGCCGGCCTCTTGCAGCCCGATGCCGGCGATATTTCCATCTTCGGCGTGGACGCGCGGCGCGATCCCATCGCCGCCAAGCGCATGGTCGCCTGGGTCTCCGACGAGCCCATGGTCTATGACCGGCTGACCCCTTTGGAATATCTCGAATTCGTCGCCGGTCTCTGGCAGGTCGAGCCGAAACGCGCCCAGGCTCATGCTAATGAGCTGATCGACTGGCTCGGCCTCAGCCCGCATGCCAACCAGCTCTGCGGCGGCTTCTCCAAAGGCATGCTGCAAAAAGTCGCTTTGGCCGGCGCCCTGGTGCATGATCCCAAACTCATCATCCTCGACGAGCCGCTGACCGGCCTCGATGCCGGCTCGGCTCGCACCGTCAAGGACGTGCTGCTCGGCAAGGTGCGCGATGGCGTCACCGTCATCATGACCACCCACATCCTCGAAGTCGCCGAACGCATGGCCGAGCGCATCGGCGTCATCACCCAGGGCAAGCTGATCGCCGAGGGCACCTTGGCCGAACTACGCACCCGCATCGGCCGCGAATCCAGCCTCGAGGACATTTTCCTCGATCTCGTGGCGCAGGACAGCGAGGCCGCATGAGCGCCGCCCCCGCCTCGATCGGCTGGTTCGCCAGGCATGAGCTGAAGCTCGGCTGGCGCGACTGGGTCGCCATGATGACCGGTGGCCGCCGCTCGCGCAGCGTGGGCATCGTCGTCTTCCTCGCCGTGGTGACCGTCCTGTTGCACCTGATGGCCTATGGCTTGGTCAGCCGCTGGGCGGCCAATGGCGTGGCCGACAATGAAGCCACGCTGGTCATGCTGACCGGCACCGGCATCCTGTTCTGGACCATCATGCTGTCGCAGGCGCTCGAAGCCGTGACCCGCGTCTATTACGGCCGCTCCGACCTCGATCTGGTGCTCTCCTCCCCCGCCTCCTCGCGGCGCCTCTTCGCCGTCCGCACCGGCGCCGTGGCCCTCACCTCCATGCTGCTGCCCTCGCTCCTCGCCGGCCCTTTGATCAACATGCTGGCGCTGATCGATGGCCCACGCTGGCTCTATGCCTATTGCGTGGTGATCGCCATGGGCGCCATATCCACCGCCATTTCCGTGCTGATCACCCTGGCCCTGTTCCGCACCGTCGGCCCCAAGCAAACCCGCCTGATCGCCCAGATCGTTGCCGCCGTGGTCGGCGCCGGCTTCGTCATCGGCATCCAGGCCGCCGCCATCCTCTATTACGGCGACATGTCGCGCTTTGCCCTGTTCCAGTCACAGGCCCTGATCGATGCAGCGCCGGCGATCGACAGCACTTTCTGGCTCCCCGCCAAGGCCGCCATGGGCGACATCCCGGCATTGCTAATCATGTTGGGCATCGGCTTTGCCGCCCTCGTCCTGACCATCTTGCTTGCCGCCCCGAGCTATGGCCAGCACGCCACATCGGCTGCCGGCCTTACCCACATTCGCAGCCAGCGCCGCCCTGCCACTCGGGACTTCCATCTCGTCTCGCAACGCCACGCCCTGCGTCTCAAGGAATGGCGCCTGCTGCAGCGCGATCCTTGGCTGCTATCGCAAACGCTGATGCAGATCCTCTACCTGCTGCCGCCCGCCCTGTTGCTCTGGCTCAATTTCGGCCATGACGCCGGCGCCTTCGTGGTGGTCGTGCCAGTGCTGATCATGGCGGCCGGGCAACTGGCAGGCGGTCTCGCCTGGCTGGCCATCTCAGGCGAGGATGCGCATGACCTGGTGGTCACCGGCCCGGTCTCGCCGCGCACCGTACTCATTGCCAAGATCGAGGCGGTGCTCACCGTCATCGCATTGGTGATGGCACCGCTGCTCCTGCTTATGGCCCTGTCATCCCCGCAGATGGCGCTGATCACCGCATTCGGCGTCCTGCTCTCGGCCGGCTCGGCCACCGCCATCCAGCTGTGGTTCCGCGTCATCGGCAAGCGCTCGATGTTCCGCCGCCGCCAGACCGCCTCCCGCGCCGCCACATTGAGCGAGGCTTTCGCCTCGATCATGTGGGCCGGCATGGGCGCCCTGCTGGCCGGCGGCTCTCGACTGGCCATCGCGCCGGCCATCGTCGCACTTGTCGTCCTGGGCCTCGCCAAACTGCTCAGCCCGCGCCGCAGCTAGCCCATGCGAGCCAGGCTATCCTGCGGCGTGCGCTTCAGCAGCGCCGAGACGGCAATACCCAGCAGCGACAGCGCCGGAAACACTGCCCCGACCCAGCCGAGATCGCTCGGCGTACCATATTGCAGCACTAGACCACCGATCAGCGACCCGCTGGCAATGCCCAGATACAACGCCGAAGCATTGAGCGACAGCACCAGCGGCGCATTGCTCGGCGACAGGCTGAGCAGATAGCTCGACTGCGCTGGCGGAAAGGCCCAGCTGGTGCCGCCCCAGATAATGACGATTAGGAAGAACACCGGGATCACTGCTGCCGTTGGCAGATGCGCCGCCAGCGAAATCGCCAGCAGCATCACGCCATTCAGCACCGCCGCGCCGATCACCGTAGGCCGCGCCCCGATCCGGTCGGCCAACTGCCCGCCCACCGCATTGCCAAACGCCGCGCCGATACCAAAGGCCAGCAGCACGGCCGGTACCAGCTCGCGCGCCAGCCCGATCGACTGCGTCGTGATCACAGCGAGATAGATGATGACCGTGAAGGCCCCAGCCAAGTTGAACAAAGTGGTCAGCAGCGCACCGGGCACGCCCGGCAAAGCCACAGCCCCAATACGCTGCCGCAGGGTCAATGGCGCCCCACGCAGGCCCGATGGCAGCAGCAGCCAGATCGACAGCGCCGCAACCACGCCAAAGCCGGCCACCATGAAATAGCTACCGCGCCAGCTGACCAGACCTGCCACCAGCGCACCGAGCGGCGCGCCAAAGGCCACCGCCATCGTGGTGCCGCCGACGATCACCGAAATCGCCCGCGCCCGATGATCCACCGACGAAATCGCCACGCCCGTCGCCTGTGCCGTGGCCGTATAGAGCCCCGCCGCAAAGGCCATCAAAATACGCGCCGCCATCAGGTCGGCATAGCCCTGCGAAAAGCCGGCCCAGATCGCACCGGCCGAAAACACCAGCGCGGCAGTGGTCAGCGTGCGCCGGCGATCGGCGGTTCCGGTCAGCGCCGCCAGCACCGGCGAGCCAAAGGCATTGGCCAAAGCAAAGGCCAGCACCAGATAGCCGGCCTGGGTCAGCGATACCCCGGTCGACTCGGCGATCTGCGGTAGCAGGCTCGAAATGGCAAAGCTCTCGACGCCGATGGCGAAAGTCCCAACCGCCAGCCAGAGGAGACGGATATCCATGAAAATAGTCCTTGTTCAAAATTCATTGGACAATTGAACCCGACACACTGGCAAGTCAACCACCTTGTCCAACACTTATTGAACTAAGCCGCGAAAACCGCTAGATAGCAGCCATGACCCTACCGCATCCCGACACCGACCAGATCACCCTGCCCAATGTGCTCGCCGCACTCGGCGACGACACGCGCCTCGCCATCATCGGCTGCCTGGCGCGTACCGATCCGCTGGAAGGCCTGGTCTGCGGGCAGTTTTGCGGCCTGACCTCCAAGACCAACCTGACCTATCACGTCGCCAAGCTGCGCGAGGCCGGCGTGGTCAAGGTGCGCCCCGAAGGCACCAAGCGCCGCGTCACCCTGCGCCGCGAAGACCTCGACCGCCGCTTCCCCGGCTTTCTCGATACCGTCATCGCCACGGCGGTCGAACTGCCTCAGGTCGAAGCCACATTGCGCCAGCTGCATGAAGAGACCGCCTAAAGCATGACCCAGCTGACCTATCGCGACGCCACGCCCGCTGACATTCCCACCATGCTGCAGCTCAGCCACGCCGGCGACGCCCGCGGCAAGGAAACGCCGCCGCTCGATCCGGCCACGCTGGATGATCCGCGCTATCGCGCCGCCTTCGACGAAATTGCTGCGGACCCCAACCACCGCCTGATCGTCGCCGAGCGCCATGGCGAAGTCGTCGGCACGCTACAGCTGAGCTTCCTGCCCGGAATGCCCAATTTCGGCATGAAACGCGGCCTCCTGGAAAACGTCCACATCCGCGCCGACCAGCGCGGTTCGGGGCTGGGCACCGACATGGTCAAATGGGCCGTGGAACGCTGCCGCGAAGCCGGCTGCGGCCTCGTTCAGCTGACCTCCAACAAAGTCCGCCTCGACGCCCACCGCTTCTATGTCAAACTCGGCTTCCAGCAGAGCCACGAAGGCTTCAAGCTCAAGCTGTGATAGACTGAAGGCATCTTCTCGCCCCGGAGGCGAACATGGCCGATAGTGATACCAAAAACCGCACCGATACATCCTTGAAGACGGCCAAGCCGCCGCTCTACAAGGTCATCCTGCTCAATGATGACTATACGCCACGCGAATTCGTGGTGCGGCTGCTCAAGGCCGAATTCCGCGTGCCGGAAGCCCAGGCCGGGGTAATCATGCTGACCGCCCATACCAAGGGCGCCTGCGTCGTCGCCGTCTTCACCAAGGAAATCGCCGAGGAAAAGGCCACCCGTGCCACCGACTTCGCTCGCGACAATGGCTTTCCGCTACTCTTCACCACCGAGCCGGAAGAATAATCACCCGAACCGCAGCTTGCTCCGCTCGCGCTTCTTCTCCGCCTCTTCCTCACGATCCTTGGGCGGCGCGTGGGTTTCGAGCGACTTGAGCAGCTTGCGCACCACCTTCTCGATATCCTCCACCGCCTCGTGGAACGCCGCCTCATTGGCCTGCGAAGGCGTATTGTAGCCGGAAATCTTGCGCACGAATTGCAGCGCCGCATCATGCATTTCGTTGCGCGTGGCAGGCGGCTCGAAATTGAACAGCGGCTTGATATTACGGCACATGGCAGGTCCTCCGATCCGGCAAAGCTATACCGGGGCGCGCTTTCCCGCCAAGACTGCCTGACCCTTTCGTTAGCCAGCGAAAAGCTCTATCGCTGCGCCATGAGTGAACCTGCGCCCTTTGAAATCTACCTCGTCGCCACGCCCGGCCTCGAAGCCCCGCTATGTGAAGAGGCGATCGAGGCCGGCTTTGCCGAGGCCAAAGTGGTCGACGGTGGCGTCTCCTTCATGGGCACTTGGCCCGATGTCTGGCGCGCTAACCTGACCCTGCGCGGCGCCACGCGTGTGCTTGCCCGCGTTGCCAGCTTCCGCGCCATGCATCTGGCCCAGCTCGACAAGCGCGCCCGCAAGGTCGAATGGAGCACGCTCCTGCGCAAGGACGTGCCGGTTACCGTCGAGGCCAGCTGCAAGCGTTCGCGCATCTATCATGCCGGCGCCGCCAGCCAGCGCGTCGCCAAGGCCATCGAGGAGGAGTTCGGCGCTCCCGTCGCCGAGGATGCGGCTCTCCGCGTCATGCTGCGCATCGAGGACGATCTCGTCACCATCAGCCTCGATACCACCGGCGCCTCCCTGCACAAGCGCGGCTTCAAGGAAGGCGTCGCCAAGGCGCCAATGCGCGAGACCATGGCGGCGATGTTCCTGCGCCAATGCGGCTATGACGGCACCCAACCCGTGCTCGACCCGATGTGCGGCTCGGGCACTTTCGTGCTAGAGGCCGCGGAAATCGCGCTCGGTCTGAAACCCGGTCGTGAACGCGACTTTGCCTTCGAACAGCTTCCGAGCTTCGACCCGAAGGCCTGGGACAAGCTGCGTACCCCTGTCCCGACAAACACACCGGCCGTCCGCTTCTACGGCTCCGACCGCGACCCCGGCGCCATTCGCATGGCCACCGAAAATGCCGCACGGGCTGGCGTTTCCGACTGGGTCAGCTTCGAGCAGCAAAGCGTTGAAAAACTCGAGCCGCCCGAAGGCCCACCCGGCATCATCATCGTCAATCCACCCTATGGCACGCGCATCGGCAACAAGGCACCGCTGGTTGGGCTCTATCGCTCCCTGGGCACTGTCATTCGCGCCAAGTTCCCCGGCTGGCGCGTTGGCATCATCACCAGCGACAAGGATCTCGCCCGCGCCACCGGCCTCAACCTCGAACTGGTCGAGCCCACCGTCCTGCATGGCGGGCTGCGCGTCGGCCTGTGGCGGAGCAAGATCGTAAACAAGCCTTAAATTAGGTGTTCAGATCGACTTAAGGCTCTGGCATTACCCTTGGGCTTGAGGAGAGTGCCATGCAACCCGCCAGCGTCCTGGAAAGCATCCCGCAAATCGGTGACGAAGGCCGCCTTGCCGCACTCGACCGCTACGACATTCTCGACACCGGCCAGGAAGAAGCTTTCGACCGCATTTCCCGGCTGATCCGGCTGACGCTGAATGTCGATATCGGCCTTGTCTCGCTGATGGATGCCCATCGCCAATGGTACAAGTCGATCGAGGGACTCGACGGCGCGGAAGTGCCGCTCAATGTCGCCTTTTGCCGCTATATGCTTGATGACGGGCAGCCCTTCATCGTGCCCGATGCCGAGCAGGACCCGCGCTTTTCCGACAATCCCTTCGTCACCGGTCCGGCCCATATCCGCTCCTACGCCGGCGCCCCCCTGCGCACCCCAGATGGTTTCGTCATCGGCTCGGTCTGCGCCGTCGGCTCCACCGCGCGCGACTTTTCGCCGCGCGAACAGGCGATCCTCGCCGAACTCGCCGGTATCGCCATGGATCAGATCGAACTGCGCCAGATCGCCGCGGTCGATAGCCTGACCGGCATCTCCACCCGTCGCGCCTTCAAGGATGACGCCCAGAAATTCGTCACCCTGGCCAAGCGCCACCGCAGCGCTCTCAGTTGCGTCAGCTTCGATATCGACCACTTCAAATCCGTCAACGACGCCTATGGCCATGCCGGCGGCGACCAGGTGCTGAGCGCCGTCGCCAGGGCCGCCGCTGCGCAATTGCGCCAGAGCGACCTGCTCGGCCGATTGGGCGGCGAGGAGTTTGCCGTGCTGCTGCCCCATACCGATGGCGCGCGGGCTCTCGAAGTAGCCGACAAGCTGCGCTTGCTGTTCCGCAGCCTGACCTTTCCGGGCAGCCATCCGCCGATCTCGATCAGCGCCAGTTTCGGCGTCGCCATGCTCGACCCCAATAGCGACGACATCGACAGCCTGCTGCAAAAGGCCGACGAAGCCCTCTATGAAGCCAAGCGCTCCGGCCGCAACAAATGCACCGTCTGGCGCCCATCTGGCCGCCAACCCGAAGGCGACCGCCGCCGCGTGCTCAAGGCCGGCCAGATCATCTTCAACGACCGCCACTCCACCATGGACTGCACCATTCGCGCCCTCGGCGAAACCAGCGCCGAATTCACCGTGCCCGACGCCCACAATGTCCCAGAGACGTTCACCCTGCGCATCGTCTCCGACGGCCTCGAATGGCCCTGCCGCGTCACCGGCCGGACCGAGCAGCGCGTGACCGTCGCCTTCGGCTGACATAGCCCACATGCCAGACATGTGCCCTATCCGCTTTCCGCCCTTCCCATCGCGCGACTCTTCGGTTAGACAGCCCACCTAACCACCATGTCCGGTCTACTACCCCGTGCCGCAGCGCTCAGTTGCCGCGCGGGTTTCGCGCGGACAGGTGTGCCCGGGCGATTCTTCCCCTCGCTCGGTCCTGTAGAAAACAGTTGAGCGAGCGCCATGCCAAAACGTACCGACATCAAATCGATCCTCATCATCGGTGCGGGTCCGATCATCATCGGGCAGGCCTGCGAGTTCGACTATTCCGGCACCCAGGCGTGCAAGGCGCTCAAGGAAGAGGGCTACCGGATCATCCTGGTGAACTCCAATCCGGCGACGATCATGACCGATCCGGACCTGGCCGACGCCACCTATATGGAGCCGATCACCCCCGAAGTGGTCGCCCGCATCATCGAAAAGGAACGCCCCGACGCGCTGCTCCCTACCATGGGCGGCCAGACCGCGCTCAACTGCGCGCTCTCGCTGCGCAAGATGGGCGTGCTTGAAAAATTCGGCGTAGAGATGATCGGCGCCACCGCCGAGGCCATCGACAAGGCCGAGGACCGCGAGCTGTTCCGCGACGCCATGAAAAAGATTGGGCTGGAAACCCCGCGCTCCATGCTGGCGCACAACACCATCGAGGCGCTGCAGGCGCTCGAAGTCATCGGCCTGCCCTGCATCATCCGCCCCAGCTTTACCCTGGGCGGCACCGGCGGCGGCATTGCTTACAATCGCGAGGAATACCTCGCCATCGTCGAGAGCGGCGTCGATGCCTCCCCGACCAATGAAGTGCTGGTCGAGGAAAGCGTCCTTGGCTGGAAAGAATACGAAATGGAAGTTGTCCGCGACAAGAAGGACAACTGCATCATCGTCTGCTCGATCGAAAACATCGACCCGATGGGCGTCCATACCGGCGACAGCATCACCGTCGCCCCGGCCCTGACGCTGACCGACAAGGAATACCAGATCATGCGCGACGCCTCGCTGGCGGTGCTGCGCGAGATCGGCGTCGAGACCGGTGGCTCCAACGTGCAGTTCGGCATCAATCCCGCCGACGGCCGCATGGTGGTGATCGAGATGAACCCGCGCGTTTCGCGCTCCTCGGCCCTGGCGTCGAAGGCCACCGGCTTCCCCATCGCCAAGGTCGCGGCGCGCCTCGCCGTCGGCTATACGCTGGACGAGCTCGACAATGACATCACCGGCGGCATGACCCCGGCGTCGTTCGAGCCGACCATCGATTATGTCGTGGTGAAGATCCCGCGCTTTGCCTTCGAAAAATTCCCCGGCGCCGACAACCGCCTGACCACGTCCATGAAGTCGGTCGGCGAAGCCATGGCCATCGGCCGCACCTTCCAGGAGTCGCTGCAGAAGGCGCTCCGCTCGCTCGAAACCGGCCTCACCGGTCTCAACGAGATCGGCATTCCCGGCCTCGGCGAAGGCGAAGACAAGAATGCCATCAAGGCCGCGCTCGGCACCCCGACGCCCGACCGCCTGCTGCATGTCGCCGAAGCCATGCGCCTCGGCATGAGCCTCGAGGACATCCACGAGGCCTGCAAGATCGACCCCTGGTTCCTCGAGCAAATGCAGGGCATCGTCGACATGGAAGCCAAGGTCAAGCAGTTCGGCCTGCCGCAGGACGCCGAAAACCTGCGTGCCCTCAAGGCCATGGGCTTTTCCGACAAGCGCCTCGCCCAGCTCGCCAATCTCAAGCCGTCTGATGTGCGCAAGCTGCGTCATTCGCTCAGCGTCCGCCCGGTGTTCAAGCGCATCGATACGTCCGCGGCTGAATTCGCTTCGCCCACCGCCTATATGTACTCGACCTACGAGACGCCCTTCGCCGGCGCCGTGGCCGACGAAGCCCGCCCCTCCGACCGCAAGAAGGTCGTCATCCTCGGCGGCGGTCCCAACCGCATCGGCCAGGGCATCGAGTTCGACTATTGCTGCTGCCATGCCGCCTTCGCCCTGAGCGATGCCGGCTATGAAACCATCATGGTCAACTGCAATCCTGAGACCGTCTCCACCGACTATGACACCTCGGATCGCCTCTATTTCGAGCCGCTGACCGAAGAAGACGTCATCGAAATCCTCGAGACCGAAAAGCAGAACGGCACCCTGCATGGCGTCATCGTCCAGTTTGGCGGCCAGACCCCGCTGAACCTGGCCGAAGCCGTGCTCAAGGCCGGCGTGCCGATCCTGGGCACCCAGCCAGACGCTATCGACCTGGCCGAAGACCGTGACCTGTTCTCGAAACTCCTCAACAAGCTCGAACTGACTCAGCCCAAGAATGGCATTGCCTATTCGCTGGAGCAGGCGCGCCTTGTCGCCGAGCGCCTGGGCTATCCGCTGGTCATCCGCCCGTCCTACGTGCTGGGTGGGCGCGCCATGGCCATCGTTCACTCGGCCAATGAATTCGAGCGCTATGTGCAGGACACCCTGACCGGCCTCGTGCCGCCCGATATCCTGCAGCGCTACCCAAATGACAAGACCGGCCAGATCAACTCGGTCCTCTCCGACAATCCGCTGCTCTTCGACGGCTACCTGTCGGGCGCCATCGAGATCGACGTTGATGCCCTTTGCGACGGCAAGACGGTCTTCGTCGCCGGCATCATGGAGCATATCGAAGAGGCAGGCATTCATTCCGGCGACTCGGCCTGCTCGCTGCCGCCGCGCAACCTCTCCCCCGAGATCATCGCCGAGCTCAAGCGCCAGACCACCGAACTGGCCTTTGCCCTCAAGGTCGGCGGCTTGATGAACGTGCAATATGCCCTCAAGGATGGCGTGATCTACCTGCTCGAAGTCAATCCGCGCGCTTCGCGCACGGTCCCCTTCGTCGCCAAGGTGATCGGCGAGCCGATCGCCAAGATCGCCTCGCGCATCATGGCCGGCGAAAGCCTTGAGAGCTTTGGCCTCACCGAGCACAGCTACAAGCATATCGCGGTCAAGGAAGCCGTCTTCCCCTTCAACCGCTTCCCGGGCGTCGACACGGTGCTGGGGCCGGAAATGAAGTCGACCGGCGAGGTCATCGGCCTCGACGTCGATTTCGCCATGGCCTTCGCCAAGTCGCAGATGGGCGCCGGCCAGAAGGTCCCGACCTCCGGCAAGGCCTTCATCTCGGTGCGTGACGACGACAAGCAGTATATCGCCGACATGGCCCGCCATCTCGTCGAAGCCGGCTTCGAGATCCTCGCCACCGGCGGCACGCAGAAATACCTGGTCGAAAACGGCATCCCTGCCACCAAGATCAACAAGGTGCTCGAAGGCCGTCCGCATATCGTCGACAGCATGAAGAACGGCGGCGTGCAGCTGGTGATCAACACCACCGATGGCATGAAGTCGATTTCGGACAGCCGCGACATCCGCCGCACGGCCCTGCTTGCCAAGATCCCCTACTACACCACCATCGACGGCGCCCTGGCCGCCGTGGAAGGCATCGTCGCCCTCAAGAAGGGCAGCCTGACAGTACGCTCGCTGCAGAGCTATTTCGCAGCCTGATCGGTAGTTCATCGCATGAAGGCGGCCCGCGGATCCTATCCGCGGGCCGTCTTGTTTTGATCAGAACATGCCCGCGACCGGCGGCTGGTCCAGCATTGACAGTTCGGGCGGCGTCCGCATAATCGGCGGCACCATGATGATCCAGTCTCACAAGTTCGCCGTGTTCCTCGGCGCCTGAGGGCGCCCTTCCGGGCACACACCAAGCGGCACTGACTGCTTGCCCCCAGCCGCTGAAGCGGCTTCGCGAACTCATGGAATTTCAACATGCCTGGCACTTTGCCCGCGCTCTCTGCAGCGCAGATCGACCAATTCATCACCCAAGGCTTCGTCCGCCTCGACAATGCCTTCTCCGCCGACCTCGCCGAACGGGCCCGCGCTATCCTCTGGGCGGCCACCGGCTGCAATCAGAATGACCGCAGCACCTGGACCCGGCCTGTCGTCTGGCTCGGCGAATTCTCCCAGCCGCCCTTCCGCGAGGCGGCCAATACGCCGCTCCTGCAATCAGCCTATGACCAGCTGGTCGGCGAAAACCGCTGGCTGCCCCGCGGCGGGCTTGGCACCTTCCCGGTGCGCTTCCCCATCCCGCAGGACAATGGCGATACCGGCTGGCATGTTGATGCCAGCTTCGGTCACGACGCACCGGACTTCCTAGACTGGCGCGTCAATGTCAGCTCCAAAGGCCGGGCGCTGCTGATTCTGTTCCTCTTCTCCGACGTCGGCGAAGACGATGCCCCCACCCGCATCCGCGTCGGCTCACATCTTGAGGTCGCCCGCTACCTCGTCCCGGCCGGCGACGCAGGCAAGTCGCTGCGCGATATCCTCACCGAACGGCCAGACTGGTTCGACACCGGCAAGGAAGCGCTGGCGACGGGCAAAGCCGGCACGGTCTATCTGTGCCACCCGTTCCTGGTCCACGCCGCCCAGGTGCATCGGGGGCAGTCGGTCAAATTCATGGCCCAGCCCCCGCTACTCCCGCGCGTGCCATTGCAGATTGATCGGACTGACGGCGATTATTCGCCGGTGGAACTGGCGATCAGGGTGGGCCTCGATAGCCAGTAACGTCTAAACGGGCGGAAGAAATTCCGCCCGTCTTTTGTCAGCCGAAAAACGCCCTCACCGCCTCCAGCGCCCCATCCACCGCAGCATCATCCACATCCAGATGCGTTACCCAGCGCTGCTTGCCATAACTACCGGTGATCCCAACACCCTTGTCCGCCAGAAATGCCGTGAACCGCTCCTCCAGCCCCCGCTCCATCCCGACAAACACGATATTCGTATCCGGCGCGGTCACCGTCAGCCCGTCAAACCCCGCCAGCCCCTCGGCCAGCCGCTTCGCCCGAGCATGATCCTCCGCCAGCCGCGCCACATTATGCTCCAGCGCATAAAGCCCCGCCGCCGCCAGAATGCCGGACTGGCGCAGCCCGCCACCCAGCATCTTGCGATGCCGCCGCGCCGTGTCGATCAGATCCTGCCGCCCTATGAGAACTGACCCCACCGGCGCACCGAGCCCCTTGGAGAGGCAGATCGACACGCTGTCGAAAGGCGCTGTGAAACTCTTGATATCCGTGCCCAGCGCGGCGCAGGCATTGAAGGCCCGCGCACCATCGAGATGCAGGCCCAGTTCATGCCGCCTGGCGATCTCCGACACCGCCAGCATGTATTCGACCGGCAACACCTTGCCGCCAAAGGTATTTTCCAGCGCGATCACCGTGGTTCGCGCATAGTGATTATCGTCCGGCTTGATCGCCGCCTCGATCTCGCCGAGGTCCATTGTGCCATCGGCCTGATGGGCGATCGGCTGCGGCTGAATGGAACCCAGCACCGCCGCGCCGCCAGCCTCGTTGACATAGAGATGCGCCTTCTGGCCGGCGATGAATTCGTCGCCGCGCCCGCAATGGCTCATCAAAGCGAGCAGATTGGACTGCGTGCCCGAGGGCACGAAGATCGCGGCGTCCTTGCCCAGCAGCGCCGCCATGCGCTGTTCCAGCCGATTGACGGTGGGGTCGTCGCCGAACACGTCATCGCCCACCTCGGCCTCGGCCATGGCCTGGCGCATGCCGGCGCTTGGCCGCGTGACGGTATCGGAGCGGAAGTCATAGCGGATGGTGTTCATGGGTCACTCGGGAGTTGGTGCTCCCTTGTGCCAAGTCACGCCGGCTTTGCCTAGTCAGGCCGCGACATCGCCGCCGGTGCAGTCGCCGTCATTGGCGGCGCAGAGGTCCAGGAGCGGCTTGCGCACCACGATCAGCATGCCGGTGATCGGCGCGCCGCGGTCCTGGCGCAGGATCGCCGTCTCGAAGCGCAGGATGTCCAACCCCGCCAGCAGCAGCGCCGCGCGCGTCGCCTCGACGCCATGCGCATAGCGCAGCGACGGGCGCAGGAACAGGGATTCGGGACCGTCATGCGCCTCGAGCGAAAACGCTGCCAGGCCGCCCGGCTGCAAGGCCGGCAGCAGCGCGGTCAGGATCGGCTGGATTGCGCCGCAATAGATGAAAACGTCAGCTGCCGTCACCAGGTCCACATCGGCCCGGCGCGCATTGAGCACCGCAACCAGCTCGGCCTTTTGCAGCGCGTCGTAAATGCCCTTGCGAGCGGTCTCGGCGATCATCGCCGCCGAAATATCAACGCCTTCAAGATGCTCGCTCTTGGCCCGTAGCCGCTCGCCCATCAGCCCGGTGCCACAGCCGAGGTCCAGCGCCTTGGCAAAGCCGGTAATGCCCAGCCGCGCCATCTCCTCATTGACCATGGCGTCGAGCATATCGGGCACGCGATAACCCAGCTTGTCGACCAGCGCATGCTCGAACTGCGGCGCATATTGATCGAACAGCGCCTCGACATAGCTGACCGCCGTGCCGCTGGCGGCAACGCCCGCACCATGCGCGGCCAGTTTCAGTCCGGCGCCAAATACGCCCTCGTCGTCCAGCGCTTCGAGATGCCGCCAGGCCGAGATCGCCCCGGAAATATCGCCGGCCTTTTCGGCATAATTGCCGAGCAGGTCCCAGCCGGCTGCCCAGTCGGGGGTGATTTCGAGCGCCTGGCTCATCAGGTCGGCGGCAGCCGCATGCTCGCCGCCCTCCGCCAGCATTTTCGCATAGCCCGCACGACGGTCGGCGATCACGTCGCCGGAAGAGTGAAACGCCTTGGTCAAGACGATGGATCTCGGAGGGTCACCAGACCATTCGTCTGGCCGGCGGGATGTGACGCAAATCGCTGCAAAAAGCAAGCAGGCAGGCTTCAAACAGCAAGCAAGATGCCACGTTTCTTGCTGTTTGCTTGCGGCCAATTTGCGCTACTCTCACCCCATCGCGTTCGGCACTCCCTGCCGCTTCGCGATGCGGCGCAGCTTATTTTGCGTCAGCACCAGACCTTCACGGACTGGAGCAAATACTTGACGATGCTCTATTTTTTCCTGGCAGAACTGCTGTTCTCGCCGGGCGCTTTGTCATGGGTAAACAGATATTGAACAGGTGATTTTTTCGCGCTACGCTCCCCTGATCGAATATTGCGGCCGACCGATCTGATCCTGCGAATTCCATTCGCGCCTGCTGACGTCACTATCCGATATTTCGATTTATCAAGTCTTGGCCAATAGTGGCCCGGACTGCCTACAGCAGCGACTGCACGAGGGAACGCGCATCATGGCAACTGGCACCGTCAAATGGTTCAACGGTCAAAAGGGCTACGGCTTTATCCAGCCGGACGAAGGTGGAGCGGACGTTTTCGTCCATATCTCCGCCGTCCAACGCTCGGGCCTCAATGGTCTCGATGAGGGCCAGAAGGTCAATTACGAGATCGTCAAGGACAAGCGGACGGGCAAGTCCGCCGCGGATAATCTGACCGCCTCCTGATCGCATAGGGATCGACAAAAGAAGGGCGCGTCCACGAGGGGTGAGCGCGCCCTTTTCTTTTGCACGGCGCTCAGGCCGGATTTGACAATCCATATGTTGCCGCGGGCGGAATCAGCGTCTAATGAACGCAGTAACTTCCGGCGGATTTACCGAACAGATGGCGTGTCTCCTGTGAACCAGATGGTCGAAGCGCGCTCGGCAGATTTGCGTCGTGTCAATGATTTGGCGCGCGCCCGGAGACTCGTGGACGAGCAAGACTTCCAGTCGGCTGCTTTAATTTACCAGGACCTGCTGCTGTCCGAGCTGCCCGCCGACCTCCGCGTCGAAGTCCAGACCAATCTTGCGGCCGCTCTCTGTGCGGCAGGCCAGGATGAACTGGTGCCGAAGGACAAGGCAATCAGCCTGCTCGACGCCGCCCGCGTCGTGCTGGTGGATTTGCTGCAGCATTACAAGATCGGCGAGGAGCCAGCCTCCTGGGCCTCGGGCCGGGCCAATCTGGCGCTGGTGCATCTTGCCCGCTACCGGTTGACCGATGGCGACCAGGATGTGCTGTTTGCTCATCTGGCGCTCGACGGCACCGAAGAGGCGCTGCGTCGTGCCGGCGATCTGGAAATGCTCGGCTGGATTCAGTCGATCCGCGACTATCTGGTCGAATTGCGCGACCGTCGCAGCAGCAGCCGCTAGCCGCGACCTAACTCTTCGCTGCGCAGCCGAGCGGCCTCGACAGTGCGACCGACCAATTCGGTCAAACTATTGTCAGCCATCAAGACCGCAAGACCAGCCGCCGTCGTGCCATTGGGCGAGGTCACATTCTGGCGCAACACGGCCGGCGTTGCCGGGTCCGCTTCCAGCAGCGCGGCGGAACCGATAACCGTCTGACGCGCCAATTGCTCGGCAATGGCATCGGGCAGGCCCTGCGCCTTGGCCGCAGCGGCAAGCGCCTCGACCAGATGGAACACATAGGCGGGGCCGGAGCCAGACACGGCGGTCACCGCATCGAGCTGGCTTTCAGCATCGAGCCAAACCACCGGCCCGGCTGCCAAAAGCAGGGCTTCGGCAATCGCACGACCCTCGGCGCTCACATCGGGACCGGCCACCATGCCGGTGATGCCCTTGCCAATCTGGGCGGGCGTATTGGGCATGGTGCGAACAATCCGGCCCATACCAAGACCACGCGCCAAACGAGCAATGTCGATGCCGGCGGCGATGGAAATGGCCAGAGTCTGCGGCCCGATGACCGGCTGCAGGCTTTCCAGCACGCCATCGATGATCTGCGGTTTTACGGCCAGCACCAGCACGTTAGGCAAGAGCCCCACGGCCTCGGAACTGATGGTCAGCTCATAGTCTTCGGCAAGCTGCCTGGCAGCACCGCCCGGATTGGGATCGACGAGCACGAGATTGCTTGGCGGAAGGCCGGCATCGAGCCAGCCCTTGGCCAGCGCGAGCCCCATCTTGCCGGCACCAACCAGCATGACCGGGCCGATATCGCGCAGCGCCATGCTCATGCTTCGCCGACCGTCTCGAACATCACATGGCTCAGCGCATCGGCGGCGGTCTTGCCGGCCCATACGACGAACTGAAAGGCCTGGTAGTAGAGATCGCAGCTATCGGTGGCCGAGCGCAACAGCGCTTCGCATTGCTGCGGCGACACGTCGGCGCCGCCGGTCAGCAGGTGCGAATTGCGGAACAGGACAACGCCTTCCTTGTTCCAGATGTCGAAATGACCGATCCACAATTGCTCATTGATCAGCGAAATCAACTGCTTGATCTCGTTGCGACGGCCTTCGGGAACCTTCAGGTCGAAAGCCGAGGCAATATGCAGGCTTTCCAGGTCTTCCATCCAGTTAAAGGAGACATGGTAATCGCTCCAGCCGCCGCGGACCGAGATGGAAATCTCGTCGGTGTCCTGGCGCTCGAATGTCCAGTCATTGATCGAGGCGATGTGCTCGATAATGTCCACAGGATGGACATTGCGATCGGGCTCGACGTGCATAAGAGACATAGACGGTTCCGTCCGTTAACCGGCTGATTTTGGATACTCAGGAAACTGGCCGCACGCACAAGGGCTTACGAATCGTCCTGTTGATTGAACCTACACCCCCCATCTGATTCAGGGGACGCAGCAGAGGTCCGGGACGGCATTCTCTTGTGGATGAAGGTTGGCGCGCTTCGCGTTAACAGACTGTTAACATTGAGCCGGGGTTAACAGCGAATTCGTCTCAAAACAGGGCAGCCAAGAGGCGTCAGCGCAAGCTTTCCGGGCCGACCCAGCCACCGGTGAGCGAGGCCGCCCATTGTGGAAAACCATTACCCGCCGCCAGCCGCGCCGCCTCCTCGTGATCATAGGGCACCGACAGCAGCATGGTGTGCCAGCCGCCAGCGCGTCGCTCCATGATGGCATAGCGGGCATCGGGCGAGCCCTGCACCAATTGCATGCCGACGGCGCCTGGATTGACGATCAGCCGGCCATCGGCGAGGCGCACCGAACGGGGCACATGGGTATGGCCGCAGAGGAGGAGTTCGTAATCAAGCGAGCCGGTAGCCTCGGTGACTTCGGCCTCGCCAGGCAATGTGGTGCTGCGGCCGTTGTAGAATTCGTCTAGCCAGGGAGTTTCATCGTCAGCCGGCGTGCCATGGCAGAGGAAGACCTCGTCGCCGTAGGCGGCAGTGGCGGGCAAGGCGGCGAGCCAGGCGAGCTGGGTCTCATTAAGGGTCGAGCGGGCGAAGGCGTCGATCTTGCCGGAGCCCTTGACGGACAGGTCAACCGTCCAGCGATCGTGATTGCCGGCGATGCAGGTCGCGCTAAGGCCGATCAGCCGATCCAGCGCGCCGGATGGATCGACCGGACCGCTGACATGATCGCCAAGGCACAACACCGCCTCGACACCCTGCCGGGCAATATCGTCCAGCACCGCGTCGAGCGCCGGTAGATTGCCGTGGACGTCGGAAATGACGGCGACGCGCAAGCTCAGTTGGCCTTGGCGCCCTTGAGGGCGGCGAGTTCCTTGCGCAGCGTGTCGATTTCTTCGCCCTGCACCTGCACCAGCTCGCGCAGCGCATCGAAGTCTTCGCGCTTGACGAGGTCCATGTCGACCGCGAGGCGCTGGGCCTGCGACTTGACCACGGTCTCGACTTCGCGGCGCACACCATCGGCTACGCCGGCAGCTTCATTCATCAAACGGCCCAGATCGTCGAAGATCCTGTTGTTCTGGCTCATCGCATACCCACTTGGTTTGGCCTCTTCATCCAACTATCTAGGTCAAGCCACCCGACTTGACCAGAGAGGCCGAAGCGGCAATGGTCCGGCCGATTGCCGCAGGAGCCCTCTTTGCCCTTCCCCAATATCGATCCCATCGCCTTCGCCATCGGCCCCTTTGCGGTGCGCTGGTATGCCCTGGGCTATCTGTTCGGCGTGGGTCTCGGCGCCGGCTATGGCTACCTGCTGCTGGCCAATAGCCGCCTGTGGCACAAGGGCGAGCCGCCCTTTGCCGCCAAGGACATCTGGGATTTCGCCTTCTGGACTATGTTGGCCATCGTGATCGGTGGCCGCGTCGGCTATGTGCTGTTCTACAACCTGCCCTATTACCTGGCCAATCCGACCGAGATCATCAATACGCTCGACGGCGGCATGAGCTATCACGGCGGCATGCTGGGCCTTATGCTGGCCGTCGTGCTGTTCACCTGGAAGAAGGGCACCGGAAACTGGCTCAGTGGCCTCGACATGATCGCCTCGGTCGCCACTATCGGCATTTTCCTGGTCCGCATTGCCAATTTCATCAATGCCGAACTCTATGGCGCGCCGACCACCCTGCCCTGGGGCGTGATCTTCCCGACCGACGAGCTGGGCGTGCCGCGCCACCCCAGCCAGCTGTATGAAGCAGCGCTCGAAGGCTTCCTGCTGTTTGTCGTCATCCGCATCTTCACCCATGTCTTCTACGCACTGCGCCGCCCAGGCATGGTCGCGGGCATTTTCGGCATCGGCTATGGGTTGAGCCGCATCGCGGTGGAATTCGTCCGACTGCCAGATAGCCAGATTGGCTACCTTATGGGGACGACATGGCTCACCATGGGCATGGTGCTGTCGGTGCCGCTGGTGGTGGCTGGGCTGGGCCTGGTGATCTGGGCGATGACGCGCAAACAAAGCCTGTTGCGGACGCCAGCATGACTGAAACCACCCCCACCCTGCCCGAACTGATCGACATGCAGATCCGAACCAGCGGACCAATGTCGATCGCCTTCTATATGGGCCTCTGCCTGACCCACCCGTCCAAGGGTTATTACAAGGTGGCCGATCCCCTCGGCAAAGCCGGCGACTTCGTCACCGCGCCGGAAATCAGCCAGATGTTCGGCGAACTGGTCGGCTTCTTCCTGGTCAATCTCTGGCAGCAGATGGGCAGCCCCAAGGATTTCACCCTGCTCGAGCTCGGCCCCGGCCGCGGCACGCTGATGGCCGACGTGTTGCGCGTCGCCTGCCGTGCCGAAGGCCTTCGCGAAGGACTGGACCTGCGGCTGTTCGAAACCAATCCCGCGCTGATCGCCGAGCAGAATGCGCGGCTGGAAGCCTATGGCGCCAAGTGGATCGACAGTTTCGAAAAGGTCGGCCCCGGCCCGCTGGTCGTCATCTCCAATGAATTCTTCGATGCCCTGCCGATCCGCCAGTTCGTTCGGATGGGCGACGGCTGGCACGAGCGCATGGTCGGGCTGTCCGATGGCAAGCGCAGCTTCGGGCTCAATCCGACGCCGATCCCAACCAGCGCCATGCCGGAAGCCGTGGCCAAGGCCGAACCCAACAGCGTGTTCGAGATCGGCCTCGCCAGCGGCGAAGTGATGAAGCGGCTGGCCAATGTGGTCTCGACGCAGGGCGGCGCCATTCTCGCGGTGGACTATGGCTATGCCCGCACCCAGACCGGGGAAACCCTGCAGGGCGTGCGCAAGCATGCCTTTGCCGATGTGCTGGATGCGCCGGGCGAAACCGACCTGTCGGCGCATGTCGACTTCGAGGCCTTGGGCAATCTCGCGACCCAGGCCGGTCTGGCCTTGCAGCCGCTTGCAACGCAGGGCGAATGGCTGACGCGGATGGGCATCAATGATCGCGCCAAGGCGCTGAGCGTTGCCAATCCCGGTTCGGCCAGCGATATCGCCGCGGCCAGACAGCGCCTGGTCGATGCGGACCAGATGGGCAAACTGTTCAAGGTGTTCTGCGCCGCCAGCCCCGGCCTCGAGCCCCCCGGATTTGCCTGATGAGCACGCCCCACCTGCAATCTGGTCTTTTCAGCGACACCGGCGTGGTCCGCCACGGCTATTTTGGCCGGCAGGGCGGCGTCTCTGCTGGTGAGTTCGGCAGCCTCAATGTGTCGCTGACCACCGGCGACGACGTTGAAAACGTCACGGCCAACCGCGCCATCGTCGCCGATGCCATGGCCGGCGGACCGCTGGTTATCCTCAAGCAGGTGCATTCCAACCGCGTCGTCACCGTCGAAGCCGGCACCCTGCCCGATGCGAGCATCGAGGCTGACGCACTGGTCACCCGGCGCGCCGATGTGCTGCTGGGTGTGCTGACGGCAGATTGCGCGCCGCTGCTTTTCATCGACCATCATGCCGGCGTCATCGGCGCCGCCCATGCCGGTTGGAAGGGTGCCGTCACCGGCATCGTCGAAAACACCCTGCGCGCCATGGAAGCGCTGGGCGCCCAGTGCCGGCGCATTGCCATGGATATCGGCCCCACCATCAGCGGCGACAAATACGAAGTCGGCCCCGCTTTCATGGCTGAAGCCGTGGCCATCAATCCTGCCGCAGCCGAGGCCTTTTTCACCCCAGAGGGTGGCCGCGAACACTTCGACCTGCCGCGCTTTCTGCTCAATGACGCCCTACGGGCCGGGCTAACCCAGGTCGATATGCGCAAGGCTTGCACCTATGCCGACCCGGACCGTTTCTTCTCGCATCGCTATGCCACCCACCACGCCACGAGGACCGGCCGGCAGGTTGCGGTGATCGGACTGGCATAAAACTTTTACTGTTCATCCAATTGTCGCGTTGCGAGTCCCGAAATGACTCGCTAAAGCTGCCCGCGAAACTGAAGGGTCCCCTCCCCCGGGCCCGTTGAGACAGGATCGCGCCCATGAAGCTGGTGACCGGCAATTCGAACCGGGCCCTTGCCCAGGCTGTGGCCGCCTACCTCGAACTCCCGTTGAGTGATGCCACCGTCAAGCGCTTCGCCGACAAGGAAGTGTTTGTCGAGTTGCATGAGAATGTCCGCGGCGAGGATGTGTTCATCCTGCAGTCGACCAGTTTCCCGGCCAATGACAACCTGATGGAACTGCTGATCCTGACGGACGCGCTGCGTCGCTCCTCGGCCCGCCGCATCACCGCAGTGATCCCCTATTTCGGCTATGCCCGCCAGGATCGTCGCGCCACTGGCCGCACCCCGATCTCGGCCAAGCTGGTGGCCAATCTGATCGCCGAAGCCGGCGTCAACCGCGTCATCACGCTCGACCTGCATGCCGCCCAGATCCAGGGCTTTTTCGATATTCCGACCGACAACCTCTATGCTGCGCCGATCATCACCCGCGACATCCTGGATAACTACAAGCTCGACAACACCATGATCGTCTCGCCCGACGTCGGCGGCGTGGCCCGCGCCCGCGCCGTGGCGCAGCGTCTCGGCACCGATCTGGCCATCGTCGACAAGCGCCGCCCCAAGGCCGGCGTATCCGAAGTGATGAACATCATCGGCGATGTGTCCGGCCAGTCCTGTATCCTGATCGACGACATCGTCGACTCGGGCGGCACGCTGGTCAATGCGGCCGAGGCGCTGCTCAAGGCCGGCGCCAAGCAGGTTTCGGCCTATATCACCCATGGCGTGCTGTCCGAAGGCGCCGCCGAGCGCATCGCGGCAAGCAAGCTCAAGGAACTGGTGGTCACCGACTCGATCGAAGAAACCGCCGCCACTTTGGCAGCGCCGAACATCCGCCGCATCAACATCGCCCCGCTGATCGGCGAAGCGATCGCGCGGACCGCGAGCGAGCAGAGCGTATCAAGCTTATTCGACTAAGGGCCTGTCGAAATTGCCGCCTCTCGCGCGACATAGGGTTGAACCTCTATGTTGCCCTGAAGGAGAGACGCGATGAAATACCTGCTGATGCTCTACGCCGAAGAGAAAGCCGGGCTGGCCATTCCGCCCGAGCAGATGGCTGGCTTCATGGCCAAGATGGCCGCCTATCAAGAGACGCTGGAAAAAGCCGGCGCCTTTGTCGCCACAGCGGCGCTGCAGCCGACCTTCGAGGCCAAGACGATCTCCAATGCGGGTGAACTCAAGGTGCATGACGGCCCCTATGCCGACACGCGCGAGCAGTTCGGCGGCTATTTCATTATCGAAGCAGACGGCATGGACGAGGCAGTGGACTTCGCCGCGCAATGCCCGGCGGCCACCTGGGGCAAGATCGAAATCCGGCCCTATCATCCCGGCTACGCGCCCGGCTGACGAATTCTTTCGACCAAAAGTCGAAAGCCGCACCGGCCCGGCGACATTGCAGCATCGGAGCTAAGGCTCCCCAGCACGCAAGGAGAGCAAGATGCGCTACATGATGATCATCCACCACGATGCCGACGCCCTGGCCAAGGCGCCGCAGCAGGAGCTCTGGGCCGATTACGCCGCCTTCAACCAGGCGCTGGCCAAAGCCGGCGCAGGCTTTTCCAGCGGCTTGCGCCTGCACGAGGCCAAGGGCGCGACGGTGGTGCGCAGTAAGGCCGGCAAGACAGAGGTGCTGGACGGCCCTTATGCGGACACGCGCGAACAGCTCGCCGGCTACTATTTCATCGACGTGCCGACGCTGGAGCAGGCAGTGGAATGGGCCAATCGTTGCCCCAGCGCGAAATATGGTGCGGTGGAAATCCGGCCGATTGTCGAGCAGACCGCGTCGTGACCGCAGACGCCAGACAGGCTGCCGAGCAGGTCGCCCGCGACAGCTATGGGCGCCTGCTGGCCTTTCTCGCTGCCCGCACCCGCGACGTGGCGGGTGCTGAAGACGCGCTGGCGGAAGCCTTTGCCAGCGCGCTCAAATCCTGGCCGGAGACCGGCGTGCCAGCCAATCCCGACGCCTGGCTGCTGACCGTCGCCCGCCGCCGCCAGACCGATACGATCCGGCGCCGGCAGACCCGGGTGGCCGGGGAGGAGCATATCCAGCTGATGAGCGAAGAAATCGAAGCGGCCTCTGCCAGTCCCGATGTCATTCCCGACCGCCGCCTGGCGCTGATGTTCGCCTGCGCCCATCCCGACGTCGAGGCCGGCATGCGGGCGCCGCTGATCCTGCAGACCATTCTCGGCATGACGGCAGTGGACATTGCCGCCGCCTTCCTCATTCCGCCCGCCACCATGGGCCAGCGCCTGGTGCGCGCCAAGGCGCGCATTAGGGACAATGGCATTCCCTTTGCCATTCCCGAGCGCGAAGACCTCGCCGCCCGGCTCGACGCGGTGCTGGAGGCGATCTATGCCGCCTATGCCAAAGGCTGGACCGAGCTGGGCGATACCAGCGCCGACCGCATGGCCGATGAAGCGATCTGGCTTGGCCGGCTGGTCGTCTCGCTGCTGCCCGAGGAGCCCGAGGCCAAGGGCATGCTGGCGCTGATGCTTTATGCCGAAGCCCGCCGCGAGGCGCGTCGCGACCCGACCGGCGCCTATGTGCCGCTAGAAAGCCAGGACATTACGCTGTGGGACGAGCCGCAGATCCTTGCCGCAGAATCGCTGCTGCACCATGCCAATGCCGCCGGCCCGACCGGTCGCTACCAGATCGAAGCCGCCATCCAGTCTGCCCATATCGCCCGTTGCGTCAGCGGAAAGAACAATTGGCAATCGGTGGTCGCGCTCTACGACGTGCTGCTGGCGCTCACCCAATCCCCCGTCGTCACGCTCAACCGCGCTGCGGCTCTGGCCGAAACGCTTGGACCGAAGGCAGCATTGGCCAGCCTCGACAGCATAGCCGACGACAAGCGCATGGCCGACTACCAGCCTTATTGGGCGGCCCGTGGACACCTGGCGGCACGGGCCGGGCGGAAGGAAGACGCCCACGAAGCATTGACGCTGGCCATTGGCCTTTCGACAGACGATGCCGTGCGGCATTATCTGATGGCGCAGCGGGTCCGACTGCAGGACGGTTAGGCCCTTCCCGCTTGCCCCCCGCACGCCTTTCCGCTATAGCCCGCGCCATGAAGCGCTCGTCACCCCTGGAGGACGGGCGCGTATGCTGTTGTAGTGACGCATACACCAACCAGAATGGATATTTCCATGGCTGCGACGACTAAGGTGCTCAGTGCACAGGCGCGTGAAGGGGTAGGCAAGGGGGCCGCTCGTGAACTGCGTCGTCAGGGACTCGTTCCTGCTGTTATCTATGGTGACAAGAAAGAACCCGTCACCATCTCCCTCCCCTACAAGGACATCCACAAGGCGATCTACGCCGGTGGCTTCCTGTCGCACACCATCGAACTCGATGTTGACGGCACCAAGCACAAGGTGATCCCGCGCGATTACCAGCTCGACCCGGTGAAGGATTTCCCGATCCACGTCGACTTCCTGCGCATTGGCAAGGGCTCCAAGATCAACGTCCAGGTTCCGGTTCACTTCGAAAACGAAGAAGCCAGCCCGGGCCTGAAGCGCGGTGGTACGCTCAACATCGTGCACCACACGCTCGACCTGACCGTTTCGGCCGATAACATCCCCGAAGCCATCGTGGTCGACCTGACCGGTCTCGACATCGGCGATAGCGTCCACATCTCGGCGATCAAGCTGCCCAAGGGCACTGCTGATCACAGCCACGAAGACGACCTGACGATCGCAACCATCGTTGCTCCGTCGGCTCTGAAGTCGGCTGGCGATGCCGGTGAAGAAGGCGAAGAAGCCGCTGCTGAGGGCGAAGCCAAGGCCGAGTAATCTCGCCCGCTTGCATGCTAAAGTTTGAGGCGACCTTCGGGTCGCCTCTTTCGTTTCTGGAGATGCGTGATGAAACTGCTTGT
Source organism: Devosia sp. YR412 (assembly GCF_900110945.1). Lineage (GTDB taxonomy): Bacteria > Pseudomonadota > Alphaproteobacteria > Rhizobiales > Devosiaceae > Devosia. Next base: position 476,132 of record NZ_FOFL01000002.1, read on the forward strand.
GGGCCTGGGCAATCCCGGCGGCCAGTATGAGGGCAATCGCCACAATATCGGCTTCATGGCGCTCGACGCCATCGCCCGCGAATATTCCATTACCCAGTTTCGCGCCAAGCATTCGGGCCTTTTGGCCGAAGGCAGCATTGGCGGCGAGAAGGTGATCCTGCTCAAGCCGCAGACCTTCATGAACCGCTCGGGCGACAGCGTCCAGCAGGTCGCCAAATTCTTCAAGATCGAACCTGCGGACGTGATCGTCCTCTATGACGAGCTCGACCTCGTGGCCGGCAAGGTGCGCGTCAAGGTCGGCGGCGGCAATGGCGGGCACAATGGCCTGCGCTCGATCGATCCGCAGATCGGGCTCAACTACAAGCGCGTCCGCCTCGGCATCGGCCATCCCGGCAAGGAAAACGTCACCCACCATGTGCTGGGCGATTTTGCCAAGGCCGATCAGGTTTGGTTGGCGCCGCTGCTCGATGCGATCGCCAAAAACGTCGGCATGCTGCTGAGCGGCGATGATGCCGGCTTCATGAACAAGCTGGCGCTGGCCACCAAGCCGGAGGCCGAGGAAAAGCCGGCGCCCAAGGCGCAGAGCCATATCCGGCAGGCGCGGTAGACAAGTCCGAAGGTAGAAGTGCCCAAGAGCGGGCCGATGGCGGATATGCTCAAGAAGCTCTTGGGCGGAGAGTAGCGGCCGCGCCGGAGCGCAGCCGCCTGCTCAAATCACGCCGCGCTGACGCGCCACACCGCATCGCCGACATCGTCCACCGCAAGCAGCGCGCCGTCCTTGGCCACCGCAACGCCGACCGGGCGCCCATGTGAGGTCTTTTCATCGGGGGCGAGGAAGCCGCCGAGGATGTCGATCCCCTGCCCGCTAGGCTTGCCGTCGGTGAAGGGCACGAGGATCACCTTGTAGCCAGAGAGCTTGCTGCGGTTCCACGAACCATGCTGGCCGATGACCATGCCGCCGGGCAGGCCGGGGAGCGTTTTCTCGGGCAACCAGCAGAGGCCGAGCGAGGCCGTGTGGCCGCCGAGCGCGTAATCTGGCTGGATGGCCCGTGCCACCAGCGCTGTATCCTGCGGCACGCGATCGTCCACGGTCTGGCCCCAATAGCTGAACGGCCAGCCATAAAAGCCGCCATCCTTGACCGAGGTCAGGTAATCGGGCGGGGTTTCGTCGCCGAGGCCATCGCGCTCGTTGACCACGGTCCAGAGCTCCCTGGTCTGCGGCTGCCAGGCCATGCCGACCGGATTGCGAAGGCCGGTGGCGAAGGGGCGGTTCTGGCCGGTGGCGAGGTCGAGCTCATAAATGGCGGCGCGGCCTTCTTCGGCCTCGAGACCATCGTCGCCGATATTGCTGAGCGAGCCGATGGCGACATAGATCTTGCTGCCGTCTTCGCTGGCGATCAGATTGCGCGTCCAGTGCCCGCCGGGCTTCATATCCATCAGCTTGCGGCCGGGCGCAGTGATCTTGGTCTGGCCCGTCTCATAGGGGAAGGCCACAACGCTGTCGGTATTGCCGATGTAAAGCGTCGAGCCAATGAGCACCATGCCGAAGGGCTGGTTGAGGCCAGACATGAACACTTCGCGCAGCTCCGGCACGCCATCGCCATCGGCGTCGCGCAGGATGGTGATCTGGTTGGCGCTGGGGCGCGTCGCGCCGGCGCGGCTCATCACCCGGTTCATTGCATAGTCGCGAATGGTCGAGACCGTGCCCGGCAGCGAGGCGGATTCAGCGACCAGCACGTCGCCATTGGGCAGCACATAGGCCCAGCGCGGGTGCTTGAGGCCCAAGGCAAAAGGCGTGACCTTGAGGCCAGGTGCGACGGAAGGCTTTTCGCCGTCTTTCCAGCCCATTGCCGTTGGCATTTTCAGCATGGGCATGGCGCCCTGCGGCTTGGCGGCCGGAATGGCCGGCGTGGCGCCGAAGGCCTGGGCAAACGAACCCATGTGGCGGCCGCGATAATAATACCAGGCGGCAGCAGCAGCGGCGACCAGTACGACAAGAACAATAATGACGGCCACAGCGCGCCTCCCAAACACTTGAATGGCAGAGGTAATAGGATGCTGGGGCCCATCCGGCAAGGTGCCCATGCCCCGGCCAGCATTGACATCCGGCCCGATCCGAACCAAGTGGAGGCCAACAGTTTCCGGAGCATCCCCATGGGTTTCAAGATGGGCATTGTCGGCCTGCCGAATGTCGGCAAGTCGACCCTTTTCAACGCACTGACGCGCACCGCCGCGGCAGCAGCAGCCAATTTCCCCTTCTGCACTATCGAGCCCAATGTCGGCGACGTGCCGGTGCCCGATGCGCGGCTGCAAAATCTCGCCACCATCGGCAAGTCGGTCAACGTGCTGCCGGCCCGCATGAGCTTTGTCGATATCGCCGGTCTGGTGAAGGGCGCATCGAAGGGCGAAGGCCTGGGCAACCAATTCCTCGCCAATATCCGCGAATGCGACGCCATCGCCTATGTGCTGCGCTGCTTTGAAGACGGCAATATCATCCACGTCGCCAACAAGGTCGATCCGCTGGCAGATGCCGAAGTGGTCGAGACCGAACTGATGCTGGCCGACCTCGAAAGCCTCGAGAAGCGCCGCACCGGCGTCGAAAAGAAGGCCAAGGGCAATGACAAGGACGCCAAGATCACGCTCGACCTGATCGACCGTTCGCTGGTCCTGCTGCGCGAAGGCAAGTCGGCGCGCTTCGTCGAGCGCTCGGCCGAGGAAGAAAAGAGCTTCCAGGAACTGCAGCTGCTGACGTCGAAGCCCGTGCTCTATGTCTGCAATGTCGACGAAGGCTCGGCCGAAAACGGCAATGCCATGAGCAAGCTGGTCGAGAAATACGCTCACGACAATGGCGCCGGCGTGGTCATTATCTCCGCCGAGATCGAAAGCCAGCTGGCCCAGTTGCCCGATGCCGAACAGGCCGAATATCTTGAAAGCCTCGGCCTGCACGAAGCCGGCCTCAACCGGCTGATCCGCGAGGCCTATGACCTGTTGGGCCTGCAGACCTATTTCACCGTCGGCCCCAAAGAAACCCGCGCCTGGACCATCCACAAGGGCGACAAGGCTCCCGCCGCCGCCGGCGTCATCCACTCCGATTTCGAGCGCGGCTTCATCCGCGCCCAGACCATCGGCTATGAGGACTTCGTGAGCCTGGGTGGTGAAGTCGCCGCCAAGGAAGCCGGCAAGGCCCGCGACGAAGGCAAGGAATATGTCGTCAAGGACGGCGACGTGATGCTGTTCAAGTTTAATACTTAGCGTCGGCGGCCTGTGGCCGCAAATCCGCTCCAGTGGCGCGAATTTAGACCTCAAGGCCCGAAGAGCTATGCTCGCAGGTCCCGGACGTACCGCACACCCGATCTCCCCACCACCTTGCGGCCGTTGCGCAATCTCAAGATGGATCCCGGCTCAAGGCCGGGATGACACCGTGGGTGCGGCACCTTTGTGCCCACAAATATCCTCACCCGCCCTTCGGGCACCCTCTCCCGCAAGGGGAGAGGGGAGAAGCCTAGTGCGGCCCCATTGCCGCTTCCTGCAGCGTGCCACAGGGTCCACCGTCCATGTTGACCGCGATCTCCCGCGCTGCCCCGTCAAAGCTCATGGCTTCGTACCAGTGGCTGATCTCTTTCGTGCTCCCCGGGATATAGTGGAAAATCAGTGAGCGGCGGAAGCGGTCCTGGCTGGTATTGGGCGTCGAACCGTGGATGACGCTGCCGTTGAAGAATAGTACGTCGCCGGCCTTGAGCTGCATCATTTCGGGTTCAAGGCCTTCGGGCGGCTCGACATGTTCGGTGGTGAAGAACAGCGCCGGATCGGCCTGTTCGGGGCAGGCGATGTCGAGCATCGCCGTCTGCGGCACGCACATCATGCCGCCATTCTCCGCATCGGCATCGTCCACCGCGATCCAGGCCGCCATGCAGGTGCCCGGTTTCACCCGCAGGTAGAAATTGTCCTGGTGTAGGTCCTGCCCGCGGGCGCCCGGCGGCTTGAAATAGAACATCGACTGCACGGCAAACGGCTCCTCGCCGAAGAGATCCGCCAGGATGGGACGAAGGCGCGGATCCAGCATGAAGCGCATGGCCAATTGGCCGACCGCTTTGTCGGCATGCTTGTGCGGATGCATCATGCGCGGATAGCGCGCCAGCGGGTCATTGGCGGAGCCGCTCCTTGGCACGTCCGACAGACCGGGCACCGGACCATCGGCCGCTGCCGCCATGTAGGTCGCGCGGATTTCGGCGATCTCCTCGGGCGAGATCAGCCCGCGGATCGCCAGAAATCCGTCGCGCTCGAACTGGCTGGCTTGCGCCTGGTTGAGATAGTCATGTGTCATGTGAAAGCTCCCGTTTGATCGAAAGCTAGGCGGATTGTGGCGGCACGGCCATGGAACAAGCTGCCAAAGATATGTAATATCCTGCTATGCCTGAGATCACCGAAGCTCCGTATCAAGCCCTCCAGCGCCTGCTGACCGGACATTTCCGTGAGACATTGGGCTATCGCGCGCTGCGCAAACAGGGCGTCGACGACTGGCTACTAATTCACACGATCGAAGGCCGCGGCCGCTTCGGGCACCCAAAGGGCGACCTGATCGTCGGGCCGGGCGACTGGGTCCTGCTCAAACCCGGTACGGCGCATGACTATGGCGTCGAGGCCTCGCTTGAACGTTGGGAATTACTCTGGGCGCACTTCCAACCGCGCAGCGACTGGCTCGACTGGTTGAACTGGCCTGCCGTCGCCCCCGGCCTGCTGCATCTGCATATCGCGGACGATGGGGCGCTGGCGCAGCAGTTCGCAACCGTACACGCCCAGCTCAACAGTCCGCATCGTCGGAACGAGGCTTTGGCCATGCATGCGCTGGAAGCTGTGTTGCTGAGCTGCGACCAACACAATCCGCGCGCTGAAATCCGCCAAGGAGACGCTCGCATTCAGAGGGCGCTGGACCATATCGACCGGCACCTGTCGGAAAAACTGTTGATCGACGACATCGCCGCCGCGATCGGCCTCTCGCCGTCGCGGCTGGCGCATCTGTTCCGGGCGGAAACCGGACAGACCGTGCAGAGCCATACAGAAACCCGGCGCATGCAGCTTGCCACCGACCTGCTGCGCCGCACCGGTTTTCCCATCAAGCAGATCGCTGCCCAATGCGGCTTCGAGAGCCAGTTCTACTTCTCGCAGCGCTTCCGGCGTTTTGCCGGACTATCGCCGCTGGCCTTCAGACAGGCGCGAGACTAGCGGCTGGTCCCCGCGAGGATCGCCTCGACCACCTGCGTCAGGGGGCGCCTGGCGTCCACCCGCATTCCGACCGCCGGCGTGTCTTCCCCGCTGGCCTGGACGCGTAGCACGAGAGCCCGCTCTTCCGGCTGCGAGCCCCATTCATCCACCCGGCCGAGCAGCCGCCGTTCGAGCGTTGCAGGATCGACCTCCAGCACGAAGACGTCATCCAGCAGGTCGATGAAGCGGTGGAAATTCCGCGAGCCGCCGCAGAAGAAGGAGACCGGGTGGCTGTGATCGGCGATTACCGCCCTGACCTTGGCCAGGTCCCATATGTGATGCTGCTGCAGAAAGGCGAGGTCCCCGGCATAGCGCTGGGAGGTGTCGTTATCCAGCGGCGCGCCCGTTTCCGGATCGCCCTGATAGGCCAGCACGCGATCGCCATGCACGACATGATAGCCACGCCGTTCAAGCTCCTCGGCCACCGAGGTCTTGCCGGTTCCGGAAACGCCCTCGATGAGATAATTCCTGATCCCCACGCTGCCGCCCCTCCTTAGTCGCCGATCGTATCTCGCCGCATCTGGCTCGGCGTCATGCCATATGCATTGCGGAAGTGCTCGTAGAACTGCGTCTGGCTGACGAATCCGGCCTGGAAGGCCACATTGGCGATCGATAGCGAACCGTCAAACAGCAGCGATCGCGCACGGATCAGCCGCATCCGTGTGACGAATTTCTGCACCGAGATATGCATCACCTTGGTGAAGAGGTTGGTCGCGTAATTGGGATGGAGGCCCACCACTTTGGCGATGTCCTCGGCGCTGAGCGGATCAGTGATATTCTCAACGATGTGGCGCACCATGCGCACCACATAGCGCACCGGCGAGCCGGTTCGGGTGCGGGTCCCGGTCTTTTCCACCCACGCCGGCAGCAGCGTGTCCCAGCCGGTGATGGCGGCGCGGCGAAACATCGTGCCGATTTCGGAGCGCACGATATCGGTGCGCAGCGCATTGCCGCTGCGATAATCCTGGTGCCAGCGCTCCAGCGTTTCGAGACCGATACAGTCCGGATTGAGCTGGATGACGCCACCGCCCATCAGCGTTTCGGTCAACCGGCCCAGTTGTGGCATTTCGAGAAAGGCGTCCATCGGCAGGTAGATATTGATCTGCCGGCCGTCACCAATGTCACTGAGCCCCACGGTCTGATGCGGTATGCCGGCCCAGAAAGCCACCAGGCGGCCGGACCCCATGGTCGCCGGCCCGCCGTCAAACACATAATCCATGCTTCCGTCGGTGAGCCAATTGAACTCGATATGGCCGTGGCTATGCGGCGCCGCCATCAGCTGGGGCGGAAAGGAGCGAATGCCGAAGCGCCCGAAAGCCTTGCCCGACGAATAAAAACTGCGGTCCGGACGCGGCGTCGGGCGCGGCGCTTTTTCGCGCATCGGCAGCGCTATGGGCGCTTTTTCATCAATCATACTTATCCGTCAATTTCTTAGAAAACCGGAATAAGTCTCTATCATCCCGGATTGTATCAAATCTGGCAAGCGATAGGCTTTTGGCTTGAGCACGGGATGAAGCCGGGAGGAGTGTCCGGTTATGGCAAGCAATGCCGGCCCGCTGCCATGGGAGGTTTTATGAAACGACACACTTTTGCCCTTGGCGGGGCAGGATTGATGCTGGGCATTTCGCTGATTGCCGCGCAGGCACAGACCGTAGCGCCCACCACGCCGCCGGCGCCACCACAGTTTGACGCGCAGCAGACGCCGACCTTTGTCGGCATTGCCGACATTCTCGAATTCAAGGCGCTGCCGGAATATCACGAGCCCGATTATGTGAGGGCCTTCGTCGATGCCGGCAAGCTGCCGCCGGTTGCCGAGCGCCTGCCCAAGGAACCGCTGGTCTACAAGACTGGCAACATGCCTGACGGCACTGGCGTCTATGGCGACGTTATCCGCCACGTCATCGGCGGCCGTCCCGAAGGCTGGAACTATAGCGCCGGCCAGACGCAGGGCTGGGGCGGCATCGACATCGGCCTCTCCGAATGCCTGACGCGCACCGGCCCGCTGTTCCAGGTCAAGGCCGAGGAACTGGCGCCGCTGCCGAACCTCGCCAAGAGCTGGGAATGGTCCGAAGACGGCCATGAGCTGACCATGCACCTCATCGAAGGCGCCAAGTGGTCCGACGGCGACCCCTTCGATGCCGAAGACATCATGTTCTACTGGAACGATGTACTGATCGACCCGCAGGTCACCCCGCTCAACGGCGCCTCGCCCGAAACCTTCGGTGAAGGCACCACGCTCGAGCAGGTCGACGCCTACACCATCAAGTGGACCTTCAAGGAAGTCCGCCCGACGCAGTATCTCTACTCCATGGCCTATGGCAATTTCTGCCCCGGTCCGAGCCATATCCTCAAGGCCGAACACCCGGCCTACAAGGATGGCGCCACCTACGACCAGTTCAAGAACGCCTTCCCGCCCGAATATCTGAACATGCCGACCATGGGTGGCTGGGCGCCGGTGGAATATCGCGCCGACGACATCATCGTGCTACGTCGCAATCCCTACTACTGGAAGGTCGACGAGAACGGCAACCAGCTGCCATACCTCGACGAAATGCAGTACCGCCTGTCGACCTGGGCCGATCGTGACGTGCAGGCCGTGGCCGGCTCGGGCGATCTGTCCAACCTCGAACAGCCGGAAAGCTTCGTCGAAGCCCTGCGCCGTTCCGCCGAGGACAGCGCTCCGGCCCGTCTGGCCTTTGGTGCCCGCACTATTTCCTACTCGATCTATCCGAACCTGTCGGCCAATGGCTGGGGTGAGCCCGATGCCCGCGGCCAGGCCGTGCGCGAGCTGAACCGCAATCTCGACTTCCGCAAGGCCATCAGTTACGCGCTGGATCGCCAGTCCCTGGGCGAAGCCCTGGTCCGTGGCCCCTTCACTTCGCCCTATGCCGGCGGCCTGATGGTCCCAACCAGCTATTATGACGACGCATCGACGGTCTACTATCCCTACTCGCTCGAGGACGCCAAGGCGCTGCTCGAACAGGCAGGCCTCGTCGATACCGACGGCAATGGCTTCGTCAACTTCCCGGCCGATGTGCAGGGCGGTGCCGACGTCGAAATCACCATGCTGTCGACCATCGACTACCAGACCGACAAGAGCCTCGCCGAAGGCGTTATCGCCCAGATGGAACGGCTTGGCCTGCGCGTCATCTCGCAGTCCCAGGCGGGCAATCAGCGCGACGCCAATGAACAGGCCGGCAAGTTCGACTGGACCCTGCGCCGCAACGACTCCGAGCTGATCACCGTGGTGCAGAACACCCAGAACCTGGCCCCCACCGGCCCGCAGATCAGCCGTGGCCACCGCGCCGGCACCGACGGGACGCAGGATCTGCTGCCCTTCGAGCAGGAGATGGTCGATACAGTCAATGCCTTCGTCGGAACTGCCGATCCGGCTGAGCGCATCGAACTGATGAAGACCTACCAGCATCTCTTCACCGAGAATGTCTATGGTATCGGCCTGACCCAGTATCCGGGCGCCCTGATCATCAACAAGCGCTTTGCCAACGTTCCTGCCGGCACCCCGATCCTGCAGTTCAACTGGGCGGAAGATGGCCTGATCCGCGAACGTCTCTACGTTCCCGAAGATGCCCAGACCACCAACGAGCTGCATCCGGATACACTGCCGGGCGCACCGGGCAAGGGCAACGGCCCGATCGCCTCGAACTAGTCAAAGCGGCGGGGGACTTCGGTCCCCCGCCACCCCAAGCGACCTCAAGAGCTACATTCGGCGTCCGCCGCGCGGTCGCAGCAGAAGCGAGCCCTTTCTATGATCCGTTTTGTCCTCTCACGCGTGCTGTCAGCGATCCCGATCCTGCTGCTGCTCAGCGTGGTGACCTTTGCCATCATCCAGGCGCCACCCGGCGACTATGGTGACTATATTCGCTCCATGGCCATGAACCAGGGCGGCGCCAGTTTCGAGGCAGCCAACGCCCAGGCCGAGGCCTATCGCGCCGCCAACGGCCTCAACGATCCACTGCCGGTGCAGTATTTCCGCTGGCTCACAGGCATCGTGACGCGATTCGATTTCGGCCATTCGCTGTATTTCAACAAACCGGTCGGCGCGGTCGTCGCCGAGCGCCTGCCCGCCACCATCCTGCTGGCGCTGACCTGCCATATCCTGGCATCGGTCATCGGCATCACCATGGGCATCGTGGCGGCGACCCGCCAGTATTCCTGGGTCGATACGCTGTTCGGCATCATCTCCTTTTTAGGCATGACGATCCCGCGTTTCCTGCTGGCCATCGTCATCCTCTACATTCTGGTCTTCCGCATGGGAGTGCAGGATGTGGGGAATTTCTTCTCCGCCCGCTATGGCGGCGCGCCCTGGAGCTGGGACAAGTTCGTCGACCTGCTCAAGCATGTCTGGCCAGTCATCGCCATCGCGACCTTTGGTGGTCTAGCCTATAATATGCGGGTGATGCGGGCCAACCTCCTCGACGTGCTCAACGCACAATATGTCGAGACCGCCCGCGCCAAGGGCCTCAGCCATAGCGCCGTGGTGATGAAGCATGCCGTGCCCAATGCGCTGCATCCGCTCGTTGCCTATCAGGGCGTGGTGCTGCCCTATATGCTGACGGGTGAAATCGAAGTCGCCATCGTCTTCGGCCTCGCTACCGTCGGTCCGGCCATCACCGGCTCGATGGCCGTTGGCGACGTCTGGGTCACCGCGACCTTCATGCTGGTCCTCGCCACCACGCTGATCATCGGCAATATCATTTCCGACATCATGCTCGCCCTGCTCGATCCCCGTATCCGGTTGGGAGACGCGTGATGCCCCGCGATACCATTGATCAATCCATCCCCCTGCCCGTCGATGCCGGCACTGCCGCCCCGACGCCGTTCACCGAACATCACGACCCTGCGCCGCAGGTCATCAACCCTCGCTTTGCCCACAACGAGAGCTATCTCGGCCTAGTCTGGCGGCGTTTCCGCCGCTCGATCATGGGCATGATCGGCCTGGTGCTGGTCGTGCTGATGCTGGTCGTGGCGATCTTTGGCGACTTCTTCGCGCCGCTCGATCCCAAGCGCGCCGAAGTCGGCTTTGCCCCGCCCGATACCATCAGCTTCAGCCGTCCTGACGGCAGTTTCTCGCTGCTGCCCATCGTCTATCCGCTGAGCGAAGACGGCGAGCTCGACCCGATCACCTTCCAGCCCATCTCCGGGCCGGACTATGACAACCCGACCGAGCTGGGTTTTTTCGTCCAGGGCTATTCCTATCACGTGCTCTGGTTCATCCCGGCCAATGTCCATTTCTTCGGCGCCACCGACCCCACCAAGACGTTCCACCTGCTCGGCACCGACAAGTTTGGCCGCGACATTCTCTCGCGTGGCATCGTCGGCTCGCGCATCTCGCTGACCATCGCGCTGATCGTGACGGCTCTGACGACCATCGTCGGTACGCTGGTCGGCATTACCTCGGGCTATCTGGGCGGGCGCTTCGATCGCTGGACCCAGAAATTCGTCGAATTCGTGCTGGCCTTCCCGCAACTGCCGCTCTACCTGGCGCTGACCTCGCTGATCCCCATCACCGCCCCGTCTAACGTCTTCATCGCCTTCGTTATCGGCGTGATGGCGGTGCTGGGCTGGGCGCAGCTGAGCCGCGAAGTCCGGTCCAAGACGCTGTCGCTGGCCCGTATCGACTATGTGCGTGCCGCGATCGCCGTCGGCGCTGGCGACGGCCGCATCATCACGCGGCATATCCTGCCCAACGTCTTGAGCCACGTCATCGTCGCCGTGACCCTTTCGGTGCCGTCCGTCGTGCTGCTCGAAAGCTTCCTTGGCTTCCTTGGCTTTGCCGTCAAGCCGCCGCTGATCTCCTGGGGCCTGATGCTGCAGGATACCGGCGCCTTCTCCGTCATCGGCTCCTATCCCTGGATCCTCTCCCCTGTCATCTTCGTGCTGATCACCGTCTTTGCCTTCAATGCGCTGGGCGACGGATTGCGCGACGCCATCGACCCCTATTGAGGAGCGCCGCGATGATCTCCAATACCCGCCACGACCATGGCAGCCACAGCCGCGAACTGATCCTCGATGCCCGCAATATCGGGGTCGATTTCAAGGTCGAGGGCGGCGTGGTCAATGCCGTGCACGACGTCTCCTTCCAGCTGCACAAGGGCGAGACCATCGCCTTGGTGGGTGAGTCCGGCTCGGGTAAATCCGTGACGGCCCGCACGCTGATGAAGCTGCTGACCAAGCGCGCGACCATCTCCAAACAGTCCAGCATCACGCTGTCGGGCAAAGACATCATCGCCACCAGCGAAGCCAATATGCGCAAGCTGCGCGGCAATGACATTGCCATGATCTTTCAGGAGCCGATGAGCTCTCTGAACCCGGTCTACACCATCGGCCAGCAGCTCTGCGAAGTGCTGCACCTGCACAATCGCATCTCGCGCAAGGACGCCATGGCCAAGGCCGAGCAATTGCTGGAAGAGGTGCAGATCCCCGATCCCGGCGCCCGCCTGCGCCAGTATCCGCACCAGCTGTCGGGCGGCCAGCGCCAGCGCGTGATGATCGCCATGGCCCTAGCCAACCGGCCGGACGTGTTGATCGCCGACGAACCGACCACCGCGCTCGACGTGACGGTACAGGCCCAGATCCTCAACCTGATCAAGGATCTCAAGGACAAATACGGCATGGCGGTGATCCTGATCACCCATGACCTGACCGTGGTCCGCCAGTTCAGCGAATATGTCTATGTGATGCAGAACGGCCGGGTGCAGGAGCACAATGCCACCGAGGCGCTGTTCGCCAATCCGCAGCATGCTTATACCAAGCATCTCCTCGCCTCTGAGCCCAAGGGCGTCGCCCTGCCGCTCGCCGAAGGCCGCGAGACGGTGCTCGAAGGCCGCAACGTCAAGGTCAGCTTTACGCTGAAGCGTGGCGGTTTCTTCAATCCGGATTTCTTCGAGCTCAATGCCGTCGACAATCTCGACATCAAACTGCAGCGCCACGAAACCCTCGGCATCGTCGGCGAATCCGGCTCGGGCAAGACCACTTTCGGGCAGGCCTTGATCCGGCTGATCAACAACCAAGGCGGCGAGATCTTCTTCGACGGCGAGCCGATCCATGACAAGGATCGCCAGGCCATGCGGCCACTGCGATCCCGCATGCAGATCGTCTTCCAGGACCCGTTTGCGAGCCTTAATCCCCGCATGTCGATCCGCCAGATCATCGAGGAGGGCCTCGTGGTCAATGGCATCGGCGCCAATGGCCGTGAGCGGCTCGGCCGGGTGAAACAGGCGCTCAAGGATGCCGGCATGCCGGAGGGCATTCTCAACCGCTTCCCGCATGAATTTTCCGGCGGCCAGCGCCAGCGCATCGCCATCGCCCGGGCCATTGCGCTCGAGCCCGAATTCATCCTGCTCGACGAGCCCACTTCGGCGCTCGACCTTTCCGTGCAGGCCCAGATCATCGACCTGCTGCGCAAGCTGCAGGACGAAAAGGGCCTCAGCTATCTCTTCATCAGCCACGACCTGAAAGTCGTGCGCGCCCTCTGCCACCGGGTCATGGTCATGCAACATGGCAAGATCGTCGAGCAGGGGCCGGTGGCCGATGTCCTCACCAATCCCCAAACCGAATATACGGCCCGCCTGGTGCGCGCCGCATTCGACATTGCCGCCTAGGAGCATTCAGTTATGGCAAATCCAAAAATCACCTTCATCGGCGCCGGTTCGGCGGTGTTCATGAAGAATATCGTCGGCGACATCCTGCAGCGCCCGGCCCTTTCCGGCGCCACCATCCGGCTGATGGACATCAATCCGACCCGGCTGGAAGAGAGCGAGATCATCGCCAAGAAGCTGATCGCCACGCTTGGCGTTGCGGCGACCGTGGAGACCTTCTCAAACCAGCGCCAGGCGCTGGACGGCACCAATTTCGTCGTCGTCTGCTTCCAGATCGGCGGCTACGAGCCCTCGACGGTGATCGATTTCGACGTGCCGAAAAAGTACAACCTGCGCCAGACCATTGCCGATACGCTGGGCGTCGGCGGCATCATGCGCGGCTTGCGCACCGTGCCGCATCTGTGGAGCATCTGCGAGGACATGCTGCAGGTCGCCCCCGAGGCGATCATGCTGCAGTACGTCAATCCCATGGCGATAAACACCTGGGCCATTTCGGAAAAATACCCGACCATCAAGCAGGTCGGCCTCTGCCACTCGGTGCAGGGCACGGCCATGGAGTTGGCGCATGACCTCGAGATTCCCTACGAGGAAATCCGCTACAAGTCGGCCGGCATCAACCACATGGCCTTTTATCTGAAGTTCGAGCACCGCCAGCCCGACGGCAGCTATAAAGACCTCTATCCGGCCCTGCACCGCGCCTATGCCGAGGGCCGCGCCCCCAAGCCGACCTGGAACCCGCGCTGCCCCAACAAGGTGCGCTACGAGATGATGACGCGTCTGGGCTATTTCGTCACCGAAAGCTCCGAGCACTTCGCCGAATATACGCCCTATTTCATCAAGGAAGGCCGCGAGGACATCATCGAAAAGTTCGGCATCCCGCTGGATGAATATCCCAAGCGCTGCGTCGAGCAGATCGCCAAGTGGAAGAAGACCTCCGAGGACTATCGCAACGCCGACAAGATCGAGGTCAAGCAGTCCAAGGAATATGCCTCCTCCATCGTCAACTCGGTGTGGACCGGCGAGCCTTCGGTGATCTACGGCAACCTCCGCAACAATGGCGTCATCACCAACCTGCCCAACAACGCCGCTGTGGAAGTGGCGTGCCTGGTTGATGAAAACGGCCTTCAGCCGACCTTTGTTGGTGACCTGCCGCCCCAGCTGACCGCGCTGATCCGCACCAATATCAACGTGCAGGAACTGACCGTTGCGGCACTGATGACCGAGAACCGCGAGCATATCTATCATGCCGCGATGATGGACCCCCACACCGCCGCCGAGCTGGATCTGGAGCAGATCTGGAACCTCGTCGACGACCTCACCGAAGCCCATGGCAGCATGCTGCCCGAATGGGCACGCGGCTCCCGGAAGCAGCGCGTGGCGTAAGTTTCGCGGCGCATCGACCTCCCCTGCTTCCAAGGACGGCCCCGGCATCTCCCTGCCGGGGCCGTTTAGGTTTTGGGGCTTCAGCGACCGGGGGCGATGAGCGTCACATCGGGGAAATAGGTGGCGTAGCGCGAGCGATCACGCGTCAGCAGCGGCAGGCTGGCAGCGGCAGCGTGGGCGCCGATGAAGAAGTCCGGCAGGACACCGGTCTTCCGACCGCCTTGGCTTCGATAGCGACGAAAAGCTTGACCGGCCAGAAACAAACATTTGCGCGGCATGTCTTCCAGCGTTTCAGCAAGCTCATCCAGTTGGGCCATCGTATCGTAACGAGGAGCCAGCTCTGCGTAGATCGCTGCATTAATGATGAGCGGGCCCTTTAGCGACGCCTGACGCATCTGCAATTTCGACCAATCGTGCCAGACAGGGTCAGCCGTGACCAGATCGAGGATCACATTGGTGTCGACGAGGATCACTCCTCACCACGCGTCATTGCCATCATCTCATCTGTTGTAAGGCCCGGTCCGGCATGCCCGATCAGCCTGTCAAACCGGTCCGGCGGAAGTTCCTTACCTGCCGGAAGAATGACTATGTTGTTTCCATCCGCGGCAAGACTGAAGGTTACCTTGCTGCCAGGGACCAATGCCCAGATGATCCCTCACGGCCTTTGGAATGGTCACCTGTCCCTTGCTTGTCAGGGTAGCTGTCACAAGAGCCTCGGTATTACCTGCATCATGTAAGGTATTACTTCGATGACACAAGATCAAACAAGAAGGGCGCCCCGTGGGGCGCCCTTAGTCCGGGAGGACTTGCCTGAAATCGTCTAGTGGTGGCCGCCGACCACTTCGCGCAACTCTGCGACCGAGCGGACCTGCTTGCGGGCGGCGCCCTGCCAGTCGCTGGTCTTGACCGTCGACTTCGCCACGCGTTCCTTGGCGGCAGGGATGGCGTCGGCGTACTGCGGCAGCCACTGGGCCTGGGCGACGACCATTTCATCGACCATAGCCCAGACCTCGTCGGGCGTGCAGATGGCGCCGACCAGCGGGTCATGCAGCACGGCGAGCTTGAGCGTATCGAGATTGCCGGTCATCGCGGCTTCGACCGACAGGCGCTGTACCGAAATCGACACCGAGCAGGTGGCCGCAGCCGCGGTCGGCAGGGTGATGCCTTCGATCATATTGATGCCGAAGCGATCGACATAACCGGGGCTTTCGATGATGGCGTCATCGGGCAGATTGGTGATGATGCCATTGTTGCGGCGGTTGAAATGGCCGCGATAGGGCCGGCCGGTCTCGATCGCCTCGATGATGTAGCTGGCATGCTCGCTGGTCCGCTTGTGCTGGCTCAGCGGCTTGGTGGCCTGCTCCTTGAACATCGGGAAGTCGGTCTCGAACCAATTTCGGCGCTCGGTCGAATAGCGCAGATAACCGCCGGTTTCGCCGTGGATCCAGTCGCTCATGTCGATCCAGCGATTGATCTCGTTCGGACGCTTGCGATACCAGGGCAGGTATTCCGAAAGGTGGCCGTTGCTCTCGGTGGAATAGACGCCGAAGCGCTTCAGCACGTCGATGCGGACCTTTTCGGTCTTGGAATAGACCGGATGCGCCTCGAAGCCGGCGATCAGCTCTTCCTTCTCGATCTTCCGGCCTTTGGCGCGGATGTCGATATACCAGGTCTGGTGATTGATGCCCGAGCAGACATAGTCCAGCTCCTCATCCTTGACGCCAAGCACTTCGGCGATCTGATGCGCGCCATGCTGCACGCCATGGCACAGGCCGACGACATTGACGCCGCCGTACATTTCGGCCGCCCAGGTGTTCATCGCCATCGGGTTGGCATAGTTGAGGAACAGCGCGCCGGGCTCGGCCACTTCCTTGATATCCTTGCAGAAATCGAGGATCACCGGGATGTTGCGCTGGCCATAGAGAATGCCGCCGGCACAGATCGTATCGCCGACACACTGGTCGACACCGTATTTCAGCGGGATGGAAATGTCGGTCGAAAAGGCTTCGAGGCCACCGACGCGAACACAGCTCATGATGTAGCGCGCGCCAGTGATGGCCTCGCGGCGATCGGTGGTGGCCGTGACCTTGGCCGGCAGGTTGTTGGTCGAGACAATGGTCTCGATAACCTGTTTCACCATGTCGAGATTATGCGGGTTGATATCGGTCAGCGCGAATTCGCAGCCGACAAATTCGGGTACCTTGAGCAGGTCCGAAATCAGCGTCTTGGTAAAGCCGATCGAGCCTGCGCCGATCACCGTGACTTTGAATGGCATATGTTCCTCCGGGCTTCGCCTAGCGGGCGAATGCGTTAGCACATTGCTAGCGTTGAGCGCTTCGACCTGCTACAGAAAGCTTGTGCCAAACAGGGTAATTTTGTGCTCAACGACCTGCTCGACCACGGCCATGACGTCCGCGTGCTGAACCTGCCCAAGAGCGTCGTGCCGCTGCATTGCATGGCGATCAGCGCCGGCTATGAGCAGCGCAAGAACGAGGTCTATTCCTGGGACGGGCTGCAGCGCGGCATGGCGCCGTTTCTGGTTCTCCAGCATACCCTGGTCGGCGAGGGCCGGCTCGACTTTGCCGGGGTTCAACACCGACTGGTGCCGGGACAGACCATGGTGCTCTCCATGCCGCATGCCCATCGCTACTGGCTGGAGCGCGGCGGGCATTGGGAATATTTCTGGATGGTGCTCAATGGCCGCGAAGCGCTGCGGCTGGCCCGCGAGCTGATCGACGCCAATGGCCCGGTGGCCCGCCTGCCCGAGCCGGTGATCGACCGCATGGCGGCCGCTTGCCTGACGCTGATCGACAAAGCCGACATCACCTCCGGTGAAGCCTCGGCCATGGCCTATGCCACCATGGCGGCGCTGCATGATGGCGTGTTCGGCGTCAATGCGGCACCGGAAGCCAGCCTGCCCGCAGCGCTGGCCCGCGTCATCGCCCATATCGAAACCAACCTCGGCACGCCACTGCAGGTCGAACGTCTCGCCCAGATTGCCGAGATGAGCCGCGGCCATTTCGTTCGCCAGTTCAGCGCCGCCACCGGCACTGCCCCATCCGATTTCGTGCTAGAACGCCGGCTGGAGCGCATCGAGCGCCTATTGCTGGCAACCGATATGAGCGTGGTCACCATCGCCCGCGCCACCGGCTTTGCTGATGCCAACTACTTGGCCAAGGCCTTTCGCAGGAAGCGCGGCGTGGCGCCACTGGAGTTTCGCGCAGCGGGGCGGTTGGCAGCGGGGACGTGATGGCAATCTGCCTTGCCTTCCCCATCCAAAAAGCGCAAAACACCGCCGTTGACGTATAGGGCAAGCTGATGACCAATCCTGTCACCGAAAACCGTCGCCATTTCGAGGATCTTTCGGTCGGCGAGGTGATCGACCTGGGCCATGTCACCGTGAGCAAGGAGATGATCATCACCTTTGCCCGCGAGTTCGACCCATTCCCATTCCATCTCGATGAGGCCGCCGCAAAGGCGAGCCTGCTCGGCGGCCTCGCCTCGAGCGGCTGGCAGACCGGGGCGCTGAGCCTGCGCATGCTGGTCGACAGCTTTCTCAACACCGTCGCCTCGGCCGGCGGACTTGGATTTGAAAATCTCAAGTGGAAGAACCCGGTCATGGTCGGCGACACCATCGGCGGCACGGTCACCATTGCCGAGCTGCGCCGCTCGGGCAGCCATCGCCAATGGGGCATCATGACCCTCGATTTCGAAGTGCGGAACCAGAACAACGCTCCGGTGCTGACCATGCGGCTTGCCAATCTGATCGAGACGAGGGACGCGGCATGACCCGCTGGTTTGAAGACATCGTCCTGGACGAAGTGTTTGCTTTGGGCGACTACACCTTCAACGCCGACGAGATCATCCGTTTCGCCACGCTCTATGACCCGCAATATTTCCACATCGACCCGGAAGCGGCCAAGCACAGCCATTTTGGCGGCCTCGTCGCCAGCGGCTGGCATACGGTCAGCGTAGGCCATCGCAAGATGGTCGATACGCTGTTTGCCGAGGAACAACGCCTGCGCGGTCTCGGCGAGGAGCCCGGCGTTTCGGGCCCCTCCCCCGGCGTCAATTCCATGGCATTCAAGGTGCCGGTGCGGCCCGGCGATACGGTGACCTATGAGCTGGTGGTGACCGACAAGCGCGCCTCCAATTCCATTCCCGGCTGGGGCCTGCTGTTCAACAAGATCACGGCCGTCAATCAGCGCGGCGAGCTGGTCTATCGCGCCGACCTGGTCGGCTTCTCCAAGCGGCGCGACTACAAGATGCCTCTGAAGCTCAAACTGTTGCTTGCCCTCACCAAAGCGCCGCTGATCGGTCCTTTGCTCAAGCGCAGCACTTGAAAGCCCTTCGGCGCACCGGCACTCTCTGCCGCATGCGCCGAATCGCCCTCATAGCTGCAATCACCGCCCTCTCCGCCACGCCGAGCCTTGCTCAGGCCTATTCGGGCAATTGGGCTTGTCGTGACGCCACCACCGCCAAGGCGGGCATCCTGACCATTTATGGCCAGGTCTATGGCTTTGCCTCGACCGTTGTGGGCGACAAGAGCTCGGGCACCGGTACCATTACCCTCTATGATGACGGCGTCGGCTTCAACGATGGCGGGCTCAAAACCACCCGCACCATCCAGGCCGGCCGGCTGATTCCCGATCCCACCTATGGCACCGCGATCCAGTTGGAAACGCCGGATACCATCGTGATGCTCTGCACGCCGCGGTAGGCGATCCAACTTTCATTTCGCGACATTCCGCCGCGCGGGCTTGAACTTTCCGTCGTTTCAGGCATTTTGACCCTGCAGCGCCGGGCCCCTCTGGCGAGGATACCTATTGTCCTCGTGATGTCGGAGCTGCTCCAAACTTCATGGAGAAAGGTCCGGCTGATGGAACAGCTGCTTGCCGCCCTATCGGGCGATTTTTTGGGTACACCCGTCTATTTCTGGGTCGCGTTCATTGCGATCGTGATTGCTCTGCTGGTTTTCGATCTCGGCGTCCTGCACAAGGACGAACACGAGATTGGGGCCAAGGAAAGCCTGATCCTTTACGGCTTCTACGTGCTGATTGCCCTGGCCTTTGGTGGCTGGGTCTGGTGGCAGCGCGGCGCCGAAGCCGGCCTCGAATTCTATACCGGCTACCTGCTCGAACAGTCCCTTGCGATGGACAATATGTTCGTCATCGCCACGATTTTCGGCTTCCTCGCAATTCCGCGCATCTACCAGCACCGCGTGCTGTTCTGGGGCATTCTGGGCGTGATCCTGTTCCGGGCCGTGCTGATCGGTCTCGGCGCAGCACTGGTCAACGAGTTCAACTGGATCCTCTTCGGCTTCGGTGCATTCCTCGTCTTCACCGGCATTCGCATGTTCTCGCACAAGGACGAAGAGCCGAACCTTGAAGACAATAAGGTCTATCAGTTCATCTCCAAGCGCTTCCGGGTCACCAAGGAGCTCAATGGCCGCAATTTCACGGTCAGGGCTCCCGATCCAAAGACCGGCAAGATCGTCACCTGGCTGACCCCGCTGGCCGTGGCGCTGATCATGGTGGAAGTGGTCGACCTGGTGTTTGCCGTCGACTCCGTGCCGGCCGTCTTCGCCGTGACGCAGGACACCTTCATCGTCTACACCTCCAACATCTTCGCCATCCTTGGCCTGCGCTCGCTCTACTTCGCGCTTGCCGCCGCCATGAACCGCTTCCGTTACCTGCAGGTCTCGCTGGCGATCATCCTGGTGCTGGTGGGTATCAAGATCTTCCTCGTGCCGCTGCATATCCATATCGACACGCTGCTGTCGCTGGTCGTGACGCTGTCCATCCTGGCGGGCGGTATCATCTTCTCGCTCTACAAGACGCGCAACGAGCCTGATATCAGCGCTGTGGATCACCCGGAAACAGGGCAACTCGAACCCTGATCGGGAGGAGATCACGGGCCGGCGGAAACGCCGGCCCGTTTTTTATGGCAGAGCTGCTGCCAGACTCTGACAATACAGAGGACTAATCTCCCGCCATCACCAGCGAGGAGCCTTGCCATGTCCCTGACTGCCACCTGCCATTGCGGCGACACCAGCATCACCCTGCCCCACGCGCCCGAGAGTGCCGGCGAATGCAACTGTACCTTCTGCAGCCGCACCGGCGCCGTCTGGGGCTATTTCAAGCCAGGTGAGTTGACCATCACCGCCAAGGACCACGACCGCTTCTATTCAGCGACAGGCATGAACCAGCACCACTTCTGCGCGCAGTGCGGCATGCAGACCTGGGGCGTCTCGCCCGATTGGGCCTCAATGTACAATAGCGATGGCACGCCAAAGAACGGCGATCCCACCGCCATGCCGACGGGCCAGATCTTCGCCGTCAACCTGCGGCTGATCGATGATTTCGATTGGGAGAGTGTCGAGGTGGAGAAGATGGATGGGCGGAATAGTTGGTGAGGCAGCCCGGCTTCTAAAGGGCCCTGCCATCTCAAGAGCTTTCACACCCACGGTGTCATCCCGGCCTTGAGCCGGGATCCATCTCGAGATTTGCCACTACCGCAAGGTGGTTCGAGCGACCGATCTAGCGGCGCCTGGAGCGATCTCAGGATGGGCCCCGGCTCAAGGCCGGGGTGACACCGCGTGTGGGGCTCGTTCGATGCAAGATCCCCAAAGGCAAGCTTCTAAAATCTAGTGCCCCTCGAACGCCATCAGCGCCGACACCGCAATCTTCTCCGCCTTTAGCTTTTCCGCCCCACCCAGATCCGGCAGGTCGATCACAAACGCCGCATCGGCCACTTCCGCACCCGTGCGGCGCAGCAGGCCCACCGCCGCGACGGCCGTGCCCCCGGTGGCAATCAGGTCATCGACCACCAGCACCTTGTCACCGGCTTTGAGCACATCGGCATGAATCTCGATCGTGTCGACGCCATATTCCAGCGCATAATTCTGTCCGATGGTCTCGCCGGGCAGCTTGCCCTTCTTGCGGACCGGAATGAAGCCGACGCCCAGCGCAATGGCGACGCCCGCGCCGAAGATGAAGCCACGCGCTTCGATGCCGGCAACATGGGTAATGCCCTTGCCGCGATATTGGGCGGCGATGCGCTCGACGCTTTCCTTGAACCCTTCCGGGTTCTCGATCAGCGTGGTGATGTCACGAAACAGGATACCCTTCTTGGGATAGTCCGGAATCGTGCGCACGAGGGCCTTGAGGTCGAGCGACATGGCAAACCTTGATCGTCTGAAGAAAAATTAGCGGAGGCGCTTGCCCACCAGGTGCCGGGCGAGGACGCCGGCATTGTAGGCGGCGCTGCGCGTCACGGTGATGGCGGTTTCGCGCGCCCGGGGATTGGCGGCAACGGCCGCAATGCCGGCGCGGACGGCGGGATGACGGCTCATGGTGATGGCGGCGCCGACGACGGTCACGGCAATGCGGATGGCGGACATGACGGTCTCCCTCGACGCGTGATTTGCGCTAGCCGGAATATCGCGGCGCAGGGGGCGAATGGCAAGAGCCTGATGGGGAAGTGACCACACAAAGCGAAAGGGCCCCATGGGGCCCTTTCCTATTCCTGGCATTGAAGCCCGGTCTCTTAGTGCTCAATACCCTGCCAGATGCGGCGCTTGGTCAGGTACATCAGAGCGGAGAAGCCGATGAGGAACAGCAGGACCACGAAACCGGTCTGCTTGCGGCCGGCCAGGTGCGGCTCAGCCATCCACATCATATAGGCAGCAACGTCCTGCGAATACTGGTCCAGCGTCTGCGGCACTTCCGCTTCGCCTTCGGCCGCCACATAGGTCACGAGACCATCCGACAGCGGCGGTGCCATGCCGATGGCGTGGCCGGGGAAGTAGTCGTTGTAATGCTTGCCTTCGGCCAGGTCGAACGGGGTGCCGTCCGAATTGTGCGGTGCACTTTCCGGGACTTCCTCATGGTAGCCGTTGAGCAGCGCATGGATGTAATCCGGGCCGCCTTCCGAATAGCCGGTGAAGTAGTTGAACACCCAGAACGGGAAGGCATCGGTCACGCCGCGGGCCTTGGCCAGCACCGAGAAATCCGGTGGCAGCGCGCCGCCATTGGCGTCACGGGCATCCTGCTCGGTGGCGAAGGGCGACGGCCAGCGATCGGCCGGAACAGCCTTGCGACGGCCGCCATCGGCAGTTGCGTCGTCGACTTCATACTCGGCCGCCAGCGCCTTGACCTGCTCTTCGGAGAACGACGGGCCGCCCTCTTCCTGCAGGTTACGGAAGGCGATCAGGCGCGCACCGTGGCAGCTGGCACAGACTTCGCGGAACACCTGGAAGCCGCGCTGCAGCTGGTTCTGGTCATAGGTGCCGAAAATGCCGGCAAAGCTCCAGCTCTGCTTTTCGATATGCGGCGTCGAATGCGCATCGGCGGCGACGGCAACACCCGAGGTCCCGATAACCAGGGCCAGCGTGGTGAGGATGGTTTTAAAGTTCATCATGATGCTTTCCTCCCCCCTCACGCGTGCTTCTTGCTCAGGACGCTTTCCGAGATGCTGGTCGGCAGCGGCCGGGGCGTCTCGATGCGGCCGAGGATCGGCAGAATGAAGAGGAAGTGGAGGAAATAGTAAGCGGTGCTGATCTTCGCGAGGATCACGTAGATGCCTTCGGCCGGAGCCGCGCCAAGATAGGTCAGCGCGATGAAGTTCACCACGAAGATCCAATAGAACCACTTGAACATCGGGCGGAAGTTGCCCGAGCGGGTCTTTGCCGTATCCAGCCAAGGCAGGAAGAACAGGATGACGATCGAGCCGCCGAAGAAGATCACACCACCGAGCTTGGAGTCGATGAACAGGATGTTGAAGTCGATGGCGCGCAGGATCGCGTAGAACGGCAGGAAGTACCATTCCGGAACGATATGGGCCGGCGTTACCTGGCTGTTGAACTGGATGTAGTTATCCGGGTGACCCAGGATGTCCGGTGCAAAGAAGGCGAACCAGCAGAACGGGATCAGGAACAGCACCATGCCGAACGCGTCCTTCATCGTGTAATACGGATGGAAGGGAAGCGTATCGCGGCTGTCCTTGACGTCGACGCCGACCGGATTGTTGTTGCCCGGCACATGCAGGGCCCAGATGTGCAGCGCAACGACGGCCGCGATCACGAAGGGCAGCAGGTAATGCAGCGAGAAGAAGCGGTTGAGCGTCGGATTGCCGACCGAGAAACCGCCGCGCAGCAGCTCGAGCAGCGGGGTACCGATAACCGGGATGGCCGCGAAGATATTGGTGATCACGGTGGCAGCCCAGCCAGACATCTGGCCCCATGGCAGCACATAGCCCATGAAGGCGGTTGCCATCATCAGCACAAAGATCAGCACGCCGAGGATCCACAGGATCTCGCGTGGCGCCTTGTAGGAGCCGAAATACATGCCACGGAAAATGTGGATGTAGACGGCGGCAAAGAACATTGAAGCGCCCACGGCGTGGAACGACTGGATCATGCGGCCGCCATTGACGTCGCGGCGGATATGCTCGACCGAGTCGAAGGCCATGGCGACGTTTGGCGTATAATGCATCGCCAGGATCACGCCGGTGACGATCTGGATACCCAGGCACATCACGAGGATGGCGCCGAAAGTCCACCAGTAGTTGAGGTTCTTCGGCGTCGGGAAGTCCATCAGGTGCTCTTTGGAGAACCGGATGATCGGCAGGCGTTCATCGAGCCACTTCTCGATGCCAGTGCCGGGCGTATAAGTCGAATGTTCTGACATTGGTGCCCCCACTAACCGATCTGGACCAGCGTATCGCTGAGGAATTCATAAGGCGGCAGCACCAGATTGGCCGGTGCTGGCCCGCGACGGATGCGGCCGGCACTATCGTAGTGCGAGCCATGGCAGGGGCAGAACCAGCCGTCGAAATCACCCGAATCGCCCACCGGCACACAGCCGAGGTGGGTGCAGTTGGCGATCATGATCAGCCACTGGGCGTGGCCTTCCTTGGTGCGCTGCTCGTCCGTTGCCGGATCCTTGAGCTCGCTGAGCGGAACCGCCCGCGCCTCGTCGATCTCGGCCTGGGTGCGGTGACGCACGAAGACCGGCAGACCGCGCCAGGTAATGGTCACCGACTGCCCCTCGGGAATATTCGCGAGGTTGAATTCGATGCTGGCGAGTGCCAGCGTCGAAGCGTCGGGATTAAGCTGGTTGATCAGTGGCCAGACCGTTGCGGCAGCGCCGACGGCGGCCACAGAGCCAGTTGCGACGAAGATAAAATCCCGCCGAGTCGTTGAATGGTGAGCTTGCGTGGCCAAGGTCCGTATCCCCGTACAATCACATTTGACGCGGCCGGCAGCGGCTAAACCAAATCACGCATACGCAGAATCGGCAGCCGTCCGCCCTCAAGCGGCCCGTCAGTTGGGCTCTTTTTGCACTGTCCCAGACACTTGTCCAGTGCGCCTAAGAATGACACCGATCAACTGCGACACTATACCCGCACTATCGCGCACGCCGGCCCCGCCAGCCGCCCGCCAATGCTCTGTTTTGGGAAATTCGCAATGCCGGTCGACCTCGCCCTCTATCAACCCGATATTGCCAACAATACCGGCACGCTGATCCGCCTCGGCGCCTGTCTCGGCACCACGATCCACCTGATCCACCCGACCGGATTTCCCTTTTCGCCCAAGGCGCTGGCTCGGGCGGGGATGGATTATGTCGATCATGCCGCGGTGCAGGAGCATGTCAGCTGGACGGCCTTTGATCAGTGGCGGCGGGAGCAGGGCCGGCGGCTGGTGCTGTTGACCACCAAGGCGGAGACCTCGGCCTATGGCGTGGCTTACGAGGACCAAGATATCCTGATGGTCGGCCGCGAAAGCGCCGGCGTACCCGATACCGTGGCCGACCTATGCGACCTCAAAGTGCGCATTCCGATGCGGGACGGTTTGCGCTCGATCAATGTGGCGCTGGCCGCAACGCTTATCCTGGGCGAAGCAAAAAGGCAGACCGACGGGTTTACAGGGCTCACATGACGGTTCATTTCACACAAGACCGTTTGCAAACTCTGCTGCGACGGCCATCTGACGGCGCCTTCTGCGCTTCCGGTGCTCACGTACTCATGTACGCTCCGCTCCGGTTCTCGAACGCACCGTCATCTGACTCGTCACAGCGAGTTATCAAACGATCTTGGATACCATGACACTTCCACACGACATCGAGGCCAAGAAGGCCACAGCCCAGGCCTGGTTCCGCAGCCTGCGCGACCGGATCACCGCCGCTTTCGAGCAGATCGAGGCCGACGTCCAGGGCCCCAATGCCGATATGACGCCCGGCAAATTCGAAATTTCCCCCTGGGATCGCGCGGCCGGTGGCGGCGGCGAAATGGGCATGATCCATGGCCGGGTTTTCCAGAAAGCTGGCGTCCATATTTCCACGGTGCATGGCGAGTTTTCGGCGGACTTTGCCAAGCAGATGCCGGGCACCGAGGAAGGCGCCAAATTCTGGAGCTCGGGCATTTCGCTGATCGTGCATCCTTGGAACCCCAATGTTCCGGCCGTGCATATGAACACGCGCATGATCGTCACCGGCAAGCAGTGGTTCGGCGGCGGCGCCGACCTGACCCCGGTGCTGGATCGCCGCCGCACGCAGGATGACCAGGACACCGTGGATTTCCACGCCGCCATGAAGGCCGCCTGCGACCAGAACCTCGGCGTCGACTACCAGCGCTACAAGGCTTGGTGCGACGAGTATTTCTTCCTGCCACACCGCAACGAGCAACGCGGCACCGGCGGAATTTTCTACGACCACCACAACTCCGGCGACTGGGATGCCGACTTCGCATTCACCCAGAGCGTCGGCCAGGCCTTCCTCGGCATCTATCCCGAACTGGTCCGCCGCAATTTCGAGACACCCTGGACCGACGCCGACCGCCACGAACAGTTGGTGCGCCGCGGCCGTTACGTCGAGTTCAACCTGCTCTATGATCGCGGCACCACCTTCGGCCTCAAGACCGGTGGCAATGTGAATTCGATTCTCTCATCCATGCCGCCGGAAGTGCGCTGGCCCTGACATGACCCTCTCCGCCGTCGAGATCATCGGCTACCGTTCCGTCCGCAAGATCCGGTTTCCGGTGCGGCAGCTGACGGTGCTGGTCGGCGGCAATGGCGTGGGCAAGACTAATCTGTATCGGTCGCTGGAGCTGCTGCAGGCCGCAGCGCGCGGCACGCTGGCTCAGGAAATCGCTGCCGAGGGCGGGCTGGCTTCGATCTTCTGGGCCGGCGGCAAGAACCTTTCGCCCGACGGCAGCTTCGATCCGATGTACCGCACCGACGGCTATCGTAAGCACGAGGGCAATAGCCTCCGCCTCTCGGCCGACTTTGCCGATCTGGGCGATGGCAGTTTCGATCCGACCTATGCGCTAGAGGTCAGTTTTGCACCCGCCAAGGGCGTGGCCGCCTTTCCCAACGAGGCGCAGATCAAATCCGAAAGCCTCGACTGGCGCCAGCGCGGCAAAGCGGTCAGCCTGCTCGATCGCAAGGGCGGTTCAGCCTGGGCCCGCGATGCATCCGGGCGGCGCGAACTGGCCAATGACGACCTGCTGGCCAGCGAAACGGCCCTGGCGGTCTTATCCGGTCGCTCGGAAATCGCCCTGGTACGAGATTCCCTGATCGCCTGGCGCTTCTTTCACGGCTTCCGCACCGATGCCGAGTCGGCGCTGCGCAAGCCATCGCGGGCGGTGACCTCACCTATCCTCGCGTCGGATGGCAGCAATCTGGGCGCGGTCTTTGCCACCCTGCGCTATATCCGCGGCGACACGATCGACCTCGATCGCACCGTTGAGGATGCCTTTCCTGGCGCCGAACTGGTGATCCCGGAGGTCGGCGAATTTGCCAGTTTCGGCATGCGCTATGCCGAAATGCCCAAGCGGGTTTTCGGTCCGCATGAACTGTCCGACGGCACGCTGCAATTCCTGGCACTGGCCGGTGCCCTGCTCTCCTATCGCCTGCCGCCCTTCATCGCGCTCAACGAGCCCGAAAACAGCCTGCATCCGAGCCTTCTGCCCATGCTGGCGCGGCTGATCGTCAAGGCGGCCGAACGCAGCCAAGTCTGGGTCGTCACCCATGCCCGCGAGCTGGCCGATGCCATTGCCGCTGAAAGCGGTGTGCTGCCCCGCGAGGTCATCCGCAATGACGACGGCACCTGGATCGAAGGGCTCGGCCAGTTCGGCGACTTCACCGACGACTAAACTCGGAACCCCTGCCCCGCGAGCACGTTTCTCCCAACCCTAGAAAACGGGAGATGAGACAATGAAACGCTTTGAATCTGGCTCGCTGATCCCTGGTGCCACCTGGCACGCGGAGGCTGAAAGCGAAGCCGAAGTGGTTCGCCGCGCCGTGGAAAACCTGCGCGCCTATCATGGTGAGTCCGAAATCCGCCCCGACATGATCGAGCGGATCAAGGAACGCATCGTCGATACAGACGAAGGTCCCAAGACCAAGCACTAGACGCGGACCAGCGTCAGCAGTTCGGCCTTCCCCAGCGTAAAATCGCTGTCGATCCACAGCCGCTCAAGACGCGCCAGTTCCACACCCAGAGCCGGTCCCGGCGCCATGCCGAGGCCGGTCAAGTCATGTCCGCTGAGCGGAAACGGCGGTACGACCAATTTGGCCAGCACCCGCGCCGCCTCCGACAGTCGCGCCATGCCCCAATGGCCGAGGGAGGCCGCTGCCGCAAGCCCCTCCACTGCCGCTTCGCCATGGCGATAGGCGGCTTCGGCGAGTTTGTCGTCTGCCAGCAGAGACGCCGCTGCCATGACCGATTTGGCAACGCTAATCGTCTCATTGGACAGCCGCCAGGCGTCCTGCAGCGCATCGGTATCCTGTCCCGCC
The DNA here is from genome assembly GCF_900110945.1 of Devosia sp. YR412. Taxonomy (GTDB): domain Bacteria; phylum Pseudomonadota; class Alphaproteobacteria; order Rhizobiales; family Devosiaceae; genus Devosia. The sequence continues at coordinate 504,191 of NZ_FOFL01000002.1, forward strand.
AACAGCGCCAGCCGCGTCGGTGACGCCTGCCCGCCAAGGCTCTCATACGCCACTAACGCGCGCAGGGCTTCGTCGCTCAACGGCAGCAGGCGGATTTCCGACATCACTGCCAGCGACAGCGCTACCTTGGGCAGCGCCAGCATGCGCATGACCTCATGGCCGACGCGCTCGCGCGACAGGTGATCGAGCCTGCCAACCGCTGCTGCACAGGCCGTCAGCCCATCGGGATCGAGTCGCTGTTCGCCATGGCTCGCCGAAAGACGGAAGAAGCGATAGGCGCGCAGCCCGTCCTCGGCGATGCGCTGGCTGGCATCGCCAATGAAGCGGACGACGCCGTTGCGGGCATCTTCGACACCGCCCAGCGGGTCATACAGGGTGCCGTCGGCTGCGCAGTACAGGGCGTTCAGCGTGAAATCGCGACGTTTGGCGTCCTCCACCCAATCGGTGCCGAAAGCCACCACGGCGTGTCGGCCATCGGTCTCGACGTCCTGGCGCAGAGTGGTGACCTCGGCCAGCACCTCGCCGAGTTTCAGCGTCACCGTGCCGTGGTCGATACCGGTCGGATAGACGGAAATACCCGCTGCCTTGGCCCGCGCCATCACCTCGTCTGGGACCAGCTCGGTCGCCATGTCGATATCGCCGCCATGCGCCCGGCCCATGATCGTATCGCGCACCACGCCGCCAACAGCGCGGGTGCGGCGCTTGTGGCCGTCCAGCGCGGCAAAGATCGCCTGGATTTCGGGACGATGCAGCCACCCCGCTTGCTCCAAGTCGTTCATGTGGCCGCCTCACTCATCGCCAGGTCGCGGAAGCGGCGGGTCAGGTTGGCGGTAATGCCCCAGATGCGATGGCCGTCATGATCGATCTGCCAGGTGCGATGTTCCTTGCCGTCGCGCCTGATGGAAAACTCGCCATAGGCCTCGGGCAGCATTATGCGCTGTAGCGGCACCTCGAACACCGAATGTACCTCGCCCGGATTGGGCACGAAGGGGCCACTCGGCTCGACCGTCGCGACGACGGGGGTGATGAGATAATTGGTGCCGGTGAAATAGGTCGGCATAAAGCCGATCACCGTCGCATCCGCCCGCTCCATGCCGACCTCCTCGAAGGCCTCGCGTAGAGCAGCCGCGGCAACATCCTCGTCCTCGGCATCGACCTTGCCACCCGGAAAAGCCACCTGCCCCGAATGGGCCCGCAGGTCCGGCGAGCGCTCGGTATAGAGCACGGTATGACCCTCGGGCCGCCGCACCAGCGCGATCAGCACCGCCGCCGGCACCGGCGGCCGGCTGAACGGCTTTTGCGGCGCCCAATCCGGCACCAGCGTCTCCGCAGCCGGCAAGGGCGGCGGCGCAGCAAGCAGGCGGGAAGCCAGGCGGGAGATGATGGTGTCGTCGGACGACAAGGGGATACCGGAAAATGAGTCTTGGAAGCGGGAGCTTAGTGCAGATGGAGGGATCGGAGTACCCCCACCTAACCTCCCCTTGATAGGAGGAGGAATCCGCGCTGTGGATTTGGCAAGATATTGCCCCAGACTGGATCAGTCCCTCCCCCTATCAGGGGGAGGCTAGGTGGGGGTATCCAACGAAAACTCCGTCTTCGCCGCTTATTCCTGCCAGGCCGCGATCGGCCCGCTCAGCGTCGTCGCCAGGCTCTTGTCCTCGGCATAGACCAGCACGCGGCTCGGATCGACCGGGCCGGGGAAGGCGATATTGCCCAAGGTGGTCGGCTCCCAGCCGAGCGGGCAATAATAATCGCGGTCACCAACCAGCATGACGAACTGGCCATCGCCGCGCGCCAAAGCGCGTTTGGTGACTTCGCGGGCCAGCAGCTTGCCGGCGCCGAGCTTGCGGAAATTGGGGTGGGTGGCCAGCGGGCCCAGCATCCAGCCGTTGAGGCCGCCGATGGAAATCGGCGTCATCCACACCGAACCGCAGGCCTCGCCTTCGACTTCGGCAATAAGGCTCAGGCTGGTGTCGATCTTGAAGCGCTCGCGAATGCGATAGGCCGTCTTGGCAAAGCGGCCCGGACCGAAGGCAATCGCCTGCAGCTCGTCGACAAAGGCGTCATCGGCCTCGGTGGCGTAACGAACAGTGGGAATGCGAGCGGGCGAAGCGGAGACAGCAGCAGGTGCAGCCGAGGGCGCGGAAGGGGTCATGACAATGATCCAGAATGGGGATGCGTAGGACAAACCGGGCACCCCTTGGGGCGCCACTTCAAAGACCGCTTACGGTCGTCGTGTGTCTCGCAAAACCTTTACCATCCTGGGCGCCTCCGACGCCTGATTTCGCATTAGCACCATGGGGGCCTCGCGTAAAACAAAAATCATGGCCAAAGGTCCATTTTCAAGAACTGCAGGGCGTCTGTGTTCAAAATGCACAACACTTCGTTATGGCAGAGCCGCCTTATCGCTCTCACGGCCCTGCTCTATGTGTCAGGCAATGCAAATCAATGCGCGGGATCAGACCCGCACATCGCGTCGACAACATGACGGAAAGGGCTTGATCGTGGGACAATTGATCGACGGAAAGTGGTCCACCCAGTGGTACGACACCAAGGCGACCGGTGGCGAGTTCAAGCGCAGCCAGGCCGGCTTCCGCAATTGGGTCACCGCCGACGGCAGCGCCGGCCCCTCCGGCGAGGGGGGCTTCAAGGCCGAGGCGGGCCGCTATCACCTCTATGTCTCGCTCGCCTGCCCCTGGGCGCATCGCACGCTGATCTTCCGCAAGCTGAAAAATCTGGAAGATCTGATCTCGGTTTCGGTGGTTTCCCCAAAGATGCCCGATGAAACCGGCTGGAGCTTCGACACAGCCACCGGCTCAACCGGAGATGCGCTGTTCGGCAAGGATACGCTCTGGCAGGTCTATACCAAGGCCCAGGCCGACTATACGGGCCGCGTCACCGTGCCGGTGCTATGGGATAAAAAGACCGGGACGATCGTTTCCAACGAGAGCTCGGAAATCATCCGCATGTTCAACTCGGCCTTTGACGAGCTGACCGGCAATACCGACGATTTCTATCCCGAAGAGCTGCGCGGCAAGATCGATGCGATCAATGCCCGCGTCTATGACGACATCAACAATGGCGTCTACAAGGCCGGCTTCGCCACCACGCAGGAGGCCTATGAAGGTGCCTTCGACAAGCTGTTCGCGGCGCTCGATTGGGTCGAAGGCCTGCTGGGCGAAACCGCCTACCTGACCGGCGACACCATCACCGAAGCCGACTGGCGCCTGTTCACCACTCTGGTGCGCTTCGATGCCGTCTATGTCGGCCACTTCAAGTGCAACCGCCAGCGCATCGCCGACTACGAGAATATCTCGCATTATCTAAAGGCACTCTACGAACAGCCCGGCGTCAAGGAAACGGTCGATCTCGACCACATAAAGACGCATTACTACTGGAGCCACATCACCATCAACCCGACCCGGGTGGTGCCAAAGGGTCCGGAGCTGGAATTCCTGAAGTAGACTAGTAGCCCCACTCGTCGCGGCGCGGCGCATTGTCGAAATATTCGTCGATGCGCTGCGACGTGGCCGGCGTCACCTTCTCGGGCAGCGCATGGCGGTCGAACCAGGCCACCTCGGCAATCTCCCGGTCGGGCCGCTTGTCGTGGTCCTTCTCGAAGGCCTTCGCCACATAGAAAACCACATGGTCGCGGTTCGTCACCGGGCTGGTATTGTGATAGATGCCGAAGAGCTGCATGGAACCGATCACGCGGTAGCCGGTTTCTTCCAGCGTCTCCCGAGCCCCAGCATGTTCCAGCGTTTCACCCGGACTGACCCCGCCACCGGGGAACTGCCATCCCGGCACATGCTGATGCCGGATCAGCAGCACCCGATCGCCATCGACCAGCATGACGCGCGACCCCATGGTCAGCCGATGCCACAGCCCCTTGGCGGTCAGAAACACCTTGGCGACAAGCTGCTGTGTGCGCGTCATCTGCATGAATGCTCTCCTAGCTCCGTCACCGGTAGCAGAGGTTTGATGACGACAAAATCGGTCCGTTGGGCGATTGACCGTTTTCTTGCCCCTCCCCTTCTGGCATTACGGCCGCGATGATTACTCTCGCTCATATTTCCGACATCCACCTGTCTCCCATGCCCGACGTGGTTTGGCGCGACCTATTGGGCAAGCGGCTCACCGGCTTCCTCAACTGGAAGCTCAAGCGCCATGGCGAGCTCAACAGCGCCACGCTGACCGATCTGGTCACGCATATGCAGGCACAGAATGCCGATTTCACGGCAGTGACTGGCGATCTGGTCAACCTGGCGCTGAAATTCGAAGTCGAGCGCGCCGGCGATTGGCTGAAAGCTCTCGGCCCGACCGACAAGGTGGCCGTCTGCCCCGGCAATCACGATGCCTATGTGCCCGGCGCACTGGAATCCGCGCAGGATATCTGGGGCGATTATATGAGCGGCGAAACGCTGGACGAGGCTATCTTCCCCTTCGTGCGCCGCGTCGGCGATGAACTGGCCATCATCTCCTGCTCCAGCGCCGTGCCGACGAGGCCATTCCTCGCCATTGGCCGCTTTGACGAAAAGCAGGCCGAGCGGCTGGGGCGCATTCTCAAGGTGATGGGAGAAGCCGGCTATTTCCGCACCGTGCTGATCCACCATCCGCCCAATCCGGAATTGCAGCACCCGTCGTTTGGCTTAAAGGGCCACAAGCTGTTCCGCCAGGTGATTGCCGAGCATGGCGCCGAACTTGTGCTGCACGGCCATACCCACCGCTCCTCGATCCATTCGATTCCCGGCAAGGGCAAGGAAGTCCCGGTGGTCGGCGTCGCCGCCGCCAGCGCCGCCCAAGGCGGCACGCTGGACGATCCGGCCCGCTACAACCTCTTCCGCATCGAACGCGTCGGCGAAGGCTGGACCTGCACGATGCGGGAGTACGGCTTTCAGCGGCTGGGGACGGATATTGTGATGCGGTTGCAGATGCGGATCTGCTGAGCGTGCCGCAGGCAAAATCGCGCCAGCGGCGCGATTTTAGCGATGCAGGCCCGAAGAGCTACGCTCGCAGGGCCCAGATGTGCCGCACACTCGATCTGCAACCAAATGCTGGCCCCGTGCGCAAACCTACCCCACTCGCCCCTTCGGGGCCACCCTCCCCACAAAGTGGAGGGATGAGAAGAGCCGCTAGCGCGGAGCGATGGCTTCCCTCCCCTGAATGGGGAGGGATTGAGGGTGGGGTGATGATTAGCCACAATAGCTCAACGCCCCGCCTTCTCCTTCTCCGCCACGCGCGCATGCACCGCCTCGGCCTCGGCCGTCATCACCTCGGCAAAATCACTCATCTCAAACACCGGCCGGATCTCGATCTCCGAATACCCCGGCATCGGGTTCGGGCAGCGTTTCACCCATTCCACCGCGTGATCCATGTCCCGCACCTCCCAAATCCAGAACCCGGCCACCAGTTCCTTGGTCTCGGCGAATGGCCCGTCGATCACTGTCCTGCCGACCCCATCGAAGCCAATCCGCTTGCCGGCCGATGACGGTTTCAGCCCGTCACCACCCTTCATGATGCCGGCATCGACCAGTTCCTCATTGTAGCGGCCCATTGCCTCGAGCAGTTCGCCCGGCGGGAGGACGCCCGCTTCGCTATCGGCCGTAGCCTTCACAAAAACCATGACACGCATTGCACTCTCCTCTGTTGCTATCGTGACGACGAATGAGTTTTGGCGATTTCGACAGGCAAACTGCCCCACTCCCGCCACGCCCGCAAATCACCTATATGGGGATGGAGCAACGAGTATCCGCCTTGACCGAACACTTCCGCATCGACCGCCCCACCTTCGATCCCGCCACTGGCCTGGCCAGCTTTGGCTACGCCTTGGGCGATCTGCATTTCGTGGAGAAACTCAGTTTTCCGGCCGGCGCCGATGCCGCTGCGGCCGAACGTGCCTCTTTCCGCAAGCTGCTCGACCTCACCGCCGTCGTCCTCGGCGTCAGCTATTTTAAGCTGCGCGCGCCCTTCGAAATCCATGCGCCGGAGATCGCGCTGAGCGAGGCCGAGCGTGCCTTTGCCATCGACGTCTATGAAAACGGCCTCGGCGAATTCTATGCCCGCAACAATCTGCAGCGCTTCGGCAAGCTGAGCATTCATGCCCCGCTCGACGCCGAAGCCACCCGCCCCGCCGTCACCCTGCCGAACCGCGCCCTGCTGCCAATCGGTGGTGGCAAGGATTCGCTGGTCAGCGTTGACCTCTTGACCCACACCGGCGTCGAGTTTTCGCCCTTCGCGGTCAATCCCAAGGGCCCGATCCTGACCTCGGTGGACAAGATCGGCACAGCCCCGGTCTATATCACCCGTACGCTGGATGCCGAGATGATCCGCCTCGGCAAGGAGCCCGGCTTTTACAATGGCCACGTGCCCTCCACCGCGATCAATTCCATGATCGCGGCGCTCTGCGCCCTGCTCTATGGCTATAACCAGATCGTGCTCAGCAACGAGCGCTCGGCCAGCGAGGGCAATGTCACCTTCGATGGCCGCGAGACCAATCACCAATATTCGAAATCGCTCGGCTTCGAACTGCTGATCGCCGCCATCCTCTCCGATGCCACCGGCGGATCGCTGAAATATTTCTCGCTGCTGCGCCCCTATTCCGAAGCCCGCATCGCCTCGCTCTTCACCCAGGAGAGCAAGTTCGACCGCGTCTTTTCGAGCTGCAATCGCAACTTCCGGCTGGCCGGGCATCAGGGCGACCTGTGGTGCGGCGAATGCCCGAAATGCCACTTCGTCTTCCTGATCTTCGCCCCCTTCATGGCCAAGGATCGTCTGCTGTCGATCTTTGGCAAGAATCTGCTCGACAATCCGGCCAATGAAGCCTCAGTCCGCGAGCTGGCGGGCCTGGCCGGGCAAAAGCCCTGGGAATGCGTCGGCGAAATCCTCGAGGCCGCGGCCTGCCTCTATACGCTGACCCGTCATGCCGATTGGCACGACGCGGCTGTGGTGAAAGCCGTCAAGGCGGACCTCCTTGCGCAATATGGCGAGCCGAAACTGCAGCTGGCCATGGCCGAATGCCTGACCGATGGCCACGACCACCACATTCCGCCGGCGCTCGCCGCCAAGGTGGCCGCCTATGCGGTTTGAAGAACCGGTCCTGCTCTATGGCGCCGGGCGCGAGGCACTTTCGACGCGGGCTTTCCTAAAGGCCCGCCAGCCGGACCTCCAGGTCTTCGTCACCGTCGATAGCGGCGCGGCCGATATTCCCGACACCGAGGTCATCACTCCAGACGACCTGCCCGAGGCCATTCGCGCGCATCGCTTTGGCCTGATCGTCAAGAGCCCCGGCGTCTCGCGCTACAAGCCGATTTTCGACATCGCCCGCGATGCCGGCATTCCCACCTCGTCCAATCTCAACCTCTGGGGTTCGGCCTACCGGCATGGCCGCACCGTCATTGCGATCACAGGCACCAAGGGCAAGTCCACGACGGCCACCCTCGTCCACCTGATGCTGACCCGCTCCGGCGTCGATGCGGGCCTCGCCGGCAATGTCGGCCTCGCGCCGCTAGAAATCGGCGACAAGCATGCCGTGGTGATCTTCGAGCTCTCGAGTTACCAGACTGCCGACATGAGCTTCCTGCCCGATATCGCGGCGGTGACCAATCTCTACCCCGAGCATGTCGACTGGCATGGCTCGGTGCAACGCTACTACAAGGACAAGCTGCATCTGATCGACCGCGACGGCGGCTTTCCGGTGGCGCTCGGCGCGGCAGCTGAGGGAAATGCCCTCGTCGCCATGGCGGTCCGCGACCACCGCCGGCTGATCCGCGACCTGGCGCCGGACGAACTCAGCGCGGTCGACAAGGCCGTCACCGGCTCGCGCCTCAAGGGCGCGCATAATCTCGACAACGCGCACCTGGCCGCCCGCATTGCTTTGGCCGCTGGCGCCAGGCTCGACGGCATCATTCGTGGCATTGCGGCTTTCGTCCCCTTGCCACACCGGCTGGAAGAACACCGCGTCGGCGGCACGCTGTTCATCAATGATTCCATCTCGACCACGCCCGAAGCCACCAAGGCGGCGCTCGCCGCCTATCGCGGTTATCGCCTGGCGCTGATCGGCGGCGGCCATGAGCGTGCGCAGGACTATACCGAACTGGCTGGTCTCCTCGCCGGCTATGGCGTCACCACGCTGGCCTGCCTGCCGGTCACCGGTGCGCGCCTTGCCGCCGCCACCCGCGCCGCGGCGCCGCATATCACCGTGCTGGCCGAGCGCGATCTCGAAGCGGCCATGCAGGCGCTCTACCGGCATCGCCACCAATTCGATGCGCTGGTGCTGTCGCCCGGCGCGCCCTCCTACAATCAGTTCAAGAATTTCGAGGAACGCGGCCGACGCTTTGTCGCGCTTGCCGAAGCGATCTTTGCCCCGGAGCGACCATGAACGGCTTTGCCTACCTGGCGATCGCCATTATCGGCGAAGTCATCGCCACCTCATTCCTGCGCGCCTCGGCCGGCTTTACCCAGCTCATTCCCACAATCGTCGTGGTGGTCGGCTATGGCATAACCTTCTACTTCTTCTCGCTGGCGCTGCAGACCATTCCGGTCGGCATCGGCTATGCCATCTGGTCAGGCGTCGGCATCGTCATCGTCTCGATCATCGCCTATTTCGCCTATGGCCAGACGCTCGACCTGCCGGCGCTGCTCGGCATCGGCCTGATCCTTGCGGGCGTGCTGGTGATCAACCTCTTCTCGCACTCATCGGCGCATTAGAACGGCCGCGTCAGCGTCGCCCAGGGCACACCGGCGCTGGATAGCGCCGTGCGGATGTCTTCGACCAGCCCATCGTCGCTGATCCGCTCGCGCAATCGCGGCAGCACACCCTTGGCATGGAAAGCTGGCGCCTCAAGCACCTGTGGCAGGTAGCGATTGACCACGGCGCTGTCGCCGGCCCGCTGAGCCGCCATGATGGCGAGGATTGGCCCCAGCTCCCGATCGGCCTGTGCATAAAGCTCGGCACTCTCGACCGCCCTGGCGAAATCACCATCGCGCAGCGCCAATAGCGCTGGCACGCCGAAATACCACGGCGGTGGGGCCGGCGAGCGCTCGGCTGCATCGCGCGCCATCTGCTCGGCCTCGTGCAAGCCGCCGGCCAGCGCCAGCAGCCGGGCGAAAGCTGCCAAGGCATCGGCATTGGCCGGATTGAGCTGCACGGCCGAGGCATAATCGGCCCGGGCCATATTGAGATCGCCCTGCCCCTCATGCAGCCGCGCCTGCTGCTCCCAGATGAAACCGCCGATCGGGTCTAGCCCGATGGCGTTGGCCATGTTGACCTCAGCGAGGCGGAAGCGCTCGGCCGCGCTGGCATCGTCGGGCGCCGGTGAACCGCCCTGCTCCGCGATCAGGCTGGCATTGGCCGCCAGCGCAAGCGCACTCTGCTTGTCGATTTCCGGCAAGGTGCCTAAGCAGGCGCCCGCCTCAGCCGCATCTGCGCTGGCCCCGGTTTCGCGATAGCGATCAAACATTACGCGGCAGAGATAGAGATTGGCATCCGCGCTACCCAGCGTGCCTGCCGCCAGCAATTGCCGCGCCGGCGCATGCAGCGGCCCGCGCGGGCTGCCCAGCACGAGGCCAAAGGCTTGCGATACCCGGTCGAGCACGCCGGGCGTCGCCGCCTCGCCCGCCGGCACCGACAGCGTCTGGTTCCACACCACCGTGCCGGTCCGGCTCTCGGTGAGAATGGCGCTATATTGCACCACATCGCCATCGAGCCGCACGATGCCGGTCAGGACGAAGTCATTGACCGGCAGGTCCTCGGTCGGCTGGACCTCGCTGCCGACCCGGTAATGCACATTGATGTTTTCGAACTGTTCCAGATCGGTCACCAGCTCGATGGCGAGGCCCGCCACCTGCGGCGGCGACTGCGTCGCCTGCGCCAGGTTCTGGAACTCGACTACGTTGATCGTGGGCGCCTGCAGCGCCCCAACCGAAGCCGCGGCAATCTGCTGGCGCGGCCCCCACGTACTGAGCGCATAGGCTCCCATGGCGGTGCCCAGGGCAATCACCACAAGAACATACCAGGACACGCCGGGCCGGTTGCGTACGGCGCGTGGCGGTACAATGGGCACACCGACCGGCGTGGCCCCTGCCACCGAGTCTGGCAGAGCTTCGGCATGGGCGGTGACAAATTCGGGAATATAGCGCCCCACCGGCAGACGAATCTGCACCGCGTCGTGTAGACCGGGACCACTATAGTAGTCGTCGAGCAGACTGCGCAGGCGCCGCGCCTGCACCCGAACGATCGGATCGGCCTGCGGATCGAAGTCCGGCGCGCGTCCGAATACATCAACGGCAATCGAATAGGCCTTGATCGACTGTTCCTGCCCGTCCAGCGTGCAGTTGACGATGTATTCGAGGAAGCGCGCAAGCTGAGACGAACGAGCAATTTCAGGCCACTCGAGCAAATGCTCAAGAGCCGCCACGATAATCTCGCGCTGCAGCACCGGGCTGGTCAAAATCCCTCTCCGACAGTAGTTTGGATACTGACGATTTACATGTAAAATACAAGGCCGGGTTACGCGACTTTACCCCGCATTGCCTAGCAGGAGTGAAACTTCTGCAGCATAGGCCGGTCGTTGCCGTCATCGACGCGACACAGTTCCGGCTCGGCTAGGCCCCGACCGGAACGCTTGACCACCCAGTTTCAGAGTACCGCCTGGCTTTGCACCCGTGCAGAACCCGGCTTGCGTTTCCTCTTGCGGCACTGTCCGGCATGCCACCGGACGTCAGGGTATCGATTGAACGAACATATGGAAAACGCGCCCTTCGTGGCGCTCATCGACGACGACCAGCATTCGGCGCATCTGTTGACGCGCATGCTGCTGGCCGAAGGGTCGCCACGCGTCCAGTGGTATGGCGATGCTGTCCGCGGCCACGCTCGCCTCGTCGATGTGCTGACCGACCCGAGCGCCCATTGGCCGAGCCTCGTCATCGTCGACCTCAAGTCGCATAGCTGCGCCAACATGGATTTCCTCCGCTCGATCCAGCCGCTGCCGCATCAGAAGGGGGTCAGCATGGTCGCCATGGTGCATGCCAGCGAAAGCGACCAGCGCGAGGCGCTCGAGGATTGCGGCGCTGCGGCAATCTTTTTCCGGCATGCCGACCGCGACGCCTATCGGCGCGAAGCGGCAAGCCTTGTCAGTTTCTGGGCGCGCAGTCAGCGTCCGGTTGCGGTTGGCATGTAACGCCTGCGTCCACAGGTTGCATGCCACGGTCTGGAGGGGCGCTGCAGGAAGGATCTTCGGATCGGCCCTGCATTCCCAAGCGTCCCTCCGGCCACTCCAATCTTCGTGCCGTTTGCCCCGGCATAGGAGACGCCGGCTTTCCCAAGAAAGCTGGCTCGGGCGCACGGTCGTGACACCTCCCGGTCGCGATCGCACGGGGGGAGAAGCAGATTGGCAGCGCGCCTTCCCTCGGCGCAGATGCCAGAGTTTCCGCTTCTCCCCGCGGCCTTTTCGGCAATTAGCTTCGCTTCGTCTTGTCCTTCTGCGGATCAATGACATTATGCGCCAGCGCCCGCAGTGCGGCGAGTACGATCACCGCCAGCACCGCGACACCAAAGGCGATGAAATAGTAGCCCAGTGCCGTCGACAGACCCACTGCACCGGCCAGCCACATGCCGGCCCCCGTCGTCAGCCCCTGCACATTGCCGCCTGCGCGAAAGATGGCGCCCGCGCCCAGAAAGGCGATGCCCGCCGTCACCGCCTCGACCGCACGGATCGGATCTGCCTGCGGTCCATTGGCCCCGCCCGGCTCGATGGTATGATAGATTTCAAAGGCCAGGATGGTGAACAGGGCCGCCGCTACCGAGATCAGGATATGCGTTCGCAGCCCCGCCTCTGCCGTATTGAACTCCCGCTCGAAACCGATCATCGCCCCGAGCACCGCCGCGATCAGCAGGCGGATGGCGATGATATGCTGGGGCAGATAGGTCTGCACGAAACCGAATTCGTTACCGACATCCATGGCTGGGATTCCGAGTTGTGACGCTTGTATAACAATCGGAATTGCCCGGAGTTAGTTCCAGTCCGCGACGAGCGGACGCGCCCAGTCGGCAATGAAGTCTGCGGGCGGCAGGATGATCCAGCCGTCGTCATCGCCGACGGTTGTATAGTCATTGCGCGCTACGCCCAGGGCGGTGATGGCACAGACCAGCGCAGCGCTATCGTCGTGATTTGTGACAGTTTCGAAGGACTGCTCTAGCTTCCGTCCTGGTAGATGGTGACCCAACAATCGGTCCAACACGCCATCAGCCACTGCCGCTTCGTAGTAACGATCTGACCGCCTCACTCTCAGCCCCTTCTCGGGATCGGGATGCAGCAGGCCAAGAAAGCTGGTGGGAAAGGCCTCGGCCAACGCCAGTGGATGGATGGCATGTGCATGCGATGCTGCGCGAAGTCGGCCGCTATCGATCACCAGCCGGGCAAACTCATTGGTGTGGTGATTGAGCAGCCGGCCAACCGGACTACGCGACGAACCAGGCTGGCTGATACGCCCTGCGATAGGCTTGACGCTCAACGCCTTTTCGCAGCCGCGATATCTATCGACCACCGCCAAATCGCCGCGCAACGGACCATCCAGCGCCGCAGCGAGGAGAGGGTGAGAGCCGATCACCTCGGCCATCGCCGCCTCCCGCAGTTCGGTCTGTCCGGTGAACCGCCGGATCGTCCATTGCACGCTCTCGCCATCCCAATCCAGCCGGCAGACAGCGCTCGAGCGCTGCTTCAGCGACCAGCCAACATCGACGCCAAGAACCGAACCGCTTTCGGGCAGCATCAAACCGTCTTCAGCCAACCGCCATCCACGAAATAGGTGCTGCCGGTGGAATAGCTCGCCTTGTCCGAACACATGAAGACGAAGAAATTCGCCAGCTCTTCCGGCGTCGCAAACCGCTTCATGCCGCCGGCCTCGTCGGCCACGCCCTGCAGATGCGCCTGCCAGCCGGCCTCGCCGGCAATCTGCTTGGCCGTCTTGATCCAGTCCGGCGTCAGCACCAGGCCCGGATTGACCGTGTTGACGCGGATATTGTCGCCAACCACCTCATTGGCCAAGGTCTTGGAAAACATCATCAGCGCAGCCTTGGTAGTATTATAGATCGGCTCGTACCACAGCGGCTGCACGGCACAGATCGACGCATTGTGCAGCACCACGCCGCCGCCGCGCTTCTTCATGCTCGGCACCAGTCCACGCGCCAGCCGCACGGCGGCCATCACATGCAGCTCCCAGTAATATTGCCACTTGGCGTCGTCTGCCTCGGCAATGGTCTCGTTGGAGCCGGTACCGGCATTATTGATCAATATATCGACTCCACCAAAGCCCTTGGTGGCGCCCTTGATCACCGCATCGCAGCCCTCGGCCGTCGCCACATCGGCGCTGATGCCCATGGCGATGACGCCGAACCTGTCGGCCACCCGCGCCACCTCGTCATCGGTCCGCTCCTTGTTGCGGCCGACCAGCACCAGATTGGCCCCCTCGGCTGCCAGGCCCTCGGCAATGGCGAGGCCAATGCCCACCGTGCCGCCGGTGATGACGGCGACCTTGTCGCGCAGGTTGAGGTCCATGCGTCTCTCCTACTTCGCCACGCGGATCTGCAGCTTCACATCGCTCGGCCGCGCTTCCACCGCCCGGTCGAACGCTGCCTTGGACTCTTCGAAGGCAAAGGTCTCCGAGATCAGCGGCCTGAGGTCCACCTTGCCCGAGGCAATCAGCGCGATGGCGCGGTCATATTGATGGGCATAGCGGAACACATTCTCGATGCGCAATTCCTTGACCGAGGCGCCGGCGATATCCACCGCCACCGGCTCGACCGGCAGGCCGACCACGACGATGGCGCCGCCAGGACGCGGCAGGTCCATGATGGTCTTCCAGGCATGCGGCGAACCCGAACATTCGAACACCACATCAGCGCCCCAGCCATCTGTGAGGCGCGACACTTCCTCGACCACACTCTTGTCGCGGATATTGAGCGGAATGACGCCCTGATACTGCGCCGCGATATCAAGCTTTGGTTGCGCCAGATCGGCGACGATCACCCGGGCACAGCCGCCGGCCAAGGCCGCCAGGGCCACCATGGTGCCGATCGGCCCGGCGCCCAGCACCACGGCGGTATCGCCGGGGGTGATTTTCGCCTTGGTCGCCGCCTGCATGCCCACCGCAAAAGGCTCGACCATGGCGCCTTCGGCAAAGCTCACGTGGTCGGGCAGCTTGAAGGTATAATTGGCCGGATGCACCACTTCGGGCGTCAGCACGCCATGCACCGGCGGCGTCGCCCAGAAGCTGACGGCCGGATCGACATTATACATGCCCAGCCGCGACGCCCGCGAATTGGCATCGGGAATGCCCGGCTCCATGCAAACGCGATCGCCGACCTGCAGATGGGTCACCCCGGCCCCGACCGCGATGACCGTGCCCGCCGCCTCATGCCCCAGCACCATGGGCGCATTGACCACGAAGGGGCCGATCTTGCCATGGGTATAGTAATGCACATCCGAGCCGCAGACGCCGACCGTGTGAATGGCGATCTTGACCATGCCCGGCCCGACCTCCATCGGCAGCTCGATATCGCGCAGGGCCAGCTCATGCTGGCGTTCAAGGACAAGGGCGCGGACTTTGGTCATCTAGGACATCCTGGGCAGTGGGCATTGCGATAGCATCTTGTATCCCAGTGCCCCTGCGTCGCGAAGGTCGGAATAGCGGTTTTGGTACGGCGATCAGGCCGGTGGGGGCATGGCGCCGGTCATAATCGCCACAGCGTCAGACATGGAATAATCCTTGGGTCGGATCACCGCGATGCGCTTGCCCAGCCGGTGGATATGGATGCGATCCGCCACCTCGAAGACATGCGGCATGTTATGCGAGATCAACACGATTGGCATGCCGCGGCGCTTGACGTCCAGCATCAGCTCCAGCACACGCCGGCTTTCCTTGACACCCAGCGCCGCCGTCGGCTCGTCCATGATCACTACTTTGGAGCCAAACGCCGCCGCTCGCGCCACGGCAACACCCTGTCGCTGCCCACCCGACAGCGTTTCCACCGACTGGTTGATATTCTGGATGGTCATCAAGCCCAATTCGCTGAGCTTTTCCCGCGCCAGCCTGTTCATCGCTGACCGATCGAGCAAGCGGAACAGGCTGCCCAGCGGCCCCGGCTTGCGCATCTCGCGGCCGAGAAACAGGTTGTCGGCAATCGACAGCGCCGGCGACAGGGCGAGGTTCTGATACACGGTCTCGATCCCGGCCAGCCGTGCATCCATCGGCGACTTGAAGCTGATCGGCGATCCATCGAGCTTGATGACCCCTGCATCGGGGATCATGGCGCCGCACAGTGCCTTGATGAGACTGGTCTTGCCGGCGCCATTATCGCCAATGACGGCGAGGATTTCGCCCGGCATCAGCTCAAAGTCGGCATTGTCCAGCGCCACCACCTTGCCATAGCGCTTCTGCAATCCGGTGGCCGACAGGATGGGCTGCACACCGGCAATCGGCGTGGCGGTGAGGGCGGCAAATTGATCCAAGCTCATGCCGAAATCTTCCTGATCCACTGGTCAGTGGTGACCGCGATGATGATGAGGGCGCCGACGGCAAATTCCTGCCACAACACGTCAACCCCGGCGAGCGCCAGCCCATTGCGGAACATGCCCACGATCAAGGCGCCGAGCAGCGTGCCAATGATCGAGCCGCGCCCGCCGAACAGCGAAGTGCCGCCGATCACCACGGCGGTGATGGAGTCGAGATTGGCGGTCTGGCTGCCAAGCGGAGAGACGGCGCCAACGCGGCCGATCAGAACCCAGCTCGCCAGCGCACAAATGAAACCGGCCAGCGTATAGACGCCGATCAGCGTCATGGTGGTGTTGATACCGGCCAGCCGCGCCGCTTCCGGATCATCGCCGGTGGCATAGATATGCCGGCCGAAGGCGGTGCGGTTGAGGATGTACCAGACCGAGGCGGCGATCAGGATCATCACCATCGAGCCGGCTGTGAGGATCGCCCCGCCGCCCAGCGCCACGCGGGCCCCCATCCATTGCAGCATGGGGGCAATGGCCGCGATATCCTGGCTGCGGATGGTCTCGGAATTTGAGATGAAGATCACCATGGCGCCATAAATCGACCAGGTGCCCAATGTCACGATAAAGGGCGGCAGCTTCACCAGCGCCACCAGCACGCCATTGATAAAACCGCACAAAATGCCGGTGCCGACACCCAGCACGAAGCTGATTTCCACCGGCACGCCAGCCACCACCGACAGCCTCCCCATGACGATTGACGAGAGGATCATGATGGCGCCGACCGAAAGATCGATGCCGGCGGTGAGGATAATCAGCGTCTGGGCAATGCCCAGCACGCCGATGATGGTCACCTGCTGCAGCACCAGCGACAGGTTGAATGGTGCGAAGAATTTGCTGCCAGCCGCCACCGAAAAGATGGCAATGCCGACGATCAGCACGATGAAGGGAATGGCGGTCGGATAGGTGTGCAGGAAGGCCTGCAAGCGCCGGATCGGGCTGGGCGAATCCTCGTCAAAACTGGCCACGCCATGAGAGCTGCCCGCCAGCCCCTTTTCCGCCGTCGCCGAACCGGCTGCATCATCGCTCATGCAAGAACTCCTCCCAAAGCCCCGTGCCCAACCCCACCCCCACCCTTGATCCCTCCCCACAAGGGGGAGGGAGACGATGAACACGGGCATTGAAGCTGGCGCCTCCCTCCCCTGAATGGGGAGGGATTGAGGGTGGGGTGATGCCCACCCTCTGAATGCTCAATATTGGCTTAGCCCCAGCAGAGCTCGGCGCCCTTAGCAGTGTCGATGGATTCCACCCCAGCCACCGGCTTGTCCGTCACCAGCGCAGCACCGGTGTCGAAGAAGTCCAGCCCTTCGGTCACCGCCGGCTTTTCTCCGGTCTCGGCGAACTTCTTGATCGCTTCCATCGCCATCGAAGCCATCAGCAGCGGATATTGCTGGCTGGTGGCGCCGATCACGCCGTCCTTGACGTTGGCGACGCCCGGGCAGCCGCCATCGACCGAGACGATCAGCACCGAGCCGTCATCGCGGCCGATCGCCTTGAGCGCTTCGTAGGCGCCGGCAGCCGAGGGTTCGTTGATCGTATAGACCACGTTGATATCCGGGCATTTCTGCAGCAGCGTTTCCATGCCGGTACGGCCACCGTCTTCGGCGCCGCCGGTCACTTCATGGCCGCAGATGCGGGCATCGTCTTCGTCGCCATATTTATTGGCATCCTTCACGTCGATGCCGAAGCCTTCCATGAAGCCCTGGTCGCGCAGGTAGTCGACGGTCGGCTGGTTCACCGCGAGGTCGAGGAAGGCGATCTTGGCATTGGCGGCGGCATCGCCCAGCGTGCCCTTGGCCCAGGAGCCGATCAGCCGGCCGGCCTGGCGATTGTCGGTGGCAAAGGTCGCGTCGGCCGCATCGATCGGATCGAGCGGCGTATCGAGCACGATGACCAGCAGCCCGGCGTCGCGCGCCTGCTGGATCGCCGGCACGATGGCGCTGGAATCCGATGGCACGATGGCAAAGCCCTTGGCGCCGGCGGCGGTCAGGTTTTCGATGGCTGCGATCTGGCTGTCATTGTCGCCGTCGAACTTGCCGGCAAAGGTGCGCAGCTCGATGCCGAGCTCGTCGGCCTTGGCCTGGGCGCCCTCGCGCATCTTGACGAAGAACGGATTGCCTTCGGTCTTGGTGATGAGACCGACGACGATCTCCTGCGCATAGGCGGCGGTACCGCACATCAAACCGAGCATCACGGCCGAGGCGGCCGCGACCTTCAAGAACTTACCCATGGATATCTCCTCCGAGATTTCAAATTGCGGATGGGCTGGTTGCCAGTCCTCGCTCCGCTTCAGGACACCGGATGAGTCTCCTCCCACCGGCTCCGTCGCCGCCATATCAGTGCATCATCCGCAGCCTGTCAATAGATCACTCCAATTGATTTATTAATTGACAGGCCTAACCCATTGGCTTTTGCTGCGACGCGGGGTCGCTTGATAAAGCTCTGAAAAGGATTGCCAATCAGCGTTCCATGCCGCCTATGACTGCTTCTGCCAGCAGTTTCATGGCGTTAACGGGGAGTGCCTTATGGTCAGGCGGGGCATGGCGCGCACAGGGCTGGACGATCTGAGCCGCGGCACCAACCAGACCGGCGTGCGGCTTTACAACGAGCGCCTGGTACTGTCGCTTATCCGCCGCCACGGCAGCCTGCCCAAGGCCGATATCGCCCGCCGCACCGGCCTATCGCCGCAGACCATTTCCACAATAGCCAATGGCCTTGAGGCTGACGGC
This sequence comes from Devosia sp. YR412, assembly GCF_900110945.1. Classification (GTDB taxonomy): domain Bacteria; phylum Pseudomonadota; class Alphaproteobacteria; order Rhizobiales; family Devosiaceae; genus Devosia. The sequence goes on from NZ_FOFL01000002.1 coordinate 522,474, forward strand.
ATCATTACAAGGCTCGATCCGCTGCGCGGCAAGGTGGGCCAGCCCCTGGTGCCCTATGCGCTCAATGCGCGCGGGGCGTTTTTCCTCGGCCTCAAGATTGGCCGTCGCAGCTCGGACGTCGTGCTGATGGATTTTGCCGGCGCGGTGCTCGGCCGCATTCACCAGCCGCACCCCTATCCGACCCCTGACATCATCCGCATCCTGGCCAGGCGCGGCATCGACGAACTGACGCCGGTGCTCGATGCCGCCGAGCGCCGCCGCATCGCCGGTTTCGGCATCGCCTCACCCTTCGAACTGTGGAATTGGGAAAGCCAGCTCGGCGCGCCGCCCGATGTGCTCGAAGCCTGGCGCCAAGCCGACATCCGCGCCGATATCGCCGGTATCAGTCCCTGGCCGGTGTATTTCCACAATGACGGCACCGCCGCCTGTGCCGCCGAACTGGTGCTCGGCAATGGCCAGCATGGCGATGACTTCCTCTATATTTTCCTCGGCTCCTTCATCGGCGGCGGAGTGGTGCTCAATGGCCACCTGTTTCCCGGCCGCACCGGCTATGGCGGCGCCATCGGCCCCCTGCCCGTGCCCAATGGAGCCGGCGGCTTCCAGCAGTTGATCCGCAGCGCCTCGATCTACGTGCTGGCCGAAAGGCTTGAAGCCGCGGGCATCGACCCGCAAACCCTCTGGCGCGAGCCCGGCGCCTGGGGCGAACTGGGCCAGCCGCTGCTCGACTGGATCAACGAGGCAGCCCATAGCCTGGCTCTCGCCGCCGTCAGCGCCGTGTCCATCGTCGACTTCCGCAGCGTGGTGATCGATGGCGCCTTCCCCGCCTCGGTGCGCGCTGCACTGGTCGAGGCCACGCAAGCCGCCCTCAACGATTTCGACCTGCAGGGTCTTGCCCCGTTCAGCATCGCCGAGGGCACTATTGGCTTTGGCGCCCGCGAGATCGGCGGCGCCTGTCTGCCCCTGCTCGCCAATTTCACCCAGGACCGCGAAGTACTGTTCAAGGAAAGTCCTTGATCAACTTGGGCATTTTCTGAGTTAGACCCGGTAACTACTCCGCAATGCCCTGCCGCTATGCTCCGTGTACACACGTATGGCAGCGGTATGGGGATGCAGGCCAAAACATCGACGCTTCAGCGCTGGCAATTCTCTGCCGCCGTTCTGCTGCCTGTCGTGCTGGCCCTGGTCATCACGGCCGCGGCGGTGCTCGCCTTCGTGTTCTGGACCACCACCAATATTGACCAGCGCGCCGTCGAGCGGCAGCAGGCCATGTTGCAAGGCGTCATGGCCACCCGGCGCGGCCTGCTGGTGCAGCAATTGGGGACTGTCGCCACCCGCAACGATACCGTCGTCAATGCCGGCGTGATCCTCAACTTCCAGTGGGTCGACGCCAATCTCGGCAAATGGCTGCATGACGTCTATGGCCACGACCTGACCGTGGTTCTCGATGCCGCCGGCCACCCGCTCTACATCATGGAAAACGGCGTCACCGTCGAACAGCCGGCGTTCGAACAGCTGGCTGCACCGCTGCGTGCCTTGATCGACGATGTTCGCGCCATGCCGGTCCAGCCCACGACGGCGGGGCATTTTGCCCCGGCCCGCGCCCTGTCCGATCTCGCCGTGATCGACGGCATGCCCGCCATGATCGGCGTGATGGCCATCTCTTCTGCCACCGGCACCGTGGCGCAAAGCCCGGGCACCCAGACGCTGCTCGCCGGCATAAAACTGCTCGACCAGCAGGCATCGGACTATCTCAGCCGCGAGTTCATGTTCGAAAATGGTCACTTCAGCCTGACCCGGCCCGATGATGAGGCGCGCGCCGTGTTTCCGGTGTTCAGCAACTCGGGTCGCTTCGTCGCCTTCTTCGAATGGGACCGCGACCGGCCCGGCCTGATGATGCTGCGCCACATGGGGCCGGCCCTGCTCGCCGCCTTCATCATCGCCGCCGTGCTGGTTTTCCTGCTGCTGCGCCAGTTGCGGCAATCCTCTGCCGCCATTGAGGCCGGCCGGAAAAACGCTGAATACCAGGCCGCGCATGATCGGCTGACCGGCCTGCCCAATCGCGCCAGCCTCGATGGCGCACTGGCCCGCGCCCTCACCGAGCAGAGCGCCCCGAACAGCTACGTGGCCTTGTTGATGCTCGACCTCGATCGCTTCAAGCAAGTCAATGACACGCTGGGCCACCAGGCCGGCGACGAGCTGATCTGTGCCGTTGGCCGCCGCATCCGCACCATCGTCGGCCCCGATGTGCTGATCGCCCGGCTCGGCGGCGACGAATTCGTCGTGATGATCGAAGCCCAGGAATATGACGTCGACCCCACGGCCGTGGCCTCCCGCATCATCGACACCATCGGCAAGCCCTTCGACCTGCAGCAGTTCAAGGCCCATGTCGGCGCCAGCATCGGCATCGTCAGCGCCGTCGGCGGTAATGCCGAGCCGCGCGAGCTGATGCGCAAGGCCGATATCGCGCTTTACGAGGCCAAGTCCGGCGGCCGCAACCGTGCCGTGGTCTACGAAGAGCATATGAACGAGCTGGTCCAGCTCCAGCACACCATCGAAGGCGAATTGCGCGAAGCCCTGCAGCGCGAAGACCAGTTGAACGTGGTGTTCCAACCGCTGGTCGATCAGCACAGCCGCGAGGTGATCGGCGCCGAAGCCCTGGCCCGCTGGCATCATCCAAAATTCGGCCATATCTCTCCGGCCCGCTTCATTCCCGTCGCCGAGGCTACCGGCCTGATCGATGCCTTGGGCGAATTCGTGCTGCGCCGCGCTTGCGCGCTCGGCGCCACCGCGCCGGGCCGCACCATTGCCGTCAACATCTCGCCGACCCAATTGCGCAATCCGCGCTTTGCCAATCAGGTCTTCGACATCCTGCGCCAGAGCGGCATGCAGCCGGCCGATCTCGAGCTTGAAATCACTGAGTCCATCCTGCTCGACGATGAGCATGTCTCGGCCCAGCACCTCAAGACCTTCCGTGCGGCGGGCATCCACATCGCGCTGGATGACTTCGGCACAGGCTATTCTTCGCTCAGCTATCTCAAGCGCTATCCCGTTGATCGCATCAAGATCGACCGCTCCTTCGTCATGCAGCTCAGCGATGGCCATGTTTCGGTCGCCATCACCCAGGCGATCGTCACCCTGGCCCATGCCATGGACCTCGAAGTCACCGCCGAAGGCGTCGAGACCGAGGAACAGGCTTTCATCCTCAGCCAGCTCGGCTGCAATACCCTCCAGGGCTTCCTGTTCTCTGGCGGCGTGGCCGCTGAACGCATCAGCACGCTGTTTGCGGCGCAGGATACCCCGGCAAAACGCCGCTCAACTACGCATGCCGCGTGAAGACCCGATTAACTCCATTCCACATTGGCAGCGCAAATTCATCACTCGCTAAGGGGCGTTAAGCACACTCGGTGAATCCATCGGGGTATCCGAGCATGCCTGCGCCACGTCAATCGGGATGGGAGTTCTCGCGAAAGGTCCTCGTGCCGGTCGTGGTTGCGATTTTGACGACCATCGCTACGGTCACGGCCTTCATCGCCTGGTCGATCAGCCGCACCGATGCCGAGGCCCTGGCGCGTCAGGCGACTCTGGTCGAGCGCGCCATGCAGGACCAGATCGCCGCCGTGCCGCAGCGCCAGGCCGACCTCGCCATTGGTGACGAAGCGCTGACCGCTATCGCCAGTCACGACACCAACTGGCTCAACGACCATGTCGGCGCTCCCGCCTATGAGAAGCACGGCCAGAACCGTGTCTATCTGCTCGATGCCGATACCAACCCGGTCTATGCCATGCGCGACGGCGACGAGGCACCGGCCGCTTCCTTCGGCACCGTGCGCGCGTCGGTGCTGCCGCTGATCGCCCAGCTGCATTCGCCGGGCAACCTGGCCGTCATCGAGGCCTATAACAGCTTCATCCGCGGCCAGATGCCCTCGGTGGCCGATGTCGCCTTGCTCGACGACCAGCCCGCCATCGTCAGCGTCATGCCCATGCTGCCGGCCATGAGCATGGATTTCCCCCAGCTTGGCCGCGAACCGGTCTATGTCGCCGCCGTGCTGCTCGACCGGCAGATGGCCATGGCGCTGAGCAGCCAATATCTGTTCACCGACGCGCGCTTCGATATCACGCCAACCAACACCGGCTCGGAAGCCGCCCTCGCCATTCGCGGCATGAATGGCCGCCCGGTCGCCTGGTTCATCTGGCAGCCCGACCGCCCCGGCGCCCGCATGCTGGGCGATACCCTGCCCGCCCTGCTCGGCGCGCTGGCCGTCGCCGGCACCATCATCGTCCTTCTGATGCGCAACCTGCAGCGCGCCTCCGACGAATTGCAGGCCGAGCGCGCCGAAGCCCAGCACCGTGCCCTGCATGACCCGCTCACCGGCCTCGGCAATCGCTCGTTGTTCGAGGAGAGGCTAGCCGTGGCGCTGCAGGACCTGCCACGGGGCAAACCGGGCATTGCCGTGCTGGCGCTCGATCTCGACCGTTTCAAACAGGTCAATGACACATTGGGCCATGACGCCGGTGACGAATTGCTGCGCCAGGTCGGCGCCCGCATTACCGCGACATTGCGCGCGACGGATACCTTGGTCCGCTTCGGCGGCGACGAATTCGCCATCATCCAGATCGGCATCAACCTGCATTCCGACGCCGGCCGCCTTGCGCAGCGCGTCATCGACCGGCTGCATACCCCATTCCAGCTCTCCGGCACGCCCGTCGAAATCGGCGTCAGCATCGGCATTGCTACCGCCCCAGACCTCGCCGACAATCAGGCCGATCTGGTCAAGCTCGCCGACGAGGCGCTCTATCTCGCCAAATCCGGCGGGCGAAACCGCTATTGCTTCAATCCCGAAATTGTCCTGCCGGCCGGTCATCCCGTGCAGCTAAACCTCGCCGTGCAGCAGGCCTTCCAGCCGCGCAAAGCCTAGGCCATCGCGGCTAGCACAACGCCGAGCCGCTTCTCCCGCGCCAACAAACCCGCTCGACCATTGCCTGCACCATCCCACAGGGGCTTGAGCTTGCCCTTGTCGAAAAGCTTGAACAGGCAGGGCGCGATATAGCTCTTGCGGCAGATTGCCGGCGTATTGCGCAGCACTTCCGAGACCTGTTTGGCGACCTGAGCCATCTGCCGCCGCCGCGCCGTTTCCGACGTGCCCGGCACCAATTGTGCCAGCACCTCGCCGGCCAGCGAGCTGGCATGCAGCGTACGGAAATCCTTGGCGGAAATATCGACCCCCGCCAGTTCGCGCAGATAGTCATTGATCGCCGAGGTGTTGATCGGCCTCACTTTGCCCGCCTCGTCGCGATAGACCAGCAAGCGCTTGCCGGACAACGTCTTGATCCGCCCTACCGCATCGGCGAGCCGCGCATCTGTCAGGCAATACTCCGCCCGTTTGCCGCCCTTGGCATCGAAGGCCATGCAGACCTCGTCGCCGGCCACCCGCACATCACGCGCATACAGCGTACCCGCGCCGCGCGTGCCGTTGGCATCGAGATATTTCTCACGCCCCACCCGCATCGCCGTCTTGTCGATCAACGCTACGGCAATTGCCATGGCCAGCTCGCGACTGCCGGTTTCGGCGCCCAGCCCTTCGGCAATCTTCTTCCGCACCCGCGGCAAAACCGCCGTCAGCGCCGCCAGCCGCTTCTGCTTCTTGCCGTCGCGACGCAATTCCCAATCGGGATGATAGATATATTGCTCGCGGCCCGCCTCATCCACACCCAGCACCTGGATATGCGCCTTCTCGCTGGCCGCAATGCGCACCGTCTTCCATGCCGGCGGAATGCCCAGGGCCTTGATACGCGCCCGTGTGGCCGCATCGGCAATCAGCACACCCGCCCCATCCCGATAGGAAAAGCCCTTGCCGCTCTTGGCGCGGACAAGGGTCAGATCGCTGCGGTTCACCCGGACCAGGCGCATGATTATGCCGGTGCTGTCTGGGTCATCGAGAAGATCACATAGATGATGGCAAACAGCACCACCACGCCGATCAGCGAGGTGACCAGCACCCGCAGGTTCATCTTGCGCGGATTGGCCTGGCGCACATCGGTGGCACTCTTGTCGGGATCATAGGTGGGTTGGGGCATCGACGCTCTCCTTGCTGCTGTCTGCTCCAACGTAGCCCGCGCCTCGCGGTTCCGCTCGCGTCACCTGCGCCCTTGACGCAGTCCCCCGCACAGCCGACCCTTGCCCATGAGCAAATCGCAGGAAAACCCCATGACCGACGCCGAAACCCTCACCCGCATGATCATGGCCGGACAGGGCAAGGCGCCTGCAGATCTCGTCATCAAGAATGTGCGACTGCTCGATGTCATCGCCGGCGCGGTGACCGAGACCGACATCGCCATTGTCGGCGACAGGATCGTTGGCACCCACGCCAGCTACGACGGCAAGGTGACGATCGACGGCACGGGTCGCTATGCGGTGCCCGGATTTATCGACACCCATCTCCACATCGAATCCTCGCTCGTTACCCCTTACGAATTCGACCGTTGTGTGCTGCCGCATGGCGTCACCACGGTGATCTGCGATCCGCACGAGATCGCCAATGTGCTGGGCGCTGAGGGCATCAGATACTTCCTCGACTGCGCCGAACAGACCGTGATGGACGTGCGCGTCAACCTCTCCTCCTGCGTCCCGGCCACCGCCTTCGAGACCGCCGGTGCGGCATTGGAGATCGAGGATCTCGAACCCTTCCGCGCCCACCCCAAGGTCATCGGCCTCGCCGAAATGATGAATTTCCCTGGCGTGCTGAATGCCGATCCGGGCATCATCGCCAAGCTCGTGGCCTTCCAGACCGGCCATATCGATGGCCATGCGCCGCTGCTGCTCGGCGCGGCACTCAACGGCTACCTCGCCGCCGCCATCCGCACCGACCACGAAGCCACCAGCGCCGCCGAAGCGCGCGAAAAGCTTTCCAAGGGCATGGCCATCCTGATCCGCGAAGGTTCGGTCTCCAAGGACCTCAAGGCGCTGGCCGAGGTGCTGGATGAAAACACCTCGAGCTTCGTCGCCCTCTGCACCGATGACCGCAATCCGCTCGATATCGCCGAGGAGGGCCATCTCGATAGCTCCATCCGCCGCCTCATCGCCATGGGCCGCCCGCTGCACCATGTCTACCGCGCCGCCAGTCACTCGGCTGCCCGCATCTTCGGCCTCGCCGACCGCGGCCTCGTCGCCCCCGGCTGGCGCGCCGATATCGCGCTGCTCAACAGCCTCGAAGATTGCCGCGTCAGCGATGTCATCACCGCCGGCCGCCTCGTCGGCCCCGACCTCTTTGCGGCGCGCAAGCCGGTGGAGCCGGTGGGCCTCACCTCGATGAAAGCCAAGCCGGTCAGCGCCGATGACTTCATCGTCCCGGCGCGAGCCGACCGCAACCAGACCCCGGTGATCGGCGTCAAGCCGGGCCTGATCCTCACCTTCCGCGACAGCGCCACCCTGCCCAGCAGCGAGCGCGGCACGCTGCCTGATCTCGCCAATGACGTGCTCAAAGTCACCGTCATCGAGCGCCATGGCATCAACGGCAATATCGGCCGCGGCTTCGTGCGTGGCTTCGGCCTCAAGCGCGGCGCCATCGCTTCCTCGGTCGGCCACGACAGCCACAATATCACGGTGATCGGCGCCACCGACGAGGACATGGCCGTCGCCGTCAACCGGCTGATTGAGCTGAAAGGCGGCTTCGTTGTCTCCGATGGCGGCAAGGTCACCGCCGAACTGGCACTGCCGATTGCCGGCTTGATGAGCCCCAAGCCCTTCGAAGAGGTGACCCACGATCTCCATGCCCTGCGCGACGCGGCCTATGCGCTCGACTGCGTGCTGCCCGAACCCTTCCTTCAGGTCGCCTTCCTTGCCCTCCCCGTCATCCCGCATCTCAAGATGACCGACCGCGGCCTGTTCGACGTCGATCTGTTCGATTTCGTCGACTAAATTCGGACATTGAAATTCAACTTTGCTTGGGCTCTAGTGCGGCCAGTTTCCGCCCGCCCTATCGAGCCCAAAAATGACCGAAAAAGACTTCCTGCAGCCCGTCGATGATCAGGTCATCCGTCAGGTCAAGACCATTATCCGCACCGCCCGCTATGGCGCCCTCGCCGTGCTCGATCCGGTCAGTGGCGCGCCGCTGGTCAGCCGCGTCGGCATCACCACGGATTTTGACGGCGTGCCGGTCATCCTGATTTCGGGCCTTGCCGCCCATTTCCAGGCCCTGGTCCATGATCCGCGCGCGTCGCTGCTACTGGGCGAGCCCGGCAAGGGCGATCCACTGGCCTATCCGCGCATTTCCATCGCCACCAAAGCGGTGATGATCGAGCGCGACACGCCCGAAGCCGCCCGCATTGGCGCCCGCTACCTGGCGCACCAGCCCAAGGCCAAGCTCTATATCGGCCTCGGCGATTTCCGCCTGTTCCGGCTCGAACCGCAATCGGCAAGCTTCAATGGCGGCTTCGGCAAGGCCTTTGCCATGACCGCGGAGCACCTGCTGTCCAAGGCCGACCCGGCGCTGGCCGCGGCCGAAGCCCATGCCGTCGAACACATGAACGAAGATCACTTCGACGCCGTCAACAACTACGCCCGCCACTATTTGCAGGCCCCGACCGGCAATTGGGCGCTAGCCGGCATCGACGCCGAAGGCATCAACATCGCGCTGGGCGATGATATCCGGCGGATCTTCTTCGACGAGCAGCTCAGTGTGCCGGAAGATATGCACATGACTCTGGTGAAGATGGCCAAGACGGCACGGATGGCGCTGGGGGATTAGCTCAGGGCTCATTGCCCAATCATCACCCCACCCGACCCCTTCGGGGCCACCCTCCCCATTCAGGGGAGGCATGAGCAAGCCCGAATGCCCGTGTTCATCGTCTCCCTCCCCCTTGTGGGGAGGGATTGAGGGTGGGGTTGGGAGCCACAAAGCTTTGAATAGTCTGGTCCGGCCGTCCGGCACTCAATGCTTATCGCGCGCCTTCACCTTCCGCCGCGCCGCATGCAGCAGCGGTTCGGTATACCCGCTCGGCTGGTCCGCCCCATGCAGTGCCAGGTCCAGCGCCGCCTGAAATGCCACCGAGGCAAAATTCTCCGCCATCGGCCGATAGATCGGATCCCCGGCATTCTGCGCATCGACCACCGCGGCCATGCGCTCGAACACCGCCGTCACTTCGTCGCGGCTCACCAGCCCATGCCGCAGCCAGTTCGCCACCGCCTGCGATGAAATCCGGCAAGTGGCACGATCTTCCATCAGCCCGACATTGTTGATGTCCGGCACCTTGGAACAGCCGACGCCCTGCTGCACCCAGCGCACCACATAGCCGAGAATTCCCTGCGCATTGTTTTCCAGCTCGCGCGTGATCTCCTCGCGGCTCAGCGAGAATGGCGCCTGCACCGGCATGGAGAACAGATCGCTCAGCGGCGGTACATCCTGGTTATGCCGGCGTTGCTGCGCGGCAAACACGTCGATCTGGTGATAATGCAAAGCATGCAGCGTGGCTGCCGTCGGCGATGGCACCCAGGCCGTATTGGCGCCTGCGTTCGGATGGCCCGACTTGGCCTCCATCATCGCCGCCATATCGTCCGGCCGCGCCCACATGCCCTTGCCGATCTGCGCCCGGCCAGAGAGGCCACAGGCCAGCCCGATCAGCACATTGCGGTCTTCATAAGAGCTGATCCAGCGCTCGGACTTTATCTCGTCCTTGCACAACACGGCGCCGGCTTCCATGGAAGTATGGATTTCGTCGCCGGTGCGATCGAGGAAGCCGGTGTTGATGAAGAAAACCCGCGCCCGCGCCTCATAGATCGCCGCCTTGAGATTGGCCGAGGTGCGGCGCTCCTCATCCATAATGCCGATCTTGATGGTGTTCGGCGCCAGACCCAGAAACTGTTCCACCGAGGCAAAGATCGCACAGGCGAAGGCGACCTCTTCCGGCCCATGCATCTTCGGCTTGACGATATAGATGGCGCCCGTGGTGCTGTTGACCTTGTCGTGCATGGCGCAGAGCACGGTCAGCGCCGCATCCATCAGGCCCTCGCCGATCGGCTTGCCGTCAAACAGCACAGCATCCGTGGTCATCAGGTGGCCGACATTGCGCACCAGCAGCAGCGAGCGGCCCTTGAGGGTCAGCGGCTGGCCGTTGACGTCCTTGTAGGTCCGGTCCTCGTTGAGCTTGCGCGTAACGCTCTTGCCGCTTTTGTCGAACGTATCTTCCAGCGTGCCGTTCATCAGGCCCAGCCAGTTGCGATAGACGCCGACCTTGTCCTCGGCATCCACCGCCGCGACAGAATCCTCGCAATCCTGGATCGTCGTCAGCGCCGCCTCGACGATCACATCGCTTAAGCCTGCCGCATGCGTGCCGCCGATCACCGAGCCCGGCTCGATGACTAGGATGACATGCAGGCCATGGTGCTTGAGCACCAGTTGCCCGCTTTCCTGAGTGCCGCCATAGCCGACAAAGGCGCCCGGATCACGCAGCCCGGTGCGGCCCGCGGCGGTGTCTACCTGCAGATGCCGCGTTTCGCCATCCTTGACCACGTGATAACCGGTGACCTCGCGATGGCTGCCCGTGGCCAGCGGAAAATTCTCGTCGAGAAACTGCGCCGCCCGCTCGACCACGGCTGCGGCGCGAGAGGTGTTGAAGCCCTTGCCCGGCGCCAGATCGCCGTCGCGCGAAATCACATCGGTGCCATAGAGCGCATCATAGAGGCTGCCCCAGCGCGCATTGGCGGCGTTCAGGGCGTAACGGGCATTGCTGACCGGCACCACCAGCTGCGGCCCGCAGAGCGAGGTAATTTCCGGATCGAGCCCCGTGCTCTCGATGGTGAAATCGCCCGGCTCGGGCACGAGATAGCCGATCTCGCGCAGGAAGAATTCATAGCCCTGCGGATTGTTGGCGACGGGGCCATATTTGTGGTGCCACTCATCGATCTGGCTCTGCAGCGCGTCGCGCTTCTGCAAGAGCCGCGCATTGGTTGGGCCGTGTTCGGCCACCAGCGCGGCAAAGCCGGCCCAGAACTGCTCCGCCGTAACCGACAGCCCTGGGAGCGCTTCCCGTTCGACGAATTCGACCAGCAGTGGGTGAACTGAGAGGGCCGATTTCGTCAGGTAATCGCTCATAACTGCTTCCTTTTTGTGCGGACTGAACAGACTTAAGTCATGCGCAGAACCGTCACAACCCGCCTAAAGTAGACTTCGCCCTTGCACCAGCGACATAGACTTCGGCCACCGAACGGTCGTCGCCCATGGTCTGCAGCAGGAACAATTCCTCGGCCAGGCTGTTCACCGTTGCCATGCGCAGGGCCATGGCCGGCGTCGCCGCAGCATTGAGCACGACAAGGTCCGCCGCATTGCCCGGCGCCACCGCGCCAATGGTCCCGTCGAGTGACAGCGACCGCGCATTGCCCAGCGTCGCCATGTAAAACGAGGCAAATGGATTGAGCCTTTGCCCCCGCAATTGAAGGATCTTGTAGCCCTCGTCCATGGTGCGCAGCATGGAATAGCTGGTTCCCCCGCCGATATCGGTAGCCAGCCCGATCCGCACGCCATGCTTGACCAAGCGCTCGCGATCGAACAGGCCGGACCCGAGGAACAGGTTGGACGTCGGGCAGAACACCGCCACCGATCCGGTTTCCGCCAGGACGCCCGTCTCGCGGTGGTTGAGATGGATGCAGTGACCCAGCAGCGTCTTGGGCCCAAGCAGCCCATAATTCTCATAGATGCCGGTATAGTCCGGCGCGTCCGGATAGAGCTCCATCGAGTAGCTGATCTCGGCGTCATTCTCGCTGAGATGGGTCTGAACATAGGCTTCCGGATGCTCGGCCACCAAAGCCTGCGCCGCTTCCAGCTGCCCCGGCGTCGAGGTGATGGCAAAGCGCGGCGAGATGGCATAGAGCCCGCGGCCGCGACCGTGCCACCGCGCAATCAGCTCTTTCGTATCGTCATAGCTCGACTGCGCCGTATCGCAGAGCGCGTCCGGCGCATTGCGATCCATCATCACCTTGCCGCCCAGCATCAGCATGTTGCGCTGTTCCGCCTCGGCGAAATAGGCATCGACGCTGCGCGGATGGCTCGAGCAATAGGCCACCGCCGTGGTGGTCCCATTGCGGATCAGCTCGTCATAGAAGGCCGATGCCACCGATCCGGCATGGCCCTGCTGGCTGAACTTCTGCTCTTCCACAAAGGTATAGGTATTGAGCCATTCCAGCAGCGAGCCGGCATAGGAGGCGATCATTTGGCTCTGCACATAATGCAGATGCATGTCGATGAAACCCGGCAGGATCAGATGCGGCCGGTGGTCGATATAGTCCGCCCCGAGAGGCGCAATCGCCGACCAGGGCTCAACGGCAATGATCTTGCCATCGAGGATCACCACGCCGCCATCTTCGTAGTAGCGATAGCTGGCGACGTCGTCGATCGCCTGCGGTTCGCTGACGAATGTCAGCACCCGACCGCGCAAAATAGTCTGGCTCATTGTCCCGAACCCTCGCGGAACCATTCGACCAGCAGCGCACGCTCCTCGCTGGTCATTTCGCTGACATTGCCCGGCGGCATGGCATGGGCATAGCCGGCCTGCATGGCAATATCCTTGGCGTGGTTGGCGATGGCGATGTCATTGTCGAGGATGACATTCTTGGGCGGCTCGAAAATACCCGGCCAGGCCGGCTCGGCCGTATGGCACATGGCGCAGCGGGTCTGCACCGCTAGGCTGGCGGCAGGAAAGTGTGCTGCAGCGAGAAAGCTCTCGGCCGCCCGAGACGCCACCGCCTCTCCCGCCGAGCCGGCGAGCTTGGGGCCCGATGACAGCCAGGCGATGATGATGAACAGCACCACCGCGGCCAGCCAGGTCCAGTGCGGATTGCCCTTGCGCGCGTGACGGGTGTTGAAATAGTGCCGGATCACCACGCCGACGAGAAAGATCAGCGAGGCGATGATCCAGTTCCACTGCGTGGCGAAAGCCAGCGGATAGTGGCTGCTCAGCATGAAAAAGATCACCGGCAGCGTCAGGTAGTTGTTATGCAGGCTGCGCTGCTTGGCGATCTTGCCATATTTGGCATCCGGCACCTTGCCGGCCTTGAGGTCGGCGACGACGATCTTCTGGTTGGGGATGATGATCATCGCCACATTGGCCGCCATGATGGTCGCGGTAAACGCGCCCATATGCAGCATGGCCGCCCGGCCGGTGAACAGCTGCGTATAGCCCCAGCTCATCGCCACGAGGATCGCAAACAGCACCAGCATCAGCCCGGTCGTCGAATTGCCGATCGGTGACTTGCAGAGGCTGTCATAGACCACCCAGCCCAGCACAATGGAGCCGATGGAGAGCAGGATGCCCTGCCATTGCACCAGATCGAGCACATTGCGGTCGATCAGATAGATATCCGCGCCGACGTAGTAGATCAGCGCCAGCAGCATGAAGCCGCTTAGCCAGGTCCAATAGCTTTCCCATTTGAACCAAGTCAGGTGCTCGGGCAAAAACTTCGGCGCCACCAGGTATTTCTGGATGTGATAGAAACCGCCGCCATGCACCTGCCACTCTTCGCCATGCGCCAGCGGCGGCAGGCTCGGCGTCTTGCGCAGGCCAAGGTCGAGCGCGATGAAGTAAAACGACGAGCCGATCCAGGCAATAGCCGTGATGACATGCAGCCAGCGCACCGCAAACATCAGCCATTCATAGGCAATCGCATAATCGGGCATCGTCTTCTCCTGCAGTCAAGAAAAAGGGGCGGGCCGAAACCCGCCCCCTCGATTGAAGTCAGTCCAGCTTATGCCGGCGGGTTCACGCCTTCGACATACCAGTCCATGCTCAGCAGCTCGCCATCGGTCAGGGTCACGCCGGCAGCGACGCGCTCGGCGCCGGTGTGGTCGTTGATCGGGCCGGTGAAGATGTTGAACGAGCCATCGATCTGGCCGGCCTTGACGGCTTCGGCAGCAGCGACGACGTCGGCCGGGATCGAGGCGTTATACGGCCCGATCTGCACTTCGCCTTCCTTGAGGCCAGGCCAACGGTCGGCCGAAGCCCAAGTGCCGGCGATCACGGCTTCTGCAGACTCGACATAGGTCGGGCCCCAGTTGTCGATGATCGAGGTCAGCTGTGCCTTGGGGGCGAAAGCCACCATGTCGGCACCCTGGCCGAAGCCGCCGACAATGCCGCGCTCTTCGGCAACCTGCAGCGCAGCCGGACCGTCGGTATGCTGGGCAATGATGTCGATGCCCTGGTCGATCATGGCGCGGGCGGCATCGGCTTCCTTGGCCGGGTCGTTCCAGGTCGAGATATAGACCGGGGTGATTTCGAAGGCCGGGTTGACCTTGCGGGCGGCCAGCACGAAGGAGTTGATGCCGAGCACGACTTCCGGGATCGGGAAGGAGCCGATGTAGCCAGCCTTGCCGGTCTTCGACAGGTGACCGGCAATGGTGCCGCAGACGGCACGGCCTTCATGGAAGCGCGCATTATAGGTCGCGACATTGTCGCTGCGCTGGTAGCCGGTGGCATGCTCGAACTTGACGTCCGGGAACTGCTCGGCAACCTTGATGACATAGTCGCCATAGCCGAAGCTGGTGGCAAAGATCAGCTTGTGGCCGGATTGGGCCAGTTCGCGCAACACGCGCTCGCAATCGGGGCCTTCCGGCACGTTCTCGACAATGGTCGGCTCGGCGACCGCATCGCCCAGCGCTTCCTTCATGAACTTGGCGCCCTGCGCATGGCCGAAATTCCAGCCATTGTCATTGACGGTGCCGATCAGCATGAAGCCGACCTTGAGCGGCTCGGCCTGGGCAAAGGCCTTGCCACCAAGCAGCGGCAGGGCCGCGGCGGCAGCGCCGACCTTGAGGACATTACGACGAGTAAGGGTCATTGCGTTTCTCCTGGATGACTTTTCGTTGTGATCGAGAGGGTCATTGGTGCCCTCTCAATTGGCGGGCAAAAACGGCTTGCCGAGGCAGGCCGGTGCATTGGTTGAGGCGTCGCGCCGGATCGAAATCAACACCAGCACCACGACGGTGGCAAGATAGGGCAAGGCGGCCCAGAGCTCTGATGGAATGGCCGACAGCGGTCCGCCGCCAGCCTTGGCATAGAGCTCCATGGTGACCACGAGGCCGAAGAGATAAGCGCCAGCCAGCAACCGGAACGGCTTCCAGCTGGCGAACACCACCAGCGCCACGGCGATCCAGCCGCGGCCGGCCGTCATCCGCTCGGCCCATTGCGGCGTCAGCAGCAGCGGGAAACAGGCCCCGGCAATGCCGGCCATGGCACCGCCGAACATCACGGCGAGATAGCGCACGCCGATTACAGAATAGCCGATCGAATGGGCCGACAGGTCATTCTCGCCCACCGCGCGCAGGATCAGTCCAGCGCGGGTGCGCTTGAGGAAGAACCACACCGCAACGACCATGATCAGCGCAAAATACACCAGCGCCGAATAGCCGAACAGCACGCGCCACATTGGATGTGTCGCGATCTCGGCCGGGAACAGCGGCCCCAGCAGCGTCACCGGCCGCGCCGAATACCCCTGCCCGGCCAAGGCTGAAAAGCCGGTGCCGAAAATCGTCAGCGCCAAGCCGGTGGCGGTCTGGTTGGCCGAAAGGCTCAGCGTCAGAAAGCCGAAGATCAGCGAGGTGGCGACACCGGCAGCAGCAGCCAGCAGGATCGCCAGATAGTGGTTGCCGGTGACAAAGACGATGACAAAGGCGGTGATCGCCCCGACCAGCATCATGCCCTCGACGCCGAGGTTCAGCACGCCGGATTTTTCGACGATCAACTCGCCCAAAGCGGCGATCAGGATCGGCGTCGAAGCGCCGACCACGGTGACGATGATGGCGACCAGAAGTTCGGGCGTCATGCGCGTGCCTCCACGACCGGAACCACCCGTTTGATGCGGTAGCGGATCAAAATGTCCCCGGCGAGCAGGAAGAACAGCATCATCGCCTGGAACACGCCCGTGGCCGAACTCGACAGGCCAATGGTCGTTTGCGCCACCTCGCCACCGACAAAAGTAATGGCCATCACAATGCCGGCAAAGATCACGCCCAGCGGATTAAGCCGTCCGAGGAAGGCGACGATGATGGCGGTGAAACCGTAATTGGTCGGAAAGCCCGGCACCATGCGCTGGAACGGCCCGGCAACTTCCAGCATGCCCGCCATGCCGGCGAGACCGCCCGAAACCAGCATGGCTAGCCAGATCGTCTTGTTCTCAGAAAATCCGCCATAACGCGCAGCATGCGGCGCCGCGCCAACCACCTTCATCTGGTAGCCGAATACCGAGCGCGACATGACGAACCAGGCAATCAGCGCCACGATAATGGCGATCGGCACGCCGGCATGAACGATTGTGGTGGGGATGATATTGGGCAGCAGTGCATCGGCGGCAAAGCGCCTTGTCTGCGGAAAGCCCATGCCCATCGGGTCCTTCCACGGCGCGCGCACCAGATAATAGATCAACTGCACCGAGGCATAGGTCAGCATCAGCGAGGTCAGGATTTCATTGACGTTGAGCCGCGTCTTGAGCAGCGCCGGAATGGCGGCATAGGCCGCGCCACCCAGCATGCCGGCAACAAACATCAGCGGCAGGATCCACCAGCCGGTCATCGTATAGGTCGCCAGTGCCACGCCGGTGGCCGCCAGCCCACCCATTACATATTGCCCCTCGGCGCCGATGTTCCAGACATTGGCGCGATAGGCGATGGAGAGGCCGACGCCGATGATGATCAGCGGCGCGGCCTTGACCCCGAGGTCCTGCCATTTGAACGAATTGGTCAGCGGCGTCAGGAAGATTTCCCGCACCGCGCCGATGCCATCATAGCCGATCGCCGAAAAGATCACCGCGCCCACCACCATGGTCAGCACCACGGCCGCCACTGGCGTCAGATATGTCATCAGCTTCGATGGCTCGCGCCGTTTCTCAAGCCGGAATTGCATCATGCGCCTCCGCTCCGTGTACGCCGCCCATCAGCAGGCCAATTTCCTCGATCGTCACATCGCCCACCGGCCGCGCCTGCGAGAGATGCCCCATATTGATCACCGCCAGCGTGTCGCACAGCGCGCGCAGCTCATCTAGATCCTGGCTGATCACCACAATGGCCGAACCGGCGGCCGCCAGATCGACCAGCGCCTGGTGGATCGCCGCGGCCGCGCCCGCATCGACGCCCCATGTCGGCTGGCTGACCACCAGCACGCTTGGCTTCTGCAGGATTTCCCGGCCCATGATGTATTTCTGCAGGTTCCCGCCTGACAGCGACCCGGCGGTCGAAGCCGGCCCCAGCGCCTTGACGGCGAAGTCGGCGATCACCTTGCCGGTATAGGTCTTTGCCGCGCCCGAATTGATCAGGCCCATCATCACCATGCCGAGCCGGTCGCGGGCGGTCAGGATCGAATTGTCGCTCAGCGTGAAATCGCCCACCGCCGCATGGCCATTGCGCTCTTCCGGCACGGCACACAGCCCGCGCTTGCGCCGCCCGGTCGTATCCAGCAACCCGATGCCATAGCCATCGATGGTAATGGCATCCTTGTCGTCGCTGCGGATTTCGCCGGACAGCGCATCGAGCAAGGCATTCTGCCCATTGCCCGCCACCCCGGCGATGCCGAAGATTTCGCCCGCCTTGACGGTAAAGCTCACATCATCGACCGGCACATCGAAATGCCCGGCCTTTTCGGTCTTGAGCCGCGACACCACCAGCTTTGGCTTGCCCAGTGCCCTGCCCTCGGCCCGCACGATATCTTTCAGGCCCGCGCCGATCATCTTCTCGGCCATCGAGCGGGAAGTCTCCTGCTTGGGGTCGCAGGTATCGACCAGCTTGCCGCCGCGCAGGATCGTCGCTGTGTCGCACAGCGCCTTGATCTCATGCAGCTTGTGAGAAATGTAGAGAATGGAACAGCCCTGTGCCGCCAGCTTGCGCAGCACCTCGAACAGCTGTTCGACTTCCTGCGGCGTCAGCACCGAGGTTGGCTCGTCCATGATGAGAAGCTTGGGGTCGAGCAGCAGCGCCCGCACGATTTCGATGCGCTGGCGCTCGCCCACCGACAGCGTCGCCACCGTGCGATGCGGATCGAGCAGCAGCCCATATTGCGTCATCACCGCGCGAATGCGGGCTTCGAGCTCGCGCGAGGGGATTTTCGCATCCATGCCCAGCGCGATGTTTTCCAGCACGGTCAGCGCTTCGAACAGCGAAAAATGCTGGAACACCATGCCGACGCCGAGCTTGCGGGCGGCCTTGGGATTGGCAACCGTCACCACTTCGCCATCCCAGGCAATGCTGCCGGCGTCCGGTTGCATGATGCCATAGATCATCTTGACCAGGGTGGATTTGCCGGCGCCGTTTTCGCCGAGAAGCGCGTGAATTTCGCCCGGCTTCACCGAAAAAGAAACATTGTCGTTGGCGAGGACGCCCGGGAAAGCCTTGGTGATACCGGTCAATTCGAGCCGATGCGGCATACTAGCGTCCAATCACCGCCCCCAATTGCTCGGGGGTGCGCGCCTGCCCAGCAATGGCTTCCCGAGACCCAATGTGGACCATAATCTCCGCCGCCGCCAGTGCCGCAATAACCGCCGGACGCTTATCCCCAAGACCAATCTGTCCGATTGGTAAAACCAGCCGCGCCAAGGCCTTGGCGTCGCCGCCCTCGGCTCGATACCAGCTCGAAAACTTCGCCCGTTTTGTCAGGCTGCCAACCATTCCGACATAAGGCGCATCCGCTCGGGCCAGCGCTTCCTGCGCAATCAAAAAGTCCAGCGCATGGTCATGCGTGAGGATCACAAACGAACTCCCCACCGGCGCCGACCGCACCACCGCCTCCGGCATAGCCACCGCGCGGGAGGCAATCTCGGCCGGTAGCAGTTCCAGCTCCTCGCGCCGCGTGTCGATCACCTCCAACTGCACTGGCAAGATCGACAGTATCTGCGCCAGCGCCCGCCCGACATGCCCGGCACCAAAGATGAAAACATGCGGCAGCGCCGCATCTTCGTCGGCCACCAACGCCGCCAGTTCCGCCCGCCTGTCCGCATCGGCATAGGCCAGGCTCACCCCCACCCGGCCACCGCAGCACTGCCCGATCTCCGGCCCCAGGGGCACATCCATGGCTTCCTCGGCCTGCCCATTGGCGATCAGCCGCCGCGCATGCTCGATCACCATATATTCCAGCGCCCCGCCGCCGATGGTGCCGAACAGCGCAGACCGGCCCACCAGCATGAAGGTCCCCTGCTCGCGCGGCGACGAGCCACGGACGGAAGTCAGTTCGCAGACAATGGCGTCGGGTTCGGCCGAAAGGAATGCAGCGATCTCGGCACGCCGGCTGCTCACCCCAGCGCCCCTTGTTTCATCCGCTGAACGCCCATCAACACCCGCTCCGGCGTCACCGGCATATCCATGCGAGGCGCGACCTTATAGTCAGCGACCGATGCCACAGCCATCGACAGCGCTTCCACCACGCTCATCGCCAGCATGAACGGAGGCTCGCCGACTGCCTTCGAGCGCCCGATCGTCGGCTCGCGATTGACCGACCATTCGGCCAGTTTGACGTTGAAGATCGGCGGTACATCGGAAGCCAGCGGGATCTTGTAGGTCGACGGAGCCTTGGTGCGCAGCTGCCCCTTGGCGTCCCAGACCAGCTCTTCCGTAGTCAGCCAGCCCATGCCCTGCACGAAGCCGCCTTCCACCTGGCCGATATCGATGGCCGGATTGAGCGAGCGGCCGACGTCATGCAGGATATCGACCCGGTCGACGGTATATTCTCCGGTCAGCGTATCCACGGTGACCTCCGAAACCGAAGCCCCATAGGCGAAATAATAGAACGGATGCCCACGCCCGGTGGCCCGATCCCAATGAATTTTCGGCGTCTCATAAAAGCCTGCCGCCGACAGCTGCACCCGGTTGAGATAGGCCGAAGCCGCCAGCTCAGCGAATGGCACGAATTTTTGGCCCGCCTGGATGCCACCCGGCACCCATTCCACTTCGGCTTCGCTGACCTGATGCAGCTTGGCGGCATGAACAACCAGCCGCTCCTTGATCTGCCGTGCCGCATCCCAGGCCGCCATGCCATTGAGATCGGAGCCGGACGAGGCTGCCGTCGCCGAGGTGTTCGGCACCTTCCCCGTCGTCGTCGCCATGATCTTGACCACGTCGAGCCCGACGCCGAAGGCATCGGCCAGCACGGCCGCGACCTTGATATAAAGCCCCTGACCCATCTCGGTCCCGCCATGGCTGAGATGGATGGAGCCGTCCTTATAGACATGCACCAGCGCCCCGGCCTGATTGTACCAAGTGGCGGTGAAAGAGATGCCGAACTTGACCGGCGTCAGCGCAATACCCTTCTTGAGCACCGGACTGCCCGCATTGTATTTGAGGATCGCTTCGCGGCGCGCCTGATAGTCGGCCGAGGCCTCCAGCTCATCCACCACGCGATGAATGACATTGTCCTCCACCGTCTGGTGATAGGGCGTTACATTGTCGGTGTCGGTGCCGTAGAAATTAGCTTTGCGGATCTCCAGCGGATCCTTGCCCAGCGCATAGGCGATGTCCTCCACCCAGCGCTCCGCCGCCATCATGCCCTGCGGGCCACCAAAGCCTCGAAACGCCGTGTTGGAGACCGTATTGGTATAAAGCGGCTGCGACTGCACCCGCACCGCCGGATACCAATAGGCATTGTCGGCATGAAACAGCGCCCGGTCGGTGACCGGGCCGGAAAGGTCTGACGAGAAGCCCGCCCGCGCACCATAGGTGGCGTCGACCGCCAGTATCTTGCCGGCATCATCATAGCCGACATCATAATCAACCACGAAGTCGTGCCGCTTGCCGGTGGCCGTCATGTCGTCGTCGCGGTCCGGCCGGATCTTGCAGGCGCGGTTCCATTTCTTGGCCGCCAGCGCCGCCACCGCGGCAAACAGGTTCCCCTGCGTTTCCTTGCCGCCGAAGCCGCCACCCATGCGGCGGATCTGCACCGTCACCGCATGATGGCGGATGCCCAGCACGGCGGCGACCATCAACTGCACCTCACTCGGATGCTGCGTCGACGAGAACACCGTCACATCCTCGTCCTCTCCCGGCACCGCCATGGCGATCTGCCCTTCGAGGTAGAAATGATCCTGCCCGCCGATCTCGACGCTACCCTTGACCCGGCGTGGCGCCGCGGCAAAACCCGCCTCCACATCGCCGCGCTCAAGCTTGAGCGGATCGGTCACCAGCTTGCCGCCCGCCGTCTGCGCATCGCGCACATTGGTGACAAACGGCAGGTCGCGATACTCGACAACTGCCGCATGCGCGGCCCGCCGCGCCTGGTCGCGCGTCTCGGCGATCACCGCAAACAGCGGCTGGCCCCAGAAATGCACCTTGCCAATGGCAAACACCGGCTCGTCATGCTTGTGGCTCGGCGACACATCATTCTCGCCCGGAATATCCTCGGCGGTCAGCACGCCGATCACCCCCGGCGAGGCCTTCACCGCCGCAAAGTCGATGGAAACGATCTCCGCATGCGGCCGCGTCGACAGCGCCAGATAGGCATGCATCGTGCCGGCCGGCTCGATCATGTCGTCGATATACTCGGCCGTGCCCGACACATGCTTGGGCCCGCTGTCATGGCGGGTGGAGGTATGCAGCGAGGCGAGCGGAATGGGAGAGGAATGCTTGTTCACGCCACCTCCCGCCGGAGCCTTTGCCCCTGTCCCGTGGTTTCGAGATAGAACCGCTGCAGAAGGTTCTGCGCCGTCAACAGGCGATAGTCCGCCGAGGCCCGCATATCCGAAATCGGCTGATAATCCTCGCCAAACAGCGCCATCGCCGCTTCCACAGTCTCCTGCGTCCAAGGCTTGCCAACCAGCGCCGCTTCCACAGCCTTCGCGCGCTTCGGCGTTGCCGCCATGCCACCGAAGGCCACCCGCGCCATGCCGACCACGCCGGTATCATTGACGAACACCCGGAAGGCGCCGCACAGCGCCGAAATATCTTCCTCGCGCCGTTTGGAAATCTTGTAGCAGGCGAACTTTTCGCCCGCCGGCAGCAGCGGAATGGTCACGCTCTCGACGAATTCGCCCGGTCGGCGGTCCTGCTTTCCATAGGCGATGAAGTAATCTTCCAGCTTGATCTCACGGCGGTGCTCGCCCCGGCGCAGGCTGAGCTTGGCGCCCAGCGCAATGAAGGGCGGAGGCGTGTCGCCGATCGGCGAGCCATTGGCGATATTGCCGCCGATGGTGCCCATGTTGCGGATCTGCTCGCCGGCAATGCGGTTCCACAGCTCGGCCATGTCGGGGAAGGTCGCTGCCATCACCGGCAGCGCCTCGGAATAGCTCACCCCGGCATAGAAGCGCACTTCGCTGTCATTCTCGGCAATGCGTTTCAGCTCCTGCAGGTGATTGATGAAAATCACCGGCCCGATCGCCCGCATGAATTTGGTGACCCAGAGCCCCACATCGGTCGAGCCATTGACGATGGTCGCCGTCGGATTGGCCTCATACACGGCGGCAAAATCATCGAGGCTCGCCGGCACCACGATGCGTTCGGCGCCCTCGCCGATCTCGACCCGCTTCCCATCGCTGATCGACTTGATCTTGCCCTTGAGCGCAATGCGCTCGGCCCACAGCGGATCGCCCTGCGGCGCGCCATAGCTGGAAATCGCCTTGGCCGCCCGGATGATCGGCGCATAGCCGGTGCAGCGGCACAGGTTTCCCTGCAGCGCCCTTTCGATCGCCGGCTGGCTTGGCTGCGGATCGCGCATCCACAGCCCATAGAGCGACATCACAAAGCCCGGCGTACAAAACCCGCATTGCGACCCATGGTGATCCACCATCGCCTGCTGCACCGGATGCAAAACGCCATCCTTGCCGCGCAGGTGCTCCACCGTCACCACATGCGTACCATGCAGGCTGCCAACGAAACGGATGCAGGCGGTGACCGAGTCATAGATGATCTCGTCGCCCATCAGCCGGCCGACCAGCACGGTGCAGGCGCCGCAATCGCCCTCGGCGCAGCCTTCCTTGGAGCCGCGCAGCCGCCGCTCCAGGCGCAGCCAGTCGAGCAGCGTGGTATCAGGCTTCACATCGGCAAGGCTGATCTCCTCATCATTGAGGATAAAGCGGATGGCGCCCGAAACCTCGACCATGCCCTAGCTCCCCCGATAGGTCGAATAGGCGAAGGGGCTGACCAGCAGCGGCACGTGATAGTGTTTGTCTTCGGAAATGGTGAAGCGGATCGGCACCACGTTGAGGAAGGGCGTTTTGATCTCGACGCCCAGCCGCTCGAAATACTGCCCTACATGAAAGCGGATTTCGAACTCGCCCTTGTCGAACTGCTGTTCGTCGAGCAGCGGATTGTCCACGCGCCCGTCGGCATTGGTATAGCTGTCGGTCACGTGATGCGTGTGATCGCCATGCACATAGTGCAATTCGATCCGCATGCCACGCGCCGGCTTGCCGTGCATCGTGTCCAAAACATGCGTGGTGAGGCGTCCACTACCCGCCATGTGCTGCTCCGTCTATTTCCCCAAGGCCAAGATTATCCCATCGCAAGCGATGCGCAATGCTCATTTTTTACCAACTGGTCCATTTTTGTGCATCTTGTCAGGCGCGACGAGACTCGTGACTATCGCGCCATCCAGAGACGAGAGCACCACAATGCGTTATCCCCGCGACATGCATGGCTATGGCCAGACCCCGCCCCACGCCAACTGGCCCGGCGGCGCCCATGTCGCGGTGCAATTCGTGCTCAATTACGAAGAGGGCGGCGAGAACAATATCCTGCACGGCGACGCCGCTTCGGAAGCCTTTCTTGTCGATGTGCTCGGCTCCGTGCCTTGGCCCGGTCAGCGCCACGCCAATGTCGAGAGCATGTATGAATATGGCGCCCGCGCTGGCTTCTGGCGGCTGCATCGCCTGTTCACCCAGGCCAATCTCCCCGTCACCGTCTATGGCGTTGCCACCGCGCTGATGCGCGCCCCGGCCCAGCTTGCGGCCATGCAGGAGGCCGGCTGGGAAATCGCCAGCCATGGCCTCAAATGGGTGCAGCACAAGGACATGCCGGCGGAGGAAGAGCGCCAGCAGATCGCCGAAGCCATCCGCATCCACACCCTGGCCACCGGCGAGCGGCCCAAGGGCTGGTACACCGGCCGCTCCTCGCTGCAGACCGTGGATCTGGTCTCCGAAGCCGGCGGCTTCGCCTATATTTCCGATACCTATGACGACGACTTGCCCTATTGGCGCGTCTACGAGGGCCAGCCGCACCTCATCATCCCCTATTCGCTCTCGACCAATGACATGCGCTTCGTCACCGGCCCGGGCTTCGACAATGGCGAGGAATATTTCCAGTTTTTGAAGGACACATTAGATGTCCTCTATGCCGAGGGTCAGGCGGGCTCGCCCAAGATGATGTCGCTGGGCCTACACTGCCGGCTGGTCGGCCAGCCCGGCCGCTATCAGGGCCTCAAAAAATTCGTCGATTACATCCAGAGCTTCGACAAGGTCTGGATTCCCACCCGACTCGCCATCGCCGAACATTGGGCGGCCGAGCATCCCTATGTCGCGCCCGAGGTCATCCCCTCGCAGATCGGCCGCGACGAATTCATCACCCGCTACGGCTCGATCTTCGAACATTCCCCCTGGATCGCCGCCCGCGCCTGGGACAACGAAATGGGACCGGCAAATGACACCGCCATTGGCCTCCATTTCGCACTACGCACCCAGTTCCGCCTCGCCACGCCCGAACAGCGCATGGGCGTCCTCCGCGCGCACCCCGACCTCGCCGGCAAGCTGGCCGCTGCCAAGCAACTTACCGAATCCTCCACCGCCGAACAGGCCTCCGCCGGCCTCGACCACCTGACGGACGCCGAGCGCCAGCAGTTCAACGAACTCAACGACGCCTATGTGAAGAAATTCGCCTTCCCCTTCATCATCGCCGTCCGCGACAACACCAAAGCGAGCATTCTGGCGGCGTTTGAGCAGCGTCTTGCCAATAGCGCGGAAGAAGAATTCGCCACGGCGTGTGCACAGGTGGAGCGTATTGCGCTACTCAGGTTGAAGGCACTGCTGCCGTAAGGGCGCACCGGCCGTCACCCTCGGGCTTGACCGAGGGCTCTGCACTTAGGGCATTTCAACCGAGCCTAGGCCATCACCCCACCCTCAATCCCTCCCCATTCAGGGGAGGGAAGCCATGCTTCAGCGGCCTCGATCTTTCTTATCCCTCCCCCTTGTGGGGAGGGTGGCCCCGAAGGGGTCGGGTGGGGGTTGGTTTGGCCACCCCCCTATTTGTAAAACCCCAGCCGAAAATTGAACCCGTGCTCGAGGTAAATTTTCATCGCGCACAGCATTCCCGTCCAGCCTTCGCAATTGAAATAGGACGCCTTTTGCCCCGCCACGGTGTCGCGCCAGCCGCTTTCGGCAATGCTGACCAGCGTTCGTCCGTCCTCAAGACCTGAAAACGTCATCGTCACTGTCGTATCGTAACTGCCGCCCTGCTCCGGCGTGCCATCGGCCGCGGCCCAGCGCAGCACAATCTTTTCATCCTTCACCACTTCCACCACGGTCACCGGGAAAGCGCCGGGAAAATCGTGGAAATCCCAGGTCACTGTCGCGCCGGTTTCGAGCCGCCCCTTGGCGCCACCGGTGGTGAAATAGCCGCTCAGCTTTTGCGGGTCGGCCACCGCCTCGAACACTTCATGCACCGGCTTGGCGATCCGCCCCGACACGCGAAACTCCAGCGCCATCTGCTTTTCCTTGGTCACGACGTCACGCATCTCAACTCTCCTCGCTTGACTGACCATACGATATGTTATAAAAATATAACATGTCAACCGAAGATGAAAACGACCTGATTTTCAAGGCTCTCAGCCATCGCACGCGCCGCCACATCTGCGATCTGCTGCGCGTCGAGCCGCTGACCACCGGCATGCTCTGCGATCGCCTGCCCGAGATCGATCGCTGCACCGTCATGCAGCATCTCAAGGTCCTCGAAGAGGCTGGCCTCGTCGTCACTGAAAAGCGCGGCCGCGAGCGCTGGAACCATCTCGATGCCCTCCCCATCCACGCCATTCACGAGCGCTGGATCGGCCCCTACGCGGCCTATGCCACCAACATGTTGAGCCGCCTCAAGAGCCAGGTCGAAACCCCGGCGTGACATCGGGCTTGCCGAAGCAGTCACGCTCGCCGATGATCGGCGCAACCGTGACCACCCCGGAACCACAATGGCCGATACCACCTATGCCTCGCCTGCCGCCGGACTGCCGCCCCAGACGGCGCTGCACACCGGCCGCGCCACCTTCACCGAGGCCTATGCGCTCATTCCCCATGGCGTGATGCGCGACATCGTCACCAGCTATCTGCCGCATTGGAACCAGACCCGCGCCTGGGTCATCGCCCGGCCGCTCTCCGGCTTTTCCGAGACCTTCAGCCAATATATCGTCGAAGTCATGCCCGGTGGCGGCAGTACCCAGCCCGAGCCCAATCCGGAGGCAGAAGGCGTGCTCTTCGCCGTCGCGGGCGAGGCAAGCGTCAGCATCGAGGGCAAAACCCACCTGCTCAAGCCCGGCGGCTATGCCTTCCTGCCGCCCGGCACGGCCTGGTCCCTGACCAACAAGGGCAATGTCCCCGCCCGCTTCCACTGGGTGCGCAAGCGCTATGAAGCCGCCGCCGGCATCGACCTGCCGACCGCCTTCGTCGCCAATGAGCAGGATGAGCCGATCATCTGGATGCCCGGTACCAACAATACCTGGGGCACCACCCGCTTCGTCGATCCGGCTGACGTCCGCCACGACATGCATGTCAATATCGTCACGCTTGAGCCCGGCGCGGTCATTCCTTTCGAGGAAACCCATGTCATGGAACACGGCCTCTATGTGCTCGAGGGCAAGGCCGTCTATCGCCTAAACCGCGACTGGGTCGAGGTGGAAGCTGGCGATTTCATGTGGCTGCGCGCCTTCTGCCCGCAGGCCTGCTACGCCGGTCCCAACCGCTTCCGCTACCTGCTCTACAAGGACGTCAACCGCCACGCGAAGCTGCCGTTCTGATCATGGGCACGATCATCATCGAGGCTCTGACGGCCGACGCCTTCGCCCCCTTTGGCCAGGTCATCGAGCTCACCGGCGCCCATCACTATCCAATCAATGCCGGCATGACCGAGCGCTACCATGACCTCGCCCGCGTCGAGCTCGGAGGCGTGCATGCCCGTCCGCTGATCTCGATCTTCCGCGGCCAGCCCTATGCCCTGCCGCTCAGCCTCAAACTGGTTGAGCGCCACCCGCTCGGCAGTCAGGCCTTCTATCCGCTGTCGCAAAATCCATGGCTGGCCATTGTGGCCGAAGACGATAGCGGCACCCCCACCCGCCTCCGCGCCTTCCGCCCGTTACCCGGCCAGGGCGTCAATATCGCCATGAATACCTGGCACGGCGTACTGACCCCACTCGAAGTCGAAGCCGATTTCATCGTCGTCGATCGCGGCGGTGACGGCAACAACCTTGAAGAACATCATTTCGATGCGGCCTGGACCATCATCGACCGCTAGGGCAGAAAAATACCATGGATAATGCCGACCTGATCTCCCGCCTGCTTGACGTCATCGAGCGCGACATCGCCCCGGTGACCCGCAAGGGCGTCGCCCTTGGCAACAAGCTGTTCGGCGCCGCCATCCTGCGCAAGTCAGACCTCTCGGTCGTCGTCGCCGAGACCAATAACGAGATCGAAAACCCGCTCTGGCATGGCGAAATGCACGCCATCAAGCGCTTCTTCGAAATCCCGGTCGATCGGCGCCCGGACGTCAAGGACTGCATTTTCCTCGCCACGCACGAGCCCTGCTCGCTCTGCCTCTCCGGCATCACCTGGTGTGGCTTCGACAATTTCTATTATCTGTTCAGCCACGCGGACAGTCGCGACAGCTTCGCCATTCCCCACGATATCCAGATCCTGCAGGCCGTCTACGCCACGCCCGATCCCGACCGGGAGCAGGCTCATGCCGATCGCCCGCTCTACAACCGCACCAATCGCTACTGGACCAGCCACAACCTGTCGCAGATGATTGCTGCCCTCGACCGCAGCCACAAGGAAACGCTGTTGGCCCGCTTCGACCACCTCAACGCCCTCTATGGCGACCTCTCCGAGGTCTACCAGAGTGACAAGGGTAACAAGGGCATTCCGCTGGCTTAGGGCTGGCTGATCGCCACCGGCGCAAACTCGCTGCGCGGCACTTCGGCAAAGGAGGCGGCGAAAGTCAGAAAGCTCAGCGCGAGGGCAAACAGCGCTGTGAGAATGAGCTGGGACATTTTGTTCAGTCCGGACATGGGTGACGCTGTCTCTTCTCTAGTCTCGTGGCTTTGAACGGCTGACCAATGCGCCATTCATAATCCGTTCAGAATAGCCGCCGCCGCATGACAGCCATGTGGCGGCGAACCAAACGCGCCGCGGCGCGTTGCTTCACTGACTCCCAATCCCGGAAGGCTCAGTGATGTCCCAGATCAATGCCGTGCACACCGCCGTCCCCCAGCTTGCCATCTTCACCGATTTCGATGGCACCCTGGTCGAACTGGCGGAGACGCCCGATGCCATTGAAGTGGACGGCACCCTGGCCGACCAGTTGCAGCGCGCTATCACTGAGCTGGACAGCGCCTTCGCCGTGCTGACCGGCCGCGAAATTTCCGACATCGACAAGTATTTGGCGCCATTGCACCTGCCGATCGCCGGTGCCCATGGCACCCAGCGCCGCCGCGCCGATGGCTTCGTCGAAACCGTCGATCCCGCCGCCGTCCTCGGCGCCGAACAGATCGCCCAGGCCGTGCAGCCACTGATCATCGCCCACCCAAGCCTGCTGCTCGAAGCAAAGGAAGGCGCCGTCGCCCTGCACTATCGCCAGGCGCCAGAGCTGGAAGATGCGGTTCGCATCGCCATGGAAGAGGCCGTCCACAACGTGCCCGACTTCACCCTGGTGCCCGGCAAGATGGTGCTCGAAGCCCGTCCACGCGCCGCCAGCAAGGGCGAAGCGCTGCGTGCCTTCATGCGCGAAGAACCCTTCCTCGGCCGTACACCTATCTTTATCGGCGATGACACCACCGACGAAGACGCCTTCATTGCCGCCCAGGATCTCGGTGGCGTCGGCATCAAGCTTGGCGATGGCGACACCGCGGCCCGTATGCGCATTCCCAATGTCGCCTCGGTGCACGCCCTGATCCGCGGCCTCGGCGATATCGTCGCTCGCGACCGCGAAGCATTGCCGCATTGAGTTATTCTAGCCTGATCGGACGGGGGCGTTCATGAGCCGGATTATCGTGGTTTCCAACCGCACGCCGGGCAAGGGTCCGGCGGCGGGCGGCCTTGCTGTTGCCTTGCGCAAAACCCTCGCCGAGCGCGAGGGTTTCTGGTTTGGCTGGTCTGGCAAGCTGGTCGAAAGCCCATCCACAGAAGCGCGTTTCGAGGATATCGATGGCCTGACGGTCGCACAGATCGACCTCAACCGCGAGGATCATCACGCCTATTACGCTGGCTTTTCCAATTCGATCCTCTGGCCCAGCTTCCACCTGCGGCTCGACCTCGCCACCATCGAGGCGCATTGGTACGAGGGCTATCGTCGCGTCAACGCCCAGTTTGCCCGCGCGCTGCTTCCCCAGCTCAAGCCCGATGATGTCATCTGGGTGCATGACTATCACCTGATCCCGCTGGCCAGCGAACTGCGCAATCTCGGCGTGCGCAACCGCATCGGCTTTTACCTGCACATCCCCTTCCCCACCACCGACGCGCTCTATGCCATTCCCCATCATGGCGAGCTGATGCGCGACCTGTCGCGTTATGACCTTGTCGGCATGCAGGCCAACCGCGACGTCGCCGCCTTCACTGAATTCGCCGAACACCAGGCGCCCTCGACGCTATCCGGCTCTCCTCTTCAGTCCGTCGATTTTGGCCGCACCGAAGTCGCCGCCTTCCCGATCGGCTCCGACCCGGATGCATTCGCCAAATTGGCCGTCAGCCCCGCCGCCACCAAGATGGTCAAGCGCATGGAGCGCGCCATGGACGACCAGGCGCTGATCCTCGGCGTCGACCGGCTCGACTATTCCAAGGGCCTGCCGCAGCGCGTCGAAGCCTATGAAAAGCTCCTCGCCAACAATTCCCGCTTCCGCCGGCTGGTGCATATGCTGCAGGTCGCTCCGCCCTCGCGCGACACCATCAAGGAGTATCAGGAAACCAGCGATACGCTCGACGCCATGGTCGGCCGCGTCATGGGTCGCTTCGCCGAACCCGACTGGGCGCCGCTGACCTATGTGAAGCGCGCCTATGGCCAGCCCAGCCTCGCGGGACTCTACCGCCTGGCGCGCGTCGGTCTAGTCACCCCATTGCGCGACGGCATGAACCTCGTCGCCCATGAGTATGTCGGGTCGCAGGACCCGGAAGACCCCGGCGTTTTAGTGCTCTCCCGCTTCGCCGGCGCCGCCGAGATTTTCGACGACGCCATCATGGTCAATCCCTTCGACACCGACGAAACGGCCGAAGCCCTGCGCATGGCTCTCGACATGCCGCTTGACGAACGCAAGGCCCGCTGGCGGAGCCTGATGAGTGCCGCGCAAAAGCACAGCGTCGACAATTGGAGCAAAAGCTTCCTCGACCGCCTGGCCCCAACAGCCGCCAACACCGGCTCTGGCCTGCGGGATATCCTCTATCTGGCCTCGGTGGCGTGACGTCCCCTTACCAAACCGTCACCCACCTATCCCCCTTGTAACGCCCATTTTCTCCCGTCGCGCGTTATCAGACTGTCAGCACGCCAGTCCAACAAGGGGACAGTCCATGACCATGAACCGCCGCGACGCCTTCAAGGCTGTTGCAGTCACCGCCTCGGGCGGGTTGCTGATGAGCCAGCGCGCCTTCGCCCAGGAAGCCGGCGTCAGCGCCAGCCAGACCGCCGCCCTGCTCTCGGGCGCCGATGTCTGCGCCATCATTCCCGAGGTCACCGAAGGCCCATACTATTTCGACCCGGCCATGGAGCGCGTCGATATCACCGAGGGTCGCCCCGGCATCCCGACCCGCATCCGCCTGCAGGTGGTAGATGCCGCCTGCGTGCCCATGCCCGGCGCCCGCGTCGATATCTGGCATTGCGACGCCACGGGCGTCTATTCCGGCTATGCCAACCAGGGCGATGACGGCACCACCGACACCACTGGCGAAACCTTCATGCGCGGCACCCAGTTTGCCGACGACAATGGCATTGCCGAATTCGAAACCGTCTATCCGAGCTGGTATCGCGGCCGCACCACCCATGTGCATTTCAAGATCTTCCTCGACGAGACCAATGTGCTCACCGGCCAGATCTTCTTCCCCGATGCCCTCTCGGAATATATCTACCTCAACGTAGCGCCGTATAACGACCGCACCGCCACCCGCGACACGCTGAACTCCAATGACAGCATTGCCGCCCAGTCGACCCGCGCCGCCTTCGCCTTCATCAAGGAGCTGGAAGAAGAATATCTCGTCGCAATGATCATCGGCGTCGATCCTACGGCCAGCTCGGCCGTCGGCTTCTCCATGGGCGCTCCTGGCGGTGACCGCCCCGAACCACCTGCTGGCGGCATGGGCGGCCCACCGCCCGATGGTGCTCCCGGCGGCCCCACCGGCTCGGCCGATCGCACCACCATGACCCCACCGGTGACTGGGCTTTAGTTAGCTCACCCACGGACTCCCCGACGCCGCCAACAGGGTCACCAGCACCCTGTTCATCGGCGTCGGAATGCCGTGCTTTTCGCCCAGCCGCACGATCACCCCATTGCGTGCATCCACTTCCATCCGGTTGCCCGCCAGCCGGTCGGCATGGATGGAACTGGCCCGCGTCTCATCGGACATGGTGCGCATCATGGTCACCGTGCCCTCCACGACGTCCGCTCCGATCACCGCACCCTCAGCCCGCCCCACCGCCGCACATTCCTCAGCCACGCCGCGCACGATGGCTTCCAGTTCCGCGCTCCACACCGCCCCCGTCGCCCGCAGCGTCAGCGCCGGCACGATCGACCCGCAATTGCCGCACAGCTTGATCCAGGCGCGCGAGATGAAATCCGGCGCGACCACCGCCTCGATGTCGGTCTGATCAAACAACTCAACAAATGCCGCGCCATTGTCCCCGCTTGGCGCCCAGATGAAACCCTTGCGCTGCTGCACCATTCGCCCCGGCGCACTGCGCGCTGCCGGCAGGTTGATGATCACCGGCACCAGCTGCTCGGCCGGCACCAGATGCTCGAACAGCCGCACATGCTCGACGCCATTCTGGACCACCGCCACCCGCGTGCCCTGCCCCACCAATTGCTCGAGCCACGGCTTCGTCGCCTCGACATCATAAGTCTTGGTGCAGACCAGCACCCAGTCCACCACCGGCGCCTGCGCCGGATCGGTCAACACCACCGGCTTCGCGGTGATCGTGCCATCCGGCGTCTCGACAATGATGTCGTCCAGCGGCGTTCGCGCACAGACGGTCACCGTTAGCGCCGGATTCTGCGCCAGCCAGGCCGCCAGCGTGCCGCCGATGGCGCCCGGTCCGATCACCGCGATTGTCGTCATAGCAAAGGCTCCAAACAAAAAGGGCGGCCCGAGGGCCGCCCTTTTCTTATCTGATTCCGTAAGGCTTACGCGCGACCGCGCTGGCGATCCGCATTGGAACGACCGCCCGAACGGACGGCGTCCTTCTGAGACTTGCCCCAACGCTGCTTGGCAGCGGCGGGCTTGGCCGTCATCGGCTTGCCGGTTTCCATGTCGCGACGCACGCCACGCACCGGTGCGGCGCCTTCGGCAGCCGGACGGGTACGCGGAGCCGCATCGGGACGCGTGCGCGGCCCATTGTCGGGACGGGCAGCGCGCGGTGCATCGCCGGCCGGACGGCCACGTGGCGTATCCGAAGGCTGGTGATGCGGCTGGCTCTTGGCCGGACGGGCATCGGTCGAGAATTCGGCAAACGGACGACGCTCGGCCGGCGACCGGCGATCGGCATTGTCCTTGCGCGGGTTCTTGGCCGAACGCGGGCCAGGACGGCCACCGCTTGGCTTCTTGTAGGCCGAACGGGGAGCCTCCACGACACCGAACTCATTGCCGGTGTGCAGGTCGCCACTGGTCGGTAGCGTACGGCGGATCAGGCGTTCCACGTCGCGCAGCTTGCCGCGCTCGGTGCCATCGCACAGCGTGATGGCAATGCCCGAGGCGCCGTTACGGCCGGTGCGGCCGATACGGTGAACATAGTTTTCCGGATCGTCGGGCAGCTCGTAGTTCACCACATGGGTGATCCCGGGCACGTCGATGCCGCGCGCCGCGATATCGGTGGCGACGAGAATGCGCACGTCGCCCGAAGCAAAGCCCTTGAGGGCCGCCTGGCGGGCATTCTGGCTCTTGTTGCCATGGATGGCCGCAGCCTTGTGGCCGTCAATCTCGAGGTTCTTGGCAACGCGATCGGCGCCATGCTTGGTGCGCGAAAAGATGATTACGCGTTCCATATTCTCAGTTTCGCTCAGCAGCAGCTCGTTGAGCACGCCGCGCTTGGCCTTGGCACCGGACAGGATCACGCGCTGGTCGATCTTGACCACGGTGGAGCCGGCAACCGAAGCATCGACACGCACCGGATCATTGAGCAGGCTCTTGGCGAGGTCCGCGACTTCAGGCGCCATGGTAGCCGAGAACATCATGGTGTGACGCTTGATGCCGATGGCCTTGGCCACGGCACGCACCGGCGCGATAAAGCCCATGTCGAGCATCCGGTCGGCCTCGTCCAGCACCAGCCAGCGCGTTTCGTTGAGCTTGATCTTGCCGTCGTCCATCAGGTCCTTGAGGCGACCCGGGGTAGCAACGACCACGTCGACGCCGCGCTCAAGGCGCTTGACCTGATGGTAGCGCGACACGCCGCCGAGCAGCAGCACGGTATCGAGCTTCATCTTGGAGCCGGCGAACTTGCGCAGGTTCTCGTCGATCTGCACGGCCAGTTCACGCGTCGGCGCCAGGATCAGCGCGCGCGTGGTCAGCGGCCGCGGACGGCCGGTGAGAGTCAGGATGCCGGCCAGGATCGGCAGGCCAAAGGCGGCAGTCTTGCCCGAACCGGTCTGGGCAATGCCCATCATGTCCTTGCCTTCAAGCAGCTTCGGAATGGCCTGGGACTGGATCTTGGTCGGCTCGGTGAAGCCGGCAGCGGTCAGGCTGTCGGTCAGGATTTCGGGCAGGCCGAGAGAAATAAAATCGTTCAAGTGAACACGTCTTTCTGCGCCAACAGGCGCTTGCAGGCGCGCAGAACAATGCAGCG
The DNA here is from genome assembly GCF_900110945.1 of Devosia sp. YR412. Taxonomy (GTDB): domain Bacteria; phylum Pseudomonadota; class Alphaproteobacteria; order Rhizobiales; family Devosiaceae; genus Devosia. Next base: position 556,649 of record NZ_FOFL01000002.1, read on the forward strand.
CGCATGTCGCCAAACGCACGGGCGTCGGCGGGCTAACAGATGCAATCGGGCGATAGGAGAGAGGTATCGCGCGGGTGCTGGCTCGAACCCGGACAGATTGTTTCCGGGCTGACTTCGCCGCTCACCGCAGGGGATAAGAAGTGAAGTCCGTCACAAAATTTGTGGCGCCAGCGGATCCATCGAAGGTCCATGCGCCAGTGACGATGCCGCTGATATGGGCCAGATACGCTGAAAGTGCAAGATTATTCGGGAAAGCGCGGCGCATGGCGGGGTTGCGTGTCGTCCAACCCTCGCATCGGGGCTCCCATCACCCCACCCTCAATCCCTCCCCATTCAGGGGAGGGAAGCCGACGTTCCGCGGACACGATGCCCCTAATCCCTCCCCCTTGTGGGGAGGGTGGCCCCGCAGGGGGGCCGGTGGGGGTGGGTTTAGGCAGGATGGAAAGAACGTGCCCTAAATCCCGCCGTACCAGTCATACCCCGTATCTTCCCAATAGCCGCCCCGACCCTTGCCGAACGTGCTGAGGTCATCCACCAGCTCGATCGTGTGCAGGTATTTCGGCTGCTTGTAGCCCAGCGCCCGCTCGATCCGCAGCCGCACCGGCGCGCCATTGGCCACCGGCAGCACCTGGTCGTTCAGCCCATAGCTCAGGATCGTCTGCGGGTGGTAGGCGTCGATCAGGTCAGAGCTCGTATAGTACAAGATGTCGCCCGACAGCGTCCGCTGGATATTGTCGAAGCAATGATAGACCGCATAGCGCGCCGTCGGCTTCACCCCGGCCATATCCAGCAGCGGCCCAAGCTGCGTCCCGGTCCACTTGGCGATGCAGCTCCAGCCTTCGACGCAGTCATGCCGCGTGATCTGGCTCCGCGCCGGCATATTGCGCAGCTGGTCGAGCGAAAAGCTCACCTCGCGCTCCACCATGCCCTTGATGGTCAGCCTGTAGCTGGCAAAATTCTGCATCTTGAGGAAAGTGTATTCCGGCGTCGTCGGATCGACCGAGCCATTCGGCCGCTGCCCCTGCCGGATTTCGCTGGCCGCATATTCCCGCGCCAAGGTTTGATCGCCGATCAGCGCCCGCTGCACCTTATAGGTCAGCACATTGGCGCGCTCCATGATCTGCCGGCCCGGCCCCGCCTTGTCGGCCAGGAAATCGAACTGGTTGCACCCAGCCAGAATCAACCCCGAACCAGCCACCGCCGATGAGCGCAGGAAATTGCGCCGCGTGATCAACCCGCTCATGGCTTGTCCTTTTCGGTAACCTGCGTGCCGGGGCTGGCGCGATACCAGCCGGTGATCATCGAGCGCAGCTCGTTGATCGGCCCCGCCGCAAACACCATGACGATGTGGATGACAAAAAAGGCCACAAGCAACAGCATGACGATGAAATGGATCGTCCGCGCCGTCTGCCGACCACCGAACAGGTCGAGCATCCAGGGCGCGATGGAATTCATCCCCGGGCTCATCGTCAGACCAGTCGCCACAATCAGTGGGAACAGCACGAAGAACACACCGAAATAGGCCAGCTTCTGCAGCGGCCCATAGGTCCGTCCATGCTTGAAGCGCAGCGTCGCGTGATCGGCAATGTCCTTCGGCACCCCGGCAATATCGGCCGGCCTTGGCACGATATCGCGCCTTATATGTCCATTGATGAAGCTGGCGACGAACCAGATGAAGATCGTCGCGACGAAGATCCAGCCAAAGAAGAAATGAACCACGCGCCCGGTGCCCAGGTCACGATAGGAGGGAATGGTCACTTCGCCCGGAAAAGCCGTATAGACCGGCCGCTCCGGATTGCCGCTCATCCCCAGCCCCAAGGCGGTGGAGTCAAACGTCTGCCCAAACACCGTGGTCTGTCCGCGAGGCCCGGCGTCGGTATTCACCGCGCCGATCTTGAAGATGGAGTTCTCGAACTCAAAGCCCGACTGCTGGCCGATATAAAGCGCGGGGTGAGCGTTGAAGATCTGCAGCCCCGTTAGCAGCAGAAAAAACAGGCAGATTGCCCAGATCCAGTGCGTCACTCGCGTCCAGATCGACTGGCGATAGATCAGTGGCCCCTTGTGGCCCGGTCCGTCGGCTTGGCTCATCGCATCCCCCTTGTACGAGCAGTAACGGACCCGGCCCGAACTTTGGTTTCATAGCATGTATTCGTTGAGGACCCTGATACGTTACGCTCTCACGCCGAGGTGATCATTGGGTGTAACCTCACACCGCTCCACAACGAATGGATGGGCAATGCAGGCTGACCCGACCGAGACGCGATTGCGAACCCTGATGCTCGCCGCACTCGACGGCGATGCCGCCGCCTATCGCACTTTGCTCGCCGAACTGGGCAAGCACTTGCGTCCCTATTTCACCCGGCGGCTCACCCCCGCCTTTGCGTCGCACGCGGAGGATCTCGTGCAGGAGACCCTTCTGGCCATTCACACCCGCCGCATGACCTATGACCGCAACCGGCCTTTCACCGCCTGGCTGCATGCCATTGCCCACCACAAATTCGTCGATCACGTCCGCCGCCAGTCGATCCGCCTGACCGTGCCGCTGGAAGACGACGCGCCCATCCTTGCCCATGACGACAATGCTGACGCGCTGGCCCGCCGCGACCTCACCACCGTGCTCGACACCATCCCTCCCCGCACCTCCGACCTGATCCGCCGCACCCGCATCGAGGGCGCTTCCGTCGCCGAAGCCGCTGCGGCCCACGGCATTACGGAAACCGCCGCCAAGGTCTCGATCCACCGCGGTCTCAAATCCCTCGCGGCCCGCTTTTCGGGAGGGTCCAAGCCATGACCGACGACCTGATCGCCCGCCTCGCTGCCGATCTCAAACCCGTCCGCCCCATGGCCATGCACCGCCTGCTGATTGGCGCCCTCCTAGCCAGCGGCGTGGTTGCCGTGCTCGCCATGCTGATGCTGCTCGGCATGCGCCCCGACATGGATGCCGCCCGGGTCACCATGATCTACTGGACCAAGTTCAGCTACACGCTGGCGCTGGCCCTGCTCGGCCTCGCCGCCACAACGGTCCTCGCCCGCCCCGGCGGCCGCAGCCGCTGGCCCTGGCTCACCGGCATCGCCCTCCTCGCGCTGCTCCTCGTCCTCGCCATCATCCAGCTCGCTCGCAGCGACGACATGATGCCCATGATCATGGGCTCCTCCATCATCCGCAGCCTGACCTATATCCCGATCTTCTCGCTGCCAGTCCTGCTCGCCGCCATGCTCGCCCTCCGCCGCATGGCCCCCACTCGCCCAGCCTTGGCCGGCTTTGCCGCCGGCATCACCGCCGGCAGCACCGGCGCCTGGATCTACGCCTTCGCCTGCACCGAGACGGGCATGATGTTCGTAGCGCTATGGTACACGCTGGCGATTGTGGTGGTGGGGGCGATAGGCGCGGTGCTGGGGCGGTTCCTGCTACGCTGGTAGTGGACTATTCTTCTCTTGCCGCCCAGTTCATCCCGCGCCGCAAAATCGTAGCCATCTCCAGCACATCGAACTCCTTGGCCTGATGCCCAAGCGTCGAGTGGAACACCCGGCCCTTGCCGTGCTGGCGCTTCCACGCCACCGGCATTTTCACGCCATTGATCCACGGCGCATGCTCGCCGGTAAACGTCGTCGTCGCCAGCACGTGGTTCGACGGATCGACATGCATGTAATATTGCTCGGACGTATAGGGAAACGCCTTGATCCCGGCCATCACCGGGTCGAGCGGATCGGCCACATCCACCGTATAGTCGATAATATTGCCCGGATGGGCCACCCACTGCCCGCCCACCATGAACTGATAGTCCACGGAATCGCGAAACGCGTCGCTCATCCCGCCATGATGGCCGGCCAGGCCCACGCCGCCCTCGACCGCCTTGACCAGGTTCTCCACCTCGGTCTTTTCGATCTTGCTCATGGTGAAGATCGGAATGATCAGGCTAAGATCGTGGATCGAAGGATCGGCGAAAGCGCTGGTCTCGGTCGCCATGCGCACCGAAAACCCATCCTCATGCAGCCATCGGCGATAGATGGCGGCACATTCTTCGGGTTCATGCCCCGACCAGCCGCCATAAACGATCAAAGCGCTCTTCATGCTGCAATTCCCCGCAAATCAAACGGGGCGGAGAATACCTGACTGGCCTGCTATTGAAACCCCGGCCTTACGCCGGAATGGCAAGCTCCAGTCGCGCCCGGGCAAAGGCCCAGCCGCGCAGCACCATGAAATTGACGCCCGAGGTCAGCCCGATCACCAGCACCGATGACAGGTGCGTCGGGAAGGCGAACACGCCATGGATCACATAGGAAAAGAGCGCCGTCAGCAGCACCGCCATGCCCTGCACCGCCATGTAGCGCGGCAATGCTTGCCGGTGTGACGCGTCCGACTGAAACGAAAACCGCCGGTGCAGCAGATAGACCGGCACGATCAGCACCGCATAGCAGGCGGAATTGACCAGCCATTCAGCAGCACCGCTATTGAGCCAAATCATCACCGTCGAGAGCAACACAAAGGCAACCGCACCCGCCCCGCCCACGGCCAGAAACGCGATCAGCCCGGCCAGCAGCGGCGCATCGCGCTGCCCCTCGGGCGCATCTCGCATCAGGCTTTCCAGGGCGGCGCTCATCGTCGCAGCAGTCCTCATTCATCGGATCACGATCTGCGCCCCGCAGCAGGGCCTTTTGCGCCATGCCGTCCACGCGGTGAAGACCCAATCCTGCATGGCGACCATGAAGGAAGCATGATCAGGCGTCAGCCCATTCAAAAGCATGGCTTTTCTCTGTCACAAAAGGCTGGTTAACTCCCTCCATCGCCGTGGCCAGCCACTGCCACGGAGTGGTCTTCCGTCAGAAACCAAAGGATACAGGGAATGAAACACCTTCTTCTCGGCGCTACAGCGCTCACCCTCTGCGCCGGATTTTCCAGCGCGGCGCATGCGGATTTCACGCTCAACATCCTGCACATCAACGATTTCCACTCCCGCTTCGACCCGATCACCGACAGCGATTCCAACTGCGATGCCGAGACCGATGCGGCCGGCGAATGCTTCGGCGGCATTGCCCGCCTCAAGACCATCATCGACGACACCCGCGCCAAATATGCCGACGGCAACTCCTTGCTGCTCTCGGCCGGCGACAATTTCCAGGGCTCGCTTTATTACACGACTTACAAGTCCAAGGTCGTCTCCGACTTCTTCAACCAAATGGGTTTTGACGTCGTCGCCACCGGCAACCACGAATTCGACGACGGTCCGGAAGAATTCCTCAAATTCATCGATGCCGCCGAATTCCCCATCATCGGCGGCAATTTCGACGTTTCCCGTGATCCCGGCCTCGCCGGCAAGATCAAGGGTTCCTATGTCATCGAAGTTGGCGGCGAAAAGATCGGCATCATCGGCGCCACCACCGAAGACACGCCCGACATCGCCTCGCCCGGCCCCAATGTCGAATTCACCGACGTGATACAGTATGTCCGCGGCGCCTCCGAGGCGCTCGATGCCGCCGGCGTCAACAAGATCATCCTGCTCAGCCACATCGGCTACACCATTGACCAGGAAGTTGCCGGAGCCCTGCCGCTGGTTGACGTCATCGTCGGCGGCCACAGCCACACGCTGCTCTCCAACACCGCCGAAGGCGCTGCCGGCCCCTACCCGACCATGGTCAAGAACCCCGACGGCGTGGAAGTGCCGGTGGTCCAGGCCAACCAGTACGGCAAATATCTCGGCGACATCGCCATCACCTGGGACGACAATGGCGTCGTCACCAAGGCCGAAGGCGAACCCTTCCTGATCGACGCCTCGGTCACCGCCAATGACGACTTCAAGACCCAGCTGGCCGAACTTGCTGGCCCGATCCTTGAAACCACCAGCCAGGTCATCGGCACCACCACCGCTCCGCTCGAAGGCTCGCGTGAGATCTGCCGTGCGGCCGAATGCACGATGGGCAACCTGCTTGCTGACGCCATCCTCGACCGCGTTGCCGACCAGGGGGCCACCATCGCCTTCCAGAATGGCGGCGGCATCCGCTCCTCGATCGACGCCGGTGAAATCACCGTCGGCGACGTGCTGACCGTGCTGCCCTTCTCCAACACCCTCGCCACCGTCCAGGTCAGCGGTGCCGATGTCATCGAAGCGCTTGAGAACGGCGTCAGCGATGTCGAAAACGGCGCCGGCCGCTTCTCGCAGGTCGCCGGTCTGAAATACTCGTTTGACCTCAAGCAGCCTGCCGGCAGCCGCGTCAGCGACGTGCTGGTCAAGGGCGAGGGCGACACCTGGGTGCCGATCGACGAAGCCGCCACCTATACCGTCGTCACCAACAACTATGTCCGCGGCGGCGGCGACGGCTTCGGCACCTTCGCCGAAGGCGACAATCCCTACGACTTCGGCCCACCGCTGGAGCAGGTCGTCGCCGAATACATCGCCAAGCTGGGCGGCGAATACACGCCTTACACCGACGGCCGCATCACCGAGATCAAATAGTCGGTCCTCGGCTCGAAAAACGAAGGGCGCCCACTGGGCGCCCTTTTTGTTTCTAGTCATGAAAATTGGATTTGTGACCAAACATCACCCCACCCGACCCCTCCGGGGCCACCCTCCCCATTCAGGGGAGGGATAGGAGAGCTCAGCGGACTCGATGGCTCTCATCCCTCCCCCCTTGTGGGGAGGGTGGCCCCCGAAGGGGGTGGAGTGGGGGTGGGTTGCGCACCGATAACTGAGAGAGAATTAAGCCCGGCGCCGCGCCAGCTGGTTCCAGATCAACAGAATGATCACCGCGCCGATAATCCCGCTGATAAAGCCGACACCCTCGCTCTGCGCGCCGCCGAAAATCTGCTGGCCCAGCCAGGTCGCCAGCACCGAGCCGACAATGCCCAGTACGGTGGTCAGAATGAACCCGCTCGGCTTGTTGTCGCCGGGAGTGATCCACTTGGCGATGAGGCCGGCGAGAAAGCCAATGATGATAGCCCAGATAATACCCATGTTTGACGCTCCATGTTGCATCCGGATAAGTCGGAACCCGTTGTTCGGGTTCCACAATCGCGGCGCCGCTAAACCGGGTCGTCCTTCATCGCCGCCAGAAATTCTGGCGATGCCACCTTCGTCGCCATCGCCCGCAGTTCGGCTCCCGTCCCCTCGCCCAGCACGCTGTCCAGTCGCAGGTTCATCGCCTGCCACAGCACATACATCTGCCGCGTCTGCTTCATGCCCTGCTCGGTGAGCACCGCCCGCTTGGTCCGCCCGTCCTTGGCGTCGGCATGCACTTCCACAACACCGTCGCGCACCAGCGGTCGCAGGGCGTGGGTCAGTGCCGAAATCTGGATCGACAGCCGCTTGGCCAGCGCCTGCAGCGACGGGCCGGTGCCACCCGGCGCGCCGCCCAGCTCATCGAGCCGCGTCACCAGCATGGCCTGCGACGAGGTCAGCCCGGATGGCGCGATCGCATCGTCATAGACCTGCGTCAGCTGCCGCGACGCATGGCGCAGCGCCGTATGCGTGCAATTCAACGGACTATATGGCTCGACATTGTCGACATCGGGCGGAACTTGCCTGGTCATGCTTGATCTCCTGCCCAAAAAATAGTTGAGTACATCACCATTGACAAGGGCAAGGTCCTCCACCAATTAGTTGAGCACTCAACTAAAGGAGCAAATCATGTCCTCATCCAAGACCGCCCTCATCACCGGCGCATCCTCCGGCATCGGCGCCGTCTATGCCCGCCGCCTCGCCGCCCGCGGCTACAATCTCGTCCTCGTCGCCCGCCGCACCGATCGCCTGGCGACCTTGGCCACCGAACTGGCAGCCACTGGCAACATCACGATCGAGACCGTCACCGCCGACCTGACCGCCGATGCCGATATCATCCGCATTGAACAGCTGCTGCGCGACGAGAGCATCGACATGCTGATCAACAATGCCGGCATGGGCCCAGCTGCCAGCACTGCCGACATGTCCGATGCCGACGCCGCTGCCACCCTCGCGCTCAATGTCACCGCGCTGATGCGCCTAACCCGCGCCGCTCTGCCCGGCATGCGCGCCCGCAAGTCCGGCACCGTGGTCAATGTCGGCTCGGTCCTCGCCTTCCACGCCCTGCCCCAGAGCACGCTCTACAGCGCCACCAAGGCTTTCGTCCTAACCTTCAGCCGCGGCATTGCCGACGAGGTCAAGGACGATGGTGTATTGGTCCAGGCCGTGCTGCCGGCCGGCACCGTCACCGAATTCTACGAAAGCGCCGGCATGTCGATCGACAATTTCGATCCGTCCATCTTCATGACCGCCGAACAGCTGGTCGATGCGGGTCTTGCCGGAATGGATCGTGGCGAACAGGTCACCCTACCCTCCGTCCACGACGAAAATCTCTGGACCAGCTACGACGCCGCCCGCGCCCAGCTGATGGGCGGCACCCAGAACGGCTCGCCGGCTGCGCGTTACTTCGAACCGGCCGCAGGCAAAATCACGCCAGTGGCGTGATTTTAGGTGAGAAGGCCATGAGGGCTATGCCCGAATGGCCCAGACGACCCGCATACGCGATGAGATTCCTCCCCCTATCAGGGGGAGGCTAGGTGGGGGTATCCGAACAAAGACCCTTAGGCCGCGTGCAGCTAAACCGAATGTTCCATCCGGTCGCGGTCCGTCGTCGTCGCCAAGTCCAGGACCTTCTGGATATTGGTGGCGTGGCGGAAGCTCGGCTCTTGGTTCTTGCCGGCCCGCACCGCATCGACGAAGCGCATGTAATTGGTCGGCACCACGTCAACCTCGACATCGGTCCAGGTCCCCGTCTCGGCATCGGCGCCAAGGCAGGTGACCAGCTTGCTCCAGTCGTGCCGGTGCTGCACTTCCACCGAACCCAGCTCGCCATAGACGCGCAGCCGTAGCTCGTTGAAATGCCCGGTCGCCCAGCGCGTTGCATGGATCACACCCAAGGCGCCATTTTCCAGCTGTGCGGTCATGGCAAAGCTGTCATTGGCGTCGAGGTCATATTCGCCAATCCTGTTGTTCTCGGCCTTTTCAAAAGTCTCCAGCCGGCAGAACACTTTCGAGAAATCGCTGCCCGCGCCATAGGCCGCAAAGTCCAGGATATGCACGCCGATATCGCCCAGCACGCCGTTGGAGCCGTGCTTCTTCGACAGGCGCCACAGCCACTGGCTCTCGGTGCGCCAGTCGCCCCAGGCCTTCGATACCAGCCAGCTCTGCAGATAGCTCGCCTCGAAATGCTTCACCTTGCCGATGGCGCCGGACTGGACGATTTCGCGCATCTTCTGCAGCTGGCTGACATTGCGATAGGTCAGGTTGACCATGTTCACGAGGCCGGCGGCTTCCGCCGCCTCGGTCATTTCCATCGCCTTGGCGTGGTCGGTGGCCAACGGCTTTTCGCAGAACACATGCTTGCCGGCCTTCAGCGCCGCCATGGTCGTCGGATAATGCACCGAGTCCGGCGTCACATTGGCAATAGCGTCGAATTCGCCCCAGGCGAGTGCCGCATCGAGCGAGCCAAAGCCACGCTCGATATTATGCGTGGTGCAAAACGCTTCCACCCGCGCCGGATCGACGTCGACGCCGCCCGCCAGGGTCACGCCCTCGATCGCCGCAAAATGCTTGGCATGTTGATTGGCCATGCCGCCGGTACCCAGAATAAGGATACGCATATTCATACTTCCTTGTGCGGTGCCCCACCGCCTGCGAGACAATAAAATGCCACCCCGGACTTGCCGGGGTGACAGGGATGGTCGGATTATTCTTTGACTTCGCCCGCGTGATCGGCGGAGCTGAGCTTGGCGCCGCGCTCCTCGATCTTTTCGATCGCCTCGCCCACCGGCGTGTTCGGCGCCTTCATCAGATGCGCATGGCGCGTGCCGTCATAGGCCCAGTTGACTGCATTGCGCAGCACCAGCCCGACATTGGCGTCGTGATAGGTCGGATAGGTTTCGTGACCGGGACGGAAGTAGAAGATATTGCCGGCGCCGCGGCGATAGGTCAGGCCCGAGCGGAACACTTCGCCGCCCTGGAACCACGAAACGAACACCGTTTCCAGGGGCTCCGGCACCGAGAAGGGCTCGCCATACATTTCTTCATATTCGAGCTCGAAATACGGCCCCAGGCCTTTGGCAATCGGGTGACCCGGATTGACCACCCAGAGCCGCTCGCGCTCACCGGCTTCGCGCCAGTGCAGGTTGGCCGGCGCGCCCATCAAGCCCTTGAAGACTTTCGAGTGGTGACCCGAATGCAAGACGATCAGGCCCATGCCCTGCCAGACATGCTCCATGACCTTCTTGACCACGGCATCGTCGACCTTGTCATGCGCCGCGTGGCCCCACCACAGCAGCACGTCGGTCTCGGCCAGCACGGCGTCGGTAAGCCCATGCTCGGGCTCCTGCAGCGTCGTCGTCTTGATCGAGAGATTGCTGTCTTCCGACAGTAGCTTGGCGATCTGGTTGTGCATGCCGTTGGGGTAATTCTCGGCAACAACCTTGTTCTTCTGCTCGTGGACGTTCTCGCCCCAGACCAGGGTACGGATAGCCATTGTAGTCTCCTAAAGGAAAAATGCCCGGCAAGGGGAGGCGCCGGACGTCAGCACATATTGGTAGTCCAAGGTGACGGCTCTGTGGCCGTCACCCATGTCGTGATCGCTCAGCGGATCGGCTTGCCGGCCGCGTCGAAGCGATGAACCTTGTCGGCCATCGGCGAGATTTCCACCGTGTCGCCGCTTTTGTAATTGTTCTGCCCGTCGAGGCGCACCACCACCGGCTCCTCGGTGCCCATCTCGAGATAGACGTAGCTATCAGCGCCCAGGTTTTCCGTATGGATCACCTTGCCGCTCCAGGTACCGCCGCTCGGCACGATAGTAATATGCTCGCCACGGATACCGACGGTATCAGCGTTGAACGGCGCAGCCTTATCGCCGGAGATGAAATTCATCTTGGGCGAACCAATAAACCCGGCGACGAACGTGGAATTGGGGTTTTCATAGAGCTCCATCGGTGTGCCGACCTGCTCCACCAGCCCGTCGCGCAGCACGCAAATGCGGTCTGCCAGCGTCATCGCCTCCACCTGGTCATGCGTCACGTAGATCATCGTGACATTGTCCATCTCCTCATGGAGCTTGGCGATCTCGATGCGCGTCGCCACGCGCAGCGCCGCATCGAGGTTAGACAGCGGCTCGTCGAACAGGAACACCTTGGGATCGCGGGTGATGGCCCGGCCGATGGCGACGCGCTGGCGCTGTCCGCCAGACAATTGCTTGGGCAGGCGATCGAGATACTGCCGGATCTGCAGCATGTCCGCCGCCCGCTCGACGCGCTTGCGGATCTCGTCCTTGCTATTGCCCTTTTCCAGCGTCAGCCCGAAGGCCATGTTCTCATAGACCGTCATATGCGGGTAGAGCGCATAGGACTGGAACACCATGGCGATGCCGCGCTTGCTCGGCGCCAGGGCATTGACCACCTTGCCGTCGAACAGCATTTCGCCCGAGGTAATGTCCTCCAGACCCGAGATCAGCCGCAGCAGCGTGGACTTGCCGCAGCCCGACGGGCCGACGAACACCATGAACTCGCCCTTGCGGACTTCCAGGTCCACACCCTTGATCACTTCCACCGCGCCAAAGGCCTTGCGGATATTGCGAAGCTCGATGCTTGCCATAGTCTTTCTCCCTAACCCTTGACGCCGCCGGCGGTCAGGCCGGACACAATTTTACGTTGGAAAATCAGCACCAGCACGACCAGCGGCACGGTGACGATCACCGATGCAGCCATGATGGCGCCCCACGGAATTTCATATTGCGAGCCGCCCGACAGCAGCGCGATGGCCACCGGAACCGTGCGGGTCATGTTCGATGAGGTAAACGTCAGCGCGAACAGGAACTCGTTCCACGCCCCGATGAAGGCGAGCAGCCCCGTCGTCACCAGCGCCGGCCACATCAGCGGCATGAACACGCGGGTGATGATCACCCAAGGCGTGGCCCCGTCGACAATCGCCGCTTCCTCGATCTCCACCGGCAGGTCGCGCATGAAGGTGGTCAGCACCCACACGGTGAACGGCAGCGTGAAGATCGTATAGCTGAAGATCAGCGCCCAGGGCGTGTTGTAGATGCCCAGGAACCGGATCACTTCGAACAGGCCCGCCAGCACGGCGATCTGCGGGAACATCGAGACCGCGAGGATCGTCATCAGCAGCAGCGAGCGCCCACGGAACCGCACCCGGCTCAGCGCGAAGGATGCGGTGATGGCCATGAACAGCGCCAGGATCACCGTCACCGAGGCGACGAACACCGAGTTGAGCAGGTTGCGCGGGAAGCTGCCGGTGTTGAGCACCGACTGGTAGTTAGCGAGGCTGAACGAGGTCGGCCAATAAGTGATGCGGAACAGGTCCGTACCGGATTTGAAGCTGGTCAGGATCGCGTAGTAGAACGGGAACACGCTCACCACGACAATGAACACCACCAGCGCATAAAACAGCACAGTCTTGGTCAGTTTCCAGAGATTGAATGTCGCGCCCATCAGCGGTCTCCCCCGTCGAAATTGACCTTGCCGAGCCAGATGTAGACGATGGTGAAAATGGCGATGATCAGGAACAGCAGCGTCGCCTGGGTCGAGCCTTCGGCGAAATTGTCGAACTGGAACAGGTTTTCCTGGCTCAACACCGACATGGTCTTGGTCGCATCGCTATTGGGCGTCAGCACATAGATCAGGTCGAAAATGCGCAGCGCATCGAGCACGCGGAAGATGATCGCGACCATGAGCGCCGGGCGCACCAGAGGCAACGTGATCTTGAAGAACTGCTTGATCGGATGCACGCCGTCGATTTCGGCGGCCTCGTAGATATCCTTGGGGATCATCTGCAGGCCGGCGAGGATCAGCAGCGCCATGAAGGGCGTGGTCTTCCAGATATCCACCACCAGCACGGCCTGCATGGCGGTATCGGCGCTAGCCGTCCAGGCCACCTTCTGGCTCAAAAGGCCGAGCCGCAGGCCGAGGTCATTGAGAATGCCGAACTGGTCGTTCAGCATCCAGCTCCACATGCGGGCCGAAACGATGGTCGGGATCGCCCAGGGGATCAGGATGGCGGCGCGCACCAGGCCGCGGCCCTTGAATTCGGCATTGAGCACCAGCGCCACGATCATGCCGAGCACGGTTTCCCACAGCACCGACCAGAAGGCGAAGCGCACCGTGTTCCACACGGCATTCCACCAGCCCGGATCGGCCAGCACACCGCGGTAACGCACCGTGCCGCTCTCCAGCACCGTCCAGCGCAGGTAATTGCCGAAGCCGATCCACTCGGCCCCATAAAGATTGTTCAGCGACGCATCGGTGAACGAAAACCAGATCGAGCGCAGCAGCGGCCATCCGGCCACCACCGCCAAAGCGATCAGCATCGGGAGGAGGAACCACCGCGCGGCGCGCACGCGCTGCTGCATCAGTTCCGATTTGATCTTCGGTCCGGTCACTGTGACCGGGGCCGCCATGGTATCCGTCGCCATTCTCGTCCCCTCCCGTTTTGTTGTGATTTTTTCGCGTGGCGGGCGACGGGAAAGCCCCGTCGTCCGCCGCGCTTGGGTCCTGGGAGGACTTACCAGGCGTCGCCCTTGAGGTCGGTCAGATCGGCCTCGAGCAGTTCGAGGTTTTCGGCAGCGGTGCCGTCACCCGAAAGCGTATTGTGCACGGCGCCCCAGAACAGCGAGGAGACCTCGTTGTAATTGGTCTTGGTCGGAGCAGACGGACGCGGCACGGCGTTCTGGAAGATTTCCTTCCAGTTGGCCATGAAGGGCGATGCGGCGAGAACGTCGGCATCGTCATACAGCGCCTGGATCGTCGGCAGGTTGGACTGCTTGATGGCGCGTTCCTTCTGCACTTCCGGGGAAGCGAGGAATAGGGCCAGCTCGATGGCGGCATCCGGATCCTTGGCATACTTGGACACGGCATAGTTCCAGCCGCCCAGCGTTGCAGCCGAACGCGCATCAGCGCCTTCACCGGCTGGCAGCGGAGCCACGTCGAACTTGCCCTTCACGGCCGAGTCGGCGCCTTCACCCAGTGCATAGGCATAAGGCCAGTTGCGGTGGAACACGGCATTGCCAAGCTGCCAGACGCCACGGCTTTCTTCTTCCATATAGGCCAGGTTGCCTTCCGGAGAGATCGTGCCAATCCAGCTGGCAGCCTGATCGATTGCAGCAGCGGCCTGCGGATTGTTGATCGAGATCGTGCCATCGGCTTCGATGATCTGGCCGCCGCCGAACGACTTGACCCATTCTAGGGCGTTGCAGGTCAGGCCTTCATAGGCATTGCCCTGGAACACGAAGCCCCACATGTCGGGATTACCGGCAGCGCGCTCGCCATCCATGATTTCCTGCGCGGTCGCAGTCAGCTCGGCCCAGGTGGTCGGCACTTCCTTGTTGTACTTTTCCAGAAGGTCCTTGCGGTAGAATAGGGCTGGCGCGTCGGTGAAGGCCGGCACGGCAACCAGCTTGCCGTCAACCGTCTGCGATTCAATGATCGACGGGAAATGCTGACCCACCACGTCCTTGGCCGCTTCGGTCAGGTCGAGGAACTGGTCGGCGAGCTGTGGCGCCCAGATCACGTCGGTGGTGTAGACGTCGATGTCGGTATTGCCGGCAGCGAGCCACAGGCGATACTGGCCGAACTGGTCGGTGGTCGAAGATGGCATTGGCACCACGGTCACGGTGTGGCCGGTCTGCGCTTCGAACTTGTCGAGCTGTTCCTGCAGGAATGCCAGGCCGTTGCCGGTGTCGCCCGACACCACGGACAGCTCGGCTGCCTGGGCTGCGCCCGCAATCAGCGTGACGCTCGTCAAAAGGCCTGCGAGCAGCGTGTTGAGTTTCATTAGATTTCCTCCCGAATGAAGCAACAGTCAGGGAGGCGCACATGTCCAGCAGGCGCAAAAGCGCCCTCGCCAGACAAACTCCTCCCAAAAGCACCGGCTTCGGCGGCTGTTCCGCCTGAATTTCCAAAGCGCTTTGAGTGAAAAAGAACCAGAGCGGCAGATTTCTGTCAAGCGCCTCTTGATTGCCTTGTTAGGAAATTTCGCTGCGATTGACAAATCTCGTAATGCAAACAGTGATTTATAGTTCCGCGTAACTTGCAAAACGTTAAATTCGGTCTTTGACGCTTGATGTACGCACCTCATCAAATTATCAAAAAATTCGGGTCTTGCATCAAAATTTGAAATCGCTTTGAATGATCCATGGAGGAGGAGGCAGGAACCGCTGTTCAAGGCGGCCTGCATGCCCTAAAGCACCGCAGACCAAGCTTCGCGCCGTTTTTCGCGCGCTGTTTTGAGCGTTGGTCACGCCGTGCCTGGGGCCAGTTGGCAGCGATGAGACTGAAAGATCTGGCCGAGCATCTCGGCCTGTCGCAAACCACTGTGAGCCGGGCACTCAATGGCTATCCCGAAGTCAATGAGGCCACCCGTCTGCGCGTTGCCGAAACCGCGGCGCGGCTGGGTTATCGCCCCAATGCCTCAGCGCTGCGCCTCGCAACCGGCCGCTCCGGCGCGGTTGGTCTGGTGCTGCGCGGCGCCGAGGAACTCGGCCCGCATATGAGCGAATTTCTGGCCGGCATGGGCGGCCGCATGGCGACCGAGGAAATCGACATTCTCGTCACCACCGTCGATTCCTATGCCGATGAACTGGCCGCCTATCGCCGCATAGCCGCCAGCCAGAAGGTCGATGCCATCGTGCTGCATTCGCCCAAGCTCGTCGACGAACGGGTCAAGCTGCTCAAGGACCTCGACATTCCCTTCGTGCTGCATGGCCGCACCAATATCGGCGAGACCGTCGCCTGGCTCGATATCGACAATACCGGCGCCATCGAGCGCGCCACGACCCACCTGCTTGACCTCGGCCACCGCCGCATCGCTCTGCTCAACGGCCTCAAGGGCCGCACCTTTGCCGAGCATCGCGAGATCGGCTATCTCGCCGCCCTCTCGGCCCGCGGCGTCGCCTTCGATCCCGCCCTGATGGGCAATTCCAATTTCACCGACGAAGTCGCCTTCCGCTACGCCCAGTCCATGCTCGAACTGCGGCCCCGCCCCACCGCCTTCATCGCCGGCTCGATGATGACCGCGCTCGGCGTCTTCCGCGCTATCCGCCAGGCCGGCCTTGTGCTGGGCAAGGACGTCTCGATGATCGCCCATGACGACGTCTTCCCCTATCTCAACGCCGACAACATGTACCCCACCATGTCGACCACCCGCTCCTCGATCCGCCAGGCCGGCACCCGCGTCGCCGAACTGATCCTGCAGATCCTCGGCGGCAAGAAGATCGAGGAAGTGCACGAGCTCTGGCCGGTCGAACTGGTGCTACGCGAAAGCACCGGACCGGCGCCAGCCAGTTGATTATACTGGCGCACCATCATCTTGCGGTCAAAATCCACGGCCTATTATCCCGTCACTGCTGACCGGGAGTTGTCTGATCGTCCGCGTCTATGGCGCCGATCAGGACAGCGTCGATAGCCTCGCCGCAACCACCTTCAAGGCTGCCGCACCGCTGACCTTCAGATAGGCCAGCTCTCCGGCGTAAACCATAGAGTGAGACAAGCCACACCAGCGCCGCGATCCGCGTTAAGGTTTCATCAACCATAAGCCGGAGCTCGTCATGCGCGTACCATCCATCGGCCTGCCCCTCGACGAGCGGCTTATCGTCCGCGAGGGCTATCGCCTGGCGGAACGCATGATGCGCAACTATCATGACAAGCCAACCGTCACCGATCTGCTGGTCAGCGCCTTTCAGGATGTGCGCCGCTCGCTCGCGACGCTGTTCCGCACCCTGACCTAGGCCGAAAGCCGCATCGGCTCAGTCGACGTCACGCGCGGCAGCTGTAGCGCCGCGACCAGGCTCCGATATTCCTGCCGCGCATTGACATGCGACATGCTCGGCGCCCCGCCCAATACGTCGGCTTCCAGCGGATCGAACACCGTCATCCCGATCGGGAACAACGAGCGGAAGATCACCCGCTCGGCAATCCCATCCGCAACGCGGCAGCCGAGGCGCGCCGCCAGCTTTTCCACCGCATCCTGCACCTGGCTGGCATTGCGCGAGCCGAGGTTGGAAATGCGGTTGCGCACCAGCACCCAGTCGATCCCCCTGCCCGTCGCCGCCATGCGTTCGGTCCGCGCCTTCTGCACATTGCGCGAATAGGGGCTGGTCTCGATCGGCTCGCCGCTGGCTAGGTCGATCTTGGCCAGCACGTCGAGATCGATCATGCTGTCATTGATCGGGGTGATCAGCGTATCGGCCGCGCCATGCGCCAGCCGCGCCAGATTGCCGTCAAAGCCCGGCGTGTCGATGACGATGTAGTCGACCTCACCACGAAGCCCGTCGATCGCCCTGTTGAAAATGTCCTGCTCGGCCTTCTGGTTCTCGCGGATCGAGTCCCCCCAGGCCGTCGGCAGATGCACATGCTTGGGCATCGGCACCTGCCGTCCGGTGCTCTCCACCGTGGTCCGCCGGTTGCGCACATAGCGCGTCAGCGTCTGCTGCCGGCTATCGACATCGATGGTTGCCACGCGATGACCCTGGTGCAGCAGATAGACCGCCAGATGCAGCGCCGTGGTCGATTTACCCGACCCGCCCTTTTCATTGCCCACCGCAATGATGCGCGCACCATTCTGCACCATGTCCGACTCTCCAAATCAGGGCCTCGATACCCCGACCCATCAAGTGCCCGCATGGTTAACAAAGGCCTAACGACCCCTGCCCTATCCGACCCGCAGCATGTGATTGTCGAACAGGAAGTCGAACCGTTTCGGCTCGCGCTCGGCCCCGGCAATACCGATCATCGCCCCCTCGCCGCTCGTCGCGACGAACCCATCGCCATCCGCGGCAAGCCCACAGCCATTGCGCAAAGTGTCGACTAGCACCGGTCGCTTGCCCTCGGTGTCGACCGTCACCAACAGGTCGCCTTCTGGTGACGATATGGCTAACCGATGGCTATTCGCCGACACAGCGACCGAGCCCACATAATTGCGAAGACTGCCAAGGGTTTCCGGCGGCAGTTCGATCAGTTTGATCTCGCCATCCATGGTCGCATAGCCAACCAACTGCGGTCGCTCTGTCGCCGCCCCGCGATACTGGCAACCGAACCACACCCGCTGCCGCGCATCTACCGCCATGTGCCGGATTGACAGCTGGTGCAGCCCGGCATCCAGCCGCAATTGCCCCACCAGCCGCCCATCGCGCCGGTCGATAAACACCACCGAAGGGTCCATGGTCTCGATGTTGAGCTCCGCCCGCCCATAGTCCGGATGCGTCTCGATCCCGCCATTGGCCACCACGAAAGTAACCCCATCGGCCATCAGCAGCATCTCATGCGGGCCGGTGCCATAGGTGGGAAATTCCCCGATCCGCCGATAGCCGTCCGTCGCGTCATAGACGCCGATAACCCCCTGAGCCGCCTCGAAATCGCTCTCCGTCGCATAGAGCAGGCGTCCATCCGGCGAGAACACCCCATGCCCGAAGAAATGCCGCCCTTCGACGCTGGTCAGCGTCACCGGCGCCGCGCGTCCGGAGGGGTCAAACACCACGGCAAAGGTCCCCGGCTGGCGCGCAAACACCACGCCCCGCCCCGCCTCACGGCTGATGGTAATGTCATGCCCGCGGTCCGGCAGATCGATCGAGGCAATGAGGTCGCCGCGCTCACCCAGCAGCACCGCGCCATAGCCACCCGAGGCCGTCTGCACGGAACTGGCAAATACCAACTCGCTCCGCTCCAGCGCTGCAAGCTGCTTAGGTAGCAAACTGGCTGCAAACCCCACGCCTGCAGCCTGCAAAAACGCCCTTCGCTGCCACATTGCTAGTCCCCATCCAGCGACGAAAAGCCCACGCTGAGACCCAGTGCGAAGGCCAGTTGCTCACCGATCTGCGCCTGCAGCGACTGCGTCAAGATCACCAGATAACTGAGCGCCGCCACCTGCTTCGGGTCCAACACGGCCTCCTCAACCGGCAGCGTGATCAGGTCCAACGCCCTGTGGGCATTGGAGAATTCAAACCCGATCGAATTATCCAGCCCCACATCCGCCTCGCCCACTGCCCGCGCCATCCCAGACACGGAAACCAGCGTCTCCATGCCTTCCAGATTGGCCCCGACCATCGCCATGGTCAGCCCCGACCGCCAGAACAGCGCCTGCTTCGGCTTCGCCGCCACCTCGCCCTGAGCAATGAATGGGTTGATCCTGGTGTCGCGCACAGCCTCGAGGCCATGCGACACCAAACCCACAAGTTCCTCCAGCGCCTCGGTTTCCGTGCGGTAATCCGCATTCTCCTGCACCGGCCGCGTCAGGTGTTCGGCAACCCCGCCCTTGCGATACCAGCCCATGGCCAGCTGGTCGGCAATGCTGCCGATATTGTGCGCAATCGCCTGGCCATAGCGGCAACGGAAAGATCCTTCCGCTGCAGCCAGCGCCTCTGCGCCCGTGCCATAGAGCACAAATTCCAGCGCCCCAAAGCCCTGCACGGCAACGCTTTTGCCATAAAGCCCCGCCGCATCTAGCACCGTAACATCCTGCTCCGCCAGGATCGCCTGCACTTGCCGCAGCCCGATGCCCTTGCGGTCGGGAAAAAACAGCAGCCGGTCGGCGCGATTGTCTTCCATCAGCGGCCCGATGCGGATGAATTCCACCCGTCCATAGGCCGTTGCTGCAAGGCCAAACTGCTGTCGCGCCACGCTTAACGTCGCCTCGGAGGGCACGGCGCAGAGTGCACCCATGGCGCTTTCCAGCCCGCTGGCCCGCCCCTTGAAACCCGCTATTTCCGGCCGGATCACCCCATTGACCGCCAGGCTCAAAACCTCGGCCCGCATCGGCGATTGGGCAAAGGCTGGCCCTGCGGCCAGCATCAGCAGGAGAGCGAGCACAAGACGCATCACAGCGATTCCAGAAAGGCGATGAGATCATCGCGGGTTGTTTGGGACATGTCGGCAAATCCGTCGCGCGCCGCCTGCGCCTCGCCGCCATGCCACAATATGGCCTCGGTGAGACTGCGCGCCCGCCCATCATGCAGGAAAAACGTGTGGCCTGATACCAGTTTGGTCAGCCCGATCCCCCACAGCGGCGGCGTCCGCCACTCATAACCATCGGCCAATCCCTCTGGTCGATGATCCGCCAGTCCCTCGCCCATGTCATGCAGCAAAAAGTCCGAATAGGGCCAGATCAACTGAAACCGATGCGCCGGATTCTCGGCATTCCGGCTGGTCACGAACTTGGGAACATGGCAGCTGGCGCAGCCCGCCCCGTAAAACGCCGCCTTGCCGCGCAGCACCGCCGGGTCATCGACATCACGCCGCTCCGGCACGCCCAGCGTCTGGGAATAGAAGGTCACGAGGTCGAGCACCGGATCCGGCGCTTCCGAGACACCCAGCCGCGCCTGCTCGCCCGTCGGCATAGCGAGGCACTCCGGCTGGTTTTCGGTGCAATCGCCATGCGGCAGGTCGAACAGTGGTGTCGAAATGCCGATATCGCCGGCGAAGGCCGAAGCCGACTGGCTGCGGATCGTCGCCATCCCCGCCTTCCAGCCAAACCGCCCGAGCATCACCGAATTGCTGACCGGCTCGACGGTAAAATTCGCCCGGCCGGAAATCCCGTCACCGTCACGATCTTCGGGATCGGTATGCGCCAGAATATCCTCGGCCGGTATCTGCTCCACCAGCCCCAGCCCGATCATCGGATTGGCCACCCGCGGCGAGATCATCACGTCATCAGCCAGCGGTCCATAATTGAGATCGGCCACGGAATAGCTGGGCGACCGCAGCGTCACCGCGGTGCCATCACGCAGCGTCACTAGCAGGTCGGCATAATCCACCACCATCCGCCCCTCGGCCTTTAGGCCCGGCACGGCAAAATCCTGCAATTGCGCCCCATAAGTGGGATCGCCGACCTCACCGGCAATCACCCCATCCATGGCCAGTCGTTTATCGTCCGCGCCCGGCGGCACCGAGAGCCGCAGGAACATCGAGACATTCTCAGCCTGCCCCTCGAACGGCGGATGCCCGCGCCCATCCTTGATATGGCAGCTCTGGCAACCCCGGGCATTGAACAGCGGTCCCAGCCCATCCGAGGCCTGCGTCGAGCTGGGCGACGACACCCAGATCTTGCGGAACAGGGCATTGCCCAGCTTGAACTGTTCTTCCTGCTCGAAGCTCAGATTATCGAGAAAGTGGCTGAACGAGTCCGCGTTGACGGCAAACTGCGTCGTGCCCTTGCCGGCCGAGCGCTTCTCCGATCCCTCCGCTTTGGAAAAATCCGTCGTCGGCCGCGTTACCGCCTGCACCCGCGCCAGGTCTTCGACACTGAGATCGCTGCGTACAACCGCGTCCTGCGCAAACACCATACCCCCGGCAAACAGGGCGATCAAAGCGATGGTGAGGCGGGGTTTCATCGAGCTGATCTACCAGCTTGGCCCAAGACTTCCAACAAAGCCGATGTCACCCGGCTCAAGGACGGGGTGACACCGTGCGTGTGGCTACGGCTATGCCCTATTCAAACACTGCATCCGGATTGCTCAGGCTGTCGCTATCTTCGATCGTCACCGCATCGCCCAGTTCCAGCAATGCCACCGCGCGTTCAATGCCGCGCGTCTGGGCGATCAGCCCATCGATCGCCGCCTGCACAACCGCGTTGCCCTCGGCATTACCCTCGCCGATCTGCTGGTCATAGGCCTCGCCGCCCTCGGCGCGCTCAGCCATCACATGCATCTTGGCGACGGTGTCGTCCAGCAGCGCCTTGATCTCGGTATCGAGAGCCGCATCCTTGGATGCAATTACATCCGAGAGCGACGGGCCTTCGATCACGCTGCCATCCACCCGGGTATATTTCCCCAGATAGACATTCTGGATGCCCACGGCGTCGTTGAGATGCGAGTTATGCGTATTGTCCGAGAAGCAGTCATGCTCTTCTTCCGGATCATGTAGCAGCAGGCCCAGCTTCATGCGCTCGCCGGCCACTTCGCCAAAGCTCAGTGAGCCCATGCCGGTGAGGATCGCCGAAATCCCCAGCTCGGGCAGCGCGGCGCGCGCCGCGCCATCCGCCGTCCAGTTACCGACCATTTCCTCAAGATCGCTGACCAGCAGGCTGGACGCTGCCTTGAGATAGGCGGCACGCCGATCGGCATGTTCCGCGTTCGAATAATCGGTGAACGGTCGCGCGCCGGCACCAGCCTCGGTGCCGTTCAGGTCCTGGCCCCACAGCAAAAACTCGATCGCGTGATAGCCCGTCGCCACATTGGACTCGACGCCCGCTGCCTCCTGCAGATTGTCCTGCAGCAGCGCCGGCGTAATCTCGGTCGCATCGAGCTCGACGCCATCGATCATGATCTTGGGATTGGCGATGACATTGGCCACATAGAGCGCATTGCTGTCGCTCTCGGTGCCATAACCCGCATCGACATAGTCGATCAGGCCTTCATCCAGCGGCCAGGCATTCACCCGGCCTTCCCATTCATCGACAATCGGATTGCCGAAGCGGAAGGCCTCGGTCTGCTGATAGGGCACGCGGGCGGCGAGCCAGGCATCCTTGGCCGCCTGCAGCGTCGCCTCGCTCGGCGTCGCGATCAGCGCGTCCACCGCCGCGTCCAGTGCCGTGGCGGTTGCCAGCGCGTCTTCATATCCGGCCAGTGCGATATCCGCATAATTGGCCAGCACATCCGTATCAGCCGGCGCCTGGGCAAAAGCGGCAACCGGTGCCACCGACAGCGTGAGAGCGATGGCGAAACTGCGCAGCGAGCGCCTGCCGAGAGAAAACATGGACGAAGCTCCTCAATGAGTTGCTCATCGGACTACGCCCGCCATCACGCAAAATCAATTCAATTTCAATAGTTTAGAAGCGATCTAAAGTAATGAAACTTGCCATTTGCTCCAGACTGAAATCCACAGTGCTTTCCACAACTTGCCCCCTGCTTGGCCGCATCTATCCTCCATTCCCGCCTCAAATTTTGACCATCTGGACGAAACTGTCACAAACGGGCACTGTCACAATTGCGACTGGGAGGGCGCATGGGGGCGACCAGCAAGACATAAGCGACTGAAATCATGGCGGTTGCGACTGTCATCTTCCAGCCTGCCTAGTGTCATTGCACTGTCACACAGCCTCTCTACTTCCCGCTCCAGTTCGCCCGGACGCCTTCAACGAGGCGCTCGCGAACGACTTTTCAGGGAGACTGAACATGTCCATCAAGAATCTGCTCGGCGCATCGGTTTCGGTGCTGACCGTTCTCGCCGTTTCTGCACCCGCTTTCGCCCAGGCCGACCTCGACGCGCTCTATGAAGCCGCCAAGACCGAAGGCCAGCTCACTGTCATCGCCCTGCCCCACTCCTGGTGCAACTATGGTGGCGTGATCGAAGGCTTCAAGGCCAAGTATCCCGGCATCACCATCAACGAACTCAACCCCGATGCCGGCTCTGCCGACGAGCTCGAAGCCGTCCGCGCCAACATCGGCAACACCGGCCCGCAGGCCCCAGACGTGCTCGACGTTGGCCTGGCCTTTGGCCCGCAGGCCAAGGAAGAAGGCCTGCTGCAGGCCTATAAGGTCTCGACCTGGGACGATATCCCGGCCGACGCCAAGGACGCAGAAGGCTTCTGGTACGGCGACTACTACGGCGTGCTGGCTTTCGGCATCAACAAGGACATCATCACCGGCGAAAACCCGGCGTCCTGGGCTGACCTGCAGAAGGACGAGTTCGCCAACTCCGTCGCTCTGGCTGGTGATCCGCGTACCGCCAACAACGCCATTCTCTCGGTCTATGCCGCTGGTCTGTCGACCGGTGCCGACGCCGCCACCGGCGCTCAGGCAGGTCTCGACTACTTCAAGGCTCTGAACGACAAGGGCAACTTCGTCCCGGTCGACGCCGAAGCCGCTGCCATCGCCCAGGGCACCACTCCGATCGCCATCAACTGGGACTACAACCTGCTCGCCGCTCGCGACAACCTCAACGGCAACCCCCCGATCGAAGTCGTCGTTCCGGCTGACGGCGTTGTGGCCGGCGTCTACGTCCAGGCCATCTCGGCTCACGCTCCGCACCCGAGCGCTGCCAAGCTCTGGATGGAATACCTCTATTCGGACGAAGGTCAGCTCGGCTGGCTGGCTGGCTACTGCCACCCGATCCGCTTCAACGCCATGGCTGAAGCCGGCACCCTGCCGGAAGAACTGATGGCCAAGCTCCCGGCTGCCGAGAACTACGCCAAGGCCGTGTTCCCGTCGATCGAAGAGCAGAACGCCAACAAGACCACGATCACCACCGGCTGGGACACCACCGTCGGCGCATCGGTTCAGTAAAGACAAACGTGGGAGCGGCGCCTTGCCGCTCCCGCACTTGCCGTTGCCAGCAGTCCCCGGGTCCGCCCGGGGATTTCGCGTGAATACACGTCACCGAGGCCGAGCCGGGTACCATGACCGACACCGCATCCCAACCGACGCAACGCCGCCGCATCCCCTGGGATGCGCTGGCCATTGCCCCCTTCGTCATCTTCGCGGTGATGTTCCTCGTCCTGCCCACCATTTCGTTGATCGGCGGTGCCTTTACCGACCGGGCCGGCAATTTCACCTTCGAGAATATTGGCGGCCTGTTCACGCCGCAGATTCTCAATGCCTACTGGATTTCCATCCGCGTCTCCGGCGCCTCGGCTATTCTCGGCGCCCTGATCGGTCTCGCCATTACCCTCGCCATCATCCGCGGCAAGCTGCCGGCGCCGCTGCGCTCCGCGGTGATGACCTTTTCCGGCGTCGCCAGCAATTTCGCCGGCGTGCCGCTGGCCTTTGCCTTCATCGCCTCGCTCGGCCGCATTGGTCTGGTCACCATCATCCTGCGCGATGTGTTCGGCCTCGATCTCTACCGCGCCGGTTTCAGCCTGTTCTCCTTCTGGGGCCTGACGCTGACCTATCTCTACTTCCAGATCCCCTTGATGATGCTGACCATTGCGCCGGCCATCGACGGGCTGAAGAAAGAGTGGAACGAAGCCGCCCAGATGCTGGGCGCATCGCAGTGGCAGTTCTGGCGCTATGTCGGCCTGCCCATCCTCTGGCCCTCGGTGCTCGGCACGCTCAGCCTGCTTTTCGCCAATGCCTTCGGCGCCATCGCTACCGCCTGGGCCCTCACCGGCTCCAACCTCAATATCGTGACCGTGCTGCTCTACAACCAGATCCGCGGCGACGCCCTGCAAAACCCGGGCCTCGGCGCTGCGCTGGCCCTGGGCATGATCGTCATCACCTCGCTGGCCAATATCATCTATCTCTTCGTGGCCCAGCGCGCCGAAAGGTGGATGAAATGAAGACCAATAAATTCTGGCCCTGGCTGATCTTCATCCTCGGCGCGGCCTATTTCATCATTCCGCTGCTGGCGACCTTCATCTTCTCGCTGCGCATGCGCCGCGATGCGCTCAGCTTTGACGCCTATGTCTCGGTGTTTTCCGATCCCAAATTTTTCGCCACCTTCGGCTATTCGCTGGTGGTCGGTGTATTCACCATTATCGTGGGCGTTCTCGTTGTCGTACCAGCGGTGTATTTCGTCCGCCTGCGCATGCCCTGGCTGAAGCCGATCATGGAATTCACCACGCTCCTGCCGCTGATGATCCCGGCGCTGGTGCTGGTCTATGGCTATATCCGCCTCTATGGCTCGAGCTCGCTGATCCCCTTCACTGGCTCTGTGCTGGGCACCGATATCCTGCTCACCTGCGCCTATGTGATGCTGGCGCTGCCCTATATGTATCGCGCCGTCGACAATGGCATGCGCACCATCGATATCGGCACGCTGACCGAGGCGGCACAGATCGCGGGCGCCAATCAGGTGCAGATCATCGGCCAGATCATCCTGCCCAATATCCTGGTCGCCATCCTCTCTGGCGCCTTCCTGACCTTCGCCATCGTCATCGGCGAATTCACCATCGCCAGCCTCCTCGCCCGCCCGGCCTTCGGCCCCTATCTCGTCGGCATCGGCACCAACCGCGCCTATGAGCCGGCAGCGCTGGCCATCATCTCCTTCGTCATCACTTGGGGCGCCATGGGCATGATCAACGTGCTCGGCCGCTTCGCCCCCCGCACTTCCGCCCGGAACACCTGACCATGGCTGCCTTTCTCGAAGTCAACAATCTCGTCAAATCCTTCGGCAGCAACACCGTGGTCAAGGGCGTCAACTTCGCCTTCGACAAGGGCGAGTTCATCTCCCTGCTCGGGCCTTCGGGCTGCGGCAAGACCACCATCCTGCGCATGATTGCCGGCTTTGAAAATCCGACTTCTGGGTCGATCAAGGTCGATGGCCAGGACATTACCGGTCTGAAACCCAACCAGCGCCAGCTCGGCATGGTGTTCCAGGCCTATGCGCTGTTCCCCAATCTCAACGTCGGCGACAATATCGGCTTCGGCCTCAAGATCGCCGGCATGCCGGCTGACGAGCGCCGCGCCCGCGTCGATGAAATGCTCAAGCTGATCGGCCTGCCCGGTTTTGAGAAGCGCTACCCCTATGAAATGTCCGGCGGCCAGCAGCAGCGCGTGGCGCTCGCCCGCGCCATCGCCCCGCGCCCGCGCATGCTGCTGCTCGACGAGCCGCTGTCGGCGCTCGACGCCAAGATCCGCGTTTCGCTGCGCGAGGAAATCCGCGCCATCCAGCTCGACCTCGGCATCACCACGGTCTTTGTCACCCATGACCAGGAAGAGGCGCTGTCGATCTCCGACCGTATCGTGGTGATGAACGCCGGCAATATCGACCAGCTCGGCGCGCCGCACGAAATCTACAACAAGCCCGCCACCCGCTTCGTCGCCACCTTCGTCGGCCATCTCAATACCATCGAAGCAACCGTCCTCGACGCCGCCGCCAAGACCGTCTCGATCGACGGCCAGACAGCTACGGTCCCGGCTCTGCCGACCACGGCCAACAATGGCTCTGCCGTCTCGCTGACGCTGCGCCCCGAAGTGCTCGCCGTCGGCGCCCGCGAAGGCAGCGACATCACGCTGACCGGCACCATTGCTGACGTCACCTTCCTCGGCTCGGTCATTCGCCTGCGCGTCCAGCTCGGCCAGAACGTCGTCAGCCTCGACACCTTCAACGACCAGCGCACCGCACCGCCCGCCCGCGGCGAACCGGTCACCATCAGCCTCGCCAGCAAGGACCTGCTGGTGCTCTGAGCCGACCCGACTTCGGCACAGCCGTGCAGAAGTGCCGCCCGGCCTTTCGGCTTACGGAGACACGAGTAACGGGCGGCCATTGGACCTCAAGAGTTTAGTAGAGTGGCCCAATGGCCGCCGTCACGATCCGCTTTTGCACAGGGTCCGGTTCAGGCGGTACCATTCTTGCAGGTCCGGCTGCCGAGTTTCCAACCCCACTGGAGAAGCGCCCCCATCCCACGGTCGCCCCGCCCGGCCCTGCGTCGGGGCCGCGTGTGTGGCGGGTATGGCAGCAGTATGCAGCCGTCCCACAGAGACGTGGATAGATTTTTTTGAACGCTGCCTGTGGACGGCCAAAACAAAGCGTTCGCACCCCGCCGAGGCCCCTAGACCGCCACGTTTCTGGCGCTCATTGTGGCGACCCAATCGAGGAGCGCACGCGTGGATAAGATTTTCGTCAGCACCGAATGGCTCGCCACCCATCTGAGCGATCCCAATGTCGTCGTGCTCGACGGCAGCTGGCACATGCCCAATGCCGCCCGCAACGCCCAGGCCGATTATCTCGACGGCCATATCCCCGGCGCGGTGTTTTTCGACATCGACGGCGTCGCCGACAACACCTCCGATCTGCCCCATATGCTGCCCGCCCCCAGCGACTTCGCCCGCATGGTCGGCGCCCTCGGCATATCCGACAGCATGACCATTGTCGTCTATGACGAATTGGGTCTGTTCTCCGCCCCCCGCGTCTGGTGGACCTTCAAGGCCATGGGCGCCAGGGATGTTCGCATCCTTTCCGGTGGCGGCCCGAAATGGCGCGCCGAAAAGCGCCCCACCGAGACCAGCCTGGTCACCCGCCCGCGCCAGACGTTCGAGACCGATTTCGACCCCACCCGCGTCGCCGATTTCGAAACCGTGCGCGACCGCAGCCGCGATGGTCGTGCCCAGATCGCCGACGCCCGCCCCGCGCCGCGCTTCCACGCCGAAGTCCCCGAACCCCGCGCCGGCCTCCGCTCCGGCCACATCCCCAATAGCCTCAACGTCCCGGTGAGCCTCCTTACCGAAGCCGGCCAGATCAAGCCGGTGGCGGACCTCCAGCAACTCTTCACCGACCGCGGCCTCGACCTGACAAAGCCGATCATCACCTCGTGCGGCTCGGGGATTACGGCGTCCACACTGGCGCTGGCGCTGCATCTCGCCGGGGCGGAACAGGTGGCGGTTTATGATGGGTCGTGGACGGAATGGGGTGGGCGAAAGGACGCGGATGTGGAGACGTGAGGGGGGCGCTGAGGTCAGCGAGTTCGACCCGATTGAGGTAACTCAGACTTTGGCAAGAAGTGTCTAAAAGCTCTCACCGGTAGTGTCAGCCGCG
The DNA here is from genome assembly GCF_900110945.1 of Devosia sp. YR412. GTDB lineage: Bacteria > Pseudomonadota > Alphaproteobacteria > Rhizobiales > Devosiaceae > Devosia. The sequence continues at coordinate 585,075 of NZ_FOFL01000002.1, forward strand.
GGCGCTACTCAGTTCGACCAGCTGTTTCACTGTTCTCATTGCACGCGGCAATTGCGGGCCGCTGCTCTCGATGACCATCGGTCAAAAGCTATTATTCCGCTTTCGGTGTTCAGGTTTGTGATCGCATGGCGTCTGCTTTTCCTATCCACAAACCCAATGGGCCTGTCAGCCTTCGCCTACTGACATGTTACAAATAGAAGGCCCGCTTGACCACCCCGGCGGTCTCGCCATCCAACGCCCAAAACCTCAAGAACGGTTCTTGTTTTGGCGGTCAAAGAACACGGCAGGTCGCCCCACCCACCAGCCGTCACCCTCGGGCCCGACCGACGGCTCTGTACTTCAGCAAGGCTCGGCAAGTGTAGCGCCCTCGGGTCAAGCCCGAGGGTGACGATCGAGTTTGGAGCGGTAGACCACTCAAATTCCGCCGCCTGGCATCACTCAACAGTCTATTGTGGCTCTCAGACGTCTTCCTCGGAGCCGGCGTTACCGGGTCTAACGATAATCAGAAACTTCCAGCGTATCGACATCGATATGCCCAAGCCTAAAAGGCTCGTCGCCGCTGGAACCCGTTACAAACCCCATGCGTCGCGCATCAATCTTCCAAAGGGCCTGGACCCAGCGGATCGATGGTAGGTGAATGTCCCGTGCCCCATCGACAAGGCGTTGACCAGGTTGGGCAAGCCGTAGCCATAGTGTTGCGCCGCCAATGGCGCACCAGCTCTCGTCATCTGCGATGCACGCGGCGATCGGGTCGCCGTAAATCCCGGCAATTGGCGCGTCTACGACGCCGTCTGAAATGTAGCCATCCTCGTAAACCTTGAAGACGACGAAATTTTGCGAAATCGCCAGCAGAACCGCGATATGCCGGCAATACAGATCTGGAAACAGCACGGCTTTGCTCCGTCAAAAGTGCAACAGGTGCAAGCAATATAGTCGGTGCAATCGAGCTGTCGTGTTCCCCATGGAACAGCCTGACTCCCGGTAGATTATCCATGTCATTGGAGGAGCCGTTGCGGACAGGCGGCGTCCCACCCCGTATCGCCCCCAAACAAAAAGGCCGCCGGGTTTCCCCGGCGGCCTCGTCATTTCAACGCCCTGAAAACTCAGGAACGGTTCTTGTTGTAGAGATCGAAGAACACGGCTGCGAGCAGCACCACGCCCTTGATCATCTGCTGCAGGTCGATGTTGATGCCCATGATCGACATGCCGTTGTTCATCACGCCCAGGATGAAGGCGCCGATCACCGCACCGGCCACGGCGCCGACGCCGCCCAGCGCCGAGGCGCCGCCGATGAACACGGCCGCGATCACGTCGAGCTCGAGGCCCTGGCCGGCCTTCGGGGTCGCCGAATTGAGGCGGGCCGCATAGATCATGCCGGCGAGTGCCGCCAGTGCACCCATGATGGCGAAGACATAGAAGGTCATCCGCTCGGTCTTGATGCCCGAGAGCGCCGCAGCCTTGAGATTGCCGCCCAGTGCGTAGATGCGACGGCCGAAGGTCATGCGCTTGGTGATGAAGACGAAGGCGGCGATCAGGATGCCCATCACCACGAGGACGTTGGGCAGGCCCTTATAGGTGGCCAGCATATAGGCAAAGAACAGCACCAGCGCCGCGATGACCAGGTTCTTGGCCACGAACAGCACGAAGGGCTCGTTCTCATAGCCACGGGCCTGACGACGGGCGCGGCCACGAATGGCGAAGAACACCATGGCGACGACGGCGACGATGGCCAGGACCATGGTCGTGGTGTGCAGCGCGACGGCGGGCACAGCGGCGACAGCGGCAACGCCATCGCTGGCGGGTACGGCAACAACGGCGGGCGACAGCACGGTCGGCCCGATCACGTCGGGGATGAAACCGGCCGACAGCAGCTGGAATTCAGCCGGGAACGGACCAACCGACTTGCCGGCCAAAAGGGCCAGCGACAGGCCCTTGAAGATCAGCATGCCGGCCAGCGTCACGATGAACGAGGGGATGCGGTGATAGGCGATCAGATAGCCCTGCGCAGCGCCGATCGCTGCACCAACCACCAGACAGATGGCACCGGCCACGATCGGGTTGGCGAGGAAGGCGAATTCCGGCGGGAAGCGCCAGCCGACCATCAGCATGGCAGCGAGAGCGCCGACAAAGCCCGAGACCGAGCCGACCGACAGGTCGATATGGCCGGCCACGATGACCAGCAGCATGCCCAGCGCCATCACGATGATATAGCTGTTCTGCAGGATGATATTGGTCAGGTTGACCGGCTTGAACAGCACACCGGCGGTGAAATACTGGAAGAACAGCATGATCAGGATCAGCGCCAGCAGCAGGCCATAATCCCGCATATTGGCCTTGAGCGCACCGAGCACGGTGAGTTCCTGGTTCTGTACCTTGGTGCCCAACGGGGCGGTTTCGGTGGTCATGATGCCTTCCCTTCAGCGCGGACGATTGCGCGCATGATCTTTTCCTGGCTGGCGTCGCTGGTCGGCATTTCGCCAACGATGCGGCCTTCGTTCATTACATAGACGCGGTCGGTAATGCCGAGCAGCTCGGGCATCTCGGAGGAGATGACGAGCACGGCCTTACCCTGCGCCGCGAGTTGATTGATGATGGTGTAGATTTCGTACTTGGCGCCGACGTCGATACCGCGCGTCGGCTCGTCGAGGATCAGCACGTCCGGATTGCTGAACAGCCACTTGGAGAGCACGACCTTCTGCTGGTTGCCGCCCGAGAGATTGCCGGTGATCTGATAAACGCTCGACGAGCGGATATTGGTCTTCTTGCGGTAATCATTGGCGACGTCCATTTCGGTCATGTCGTCGATGACGCCAGCCCGCGAAATGCCGCCCAGATTGGCCAGCGTGGTATTGTGCTTGATATGGTCGATCAGGTTGAGACCATAGGTCTTGCGATCTTCCGTGGCATAGGCGAGGCCATTGGCGACGGCCTTTTCGACGGTGGCGGTGTCGATCTTTTTGCCGTTGAGGAAGACTTCGCCGGAGATTTTCTGGCCATAGGACTTGCCGAACACGCTCATGGCGAATTCGGTGCGGCCCGAGCCCATCAGCCCGGCAATGCCGACCACTTCGCCCTTGCGGATATTGATCGAGATATTCTTGATCACCTGGCGCTCGCGGTGCAGCGGGTGATAGACCGACCAGTCCTTGACCTCGAACACCACGTCGCCAATGTTGGGCTCGCGCGGCGGGTAACGGTCGTCAAGAGAACGACCCACCATCAGCGTGATGATGCGGTCTTCGGAAATCTCTTCCTTGTTCAGCGTCTCGATCGAGCGCCCGTCGCGGATCACCGTGATGCGGTCGGCGACCTTGGAAATCTCGTTCAGCTTGTGGCTGATCAAGATCGAGGTAATGCCCTGGCGGCGGAATTCCATCAGCAGGTCGAGCAGGGCCGCACTGTCCTTTTCCGACAGCGACGCGGTCGGCTCGTCGAGGATCAGGAGTTTGACTTCCTTGCTCAGCGCCTTGGCGATTTCCACCAGCTGCTGCTTGCCGACGCCGATATTGGTTACCAGCGTATCGGGGTCTTCGGTGAGCCCCACCATGCCGAGCAGCTTCCGCGCCCCGTCACGGGTCTCGTCCCAGTCGATCACGCCATTGCGGGCCTGCTCGTTGCCGAGGAAGATATTCTCGGCAATCGACAGCAGCGGCACCAGAGCCAGCTCCTGGTGGATGATGACGATGCCCTTGTGCTCGCTGTCGCGGATCGACTTGAAGTGCTGGACTTCGCCCTTGTAGACGATTTCGCCGTCATAGCTGCCGTCGGGATAGACCCCGCTCAGCACCTTCATCAGGGTCGACTTGCCGGCGCCGTTTTCACCCACGATGGCGTGGATTTCGGCCTCCCGCACGTCGAGGTTGACGTCCGACAGCGCTTTCACGCCGGGGAAAGTCTTGGTGATGCTGCGCATCTCCAGAATGGTATTGCTCATGCTTGCTTTCTCGCGGCTCACCCGGGCGTCGCCATCGGATGTCTTAGCGCCCAGCCCAGTGACGGGAAAGGGCCCCGCGTTGCCGCGGAGCCCCGATCTGTTGAATTTCCAGTTATTACTGGATGTCCGCTTCCGTCAGGTAACCCGAGTCGATCACGAGTTCCTTATAGTTGGATGCATCGACTTCATACGGGGTCAGCAGGATCGACGGCACAACCTTGACGCCATTGTCATAGGTAGTGGTGTCGAGGCCTTCCGGCGTGCCGCCCGAAACCAGCGTGTCGACGAGGTCGGCAGTGGTCTTGGCCAGTTCGCGGGTGTCCTTGTAGATGGTCGAATACTGTTCGCCGGCAATGATTGCCTTGACGGACGGTGCTTCGGCATCCTGGCCCGAGATCACTGGCCATGCCAGGTCAGCCGAACCATAGCCAACGCCGCGCAGCGACGAGATGATACCGCGGCTCAGGCCGTCATATGGCGAGAGAACGGCGTGAACGCGCGAACCGTCCGAGTAGTTGGCGGACAGGATGTTGTCCATGCGTGCCTGTGCGACTGCACCGTCCCAACGCAGGGTACCAACGGTGTCCATGCCAACCTGGCCGGACTTGATCACGACGTCGCCGGCATCGATCATGGGCTGCAGGACCGACATTGCGCCGTCATAGAAGAAGAAGGCGTTGTTGTCGTCCGGCGAACCGCCGAACAGCTCGACATTCCATGGCTTCTGGTCAGCAAAGTTGGCTTCGAGGCCCTTTACCAGCGAGTTGGCCTGCAGCACGCCGACCTGGAAGTTGTCGAAGGTGGTGTAGAGGTCAACATTGGCAGTGTCGCGGATCAGGCGGTCATAGGCGACAACCTTGATGCCGGCGTCAGCAGCCTGCTGCAGCACGGCAGACAGCGTGGTGCCGTCGATCGAGCCGATCACCAGTGCCTTGGCGCCCTTGGTGACCATGTTTTCGATCTGTGCGAGCTGGTTCGGCACGTCGTCTTCTGCGAACTGCAGGTCGACGGTGTAGCCCTTGGCTTCGAGAGCGGCCTTGAGTTCATTGCCGTCCGAAATCCAGCGCAGCGAGGACTGGGTCGGCATGGCAATGCCGATGGCGCCCTTGTCCTGTGCGAAGACAGCGGTGGAAGCGGTCAGCGCCATTGCGCCGACGGCCAGCACGGTGGCAAGCGTCTTGATAATCTTCACGTCTCGACTCCCTTTAGTATTTCGAGTTCAGAAGCTTTGGATGGTCGTCAGGGGAGAAGCCGGGGTGAACATGCGCGTTCCAGCGATCGCCCGAAAGCGTACGGCCAGTCTGTCTTGCATGAAGTCCTCCTTCTTGACGGCTGCTGCCGCCCGGGCCCTCCCAAGCCCACGGGCCGGAAACTAGGATAATCAGATAAGCCTGTAAAGCCGATTCCCGAGCCTGCTTGATTTTTTTCGATGATCGAATATTAACGATACCGCCTGTTTGCGGGCGATTGCGGTCAATGCAATCTCTGGCTAACATACAAGTACCCATTGAGGTACGTGCCCGGCAACGATCGCAAAGCGACACTGGCACGCTAAAGGTATCAGATACCTTGGAGGAGACGTGACGATTACCGAGGGGGACCTGCGCCCCGATCAGCCCACGGCAGCCATGGCCGTGGCCGAGGCTTTGGCGCGGATTATTCTGACCGAGATGAGCCCGGGCATCAGCCTGCCGAGCGAGGCGGAACTGGCCGCGCGCTATGATGTGAGCAGGCTCACCATCCGCGAAGCGGTCAAGCTTCTGGAGGGGCGCGGTCTGCTCGCCATCGCCCGTGGTCGCAAGGCCGTGGTGCGCGAGCCGGATGGCGCAGCCTTCGCCGACTTCCTGACCTCAGTCATCCGATATGATCCCAAGGGCCTGTTCGATCTTGTGGAGGTGCGCCTCTCGCTCGAAGTGCAGTCCGCCACCCTTGCCGCCAAGCGCGCCACCCGCGCCGGCATTGCCGCCATCGAAAGCGAATTGCAGGGCATGCGCGACACTGTGGGTGAACGCGGCGCCGAGATGAGCCACGACCAGGAACTGAGATTCCACACCCATGACGTGGGCTTCCACGAGGCAGTCGCGCTGGCCAGCGGCAATCGCGTGCTGGGCTTCTTGTTCGAGGCCATGGCGGTGCCCCTGCGCGAGGGCTTTTTCATCAGCCGTCGCGGCCATGAGCAGCGCGGCCACACTTTGCACGACACGATCGAGGCGCATCAGAAAGTGCTCGACTGCATCAAGGCCGGCAATAGCCGCGCCGCTGCCGACGCCATGCGCACCCATCTCAAGGACACCGAGCGCGACATCCGCGCCGCCCTCAGCCAGCTCGCCCTGCGCCCGGACCAGCCGAACTGACACACAAACGTCTTGCAGCCCGGCGCCGCATGGCCGAATAATCCGCGCCAAACGACAGGGCGGGCTATGGCGCAGCGCATCGACACTTCCGGAAATCGCCTCGACGACGCCGCCCGCGCCGGCTGGCTCTACTATGTCGCCGGCAATACCCAGGAAGAAATCGCCAGCAAGCTTGGCATTTCGCGCCAATCGGCCCAGCGCCTCGTCTCGCTCTCGGTCAGCGAGGGCCTGATCAAGGTGCGGCTCGATCATCCGATCGGTCGCTGCATGGATCTGGCCAGCCGGCTCAAGAGCCGCTTCGCGCTCGACCTCGTCGAAATCGTCCCCTCCGACCCTGCCAGTGATTCGACCATTGCCGGCGTGGCCCAGGCCACCGCCGCCGAAATCGAACGCTGGCTGAAGCGCCCCGACCCGGTGGTCATGGCCATCGGTACCGGCCGTACGCTCAAAGCCGCCGTCGAACAGCTGATGCCGATGGAAGCACCGCACCACAAGGTGGTTTCGCTCACCGGCAATATCGCGCCCGACGGCTCCGCCGCCTATTACAACGTGATCTTCAACATGGCGGATACGGTGAAGGCGCGCAGCTTTCCCATGCCGCTCCCGGTCATAGCCTCCTCGGCCAAGGAGCGCGAGCTGCTGCATGCCCAGCCGATGATTCGCGAAACCCTGACCCTGGCCGCCAAGGCCGACATCACCTTTGTCGGCGTCGGCCATATCGGCGCCGATGCACCGCTCTACCTCGACGGCTTCATCACCGATGCCGAGCTCAAAGCCCTGCAAAAGGCCGGCGCCGTCGGCGAAATCTGCGGCTGGAGCTTTGATGCCGAAGGCCGGCTGGTCGATGGCATCATCAATGACCGCGTCGCCTCGGCCCCCCTGCCCTCGCTTGAGGACGCTCTGGTCGTCGCTGTCGCCATGGGCAAGCGCAAATTGCCCGGCATTCGCGCCACGCTCAACCGGCACTTGGTGAACGGTTTGATAACAGACGAACGCACCGCCGAAGGCCTGCTCGAACTCTAGCAAGCCTTTGTTTTCGCTGACATAAATCCTTCTACATCGCAATCAATACCCACAGCGCGCCACCCGATCTGCGCATGGCACGCTTGACTCTGCCGCATAAGGTGTGAGTATTTGCCCATTGCCGGAACAATTGCTCGTTTCGGTTCAGGGAGGAATACCGATGAAACTGACACCCATTCTCGTGGGCGCGTTCACCCTTGCGCTGGCAGCTTCTGCCTCGGCGCAGACGCTCACCATCGCAACCGTCAACAATGGCGACATGGTCCGCATGCAGGGCCTCTCCTCGGCCTTCACCGAGGAAACCGGCATCGAACTCAACTGGGTCGTGCTCGAAGAAAATACGCTGCGCCAGAACGTCACCACCGACATCGCCACCAATGGCGGCCAGTATGACGTGATGACCATCGGCACTTACGAAGCCCCGATCTGGGCCAAGCAGGGCTGGCTGGCTCCTCTGGACGGTCTTTCGGCCGACGCCGCCTATGATGTCGACGACATCCTGCCCGCCATCCGCTCGGGCCTCTCGCTCGACGGCAAGCTCTATGCCGCGCCCTTCTACGGCGAGAGCTCCTTCATCATGTACCGCAAGGACCTGATGGAAAAGGCCGGCCTCACCATGCCGGAAGCCCCGACCTGGGAATTCATCGGTGAAGCCGCCCGCGCCATGACCGACCGCGCCAATGACATCAACGGCATCTGCCTGCGCGGCAAGGCCGGCTGGGGCGAGAACATGGCTTTCCTGACCGCCATGTCCAACTCCTTCGGCGCCAGCTGGTTCGACGAAAACTGGAAGCCCCAGTTCGACCAGCCGGAATGGAAGAACACCCTCGACACCTATCTGTCGCTGATGGCAGATGCCGGCCCGGCCGGTGCCTCGTCCAACGGCTTCAACGAAAACCTGACGCTGTTCCAGCAGGGCAAGTGCGGCATGTGGATCGACGCCACCGTCGCCGCATCCTTCGTGACCAATGCCGCTGACTCGACCGTTGCCGATCAGGTCGGTTTCGCTCTGGCTCCCGACAATGGTCTGGGCAAGCGCGGCAACTGGCTCTGGGCCTGGTCGCTGGCCATCCCGGCCTCGTCGCAGAATGCCGAAGCTGCCGAGAAGTTCATCAACTGGGCAACCAACAAGGACTATCTGGCAACCGTTGCTGCAGCCGAAGGCTGGGCCAACGTTCCCCCCGGCACCCGCACCTCGCTCTATGAGAATGCCGAGTACCAGGCTGCTGCGCCCTTCGCCAAGATGACGCTCGACTCGATCAACTCGGCCGATCCGTCGGCACCCTCGGTCAAGCCGGTTCCCTATGTTGGCGTGCAGTTCGTCGCCATCCCGGAATTTGCTGGTATCGGCACCAATGTCGGCCAGCTCTTCTCTGCCGCGCTTGCCGGCCAGATGTCGGCTGACGACGCCCTGGCACAGGCCCAGGAAGCAACCACCCGCGACATGACCCGCGCTGGTTACATCAAGTAGCTTCGAGCCGTCCCGTAGGGCAGTTCGCTCCAGTGGAGCGAACTGAGGCGAGAAGGCCATGAGGGCTATGCCCGAATGGCGGTTCCTCCCGAAGACTGCCCGCCCGGTCAACGAGTCCCCTTGGCGACCGGGCGGATTTCTAAAACGCAGGACATGGGCTGAGCTCCGACCACCTCTCCCCTGAGGGGAGAGGGGACGACGACCCCAAGCTCGGTTTCACCAACGGATCATCAGATGGCCACCGCACAGACCCGTACGCTCTCGCGCATCATGATGGCTCCGGCCGTCATCGTGCTTCTGATCTGGATGATCGTGCCACTGGTCATGACCCTGTGGTTCTCCTTCCAGAACTATTCGCTGATCAACCCGATGATGACCGGCTTTGCCGGCTGGGCGAATTACCTCTATGTCATCGGCGACCCCAGCTTCACCCAGTCGTTGGTCAACACGCTGATCCTCGTCGGCGGCGTGCTCGCCATCACCGTCATCGGCGGCACATTCCTCGCGCTGCTGCTCGACCAGCCGATCTGGGGCCAGGGCATCCTGCGTATCATCGTGATCTCGCCCTTCTTCGTCATGCCGCCGGTCGCAGCGCTGATCTGGAAGAATGGCTTCATGCATCCCGGCTACGGCATGCTCGGGCATTTGTGGAAATTCTTCGGCCTGCAACCGGTCGACTGGTTCAACCAGTATCCGCTGTTCTCGGTCATCGTCATCGTCGCCTGGCAATGGCTGCCCTTTGCGACGCTGATCCTGCTCACCGCCTTGCAGTCGCTCTCCGAAGAGCAGCGCGAGGCGGCCGAGATGGACGGCGCCAATGCCATCAACCGCTTCTACTATATTATCCTGCCGCATATGGCCCGCTCGATCACCATCGTGATCCTGATCCAGACCATCTTCCTGCTCGGCATTTTCGCTGAAATCCGCGTCACCACCGGTGGCGGCCCCGGCTATGCCTCGACCAATATCGCCTTCCTGGTGTTCCGCACCGGCATTCTCAGTAACGACATCGGCGCCGGCTCTGCCGGTGGCGTGGTTGCCGTCGTCATCGCCAACGTGGTCGCCTTCTTCCTGATGCGCGCCGTCGGCAAGAACCTGGACGCTTGAGGAACCATCATGGCACGCAACGTCTCCGTTCAGACCCGCATCGGCTTCACCATCGCCGCCTGGGCCATCGCGCTCCTGCTGTTCTCGCCCATCCTCTGGGTGCTGCTGACGGCCTTCAAGACCGAGGCCGAGGCGATTGCCTCGTCCCCGACCTTTTTCCCGCAGACCTTCACGCTGGAAAATTTCGGCGCCGTGCAGGATCGCTCAGACTATTTCAAGCACGCCTTCAATTCGATCGTCGTCTCGGTTGGCTCGACCCTGCTGGGCCTGATCATCGGCATTCCAGCCGCCTGGGCCATGGCCTTTGCGCCGACCAAGCGCACCAAGGATGTCCTGATGTGGATGCTCTCCACCAAGATGATGCCGGCGGTGGGCGTCTTGATCCCGATCTACCTGATCTTCCGCGACCTGCGCCTGCTGGACACCTTGCAGGGCCTGACCATCATCATGACGCTGATCAACCTGCCGATCATCATCTGGATGCTCTATACCTACTTCAAGGAAATCCCGGTCGACATCCTTGAAGCCGCACGCATGGACGGCGCCGAATTGTGGAACGAGATCGTCCACGTCCTCGTCCCCATGGCCGTACCCGGCATTGCCTCGACCCTGCTGCTCAATGTCATCCTGGCCTGGAACGAAGCCTTCTGGACCATCACGCTGACCTCGGGCCGCGCCGGAACGCTGACCGCCTTCATCTCCAGCTTCTCCAGTCCGCAGGGTCTGTTCCTCGCCAAGCTCTCGGCGGCATCCCTGCTGGCCATCGCGCCGATCCTGCTCATGGGCTGGTTCAGCCAAAAACAACTCGTCCGCGGCCTCACCTTCGGCGCTGTTAAGTAAGGACTTTTCGCCTAGCCCCAAAAAGTGGTCACCGGTTTTTGGACAAGGCTAGGCGAACAAAAGGAAACGTAAAAATGGGCTCCATTTCCCTCAAGAACGTCAAGAAGTCCTTCGGCGAAGTCCAGATCATTCCGGACATCAGCCTCGACATCAAGGATGGCGAATTCGTCGTCTTCGTCGGCCCCTCGGGCTGCGGCAAGTCCACTTTGCTGCGCCTGATCGCGGGCTTGGAAGACACCACGGCCGGGACCATCCTGCTCGATGGCGAGGACATGACCAAGGCGCCGCCGGCCCGGCGGGGCCTCGCCATGGTGTTCCAGTCCTATGCGCTCTATCCGCATATGACGGTGCGCGACAACATCGCCTTCCCGCTAAAGATGGCCAAGGCCAGCAAGGAAGAGATCGACAAGAAGGTCGAGTATGCCGCGCGCACGCTGAACCTCTCCTCCTATCTCGACCGCCGCCCGCGCGCCCTCTCCGGTGGCCAGCGCCAGCGCGTTGCCATCGGCCGCGCCATCGTGCGCGAACCCAAGGCATTCCTCTTCGACGAACCCTTGTCGAACCTCGACGCCGCACTGCGCGTCAACATGCGGCTCGAAATCACCGAGCTGCACCAGCAGCTCAAGACGACGATGATCTACGTCACCCACGACCAGGTCGAAGCCATGACCATGGCCGACCGTATCGTCGTGCTCAATGCCGGCAATGTGGAGCAGTTCGGCTCCCCGCTCGATCTCTACAAGAAGCCCGCCAACCGCTTTGTTGCCGGCTTCATCGGCTCGCCCAAGATGAACTTCGTCGATGGCCCGGAAGCTGCCAAACACAATGCCCATTCCATCGGTGTCCGGCCCGAGCACTTCAAGCTGTCCAAGACCGCCGAAGCCGGCACCTGGAAGGGCAAGGTCGGCGTCGCCGAACAGCTCGGCTCCGACACCTTCCTCCACGTCCATGTCGATGGACTAGGCCTGATGACAATCCGCACCGACGGGGACCAGACCTTCAGCCATGGCGATGACGTCTATCTGACGCCCGACCAGACGCGCATCTACCGCTTCGACGCTGCCGGCAAGGCAATCTAAGGACTATCCGGAATGACCACCAAGCTCTCGGCCCAGGCTCTCGGCTCGATTACCACCGCTGCGACCCCGGCCTATGACCGGAGCACTCTCAAAGCCGGCATCGTGCATTTCGGTGTCGGCAATTTCCACCGCGCGCACCAGGCCGTCTATCTCGACGACCTGTTTGCCACCGGCAGCGACCACGACTGGGCGCTGGTCGGCGCCGGCGTGCGCGAGGCCGACGAAGCCATGCGGCAAAAATTGAAAGCCCAGGACTGGCTGACCACCGTGGTGGAACAGGAAGCCGACAGCAGTGCCGCGCGCATTACCGGTGGCATGATCGATTATCTTAAGCCTGGTGAAAGCGCAGCGGTCATCGAGCGCTTGGCCGATCCGGCCATCCGCATCGTCTCGCTGACCATCACCGAGGGCGGCTATTATATCGACCCGGCGTCGCAAAAGTTCGACCCGACCCATCCCGACATCGCTTACGATGCCGCCAACATCGCCGCGCCGAAAACCACCTTTGGCCTGATCCTTGCCGGCCTGATCCGCCGCCGCGACGCCGGCATCCAGCCCTTCACCGTGATGAGCTGTGACAATATCCCCGGCAATGGCCATGTCACCGAAAACGCAGTGGTCGGCCTGGCCCAGCTTGTCGATCCGGCGCTGGCCACCTGGGTCCATGACAATGTCGCCTTCCCCAATGGCATGGTCGATCGCATCACCCCGGCCACCTCGCCGCGCGAGATTGCCCTCCTCGCCGATAATTTCGGCATCGACGACGCCTGGCCGGTGTTCTGCGAAAACTTCCGCCAATGGGTGCTGGAAGACAATTTCCCCGCCGGCCGTCCGGCGCTGGAAAAGGTCGGCGTGCAATTCGTCAAAGACGTCGCGCCCTACGAGCATATGAAGATCCGCATCCTCAATGGCGGCCATGCCACCATCGCCTATCCGGCCGGGCTGATGGACATCCACTTCGTGCACGAGGCGATGGAAAACAAGCTGGTCTCGGCCTTCCTCACCAAGGTCGAGCAGGATGAAATCATCCCCGTCGTGCCGCCGGTGCCCGACACCAATCTCGAAGACTACTACGCGCTCTGCCAGAGCCGTTTTGCCAATCCCAAGATCGGCGACACCATCCGCCGCCTGGCGCTGGATGGCTCCAATCGCCAGCCCAAGTTCATCATCCCATCCGCACTCGACCGCGTTCAACGTCAACAGTCTGTTAACGGATTGGCCCTGGTGAGTGCCCTCTGGTGCCGCTATTGCTATGGCGAAACCGATAGTGGCGCGGTGATCGAGCCCAACGATCCCAGCTGGTCCCGCCTCACCGCTCAGAGCAAGCTCGCCAAGGCCGACCCCAAGGCCTGGCTCGCCATGAGCGACATCTACGGCGCGCTGGCCAATGATCCGACATTCATCGCCGCTTTCTCCAAAGCCCTGACAACACTCTGGGAAATCGGCACCAAGGCGACGCTGGAGCGCTATCTGGCAGACAAGCTCTAGCCCGCCTTCGATCCATCCGCTAACGTCGCGCCCAATTGAGAGAGAGGGCGCCGATCCTTGACGCAAAGCCTCCTGGTGGCAGTGGATGTGGGTACGGGGAGTGCCCGGGCCGGTGTGCTGACGGCGCAGGGTGGCTTGCTCGCGCGCGCCGAGCATCCGATTGTCATGAACCGTACCGACGCCAATCATGCCGAGCATGACAGCGAGCAGATCTGGCTCGCCGTCTGCACCGCCGTGCGCGCGGCCATGAGCAAGGCCGGCGCCGATCCAAGCCATGTCCTCGGCCTCAGCTTTGACGCCACCTGCTCCCTCGTCGTCCGCGATGAACAAGGCAAGCCGGTCACCGTCTCGACCAATGGCGACGATCGCTGGGACACCATTGTCTGGCTCGACCACCGCGCCCTGGCTGAAGCCGACGAATGCACCTCAACCGGCCATGAAGTGCTCAAATATGCCGGTGGCGTCATGTCGCCGGAAATGGAAGCACCCAAACTCATGTGGCTGAAGCGCCATATGAAATCTTCCTGGGCCCGCGCCGGGATGTTGTTCGACCTGGCCGATTTCCTCTCCTGGAAAGCCACCGGGTCCCAAGCCCGCAGCCAGTCGACGCTGACCTGCAAATGGACCTACCTGGCCCATGACGAACAGAAGTGGCGGCATGATTTTCTGGCCATGGTCGGTCTCGATGACCTGCTGGAAAAAGCCGCGCTGCCCAGCGAAGCCAGCCCCGTCGGTGCCGATCTCGGTCCATTGACCGAGCAAGCCGCCGCCGACCTTGGCCTTACCATCAAATGCCGCGTCGGCGCCGGCCTGATCGACGCCCATGCCGGCGCGCTGGGTGTGCTCGGCGCCTTTGCCAATGACGTCCAGACCATCGACCGCCACTTGGCCCTCATCGCCGGCACCTCCAGCTGCGTCATGGCGCTCTCGGCGGAAGATCGCCCGACCAATGGCGTCTGGGGACCCTATTTCGGCGCCGTGCTGCCCGGCGTCTGGCTCAACGAGGGGGGCCAGTCGGCCACCGGCGCTTTGCTCGATCACATCATCCGCTGGCATGGCGCGGGCGGCGAACCGACCGCCGAAATGCACCAGGCCATCGCCCAGCGCATCATGGAACTGCGCCTGCGCGAGGGCCTGTCGCTGGCCGAACGCCTGCATGTGCTGCCCGATTTCCACGGCAATCGCTCGCCGCTCGGCGACCCCTTTGCGCTGGGCGTCATCTCGGGCCTGACGCTGGACAGCGATTTCGACAGCCTCTGCCGTCTCTACTGGCGCACCTCCGTCTCGATCGCGCTGGGCGTCCGTCACATCCTCGAAACCCTCAACACCCGCGGCTATGCCATCGACACGCTGCATGTCACCGGCGGCCACACCAAGAATGCCGTGCTAATGGAGCTTTATGCCGACGCCACCGGCTGCACCGTCGTCGAATCCTCGGCCAAGGACGCGACGCTTCTCGGCATGGCCATGGTCGCCGCCACGGCCGCCGGAATCTATCCCAGTCTCGACGCCGCCTGTGTCGCCATGCAGCAGGGCGGCAGCGAACGCGCGCACGATCCCGGCGCCCGCGCCCAGTTCGACAAGGACTACCGCATCTTCCTCGAAATGCTGCGCCAGCGGCAGGTTATCGACGCAATGGCCTGATGCGCCCTAGCGGCTGGGCGCAACACCCGCTAAGCTCCTCCCCGGGAAGTCAAATTCGTGGCCTGAAGCGAGCGACAACAACGCATGTCGATCAAAGCCGCCGTCTATCATCTGACGCATTACAAGTATGACCGACCGGTCGTCCTCCAGCCCCAGATCATCCGGCTGCAACCGGCGCCACAGTCCAAGACCAAGGTGCTGAGCTATTCGCTCAAGGTCTCGCCGTCGCTGCACTTCGTCAATGTGCAGCAGGACCCCTATGGTAATTTCCTGACGCGCTTCGTCTTTCCCGAGCCGGTCACCGAGCTCAAGATCGAAGTCGACCTCGTCGCCGACATGACGGTCTATAATCCCTTCGACTTCTTCGTCGAAGAGGTGGCCGAGACCTTTCCCTTCCAATATCCCGAAGAACTGCGCGACGACCTCTCCATCTATATGAAGCCCGAGCCGGTTGGCCCGCTGCTGCAGCAATTCCTCGACGGCATCGACAAACGGCCGATGAATACGGTCAATTTCGTCACCGGCCTCAACGCTTCCATACAGCAGCACATCGCCTATATCGTGCGCATGGAAACCGGCGTCTGGACGCCCGAGGAAACCCTCGGCAATGCGCGCGGCTCCTGCCGTGACTCGAGCTGGCTTTTGGTGCAAACGCTGCGCAACCTCGGCTTTGCCGCGCGCTTTGTCTCCGGCTACCTGATCCAGCTCAAGCCGGACCTGGTCTCGCTCGACGGCCCCGCCGGCACCGACCATGATTTCACCGATCTGCACGCCTGGTGCGAAGTTTATCTGCCCGGCGCCGGCTGGGTCGGCCTTGATCCAACATCGGGCCTGCTCACCGGCGAAAGCCACGTGCCGCTGGCCGCCACGCCGCATTTCCGCAACGCCGCCCCGATCTCGGGCTTTGCCTCCTATGCCGAGGTCGATTTCGCCTTCGACATGCGCGTCACCCGCGTCGCCGAACACCCGCGCATCACCAAGCCCTTTTCTGACGCCAGCTGGGACGAACTCAACGCCCTCGGCAAGCAGGTCGATAAGGTACTGGTCGAAAACGACGTCCGCCTCACCATGGGTGGCGAGCCGACCTTCGTCTCGGTGGACGATTTTGAAGCCGACGAATGGAACACCGGTGCCGTTGGCCCGACCAAGCGAACCCTGGCCGATGACCTGATCCGCCGCCTGCGCGAGCGTTTCGCCCCCGATGGCATGCTGCACTATGGTCAGGGCAAATGGTATCCCGGCGAGAGCCTGCCGCGCTGGACCTTTTCGCTCTATTGGCGCCTCGACGGCAAGCCGGTGTGGAGCGACGAGAAGCTGATCGCCCGCGAGGGTGTGAAGACTACGGCCACCCATGAGGATGCCCGCAAATTCCTTGCCGCCTTCTCACGGAATCTGGGGCTGACTGGCGACACCATCGCCGAGGCCTATGAAGACCCTGGCGAATGGCTGCTCAAGGAGGCCAACCTCCCGGCCAATGTCGATCCTGCCAATTCCGAACTGGCCGATCCTGAGGCCCGCTCGCGTATCGCGAAGGTCTTCGAACGCGGCCTGACCAATCCCACCGGCTATGTGCTGCCGGTGCAGCGCTGGAACGCGGCTGCGTCGAGCCCCTGGCTGACCGAGACCTGGAAGACCCGCCGTGGCAAGCTGTTCCTGGCGCCCGGCGACAGCCCGGCCGGCTATCGCCTGCCGCTGTCTTCGCTCAAGCATTTGAAGGCCACCGAATATCCCCATGTCGTGGCGCAGGACCCCGGCGCACCGCGTGGTCCGCTGCCCGATCCGGTGGAAGTCCTCGCCCGCCAGAAGACCGGCCTTGAAGCCGATCCGCGCGCCCAGGCCACCACGGATTTCACCGCCGCCAGCGAACAGCAGGACCGCACCGAACAGGTGATCAGCGAGATCGAGGGCCAGGTCCGCACCGCCGTCACCGCCGAAATCCGCGACCACCGGCTCTGCGTCTTCCTCCCCCCTGTGGAGAAGCTGGAAGACTATCTCGAACTCGTCGCTGCCACCGAAGCAGCGGCCAAGGAGATCGGCCAGCCGGTGCATCTGGAAGGCTATTCGCCGCCGCATGATCCGCGCCTGAATGTGATCCGCGTGGCGCCTGATCCGGGCGTCATCGAGGTCAATATCCATCCGGCCTCGAGCTGGGACGATTGCGTCGCCACAACTTCGGCGATCTACGAAGAGGCACGGTTGAGCCGCCTCGGCGCCGACAAGTTCATGATCGACGGCCGTCATACCGGCACCGGCGGCGGTAATCACGTCGTGGTCGGCGGCGCCACCCCGCATGATAGCCCCTTCCTGCGCCGGCCGGACCTGCTGAAATCCCTGGTCCTCCATTGGCAGCGCCATCCGGCGATGAGCTATCTGTTCTCGGGCCTGTTCATCGGTCCGACCAGCCAGGCGCCGCGCTTCGACGAGGCGCGTCACGACAGTCTCTACGAACTCGAAATCGCCATGGCGCAGGTGCCCCATCCCGCCTCGGGCGAGCCGGTGCCGCTGCCCTGGCTGGTCGATCGGCTGTTCCGCAACCTTCTCGTCGACGTCACCGGCAACACCCATCGCTCGGAAATTTGCATCGACAAGCTGTTCTCGCCCGATGGCCCGACGGGCCGGTTGGGCCTCGTCGAATTCCGCGGCTTTGAAATGCCACCCAATGCGCGCATGTCGCTGGCCCAGCAGGTGCTCATTCGCGCGCTGATCGCCCGCTACTGGACCGACCCGGCCGATGGCAGCTTCGCCCGCTGGGGCACCACTTTGCATGATCGCTTCATGCTGCCGCATTATGTCTGGCAGGATTTCCTCGACGTCTTGGCCGATCTCGAGCGCCACGGCTTCAAGCTGGATCCGGCCTGGTTCGCCGCCCAGCTCGAATTCCGCTTCCCCTTCTGCGGCGAGGTCGAATACGAGGGCGTCAAACTCGAACTGCGCCAGGCGCTGGAGCCCTGGAACGTCATGGGCGAGCAGGGCGCCATCGGGGGCACCGTGCGTTTCGTGGACTCGTCCGTCGAACGCCTGCAGGTCAAGCTGGAAGGCATCAACCCCGACCGCTATGCCGTCACCTGCAACCAGCGCCCCGTACCGCTGCGCAAGACCGATACCGCCGGCACCGCCGTCGCGGGCGTGCGCTACAAAGCTTGGCAGCCGGCCTCGGGCCTGCATCCGACGCTACCGGTCAACACGCCTTTGGTGTTTGACATCTACGATCGCTGGACCCAGCGACCGGTCGGCGGCTGCGTCTATCACGTCGCTCACCCCGGCGGGCGCAACTACGAGACCTTCCCGGTCAATGGCAATGAGGCCGAAGCCCGTCGTCTGGCGCGCTTCGTGCCGCAGAACTACACCGCTGGCGGTTACATGTTACGCGAGGAAAAGCCTGCGGACGAATTCCCGCTGACGCTTGACCTGCGACGGCCGCCACGATTTTGGTAGCGCATGGAAATGCGGAATCAGAAGCGCGGAAAGCCACCCGCCGGCCCCAGCATCATTGCTGACTACCGGCTGCAGCCCGGCATACCCGACGAGATGATCGACCCGGACGGCAATATCCGTCCGGGCTGGTCCCAGCTCATGGCCGAATTCGACAAGCTCGGCCCGGTGGAACTGGCGGCCCGCTTCGAACGCGCCGATCAATATCTGCGCGATGCCGGCGTGTTCTATCGCAAATATGATGGCGCCGAAGGTCGCGAGCGCGACTGGCCGCTGGCCCATGTGCCGCTGCTGATCGACGAGACGGACTGGGCCCATATCAGCGCCGGCCTGATCCAGCGCGCCGAACTGCTCGAGACCGTCATCGCCGATGTCTATGGCGATAATCGCCTGGTGCAGCAGGGCCTGCTGCCGCCCGAACTGGTGGCGCAGAACGGCGAATTCCTCCGCCCGCTGGTCGGCGTCAAACCCGTCAGCGGCCATTACCTGCATTTCTGCGCCTTCGAACTCGGCCGCGGCCCCGATGGTGCCTGGTGGGTGCTGGGCGATCGCGCCCAGGCCCCGTCCGGCGCCGGTTTTGCGCTGGAAAACCGCGTCGCCACGACGCGCGCGCTATCCGACATCTATGCCGACATGAACGTGCAGCGCCTCGCCGGCTTCTTTCGCGATTTCCGCGACAAGCTCTTCGATGACGCCAAGCGCGATGGCGGCCGCGTCGGTATTCTGACGCCGGGCCAGCTCAACGAAACCTATTTCGAACACGCCTATATTGCCCGCTATCTCGGCCTGATGCTGCTCGAGGGCGAGGACCTGATCGTCGAGGACGGTCAGGTCATGGTGCGAACCGTGGCCGGTCCCAAGCCGGTGAGCGTCTTGTGGCGGCGCATGGATGCCAGCTTCGTCGATCCGCTCGAATTGCGCTACGACAGCCGCATCGGCACCCCGGGCATGGTGGAAGCCCTGCGCCATGGCTCGATCTCGATGATCAATGCGCTGGGCACCGGGCTCCTCGAAACCCGCGCGCTGGCTGCCTTCATGCCGCGCCTGGCGCAGAAGCTGCTCGGCAAGGACCTGCTGCTGCCCGAAATCGCCACCTGGTGGTGCGGCCAGCCCGGTGAGCAACAGCATGTGCTCGACAATTTCGACAACCTGCTGATTGGCCCCGCCTTCGCCACCACGCTCCCCTTTGACGACCTGCGCGGCACCGCGCTCGGCTCGTCGATTCCAGCCGACCAGAAGGAAGCGCTGCTGGCTCGCATTCGCGCCAATGGCGCCGATTATGTCGGCCAGGAACAGGTGCAGCTCTCGACCGCCCCGGTCTATGTGGATGGCAAGCTGCAGCCACGCCCGATAACCCTCCGTGTCTTTGCGGCGCGGACCAAGGACGGCTGGACCATCATGCCCGGCGGCTTCGCCCGCGTTGGTTCGAACCTTGATACCTCGGCCATTGCCATGCAGCGCGGTGGCCAGGCGGCCGACGTCTGGGTGATGTCGTCCAAGCCGGTCGAACAGATCTCGCTGCTGCCGCAGGACGGCCAGAAGCTGGTGCGCAATTCGCCCGGCAGCCTGCCCAGCCGTGCTGCCGACAATCTGATTTGGCTCGGCCGCTATGCCGAACGCTGCGAAGCCACGGTCCGCATCCTGCGCGCTTACAATGCGCGTCTGGCCGAACTCAGCAAATCCGACTTGCCGATCCTCACCCATTGCGCCGCGTTCCTCGACAGCATCGATGTCGATGCGGACGAGGCCATGCCGCAGGGCCTGCTCGCCTCGATCGACAGCGCCGTGCACAGCGCCGGCCAGATCCGCGACCGCTTCTCGCCGGACGGCTGGCTGGCGCTCAACGACCTGCAGAAAACCGCGCAGCGTTTCGCCAGCCGGGTCAAGCCGGGCGATGACGCCACCCGCGCCATGACCGTCATCCTGCGCAAGCTGGCCGGCTTTTCCGGCCTCGTGCATGAAAACATGTATCGCTTCGCCGGCTGGCGTTTCCTCGAACTCGGCCGCCGCCTCGAACGCGCCATCCAGATCGCCCGCGTAGCGAGCCACCTGACCGCTGCCGATGCACCTGATGGATCGCTGGAGCTGTTCCTCGAGATTGGCGACAGCGTCATGTCGCATCGCCGCCGCTATTCGGTCAGCGCCGGCACGCAAAGCGCCGTCGACCTCCTGGTGCTCGACCCGCTCAATCCGCGCTCGGTGCAGTTCCAGATCACCGAATTACGCACCCAGATTGAAATGTTGCCCGGCGGTATCGACGACGGGATCATGTCGCCAGTCGCCAAGGCCGCGCTGCAGATCGAAACCGAGCTTCGGATTGCCGTCGCAGCCGACATGACGCCTGACCGCCTCGACAAGCTGGCCGCCGATATCGGCCTGCTGGCCGGCCTCGTGGCCGCGGCCTATTTCGTGTGACCACCATGCTCTATGACGTCCGCCTGGCGCTGAAATATGAATACGACGCCACCGTCTATGGCGGCCGCCACCTGATCCGCGTCGCGCCGATCTCGGTGCCCGGCGTGCAGCGCGTCGTCGCCTCGGGGCTATCCTTTGAGCCCCGCCCGCAGCGGGAGAGCACATTCACCGACTTCTTCGGCAATTCGGTCACCGAGCTGACCTATGCGACGCCGCATGACCATCTCGACATCAGGCTCACCGCCCGCGTCCAGGTCGAAGACCTCAATCCCCCCGCCGATCTGTCGCCATCGCGCGATGCCCTGCGCCAGGAGATTTCGCGTTACTGGTCGGTCGAGCCCGACAGCCCGCATCATTTCCTCGCCGCCTCGCCGCGCGTACCGCTGGTGCCGGCCATCACGCGATATGTAGAAGAGGTCACGGCAGACACGCCCTCGGTCATGGCCGCCGCCACCACGCTCTGCATGGCGATCCATCGCGACTTTGCCTATGATCCCAAAGCCACCGACGTCGAGACCAAGCCGGCCGAAGCTTTCGCTTTGCGCAAGGGCGTCTGCCAGGACTTCGCCCATGTGATGATTGCCGGCCTGCGCGGCGTGGGCATTCCGGCCGGCTATGTCTCGGGCTTCCTGCGCACCACGCCACCGCCCGGCAAGCCGCGGCTCGAAGGCGCTGACGCCATGCATGCCTGGGTCCGCGTCTGGTGCGGCCAGCACGTCGGCTGGGTCGAATTCGATCCGACCAATGCGATGATCGCCGGTGCCGACCACATCTCCATCGGCCACGGCCGCGATTATGCCGATATCTCGCCCATCGTCGGCGTGCTCAAGACGCATGGCTCGCACGAGACCACGCAATCGGTCGACGTCATCCGCGTCGAATAGATCGCTCAAACTGATTCAATCTGCCCGCGGGAACCAATAATGGCCGGGCCCCGTTACTTGGCCACGCGCAATAATTGCGCTGGACGAGCGGAGATTGTCATGACGCACATGGAAATCAAGGCGCTGGAAAATGCAGCCCGCCACACCATGGTGTGGACCGAAGGTTATGATGGCGAAACCCATTATGCCGGCGTGTTGAAGGCTCTGGCCCCTGCCCTGTTGATCCTGACCATCGCCGCTGGCCTGCTCGTCGCTATCCTTTAGCGACCTCCAAAGCGTCACAATAATAACAACGGAGAGCTACCATGGGTTTGGGTACAATTCTCATCATTCTGCTTATTCTGCTGTTGGTCGGCGCATTGCCCAGCTGGGGCTATTCGCGCGGCTTCGGCTACGGTCCCTCCGGTATTCTGGGTGTCGTCCTGGTTGTCGTGCTCATCCTCGTGTTGATGGGACGCATCTAGCCACCCGGTCAAACCAAACAGGCGCAGCCAGTTTCTGGTTCTCTGATTATGAGAAGCGCCCGCGGGTCGAAAGTCGCCCCCCTTTCGCCCGCCCCTTGCCACCCCAATGTGCCTCGCGCGCATTGGGGTGTCTTCTTTTGTACCGAGGGAACCGCTTGGTTTTCCGGGCGTTTGATGTGCACAACAACAGGAGCGTCACATGGCCACCACTTCCGATCTCGCCCCCGACCGCAAACCCGCTGCCGCCCGCGCCAGCCGTGCCAGCGCCAAGGTGCGCGAAGCGCAGCTCGAAGATCAGGTCGCGCAGCTGCAGAATGACCTCAAGGCCATCGCCGCCACGCTGACCCGCCTGAGCAATGACAAGGTCAACGAGGCCAAGGCTGTCGCCAAGAGCGAAGTGCATCACCTGCAGCGCCAGGCCGAGCATGTCGTCGAAGACGTGCAGGAAAAGGCCAGCGACATCGAACAGCAGCTCAAGGCGACCATCCGGGAAAAGCCGCTGACGGCGGTCGCCAGCGCAATCGGCATCGGCTTCGTCCTCGCGCTCCTGTCGCGTTAAGCGCCATGAACCTTCTGGTTCCCCTCGCAGCCCTGCTCGGCATCGAGTTCGACTCGATCACCGAGCGGGTCCGCAATGCCGTCATCCTCAATGCGGTAATGGCGCTGTTTGGCCTGCTCGGGCTGGTCTTCCTGCTCGTTGCCGGCTTTTTAGCCGTCGCCGAGCAATTGGGCGGCATCTATGCCGCGCTGATTTTCGGCGGTGGCTTCCTGCTACTGACGCTGGCTGTCTATCTGGGCAGCCTGATCGGCAAGGGACGGCGCCGGCATGAAGTGGCCGAAAAGCGCCGCTCCAGCGAGACCAGCGCCTTCGTGACGACGGCGGCCATCACCGCCCTGCCGGTGTTGCTGAAGTCGCCACTGGTTTTGAAATTGGGCCTGCCGGCTGCGGCGATTGCCGCATTCCTGCTGACGCGCGGCGGCAGCGACACCACTGACGAATAAGAAAAGGCCGCCGAAAGGCGGCCTTAAATCTGTTCGGTGGGCAGCGGCATCCAGATTTTTGCCGTGACGCCATCCGGCGCGAAATCCAGCTTCACTTCGCTGTCAAGCACCTTGGCGAGGCTGCGCTCGATCAGCCGTGTGCCCAGGCCAATTTCGTCCGGCTTACTGACCTCGGGGCCACCCTCTTCGCGCCAGGTCAGCGCCAACCCCCGCACGGGCGCCGTCTGGATGCGCCAGTCGATATTGACCACCCCCTGCTGACCCGACCAGGCGCCATAGCGATGCGCATTGGTGGTGAGCTCATGCAGGATCAGTCCCAGACCAACGGCATGATCGGCCGGCAGCATGACATCATCGCCATGCACTTCGGCCCGATCCGGCTGAGTGCGGAATTTTGGGCCAAGCTGCGAAGCGATCACTTCGAACAGTTGCACGCCGGTCCAGTCGCGATCGGCCAGCAGCACATGGGCATCGGAAATCGTCCGCAGGCGCCCGGAAAAGGCCTCGATGAAATCTTTCGGATCGGGGTTCTGCCGAATGGTCTGGCGCGCCACCGACTGGATCATCGCCAGGGTATTCTTGACCCGGTGATTGAGTTCACGCAGCAGCAGCCTCGTGTGCTCTGCGGTCTGCTTGCTCTCGGAAATATCGATACTGGCGCCCATCATCACCAGCGGCTTGCCATCGGCATCGCGCTGATAGACCCGGCCGCGCATGGTCAGCCAGCGGCCGGTATTGGCCGCCCGAGCCTCGGTGCTGAAATCGACACCGTCGCTGAAGCTGGCATCGATGCCGGCCTGCACCAGAGCGCGATCGGCTTCGTGGGTTGCGGCAAGAACGTCGCCAATATGGATGATCGCGGATTCGGGCAGGTCGTACATGCGGCGGAACATGTCATTGCAGGTGACTTCACCCGTCCGCACATCCCAGACCCAGCTGCCGACCTTGCCAGCTTCGAGCGTCAGCGCATGGCGCCACTCCTCGCGCATCAGCGCAGCGGCCGTCCGCGCGCGGACACGGGCTTCGTTCTTGAGTTCAAACAGGGTCGAGGCGAGACCGGCGAGGTCAACCAGTTGCACCTCAAGACCGGGGTCAAGCGACGCACGGGGCTTGGTGTCGATGACGCAGACCGATCCGAGCTTCTGGCCACCCACAACAATGGCAGCGCCGGCGTAGAAGCGGATGCCTGGCCAGCCGGTGACCAGCGGGTTCTCGGCAAAGCGCGGATCCTTGGTCGCATCGAGCACGACCAGAGTGTCCTCGTCACTCGGCAGGGCGATGGTGCGCGCACAAAAAGCAGACTCGGTGGATGTTTCGGTCAGGCCCTCAATGCCAAAGCAGGCGCGAAACCATTGCCGGTCCTTGTCGACCAGCGTGACCAGCGCAACTTCCGAACCAAAGATATGCGCAGCGACGCGGCTAAGCCGTTCGAAATCGGCGTCGGGCGCCGAATCCATCACATCGAGGGCTGCCAGTGCGTCCAGCCGCGCCGGATCATCCACAACCTTCCGAACATCTTCCGGAAGGGGAGGGTTTGAATCGTTCACTTGTCGTCCTGACGCTATGCTGGGCTTCCAGCCAGCACACCAAAGTACCGGCTAATCACGCCTAACGTTGCAATCCCCGTTCGGTTCCAAAGATTCTTACGGCTCTGGCGTTTCTGCAGTTTTGGGCAGCACGAGCTTCAACGC
Source organism: Devosia sp. YR412 (assembly GCF_900110945.1). Classification (GTDB taxonomy): domain Bacteria; phylum Pseudomonadota; class Alphaproteobacteria; order Rhizobiales; family Devosiaceae; genus Devosia. Next base: position 609,903 of record NZ_FOFL01000002.1, read on the forward strand.
GCCGGGATGAACCTTGAGCGTCACCGAGCGATCAAGGTTGATCAATTCGCCATCGATCACCGCCTGCGCGCCACGCTTGCGCACCGGGAAATGTAGCGTAACTTCCTCCACTTCCTTCTCGGAAACCATCGGGCTATCGCGCCAGGTGCCGAGGAACACATCCACCGCCAGCTTGAACAGCGCCATGGTGGTGAGCGGCGCAGCGATATAGACGCCGAGAATACCCGAATGCGGGCCATCGGCATAAATCTGCCGGTCGCCCAGCGGGTTGTTGGAAATCGCAATGCCCGAGACACGCCGCTTCTCGACGCCCTTGCTGGTATGCAGCTCGGCCTCGAACTGCGGCGGGTTCATCGCCGCCGCACCGATGGCGCGCAGGCTGGCCAGCATCTTGCCCACCCGGCTGCTGTACGTCATGTTTTCGCGGATCCGCACCAGCCGCGCATGAATGCCGACGCTGAACTGGTGCACGAAAGTGCGGTCATTGGCCGTGGCGATATCCACCGCCACCACCGCACCATCGGCTATCGCCTCCAGTGCCTCCGGCAGGCCGAGCGGCATTTTGAGGGCACGGGCAAAGAGGTTCATGGTCCCCGCTGGCAACACGCCAAGCGGCCGCCCGGTTTCAAAGGCAATGCCGGCTGCCGCCGAAATCGTCCCGTCGCCACCGCCGGCCAAAACCGCATCGACGCCATCCGCGCTTGCTGCCTTGCGCAGGGCCGTCTCCACATCGCTGCCATCGACAATCCGACACTCCAGCGCATGGCCGTGCCGCTCGAAGACTTCCTGCGCCGTGCGGCAGAAGGCATCGAGGTCCATGGTGCGCAAGGTGCCGCCATCGCGGTTCAAGACGGCAATGAAACGCAAGCGAGCCTCCCTAGCCTGTCGATCGCGTCAGGCCCGGCATGGGCACGCTGACGCTGAGCCCGCCTTCGGGACGCCGCTCATATTGCGGTATGCCGCCAAACTGGTTGGCCAGCTGGCTAACGATCACCGAGCCCAGCCCGCCCTCGCCCGGCGTAACGCCGTCCGGCAGGCCAACCCCGTCATCCACTACCTTGAGCACCGGCACGCCGGCGTCACCGGGCTCAAGCGACACATGGATCGAGCCGGGCCGCCCTTCGGGAAAGGCATGCTTGAGCGCATTGGTCACCAGTTCCCCGACCAGGATGCCAATGGTCGTCGCATCGCGCGCGCCGACATGGATCGGGTGGAACTGCCCGAGCAATTCGACACTCTTGGTACCATCGGCCGTGAGCGCGATATCTTCCAGCACGGCGCCGAGAAATTCATCGGCGCTGGTGGTTTCAAAGTCATCGCCCAGCCGCAGCCGGCGATGCGCCGAAGCAATGGCATGCACGCGCGACCGCGCCGCTTCCAGCGCATTGCGCACCTCATCGGACTGGCTGCGGAGCACCTGCAGGCCGAGCAGCGAGGACACCGTCGCCAAGGAATTGCCGATCCGGTGGTTGGCATCCTGCAGCAGGGATTCGACCCGCTGCCGCTCCTGCTCGGCATGGGTCCGCGCCTCTTCCAGCGCCTGCGTGCGGTCGGCGACATGGGCTTCCAGCACTTCGTTTTCGCTATGCAGCCGCTCCCGGCTGCGGGCCAGTTCGCTCACCTGCTTCTGCGCCCGCAGGAACAGCGCATAGGCGAGGATCACCGCGCCAGCCAAGGCCGTGATGATCGCTCCGACCAGCCAGCGCCGGTAGTGGTCAATCTGCCGGTTGCGATCAAGCAGCTTGGTATTTTCTTCCTCGATGAAGCGCTCCAGCGACTCCTGCAGGCTGCCCATCAGGCGTTCGCCCACGCCGGTCTCGATCAGCCGCCGCGCATCGCCGGGGCGCTCTTCCTGCACCAGCGTCACCATGCGGTCCATTTCCGCCGATTTGACCACGATCTCGCCGGCAATATCGCGCACACGCACCGCTTGTTGCGGATCGTCCTTGGTGAGGCCGGTCAGGGCCAGCAGCCGGTTGCCGATCGACGATGAGGCCTGGTGGTAGGAATCGAGATAGCTGTCGTCGCGCGTCAGCAGATAGCCGCGCTGCGCACTTTCGGCGCCGCTGAGCGCATTGGTCAGCTCGCGCGCCTGGTTACGCACTTCATAGGTATGGCTTATATCGGTGATCTGCCGGTTGATGCCCTGCACCAGCCCCAGCGCCGAGATCGCGGCGAGGAGAACCAGGCCCAGGGACACCAGCACGGCGATATTGTGCAGAACCTGCCGATCTGGCCGGGCCGCGCTGCGCCGGCTGCTGATCCCATCCGCCATACTGATCGCCGTCATCGGCCGGCTGCTCCCGGCGTGTCACGCTCCGGCATGCCGCAAGGCGATGGCATATTTAGGGCCGGATTGGGGTTCATATCAGCGGTCGCTTCCGCTCCTGTGGGCCTTCCCACTCGGCCACCTGCATCAACCCTTCGATATCCAGCACCTCGCAGGAACGGTCGAGCCAGCGGATCAGCTTGCGATCGGCCAGCTTGCGCAGCGTCTTGTTGGTGTGAACGATCGACAGGCCCAAGGTATCGGCCACATGCATCTGGGTAATCGGCAAATAGAGCGTGCCGGTTCCGCTCAAGCCAACCGAAGCTGCACGCTGGTACAGAAAGGCAATGAGATAGGCTGCGCGTTCTACGGCATTGCGGCGGCCGAGGCTGAGCAAATGGTCATCGAGCATGCGCTCTTCCTGGGCCGCCAGCCAGGTGATGTCGAAGGCCAGCCCCGGATGATTGCCGAACAGCTCCGGCAGCCGGTTGCGCTGGAAAACACAGAGCACCAGCGGCGACAGCGCCTCCACCGAATGCTGCATCTCGCCGATCACCGAGCCCTGCAGGCCGACCAGATCGCCGGGAAGCATGTAGTTGAGGATCTGACGACGTCCATCCGGCAGCGTCTTGTAGCGGAAGGCCCAGCCTGACAGCAGCGTATAGAGATGCGCGCTATGGCTGCCCTCGGTCAGAATCGTCGCGCCGGTCTCGGCACTCAGTTCGCCCGTCTTGAACGACGAGACGAAGGACAGTTCCTGGTTTTCGAAGGCGCGGAAGCTGGGCATGGCGCGCAGCGGACATTGCTCACACGGCACCCGCCGTCCGGAACTGGGTAGGACAAGACTCAAGGTTCACCATCTGACGCTGGAGGAAGGCAAAACCGCAACGCCGTTACCGGTCTGCCGTTCCCGCACATGTCAAACTTAAATGACAGCTGGCGCAATTGGTCCCAAGAGAGGGCTTAACGCGCGGAAACACCATGCTCAACGGACGCACTGCCCTCATCGTCGAGGAAGAGTTCCTGATCGCCCTCGATATCCAGCGCATGCTGGAAGCACTGGGTGTCGGGCAGACGCTGTTCGCCCGCAATGTCGCCGAGGCCCGCCAATTGCGTCATCACTGGCCCGACGTCGCGCTGGCTGTCGTCGAACTGCGCCGCGGCGATTCCGAAGATCAGCCGCTGCATGATGACCTTGCGGGGGCGGGCATACCCATAGTGATTACAACGGGAGATTTCGCCCTGTCGCGCAAACTGGCGAGCAAAGCGCCGGTGATCGTCAAGCCGATCCCGGAAGAAGCCTTGGCGAGCGCCGTTGCACAAGCGCTCGCCGCTCGCTCCTAGAAGCTGTGGTTGGACGTGGTCACCTGGGCCGAGACGGCATCGGGACCATAATCGGCTTCGCCGGTGATCTTGAGAATATCCTGTAGGCGCGTGCGCGCCCGGCTCACGCGGCTCTTCATCGTGCCAACGGCGCAATCGCAGATCGCTGCGGCTTCTTCATAGGAAAAGCCCGAGGCGCCGATCAAAATGACCGCTTCGCGCTGGTCGTCCGGCAGCTGGGACAGGGCCTTCTTGAAGTCCTGCATATCCATCGAGCCATACTGGGCCGGATGCACCGACAGGCGCTCGGTGAAGGCACCATCGCTGTCCTGCACTTCACGGCCGCGCTTGCGCATCTGGCTGTAGAATTCATTGCGCAGAATAGTGAAGAGCCAGGCCTTGATATTGGTGCCCATCTCGAAGCTGGTCTGCTTGGCCCAGGCCTTCATGACGGTGTCCTGCACCAGATCATCGGCCTTGTCGTGCTTGCCGGTCAGAGACACGGCAAAAGCGCGCAGGCTGGGCAGGGTCGCGAGCATTTCGCGCTTGAATGACGTCGGTTCGGCGGTCATGCCGTTACTCTCCGTCACGAGGAGCATTTTTCGCTTTCTGCGCCTGCTCGGCGCTGTCCAGCTTTTCGAGCAGGTCGAGCAACTGGTCCGGTACGCCTTCCTCCTGTACGGCCCCGTAAAGCGCGCGCAAACGATTGCCGATGTCCGTATTTGGACCCAGCCCATCTTCTGCCCGCCCCGCCTGCGTCCGCATACGTTGCTGGGTCACCAATTTGTCCTTCATCATGCAGTATTGACCGTCTGGAATTTTATGAGATTGCCCACATTCGGGGTGAAAATGCACGTAGCTGAAAAAAGTTCCTGTGTGACCGGAACTTTGTTTGCGCTGCCGCCGTTTCCGGGTTTCGTGCTATCACGAGCCTCAAGCGTCACTGGGAGTTCAGATTAATGACTTTGTCCACGCGGATTGCTCCGCACCTGCCGTATTTGCGGCGGTTTTCGCGCGCCGTCACGGGGTCGCAGACATCTGGCGATGCCTATGTAGCCGCCACGTTGGAAGCCCTCATCGCGGACATTTCACTGTTCCCCGAAGCCTCCAACGATCGCATCGCGCTCTACAAGCTGTTTTCCGCCCTGTTCTCTTCGTCGGCCGTCAAGGTTCCAGAGCCAACTTCATCCTTTGCCTGGGAAAAGCGCGCGGCGAATAACCTCGCCAATCTCGCGCCGCGCCCGCGCCAGGCTTTCCTGCTGGTTGCCGTCGAAGGCTTCACCCATCCGCAGGCTGCTGAAATCCTCTCCGTCGCCGATAGCGAATTCGCTTCGCTGCTCGATGAAGCCTCGGTGGAAATTTCGCGCCAGGTGGCGACCGAGATCATGATCATCGAGGATGAACCGCTGATCGCCATGGATATCGAGCAGCTTGTCGAAAGCCTCGGCCACAAGGTGGTGAGCGTTGCCCGCACCCACAAGGAAGCGGTCAATCTGTTCAACCAGACCCATCCGCGCATGATCCTGGCCGATATCCAGCTCGCTGACGGCAGCTCAGGCATCGACGCGGTCAACGATATCCTCAATACGCATTCCGTGCCGGTGATCTTCATCACCGCCTTCCCGGAACGCCTGCTCACCGGCGAACGCCCCGAGCCGACTTTCCTGGTCACCAAGCCGTTCAATCCGGACATGGTCAAGGCGCTGATCAGCCAGGCGCTGTTCTTCGACGAAGGCTCGCGCGCCGCGGCCTGAGACGGCTCCAAAGCATCAGCCAATACCAACAAGGCCGGGTTTTCCCGGCCTTTTTTCATGGTCATCAGGAACCGCCACCCTCCCCGCCCGTTGCCTCTGCACGATTATGCAAGGAGAGTGACATGCTCTACTACGCTCTGGTCTTCCTCGTCATTGCCCTGATCGCAGGCGTGCTTGGATTTGGCGGCATCGCCGGCGCATCGGCTGGTATCGCCCAAATCCTGTTCTTCCTGTTCCTGGCCTTCCTGGTCATCTCGCTTCTTGTCGGCTTGTTTCGACGCGCGTGACCGCAGTTTTGTCCATGCCGGATAGAACCAGGGCTTCGCCACAGGCGGAGCCATTATTTTTCCAGCCTGGCGAACAATAACGAGTACCCATTATGCCGCCCCTTGTGCCAGACGACCATTCAGTGACAAGGCTGCGCGCCCTGTCAGCCGGGCTGCGCCAGCGGGGCATCTCCGTATTACACCAGTTGCCCGATCGTAGTTTCGACCTCGCCGAAAACCTTCCCGACATCTGGCCCGTACACGACATTCTTGGCATCACCGAAGCCGACGCCTTCCCTCCGCATATCGCCACCAGCTATCGCCAGGCCTTCGACGATACGCACCGCAATGGCCAAGACCAAAGCTTCGAGTTCGAACTCGGCGACGGCCTGCGCCGCCAGGTGTTCGAAGCCCGCCTGCAGCCCGACGAGACGGGCGTGCTCAGCATCATTGCCGATGTGACCGAAGCGCGCTCGCGCGACAATGCCGTGTCCGCCCTGCTGCGCGAAGTCAGCCACCGCTCCAAGAACCTCCTCGCCATCGTGCAATCGGTGGCCATGCAGACGGCCAATCACAGCACGACGATCCAGGACTTTCTCGACAAGTTCCGCGGCCGTCTGCATGCTCTGTCCAGCACGCAGGATCTTGTCACCGAGAGCAATTGGCGCGGCACTTATCTGCAGTCGCTGATCACCGCGCAGCTCACACGCGTCGGCTCCAGCCACCTCGCCCATGTCCGCATCACTGGCGAGAACCCGCTGCTCGGACCCAATGCCTCTCTGCATATCGGCCTCGCCATCCACGAGCTTGGTGCCAATGCCGTTTTGCATGGCGCTCTGGCCGAGGATCGCCCGGGCCAGGTCTGGGTCGATGCCCAGATCGTCGCCCATCCGGGCCAGCCCGCCGACCTGGTGATCGAATGGCAGGAAGCGGGTATCGAGGTCGGCGACGCCCAGCAGCAGCCGCGCTTCGGCACCCTGGTCCTCGAGCGCATTGTGCCCCTGTCCGTCGGCGGCAGCGCCCAGTTCCATGTCGAAGCCGACAGCGTGCGCTACCGCCTCGTCGTGCCTGCCGATCAGTTCGAGGTCTGAGCCGGCAGCACAGAGTCGATCCGTCCTGACCAGTGATAGACCAGGAGGCCGATCCATTCCTTGATGGCGATGCTGGCTATGCTGAGGCTGTTGACCGGATTGGCGAAGTCCAGCCCGAACCCCTCCTGCCCTGAACTGCGGTAATCCGTCGGCCAGGCGACGACATCGAGCCCGACACGCCGGAATAGTCCCATCGAGCGCGGCATGTGAAAGGCCGACGTCACCAGCAGCGCCGTGCCATTGGCGTCACCCAGCATAGCCGCGGTCAGCTCGGCATTCTCGTCGGTATTGCGGGACTCTGCCTCAAGCACCAGCCGCTCGGGCGCAATCCCCATCGCCAGGAAAAACCGCTCGGCCGTTTCAGCCTCTGGCTCACCCTGATCGAGAATGCCGGCACCGCCCGAATAGACGATCCGCGCCTCTGGATAGAGTCGCGCCAGGGCGACCGCATCACTCAGCCGGTCACCCGCATCATTGAGCTCAGCGACGCCCCGCGCCGTACTGACGCGCGCCAGCGTCGATCCGCCCAGCACGATGATCGTGCTGACGCTCTCGGGCATGGTACCCGGACGGACAAAGCGGTCCTCCAGCGGCTGGATGATCAGTGCTCCAAAGGTGGTGAAACCACACAACACGATCACCAGCAAGGCAAGCACATTGACACTGATCGCCAGACGTCGCCGGCCCCAGAACAGCAGTGCGACACCGAGGACGAGCAGCAAGACCACCATGCTCAACGGCTGGGCGACCACCCAGAAAATCTTCGCCACCACGTAGAACATCTGTCCTCCCACCATGCCGTGCCTCCTAGCACGACGCGTCACATCCTGTGCGACATAACCCAAATGAGTTATTTCCGCTTGCTATCTGTCCCCGTTTTGCTTTTCTAGAAAGCGGTCAAGGCTGCCAGCCTCAAAAAAAGGCAGCTAACCTGTCAGGAAGACGTCCGCCCTTCGCGGGCTCAAAGGTGAATATGGCGCAAGCTGCCGCCGCTGCTGCGGAAAAGTGGCCTGTCGTGGCGATCCGCGACTTGCACAAGTCGTTTGGCGAGCTCGAAGTGCTCAAGGGCATCAGCTTCTCGGCGCGCGAGGGCGAAGTCGTCTCGCTGATCGGCTCGTCCGGTTCGGGCAAGTCCACCCTGCTGCGCTGCATCAACATGCTCGAAGTGCCCGATAGCGGCACCGTCGCCATCGACGGCGAAGAAATCATCCTGCGCGGCGCCAAGCCGCACCGCCAGATCGGCGATGAACACCAGATCCGCCGCATCCGCTCGGAACTCGGCATGGTGTTTCAGAGCTTCAATCTCTGGGCGCATCTGACCATCCTCGAAAACGTCATGGAAGCCCCGCTCATCGTGCAGCGCCGCCCGCGCGGCGAGGTGCATGAGGAAGCGCTGGCCATGCTGGCCAAGGTGGGCATCCGCGAAAAGGCCAACAGCTATCCCAACCAGCTGTCTGGCGGCCAGCAGCAGCGTGCCGCCATCGCCCGCGCGCTCTGTATCAACCCGCGCGTCATGCTGTTTGACGAACCCACCTCGGCGCTTGATCCCGAGCTCGAAGTGGAAGTTCTCCGCGTCATCAAGGTTCTGGCCGACGAAGGCCGCACCATGGTGCTGGTCACCCATGACATGGAATTTGCCCGCTCGGTCAGCGACAGGGTGATCTTCCTGCATCAGGGGCTGATCGAGGAAGAGGGCACGCCAGACCAGGTGTTCGGCGCCACCAAATCCACTCGCCTCAAGCAATTCCTCAACGCTGCCCATCACCAGTAGCGTTGCCGACGAGCCCGGCTGGTCCGGGGATAACAAGAACAACCAATGGAGAAACCGATGAAGAAGCTCATCCTTACCGCGGCCGCGCTACTGGCCCTCGGGTCCGCCACCCAGGCCCAGGAAACCGTGCGCATCGCCACCGAAGGCGCCTATGCCCCCTGGAACTTCCTCAATGATGCCGGCGCCCCTGCCGGCTATGAAATCGACCTTGGCAATGCCATCTGCGAAAAGGCCGGCTTGACCTGCGAATTCGTCATCAATGACTGGGACTCCATCATCCCCAACCTGCTGGCCGGCAACTACGACCTGATCATGGCCGGCATGTCGATCACCGACGAACGTCGCGAAACCATCGACTTCAGCCAGAACTATTTCCCGCCCGATCCGTCGCTGTTCGTTGCAGCCGCCGGCGCCGGCGTTGATCCGCAGGCGCTTGAAGGCAAGCGCGTCGGCGTCCAGGGCGGCACCATCCAGGCCGCCTATGCCGAAGCTAACCTCGCTGGCGCCAATACCATCGTCGCCTTCACCACCGCCGACCAGGCCATGGCCGACCTTGCCGCCGGCAATCTCGACACCATCCTGGCCGATGGCGCCTATCTCGAGCCCGTCGTTGCCGCCTCGAGCGGTGCGCTGGAATTCGTGGGTGAAGACGTGCTGATCGGTGACGGCGTCGGCGCCGGCATCCGCAAGGACGAGACCGAGCTCAAGACCAAGTTCGACGACGCCCTGACCGCGCTCAAGGCCGACGGCACCGTCGACAAGCTGATCGCGCAGTGGTTCGAAGGCCGCGGCCCCTACTTCGCCGAATAATCGCATTCCGCCGGGGTGGGCCGCCCACCCCGGCACTTTGAAAGCCCATCCATGCCAATGTCTTCGGAAGCCAGTTCATGAGCGACAATATCGCCTTCTGGCTGAGCTATCTGACCAATGGCAAGCACCTGACCTGGTATGCGAGCTTCCAGTTCACCATTTTTGCCGCAGTCTTCGGCGGCACGCTGGCCGTAGTCTTCGGACTGATCGGCGCGACCTTCAAGAATTCCCGTTTCCTGCCGCTGCGCGTCATTGGCTCGATCTATTCCTCGATCGTCCGCGGCGTGCCGGACGTGCTGTTCTTTCTGTTCTTCCCGCTGGCTTTCGAGCAGGGCGTCGAATGGCTGGTCGCCAGCCAGGTCTGTTCCCCTGAAATGCTCGCAGCGCAATCGGCCGCCTGGCCGCCGTGCAAGGAGGCCAACTGGCTGCTCGGCACGCCCGAATATCTGGTGCTGGCCTCGGTCTCGCTGGGCCTGGTCTATGGCGCCTTCGCCACCAATGTCATCCATGGCGCGCTGCGATCGGTGCCCAAGGGGCAGCTTGAGGCCGCCCGCGCCTATGGCATGAGCGCCAGCCAGGTGCTGTGGCGCGTGCATATCCGCCAGATGTGGGTCTATGCCCTGCCCGGCCTCTCTAATGTCTGGATGCTGATCATCAAGGCGACCTCGCTGCTGTCGCTGCTGCAAATCGCCGATATCGTGCTCTGGGCCGACCGGCTCGGCGCGCCCAATTTCCTGCCCGCCGTGGGTCTCGTGCATGACGACTGGCGCTGGCGCTACTATCTGGTCCTCTTCGTCTTCTACATCCTCGTCACCTGGCTCTCCGAAAAGGGTTTTGACGCCATCATGAAGCGCGCCGGCCGCGGCATTCTGAGCGAGGCCCGCTGATGGACCGCTTTCTCACCGAACTGGGCCTCTTCGCCCCCGCCGTGGTGTTCAACCTCTATTTCGCCATTGCCTCCATTCCGCTCGGTTTCATCCTCGCCGTCTGTCTGGCGCTGGGCAAAGCCTCGGACAATGTGCTGATCAACCGCCTCAGCCGCGGCTATATCTACGCCTTCCGCGGCTCGCCGCTGTTCATCCAGTTTTTCATGATCTATTCGCTGGCGCTGTCCTTCAACGTCGGCGTGTGGAAGCCGATGGGCATATCCTGGTGGGTGCTGCATCCGCTGTTCATCGGCCCGCTGGTGCTGACACTCAACACCGGCGCCTATACCGCCGAGATCTTCTATGGCGCCCTGCGCGCCGTGCCGCGCGGCGAAATCGAGGCGGCGCGCGCCTATGGCATGAGCCGCAGCCAGCAGTTCCGCCAGGTGATCTGGCCCAACCTGATCCGCCTCGCTTGGCCCGCCTATACCAATGAAGTGGTCTTCCTGTTCCACGCCACGGCCATCGTCTATTTTGCCCTGCCGGTCATCGGCCAGCAGAAAGACCTGATGATCACCGCCAAGGAATTGTTCGAACGCGACTACAATGCCTTCCTGCATTTCTCGGTCGCGGCGCTCTACTTCCTGGCCGTATCGCTGGTGGTGTTCTTCCTGTTCGGGCTGGTCTATCGCCGCCTGATGCGGCATATGCCGGCCGGACCGCGCATGCGCTACGCGCCGAGCTGGTGGCGCTAAGGACTTTTCTGCCATGAAGATCATTGCCGACCTCTGCATCGTCCCGATGGGCGTAGGCCCATCCGTTTCGCGTTACATCCGCGAGGTGCGCGACATCATCGAGGCCTCAGGCCTCAGCCACACCATGCACGCCAATGGCACCAATATCGAAGGCGAAATGGCTGCAGTGACCGCCACCGTCGAAGCCTGCTGCGCCAAGCTGCATGACCTAGGCGTCGAGCGGATTTTCTGCACGATGAGCTTTTCGACGCGGAACGACAAAAACCAGACCATGGCGGACAAGCTCGCCAGCCTCGCCTGAGGAGATATCATGACCTTCCAGCTGCATCACACCGCCCTCTCCGGCGACACGCCCGGCACGTCCACCAATCTCTATTGGTACACGGCGGGGCCGGAAGACGCGGCGACCCGTGTGCATCTGCAGGCGGCGCTGCATGCCGACGAACAGCCCGGCACCATGGCGCTGCACCACCTGCTGCCGCGCCTGCGCGATACCGATGCCGCCGGCCAGCTCACAGCGCATTTCACCATCTACCCCTCGGTCAATCCGCTCGGCCTCGCCAATTTCTCGCTGCGCCATCACATCGGCCGCTACGACATCGAGACCGGCGTCAATTACAACCGCCGCTGGCCCGACCTTTACCCGCAGGTCGCCGATGCAATCGCCGGCAAGCTGACCCAGGATGGCTCGGAGAACATCGCCGTGATCCGCACGGCCGTGCTCGACTGGATCGACAGCCAGCAGCCGCGCACCGCCATCCAGCAGCTACGCCTGCATGTGCTGCGCTCGGCGGCTCGATCCGACATCGTGCTCGACCTCCATTGCGACGACGACAGCCTCAAACACATCTTCACCTCGCCCGAGCTGATGCCCGGCTTGCAGGATCTCGCCGACTGGATGAGCCTGGCCGCAACCCTCACCGCTGAGGACAGCGGCGGCGGCTCCTTCGATGAAGTCCTGCCCACGCTCTATCGCAAAGCACGCCTGGCCAATTCCGGCCACCCGATCCCCAATGGCGCCGAAACGGCGACGCTGGAATATCGCGGCCGCGCCGACAGTTTCGATCATATCGGCCAGGAAGACGCCGCCGGCCTGTTCGGATTTTTTGCCGGTCGTGGGTTGATTGAGGCTGACGCCGGAGCCAGGCCGGCCCCAGCACCCGGTCCCACGCCTTTCGAAGCCACCGAAGTGCTGCGCGCCGATGCGCCGGGCCTGCTCGCCTACCGCGTCGAGCTCGGCGAGCGCGTCACGAAGGGCCAGCCCATCGCCGACCTGATCGCCATGGACGGCCCCGAAGCCTTCCTCGCGCGCCGGCCGATCCTGGCCGGCACCGACGGCTTCGTGCTGTCGCGCGTCATGGGCAAATATGTCTCGAAGGGCTCGAGCATTGCCAAGATCGTGGGCACCGAGGTGCTGCCAACCCGCGCCGGAGCCTATTTGCTGGAGGACTGACGCTTAACGCGTCAGCCCATACACTCCATGCTCCAGCGCCGTCATCACGCCGCGTAGTTCGGCTAGGCCCTTCATCCGGCCGATGGTCGGATAGCCCGGTTGCGAGCGGCGGCCGAGGTCATCGAGAATGTCCTGGCCATGATCGGGGCGCATCGGGATCGTGTGATCTTTGCGGCCCGCAGCCTTGCGCCGGCTTTCCTCGCGCACCACGGCAGCAATCACCGCCACCATGTCGGTATCGCCCGCCAGATGTTCGGCCTCGTAGAATGAGCCGACAATGTCATCGGTGTCGCGCTTGACGTTGCGCAGGTGCAGGAAATGCACCTTCTCGGCAAAGCGCTCCAGCATGCCCGGCAGATCATTATCCGGGCGCGCGCCCAATGAACCGGTGCAAAAGGTCATCCCACTGGCCGGGCTATCGACGCTGTCGAGGATGTAGCGATAGTCTTCCTCGGTCGACATGACGCGCGGCAGGCCCAGCAGCGCAAACGGCGGATCATCCGGGTGGCAGCAGAGCCGAAGCCCGAGGTCTTCGGCCGTCGGCACCACGGCATCGAGGAAATCGACGAAATTGGCCCGCAGCCGGTCGCGGCTGATATTGCCGTACTCGGCCAGATGCGCCCGCACATCGTCCAGCGTCATCGACTCCGTCGAGCCGGGCAGGCCCATGGTGACATTGCGCGCCAACTGCTTTTTGCCGTCATCATCCAGCGCCGAAAAACGGTTGGCGGCCTCATCGGCAATGGCATTGGTGTAATCCGCCGCAGCGCCCTGGCGCTCGAGGATATGGATGTCGAAGGCCGCGAAATCATTGATATCGAAGCGCATGCAGGAGCCGCCATTGGGCACGTTCCAGCGCAGATCGGTGCGCGTCCAGTCCAGCACCGGCATGAAATTGTAGCAGATCACTTCCAAGCCGCTGTCGGCGAGGTGCTTCAGCGAAATCTTGTAATTCTCGATATGGGCGTGCCAGTCGCCCTTCTGCTTCTTGATATCTTCCGAAACCGGCAGGCTTTCCACCACATCCCAGGTCAAACCGGACGGAGTGCCGTCCTTGCGCGTGGCGATCTCTTGATGGCGCCTGGCGATCTCTTCGGGCGACCAAACGACGCCATTGGGCACATGGTGCAAAGCGCTGACCACGCCGGCCGCACCGACCTGGGTGATGTCATCAATGCTGCACAGGTCTTTGGGTCCGAACCACCGCCAGGTCTGTCGCAAGGCAAAACTCCCATTCTTGTATGGAAGTCATTGCCACAGGCGGACGAGCACGAAAAGCCCTATTCGTTGGCCAGCGGCAGCAGATTGTCGACGTGGCAGGGCGTCCCCTCGCGGCACCAGCAGGCGAGGTTCTTGCCGCCGAGGGCCGAGCGGATGCTCGCGCGATCCGGCGCCGGTTTTGGCCCATCGATCTCTCCACGCAGCCAGCGTCCATGCCGCGCCACCGCCTCGGCCTGCGCCGCGTCGCGATCGATCCCCAGCTCGGCCGCCACCGCATCGATGGTGAAGGGATTGCCCCACAGCCCCGGCCGCGCCACCGACTGCGCCGGCAGACCATTGAGCGCCATGGATACCGCCTGCAGGTCGAAGCCAGCCCGGCGCGACAGGACGATGCGCGCCGGCTTCATCGCAGGTCCTTGTCATAGACGAACTTGGGCATTTCCCACTTGTTGAGGATGGCAAAGACGCGCAGCGGGAAGCCGACGGCGATAGCGACGAGGATCACCAGGTCGTGCTGGATATTGGCGGCGAGGCCGAAATAATAGATCGCCCCGGTGACGATCGAGACCGTGGCGTAAAGCTCGCCGCGGAACACCAGCGGCACGTCATTGCACAGCACATCGCGCAGGATGCCGCCGAAGATGCCAGTGACCATGCCGGCCACCAGGACGATAACCGGATGCACGCCGGCCTCCATGCCGATCTCGCAGCCGATGATGGTGAAGACCACCAGGCCCAGCCCGTCGAGCAGCAGGAAGGGCCAGCGCAGCCGGTCGACAAACCGCGCAATGCCAATGGTCACCAGCGCCGCGCCGCAGACCAGCAGCAGGATATAGGGGTTTTCGACCCAGTAGAGCGGATAGTGGTCGAGAAACAGGTCGCGGATCGTGCCGCCACCCAGGGCGGTGACACAAGCCAGAAGGCACACCCCGAACCAGTCCATGTTGCGTCGCCCGGCCGCCAGCGCCGCCGTCATCGCCTCGGCGGTGATGGCGATATAGAAAATGACCTCGAGCATGAACCGTCCTGCAAAAACCGGGTTGTCGGGGTGACGTTACCTGATGAGATTGCTGCGTCCAGCCGGAGACCGCCATGCGCCAACCTAAATCCGTCAAATCGCTGGAAGATCTCGGCCGCGTTCAGCTCAGCGAGAACTTCTTCCTGCGCGATTTTCTCTATTCCGAGATCGCGGTGGTCCATGGCTTCCAGAACATCCCCGACGATCCCGACCTCGCCATCACCGCTGGCAAAGCGCTCTGCGAAAACCTGCTCGAACCGCTACAGGCGCGCTTCGGCAAGATCTCCATTCGCTCGGCCTATCGCTCCTCCGAGGTCAACCATTTCGGCAATGTGAACAAGCTCAACTGCGGCCGCAACGAGACCAATTTCGCCGGCCATATCTGGGACCGCCGCGACGCGGAGGGCCACATGGGCGCCACCGCCTGCGTCGTGGTCAACCGCTTCGTGCCCTATTACGAGCGCACCAGCGATTGGGAGGCCATGGCCTGGTGGGTGCATGACCACCTGCCCTATTCGGACATGGAGTTCTTTCCCAAGCTGGCAGCGTTCAACCTGCAGTGGCGGGAGGCGCCGGTTCGCGCCATCTACAGCTTCATCCCGCCGCGGCGGGGTCGCCTCACCGAACCTGGAAAGCCCAACTGGGCGGGCCGGCACGATGAGGCCTATGCGCAAATGCTGGCAGAGATCGGCTAGACGAAGTCCTGCCGCATCGGCGTGAACACGTCCACCAGCCGCCCACGCGTCAGCGCGACGACGCCGTGCTCTAGCCCGCTCGGCACGATGAAGCTGCCGCCCTGTTCCACCACCTGCGTATGCCCATCGATGGTCACCTCGAACCGCCCTTCGGCGACATAGCTGACCTGGATATGCGGATGGCTGTGCAGCGCCCCAACGGCACCCTGCTCGAAGCCGAACTCCACCTGCATCAATTCCGGCGTGTGGATCAGCACCCGCCGCGTATTGCCCGGCGCCAGTTCCACCCATTCGCTTTCATGCGGCTGTGCAAACAGCTTTTGCTTTGTCATCTGATCACCTCGCCAGCCAGCCGCCATCCACCGGGATGACGGCGCCATGCATATAGTTTGAAGCCTGCGACAGCAGGAACACCGCCGCGTCGCCAATGTCGGACGGCTCGCCCCAGCGCCCGGCCGGAATGCGGCCGAGGATCGAGGCCGAGCGATCCGGATCAGCCCGCAGCGCCTCGGTATTATTGGTCTCGATATAGCCCGGGGCGATGGAATTGACGTTGATGCCCTTGGCCGCCCACTCATTGGCGAGCAGCCGCGTGATCCCCAGCACGCCGGACTTCGATGCCGTATAGCTGGCCACCCGAATGCCGCCCTGAAAGCTCAGCATCGAGGAGATATTGACCACCTTGCCGGGTCGTCCCGCGTCGATCGCCCGCTTGCCCAGCGCTTGGCATAGGAAGAACATGGTTTTGAGGTTGATATCCATCACCTGGTCCCAGTCGGCCTCGGTGAAATCCACCGCATCGACACGCTTGATGATGCCGGCATTGTTGACCAGCCCATCGATCGGCCCATGCTGATCCCAGGCCGTAGCGAACATCGCCTGCGCCTCCGGGGTCGAGCCGAGGTCAGCGCGGACTTCGGCGAAATCCGCCCCCTGCCCCGCCATCAAGGACGCCGTCTCTTCCATGCTGGAGCGGCCGACACCGATCACCTTGCCGCCGGCCCGCCCGATGGACAGCGCAATGCCCTGCCCAATGCCGGTATTGGCGCCGGTGACCATGACCGTCTTGCCGGTCAATGAAAACGCAGAGAGATCCGTCACAGCAGCTCGTCCATGCCGATCTTTTCGGCGTCGGTATAGTCGACATTATCGCCGGCCATGGCCCAGATGAACGTATAGGCGCCGGTTCCAGCGCCGGAATGGATCGACCAGGGCGGCGAGATCACGGCCTGCTCGTTGCGCATGATGATGTGGCGGGTCTCGTCCGGCTCGCCCATCAGATGCACCACGAAGGCATCGGGCTTGAGGTCGAAATAGAGATAGGCCTCCATGCGCCGATCATGCAGATGCGCCGGCATGGTGTTCCACACCGAGCCGGGGGCGAAACTGGTCAGCCCCACCACCAGTTGGCAACTCTTGAGATCGTTCGTGTACTGGAAGATCGACCTCTCGTTGGCCGTTTCGGCGCTGCCGAGATCGAGACGCTTCGCGCCAGACTGCTTGAGCAGCGTCGTCGGATGGCTGGCATGGGCCGGCGCGCTGAGAAGATAGAACTTGGCGCCCTCGCCCGAGAAACTCACGGCCTTCGCGCCCATGCCGACATACAGCATGTCGCGCTCGCCAACGGCATAATCCGTGCCGTCTACGGTGATCGTTCCCGCCGTGCCGATATTGGCCGCAATCAGCTCGCGCCGGTCGAGGAAATTAGCCGTGCCCGTCGGCTTGATGGTTTCCAGAACCAGCGCGCTGCCCTGTGGCGTCGCGCTACCCACGGCCATGCGGTCGTAATGCGTATAGGTCCAGTTGACCGCGCCGGGAACGAACAGGTCGTCGATCAGGAAATGCTCGCGCAGTTCGGCCGTGTTCATGGTCGCAGCGCTGACCGGGTCGATGGCGAAGCGGATGTCGTAGTCGGTGCTCATAATCTAGTCCTGGTTGGAATGGGTCTGTTCGCGCAGCCGGTTGCGATAGCGCTCCTGGCTCAGCGACAGGTGCTGCCGCATCGCCTCGCGCGCGGCATCGGCATCCTGGGCCGAAATGGCCTTGATGATCTTGAGGTGTTCCTGTTGCAAGCCGGCTTGGTATTCGAAGGTCAGCACGCTTTCCGTGCCCCAGGGCGAGGCGACGTCGCAGGGAATGGTGCGGCTGCCCAGCCCATCCAGCACTTCGATATAGAAGGGATTGTTGGTCGCCGCCGCAATCGCCCGGTGAATGGCGAAATCCGTCTTGCCGGTCGGCGTGCCCAGCTTGAGCAGGCGTTCGAACTCGTTCCACGCCTCCTGAATCGCCGCCTCCTGGCTGGCGCTGCGGCGCTGGGCAGCAAGGCCCGCCGCCTCGATTTCGATGCCCATGCGCACTTCGAGCACATTGATGGCCACCGAAATCTTGTTGCTCTTCTCCGCCCCGATCTCGCTAAAGGGCGAAGCAGCGCTCCCGACCACAAACACCCCGGCGCCCTGCCGCGACTGCACCAATCCATCGGCCGCCAGCGCTGCAATCGCCTCGCGCACCACCGTTCGGCTGACGCCGAAAATCGTGGTCATCTGGCTCTCGGTCGGCAGCTTGCCGCCGGCCCGGTATTCGCCGGCGCGGATGCGCTTGCGCAGGGTGCCGATCACCAGATCCGCCAGTTTGGGCTTGCGGGCCGCCGCAAAGGCTTCGTCATGCAGCGACATTACTGACCCCGGAACAATGCTGGCAGCCATAGTGACAGGGCCGGAATATAGGTGACCAGCCCCAGAACGATCAGACCGGCCAGATAGAAGGGCCAGATGCTCTTCATCGCCTGCATCACCGTGATCTTGCCCACGGCGGCAGCGACGAACTGCACCGGCCCGAGCGGCGGCGTGTTGAGGCCAATGCCGAGGTTGAGGATCATGATGACGCCGAAATGCACCGGATCGACGCCAAAGGCTTTGACCATCGGCAAAAAGATCGGCGTGGTGATGATGATCAGCGGCCCCATATCCATGAAGGTGCCGAGCAGCAGCAGCAGCACATTGATCATCAGCAGCACCAGCAGTGGATCGCTGGAGATCGCCGCCATGCCGGCGGTGAGGATGGTGGCGACCTTGAGATAGGCCATCAGCCAGCCAAAGCTCGCAGCAGCGCCGATGATGAACAGCACCATGGCCGTGGTCCGCACCGCGCCCAGCACCGAATGGGCAAACTCGCCCCAGCTCAGCGAGCGATAGACCAGGAGCGTCACCAGCAGCGCGTAAAGCACGGCGATGCATGAGCTTTCCGTGGCAGTAAAAATGCCCGAGCGCACGCCGCCGAAGATGATGACGATCAGCATCAGGCCGGGAATGGAGACCAGGAAATAATAGCCGGCCTTGCGAAAGCCCGGAAAGGGCTCGGTCGGATAGCCGCGTTTCACCGCAACGATATAGGCCGTGACGCTGAGCACAGCGGCCAGCAGCAGGCCGGGAATGATGCCGGCGGTGAACAGGTCGGCGATGGAAATATTGCCACCGCCGGACAGTGAATAGATGATCATATTGTGGCTGGGCGGCAGCAGCAGTGCGATCAGCGCCGCCATCGAGGTGACGTTCACCGCATAATCGGCGCCATAGCCGCGCGCCTTCATCTGCGGGATCATGATACCGCCGACCGCTGCCGCTTCGGCCACCGCCGAGCCGGAAATGCCGCCAAACAGCGTCGAGGCTGCGATGTTCACCTGCCCCAGCCCGCCGCGCACATGGCCGATCAGCGAGCCGGCAAATGAGATGATCCGCGCCGCAATGCCGCCGCGCATCATCAGGTCGCCGGCAAAGATGAAGAAGGGAATGGCCAGCAGCGAAAAGGCCGAAACGCCCGAATTGAGCTGCTGGAACACCACCACGGCCGGACGGCCCAGATAGACGATGGTGGCAAAGCTGGCGATGCCGAGGCAGAAGGCGATCGGCGTGCCGATGACCATCAGCACGGTGAAGACGCCGAAGAGGATCCAATATTCCATAGGTCTCAGGCCTCGGTGATCGTCGGATCGGTGGGCAGGTCATCGACCGGCTCGCCCGCCGCGCGCAGCAGCAGGCGCTCCAGCGAGAACAGGCACATCAGAAAGCCCGAGATCACGATGGGGAAATAGGTGAAGGCGGTTGGCAGGCCGAGCACGGGAATGCGGGTCGACCAGTAGCGGATGACCAGCTCGCCGCCGAAAAACACCATGCCGAAGGCAAAGGCGAAGACGCAGAGATCGCTGATCGCCCGCAGCCACGGCTTGGCGCTGGGCGGCAGCACATAGAGCAGCACGTCAAAGCCCATGTGGAAATTCTCGCGCACACCGACGGCGGCGCCGAGAAAAATGAACCAGGTCATGATCATGATCGAACCGGCCTCGGTCCAGGCGGGCGAGGCATTGATCACGAAGCGCATGAAGACCTGATAGGCAACGATGGCAGTCATCGTCACCAACCCGATCCCAGCCAGCCACAGCACGGCATTGGAAAGCTGCCCCAGCGCACGGCTGATCGGCATGAGCCTGTCTTTCACGATAATCCCCTCCCCGCACGCAAACGGGCCGGCACAGGTGCCGACCCGCCTTTGGCTAAAGCCTTAGCCTTCAGTAGCCTGAATGCGGGCAACCAAGTCCTTCAGTGCGGCGTCGGTGACATACTTGTCGTAGACCGGGCCCATGGCGTCGATGAAGGGCTGCTTGTCGACTTCGTTGATCGTAGCGCCGAGCGCCTCGACAGCCGCCTTGGATTCCACTTCCTTGGCCGACCACAGCTCGCGCTGCTTGGCGACGGATTCCTTGGCGGCTTCGCGGAACAGAGCCTGGTCTTCCGGCGTCAGCCCGTCCCAGACGACCTTGGAGATCACCAGCACTTCCGGCACCATCAGGTGTTCGTCGAGCGAGTAATACTTGGCAACTTCGGCATGACCGGCGGTGTCATAGCTCGGGTAGTTGTTCTCGGCGCCGTCGATGACGCCGGTCTGGATGCCCGAATAGACTTCGCCATAGGGCATAGGCGTGGCGTTGCCGCCCAGCGCCGCGACCATGTCGACGAAAATGTCGGACTGCATGACGCGCAGCTTCATGCCGGCCAGATCAGCCGGGGAATTGATCGGCTTGCCGCTATTGTAGAACGAGCGCGCGCCACCGTCGTAGAAGGCCAGCGCCACCACGTCGACCTTGTCGAATGCGGCCAGAATTTCCTCGCCGATCGGACCATCCAGCACGGCGTGGAAATGGTCGGCCGAGCGGAAGATATAGGGCAGCTGGGTGACCGTGGCTTCCGGCACCTGGGTACCGAAGGCGCCGATCGAAATGCGGTTGAGATCGATCACGCCGAACTGCGTCTGCTCGATCGTGTCTTTCTCCTCACCGAGCTGGGCGGAGTGGAACACTTCGACCGAATAGCGGCCATCGGTCTTTTCGCTGAGCAATTCGCCGAAATGCTTGACCGCCTCGACGGTCGGATAGCCATCGGGATGGGTATCGGATGAGCGCAGCACGGTCTGGGCGCTGGCGGTCGAAACCATCAGGGATGCAGCGACAAGCGCGGTCGCCGCCAGTTTAGGCAGATGAAACATTGGTGTCCTCCCAAAGTGACACCGGTCCGGCTCGTCCTCCGCGCCGTTGGCAACCGGTGTCGATAACGGCATCAGGCTCCCCACCCATGCCGCTCAAGACTTGCCATCCTCCTCTGGACTTGGCGATGTCTTGGTGTTGAAACTGGTATGGAAGAACAAAACACAAGTCAACATACAATAGGCAACAGGTTGTATGATGACTTTAGTACAAACAAAAACACCGCCGGCAGAGCCAGCGGTGTTTGCAATAAATTCGTTATTTGACAGTAGTTTAGATGTGGATCGCACCGTCGCCCAGCGAGAGCGCGGCTTCGCGCACGGCTTCTGAGAGGGTCGGATGGGCATGGGTGGAACGCGCCAGATCTTCCGAAGAGCCGGAGAATTCCATCAGCACGACCAGCTCGTGGATCATCTCGCCGGCATTCTTGCCCACGATATGCGCACCCAGAACGCGGTCGGTGTTAACGTCGCTGAGGATCTTGACAAAGCCCTGCGTTGCCAGCATCGCCTTGGCGCGGCCATTGGCCGTGAAGGGGAACTTGCCGATCTTGTATTCGACGCCATCGGCTTTGAGCTCGTCCTCGGTCTTGCCGACCGAAGCGATTTCCGGATTGGTGTAAACCACGGCCGGGATGACCGCATAGTTCACATGGCCAGCCTGGCCATTGAGGATTTCGGCGACGGCAATGCCCTCGTCTTCAGCCTTGTGCGCCAGCATCGGGCCGGCAATCACGTCGCCAATGGCATAAATGCCGTCGACCGACGTCTTGTAGTGCTGGTCGACGCGGACGCGGCCGCGCTCATCCAGCGCCACGCCGACAATGTCGAGGCCCAGCCCTTCGGTGAAGGGCTTGCGGCCGATGGCGACCAGCGCCACGTCGGCATCGATGATTTCCATGTCGCCGCCCTTGGCGGGCTCGACGCGAAGCTTGAGCGAGCCATCGTCCTGCTTGTCGATGCCGGCAACCTTGCTCGACAGCTTGAACTCCATGCCCTGCTTCTGCAACATGCGCTGGAACTGACGCGCCACTTCGCTATCCATGCCCGGCAGGATGCGGTCGAGATATTCGACCACGGTGACCTTGGCGCCGAGACGCGCCCAGACCGAGCCCAGCTCGAGGCCGATGACGCCGGCGCCAATCACCAGCAGCCGGTTCGGCACCTTCTCTAGCGACAGCGCGCCGGTCGAGGTGACGATGGTCTTCTCGTCGATTTCGATGCCCGGCAGGTTGGCCGAGACCGAACCGGTGGCGATGACGATATTCTTGGTTTCGATTTCCGTGGCGGCGCCCGACTGCGGCGTCACCAGAACCTTGCCCGGCGCCACGATGGTGCCAATGCCGCGGATCGGGGTGATCTTGTTCTTCTTGAACAGATAATCGACGCCGCCGACATTACCGGCTACGACCTCGGTCTTGTGGTTCATCATCTGCGGCAGGTTCAGCACCGGCGCCGGAATGTCGATGCCCAGGGCCTTGAAGCCATGGCCGGCCTCTTCGAACAGCTCGGAAGCATGCAGCAGCGCCTTGGACGGAATGCAGCCGATGTTGAGGCAGGTGCCGCCATGGGTGGCCCATTTTTCGACAACCGCGACCTTCATCCCCAGCTGTGCTGCACGGATCGCGGCAACATAGCCGCCCGGACCCGAGCCGATGATGGTGAGATCGTACGCGTCTGCCATTTTTTGCCCCGAAGAAGGTTAGTGCTGCTGCGCCAGTGCGACACGCACGGCCAGCAGGATGAA
The DNA here is from genome assembly GCF_900110945.1 of Devosia sp. YR412. Taxonomy (GTDB): domain Bacteria; phylum Pseudomonadota; class Alphaproteobacteria; order Rhizobiales; family Devosiaceae; genus Devosia. The sequence continues at coordinate 632,477 of NZ_FOFL01000002.1, forward strand.
TGTAATGCCGGTGACTCGATTAAACCACCGGCCAAAGCGGAAAAAGCCTTGCCGAACAGAGGCTGTCGTAAAGAAAACCGAGACCAATGCGAACCAGGCAAAAAGCATTAGGCTCATGCAGCCAACATAAATGACCTTGATGTCATTTCCGGTACGCACCGAAACCAGCGTGGTGAACAGCGCGAGGAAGAACAGTACGGCCTTGGGATTGAGCAGATTGGTCAGAAAGCCCAGCGCAAAAGCGGCGAAATCACCGCGCCTGGCCCCGGCCAGATCGCTCTCGGCCGGGGGCTGCGGCGGCGGGCTGCGCAGCGCGGCAATCGCCAGCCAGACCAGGTAGGCGGCCCCGGCCCATTTTAGAATATTGAACAGCATCAGTGAATTGCCAACGATCACCCCAAGCCCGAGCAGCGTGTAGCTGCCATGGACCAGGATGGAGGTAGCAATACCGGCCGAGGTGAAAAGCGCAGCGCGGCGGTCATGGGCGATCGACTGGCGCAGCACCATGGCGAAATCGGCGCCGGGGATCACCGCATTGATGCCGAAGGCCAGCATCAGGCCGGCAAATTCAAGCCAGGGAAAACTCATCGGTACACCGCCGCTTTGTCGGGACTATCCGTTACACGAGCCTCGGAGTCGGGGCAACGCGTCAGTGTCACGGACAGCAGGATACACAGCTGGGACGCCAAGGGGATATCGCGCTATTGCGACGCGATATCCTGGGCTTTTTGAAGCGCAGCAGGGAGTTGCTTGTCGATATCGAGGGCGCCGCTCTGCACCTGCTCGAGAAAGGCCCGGCAGAAGGTGTCCTTGTCCTCGGCCTGGTTATAGGCGCTCATGATCTGGCTGCCGCCGTAATTCTCGGCCGCCTGCTTTTCGCCGGCTGCGGCGCCGCCCAGCCGCGCGATGACGCGATCGGCCAGGTCGAGGAAGCCGATATTGCGCAAGTACCAGTTATCATTGGCAGTTTTGTAGGCGGCGTCGAGCCCGGTGGTCTCGTAGCAATGCGTGGTCATGGCCGAAACGATGACTTTGGAGCCATGAAAAGCCATCAGCTCGCCGATTAGTTCGGGGTCGGAAGCATCCTGTGCGCTGGCGGGGAGAGATACAATCAGCCATGCCGCTGCAAGTAGGATGGGGAAACGCAAGACGACAAAACTCCGAAAATTGGGGCAGAACGCCTGCCCGACCAGACACCGCATAAGCCCTGAATTCGTTAACAGACTGCTAGCATCGAGTTCACCAACCCGTCACCAATTCACAGCCAACGCGAAACGAAAAGGGCCCGCCACTGGCGAGCCCTCGTATGCATCGGTAATGCGGCTTCTTAGAGGTCGAGCACCAGGCGCTCCGGTGCTTCAAGGCTTTCCTTGACGCGGACCAGGAAGGTCACGGCTTCCTTGCCGTCAACGATGCGGTGATCATAGGAGAGCGCGAGGTACATCATCGGGCGGATGACGACCTGACCGCCAATGGCGACCGGGCGTTCCTGGATCTTGTGCATGCCCAGAATACCGGACTGCGGCGCGTTGAGGATAGGCGTCGACATCAGCGAGCCATAGACACCACCATTGGAGATGGTGAAGGTGCCGCCCTGCATGTCGGCCATCGACAGCTGACCGTCGCGGGCCTTCTTGCCGAGACCATTGATCGACTTTTCGATATCGGCAATCGACATCTGGTCTGCATTGCGCACGACCGGCACCACGAGGCCCTTGTCGGTGCCGACAGCGACGCCAATGTGCGCATACTGCTTGTAGATCAGCTCATCGCCATCGATCTCGGCATTGACGGCCGGGATTTCCTTGAGGGCGTGCACGACAGCCTTGGTGAAGAAGCCCATGAAGCCGAGCTTGACGCCATGCTTCTTCTCGAACAGCTCCTTGTAGGAATTGCGCAGGTCCATCACCGGCTTCATGTCCACTTCGTTGAAAGTGGTCAGCATGGCGGCGGTGTTCTGCGCATCCTTAAGGCGACGGGCAATGGTCTGGCGCAGGCGGGTCATCTTGACCCGCTCTTCGCGCGACGCATCGTCGGCGGAAACCGGAGCGCGCGGTGCAGCGGGAGCCTTGGGGGCTTCGGCAGCAGCCGGGGCGGCAGCGGGAGCCGGCTTGGCCAGAGCGGCCAGCACGTCTTCCTTGAGCACCTGGCCATGCTTGCCCGAACCACCCAGCGTGCCTGCATCTAGGCCATTCTCGTTGATCAGCTTCTGCGCCGACGGCGCCGGAGCGCGATCGGTTGCAGCGGGCTTGACCGGCTCGGGACCAGCCGCATTGGCAGCCGGCACTTCAGCCTTGGCCGGGGTCGGCGCGGCAGCAGGGGCGGCCGAAGCGGCAGCGCCTGCAGCAGCGATGGCACCGAGCAGGGCGCCAACGTCCACCGTCTCGCCCGGCTGGGCAGCAATGGCTTCAAGCACGCCGCCAGCGGGAGCCGGCACTTCGATGGTGACCTTGTCGGTTTCGAGCTCGACGATGGGCTCATCGGCGGAAACGGTGTCCCCGACCTTCTTGAACCACTGGCCGATGGTGGCCTCGGTGACGCTTTCGCCAAGGGTGGGGACGCGGATTTCAGTCGACATTTTCTTGTCCTTTTAGCTGCCGAGGGCTTCGTCGAGGAAGGCCTGCAGTTGAGCGAGATGGGTCCGCATCAGACCCGTAGCAGTGGAGGCAGACGCCGGGCGGCCGGTATAGCGGACGCGCTGGCCGGTGCGGCCCATCTGGTCGAAGACCCATTCAACATAGGGCTGAATGAAGGCCCAGGCACCCATATTCTTGGGTTCTTCCTGGCACCAGATCACTTCGGCATTCTTGAACCGGTTGAGCTCGTCGAGCAGCGCCTTGGCCGGGAACGGATAGAGCTGTTCGATGCGCAGCAGATAGACATCGTCGATGCCCTTCTTCTCGCGATCTTCGAGCAGGTCGTAATAGACCTTGCCGGTGCAGAGCACGACGCGACGGATCTTTTCGTCGGCCACGAGCTTGGTGGTGGTCTTGGGTGCGCCCGGTGCCTCGGCATCGTCCCAGAGGAGACGGTGGAAGCAGCTATCCGGACCCATTTCGACCAGCCCCGAGGTGGCACGCTTGTGGCGCAGCAGGCTCTTGGGCGTCATCAGGATCAAAGGCTTGCGGAAGTCACGCTGCACCTGGCGGCGCAGGGCGTGGAAGTAATTGGCCGGGGTGGTGCAGTTGGCGACCTGCATATTGTCTTCGGCGCAGAGCTGGAGGAAGCGCTCTGGACGTGCGGAGGAATGCTCCGGGCCCTGCCCTTCATAGCCATGCGGCAGGAGCATCACGAGGCCCGACATGCGGAACCACTTGCGCTCGCCCGACGAGATGAACTGATCGATGACGACCTGCGCACCATTCACGAAATCGCCGAACTGGGCTTCCCAGATGGTCAGGGCCTTGGGCTCCGCCAGCGAGTAGCCATACTCGAAACCGAGCACAGCCTCTTCGGAGAGCATCGAGTTGATGACCTCATAGCGGCTCTGGTCGTCGCTCAGGTTGTTGAGCGGCGTATAGCTCTTGTTGTCGACCTGCTGGTCGTTGAGCACCGAGTGACGCTGGCTGAAAGTACCACGCTCGACGTCCTGGCCGCTGAGGCGCACCGGATGACCTTGGGTCACCAGCGTACCAAAGGCCAGGGCTTCGGCCGTCGCCCAGTCCACGCCTTCGCCGGATTCGATGGCGGCCAGACGGTTGTCCATGAAGCGCTTGACCGTCTTGTGGACGTTGAAGCCTTCCGGGATACGCGTCAGGGCCGTTCCGATCTTGGCCAGCTCATCGATCTCGACGCCAGTATTGCCGCGACGCGGACCTTCCTGGTCAGCCGGCTTGAAGTCCTTCCAGGCGCCATCCAGCCAGTCGGCCTTGTTGGGGCGATAGTCTTGGCCGGCCTCGAATTCGGCTTCGAGCTTGGCGCGCCAATCGGCCTTCATCTGGTCGACTTCGGCAGCGCTGATATTGCCTTCGGCAATCAGCTTTTCCGAATAGATCTCCAGCGTCGTCTTGTGGGCGCGGATGCGCGAATACATCAGCGGCTGGGTGAAGCTGGGCTCGTCGCCTTCGTTATGGCCGAAGCGGCGATAGCAGAACATGTCGATGACGACAGGCTTGCCGAACTTCTGGCGATATTCGACGGCGACCTTGGCGGCAAACACCACGGCTTCCGGATCGTCGCCATTCACATGCAGCACCGGTGCTTCGATCATCTTGGCCACATCGGTCGGATATGGGGACGAGCGCGAATACATCGGGCTGGTGGTGAAGCCGATCTGGTTGTTGATGACGAAGTGGATCGAACCACCCGTGCGGTGACCCTTGAGGCCGGAAAGACCGAGGCATTCGGCGATGACGCCCTGCCCGGCAAAGGCCGCATCGCCATGGATCAAGAGCGGCAGCACCATCGAGCGGTCGGGCTTGCCGTCCGTCGCGATATTGACCAGCTTGCCATCGGGCGAAATATGCTGGTCCTGCTTGGCGCGCGACTTGCCCAGCACCACGGGATCGACGATCTCGAGGTGGGAGGGGTTGGCGGTCAGCGACAGATGCACCTTGTTGCCGTCAAATTCGCGGTCCGACGAGGCACCGAGGTGGTACTTCACGTCGCCCGAACCCTCGACGTCGTCGGGGTAGAAAGCGCCGCCCTTGAACTCATGGAACAGCGCGCGATGCGGCTTTTGCATGACCTGGGTCAAAACGTTGAGGCGACCGCGGTGGGCCATGCCCAAAACGATATCCTTGATGCCCATGGCACCGCCGCGCTTGATGATCTGCTCGAGCGCCGGAATAGTCGATTCACTGCCATCAAGGCCGAAGCGCTTGGTGCCGGTATACTTGACGTCGATGAACTTCTCGAAGCCTTCGGCCTCGATCAGCTTGGAGAGGATCGCCTTCTTGCCTTCGGCCGTGAAGGTGATTTCCTTGTCCGGACCTTCGATGCGTTCCTGGATCCACTGCTTGGCTTCAGGATCGGAGATATGCATGAATTCGATGCCCATCGTGCCGCAATAGGTGCGCTGCAGGATGGCCAGCATTTCCGGAATGGTCGCATATTCGAGGCCGAGATAGCCGTCGACGAAGATCTTGCGGCTATAGTCGGCTTCGGTGAAGCCATAGCTCGTCGGATCGAGCTCGGGAGCCGGCTCGTCTTCCTTCATCTTGAGCGGGTCAAGATCGGCATGCAGATGACCGCGCATGCGATAGGCGCGGATCATCATGATGGCGCGAATCGAATCGCGCGTGGCCTGCAAGACGTCGGCTACCGACGACTTGGCGACACCCATGGCCTCGGCCTTCTTGGCGATGGCCTTTTCGGTCTTGATGGCGATCTCGCCCCAATTGCCGTCAAGGGCCGAGACCAGTTCGCCATTGGCGCTCTGCGGCCAGTCCTTGCGGGTCCAGCTTGGACCTTCGGCATTTTGCTGGGCGACACCCTCGCCATCGTCGAGCTTGGAGAAGAAGCTCTTCCAGGTCTCATCGACACTGGCAGGGTCTGTCTTGTAGCGGGAATACAGCTGCTCGATATAGTCGGCGTTCCCACCATAGAGGAACGAAGTCAGCAAGAACGTGTCGTTCTTTTCCTGTCGTGTCATCGCTTTTATGTGCGAGGCCCACGCCCCGCCATCCTTCTCAACAACCGGCAAAGCCGGTCCATGCGGTCCCTAATTTCGTGTCGGATACTGACCGCTTATCCTTAGTATCCTGTTAAGTGTAACAACCCCTGAGCAGGGTTGTGGCTCAATTCAAGTTTATCGTCTTGGACACAGTCTTGGCGTAACACCATTCTGTGTCCGAAGCGCGACCGACATCGGTCGCATTCGTGACGCCGCCCCCCTCTTTGCAAGGGAGGCGACAGATCAAATCCCAGACTAGCCTTTAAGCACTTCAGCAAGCGTGCGGCCGATACGGGCCGGCGACTTGCTCATGCGAATGCCGGCGGCTTCCATCGCGGCGATCTTGTCTTCTGCGCCGCCCTTGCCACCCGAAATCACGGCGCCAGCATGGCCCATGGTGCGGCCCGGAGGAGCGGTGAGACCGGCGATGAAACCAGCCATCGGCTTCTTGCGGCCGCGCTTGGCTTCGTCGATCAGGAACTGCGCGGCATCTTCTTCAGCCGAACCACCGATTTCACCGATCATGATGATCGACTTGGTGGCTTCGTCGGCGAGGAACATTTCGAGCATGTCGATGAATTCGGTGCCCTTGACCGGATCGCCACCGATGCCGACGGCGGTCGACTGGCCGAGGCCTTCATTGGTGGTCTGGAACACTGCTTCATAGGTAAGCGTGCCCGAGCGGGAAACAATGCCCACCGAACCCTTGGAGAAGATCGAGCCCGGCATGATGCCGATCTTGCATTCTTCCGGCGTCAGCACGCCCGGGCAGTTCGGACCGAGAAGCCGCGACTTGCTGTTGGCAAGGCGCGCCTTGACCCGCACCATGTCGAGCACCGGAATGCCCTCGGTGATGCAGACGATCAGCGGGATCTCGGCGTCGATCGCTTCGATGATGGCGGCAGCCGCGCCGGGAGGCGGCACATAGACCACCGATGCATTGGCGCCGGTGCGCTCCTTGCCTTCGGCAACCGATGCGAACACCGGCAGCGTGGCGGATGCGTCAACGCCCGAAGTCCAGGTTTCGCCGGCCTTCTTGGGGTTCACGCCGCCAACCATCTTGGTGCCGTAATAAGCCAGGGCCTGTTCGGTATGGAATGTACCGGTCTTGCCGGTGAGGCCCTGCACGAGAACCTTGGTGTCTTTATTGACGAGGATCGACATCGACTTGTGCTTCCGTTTTGGTCCGGCTTGCGCCGGCATCCAGCGCCTGGGCGCGGACAATGAAAATGGCGAGGGCGGCTTGCTTAGCCCTGCACGGCTTTCACGATTTTCTGTGCGGCGTCGTCGAGATCGTCGGCCGAGATCACATTGAGGCCCGACTGGTCGAGGATGGCCTTGCCTTCCTTGACATTGGTGCCTTCGAGGCGAACCACCAGCGGCACATCGAGGCCGACTTCCTTGACCGCGGCGATCACGCCCTCGGCAATGACGTCGCAGCGCATGATGCCGCCGAAGATGTTGACCAGAATGCCCTTCACCGCCGGATCGGCAGTGATGATCTTGAACGCTGCCGTCACCTTCTCCTTGGAAGCACCGCCGCCAACATCCAGAAAGTTTGCCGGCTCGGCGCCATAGAGCTTGATGATGTCCATGGTCGACATGGCCAGGCCCGCGCCGTTCACCATGCAGCCGATATTGCCGTCGAGGGCAACATAGGCGAGGTCGAACTTGGAGGCTTCGATTTCCTTGGCGTCTTCTTCGGAGAGATCGCGCAAGGGCTTGAGCTCTTCGTGGCGGAAGGCGGCGTTATTGTCGAAGCTCACCTTGGCATCGAGCACGCGCAGGTGACCGTCGGTCATGACGATCAGCGGGTTGACTTCGAGCAGGCTCATGTCGGTTTCGACAAAGGCCTTGTAAAGGATAGGGAACAGCTTGGCCGCGTCAGCCTTGGCATCGCCATCGAGCTGCAGCGTTGCAACGATCTCGGCAATATTGGCTTCGGTCACGCCGGCAGTCGGGTCGATATCGACGGCGACGATCTTTTCCGGGGTATCATGGGCAACGGCTTCGATGTCCATGCCGCCTTCGGTCGAGATGACGAAGGAAACGCGGCCGGTGGAGCGATCGACCAGCAGCGAGGTATAGAGCTCGCGGGCGATATCGGCGCCGTCTTCGATATAGAGGCGGTTGACCTGCTTGCCGGCATCGCCGGTCTGCTTGGTCACGAGGGTATTGCCGAGCATTTCCTTGGAGAAGGCGACCACGTCTTCAATGGTCTTGGCCAGGCGCACGCCGCCCTTGGCATCAGGACCCAGTTCCTTGAACTTGCCCTTGCCGCGACCGCCGGCATGAATCTGCGACTTGACCACATAGAGCGGGCCCGGCAGCGACTTGGCGGCAGCTTCGGCTTCGTCGGCCGAGAAGATCGCGACGCCGGCAGCAACCGGTGCGCCATAGCCCTTCAGCAGCTCTTTGGCCTGATGTTCATGGATGTTCATTTGATATCCCCTTGGATGGGTAGCGGCGCAGGGTGACCTCAACGCGCCGATGGGCTGAAGCGGTCATCCCCGCTGGCGCGGGGATGACATCGGATCGGCTAGGCGAGTTTAGGCTGGATTTTCTTGCAAGCTTCGATTAGGCCTTCGACCGAGGCGACCGACTTGTCGAAAGCCTTCTGCTCGGCGGAGTTCAGCGAGATTTCGACGATCTTTTCGGCGCCACCGGCACCGATCACCACGGGCACGCCAACGTAAGTGCCTTTGACGCCATACTGGCCATCGAGATAGGCAGCCGACGGCAGCACGCGCTTCTTGTCCTTGAGATAGCTCTCGGCCATGGCAATGGCGGAAGCCGCTGGAGCATAGAAGGCCGAACCGGTCTTGAGCAGGCCGACGATCTCGGCGCCGCCATCACGGGTGCGCTGCACGATCTCCTCGAGGCGTTCCTTGGTGAGCCAGCCCATCTTGACGATGTCGGTCAGCGGAATGCCGGCAACGGTGGAATAGCGGGTCAGCGGCACCATGGTGTCGCCATGGCCGCCCAGCACGAAGGCCGAGACGTCTTCGACGGAAACCTTGAGCTCGTCGGCGATGAAATGCACGAAGCGCGAGCTATCGAGCACGCCGGCCATGCCGATCACCTTGCTGGTGGGCAGGCCTGAGAACTTCTGCAGCGCCCAGACCATGGCATCGAGCGGGTTGGTGATGCAGATGACGAAAGCGTTGGGGGCATACTTGGCAATGCCAGCGCCGACCTGTTCCATCACCTTGAGGTTGATTTCGAGCAGGTCATCTCGGCTCATGCCGGGCTTGCGCGGCACGCCGGCGGTGACGATCACCACGTCGGAGCCTTCGATGTCCTTGTATTCCGACGTGCCCTTCATGGCGGCGTCGAAACCCTGGCTCGGTGCAGACTGGGCGATATCGAGCGCCTTGCCGGGGCCGATGCCCTCTGCAACGTCGAACAGGACCACGTCGCCGAGTTCCTTCTGCGCTGCAAGAAGGGCGAGCGTGCCGCCGATCTGTCCCGAGCCGATAAGAGCGATCTTTTTGCGCGCCATTCGTCGTCCATCCCAGACTGCGTTGAATTGGCGCACGTCTTAACCCTACCGGCCATGTGGGGCAAGTGAACCCTTCGTCGTAAATGGTCTTTAGCCCTTGCCGATGAACGAAGGGGGCATGCCGATGCGGCAACCGGGCCGATCAGCGCGACGCTGGCGTCGGACGATTGAGGGTCAGCCGCGTCAGGAAGTAATCCACCTGCGCCGTCCGCTGATGGGCCTGCGGATGTTACCGCAGCCAGAAATCGAGAGCCATCCCGATTTCACTCATGTCTTGCTTCGGCGCCGGACACTGCTGTCCAGAAGTCATGCGACAGGATGGTCACCGAGGTCAGGAAATAATCGATCTCGAAGCGGCTTTCATATTTCGCCTTGAACACCTGGAGATTGAATGTCGCCTCGATTGTGCCCGTCTTGCCCGGCGCCTCGAACCTCAGCCATTTGTCATACCCCATTGCCTGGAGCGTGAAGCGCAGGCCGCGCTCCGAAAGCATGCCGATGAAATTGGGCATGGCCACATAGCCTCTCATCCCCACGCCATTGAGCAACAGCCGGAGACGCCCGGCAACGACATCGTCTTCCTCTGCGGGCTCATGCTCCCCCAGCGCACCCCACGATATCAGAGCGGAAGCGACGTCCGGGTGCCAGTTCAATCCCTGCCAACGCGCTTCCGCGTCGAAGTACAGATACAGCTGCTCAAACTGGGCATAGGGCCAGTTTTCGGCATCGGGAAAATGGTCGGAGCTGCGCTGATGCCAGATAAGCTTTTTGGGCTTGATCCCGCAGAACGCGAAGACCTCGTCACGATGGCTCTGACCCAGAACCAGGCTTTCCGGCGGGCTATATTGCTTGCCGATCTGGAGCGTACCGGAGTGTCGCGCCGCCTGATCCTCGGCATTGAGTTGCTGCCCGCCATTGATTTGCGACCACAGGTCGATCGTCGTCAGCTTGACCGTCCTGGCCATTCATCCCTCGCTGGTCGATGCCTCCCGAAGACCTTTGGCGAGGTATTCTTCCGACTGCATCTCATCCAGCCGGGAGATGGTGCGCTGGAATTCGAAGGCGGTCCGCTCGTCCTTGCCCAATTGCTCGAGCGGCACTGCAAAACTGGCGCCCAGCTTGACGCCCCGATCGTAGAGATTGTCGACGAGCAGGATGAAGCGCTTGGCCGCATCGGATTTGGTGCGGTCCATCTGTGGCACGTCGTCGAGAACCATGGCATCGAACACATGTGCGATGCGCACGAAGTCGCGCGAACCGAGCGGCTTTTCACACAGATCGGCAAAGCCGAACCGCGCCGCGCCCATGGCAATCGCCGGGACCGCAATCTCGCGGCCGATGCTTTCCACCACGCCCGGTTCGCCCGCGACGCCGCCGGTAATGCGCAGCCAAAGCGCATCCATTTCGGCGCGCACGGCGGGACCAGTGCCAAAGGCATAGACATTCTGGCCGGCAAATTTCATCCGCCGATAATCGCGCTCGGCATGCAGCGACGCGACGATGCAATGCTGCTTGAGCAGTTCGATAAACGGCAGGAACAGCTGGCGGTTGAGCCCGTCCTTGTAAAGCTCATCCGGCACCACATTGGAGGTGGCGACCAGCGTCACGCCGTGGGCGAAGAGCTTTTCGAACAGCCGATACAGCAGCATGGCATTGGTAATGTCATGCACATGGAATTCATCGAGGCAGAGCAGCCGCAGCCCGGAGCGCAGGATCGGCCTGACCACGGCTTCGACAGGATCGGCATCCTTGCCCTTGGCGCTCTTGCGGAACGCCGCCATGCCGGCATGGATCTCGTCCATGAACTCATGGAAATGCACGCGCCGCTTTTGCCTGATCGGCACGGCCGCAAAGAACAAGTCCATCAGCATGGTCTTGCCACGCCCGACCTCGCCATGGAGATACAGTCCGCGCACCGGCTCGGGCCTGTCGAACAGCTTGCCGAAGAAGCCCTTGGGCTGTTCGGCGACAACGCCAGCCAGCACCTGGTCCAGCAGGCCCGCGGCCTCGCGCTGCGCCAGATCAGCCGTGAGCACGCCGCGCCTAGCCAGATCGGCATAGGCGGCGGTGACGGGACCGGAGCTATTGGATGGGGCAGTCGCCACTGACACTTGGCTGAACTCGGTGTGTTTTCGGTCAAGCCGAGTCGAAAATGGTCGGATTCAAGCACCGGAGCGGAGCGTACATCAGTACGTGAGCACCGGAAGCGCAGAAGCCGGCCATTTGCAGGCCGGCTTCACCGAAAACCCTTAGCGGGACATCGAGATGGCCTGGCCACCCGAGATGGTGCCGATATAGCGGCCGCTGCTCGGCGCGAGGAAAGCAGCGATATTGCCGTTGTCATCATAGAGCTGCAGCTGACTGCCGACCTGCTGCCAGCCGGTCACCGAAGCGATCTGCGGCACAGCGCAGCCCGGGGCCGAAGCGCGGTAATAGCTGGTGCCGGTCTTGGCGGTCAGCGGCAGGTTGATATTGCAGGTCGCAGCGCCGGCCGTCACGTTCCACACGCCTTCCGGACCGCTGCTGACTCCAGTCGCCATCGGCTGGTTCAGCGAAACGATCGAACCGTTCGGCGCCATTGGCGTCGTGGTTGCCGGATAGCCGGTCATGCCGGGCGAGGTCATGCCCGGATTGACCATGGCGGTCTGGGTCGGCATGCCGCCCAGAACGGGCTGGCCTGACAGGCCTGGCGCCGGGGTGCCGGTCGCACCGATGGCCGGCAGGGTGCCCTGCTGCACCGTCGACGTCTGCACCGGCTGCAACTGCGCCGGCGCGCCGATCGTGTTGAGATTGGCCGTATTGGAACCGGTCGACTGGCACGCTGCCAGCACAACGGCCAGTGCCGCCACGCCTAATGCGGACGATCCGCGCATCCAAACCGTCATGGGTTCGCTCCTGCCCTAGGGCTTAATAAAGGTTAACAGCTTGGCTGGCTTATAGCCAATGCCATGCTGACGTTCAACCGCCCGGTCCGCAACAATCCAAAGGCATATGAATATGGCTCTTTATTGATCGGTGGCTGCCATTTCCTTCAACAGCTCGGCAGCCAGAACAGTTGCATCGGCGGCTTCTTCTTCCGGCACCTGCACCGGAACGCCCTCCGGCCCGAACAGATTCGGCATGCCCGGCAACCCGCCCTCGCCCTGTTCGAGTGGATGAAAGCCATAGGCCCGCAAGGCCACTTCGAGCGCCCGGGCCATGGAAGCATTCTTGGCTTGGGCAATGATTTCGTAGGCCATGAGGGCTCCTGTGTTGGCGCAATCCTGACCTGCATCGGTCAGCCGGGCAAGAGTTGCGGCACATTTCTCGCTGCTGCAGGGCGCTCCGGCTATAGCGCGTCTTGCAAAGCCGTCACGAAGATGTTGCACTTGGCGCCAAGGGGTTCTCACCGCTTGGTGATTTGCCAGCCGTTCCGCGCAGGCGCTGAACTCGACATGTAACCGCCGGCCGGAGACCCGATGGGCGCCTATATCCTTCGCCGCATCCTGCTGATGATCCCGACCGTGTTCGGCATCATGGCCATATCCTTTGTTATCACGCAGTTCGCTCCGGGCGGCCCCGTCGAGCAGGCGCTGGCCAATCTCAGCGGCCAGAATGTGTCGATGACCGAACGCATCAGCGGCGGTGGTGGTGGCGATCTGGCCGGCCAAACGCCCCCGCCCCGCCAGGCCGGCGCCAATGGCGGCTATCGTGGCAGCCAGGGCCTGCCGCCCGAACTGGTGGAGCGCATCGAAAAACAGTTCGGCTTCGACAAGCCACCGCTCGAACGCTTCGGCATGATGCTGTGGAACTACCTGCGCTTCGATTTCGGCGACAGCTATTATCGCGATGCCTCGGTGATCGAACTGATCGTCGAGAAAATGCCGGTCTCCATCTCGCTCGGCCTCTGGATGACGCTGATCGCCTATGGCGTTTCCATCCCCCTCGGCATCAAGAAGGCCGTGACAGACGGCTCGCGTTTTGACGTCTGGACCTCGACCATTGTCATCATCGGCTATGCCATTCCCGGCTTCCTGATCGCCATCGCGCTCATCATCCTGTTTGCCGGCGGCAGTTTCTGGTCGATCTTCCCCCTCCGCGGCCTCACCTCGCCCGGCTTCGACAGCTTCCCCTGGTGGCGGCAGGTGCTCGACTATTTCTGGCATCTGGTGCTGCCCATCGTGGCAATGGGCCTGGGCGCCTTTGCCACCACGACGCTGCTGACCAAGAATTCGTTCATCGACGAAATCGGCAAGCAATATGTCACCACGGCCCGTGCCAAGGGGCTGACGGAAAATCAGGTGCTCTATCGCCACGTCTTCCGCAACGCCATGATGCTGATCATCGCCAGCTTCCCCGGAGCCTTCGTCGGCGCCTTTTTTGGCGGGTCGCTCTTGATCGAAACCATCTTCTCGCTCGATGGCCTGGGTCTGCTCGGCTTCCAGTCGGTGGCAAGTCGAGACTATCCGGTAGTCTTTGCCACGCTCTATATCTTCAGCCTGCTCGGCCTCGTCATCGCGCTGATTTCCGACTTGGCCTATATGTGGGTCGATCCGCGGCTCGATTTTGAAAGCCGCGAAGTATGAGCGAAATGTCGGAACAGGCGGCCATTCTCGAAGCGCCCCTAAACAAGTACCTCAGCCCGCTGAGCCAGCGCCGGCTCGACAATTTCCGCGCCAATCGCCGTGGCTACTGGTCCTTGTGGATTTTCCTCGCGCTGTTTGTCGCCACGCTGGGCTCGGAATTTCTCGCCAATGATCGGCCGATCATCGCCTCCTACAAGGGCGAACTGCTGTTTCCGGCCTTTGTCGATTACCCCGAATCCAAATTCGGCGGCTTCCTCGCCGTCACCAATTATCGCGACGAGTTCAATGCCCAGGAAATCGCCGCCAATGGCTGGATGATCTGGCCGCCGGTGCGCTTTAACTACCAGACCGTCGATACTTTCCTGCCCAAGTCCGGCGCCAGTCCACCCAGCTGGACCATGACCCAGGCCGAAAACTGCGCCGGCTATCCACTCGGAGAAGCCGATCCCAATTGCCACTGGGGCAATTTCCATTGGCTGGGCACGGACGACAGCGGCCGCGACGTGCTGGCCCGCCTGCTTTATGGCTTCCGCATTTCCATCCTGTTTGGGCTGACGCTGACCGTGATCTCCTCGGTGATCGGTGTCTTCGCCGGCGCCGTGCAGGGCTATTTCGGCGGCTGGACCGACCTGATCTTCCAGCGCGTCATCGAAATCTGGACCTCCATTCCGGCGCTCTACCTGCTGCTGATCATCTCCTCGGTCATCACCCCCAGTTTCTGGGTGCTGCTCGGCATCTTGCTGCTGTTTTCCTGGGTCTCGCTGGTCGGCATCGTCCGCGCCGAATTTTTGCGCGGCCGCAATTTCGAATATATCGCCGCCGCCCGCGCGCTGGGCGTCTCCAACCTGACCATCATGCTGCGGCATCTGCTGCCCAATGCCATGGTGGCGACGCTGACCTTCATGCCCTTCATCCTCTCCGGCTCGGTGGTGACGCTGACCTCGCTCGACCTGCTCGGCTTCGGCCTGCCCCCCGGCTCGCCCTCGCTGGGCGAACTGCTGGCCCAGGGCAAGAACAACCTCGAAGCCCCCTGGCTCGGCCTCACCGGCTTTTTCACCATCGCCATCATGATGACCCTGCTGGTCTTCATCGGCGAGGCGGTGCGCGACGCGTTTGATCCCCGGAAGTCGCTGGCATGAAATGTGCTATGATACCGGCGGAAGGAGTGCCGAGATGAACAAGGTCGTACGCGAACACTATCCGGTCGAGAAGCTGCCCGAAGATTTGCGGGCTGAATTTCCCAACGCGACATTTGTCACTGTCGAAGTTGCAGTCGATGACGAGGTTTCTTTCGCCCCACCGGCCAGTCCCATGACTGGACCGGAGACCGCGGACTATATTCGCAAATTGCATGCTGGCCGTACTGATAAGGGCCGCAGCATGGAAGATATTGTCGCGGAGGTTCGTCAACTACGGGACGAGTGGGATAGCTAGGTGGCATTCCGGAGGGTATACCTAGACAGCAATATTTTGATCGCTTTCCTGGGTCACGACTCGAACCACGACCTTGCCCGGAAACTGTCAGGTGTCGTCGACGCTGTGGTCGAGCAGCCCAACCCACCTTACGTCACCAGCGAACTCAGTTTCGCTGAGGTTCTCGTTCATCCCATGCGCGCGGGAATGAACCTTTTCGGTATAGAAAACGTCCTGACCACGAGCCCATGGCTGGAGGTAGCGCCGGTTAGTCGCAATATCCTTTGGGGCGCTGCAAATTTACGAAGCCAGCACACGAGCCTGAAATTGCCTGATGCGATCCATATTGCGACCGCTCTGGCCAAACGCTGCTCGCACATTCTGACCGCAGATACAGCCATTCGGAACTCGTATCGCGTTGATATCTACGAGGATAGCCAACGTCGTGTAGGCGAAAGCGTCGAAACCATCCGCCCCACCAGCGACGTGCTGGAAGCACTAGTGCATTGGCAACAACCTTGACCACCCCCCTCCTCTCCATCCGCGACCTGACCATTGCCTTCGGCGCCAATGAGGCGACGCGGAAGATTTCCTTTGATATCGCGCCGGGCGAGACCGTGGCTTTGGTGGGTGAAAGCGGTTCGGGCAAGTCGGTGACGGCGCTGTCGGTGCTGAAACTCCTGCCACCGTCCGCGAAGCTCTCCGGGCGAATCCTGTTCAAGGGCCAGGACCTCGTCACCGCGCCGCCGGCGGAACTGCGCGCCGTGCGCGGCAATGACATTTCGATGATTTTCCAGGAGCCGATGAGTTCGCTCAATCCGGTCCACACGGTGGAAAAGCAGATCGGCGAGGTGCTGGCGATCCATCGCGGGTTGCGCGCCACGGCAGCGCGGAAACGGACGCTGGAACTGCTCGATGCCGTGGGTATTCCCGATCCGGCGAGCCGATTGGCCGCCTATCCGCATCAGCTGTCGGGCGGGCAGCGCCAGCGCGTGATGATCGCCATGGCTTTGGCCAATGAGCCGGATCTTCTCATCGCCGACGAACCGACCACGGCGCTCGATGTCACCGTGCAGGCGCAGATCCTGACGCTGCTCAAGGAGTTGCAGGGCCGGCTGGGCATGGCCATGCTGTTCATTACCCATGACCTCGGCGTGGTCAAAAAGATCGCCGACCGGGTCTGCGTCATGACCAAGGGCGAGATCGTGGAGACTGGCAAGGTTGAGACCGTTTTCGCCAATCCACAGCACGCCTATACCAGCCACTTGCTGGCGGCCGAGCCCAAGGGCAGCCCGCCGGCCTCTGATCCAGCCGCCGCCAGCATTGTCGATGTTGCCGACCTCAAGGTCTGGTTCCCGATCAAGCGCGGCCTGCTGCGCCGCACGGTGGGGCATATCAAGGCCGTCGATGGCGTGGACCTCTCCATTCGCCGCGGCGAGACCCTGGGCGTGGTGGGTGAAAGCGGTTCGGGCAAGTCGACCCTGGGCTATGCGGTGCTGCGGTTGATCCCGTCCGATGGCAAGATCGTCGTGCTCGGCAATGCTGTGCAATCGCGCTCGTGGAAAGCCATGCGGCCGCTGCGGGCCGACATGCAGATCGTCTTCCAGGACCCCTATGGCTCGCTGAGCCCACGTCTTTCGGTCGACCAGATCATCGGCGAGGGCCTTGCGGTGCACATGCCGCGCCTGACGGCGGCCGAGCGCGACGACCGCGTGGTCAAGGCGCTGGAAGAAGTCGGCCTGCCCCCGGCCAGCCGCTTCCGCTATCCGCATGAATTCTCCGGTGGCCAGCGCCAACGCATCGCCATCGCCCGGGCCATGGTGCTGGAGCCAAAATTCGTCGTACTGGACGAGCCGACCTCGGCGCTGGACGTGTCGATCCAGGCGCAAGTGGTGGACCTGTTGCGCGACATTCAGCAAAGGCGCGGGCTGACCTACCTGTTCATTTCGCATGACCTGAAGGTTGTGCGCGCGCTGGCCAACCAGCTCATCGTCATGCGCAATGGCAAGATCGTCGAACAGGGCGCCGCCAAGGATATCTTTGCCGCGCCGCAGTCGGATTATACCAAGGCCCTGATGGCGGCGGCATTCAACACCGACGTGATTGCATCCGCCCAGTTGCCCCCTGTCACGCCTTGACGTTTGCGCCTAGTCTGCTGTCATCAAACCATTATTCCGGAGCCGTCCGATGAAATTCGCACCCCTCCTCGCCGCTGCCCTGCTGTTCGGCATGTCGGCCCCGGCCTTCGCCCAGACTCAGCCTGGAGAATGGGTCCATGCCTTTGCCATGGAGGGTCAGCCCAAATACGGCCCCGACTTCACCCACTTCGACTATGTCAATGTCGACGCGCCCAAGGCGGGCACCGTGCGCATGGGGACGATGGGCGGTTTCGACACCTTCAACCCCATCCTGCCCAAGGGTGATCCGGCGAGCGGCATCGGCTTGCTTTACGAGACGCTGCTCACCCCCTCGCTGGACGAGCAGAGCGTCTATTACGGCTCGCTCGCAGAGGCGCTCAAGATCGGCCCCGACTATGGCTCGGTGACCTTCCGCATGAACCCCGCTGCGAAGTGGCATGATGGCGAGCCGGTAACCGCCGAGGACGTGGTCTGGAGCTTCAACACGGCGGTGGAAATCAATCCCGACCAGGCCCAGTATTATCATAATGTGACCAAGGCCGAGGTCACGGCGCCGGGCGAAGTGACCTTCACTTTCGACCAGACCGGCAATCGCGAACTGCCGCTGATCCTCGGTCAGGTCATGGTGCTGCCCCAGCATTGGTGGGAGGGCGAGGACGCCAGCGGCAAGAAACGCAATATCGCTGAATCCACCCTCGAGCCACCGCTCGGCTCAGGTCCCTATGAACTCGACAGCTTCGACGCCGGCCGCACTATTACCTACAAGCGGGTGGAAGACTATTGGGGCAAGGACCAGCCGACCCAGGTCGGCAGCAATAATTTCGACGAATACCGCATCGAGAGCTTCCTCGACGAAACGGTGTGGTTCGAGGCCTTCAAGGGCGACCAGTTCGACTATTGGAGCGAATATACCGCCCGCCGCTGGGCCACCGGCTTCGACTTCCCCGCCGTGCGCGAGGGCCGCGTCGTACAGGAGGAATTCGCCCAGGACTATAATGGCAGCGGCTTGATGACCGGCTTCATCCCCAACCTGCGCCGCGAGAAATTCCAGGACGAGCGGGTCCGCGAGGCGATCAACTTGGCCTTCGACTTCGAGTCGCTGAACAAGACGCTGTTCTATGGCCAGTATGAGCGCATCGACAGCTACTTCTACGGCCTGCCCTTCAAATCCTCCGGCCTGCCCGAGGGCGAGGAGCTGGACATCCTCAATTCGGTCAAGGACCTGGTCCCGCCCAGCGTCTTCACTGAACCCTATGTCAATCCGGTCAATGGCGATGCCGGCAAGCTGCGCGGCAACCTGCGCCAGGCGCTCTCGCTGCTCACCGAAGCCGGCTATACGCTCAATGGCAATCAGCTGGTCGATGCCAATGGCCAGCAGCTGACCATTGAAATCCTGACCCAGCAGCCCTCGCTCGAGCCGGTGTTCCAGAACCTCGTTACCAATCTCGGCACCATCGGCGTGCTGGCGACCATCCGCAATGTCGACAGCCCGCAATATATCAACCGCATCCGCAGCTTTGACTATGACATGCTCTATACCCAATGGGCCCAGTCGTGGTCGCCGGGCAATGAGCAGCGCTTCTTCTTCGGCTCGGAAAGCGCCACGGAAGAAGGCTCGCGCAACTATGCCGGTATTGCCGATCCGGGGATCGACGCCCTGATCGAAAAGCTGATCGCTGCCGACGACCGCGCCACTCAGGAAGCTGCCGTCAAGGCGCTCGACCGCGTGCTGCTGCACCACCACTATGTGGCGCCCGGCTACACTCTGCGCCACTCCCGCACCGCCCGCTGGGACCGCTTCAGCCGGCCGGAAGTGCTGCCGGAATTCTCCTCGGGCTTCCCGACGATCTGGTGGTGGGATGCGGAGAAGGCGGCAAAGACCGGTGGGGCGCAGTAAGGAAGAATACCCCACCCGACCGCCTTCGGCGGCCACCCTCCCCACAAAGGGGGAGGGATAAGGGGCATCGAGTTCGCTGAGCCATCCAGTCCCTCCCCTGAATGGGGAGGGTGGCCCCGGAGGTCGGGTGGGGTGATGGCTGGACTGGGCGTCGGAGGACAGCGCCTGCCCTCAGTAGTCCTTCTCGTAGAACACGCCGAGGGAGGAATTCCCGTCCTGCCCGGCCGCACCCGTGACCTTCAGGTCATTCGTCACATCGAGATTGATCGTCACCTTGCTCTGCCCGCCCGCGCCGGCCTGGACGCCGAGATAGACATTGTCCTGGATATAGGTGCCGGCCTGTACCGCCACATTGCCCTGGTCGTCGGTGACCACGTCAAGATCGGCCAGGCCCGCGGCGCCACGCAGGCTGTCGACGAGGCCATTGCCGCCACCGCCACCCACCAGTTCGGCGGCCGCGCCGGCCAGCTTGGCCAATTGCAGCGGCGACAGCTCGCCCATCGAGCGCTTGAAGATCAGCCGGCTCAGCACCTCGTCCTGCGGCAGCATGGGGCTGGAGGTAAAGCTGACGTCGATATCCGAGGCACGGCCCGAGACGGTGACGAAGACCGTAATGCCCTCACCCTCGGTGCGGGCGACGAAATTGAGCTGCGGGTCGAGATCGCCGACCAAAGTGACGCTGCCGCTTTCGAAGGTGACGCGCTGGCCGAGAATGGCGAGGCGCCCGCGGTTGAGCTGGAAGCTGCCGACCGGCTGGATATTGTTGATCGGGCCGGTGATCCGCACCGAACCACCCACTTCCGCATCGAGACCGCGGCCACGGATGAAGATCTGGTTGGGCGCGTTGAGGTTGATGTCGAGCAGCAGGCCCGCCGGCCGCGTCTGCGGAATCGGCCGACCAGTGCGATCGTCGATCTTGGCGCGGATCAGTGTCTGCTCCACCGCGGAGGGCGTGTTGATGTGATCGACATCGATCAGCTGCGCCCCACCGCCGAAATTCTCCGGCACGGTGATATTGGCCTCTTCCACCAGCACATCGCCCGACAGAAGCGGCGAGCCGGTGAGATTGCCGGTCAGCGCCAGATTGCCGGCGACGGTGGCGACGAACAGATTGCCATCGGCATAGCGGGCGGAATTGAGCGCCACGCGGATATCGGCCGGGAAGCCGCCGCTGAGGCCAACCGTGCCCGAGGCCGAGACTGAGCCGCCGGTGGAGAGGCCTGCCGAGAGCGAGTCGATGACGAGGTTTTGCCCCGTGAGGCTGGCGGAACCGCTGATATTGGTCAGGCGCAGGTTGAGTTCGGGATCGACATAGCCGGAGCCGCTGGTCGAGACGCGGCCACCGAATTGCGGACTGCCGAGCGAACCGGAGACCCGCGCATCCAGCGTCACCATACCGCTGAGCTGGCCACCGCGATCGGCGACAAATTGATTGCCCAGCGCCAGCGGGGCCGAACCCTGCAACGCGAGATTGAGCCCATTGCCCTCCAGCGGCACCGTGCCGGAACCAGAAATGGTCAGCCCGCCGGCCCCATTGGCGCGCAGCGCGGCCAGCGTCACCGTGCCGTTGCGGAAACTGCCGTTGGCCGAGGCGCTGAGCGGGGCGATGCCGAAACTGCCGATGGCCGCCGCATTGACGCCGGCCACCTGGGCCTCGAAATTCACCTGCGGATCGCTGCCGGTGCCGCTGACATTGACCCGGCCATTGAGCGTGCCGGCGAGGCCCAAATCGGGCGCCACGGCATTGGCGATGGAGAGCGGCAGGGCATTGATATCGAGCGCGATGGACAGCGCCTCGCCGGCCGAACCGGAGGCGGTGATCGAGCCGGAGCCGACATCGAAGCGCACGGCGTCCAGCGTGATATCGGAACCGGCTACCTGCAAGACGGTCGGCTGGGCCAGCCGCGCTGATAGGGTGCCCTGCTGCAATTGCGCGCGATCCACCGCGAGACGATAGCCGCCATCGACCGGGGTGAGCGATCCGGCCACATCGACGTCGGTGCCGGTGGTCAAAGCTGCCTGTGCGTCGAAAGAGGTCGTTGTGCCACTCTGCGTGGCGCGGGCGGTCAGCGTCTTGATGTCGACACCGGCTGCCGAAACATTGCTGGCATTGGCCGAACCATCCACCGAGGGCACGCCGAACAGGTCGCCGATCGTGGCGCTGATGTCAGCAGCGCCGACGGTAATGTCCTTGACCACGAGGCTGCGCACATCGCCGCGAACGGTGGCGCCCTGCTTGCCATCGACCGGCGCCAGGGTAATCGCAGCATTGACCGCGCCCTGCGCTTCGAGCAGCGCCAGGGCGGCGGGAACGGAGACGTCGGGCGATACCAGCTCCAGCCCGCCATTGATCATGCCGGTCAGCAATTCGCGAGTCAGCCCGCCGGTGATGCGCGTGCCGGCCGCCTGGAAATCGAGATTGGCCAAGGCCTGTTCGCTCGGCGTGACGCTGAG
The DNA here is from genome assembly GCF_900110945.1 of Devosia sp. YR412. Lineage (GTDB taxonomy): Bacteria > Pseudomonadota > Alphaproteobacteria > Rhizobiales > Devosiaceae > Devosia. The sequence continues at coordinate 654,060 of NZ_FOFL01000002.1, forward strand.
ATCAGCCGCAAGCGTGGTGCGATGGCCATCGAGCGATGCCGCGCCGGAGATGGCGCCGGTCAGCGTATCGACATTGTACTGGCCATCAAAACCGACCGTGGCATCGCGCAAGGCGCGCCCAGCCAACTGGCCTGAAAAAACATTGGCATCGAGATTGAGGTCGATGACATTCTCGGCCCCCTTGGCGGTGCCGACAACCTTGAGTGCACCGCTGGCCTGGTCGGACAGCAGGGCGAGGTCGCTGAGGTCGAGGTTGAAGGCGAAATCGGCCACGGCGCTGGAATAGGTTCCATCGGCAAGGATCTGCACCTGGTCATTGCTGATGCTGAACTTTTCGGCCAGCAGACCGGCCTCGGTACGAGCCAAACGGCCGGTGAGAGATACCGCGCCAGCAAGCAAGCCATCGGCCACCTCGTCGCCAATCGACAGGTTGGTGCCGGTGCCATCCAGTGCCACGTCGAAGCCACCGCTCAGCGGCTGCAGGTCGCCGGTGATGCGCAGCGCCAGCCCGCCGTCTAGATCGCGCCCGGCCAGGCCCGAGAAGGGCGCGATGCTGGCGGTTTCGAGATTGATGTCGCCACCGAAATCCAGCCCGTTGAGCCGACCAGTCAGCGCCAGCACCAGCGCCTGCCCGACCACCCGCAATTCAGCGATTTCCACCGGCTGTCCGGCTTCCCAGAGACCCGCAAGGCCGAGGCCGATACTGTCACCCAGCGCCGCCTCGATCTCGGGCGAACCGGCAATGCCGGCCAAAGTGCCATCGCCATTGAAGGTCACGCGACGCGTTGCCGGATCGCTGAGATTGGCGGCGACACCGCCCAGATTCAAAGCCAGCGTATCGGCGGCAAAGCCGTCGGTGGCAAAGCCCGCGATATTGAGCGTCGAGGTCCAATCCTCGCCGGTCTCGCCAAAGGAGACGGCCAGTTGCGCCGAACCGACGCGGGTAGCGCTGCCGGGCACCGGCAGGGTCACCGTGCCGCCGGATGGGTCGGCGACCACGGCATTGAGGGTCAACCGGCGCAGGAAATTGTCGGCCGTCGTATCGGCAGCGGCTTCCAGCGACAGCTGGCCACCGGAGAGGCGCAGGCCGGAGATGGAAATGCCGCCTTCCGAGCGGATCAGCGCATTGGCGGTGAGCACCGTTTCGGCGCCGAAGAACGGGCGATAGGGTTCGGCAATCAACGTCGCCAGTGGCCCGCGCAGATCGGCGGCCACGGCAATGCCCTCAGCCTGCTGGTTGATCGTCGCCACACCCGACAGCGCCGTCTGCCCATTGGCCTGCAACTGCAACTCGGTACGCAGGTCGGTCACCGGACCGGACCCGGCCAGCGTCAGCGTAACCGCGGGGCGGCCGTCGATGTTGAGCAGGTTGGCGATGACGCCATTCTCGGGCTCGACCAGCGACAGGCCGAGATCAATGGAATTGTCCGCATTGCGATAGGCCACGTCGAGATCGAGCGTACCGCCCGGACCATCGAGACGGACAATATCGAGATTGGTGGTGAGATTGCCGCCTTCCAGCGTCAGCGCGCCGGCCAGCGAAATCTCCGAGCCCAGGCCAAACACATTCTCGCCAAAGGTCACTGAGGGAACCGAGAGCTCCTGCAGGATGATCGCCACCGGGAATTCCGGCACCTGGAAACCACCGGCTTCCGGCGCCGGCAGGTCCACCGCGCCTTCGACCGGCACGGCATTGCGGATATACTCGATGGAGTCTGCCTTGAGCGACTGCACATCCAGCCGGCCGAGGAACAGCGCCGCCTGGTTCCAGGTCAGCGTGGCATTGTTGACGCGCAGCCAGACGCCCTCGGCATCGGAAATGGTGATTTCGCGGATCGAGACATTGGAGCCCAGCGCCCCGTCGATATTGGAGAGCTGGATCTTGCGCTCAGGAGTCGACAGCCGGTCCTGCACGAAATTGGTCAGCCAGTCCTTCTGTTGCTCATTGTTCATCGTGAGAACTTCGCCCATGTCCTGCGCCACGACGGGCGCGACAAGGCCGAGGCCGAACAGGCAGAACAGGGCAAGGGTGAGGCGCTGCAACAGGGACATGATCATCAGAACGACTGCCCTATGCCGACATAGATTGCATAATCGGGATCGCTGGCACGCTTGTTAAGCGGCACGGCGAAATCGAGCCGCAACGGCCCGAGCCCGGTGTAGTAGCGCACGCCGAGGCCCGCGCCGATGCGCAGGTCTTCCAGCGCTGGGAAGCGATCGGCCGCGACATAGCCGGCATCCACGAAGCCGACCACGCCGATATCCTGCGTTACCTTGGCCCGCGCTTCGAGCGAGCCTTCCAGCAGATAGCGCCCGCCTGTGACGATCCCGGCGCCATTATCGACACCGATCGACTTGAAGGCATAGCCGCGCACCGAGCCGCCGCCGCCGGCAAAGAACAGCTTGTCGGGCGGAATTTCGGAAAGCTCCGGTCCGACCAGCGCCCCGGCCTTCAGCCGGCCGGCCAAAACGAACGGATCGTCCTCGCCAAAGCCGAAGTAGGTGCGGCCTTCGACGGTGAAACGCGCCGCGGCATTCTCGTAGTTGAGCTCATAGAAAGGCTCGACATTGACCGCCGCATACCAGCCCTCGGTCGCATTGACCTTGTCATTGCGGAAGTCCAGCACCGCCCCGCCATAAAGACCGACGGTCTTGAAGTCGCGCGTGCCGAAGGCGTCGTCGAAGCGGTTGATCTCGAACTGCGCGCCGCCTTCGAGCGTAATCTGGTCGGAGAGGATATGCGTCAGGCCACCCCGGCCCGAGGCCGAGGTCTCGGTATAGGTCGGATAGATGGTGCGCTCGGCCGAGACCGAGGCAACGAAATCGGTGTCCGGCGTGAAGACGCCTGGCTTGGTGAAGGTGCCGCCGAACATGTAGTCGAATTCGCGCGTGTCGATCGGAAAGGCAATGCTGGCCACGCGGGCATCGAGCCGCAACCGCTCGGCCTGGCCAAACAGATTGCGCCACAGGTGGAAGCCCTCCACACCCAGGCCGTCGACCGTGGAAAACGTCGCGCCGGCACCAAAGCGGCGACCAGGCAATTCCTGGACGATCAATTGGTACGGCAGCAACCCATCGGCGCCGATACTCTCGGCCGCCTCCAGCCGCGCCGCCTGGAACACTTCCAGCCGGTCGAGACGCTTCTGCGCTAGCGCCACCTCGTCGGGATCGAATTCCTCGCCCACCGTGAGGCCGGTCTGTCGCCGCACGAATTCGGGATCCATCCGCTCGGTGCCGGTCACGGTCACATCGCCGAACGCCGCCTTGCGGCCCGGGTCGACGGTGATGGTCACATCCACCAGATTGGTGGCGTGATCGGCCACCACGTCGCGGTTTTCAATCACCGCCTTGGCATAGCCCTGCTGCCGCCAGGCCTCGAGCGCCAGCTGTTCAGCGCGCAGGATGACTGAGGATTTTGCCACAAGGCCCGCGCCAAAACCCACATTGGACGGCAGCTCGACCTGATCCCAGGGATCATCGGTCGGCGGCGCCTCATTGGCGAGGGTCACGCGGTTGAAATGGAATTCCGGGCCCGGATTGACGACGAGTGCCACATCGACGGGGTCGGGCAGATTGACGTCCGGCGCCAGTTTCGAGGCTTCGACACCGCCGACCAGGATCGAAACCGTGCCGCCGTAATAGCCTTCATTATAGAGCGCAGCGACCACGCGCCGATAGTCGCCCCGCGCCTTGGCCAGCAGACCCGCCGCGCCGGAAGCCGGCTCATTCTGGTCGGCCACCAGCGCCGAGGCATTGCGCACCACGCCCTCGAGCGGGCCGGTGGCACCGACCGTAACGGTCACTGAATAGGGCTGTGGATCGGTGATGACTGATTCTGCGTCGGCCTCGTCCTCGAAGAACTTCATGCCGAACAATTCAAAGGCGTAGGCCGGCGCTGTCGCCATGCCGAAACCGGCCAGGGCAACGCACAAGGCGCTCATACTCGTTACTAACCGCGCGATATGCAGTGGACCAGTTCCCGCCCGTTACGCTTCAACCAGATAGGCAGAAGCTGAGATTGCCCTTGGGGAGAGAAGATTCCGTTAAGGATGCCCCACCCCGCTGCTCCGCCCAACAGACGGTCTTTTAGGGGCGAGTTTAGGGCGAGGCGGCGGCAAGAGACAACCTCTGCTGGCATTTGCTGCAAATTGCATGGGGGATCGTGGCCGATGGGCAACGGCTGATCCAAGGTTGACCGCGGCCCCTTAGCCGGTCCACTTTGCGGCTCTCCCCCCGACCGTTCAGGACTTTCCGCATGTATCAGCTGCTCGATCCCAGCCGCTTCGTCGTCTTCATCACCGGCGCCACCTCGGGCTTTGGCGCCGCCGCTGCCCGTCGCTATGTCGCCGCCGGTGGCAAGGTGATCGCAACCGGCCGTCGCAAGGAGCGTCTGGTCGAGCTGCAGAACGAACTCGGGGCCGAGAACGTCCATATCGCCGAGCTCGATGTACAGGACCGCAAGGCCATCGACGCGGTGATCGCCGCCCTGCCCCCAGAATTTGCCAATATCAATATCGTTCTCGCCAACGCCGGCCTGGCGCTCGGCCTGCAACCCGCCGCAGAGACCGATATCACTGACTGGGAGACGATGATCGCGACCAACATCACCGGCCTCGCCTATACCGTCCGCGCCCTGCTGCCTGGCCTGATCGCGCGCGGCGGTGGTCATATCGTGACGCTGGGCTCGGTGGCCGGCGACTACCCCTATCCGGGCGGCTCGGTCTATGGCGCGACCAAGGCTTTCGTAAAGCAGCTGGCGCTGAACCTGCGCTCGGACGTGCAGGGCAAGAATGTCCGCGTCACCAATATCGAGCCGGGCCTCACCGAAACCGAATTCTCGCTCGTCCGCTTCAAGGGCGACGAGGGCAAGGCCGCCAAGCCCTATGAAGGCACCAAGGCTATGAATGCCGAGGACATTGCCGAGACCATCTTCTGGTCCACCACCCTGCCCGCCCATGTCAACGTCAACCGCCTGCAGGTGATGGCCACGACCCAGGCCTTTGGCCCCTTTGATATCTATCGCGAAAGCTGATCCATGAGCTTGGCGCATGACCCCTGTCGGCAGGTTCCTGCTGACAGGGTTCTGTCATGCGCCTATGCTCGCCGCCAAATGTTGAGAGCCGCTATGTCCGCCATCGATCCCATCACCCGCGACCTCTGGCAGGTTATTGCCGCCACCGAGGAAATTCCCGTCGGCGTGGTCGAAACCACGCTGCTGCTCGATACCCGTCTGGCCCTGACCCGCGACCGCGACGGCAATCCCGTCGTCTGGCTGCGCAGCGATGAGGAACAGGGCGACGAGATCGACCCCGAGAGCATTCTCGACCGCCTGCCGGTCCTCACCGGCTATGGCTATATCTGGACCAGCCTCGGCAATCCGCCCAAGGAACTGTTCCCGATCCCCGAATATGCCGAGAGCGACCGCGTCAACATGAGCTGCGGCTCGATCGGCATCCATGTCTCGGCCCCGCGGGCCGTCGAAAACTTCCTCGACATGGGGCACTTCCCTTACGTCCACACCGATATCCTCGGCTCCGAACCCCATACCGAGGTCAAGGAATATGACGTCGAGGTGTCCGAAGAACGCGACGAGGTGCTGGCCACCAGGTGCAAGTTCATCCAGCCGCGTGCCGCCAAATCGGCCACCGAGCCGATGGAAGTCGAATATGTCTATCGCGTGCCGCATCCCTTCTGCTCGGTGCTCTATAAATCCTGCCCGGAAGACGAGGGCCGCCGCGACGTCATCGCCATCTTCCTGCAGCCGATGACCAAGGAGCGCTGCCGCGCCCATCTGCTGCAGTCGATGATTGACAGCACATCCACTATCACCGACCTGCGCCGCTTCCAGCAGACCATTTTTGGCCAGGACAAGCCGATCCTCGAAAACCAGTTTCCCAAGCGTCTGCCTCTGGATCCGCGCTCGGAAACCCCGATCCGCGCCGACAAATCCGCCATCGCCTATCGCCGCTGGCTATCGCAGAAGGGCATTACTTACGGCACGATTCCCGTCGCGAGCTGATCCAGACCGCAAGCCTCGTACGCCAGGGCTTGCCGAAGACGACCTCATCCGATCGTGGCGCGATCTCGAACATTTCGGATGACCGCATGACGCTCAGCCTTTCCGATCCCACCTGGTACCCGATCGCCTCCAGCGACGACCTGCCCTTCCGCCATGTCTATCAGGGCCAATTGCTGGGCCGCGAACTGGCGGTCTGGCGCGCCGATGATGGCAATGTCAACGTCTGGGAAAACCGCTGCCTGCATCGTGGTGTGCGCCTCTCGATCGGCGTCAACGAGGGCGGCGAGCTGAAATGCCAGTACCACGGCTGGCGCTATGCCAACCGCTCGGCCGGCTGCACCTATATCCCCGCCCATCCCGCCGATGCCCCGGCCCGCCGTATCCAGAACCGCACCTATCCGGTACGCGAGGCCTATGGCCTGATCTGGTCGGCCGCCAATGACGACCAGCCCTTCCGTCCCTTCCCGGGCGCAGAAGGCCATGACTGGTTCCCGCTCCGCCCCATGCCGGTCAATGCCGCGCCCGAGGATGTGCTGGCCGCGCTTTCGGCCCTCGCGCCGGACGACCAGCCGGCCGACCTGATGCCCGGCCTGAGCCTCCGCTTCGGCGGCACCTATTATTTCGTTCAGCCGGTCGATGCCGGCCGCGCCGTGATCCGTGGCCTGCTGGCGACCCAGCCCGACGCGACCACCCTGCGCCACTACAACGAACTGCTCTCCAAGCTCCGCGACCGCCTCGAACGCGCTGCCGCCAAGAAACCGGCGCCGGAGCCCTTAAAGCCCGCCTTCGAAAAGGTCTCGGCCGAACTCTCGACCATGCCCGAGATCGCCGTGCCGCGCGGCAATACGATCACCGTGGTGGTCAAGCGCAAATGGACCAGCGCCGATGGCGTCATTGGCTTCGAGCTGGCCGCCCGCGACGGTCACCTGCCCACCTTCCAGCCCGGCGCCCATATCGACCTGCACCTGCCCAATGGCATGACGCGGCAATATTCCATCACCAATGGCCCCGGCGACCTGATGAGCTATGTCATCGGCGTCAAGCAGGAGAGCGCCAGCAAGGGCGGTTCCAAGGTGCTGGTCGAAACCGTGCGCGAGGGCGATCTGCTCGCCATTTCCGAACCGCGCAACAATTTCCCGCTGCGCCGCGACGCCACCCGCACCGTGCTGATTGCCGGCGGCATCGGCATCACGCCGCTGCTGTCGATGGCCCGCTTCCTCGACAAGTCGAGCCTCAATTACGAACTGCATTATTTCACCCGCGCCGGCGACGTCGCCTTCCGCAGCGAGTTGGAAGCCCTGCATGGCAAGGTGATCTTCCACACCGGCCTGCCGCGCGCCGAGATCGGCCTGACCATCGCCTCGGCGCTGGGCCAGTGGTCCATGGCCCAGCATGTCTATGTCTGCGGCCCCTCGGCCATGCTGGAAACCGTGCGCAGCACGGCGGCTGCGCAAGGCTGGCCGGACGAGGCGATCCACTTCGAATATTTCAAGAATGACAAGGTCATCGACGACAGCTCGGCCTTCGAGGTGGAACTGGCGCGCTCGGCCATGACCCTGCATGTTCCCTCGGGCAAGACCATATTAGAAGTCATGCGCGACAATGGCCTGACCGTCCCCAGCTCCTGCGAACAGGGCGCCTGCGGCACGTGTTTGACCACCGTCATCGAGGGCGAGGTCGATCATCAGGACGTCTATCTCAACGACAGCGAAAAACGCTCCAACTCCTGCATGATGACCTGCGTCAGCCGTGCCAAATCCCCACGCCTCGTGCTGGATATCTGACCCATGGCCATCACCCTTTACGACTTCGAACTCTCCGGCAATTGCTACAAGCTGCGGCTGCTGATGAATATTCTCGGCCTGCCCTTCGACATCGTGCCGGTGGATTTCTTCCCCGGACGCCAGCACAAGGCCGACTGGTTCCTGCGCATGAACCCCTTCGGGCAATTGCCGGTGCTCAAGGACGACGGCCTGACCCTGTCGGACTCAGGCGCCATCCTCGCCTATCTGGCCAAGACATACGACACGACGGGCCAATGGTTTCCCGATGCCCCCGCGATCACCGCCGAAGTGCTGCGCTGGCATGTCGTCGCCGATGACATCACCGCCAGCTCATCCGCCGCCCGCCTGGCGCTGGGCTATGGCTATGACTTCGATATCCCAAAGGTGCAGAAGCAGGCCCATCGCATCTTCCGCCTGATGGACGAGCATCTGTGGTTCGGCGAGCGCGAGGGTCGCGACTGGCTCTGCTCACCCGCTCATCCCACCACTGCCGATATCGCCTGCTTCCCCTATGTGATGCTGAGCGAAGAAGGCGGTATCGGCCGCGAGGATTACCCGGCGCTCCGCCGCTGGACCGATCGCGTGCGGCGGATACCGGGCTTTACGGTGATGTCCGGCATCTTTCCGGCCGGACGGGCTTTGCAGACCGCCTAGTTCTTGGTCTTGCTGGCGGCGACTTTCCAGCTGGTAAAGTCCTCCGCCACGCAGCCATAAGGCGCACGTTCATCGCCGAAACGCTCATAAAGCTGGGTACAGGCCCAGCTGTTGAGCGGCTCGGGCATCAGGTTGTTGATCTCGATCCCGACCGAGTCAAAGGCATCGCCGGCACTGGTCGCATAATAGATCCAATAGCCGAAAATGCCGATCACCATCAGCACCAGCACGCTGCCACCGGCCAGCAACCCACGCAGCGCGCGCTTGCCCGCGGACGGCTTGGCCTTCTCGACCACGGCTGCCGCGCCGCGGCCCTCCTGCTGCGTGTCGAAACTGGCCAGCGCCAATTGCCGCTCGGCATCGCTCAGTTCCAGCCGGTCCAGATTGCTGTCGAGCAGCACCGGCAAGGCGATGTTTTCCGATTTGACGGCCACGCCATAGAGTCTGCCCTTCTCATCCACCGCCATCAGCGGCGCCTGACCATCCTCGAACTTGGTGCGGGTAATGTGGCCCTTGCGCTTGCCATCCTTGACGGCAAAATAGCCGACAAACTGCGCATTGCGCTTCTTGTCGACGCCCGCCACATCGACCGGCACCACGGTCAGCCGGCCCGGCACCGCGGCAGTGCGATTAGCCCGCGAGGCCTGATACGCGCCCCAGAACATGGCCAGCGGACCACCGACGAACAGCGCCATGAACACGGCAAACACCGCCAGCCGGTTCCACAGCATGTCGAGACCGAGGCTCACCGTCGCCAGCTCAGGCTTGTCGCGCGAAATCACCAGATCGACCTCATAGTCGCCGCTGGAGAAATCAACGAAGGCCAGCGAGACATGGGTGTCATAGCTCTGCCCGCCATAGTCATAGACCAGCCGTGCCTCGCAATCGGTCAGCCCGCGCCGCGTACTGCATTCGCCATCAAGGATTTCGCCGGTCGGCATGGTCAGCGGATTCTGGCTGATCTGCCAGTCGCGCCACAGGCCAGGCCCCTGCCAGATGGCAAGGCCAATTGCCATCGCACTCAGCAGCACCACGGTAAACAGCATGGCCGCGGGCGCCGCGACCGGACGACCGGTCAGCGCGATCGTCCTGTTGGGCAGGGGAAGGTCGACAAAGCTCATGGGATGGACTCGCGCCAAGGGAATAATATCCGGACTTGTACGTAATCCGCCGCGATCACGCAAACGCGAGCCCGGCTCACAGCCAGGTCTGCAAACGCGGCACCATGAAATCGAGGAAAAGCCGGATCCGGTGCGGCACATGCCGGCCACCAAGATAGAGCGCATGCACCTCATCCATGTCGCCATCGCCAAAGCCGGGCAACACTTCCACGAGGCGCCCACTGGCCAGATCGTCGCGCACGTGGAAATCGCCGAGCCGCGCCAGCCCCACGCCGGCCAACGCCATGCGCCGCACCGTCTCGCCATTATTGGCCAAGAGGCTGCCCGAAATGGCGCGATCCACCGTGCGGCCGCCATGGTTGAGCGGCCACACCGGCCCGGCGCGGCGGAAGTTGAAGCCGAGGCAATTGTGCCGGTCGAGATCGTCGATCGTGGCCGGCGTGCCGTACTGCTCGAAGTAGGCCGGTGTCGCCACGATGCGGCGCTTTGCCGAGCCGATGCGGCGGGCCACCAGGCTGGAATCGGCCAGCGGCCCGATGCGGAAGGCAATGTCGGTGCGGTCGAGATAGAGGTCGACGATCTCGTCCGACAGCGACAGGTCGACCACGATATTGGGATGGGCCTGCCAGAAAGCCGGTAGCAGCGGCTCGACTCCATGCACGCCAAAACCCACCGAAGCATTGACCCGCACAATGCCGCTGGTGCTGGAGGCCCCCGAGGTCAGCTCGCGCTCGAAATCGTCGAACTCCCCCACCATGGCCTTGCCGCGCTCATAATACAGCCGCCCCTCATTGGTCAGCGACAGCCGCCGGGTCGAGCGCTCCATCAGCCGCACGCCCAGCCGCGCCTCGATCCGCCCGATCAGCTTGCTGACCGTGGACGGCGTCATGCCCATCAGGCGGGCGGCTTCCGAAAAGCTGCCCGTCTCTACCACGCGCAGGAAAACCTGCAATTCGCCGATGCGATTATCCATCGCCGCCTCCAAAGTCCGGCTAAAACACTACGCACCAGCGCGCAATCTGTGAACTGGTTTCACGAGTGATGCGACCTTTCGGGGCATTATCGCTGCCGGCAATCGGTGGCATCTATGCAGCATCGCAGATTGACCTCGCTTCGGCCGCCCCTCCCCGGCTCTGCCGCGCCTGGCTTTTCAGGACCTAGACCTATGAAATCCTCCTGGCCCCTTCTGGCGCTGGCTATTGGCGCTTTTGGCATTGGCACCACCGAATTTGCTCCCATGGGGCTGCTGCCCACCATCGCCACTGGCGTTGGCGTCGATATCCCCACCGCGGGCCTTTTGGTCAGCGCCTATGCCATTGGCGTCATGCTCGGTGCGCCCGTCATGACGCTGCTGTTCGGCCGCCTGCGCACGCGCACGGCGCTGATCACGCTGATGGCCATCTTCACCCTGGGCAACCTGCTCTCGGCCATGGCGCCCGACTACTGGACGCTTTTGGCGGCCCGCCTCGTCACCAGCCTCAACCACGGCGCCTTTTTCGGCCTCGGCTCGATGGTTGCCGCCAGCCTCGTGCCCAAGGAAAAACAGGCGGCTGCCATTGCCACCATGTTCATGGGCCTGACCATCGCCAATATCGGCGGCGTGCCGGCCGCCACCTGGATCGGCCAGCAGATCGGCTGGCGCGCCGCCTTCGGTGGCACGGCTGTGCTGGGCGTCGTCGCCATGCTGGCGCTTCTGGCTGCCCTGCCCAAGGGCGCCGTCGCGGCCCCGACCAATGTGCGCTCCGAGCTGACCGTCATCACCCGCACGCCGGTGCTGCTGGCCCTGCTGACCACCGTGCTCGGTGCCGGCGCCATGTTCACGCTCTACACCTATGTCGTGCCCATGCTCGAAACGCTGACCGCCGCGTCGCCGACTTTCATCACGCTGGCTCTGGTTTTGGTCGGTGTCGGCTTCACCATCGGCAATGGCCTGGGCGGCAGGCTGGCCGAATGGTCGCTCGATGGCAGCATCAAGCTGTTCCTCGCCGCCATCACCGTGACGCTGATCGCCCTGCCCTTCCTGATGACCACTCAGGTCGGCGCGCTGATCGGCCTCTTCGCCTTCGGCATCGCCACCTTCGGCATCGTGCCACCGGTGCAGACCAAGGTCATGCAGGCGGCGAGCGCCGCGCCGGGTCTTGCGTCGTCGGTCAATATCGGCGCCTTCAACTTGGGCAATGCGCTGGGTGCAGCCGTCGGCGGCGTGGTGATTGCGCTCGACATCGGTCTGCCGGCCGTCTCCTTCGCCGGTGCCGCCGTCGCCGCCCTGGGCCTGCTGGTGGTCTTCATCAGCGCCCGCCGCCCGGCACTGGTCGCCCAGCCGGCTGAATAACAGAAAGGGCGGGCTTCGGTCCGCCCTAGTCCTTTGGCGGATACTGGTGGGTAACGCCCTGCCAATCGCGCACGGTAAAGCAGCCGTCGCTGCCCGAGATGACGCTGGCGCCAATCTCGGCCTTGCCGTGGCCACCGGGGATATCGAGGATATAGGTCGGCTGGGCGAGGCCGGAGATCCGCCCGCGCAACGCCGTCACCAACGCCTGCCCCTCGTCAATACTGACGCGGAAATGGCTGGTGCCGGGGGCAAGGTCGGGGTGATGCAGGTAATAGGGCTGCACCCGATTTTCGACGAAGAGCTTCATCAGCGCCGCCAGCGTCTCGACATCATTATTGACACCCTTGAGCAACACCGACTGGCTGATCAGTGCCACGCCGCTGTCAGCCAGCAAGGCTATCGCCCTGCGAGACTCCGGCGTGAATTCGCGCGGATGATTGGCATGCACCGCCAGATAGGTAGTCTTGCCGCTGGCCTTCAGCGCCGCGACCATATCCGCATCCACCCGCTCCGGCTCGACCACCGGCACGCGGGTATGAAAACGTACAATCTTGACGTGCTCGATCCCGGCCAGCCGCTGCATGATCTGCATCAGCCGCCGTGGCGACAGCACCAGCGGATCGCCACCGGTGAGGATGACCTCCCAGATCTCGTCATGCTCGGCGATATAGGCAATCGCCGCATCGAGCTCGACCCCGGTCAGCGTCCCCAGCCCCTGCGGCCCGACCATTTCGCGGCGGAAACAGAAGCGGCAATAGACCGGGCAGACATGCACCGCCTTGAGCAGCACGCGGTCGGGATAGCGATGCACGATCCCTTCCACGGGCGAATGCGTCAGGTCGCCGATCGGATCGGCCCGCTCATCCGGAGTAGTCACCAACTCCGCCAATGTGGGGACAAATTGGTGAGCCATTGGGTCATCGGGATTTGTCGGATCGATCAGCGCTGCCACGGCCGGCGTAATGCCGATGGCATATTTCGCCGCCACGGCCCCGAGGCCGGTCGCATCACTCACGAGACCCGATGCCACCAGCTCAGCAACGCTCTTGATAGGCCGGTGTGCGGTCATTCCGCCACCGGCGCCCACAGCACCGCCTCGATGCGCGGCGCGGCTGTCGCCAGCATGACCAGCCGGTCGAAGCCCAGCGCCACGCCACTCGCCTCGGGCATCAGCGCAAGCGCGGCGAGAAAGTCCTCATCCAGCGGGTAGCGCTCGTTATAAATCCGTTGTTTTTCGTTCATCTCGGCGGCAAAACGGCGGCGCTGCTCGTCGGCATCGGTCAATTCGCCAAAGCCATTGGCCAGTTCCACACCGCAGGCGTAAAGCTCGAAACGCTCCGACACCCGAGGATCATCCGCCGTCCGCCGCGCCAGCGCCGCCTCCGCCGCCGGATAACGATCCAGCACCGTCACACGGCCGATGCCGAGGTTGGGTTCGACCTTCTCGGTGAGGATCAGGCTGAACAGATACGACCAGCTGCGATCCTCCGGAACCTGCATGCCCAGCGCCAGCATCTGCTCGGCCAGCTGTTCACCATCGGTGACGCCATCAGCGTCCATGCTATCTGCAAGATTTATGCCTGCAAACTGGACGAAAGCTTCCTGCAAACTGACCTTTGCCGGTGCGGCAAACGGGTCGCATTCGCGGTCGCGATAGCGCAGGGTTGTGACCCGCGCGGCCTTGGCCGCCACCTGCAGCAGCGCCAGGCAATCGCGGATCACCGCCTCATAGGGCTCGCCCGCGCGATACCATTCCAGCATGGTGAACTCGGGATGATGCAGCGCGCTGCGCTCCCGGTTGCGCCAGACATGCTGCAGGCTGGCGATCCGCCGCTCGCCGGCCGCCAGCAGCTTTTTCATCGTAAACTCCGGCGACGTATGGAGAAACATCTGCTGTCCCTCCCCGTCATTGCCGATCATCACGGTGCCAAAGGCATGCAGATGCGTTTCGTTGCCCGGCGAGCGCTGCAGGCCCGGCGGATCGACCATCAGGAAATCGCGATCAGCCAGATAGCTGCGCACACCGGCCTCGATCCGGGTCCGCGCGAGCAGGATCGGCCGCCGATCGGCATGCACCGTCGGCGTCCACCAGGGCGATTGCTGTATATCCTGCGTGCTCATCTGACCTTTGTGACGGCCGGGCTGGCGAATTTGCCCAAGATAGGGTAGTTGGCGCACGAAAGCATATTCCGGCGCCCGGGATGCCTGCCTCTACGACGCGCCAAGAAGTTGAACAAGGAAGAATAATGGTCAAGGTCATCGCCTCTTCGCTGCGCAAGGGCAACGTCGTCGAACAGGACGGCGCTCTGCACGTCGTGCTCACCGCCGAAAACGTCCACCCCGGCAAGGGCAATTCCATCACCAACGTCAACATGCGTCGCATTTCGGACGGCGTGAAGGTGGTTGGCCGCTGGCGCACCGTCGAAATGGTCGAAAAGGCCGATGTCGACGATCGCGAATATGACTATCTCTATTCCGATGGCGAAGGGCACCACTTCATGGAGCCCGCCACCTATGAGCAGATCACCGTCTCCGAAGACGTCATCGGCGACCAGAAGGCCTATCTGGTCGATGGCATGAAGGTGCATCTCAAGACCTTCGAGGGCACGGCCCTCTCCATGGAACTGCCGCAGCGCCTGAGCTTCGAGATTGTCGAGACCGAGCCGGTCGTCAAGGGCCAGACGGCCTCGTCCTCCTACAAGCCGGCCGTGCTCAACAATGGTCTCAAGGTCATGGTCCCGCCCCATATCGGCGTCGGCACCCGCATCGTCATCCTGACGGACGACAATTCCTATGTTGAGCGTGCGAAGGACTGAAGTCCGGCGCCGCGCTGCGGCGTAAAAACCCTCCGGTGGAGGGTTTTTAGGACTTCAGGCCCGGAGAGCTATGCTCGGAGGGCCCAGGCGTTTCGCCGGCGCGATCCTACCTTAACCAAACTAGAACGGGCCCTTGCGGGCCCGTTTTCATTTATCCTCGATCTCGCCAGCCGCGTCGCGCCAATGCTTGTCGGCGCTGTCGATCGGCGTGCCTTCGGACAGCCATTTGTCATAGGCCAGTTCGCGCAGCAGGCTTTCCTTGGCCCTCAGCCAGTATTCGAAAGCGCGACCTTCCGGACAGCCATCATGCTCCCAGAGGAAATAGGCCGTTTGCCGAATGCGTTCGGCGACTTCAGAATTCTTCCGCATTTAGCTACCGCACGAAACAGCACCGCGTTAGGCGGCCTTCTGGTTCACATTAGCTGCAGCGACCTGGCTGAGCTTCTTGTCGGTCGCCACTTCTTCCTGCAGCGTCGCATCGAGCAGGGCCACGGCTTCCTTCATGCCCAGCTGGGTTGCCCAGGATTTGAGCGTGCCATAACGGGCGATCTCGTAATGTTCTACGGCCTGGCCGGCAGCCACGAGGCCCGCGTCCAGGGCGGCAGTGCCCTTGTAGTCTTCGATGATCGACTTGCCTTCCTCGATAATGCCGAGGATGGCGTCGCAGGTCTTGCCGCGCGCCGGCTTGCCGAGCAGTTCAAAGATCTGCTCGAGGCGTTCGACATGGCCCTGAGTTTCTTCCAGATGCTGTTCGAAACCGGCCTTGAGCTCGGGGGAGACGGCCGCTTTGGCCATCTTGGGCAGGGTCTTCACGATCTGACGTTCGGCGTAATAAATGTCCTTGAGCGTATCGAGGAACAGGTCGTCCAGGGTCTTTTCGGCAGCCATGGTCATTCTCCAACAGTGGGTGTGACGATGGCCTGAGAACGGCTCCCCCTGATCAAGGTTCCGGTGCGATTAACTTTCCAGCGACCACGATTCACCTATGTGAATCTCTGTCCCAGCCACAGCATTTGCGCCCGATCCTGAAAGGCCTGGCCGCCCTCGTGGTTATTATACTCATACTCCTCAATTCTTTTGTCGACTCCGGCATAGGCATTGAAGGCGCCATAGACCGTCGAGGACGGGCAGATGTCATCCATCAGCGCCACCGAGAACAGCGCCGCCGCCTTTGACTGCCGGGCAAAATTGACGCCGTCGAAGTAGTTGAGCGTCTCGAACACGGCTTCCTTCTTATCGCGATGTTGGGCGAGGAAGCGGACAATCTCGCCGTAGGGATCACGTCCTGCCTTGGCCAGGGCGCGGCGATAATCGCAGAGGAAGGGCACGTCGGGCATCACGGCTTTGACGCGCGGATCCACGCCCGCCACGGCCAGGGAAATCCCACCGCCCTGGCTGCCACCACAGACGGCGATGCGCTCGGCATCGACAAAATCCTGCGCCAGCATGGCATCGATGGCGCGCACCGCATCGGTAAAGACGCGGCGATAGTAGTAGTCGTTCTTGTCGAGGATGCCCTTGGTCATCATGCCGGGGATGGAGGGCGTCGTGCCGACAGGATCGGGCGTGCCGCCGGTTGACCAGCTGCTACCCTGCCCGCGCGTGTCCATGCGGAAATAGGCATAGCCCGAGGCCGCCCAATGCAATTGCTCATGCGGAAAGCCGCGTCCGCCGCCATAGCCGAGATATTGCACCAAGAGCGGCAGCTTGCCGGTCCGGTTGGCCGGCAGTACCAGCCAGCCCTTGATCGGATGGCCGCCAAAGCCCGGAAAGGTGACGTCGAAGACTTCCACCGCCTTGAGCGTCGTCTCCGCCGGCACGATGCTGATGTCGCCACCAATGGCTCGCGCCTCGGCAATCGTCGCCTCCCAGAAGGAAGCGAAATCGGCGGGCATCTCGACATTGCTCTGATAGGCGCCCAGTTCGGGCTGGGTCAGATCGGGAAACGGCACGGCATTCTCCTCGTTTGCGCCGAGCATGCACTGCCGGTGGCTGCCATACCAGATGGACTATCCAGCCACGCACAAAAAAGCCCCGCTCACGCGGGGCTCTGCATTTATGGCTTGAGGTCGGACGGAACCGGCGGGGTTTCATAGAGCAGCGTAATCTCGATCCGCTCATTGGCCGCCATATAGGGGTCATTAGGAAAGAAGGGTTCGGCCGAGGAGCGGCCGATGACGGAGTCGATCTTGTCGTCCTTGAGGCCGAATTCGCCCATGATCTGGCGCACGGTATTGGCGCGATCGGCCGACAGTTCCCACGAGCCGTAACGCGGATTGGCATAAACGCCACCGGCGGCGGTATGGCCTTCGATGCGGACCGGATTGGACAGCTTCTGCAGGATCGGCGCGATAGCGGCGATGGCCTGGCGGGTGGCCTCGTTGGGGTATTTCGACCCCTCAGGGAACATCGGGCTGCCTTCCTGGTCGATGATGCGGATGTTGAGACCTTCCTCGGTCTGCTCGACAAGGAGGTTGTCCGAAATACTCGTGATATCGGGCAGTGCCTGCCAGGCCTGCTTGATGCTGGCGGCGGCGCTGTGGAAGCCTTGGTCGTCCTTGGCCTTGAGGTCATAGGAGGAGGCCTTGGCGGCATCGAACTGATTGCCGCTCTTCTGCTCGCTGCCGGTCATGGCACCTTCATTGGTGCCGAATTCGACGCCCTTGGGCGTGACCGAAGCGTCGGTTCGCTCCTGCGGCGTCGAACCCGCCATCAGCGAGCCGTCGTCGTCGAGCGCCGTGCCGCCCAGCGCGCCGCCGGAACCCGAGGTGGTCGGAGCGATATTGGGTGGGGCGAAATAGGTGGCGAGACCCTCCTTCTGCTCGGGCGTCGTCATCGAGATCAGCCAGAGCAGCAGGAAGAAGGCCATCATGGCGGTCACGAAGTCGGCGTAAGCGATCTTCCAGGCGCCGCCATGGTGGGCGTGCTTGTTCTTCTTGACCTTCTTGATGATGATCGGCTGGTCGTAATTGGCCATTCTGGCCTCCCGGTATTCTAGGTCGCCGCAGTCAGGTTGGCCGTCGCTTCATCGACTTCGGCAAAGGTCGGACGATCTTCCGAGAGCAATGCCTTGCGGGCGAACTCGATGGCCATCACCGGCACCTGGCCGGAGATATGGGCCAGCATGCCGACCTTGAGCGAAAGGAAATACTTGGACTCGGCCTCGTAGATATTTTTCAGCGACTGAGCGAAGGGGGCAAAGAAGCCATAGGCCACGAACACGCCGAAGAAGGTACCAACCAGAGCGCCACCGATCATGTGACCGAGCACTTCGGGCGGCTCACTGATGGCGCCCATGGTATGGATAACGCCCAGAACGGCGGCCACAATGCCCAGAGCCGGCGTACCGTCGGCCAGCGCCTGCACGGCACCAACGATGCGCTCCTGCTCCTGGTGATGGGTTTCCAGCTCTTCGTCCATCAACGCTTCCATCTCATGGACGTTGTTGGAGCCCAGCGTCACCATGCGCAGGTAATCGCAGACGAATTCCACGGCGTGATGATTGGCGGCAAACTTGGGGAAGCGGTTGAACAGCGCCGAGTCATGCGGATTTTCGATATGCTGCTCGAGCGCCAGAATGCCCTTGGACTGCACCAGCTTATAGAGCGTGAACTGCATGCCGAGCAGCTCGACATAGGACGCCTTGTTGTATTTCGGGCCCTTGAGCAGCGTGCCGAACGCGCCCAGCGTGCCCTTGATGATCGGGCCGGTATTGCCGATCACGAAGGCGCCGATGGCGGCGCCCAGAATGATGACGAATTCGAAGGGCTGCCACAGCACTTCCATATGCCCGCCAACGCCCAGATAGCCGCCGACGACGCAGGCAATAACGATGACGATGCCGATAATAAGACGCATTAGACCTGAAACCCACTATGAGGACGACATCGCTTGCAGGTCCGCATTATGGGTTGGTTTACCTTAACAGCCGGTTAGCCACAGGAGGGCGCTACCGGCACCATGGCCGACAGGTGTGCGGCCAATGCTAATGGCAATACAGACAGTTAAATCGAATTGCGTGGTACGGGCCGTTGACCACATGCCATGCTGGTCCTATTGCAGACCCAAGAACGCCGCTCCCGGCCTGTGCCGGTCCAGCCCCGTTTTTATGATCTCCTCCCGGCGCCAGCCGCCACAACCCGCTGACTGTTCATGACTTTGCAGGATGGCCTGCCCAATCCGCAACGGCTGCTGGCCTTTGCCACCGTAGCGATCGTGCTGTTCCTGGCGGTGTTGGACGAGGCGGTGGTCAACGTGGCCCTGCCCCTGATGGCGGCCGATCTCAACGCTGCTCCGGGCGACGCCCTCTGGATCATCAACGCCTATCGGCTCGCCGTGGTCATGGTGCTATTGCCGGTGGCCGCGCTGGGCGACAGCCTGGGCTATCGGCGGGTCTACCTCGGCGGCATCGCGCTCTTCACCGCAGCCTCGCTGATCTGTGCCCTCGCGCCATCCCTCGAAATTCTCGTGGCCGCGCGGGTTTTGCAGGGGATCGGCGCCGCTGGGATCATGGGCATCAATATTGCCCTAGTGCGCTTCATCTTCCCGCAAGCCATGCTCGGCCGGGCGGTCGGCAATGTAGCCGTGGTGGTTGCCGTATCATCGGCCGCCGGGCCTTCGCTGGCTGGCGTTATCCTCTCCATCGCGCCCTGGCCAGCGCTGTTCCTCGTCAACCTGCCCATCGGCGTCGTGGCCATCATCGTTGGTTTGAAGACGCTGCCAGTGACGCAGGGCTCTGGCCGGCGCATCGACATCAGAAGTGCGCTATTTGCCGCCGCGACTTTTGCCCTGTTGATCATTGGCGTGAACACCCTGGCCGATGGCGGCGGGCTGGTGTGGGGACTGGCGCTGATCGCACTCGCCATTGCCCTGGGTGCGCTGTTTGCCCGCAGCCAGCTGAAACTGGCCGTGCCCATGCTGCCGGTCGATCTGCTGCAAAAGCCGGTCTTCGCCCTGTCGGCCACCACATCCATGCTGGCCTTTGCCGCTTACGCGCTGGCGCTAGCCAGCCTGCCCTTCTACCTGCATGACGTGTTGTCGCTCAGCCCGGCCGAGACCGGCCTGCTGATGACACCCCTGCCCATCGCCACCGCCATTGCCGCCACCATTTCCGGCCGATTGGCCGATCGGCTGCCGCCCGGCAAGCTGGCAGCCGTCGGCCTGACGATCTTTGCGCTAGGACTTGCCCTGCTGGCCTTTTTGCCGGTCGATGCGACACATCCGGACATTATCTGGCGCATGGCACTGACCGGCTTTGGTTTCGGGATTTTTCAGGCACCCAATAACAAGGTCATGATCGGCAGTGCACCACGGGCCCGCAGCGGCGGCGCCGGAGCCATTCAGTCGACGGCGCGGCTGCTCGGTCAATCGATCGGCGTCGCCCTCCTGGCGATCGTGCTCGGCACGGGCATTAACGGCGCCTTCTCGATTGGCCTGGGCATCGCCGCAGGCCTCGCCGTCGCCGGCATCCTGCCAAGCGCGCTGCGAACCTTTCAGCCTGCTGAAACGCCAGCAACGCCAGTGTCTAGCGACTAAGTCCCTTGCTCTGTGCGGCGGGCCGCTCCGACGAAGTCCTCCTTGCCTTGGCCGGCGACACCATTGTCTAAGCGGAGCCTTACAGGCTCGAAAGGTCGACAACCCTGTTCTCGCGTGCGCTGATGACGACAGCGTCTAGCACCGCCAGTACGGCAACAGCGTCCTCTGCGCTAACCGGGGGCGCCCGCCGGTTTGGACTGCTTGCGCAAAGGCTTCGTAATAGCCGTGCAGCGCGTGGTTGCTGCGCGACAGGCCTATGACCAAGCCGCCGGAACCTGACCTCGAGTGGCAGGGCTGGGCTCCGACGATCTCGGAGACGGGTCATAATGGGTAAATCTTGGGGGCAGACAGACCAGCGCGGCACTGCCCCGGGATAGCGCAGCCTAACGGGTGAGCTTAACCTGCTCGGCGATACGATCATCCCAGACGCTCAGCGACTGGGTGAGGAATTCGCTGCCAGCCTCCGGCGTCGGACCGGCAGACCAGGCTGCATCGTCGATGGACTCGTCATTGCGCAGCACAGTCCCGCTGCCGCTGGAGGTGAGTTCCCAGACGTGTACAGCTCCGCCAGACCCATTCCAGACCAGCAGTTTGTCCGTCTCGACCGCAACGAGACGCGATTCCACATATTGCCCCTGCGGTTCCCAAAGCAACATGGTGCCGGGCTGCATCGGCCCATCCAGGCGGGCCGAGGCAAATTCGGGCATGTAGCTGGTCCAGCTGTCGATGTCAGCCAGCACGGACCACACGGCAGCGAGTGCTGCATCGATATAGATTTCACTGTGCGCAACAATCGGCGCCTGCTTGTTGATTTCAATCCGCGGAGATTCTTGGGCGATTGCGGCCGGAACCAGCAGGCTAAGCAGGGCAGCGGCGATGAGGGTCTTGGGCATGTCGTGGTCTCCTGTGAGGTTGCACACGAAAGCTAGGGGCTGGCGAACAGATAAGCGATTGACAGGTTTCCAACACTCGCATGCAATAAAGTTGCAGGGGCAAGGGGAACCGCTGTCTTGCTCTGGAATACGCCGAAGGCCTCAGCCAACTGCTCCATTACCGCGCGCACATGCGGGGCCATTGGCTGGGTTTTTCCTGCGTCACCAACCAGTCATGGAGTACATCGAGGGCGTGGTCGGGCAGCACCCGGACAAGCCTGGCATCAATGTAGTGGGTATCTCATGGTATGATCCCGCAGCTGCAGGAAGGCCTGCCTAGAATGCCGGCAGGCAGGTTGGCGATCGATAGCAAGATTCGGCGTGCGACCTGGCCAAGATCGACACGCTTGTTGGCGGACCAGCTATCGGCTCAAGGTCCTTGGTGGTGCAGCAGAGGAGAAAAAAGTGGCATTTTGCGCGTGCCGGAGGCCTTTGCGATGCGGCCGTTGCCCCTAGACTTCGCCGATCAATGGATGACGGGCAACACTTCGTCTTCGATACCGCGCTGTCGGGACAGCAGCTCTTCGGCGCAGGCGCCTAGCCACTCGAGATGGATGCAGAGAATTTCCCAGCGCTCATCCTCATGGCCTCCAACAGCAGGCATGCTTTCCAGGCTTTTGACCGTGTCCTGCATTTGCAGAAGTTGATCCTTCAAGTCGACGAGTGCACGATCCAGAGGCGATTGGTTTTGAGGGTATCTGCCGGTCATCTGGCTTCTCCAATTGACGATGCGGTTCTATCTGAGGGAATGCGCGACTAATCGTTCGGGAAGATGGCGCGCAGGTTCAGTATGGCGATCAGCCCATCGTCGCTCCTGAACATGCCGCTCACCATGGAATAGCCACGGTCGCCTCCCGACGGCACCGGCCGAAGGTCTTCCGGCTGCGGGAAGATGATGTCGGATACGCTGTCGACGAGCAGACCAACATCGATGCGATCCAGCGACACCACGAGGACGACCTGGCCTGATCCGGTGTCGCGACCATAGCCGCCGAGCACCACAGCCAGGTCATAGACCTGCACCACCGAACCGCGGATATCGAGCACGCCCTTGGCTCCGTGTGGCTGTCCGGGCAGTTCGGTCGTCGGAGTCCAGGATCGGATCTCGCGCACCGACATGATGTCGATGCCGAAAGCCCGCTCGCCGCAGTTGAAGGTGACGAACTGATCCAGCGTCTTGGCCTCGACCGGCGCCGATGCTGTCATCCGGCCGTCGTGGAGTGCGGTTGACGCCATCAGAATTCGCTCCAGTCCGACTTGATCGCCGCGTTGCCGTTGCTGAGGTAGGACTTGGCAGCCTTGGTGACCCGGGCCTGCAAGGCCCTGACGCCATGCCGTTCCGGCTGCGCAGCCTGGCGCTGGACAGGGGCGGCAGTGTCGAGCACGAAGACCTCAACGATGCGGTCAAGGTCGTTGGCCTGACCTTCGGTCTGCTCGATGGCGGCATTGGTCTGCTCGACCAGCGCCGCGTTGTGCTGGGTCATTTCGTCCATCTGACGGATCGCGGTAGTTACCTCGGCAATCGAGCTCGACTGTTCCTGGCTTGCCGATGAAATTTCGCGGATCAGGGTTGCGCTTTCGCGCACGCCATCCAGCATCGAGCTGAGCTTGATGGTTGCCTCGGCCACCAGCTTGCTGCCGCCCGCCACCTCGTCGGCCGATTGTTCGATCAACAGCTTGACCTCGGAAGATGCACTGGCGGCCGATTGTGCCAGGCGCCGGACCTCGACGGCGACCACGGCAAAGCCCTTGCCGGCGTCCCCGGCGCGGGCCGCCTCGACAGAGGCATTGAGTGCCAGCAGGTTGGTCTGGAAGGCAATATCGTCGATCAGGCCGATGATGTTGGAAATCTTGGCAGACGAGGTGGAGATGCGCTCCATCGCCTCGTTGGACTTGCGCATGACATCGCCGGTTTCTTCTGCCGTATGGGACACTGCGCTCGCCTTGGAACTGGCAGAGCCGGCCCGCTTGGCGTTGTCGACCACGGTGGCAGCAAGCTGCTCCATGGCTGCCGAGGTTTCCTCGATGGCAGCAGCCTGCTTGGTCGTCCGCTCGGCCAGATCATTGGCGCCGGCCAGGATTTCCCCGGTTGCAGACTTCAGGGCGCCGGAGGTGGTGCGCAACTGCCCGACGATTTCGCTGAGCTTGTCGGCCATGGCGTTGGTGTCATGCTGCAGGCCGGCAAAGGCGCCGTGATAGGTGCCTTCCATCCGCTGCGTCAGGTCGGCATTGGCGAGGGCTCCAAGCACCCGGCCGGCCTCGCTGAGGGCGCCATTGGTCGCCTCGAGCATGGCGTTGAAATTGAGCGAGATGCGGTCGATATCTGCATCATTGAACTTGGCGTCGATCCGGCGGGTGAAGTCACCGGCAGCAGTGGCGTCGATGACGCCGTCGAAGGCCTGCTGGAAGGATTCCATCATCCTGGCGCGGGCATTGGTCATGACCAGGCGTGCGTCCTTGTCCGCTTCCGCCGTGCGAACAGCGTGGGCGTTGGTCTGGAACACCTGCAGTGCCCGAGCCATTTGCCCCAGTTCGTGCGTCGGTTCGGTACCGGCGATTTCGAGATCGATGTCGCCGCCGGCCAGGGCCTGCATTGTGGCTGTCATGCGGCTGATGACGCCCGACAACCAGCGTCCGGTAACATAGGCGGCCGCCAGGCCCAGCAAGACGCCAAGCCCGCTGATCGACAGCACCAGCATAACCTGAAATTGCGCCGCCTTGGCTGCCTCGGGCCCGACTATGTTCTGAACCTCTTCAGCGCGGTCGGCCATGCCGTTGTAGATTTCGTACATCTGTGGACCAAGAGCCCGCAGCTCGTCAGTGCGCGCTGCCACGGAAACTGCGTCACCCGCATTGCGAGCCGCAACCAGTTCCTCGAAGCCAGCCAGGTAGCTATTGGCCAGTTCCGTCACCTGGGCAATTGCCTCCAGGTCATCGGAATTGTCGGAGAACACAGCCAGGCCGTCGGCATCGGTGCTGGCTACGTCCTTGATCCATTCGACCACGTTGGCTTCCTCTTCAGCGCTCGGGTCGACGAGATAGTTGAGAAATGCAATGCGCGTGCTGGACACATCGGCCAGGTAATCGTGGATTTCCGAGGTTTCCCGCGCCGCCGTGCGAAAGGTGTCGAACAGCCCGGCCGTCGTCTGGACGCCGGCATAGCCTATCGCTCCCACGAGGCCGAGCAGGACCACCAAGGTCCCAAATGCGCCATAGATGCGAGCGGCAAGGCTCAGATTCGACAATTTCATTTTTATCTCCAGAAGCGGTCCGAAACTCACCACCAGCAGGTCAATGCTCCTGGCCACGGCGGTGCAAAGCTATTCCCACCCATTTTATTCCATCTAGGAATTAAAGGGCCGTTAATGGCCATGATGGCATTGCGAACTTCGGCAAAATGACCAAATCCGCACCACATCACAATTTTATTGAAGAGCTTGATTTATAATCACTATTCGGCATTATCACTGATGAAATCGGGCCAGCTTTCAATTACGTCGTCCAGGGCTACGTGATCCGGGTGGGGCTGGCGCTGCTGAGCTCTTTATTTCCACCATAGAATATGGATTTGCGAGATTACCGTGTCACAGGACGACTTCTTTGAATCCGGCTTCAAGCGCATGGCGTCCGCCGGGCTGCGGGAAAACAACGCCCGTGCTGTCCTGATGGCCGTGGCGTTGACGCCGGGCGCCCCAGGCGCCCAGCTGGCCCGCATTACCGGCCTCGGTCCGCAATCGGTTTCCCGTATCCTGGTCGAGCTTGAGGAAGCGGGTCTGGTGCTGCGCGGCGAGGTGGTGCGCGGCCAGCGCGGCAAGCCAGCCACACCGATCCATATCGATCCCAACGGCGCCTACTGCATTGGTTGCGAGATTGGCTGGCGGCACCTCAACGTCGTCCTGCTCGACCTCGGCGGGGCGGTGTTGGGTGAGCATCGCCGCGACTACCCCTATCCCGACTCCGCCACCATTTTTGAGGAAATTGCCTCGATAACGCGGCTGCTGACGCAGCTCATTGCCGTCGACCGGCGCTCCAACATGCTCGGCATGGGGGTCGCCGTGCCATCGGGCATTGCCCGCAATGTGCAATTGGTTGGCGCCCCGTCCCAGGTCGCCGATATCTGGAAGACAATCGATGTCGCGGCGCGCGTTGCAACAGCCACCGGACTGGAAGTCTTTCCCTATAACGACGGAAATGCCGGATGCTGGGCGGAGTTAATCGCCCATCCAGCGCCACGGCCGCAGAATTTCGCCTATCTTTTTGTCGGTACCTTTGTCGGCGCCGGCATCGTCGCTGAAGGCCAGCTGTGGCAGGGACCGACCGGCAATTCGGCAAATCTGGGCTCGATGCTGGTGACGGATGAGCATGGCGAGCAACAGTTCGTGCACCTCATCGCTTCCTTCACCGCCCTGGAACGACGCCTGAAAGAGGCCGGCATGGTCCTGCCCAGCGGCGACCCCACCCTTTGGGACTGGACATCACTGGAACCGGTCGCCGGCCAGTGGCTTGAGGCGTCGGCCAAGGCGCTGGCAAAGGTCATCGCCAACAGTGCCTCGGCCTCCGAACTCAACGTCGCCATCGTTGACGGGGCCATGCCGCGGGCCATCGTGGCGCAACTCGTGGAGCGCGTACGCTTCTACATCAGGGAGCTCCCCACGCTGACCAACGACACGCCCGATATCGAAACGGGGCGCCTGGGCAGTAGAGCGGCGGCGTATGGCGCGGCGATGAAGCCGATCTATTCCCGGCTGTTCTCTCGCAACTTCAATGACGTAATGCGCGGCCTCTAGCGCCTGGAATCAGCTGGTAAGACGTCATTAAGTCCAATCCCACTCGGCGCGATACATCCTGCAAGATCTGCCCTATTTGTTCCACCAAGGTACTAATTGGTATGGGTGGTCGGGGATTTCTGATATGCGCATAATGATCGTTGAAGATAATTCCACTCTACTTGCCCTGATGCTGAAGTTCCTCGGCAAGATGGAGGGAGTTGACGTCGAGGGACTGATCGACCCGGTCGAAGCGCTGCAAAGCGTCTCGCAACAGACCGATCTCATCCTGGTCGATTACATGATGCCCGGGATGCACGGCATCGCTTTCATCAAGGCCATTCGGGCAAATCCGCTGCTGAGCAGCATCCCCATCATCATGATCACGGTCGACTGCGACCAGGCTGTTCGCCTCGAGGCCATAGAAGCAGGCGCCACGGACTTCCTGACCAAGCCGGTAAGCCCGGTCGAGCTTCGGGCCCGCGCCGGCAACCTGCTGGCCCTGCGGCAGGCACAGAACAGCTTGATCGAACGCGCAAGATCGCTCGAGCTCGATATTGCCGCAGCGACCAGCAACCTGCTGGAGCGCGAAGAGGAAGTGCTTGGGCGTCTGGCCCGGGCCATCGAGTACCGCGATTCCGACACCGGAGATCACGTTGGCCGCGTCGGCGCGATCGCCCGCATTATCGGCGAGGAACTGGGCCTCGATCCCGTAGCACTGCGCAATCTCCGGCTGGCAGCGCCGTTGCATGACGTTGGCAAGATCGGTGTGCCGGACGCGATCCTCAACAAGCCGGGGCGTCTTGATGACGAGGAAATGGCTCTGGTACGCCGCCATGTCGATGTCGGTGCCGCCATCCTGAAGGACAGCAAGACGGACATGGTGCAAATGGCCTGCGAGATTGCAGCCAACCACCATGAAAAATGGGATGGCACCGGCTATCCGAGGGGTCTGCGGGGCGTCGCGATTCCGCTTTCGGCCCGCATCACCGCAATCGCCGATGTCTTCGACGCGCTATGCAGCGATCGGCCTTACAAGCGGGCCTGGTCGCCGCAGGACGCCTACGACGAAATCATCCGCGGGGCTGGCGGGCATTTCGACCCCCTCTGCGTCAGTGCCTTTGCGCGCGGACAGGAGCGGATCCTGGACGTGATGCAGCATCGTGACGTCGACCTGGCAGCCTAGGTCAGCAAGGACAGCCATATGCTCAAGTTCGCCTTCACTGCAATTGCACTGTGCCTTCTGGTTCCCGGCGTTGAGGCCGGACAGCTGGCCAAGCCCACGGGTCAGGTCATCCTCGCCGTGTCCGGGACAATCACCAATTTCAACGCCGACGGTGTGGCCGAATTCGACCTTGCCATGCTCGATGCGCTGCAGCAGCGCACCACCGTCACCGAGACGCCCTGGTACGATGGCCAGCAGAGCTTCAGCGGCCCGGTCATTTCAGACCTGCTGGCGATGCTGGGGAGCACGGGGGACAGCGTCACGGTCACGGCGCTCAATGAGTATTCCTCCATGATCCCGATGAGCGATGTGCAGGACAATCCGGTGATCCTGGCGACACGCCGGAACGGCGACGTCATGTCGGTCCGGGACAAGGGCCCGCTGTTTGTGATCTACCCCTTCGATCTGGACCCCGGCCTCTACAACGAGGTCTATTTCGGGCGCTCCGTCTGGCAAGTTAAATCCGTGCAGGTGGAATAGTCGTGCGGCGCACGACCATCAAAACCAGAAGGCTCGTATCAGGGCGCATCGGACTGGGGATCATCGGGCTGACCGTCGCATCCGTGGTCCTGGTCATCTCCATCGTTTCCATCTTCGCCGGATTGGTGGAGCGACAGAACAGTGCGGCCCAAAGTGTTCGGGAAGATGCCATCTGGGCCGCGTACCAGGCCGACCGGGAAGCCTCACGGTTGGTGGAAGCGATCTATTCGAGAGACACGACCAAGGTTTTGCTGGGGTTCGACCTGCTCTATAGCCGCATCGACCTGATCGGTTCGGGCAAATATTCCATCACCTTTGGAGAGCACTCGGACGTCAGTGGCCCAGCACATCAGGTCGTCGCGACATCGCGGGCACTGCTCTCCTCTATCGAACAACTCGAACGGTCGCCCGGCGCCTTCGAAGTCGTGTCCGACGCGCTGTTGGCGGCAGCTCACCGGGTCAGAATGGCCACCAACGACCTGGTCGTCGCCGCCAATGCCGCGGTCAACGCCGCGCGGGTGGAGGAGCGCAGCCAGTCGGAGCGCACCTATTGGCAGCTCGGCTATGCGGTCCTGCTGCTGGCTGCAGCGCTGACCCTGATGGTTTTTCTCCTGGCGCTGCAACTCATGCACATCTCCCGTACAGGCCGGGAGCTGGCTCTGCTCAGCGAACGCAGCAGCCGCGTTGCCGAGAAGGCGGAAGCAGCCAACCGCGCCAAATCGACCTTCCTGGCGACGATGAGCCACGAGATCCGGACACCGCTCAACGGCATAATCGGCATGACCGAACTGCTCGCTGACAGCGAGTTGACGCCTTGGCAGCGTCACAACCTTTCCATCATCCGCAAGTCCGGCGACGCCCTGCTGGACGTGATCAGCGATGTGCTCGACTATTCCAAGCTGGAAGCTGGTGCCATGCAGATCGAACGGGCAGCTTATGATCTGTACGACCTCAATGAGGCGGTGACCGATCTGCTGGGGCCGCGCGCCAAACTGGCGGGTTTGAGCCTTGCCATCGCGCTGCCGGCAAACCGCGTGACCGTCGATGCCGGACGACTGCGCCAGGTTCTCTTCAACCTGGTCTCCAATGCCATAAAATTCACGCCCTCGGGGCGGATCAGCGTCTCGGGATCGCTTGCCGGCAACCGCCTGCGGATCGAGGTCGCCGATACCGGGGTCGGCATTTCACAGAACGCCCAGGCGGTGCTGTTTCGCGACTTCACGCAAGTCGACAGTTCCAATACGCGGGTCCATGGTGGCACTGGCCTTGGCCTTGCCATCTGCAAGCGCCTGGTGGAAGCCATGGGGGGACAGATCGGCGTCACCAGCGTCGAACGCTGCGGCAGCACCTTCTGGTTCGAAGTGCCGGCCGACCCGATCGAAGACAGCAGGACGTCGGCAACGGGTTCCGAGCCGAGCACAGCATCGACGCAGCTCAGGGGCCGGGTGCTGCTGGTCGAGGACAATTCCGTCAACCAGCAGGTGGCGGGCGGGCTGCTTCGACGCCTGGGCCTGACGGTTGAAATCGCCGAGAATGGCCAGATCGGCGTCGATATGGCCCTGGCCGAGCCACCTGATCTGGTGATGATGGACATGCAGATGCCCGTCATGGACGGCATCGATGCCACGCGATTGCTGCGCAGCAAGGGCTTCTCGAAGCCGATCGTCGGGCTCACCGCCAATGCCTTCCTGAGCGATCGCGACAGCTGTCTCAGCGCCGGCATGGATGCCTTCCTGACCAAGCCCATCTCGATGGACAAGCTGATTGCCGCGCTGTCGCCGTTGCTGCCATCTGTCGACGAGCAGGACTGGCACGCCGAAGTGGTGACGGCCTTCCCCACCGTGGACCGCGCCTATCAGGACATGCTGATCGCCGAGCTTGGCCGCGACACCTTCCAGGGCGTGATGGACAAGTTCATGGCCGACGCCCCGAGCATGCTGGCCCAGGCCGAGCGCGCCCTGGCGGAAGGGGACATCGCCAGGCACAATGCCTTACGCCACACGCTCAAGGGCGCTGCCTTGGCGGTGGGGCTCACAGGATTTGCCGCCCAGTATGGTGGAGCGCCGACTGTTTGGTGAAGCAGGCTTGAACATAGCCTTCCTTAAAGCTGTCGATTGCCAAGTCGTCGCGTGTTGGTCATGAAGGCGATTTAACTGCGTTGATCTCGGAGGCAGCTAAGCAACCCGTTGTTCTCAGTCGCCACAAGCCACAAAACCGTCGAGAATGACTTACGCCGTCGTCGGCTCCGTGCCGCATATTGTGGAAGGAGCCAAATCATGAAGCTAAGCCTAACCATGTTCCTGCCTCGATGGTGTCTATCAAGCGCCAGGAGACAGAAATGAGGATCGAGAAGGTGGCTTTGCCCTAGGCGGCTGGAACGTACCCTTTGTCGACGAAGACATGATGTCGATACTATTCCCTCGAATCGCTTAAGCAGACGCCTTCCTCTTTGGCCGCAAGACCTACGATATCTTTGCGGGTTATTGGCCACACGTGACGGATCCGAACAATTTGGTCGCATCGCAGTTTAACGAACTCCCGAAGTACGTCGCAACTCGGAAGGCGCTGCCTTCGAGCTGGACGGGAACGCAAGCGTTAAAAGGAGATGCAGTCGATGCCGTTCGCCGCATCAAGAGCCAGTCAGATGGCGAACTACAGATGCACGGTTGCGGCGATTTTGCTGCACAATTATTGAAACATGACCTATTCGACGAACTGTGTCTCATGTTTCATCCCGTTGTGCTGGGTGCCGGAAAACAATTCTTCAAACGCACTGATCTTGGAACCAGTTTTCAGCTCTTAGATTTGACTGTAACCAAAGCAGGGATAATAATCGCCCGCTACAAGCCTGCGGGAGATCTCAAAACTTGTGACTTTGGTATTGAAGAAATTGAAAAGCGGAACGTTGAATCGTTCGCGGAATCCCTTCTTGATATTGCTTCGAGAGTTCGCAAGTCTTAACGCTACCCAAAATTTCCTTTCAATATTTGGACGCCGTGGTGGAGGTCATAGACCTCCGCCACCATTTGATAATGCGTTCTTACAGCTCACAGCTGCGCGTAATCCAATGATTGGCTTATTGTGCGCTGCTGGTCGTCCGCCCTCTTTAGCGACAAAGCTAGTTGCGGGCGCCAATCTTTTATCAACCGAAGGACCGAAGCACGCCGACTGAACTTGGCCAACTGAATATGCTGCAGAATGCGGTGGTCTCCGAGCATGGCAGCTTTTGGAAAATGGCACTGGCTAGCGAACGACAAGAATGGGGTCGCCAGCTGCCTGGCAGCATCGGGGTGAGATGCGGACGGTCTCCTTCAGAAAAGCACCTCAAAATGGAGACGATCGGCGATCATTCGACCGTTGGTGGAACGAGATCGCCTAATGCCATTGCAGACAATCAGGTGCCCGTTCATTAGTGTGAAGATCGTACATGTCGGTTCGAAGTGAAGCTGGTTGCGTCGTCACCCATTTGAAGACGTCGTTCGACACCACGGTCTTTGGTGACTTGAGAACCTTACCCAGATCACCGAATACGCTGGGCTTCCGATATTTGGAGTCTGATCGCGCAGGCCTTTGAGGATCCTTTGTCTAGGGGTTGATTGTCACTTCCACCTCGGAGGCATCCGGCCTAGGTTTCGATGCACTCAAGGCCGGATACCATTTCCGTGACTATCGGTTGAAATGGTCCACGCGACTATCGCGAAGCTTTGTAGAGCTTGGATGCGATTTCGTAGAATTCTTCCGGAGCGTAATCTGGCGTGAAAGCCGCGGGCACGCCCTGCAATTGCTGCATCTTGCCACCGTCCGGAATGCCTTCGACAACCTCCAGTGGGCCGGGGGGATCGCCCGGCAATGCCACTTCGTCATTGGACCAGATGCCAGAGATTTCCTTGTAGTCGTCCTGACTCCACGTGTAGAGGCGGCGGTGCGAGCCCTCGTCGAGATACTTCTGGCTTTCAGGAATCTTCGAAAGATTGATGTTGGGCGTTGGCAGCATCTTCTTGATATCGACGCCCGTCAGTTTTTCCAGCGCCAGTGCATAGGAATGGGCGTGCACCGAGCCGCGAACCAAGAGGTATCCACACACTTCCCGGCCAGTGGCATTATCGGAACTCAGGCTTTCATAAACCCGCAGCTTGTGCAGGCGAGCCCCGCATTCGAGATGGAAGTTGTGGAGCAGGTCGAAGATGACATTGCCGGTCGTGGTGATGAAGTCATTGTTCCATGACACCCCATTGGCATTGACCGGCGTAGCGCCGCCGCCATTGGCAAAGAATGCGGACGCCAACCTAATGTCTTCCATGGCTTCGAACGGTGACTTCGAAATGTCGCCGCCATCACCCCGATCGCCCTTGGGTTTTTCCGGCCCGCTGTTGATCATAGCGACACCATTGCTCACCAGCTCGACATGGGCAAGTTCTTCGGCAGTGATGGAAGCGACCAGGGAGTAGAACGGACGAAGCTTGTCCTTGCTGCGGAAATTGAAGCTCTGGAACATATAGTTCCCGAGCGTAGACATTTCCCCATATTTTCCTCCCAGCAGTTCCTGAAGCGCAGCGGCTCCATTGGGATCCTGCCGTTTAGGAGGCGGCAATTCAGTTATCAGTCTGTCGACGCGCATGAACATTGCTCGGCACTCCTTGTGTTGGCCAAGCGCGCCCAACGGCTGCAAGTTCGGTTCGTTCCTGCCGTGTACAGCCCTTAAGCCTTAATTTCGCTGCCCGGCGCCAAATAAGGCTGCCGACATAACTTTAGTTAATCCGCATGCGTTGCGCGCGAAGAGTTACGGCCTCAAGCTTTCGCAGGGGTGGCCAGAAAAGAACCCAAGACCGGCTGTTCGATCAAATGTGCATTGGCGGACATGTGGCGCTGCATTTGGCGAATGCGCTACGCAGGCTTGCGCTGACAAGCACGGACATTCTTTGGCCAATCGGGCCGGTCGCTATATTCCGCTGGCTTGCGGGATGATATGTCCGTGCCCAAAGCGTCATCAGGATCGGACGGAACAGCGCATGGCACTCGTTAAGACGACCGCTCTGGCCAATCGCAAGAGTGGTCATGTTGCTCCATCGGCTTCGCCGGCCCCGAAGGATCCAAGGGCGTCAGCCAAGGCGCGCATGCCGGTATCCCGCGAGCAGGCTGCAGAACGGGTGGCTGCCGCCACAATGGAACTGGCCAGCGGCCTGGCTGAATCCTCGGCAGCCGCCGAAGAACTGCGGCGGACGCTTGAGCAGATCGCCAGTGGTGCCGAGGAGGCGGCAGGCGCTGCTCATGAGTCACTGGCGACGGTTGGCGAGTTGTCACGGCAGTTTGCCAGCGCCCGTACCGACGCAGAGGCCTCGCGCCGACAGGCGGAAATCCTGCAGGCGGCCGTCGTCGAATCCGCGACCACGATCGAAGGCTCGCTATTGGCCATCGAAAGCAATGCCTCGCGACAGCTGGCCGCGGTCGACCTGATCCAGCGGCTGCAAAGCCAAGCCGGCAGTATCGGCGACACGACACTGGTCGTTGCCGATGTGTCGGACCAGACCAACCTGCTGGCGCTCAACGCAGCTATCGAAGCGGCGCGGGCGGGCGACAAGGGAGCCGGGTTTGCCGTAGTGGCCGACGAGGTGCGGGCGCTGGCCGAAAGCGCGGAGCGCAGCGCTCGCGACGTCAAGCAGCTCTCCCAATCGATCGGGGATGGGGTGGCCGAAGTCGCCTCGCGTATCGCGGCAGCCGCACAGTCGGCCCGGGCACAGACTAATGTCGGCCAAGCCATCGCCGCAGATCTGGCGACGATCCGGGGCGATCTGCTCAACCTGCTGGATGGCAGCACCGCTATCCTCACCGCGGCCGTTGAGGCCGACCTTGCGGCGCGGGAAGCGCAGAAGGGCGCTGAGAATGTCGCCACGGCGGCAGAGGAACAGGCGGCTGCAGCCGCCGAAGCCCAGCGCGCCGTACAGCAGCAGAGCGTAGCGCTGGAACAAAGCCAACAGGCCGCCCAGAGCCTTTCCCAGATTGCCGAGGGTCTCAATGGCAGCGACGACACGGAAAGCGGCCCCGCTGCCATGGGCGCTGCAGCCGAAGAGCTTTCGGCCACAGTGCAGGAACTGTCGAGCGCTGCAGCAGAAATCCTCATTGCGGTGGACCAGATCAGCCGCGGCGCCGAGGAACAGGCGGCAGCAACCCAGGAATCCAATGCCGCCATGGCCCAGATCGAGACTAGCGTGGGGCTCAGCGCGCAAAATGCCCAGGATGCGTTGCAGAGAGTGCAGGCGATCGCCGACCGCCTGTCAAGCAACCGCACCAGTGTTCTCGGCATCGGCAGCGAACTCGAGAACGGGCTCAATGACACCAGGGCTGCCATCGAGACCCTGTCGTCGCTTGACGAGGTGGCCCGCCGCATCGAGCGCGCCGTGGACCGCATCATCCTCGTCGGCGTGCAGACCAGTATGCTGGCCGTCAGCGGTTCGGTCGAAGCAGCCCGTGCGGGCAGCGAAGGGCGCGGCTTTGCCATCGTCTCCAGCGATATCCGCAAGCTGGCCGACGATGCATCCGAAACCATCGAGGGCGCAAAGGAAGGTGTGCGATCGATCCAGAGCACCATCGGCTCGGCGCGCCGCGATCTCGAAATGACAGTGCAGACCTCGGAAGCCGAACTGGCTCGCAACAGGGTGATCGTGGAACGGCTCGACCAGGTGCAGCGCGATTGCGAGACGATCAGCACCGGCAATGGCGCGATCATGGCGAGTACGGACGCCGTGCTGATTGCCGTGCGCGAAATCCTCGCCGGGACCGAACAGATTGCCACTGTGGCCCAGGAGGCCGGTGCTGCGGCCGGGCAGGCAGCCGCTTCGGCGCGCGAGCAGTCGAGTGCCGCCGAGGACCTGGCGGCAGCCATCGAGGAGATCGCCCTGCTATCTGATGAACTCCAGGCAACGAGCGGCGCGTGAGGAGCGGAGCGCCGGTCGTGTCCAGCGTTCAACGCCAGCTGACGGTCGTCGTGGGCGGGCAGACCTATACCTTGGCCGGCGATCAGTTGGTCGAAGTCCTGCGACGTAGCCGCATAACCCGCGTGCCGCATGGTCCACCTGCCCTGCTCGGCGTTAGCAATCTGCGCGGTGCTGTTCTGCCGATAGTGTCGCTGGCGCGACTCATGGGCAGCGCCCCGGGCAGCGAAGAGCGTGTCGTGGTGCTCGACCATTCTGGGGCGGTGGGCCTCCTGGTCGATGCTGTGCTGCGGCTCGACGAGAGCGACGTCGGCCCGACCGGCCAGCCAATCGATATTGCGGCCCTGCTCGAAAGCGGCTTCAAGCGCCAGGCTGCCGGCACGGCCAACCGACAGCAACATAACGCGGTCAGCGCGCCTGCCGAGACCGTCGCGGCGCAGCGCGTCCTCATCGCCTTTGTGGTCAGCGGGCAGACCTTTGCCCTGCCGCTCGATGCGGTGATCGCAGTGCTGCGCCTGCCCGAAACGCTGACCCTGGTTGCAGATGCTGACGCAGCGGTGCTGGGCCTGGCTAATGTGCGCGACAGGGCGCTGCCAGTCATCTCGCTGGCAGCCCTGCTGGGATTTGCGAACGCTGGGAACAATAGCGCGGGCCGCCGGGTTCTGGTCGTCGAACACGAGGGGGCGCAGGTCGGACTGGTCGCTGATGCGATCGAAACCATCCTGCGGCTGGATGAAGCGGCCATCGATATGGTGCCGCCTATCCTGCAGCGCGGTCGTGGACAGGCAGAACTCGATGCCATCGGTCGCCAGGGTGGCGGCCGGCCCCTGGTATCCATCCTCTCGGTGCCGCGGCTCTTCGCCAATGCCGCGGTGGAAGCAACGGTGATGGCAACCAGCAATGAGGCGAACAGAGTGGCCGACGCGCATATAACCCAGAGGCAGGAGCAGTTCGTCGTGTTCGACCTGGGGGAAGAACGTTACGGGCTGCCGATCGCTGCCGTCCAGGAAGTGCTGCGCCTGCCCGAAAGCGTGACCCGCCTGCCCAATGGGCCGAGCTTTGTCTCCGGCATCATCAACCTGCGTGGCCGGCCAGTGCCGATCATCGACCAGCGCCAGCGCTTTGACGCGCCCGCTGCGGCCGATGCGGTGCAGCCCCGCGTCATCGTCGTCACCGTCGGCACGCTAACGGCCGGCTTTGTCGTCGATGCCGTCTCGGAAATCCTCTCGGTTGCGGCCGATAGCCTGGCGGTGACGCCGTCGCTGTCCAGCGAGGGTTCGGCGGTGTTCAACCGGGTGGCCAATCTGGGTGCGGACGGCGGGCTGATCCTGCTGATCGATCCGCAAGAGCTGCTCAGCCGTGCCGAGCAGGATGTCATCGCCGACATTGCCGCCCGGCAGGACGCGGCGGGCACAGCGTGATCCGCATCCTCATCGCCGAAGATTCAGCGCTGATGCGCAAGCTGCTGAGCGGCATCTTCACGGCGGCCGGCGATTTCGAAATCGCCGTGGCCCGGGATGGCCTCGATGCGCTGCAAAAGGTGGCCAGCTTCCGGCCCGATGTAGTGACGCTCGACATCAACATGCCCAAGCTCGATGGCCTCGCCTGTCTCGACCGCATCATGCTGGAGCACCCGGTACCGGTGGTGATGGTCTCGGCCCTGACCGAGGATGGGGCCAGCGAAACGCTGACGGCGCTCGAAATGGGCGCAGTGGATTTCATTGCCAAGCCGGAAGGCGTGGTGTCGCTGCATATGGATGCACTGGCCGAGGAACTGGTCGCCAAGGTGCGGGCCGCAGCGGCGGTCCAGCTGCCGCGCGCCCGGCGGCTGGCCGAGCGCATGCGGCTGCGCCGCACGGATGGTGCAGCTGCTGCGGTGCCGCCGACCAAGCCCATGCACACACCGATGGGTAGCGCCGGACTGGTCGTGGTCGGCACGTCGACGGGCGGCCCTCCAGCGCTGGACATCCTGCTGTCGGCTTTGCCCGCAGACCTACGCTGGCCGATCGTCATTGCCCAGCACATGCCGCAGGCTTTCACCGGTCCTCTCGCCCGCAGGCTCGATCGGCTGTCGCCACTTGCCGTCAGCGAAGTGACCGGACCGACACCGCTGCTGCCGGGTGGTGTCTACATTGCCCGCGGCGGCACCGACATGGTCATTGCCATGCGCACCGGGCAGCTGGTCGCCAATTCGGCGCCGATGCAGGACGGTTACCCCTGGCACCCCAGCGTCGACCGGCTGATGCGCAGCGCCATGCAGCATGTGCCACCGGCCAATCTGCTCGGCATTCTGCTGACCGGGATGGGCGCAGACGGGTCCGCCGCCATGGCCGAGTTGCGCGCGGCAGGCGGCCACACCATTGCCGAGGCCAAGGATACCGCCGTTGTCTGGGGCATGCCAGGCGAGCTGGTCAGCCGCGGCGGCGCGGTGGACACCCTGCCAATGGACGAAATCCCGCAGCGGCTGGCGGAGCTGCTCGCATGACCCGCCGCAGCGCCGACCTGCTGGCGCGCGCCAACGCGCTGTCGCCCCTGTCCGGCGCGGACCTCACGCGGCTCTGTGATTTCCTCTATGCCCGTACCGGCATGCAGTTCGGCGAGTCCAAGCGGTACTACATCGATAGGCGCGTCGCCGACCGCATGGCACAAAAGCATCTGTCGGTTTTTGCCGATTACTACGCCCTGCTGCGGGCCGAGCCGGGCGAGGCCGAACAGCTGATCAACAGCTTCACCATCAACGAGACCTATTTCTACCGTGAGGACCACCAGCTCGCCTGCCTCAGCCAGTCGATCCTGCCCGAGCTCATCCGGTCCAAGAAGCCGGGCGACAAGATCCGCATCTGGTCGGTGCCCTGTTCGAGCGGTGAAGAGCCCTATTCGATCGCCATCTGGCTGCTGGAAAACTGGGCACTGGTGGATGCCTATAATGTCGAGATCGTCGGCTCCGACATCGATACCGCCATCGTCGCCGAAGCCCTCGAAGCCAACTACGGCCGCCGCGCGGTGATGCGCCTGTCACCCGAACTGGTGGAACGGTATTTCGCGCCGGTCGAGGATGGCCGGGTGCGATTGATCGACGACCTGCGGGAATCGGTCAGCTTTACTGCTTGCAATATTACCGATGTCGCCTCGGTGGCCCGGCAGGGGCGGTTCGATGTCATCTTTTGCCGCAACCTGTTGATCTATTTCGATGGCGCGGCGCGGGTGCGCTGCATGCAGAACCTGTTCAACGGCCTGTTGCCGGGCGGCTACATGTTGCTGGGGCATTCGGAGTCCATGTCGCGTATTTCCGAGCGCTTCGTCACCCGCCGCTTCCCCGATGCCATCGTCTACCAGCGGCCGGAGCTGTGCTGATGGACGAGTTGATGGAGCAGTTCATCGTCGAGGCGCGCGAACTGGTCCAAGCCGCCATCGATGACCTGTTCGCCCTCGAAACCGACCCGGCAGACGCTGCGCGGCTCGATAGTGCCTTCCGCGCCGTGCACACGCTCAAGGGGTCTACCGGCCTGTTTGACCTGCCGTCGCTGAATGCCACGCTGCACAAGGCCGAGGACAACCTCGGCCGGGTCCGCGCCGGCACGGCCAGCCTGGACACGGTGCAAATCGACGC
Organism: Devosia sp. YR412; assembly: GCF_900110945.1. Lineage (GTDB taxonomy): Bacteria > Pseudomonadota > Alphaproteobacteria > Rhizobiales > Devosiaceae > Devosia. The sequence goes on from NZ_FOFL01000002.1 coordinate 692,263, forward strand.
CATCGTCGCCGTGCTCGAATGGATCGATCAATGCGTCGATGACCTGGAAAAACAGGGTGAGGTTAGCCCGCAGCGGCTGGCGCAGGCGTCCACGCTGGCGGCAGCGCTTGGCGGCGAGAGCGAAGCGGACACTGAGGGTGCGGTGCCGGCCGTGTCGGGCTCGATCGCCTGGGCGCTGGCGCTGGCGGAAAAAATCGGCGGCGCGGCGACCGTCGCCCTGCGCTATCTTCCGCATGCCGAATGCTTTTTCAGCGGCGACGATCCTGTCGCGCTGCTGTCGCGCATACCGGAGCTCACACATCTGGCGATCGCGCCGCGCGATCCTTGGCCGGCCGCGGCGATGTTCGATCCCTTCCGCTCCAACCTGGCTTTCGAAGCGCTCAGCACCGCGCCGCTCGGGGAGGTGGAAGCCGTGTTCCGCCTGGTGCCGGACCAAGTCGAGATCGTCCCGCTTGGCGCCCCCATCGTTGTGCCGGTCGACGACGTAGTGGCCGATGAAACCAGGACCGAGGCGATGCGGGAGCTGCGCGTCGACCCGGCCCGCATCGATGCCCTGCTCGACCTCGTCGGCGAGCTGATGACCAGCAAGAACGGCATGGCCGGGCTTGCCGCCATGGCCGGCGCCCTGCCGGGCGGAACCGAGATCGCCCGACGCATTGCCGCAGTGCAGAAAGATCTCGATCGGCTGACCGGCGCCCTCCATGGCGGCGTGCTGCAGACGCGCATGGTGCCGGTGGGCCAGGCGTTCCGCCGCTTGCCGCGCCTGGTGCGCGACCTGTCCCGGCGGTTGGGCAAGCCCACAGAGCTGTTGATCGAGGGGGACGCCATCGAGGCCGACAAGACCATTGTCGACGAGTTGTTCGAGCCGCTGCTGCACCTGGTGCGCAATGCCATGGACCATGGCATCGAGAGTGCCGCCGAACGCTTTGCTGCGGGCAAGCCGGCGTCGGCGACGATCACCCTGCGGGTGGTGGCCGAAGGCGACCATATCCTCGTCAGCCTCTCTGACGACGGGCGCGGAATCGATCCGGGGCGCATTCGCACGGCGGCTGTCGGCAAGGGTTTAGTCAGCGCCGAACGGGCCGCGGCGCTCAGTGATCGCGATGTACTCGATCTGCTGTTCGCCGCGGGATTTTCGACGGCTGCGGCGGTCAGCGACCTGTCCGGCCGTGGGGTCGGCCTCGACGCCGTCCGGGCGGATGCCACCCGGCTCGGCGGCACCGTGGCCATCGACAGCCGCCTGGGCCACGTCACCAGCACGACGCTGCGCCTGCCGGTCGGTTTTGCCATGACACAATTGCTGATCGTCTCGGTCGGCACCGAGCGCTATGGCGTGCCGATGCAGGCAGTGCTCGAAACCGTGCGCGTCGCCCAGCAGGCGGTGACGCCAATCCGGACCAATCGCGCCTTCGTGCTGCGCGACTCGACCGTGCCGCTGCTGTCGCTATCAGACCTGCTTGGACTGCCGGCAGCACCGAGCCCCGATGAAACGACCGTCCTCGTCATGTCGCTCGCCAACCAGCGTGTTGGCGTGGTGGTGGACGCCATTGCCGAGCGCATGGAGACCATCACTCGGCCGCTCGGCGGTCTGCTGAGTGGCATGCCCGGCATGGCCGGAACCACCGTGCTCGGCAATGGGCAGGTCCTGCTGGTGCTCGATATGGCGGAGCTGATCGGATGAGCGTGTCGTTCGACGGCCGGGCTATTACTATCACGGGCGATTGCGGGGTCGAAGAGGCTGAGACGCTGATGACCCTGCTGCAGGGCCATCCATCGGCGCCCGTCGACCTCAGCGCCGCCGGCTCGGTGCATACGGCGCTCTGGCAGGTGTTGATGGTCCTGTTGCCCACCATAATCGGCGAACCGGCCGATCCGTTCACCCGCCGATGGATCATGCCTTTGCTGACTTAACTTGCCGCGGACCCACCATCCGCATAGAGATGAGATATTGGTCCGCTGGATCGACGGAATGACGGAGTTTTCTTGATGGTCAAGGTGTTGCTCGTGGACGATAGCAAGCTGGCGCGGATCGTCGCCGGCAAGACCATCGCCGCTCTGCATCCCGACTGGCAGCGGGTCGAGGCGAGCAATGCCGACGAGGCCATCGAGCTGGTCAAGACACAGGCCATTGACCTGGCCGTGCTGGACTTCAACATGCCGGGCAAGGACGGTCTGGAACTGGCCGCCGAATTGCGCGAAGCCTATCCGCAAATGCCGATCGCCATCATCACCGCCAATGTGCAAAACGAAATCATCGCCCGAGCCCGCGAACTCAACGCCACGTTTGTCGGCAAGCCGGTGACCGAAGATACCATCAAGGGCTTTCTGAGCGGCGCTGCCTTGCGCCTGCGCCAGGCCAGCGCATGACCCTGATCGATGTCACTCTCGACGAGCTCGAGCGCGATGCGCTGACCGAGCTGGTCAATATCGGCGTCAGCCGCGCCGCCGCTAGCCTGCGCAAGATGGTGGGCAAGCAGGTGCTGCTGTCGGTGCCCTCTGTGGAAGTCGTCACCAAAGAAGCCGCCGCTGCCCTGATCGGCCAGCGCGAAAGCGACGACCTGGTGGCGATCCGGCAGGAATTCGGCGGCGCCTTTTCCGGCAAGGCACTGCTGATCTTTCCCGAAGACAACAGCCTCGAACTGGTGCGCGCCATAGTCGGCGACGAGGTCGACGCCACCGAGGTCGCATCGCTCAAGGACGAGGCCCTGGCCGAGACCGGCAATGTGATCCTCAACGGCTGCCTGGGCACCATTGCCAACATGCTCAACCAGTCGCTGCAGATGTCGCTGCCGAAGGTGATGTATGGCGACGGCAAGGTCCTGTTCGACGTCGGCCTCGAGCCGGATACCGATGGCCTGGTGCTGTTCCTCTACATCAATTTTTCCGTGCGCGACCGCAACATACGCGGCTATATCGCGATGATCATGGATCTCCCCTCGCTGGGCATGCTGAAGCAGCTGCTCGGCGACTTCATCAGCCGCGTGACGGCTGACAGCAATTGGGCCGTGGGTGCCTGACCAGCCTGCCCTAACGATGAAAGCCGTGCCCCAAGTGCCGACTGACCAACACATGGATGAAACCGGCTCGGCCCGACGCGAGCTCGCGGACCTGCAACGCCAGATCGGCGAGGCCCGGCAGCGGCTTGACCTGACGCTGGAAGCAGCCGGCGCCGCCGGCAGCTGGGAATGGGACATTGTCCAGCAGCGACTCGTGGCCGATGCGCGCTTTGCCGGCCTCACCGGGCAGGATCCGCTCGAACTGGCCAATGGCGTGCCCACCACGCAATTTTTTGCCGGCATTCATCCTGACGATGTGCGCCGCATCCGCATTGCCGTCGCCGGCATCCTGGCCGGCGCGGAAGTGTTCTCCAAAGACTACCGCCTTCTCAAGGACGACGGCGGCATTCGCTGGGTGCATGCCGATGGGCGCACGGTGCTGGACGACTCCGACCAGCCGGTCCGCTTCCATGGCACCCTGGTCGACGTCACCGACCGCAAGCGCACCGAAGAGCAGCTGCGCGTCGCCCAGACGGCTGGCCAGGTCGGCACCTTCGAACATACCGATGGCTATGGCACGGTGGCGGTGTCGCGCCAGTTCTGCCGCCTGCTGGGCCTGCATCCGACCCATGTGCTGCCGGTGCGGACCATCAACCTGCTGGTGCATCCGGACGATCGCCCGATCATCGATCCAAAGCTGCCGACCGAGCCGCAGCCAGAGCGCAATATCGAATTCCGCATTACCCGCGCCGATGACGGCGAGACGCGCTGGCTGGCGCGGCGGGGCGAGTATCTGCAGGACATCGATGCCAACGGGCTGCGTTATATCGGCGTCATCTATGACATCACCGATTCCAAGCGCATCGAGGAGCAGCTGCGTCTCGCCAATGAAACCTTGTCGGAAAGCGTTCGGGAGCGGACCAGGGAGCGCAATCAGGTCTGGCAAAATTCGCGCGACCTGCTGACGGTGATCGGCTTGGACGGCAACATCCGTGACGTCAACCCGGCCTGGAGCGCCATTCTGGGGTACCAGCAGGCGGCGTTGATCGGACGGTCTTTCGTCGACATGGCCGCGCCTGGCGACACGGACGCCGCCCGCAAACTGGTCGAGTTCGATCCACGGCGGCCACCGACATCAACCGAACTGGGCTTGCTGGCCGCGGACGGGTCACCGTACTGGTTTTCCTGGGATGCCGCTGCAGAAGGCGAGCTGATCTATCTCTACGGCCACAACGTCACCGCGGAGCGCAAGCAGGCCGAAGTGCTGCGCGAAACCGAGGCGCTGCTGCGCCAATCGCAGAAGATGGAAGCCGTGGGCCAGCTGACCGGCGGTATCGCGCATGACTTCAACAATATGCTGACCGGCGTCATCGGCTCGCTCGACGTGATGAAGCGCCGCATCGCCAACCAGCGTTATGACGATCTCGACCGCTTCATGAATGCCGCCATCACCTCGGCGCAGCGCGCGGCTGCGCTCACCCATCGCCTGCTGGCCTTCTCGCGACGGCAATCGCTCGACCGCAAGCCCACCGATGTGGTGCCGCTGATCGAATCCATGCGGGATCTACTCAACCGCACGCTGGGCGAGCAGATCACTCTCGAGATCACCCAGCCCGCAGATGCCTGGGAGGCGATCACCGATGCCAACCAGCTCGAAAGCGCGGTGCTTAACCTCGCGATCAATGCCCGCGATGCAATGCCGGAAGGCGGTCGGCTGGTCATTGCCGTCTCCAACACTGCCCTGAGCGAGCGCGATGCCCGCAACGTTGATGGCGCGACGGCCGGCGACTATGTCAGGATTTCAGTGATCGATACCGGCGAAGGCATGTCGCCCGAAGTCATCGACAAGGCGTTTGATCCGTTCTTTACCACCAAGCCGATTGGACAGGGAACCGGGCTTGGCCTCTCTATGATCTACGGCTTTGCACGCCAGTCGGGCGGCCATGTCGAGCTGGCGAGTGCGCTGGGCAAAGGAACGACCGTGTCGCTCTACCTGCCGCGCAATAACGCGGCGGCCGTGGCAGCCAGCCCGGCAGCGGGGTCGACAACGCCCCTGGGCAGCGGCGAGACCGTCCTCATCGTCGAGGACGATGCGTCGGTGCGCCTCCTGGTCGTGGATGTGCTCGAGGAACTTGGCTATGTCGCGATCGAAGCCGGCGACAGCAGCGAGGCGCTACCGATCCTGCAGTCCGCAAGCCGCATCGATCTGCTGATCTCGGACGTGGGCCTGCCCGGCCTCAACGGCCGCCAACTAGCCGAGATTGCCCGCCAGACCCGCCCGGAACTGCGCGTCCTGTTCATCACCGGTTATGCCGCCATGGCTGCGTCCCGGGCGGATTTCCTGGCGCCCGGCATGGACATGATCACCAAGCCCTTCGCCATGGATGACCTGGCGAACAAAATCCGCAGCATGCTGGCCTAAGCAGTCAGATAGTTCCAGCGCATTGCTATGCACAAGCTGTAGGCGAGCCTCTGCAGACGTTTGGCCCACAACCGCTGTTAGCGACGAACCCCAACGCCTATTGATGGCTGCTTTCCGGGAAGTCAGCGAAAGCCAGGAACGACAGAGATGGGGTCGGCACTCGCCACTGGTCGGCCTGCCAAAATCGTTTCCCCCACGGCCGCTTTGGCCAATGGAGAAATGTAATGGGTATCTCACAGTATGACCCTGCTGCAGCGGGGAGACCTGCGTGGAACGCCGGCAGGCAGGTTGGCGCCAAACGCGCGTTCAAAATCAGACAGATCTGGTCAATCCGCTTCTTCCTTGACCGGGAAGGCCGAATGAGGGATCGGGCCCTCTTCGACCTCGCCATCGATAGTAAGCTTCGAGGTTGTGACCTCGTAAAGATCAAGATCGGCACACTCGTGGCTGGTCGCACGATCCGAACACGATCGATGGTGGTTCAGCAAAAGGCGGGGAGGCCAGTCCAATTCGAGATAACTTCTGACACCAAGGCAAGCCTGCTTGCCTGGCTGGAGCGTCGAGGTGGCAGTGTCGATGACTTCGCATTTCCAAGCCGTGTCACAGTGGGTGGACACCTAAGCACCCGCCAAAATGCAAGTTTGGTCGACGAGTGGGTGACAGCCATAGGCCTAACGCCAGAAGAGTACGGCACACACTCTTTGCGCCGAACCAAGGCATCGCTCATCTACAAGGCCACAGGAAATTTGCGGGCGATCCAGATCCTGCTTGGTCATAGCAAGATCGAAAATGCAGTCCGGTACCTAGGGGTAGACGTTGACGACGCTCTGTCGCTGTCAGAGGCCACAGAAATCTAAAACTATGGTCTTCGCCGACGATTATCCCGATCTCGTAGGCGAAGCGCCCCATTTCGGTCATCACGATGCACTCTGCGATCTCCCGAAAGCGGCCGTCGAAAATGGGAGGGGGACTTGACTTGGAGACGTGGGCTGCCATGCAATTTGGCCGGTAGGGGCAGCACGCTAAGGAGCCTTTGGCAACTGAAAATTTGTCGATCCACTGGGCCTCCGATCCGCACATTTTCGACGTACGGCTTTGGCAAATGTATTTTCCGCAAGTCCGTTCGCATACGGTGAGGATTGCGCAATGTCGGATGTTGACCTCGCTCAACGGCGCGGGCCTTTTCTAACTTTGCTCTCACTGGGATCGCAGGGTGCATTTAACCTAGCAACTGCGCACCCATAGCTCCACCAGGTGCTCAAGATGTGCCCGGTCAGTTTTGTTGAAGCGGCCCGGTGAAGGACTGTCGAGATCGAGCACGCCAATGATTTTGTCGTCCCGCCAGATGGGGACGACAATCTCAGAGCGCGAGGCCGCGTCGCAGGCGATGTGGCCGGGGAAAGCGTGCACATCGGGGACGATGATCGTTTCCCGGCGCTCAACAGCGCTGCCACACACGCCTCTGCCTACGGCAATGGACGCAGGCTGGTTTGCCCTGGAAAGGGCCAACGACAAGTTCGTCGCCGGAATCGTTGAGGAAGTAGAAGCCCGCCCAGTTGAGATCGGGCAGCCGGTCGAAGAGCAGAGCCGAGAGGTTTGCAGCATTGGCAATACGGTCGGTCTCGCCCGCGAGAAGGCCGCCCAGTTGCAGCCGCACGTCTTCGTAGAGCTGGTCTTTGGTGAGGTCGTGATGCTCGAGACTGGATGGCTGGTACATGGCTTTCTCCGAACGTCAGGCCGATCTGCTAAAGCTTGGGAATAAAGCCTGTCCAGTCGGTCAGCACTTCGTGGCCCGTCTCATTGATGAGCACCATGTCGGACTGGGTCACGCCGTAGTCGGGCTTGAATATCGCCGGCTCGAAGGCCAGCGCCATGCCGGGCGCAAGGACGGTTTTGGTGCCGGGCACCATTTGCGGCCGCTCATGATGGCCGAGGCCCAGCCCGTGGCCAAGAAAGCCGGGGCCGGTCTCGAAGCCATGGCGCCGCATTGTCTCATTTGCGGCGGCGACCAAATCCTCGCAGACGGCGCCGGGTTTGAGCAGCGGCAATACCTCTTCGCGAGCCGCCATCATGGCCTCCCAAGCCTTCGCGGCTTCGCCGGTCAGAGGCTTGCGCGAGAAGGTGCGCTCGAACTCGGCGCCATAGCCATTGATCGTCGCCCAGATGATGGTGAGACACGGTGCATCATCGGCAATTGGCTCGTGCGTCGAGGCAGGCAGCGACATGGCGATATGCTTGCCCGCACGGGTCCAGCACCAGAGGGCGGAGATAACCCCGTCTTCCTCGTCGCCATAGCCGGTGACGTCGTCCCCGGGGAAGAGCTTTGACCATTCGGTCATCATGCGCGCTTCGGCGGCAACGTTGGAATCGATCTCCGTGCCGCCATTCATCACCACATCATAGCTGGTCTGCATGCCCAGCCCGGCCAGATGGCTGGCCTTGCGGATATTGTCGATCTCCCACGGATCCTTGACCATGCGCAGATCTCGGCAGCTTCTGGGTCATGTTCATTGTAGTACGCCCACATTCGGTCCTCGAGCCTTGTTCTACTCTTGGTTGCCTTGGACTTGATGAAAACTCAATCGGCTTCAGGGGCCGAGATTAACCGAAAGTTGACCCGCTTTAGTTGGGCACCATTTGATAGGGCGCGCCCGGCAATCACAGGAACAAATAGTCGGCCTCCGCTAGGCAGAAGTGTAGCGATAGGTGCCAAGCAGCAAAAGCGCGTGGCAAACAGCGCGAATTTGCCAACGGCTGCGCTTACAGTTGGTGCTGGAAAGTTTATTGTATGGCACGGCAACTACGCGCCCCATTCCGGACGTCATAGGAGCAATCGCAAACTCCCGAAAGCAGCCGTTCAGATACAGTTTGGCAAAAGTATTCGAATACGTGCCGGGCGTCGGCATGTCTGTCGGTCCGGCTGCAGCGCGAGGCTATGAGGCCTGCGCGACGGACGTCTCAACAGTCGCTGTTTTTTTTGCGCGGGTCAGTACGTCGCCAACCATGATCAGCACCGGGCCCTTTGGCTGTGTGCCTTCGCCCAGTGTGGCGGCCATGTCCTTGAGAGACGTATAAGTGACAGTCTCGTTCGGGCTGCTGATGTCGCTGGCAATGGCCACGCCGGTGTGTGGTGGCATGCCGTGCGCGATCAGCTGTTCGGCAATACCGGCGCCATTCTGGCAGGCCATGTAATAGACATGGGTGGTCGAGGGATCGCTCAGGGCGCGCCAGTCGAGTGTGTCCGGCAGGCCGCCGTAGCGGGAATGGCCGGTCACAAAGCGCACCGACTGGGCGCAGTCGCGATGGGTGAGCGAAATATTGAGGCTCGCTGCCAGAGCCATTGCCGCGCTGATGCCGGGCACGACCTGTACCGGGATATTCTCGGCCTCGAGCGCCGCGATCTCCTCCCCTGCCCGGCCGAAGATCATCGGATCCCCGGACTTGAGGCGGACGACATGTCGCCCCTGTTTGGCTAGTGAAACCATCATGGCGTTGATATCGGCCTGCTTGCAGCTGGGGCGGCCGCTGCGCTTGCCGACGAGAATGCGCTTCGCCTCGCGGCGGGCGAGTTCGAGCACCTGGTCGGAGACGAGGTCGTCGAACAGGATGACATCTGCAGCCTGCAGGGCACGTACAGCTTTGATGGTGAGATATTCGGCATCGCCGGGACCCGCTCCGACAAGGGTGACCTTGCCGGACTTGGCCTGTTTCGCCATGCCGAGCCAGCGCGTGATGGTATTGTCGCTGGGCTGTTCGACAAAGGCGGCATCGGCCAGTTTTTCCCAGAAGGCGCGGCGTTCGGCGCCGTGATCGAGCAGCGCCGTGACCTTGTCGCGCATGGTGCGGGCAATCTCGGCCCAGCCGGCCAGCGCTTGCGGCAGCAGCATTTCAATACGGCGGCGCACGGCCTGGCCGAGGATGGGTGCGGCGCCGGTGGTTGAAATGCCGACCACCAAGGGCGAGCGGTTGACAATGGAGCCGAACTGGAAGCTGCAGAACGCGGGCTTATCGATGACATTGACGGGCACGCCATTGGCCCTTCCATGGGCTGCAAAGGCTGGCGCTTCGTTTTCCTCGCAATCGCCGACGGCCATTACGAGACCGCTCCAATCCGCCTCCTCCCAGGATGCTTGAACAAGCATGAGGCGGCCTTCATCAGCTAGCGCCAGCATTTCGGGCGCGCAGGTGCCCGGGGCATGGACGGTGACCCGGGCACCTGCGGCGACCAGCAATTCCGCTTTCCAGGCGGCGGCATCGGAGCCGCCGGCAATGAGAACGGGCTTGTTGGTGAGCATATAGAAGACCGGCAGCGTGGCCAGATCGGCCATGCGGGGCGCTGCTATTGCGGCACGGCTGTGGGGCACGATATGCATCTGCCAATCTCCTGAATGTCGGGACTATTCGGCCGGGACGGCGACCACGTCATTAGCGCCGCGCGTCGTGGCAACCGGAACGCGACGCGGCGCAGTGCGCGAATGGGTGACGTAGAGGGTGAGGCCGACAAAGGTCAGGCCGCCGACGAGATTGCCGATGACGGTGGGGATCTCGTTCCAGACCAGATAGTCCATGATCGAGAAATTGCCGCCCAGCATGAGCCCCGAGGGGAACAGGAACATGTTCACGATGGAATGCTCGAAGCCCATGTAGAAGAACAGCATAATGGGCATCCACATGCCGATGACCTTTCCCGAGACCGAAGTGGACATCATGGCGGCGACGACGCCGGTGGAGACCATCCAGTTGCAGAGCACGCCACGAATGAACAGCGTCAGCATGCCGGCGGCGCCATGGGCGGCATAGCCGACGGTGCGGCCTTCGCCGATATGACCGATCTTTTCGCCCACGGCGTCAGGTGCCTGACTGAAGCCGAAGGTGACGATGATGGCCATCATCAGCGCGACCATGAGGGCACCGGCGAAATTGCCTGAGAACACCAGGCCCCAGTTGCGCAGTACGCCTTTGAGGGTGACGCCGGGGCGCTTGTCGATCAGTGCCAGCGGGACCAGAGTGAAGACGCCGGTGAGCAGATCAAAGCCCATGAGATAGAGCAGGATGAAGCCGACCGGGAACAGCACGGCGCCGAGCAGCGGCTGGCCGGTCTGGGTGGTGATGGTGATGGCAAAGGCCGCTGCCAGCGCCAGGATGGCGCCGGCCATGAAGGAGCGGATCAGCGTGTCGCGCGTCGACATGAAGACCTTGGCCTCGCCGGCGTCGATCATCTTGGTGACGAAATCCTTGGGGGCTACATAGTCCATTGGGTCTCTCCGGGGTTGGGTGGCTTGCTGAAGGCGGATCAGGCGGCCGTGGTGGCCGCGAGGATTGAGGCGTCGATGAAGAGGCGGCCGTTTTCGGCGCGCATGGGATAGGTGCGGACGGCGCCGTCGTCGGCGCCCTGAGCCTCGCCGCTTTGCAGCGAAAAGACCCAATTGTGCAGCGGACAGGTGACCTGAGCGCCATGGACGATGCCCTGGCTAAGGGGCCCGCCCTTGTGCGGGCACTTGTCGTCGATGGCGTAGACGTCGTCGGTTGCGGTGCGGAATACGGCGACCTTGCCCAAGGGCGTGGTAATGCAGCGGGCGCCTCGGCGGGGCACATCGGCCAAGGCGCCGATCTCGATCCAGGTGGTGGGGGACATATGGGTCATAGCGCTCACTCCGCCGCCTGCAGCATGGCGAACTCGGCCATGGCGGCAAATTCGTGGGCGTCCTTGCCGTTGACGCGCTCTTCCCACGGATCCACTTGCGCGAATTGCTGGGAGAAGACGAAGCGGTCGAAGAGGGTCTTGCGCTTGTTGGTATCCTCGACGATTGCGTCCTTGATCGAGGGGATACCGACGCGCTTCATCCATTTGTAGATGCGCTCGAGATAGCGCCCCTGCTCGCGATACAGCTGGGTCAGGGCAGCGATGATCTCGATGGCTTCGTCTTCGGACCTGGCGTGGCAGAGCACTTCGGTGCCGCGGATATCGAGGCCAGCAGCGCCGCCGAAATGGATTTCGTAGCCAGAATCGACGCAGATGACGCCGATGTCCTTGCAGGTGGCTTCGGCACAATTGCGCGGACAGCCGGAGACGGCGAGCTTGAGTTTGGCCGGCGTCCACGAGCCCCACATGAACTTTTCGATGCGGATGCCGAGGCCGGTGGAATCCTGGGTGCCGAAGCGGCACCAGTCTGAACCGACACAGGTCTTGACCGTGCGTAACCCCTTGGCATAGGCGGCGCCCGAGACCATGCCGGCGGCATTGAGAGCAGCCCAGACGGCGGGCAGATCCTCCTTTTTCACCCCGAGTAGGTCGATGCGCTGGCCGCCCGTGACCTTGATGGTGGGGACATCGAACTTTTCGGCGACATCGGCGATGGCGCGCAATTCCTTGACATTGGTGATGCCGCCGAACATGCGCGGCACCACCGAATAGGTGCCGTCCTTCTGGATATTGGCGTGGACCCGCTCGTTGATATAGCGGGACTGGCCATCGTCCTCATATTCGCCGGGCCAGGTAGCGATGAGGTAGTAATTGAGAGCCGGCCGGCATTTGGGGCAACCGCAGGAGGTCTTCCAGGCCAGCTCCTGCATGACGGCTGGAATAGACTTCAAATCCTGGGCGACGATCAGGCGGCGGACTTCGTCGTGGCCGAGGTCGGTGCAATTGCACATGGGCTGGATGGCACTGGGATTATAGGCGTCGCCGATCGTCGCCATCAGCAGCTTTTCGACCAGCCCGGTGCAGGTGCCGCAGGAGGCCGAGGCCTTGGTATGGGCGCGGACATCGTCGAGCGAGGTCAGGCCCCGGGCGGTGATGGTCTCGGTGATCTTGCCCTTGCAGACGCCATTGCAGCCGCAGATTTCAGCATCGGCTGGCAATGCGGCCACGGCGGCCAGCGGATCGGCGACGGCGCCGCCGCCATAGGACTGGCCATAGATCAAGGTGTCGCGCAGCTGGGTGATGTCGGTGCCGCGTTTGATGAGGTCGAAGAACCAGGCGCCGTCGCCGGTATCGCCATAGAGGACGGTGCCGATGACCTTGTTGCCGGCGAGGACGACACGCTTGTAGATGCCGGAAGCCGCATTGCGCAGGACGACCTCTTCGCGGCCCTCGCCCTCGGCGAAGTCGCCGGCTGAGTAGAGGCTGACGCCAGTCACCTTGAGCTGGGTGGCGGTCTTGGGCGCGGTAAAGGCGGCGGCTTGGCCGACGAGGGTCTTCGCCGCGACCTTGGCCATGTCATAGAGCGGCGCGACGAGGCCATAGACGGCGCCGTCGCGCTCGACGCATTCGCCCAGGGCCAGGATATCGAGGTCGGAGGTGCGCATGGCGGCATCGACAACCACGCCGCGCTGGACCTCGATGCCGGCATCGGTGGCGAGGCGCGTTTCGGGGCGAATGCCGGCGGCCATGATGACGAGGTCGGCCTCATAAATCGTGCCGTCTTCGAGCAGCACGGCCTCGACGCGGTCGGTGCCGAGCACTGCCTTGGTCTGGGCGCGGCAATGGACCTTGATTCCGCGGCTAGTAAGTTCGCGTTCGAGTAGGTAGCCAGCGGCGGGATCGAGCTGGCGATCCATCAGATGGCCAGCCAAGTGCAGCACGGTGACGCTCATGCCACGTCCGCTCAGCGCTGCAGCCGCTTCGAGGCCAAGCAGGCCACCGCCAATGACCACGGCGCGACTGCCGGGGCGGCCGGCGACGTCCAGCATGGCATTGACGTCGTCGAGATCGCGGAAGGCGCGCACGCCCGGCAGGTCGCGGCCGGCAATGGGCAGGATGAAGGGGGCGGAACCGGTGGCGATGACTAGCTTGTCGTAAGGGGTCTCGACGCCATTGGCGAAGACGGTCTTGCCCTGGCGGTCGATCTTGGTGACGGCGTGGCCGAAGCGGGTGTCGATGCCATTGGCGGCGTACCAAGCCGCATCGTGGGTGACGATGTCGGCATAGGCCTTTTCGCCCGAGAGGACGGGCGAGAGCATTATGCGGTTGTAATTGCCGCGCGGTTCAGCGCCGAACAAGGTGACGTCATAGTCGTGGTCGGTCTCGAACAGATGCTCAAGCATGCGGCCCGAGGCCATGCCGGCGCCAATGATGACGAGTTTTTGAGCCATTGGGTCGTCTGCTTTCCTGCTGGCGGATGCTTGCTGATCCGCGGGCCAAAAACGAAAACGCCGCCAACCGTCACGACCAGTCTCCGATAAGGAGACCGCTCTTGATGGTTGGCGGCGTTGCCAGATGTGTCGGCGCCCGTCATTGGACGCCACTGCGCCGAAGCGCTTGCTACAGACACTGCAGGAACCGTGCCAGATTGCGGGCGTAGCTAAAATGCCAGCAATATCAGATCAATGGCCGGTTCTGGATCAGAGGGCGCAGTCGAACAAGAATGACCATTTCGCCCAAGGCTGCGGCAAAATGCTCAATTCCTGAGCAATCAGCGCTTCTGGCTCGCTATGTATTCATCGAGGTGATCGAGATCGAATTGCATGCCGTCAAAGAACCCGTCGGGGCCCAGGGTGAGCGTCGCGCCGGCGGCACCAACCATGGTTGGCTCGGTCAGTGCGCCCTCGATCTTCGCATTGGCCGAGGGGACGGCGATCCCCTGCCCGGCCATGGCCGCGCGGAACAGATCGGGGCGATAACTGGCACGGGCCTTGGCGGCATTTTCGGGCGTGTGTTCCACCTGCCCCCAGCGCACCATCTGGGAATAGAACCACATGGCGTGGCTGATCCAGGGGAAATTGGCTGCACGGAGGAAGGGCACGAAGAACTCGTCGACTTGATGCTCGTCTTCCGGCCCGAATAGCAGCTTTCCCGAGAGCGGGCGCAGCAGCAGCTCGGACGGCAGGCCGAGCCGGTCGTCGCGCGACATGATTTTGGCAAGGGCGGGCATGTTGTCGGGATCGCCGCACCAGCGGGCCGCACGGGTCAGCGTGCGAATGAGGGCGGCCAGTTGCTCGGGATAGCGATTGGCCCATTGCACCCGCGTGCCCAGCACCTTTTCCGGGCTGAGGCGCCAGATGGCGGACTTGGTGGTGACGATACGGCCGATGCCACGGGCCACGGCCACCGAGCCCCAGGGCTCGCCGACGCAATAGGCATCGGTGCGGCGCGAGGCCAGCGCATCGGGCTGGAAGGATGGCGGCACGACCATGATTTCGATATCGCGATCGGGGTCGACGCCCGAGGCCGCCAGCCAATAGCGCAGTTCGTAATTGTGCCCGCTTTCGCGATGCACCACGCCAAAGCGCAGCCGGGGCAGGCCCTTTTCGGCCCGATCGGCAATGACCCGCTGCATGGCGAGGCCGGTGCCCTTCGCCGAACCACCTGCAGGCGCTCCGAAGGCGACCATCGCGGCCCAGAGGTCATTGGAGACCGTGATGGCATTGCCGCCGAGCCCCAGCGCCATAGGCGCTATCAGCGGCGCATCGAGCGGGGTGAGGCCGAGATTGGCGCTGAGCGGCATGGGGCCCAGCATATGGGCGGCGTCGAAATGGCCGATGGCGACGCGATCGCGAATATTGGCCCAGGAGGTTTCGCGCACCAGTTTGAGCACGAGGCCCTCAGCCTCGGCAAAACCCTGTTCCTGCGCGGCAATCAGCACCGCGCTGTCAAGCAGCGGCGCGAAGCCCAGCGTGATCTGTGTCAGCCCCATGTGCCCTCCTATGGTCCCAAAAGCTCGGCCGCGGTCACGACGCTTTGCGCGATTTCGGCGATCTTGCGGTTCTGGTTCATGGCGGTGGTCCGCAACAGGGCATAGGCCTCGTCTTCAGATATGCCGCGCGACTGCATGAGAATGCCCTTGGCCTTGTCCACGACCTTGCGTCCCTGCAGTTCGGAGCGCGCAGCCTCCAGCTCGTCCTGCATACGCGAAAAAGCGCGGAAGCGCAGGATGGCCATGTCGAGAATGGGTTTGACCCGATCTTTGCGCAGCCCGTCCACGACATAGGCGGAAACTCCGGCGTCGACCGCCGCCTCAATCGAACTGAGGTCCGCCTTGTCGACAAACATGGCGATGGGCCGCTTTAGGCTGCGGGAGAGGGAGAAGAAATGCTCGAGGACGTCCCGATTGGGATTTTCGAGATCGATGATAACCACATCGGGGCCTATAGCACCGATCTGGGCGTCAACATCCTCGACGTCCACGATCACCCGGACCCGGTCATGCCCGGCCTCGCGCAATCCAGCCTCAATGATCGAAGCGCGGATGGCGTTATCATCGATGACAAGGATCGAGAGAGCGTCGGGCATGCGGCTTTATCGCTGGGAAAGTGCGGCTGGGCAATCGGGTATGCGTGGGCGACCTTCAGCCCGGTTGGCGATCGGACTAACGATTGTCCAAGATGCGCCCCATTTCGGCCGTTAGGCAAAGGCTCGCCCGTTCCTAAAAGCGGACATCGCCGAACCGGCAGATTAACGACCGGGTTTTGGGTGAGGAGCTGACTGTCCGGTTTTGGCAACTTGACCAGTATTGCAGACTTGGGCGGCACATGGTGCACTCGGAGCGATGTTTCACGCGGAATGGAAATTATGCCCCCAAACTGCCCATTCTGCCAAGATAACCGAACCGGCAAAGATCCAGCTCTGTTGGCGAACCGTAGTTGCTACTTGCTTCGCACTCCTGACCCGGTGCTTTCGTGCGGGGGTATGATCATCCCCTACCGACACATCGCCACCCCTTTTGAATTAGATCCAGAAGAGTGGAACGATGCATTCGAACTTCTGCTTCGGGCCAAGCTTCTTTTTGATGAGGAAGGTGCTCAAGGTTACAACGTCGGATGGAATGTAGGTGACGTTGCGGGACAGACGGTGCCCCATGTTCATTTGCACATCGTTGGCCGTTTCGCAGACGAGCCGTTAGTAGGGCACGGAATACGGCACCATCTCAAACAAAAGGAAAACATTCGTCCGGCGAGACCTTGAGCCATGACTGCTTTTGGCTTTTCCTAGCTTACTCTCAACGGCCGAAACGGGGTCGTGAGCCGTCGATCAGCAACGCGCCCCATTTCGGCCGTTCCGCGCCCCTCGATCCCTTCCCGAGAGCGGACATGCGCCGGCAACGGCTCACATTTTGGTCAGATCAATCCAAGCCGACCCGGCCCCCTATTCGCCATTCTGGATCAAACCCGTCTTTCCATGACACGATGACTTCGTTGGCGTAGTGGGCAGTGCGCCTATTTAGTGCAGCGACGGTCGCCGGACTGGCCCCAACGTAACGGATGGGCTTTTCGAGGGGGGGTTTTGGGTGATGCAAGATGATCGTGTGCCGCGGCGAAAGCGGCATCACCACCTCGATGCCCGGATCCGCCAGCGAAATCTTTTGTGTCAGGAACCTCTGCCTAGGCACTGTTGGGTCGAACCAAGTTACGGGGCTGTCTGACGTAATGAAGCCAGGCTCCTCGGAGCACATAATGGTCATCGTCATTTCGCTGAGCATGGGCAGCCCATCCATCATGGCTCCCGGCAACAAAAACTGCATGGGGGACGCTACCGCTTTACGAAGGCTGTGTAGTTGTGCGTCAGAGTTCGCGGGGTTGCCTTGGGCAACGGCCTTTTTCTCGGTCGCTTCCAAGGTTTGTTGCCAAAGTGTCCGCTGGAGCTCTCTCGCTTGAGGCGTGCGCCCGTGCATGGCCGTGATGAAGGCGATCAGCTGCGATTGCCGAAGCCTAGGCAACTGACGGTGGCTGGCCAAGAAATCTGTGACGAGTTTCTTGAGCCCCTGCTCAAGTTGCGACAGTTCGTACTCTATCGTCAGATCCCGAGAACCGCCCGGCCCGAAGACGGTGTAGATGTCGGTCTCGGTGAACAGGTTTTGGGGAGCTCGCTTCCGGCCGACGCCGCCACTTGGATCAAAGATCCACACGAAGGGCTGCATTCCAGTAGGCGTGTGAGGATCGCACCAGGCGGAAAGGTAGCTCCGTGGGATATAGTGCTGCGATTTGTGGCTACCGGACTTAGGCACGGGGAATAACTTCTCCTAACAGGGCGCTGTCTATGACATGTGAAAGGCCAAGTAGCCTGTACGACATTCGCGCACTCCGCTCATTCCAGTTTCAATCGCTCCCACTCGGCAATAAGCGTCTTGTACTTTTCATGAAAGATCGCCTCCTCGTTGCCCTGCAGGGGCGTCGTCTGTGGAGAGAAAAATGTACGACGCAGGGCATCTATGACACGCATGTCGGCAGGATCTGCTTCAGTTAAAACTTGTTGCATTACCCAGAGCCCAAGCCTCCCTCCTTCTTCCGGGAGCGCCGGCTCCTCACTGAAGTACGGGTACACGACGCGTGTATATTCTCCTCGGACGCGCGCATGGAGTGCGTCCCTTACCCGAACTGTGGCGGACAAGCTTTCGATACGCAGGTTACCATGCATGCTTCTAGGAACGATCTCGACAGGCTCATTTGACCAACGGAGCTTTGCACTAAGCAGTTCGAGAATTCCGTCGGTCAGTAGCGGATAAAGTCGTTTGAAATTCCTGTTTGACAGGACGCGGTCCTGGGTCAGCTGTGTGAGGTCGCTCCGGCCAGCGATGTGCGCCTTAACATCTGACCAAAAGGGTAGGTAGAAGTCGCCGCCTCGACTTCTTGTGCCACCCGCTTCCTTTTTACGATCAAGTCGGACGTCCTCTTTCAAAATAGATCGCCGCAATGAATTGGGCGCATAGAACAACTGCAGCGCCTTTCTGAGAGGAATATCTAGAACAGACATACGTGCCCTACTCTGTGATTGAGTGACAACCATCTTCTTGTCGTCTCTTCGGCACAACGGGCAAAGGCCAAGTTTTCACCTATTTGGAGGCGTCGAGCTAGCGCCCCATCACGGTCATTCAAGATCAACGAGCGATTTCCGAAAGCCGACATCGCCTGGATCAACTCCCCGAGGAGACGACCAGCACCGGCAGTTTTTGGGCGCAAGTCAGATATACCCATCCGTGATACACTATCTCCGGAGGGGTCGATGGCGAACAAGGTCAAGACGACGGCAGCACGTGAGGGCCGCAACCCATCCACCGGCGCTACGATCAAGATTGCAGCAGCTAATAAGCTGACCTTCACGCCCGCCAAAGCTCTGAAAGATAGCCTGAACAAGTAGACTGCGGCTCAGAACGCCGCCCACGATATCGCCAATCACGCGGGCGGCGGTTCCTCAAGAAACATTACGCGAACCACGGTTGTGGCCACGAAGTAGAATGGTCGCCATAAATGAGCTGCCGTTAATCTGGTAACCCTAGGCATAGGCCAGGTCCTGATCTTCAAGCGAGCCCCTAGGGCAGCATTGCCCGAGCCCCAATCGCTCAGAAGGCCGCCTCGCATGTGAGCCTGAGATACATCATCGATCCCCGCAGCAAGGCCAGTGGATCCGGCGCATCGCATACAGCCGGTAGCGTAGCCTCGAAGGAGAATGCACCCGCATAGCCATGGCGCCGGAGTTCACGGATCTGCTCTATCACCCTAGTGCCGTCGGCATTGTCCACCAGCAAGCGCATGGCGTCGTGGGCCTCGGTCAGATCTTTTATATTCGCGGCGACACCGGAGATATGGACGAGGCCTGTGTGCGGCACGATGAAGTCGGTATCGGCTGCCAAGGCATGCTGAAAGGTGTCGTGCAGAATGCCGAAACCGGAGGGATCCTGCATCCTTTCAATCGCCGCCACCACCTCGGACTGTCGGCGGATCGAGCAGGCGTCGAAGCCAATGGGCTCAACAAGAACGGTGACGCCCTGTGGCCGGCGAGAGGCAATCGCCTCAAGAACCCGACGGTGATGTTCGACCTTCCCGGTGCCTTTGGGACCACGACCGTCAACCCGCGGAATCAGGCTGACCGTCTCGGCCCTGGCTTCCTCGGCTATATCAAGCAAGCGGGCGACCTCACCCAGGCGCCCTTCCGACCAATCGTCGAATGGATAGATCTCGCTCAATCCGACGAACCGCAGGCCCTTCGATCTGGCGAGCTCGCCGGCGGCCCAGGGAGACAGACCGTCGAATAAGGGCCGCCCCAGGTCGTTCCGGGGTTCGACCCCCACGCAACCCAACTCGGCGGCGAGGTCTAGAAAAGCCTCGAAGGGCAAATTCCGAGCGGTTTTCTGATTGATAGCAAATTGGATCGGGGTCCAGTCGGTCATTGGCGCATCTACTGTTCGCGGATCGGGTCGGGAGAATCCGCGCCGAGTTCGCCAGTCAGGAATTGGGGATGTCCATGCGCGAAACTCTAGTCGATGTCGGTATTCTCCACGAAGGCTATCATCACATCCTCCGAGTGCATGTTCAGGCGCTCGACGAGGTGGCTGGCTGCCAGCGCGTAGAACATGCGCTTGCTCTCGTTGGAGCGGGGTCGTGTGGTGACCTGGACCAAAACACGCCGATCGCTGCGCTCGAAGCCCAACCCCGTGTCCTGCATGATCAGACGACCGGGCCGATGGCTCGTCAGCACCTGATAGCGATCCCGATCGGGCACCTCGAAGGCCGAGACCATGGCCTCGTGCAATGCCTGCATGAGGAGGTCGAGCTCGTCTTCGGACCATATGTCCACGACTTCGATGCGGATCAGGGGCATCTTTTGTCTCGCAGAAAAACCTCAGTCCCCAAGCCATGCCCCAACGAATGCGTCATCGGTCGCGCTCCCCGATCCAGACGTGATCCGGATCGGGTTGGAAGCGCCATGCGCGACGCGTACCTGCCATGACGTTGAGATAGTACAGCTCGTAGCCATTAACCGCGCCGCAGGGGTGATGGCCGCGCGGAACGCAGACCACGTCATGGACCTTGCCGTGCTCCCCGAAGGGCTTCTTCTGCAGATGGCTCATTGGATACTCAATTGATACGCTGCAGAAGGGCATTGCGTTCGTAAGTCTCGCGAGCCTTTGCCAGACGCTCTCCGTCGCCGACCTCGGGCACTACTACGTCCCACCAAGATCCGCCGATACCGGGACCGGTCAGCGCTTCGGTGTCGATCACGATGACAGTCGGCACGTTGCGGGCGCGCGCGGAAACGATCTCCGTCTCCAGTTGGGCGACATCGGCTGCCTTCACGGAGAAGGCGCCCAAAGCACGCGCATGCATCACGAAGTCGATCTCGGGCTGAACTGCGACGTTGGAATCCTTGTACATGTTGTTGAACTCGGCGCCGCCGGCCTCCTGTTGAAGCCGGTTGATGCAGCCGTACCCGCGATTGTCCGTGAGGATGATCGTGTAGGGGATCCGCATCATCGCCGCCGTGGCCAGTTCGGAATTGGCCATCATATAGCTGCCGTCACCGACGAAGCAGACAACTTCCTTATGGGGGGCCGCCATCTTGATGCCCATGGCGCCGGCGACTTCGTATCCCATGCAGGAGTAGCCGTATTCCATGTGGTAGCCGGTGACGGCCGAACGCCACAGAATCTGCAAGGCGCCGGGCATGGTGCCCGCGGCGCACATCACGACCGTGTCGTCACCCGCCTGACGCTGCATCGCGCCGATGACTTCCGCGTCGGACGGTAGGTGGTTCACGGCTCCCGCAGCCGGGGCCTTTGTCACCTCGCCGGAATCCGCGAACCATTTCTGGCGCAGAGAGAAATCCGGGTCGTTGAACTTCCGGTCGCCCAGCAGGGCAGAAAGCTGGACTATTGTCGCCTTGGCGTCGCCGACGACCGGAAGGGCGCCGTGCTTGACCGCATCGTAGCCGGCCAAGTTGATCGAGACCAGCTTCCGTTCAGGATTGCGGAATGCCGTCCAACTACCCGTGGTAAAGTCCTGGAAGCGGGTGCCGATGCCCAGGATGAGGTCGGCATCGGCGGCCAGTGCGTTCGCGCAGTTGGAACCGGTGACGCCGGTCGAGCCGAAGTTCAGCGGCTCCTTCCAGTCGACGGCGCCCTTGCCGGCCTGGGTCTCGGTCACGGGGATGTTGTGCTTTTTGGCGAAGGCCAGGAGCTCGTTTTCCGCGAGGGAATAAAGCACCCCGCCACCCGACACGATCAGCGGACGCTGGGCGTCGAGCAGCGCATTCGCAGCTTCGGCCAGCTCGTGGGGATCGGCCTGCGGACGGCGGATCACCCAGGTGCGTGCTTCGAAGAACTCGACGGGAAAGTCAAACGCTTCGGACTGGACGTCCTGGCAGAAGGCCAAGGTGGCCGGACCGCAATTGGCCGGGTCGGTCATTGCCGCAAAGGCCCGGGGCAATGCCGTGAGCAGCTGCTCGGGGCGCGTGATGCGGTCGAAGTACTTGCTGACCGCACGAAAGCAGTCATTGGCGCTCAAGGTACCGTCCTCGAAATCCTCGATCTGCTGCAGGACCGGGTCGGGGCGCCGATTGGCAAAGACGTCACCGGGTATCAGCAGGACGGGCAATCGATTGACATGGGCAAGGGCTGCGGCAGTGATCAGGTTGGTCGCGCCGGGTCCGATCGACGAGGTCACCGCCATCGCCCGGCGACGGCGGTTGGTCTTGGCGAAGGCGATCGCCGCGTGCGCCATGGTCTGCTCGTTCTGACCGCGGAACGTGGGAAGCTTCTTGCCGATGCCATGCAGCGCCTCGCCGATGCCGGCGACGTTGCCGTGCCCGAAGATTGCCCACACACCTTCGATGAAGCGCTCACCGTCGGCAGTCATCTGCACGGACAGCCAACGCATCATGGCCTGAGCCGCAGTGAGACAGATGGTGTTGGTCATTCAGGCCTCCAAAAGGCGATGATTGATATGGTCGTCGTTCTGGGCACCAGCACGGGCGCCGTCCCAAATCGAGCAGAGGCGTGTGAACCGCTCGGCCATCTGATCGACTGCAGCTCGGTCAGACATTTTGCCGGCGAGCCAAGCGCGTGCCGCGTCGCCGAATATCGTCCGGCCCACTGCGAAGCCCTTGACCAGTTCGTGACGGGCGGCGACCGCGAAGCTTGCAGCAAGGATGTCCTCCGGAGCGTCCAGTCCCAGCACAACGATCCCGCGCGTGTTGGCATCATTGTCGGTGATCGCTTCGCAGGCCAGCGACCATGCACGCTCGCTCGCCAAGGGCTCAAGTTTCCACCAGTCGGGATAGACCCCGATCTCGTAAAACCGACGAATAAGGGTAGCGGTTGTCTCGTCGTCGACAGCGCCGACCTTCGACGGGATGATCTCCAGCAGGAACTCCAGGCGGTTGCGACGGGCTGCGGCAAACAGGCGGATGACCGTCGCTTCCTGTTCGGCGCGCATCTCGGCGGTGTCGGCGGGATGGCAGAAGCACAGAACCTTGACCACCTGGTTGAGCGGCCATTCCGCAAGGCCACCGAAGTCGGCGCCCAATTCCGGCTCGAGTGTGAGCGGACGCGATGCCGGCCATTCGGTCGGGCGGCCGATCCAAAGTCCGCTGTCGGCAGCGGCATGAAGGGCATCCCGACCTAATCGGTCATCGCACAGAATGCCGTAGCCATGGCGGCCCGACTGCACACGAACGGCAGCCTCAAGGCATAGCAGCTTGAAGGCACCGATCTTGTCGGGTGTGGCACCGTCCATGGCTTCGAGTTGCATGCGATGGTCGAAAGCGAACACATGCATGTCCGGCCATTGGACATGGCGGTTCGTGGACCAATGCAGCTGTTCCAGCGCGGCATCCTTGCGCAGGGCCGGTTCAACGACGCCACGCTCCAGGAAGAATTGGAGTTCGGCCAGTGAAGGATAGGCTGGTGTGCAGCCGTGTCGGCTGACGGCAAATGCGCCGCAGGCATTGGCCAGCTTCAACGCATCGCGCCATGGCAGTTCTTCCAGCCAGCCCTTTATCAAGCCAGACATAAAGCCGTCGCCTGCTCCGAGGACGTTGAACACTTCCACCGGAAAACCCGGACCGGCCTCACCCGCGTCGAGGTCATCCGGAATGTCGCCGGTGAAGGCCACGGCCCCGGCGGCCCCCCGCTTGCAGACGAGTGTTGCGGGCGAACACTTCCGAACTGCCCGCAGCGCCGCGATGGTATCGGTCGACCCGCCGGCGATGTGGAATTCTTCCTCGGTCCCCACGATCAAATCGAAGAGATGGAGATGCGTCTGCAGCTTGGCAGTGACCTTCCCGCTCTCAACGAAACGGCTCTCGCCATCGCCATGGCCAGCCACACCCCAAAGGTTCGGGCGATAGTCGATATCTAGCGCGGTCTTGGCGCTGCCGGCCTTTGCGAGCCCCAAAGCCTTGAGCACGGCCGACTCGGTCTTTGGGTGGCTAAGATGCGTTCCCGTCGCGACAACCGACCGGGCCTCGGAGATGAAACCCTCGTTGATGTCCGCCTCCGACAGCGCCATGTCGGCGCAATTCTCGCGATAGAAGATCAACGGAAAGCTGTGCTCGTCTCGGATACCTAGAAGAACGAGCGCGGTCAGGCGTTCCTTATCGGTGACAACGCCACGCACATCGACGCCTTCCCGCGTCAATTCCTCACGGATGAAACGCCCCATGTGCTCATCGCCTACGCGGGTGATCACAGCCGACTTGAGGCCGAGGCGGGCCGTGCCGGTCGCCATATTGGTCGGCGATCCCCCGACATACTTGTCGAACGAACTCATGTCCTCGAGCCGGCCGCCGATTTGGCTGCCGTACAGGTCGACCGAAGAGCGGCCTATGGTGATCACGTCCAGAGTTTTCATAAGTCTCACTCGGTGTAGGCGAACCCGATATCCGCCAGGTATTGGTGGCTCGACCGCAGATCGGCGAGCACGCCGTCGGCGTTGCGCGGATCTCGTTCCTGTTCGATGGTGATGAAGCCGGCATAACCCCGTTCCCGCAGGAAACCGTAGATCGCCTTGTAGTCGATGGAGCCGCGGCCGATCGGGCACATGACCCCTTCGGCGCAGGCATCGAAGAAGCGGATGCGGCGCCCCATGACATCGGCGAACACGACGGGATCGATATCCTTGAAATGGAGGTAGTCGATCCTGGACCAGTACCGTTCGAGCGTCGCGACGGGATCCATGCCGGCATATGCGGTATGGCCGGTGTCGATGCAGAGGCCCGCAACCTTCTCCGGCACATCCTCGACGATTCGCTCGATCTCGTCTGCGAACTCGATATGTCCGCCGGCATGCGGATGGATCACCGCTCGCACGCCGAACTCGTCCCGCGCCAGTTCGGCAATGGCGGTGATGTTGCCGACCATGTCGGCCCAGCGCTCATCATTCAGCCGCTCGGCCTTCTCGGAATGACCGGCCGCGTAGTCACGCTCGTCGTGCCCCCAGTCCATGACCGTGAGGTATGGTGCACGAAACCGCTGACCGGGTGCGTAACCCGGCTCGGGCAAGGCGGTCACCAGGGCGCATATCTCCCTCGTCTGCCGCAGCAGGTTCTCGCGGTTGGCGGGATCGACGAGGTCGTCGAAGATCGTTCCCGCCACGACCCGAAGGTTGTGGCGGTCCAAGACGGGGGCGACCTGTGCGACGTCGAGCGGCAGGTAGCCATATGGCCCCAATTCCAGACCGCGGAACCTAGCGGCGTCAGCCTCCTCCAAAACCTTCTTCCATGGGGGAAGGTTCGGATTGCGGACGTCGTCGACGCCCCAGCAGCAGGGTGCCGTCGTGATGGTGATCGCGTCGGTCATGGCAAGGTCCCGGTCGGTCAGCGGCTGATCGTGGCCTTGAGGGCGTCGACCGATGACTGGATGCCGGCGTCCGTGGACATGGTGAAATCCTCCATCTCGAGGCTCACCCAGTCATTGTAGCCAACCATGCGGACGACGGAGAAGAACTCCTTCCACCACTGGAGGTCATGACCGGCGCCGACGGCGACATAGTTCCAGGTGCGATTTGCGACATCGGTCACGTCACGCAGTTCCAGAAGACCATCGATATCGACCAGGCCGCGCTCGAGACGCGTGTCCTTGCCATGGCAATGATGGATGGCGTCGCCCAGTGCGCGGGCCGAAGCGATCGGGTCGGCGCCCATCCAGAACAGGTGGCTCGGATCGAGGTTCATGCCGACCTTAGGACCGACTTCGTTCCGGAGACGGAACAGGGTCGACGGGTTCCAGACGAGCATCGCCGAGAAGTTTTCGAGGGCGATCTTGTCGACGCCTGCTTCGTCCGAAAGCTTCACCAGATCGTGCCACAGCGGGAAGGCGCGGTCCTCCCACTGGTAGCGATCGCGTTCCGGCATCTCATCAGGCCAAGACTTGGTGTAGACTAACCAGTTCGGCACGGTGTCTCCGGGAGCCGCTTCCGGCAGGCCCGACATGGTGACGATCTTCTTGACGCCAATCTCGCCGGCAAGGCGGATGGTCTCCTCCATTTCCTTACGGTGACGCTGGCCCATCGGACCGGGATCGAGCGGATTGGCCGAGCAATTGAGCGCGGCGATCTCGAGGCCACGCGCCTTGATCTCGGCGAGCTTTGACTTGAGCAGGACCTTGTCGGCCAGTAGTTCGTCGGCGCGGAAATGAGGTCCCTTGGACCAACCGCCACCCGTCATCTCGATACCCTCGACGCCCAGGGTAACGCATTTGTCGAGCATGTCAGTGAAGGAGAGATTGCCCATCACGTCGGTGCAGATAGAGAGCTTCATGATCTGTCTCGAATATCGGAATTACTGGAAATCGACCCAGGCGGAGCCGGCGTCGGCGGAACGCACGCAGTTCTCCAGCCAGCGCACACCGTCGGTGCCGGCCTTGATGCCCGGGTAGTGGTGGGTCGAAAGGAATGCCTCGTCGCCACGGCGCTTGGAGTCGATTGCCTGGGCGATCCACAGGTAGATGTTGGCCCAGCTGTCGCCGAGCCCTTCGGTGTGAAGTCCGCCCATGCGATCGATGGCTAGGCTTTCGTCTTCGAGGTAGGGCATGCCGTGGTGCATGACCTGGTTGGGCTGGCCTTGGACTTCGTAGATCAACTGGTCCGGGTGGCTGTCCGACCATTCCACCGACGCCTTGCTGCCGACGAAACGGAAGCGCTGACTACCCATGTTGCCGGCGTTGACCGACGACACCCAAAGGCGGCCCACCGCACCGTTATCATAGTGCGAGAGGACGTATGCATTGTCCTCGAGCGGCGCGCGCGACTTGATGAAGGATTGGCGATCGCACAGCAGACGGGCGACCTGCATGTGCGGCAGCACGACCTGCGACATGTAGTAGATGTGCGTGCCGATATCGCCGAGCACAAAGGTCGGGCCCGAGCGCTTGGGATCGGTGCGCCACTGCTGGGCTTCCGATGCGTTGGTATCGTCGCCGGAATTGAAGCCGTGGGTGTATTGGATATCGACAATGCGGATATCGCCGAGCATGCCCTTCTTGACCATGGCCGCCATCTGGTGGAGCAGCGGATGGCCGGAGAAGCCGTAGGTGACGCCGACGATCAGGCCCTTCGACTCGGCCAGCTTCTCGATCTCGAGGCATTCGGCGACGGTGAAGAACAGGGGTTTCTCGCAGATCACGTGGAGGCCGGCCTCGAGACATGCCCTGGTGATCTCGAAATGGGTGAAGTTGGGCGTGGCGACCGAAACGACCTCGACGCCGTCCTCGCGCTTGGCCTCTTCCGCGATCAGGGTCTTGTAATCGGCGTAGCAGCGGTCTGCGGGCACGCCGATATTGGTGCCGAAGTCACGACCGCGCGCGGCGTCGACGTCGAAGGCGCCGGCAACCAGGCGGTAGTTCGTGTTGTCCCTAAGGGCGCCGGTGCGGTGCTTGTAACCGACCTGGCCGGTGCGGCCGCCGCCGATCATGCCCCAGCGAAGCGGGCGTTCGATCTTCTTTTCGCCGTTGATCATTTGAATTGCCTTTCAGGCATGGTGTGCGACTCGGTCGCTGGTTGGCTGGTTTCGGCACGTCAAGCGCCGTGGAATGGGCGCCGGCAGCGCATGGGAGTTGGCTGCCGGCCATCGCTCTCTTTGGAGGAGGGAGGAGCGGTGTTTTCCGGCTCAGGTCTTGGGCCAGTATTTGTCGATGTAGCGCTGCATCTCGGCGCGCATGAACTTGCCGGAGTGGTCGGCCTTGTCCTCCCAGGCGAAGACGCAGGCCGTCATGATGCCGTCGAAGCCGATCTCAGCCAGGGTGCCGAAGAAATCGTCCCACGGCACCTCGCCTTGGCCGATGTTGAGATGCTGGTGCACACGTGCCTGGGTGCCCGGCGGGTTGAGGATGTAGCGAAGGCCGGACGACGCCTTATGGTTGAACGTGTCGCCTACGTGGACGTGGGCCAGGACGTCCTTACTCTCGCGCAGCATGGTCTTGGTGTCGTCGCCGAAATAGAACGTGTGCGGCGCGCAGTAGAGGAACTTCACGCTCTTGGAGTTGACCGTGCGGATGATGTCCAACGCCGGCTGGAGCGTCTCGCACCAGTCTTCGGGATGGGGCTCGATATTGAGTTGGATGCCTTCCTTCTCAAGGAGGGGCACGAGTTCCTCCATGGACCGCCACCATGCATCCTCGCAGGTTTCGATCATTGATCCGGTGTGGCAGCAGTAGCAGGAACCCTTGTCCGGATGCGGGCCGCGACCGAACTCGGAATTCATGGTGTCCACTTCAAGTTCGACGGCGATCTGGATCGCCTTCTTCCAGTGGCGCACCGCGGCCTGGCGTTCCGCCTCGTCGTTCGAAGCCCAGCGGTACATCGGCAACAGCGACGCGATGCCTACGCCCTCGTCCTTAAGGGCCTTCTTGACGCTACGGATGCGCTGCGGGAACACGCGGGGCGCCTTGAACCATTCGAGGAAGTCGCCGCGCGGGGACAGCTCGATCCATTCGTAACCGAGTTCGCGTACCTTGCCGGGGATCTCCTCCAAAGGAAGGTGACGATGCATGAAAGGGTCGATTGCAATCTTCATTTTCGTTCTCGCTTGGATTTAGACGGCAGCCGCGTCGATCTGGGCTTCGAGGTCGGCCATGGTTTCCCCGCCGGCCATCAGGTCGGTGATCTCTTCACGCGTGCGTTCGCCCTTGGCGAAGTCCGCCGCGACGGCACCGCGGATCAGCACCGCGAACTGGTCTCCCACCGCCATGGCGTGCATCACCTGATGGGTGATGAACACAACTGCCAGGCCGCGCTTCTTGGCTTCATTGACGATGCGCAAGACGTGGGTCGCCTGCTTGACTCCCAAGGCCGCCGTCGGCTCGTCCAGGATCAGAACCTTGGCGCCGAAATGGACGGCACGCGCGATGGCGAGAGACTGGCGTTCGCCGCCCGACAGGCCGCCGACCAAGCGGTCACCGTCGTCGATGCGCGTGATGCCAAAGTCGCGGACGGCCTTAACGGCAACCGCGTTGGCCCGTTTACGGTCGTAAATCTTGAACGGCCCCCAGCCGATGGTCGGCTCCACGCCCACGAAGAACGAGCGGCCGATCGTCATCAGAGGAAACGTACCGCCGAACTGGTGGACGGTAGCGATGCCACGGCTGGCGGCGTCGCGCGGACCGGTGAACTCGACCGGCTGGCCGTCCATCTCGATCGTGCCGGAGGTCGGCTTGTGAACGCCTGCCAGCGTCTTGATCAGGGTAGATTTGCCGGCACCGTTGTCGCCCAGCAGGCATAGGACCTTGCCGGCATGAACTTCGAGGCAGATGTCGTGGAGGACATCGATAGGCCCGAAGGATTTGTTGACGTTGGTGAGTTTGAGGATGGGTCTGCTCATGGCGCCCTCACTTCTTCTTCGGAGAGTAGGTCAGGGCGATCTGGCGGAACGTGTTGTTCATCAGCACGGCCAACAGAAGCATCACGCCAATGATCAGGCTCGACCAATTTCGGTCGAAGGCGGTGAAGTAGATGCCCTGGTTGACCACCGCGAAGGTGATGGTCCCCAGGAAGATGCCGACGACGGAACCGAAGCCGCCGGTCAGGAGCACGCCGCCTACGACCACCGCGATGATGGAGTTGAAGATGTAGGTCATGCCGGCCGAAACCTGGGCAGAGTTGAACAGAATGGCCTGGCACATGCCGACGAAGCTGGCGCTGACGGACGAAACCACGAAGAGAGAGATTGTCAGGCGTTGCGTCGGGATGCCGGCGTTGCGGGCGCTGACCTTGTCGCCGCCGAGTGCGAAGATCCAGTTGCCGTAGGGAGAGAAGTGGATGACGAAGATATAGGCTGCCGCCAGCAGCACCCACCATACGATGATGACCTGGAAGGTGTTGCCCAGGAACTGGCCGAAGAGGAACTTCGAAATGGGATCGGCGGTGATGGCGACACTGGTCGTGCCTGTAATGAGGACCGACAGGCCGAGAACCAGACCCTGCACCGCGAAAAGCGTGCCGAGGGTCACGATAAGCGAGGGCACTGCTGTCCTGACGACGAGGATACCGTTGATCAGTCCGATCGTGAGGCCGACGCCGACCGCCGCAAGAATGCCGACCCATGTCGGCAGGTCGTAGTGGCCCGTCAGGATGGCGACAGTCATAGAGCCGGCGGGGATCATGGCGCCAACCGAAATGTCGAGTTCGCCCGCGATCATAAGAAGTCCGACAGGGATGGCGATGATGCCGAGGTTCGCTGCGACGTTGAGCCAGCTCGCGGCGCCAGCGGGCTCCAGGAACTTCGAGCTGCCGAAGACTACGAAGAAGGCGAGCACTGCGGCGAGGCCCAGGAAGGCGCCAGCCTCGGGCCGCCTCAGCAGCCCCCCGATGGACAGATTGTTCATGACGAGTTTCCACGATTGCGCGCGCGGTCAACCGCGGCACAGGATCAGCTAGGCTCGCGGGACATGCCCGCGAGCCGATGAGGATGATGATTTAGCGGGCGCCCTTGCCGACGCCTTCAATGGTGGCGTCGATATTGGAATCATCCACGATCCCGGGACCGGTCAGGATCGGCGCGGTCGGCAGATCGGTGCCGAAGTCGATGGCGGAAGCGAGAAGCGTCACACCCAAGAAAGACTGCAGGTAGGGCTGCTGGTCGATCGCAAACGACTGCGTACCGGCCTGGATGCGGTCGAGGCCGGACTGGTTGAGGTCGAAGGTGCCGAGCTTGACGGTCTCGGTCTTACCAGCCTGAGAGATGCCGGTTGCGGCGGCATCGGCATCTGTAGCCGAAATCGTGATCACGCCGTCGATGGTGTCGTCCTGGATGAGCGTCGCCTTGATGGCTTCAGCGACGGCCGTCGGATCACCAAAGCTGGTGGCAGGTAGCGGAAGCTGCTTGGCGGCGCCACCCTTTGCGGTGATTCCGTCGATGACGCCCTGGCAGCGTGTTTCCTGGTTGGTCGAACCGGGGACGGTGTTGACGCAGATGACGTTCTTCTGGCCTTCGTTGGCAAAGTATTCGCCGCCGGCGACCCCTGCCACGTGTTCATCCGAACCGACGTAGTTCAAGGCACCGAGCTCGTCGGCCTTCTCCAAGCTACCGGCATTGATCAGGAACACCTTGATTCCGGCATCGATCGCGGCCTTGATCGCTTCGTCCTCTGCTTCCGGAACCCAATTGGGAACGGCGATGCCATCGACGCCCTGGCTCATCGCGGTGCGGACGAGCTGCGCCGCATCCGGGCCCAGGTTGTCGTAGGTCTGCAGCTGCAGGTAGTTCACTGTACCGCCATTGGCTTCGACGACGACGCGTGCGTCGTCGACACCCTTCTTGATGCGGTTCCAGAATTCGTCGTCGGTCTTGCCACCGACTACGGCAATGTTGGCAGCCATGGCGCTCGATGCGAGCGCGGCGAGTGTCATGCCGGCGAGCAGAAGCCGTTTCAGTCCGTTCATTGTCATCCTCCCTGACCGCCTTATGCGACGGCGTATTGCGACGACACGGACTATATCTTTTGCTGCGAGCGAGAAAAGAATGTACGTTCCATTTTCGAGGCGAATATATCTTTTCGTATCTTTCAAAAAAGAAACAATTTGGCGGGAGCTATATGAAGCGGCCTACAATAGTTGACCTCTCAGAGGCTTCGGGCCTCAGCATTTCCACGATCAACCGACTTCTTCACGGAACCGGAAGCGTGAAGGCGCAGAACGTCGACCTCATCGTGGAAACGGCTGAAAGGATCGGGTTCTACGGTCTTGGTGCGCTCAAGGAGAGGACCAGGACCAATCTTCCTCACCGGAGGTTGAGTTTTCTGCTGCAGCAATCACACAGACCGATCTATCAGCTATGGGCCGAACGTATCGAGGCGGCGGCCGAACGCAGCAGATCAGCCATTATTGATGCGAACATCCTTTTCGAGGATGATCTGACCCCCGAAGCGGTAGCCGCCAACCTGCTTGCGCTGGGTGAGGAATCCGATGCTATAGCTGTCGTCGCCGCGGACCACCCGCTCGTGGCGCAGGCAATCGACGAACTCCGAGGCAGAAGTGTGCCTGTCGTCGCCTTTATCACGGACCTCTCGGCAGCCAGCCGCGCCGGTTTCGTGGGAACCGATAACTGGAAGGCCGGGAGAACGGCCGCTTGGTTCATAAACCAGACCGTCAGTGAGCCGGGTAAAGTCTACCCGTTCATCGGCAGCCATCGCTACCAATGCCAGGACATTTCCGACGCTAGCTTCCGCTCGTATATGCGCGAGCACTCGCCTCATCTGCAGGTTTGCGATACCCAGCTCACCCAGGAAGAACCGGAAAACGCCTATGAGATTGTAAGTGGACTGCTTGCGGCAGAACCGGATCTCCGTGGCCTCTTCATCAACGGCGGCGGCATTTCCGGAGTTCTGAAAGCATTGCGGGAATTGCCGGACGAACGTCGTCGGACCATCAAACTTGTTTGTCGCGATATAGGTCCGGAAACTCGTCGCGGGCTAAACGAGGGCCTGATTACGGCATCCCTCTGCCATGCGCCCGAGCGCATGCCCCTTGAGCTTATCGACGTGATGCTTCATCTCGTGGAGAAAAGAGACAGTTCGTCCATCGAGCAAAGGATCGTTCCCTTCGAGATCCTCACTCAAGAGAGCGTGTGGACTTAGCGACAGCTCAGCGACGGGATCTTGATCCGATATCTCGTGTGAGGGCTAGGTCAAGTCGATAGTGGCCAGCAGATGGGTTGGCAGGGAGACCTCGCAGAATTGGGGTGTTGGCTGATGGACCACTTTGGAAAAACTGAGCTTCAACGCGGATACTGCGTAAGCGTCTCCATCAACTTCACCTCGAATGATACTTATGTCCGGTGTCAGAAGGCTCGAGCGTTTTTAGCCGGGCCTTATCCGCCCGGCAGCCTGGGATTCGAGTATGTTCATATAGTCGCGTAACAATGTGGCTCGCCTCGGTCGGAAGCTTTCTTCAAGCCAGGTGACTTGCGACATTCGATCGAGCCGGAACATCCTGAATTCCTTTCTCAGGCAGCACCAGGCCAATAGAGTTTGCGTGCGTTCGGTATACATCAGCGCCAGTGGATAGATTTTCCGCTCCGAGAAGGCCGACGTGTGATCGGCGTATGCGATGTGAAGCGCGTTTTCATGCCAGCACGCCTCCCTAACCAGTTCAGACGCCGGAGCCGGCGCTAGCCGGGCGTCGGGCCGGTAGACATGCGAAATCGCATGTAACAGCTGCTGATCCAAATTGTCGGGGAGCGTAGCGATCACCTTCGCCAACACCGATGCAGCTTCCTTCGCAAGATATGGGTCACCCATGCTGCGCACCTCAGCCAAACCCAGGGCAATCGCTTCCAACTCTCCCCTCGTAAAAGCTTGCGGTCTCAGCGCATTGTCTTCCCGCAGCGTGTAGCCGTAACCCCGCTCCCCTTCGATCCGCGCACCCGCCGATCGTAAGGCTTCAATATCGCGGTACAGAGACCTCCGAGAGACGCCGGTTTCCTTGGCCAGACGAGCGGCAGTGATAGGCGGCGTCATCATCCGCATGGCCTGTAGCAACCTCAAAAGGCGATCGGTGCGTGGCATATATCCAACTGCCGTAAACTGTCACTTGGGTGAGAGTAAAACATACTCATCAACGCAACAAAGGAAATCGCAATGACCATCAAAACCGTCACCCACCTAAACTTTCGTGGCGATGCCCGCGGCGCGCTCGAATTCTACCAGTCGGTATTCGGCGGCGAGCTGACCGTCGTCACGCACGCCCAGAGCTATGGGACGACCGATCCGAAAGAAGCTGATTTGGTCGGATACGGCAGCGTATTCTCTGAGGACGGCTTTGCCATTATGGCATTCGATGTGCCAGCGGCCCGCCCGTACAACCCGGGTGAATCTGCCCTGTTCGTTTCGGTCCGCGGCCCGAAGTCAGAAGAAATCACCGCCTATTGGGACAGGCTCAAGGTCGGCGGCGAGGTAATCGTCGATCTGGCGCCTGCTGGTTGGGTTGCACTTTACGGCATGCTCAAAGACAAGTTCGGCATCACCTGGGTGCTCGACGTTCTCGCCTGACATTTCGATCCCACTGCGGGCGGACGCCAGGTCCGCTCGCAGTTGTCACGCCCAATGAATACGCAGGAAATACCCGATGAAATATAGAAAACTTGGTCGTTCTGGCCTGTTCGTCTCCGAGATTTGCCTCGGGACGATGAACTTTGGCGCTAACCCTGGACGTTATGCGGCTGCTGGCTGGCTTCTGCAGGACGATGCTGAAAGGATCGTCGCCCGGGCGCTCGACGCCGGCGTGAATTTTTTTGACACGGCGAATGTCTATGGCGGCCAGGGCGGCTCAGAGACAATCTTAGGTCAGTCGCTCAAGAACCTGGGCGTCTCTCGCGATCAGGTCGTCATATCGACCAAGGTCGAAGGGGCCATGGGCTCGGGTGCCAACGACGGCGGTGCATCACGCTTTCATATCATGGACCAGGCCAAGGCCAGTCTTCGTCGTTTGAACACCGACCACATCGACCTTTACCAGATCCATGCGTTTGATCAGGCAACACCGATCGAAGAAACGCTACGCGCATTGGATGATCTGGTACGCCAAGGCCACGTGCGCTACCTTGGCATATCGAACTGGGCCGCATGGCAGGTTAGTCGGGCCTTGGGGGTGGCTGACAACATTAATGTCGACCGGTTCGTCGGTTTTCAGGGGCAATACTCGCTTGTCGGCCGTGACATCGAGCGCGATATCGTCCCGATGTTGGATGCAGAAGGCCTTGGGCTGATTGTATGGGGGCCATTGGCCGGCGGCTATCTGACAGGGAAATACCGCCTGGAGGGCGCTGAAGGCCGGCGCAAAGTGTTCAACTTCCCGCCAGTTGACGAAGATCGAGGGGCCGAACTGCTCACGACACTCGATCGGTTGGCCGAAACACGCAACACCACCGTTGCGGCAGTTGCACTCTCATGGCTGCTGCACAAACGGACCGTTGCATCGGTCATTGTCGGCGCAAGAAACACTGCCCAGCTCGATGACAATCTTGCCAGCAGCGGCCTGAGCCTGACGTCCGACGATATGAACACACTCGACGGTGCTTTTGAACTTGTGCTGGAATATCCCGGTAACATGGCTCTGATGCACGGTATCGAGCGCAGAAAACTCCTCGAAACGGGCCAGCTACCATCAGGCAACTGACGATCACCTTGTTTCCAACATGAAGTCAGGCCGGGTAGCCAGCCTGACCCCGGCGGCATCGAAACGACGATGTCGATATTGCCAGCATGGAGCTAGCGCGAAATTCATGTTGCTGTCAGTCAGGATCTGCTGTGATGTCAGTGACACGGGCATGGAACATGCGGCGATCGTGATCGATCGATCGACTTTATCCTTGTGCCTCAAAACAGCCTCAGCCGCCGCGTGTGCTGCGCGCTCACGGTGGCCAAAGAAATGTCGAACACCAACCCTTCGCGGCGCTGACACACGCTTGGTGAGCCAGCGCCGTCGAGCGATCAGTTGTTTATGATGATGCGTTCTTCCGAAGGGAACACCAAGTAGTTGCCTTGGACCATAAAGTTATACTCATCGAGATGGACCTTAGTTTTGTAATTTTCAGACCCAAAATAGCTTTCATAGTCTGCCCACGTATCGAAATAAATCTCGGTCAGGGTATCGTATTCTGGCTCTGGGAAACCCGGTGCCGCAATGGGATGCGATATGACGTACTTGCGGACCAGTTTCGCTTCCGGGATTGAGGCGAACAGCGGCGCGTGAGTATTGCGATGGTATTCAATGAACTCTTCGCGGCTCATCCCTTCGATACGCTTCACCAAAAACGCTAGCTTGATCAATTTCTTGTCCTGTCTGGCTTCAGATTTGGCATTTGCCAGAGCAGAAGGTATATAATTTATCCTTAGGTTCAATTACGCACTTTCAGTGGACTAGGTATGGCCGACTATACTCCCAGCGATCACTCAGTGTCGGAGCTTCAAAGCCCTAGGGGAAGGCTAGTTTTGTCTCAGATTGCCGACAAATGGTCGTTCCTGATTTTGACCGTTCTTTGCACCAGCCCGTGTCGGTTTAACGAGCTTAAACGTCGGCTCGACGGCATAACGCAGAAGTCTCTGACCGACTCCTTGAAGCGCCTGGAACGAAGCGGCCTGATCCAGCGTCACGTGCTGCCGACCCGCCCCGTCGGGGTGGAATATCACATAACGCCCTTGGGCAAGTCGCTCAGCGAGCCGTTCCTAGCGATCGCGCACTGGATTGCAAAAAATTCAGAGGCAGTCGTTAGCGCTCAGTCCGAGTACGATCGGGAGCAAACTTGACCTGATGCGCATGCCGAAACATCAGGTCGCGATCTTGGCCTTGGTTCACCAGCTAATCAGCGGCGAGCGATGAAGCCATGTGCTTGTCTCGAGTTCGTCGACGACAAAATTGGCGACGTCGGAACGAGCAATGGTGCCGCCATGGAACTGCGACAGGTCTTCGAGTGCCCGCAGGGCGCCTTTGCCGGGCTTGTCGTTGAGCACTGCAGGGCGCACCAGCGTCCAGTCGAGACCGCTTTGGCGGATGATCGCCTCCTGGCGGTTCTTGTCGGCATAGACATGGCGCAGCAGCAGCGGCAGGATCAGGTGGTCGAAGGCGAAGCCACCGTGGCCCGCACTGTCGCCGGCGCCGATGCCGGTGATGGCGACAAGGCGCGACACGCCTTCAGCCTGCATGGCATTCACCACGGCACGGGTGGCGGTCGACAGCAGCGTCACTTCCTTGAACGGGCTTGGCGGCGTGCCAAGCGCGCTGACCACGGCGTCATGACCCTTGAGCGCCTGGCGCAGGGCGGCTTCGTCGCGGGCGTCGCCGATGGCGAGTTTGATGCCTGTCAGACCGGCGCCCTTTTCCGGCGACCGCACCAGGGCGGTGACGTCATAGCCCTTTGCGAGGGCCTGGCGAATGATGAGCTGGCCGGTGCCGCCGGTGGCGCCCAGGACGAGAATCTTCTTTGCGGGCGAGAGAGTGGTCATTGTTGTTCTCCAATGCGGGATGCCCATCCGGGTCATGCCGTGTTGATGACTGCCGTCGAATGAGTGGGGGTCAGAGCGTGGCGGCGACTTCGCTGGCGAAGTCGCGATAGGAGCGCAGCGGGCGGCCGAGCAACGCGACCAGGCGCTCGACGTCGCCGGCCTCAGGCAGCATGCCGTCAGTCAGGAAGCGTTCGCTCATCAGGCGCATGTCATAGGCCATCCAGCTGGGCATGAAGGCGCGGAGATCCTGCTCGAAGCCGGCGGTGTCGTCGCCGCCATAGGCGATCTCGCGACCAAGGGCGTCTGACCAAATGGCAGCAACCGCCGTGCCGGTCAAATTGTCGGGGCCGGTCAGGTTGATGGTCTGGAGAGGGAGAGCTTCAGCAGCGTTTTCGCGGCGGATCAGTTCGATAGCGGCAATCTCGCCGATGTCGCGGGCGTCGATCATGGCGAGGCCCTTGTTGCCGATCGGCATGGCATAGACGCCATAGGTGACGATGACATCGCGCACGCTCAGGTCGTTGTTGATGAAATAGGCCGGGCGCAGGATGGTCGCCTCAAAACCCATCTGTTCGATCATGCGCTCGACGCCGAACTTTCCGGCAAAGTGGGGCACGTTGACATAAAGGTCGGCATGGATGACCGAGAGGTAGACGATCTTGTTCACGCCGGCGGCACGCGCCAGGTTGAGGGTGATCAGCGCCTGGGTGAATTCGTCGGGCGTTACGGCATTGAGCAGGAAGAGGGTGGAAACGCCCTCAAGGGCAGCCCGCAGGCTGTCGACATCGAGCAGGTCGCCCTGAACGATGGATACGCTTTGCGGGAAGTCGGCCTTGGCGGGATCGCGAACGAGAGCGCGCACATCGGCGCCGCGGAGACTGAGCTGCTGAACGACGTTGTGGCCGACTGTGCCATTGGCACCGGTAACGAGGATGGTCATTTGGATCATTTGGGGTTGGTGAGAGAACACACCCAACTTAACGATCCACATCGAAGCCAATAGTCGGTATATCTGGACGCAATGTCTCGCAGGTGGAACGCATGGATCTTCTCGCTCTCGCCGATTTCAACCTCGTTGCCCGCCATGGCGGCTTTGGCAAAGCGGCCCGCGAAACTGGCAGGCCCAAGGCGACGCTGTCGCGCCGGGTGAGCGAGCTCGAGGCCAGCCTGGAACTCCGGCTTTTCGAGCGAGGTGGCCGAGCGTTGAAGCTGACGGAGGAAGGTCGAGCGCTTTATGAGCGTACTGGCGCCTTGCTGACTGAGCTTGACGAAGCAGCAGCTGCCATTGCCTCGGGCGGCGAGAAGCCGCGCGGCCGCCTGCGCATCAGCGCGCCGCTGCTGTTCTCGCAGACGGCCATGGGCAGGCTGGCGGCCGAATTTGCCATGAAATATCCCGAGGTGCGGCTGGAGGTGACATCGGAGGATCGCGCGGTGGACATGATCGAGGATGCCTATGACTTGGTCATCCGGGTCAATCCGGCTCCCGATGAGAGCCTCGTCGGTCGCGCTTTCCTGCGAGACCGACTTGTCGCCGTTGCGAGCCCCGCTCTCGCACGGCCGGCTGACGGGACACCCGTGCCCGCCATTGCGCGAGGCGGCAACGACCGCGCGACCGTGTGGAATCTGCGATCGGACGCCGGTGTGGTCCGGCTGGCCGTCGACCCGATCCTGCACCTGGCATCTATGCCCATGCTCCGCGATGCGGCGCGAGCTGGTGTCGGTGTGGCGCGCCTGCCGATATCGCTTGTCAGCCACGATCTGGCTGCCGGCCGGCTGGTGCATTGGGGCGATGTCGATGTTCCCGAGATCGCCCTGTGGACGCTCTACCCGTCGCGGCGCCTGCTGAGCGCGCGCGTATCGGCCTTCCTGGACCATCTGCGGCAAGCATTTCCCAAGGGCACGCCGGACGAATTGGCCGCCTATGTCGACTGGTGATCAGACACACGAGGCAGCCGCTGCAGATGTTGCAGCGGCCGCATTTCTCAGTGCTTCAGGAAGATCAAACACCTTAGCCAAGAGGCATGCCCATGAGCTTTGCGAAGGCCACGGGGTTGGTGAATTCGCTGACATGCGAGATCCGACCATGCTGGATCGTGAACTTGAAGACATAGACATTGCGGTAGCTGGCGCCGGTATTACGCTGAATCAAGTCACCCTTGGTTTCGACAAAAGCGGTCTTGCCATCGTCGGCGAGGTAGGTCGTGCGGTCGTTGAGCTTCACCTGGCTGAAGTTCTGGAAGATTGTGCCGATATATCCGAGCGCCTTTTCCTTGCCATTGAATTCAAACCAGGGGGCGGTATCGCCCGAGCTTGAGAACGGAATTTCGATCACGGGGGAGTCGGTCATCAGGATGGTGATCTTCTCCAGATCTTGCGCCTCGAGCGCATCGAGATAGGCAGCAGTCATTTCTTTGAAAGTCATTCTCAGTCCTTTTTGAGATTTGCGCCACAGCAGGGATTTGTTGCTGGAATAATCCTGATCTGTCCCGTCTCCAGAGATTCAGGCCGCCTTGGGTGGCAGGAACTCGCTGTGGAAGCGGGCGGCATTGGCCAGCATGATCTCGCGGCGCTCGGCCATCACTTCAGGGGTTGGCGGCGTCGGTGGGGTGGTACGGCTCGGCAGCACCTCGCCGACGAGCTTGAAGAACTCTTCCTGACCGGCCGGCAGGCAGATGCACAGGAACCGGGCTGGCGTCGCCGAGGCGACGCGGAAGCCATGCGGGGCATTGGCCGGGATATTGATCGTGTGTCCCGGCCCGACACGATGGACCTCGCCGCGGAAGGTGATGTCGAGCTCTCCTTCGAGGACGTAGAAGATTTCCTCGAAATCATGACGGTGTGGCGGGGGGCCACCGGCGGGGACCAGCATGTCGATCATGGTATAGCGGCCTGCGGTCTGCTCGCCCGAAACGAGAATGGTATAGGTGCCGGCGCCGACGCCGAGGTGGACAAGGCCGGCGTCGTCGGCATGGACGACGGTGGCGGCGCGCAAGAGGTCGTCGGCGGGAAGTGCGGCTGTCGGTGCGGTAGCGGCGGTGTTCATGTCAGTGCTCCTTTGAACATGACGAACACTAACCCGCATAAAATGCGGTCGGGAGACGATCAATTTGGACAGTCCGTCTCATTGGCGAGACGACCGCCAAGCTTCAAAAACGCGCCTCCAAACGTCGTCTTCGATGATGTGAGTTTCGAAAAGACAGGTGGGTCCAAAATGACCCGCTCACTGCAACCAGTGCATGCGCGCGGTCAAACATCCGTTTTGCGGGCGACGGCAAAAATTCTGGGGCACCGTGCTAGACGCCCCAGAGTTCGAAGTTGGAACGCTACTTCTTCAGAGCTACGAACGGGCGCGTTGCAATCTGCGCCACCATAATTTCCAGATTGCTCCGCAAGGCCTGGAAAGTGATGGAGCGCGCTTCTTCGCGATTGAGCAGGAAATGCTGCCCGTACTTGCCGAAATGCAGGTATTCGCGCCAGCCCGGAAGCTGCTTGTCCCAAGCAGCGTATTTGGTCACGGCCGTATCGCCCTCGGCGGTCCAATAGGTATCGATCATGAAGTCCGCATTGATTTCAGGCGCGAATTCAGGGCTGATATCTGTCTGGCCCTCGACCTGGGCAGCGACCAAAGCCGGCGTTGTGAAACCGATGTCTCGGATAACGCGTGAAACTGCCATCAAGTCGCGATACGTCCGAATGCCGCCATCGTCCACCTTGGTTACGACAATGGAGACATCGGCAGGATTGCCGACCACGGCTTCGATAGCGATGCGCGCGTATTTCAGGCGGTCTTCATAGTGTCCCTTGAGTAGCTCGAACCGGTCCAGACGGCCGGAGGCGTCGGCGATGGTCTTGTACATGTCCAGCATGTCCTGACCCCAGACCTGGACAACGACGGTCGGCGCAATCATCGACAGCTGATCGTAGTTGTCGGCGCGGTTGTCGGGCACAATGATGAGATCGGGCTCAAGCTTGGCAATGGCTTCAAGATCGGGGGCGTTGGAGTCGCCGACATAGGTAATGTCGTGCTCGCCGAAGCGGAAATCGAGCGAGTCATACGCGCCGCGAACATAGGGTGCGCCATCTTCAATCGTACCGCCGATAACACCAGTACTACCGATCATGTTGGCACCGAGTTCGAACAGCGGCGCGGTGATGAACTCGTCCCTCAGGCTAACGATGCGCTGCGGATCGACCGGGATTTGCAGTTCGTTGCCGACGTTGTCGGTGAAGCTGCGCATCTCCTGGGCAGCAACGCCGGTAGCTAGTGTCATCACCGCGACAGTAGCCGCAGCCAATCGCCTAAGAGTTGTCATGGATAGTCCTTTCGCTTGAGAAATCATGTCTGGGCGCTGCGACCGGAGCGGAACAAAAGCCAGACGAAAAATGGGACACCGACAAACGCGGTAACCAGGCCCGCCGGGATTTGCAGCGGGGCAAATAGGGTACGACCGGCGAGGTCGGCGGCCAGCACCATGACAGCGCCAAGCAGGCCAGTGATCACCAGGGCAAGACCCACGCCCGCATGCGCCAGCCTCCGTGCAGCATGGGGCGCGATGAGGCCGATGAAGCCCAGCGGGCCGACCACCGAGGTCGCGACTGCGGCCAGGGCCACTGACGTCGAGATCAGGGCGTAATTGTGCCGACGGACCGGCGCACCGAGGCCCGTAGCGGTGGCCTCGCCCAGCCGCATGACCGCCATGGCCCGGCTTTGAACGAGCAAAATCGGAAACAGCACGGCCATCCACCACGACAAAGTCGATACATCGATCCAGCTGGCCGCGCCGATGCTGCCGGAGAGCCAGGTAAGAGCCGACATGGCGCGATCGAGCGCGCCATATGTCATCAAGGCCGAAGTGACAGACGACATAAGTGCGGCGACGCCGATCCCCATCAGGATGAAGCGGACAGAACTGACGCCCTGACGGGTAATCGAGAGCGACTGGATCAGAGCTGCAACAGCGATGGATCCTCCGAAGGCCATCCACGGGCGCCATCCCGGGCCTAGATCGGGAAAGGCCACGGTCAGTGTGACCACGGCCAGGGCCGCCCCCTGGCTAACGCCGACAAGGGACGGATCGGCGAGGCTATTGCGTGTGACATTCTGCAAACTTGCGCCGGACAGCGCCATCATCGCGCCGGCCAATGCTGCAACGCAAGTGCGGGGCAATCGTAGTTGCCATACAACATTGTCGATCATCGCGCTCAACGTCGTGCCATGCAGCGTCTGGATCACCTGTTCAACGCTTAGGCCATAACTACCTAGGCCCAGGCTTACGGCGACGAGTGCCAGGAGCAGAACGACGAGCACCAGCACAATCAACAGCGCGCGCACCGGCAGACGCAGGGCAAGACGATCGCCCGCGGCGCGCAACACGACGTGTCGTGCGGGATGAATTGACCTCATCGCGACCGCTGCCGGACGAGGTAAATGAACAGCGGCGCGCCGATCATGGCAGTGATGATGCCGGTCGAAAGCTCCTGTGGGCGGATGACTATCCGTGCGAAGATATCGACCCCCAGCAGATAGGCGGCACCGAGCAGGGCCGAATAAGGGACGATCCATCGATAATCCGACCCGACAAACAGTCGGACGGCATGAGGAATGACCAGCCCGATGAAACCCATAGGGCCAGCAAGAGCCACCGAGCATGCGGTCAGCATGACCACCAAGGCGAGGGTGACGAGCTTGAGCCTGCCGGTTTCGACGCCGAGACCCTTTGCAACTTCGTCGCCCATGGCAAGCGCCGTAACCTGACGCGCGAGACCAAGGCTGACGATCAGCGAGCCGATGAGCCAGGGTGCGGCAAAATACAGTACGGCAATGTCGCGACCGGCCAGAGTGCCGGTAAGCCAGACGCGCAGGTCGTCAAAGCCTTCCTCGTTGAGCAGGTGGCCGATGGAAACGCATGTTCCCAAAAAGGCACTGACGGCAGCGCCGGAAAGCGTCAGCGTCAGCGGCGTGGCACCGCCCGGGGCGAAGCGGGCGATGCCGAAGACCAGCACAGCGGCACCCAGCGCGCCAAGAGCAGCCACCAGCGGAATGACAGCCAGATGTGCCAGTCCTGCGGTGTTGGAAACGATGACGACGGCAAAGGATGCGCCAGCCATAAGGCCCAACAGACCTGGTTCGGCAAGCGGATTCCGGGTGACCCCCTGCATCAACGCTCCGGCGACCGCCAGTGCCGAGCCGACGGCGATAGCCATGACGGCACGCGGCAGGCGCATGTCTCTGATGATGCGGTGTTCGAATACGCTGGGGTCCGGGAAAAAGATTGCGTCGACGACCTGGCGGAGAGGCAGGTCCTTCGCCCCGATGGCAATATGGAGCAGGAAGAACAGCGCCAGCACACCGAGCAACACCGGCACGCCAGACCATGCCGCGAAACGTTTTGTCGAAGAAACGGGAGCAGTCATATCGCAGTAACCAGCTAGGATGACTTGGGATTGGCGTAAGGCACACACACGCGCCGGCCTGTCGCTGGGTCAGTCAGGATATTGGCATCGAGGTCAAACACTTCCTTGAGCCAGGCCGAAGTGAACACCTTGCTAGGCTCACCGGCACAGACAACCTTGCCCTCCTTGAGCATCACCAGATGGTCGGCATAGGCGGCGGCAAGACTGAGTTCGTGCAGCACGATGACAAGGGTGCGGCCAGCGTCGTGGGCCAAGCTGCGCAGCAGTTCCATGAGCTCGACCTGGACCTTCAGATCCAGGAAGGTCGTAGGCTCATCGAGCAGAATGAGATCAGTCTCCTGCGCCAGCGCCATTGCGACCCAGCAGCGCTGCCGTTGCCCTCCCGACAGGCTATCCACCGGCCGCTCCGCAAAGGAAGTAACATCGGCCACCTGCATGGCGCGTTCCACTGCCGCC
This sequence comes from Devosia sp. YR412, assembly GCF_900110945.1. Taxonomy (GTDB): domain Bacteria; phylum Pseudomonadota; class Alphaproteobacteria; order Rhizobiales; family Devosiaceae; genus Devosia. The sequence goes on from NZ_FOFL01000002.1 coordinate 735,693, forward strand.
TGATCCTGTGTTGACCATTGGCTCAGCAAGGACTGATGCGGAAAACGACCTTGTGCCACCAGCTCGCGCACGGTGAGCCCCTCTGGCGCTAGCGGACCTTGCGGCAGAAGCCCCATGGTTCGGGCAACCGCCTTTGAGGTCTGGCTGTGAATGGCCTTGCCATCCAGCAACACCGTACCGCGCTCAGGCGACAGGATTCGAGCCAGCGTCTTCAACAAGGTAGATTTGCCGCTGCCATTCGGGCCAATCAACGCTGTGACCAAGCCATCTGGAAAGGCGATATTGATATCGGCAAGCACGGGGGCTTTCAGATAGCCAGCCGACAAATCGTGGGTCTGCAGTCGGGTCACCGCGTATCCTCTCGAATGACCATGCATGCGAAGCTGGGTGGATGCTTGTTTGAGGCCGACACTTGGAGCGTTCCGAATTCACTTGGCCGAGCAGCCATTTGCAGTGCAAAGCCAGATCGCCGTCGGCATGGCTGATTGCACTAAGTTGACATTTGATGCAATCAAATTTGACGAATTTTGTCAGATTACCTCGCTGCTTTGGATCTTTTATGGTTATCGACCTGTCCAGCCCGCCACCTCTGCGCAAAAACGGTTCATGGCGTCATTTCCTCTCGTCACGCGTGCTCTCTGCGTTGGGATTTCAGGCCATCGGGGTTGCTGTGGGGTGGTTGGTTTATGACCAGACCCGCAGTGCCTTCGCCCTTGGTCTGGTCGGTCTCTTCCAGTTTATCCCCGTGTTGATATTGACCTTCATCGTTGGTCACGTCGCTGACCGCTATGATCGCAGGATCATCGGGCTCGTCTGCCAGATCGTGCAGGCCGTGACCGCGGGGGTGATGGCATTGGGGGTCTGGCAGGGGTGGCTGGACACGACCGGCATCTTCATAGGCATCACGGTTTTGGGCACTGCGGTCGCATTCGAACGCCCAACCATGGCGGCCTTGCTACCCGGCATCGTGGCGCCAAGCCAATTGCAACCGGCCATAGCCACGTCCACTTCGTTTATGCAAACAGCTATAATCGTTGGCCCAGCGCTTGGCGGCCTGCTCTACGGATTTGGCCCTGTCGTGCCCTTCACTCTTGTGGCCGTCTTCTATTTTCTGGCTGCGATAAACGTGATCCGCATAACCCGACCCACGACACGTCCTGAGCGTCAGAAAACCTCGCTGTCTACCATATTTGCCGGCGTGTCCTTCATCGCGAAGCGTCCCGTCATGCTGGGATCCCTGTCCCTCGACATGGTTGCCGTGCTGCTCGGTGGCGTCACCGCTCTGCTGCCGATGTTTGCGCGTGATATCCTCGAAGCAGGGCCTTGGGCGCTAGGTTTTCTCCGTGCCGCCCCAGCCATGGGCGCCTTGCTCATGGCCATATGGGTCGCGTGGCATCCTTTCACCCGCCATACCGGCCGGATCATGTTCTCGGCGGTCGCGATTTTTGGCATCGTCACCATAGTGTTCGCCCTGTCGACGAACATCGTAATATCGGTACTGGCCCTCTTGATATTGGGCGCCGCAGACACGATTAGCGTGGTGATCCGGTCCTCGCTGGTGCAATTGATGACGCCGCCAGACATGCGAGGTCGGGTTAACGCCGTCAACAATCTGTTCATCGGCGCGTCCAATCAGCTGGGCGACTTCGAATCCGGAGTGATCGCGGGGTTCGCCGGCCCGGTGCTGGCTGGGGTGATCGGAGGCGTAGGCACAATAGCCGCCGTTGTCGTATGGCTCGTCGTATTTCCGCAGCTGCGCCGGGTGCAGAACCTGAGCGATTACGACTATACCCGCATTGGCTAGAGCACTGCGCCGTCCGCCCATGCCTGCATGGCAGGGACTCGCTGACTGAGAGAGCCCCGAAGATGGTCACTCATGGCACGGGATGCTTCCTCATTTTCGCGTCGCTGCAGCAGGTCCAGGATATGGAGATGATCCAGGCATTGCCGCTCTAGTCGGGCGCGATCGACCGGAGTTCGATACTCCAGAAGACGACGCATGCGATTAAGACGCTGGATCGTCTGATAGAAAAATGGATTGCCTGAAATGCGTGCCAATTCTTCGTGGAATTGGGCTCCGTTTTGCAAAAGGCGTTCCACTGGCACGCGCTTGAGGTCGGCCTCGAGCATCCAGTGCTGAAGGCGTCGCTGTTGGTCGATGACTTTAAGATCGCGCTCAAATGTGGGCTCAAGCATGGCTGCGGGCTCGACAAGCAATCGGTAGCGGTAGATTTGCTCGAATGCCTGCGGTGTTTTGGCGACCGGTAGAAGGGTCCAGCCTTTGCCACGTTTGCGCTCCGCCCAACCTTCGCGGCTGGCGCGCATCAGCGCGGAAGTGACCTGTGCCTTGGTGAGTTCGTAGCGATCACGTAACATTTTCTCGCCGACATCAGCCTGCAGACGATCCGTCAGCCAATCGTCGGCCATGCGTTGGTAGGAATTGGTGCCGCCGTATGTCTCGGGCTCTTCTGGAACGATCTCGACGTGAGGATCGCCGTTCTCTGCAACAAAGAAGCCCCTGTTGCGCTTCTGTCTGACCAAACCCTGTTCGCTAAGAATATGCAGCGCGGCCTGAACCGGCGAACGGGACACTCCCAGCCCAGCCCCAAGCATCAATGCATTGAGATGACTGCCGGCAGGTAGCTCCTCAGACGCGATGCGTAACCTGATCTGATCGGCAATCTCGAGGACCAGCGCGCTCGCTCTCATTGTCGGCACCTCACAGAATCCAGTTCACGGCAGCCATATTCCGTCATTCCGACCAGGCGCAAGCCGATGTCGCGTCGAGCCCCTGCCAGATCGTCGCCGACGGTCGCGGCGTTTTCCTGCAAAACCGTTGTCTGGCTAGGCGTTACGGTCACGGGTGAAGACGTTGACATCGATGCGGCTGACGCCGGCATTTAATGGCCTTCACAAGAATACACTCAATCCTTCCGTCAGCCGAGGCCATTTTGGCCTCTAGCTGAGAGACACGCGTTTTCGCACCCGGTTGTGGTGGGGGTGGGGTGCAACCCAGGTAGTATCGCCCTCCTTGGGACCAGATCGTCTAGTCAATCAAAGGATCAGGCGCTCGATGGCGAGGTAACTTGCAATCACAATCATTGAAACCCCAGAGACCCGTCCGACGACCCGTGCAGTATGTGGACGGCTCTTCAGAACTGATCGCGAGCTGAAAGAAGCAGCCAGATAAACGATGGCGCAGTTCACGACATGCACCACGCCAAGCACGGACATTTGCAGCCATTCCGGCCACGCGTCGCCGGGCCGGACAAACTGGGGAAGAACAGCCACAAAAAGCAGGAACACCTTCGGATTAAGCCCGCTGATGCCGAAGCCCTTTAATGTCCAGCCTATTGAGGACGACTGTCCATTATTGCCGGACGCGGGCATTGGAGGGTTGATGACAAGGCCAATGCCAAGCCAGACAAGGTAAAATGCCCCAGCGAGTGAGATGACCGTTATTGCGTAAGGCACGTTCGCTATGAACACGCCGGCTCCGGCAGCCACGACAAGTGTCGCCAGGAGATGGCCGGACAACAGACCGGTCACTGCTGGCACAGTGGCGCGATCGCTTAACCCAGCCGTTATCGCATAGGCCCAATCGGCGCCTGGCGTGATTACGAACAGCATCGAGACTGTCCAAAATGCTGCTAACTGACCAAATTCCATCACAACCTCGCCCGTAGGAGGGAAGAATAGATTGCGAGTTGCGGGAACAATTTCCTATTTCTTGCGGAGAAGGCATTTTTTGAGGCAGGATCAGGTCAATGGATGAGTACGATCGAAAAATTCTTGCGCAACTGCAGGCTGACGGCCGATTGTCGCTGACTGACCTGTCAGAACGTATCGGACTTAGCCTGTCGCCCTGTCATCGAAGGGTGAAGGCGTTGGAGGATGCAGGTGTAATCCGGGCATATCAGGCCCAAGTTGATCCGGGCAAAGTTGGCCTGGAATTCTCGGCGATCGTGTTCGTCACCCTAAAGGAGGCGAATAAGCAAACTGTATCGGCGTTCGAACGATCCGTCCTGAACGTGGCTGAGGTGATCCAGGCCCAACGCCTGTTCGGAGACCCGGACTACATACTGCGCGTCGTCACGAGCGATTTGCGGACCTACCAAGACCTTTATGACGAACAGCTGTCTTCTCTCCCCGGTGTCCTTCGCCTGAATTCAACATTGGTAATGAAAACCGTGATCCAGGATCGGCCGCTTCCGATTTGATCCAACAGGCAACCCACTGGTATCAGACGTTGTATAGCTACGGACGAACCTCTCGAGGCACCGCGACCCCGATGCCGTCCCCGTTCAGGCCGAGTGCTTGCCCACCGACAATCAGGCCGGGGTAGTCATCTGCCACGCCAAGGCGCTTTTCAAATCGCGTTGGGCACCATCGAGATCCATGCGGCGACCCGAGATCGCCGCTCGGAGTTCGTTAAGCTGAATGCTGGCAGCCTCCATGCGGGGCCGATCGATGGCGCTGAGACCTGCTACCAGCAGGTCGAGAAGGACCAGATTGGCGGACCGGGTGAGCACGCCAGAGACTAGGTCCGTGACAACTATGGTCCGGGCGCCGCGTGATTTTGCGTGCGCCAGCGCCACGTCGATTTCACGATGGTCTTCGGCTCTGGATGTGACCAGAAGAACATCATTCTCCCCGATCGGCATCAGGAAGTCGGCCAGCCGCACACCTGTCATGTTCGAGGACGATGCCGGCCGACCACGCCGAACCAGACGGATGGCCATGTATTCCGCCATCGAGCCGGACGTTCCTATGCCCTGGCAGTACACGTGGTGGGCAGCGTTAAGGGCTTCAAAGGCTCCCAACAGCAAATCCTTACGCAGGCTCTGGTGTAGCGCAATAACGCTGTCAGCTTCCGATGCTATGGTGAAGTCGATAACTGCTGCCAGGTCCGCATTGGAGGTGAGGTCGCTCGCTTTGATCGTGGTCATTGTTTTCCGTCGAATGCCGAGTGTGGGATGGCGGCCGCTCGCGGGCCGTTGATAAAAGCTAGGTGGCCACCGACTGTGGCAGGTGTCGTGCAAAGAAGTCTTTTGAGGCCGGCACGAGGTCGGCCAGGACGTGGCCCTTGCGCGGCATGACCGAGAACTCCACCTCCACGCCTTGAGCCCTCAGCGATGCTTCGAGCGACCTCAATCGTTCCATCGCCGTTTCCCCCGCGTCCCTGCCACCGGGCATCCATACATGGCTCTGGTCGTTGGTGCCGGGATCAACGTCGGCGTCGCCAACCACGAGGTGAATTGGCAAACGCGCCAGCGCCTCGCGATCGATTTCCATGCCAAGCACTTCGTTGACGTCCTTGATACCTACCCACCACTTCTTCGAATCATCGAGAAGGGTGACGGACCCTGGCGCGGCGATCGAGGCGGCCCAGAGCCGGTGTGGGTGGAGGAGAGCGAAACGGTGCGCGAACTGCCCCCCGCCGGCGAACCCGAACAGCGCGAACTTTCGCGCGCGAAGGCCACAATGCTGCTTTGCCTGTTCCACTATCTCGAGCAACAAGTCGTCGTAGCGAATGCTGCCCTCTTTGATGAACTTGAAGCCATCCTTGTTGTCGTCGCCCAGCACGCCGTGCGGGAACAGCGGCGCCACGACGACCACGTTCTTCCAGCGAGCCAAATCGGCAAAAGCATCACGGGTGGCAATCAGGTTGCGCATGTTGCCGTGGATGGCCACCAGGATCGGAGTGTCCGCGTGGAGTTCCGGGGGCACATAGAGGGTGAAGCTGAAGCGAGGATCGCTTTTGAGGGCGACGATAGGGGAGGCCTCTCTCCGAACCCGCGCATGGTCGAAGGTGCCTGGAACAAGCTCGTTCATTTCTCAGTCTCCAGAATGCTCTGATTTGGGCGTCCTTCGACGCCACGCAATTCCTGCCAGTAGTGGCATGCAACTTCCTGTCCCGGCGCAACCGCCACGAGGGCCGGCACCTCCTCGCGGCACCGGTCGGTGGCGAATGGACATCGGGTATGGAAGCGGCAGCCCAAAGGAGGATTGAGCGGGCTGGGAAGCTCGCCTCGAAGGAGGATGCGCCGACGCTGCTGCTCGACATCGGGATCGGGCACGGGGATCGCTGAAAGCAAAGCCTTCGTGTACGGGTGCAGTGGGTCCGCGTAGAGACGATCCCGGTCCGCTATCTCAACGATTCCTCCCAGGTACATGACCGCCACGCGATCGGAGAAATGCCGGACGACACCCAAATCGTGGGCGATGAAGAGATAAGTTAGGCCCAGTTCGTCCTGCAGGCGCTGCAGTAAGTTGATCACCTGAGCCTGGATGGAGACGTCGAGCGCCGAAATAGGCTCGTCGCAGACGAGCACCTTCGGTTCCACCGCGAGAGCTCGCGCGATGCCGATGCGCTGACGCTGCCCCCCCGAGAACTCCTTGGGTCTACGATTGGCCACGACAGGGTCCAGACCGACGAGCGACAGCAATTCCTTGACCCGCGAGGCGTGCGACTGCCCCTTCGGCAACCCGTGGATTTCCAACGCTTCCGAGATGATGCGACCGACCGTCATCTGCGGATCGAGGCTTGCATAGGGGTCCTGGAAGATCATCTGCAAACTTCGGCGCACATCGCGCATCGCCTTCGGCTTGAGGGCACTGATCTCCTGATCCAGCACCCTGATGCTGCCTTCGGTGGGGTTATAAAGCCTAAGGATGGTCTTCCCTACTGTGCTCTTGCCGCAGCCGGATTCTCCGACGAGACCGAGCGTCTTCCCAGCGCCGATGGCGAAGCTGACGCCATCGACGGCCTTCAGCTTGGTCAGGGGCTTGCCTCCGAAAAAGCTCTTGCCGATGACGAAGTGCTTCTTGAGGTTGGCAACCTCGAGGACGGGCCGGTTGCTCGCCGAGTTATTGTGCATGAGGTGGACATTCATCATGATAGCCCCCGAGAATCTGCCGTGTTCACGCCGGCCTCGAGCAGCCAGCATTCTGCGGCATGGGCAGGTTCCGGACTGCTGCGTGGAGGCGGCTCTGCGCATTTGTCGAAGGCATGTGAGCAGCGGGGAGTGAATGGGCAGCCGGGCGGGGGATTGGCAAGATCGGGCGGCGTCCCTTTGATCGACTGCAGTTTGCTGCCGCGTATGCTGTCGAGCTTCGGTATCGAGCCCAGTAGTCCGGCGGTGTAGGGGTGCGAGGCGTTCTTAAATATCTGCCTGACCATGCCCGTCTCGACGACATGGCCTGCATACATGACGTTCACTCGATCCGCGATCCCGGCCACCACGCCGAGATCGTGCGTGATCATGATCAACGCCATGCTCAGCTCCTTCCGAAGCCGTTGCAGGAGTTCGAGGATTTGTGCCTGGATCGTCACGTCCAGCGCCGTCGTCGGTTCGTCAGCAATAAGAAGCCTCGGTCCGCACACCAAAGCCATGGCGATCATCACGCGCTGGCGCATCCCGCCCGAGAACTGGTGGGGGTAATCAGAGATACGCTTGTCCGGAGCCGGGATGCCGACTAGGTCGAGAAACTCGATGGCACGGCGTCTGGCCGCTGCCGGTGACAGTCCAAGATGCCGACGCGCGGCCTCCGTTATCTGCCGCTCGATCGTCAACACGGGATTCAGCGAAGTGAGCGCGTCCTGGAAGATAAGGGCGATATCCTTGCCACGCACCGCCTCCATTTCGCGGTCGCTCAACTTCGTCAGATCGACGCCGTTGAAGAGGATCTCGCCTGAGACGATGCGCCCCGCTGGCTGAGGCAACAGGCCCATAATACTGAGCGCCGTCACGCTCTTGCCGCAACCCGACTCGCCAACCAGGCCCAGAGCCTCGCCTTCGCCCAGTCCGAAAGACACAGAGTGCAGCGAGCGCACCGTCCCGCGTTCGGTACGGAACTCGGTGGTGAGATTCTTGACCTCGAGCAGTGACGATGCCGGGCGGGCGGCTTCGCTGGCCTCGGTTCGGACATGTGCGTTCATCATTCGACTTTCCAAAGCTGGCGCAGTCCATCGCCGAGTAGGTTGGCGCAGAAAACCACGGTGGCGATGGCCGCGGCGGGGCACACCGAGATCCACCAGGCGACCTGCAGGCGCTGCTGACCATCGGCGACCATGCGTCCCCACGATGGCCAGGGCCGCTGCACGCCGAGGCCCAGATAGCTCAGGGCGCTCTCGCTCAGGATCACGCCGCCGAGCGAGATCATCGACACAACGAGAATGGTGGGCAGCACGTTGGGCCAGAGGTGATTGAAGATGATGCGGCCATGGCCGGCACCCAGCACTTTTGCAGCGGCCACATAGTCGCGCGCGCGTTCGACCATTGTGCGGGCCCGGACCATGCGGGCGTAGAGGACCCAGTCCGACAGCGCCAGCACCAGTGCGATCGTGATGATGTTCGGGCCGATCACTGCAAGGAAGAAGAAGATGATCAGCATCGAGGGCAGTGCGAGCTGGATTTCGGCGGCGATGGTGATCACCGCATCGAAGAACCGACCGAAGTACCCGGCGACGAGGCCCATGAGCGATCCGATCGCGGTACTGACAACGACTGCAAGCACACCGATCGAGAGAGAAGTGCTCCCGCCCATCATGACGCGGCTGAGGATGTCTCGACCTACCTCGTCGGTGCCAAGGAGGTGCTCGAACGATCCCCCAGCAAATACGGGCGGCATGAGACGCGCACTCAGCTTCACGGCATTGGGCGGATACGGCGTGATCCACGGCGACAGGAAGCAGGCGACGACGATGATCAGAAGCACGGCGCCGCCGCCGATGGCCTTGCCGGCACCCCGGGGAATGCGGAACGGGCGGCGAGCTTGCTGCGTGCTGGTGGCAGGTTGAACGAAGGTCATGTCGTTGCCCCTTCACGAGCTCGCGGATCGACAGCGCCATAGACCAGGTCGACCGCGATGTTGACGGCAACGAAGACAAAGGCGGCGAGTGGGATCACGACCTGGACCACAGGGTAGTCGCGGGCGACGATGGAATCGATCATCAGGCGGCCAATGCCTGGCCAGCGGAACAACGTTTCGACGACAACCGCCCCGGCGAGGAGGTCGCCCAGACGGAGGCCGATGACCGTGATCAAAGGAATAACGGCGTTCTTGAACGCATGCACCCAGACCACGGTACCGCGGCGGAGGCCCTTGGCCCTTGCAGTCACGACGTACTCGCTCGCCATGACGCGGCCCATCTCTGTCCGCGTGACGCGCAGCAGCACGGCGGCGAAAGTCAGCGACAGCGCAAGACCGGGCAGGATGACGGATTGAGGGAGCTCGCTGCCGCCAGTTGGCAGGATGCGCAGATTCAAGGCGAAGAAGACGATCAGCAGGATGCCCGAGAAGAATGCTGGGATGGAGGACAGAACGCTTGCCACCAGAAGCACAGCCTTGTCGAGGATGCTGTCCTTCCACAAGGCCGCCAGAACGCCGAGCGGAACGGCGATGAGAATGGAGAACGACAACGCCACCACCGCGAGCCAGGCCGTCGCCGGTAGACGCGACATAACGAGGCCGAAAGCGGGTGTTCCGGGAAGGCCCGCGACGCGCTGATACTGGTAGGAGTCTCCGGCATTGCCCTGCAGGAGGTTGCTCACATAGATGAAGAACTGGGTCGGGATCGGCTGATCCAATCCCCACAGCTTCCTCAGAGCCGCCAATTGCTCGGGCGTGGCATCGGCCAGCAGCAGCATCGACGCCGGGTCCGAGGGAACCAGACGGATGATAACGAAGACCAGAGCCAACGTTGCGAAGATGGTGCAGAGACCTAGTAGGACTCGGCGCGCGAGAAGTTGAAACGGCAAGGCCGTTCTCCTGTACCTATGGGGGAGCCGGCGCACAGGGCGCCGGCCTTTGCTTGGCTTAGACGAGCTTGGCGTGGCGCATCAGCGTCCAGTTGTTCGGGATCAGCTCGACGCCTTCCAGTTCCTTGACGCTGGCGTGCATCAACGGGCTCTCGAAGCTCCACAGCCATGGCACCAATTCCCACCAGGCTTTCATGGCCTGCGCCATCAGCTCTTCGCGCTCCGGCGTGTCTCCGGCCTCGTTGGCCTGTGCCAGTAGGGTGTCTGCAGCTTCGGATTCGAAGCCCATGTTCCGCTTGGCAGTGTTGTAGAAGTAGACCGCCTCGCCTGTCGCACCCGTGGTGCCATCGGTGCGGATGTCCCAAGTATCGGTGTCGGCCCGCTCGTTCATCTGGCCCTGGTCGAGTTCCTCGTAGTTCAGAGTGACGCCGATCTCGGCGAAATCCGCCTGCAGCGTCTCGACGATCGAAGTCAGGTTGGTGAAGCTGGCCGGCTGAGCGATCAGGGTGAGGGTAAAGCCATCGGGATAGCCCGCCTCCGCCAGCAATGTCTTGGCCTTTTCTATATCGCGGTCGGGATAGCCCGGACCATCGTAGGCACCGTAGGCCGCGCTAGGAGTAGGGCCGGTGCCCGCGACGGCCAGACCGCCGAGCAGAGCCTCGATGATCAGCTTCCCGTCGAAGGCGTACTTAAGGGCTTCGCGGACCTGAACGTTCGCGACAGGGGAGTTTGGAGCGTTGAAGTTGAAGGCGATAAGATTGTTCGTGAGGGGGCGATCGACCCGGAGGATGTTGAAGTTGCCTTCGAGCTCCGCGATGCGGTCCAAGGGCACATTCCAGATGTAGTCCACTTCGCCGGCTTGAAGAGCGGCCATGCGGGCCGAAGCATCCTCGATCGGAATGAATCGCAACTCCGCCACTTCGGGCGCGCCATCCCAGTAGTTGGGGTTGGCGGCGAGCGTCAGGCTTTCGCCCGGGCGCCACTCGGCGAGCATGAACGGTCCGGTTCCCACGGGTTTCTCGCCGAACGTCGGCTCGAGAGTGGCGACTGGCGGCAGCATGCCGATGCGCATGAGCAGGCGCGGAAGGTTAGGCAATGGCGCCGGGGTACGAATGAGGACCACCAATTCGCTTTCGACCTCCGCAGACGGCGGCCAGCCCGGCTCCCAGTTGCTGATGTAGAGGTATGGCGGATCCAGCTCGGCATACTGCTCGATCGAGAACTTGACTGCTTCGGCGTTGAAGGCTTCGCCGTTATGGAAGGTCACGCCTTCGCGCAAGGTGAAGCGCCAGGTCAGCGGGTCCACTTGTTCCCACTCGGTCGCCAGACGCGGGCGAATGTTGAGCTCCTCATCGAAATCGACGAGGCCGTCGTAGAGCTGCATGAATACGTTCTGCTCGATGGTCGAGCGGTGCACGCGAGCGTCGATCACGCGGGGGATGACGTGCGGGGCCCAGCGCAACTGCTTCCCACCTTGAGCGAAAGCGCGGGACTGCAGGCCCGTCGCAGCCAGTGCAACCAATGCCGTGCCAGCGTAAAGGAATGTGCGGCGCGACAAGGTCGGGCCCAACTTGATGTCCATCGTCCTACTCCCGTTCTATGCGACGGCGTCTCGCCGCCTCCTCACCCGGTCATCAAAAATTGTTTGATTGATTGTCCGGTGTGTGTATAATGATTGAATGTTTGCTGAGCGTCAATGGAGCACTACGTGGAGCTGATCGAGATTTTGCGCGAAGCGGCCCTCTCGGCGGAGCCGGGCAGTCGCTTCCCCACACTCCGGGAGCTCATGTCGCGCTATGGAGCCACGCAGTACGCTGTACATACTGCCCTGAAAGCCTTGAATGCCGAGGGCGTGCTGATCTCGCAGGTGGGTAGCGGCTCCATCGTCGCCGACCACCAGGCGCAGGGTGCAGGCAAACCGGCGAAGCAGCCTCGAATATTGCTCCTTCATCACCGCGGGCGCAGTGAGAAAGGCGATATGATCGGCGACGCGCTGCATCAGGACCTGCTTGATCATGGATATCGGATGGTCTCGATCGCGTACGGGAACGGCGAGGATCTTACGTCGCTGGTCGGTGACGGCTCTTTCGATGTGTGCGTGCTGCAGCCACGATCGTCTTTGATCTCCACCAAGATGCTCGAAATCGCGCGTCGATGCGCTCGCTTCGTCGTCGTCGAGGGGCGAAACCTCGACGGCATGGAATTCGACGTGGTAGCCAGGGATCGACGAGCCAGCTTGCGGCTCGCCTTGCGTCACCTCTGGAGTCTCGGCCATCACCGCGTGGGCCTCCTGAGCGACATCAAGGACGATGGGAGCGAGCCCAACGACTACGAGCAGATGTTCGACTTCTGGTCCGAGTTCGCAGCGCCTTCGCAGAACCCACCGTTCATCCACCGAATGGCCAACGACGATACGCAGAAGGAAACTCTGTCGCGGGTGTTCCATGCGTGGAAGGCGATGGCGGAGAGTGCTCGACCGACAGCGCTTGTCGTCTATGGTCGCATCCCCGCGACGACCCTGCTCGAGGTCTCCAAGGATGCCGGCGTTTCGATCCCGAATGACCTCGGGGTCTTGCGGATCTGTTCCACAAGTATCGAGAGCCTGCACGGCGACTTCTTCACGACAGCAGGTCGATCGGCTGAGAGCGTCGCCGCGACGATCGCGGAGCTGGTGGATTGGCGCCTGGCCAATCCCAACGCTGGACCCAGGACGACGCGTGTCAGACCCCATCTCGTCACTCGGAGCAGTATTGCGGCACGACTGTGATAATGGCCGGCGCGAGGAAGCGACCGATCAATGATGATCCAACTCCGGCATCTCTTCGAAATGAGGGCCGGCGCGACGACACGGTTCGAGGAAGTCAGCCGAGCTTCGTAAGCGCACCATGTGGTCCTCGAGCACGTCCCAGGAACGTCGTGATCAAGTGCATTCCGGTGACTCTCAGAGCTCACCGCCCGAGTTAGCGAGCTCTGAGTTATCCTCGATATCAGTAGGTCATGCCGTTTCCCGGTACCGCGTACGGGTCTTGGTGTTCCGCAACCTGGGATCAGCGATGGGCACTGCCGACAGCAGGGACTGCGTGTATGCATGCTGCGGATCGTTGCAGATGGTCTCCGTCTCGCCTTGTTCGACTATCTTGCCGCGATACATCACCACCATGCGGTCGCAGAAGTAGCGGACTAGCCCGACGTCATGGCTGATGAACAGGTAGCTCAGGTCGAGCTTCTCCTGCAGGTCCAGCAGCAGGTCCATGATCTGCGTGCGAATGCTGACGTCGAGGGCCGAGGTGGCCTCGTCGGCGATGATTAGGCGAGGCTCCGGAGCGATGGCTCTAGCGATGCTGATGCGCTGTCGTTGGCCGCCGGAAAAGGCGTGCGGATATCGCTCCATTGAGCTGCTTGGCAGCCCCACCAGATCCAGCAGTTCAGCGACCCGGTCGCGCCGGGATCTGCTCGTCCCCAGTCCGTTGTTGACGAGCGGCTCTGCGATGATCTGCCCGACAGTCATCCGCGGATTGAGACTGCCAAACGGATCTTGGAAGACGATGCGCATCTCGCGCCAGACCTCTCGCAACTGGCTGTCTGACAGAGGTGCAATGTCCTGCTCGTCGCTGCCGCCGAGCTTGTAGAGGATTTTTCCAGAACTGACAGAATGGATGCGCTGGATGCAGCGGGCCAAGGTCGTCTTGCCCGAGCCGCTCTCGCCGACAATGCCGATGTTCTCGCCAGCGCGCAGCTCGATGTCCGCGTCGTGCACGGCGACGAGCTTGCGAGCGCCCCGACCGAAGAAGCCCGGAGACAGCTGATACTCTTTTCGAAGGGACTGCGTCCGAAGGATCGGCTCGCCCAACGGGCGCACCTGGCGCATGGCAAGACGACGATCCGATGGTGCCTCCGCATTCTTGGCCGCGCGCAACAGGGTGCGCGTGTATTCGTGCTGCGGATTGGCGAAGACGTCGAAGACATTGCCCCTTTCGAGCAGGCGACCATGGCGCATCACGGCGACCTCATCGGCAATCTCAGCAACAACCCCCATGTCGTGAGTGATGAACAAAATCGCCATGCCATTGGTCTTCTGGATGGTCTTGAGCAGCTGCAGGATCTCGGCCTGGATTGTCACGTCGAGCGCTGTCGTAGGCTCGTCGGCAATGAGAATGTCCGGATTGCATGCCAGTGCCATGCCGATCATGGCGCGCTGGCGCATGCCGCCTGAGAACTCGAACGGATATCGGTCGACCGCGCTCTCTGGATCGGGGATCTCGACTTTGGCCAGCAGCTCTATTGCGCGAGCGCGGGCGGCCCGCCTGTCGAGACCATCGTGCACGCGAGCCGACTCAGCAACCTGATCGCCGATCTTGTGAACGGGCGACAGCGAACTCATGGGCTCCTGGAAGATCATGGCAATCTCTCGTCCCCGGATCGATTTGATTTCGGGGCCGCGGGGTTTGAGCTTGGCAAGGTCGATCACGCCCCGTCGCCCGGAACGGCCGGGATGGAGAAGGATGGAACCGGAAACGATCCGGCCCGGTTCATCGACGATCTGCAGGATCGAGCGAGACATCACGCTCTTACCGCTGCCGCTCTCCCCCACGACGCAGAGAGTTTCGCCGGGATAGAGATCGAGGGACACATCGTCCACCGCCCTAAATTCTCCGTTGGCGGTGGCGAAGGACGTGACGAGGTTCTTGATCTCGAGACTGGGACTGCGCGTATCGGACATCATCCACGCTCCTGAGCATAGGGGTCGGCGGCATCGCGAAGGCCATCGCCGAGGAAGTTAAGGGACAACACGGCAAGTGCCACGAAGATGCCGGGTATGAAGAGCCACGGCGCCGTTGCGATGGCGCGGATGTTCTGCGCTTCCTTCAGCAGCACGCCCCAGGAAACGCTGGGTGGGAGCAACCCCAGACCAAGGAACGACAACGACGTTTCCGCCAGGATCATCACCGGGATCGCGAGCGAAACCGACGCGATGATGTGGCTGGCAAGCGAGGGCATCATGTGCCGGAAGATCACGCGGAGCGGGCGTGCTCCGTCGAGGCGTGCAGCAACGACGAAGTCCTCGGTCTTGAGGGCAAAGAAACGCCCGCGGACGACGCGCGCCAGCTCGGTCCAGCCTACCAGGGACAAAATGACCGTAATGGCAAAGTATCTCGTCATCGGGTCCCAGTTGGCAGGTATGGCCGCGCTCAGTCCAAGCCAGATCGGGATGGTCGGCATGGCCATGATCAGCTCGATGACTCGGGAGGACACCCGGTCGAACCAGCCGGCGAAATAGCCCGCGACCCCGCCCACAAGCATGCCGAGAACAAGGCTCATCGCCACGCCAATCAGGCCAATCGACATTGAAATGCGGGTTCCTGATACCGTGCGGCTGAACAGGTCTCGCCCCATGCGGTCGGCACCGAAGAGATAGAAGCGTCCATCGCCTTCCGCTGCGATAAGCTTGTGCTGCATAGGGATTAGGCCAGCGAGCCGATAGGGCTCCCCGTAACCTAGGACGTGGATGTAGGTCTTTGCATCCGGGTCTTCAGCGTAGCTGGCGGTTAGTGTCAGCGGATCTCGCGTAAGAACCATGTCAATCACGTGGGGCCGGAACGACCAGTTACCCGCGCCATCGGCCTCGAAGAAGCGGATCGCCTGGGGCGGATGGTAGACGTCCTGGGATGCTGTGCTGTTCGGATCGAAAGGTTGAAAGAATTCCGCGAAGGCCGCGACGAGGTAGAGCAACGTCACGATGACGAGCCCCGCCATGGCAAGCTTGTGCTTGCGGAAGCGCCCCCAGATGAGGCGCCATTGCGATGCGCTAGCGGTTATGCGTGGGTCGAGAACTTTTGCTTCAGTTTGCATGTCAGTTGTACCGAATACGCGGATCGACGACCGCAAGCAGGATGTCCGAGACGAGCATGCCCACGATGGAAAGGATGCAGAGCAGCAGGATGAATGCGCCGGCCAGATACATATCCTGGGACATGAGCGCCTGAAGCATCAATGGGTCTGCAGTGGGCAGCGACAGGACGAACGCCACGATGGTCGAGCCCGAGATGATCTGCGGGAAAGCCCATCCGATCGTCGAGACGAAAGGATTGAGCGCGAGGCGCACAGGATATTTGAGCAGCAGCTTCAACTCGCCCAGGCCCTTGGCCCGCGCAGTCGTGACGTAGGGCTTGTAGAGCTCGTCCAACAGATTAGCGCGCATGATGCGGATCAGGCTCGCCGTCGAGGACATGCCAATGATCACGACTGGTATTACGAGGTGGGAAAGAAGATCGAGGAGCTTGGCCCAAGACCATGGCGCAGTGGCGTATTGGGGCGAGAACAGTCCCGTCACATCAGCGCCCAAATAAACCACACCGAAATACATCAGGGTGAGAGCGACCAGGAAATTAGGCGTGGCGAGCCCGATGAAGCCGATTACCGTGACGACATAGTCGCCCGCCGTGTATTTGCGGATGGCGGAGTAGACACCGACCGGCAAAGCGACGGCCCATGTGAAAAGGATCGTCGAGAGAGCCAGAATTATCGAGAACAGCATCCGTTCGCCGACGAGGTCCGCCACCGGTTGCTGCCACTCGAAGGACATACCGAAGTCCCCACGGAGAATGTTGGTGATCCACTTCCAGTACTGGGCGATGAAGGGTTCATCGAGCCCGAACCTGTCCCTCAACGAATTCAGCCGGGCGGTGTCTACCGATTGACCCGCGGCCTCAAGCTTGGCGGCATAGGTCGTCAGGTAGTCGCCGGGCGGCGCCTGAATGATAACAAACGCCAGGAACGACGCGCCGATCAGGAACGGTATGGACCATAGCGTGCGTCTCAGAATATATGCTAGCATTGAACCTCCCAGATGACTTGAGCTGAGCTCGTCGTCACTCGCTCCTCCCAACACCAGCTGCTCCCCGTTTTGGTTTTTTGCACCCAAAAATGCAAATAAGGGTAGTTTGACCGATGTTTCTGCATTTCATTGTGCATTTATCCATTGTTAAATCCAGTCTTTTGTGGAAGCAATCGACCACGGAGCGATACAAATGGCTTTTGCGCTGCATAAAAGCTAACCGCTCCTCAAAGGAGGAAACATGAACAATAGGCTGATGAGGACAGCTCGTTTGATGCTGGCATCGACGGCTGCCTTGATACCGGTCTCGGTCTACGCACAGGCGACGGGAGAAGCGCCCGCTCTAGCAGAACTCGTGGCCAGTGGTGTTTTGCCGCCGGTGGCCGAACGCGCTTCAGCGGAACCCGAGGTCATTGATGCAGGTGCGGTCGGAACCTACGGTGGCGCCATTCGCTTCGGCATCGCTGGCACGTCGGACGACGGTAGCGTCTCGCAGATGGTAGGGTCCTATGGGCTCGTCCGCTGGGCTATAAGCCTCACCGAAGTCGTTCCAAACGTCGCCTCCTCCTTCGAGGTCTCGGACGACGCTCGCGAATTCACTTTTCATCTACGGGAGGGAGCAAAGTGGTCGGACGGCAAAGCATTCACCGTCAATGACGTGGAATTCGCAGTGAACGAGGTCATGCTCAATGCAGACCTTGGAGAACTGTCCACGCGATTCATGTCAAATGGTGAACCTCTGCAATTCGAAAGGGTCGACGATACGACCTTCAAGATCAGGTTCAATCACGCCAACGGCGACTTCCTTGGCAATCTCGCCCGCGAAGAAGGTCAGGCCCTGGTTCTGTACCAGAAGGAATACTGCTCGCAGTTTCTTCCCGCCTCCAACCCCGACCTCGACGCCTTGGTCCAGTCCGAGGGCGCTGCCGACTGGCAAACCCTGTTCATGCAGAAGTGCGGCAACACCGACGACGGCCTCCGTTGGGGCAATGCCGAGCGCCCCACTCTCGATCCGTGGGTTGTGACCACACCCTACGAGGGCGGTGCCACGAACGTGGTCTTCGAGCGCAATCCATATTTCTGGCAGGTCGACGCCCAAGGCAATCAGCTGCCTTACATCGATCGTCTCGAGGGGCGTATCTTCCAGGACCCGGAGGCTATGGTGCTCGCGGCAATCGCCGGCCAGTTCGATTTCCAGTTCCGGCACATCGATGCACCCGGCAATCGCCCCGTGCTGGCCGAGAACCGTGAAAAGGGTGGATATCAACTCTACGAGGTGATCGCGGCGGGTGGCAACTACAACTGGATCATGCCCAACCTCAACCACCAGGACTCGGTAATCAACGAGCTGATAAACCAGAAGGACTTTCGGGTCGCGCTCTCCATCGGCATCGACCGCGGCGATGTCATCAACACCGCCTTGCTGGGCGTCGGCACGCCATGGCAAACCGGGCCTTTCGAGACCAGCCCCCTCTATCATGAAGGGGTTTCAACACAGCATCTCGAATACGACGTGGACAGGGCAAATGCGCTGCTCGACGGTCTGGGCCTGACGGAACGAGACGCGAATGGCATTCGACTGATGAAGGATGGCCGGCCCGCGCGGTTCCTTGTCGATATTCGGTCGTCCTATGGCTATATCATCGACGTGATGTCGCTCGTCGATCAGCACTGGCACCGGATCGGCATCGACATCGATCTCAACGTCATCGACACTTCGCTCTACCGACTTCGCGCAGAGTCGGCCGAGCACGACTTCACCACCGATAGCGGCAACGCGACCTGGATGCCTGGGCAGCTTCCCTCCGCCCTTCTCCCGATCGACAACAGCTCGCGCCAGGCGCCGCTCTGGACCTTGTGGTACGAGACCGATGGCGCGGAAGGTGTCGAGCCGCCGAAGCATGTGAAAGATCGCTACGAGATCTGGGAGCAGATCTCGGCCACAGCCGATCCTGACCAGCGCAAGACGCTGTACCATCAGTTGGCTGACATCGCCGCCGAGCAGTTCGAGGCGTTCGGCATAACGAAGAATGCCTCTACCTATGGTGTCATCAAGAACGGTCTGACGAACGTGCCGCCAGGCATGGCCGCGACATCACAGTTCCCAAGCCCCGGCGACATCTTCCTGTCTCCGGCCTGGTTCTGGGCGCCGTAGCAGCTCTTGAATGGGGCCGGACCACGCGTCCGGCCCAACTCCAAACACCCATTCCCTAATCCCCCTGTCGCGCCGCCGCGGCGGGCGGACCACCACGTCAATCGGCGGCATAATTCGAGGACATCGATGACTGTAAATGGAAGCGGCTACCTCTTCGTCTATCTCGGCACAAGTAAGTCTGGTCGCAAGATCATTGCGGGAAACGCCGCCGAGAAGTTCGGACTGAACAAGATCGTGAAGTATGCGTCGCGGGACCGCAAGGCGGGGGACGAGGATGGGTCGACCCAACACTTCATGTCCAAGGAGGAGTTTCAGGACGCCCAGGCTGCGGGCAAGTTTATCGCGGTTACCAAAAATGACGACGGCGATCTGTTCGGTGTCACCCGCGAGCAAATCGAGAATGCGATTGCCGACGGGCAGTCGGCCTATCTGACGATTCCAAATCCAATGGATGATCTGCTCGAGACTTTCAACGGGCGCGTCATCCGGATTTTCACGTACACGACGCGCGAGGATTTTATCCGGCTGCTTAAGGACGCCGGCGAGACCGAGGAGAAAATTGCAAAGAAACTAGAGTTCTACGACCGGAAACTGGAACTCCTCCCAACTTGCGACCACGCGTTCCAGAACGACAACCTCGACGAGACGCTAGTGGCTTCCAACGCAGCCGTTGGCGGCTACGTAGCCCGATAGATTTCCGGGCTGCTGGCCCCAAGGACCAGCAGCCCACTCACCGCGCCGGATGTCGCCCATGCATTTTATCATCTCGCCTCAAGTGTTGCCGATCCTCCTGTTGGTCGTGTCCAACATCTTCATGACCTTCGCTTGGTATGGGCATCTGAAGTTCCCCGGCCATTCTCTGTGGCTGGTCGTGATGATCTCATGGGGCATTGCTTTCTTCGAATATTGGCTAGCCATTCCTGCGAACCGCATAGGACATGCCGTATATAGTGCAGCCGAGTTGAAGACTATTCAGGAGGTAATTACCTTATCCATATTTGTCATCTTCTCCGTGGCCTATCTTCGCGAACCGCTTACCGCCAATCACCTGGCGGGATTTGCTTGTATCGCCATCGGTGCATTTTTTATCTTCCGCGGTCCGCTTCCGAGCTAAAAAACTGACCTGCACTAGGACTGTCGCCCACCGCCTCCGACAGCTGTTCTGCGGCGGCAACGACTTGCGGCAGCGGCGTCCCGCAAAACTCGAATTCTCCACAACGCTTAGCGCAGACTACTGGCTGAACAACTGCCAGCGACGTTCCAGCGCTGGTTTCGCTTTCGAAGTATGGCCGACTGGGCCGAGACCGGTCGGACGACTTGCACCATCGATGCGCTCGGCGATCGTGTCCGCCAATTGCTTTGCCCCAGCAAGGTCAAGAAAATATCCCAGCCGCTGCAACACCGATACAGGTGTAAAGCCCAGGAGCAGTGGCACCTCGGCAACATCCATGCAGCCGGCCATTTCGCCAAGCATGGTCCTCACCAGGTCGTGGGAGGCCATGTGACGGCGGTACCTGAGAAGGTCTACTGCTGTTAGCAACGCCGATGACAGCCTCAACTGCGCGACGTCTCCGCGGCGGCGCTGGAGCATATCCAAGGGCGGCATGTTCTTTCGGTGAAAGAACTCCACATGCTGCGCGGACAGTCTGAAGGACCGCAAAATCTTGCTCGATACGACCTGAAAGGGTGTGCCAGCCGGCACCCGGGCACCATGCGCTTTGGCTGCGGAGAGCAATCCCACATAGTATGGCGCCCTGTCGTGAGTCATGATGTCATCGATGATATCCTGCATCGGCGGAGCGCGCAGCGGACCGTCTCGATGCGAGGGAATGACGTAAAGCCCCTGGCGAGGCTTGAACAGCGCCTGCCGCCGGATCGCCATCTGAGATGCATCGGCGAAAGCGGAGGAGGTCATCCCGAATAGATTTTGGGCCTCTGCCAGCGTGAAGGTGAGACATCCCCCAGAGCGCAAGGCACGAAGCCTCTGGTTGAAACGCTCGCTCATGAAGTCGAGTACGGCGGACCGTCGAGGCGCCGGCGAGTGATTGTACCGAAGAGTGCCGGCCCTATCATCAGGACCCCCAGAACCCGCGCAAGGTGGTGAAGCGCGACGAAGCCGACGTTGCTGCCCAAAGCGATCGCGATGAGGCTCATTTCCGTCAACCCACCAGGGGAGTAGGCGAGCACTAGAGTGACGAGGTCGTAGTCGCTGACTGCCGCCACTACAGCGGCCGTGGAGACAGCCAGTACGAGGTGTCCGATCAAGGTCAGGAACGAAGTCGCGCCGATCCTTGCCAAGACCCGGAGATCGGCACCGATAAAGCGCGCACCAACATTCACCCCAAGGACCACCTGAGCGGCAGCGATGAGAGCATCCGGGATCACGAAGGTGGTGAGCCCCAGCAGGTGGGCGCCTCCACTAAGCAGCAAAGGTCCTAACATGGGGCCGGAAGGCAGCCTGAGGCCACGGCCAATGGCCATGCCTACGATGAGGCATCCGAGGAACCACGCCACGGAATTGGAGTCGATCATTCCGAGCCCGCCGCCACTCGTATCGCGGGAGGATCGGTCATAGCCGATGAAGAATTGCAATAGGAGCGGCAGGAGCATTACTACGGAGAAGACGCGTACGGTGTGCACCAATGCGATGGCCTTCTGATCCCCGCCCTTCTCCTCACCGATCAGTGACATTTCCAGCAACCCGCCAGGAAGCGCGCTGAAATAGGCCGTAACCTGATCCAACCGAGCGACGCGACGAAGGATGGTGTAGGCGACCACGGTACCGATCACGCTGGTCACCAGCAGCCCGGTCAGCGGCAGCCACCAGCCGACCGCCCCACGAATGAGTTCGAGGCTGAGGCTGGCGCCGAGCATCGTACCAACGATGCCTTTCATCGCGGGGCGCAACCGGGCGGGTGCAGCAATCGGCAGGCGGGTGACCGCCGCGATTGCAGTCGCCAGCATGGCGCCAAGCATCCATGCCAGTGGAAGATGGAAGTAGCTGAGCAATATCCCGCCGGCTGCACCAATGGTGAGACTGAGCAGGACCTTAGCGAATGCGACCCAGCCGGACCTCATTCAGCATAGTTTTCCTGCGAAACAAGGACACCATCGGCGTCGCAGTAGATGTAATCGCCCGGTCGAAACGTCGCTCCGCCGAAGTTCACCGTGCCGCCGGTCCGACCCGCACCATCCTTGCTGGACTTCATGGGCGAGGTACCAAGGCAAAATACGCCAACGTCCATGGCGGCGATTTCTTCGGCGTCCCGAACTGCGCCGTTGATCACGATGCCCGCCCAGCCATTGTCGCGCAGGATGATTGCGATCTGGTCGCCCAGCAGAGCGAAGCGTGTAGAGCTACCGCCATCGACGACCAATACTCGCCCATTGCCCGGCTTCTGTAGCTCAGCCTTCAGCAGGACATTGTCCTCATGGCATTTGACCGTCGCAATAGGTCCGTTGAAAGCCTTGCGCTGACCTAGCTTGAGGAAAGGCAGGTGGCAGAGGGTGAGTGCGTCGGCATGCGCGTCGACGAGGTCGGCAGTCTTCAATTCCATTCTCCGCTCAATAGGCCGCGAAAATGCGGTTGAGTTCATCCACCTGCTCGCTGTTGAGCAAACGCGTTGGACTGTTTCGCAGGAGGACGATCAATTTCGCCGTCTCCTCGAGCTCCTCAGCGGCAAAGACGGTGGACCGCAAGTCTTTGCCGCTGACGACCGGACCGTGATTGGCCAACAGGACCGCAGCGTGGGCACCTCGCAGATCGCGAATGAGGTCGCCTGCTTTTGCGTCGCCCGGCCTTACGTATGGCACTAGCTTGACCCTGCCGACCCGCATGACGACGTAGGGCGTCAGCGGGGGGATGCAATCCTCCGCATCGACGTCGGTCAGACAGGACAGGGCCGTAGCAAACGTCGAGTGGAGATGGACCACCGCTCCAGTTCCCGGACGCGTCTCGTAGAACGCCCGGTGCAGGAAAATCTCCTTGGATGGGGCATCGCCGCTGACGTGATTGCCATCCGCATCCAACTTTGTAATGCGATCCGGGTCCAGAAAGCCGAGGCATGAGTTGGTGGGCGTGATGAGAAGCCCATCAGGCACCGCAACACTGATGTTGCCGGCAGAACCGACCGAGAAGCCGCGATCGAACAGCGACTTCGAGAGCCGCGCCAGTTCAAGTCTTGTTTCGCCTTCAGCACTCATTGACCTGCGAGCCTTTCCAAGGCTTTGGAGAAGAAGTCGGGAGCGCCGAAATTGCCCGACTTCAGGGCCAGCGCAACGGGTCGGTCACCGGTCGAACGCAGGACCGGCACGCCAGGATCGATTTCGGGTCCAATGGTGAGCGCACCGAGGTCCAGCGCCGAGACGACCGCTCCTGAAGTCTCGCCGCCTGCCACAACCAACCGAGTTATGCCGCGATCGAGCAGGAGCCGAGCCGCCTGAGCGAAAAGATCGTCGAGATTATGGGCGACTTTCTCTCGACCATACTGAGCCTGCAGAGCTCCAACCTGTTCTGGTGTCCCGGAAGAATAGGCGAGCGGGGCTTCGCCGGGATGGGCGAGTATGAAATCGACGATGTCCTGCGGCCCGAACCGACCGGCCATCACCTCGTGGACGTCGATCGCCAGCGTGGGATGATCCTTCGCGTGCAGGTCCACTTGTTGCCGAGTGGCACCCGAACAGCTTCCCGCCAGGATGCCCTCTTGGCCCGGAACCCCGACCACTTCGGCCGAGCTGCCCTTTGCTTCTCCGGAACGAATGAAATTACGGGGCAGACCCAACGCAATTCCGGAGCCGCCCACTAGGAGCGGCGCGGTGCGGGCGGCCTCTGCAATGGTCAGCAGATCGGCGTCATGGATCGCGTCGACGATGACGAGTTGCTGGCCAAGCATGGCCGCATAGTCGATGTCTTCGGCGACCGCAGCAGCGCCCGCGTGAACGACCGGCCAGGCCACGAGGCCGACCTCGCCCTTCGACTGCAGCTTGAGCCAACGCCGAATGTCCGCATCTGTCATGGGATTGAGGGGATGGTTCTGCAGGCCGGACTCGTTGAGCAGCCGGTCGCCGACGAAGAGGTGACCTTGGTAGACGGTGCGCTTCATCGTGGGAAACGCCGGACACACCACGACGCCGCGGGTGTTCAGCCTATCCGCCAGTGCTTCCGCTACGGGGCCGATGTTGCCCGCCGTGGTGGAATCGAAGGTGGAGCAGACCTTGAACACGATCTGCCGGCAGCCTTGGGCGAGGAGCCATTCCAGCGCCCCAAGCGAGTGAGCCACAGCGTCCTCGGCGGCGATCGACCGGCTCTTTAGCGCGATCACGCCCGCTTCGACGTCGGTCGGAGCGGGAGCTTTTGGCACTCCAAGGAATTGGGCGGTTCGCAGGCCTCCCTCGCCCGCCACGCCTTTGGCCAGCGTGTTGGCGATGTCGCTGGCGCCGGTGAAGTCGTCTGCAATCACTCCGATGAGCACGAATTCGCTCCTTACGCCAAAATCGCTTTGAGTTTCTTCACTGCAGCTTCAGGGCTGGAGTGCACTGGAACGGGTGTGACAGCCCGCACGGCCTCGATGGCCCGCGCTGTCGAGAAGTGGGCGAGCACGACCGATGCGTATCCCTTCAACTGCGCCGCGGCCTCTGCCACGAGCCGGTTGTGGGTCTGAGCATCGCCGGCCCTGATGGCCTCGATGGCGCCGGGCACGAACACGCTGTCGATCTCGGCACCCGAGCCGAGCCGGGCTGCCTCTTCCCGGAATTCCTCTTCCATGCCCTCGCGGGCTGGCGGGAAAGTATAGATCATGGCAGTGCGACCGCCCGCTCGAATGGCGTCGCCGAACATCGCCTCATTGGGCTTGAGAACGGGGACGTCTAACTCCTTGGCCGCTTGCTCGATGGCCGATCCGAAGGAGGAGCAGGTGAAGAGAATTCCTTGGCTGCCGATGCTGCGCGCGTAGTGGGCGAGCTCTCGGATACGACGTGTGAGATCCGTGCTGACCATGCCTGCAGATGCGCGGTCAGGGGAGAGACTGTCGTCGAGGATGTTGATGGCCTCGCAGGCCGGCCAATCGCGATCCAACGCTTCGCGGATGGGGTCCACGGCGATCGTAGTCGCATGGATGAGAGCTATACGTACCTTGGGGCTCATGGGTCACTTTTGTGCAAAATAAGGGATCGGCGACGCGGGGGAGGACATCCGCGCCGCCGAGTGCGGCAGAGTCTACGCGCCGTTCGGGAACACCCAAACGCTCTCGGCAGGAATGCGTGCGTAGACCTTGCCGGGTTCCATCTTGCGGGTGCCATGGGCCCTGGCAGCGAAGTCACCGCGGCGTAGGCGGTACTCCCACTTGTCGCCGAGATAAATACTGTCATCGAGTTCCATCTCGATGGCATCGGGTGCGGGTTGATCGGACACCGCGATCTGCTCCACGCGGATGACGGCACGAGCATCTGAACCAGCGCTGACCGGCCCGCCTCCGCGAACGGTGCCGCCTAGCGTCCAGCCATTGCCGCCGAAAACGGCAATACCGCCATCGACCCGCTCGATCTTTCCGTTGACGATGTTGTTGGCGCCAAGGAAATCGGCCGAGTAGAAGCTGTTCGGGTTTGTGTAGATCTCGTGCGGAGCGCCTTCCTGAACGATGCGACCGTCCTGCAGCAGGAGGATGTTGTCCGCAGCAGCGAGAGCCTCGCCTTGATCGTGGGTCACGAGGATTGCGCAGATTTCGAGGTCTAAAATCAGCTTGCGGATCCAATACCGAGCTTCTTCGCGCAGCTTGGCATCGAGATTGGATAGCGGTTCGTCAAGGAGCAGCACTCGTGGTTCGTAAACCAGTGCACGGCAGATGGCGACGCGCTGCTGTTGGCCGCCCGACAACTGTGACGGGAATCGGTCAGCCAAGTGCCCCAAACCCATGCGGTCAAGGATGGCTTGAACCCGCTTGGCGGTCTCGTCGCCGTTGACGCCGCGAAGCTTGAGGCCGTAGCCCACGTTGTCGCGTACAGTACGGTGCGGCCACAGAGCGTAGGACTGGAACACCAGACCGATATTGCGCTGCTCGGGCGGCAGAGCCAGCTTGGCCTCGCCATTGAGCACGGTCTTGCCGCCAATGACAATCTTGCCGATTTCGGGCTGTTCGAGGCCCGCGATGCAACGCAACAAAGTGGTCTTGCCGCTGCCCGATGCCCCGAGAAGGGCAACGATGGAGCCTCGTGTGGCGGTGAAGGAAGCGCCTTTGAGGATTTGGAGGCCGCCCAGCCACTTCTGGACGTTTTCGACGATGAGTTCAGTCATGGATGCGTGCTCCGAGGCGGAGGGCCAGCGCGAGACCGGCGCCGGTCATGATGATGGAAATCAAGGCGAGTGCAGCGATGGTGCTCATGGCGCCGGTCTGCAGCAGCGAGACCATCAGCGAACCGATGACTTCGGTGCCAGCACCCATGAGGTAGACGCCCGTTGCGTATTCACGAAGGAAGATGATCATGATGAGCGCCCAGGCACCCGCCAGACCAGGTCGGACGATCGGGATGACGACGTCGCGCCAAGTGCGGCCGATGGTTGCACCGGTGGTGCGGGCCGACTCTTCGAGTTCCGGAGCAACCTGGATCAGCGTGCCCTGGAGGAGGCGCAGGCCATATGAGAGACCGACCACAACATAGGCTACGAAGAGGCTGATCAGTGTTGGCCGAAGCGGCGTGAGCAGCGGGATGAAGAGGAAGACCCAGAAAAAGGCCAGGCCAACGATCAGACCGGGCAGAGCGCGCGGCAACAGGACGATGTAGTCTAGCACGGTATTGGAGATGCCGTTGTTCCTGTGGCCAGCAAGGCCGATCAGCAAATAGATGCCGACCGCCAATGCGCCGCCGACGACGGAAAGGATCATGGTGTTGATCATGCCGCGAACGAGGCTTGGCACTTCGAGCAGACCGTCGAAGTTGGCGAATGTCAGCTGGGAGAAGAGATTGACCCCCTCACCCCATGCATTGACGAAGGCGCGGACCGTGATGCCGCCAACGGGCAAGCCGACCGAGACGAAGAGCCAAAGAGCGATGACCGAAAGTGCGGTGATCTGACCACCACGTCCGAGCTTCAGGGTCGAGACGCGGGCGCCCTTGCCGCCGAGCGCGGCATATCGACGACTATTGCGCAGCAGGCGGCGCTGCATCCAGACCAGCGGGATGGTGATCAGAACCAGCACCATGGCGACCACGGCCATCAGCTGATAAGTCGGCGTACCGAACAGGGTCGTGAGCTTGTAGATATAGGTGGTCAGCACCATGATGCCATTCGGATCGCCAAGGACGAGCGGAATGCCGAAGGTCTCGAAGCCCAGCAGGATATTCAGTGACGCAGCGAAGATCAGCGAAGGCAGAACCATTGGCAGCGTCACGTCGCGCGAGACCTGCCAGATGTTGGCACCACTCGTGCGGGCAGCCTCCTCGAGGTCGGACGGCAGGTTCTTCATCGCCGCGGACACATAGAGATAGACGTGGGGCACATGGCTGAGACCGGCGATCACGATCATGCCCGGCAGGTTGTAAATGTTCCAGGGAACGAAACCGATGATGTCGCGGACGAAGAGCGACAGGAACCCGGTCGGGCCGATTGAGACGGTATAGCCGAAAGCCAGCACGATCGACGAAATGAACATCGGCACGAGGACGAGGACTTCGAGCGTACGCTTGAAGCGGATGTCGGTTCGAGTGATGAGGAAGGCGAGGATGCCGCCAAGCGGAACGGCGACGGCAACCATGCCGAAGGCGAACATCGCGGTCGTGCCGAGCGCCTTGTAGAAGCTGGGGTCGTTCAGGACATAGGCGTATGCGTCGAGGCTGAGCTTCGCGCGAGCACTGAAGAAGGGTGCGTTCAGGAAGCTCTGGTAGACGATCAGACCGACAGGGGCGAGAACGGCAATGGCCAGAAGCCCGATGACTATGACGCGGAACAGACCGGCGTTGGCGACCTTTGGGGTCTTCGGCGCGGGAACGAACGCGTGGGAAGGTGGCGCCACTGCGACGCGCGCAGCTGCCTGGTTATCTGGGGACATGACTTTGCCTCTCGCAATGACGGGTCCGGCTGCGACGCCCAAGGACGAACGCCGCAGCCTAGGTGACTACAGGCCGATTGCGGCTTTCCACTCGTTGAAGAAGCCGACGCGCTTTGTCGGGTCCATGTATTCCAGCAGGCCTTCGTCCACGAAGATCGGGCGGAGACCGCCACCGACGCGCTCATTGAGCGAGTTGATGTTTAGGCCCGTGGTGGTGTCTTCACGTACGGACGGCAGGCCGCCACTTGCGAGAGCTTCCTGGCCTTCCTTGGACAGCATGAAGTCCACAAACAGCTTGGCAGCATTGGGGTGCGGGGCGCCCTTTGTGATCAAAGCAAGCCGGGAGAAAGCCGGCGTGTAGTCGGTGGCGAATGCGACGCCGAGGTTCGGGCTCTCCTCGACCCACTGCAGGCCATAAGAGCCGATGATGTTGACGGCGATGACGTTCTCGCCGGAAACGACCGTCTCCTTCATCGAACCGGAGCTCGAATAGGTCTTCACATGGTTTGCGCCCATGGCTCGAGCGAGGTCCCACCAATCGGTGGTCTGTCGCGCGTCGTTGGTATGATGCAAGAAGCCGGTGCCGCTCTTCTCAGGATCGAAAGTCGCGACCTTGCCGTCCAGCTCAGCCTGATTGTCGTTAAAGAAGGCGATCAGCTCGGCGCGGGTCTTGGGGATACGATCTTCGCTGAGCGCATTGGTGTTGTAGATGAGACCGATGGGTTCGACGGTCGTCGCCCACAACTGGTTGTCGTAAAGCGCCCAGCTCGGAATGCTCTCCCATTCCGGGGTCTGGTACTTGTCCGAGTACCCGTCCATGATCAGCGTCATCTGCAGGTCCATGGCCGAGCTCCAGACGACGTCGGCGGTAACCTGACCAGCCGCAGCCTCGGAAATGACCTGGTTGTAGGCGCCGTTGGTGCCCAGATCGTTATAAGCGACCTGGATGCCGTACTTGGCCGTGAAGGCGTCGAGCATCGCCTGCGAGTTGGCGCTGTCGGTCGAGGTATAAACGTTGACGGTTCCTTCGGCTTTGGCGGCCTCGATGAGTGCTGCATAGTCGGCGGGATAGTATGGCGGCAGCTCCTGGGCCACCGAGGTGGTCGCAGCCATAGCGAGCACGAGCAGGCTCGATGCGTAAGCTAGTTTCATTTCCTTCTCCCTTATTCCTCTATCGGTCTTCGACCGGGTCGCGGACCGGGGACGCCCTTGTCGTCCTCGGGCCACCTTGCGTTCATTTTTTGGCTTTTACAAGTCCAAAAACCAATCAATCACGAAAATAGGACTATGCGGATGCGACCTTCGCGGTCTGCTCGGCCCCCACTGCGGCGGCAACGAGGCTGCCGAATGCGTCGGTGTTGACGTTGCCGCCAAGATCGCGGGTGCGCTGCGTGGAGTTCGCCAGGACCGTGTCGACAGCCTGTTCGATCGCGGCGCCGGCAGCCTCGAAATTCGGCAGCTTGCGCTGTTCGCCGAGCCAGCTCAGCATCATCGCGACGGACAGAATCAGCGAAGTCGGATTGGCGATGTTCTTGCCCTGGATGTCTGGCGCCGAGCCGTGCTGGGCCTGCGCGCAGACCAAGTTGGCTTCCTTGTTCGCATTGATCGAGCCGGCCAGGCCAAGGCTACCAGACAGTTCACTTGCCAGGTCCGAGAGGATGTCGGCGTAGAAGTTGGTCGTCACGATCACGTCGAACCGCGACGGATCGCGCACTAGGTGAGCGGCCATGGCGTCGATGATGTAGTCGTTGAGCTTAACCTCGGGGAATTCCTCGGCAACCTTGCGAACCTGCTGCATGAACAGGCCATCGGTGAGGATAAAATTGTTGGCCTTGTGAACTGCAGTCACACGCTTGTCGCGCTTCATCGCAAGAACGAAGGCAGCGCGAGCGATGCGCTCGCAAGCGCCCGCAGTGATCTTGCGGACCGACAGCGCGACGTCCGGGGTCGGCATGAATTCTCCGGTACCGGCGAACATGTTCCGATCGGGATAGAAGCCTTCGGTGGCCTCGCGCATGATCACGAGATCCATCTTCTTGGACCCGTTGCCCAGGAAGTCGCGCGAACGTGCCGGGCGTACATTTGCATACAGGTCGAGCTTGACGCGGAAGCCGGCGGATACGTTGACGCCGCCCTGATCGCGGGGGGGATAGTCCATGTGGGACTGCGGCCCAAGGATGATCCCGTCGTACGTCTTCGCGCGCTCTATAACTTCCGGGCGCAGCGTAGTGCCGTACTTCTCGAGACTGACGAAGCCCGTGTCCTCATAGTCGTAGGTCAGGCCGAGATCGAAACGGCTATTGGCCGCCTCCAGCACTTCCATCGTGGCGGCGGTGATCTCTGGTCCGATGCCGTCGCAAGGCGTGACCATAATGCGCATTGATAACTCTCCCATAAATCCGGCCGCCAGCGACCGGTCTCTTGATGGTGAGAGTTATTGGCTTTTTGCACGCTTAAATGCAAGTGTTAATTTTCGGCTTGGTTGGTTTGGGCCCAGGACCATGCAATCGGCGACTTGCGGCTGAGGGCGCCACCGAGGTGCCGCCGCATGGCATAAGATGCTTCCACCACTTCACCTTTCTCTAGCAGTGAGATGATCTCGATGTGATCCTTGCACTGCTCCACCAGGCGAGCGCGATCGACGCGTGACCTGTATTCGAGCAGGCGCCGCATGCGGTTCACCCGCACCAGGGAAATGTGGAAGAATGGATTGTTCGACATTCTGATCAGCTCTTCGTGGAAGAGCGACCCATTGTGGAGGAGCCGCTCCGCGGGAAGCCTTTCGATATCCGACTCGAGCATGCGCATTTGAATACTGCGCTGTTCCTTGAGCACCTGCTTGTCGAGCGCGAAGCCAGGCTCCAGCATTGCGGCTGGCTCGATGAGCATGCGAAATCGATAGATCTGCTCGAAGGCTTCGGCAGTCTTGGCCACCGGCAGGAACCGCCAACCATAGCCTTGCTTGCGCTCTGCCCATCCCTCTCGTGTCGCCCGCATGAGGATGTCGTTGAGCTGCGCCTTGGTCAGGTCATAGCGCTCTCGCAACATGCCTTCTGTGACGTCCGCAGGAATGCGATCCGTGAGCCAATCCTCCGCTATCCGCTGGTAGTCGTTGATCGTGGAAAACGGAGTGGCTTCGTCATCCAGCGGTTCCGACAAAGTCGGAGGCTCCTTGTCGCTGACGAAAAAGCCACGATTTGGCTTCTGCTCCAGCACGCCCTGCTCCGCTAGCAGCTGCATGGCCTCACGCACTGGCGATCTGGACACCCCGAACTTGTCCGCCAAATTCTGGGTGCTGAGATGCGCTTGCTTCTCCAGTTGCCCGGATGAGATCAACTGGGAGATTTCGTTGGCGATGTTAAGAGCAAGGGGGCTGGCCGGCATGTGTTCAATCGTTTCCGCTGAGATGCCTCACCATAACGATCAGAACTGCATCTGTCTCCAAGATTGCACGAGTTGCCACGAAAAAACCAATCAACGGGTGGCTACGATGAAAATGCGGGGAAACGCGAGAAGCACAGATCCGTCTTGGGCAGTCGGGTAGTTCGACTTTATTTGCTCCTCATATGCACCAAGAAAGTCAGTGTGCTGCGCAGTCGGAAGCGCATCCAGATACGGGCGCAGGCCCGAGCCCTCGAACCATTCCACCACGGCCCGAGGGCTCGCCAACGGATGATGATACGTCGTTCTCCAGACGTCGACGCGCTGGCACGACGGCTTGAGCATGCGGTAGTAGTCACCCGCAGTCATGATCTCGGTGCGGCTGCCTGACGCCGCGCCCATCAGCTCACGCCAGCGTGCGTCGCTGGCAATCTCTCTCATTGACGAATGACTCGGCTCATCCAGATTGTCTGGCATCTGAATCGCCAACGAGCCTCCAGGTGCAAGCATCCCAACAAGTCGAGGAAAGAGCGCTCCATGGTCGGGCAGCCACTGCAAGACAGCGTTGGCAAAGATGAGGTCTTGGGGGACCGCAGCGACCCAGGTCTCAACATCGGCATTTTCGAACTGCAAGGCTGGCAGGCGCTGATGCGCCTTCTCAAGCATCTTGGCAGAGTTGTCCACGCCAACAACACTTGCGGTTGGGTATCTCTCAAGCACGAGCTCCGTCGAATTCCCGGGGCCGCAACCGAGGTCGCTCGCATGATCGACCATGGTAGTCGGGACAGCTGCAATTAGATCGCGAGCTGGCCGTGTGCGCTCGTCCTCGAATTTGAGATACTGGGTGGGGGACCAGGTTGGTGATGTCAAAGCATAGCCTCCGAAAGCCATCTAATCATTGCATTTATCGACTGCAAAATCCATACAGGAGAGCAGACGCAGCCACAGCGGGAGGTTTGAATGCGAGGTCGTCTCTTCGCATACATCGGAACCAGCAAGTCATCACGAAAGGACATAGCGCACACCGTTGCTCGCGACCTGGGCCTCCAGAAGATCGTCAAGTACTCCTCCCGTCGGCCGAGGGTAGGAGAGGTCGAAGGCCTAGACCAGCACTTCGTATCGCCGGGCGAACTCGAACGGCTCCACCAGGCCGGAATTCTGACAGACATCATGATGAACGATCGAGGCGAGAGCTTCGGTGTGTCGCGACTCGAAGTTGAAGCTGCCATAGCGGACGAACGCTCAGCCTATATCACGATCCCAGATCCCACGCCCGGTTTGGTTGCGCTGTTCGGTGACCGCGTCGTCAGGATCTTCACCTACACCGACCGAGACGCCTATCGGCATAAATTGGCTTCTGCTGGCGCCACCGCGGCCGAACTCGAACAAAGATTGGCTATCTACGATCGGAAGTTCACCTTCGCCAAAGACTGCGAACACGTCGTCCGCAATGACCTGACGCTGGATACAATCCTTCAGGTGCGGAACATTGTAGCTGCGTACCTATAGAGTGCACGGCCGGCGTGCATCTTTTGGCGGCAGCAGCTCAGACAAAGTTGTTTAGCGCATCGAGGAGGTGAGACATGATGCCGTTAAGGAGCGCCTCTGCGTTGGTCTTGGTCGCGGGCGCCATGGGCACAGCAAGCTTCGCCGCGGAGGTCTATCCTGAAAGCTTCGCCCTTCTGGAGCACTACGCCTTTCCCGTGGTCGCCGAGAATATCGCCGACCCGATGGGCACCGAACCTGAAACGGTCGAGATCTACAAGCGCGCCGCTCATGCACTTTCCGAGAAGTGGGGCATCATGTTCGTCTACGACGACCGATGCGCACCCCGCAGCTCGGAGTCCTCTGCCCGAAGAAGGTGCCGCCCCAGCGCCGACCAAGGTGTTCAACAACGTCTATTACTTGGGGCTCGACGACATCGCCTCCTGGGCGTTCGTGGAGAAAAGCGGCGAGGAAATCTACATTCTCGACGCACTCAACAATGCCGAAGAGGCTGAGCAGTACATTGCCGGAGGGCTGACCGAGCTCGGTTTCGACCCGGCCAACATCAAGGAGGTGTTCATAGGCCACGGCCATGGCGACCACTATGGCGGCGCGGTATCTGCAGGAGACCTATGGCGCAGACATCTATATAAGAACGAACGACTGGGGCTTCCACGATGCGGCTTACCGTGACACGCTTCAGTAGCTCTGAGACAGGTAAGCGCCCAAGCTTGGCAGGTCGCGTCGGTTACGAACAGGCGGATCCTATTGCTATTCGATAAATTTGGATATCCTTACTAACCACAGTGCGGTCGAGCTTGCCGCCAGCTGTGGCACCTAGTTTTGGGCGGTGTGGAAGGTGATGGCGTAGCCGTCAGGATCGCTTGCCACGAAGAACCGGCCGAACGGGCCATCATTTATGGCGGCCAACACTTTCCCACCACGTTCAATAATGCGGTCGTGGAAGGCGTCAGCATCGTTGCAGGCGACCCATAAGACCATGCCGGTTCCTAGGGGGGCGGTTTCGGGAAGCGGGCGCAGCGGCTCGCGCAGGGCCAGGGGGATCGGCTTTGTGGCGAAGATGACAGCACCTGGAGGGTTTCTCTCCTGAGCCATGAAGCCAAAAACTTCACAGTAGAATTTGGTGGACGCATCGAGGTTGCGAACCTGCAGCGCAATGAAGGATGGGCCGATTGGCATTGTCATGATGGGCGTTCCAAGATATCATCAGGTTCCTTACATAGATATCAGGCTCCTGATATGTCAACACGCAAGATGGCTCTTTCGAGTGAGGGAGGTTGGATCGGATATGGTTTAAAGATCGTCCAGCATCGTTTGCGCCAGCGGCTGGAGGCGGAGCTGTCGGAAGCTGGCGTCTCGGCAGCACAGAACGCGGTACTGCTCGCAATTCGCGACAATCCTCGCATCTCCAACGCTGCCTTAGCACGCGCAGCGTTTGTGACACCTCAGTCTATGCAAGGCATGCTGGTCACCCTTGAGCGCGACGGATTTATAGTGCGGACGCCGCATCCCGGGCATGGACGCATCATCATGACGGAATTGACCGAGAAGGGTCTGACGGCAGCGCATGCCGGCATGATCGCTGCAGAGACAGTTGAGCGACAGATGCTTGCCGGACTGACGACGGAGGAAGCAGAATTACTGGGTGAGCTATTGCAGAGGTGCGCTAAAGCGCTCGAACCTGGAAATTGACGACTGAAGGACAATGTCCGATGTCAGGCTGCCGGGCGTTAGCATTGATGTCCGCAACGGGGTCGCGCCTTATCGGCGATATTAAACTCCAGCATACCGGCGGTGTCCGCGCGGATGACGGTCTAGCGCTTCCGGGGTGGTTTTCCGACAGGCAGCTTTGCGGTGCCGTCTCGGGTCGACGGACTGTGACCATGACGTATCCGCTGCCAAGGCGCCTGCCACGGCATAGGCACCTTGGGCCGCCGGTAGGGCTTGTTGCGTGCCCATCATATTGGCCTATGGTCAACCTGGCTTTGGCAAGGGCCACGGTCCAGACAACACAAGGCTTGGCGCCGATGGCCAGCAACAAAGACAATTCTCCCGAGGCCCTAGAGACGGTTCAGCTTGCCGAGGACCTGCGTCGTGTAACCGGCAAATTCGTTCGGGCGATCCGGTCGCAAGCGCAATCGCCTACGACGGCACAATCGGAAACACTCGGACTTCTAGGTCGGAATGGGCTCATGACGGTCGCTGACCTCGCCGAGCGTCGCGATGTCAGGCACCAGAGCATGCGGGTGACAATTGCCCAGTTGGAAGCCGCACAGTTGGTTGCCAAAACACCAAACCCCGCTGATGGCCGCAGCGCGCTTTTGGCCATCACCGATAAAGGTCGGCAGGCGCTGGTGCGATCACGGGAAGCCAGAGCATTGCAGATCGCCGGCCTGATTGAGGACCGGTTGTCTGCAACGGAGCGGGCCACCCTCCGGGCCGCCATTGCCGTTCTTGACCGCCTGGCGGGCTGAGGGGCTATGGTTTGCGCAGTTCGGTCAGCACCTGGGACATGGTGTTTAGTCCCCAATGCTCAGCGTATCGACCGTCGAGGATGCGGACGATATCGATAATGTCGATTGCGACCGGTCTGCCGGTAGCCGGAATGCCCAGCAGGGTGCCAGAATGTACCCCGGTGATCGTCTTGCGCGTCGTGACCCGTTCTCCCTCGGCGATCTGCTCATGAATAATGACGGTCAGGTTCGACAGCGCCGGTCGCAGAATGTTCTGAAACGTGTTCCACATGCTTTCTGGTCCGTTCGGCGCGCCCTGCGGGGCAGCATGATTGATGAAGCCAGGCGCCATCAAAGCGTCGAACGCGTCGACACTACCCTGCTCGATGACTTCGGAATTGAAGCGGCGAACGACCGCCTTATTGTCGTCTACGGACACGACAGTCCTCCAGATATATACAGCTAAACTGTATATATCTGGAGGACTTGGCGACGAACTTCTCGGCCGACCGGTGACGCAATCCGCTAATCGGAAGAAGTGCATCACTGGTTGGGCGAACAGGCACCCAATGGCGCGCAGCTGTCTGCAAAATGCTTGCGAAGCTTTCCCAAAGCCACGAAAAGGTATTGCTTGCCTGAACGTTCGCGTACAGCTCCCGGCACTCGGCATATCGGAGTAGACCGCACTTGCCGCAAAAGCAATTTTGGGCTGGTCGGAGATCGCTTCATCACCACGCGGCCGAGGTCGTGGAGCCGCGCCAAGGCAACAGTGTAATGCGCACCAAGCACCGCGTGTTAACTTTCGATTAACACGCAGTGATTTCGCACCCGGTCAGAGAGTTGCCAGAAACCGAAGTTAAGGAGAGTTAGCTTCCGAAACAGTGCCGGAAACCGAGGGATTATTTTTAGCTTCCTTGTCACGGACGCTGCCAGCCCAGGGCCCGCCAGAAATCCGTTTATCCGGTCTGCGGGTCTATATCCTGCTGGTCTGCCGGCAATGTCGCCCGCGCCGCGTGATAGGCGTGCAGGCCCATGAGCAGCCGGCTCACATCGCTCGTCGTCATGGCCGTGTGGAAACCGGTTCGGTCTTGCCACCAACGTTGGCGCCACGTTGACAGCCAGTCGAGATAGATGCCCTCGGCAGAAGGGTCGCACTCGCAGGTGTGCCGGAATACCCGACGTTCGGTTTCCATTGCCCGATCGGGATCGAGGCCCTCGCTGCGCGCCTTGTCGTAAACGACTTGGAGCTGAACGGCGGTAACTTGATCGATGCAGTGTGATGTCGGAGCCATGCCGGCAGCCTCCCGGACGGAGACCGATTCGTCCGGGGGACTTCGACGGATTTCCCCGGAAGAAATGGGGTGAACATTCTTATGCCAGATACGCCCTGACTGGCATAAAAATGTTCACTTGGCTGCCTATGTACCAATTCCGCAAGATCGGTACATAGATGGCCATCCGTGCACCAGTCTCAGGAATGTGGTGTACTGGTGGCCACCGGCGCCGAGTAGAGCTCGCCCCGCCAAAGCTGGATCTTCCTCACGCCAGCTGGCCGCCTGACTGTCAACATGCCGACGTCGCTGTCCCAGGTATAGCGTTCGTTCACGTGCCAGAGGTCGCTCTTGCCGCATTTCGGGCAGCGGCCATCAAGCAAATCCTCGTGGAAAGTGTTGCCGGAGAGCTGGAGCAGGTCCGCGCTCAGAAATATGCGCGTGCGCCGTCAGAAGTTGCACTTGCACACGATAACAGGAAACCGCGAAATCCGGTTAACCAGACTACATGAATCGGTCCGTTTGTCCCAGACTTGTCCCAGATGCCGATTTTGTGGGGGTCTATCGTTGACGTTCCTGACACGATACATGTCAAAAACATCAACGATTTCAAGATGGTAGCGAAGCCCAGATTTGAACTGGGGACACACGGATTATGATTCCGCTGCTCTAACCAACTGAGCTACTCCGCTTCAAGAAGTGCGCGGGTTGCCCCGCCGAAGCACTTACTAGTTTTAGCACACCGCCCTGTCAAGACGCTAGCGCGCTGGTTTCAATGTTGCGTGCGCAGGACGTCGATGGCGTCGCGCACGAGGATCAGGTCGGCCTCGAATTTGGCCTGTTCGCGCGCCTTGCCCTCGGCATCGGGAATGCGGAGCAGGTAGGAGGGATGGTTGGTCACGAACAGGGTAGTGCCATTGGACAAAGCGATCGGCGCACCGCGTAACTTACTGATGGTGGCTGTTTTTCCGAGCAGGCTCGTCGCAGCCGTGGCGCCCAGCGCGACGATGACTTTCGGTCTCACGAGGTCTTGCTCCAGGTTGAGCCAGAACTTGCAGGCCTGAACTTCGCCGCCATCGGGACTTTGGTGGATGCGACGCTTGCCGCGCGGCTCGAACTTGAAGTGTTTCACGGCATTGGTGACATAGACCCGCGAGCGGTCGATGCCGACCTTTTCGACAGCCTTATTAAGTACTTGACCGGCGGGGCCGATGAAGGGTTTACCAGCCAGATCCTCCTGGTCCCCGGGCTGTTCGCCGACGAACATGACGTCGGCATGTTCGGGGCCTTCGCCAAACACCGCCTGGGTGGCGTGTTCGCAGAGACGACAGCGGCGGCAGTCCTGCACGGCGGTGCGGGCGTCGGCCAGGGTGGTGATTTCTTGTGTGCCAAGAGGTTCGGGCAGCCGTTCCTGCTGGCGCAGATGCCGCGAGGGCGGCAGGCTGGCCACGCGCTCGATCATCTCGCTCTCCATCTGCCGGGCATTGCGGATCAGCGGAGCGATCAGTTCGGCTTCGGGCAGGTTTTTCCAGTATTTGACCGGCATTTCCGACTTCATCATCGAAACCTTCAACCGCGCCGGATTGAAGATCGAGGCGAAATAGGTCTTCCAGTCATCCTCGACCGCATCATCCTGGGGCACATCGCTTTTTTGCCCGCCCGGGCCGAAAGCCAGGCTCTCGCCATACCAATAGGCGCTGCGATAGGGGGTGATGATGGCCCACATCATGCCGTCGAAGCGGCGTGCGAAGAAGGGCGCGGTCATCTCCAATGTGTAGTGATCGGGCTCGAACCAGGCGGCATAGCGCTCGAGCCCGCTATCATCCAGGATGGACTTGAAGCGGACGAAGGCCTTCATCTTGTGGCTGTCGCGCCGCACCGCCGAGGTCCATTTCGTTAACAGACTGTTAGCATCGAGCGTCGCATCACCGAGCATTTGGTTGTTGCTCTGCAGCGCCCACAACAGCTTATACAGCACGGAAAACCGCGCCGGATCGGCGTGGCAAATGGCTTGTTGAGCCATATCAAGGAATTGACGCGGCACCGATCCGACGGGACGGTCCACTGGCGGCAGCGCAATCGCGTCGACATCGTCGAGCAGCCCGCCGGCATCGCCCAGCATACGCCAGTCTACCTGATTGGGGGATATCCCCGCCGCCAAAAGGCGTCGCGCATGGCCACGCCATTCCGCAAAGTCATTGGGCGCGGTGAGGCGAACCACCTGCATCAGAACAGGCTCAACTGTTCCGGCTGCGGCGTCAGCCGGGCGCGCAGCTTGCTGTCGTCGGTCAGCCCGCCGGGGGTCCAGTCGGCCGCCTCGATGAAGGGGCGCACCTTGTCGATGGTGCCGGCAATAGTCGCCACATCGGACAGCCGCAAGCGGTGATGCCGGCGCGTCGAAATGATCCGCTCGACGCTGCGGGTGCCCAGCCCCGGGACGCGCAGCAGCATTTCCTTGTCGGCGCGGTTGACGTCGACCGGAAAGCGCTGCCGGCTCTTGAGCGCCCAGGCGAGTTTTGGATCGATGGAAAGGTCAAGCAACCCGTCCTCGCCACCCGAAACGATCTCGGGCACGTCGAAGCCATAAAAGCGGATCAGCCAGTCGGCCTGATACAGCCGATGCTCGCGCATCAGCGGCGGCGCCTTTAGCGGCAGCCGGGAGGAGCTGTCGGGGATGGGCGAAAAGGCCGAATAATAGACCCGGCGCAGCTTGTAGCCGGAATAGAGTCCGGCGGCGCGATTGAGGATGGCGCCATCATCGGCCGCATCGGCGCCGACGATCATCTGCGTCGATTGCCCGGCCGGAGCGAATTTCGGCTTCAGCGCCCGCGCCTTCTTGTCGGGTCCGGCTTCGTCGAGCTTGCCCCGCACATTGGCCATGGCAGTGCGGATTTCGCTGGGCTTTTTCTCCGGCGCCAGTTGTTCCAGCCCGACATCGGTCGGCATTTCGATATTGGTCGAGAGCCGGTCGGCCCAGCGCCCGGCTTCGACGAGAAGCTCGGGCGTGGCATTGGGAATAACCTTGAGATGGATATAGCCGGCGAACTGGTGGTCCTCGCGCAGCGAGCGGGCCACGCGGACAAGTTCTTCCATCGTATAATCGGGCGAGCGGATGACGCCTGAGGAGAGGAACAGGCCTTCGATGTAATTGCGCTTGTAGAAATCCAGCGTCAGCTTCACCACTTCCTCGACGCTGAACCGAGCGCGGGTGACGTTGGAGGACGAGCGGTTGACGCAATAGATGCAGTCGTAGACGCAGAAATTGGTCAGCAGGATTTTCAGCAGCGAAATGCAGCGCCCGTCCGGCGCATAGGAATGGCAAATCCCGCTGCCCTCGGTCGAGCCGATACCGCCCGTGCCAGCAGAATTACGCTTTTCCGAACCGGAGGAAGCGCAGGACGCGTCGTATTTGGCCGCATCTGAGAGGATGGCGAGCTTTCGGCGAAGTGTCAGCGCGGCCATTTTTGTTCCCTTTATGTTCATGACAGGGATACCGCATGTCGGGCTCGGGCGCATGTCAAAAAGACAGCTGTGAGGGAATTGTGATCGGCTGCTGATACCTCTGGGAGGTCACGAGCGATCGTTCAGGAAAAGACACCAGTGCGTTGCAATTGTCCATCTGCACAAACCGGCCGGCGTCCTTTACATCTATCGCAACGACGGCGAACTGGCCGCCCATCAGGAGATTGCAGAAATGACGCTCGAACTCGGAGGCATCCATCACCTCACGGCGGTCACCGCCGAGGCCAAGAAAAACCTGGCCTTCTATACCCAGGTTCTTGGCATGCGGCTGATCAAGAAGACGGTCAACCAGGACGACACCACCGCCTATCACCTGTTCTATGGCGACGGCGTGGCCTCCCCCGGTGCCGACCTGACCTTTTTCGATTTCGACGCGCCCAAGGAAAGCCGTGGCAATCACACGGTTGGCCGCACCGGCTTGCGCGTCGCCAGCGAGGATAGCCTGAACTGGTGGAAAGCCCATCTGCAGACCAATAATGTCGGCACCTCAGCCATCAAGGAGCGCAACGGCCAGCTGTCGCTCGATTTCGAGGATTTCGAAGGCCAGCGCTTCCGCATGGTGATCGATGCCGCCAACAAGGCTGTACCCTGGGCCAAGTCGCCCGTGCCGGCCGAGCAGCAGATTATCGGTCTGGGGCCCATCACCCTGTCGGTCCCGCGGCTCGACCGCACCGAGGCCGTGCTGACCCAGGTGATGAACATGCGCAAGACCCGCGAATATTCCGCCACCAGCCACACGCCGGAAACCCATGTCTTTGAAATGGGCCGTGGCGGTCCGGGCGCCGAGCTGCATGTCGCGGTCGACCCCAGCCTGCCCATGGCCCGTCCCGGCGCTGGCGGCGTGCACCACGTCGCCTTCCGCACCCCGGACCAGGATAGCTTGCGCCAGTGGATCGAACGCGTCACCAAGGCCGGCATCCGCTCCAGCGGCGAAGTGGAGCGCTTCTACTTCACCTCGCTCTACTTCCGCGAGCCGAACGGCATCCTGTTCGAGATCGCCACCGACGTGCCGGGATTTGCGGCGGATGAGCCGATGGAAACGCTTGGTGAAAGCCTCGCCTTGCCGCCATTCCTAGAAGGTCGCCGGGCCAGTATCGAGGCAAATCTCAAGCCGCTGGTTTAATCGACTCACATCTCGCCACACCCACCGCGCCCCCCTCCCCCTTGAGGGGAGGGAAGCGAGATAGGACTTTAGCCCTTCGCTAAGTCCGTCATCGAGCAGGAAGGGGATCGTTCCATAAGCTCAGTGCCTGTGGCCTACCCCCTCCCTTGATCCCTCCCCTCAAGGGGGAGGGTGTGGACTGGACGTTCTGCGCCAACTATCGCGGCCTTATTCGCAGTCCCCACTCGTGCTCAAATCACACGGATCGCTATCCGTGTCCGGCTTCAGCAGGCTGGCCGTCTTGATCAGGTTGATGAATTCCACGCGATAGCCGCTGTCGTCGGCACCGCGCCCCGAGCGCGCCAGGGCCTCGATCTCGGCCCAGCCCATTTCACCGCCGTAGTTGGAGCCCTTGAGCTTTTGCCCAAAGGCGGCGACGGCGGCGGCGAAGCGCATGTCGTTGCTGGCGTCGGTGATATCGCGATAGACCACCTCGGGCGTCACCGGCACTTCGATCAGCTGGCTGACGTCGCTCTCCGGCAGCTTGTAACGCATGCGCAGGAAAGCGATCTCGTCGCCGGCGACCGGCGGCTCCGTGGTCTGGCCATAGCGCAACGAGTCGATCATTTCGGCGCCCGACCCGACCGGGGTAATTTCGTAAAGCGCCGTCACCGTGTGACCCGCGCCGATGTCGCCGGCATCGACCTTGTCATTGTTGAAATCCTCGCGGTTGAGTGCGCGGGTTTCGTAGCCGATCAGGCGATATTCGTTGACCACGGCCGGGTTGAACTCGACCTGGAATTTGACGTCCTTGGCGATCATGTCGAGCGTGCCACCGATCTCCTCGACCAGAATTTTTTGCGCTTCGCGGAAGCTGGAAATGTAGCTGGCATTGCCATTGCCGTTCTGGGCCAGGGCCTGCATGGTTGCGTCATCGAGATTGCCGCGGCCGAAGCCCAGCACAGAGAGGGTGGTGCCGGATTGTCGCTTGCCCTTGATGAAATCTTCCAGCTTTTCCGGATCGTCGATGCCGACATTGAAATCGCCATCGGTGGCGAGGATGACGCGATTGGTGCCACCCGAAACCTTGTGGCTTTCGGCGAGGCGATAGGCCAGTTCGATCCCCTCGGCACCGGCTGTGCTGCCGCCGGCGCTGAGATCGTCCAGCGCGGCGAGGATTTTCGCCTTGTCGGTCGCGACGGTCGGCTCCAGCACCACGCCGGCCGAGCCGGCATAGACCACGATGGAGACTGTATCATTGGCGGAGAGCTGATCGACCAAGAGGACAAAGGCGCGCTTGAGCAGGGGCAGCTTGTCCGACTCGTCCATCGAGCCGGACGTGTCGATCAGGAAGACCAGATTGGCTGGCTTGCCTTCTTCGACCGTCGGCACATAGCCCTTGATGCCGATCTGCAGCAGTTGGGTTTTCGAATTCCATGGCGTCGGAAACACGCCGATCGTAGGCTGGAACGGCACCGCGGCGCTTGTCGCAGTGGGATAGTCATAGGGGAAATAGTTGATCAGTTCCTCAATGCGCACCGCATCGGGCTCGGGGACGAAACCGTCCTCGAGCATGCGGCGCGTATAGGCATAGCTGGCCGTATCGACATCCACCGAAAAGGTCGAGACCGGCTCGTCGGCCGCGGTCTTGAGGCGCTGTTCGTCGAAGCTGGTGAAGGTATCGCCGCTTGGTTCGGTCGGCAGGGCAATGAGCGACGGCATGGGGGCCGGCATGGCCATTTCTCTCTCGAACATCGCGTCGGCCGATGCACCGATGGCGCTCTGCTGCACCACGGCGCCGGCGGGGGCAGCTTGACGGGTCAAGGCGCTGGGCGCCGCTATGTCCTGCATCGGCGCCGGCGCAACAGGCTCGGCGGTGACGACTGGTGCCGGCTCTTCGGCCTTGGCCAGATTTTCGGCCTGCGGCGCCACGATGGCAGGACGCTGCACGGCCACCTCGGCCGGGGTCATCGAGGTGGTCGAATAGAGCTGATAGCCGAGCGGCAGCACGATCAGCGCCAGGGCCGCCGTACCAATGGGAAGACGCATGTCCATGATCTTGATCCCTTTCAAGGATGCGATGATGGACGTGAGACGCTGGCCCCAGGGATTTCCTTGGGGTGTTGCTTCGGATTTCTTCTGCGCCGCCTCGAAAGCGGCCATGCCGGCGGCCAGCGCGCGCTGCTTGGCGTCGGCGCGCGG
The DNA here is from genome assembly GCF_900110945.1 of Devosia sp. YR412. Taxonomy (GTDB): domain Bacteria; phylum Pseudomonadota; class Alphaproteobacteria; order Rhizobiales; family Devosiaceae; genus Devosia. The sequence goes on from NZ_FOFL01000002.1 coordinate 778,925, forward strand.
GTCGGGCGCCTGGGTGGCTTTGAGGCTGTCGAAGGGATCGGGCATCTGGTCGTCGCTCATAGCAGCCCCCTCAGGGTCTTGCGGGCTTCATGCACATGGAAGGACACGGTGGCCTCCTTGATGCCCATGATCTCGGCCGCCGCCGCGTGGCTCAATTCTTCCGCATAGACCAGCAGCACCGCATTGCGCTGCTTATCCGGCAGTTCGCGCACCGCCGCCCAGAGCTGGCGGCTGGTGGCGGCCGCTTCCTGCTCGGGTGGCTGTTCGTCGGGCGTCACCTCGGCATAGGCGTCGGCATATTGGCCGCGCCGCTTGCCGGCCCGCTGCATGTCGCGCACGGCATTGAGCGTGATGCGATAGACCCAGCTTGAAAACGCCGATCGGTGGTCGAATCCGGCAAGCGCTGCGCCGAGCTTGATGCAGACATCCTGCGCCACATCCTCGGCATCGGCGCGATTGCCGCACCATTTCCAGGCCGTACGGTGGATCAGGTCATAATGATCCTCGATCAGCTCGCCGAAAGCCGCGGCATCGCCGTTTTGCGCACGGGTCACCAGCGCCCGCGTCAGCGCGTGCCTCGCCTCGATCGGGGATGCGGCCGTCAGTCCCAGCATGGGTCCGTGCACTCGCCAAGCCTTACTTTGGTGGCCATTCTAGTGCTAAGACGCCCCTGCCCGCCCAGACCTTGGGCGCTTATGCAGATTTATTTTGGAGGCCCCGCCATGGACGAGCCCAAGCAAAGCCCCTTCGCGCTGAACCCCGGCCGCGTGCTGATCCTGTGCCTCGGCGTGCTGATCGTCATCATCGCCATTTCCACCTCGCTGGGCGGCATCAATGCCTACCAGTCGCTGCGCGAGGCCAATGCCGAAGCGACAACGGCCGCTCCGATCGATCCCGCTGTCGAATAATCAGGCAGCAAACACCTGCGGCACGGCTTCGGCGATGAAGCCGCCGCCCCAGACTTCCGAGGTCGCCGTATCGTCGGCATAGAAGACGCAGGCCTGGCCGGGCGAGATGCCATATTCACCGGAGACCAGCGTCACATAGACGCTGTCGCCCTGCATCTGGATCACTGCCGGCTGCGGGCCGCGCGTCGAGCGGACCTTGACCTCGACCGGCGCACCATTGCCGGCCGATAGCTGCGCCAAAGGCGTGGCGCCGAGCCAGTTGACGTCGCGCAGGCGCACGGTGTGGGTCTTGAGCGCTTCGCGAGGGCCGACGATGACGCGGCCGGTCTTGTGCTCGAGCTTGATCACATAGAGCGGCTCGCCCGAGGCAATGCCGAGCCCCTTGCGCTGGCCTACGGTGTAATTGACGATGCCTTCATGGCTGCCCAGCACGCGGCCGTCGAGATGCACGATCTCGCCCGTTGCTACCGCCTCGGGATGCATCTTGCGGATGATGTCGGCATACTTGCCCTGCGGCACGAAGCAGATGTCCTGGCTGTCGTGCTTTTCGGCGATTTCGAGCCCCATTTCGCGTGCCATTTCGCGCACCGCCGCCTTGCTCATGCCGCCGAGCGGAAAGCGCAGGAAATCGAGCTGGGCTTGCGTGGTGGCAAACAGGAAATAGGTCTGGTCGCGCTCGGCATCAACCGGGCGGAACAACTGGCGCCGGCCGTCGTCGCCGAGGCGGCTCTGCACATAATGGCCGGTGGCCAAAACATCGGCGCCTAGGTCGCGGGCGACCTCCATCAGGTCGACGAATTTGACCGACTGGTTGCAGGCGATGCAGGGCACCGGGGTTTCGCCCTGCTGATAGGCATTGGCAAAGGGCGCGATCACCGAGTGCTTGAAGCGCTCTTCATAGTCGAGCACGTAATGGGGAATATTTAGCGTTGCGGCCACCCGGCGGGCATCGTGGATGTCCTGCCCGGCGCAGCAGGCGCCCTTGCGATGGGTGGCTTCGCCATGATCGTAGAGCTGGAGGGTGACGCCGACGACGTCATAGCCCTGGCTAGCCAAGAGGCCCGCCACGACCGAGGAATCCACGCCCCCCGACATCGCGACGACGACGCGCGTGTCTTCGGGACGCTTGGCAATATCAAGCGAGTTCAACATCTTTCTTCCATCCGGTTGGGTTCAAGGGCCAGCGGACAAACTGTGACGGGGCTCATATCCCTTTCGGACAAAAGCCGCAACATTTGCCCGGCAGCTTTTGCCGCCTCAGCCATGATTGCCGACAACACAGCATGCATGTGCCGCCATCACCGCCTTGAAATCACATGATATTCGCCGGTCGCGAGGACTTGGCACGGCGCCTGCATTGACTGGCTTGGATTAGTCTCATTCGCGGGGCCGCTTTCGTGGCATCACATCTGACCGTTACGACCAGCACTGCCGGCGTCTCCAGCACCAAGAGTTTTGGCAATTCCACTGCCGATGCCGGTAGCGAAGACGTGTTTGCCGCCCTGCTGGGCGCATCCGGCGCTGAAAAGCCCGAGCCGACGCCTGCTGCCGCCGCACCGGCCAAGCCGGCCACCAATGACGACGTCAACATGTCGACCGGCTTCACGCCCGACGAAGACGAGACCATCGATCCCGTCGCTGCAGCGATCGACGCGCAGATCGCCATCGTGCCAGCCGAAACCGCCCAGCCCAAGCTGACCGAACTGGTGGAAGGCCTGGCCGATCTCAAGGCGAAACTGGCGGCTGGCGAACCGATCGATCCAAAGGCGCTGAAAGAACTCGATGCGCTGCTGACCAGCCTTGCGCAACAGCTCAACATCGACCTGACCGACCTGCCCTCGACCGACGAACTGGCCGCCCTGATGGCTGCGCCGACCGCAGGTGATGAGAGCCTCACGGGCAAGCTGGTGCAAGCCTTCGGCCCGATGGTCAGCGAACTGCTCGGCCAGACCGACGCATCAGCCAGTGCCGAGCTGTCGGCCCAGATGAAGGCCGTCGGCGACAAGCTGGCCGCGCTGCTCACCACCCTCAACCAGGGCGAAACAGATGGCGACGCGCTGGCCGCGCTGCAGGCCAATTTCAACACGGACACCGAGCTGAAAACCGCGCTCGACAATGCGCTGAAGCCGACCATTGCGGCCGATGCTGCGCCTGCTCTGGCCACACCGGCACTCAAGCTGCCGGACTCGTCGCTGACCAGCAAGACCGAGGCAGCCGCCCCGGCACTTGAGGTCAAAGCCGAAAAGCCCGAGACGGCCGACCCCAGTCTCGAGGTCAAGCCGACCGTCAAGGATGGCGACAAGCCGGTCGAAGCCAGTGCCGAGAAGAAATCCGGCGACGACAAGCCGGCGGACACCAAGCCGACCGCTGTCGCCGCCACCGCCGACAAACAGCCCGATGCACAGGTCGCGACGCAGACCATTCCTACCGCCCGCGTCGATGCCGTGGCGGCGCTCCGCGTGGTGCAGGTCGGCTACCAGACCAGCCAGCAGCAGCTCAACCTGCCGCAACTGGCCTTCGAAATGGCGCGCCAGGTCGGCGACGGCAATTCCCGCTTCCAGATCCGCCTCGATCCGGCCGAACTGGGCAAGATCGACGTGCGGCTCGATATCGACGCCTCTGGCCAGGTCAATGCGCGCCTGACCGTCGAAAAGGCCGAAACGCTTGACCTGATGCAGCGCGACCAGAAGGCGCTGGAACGCGCCCTGCAGCAGGCTGGCCTCGATAGCAGCAAGACCAATCTGGAGTTCTCGCTCAAGGACAATCCCTTCAGCGGCGGCCAGCAGGGCAAGAATGCCAATGGCGGCAGCCTGTTCGGCACTGACCTCGCCGAAGTGGACGACGCCCCCCTGCCCACCGTCAACCTTTACCGCGGCAATCTCAGTGCCAGCGGCGTCAACATCATCGCGTAAGGAGTAGGTGTCATGGCAACACTCGATAGCGTTTCGGCAGCCGCCGCAACCACATCCAAGACCGCGGCGTCGCGCGCCACCATTGCGGATAATTTCGACACCTTCCTGAGCATCCTGACCACCCAGCTCAAGAACCAGAACCCGCTCGACCCGATGGACACCAACCAGTTCACCCAGCAGCTGGTGCAGTTCACCGGCGTTGAGCAGCAGCTCAAGACCAATGAATTCCTCGAAACCTTGATGCTGTCGGGCCAGAACACGGCAAAATCCGATGCCGTCTCCTATATCGGCAAGGAAGTGACCTCGTCGGGCAAGACCGGCGAGCTGACCGATTCCAGCGCCGCCTTCTGGGCTTATAGTGCCGATGCCGCAGCGGCCAATGCCTCGATCACCATCAAGAATGCCAGCGGCCAGGTGGTCTACAACCAGACCGGACCGCTCGGCTCCGGCCCTGGCACCTTCCGCTGGGACGGCAAGGGCAGCGATGGCGCGATGAAGCCGAATGGCGTCTATACGATCGACATCACCGGCAAGGACAGCAACGGCAAGGACGTCAAGATCAGCACCGCCTCGATCGGCATCGTCACCGCCGTGGACTTCACCGGCGACGTGCCCGTGCTGACCGTCGGCTCGCGCAAGGTCACAATCACCGACGTCACCGACGTCCGCATTCCCGACGTCACCAAGCCGGTGACAGCGACGACGGAAGAGAAGACCGACACGACGGCCTAAAGCGGCGTCCCTAAATTCCCCACATACACGATGTCACCCCGGCCTTGAGCCGGGGCCAATCCTGAGATGTCACCGCATGCCGCTAGATCGAGCCACCTTGCGGCCGTGGCACGATCTCGAGATGGATCCCGGCTCAAGGCCGGGATGACATCGTGGGTGCGCAGGCGCTTGAGATAAACCGTATGGCTCCGGCTTATCTCTGCGGACGCCCCTCAAGTCATTCCACTGCCGGGCAAATCGCTCCGCGATCAACTTGAATCAAGGCCTTGAAATCCAAGACCATTCTTAACCTGTTGTAAGTTTCCCCTTAGTCGAATTTTAAGGCCGTTAGCCTAGTCTCTCGTCATATGGTCAGGTTTGAGTAGAGAGTAAAATGACCGTACAAATGCGTCCTCGCGTTAAGTACGTTATCGGACCGGACGGTAGTCCGCTCACGATCGCAGATCTTCCCCCGGCCAATACCCGGAGGTGGGTCATCCGCCGCAAAGCCGAAGTCGTCGCAGCTGTGCGCGGCGGGTTGCTCAGCCTCGAAGAGGCCTGCGACCGCTATACACTGAGCGTCGATGAATTCCTCAACTGGCAGGCCGCCATCGATAAGCATGGCCTTGCCGGACTGCGGACCACCTGGATCCAGCATTACCGTGAAGGCTAAGGCCTTAGCGCGCTGAAACAACAGGTATGAATCTCAAAGCCCGCCAGAGTGATCTGGCGGGCTTTGTATTTCTCAGCGCAGGCCGTTCCGCTCGACGATGCGATTGCCGTGCCGGACCGTCTGCAGATGGCCCCGGCGAACGAACTTGCCGATCTTGCTGGAGAACTGGCTGGCGCTAAAGGCTGCCGCGACGCGGACGGTGTAGCCTTCGCTGCGATCCCAGTCTGTCGACTTGTACAGGCCCTCGATGAGCTTGCTGTCGAAGATGCCATCATAGAGCACCGGGACCGGCGTGATGCCGAACAGCTCGAACCACTCCATGGTCTCGTCCCAGGATTGGCAGATGTTCTGGTCGCTCCACACCGAAAACCCCATGAAATAGGACGCGAGGTCCTGATAGGCGATCGAGTGTTTGGCGAAGAGGTTTTCGCCGCAGATCCGCCAGCCGGGCGGAATGTCACCGGCGATCGTCGACCAATATTGCTTGACCCAGTCGCGTGACGGGTGATGCCTCCCGTCAACGCTGCGCGCATGGATGTGGTCGAGATACATGGTGGTGTTTTCGCCATCCATCTTCTCGGTGACGATGACGCGTTCACCCACGAGGCCATCGAGGGATGCCATGACACGGTCGTCGTCATTGATCCCCTCGGACCACGGCAGGTGATGGGTGCGGGGATATTTCACCCAGTGGGTGAACATTTCCAGCACGCCACCGCGCTCCAGGATCTTCTGCACGCTCTCATCGAAAAACAGCTCGCCGCGCACACGCTGCCCATTGGGCAGCACGGGATTGCCCCATTTGTCATAGGGCTGGTCGTCATAAAGATGCGGCGGCAGGACAATGCGGGTAATACCGGCGGCAGCCCGGATGTCCTCGACCGAGATCTGCGTGCTCTCGCAGGCGATATGGTGTTCCTGGCAGACCGATGCGCCGTTTTCGAGATAGTAGCCGCCATCCGGCCACAGCCGCCGTTCCATGATGTGATGGGCGTCCACCGCCGGGCCGCTGCAGATGACGCATTGGTGGTTGTCGCGGGCAAAGACCCCTTCGCGGAAAGCGTCGCGGCTAAGCAGGATTGCCGGTTTCATCGTAGTAGCCCCTCTGGATCCAGATCATCTGCCTCACCTCTAGGGTGATGCCCCGGCCGGCGCTGTTCCTGCGGGAACAAGGGCCGGCCAGGATCTGAAAGCGAGCAGAGACCGCGACCGCTGCTGGCCTGGGCTAGGGCGTTTCTTGCCCCATCCAGCGCGCACCGGCGGGCCGCTGCAGTAACCGCTGATAGTAATCCGCCACCGCCGGAAATTGCGGCTTCTCCGCCGGGATCGACATCCAGCGATGCACCGACAGGCCGAGCGCGATATCAGCAATGCTGACATCATCGCCGGCCACAAAGCCATTGCCGGAATCGTGCCCGAGCCGAGCCTCGAGGATTTCCATCCTCGTCGCCCACTTGGCGATCGACTCGGCCACCTTTGCCGGATCATCATAGCCGGGCGTCTTGCGGATCAGCGCGTTAACCGCATAGCCCCAGGGTGGATTGAGTTCGGCCGCCTGCCAGCCCAGCCATTGCAGTGCCAGCGCCCGCTGTTCCAGCGGACCGGGCAGCAGCTTGCCCTCCCGCTCGGCCAGATAGATCAGGATGGCATTGCTTTCCCACAGGACGAAGCCGCCCTCGAGCAGCACCGGCACCTGTCCATTGGGGTTGAGCGCCAGAAATTCGGGCACCTTGGGATCGCGCCCGGGCATGCCCCAGTCCTCCCGTTCATAGACGAGCCCCAGTTCGTCGAGCGCCCACAGCACTTTGCGTACGTTGATCGAGGTGATCCGGCCTAAAACCTTCAGCATCAGACTCATCCTTTTGAAACTCTCCCCGGCATTTTGTGCCGGAATTTGCAAACTGCAACGGGGAGTTAAGACATTGTTTACCATCAGGTAGGTAATTTTTGCCCAGCGGCCTCCACGTGCGTTTGCGTCGGCATGGGTCATCCTCGAATTGAGTACCGGCGTGGAAAACTTCACACAGCTGATCAACCGCATAGGCCTGCCGCGTCTGGCAGCGATGGCGGTCGTCGCCGTACTGATGCTGGGCTTTTTCGGCTTTCTCATCACCCGCGCCCAGACCCCGAATCTCGCGCCGCTCTATACCGGCCTCAGTCTTGAGGATTCCTCGGCCATCGTCACCGAGCTACAGACGCTCAACATTCCCTATGAGCTGCGCGGCGAAGGCGACACGATTCTCATCCCGCGCGATGACATCACCACCACCCGCATGACGCTGGCCGGCTCGGGCCTGCCGACGCGCGGCCAAGTCGGCTATGAAATCTTCGACCAGCAGTCGACGCTGGGCGCAACGAGCTTTGTGCAGAACATCAACAATGTCCGCGCGCTCGAAGGCGAACTGGCCCGCACCATCGGCTCGCTCAACCGTATCAAATCGGCCCGTGTCCATCTGGTGCTGCCCGAGCGTGAACTGTTCCGCCGCGAAAAGACTGCGCCGTCGGCCTCGATCGTGCTCTCGGTGCGCGGTGAACTGGCCAATGGCGAAATCCGCGCCATCCAGCACATGGTCGCCTCGGCCATCGAGGGCATGACCCCGTCGCGCGTCTCGATCGTCGACGACCAGGGCAACCTGCTCGCCTCCGGCACTGGCGACGATGCCGAAGGTGCCATGGCTGGTGATGCTGCTGAACGCACCCTCGGCTATGAAAACCGCCTGCGCACCCGCGTCGAGGACATGCTGGCCAATGTGGTCGGCCCGGGCCGTGCCCGCGTCGAAGTCTCCGCCGAGATCGACTTCAACCGCTCGACTACAACCGAAGAGCGCTTCGACCCGGAATCCCAGGTCGTCCGCTCCAGCCAGCTGCGCGAGACCGAAAACCTCACCAATGGCGCCAATGGCCAGGTAACCGTGGCCAACGAACTGCCCGGCGCATCGCAGAACACTGGCGGCGCGGGCCCGAGCGAACAGGGTACGTCGTCCGAAGAAGTCACCAATTACGAGATTTCCAAGACCACCCAGACCGCCGTCACCGAAGCCGGTTCGGTCAAGCGTCTATCGGTCGCCGTGGTGGTCGATGGCGTCTATGCCACCGACGCCGCCGGCACGCAGACCTATACGCCGCGCACCGCCGATGAAGTCGCGCAGATCCTGACCCTGGTGCGCTCCGCCGTCGGCTATTCGGAAACCCGCGGCGACAGCGTCGAAGTCGTCAACATGCAGTTTGCCGAGCGGCCCGATCTGGCCGTGCCGGGCACCGATGCGGCCGGTGGCCTGCTCGACTTCACCCGCGACGACCTGATGAACGGCGCCGAAATGGCCGTGACCCTGTTGATCGCCCTGGCGCTGGTGTTCTTCGTGATGCGCCCGCTGCTGAAGAAAGCCCTTTCGCCCGAAACCCAGCCGCTCGCCCTGCCCCCGGCCGCCGAACTCGGTCACCACGGCGTGCTGAGCGCGGATGGCCAGGTCATCGCCGAAGCAGAGCAGGAGATCGAACGGGACAAGACGCCGGCCTGGGTAGCCAATGCCAAGTCGATGGGCGAGACCCAGCTGCAGACGCTCAAGACCGTCGGCAGCCTCGTCGAAGAAAATCCCCGCCAGGCCGCGCTGATCGTGCGCGACTGGCTGGGTAGTGCAGCGGCGTAACCCCGATGGCCCTGGTTTCCCAATCCGCAGCTCCCGAAGCCTCTGGCGCCAAGCAGCTCATCGTCGGCGCTGGCGCAGCCAACCGTGTGCTGACCGGCGACGAAAAGGCTGCCGCCCTGCTGCTGGCGCTTGGCCCCGATTACGGCAAGCCGATCTTTGACGAGCTCGACGAGCTCGAAGTCAAACAGCTCAGCCGGGCCATGGTGCGCCTCGGCCCGATTACCCAGGAAATGCTCGACGACCTGATGGTCGAATTCGTCACCACGATTTCGTCCAATGGCTCGCTGTCGGGCAATACCGATTCAACCGAGCGCTTGCTGCTCAGCTTCCTGCCGCCCGACAAGGTCGATTCCATCATGGAAGAGATCCGCGGTCCGGCCGGTCGCAACATGTGGGAGAAACTATCCAACGTGCAGGCCGACGTGCTGGCCGCCTATCTCAAGAACGAATACCCCCAGACCATTGCCGTGGTTCTGAGCAAGATTGCCACCGAGCACGCCTCGCAGGTGCTGGCCGTTTTGCCCGAGGAACTCGCCATGGATGTGGTGCAGCGCATGCTCGGGCTGGACCCCGTGCAGAAGGAGATTCTCGAAAAGATCGAGTCGACCCTGCGCACCGAATTCATGTCGACCCTCAACCACAGCAAACGCCGCGATAGCCATGAGCAGATGGCCGAGATCTTCAACAGCTTCGATCGTCAGACCGAAGCCCGCTTCATCACCACCCTCGAAGAGCACAACCGCGACGATGCCGAACGCATCAAGTCGCTGATGTTCACCTTCGAGGATCTGGCGAAGCTCGAATCCTCGGCCATCCAGACCCTGCTCACCAAGATGGACAAGAAGGAACTGGCGATGGCGCTCAAAGGCGCCAACGACCAGGTCAAGGAAAGCTTCTTCAACAATATGTCGGGCCGCACGGCAAAGCTGCTGCGCGACGACATGGAAGCCATGGGCCCGGTCCGCCTCAAGGATGTCGACGAGGCCCAGGGCCGCATGGTTTCCACCGCCAAGGATCTCGCCGCCAAGGGTGACATCGTCATCCTCAAGTCCAAATCCGACGATCAGATGGTGGCGTAACCATGGCCGCAACCCACGCCCGCTTTACCTTCGGCCTCGACCTCAGCAAGGGCCCTGCTGCGACGCCTGCCGCCGCACCGGCCATTCCGATGATGCCCGAGGATCTGGTCGCCCAGCTCATCGCCCAGGCGCGCGAAGAAGCCTATGCCGAAGGCATGCAGGCCGGCGAGCGCAATGCGGCCGCCGTTGCCGCCCAGACCCTGGCTGCTGCGGCCGCCACGCTGGCTACCCAGTCGGCCGAAATGGCAGCGGCGCTGGATGATGCCAGCGCCGAGATGCGCCGTGAGGCGGTTGAACTGGCAGCCAGCGTTGGCCGCAAGCTGGCGCTGCACCTTTTGGCGCGTTACCCGACGCTCGAACTCGACGCGCTGATCGGCGAATGCATGCAAAGCCTTTCCGGCGTGCCGCATCTCGTGGTGCGCTGCAATCCCTCCATCGCCGACGCCATCCGCGACATCGCCACTGCCCACATGCAGACCTCGGGCTTTGCCGGGCGTCTAGTGGTGATGGGCGATCCCGACCTGCGCCTCGGCGACGGCCGGCTCGAATGGGTCGATGGCGGGTTGGTGCGCGACATTGGCGCCGTCTCCAAAGACATCGACAGCAAGATTTCGGCCTATCTCACCGCCAAGAGCGGCCAGGCCCAGCAACAGGAGAGCAGCCATTGAGCGCTTCCGATCCCAATGACGTCGCCGGCGATGAAATCTCCTTCGAGGAAATGCTCGCCACCGTGCAGCCGACAGCGCCCGAAGCCCATGTTGAACGCAGCGCCTCCGATCTCGAGGCAGTGTTCGACGTGCCGGTCCGCGTCTCGGTGGTGCTCGGCCGCACCAAGATGCCGGTTTCCGCGCTGCTCAAGCTTGATACCGGCACCGTCATCGAACTCGATCGCCAGGTTGGCGAAGCCGTCGAAATCTTCATCAACGAACGCCTCGTGGCGCGCGGCGAAATCGTCCTCGTCGAGAACAAGCTCGGCGTGACCATGACCGAAATCATCAAACCACAGTAAGGGAGGCCAGGATGCGTCTGCTCATCATCGGAGCCCTCGAGGGCCAACTCAGCGAAGCCACCAAGATGGCGATGAATGGCGGGGCCAAGGTCGCCCACGCGCCATCCGTCGAGATCGCGCTGGCGGCTCTCCGCGCCGGCCGTGGCGCCGACCTGCTGCTGGTCGACGTGGTGATGGATATCGCCCATCTGATCGCCGGCCTTGAAGCCGAGCGCATCGCCATTCCCGTTGTCGCCTGCGGCGTCGAAGCCAATGCCGCAGCCGCCGTCAACGCCATCCGCGCCGGCGCCAAGGAATATATCCCCCTGCCCCCCGACGCCGAGCTGATCGCTGCGGTCATCGCCGCCGTGACCCGCGAAAGCACCGATTTCCTGTTCCGCGACCCGGCCATGGAACGCGTCGTCAAGATGGCCGACCAGATCGCCGGCTCCGACGCTTCCATTCTGATCACCGGCGAAAGCGGCACCGGCAAGGAAGTCATCGCCAAATACGTCCACGCCAAGTCCAAGCGCGCCGCCAAGCCGTTCATTTCGGTGAACTGCGCCGCCATTCCCGAAGCCCTGCTCGAAAGCGAGCTGTTCGGCCACGAAAAGGGTGCCTTTACCGGCGCCATCGCCCGCCGCATCGGCAAGTTCGAGGAAGCCTCGGGTGGCACGCTACTGCTCGACGAAATTTCCGAAATGGACGTGCGCCTGCAGGCCAAGCTGTTGCGCGCCATCCAGGAGCGCCTGATCGACCGCGTCGGCGGCGGCAAGCCGGTGCCGGTGGATATCCGCATCCTCGCCACCTCCAACCGCAATCTCAACGAGGCGGTTCGCGAAGGCAGCTTCCGCGAAGACCTGCTGTTCCGCCTCAATGTGGTAAACCTCAAACTCCCCGCCCTGCGCGATCGCCCCGGCGATATCGCGGCGCTGTCGGAACATTTCGTCGCCAAATATGCCAAGGCCAATGGCCTGCCGCCGCGCGAACTCTCGCTCGACGCCCGCGCGGCCCTGCTGCAGGCGCCCTGGCCGGGCAATGTCCGCGAGCTGGAAAACACTTTGCATCGCGCCGTGCTGCTGTCCTCGGGCGATATCATCGGCCCCGAAGCCATCGTCCTGCCCGACGGCATGGGCCTGACCGAGGCGGCCTCGGCCAACTCGCTGTCGGCCCAGCTGGCGCAGACCGCCCAGACCATGTCGGCGGCCCTCGTTGGCCGCACCGTTGCCGATGTCGAGCGCGACCTGATCCTCGATACGCTGGATCACACCCTGGGCAATCGCACCCATGCCGCGAATATCCTGGGCATTTCCATCCGCACGCTCAGAAACAAGCTGAACCAATATTCCGACGAGGGTACCCATGTGCCCGAGCCGGGCGAACGCCGTTCCGTAGCGTGACCCGATTCTCTAGTCTCCGGACCTCTCAATGACCGACTTGCCCAACGGCCGCGCGCGTCCTGCCTTCAAGGTGCCAACGGCTGCGTCGGTTCTCGACATCATGCGCTCGGGCGATATCGCCCTGGCCATTGGCGTCATGGGCCTTATCGTCATCCTCATCGTGCCTCTGCCGCCGCTGCTGGTGGACGGGCTGCTGGCGATCTCAATCGTCTTTTCGGTGATGATCCTGATGACGGCGCTGTTCATTCAGAAGCCGCTCGAATTCTCGTCCTTCCCGACAGTTCTGCTGATCGCCACCATGCTTCGGCTGGGCCTGAACCTCGCCACCACGCGCCTGATCCTCTCCGAGGGCCATAACGGCACCGCCGCCGCCGGTCACGTCATCGAGGCCTTCGGCAATTTCGTGACGCGCGGCAACTTCGTCATCGGTACGGTGATCTTCATTATCCTCGTGATCGTGAACTTCATCGTCATCACCAAGGGTTCCGGCCGTATCGCCGAAGTGGCCGCCCGCTTCAGCCTCGACGCCATGCCCGGCAAGCAGATGGCTATCGACGCCGATCTATCGGCTGGCCTGATCGACGAAGATACCGCCAAACGCCGCCGGGCCGAACTGGAAGGCGAAAGCGCCTTTTTCGGTAACATGGATGGTGCGTCCAAGTTCGTGCGCGGCGACGCCATTGCCGGCCTGATCATCACCTTCATCAACGTTGCCGCCGGCATGCTGATCGGCATGATGCAGGAAGGCCTGAGCTTTCAGGAAGCCGGCAGCGTCTATACGCTGCTGACCATCGGTGATGGCCTCGTCTCGCAGATCCCGGCGCTGATCGTCTCGACCGCCGCGGGTATTCTGGTCTCCAAGTCCGGCGTCACCGGTTCGGCCGACAAGGCCCTGTCGGCCCAGTTCACCGGCTATCCGCGTGCGCTCGGCATGTCCTCGGCCGTCATGGCCGGTCTGGCCCTGCTGCCCGGCATGCCGATCCTGCCCTTTCTCGCCCTTTCGGGCGGCGTCGGCTACATGGCCTGGCGCGCCGCGCAGGCCAAGGATGAGCGCAAGGCGGACGAAGCCATCCTGCAGGCCACCAAGGCCGCCTCGCAGCCAGGCGCGCCGGGCGCAGCTGCAGCCAATTCGGAAGTGCCGATCAGCGACAGCCTCAAGATCGATGAGCTCAAGCTCGAGCTTGGCTATGGCCTGCTCGCGCTGGTCAAGGAAGACGAGAACGGCTCCGATCGCCTGACCGAACAGATCAAGGCGCTGCGCCGCCAGCTGGCCGTGGAACTCGGCTTCGTCATGCCGCCCGTCCGCATCCTCGACAACATGCAGCTCGAGCCGAACGTCTACAAGGTTCGCATCAAGGAAGTCGAAGCGGGTGCCGGCGAGATCTATGCCAATCAGCTGATGGTCATGGATCCCTACGGCAACCAGATCGACCTGCCGGGCACGCACACCACCGAACCGACCTTCGGCCTGCCCGCCACCTGGATCGAGCCGGCGCTGCGCGACGAGGCCGAATTGCGCGGCCTGTCGATCATCGATCCCTCGACGGTCATTTCCACCCACCTGACCGAAGTGCTCAAGTCCAATGTCTCGGACCTGTTGAGCTATGCCAATGTGCAGTCGCTGCTCTCGGGCCTGCCCAAGGAACAGCAGAAACTGGTAGAAGACATTGTCCCCGGCCTGATTTCGGTTTCCGGCGTGCAGCGCGTGCTGCAGGCGCTGCTGGGCGAACGCATTTCCATTCGCGATCTATCGACCATTCTCGAAGGCATTGCCGAAGTCGCCGGCCCCGGCCGCACCGTGCAGATGATCGCCGAGCATGTGCGCTCACGCCTCGCGCGCCAGATCTGCGCGGCAAACCTCGGCCCCGATGGCAACCTGCCGCTGCTGACCCTGTCCCCCACCTGGGAGCGCGACTTTGCCGAAGCCATGGTCGGCGACGGCGAGCATCGCCATCTCGCGATGGCGCCGAGCAAGCTGCAGCAGTTCATCGCCGGCATCCAGCAAGGCTATGAGCGCGCCGCCCAGCAGGGCGAACTGCCGGTGCTGATCACCTCGCCCTCGATCCGCCCGCATGTCCGCTCGATCATTGAACGCTTCCGCCCGCAGACCGTTGTGATGAGTCAGAACGAAGTCCATCCACGCATCCGCCTCAAGACGGTGGGGAGTATCTGATCATGAGCGAGGGCAGGTTTGCTGTCCCCGAAGCTGTCCGGCGCCGCGCCCAGTCCGAAGGACCGCGTGGCGACCTCTGGCTTGCCGATCTCGACCAGACCCTGACCAGCCTCGAACAGGACTGGGACCTCACCATCGGCGAAGCCATGGACGGCGGCACGACCGCCTATGTCTCCGAAGCCAGCGACTCTACAGGCGACGTCTTGGTCATCAAGGTAGCCACGCCCGACAGCGCCATTGGCCGGCACGAAGCCGACATGTTGCAACGCGCTGGCGGCAAGGGTTATGCCCGGCTGCTGAAACATGACCCCATCCGCAATGCCATGCTGCTGGAAAAGCTCGGGCCGCGCCTCGATACGCTGGAGCTGCCCTATAGCCAGCAGGTCGACATCATGTGCGCCACCCTGCTCGAAGCCTGGATGCCGGTGCCTTTCGAGCACGACTATCCGACCGGCGCTGACAAGGCCAATAGCCTCGCCACCGACATTCTCGCCATGTGGCAGCGGGGCGGCCAGCCGTGCAGCGCCGAGGTGATCGAGACCGCCCTGCGCTATTGCAAGGAACGCGCCGCGCTGTATCGCCCCGAGGCGACTGTGCTGGCGCATGGCGATCCGCATCCCGCCAATACGCTGGTCATCGCCGGCACCGATCCGGTGCGTTTCAAATTCGTCGATCCCGACGGGCTGGCCATCGACCCAGCCTATGACCTTGGCGTGCTGCTGCGCGCCTGGAACGAGGGCCTCGAAGGCAAGAACGCGCATAACATCGCCCGCGCCCGAGTGCGCCTCCTCACCCAATATACCCAGGTGCCAGCCGAGCCGATCTGGCAATGGGCCTATATCGAGCGGGTTTCGACCGGCCTGCTGATGCTGGAAATCGGCAATGCCGAAGGGGGACGCGAATTTCTCCGCGTCTCCGAAGCGCTGCTGGTGCTCTGAGAAGCCTAGCTCTGGCCCCAGGACGTCGGCGACCGGGCGTTGGGATTGGCCTGGCCGTGATCTTCGGCCTCGATCAGGCTGCTGTCATCGCCTTCGGCGGCGAGGCTGCGCTCGGCCTCCAGCCAGAATTCCAGATCCTGGCCCTCGGGCGAACCTGCCTGCTTCCACAGCCAGTGTGCGCGTTCGCGAATGCTGTTCTCGTTGATATCCATGCTCATGCGCTCCAGTGCGGACAAAGGCTAACGCGGCGACACATCAGCTACACGACAGCGATCAATGCGTCGGCAGGCCGGCGGGCGGTGTCGGCTGGGTGATCCCGCTGGCGGCTTCCGAACTGTCGAGATTGGCTTCTTCGCTCAGCTGGCGCTCGGCGCGGTGCCAGAATTCGTCGTCTCGGCCAACCGGTGAGCCGGATTCGACCCAGAGCGCATAGGCGCGGTCGCGGATGTCGTTTTCGTTTGGTGTGTGCATGGCAAATCCTCCTTTTGCCCGACTCCAATGCGGAGCCGGGCCGAGGAGTTGCCTAGCCGCGAGCGGGAATATCCAGCCCACGCTGCACGGCCGGACGGGCGACGCAGCGCTCGAGCCAGGCCGGGACATTGCTGAGGCTGCCATAGTCGAGGATTTCCTCGGCGCCGTAGAACACGGTCAGGGCGCGTACCCAGCCGATCAGGGCGATATCGGCGATCGAATAGTCGTCCATGATATAGTCGCGCCCGCTGAGGCGGGTTTCCAGCACGCCGAGCAGGCGCTTGGACTCGGCGACGAAACGGTCGCGCGGACGCTTGTCCTCGAAATCCTTGCCGGCGAACTTATGGAAGAAGCCGAGCTGGCCGAACATCGGGCCGACCGCGGCCATCTGGAACATCACCCAGGAAATGGTCTCGTAGCGCTTGGCTGGGTCGGCGGAGATGAACTGGCCGGTCTTTTCGGCGAGGTAGATCAGGATGGCGCCCGATTCGAACAGCGCCAGCGGCTTGCCGCCCGGGCCATTGGGATCGATGATCGCCGGGATCTTGCCATTCGGATTGAGCGACAGGAAAGGTGCGTCCCAGGTCTCGTTCTTCATGATGTTGACGGCATGCGGCTCGTAGGCCAGCCCCGTCTCTTCCAGCATGATCGACACCTTGACGCCGTTCGGCGTCGGGAAGGAATAGAGCTGAATCACCTCTGGATTGGCCGCCGGCCAGGTCTTGGTGATGGGAAAGCTCGAGAGGTCAGCCATGGTCGATATGCTCCGTTGAAGTCCCCTATCTAGGCACGCCTCTGCGGTTGCGCCAGCCGTGCCGCGTGACAACTTGCGTAACGCTGGAACCAGTGCCCTTTCCGCCCATTGTTCGATCGCTGGTACCGGGGCCTTTCATGAAACTCTTCGTCTGCGATCATTGCGGCAATACCGTCTATTTCGAAAATGCCTCCTGCGAGCGCTGCGGGCATAAGCTGGGCTACCTGCCGGAAAAAAACGCGCTGGTGTCGCTGGTTGAGAGCAGCGGGCTGTGGTCGACGCCGGCTTTCCCCGACGATGCTTATGTGTTTTGCGAGAATGCC
The DNA here is from genome assembly GCF_900110945.1 of Devosia sp. YR412. Taxonomy (GTDB): domain Bacteria; phylum Pseudomonadota; class Alphaproteobacteria; order Rhizobiales; family Devosiaceae; genus Devosia. Next base: position 795,902 of record NZ_FOFL01000002.1, read on the forward strand.
CATCATGGCGCCTGCAACTGGCTGATCCGTGCCGAGCCAGGTGGCGACATCTATTGCGCGGCCTGTCGCCACAACGAGACCATTCCCGACATTACCAACTCGCTCAACCTGACGCGCTGGCAGGTGATCGAACGCGCCAAGAAGCGCCTGTTCTATTCGCTGTTGCGCCTGCGGCTACCGGTCGAAACCCGTAACGAAGACCCGGTACACGGGCTGTCCTTCCGCTTTCTGGCCGACATGCCGGTGGCCGGCCTGCCGGTGATGACCGGGCATGACAGCGGCATTATCACCATCGCTCTGGCCGAAGCCGACGACGCCGAACGCGAGTCGCGCCGCGCCGCCATGGGTGAACCATATCGTACCCTGTTGGGGCATTTCCGTCACGAGATCGGTCACCATTATTGGGACCTGCTGGTCGAGGGCCAGCCGGCCGCGCAGCGCTTCACCCAATTGTTCGGCGATGCCTCGGCCGACTATGGCCGGGCGCTGGAAGTCTATTATGCCAATGGCGCCCCGATGGGCTGGCCGCAGACCCATATCAGCGCCTATGCCACCGCTCACCCCTGGGAGGACTTTGCGGAGACCTTCGCGCATTACCTCCACATCACCGATACGGTGGAAATGGCCGGGGCCTTTGGCGTGCGCGCCCGGCCGCGCAACCAGGACGAGCATATCGTCGTCGATCAGGTCCGCTTCGATCCCTATATGGAGCCCGACTTCGATGTGATCATCGACCATTGGGTGCCGCTGGCCTCGATGCTCAACAACCTCAATCGCGCCATGGGCCACCCCGACGCCTATCCTTTCATCCTGACCCCGCAGGTGATCGAGAAGCTGGCCTTCGTCAATTCGCTGGTGCATGGCGCGCCGGTGCAGGAACAGCTGGCGCGGCTCGACGCGGTGGGATGACAGGTTGGCGTCGACTGGGCTAATGATCGCCCATGCACATCACCACGCTGATCGTTCCGACCTTCTCTACGCTCTGCAACGCCGCCTTCGCGCTGCGCCGCGAAGTCTTCGTCTGGGAACAAAAGGTCCCCGAGGAAGAGGAGAATGACGCCGACGACCTGACGGCCACCCATTTCGTCGCCGTGGCCCAGGGCGAAGTTGTCGGCACGCTGCGGCTGATCGACAAGCCTGAGCACGGCAAGATCGGCCGCGTCGCCGTTCGGGCCAGTTTCCGCGGCCATGGCATTGCCAAGACCATGATCCTCGCTGCCATGGAGCATGCGCGGACCAAGGGCCAGGATCGCTTCTATCTCACCGCGCAATCCGACAAGCTCGGCATGTATGAAAAGCTCGGCTTTGCCGCCTTTGGTCCGGAATTCGAGGACGGCGGCATGCCGCATCGCGCCATGCGGACATATGATCTGGATACGGCGCAATTAACCAATTAGCGGTGGCTTAAGCGTCTTCACCGAGACCGAGTCCACCGTCATCGGCTTTGCGCTATTGTGGGCGATGTCAGGGAGCTTGCGCGTCATAAACTGCGCGCTCTTCGGATCAAAAACCGCCAGGGAGGCGGACAGGGCCGGCCTCGCTTGCGAGAGCCGGCCTTTTCAATGGTGCGGCAAATAGGCTCGGAACGTCTGCGCAAGTCGCAACGTTGTCGAAACATCAAATGGGCCGCACGGTACTCTACCGGCAAGTTTTGCACCGCACGGCCCGTTCACTTTTAACGATGAACGTATGGAGCTTACTATGATCCGCACACTTCTGGCTACGACCGCCCTTGCAGCCCTGCTCACCACTGGCGCCATTGCTCAGGAAGCGGCACCGGCCGCTCCTGCCGCTCCCGCGACCACTGAAGCGCCAGCCGCACCTGCTGCAACCACCACTGAGGCTGCTCCGGTTGAATCCGGTGCTATGGAAGAAACCGATGTCAATGAGCCATGGGACATGGCTGCAGGCTACACCGCCGCTGATACCGACAATCTCGGTTCGCGCCTGATTGGCCAGCCGGTGTTCTCTACCGCCGGCGATGACGCCGAAGAAATCGGCAATATCTCCGACCTGGTCTTCTCGGAAGACGGTCAGATCACCGCCGTGGTGATCGGCGTTGGCGGTTTCCTCGGCATTGGCGAAAAGGCTGTTGCGGTCGATTTCGGCGCGCTGGAATTCACCCTGGCCGCCGACAACACCGAACGTTGGGTCCTGCCCACCACGGCTGAAGCCCTGACTGCGGCACCAGATTTCGTCTGGGCTGAAGACGAGCCCGTCGATGGCGCTGCTGATGGCACCGCTGCTCCTGCCGACGCAATGGCCCCGGCCGCGCCGGCTGATGGTGGCGCCATGGCACCGGCTGCGCCCGCAACCAACTAATCCCTCGCGGATTGTCATAGCGAAGGGCCGGCCCGAGGGCCGGCCCTTTTGCGTCACAAGGAGATTGCCATGCTGCGCCCGATTCTCACTGCCTCTGCCCTGACCCTGCTGTTGGCATCCGCCTCTCTCGCCCAGGCACCGGTTATCGCCCCCGCACCCACCGAGTTGCAGCAAAGCGGCCTGACCCCGCCGACCCTGATGTCGCAGGGCTACGCCACGGGCGGCGAGGATGTGCTGGTCACCCAATTGCTCGGCCAGACCGTGTTCTCCTCCACCGCTGACGATGCAGAAGAGATCGGCACGATCAACGACATGGTGGTGACCTCCGGCCAGGGCATTTCTGCCGTGGTGATCAGCGTCGGAGGCTTTCTAGGCGTTGGCGAAAAGGATGTGGCGGTCGATTTCGCCCAGCTGGTCTGGGCCGCGCGTGACGATGGCTCACGCCGCTGGGTGCTGGAAACCACGGCCGAAACGCTGACAGAAGCGCCGGCCTTCATCTGGGGCGACAGCGAAGAGACCACAGGCGAACCGGCCCTCACCACGCAAGAGGAAGAGGACCAGCTGGTCGACGGCGATCCTAATGCGGCGCCGGTCGATCCTGCCCTCACCACCGACCAGCCCAATCGCACGCCGATCACCACCCCAGTCGATCGCAGCAGCTTTTCGGACTTCGACGAGAGCGAACTGACCGCCGACGACCTGCGCGGCATTGGCGTCTATGGCATCAATGACGAACAGATCGGCACCATCGGCGACATCGTCACCAATGCCGACGGCAGCTTCGATGCGGTCATCGTCGATGTCGGCGGGTTCCTGGGCCTTGGCGCCAAGCCGGTCGCCGTGGGTTTCGATAACCTCAGCTTTTCGTCCGATACCTTTGGCAACCGCTACCTGTTCATCAACGCCAGCCGCGAACAGCTGGAGACCCAGCCGGCATTCGATCCGGCGACTTATGATGCTGATCGGGCGGCACAGCGCATGGTGATTATGCCCTAAAGCCCGCGGCCTCTCCTGCGATTGAAAGACTCCCGCACCTACGGTGTCATCCCGGCCTTGAGCCGGGGCCCATCCTGAGATCGCGCCACCTCCGCAAGGTCGATCGAACGAACCACCTTGCGGCTGCGCAATCATCTCGAGATGGATCCCGGCTCAAGGCCGGGATGACACCGTGGGTGGGAGAGCATTTTAGTTACGCGGTCCCTCAGGGGTGATGACGGGCAATTACCCCCCATAAGCCACCGCGACATCCATCACCCAGGTCACGCCGAATTTGTCCTTGAGCATGCCGTAGAGCGACGACCATGCCGCCGGGCCGATGGGCTGGATCATCGTGCCGCCTTCAGCCAGGCCATTCCAGAAGCGCGTCAGCTCGTCCGCATTATCGCCGCGCACCGAAAGGAACAGTGGGATCGTGCCGGCGTCGTAGTCCGTGCGGCTCGGCACATCATAAGCCATGACGCGGAAGCCCTCCGGCGACTCCACCTGCCCCCACATGATCTGGTCGGCCTCGGCCGGGTCTTGCACTGCATTGGCGTCGCGGTAGCTGAGCAGCATGATCTCCCCGCCGAACACGCTCTGGTAAAATTCCAGCGCCGCCTTGGCGTCACCGCGGAAATTGAGATGGGTCGTAGTTTTGATGGTCATGGCGAAACTCCGTTTGCCTGTTTGATGACCAATTGTATAACCCTACCCAACTGCCAGTTTTCGACAGTTGGATAATGGCCCGCTCCGATCGCCTGTTTCGCCTGCTGCAAGCCATGCGGGTCATGCCCGCGCCGATCACCGCTGCGCGGCTGGCCGAGGAGATGGACGTCTCGCTCCGCTCGCTCTATCGCGACATGGATAGCCTGCGCGCCGCTGGTGCCCGCATCGAGGGCGAACGCGGCTATGGCTATCGGCTGGTGGAAGATTACGCCCTGCCGCCGCAGACCTTCGACCGCACCGAAATCGAGGCTCTGGTGCTCGGCCTCGCCGAAGTGCGCGCCATGGGCGATCCGACGCTGGCCAAGGCCGCCGCCTCGGTTCTGGCCAAGGTCGCCGCCACCCTGCCCGACGATCGCGAACAGCACCTGCTGCATGCCATTTCGCAGGTCTATCGCCCCAACCAGCGCGTCACCCCCGCCAATATCGACGCCATCCGCGAGGCCTGCTGGCAGGAGCGCGCGCTGTTCTTCCACTATGCCGACCAGACCGGCGCATCGACACAGCGCAGGGTGCTGCCGCTGGCGGTGGTCTATACCCAGGGCACGCTGACCCTGCTGGCCTGGTGCTGCCTGCGCGAGGCCTTCCGCATGTTCCGCCTCGAGCGGATCAGCCAGCTCGAAACCACGGGCACCAGCTTCCGCCCGCGCCGCGCCGGCCTGCTGCGCGACTATCTGGCTGAACTCGGCCAAAGACCGGTCACATCATCGTAAAATCGGCAAAATCGGGCTGCCGGCGCTGGTAGTTTTCGCCCCACAATGGCAGTGAAACTACTGGCACAATTGTGCGTTTCCCGATCTGACTTTTCTGGTGGAGCCCGTCCCGTTGCATACCGAATCCAACGTCACGCTAATCCTCACCCAGATGTTCGAGCAGGCGCCCACCTTCATGGCGCTGCTCACCGGCCCGGATCACCGCTACGAACTGACCAATCCGAGCTATCTGCGGCTGATCGGCGGCCGTGAGGTGATCGGCAAGACGGTGGCGGAATCGCTGCCCGATGCGGCCGCCCAGGGCTTTGTGCGCATCCTCGACGAGGTCTATCGCAGCGGCACGCCCTATACAGCCACCAGCGCGCTGTTTGCCATGCAGGTCGAGCCGGGCGGCCCGGTCACCAATCGCTATCTCGATTTCGTCTACCAGCCGCTGCGCGACAAGGCTGGCGCGGTCAACGCCATCTTTGTCGAAGGCGTCGACGTCACCGATCGGACCTTGGCCGAGCGCAAGCGCCGCGACAGCGAAGAGCTCTACAAGGGCCTGTTCGACGCCATCGACGAGGGCTTCTGCATCATCGAATTCCTCGACGGCCCGCATGGCCCGGACAGCGACTATATCCATATCGAGGCCAACGCTGCTTATGCCCGCCATGCCGGCATTCCCAATGTCGTCGGGCAGAAGCTGCGCGAAATGGTGCCCGACGAGGCCGACGCCTGGATCGCGCGCTATGGCGGCGTGCTTCACACCGGAATTCCCATCCGCTTCCAGCAGGAGCTGGTGGCCACCGGTCGTTATCTCGATCTGGCCGCCGTCAAACTAGAAGGCACCGACCGCAAGCTGGTCGCCGTGATCTTCCAGGACATCACCGCGCGCCGCCAGGCCGAGCTCGGCCTGGAAAAGCTCAATGCCACGCTGGAGCAGCAGGTTTCCGAACGCACCGCCGAGCTGATGGCGGTGGAAGAGACCCTGCGCCAGGCGCAGAAGATGGAAGCCGTCGGCCAGCTCACCGGCGGTCTGGCGCATGACTTCAACAATATCCTAGCCGGCATTTCCGGCAGCCTCGAAGTCATGTCGACCCGCCTGGCTCAGGGCCGCGTCGGCGAACTCGACCGCTATCTCAATGGCGCCATGTCGGCCTCGCGCCGCGCCGCCAGCCTGACCCAGCGCCTGCTTGCCTTCTCGCGCCGCCAGACGCTTGATCCCAAGCCGACCAATATCAATGCGCTGGTCAATTCCATGCTGGATTTCATCACCCGCACCGTCGGCCCGTCCATCGAGGTCGAAATGGCGGGCGCTGCCGGCCTCTGGACCACCTTCGTCGATGCCGGCCAGCTCGAAAACGCGCTGCTCAACCTCTGCATCAACGCGCGCGACGCCATGCCCCATGGCGGCAAGCTGACCGTTGAAACCTCCAACCGCTGGATGGATGAGCGCGCCGCCCGCCAGCGCGGGCTGGAGCCGGGCCAGTATATCTCGCTCTGCGTCTCCGATAGCGGCACCGGCATGTCGCCGGAAACCGTGGCGCGGGCTTTCGACCCGTTCTTCACCACCAAGCCGATCGGCCAGGGCACTGGCCTTGGCCTCTCCATGGTCTATGGCTTTGCCGGCCAGTCGGGCGGCGCGGCGCGCATCTACTCGGAAATCGACAAGGGCACGATGATCTGCATCTACCTGCCCCGCCATGCCGGCGAGGCTTTCGACGACGAGCCGATGACCAGCCCGTCGATCCACCCGCCGCGCGCCGAAGGCGGCGACACGGTGCTGGTGGTCGATGACGAAGCGCTGATCCGCATGCTGGCGGTCGAGGAATTGCAGGATCTGGGCTATGACGTGCTGGAGGCGGCCGATGGCCCATCGGCGCTCAAAATCCTCAATTCATCGCGTGAGATCAGCCTGCTGATCACCGATGTTGGCCTGCCCGGCGGCATGAACGGCCGCCAGGTCGCCGACGCGGCGCGGGTCGGCCGGCCGGAGCTGGAGGTGCTGTTCATCACCGGCTATGCCGAAAACGCTGTGCTCAACCACGGCCATCTCGATCAGGGCATGCACGTGATGACCAAGCCGTTCCAGATGGACGCCTTCGCCACCCGCGTCAAAAGCCTGATCGCCAAGACCAAGGGCTGAGATGCCTTGACCTGAACCGCTGGCCGGCCCAGCTTGCGGGTAAACGGGGGCGTTTGATGCAAGGGCCGGATCTTCCCTATTACAACGGCCAGCCGGTGGCGATGACGCCGGCCGGTTGGCTGACCGTGCTGGCATCCACGGCGCTGGCCTTCGCCTTGCTTGTCACCCTGCCGTTTACAACATTCCCGCTCAACCTGCTGCCGGCCATCGGCTATACGGCCCTGCCACTGCTGACGCTTTTTGCCGTCACGCATGGCCTCCCGATTGCCCTGTTCCGCCGTGTTGGACTGCGCGAAATCGCCATGGCATTCGGCTTTGGCATCCTCACCATTGCCGCCTCCTTCGCCGTGGGCGCGCTGCTGCTGCGCTTTATCTCGATGGCGAGCAACCCTGAAGCCGGCCTGCTTGGCAATCTGGGCCTCGTGGGCACGTTGGTGTTTTTGCTCCGCACCATGATCCAGCTGATCGGTGAGGAGGTGATGACCGTGCTGCCCCTGCTGGCGGTGCTGTGGTTTTGCGTGGAGCGCGTCGGCCTGTCGCGCCGCACCGGGCTGGTTATCGCCGTCCTGGTGTCGACCGCCCTGTTCGCTGCCGCGCACCTGCCGACTTATCAGTGGAATTTTGTCCAGTGTTTCGCCGGCATTGGCACGGCCCGGCTGGTGTTGACGGCAGCATTCCTCATCAGCCGCAACCTCTGGGTGTCCGCCGGCGCCCATGTCGTCAATGACTGGACCGAGTTCTTCCTGCCCACCATCCTGTTAGGCCATACCCCGATCTGAGCGGGCCTAATGCGCCAGCGGCAACATGTCGGTCGGAAATTTCGCCACATAATCCATGATAACATGGGGCGTCAGCGGCTTGGCGATGAACTGGGCCTTGAGCGGCAATTGGCCGACGACCGGCCTGGTGACGCCCGAGGTCACAAGAATACGGATATGCGGCCAGACGAAGCTGACGTGATTAGCCAGCTTCACGCCATTGCGCGAACCCGGCATCTGCAAATCGGTGAGCAAGAAGCTCACGCGCTCGCCATTGTCCTGCAGATAACTCAACGCCGCCGCAACGCTGTCGGCCTCCGCCGCCTCGAAGCCGAGATCGTCCAGCATATCGACCATGTCGATGCGGATCAGAGGATCGTCATCGACGACAAGTGCTAAAGGTCTGGTGTCACAGTTGAATGAATTGCCCATGCAGAGTGAACGGGGGAGCGCTGACTCGGTTGCATGGGCCCTGACCGTACTGCGCGGGCAGCACGCTCAGGGCAAGGCGGCAGTCCTAGAAAGGCGACGACAGCTTCACACGTCCGCCCACGGCATGGGCGCCGCGGTCAGTGACATTGAGCTGGGCGCTGCCGTCCAGCAGCCAGTGCTTGTCGCCCGCCAGAGCCAGCCCGGCGCTCAGCGTACCGAAAGCGCTGCCGCTACCGAGACCCGACAGACCGACGGTGCTGCCAAGCCGCGGGGTCAGGCTTAACCCATTCGCCAGGTCGACGCGTCGCTGCAGTTCGGCACCTGTGCTGACCTGGAGCTGTTCACTGGCCTGACCGACGATGCCAAAAGCAAACCCGCCGGCATTGGCCACCACATAGTCGGACACCTGCTCGCGCAGATAGACGGCGCGCAGCTGCGGCGTGATCTGCAGCCCGTCCTCGAACAGCCACTGCCCGCTCAGCGCCACATCCGCCATCCAGCGCGAGGTGGCGAATTGCCCGTCGAAAAACGCCGTGTCCACGATGTTCTGCGAGCCGCCATAGAGGAGGCTGGCATCGAGAAAGACGCTTTCGCCCAGCTCGAGCGACAGATAGGGACCCGCCAGCCAACCCGTACCGTCGAGCAGGCTGCTGGTTCCCGATGGATCGTTGATGCGGTCGATATGCAGCGCCAGGCCGACCAGGAACTGCTCATTGACCAGATAATCGGCGCCCAGCGATAACAACGCAAAACTGCCCCAGCGATTGCCATTGGCCGCCCTGTTGTGCAGCGCCACCGAAGCCTTGATCCAGGCGTTGAAGGCCTTGCTCTGCGCCGGTGAGGCCGCGACCAGCCCCGCCGCCTGAGCTTCCGCTTCGGACTGGATCAGGCTGCTGGCAAAATTGAGCAGCAGGCCATCGCTCTGTGGCGACACGCCGCCCGAGACTGCGCTGGTGGCACCGGCCATGCCACGCCGCTGCACCAGACCCGGCATATCGATCATCGATGCGATGAGGTTCTGCCGCGTGCTAACGAGGCTGTTGACCTGAGCATCGATCTGCGCCGCCACTGCGGCAGGTCATAGCCCAGATTGTAGACAATGGTGGCTTCAGTCGAACCCAGCGGACTGGTCAGCCGGTAGCCGACCGTCGCTGCCCGGAAAACCCGGGATCGGGCGTGAACTTGACATACCAGGCCAGCGGGACCGGACCCGCGGCGGCCACTTCGCCCTGCACCACCGTGGCGCTGCCGGCGTTGGCCGGCCGGTAGTCGCGGCAGGCTCGAATGTCGTCGAAGCCGAGCCCCCGACCCAGAAGTGCTGGGGCGCCGCATAGCGGCTGAGATAATAGACGTAAACATTGGCCCCAACGATATGCAGGGTCCCCTGGCGCGCCGCGTTATACGGCACCGTATTGTCGGTGACGACGAAGGAGACGATCTCGCCGGGATTGAAGTTTGACTGCCGAAGTCGACGCTCTTGTAAGACACGGCCTGCCCAGCCCAATTATCGGCATTGAGCGCTGCGCAACCCGCCGACATGGCATGGGCCGCGCTGGTCATGGCGACCATCAAGAGCGCAACATTCGCGACCTTTCGCGAGAGCTTGCGTGCGTATTCGAACCGCGGCAGGAGATTTTGCCCCGCAGACATGCGACCTATCGGCATTCTCATAGTTAGTCTTCCTAGTCGCCCCTGACGCGGGCGGCGTACCAATCAGTGAATCAGCACAACACCTTGATGCCACACGCTAATCGCCCCAGAAGACTTCCCGATAAGAATCTATTAACCATGACAATGGTTTGCCGGCTCGGCCAAATGGAAAAGGGCCTGCCTGAGCGAGCCCTTCTGAAAATCTGGGTCGAGAACCCTACTGCCGCGAAAAGCGCAGGCGGCCGATCTCGTCATATTCCTGCTGCTCGACCTTGAGCTGCTCGGCGGCTTCGCGCTGGTGCTCGCGCTGGTCGAGCAATTCGACCTTCTTGAGGTCTTCAAGCGCCTCGGCCAGGGCATCCTGGGCGGCTTCGAGCTTGCCCTTCATGTCATTGGCGGAATTGAGCAGGTTGTCGCGGCGCGTCAGCGCGGCCTTGGCAAAGGTCGAATAGGCGAAATGCGCCACATCGGAAATACCGGTCTTGGTCTGCTCGATTTCGATCTGCTGGTCGAGTTCGGACGCCATGCGCTCGAAATCGTTGATCATCATCTCGATCTGCGCGACCTGACGGCGCTTCTCGTCCACCTGGAACTTTTTGAGCCGAATGAGGCTCTCGCTGCGCGATTTCAAGACCTGTACTCCTTACACACCAAGTCAGTTCCGGGATGCAAACACCACCCCATCAGCCTGCCGCGCCCACCTGATCGACGATGGCCCTGAGCATGTCATAGCCCTCGGCAATCGACGTCGTTTCTTCCCGGCTCTGCCCCAAAAAGGCCTCGAGTTCCGGGTTGATGGCAATCGCGCGGTCCACTTTCGGATCTGACCCTTTCCGGTAAGCCCCCAGCCGGATCAGTTCCTCCATGTCCGAATAGATGGACATGAGCTCGCGCGCCTTTTGCAGGACCGGCCGAACATCGGCCGGAACACACCCTGGCATGGTGCGCGAGATGGACCGGAGCACGTTGACGGCGGGGTAACGTCCCCGCTCAGCAATCCCGCGCTCCATCACGATGTGCCCATCAAGAATGCCGCGAACGGCATCCGCAATGGGCTCATTGTGATCATCACCTTCCACTAAAACGGTAAATAGACCGGTAATAGAACCTGTCGTGGGCGTGCCTGGACCGGCTCTTTCGAGCAATCGTGGCAATTCCGTGAAAACCGTCGGTGGATAACCCTTGGCGGTTGGCGGTTCGCCGATGGCCAGACCGATCTCGCGCTGCGCCATGGCAAAGCGGGTAAGACTGTCCATCATGCAGAGCACGCGCTTGCCCTGGTCGCGGAAGAACTCGCTGAGCGCCAGAGACATATAGGCCGCCTGCCGCCGCATCAGCGCCGCCTCGTCGGAGGTTGCCACAACCACCACGGCGCGGCGCAGGCCTTCCTCGCCCAGATATTCCTGGATGAACTCATGCACCTCGCGGCCGCGTTCGCCGATCAGCCCTATCACCGAGACATCGACATCGGTATTGCGCGCCAGCATCGACATCAGCACCGACTTGCCGACGCCAGAGCCGGCAAAGATGCCCATGCGCTGGCCTTCGCAGAGGGTGGTAAAGGTATTGAGGCAGCGCACGCCGAGATTGAGCGGGTCGCCCACCCGCACGCGGTCATGCGCCAGCAGCGGATCCTGCCGCAGCGCAAAGGGCTTCGCGCCCCGGGGCAGCGGCCCCTTGCCATCCATCGGCTCGCCATTGGCGGTGATCACCCGGCCGAGCCAACCTTCGGACGGAAACACCGCCCCATCATGGCGCTGGAACACCGCCTTGCAGCCCATGCGCACGCCGCCGAGCTGGCCGAAGGGCAGGCACAAAGCGTGGCCGCTCTTGAAACCAATTATCTCGGCGGCCAGTTGCTCATTATTGACGGTCTCGATCTGCACCCGTCCGCCGACGCGCAACTCGCGCACCGGTCCGACGATCTCGATAAGGAGCCCCTGCACCGATTTGACTCGGCCGAACACTTCCACATCGTCGATGGCGTCAATAGCGGAGATCAGTGCCTTCATGGTTGTTCAGCATCCGTTCATCGGCAGGGTCGGCTTATGGTTTCCACGATGCTCGATTCGAGGACAACTTCGAATCACACCGTAACCCATTGTTAAGCAAATGGCGCTATTTGAGGGGTTGGCCCGGTCTGTCCGCTGCAATGCGTCGATACCCCGCCAAACCCCTGATACAGCCACAATTGCACGAGTCGAAAGAGTCGCTTAGAGCGCCTACTTAAACCATTTTCTTAAGAAAAATTGATAGAATTAACCCTTAAATTTCAATGACTTAAACTTAATTCATCCTAACGTCATTTGCGTATTGCCGAACCGAATTAAACTTTGTTAACTATTTGGGCTTAGGGTTCAGTCATATCCAGTAGGGTTGGCGTGGGCGGTCCAGATCCCACGGTTCCAGCAGGAACGACATGACAAGGGGAATATAATGCGGGTACTCCTTATTGAGGACGACAGCGCGACAGCGCAGAGCATCGAACTGATGCTGAAGTCCGAAAGCTTCAACGTCTATACCACCGACCTCGGTGAAGAAGGCGTCGATCTCGGCAAGCTGTATGATTACGACATCATCCTGCTCGATCTGAATTTGCCTGACATGAGCGGCTATGAGGTGCTTCGCACCCTGCGCGTCGCCAAGGTGCAGACGCCAATCCTGATCCTCTCCGGCCTGGCCGGCATCGAGGACAAGGTCCGGGGTCTCGGCTTTGGTGCCGACGACTACATGACCAAGCCGTTCCACAAGGACGAGCTCGTGGCCCGCATCCACGCCATCGTCCGCCGTTCCAAGGGCCATGCCCAGTCGGTCATCTCGACCGGCGAGCTGACCGTCAACCTGGACACCAAGACCGTCGAAGTGCAGACCCAGCGGGTGCACCTCACCGGCAAGGAATACCAGATGCTCGAGCTGCTCTCCCTCCGCAAGGGGACCACGCTCACCAAGGAAATGTTCCTCAACCACCTCTATGGCGGCATGGACGAACCCGAACTCAAGATCATCGACGTGTTCATCTGCAAGCTGCGCAAGAAGCTTTCGGTTGCGACCGGCGGCAAGAACTACATCGAAACCGTCTGGGGCCGCGGCTATGTGCTGCGCGAGCCCGATGCCGACGAAGGCTACAACGAGAACGTTGCCTAAGTTCTGACCTCCCTTGTCAAACTTCACCCCGCGTGACGCAAGTCGCGCGGGGTTTTCGTTTGCGCGGGCAAAATCGGTCCATACGCTGTCGAACCGGGCCGGCCCCATTCGTGGTCAGGTCAGAAGCGCAGTCGGGAACCGCGCATTGGGAGAACACCATGATCCGAACAGCCATCGTCGCGAGCGTCCTGCTGCTGACCACCACAGCCTTTGCCCAGTCCGAGCCGGTGGGCGACACTGTCGCGGTTAATGGCATGGACATGTATTACGAGGTGTCCGGCACCGGCGATCCGCTCGTCGTGCTGCACGGCGCCTATATGAACATCCCCGCCATGGGCGAGATCATTCCCCGCCTGGCGGAGGAGCACACGGTCTATGCCCTCGAATTCCAGGGCCACGGCCGCACCGGGGATATCGACCGGCCCATAACCTATCCCAATCTTGCCGATGACGTCGCCAAGTTCATGGATGCCGTCGGCATCGAGAAGGCCGACGTGCTGGGCTATTCCATGGGCGCCGCCACCGGGCTGAAACTGGCCATCGATCATCCCGACAAGGTCGACCAACTGGTCGCCATATCGGTCGCCTATGACATGGCCGGCTCCCAGCCCGAATTCCTCGCGATGATCCCCACCATGACGCCCGAAATGTTCGTCGGCACGCCCATGGAGGACGCCTGGAAGGAACTGGCGCCCGATCCGGACGGTTTCCGGCCGTTTGTCGAACGCATGATCGCCCTCGAACACGAGCCCCTCGCCTGGGAGGAGGACGTCAAGCAGCTCAAGACCCCGATGCTGATCATTGCCGGCGACGCCGACATGATGACGCTCGAGCATGTCACCAGCCTGTTCCGCCTGATGGGCGGCGGTGCGCCCGGCGACATGGGCAAGCCTTTGGCCGCGTCGCGCCTTGCCATCCTGCCGGCGACCTCCCATACCGCCGTCATCGATCAGGTCGATCTGCTGCTCGGTTTCATCGAGCCCTTCTTCAAGGGCGAGACGCCCAAGGGCATGTTCGAGCAATGAAGCGATTGCCCGCGGCGGCGGATGCTGGTTTCATCCGCCGCCATGAGCACAGAGTCCGAAACCCATCGCGTCATTGCCACGGTCTGGAAGGTCGAGCAGCCACGGCTGATCGCCAGCCTGACCCGCATGATGCGCGACATTTCGCTGGCCGAGGAGCTGGCGCAGGATGCGCTGCTGGTGGCGCTGAGGAAGTGGCCGGAAACCGGCATTCCCAGCAATCCCGGCGCCTGGCTGATGCAGACGGCCAAGCGCCGCGCCATCGACTATTTCCGCCACCGCAAGATGGCCTCGAGCAAGCTCGAAGAGGTCGGCCGCATCATCGAGGATGATGCGCCGGATCATGAAGCGGCAATTATAGAAAGCCTGGACGACGAGGTCGGTGACGATCTGCTGCGGCTGATCTTCACCTCCTGCCATCCCATCCTGCCGGCGGAATCCCGGGTTGCGCTGACCCTGCGGCTATTGGGTGGTCTCACCACCGAGGAAATCGCCCGCGCCTTCCTCGCCGCCGAGCCGACCATCGGCCAACGTATTGTCCGCGCCAAGAAAACCATCGCCGAGGCCGGCATTCCCTTCGAAGTGCCGCGCGGCGCCGAGCGAACCGAGCGCCTGAGTTCGGTGCTGGGCGTGCTCTATCTGATCTTCAACGAAGGCTATTCCGCCACCGCCGGCGACGACCTGATACGGCCCCAGCTCTGCGATGAAGCCATAAGGCTCGGCCGCGTGCTGGCGCGGATATCGCCCGAGGATTCCGAGGTGCATGCCCTGTTGGCGCTGATGGAAATCCAGGCCTCGCGCACTATCGCCCGGACCGATACCAAGGGGCAGCCGGTGCTGCTGCTCGACCAGGATCGCACGCGCTGGGATGCGCAACTGATCCGCACTGGTCTGGCATCGCTACAGCAAGCCATTGATCTAGGTGGCGAAAATGCGCCCTACGCGCTGCAGGCGGCGATTGCCGCCTGCCATGCCCGGGCCAGCAAGGCGGTTGACACCGACTGGGCCCGCATCGCTGCGCTTTATGCCGCGCTGGCGCAACTGACGCCATCGCCGGTGATCGAGCTCAACCGCGCCGTGGCCATCTCCATGGCCGAAGGTCCGGCGGCCGCGCTGGTTTTGATCGACAGCATCAAGGACAGCCCGGCCCTCAAGAGCTATCACCTGCTCTATGGGGTGCGGGGCGATATGCTGAGCAAGCTGGGCCGGCATACCGAGGCCATGCTGGAGTTCCGCCGGGCAGCCGAGCTGACCCGCAATGAGCGCGAGAAGGCCTATCTGCTGGGCCGGGCTGACGAAACCGCCTGAGCCTTACGGCTTTTCCTTGGCCGTGCGGCGGCAGCGGTCGGAGCAATATTTGATTTCGTCCCAGACCCTTGCCCACTTCTTGCGCCAGTCGAAGGGTCGGCCGCAGGTGACGCAGATCTTGTGGGGCAGCGTGGCTTTCTTGTGCATGTCGACCGGCTAGGCCGCTTCGTCGCGGATCTCGAATTTGGCTTCGAGGATGTGGCGATCGAAAGGCTTCATCATATAGTCGCTGGCGCCGGCCTTGAGCGCCATGGCGATGGCGCCGATGTCGTTTTCGACCGTGCAATAGACGATATGCGGACGGTCGCCGCCAACGTAAGCCCTGAGCAGCTTAAGAAATTCCAGCCCGCTCATGATCGGCATGTTCCAGTCGAGCAGGATGGCGTCGGGCATTTCCTGACGGCATTTGTCGAAGGCATCCTGGCCGTCTTCGGCCTCTTCGACGATGTAATCCATGTCTTCGAGAATGCGGCGCGCCACTTTGCGCACCACGCTCGAGTCATCGACGATGAGACAGGATTTCATGCCGAAAAGGCTCCGCAGAGGCTGACGCGTGCCGCTATTATGGGCAGCACATCCTAGGAATTGGTTAGCACACTGCTATCATTGATCGACTGAACTGGTTAAGCGGTCGGCTGTTCCAGCGCGCCCTCGACCTTGGCCTTGGGGATAGCGGTCAGGAAGAACATGTCGTTTTCGATGCCGATATTGACCTCCATGTCGGTCATCCGGGCGAGCAGGCCCGTATAGAACGGCTGGATGCCCCGCGCATCGACAAAGCCTTCATCGGGCGTACCGGCCAAGAGGCCAGCGGCGCCGGACGGCACCAGGGTCTTCTGGCGCTTTTCCGGATCGCTCTTCGAGGTAAACTCGAAGCGCTCATTGCCAGCATCGCCGAGAATGGCGGCGGTGACTTGGCCACCGCGCGGCACCGACATGGCGGCGATCAGCAGCAGGTTCATAAACAGCTTGGCCTTGTGCTTGGGCAGAAGGATCAGCGGCACATTCCATTCGAGGTCGGCTTTTTCGATCTCGAACTGGATACGGGCGACGCGTTCGCATTCGCGGGTGTCGATATCGGTGCCCGAGGTCGAGGAGGCGCCATAGGCGAGCCGGGCGAACTCGAGCTTGGCGCGGCTCTGCTTGGCAGCGCTGGCGATCAGGTCGCGCGCGCCTTCCGCCATTTCGCCCTGGTTCGGATCGGCCAGCACTTCGAGCCCATTGCCGATCGCACCGATCGGGTTGATCAGGTCATGGCAAACCCGGGAGCACAGCATGGCCGCGAGGTCGGTTGCCTTGAGCTCGATGATGTCCATGCCTGCACGCTCCGTAAGAATCAGTTGGGCTGACTTTAGAGGCTGCATGGTAAATTGGACATGAAGGTGGGCGGATTTCTCGCTGAAACCGGCGGGAAATCTACTTGATCGAGAGGGCTTTCGAGAGATCGACCCAGCGCTTTTCCGCCTCGATCGCCATCTCGTCGGGTGCCAAAAGAAACGCCTCGCGGCTGGCGGCGGAATAGAACAGATAAAGCCGCTGCTTGAACACGGCATACATGGCCGGATCGCTGTCCGAGACATAACCGCGGGCAATGCCCGTCGCGCTATGACCGCCAAATTGCGGGGCATAGATTTCCGGCGCCGATTTGAAGATGTCGCGATTGGCGGCGGTGGCGAAATGCCAGGGCACATTCTGCCAGACATATTCGTAATCACCCCGGCCCTGCAGCGGTTTCGGCTCGGTGAAATAGCTCACCGCATCCCAGCCATAGATGCCGACGCCGGTCAGCGGATCGGTGACGTAATAGGTCACCATGGACTGCGCGCGCGCCGGCATGGCGCAGGCAAAAACCATGCCCAATAGCGGCAAAACAAAGGCAAGCATGGTTAAGATTTGTTTAGAGGTTTGCTTCATCATCGACCTAACGATCGGCACGCCAGCGACCAATGTTCGCCACGAAGGTACGGTTCAAGCCTTAACGACGTCGTAACCGCCGGCCCGCCAATCTCTGGGAGATCTAGATGTTCAAGCGCCTCGCCCTTCTCTTCGCCCTTTTGGCGGCTTTCGCCGCCCCCATGCCGGCCGCCTTTGCGCAGGGCTCGCTCAGCGACACCTATTCGGGCGAAGACCTGCTCGACAATGGCCGCGCCTTCTTCGGCTCGACATCGCAGGGCCTCGCCTCGCTGGTCGAACGCGCCGTCAGCCAGTTCGGCCTGCCCAATGGCTATATCCTCGGCGAAGACGCCGGTGGCGCGCTGTTTGCCGGCGCCCGCTATGGCGAAGGGATCCTGCACACCCGCAATGCCGGTGAGTTCAACGTCTATTGGCAGGGCCCGTCCATTGGCTTCGACATCGGCGGCGACGGCTCCAAGGTGATGATGCTCGTCTATAACCTCACCCAGATCCAGGACGTGCTCGGTCGCTTTGCCGGCGTCGACGGCTCGGCCTATGTGCTGGGCGGCTTCGGCATGACGGCGATCAAGCGTGGCGACGTGGTGATGGTGCCGATCCGCTCGGGCGTTGGCGCCCGGCTGGGGATCAATATCGGGTATCTGAACTTCACCAATGCGCCGACTTGGAACCCGTTCTGATCGATACTTTCTGATCTCCAGACGCCCCACAGATACGATGTCATCCCGGCCTTGAGCCGGGATCCATCTCGAGATCGCGCCACAGCCGCAAGGTCGTTCGTTCGACTATCGCATACGCCCAACCATCTCAGGATGGACCCCGGCTCAAGGCCGGGGTGACACCGTGGGTGGGGGGAGTTGCGTGGTCACGTTGACAACCCCTACAATTTTACCCAACCCACGCATCTCGCCACCTCCTCCCGCGTTACCCGCTGCGGAGGTGCGCCATGTCGAGCCATCATTTTGTTGTCGCGGCCAAGGACACTGCTTGGCACTATAGTTTCAAGGGCGCCATGACCGGCCCCTTTGCCTCGCGCCAGGAGGCCGTCCAGGCCGCCATCGAACAGGCTGGCGAAGAGGCCGAGCCGGGTGTGGAAGTGGTCGTGCTGAACACCGACCTCAAGCCCGAAACCGTCTGGCCGCAGCCGGAAGCCAGCTGAGCTATTTGCTCCACATGCCGCGCATCTGGGCGGTGATATCCATGCGCACAGGGGCCGGCGACAGGCCCTCGATATAGGCCGGGGTCACCGGCGGCCAGAGAATGTCTTCGAACAGCGGCACCATGGCGCGCGGAATGAACCTACTGCGCTGGGCATAGAGGTGCCGGTCGCCATGCTTGTGCTGCTGGGTAACGAAAAAGCGCTGCGGCGTGATGACATTGAGCTCATCCCTGGCCCGCGTCATCGCCACATAGAGCAGCCGCCGCTCCTCCTCCAACTCATGCGTCGAACCGGTGCCGAGGTCAGACGGAATGCAGCCATCCACGACGTTCAGCACATGCACCGCCTTCCACTCCTGCCCTTTGGCCGAATGGATGGTGGAGAGGATCAGATAATCCTCGTCGAGCAGCGGCACGCCGGACTGGTCGGAGGTGGCATCGGGCGGATCGAGCGTCAGCTCAGTCAGGAATTTTTCGCGGGAGGGATAGCCAGCGGCGATCCGCTCCAGTTGCAGGATATCCGCCTGGCGGATCAGCGCATCCTCATAGACTGCTTCCATCAGCGGCTCATACCAGAGCCGCGCATAGCCCAGCTCCAGCGGCCAGCCGGCTTCCCTGCGCGACAGCCGGGTGAACATTTCCACCAGCCCGGCCCAGCCTTCGGCCGCACGGGACGGCGCGGGGATTTCGCCCAGCGCCCAGACTGGATCAGGACCGGTTGCCATGGCGTCGAGCACCTTGCCGGCCGAGGCGGGGCCGACGCCGGGCAGCAATTGCAGCACGCGGAAGCCGGCCACCCGGTCACGCGGATTTTCGACCCAGCGCAGGATTGCCAAGAGGTCCTTGATATGGGCGGCGTCGAGGAATTTCAGTCCGCCAAATTTAACGAAGGGAATATTGCGCCGCGTCAGCTCGATTTCCAGCGGCCCGGAATGCGAAGAGGTGCGGAACAGCACGGCCTGGTTCTTGAGCCTCATGCCGCCCTCGCGGGCTTCCAGCACCTTATGCACGACGTAACGAGCCTGGTCGGCCTCATCGCGCACGGTGACGAGATAGGGCTTGGCGTCGGACAGCCGCTCGGTCCATAGGTTCTTGGTGAAGCGCTCGCTGGCCAGATCGATCACCGCATTGGCGGCAGCGAGGATCGGCTGGGTCGAGCGATAGTTGCGATCCAGCGTCACGATATCGGCCGGTGGCGAAAAGCTCTGCGGGAAGTCGAGGATGTTGCGCACCGTGGCGGCGCGGAAGGAATAGATCGACTGGGCATCGTCGCCCACCACGGTCAGCCCCTGCCCGCCCGGACGCAGCGCCAGCAACACGGACGATTGGAGCTTGTTGGTATCCTGATATTCATCGACCAGCACATGATCGAAGCGCGCCGAGACTTCGGCGGCAATCGCCGGCTCAGCCATCATGCCGGCCCAGTAGAGCAGCAGGTCGTCGTAATCGAGCACATTCTGGTTCTGCTTGGCCGCCACATAGGCGCCGAACAGGGTGCGCAATTGCTCGGGCCACATGGCGCACCAGGGGAAGTGATCCTTCAGCACCGCTTCGAGATCGCCCTGCGCATTGACCACACGCGAATAGATGGCGAGGCAGGTCCCCTTGGTCGGAAAGCGGCTCTTGGCATCCGACAAGCCCAGCTCGTGCCGCACGAGATTCATCAGGTCGGCGGAATCCTCGCGGTCGTGGATGGTGAAGGCCGGATCGAGCCCGATCTGGGTGGCATGCTCGCGCAGCAGCCGGGCTCCGATACCGTGGAAAGTGCCGGCCCAGCTCAGGGCATCGGTGACAGCGCCCGACGAGGTGCCCATCACCCGGGCCGCGATACGCTCGACGCGGCGGCTCATCTCGCTGGCGGCGCGGCGCGAAAAGGTCATCAGCAGGATGCGGCGGGGATCGGCCCCCTTGACGATGAGATGGGCGACGCGATGCGCCAGCGTATTGGTCTTGCCCGAGCCGGCCCCTGCAATGACCAGCAAAGGTCCGGGCGTTGCAGAGCCGGCGCCATGCTCGACGGCACGGCGCTGCTCGGGATTGAGGATGTCGAGATAGTCGCTGGCAGTCTGCACGAATCGATCCGGTCGGAGGCCCGCGCAGCGGAACACGTTTCCTGTTTTGTTCGCAACTGTCTCACCGATCAC
Organism: Devosia sp. YR412; assembly: GCF_900110945.1. GTDB lineage: Bacteria > Pseudomonadota > Alphaproteobacteria > Rhizobiales > Devosiaceae > Devosia. The sequence goes on from NZ_FOFL01000002.1 coordinate 816,293, forward strand.
AGATTCCCGCGGCATCGTGACGGCGCCCGGACAAAGCGTTAGGGTTAACCACTGGCAAATCTGGCGAGGCTATCGTCCGGCTGTCAGAAGAGAATTCACCCGCATTGCGTATTGATGCGGGCGCCGGAGTTGGACCGATGGTCATCGAAAACATCATGTATTTTGCGCTCGGCCTTTTGGTCGCGGGGCTGGTGTCGCTGATCATCCTGCCGGCGGTGTGGAAACGCGCCGTACGGCTGACCAAGCGCCGCATCGAAGCCGCCACGCCGATCACCATGGCCGAATTCCGCGCCGACAAGGACCAGCTGCGCGCCGAATTCGCGCTGTCGACCCGCCGGCTGGAAATGAATGTCGAGACACTGCGCAAGCGGCTCGCCGAACAGCTGGGCGACGTCAACCAGAAGCGCAGTGATCTCGGGGCGCTCAAGGCCGAGCGCGATCAGCATCTGTCGATCGTCAAGGAGCTGGAAGAGCGCGAGGCCGAGCTGCGCGCCCGCACCACCGAGCTCGAGCGCGAAAGCACCGACCTGGCCCAGCGGCTGCGCATGCGCGACCGCGAACTCGACAGCCGCAATGACGAGGACGCCAGCCGGCTGACCGCAGCGCTGGCCGTCGAGCAGAAGCGCGCCACCTTCCTCGAAGATCAGGCCCGCAGCCTGATCGCCCGGTTGGAAAGCTCGGATCGCCGCAGCGCCGAAGCCACCGCCATCATCGGCCAATTGCGCAACGCGCTGGCCAATCAGAGCGACGACCGGGCCGCCACGGCTGACGATCTGACCGCCGCCGAAGCCCGCATCGCCAGCGCCGAAAGCCGGCTCAATGCCCTGCTGGCCGAAACCACCGAGACGGTGGAAAAGGCCAGCAGCCGTAACGAACAATTGCTGGCCGACAAGCTGGGCCTCGAAGCCGAGGTCGAACAACTGCGCAAGAAGGTGGCGGGCGTGGAATCCTCGATCCTGGAGGATTGGGACACCGAACGGCTGGAAGAAGCCCATCTGCGCGAGCGGCTCAACGATATCGCCGCCAGCGTCAGCCGGCTGGTCTATGCCGTGGATACCGAGAACCCGCCAGCCCGCCCGGAAGAGGAAAGCCTGTTCGACCGCGTGCAGCGCTTTGCCGATGACGGGGTGAGCAGTGATGTGCTGCCGGTGAAACCAGCCAAGGGCGAGCGCAAGGGTGGCTCGGTCAGCGACCGCATGGCGGCGCTGCGGGAGATTCAGGGACGGTAGGCTTGCCTACTCCCCCAGCACCAATTCCCGCGTCTTCTCTCCACTGCCTTGATCGAACAGCGCCAGCCTGGTCACGCCATCCACCACATAGGTCACATTGATCTGCCCATCGCTCAGCAGCGCCGAAATCACCTCGGCGCCGGCCGGCAGGCTGACCTCGGCGGCAATGGTGGGCGCCGGGCGGTCGCGCAACACGCGATAGACAAGGGCGAAGGCAATCGCCATAAAGCCCAGCAACAGGATGCCGATCGAGAAAGCGAACGACCGGCGCGCCTTTGCCAATGCGGCAAGAGCCTCCGCCGATAGAGGCGCATCGGGCTTTTGCTCAGTCTCATTAGGATCAATCATGGCCGAAAATACCGTTGGAGATTTCGAGGGCGACGAAGTCGAGGTCGTGGTCGAAGCCGAGATGGCTGGCGGGCGGCTCGACGCCACCCTTGCCAAGGTCCATACCGTATTGAGCCGCAACCGCATCAAGGACCTCATCCTCGAAGGCGCCGTGACCATCAATGGCAAACCCGTCAGCGAGCCCAAATACCGGCTAACGTCGGGCGAGACAATCGTCCTTCTCGCCCCGCCCCCCGAAGATGCCGATCCGCAGCCGCAGGATATCCCGCTCGACATCCTGTTCGAGGACGACCAGCTCATCGTCATCAACAAGCCGGTCGGCATGGTAGTTCACCCTGCCCCGGGCTCGCCCGATGGCACGCTGGTCAATGCGCTGCTGTTCCATTGCGGCGACAGCCTGCAGGGCATTGGCGGCGTCAAGCGCCCGGGCATTGTGCATCGGCTCGATCGCGATACGTCCGGCGTCATGGTCGCGGCCAAGACCGAGACGGCGCACAAGCATCTGTCGGCCCAGTTTGCCGACCACGGCCGCACCGGCCCGCTGCACCGCGCCTATATCGCCTATGTCTGGGGCGTGACCGAGACCGGCAAGGGTACGGTGGAAGCCCCGCTCGGCCGCGACCAGAACAATCGCCTGAAGCAAACCGTGCGCAAGGATGGCCGCGAGGCGATCACCCATTATTTCGTTGAAGCGCGTTTCGGCGACGAGGGCTGGGACATTACCCGCGTGCAATGCCATCTCGAGACCGGCCGCACCCACCAGATCCGCGTCCACATGGCCCATATCGGCCATCCGCTGGTGTCCGACCTGGTCTATGCCTCGGGCTATATCACCAAGATCAACAAGCTGCCGCCCGACGTTGCCGGCCCGATCCAGGCCCTCGGCCGGCAGGCGCTGCATGCCGCCGAACTCGGCTTCGAGCACCCGACGACCGGCGAGGAACTATTTTTCGAAGCCGACCTGCCGCCCGATCTGCAGGCGCTGGATGACGCGCTGCAGGACTATGACAAGGCGTTCGCGCGCTAAATCCCTGCCGCATCCGCAAAAGAGTCACGCCGAGGTGAATGAACCTTCGGCATGGCTCGCGCGTAATAGCTGTGCCTGCCGATGCAAGGGATGGAACCCTTTCGCATTTGTAACGTTTTCGCGCGTTCTCGCCCTTACATTCGCCAGAATGCCGCTTATATATCCATCGTAGTTTGGCGATGGGCCGTTCACGGACATCGCGCCAAACCATTTTCCGCCCTTAAAGGGCGCGCCGGATCGGGCAATCTTGCCGCAATCTGGCGCTGCTACTGAGGGGGAACCAGAAAGGGGTGCGTTCATGGCCCAGACTAATTTGCCGGTGCTTTCAGCCGAAGGTGGCTTGAGCCGTTATCTTCAGGAAATCCGCAAGTTCCCTATGCTGGAACCGGATGAAGAATACATGCTGGCCAAGCGTTACAAGGAACACGCCGATCCCGGCGCCGCCCAGAAGCTGATCACCAGCCATCTGCGTCTGGTCGCCAAGATCGCCATGGGCTATCGCGGCTACGGTCTGCCGATTTCCGAAGTGATTTCGGAAGGCAATGTCGGCCTGATGCATGCGGTCAAGCGCTTCGAGCCTGAAAAGGGCTTCCGCCTGGCGACTTACGCCATGTGGTGGATCCGTGCCGCCATCCAGGAATATGTCCTGCGCAGCTGGAGCCTGGTCAAGATCGGCACCACCGCCGCGCAGAAGCGTCTGTTCTTCAACCTGCGAAAGGTGAAGGGACAGATCGCAGCTTTGGACGATGGTTCGCTGCATCCCGACCAGATCGCCCAGATCGCCACCACGCTCAAGGTCACCGAGGCGGACGTCGTGTCGATGAACGCGCGCCTCTCCGGCGACGCCTCGCTCAACTCGCCGATGCGGGCTGACGAAGGCACGTCGGAATGGCAGGACTGGCTGGTCGACGACACCCCGAGTGCCGAAACCACCCTGGGCGAGAGCGAGGAATATTCCGAGCGCATGGGCCTGCTCAACAATGCGATGAGCGTGCTCAACGAGCGCGAAAAGGCCATTTTCCACGCCCGCCGCCTGCAGGAAAACCCGTCGACGCTCGAAGAGCTGGCCCAGCAGTATGACGTCAGCCGCGAGCGTATCCGCCAGATCGAAGTGCGGGCGTTTGAAAAGGTGCAGGACGCGGTCAAGGTTGCGGCTGCGGCGCACTAGGTTGGTTTGAATGGAATGCGGAAGGCGGGCTTGGGCCCGCCTTTTTTGTTTGGTACTAAAGCGCCATCAAATCCCACAGCCGCTCCTTGCCCAGGATCAGCAGCCATGGCGTGTCATCTGCCGGGATGATCTCGACCACGCCACCGGTGCCTTCATTGCTCGTCCCGATCAGCCCGCCCGGCTCCAGCGTCAGCCCGTCCATCGGATAGAACAGGCCGGTCGATTGTTCGAAACGGATCGGCAGCAGCGGGTGGATCGAGACGCGCTCGCGCGGGCCGGCGGTAAAGCGGATCGGCCCGACCACGGCCAGCGCCACATCGACCTCGTCGACCAGCAGCAGCTTTCGCGACGGTGCAAATTGTAGCACGGCGCTGAGGGCGGCCAGCGTGTGGTCCAGCCGCTTGCCGGTCATGCCCAGCGCCAGCGTCACCGGTGCCTGCGTGGAATAGAGCGCCTTCTGGAAATCGGTGGTGACCTGCTCGGGGATATGGATCACCCGCGTGCGCTGCGCCCAGCCAGCCCGATCCTGCAGCGAATCGAGGTCGCCGATGATCGCGGCAGGCGTGAGGCCGGCATCCCCGATCGCATCGCCACCGCCATCGGCGCCAACCAAGGTGACGCCACGCTCGGCCAGTTCGACGAGGAGCGCCGCATCGACGGCGCCGCCGCCGACAATGGCCAGCGGGCCTTGGGATACGACTATTGGCGCATCCGCCGCGGGTACGGAAGTGTCTTGCACTGTCACAAAGCTCTCATTAAGTGTGGGGTGTCTCGCTGGGGTGTTCCGGAAGAAATTCCGGAGCTGAGAGTTACCCATTGAACCTGAACCAGGTCATGCTGGCGGAGGAAGTTCGAGATGGCAAGGGCCTCTCGACGGCCGTGCCATTGACACCATCCCTTCACACATGGCCGCAAACCAACTGAAGGGATGACCCCATGGTCAAATCTGCTCTTGCGCTTGCGGTCCTAACCGGACTGTTCGCCTCACCTGCCCTCGCGCAGGATCTGCCCAAGCTCACCATCTACACCTATGACGGCTTTGCCGCCGAATGGGGCCCCGGCCCCGGCCTCAAGGCCGGCTTCGAAGCCACCTGCGGCTGTGAGGTCAGCTGGGTCGCGGCCGATAGCTCCATCGGCACATTACGCCGCGTTCAGCTCGAGGGCGATGCCACCGAAGCCGATATCATCGTCGGTCTCGACACCGCCATTGCCGGCGAAGCCCGCGCCACTGGCCTATTTGCCGATCACGGCCTGACGCTGACCGATCTGGCACTACCCGGCGAATGGACCGACACGCAATTCGTGCCCTTCGATTATGCGCATTTCGCCATGATGTACGATACCGACACCATGACGACACCGCCGACCTCGTTCGAAGAGCTGATCGCGCTGCCGGAGGACATCAAGATCACCATCCAGGACCCGCGCTCATCGACGCCGGGCTTTGGCCTGGTGCTGTGGATCAAGGCCGCCTATGGCGACCGCGCCAAGGACATCTGGGCCGGACTCAAGCCTCATATCCTCACCGTCACGCGCGACTGGAGCGAGAGCTATGACCTCTTCCTCTCGGGCGAAGCCGACATGACGCTGAGCTACACCACCTCGCCCTCCTATCACATCATCGAAGACGGCGATGACACCATCAAGGCGGCGCTGTTCACCGAAGGCCATTACCCGCAGATCGAAGTCGCCGGCGTGCTGAAATCCTCGGACCAGCAGGAACTGGCCAAGCAGTTTCTGGCCTATCTGGTGTCGGCCGATGGCCAGCAGATCATCCCGCATACCAATTGGATGTTCCCGGTAACCGATCTCGGCGACAAGCTGGACCCAGCCTTTGCCGCGCTGCCGCAGCCGGAGAAGACGTTGGGGTTTAGCGATGACGAGATCGCAGCGCATGGGCGGGAGTGGATCGACGAGATGCTGGCGGCGATTCAGTAGAGGCTGAACGAGAGATAGCGTTCGTGAACACCCCCACCCCCACTCCCTCCGCACAAGGGGGAGGGAAGCTTGTCCTGTGGTCGTTCGAAGTGCGTGCCTCGATGGCTCGTCTGGCGTCTCCCTCCCCCTTGTGGGGAGGGATCAAGGGTGGGGGTAAGCCACACGCAGAAACCTTGGGATCGGCCCCATGTTGACCCTGCCCAACCGCCGCATCCGCATCGCCGCGGCCATCACCTTGGCCGCGGCCATCGCAATCCTCATCGCCCTCGTCTTCTGGGCCATCCTCGCCGCCGCCACGGAGGGCAGCGTGGGTTCGCGCGTGGATATCCCGCATCTGCTGCGCATGACGTCCATCCAGGCGGGCCTGACCACAATCCTCTCCCTGCTCGTCGGTGCGGCCCTGGCTTGGGCGATGAACCGGCTGCGTTTCCCAGGCCGCGACCTTGTCGTCGGCCTGTTCGCCTCGGCCATCGTCACACCCGGCATGGTGGTGGCCTTTGGGCTGCTGTCGATCTGGGGCCGCAATGGCTGGATCAACCGGGCCAGCGAGGCGCTGTTCGGCTTTCCCTTGGGCAATCCGGCCTTTGGCCTCTCCGGCATCTTGCTTGCCCACGTCGTGCTCGATGGCGCCTTTGCCGCCCGCATCATGCTGGCGCGGCTCGACGCCATCCCCAGCGCCCGGCTCAAGACCGGGCAGTCGCTCGGCCTCTCGCCCTGGCAGCGCTTTACCCTGCTTGACTGGCCGGCCCTGCGCGGCACGGTGCCGGGCCTTGCGGCGATCATCTTTCTCCTCGCCTTCACCAGCTTCCCGATCGTTTTGATGCTCGGCGGCGGCCCGGCCAACCAGACACTGGAAGTGGCCATCTATGCCGCCGTGCTGCAAGACTTCGACCTTGTCGGCGCAGTCTATCTGGCGGCCACGCAGATCACGGTCTGCTCGCTGGTCATCCTTGCGGCCTCGGCGCTGGCACCCATTCCCACCAGCTTCGGCGCCTCTGTGGCGCCCCGCTGGCGCGATGCAGGTCTCGCCAGAGCGCTGCAGATCGTGGTGCTGGGCCTGGGTCTGATCGGCTTCGTGCTGCCGCTACTATCGGTGCTGCTGGACGGCTTCAGCTCGGGCATGGACCGTATCATTGCGCGACCCGAATTCTGGTGGGCAGCAGCCAGCAGCCTGCTGATCGGATCGGCCAGTGCCCTGCTCACCCTGGCTCTCGCCCTGACGCTGGCGCTGGGTCGTGGTGCCACCGGCAGCGGCCCACTGCGCACATTGCTCGGCATGCCGGCCTTTGCCTATCTCGCCGTGCCAGCGGTCGTCTTGTCTCTCGGATTTTTCCTGCTGGTTCGGCAAGTGGGGCTGGCACCATCCGCAGCCGCGCCCTTCGTCGTCGTCATCGCCAATAGCCTCCTCGCCCTGCCCTTCGCCATGGCGACGTTGGGTCCCCCGCTTGAGGCGATTGCCCGCACCCGCGGCAAGCTGATCCGCTCGCTCGGCCTCTCTGGCTGGCGGCAGTTTATCTCGGTGGAATATCCCCTGCTCGGCCGCGACGTGGGCGTCATGCTGGCGCTGGCCTTCTGCTTTTCGCTCGGCGACCTCGGCGTCATTGCGCTGTTCGGCACGCAGGATTTCCAGACCCTGCCGCTGATGATGTTCCGGGCGCTCGGCTCCTATCGCGGCAATGACGCGGCGGCCATAGCCGCCATCCTGCTGCTCGGGACGATCGTCGCCTTTCTGGCACTGCCGAAACTGTTTGAAAGACTTGCCCATGCTGCGCGTTGAAGACCTGCGCTTCGCCCATCCCGGCCAGGCCGTGCCCTACCAGTTTTCGCTATTGGCCCATGCCGGCGAGGTAACGTCCGTGTCGGGCGCCAGTGGCTCGGGCAAGTCGACATTGCTCGACCTGTTGGGCGGCTTTCTCCTGCCGATCTCGGGCGAAATCACCCTCGACCACGAAAACCTGGTGCCGCTGCCGCCCGAGCAGCGTCCGCTGTCGCTGCTGCTGCAGTCGGACAGCCTGTTCGACCACCTGAGCGCGGCCAGCAATATCGCGCTCGGCCTGCCGCGTCAGACGTCCAAGGCCCAGGCGCGGGAGCAGATTGCTGCGGCGCTGGCGGAAGTAGGGCTGGATGGACTGAGTGGCCAGCAGGCGGCAACGCTGTCCGGCGGGCAAAAACAGCGAGTGGCGCTGGCCCGGACGCTGCTGCGGGCGCGGCCGATCCTTTTGCTTGATGAGCCCTTCTCGGCGCTGGATGACGAGACCCGCGGGGTGATCCGCGATCTGGTGCGGACGCTGACCATCCGCCATCGCTGGCACACGGTGCTGGTCAGTCATCATGCCGATGATGTCGAGGCCTTGGCGAGCCGGAGATATGTGCTGCGGGATGGGGTGTTGATGGCGGGGTAGGACGCACGCGCCCGGTGTCATCCCGGCGAAGGCCGGGATCCATCCTGAGATGGGTCAACGAACCACCTTGCGGCTGTGGTGAAATCTCGAGATGGGCCCCGGCCTTCGCCGGGGTGACATCGTGGGTGGGGGCAGATTACTGCCACGAGAACAGAGAAAACCAGTCCTGCGCTACTGCGCCCAGGTCGCGAAAACCTTGTCGAACAGGGCCTGCGCCGTATCATCCTTTTCGAGGGTGATGATGGCATTGCGACCGGTGCCATAGACCACGGCCAGATCCATCCAGCGGCGGTTTTCCAAGAGGTTTGTATTGGCCGTCGCATCGGCTGGCGTGGCGCTGAGCGCGAAGAGGAACGAATTCCCGACGACGCGAGCCGAAGCGCCGACCAGGGCAGTGCCCGGCACCAGCTCTTCGTCCTTAAGCAGGATGCCGGGCAGGTTGGCGATGGTGCCGCCGATGAAGGTGTCGCTGACGTCGAAATCGACTTCCATCAGATGGCTGGCCGGCAGGCTGGGGTCGGAATTTTTGCGAATGGTAATGTCAACGCCCAGGTTACGCGCCGGGATGCTGGCCGCGCCCTTGAGTGTCGGCAGGCCAAGCTCGTCGACACCCTCGGTCCATTCGACAGTTCCCGAGAAGGGAACGGCGCCGGTGGTGCCATCCTGGCTGGCTTCGAGCAGCAGCGACTGGCTGCCGGCCAGAACCGCGGGATCCACCGAAGCGGCCGGATCATTGGCCGCTGTCGTCGTGCTTTCCGTGCCCGGCAGGCGATCTTCGCTCTTGATTTCGCCCGTGCCGATATCGGGCAATACGGTCTCGCTGCCGGTCGGCTGCACGGCCTGCGGCGTGGGCTCGAGGCGCTCGTCAGCTTCAAGACCGCTAAGTTCGGAATCGACCGTCTCGGTGCTCGCGGTGCCCGAGGTATTGCCCGGACCTTCCGTTGGCTGCACCGGGTCCAGCGTCGGCGTGGTGATGGGCGTGGTTTCGGCCGTCTCGGTCACCGGCGCCTGCGCCTGGCCGAACATCTGGTCGAGATCGACATAGCCTTCGCGCCAGGCCCAGAAGCCCGCACCGCCGACACCGGCCAGGAGGATGGCAAAAACCACGAGGAAAATGGTGAGGCCCGCGCCACCGCGCTGCGGCTGGGCGGTGTCGGCAAAACCGGCATCGTCTGGCGCCTTGGCAACGTTGAACGCGGCATAATTGTCGAGCGAACGCTCGGGCAAGGGCTCGGTCTTTTCGCCGCGCGCTTCGCGGTCCAGTGTCTCGATGGCGCGTTCGATGGCGCCTTCGGCTTCGCTCGGATCGGGTTCGAGCTCGACTTCGCGCACGGTGGAGAGAGCCTTCTCGACCGGCTGCGGTTCGAGCACGGCGATGGGGGCGATCACCTGCTGGCGCGCCACGGCCTGGTTGCCCAGAGCGGGCTCGAGACGGGCAGTGGAGCGCACCGGCTCGACCAGCGTATTGGCGGCCAGGGGGGCAGCATCACGACGGGGTTCGAAATTCGGCGCCTTCAGCGCCGTTTCCATCACCCGCACATTGGACGGCGGGATCAATGGCGAGGTCGGACCGGTCTTGGCGGCTTCGGCCCGGGCTACAATGGATGGGATCGAGCGCTGTTCGGGCTCGTCCAAGGGTTTGGGTGATTCGTCCTTGACCAGCTTGACCGGCGCACCAACCGTGTCGGCGGCCTGGGAGATGATGTCCTCGATCGACATCGCATCGCGGGCTGCCGCCGGTGTTTCAACCGGCTTGGGCGCCTCGACGGGCTTTGGCGTTTCCACCGCGCGCGGCACGTCCACCGGCTTCGGCGGTTCGACAGGCCGGGGCGGCTCTGCCGGCTGCACGGCTTCAGGTCCGGGACGCGGGGCGGGTGGGGGCGGCGAAGAAGGCCGCGCTGACAGCACGTTATCGCGCCCCAGCGTGATCACCGCCTCGCTGGCTTCCTGCTCGACCTGGCGAATGCAATCTTCGAGCTGCAGGCGATGCTGGGTGATTTCGCGGGCCGGCAGGGGCGGCGTGATCGCGCGCAGCTGTCCGACAAGGGCCGAACGCGCCTTCTCGTACACAGCCCGGCGGGCCGACCCATTATTCTCCGGAAGCGCCGAGACGGCCCGGCGCAACAGCTCCTTGTAGTCCGCCATTGGTTAGTTGGTACTCACAATTGCAGCGACACGTTGTAACAAAAATTATCAGTCTTGGAATGGGTCTACGACAAGGATCGTATCGAGCCGTTCCGGGCTTGTGGACAGCATCGCCACCGGAGCGCCGATCTGCTCTTCGATATAGCGGACATATTTGATCGCCTGTGCCGGCAGATCCGCCCAGCTGCGCGCGCCAGCCGTGGTCTCGGACCAGCCTTCGAGGGTCTCGTAGATCGGCTTAACGCGGGCCTGTGCCCCCATTGAGGCAGGCAAGTAATCAATGCGTGATCCGTCCAGCTCATAGCCGACGCAGACCTTGATCTCCTTGAGACCATCGAGCACGTCGAGCTTGGTCAGCGCGATGCCGGTAATGCCCGAGGTCTTGACGGTCTGGCGGACCAGCACGGCATCGAACCAGCCGCAGCGGCGCGGACGGCCGGTGTTGACGCCCACTTCCTTGCCAACGGTCGCCAGATGCTTGCCGATCTCGTCATCCAGCTCGCAGGGGAACGGGCCTTCGCCGACGCGGGTCGTATAGGCCTTGGTGATACCCAGCACATAGTGGATCGCCGTCGGGCCAAGGCCCGAACCGGCGGCAGCCTGGCCGGCCACCGTGTTGGACGAGGTGACGAAGGGATAGGTGCCATGGTCATTGTCGAGCAATGCGCCCTGTGCGCCCTCGAACAGGATGCGGGCGCCAGCCTTGCGCTTGTCGTCCAGCACCTGCCAGACCTGGTCCATGAAGGGCAGGATTTCCGCAGCGACCGAGGTCAGCTCGTCATAGATCTTCTGCGCTTCGATCTCGACCAGGCCCATACCGCGGCGCAGCGCATTGTGGTGGCCGAGCAGGCGCTCGATCTTGACCATCAGCGTCTCGGGCTCGGCCAGGTCGATCAGGCGGATGGCGCGGCGGCCGACCTTGTCTTCATAGGCCGGGCCGATGCCGCGCTTGGTGGTGCCGATCTTGAGGCCCGAATTGGAATCTTCGCGGATCGCATCAAGCTCGCGATGCAGCGACAGGATCAGCGGAGCATTGTCAGCAATACGCAGGATTTCCGGCGTGATCTCGACACCCTGGCCGCGCAGCTTGGCCATTTCCTGCACAAAGTGATGCGGATCAACGACCACGCCATTGCCGATGACCGAGAGCTTGCCCTGCACGAGACCGGAGGGCAGCAAAGCCAGCTTGTAGCTGACGCCATCGATGACCAGAGTGTGGCCGGCATTGTGGCCGCCATGGTAGCGCACCACCACATCGGCGCGCTCCGAGAGCCAGTCAACGATCTTGCCCTTGCCCTCGTCACCCCATTGCGAGCCGACGACAACCACATTAGCCATGAAACTACCTTCTCCGGATAGGCGCAACACAAAGGGCCCGGCCGACATGGCCGCACCCTTCTCACTTTGGACGTCTGTATCCCCAGCCACCTTGGGTATAAGTTTGAAGGCGGCCGAATAACTGCTAAGTCCGACTGTCCATACATCACCCGGGCGACGATGACAAAGCCGCTAGAGAACGAAAATCGCGGCATATCGGCCCGAATGCTCGACCAGCCCTATCTGCTGCTGATCCTTGCGCCGCTGTTCTGGGGCGGCAATGTCGTCGCGGCCAAGCTGGTGGTGGGCGAAATCGACCCGTTTCTGCTGCTTTCCGCCCGCTGCGTCGGGGCGACGCTGTTCATCCTGCCCTTCTCCTGGCGCTTCCTTGCTGCCGACTGGCCGGTGATCCGCCGCACCTGGCCGCTGCTGATGGGCTTCGGCGCACTGGGCTATGCGCTATACAATGTGCTGCTCTATGTCGGCCTGACCACCACCACGGCGGTCAATTCCTCGATCGAAACCGGCGCCCTGCCGATGATGATTCTCGCCGCCAATTTCATCGTGTTTCGTGTGCGGGCCCGGGCGCTGCAGATCCTCGGCGTGCTGATCGCCATCACCGGCGTCATGCTGACCGCGACGCATGGCGATCTCAGCCGCATCCTGACTCTCGATATCAATATCGGCGACGGCTTCGTGCTGCTGGCCTGCCTGACCTATACCGCGTATACGCTTGCGCTGAAATTTCGCCCGCCAGTTCATATGATGAGCTTCATGGCCGTGGCCTTCACGGGCGCCGCCATCACCGGGCTGGTCATGCTGCAAGTGTTCGGGCCCGGCATTGGCAGCTATGCCGAAATCCCGGCCATGTCGCCGACCGTCTGGCTGGTGCTGGCCTATGTGATGGTCTTTCCATCCATGTTCAGCCAGATCGCCTATGCCCGCGGCGTCGACCTCGTCGGCCCCAACCGCGCCGCGCCCAGCCACAATCTGATCCCGGTGTTCGGCACCCTGGGCTCGGTGCTGATCCTCGGCGAACGGCTCGAGCCCTACCACTATCTCGCCGCCGCCATCATTATCGGTGGCATCGTGCTGGCCGAATGGTCGGCACGGCGGCAACGCTAACGAGACGAACCACCATGCCGAAAGAGCAGCATTTCCCCGCCGATCTCGCCGCCGTGGTGCAGGATTACCTGCAGCACACCGCCGGCCCGCGCGAAATGCTGTCGCTGCTGCAATGGCAGATCAGTGAGGGCCACAGTCTCAACCTGCGCACCACCATGCCTGGCCACCTGACCACCAGCGCCATCGTGCTGTCGCCCGATCACGCGCAGGTGCTGTTGATCGACCATGTCACCATTGGCCGCTGGCTGCAGCCGGGCGGACATTACGAGCTGGCGGAGTATTTCTGGCAGTCCGCCGAACGCGAAGCGGTGGAGGAGACGGCGGTTACGGGCCTGACGCTACACGCTTGGCACGACGGCAAGGATCGGCCTTTCGTCATCGACAGCCATGACGTGCCCGGCAAGCCATCGCGCAACGAGGTGCCGCATGTGCATCACGACCTGCAATATCTCTTCGTCGCCGATCCCGCGACGCCGCTGCTGCATCAGGCCGAAGAAGTGCACGCGGCCAAATGGGCGCCAGTGACGGAGCTGGCCGGGATTGCTCCCAAGGCATGGGCGCGGTTGGGGACGATCGATCGTGACGAAAATTAAGTCCTAGTCACGATAGCCTCCCTGGACTTGATCCGAGGGTCATTCGCCGCTTGTGCCGAATTGAAAGTGACCCGCGGATCAAGTCCGCGGGAGGCGCCGGTGGACTGGAAGTAATCCTACCCTCTCCCTCAAGGGGAGAGGGGTAAGTCAGTAACTAGAACCGCAGGGCTTTCGCCTGCTTGACGCCTTCCAGCTTGGCGATTTCGCCGAGCTGGGCTTCGGTCAGCGTGCCGTCGATGGAGACCAGCGCAATGGCACCGCCGCCGACGTCTTCACGGCCGAGGTTGAAGTTGGCGATGTTGATGCCGAGTGTCCCGAGCAGCGTGCCCAGGCGGCCGATATGGCCCGGCTTGTCCTCATTGGTCACATAGAGCATGGACGGCGACAGCTCGGCTTCCATGTTGATATCCTTGACCTGGATGATGCGCGGCTTGCCATTGGCAAACAGCGTACCGGCCACGCTGCGCTCCTGCGCATCGGTGGTGATGGTGAGGCGGATATAGCCTTCATAGGCGCCCTGGCGGTCGCGATTGGTGGTTTCCACCACGATGCCACGATCCTTGGCGATCTGCGGCGCCGAAACCATGTTGATGTCGCCCAGCGAGGGCTTCAGCACGCCATTGATGGCGGCCGCGATCATTGGCTTGGTGTTGAGTTCGGCGACATTGCCTTCGAACTCGATCTTGATGCCGGTGATGGCCGTTTCGGTCAGCTGGCCGCCGAAGGAGCCCAGCGTTTCCGCCAGCTTGACCCAGGGGGTTAGCAGCGGGGCTTCTTCGGCCGAGATCGACGGGAAGTTGAGCGCATTGGTGATTTCGCCGCTCATCAGATAGGCCGAAATCTGCTCGGCAACCTGCAGCGCCACGTTCTCCTGCGCTTCAGTGGTCGAGGCGCCAAGGTGCGGGGTGCAGATGACATTGGGCAGCTCGAACAGCGGGTTCTGTTCGGCGGGCTCCACCAGGAACACGTCGAGCGCCGCGCCAGCCACCTGGCCGGACTTCAGCGCGTCATAGAGCGCGGCTTCATCGATCAGACCACCGCGGGCGCAGTTGATGATGCGGACGCCCTTCTTGGTCTTGGCCAGGGCCTCGGCATTGAGGATGTTGCGGGTTGCGTCGATCAGCGGCGTATGCAGCGTGATGAAATCGGCACGAGCCAGCAGCTCGTCCAGCTCGACCTTTTCGACGCCCATGGTCTGGGCGCGCTCGGGGGTCAGGAACGGGTCGAAAGCCACGACCTTCATCTTGAGGCCAATGGCGCGGTCGGCGACGATGGAGCCGATATTGCCGGCGCCGATCAGGCCCAGCGTCTTGTGGGTGACTTCGACACCCATGAAGCGGTTCTTTTCCCACTTGCTGGCACGCGTCGAGGCGTCGGCCTCGGGCAGCTGGCGGGCCAGGGCGAACATCATGGCAATGGCATGCTCGGCCGTGGTGATGGAATTGCCGAAGGGCGTGTTCATCACGATGATGCCCTTCTTGGTCGCGGCCGGAATGTCGACATTGTCGACGCCGATGCCGGCGCGGCCGATCACCTTGAGATTGGTCGCGGCAGCAATAATCTTTTCGGTCACCTTCGAGGCCGAACGGATGGCCAGGCCATCATACTGGCCGATGGCTTCAAGGAACTTGTCCTTGTCCTTGCCGAGATCGGGGAGGTAGTCGACCTCGACGCCATTGTCCTTGAAGATCTGGACGGCGGTCGGGCTGAGCTTGTCGGAAACGAGAACCTTGGGCATGAAAGCCCTCCTGCATTTTGACTGCGGCAGAGCCGCATGAATGGGGAAAGGGCCTCGCCCGTGGCGAGGCCGAAAAAGCTTAGGCAGCAGCCTTGGCGAGCGCAGCCTTTTCTTCGGCGAAGGCGAAGTCCAGCCATGGCACGAGGGCGGCCAGGTCGGAGGCTTCCACGGTCGAGCCGGCCCAGATGCGCAGGCCCGAGGGGGCGTCCTTGTAGGCGCCGATGTCATAGGCCACGCCGGCCTTGTCGAGGCGCGACACGATCGCCTTGGCGAAAGCTGCCTGCTTGTCGGCATCGAGCTCGGTAACGGCGGGATCGACGATTGAGAAGCAGACCGAAGTGTTCGAGCGGTTGGCCGGGGTCTTGGCCAGGAAATCGACCCAGTCGGTCCTCGCGACCCAGTCGGCCAGCACCTTGAAATTGGCATCGGCACGCGCCTGCAGCGCGGTCAGGCCGCCGAGGCCGAGGCCCCACTGCATGGCGTCGATCGCGTCTTCGATGCAGATCATCGAGGGCGTGTTGATGGTCGCGGCCTCGAACACTTCCTGCAGCAGCTTGCCGCCCTTGGTCAGGCGGAAAATCTTGGGCAGCGGGCGATCCGGCTTGAAGGTTTCCAGACGCTCGACGGCGCGCGGCGACAGGATCAGCACGCCATGGGCAGCTTCGCCACCCAAAGCCTTCTGCCAGGAGAAGGTCACCACATCGAGCTTGGCGAAATCGAGGTTCTGCGCGAAGGCAGCCGAGGTGGCATCGCAGATGGTCAGGCCCTGGCGATCGGCAGCGATCCAGTCGGCATTCTCGACGCGGACACCCGAGGTCGTGCCGTTCCAGGTGAACACCACGTCGCGGTTGAAGTCGACTTCGGCAAGGTTCGGCAGGTCGCCGTAGCCTGCCTTGAGGATGCGGACATCATCGAGCTTGAGCTGCTTCGAAACGTCGGTGACCCAGCCCTCGCCGAAGCTTTCCCAGGCCAGCATGTCAACGCCGCGAGCGCCGAGCATGGACCACAGCGCCATTTCGACGGCGCCGGTGTCGGAAGCGGGGACGATGCCGATGCGATAGTCGGCGGGAACCTTAAGAAGCTCGCGCGTCAGGTCGATGGCCTGCTGGATGCGCGCCTTGCCGGGCTTGGAGCGGTGCGAACGACCGACCAGCGCATTGGCAAGCGCTTCAACCGTCCAGCCAGGACGCTTGGCACAGGGGCCCGACGAAAAATTGGGGTTTGCCGGTTTAACCGTCGGCGCGGTGTGGGGCGTATCAGCCATCTTCAGCGACCCTCCCAGGTCTATGCGTCTCGCGTTAGGGCGAGATGTCCTGAGGCGGGAGATACGCCCTCTGCCGGGCCGGCGTCAATGAGTCTTTTTGCGCAGGGCGATTGAGCTCAGCGTTTCGGGTAGCGCTGCTTGAGAACGCCATAGACCGCGCGGATGCCGTGGTCGGTGCCGCCGAACGGGCGGCCGGCGCGGGCTTCAGGGGCCCAGGCCATGATGTCGAGATGCACCCAGGCCCTGGCCTTCTCGACGAACCGCCGCATGAAGAGGGCAGCAGTGATCGAGCCGGCAAAGCCGCCGCTGCCGGCATTGTTCACATCGGCAATCTTGGAGCTCATCATGGCGTCATAGGGCGACCACAGCGGCATCTGCCACAGCGGGTCATCGGCAAGCAGCCCTTCGGCCATCAGATCGCGAGCCAGCGCATCATCGGTCGAATAGAGCGCCGGCAGTTCGGGGCCCAAAGCCACGCGCGCCGCGCCTGTCAGGGTCGCCATGTCGAGCAGAAGATCTGGGCTTTCCTCGTCGGCCAGCGCCAGGGCATCGGCGAGGATCAGCCGCCCTTCCGCATCTGTATTGCCGATTTCGACGGTCAGTCCCTTACGCGAGGTCAGCACATCGCCAGGGCGGAAGCTGTCGCTGGCAATGGCATTTTCGACGACCGGAATCAGCACGCGCAGGCGCAGTGCAAGGCCAGCCGAGACAATCGCATGGGTCAGCCCCAGCACATTGGCGGCACCGCCCATGTCCTTTTTCATCAGCAGCATGCCGGCCGAGGTCTTGATGTCTAGCCCGCCAGTGTCGAAGGTCACGCCCTTGCCGACCAGCGTCACCTTGGGATCGCTTTCCTTGCCCCAGCGCAGGTCGAGCAGGCGCGGTGGCTGGTTGCCGGCCCGGCCCACCGCATGGATCATCGGGAAATTGCCGGCGAGCAATTCGTCGCCAACGATTGCGGTTACCGCCATGCTACGCTTGGTCGCGAATGCGCGGATGGCCTCATCGAAGGCATCAGGACCCAGATCATTGGTCGGCGTATTGACCAGGTCACGCGCCAGCACGGCCGCCTCGACCAGCCGGTCGATCTCGGCGCTATCGGCGCCGTCCGGGGCCACCAGGCGCGGCGCAGGCTTGGCCTTGCGGTAGCGGTCGAACCGATAGGCGCCGAGCCGGAAGCCAACCGTCGCCAGCACCGGATCACCATAGGCGCCGGCGAGGTGGTAATCGCCCTCGGCCAGCGCCGCACCGGCCAGTCCCAGCACCAGCGCCGACCGGCCGCTTTCGGGCCCGATGCCGAACAGATGCCCATCCACGGCCCCGTCCGCTCCCGGCAAAGCCAGCAGACGGCCACGCTGACCGGAAAAGCCGTTGGCCGTTGCCCATGCCGCATTGCTCGGCGACAGCCCGGCTTGCTCGAGCTTGCCCTCCTCAACGACGATGATCGGGAGGGTTTTCGTAGAATGTGCCATGGGAGCTCCGCAGATTTGGCAGCAAACTATGCGCCCTCACCGCGCCTCGCAACGCCGCAGTGCTATCGATCCGGCTCTAACCGATGCGGCCGCCCAACTCGTCCTCGATATGGATGCGGATGATGTCGTCGAAACTGGTTTCGCCGACAAAGCCCAGTGCCTTGGCCCGGCTAGCCTCAAAGGCCTGCGGCCAACCGGCGACGATATTGGCGGTGGTCGCGTCTGGCTGGCGACGGATCAGCGCCACGGCGTTTGGTCCGGCCACGCGCTCCAGCGCCGCGATCTGCTCGCCGACTGTCGCCGCAAGGCCCGGCATGGTGAGGTTACGCTGATTGCCCAGCAAGGCTGTATCCATCGCCGCCGCATGCAGCAGGAAACCCACCGCGGCCCGCGGGCTGGCGAACCAGTGCCGCACGGTGTCGGCCACCGGCAACAGCGCCTCCTGCCCGGCCAGCGGTTCGCGGATGATGCCGGAGAAAAACCCCGATGCCGCCTTGTTGGGTCTGCCCGGCCGCACGGCAATGGTCGGCAGGCGAATGCCGACACCATCGACGAAACCGCGCCGGGAATAGTCGGCTAGCAGCAATTCACAGATCGCCTTCTGCGTGCCGTAGCTGGTGAGCGGGGTGTGGTCATGGCTGTCGCCGATCACCGGCGGCAGGGGCTCGCCAAACACCGCGATCGACGAGGTAAAGACCAGCCGAGGCCGATAGGGCTGAGCTATTCCGGCGAGACGGATCGCCTCCAGCAGGTGCCGGGTGCCGTCGAGATTGATGCGATAGCCCTTCTCGAAATCGGCTTCGGCTTCACCGGAGACGATAGCGGCAAGATGAAAGATCAGGTCGGGCCGATCGGCGACCAGTTTCGCCGCGACGTCGGCGTCCGAGAGATCGACCGCAGCGGTCTCGATTGGGATGGATGCTTCGGGCGCCTCTGGCGCGATCACGTCGGCCAGCATCAGGCTTTCGATGGCCGTACCACCCACCTGCCCTGCTGCCAGCAGCTGCTTCACCAGCTTGCGCCCGACCATGCCGGCTGCGCCGATCACCAAGGCCTTCATCCGTTTCCCCTCCAGGCTTTTGCAGCAGCTTAGCGCGGCTATCGTCAGGCGGGGAAATAGAAATCGGCGCCCCTTTGCAGGAGCGCCGATGATTTTCGAACTGGCGATCGCTTAGTTGAAGCGGTAGCGCAGCGAGCCGCGCACTTCATGGATGAAGTTGCTGTCGGCATAGATCAGGTCGGGAACGGCGGCGCCGTTGCTGATCTGGTTGATGTAGATACCGCGGTAGCCGACATCGGCCACAACCGCGCCGAAATCATAGCCAACGCCGACCATGCCGGCAGCGGCAAAGCTGGTGTTGTTGCCCGAGGGGGCTGGCGACGTGCTGGCTGGTGGCGAGGTCAGGTCGACACGGTTGAAGGCCACACCGGCGCCGCCGCCGACATAGGCGAAGGCACCGCCGGCCGCGCCATAGCCCTGGCCGCCAAACGAGAAGTCATAATAGACGTTGGCGAGCGCCAGCGTCGAACGCAGGCGCGCCGTATAGGTACCAGCGCGGGTGCCGAAGGCTGGGCCCTTGATGACGGTCACGCCGTTGTTGTCGAGGTAATCGACAGTGGCGTCGACGCGCAGGCCGGTACCGGTTTCGTAACCAAAGCCAGCGCCGACGCTATAGCCGTAGCCCAAGGTCTGAAACGGGAAGGCGACGGGAACGGTGCCTGCGCCGCCGAACGCGCAGCTGGCGCACTCATAGGCAATCGCGTCGCGGCCGGTCCAGATATTGGCGGCAGCACTGCCGCGCAGATAGAACGAGCCTTCGACGCCATAGTCGACGTCGGGAATTTCAATCACGGGCGGGTAATAGGGGAAATCGGCGGCCAGTGCCGAACCGGCGACAAATGTGGCTCCTGCCACCATGATCGCTGCAAAAAGCTTGCGCATGAAAAACGTCCTTAGGGTTCCACGACACTAGTCGGTTGAGCCCAATATCGAACATTTTCCTTAAAACCTACTTAACCTAACAACTTAACCCTACCAATATCCGAACGCAGTTCTATCCGTTAAGACTTGGTAAACTGCAAGTCACCAGCACGCTGAACTATGCAACGTCTCTGATCGCTGCTTCGATCTGCGAGACGACGATGGAAACCAGGCCAGCATCGTCGGCTTCGCCCATGACGCGAATAACCGGTTCTGTGCCCGAAGCGCGCACCACGAGGCGTCCGCCATTGCCCAGCATGGCTTGGCCATCGGCAATCGCCTGAATGACCTGCTTGTGTTCCAGCGGCTTGCCCGACTTGAACTTGACGCTGCGCAGCAGCTGCGGGACCTTTTCGAAGCGGGCGCAGATTTCCGAAACGCTGCGCTCTTCACTTTTCAGCACGGCCAGCAATTGCAGCGCCGCCACAAGGCCATCGCCCGTGGTGGTGAAATCGGAGAGGATGATGTGCCCGGATTGCTCGCCGCCGACATTGAAGCCCTTGGCCCGCATGGCTTCGAGCACATAGCGATCGCCCACCTGGGTGCGCTCCAGCGTCAGGCCCAGCGAACCAAGGTAGCGCTCGAGGCCGAGGTTGGACATGACGGTGGCGACGATGCCACCACCCTGCAGCATTTCGCGCTCGAGCCAGCTCTGGGCGATCACCGCCATGAACTGGTCGCCATCGACCACTTCGCCCTTTTCATCGACGATGATGACGCGGTCGGCGTCGCCATCCAGCGCAATGCCGATATCGGCGCGCACTTCCTTGACCTTGGCCGACACGGCCTCGGGCGCGGTCGAGCCGACCTTGTCATTGATATTGAAGCCATCGGGCTTGTCGCCAATGGTGAACACCTCAGCGCCAAGCTCCCAAAGGGCCAGCGGCGCAACCTTGTAAGCGGCGCCATTGGCGCAATCGAGCACCACGCGCAGGCCGGCCAGGTCGGCATTCCGCGGCAGGGTGCGCTTGGCATATTCGATGTAGCGGGTGCGCGCTTCCTCGTCGCGGTGCGCCCGGCCAATGCCGCGGCCATGCGCCAGCGAGCCCGACATGTCGCTGTCGATCAGCGCCTCGATCTCTTTTTCGACCTCGTCGCTGAGCTTGTAGCCATCGGGGCGGAACAGCTTGATGCCATTGTCTTCATAGGGATTATGCGAGGCCGAGATCATCACGCCCAGATCTGCGCGCAGCGAACGGGTCAGCATGGCCACGGCCGGGGTTGGCATCGGCCCGAGCAGATAGACATCCATGCCCACGGCGGTGAAGCCGGCGGTCAGCGCCTGCTCCAGCATATAGCCGGAGCGGCGCGTATCCTTGCCGATGACCACGCGGTTGCGGTGATCGCCACGCACGAATTTCTGCCCCGCGGCCATGCCGACCTTGAGCGCCAGTTCGGGGGTCAGCTTGTCGCCATTGGCGAGGCCACGAATGCCGTCGGTGCCGAAATACTTGCGTACCATTGCTGGATGTCCCCTCGTCTGCGCCTGATTTGCCGGCGCGCCGGATAATACCACTTTTGCGCGGCATAACGGAAATTGCGGATAAGCAAAAGGGCCGCCTCGCGGCGACCCTTCAAATCTGTGAATGCCCTAGCTGTTGGGCTGTGGCTCGAGGCCCGGCTCTGGTGGCGCGTCAGGGCGCTTCTTGCCCGACTTGCCGGCCGATGGAACGCCAGTCGCCTTGTTGGACGGGCCGCTGTCATCCGGACGGGTCGGCTGGATGCCGTCCATCAGGGCGCGCAGCTCGTCGCCGGTAAGTGTTTCATATTCGAGCAGTGCCTGGGCAATGGCTTCCCACTGGTCGTGGTAGGCGGTGAGGATATCCTTGGCCGAAGCCTCGCCATCCTCGATCAGCTTGCGCACTTCCTGGTCGATGATGCGAGCGGTGTCATCGCTCATATTGGTCGACTGCGTCACCGAATGGCCCAGGAACACCTCCTGGTCGCTCGACTTGTAGCGGACGCGGCCAAGCTTTTCGCTCATGCCCCATTCCATCACCATCGATCGGGCAAGGCTCGTCGCCATCTGGATATCGCCCGAAGCACCGGAGGTAACCTTTTCCGGACCGAACTTGATGATCTCGGCCTCACGACCACCGAACAGCATGGTGAGGCGCGCCAGCGCCTT
Organism: Devosia sp. YR412; assembly: GCF_900110945.1. Lineage (GTDB taxonomy): Bacteria > Pseudomonadota > Alphaproteobacteria > Rhizobiales > Devosiaceae > Devosia. Next base: position 838,168 of record NZ_FOFL01000002.1, read on the forward strand.
TTCGCGGCTGAACGAATAGCTGTCGCTTTCCGGCAGCGTCATCACCATGCCCAGCGCACGACCGCGCGGGATGATGGTGGCCTTGTGGATCGGATCGATGCCGGCAACCTTGAGCGCGATGATGGCATGGCCAGCTTCGTGATAGGCGGTCAGCTTCTTTTCGTCCTGCGACATGGCCATGGTGCGGCGCTCGGCGCCCATCATGATCTTGTCCTTGGCGTCTTCGAACTCGGCATGGGTAACGAAGCGCTTGTTGCGCCGCGCCGCCATCAGGGCCGCCTCGTTGACGAGGTTCATCAGGTCGGCGCCGGAGAAACCGGGCGTACCACGGGCCAGCACCTTGAGATCCACATCTGGCGCCAGCGGCACCTTGCGGACATGAACCTTGAGCACCTTTTCACGGCCCGAGACGTCGGGGTTTGGCACCACGACCTGGCGGTCGAAACGGCCGGGACGCAGCAGGGCGGGATCCAGCACGTCGGGACGGTTGGTGGCGGCGATCAGGATGATGCCTTCATTGGCTTCAAAGCCGTCCATCTCGACGAGGAGCTGGTTGAGGGTCTGTTCGCGTTCGTCGTTACCGCCACCGAGACCGGCGCCACGCTGGCGACCGACGGCGTCGATTTCGTCGATGAAGATGATGCAGGGGGCGTTCTTCTTGGCCTGCTCGAACATGTCGCGAACGCGCGATGCGCCCACGCCGACGAACATTTCCACAAAGTCAGAACCCGAGATGGTGAAGAACGGCACATTGGCCTCGCCGGCAACCGAACGGGCCAGCAGCGTCTTGCCGGTACCCGGAGGGCCGACCAGCAGCACGCCGCGCGGAATACGACCGCCGAGACGCTGGAACTTGCCGGGGTCACGCAGGAATTCAACGATTTCCTCGAGGTCCTGCTTGGCTTCATCCACGCCGGCGACGTCCTCGAACGTCACCTTGCCATGCGACTCGGTCAGCAGCTTGGCGCGCGACTTGCCAAAGCCCATCGCGCCGCCACGGCCACCGCCCTGCATCTGGCGTATGAAGAAGAACCACACGCCGATGATGACGATAAAGGGCAGCCAGGAGCTGAGCAGGATCGACCAGAACGGGCTCGATTCCGGCGCCTGGGCGGTGATCGAAACATTCTTGGCCTCAAGGCGCGAGACGATATCTGTGCCCTGCGGCAGCATGGTCTCGAAGCGCGTAGTGTCGCGCATCGTGCCCGTGACGAGATCGTCGCTGATGATGACGCTGGTGACGCTGCCGGCTTCGACGTCATTGACGAACTGGCTGTAGCTCTTGTCGGCTACGGAGATCGAGCGGGTCGATGACTGGAAGACCTGGAACAGGCCCATCAGCATAAAGAGTATGACCAGCCAGATGGCGAAGTTGCGGAAATTTCCGTTCATCAATCCTGTCCCGGAGAAGGCGGCGCAAGCAGGCGCGGCGCGTGTGCCGAATGTATGTCCGGCATTGGGGCGTTACAAGGGCAAGACCTGCGGCCCTTTGGGCCCTGCGTAAAGGCACAATGTCGCGATTGGGTTAATACGCGGTGGCGAGTCGGAAGGTTCCGCCTGCCCTCAATCGATCAGCAATTGCACCGTGATCCGCTCATCAAACGACCAGCCGCCGAGCGACAGCACGCCGCCGGATGCATCCCGCACGATCGGCGCCGTGCGGATGGCTTCGGCCGGGGCTGTAACCTTGAAGCCGAGGAATTCTTCGAGGCGATGCCGCGGCAGGTAGTCAGCGACGCTGGCGGTGAGGCCGGGATCGTCCGACCCGTTGACGATGCGGAAGCGTTCGTCCCAGACCAGGGTGCCGTGCGGCAAGAGGATCGCATCGGGCGGCAGCGAGCGGCCCGGTTCGCGGGCAATGGCGATGGCGCCGTCCTTGAGGCGGATGACGCAGCCCAGCACCGTCGTCGCCTTGGCGAGGTCGCCGCTGGCAATGCTCTGGCGCAAACGCTCGACCTGCCCCAGCGCGCGCGGCTTCTGCCGTCCGCCGACGATATTGAGCACGCGGCCGAGCAGGCGCGTGGAAATGGCGGGGCTCAAGCCCACAAAGGGCGCCAGCTCGATCCGCGCGGCACCAAAGCCGTCGAGCCGGACGATTTCGGCGAAACAGCCATCGGCCATCTGGGCGATGGCGGCGTCGGCATCAGCAGCGCGTTCGGCGAATTGTGCCAGTGCGGCCGCATCGAGGCCCAGCGCGGCAAGCGCCGGCATGGCCTGCCGCCAGCGGACGCGCTCGTAGTGCGGATCATTATTTGATGGATCTTCGGCGGGCACGAGACCGGCGGCGAGCACAATCTCGCGCAAGGCACTAGGATCAACGCCCAGCAGTGGCCGATGCACCGTCACGCCATGGATGTCAGACACGGCGCTCATGCCCTTGAGACCTTCGAGCCCGCTACCATGCGCCATGCGCATCAGCACGGTTTCGGCCTGATCCTGCCGGTGATGGGCGGTGAGCAGCACCGTCGCGCCATCCTCGGCCATTGCCGACGCCATCAGCCGATAGCGCGCCAGCCGCGCCGCTTCCTGCACGCCGCTGACCGGTTTGGGGCCGGTCCACGCCAAGCCACGCGCCGACAGGCCAAGCGCCTTAGCGGCTTCGAGCACCATGGCGACTTCACCAGCCGCTTCGGGCCGCAAGCCGTGATCGACCGAATAGATATAAATCTGCGGGGGATTGGCGAGGCTTACTGCCCAGCGATGAACCAGCAGCAGCAGCGCCAGGCTATCGGCGCCACCGGAGACGGCGAGGGCGATGGCGGGTTCATCCGCCACCGCCGCGAACAGAGCCTGCAGCTCTGTTGGCGTTTCAAGACCTGGCGTCATGCCGGCGGGCACTCGGCCTTGGTCTTTTCGGCGGCGAGGCGCGCCGCGACGTCCTGCGTCAGGTTAGGATAGTTGGCCGTCACCTGATTGAAGGTGCGGCAGGCCACTTCCCGCTCCCCGGCGCCGGAAATCGAAGCGCCGAGCTTGACCAGCAGTTCAGGCGCCCGATCGCTCTGCGGATCCTTCTGATAGGCATCCAACAAAACATCGGCCGCCTCGTTATAGGCGCCGCGCTGCAGCAGCGCATCGCCAAGGAAATTTGCGGCGTCGGCAGTCTGCGGATTGTCGGGATAAAGCTCGATGAACTGGCTGAACTGATCCTCGGCAAAGGCATAATCGCCCGAGGCCAGAGCTTCATAACCGGCGTTGAACTGCGCATCGGCGTCGGGATTGCCGGTATTGGTCTGGGCGGGATCGTAATTGAGATTGAGCGGCTGGCCGGTCGTCAGGTCAACGCCACCGGTGGAACCAGTGCCCACCAGCGGATCGCCGGAATTGCCGACCTGGTCCATTGGCGCGGCGCTGCCATCGTCAAATGTCGGATCGAATTCCACTTCGCCGGGCAGCGGTTGCACGCCCTGCGCGGGAATATCGGTCATCGGCGGCTCGGTGCTGGTTGTCTGCGGCGCTGCGGCGGGGGCCGCTGCTGCGCCGGAAGTCTGCAGGCGATTCAGGATTTCCTGCAATTGCGTGAGCTGGAAGGTCAGCCCTTCGATCTGCCCATTCTGCACCCGCATCTGCTCTTCGAGCTGCTGGATGCGCACCATCAGCTGCGCACCGTCCTGCGCCTGGGCGACGCGAATGCGCTCGGGCTGCGTATTGGTAAAGGTCAGCCCACCCAGCTCGGCCGGCGGCAGCGGATTGGGGGCAGCCATGCCCGGAATTGTGATCCCGAGTGCCACGGCCAGGGTGCACAACGTCACCCTGCCTGCTCGTGCGATGGACGATAGCTTCAAAGTGACGCCTCCGGTGCCAGACTATGTGGCCCCAACATGGTGCCGATGACGCTGCGGATAAAGGCCAATTTGGTCAAAAAGAAAGCGCCCGGGCCAAATAATGGCTCCGGGCGCTCTTGCCTCCAGTTTGCACTGGATCGCTTCGGTCCCGCCGCAAGGCAGGACCGGTTTTTGATTACTGCACCACGGTGACGGCGCGGCGGTTCTGCGACCAGCAGGAAATGTCATTGCAGATGGCGACAGGACGTTCCTTGCCGAAGCTCTGCGACGTGATGCGCTGCTGGTTGACGCCCTTCGAGACGAGGTAGTTGACCACGATCGAGGCGCGGCGGGCGCCCAGGGCAATGTTGTATTCGCGGGTACCGCGCTCGTCGGCATGGCCTTCGATCATGATGCGGTAGTTCTGGTACTGGTTCAGCCAGGCCGCTTGCTTGTCCAGGGTGGCCGAGGCTTCCGAGGTCAGCGAGCTGGAATCGGTTTCGAAGAACACGCGATCGCCGACCGAGACGAGGAATTCCTGCTGGCTGCCGGGGGCGCCGCCGCCGGGGCCGACATTGCCAACGCCGGTCAGCCCGACATTGTCATTGGGATTGCGGGCACAGGCCGCAATGACCACGACGAAGAACAGCATCGCGGCCGCGCGCAGTGCAGTGTTGATTTGTGCGGTATAGACCACGGTGAGCTCCTGAAAGGCATCAATCTTAAGCACGGCATTTACCGCGCTTAGTCTTAAGACCGGGTTTGTCGGGATGGTTAATGTTGTTCTATCGCGGCGCCAATGTGGCGGAAATCCGGGCTTTTTCGCGGTGATGCAATTGCGCCACAGCGCGGATGACGATCACGTTAAGGTTAAAGGGCGAGGCTGATGCCTCGCCCTTTGGGTCGCGATTAGCTGCGCAGGCCGGACCACGCCGGATCGGATGCATAGCTCTCGGTCGGGATAGTGAGGAGGTTTCGGCCCCAGATATCGACGCTCATCAGTTTCGGGCCGTCATTGCCGCCCGGATCCTGGAAGAACATGATGACTCGGCCGTTCGGCGCCCAGGTCGGGCCCTCGGCATGGAAGCTGGTGTAGAGCATGCGCTCGCCGGTGCCGTCGGGGTTCATCACGCCAATATTGAACTGGCCGCCCGACGCGCGCGTGAAGGCGATGAGATCGCCTTGCGGCGACCAGACCGGAGTGGAATAGCTGCCCTGACCGAAGCTGATGCGCTGGGCATTGCCGCCGCCGGCGCCCATCACGTAAATCTGCGGTGAGCCGCCGCGATCGCTCTCGAACGCGATGCGCGAGCCATCGGGCGAGAAGCTCGGGCCGGTGTCGATAGCCGCGCCCGACGTCAGCTGCACCGGCGAACCGCCGCCTGTGCCGACGGAATAGATATTGGTCGCGCCGCCCTGCTCCACCGAAAAGGCCACGGTGCCGCCATCAGGCGAGAAGCGCGGGGCGAAGGTCATGGCGCCGACATTGGCCAGCTTCTGCTGGCGGCCGGTCGAGAGCTGCAGCAGGTAGACCTGCGGATTGCCCTCGGCAAAGTTCATATAGACCACCATGTCGCCATTGGGCGAGAAGCGTGGGGTCAGCGCCATGGTCGAGCCATCGGTCAGATACTGCGCGTTGGCGCCGTCCTGGTCCATGATGGCGAGACGGCGCACGCGATTGGCCTTGGGGCCGCTTTCGGCGGTGTAGATGACGCGGGTATCGAAATAGCCCGTGCCGCCGGCCAGCGCCACATAGATGGCGTCGGAAATGATATGGCCGACGCGGCGCGAGGAATTGGGATCGGTATTATAGCTCTGGCCGACCACCTGGGCGCCTTGGCGTGTATCCCAGACGCGGACGGAAGAGGAAATGGTGCCGCCGCGCTCGACGGCGCCCATCACCAGCGCATCGACATTGGCGGTGCGCCAGACGTTGAAATCAGGCGTCGCATTGACGTCGCCAACCTGCAGCGGCAGCGAGGCGGGTTCGAGCGGCAGGAACAGGCCGGAGCGGCGCAGGTTGTTGCGCACGATATCGGCGATCTCGCGCCCGAAGGTCGGGTCGGACGACGCAAAGTCCGGCACCGCGATGGGCAGCGGCTGGAAATTGGCGCCTTCCACGGTGATGTTGAGCTGCGCCTGGGCCTGCGATGCGGCCACCAGAGCTGCGCCGCCGGCAAGACCGAGCTTGAGGGCATTGCGCCGGGTGAAAAGGGTCATTTCAGTCTCCAATCCTGCCATTCGCCGGCATTCTGCCATGCAAAGGCGCTGCCAATAAGGTCACGGACGCAACGTGACGTTGATATTCTGCCATTGGTCATAGCTGGCCGCCGACAACATGGTGTAGGGCCCGCAACCGGCCACCGCGCTCACCGCCTTCTGGGCAATGGCGATAGCTTCAACCTGCTGGCTGACCGAAACGATCCGCGGCACATCGGCCAAAGATCCATTCTGGTTGAGGCGCATATTGATGACCACTTCGACGCCACTGGTCTGCTCGTTGGGCAGCAGGTTCCAGCATTGCTTGATCTTGGCCACCAGCGCGCCGATTTCCGTCGTGCTCAGCGTCGCCGAAGTACCGCCCGTATCGCCAAGGGTCGGCGAGCCGCCCTGCCCGGTGGTACCACCAGTGGTCTGGTCGCGATTGATCAGCGCCGAAATATCGTCGGCCAGCTGCGCATCGAGCTGCGGCGTCGGCTGCGGCCGCGTGGTGGGCGTTGGCGTTGGGGTCGGCGTGGGCTGCTGGGCAGCGGCGGCTTGACGCGCCTTCTCTTCTTCTTCGCGCTTTTTGCGCTCGGCTTCAGCGGCGGCGAACTGCTGACGCAGCTGCGTCAGATTGCTCGGGCGCGACGCGGGCGTCGGCGCAGCGACAGTCGGCTCTGCCGGCTCGGGCGCAGGTTCCGGGGTCGGCGTCGGGGTAGGCACCGGCGTTGGCTCGGGTGTCAGTACCGGCTCGGGCGTCGGCTCCGGTTCAGGAGCTGGTTCGGGCTCTGGTGTTGGCGCAGGCGTCGGCCGGGTCGCCGGGGTCGGTGCGACCACAGGCTCTGGCGTCGGCTCGGGGACTGGAGCGGGCTCGGGTTCCGGTTCTGGCGTTGGCTCGGGCTGCACTTCGGGCAGGGCCTGCGGCTCGGGCGCCGAATTGGTCACCGGGGCGGGCGTCGGTATATCGGCAGGCGACGGCGTCGGCTGGTCCTGCTCGGTATTGCCGGTCGGCTGTGCGATTTCGGCCGGCTGGTCATCCTCGACGATCGACGGCGTATCGGTTTCGACCACTTCGCTGTCGAGCTGGCCGGCGCGCAGGCTGGCCACATCGCTGACCGGCACCAGGTCCACGGCAATGGCATTCTCCACCGTCACCATCGGCTCGGCAAAACCGAGGTTGATGAGGCCGATGCAGAGGATCGCGATATGGGCCAGGACCGAGACGATGACGCCGATACGCATGGGCTTGCGCTACTGCTCCGGCTGCGTGATGAGGCCGATCTTGGTGAAGCCTCCAGCCGACAACAGGCCCATGACGCGCATCACCGCGCCATAATTGGCACTGGTATCGCCGCGCAGGAAAATCCGGTCTTCGGCGCCGTTGACGCCGCGGGCGGTCAGTTCAGGAATGAGCTGGCCTTCGGCCACCGGCTCCTGGTCGATATAGACCGCGCCATCCGGCGTGACGCCGACGGTGATCGGATCGGCCTGGTTGGGCAGGGCCGCAGCAGCAGAGCTGGGTAGGTCGAGCGGCACGCCGGCCGTCATCATCGGCGCGGCCACCATGAAGATGATCAGCAGCACCAGCATCACGTCCACCATGGGCGTGATGTTGATTTCACTCATCACCGCTTTCTTGCGGCCGCGACGACGGCGTCCGCCGCCCCCGCCACCCGATGCGACACCCATGCCCATATCAGTGGCTCCGGGCTTCGAGCTGGCGGCTCAGAATGGTCGAGAACTCGTCGGCAAAGCCTTCAAGGCGCCCGGTCAGCTTGCCGGCATCCGCGCTCAGCTTGTTATAGGCGATAACCGCGGGAATAGCCGCGACAAGGCCGATGGCCGTGGCGAACAGGGCTTCGGCGATCGGGCCGGCGACCACGGCAAGGCTGGTATTGGACGAGGCGGCAATGGCGGTAAAGGCATTCATGATGCCCCAGACCGTGCCGAACAGGCCGATGAACGGGCCGGCCGAGCCGACCGTGGCAAGGAAGCCGAGGCGCTTCTCGAGAATGTCGCTTTCACGGGAGATCGCGACATCGAGCACCTTGTCGAGACGCTGCTGCATGCCGGCAAAGCTGGCGGCATTCTGCTCGTGGCTGCGCTTCCATTCCTTCATCGCCGCGACGAAGACGGCGCCGAGGCCACCGGTCGGCTTCTCGGCCTGCTGCTGATACAGCTCTTCCAGCGACTGGCCGGACCAGAATGTGCGCTCGAACTTGTTCATCTCGCTCGTCGTGCGGCGATAGGTGATGGACTTGTCGATAATGATGGCCCAGCACCAGACTGACGCTGCAACCAGGCCGAGCATGACCGACTTGACGATCCAGTCCGCGGCCCAGAACAGGCCCCAGATGGACAAGTCGGCATGAGGGGCGGCTGCCACCGCAGCATCCATGGCTTCCATGTAGTGATCCTTTTCGGCCCGGTCTTTCGCAACCCGACCCCATGCTGAGCCGATGGGGTCGAAATCTGTCAAAATTAAGAGAAATGCCCGGTTGACCGGCCCTTTGCGGACGGACTGACGGACACGTGTTCGCTTTGCCGCAATTATGGTCAAGGAGTGGTTAACAAAGAGAGTCGGTGGAGGTGTGGCGCGATCACGCTTTGTCGAAGGCTGTAAGGCTCAACCGACCTTGAACCGCTCCACGATCACCTTCGGCATCCGCGCCGGGCCGCCGCTGGTCTTGATGGCGACGACTATGACCGTGGCGCGGGTCAGGACCACCTCGCCCCGCAGGATGACCTGATTCAGCGTTAGCCGTGCGCCGGTGATAGCGGCAACCTCAGTGGTGACCGTTAGCAAGTCATCGATATGCGCCGCGCCGTCGAAACTGATCTCCATCGAGCGCACGGCAAAGGCAATGCCCTGTCCGGCGAGTTCAGAATGATGGATACCCTCGTCGCGCAGAAATTCCGTGCGGCCACGCTCGAAGAACTTGAGATAGGCCGCATGATAGACATTGCCGGAAAAATCGGTGTCTTCGTAATAGATGCGGACGGGAAATTGATGCTGGGTCATGCCCGGCCTCCCAGTTCGAGCAGCACGATCTCGGGCGTGGTACCGAAGCGGATCGGCCAGCCGGAATAGCCGAGCCCGGAGGTCACCAACAGGTGGCGTTCGTCCTCGACGATATGGCCATGCACATAGCGGCTGCCAAATTTGGACGGCACCACCGGCGTTCTGCCGAACAGTTTGACCTGCCCGCCATGGGTATGGCCCGACAGCGTCAGCGCCACCCGCGCCGGAACCTGCGGAAAAATATCCGGCTCATGCGCCATCAGCAGGATGGGTTCGTCGGTGCTCACCTGCGCCAAGGTGCCGGCGAGATCCTCGATGCCGAGATCATCGCGATCATAGGACATGCCTTCCCGATGGAAGGCGCGCTGGTCGCCAAGTCCGGCCAGCCAGAAGGCGTGTTCGCCATGGCTGATGCGCTGGCTGCGATTGACATAGGTCTCGACACCCGCCTCCCGCAAAGCCGCCACGGCCACGACCTGCCCGGCGAGTACCTGCTCGCGCGTGTAATGATCATAGTCATGGTTGCCGAACACCGCATGCACACCCAACGGCGCCGACAGCGTTGCGAAGGCGCTGGTCAGTTCACTTGCACTCAGCTCGCGGCTAAAGCGCGGACCGCCGACGTAGTCGCCGAGCAGCAGAATGATATCCGGCGCCAGCGCCTTCGCCTCTTCGCAAATGCTGCGGATTTTCGCCCCATCCATGAACGGACTGCAGGCGTGGAAATCGCTGAGCACCGCTACGCGCAGCGCGAAATCCTGCGGCCAGGCTGGCAGGCTTGGCGCATATGTCGAAACCAGCGTCACGGCGTGTCTTCGCGGAAGATCACATGCTCCGGCACGCCCGACAGCTGGCGCAGCTTTTCGGGCAACCACGCCGGCAGCAGCCGCGCCGCGCTCAGCGCATCGCCCTCAAGATTCAGCCAGGAGAACTGCAGCAGATGGCCCTCATCCTCGCGCACGAGAAAAGGCTGCGGACCACCGGGGCGCACATCGTCGGGCAGCTCGATCGCATAAATGAAACCCAGCTCGTGGAAGCGCTCGCCTTCGCGGCCATAAAAGCTTTCCGAGGTGAACAGCAGCGTGTCGATCTCGGCCACCATCACCATTTCCTCGGCGATCTCGCGCACAAGCGACACATCGCTGGCCTCGCCCATTTCGACGCGCCCGCCCGGCAGCATGCAATAGTCGTCGCCATCCTCTCGGCAGACCAGCACATGGCCATCGCGAATGGCGGCGCCGGCCACGCGATAATTGAACCGCGTGCCGCCGACCGGAAAGCTTAGCATCACCCGTTCAGTCACTTTCCGGCTCCTCGAACAGGCTGGCTTGCAGGCCGACAAAGCCCTGCGGCACGATCCGGCCGAGATGCTGGAACGCCCCGCCGGTCAGCATGCGGCCGCGCGGCGTGCGCTGGATGAAGCCCTGCTGGATCAGATAGGGCTCGACGATTTCCTCGATCGCATCGCGCGGCTCGGACAGCGCCGCGGCAATGGTTTCGATGCCCACCGGCCCGCCATTGTAGAAATCGGCAATCGTCGTCAGATAGCGCCGGTCGAGCTGGTCGAGCCCGCGCGCATCGACATCGAGCCGCAGCAGCGCCTTGTCGGCAATCGCCCGGGTGATTTCGCCCGAACCATCGACAAGCGCAAAATCGGTCACCCGGCGCAAAAGCCGCCCGGCAATACGCGGCGTGCCCCGCGAGCGCCGGGCAATTTCCATCGCCCCATCGGGCGCCATCGGCATGCCGAGCAATCGTGCACCGCGCTGCACGATGAGCACCAGTTCTTCAGGCGTATAGAAATTGAGCCGCACAGGAATGCCGAAGCGGTCGCGCAGAGGCGTCGTCAGCAGGCCCGCCCGCGTCGTCGCCCCGACCAGCGTAAACCGCGCCAGATCGATCCGCACCGAGCGCGCGGCAGGACCTTCGCCGATGATCAGGTCGAGTTGGAAATCCTCCATCGCCGGATAGAGCACTTCCTCGATCGCCGGATTGAGCCGGTGGATCTCGTCGATGAACAGCACGTCGCGATCTTCGAGATTGGTCAGCAGCGCCGCGAGATCACCCGCCTTGGCGATCACCGGGCCGGAGGTGGCGCGAAATCCGACACCCAGCTCCTTGGAGATGATCTGCGCCAGCGTGGTCTTGCCCAGGCCCGGCGGGCCGACGAACAGCACATGGTCCAGCGCGGCCCCACGCTGCTTGGCTGCCTGGATGAAGACCTCCAGATTGGCTCGCGCCGCGGCCTGGCCGACAAATTCGGAAAAGCCGGACGGGCGCAGCGCCACATCCAGCGGCTCATCGCGTCCGGCGGCAGGAGAAGTCAGGTCGGTCACGCGAGCAATTCCATTCCGGGTATGCGTTTAGCGGCGTCTTTGTCAAACGTGACGGTGGTAGTGCAGCCGCTTCTTCGGTTGATTTCCGCGATCAACAGATCGGCCAGATCGACCTTGCTATTGGCGTAATGCGGCAGCGCCTCCCTCACCACGTCATGCGCCTCGACAACGATATCCGCTGTATCCAGCATACGTTCAAGCACAAGGCTAATGCGATCTCGACCATACTTGTAAGCCTGGCCCAGAGCCCAAACCAGTTCGACAATCACCACCAGCGAAATATGCGCAGGGTCACCTGTCGAACGATTGGCGAAGAATTCTGTGACAAGGGCGTTTTGATTCGGATCGTCTTGTATGAACAGTCGGAGCAGAACGTTGGTATCAACGCCGATCATCTTTTGAGCGACCGCATCACACTCCGTGCCGCTGCCTCTGCTATGCCGGCGTTGATCTCTTCTATGCTGACAGGACCAACGGGAGACGGCGCCAGAATTCCGGCCAGATCAACCGCCCGCAAGGTCCGCGGTTTCACAATGGCCTTGCCGTCTTCGATGATCCACTCAACCTGCGCGCCTTCACTCAGGCCGAGAACGTCCCGCACTTCCTTGGGCACAGTGGTCTGACCTTTACTGGTCATGGTCCCAAGCAATCTCTTCCTGATTGAAATAGACATTACCACACCTCAATTCCTTACCTTCTAGAATAGTAAGGAATTGAGGCAATTGCAAGGAGCCTTACTGGCTCAGCTCCCGCAAGCCCAGCCGGATCAGCTTCTCGGTTGGCACGCTGTCACCCTCGCGCGCCACGATCCGCGACAGCGCCGCCGAAGCCTGCGCGCTGGAATAGCCGAGATTGGTGAGTGCCGAGACGGCATCGGTGATGGCCGAGGGTGCGACACCCTCACCCAGCGCCGCCTGAAGGCCGAGCGTACCCGCGTCGATCCCCGGCCCGGCCGGGACCTTGCCCTTGAGTTCGGTCACCAGACGCACGGCCAGTTTCGGCCCAACGCCATTGGCACGGCCGATCATTGCCTTGTCCTGCAGCGCGATGGCACTGGAGAGTTCGGCCGGCGACAGCACCGAAAGAATGGCCAGCGCCACGCGGGCGCCGACGCCCTGCACGGTCATCAACAGATTAAACCAAGCCTTTTCACCCTCGCTGGAAAAACCATAGAGGCGGATCATGTCTTCGCGCACGATGGTTTCGATGAACACCACGGCCGCCTCGCCAACGCGTGGCAGGGCCTGCAATGTGCGCGACGAGGCAAAGGCCTCGTAGCAGACGCCGCCGCAGTCGATCAGCACGTAGTCATCACCAAAGCTGTCCACCAGCCCCTTGAGCTTGCCGATCATGCGAGTGCTTTCAATCTCTGGTTGGCGACGCGGTGATGCGCGTGGCAGATGGCGATGGCCAAGGCATCGGCCGCATCGGCGCCCTTGAATTCGGCCAGCGGCATCAGCGTCTTTACCATTAGCGCCACCTGCCCTTTTTCGGCGTGGCCAGAACCGACCACCGACTTCTTGACCAGATTGGCGGCATATTCCGCGACCGGCAGGCCGCGCGCCGCCGGCGTCAGCAGCGCCACGCCGCGAGCCTGGCCCAGGATCAGCGCCGAACGCATGCCGGCATTGACGAAGGTTTCTTCCACGGCAGCCTCATGCGGGGCAAAACGATCGAGCACTTCTCCAAGCCCTGTGAACAAGATAGCCAGACGCTCGGCCAGCGATCCATCGGTCGGCGGCGTGAGGGTGCCAGCGCCGATAAAGGTCAGCCGATTGCCCTGGGTTTCGATAATGCCCCAACCGCAGCGGCGCAGGCCCGGATCGATGCCAATGATTCGCGTTACAAGGCTCATGCGCCCATCCTTATTCAAGCGGATGCAGCCTACCAAGCGCCAAGTGAACAAATAGGCAACAAGCCCGATGGATAAACGAGGATGCATAAATTTGTCACCCAGCGCGCAACACCATCTTTAAGTGGTTACCCCTAGCGTCTCCGGCGGGAATGCAGGAGCGGTAAATGACTGAGCGACGCAAGGATTCGGCCGGGCAAAACCGGCACGGCATGGCTTGCGCGAGCATCACCCGATGATGCCGTCCAAGACTTTGACCGCCCTGCAAAGCTGGGCCAGCATTGCGCGCTGGACCGTCTTCGGCACTCTCGCCTGCGTGCTGGTGTCGCTCGCCTTTAACACGGTGTATTTCCGCGATCTGGGCGAGCCGGCCTTGCAGCGCTCGCTGGTCAGCGCCACCGTGCTGCCGATCCTGCTCGGCGTGCCCTTCTTCCTCTATACCGGCCTGCGCGTGCGCGGCCTCACCATCACCAATCTGCGGCTCGGCCTCGTCGCCCGCACCGATAGCCTCACCGCCTGCCTCAACCGTGGCGCTTTCACCGCCAAGGTCACGACTCAATTGGCGCGACGCTCACGCGGCGCCCTGCTGATGATCGACGCCGACAATTTCAAGGCGATCAACGACGTCTATGGCCATGATGCAGGCGACGAGGCGCTGACCATCATCGCCCGCTCGATCCGCACCATGCTGCGGGCCGGCGATCTGGTTGGTCGCATGGGGGGCGAGGAGTTCGGCGTCTACCTGCCCGATGTCGACCAGATGTCAGCCGAGGCGATCGCCGAGCGTATCCGCCGTGCGGTCAATCTGGCCGGTTTCGCCCCCGAGGGCCAGCAGCGCCCGCTTGCCGTCAGCATTGGCGGCGTCGCCTTCGACCGGGCGGCCAGCTTTTCCGAACTGTTCCGCATTGCCGACCAGCGGCTCTATGGCGCCAAGGAGACCGGCCGCAATCGCGTGATGGTCGTGCACCGCGACGACCATCCGGTCATCGCCCTCAAGCGCAGCGCGTGAAAAAGGGCGGCGCCGCAGCACCGCCCTGATCACATCGTCGTCGCCTGAAATCAGGCTTCGAGCTTGGCGGCGTCTTCGTCGCTCATCTCGAAGTTCGAATAGACGTTCTGCACGTCATCGTCTTCTTCGAGCGTGGCGATCAGCTTCATCAGCGAAGCGCCCTTTTCGGCATCGATCGGCGTATTGGTCTGCGGCTTCCATACGGCCTTGACCGATTCGGCCTCGCCTAGCAGCTTTTCCAGCGCGGCGGCGACATCGACCATCGCCTCGAATGAGGTGGTGAAATAGTGGCCTTCTTCGTCGCTTTCGACGTCGTCGGCACCGGCTTCCATCGCCGCTTCCATCATCTTGTCTCCGCTGCCGGCCTTTGCCGCATAGGTGATCTCGCCAACCTTGTCGAACATGAAGCCGACCGAATTGGTTTCGCCCATGGCGCCACCGCTCTTGGAGAAGTAGGAGCGGACGTTCGACGCGGTGCGATTGCGGTTGTCGGTCAGCGTCTCGACAATCAGCGCAACGCCGCCGGGGCCGTAGCCCTCGTAGCGGATTTCGTCATAGTTTTCGCCGTCATTGCCCATGGCCTTCTTGATGGCGCGCTCGATGTTATCGCGCGGCATCGACAGGGCACGCGCATTGGCCACGGCAAGCCGCAGGCGCGAATTGAACGCTGGGTCAGGCATTCCCAATTTGGCAGCGACGGTGATTTCGCGCGCGAGCTTGGAAAATACCTTGGAGCGCACCGCGTCGGACTTGCCTTTGCGGTGCATGATGTTTTTGGCGTGTGAATGGCCGGCCATCGGTCACTCCCCTCATGTCAAGAATGCTGGATTGGTGGCGCGTTATAGGCAAGCCCGCGGCAATTGTGAAGCGGGACTGGTGAGGCAGACCATGTCATGCCACAACCGATGCATTATCGGAGACTGCCGTGCTCGAACTCAGACCCAATTGCGAATGCTGCGACAAGGACCTGCCGCCCGCCGCGACCGAGGCCCGCATCTGTTCCTATGAATGCACCTTCTGTGCCGATTGCGTGGACAATATCCTGCACAATGTCTGCCCCAATTGCGGTGGCGGTTTCGTGCCGCGGCCAATCCGCCCGGTGGGTGAATATCGCCAGGGCGACAGCCTCGCCATCAGCCCGGCCGGCACCAAGCGCCGCCACCTGCGCTTCACGCTGGACGAGGTTGCCGCCTTCAGCGTCACGTTGCGCGAGACGCCGCCGGAACAGCGCTAGTCGAAGATCGGCTCGGCCTGGGCCAGCGATCCACCGATGCGCAACGGCAGCACCTTGACGGCCAAGCCGGTGCGCGGATCGGTCTGCACCGCCACGCCGCAGAGCGTCGCCTCGCCCTCGGCCGGGGTGAAGCGGCCATTGGGAACGCCGGTGAGAAAGCGATTAAGCGGCTCGTCGCTTTCAGTGCCGATGATCGAATCGAAATCGCCGCACATGCCCGCATCGGCCATCAGCGCCGTACCACCGCGCAGCACGCGATGATCGGCGGTCGGGATATGGGTGTGGGTGCCGACGACCAGGCTTACCTTGCCATCGAGAAACACGCCCATGGCCTGGATTTCGGAGGTCGCTTCGGTGTGGAAATCGACGATGATCGCATCGGCCTGCTCGCCCAGCGGGCAGGCTGCCACCGCGGTCTCGACGGCGCGGAACGGATCATCGATCGGCGGCATGAACACCCGGCCCTGCGCATTGATCACCAGCACGCGGTGACCATTGCGGCCCTCGACGAACATCGCGCCACGCCCCGGCGTACCGGGCGGCATGTTGATCGGGCGGATCAGAGTGGTCTCGCGCTCGATATAGCTCAGCGCCTCGCGCTGGTCGAAGGCATGATCGCCAAGCGTGACGATATCGGCGCCGGCGTTGCGGATGGCGTTGAAATGCGCCTCGGTCAGACCCTTGCCATGGCTGGCATTCTCGCCATTGACCACGACAAAATCAAACTTGTAGCGCTCGATAATGCCCGGCAGGCGCTCGGTTACCGCGTCACGGCCGGAGCGGCCCATGACGTCGCCCAGAAACAAAAACCTCATGCCGGCTGGCCGAAGTGGCGGATACCGGCCTCGGTAATCACGGCGTCGAGCGGCACGTCATGCGCCTCGCGCGGAATCCGCTTCAATTCCTGGGCGGCATAGGCAAGTCCGATCAATTTAGGTCTTTTCTTGAGTTTGGCCAGGGTGCGGTCGTAATAGCCGCCACCGTAGCCGAGACGGGTGCCGAGCTTGTCAAAACCCAGCAGCGGCATCAGCACCACATCGGGTTCGGCCTTGGGCGCCAGCTCAGACGGTGCCAGCGTGCCGAAACCGGATTCATAAAGCGAGGCACCCTGCTCCCAGACCCGCAGGTCGAGCGGCTCATCGGCACCGAGCACCACGGGCAGCACAACGGTCTGATTGTCATCCATCAACTTGACGAGAATGGGCTGGCAATCCACCTCGTCGCGGATGCGCCAATAGGCGGCCACGACGTCGGATTGTTGCAGAGCGATGCCATGGAAAAAGTGCCGGGCGACAGCTGCGGCGGCTTCGGCACGCTCGCCGAAATCGAGGGCGGCACGAGCGGCACGGGCGCGGAGGCGCAGCGCCGCCTTGGCTTCCTCGATCATCTCGTCAACCATGCGCGCCGCTGCCTGCCTGAAATTAGGGCCACCCTGGCCGTGGGATATGCGATCCCGGGAACCTACTTACGTAGGTGGGCGCCGTATGTCCAAACCCACGGGTCTGGTCAGGGACAGCTCCCTAGAGATCGATTAAGGCCCCGGGGATATTGTTATCCTCACGCGCCGGGCAGCACGGGATATATAGGCGCTTTGTGGGCGGCTGCAAAGTGTGGAGTTAGAGCAGTTCGAACCAATCCTGCAGGCCGTGTAATACGCGGAGGATGACCACATCCTCGTTCTCTTTGATGTAAATGATGTTGTGAAAACCGCAGGGCATAAGCCGAACCTCGCTCTGCGCGGCCTGCCGAAGCGACGCCATATATGGCATGGCGGCCAGTTGATCGAACATATCCAGCAGCTTTACCGTATATTTCCGGGCGTGGTGATCGCCAAAATTGAGCAACCCGTCTTCTGCAATGTTCTGCAGGTCAATGGCGGAGTTTTCAACGACGATCCAAGCCATTGACTAGGCCGATTTTCGCGCTTCGACAGCCGCCCTCGCGCGAGACATAACGCGCTCCAGCAGTTCATCGCGAGTAATCTCCACCCGTCCGCTCGCCAGCGCCTCATCCACCATGTCCTGCAGCTTCTGCCGCGCCTCGGCCCGTTCCTGGTCGCGCCGGACCAGGTCGCGCACATAGTCGCTGCTATTGCCATACCGCCCGGTGGCAACCTGCTCTTCCACCCATTGCTTCATCTGGTCCGGCAGGGAAATATTCATCGTGGCCATGGCTGATCTCCTTCCCGGCCAATTTACGCCTCTTGGCAAACTTTGCCAAGCGCAGCCGCTTGCCGTGGCCCGGGACTGACGCCACAATCGCGCGCGCCGTGGAGCCCCAGCATGTTCGCCCAGATCCTCATCGTCATGATCGTCGCCATTGCCATCACGGCGCTGGCCGAGCGGCGCAATGTGCAACCGGCCCTGCTGATCGCAATCGTCGGCCTCGTCGCCTCCTTCATTCCTGGCATGCCACGGCTGGAACTGGAGCCAGAGGTGATCCTCGGCGTGGTGCTGCCGCCGATGCTGTTCTCGGCGGCCAGCGACTTTTCCTTTTCGAGCTTTGCCCAGCGCATGGGCTCCATTGTCAATCTCGGCGTCTTCATGGTCTTCGGTACCACGGCTGTAGTCGGCATTGTCGCCGGCACTGTCGTGCCCGAAATCGGCCCGGCCGCCGCCATCGTGCTCGGCGCCGTACTAGCGCCACCCGATGCCGTCACCGCCATTACCATCGGCCGCAAGGCCGGCCTGCCGGTGGCGCTGATGACCGTGCTCAAGGGCGAAAGCCTGATCAATGACGCCGCTGCGCTGACGCTCTTCACCGTCGCCGTGGCCTCGGCGGCCGGCCGGCACGCCTTCATCGACAATACGGCCCTCTACTTCGTCTATTCCGCCGTCGTCGGTCTACTGTTGGGCCTGCTGATCGGCAATCTCGCCGCGCTGGCCCGCCGCAAGCTGGGCAATCCGTCGCTCTCCACCGTGGTTTCGGTCATCGTACCTTTTGCCGCCTACCTCGTGGCCGAGGAACTGCATGCCTCCGGCGTCCTGGCCGTGGTCATGGCTGGCTTTACGCTGGGGCATCACTCGGCCGAGTCCGGCTACGAAGAGCGCATCCAGGAGCGCCAGTTCTGGCGCACCGTCGACACTCTGCTCGAGACTTTCGTCTTCGCCTATATCGGCCTTCAGTTGCGCTTCGTCATCACCGATGCGGTCGACGCCGGCTATGACATGCTGCAGCTGGCTTTTGGCGCCCTGGCGATTTTCCTCGCCATCGTCGCCATTCGCTTTGTCTGGGTGTTTGGTACGGCGGCCATTGCCCACCAACGCCGCAGATCGGCGGCCCGCAAGCCGCTTCGTATACGCCGTCCCGGCCGCCGCGAGCGGCCGCCCTCGCCACCGCCCCTGAGCTGGAAGGAAAATGTCGTCCTCTCCTGGACCGGCATGCGCGGCGTGGTGACACTGGCCGCCGCCTCCGGCGTACCGCTGATCACCGCCACCGGCGAGGACTTCCAGGGCCGCGAGGCCATCCTCGCGCTGGCCTTCCTCGTCACCATCGCCACGCTGCTGATCCAAGGCCTGACGCTACCCTGGCTGATTGCCCGCCTCGACCTGACCAATCCGCAGGATGCCCTGCATCTGGCCAAGCAGCACGAGCGCGCCGTCAAGATCGCCGACCAGGCCAATGTGGAAGCCCTGGCCGCCTATCGCGCCAGCCATGACTCGCCGCAATCGCGCAAGCTGGTCGACGTCATGGCCAAGCGCGTCGGCAAGATCGACGCGGCCGAAACGCCGGCCACCAAACTGGTCGACCGGAACGAGGCGATGGCATTGGGCCAGATCCTGCTCGAAGCGCGCCGCAAAAAGCTCATCGCGGCACGCGATTCCCGCGAGCTCGACGATGAAGTGCTGCGCGAGATGCTCGAGCAGATGGACGTGGAACAGGCCTTCATGGACAGCATCAGCCGGGACTAAACGCCTGTCGCGGCCTGATCTAATATGATTTGACAAGTCATCTTTGCCAGCGGTAGCACTATGGACGCCGGAAAGAGGGTTTTCGGCCCCATTTGCCTGAGGAATTCCATGTCCATCAAATCGCTTGTCGCTGGTCTTGCCGGCGCGATGGTGCTTGTCGCCATGCTGCCCGCGCAGGCCGTCGAAATCACCCATGATCTCGGCACCACAGATGTGCCCGACGCACCGCAGCGTATCGTCGTACTGGAATACAGTTTCGTCGACACCCTGGCCGCCGTCGGCGTCTCGCCGGTCGGCATTGCCGATGACGACAAGCGCGACAGCATCATCCCGGCCTATACCGCCATCATCGGCGACGACTGGACCTCGGTCGGCACCCGCAAGTCGCCCAGCCTCGAAATCATCGCCTCGCTGCAGCCGGACCTGATCATTGCGGATACCAGCCGCCATGAAGCGGTCTACGAAGCGCTGAGCGAAATCGCCCCGACCATTTCCTTCGACAGCCTCACCGGCACCTATGAGGTTGCCCTCGAAGCCGCCAAGACCATCGCCCATGCCGTCGGCAAGGATGCCGAAATGGAAGCCCGCCTTGCCGAACACACCACCAAGATGGAGGCCTACAAGGCCGAAGTGGGTGACGTGTCGGACTGGTCGGCCCAGTTCATCATCGACAATGGCGAAGGCATCTTCCTGCATTCGCCGGTGAGCTACAATGGCTCGCTGCTGGCGTGGTTCGGCTTCAAGAGCAACATGCCCAGCCCCGATGGCCACACCTATGAAGAGGCAATCGTCAACACCTCGCTGGAACAGCTCTCCGAGATCAACCCGCAGATCATCCTGCGCGGCAAATATACCGATCCCGGCCTGACCGACAGCTGGGTTGGCCAGCCGCTCTATGACAATATCGAAGCGGTTAAGAACCAGCATGTCTACGACGTCATCGCCCATGAATGGTCGCGTCTGCGCGGCGTGCTGGCTTCGGAAGTCAGCGCCGCCAACCTGGTCGACATCGTCAAGCAGCTGAAGCAGTAATCTTGCCTCTAGCCTTTCGCTTTACGCTCCTTGCGGCAGCGGTGCTCTTTGCAGCACTGCTGTCGTTGACCATTGGTCAGCGCAGCGACGTTGGCATCACTAATGTGCTGCAATTGCTGTTCGTCAATGACGGCAGCCTCGCCCGGTCAGCCGTGGTCGATCTCCGCCTGCCCCGCATGCTGGTCGCCGGGCTGGTCGGCATCAACCTCGCCCTCGCCGGTCTCGCATTGCAGGCCGTGACGCGCAATCCGCTGGCCTCGGAGTCGGTGCTGGGCATCAACCAGGGCGCAGCGCTGGGCGTTGCGCTTGGCCTCGTCATACCTGGCCTCATCGGGGTCAATCTCGACGTCATGGCCATTATCGGCGCCGTGCTCGCTGGCGTGGTCACCTTTTCCATCGCCGGCGGCCTCGGCGGGCGGCTCGATTCCATGCGGCTGATCCTGGCCGGCGTAACCGTCGGCGCCTTCAGCTTCGCCTTCGTCCGATTCACCTTCACGCTCGAAGACAACCTCTCCCGCCTCGTCCTGAGCTGGACCTCCGCCGACATTTCCTCCGCCCGCTTCGATCAGGCACTACCTTTGGTGTTCTGGGCCGCCGGCGGCTTTCTGGTCAGCATCTTCATGGCGCATAGCTTCAATATTCTGGCCCTCGGCGATGGCGCATCGCAGGGCCTCGGCGTCGATCCACGCCGCGCCCGCTTCATCGGCGCTATGCTGGCAGCCGTGCTCACAGGCGCCAGCGTCGCGGCGGCCGGCCCGGTAATGTTCGTTGGCCTCGTCATGCCGCATCTCTGCCGCCTGTGGTTCGGCCCCAATCACCGCGTGCTGGTACCTGCCGTAGCACTCGGGGGCGCAGGCTTGGTGCTGACCGCCGACGTGGTCTCGAAACTCGTTCGTTTCCCCTATGAAACGCCACTTGGGATCATCTGTGCGCTGATCGGCGCGCCCTATTTCCTCTATGCCACGCTACGCGCAAAGAACATGGCATGACCGGTCTCGCTTCACCCCGCACCCGCGCCACCAACCGCGCCGTCATCCTGATCGTGGCGCTGCTTGCGCTCGTCATCTGCGTGTCCCTTTGGGGCCTCAGTGTCGGCGCCGTGGCCATCCCGGTCGATGTCATCGTCAACACGCTGTTCAACCTCGATGGCGAACAGCAGACCTATATCATCATGAAATCGCGCCTGCCCCGCATGGTGCTCGCGCTCCTGGCCGGCGGAGCCCTCGCGCTATCCGGCGCCATCATCCAGGCGGTGATCCGCAATCCGCTCGCCTCGCCAAATGTCATCGGCATCAACTCCGGCGCGGCGCTTTTCGCGCTGGGCATGGTGTTGCTCTTCCCCGCCATTCCCCAGGTCTGGATGCCGCTGGCCGCCTGCCTGGGTGGGCTATGCGCCGCCGGCTTTGTCATGCTGGTGGCCCATTATCGCAGCCTTTCGGCCGTGCATCTGGCGCTGATCGGCGTGGCTGTCGGCTTTGTCTTCGAATCTGGCGTCGACTACCTGCTCATCACCTCCAATGATAGCGAAAGCTCCGCCCCGATGATCTGGCTCACCGGTTCGCTCTGGGGCCGCACCTGGAGCCATGTCGGCATCAGCTGGATCCCCATGATCGCGCTGAGCGGCGTTGCCCTCATCCTCTCCTACCGCCTCGATCTCATCGCGCTCGGCGAAGCCACCGCCACCGGCCTTGGCCTCAACGTGCCGCGCCAGCGGCTGATCATGCTGTTTGTCGCCACCATGCTGGCCAGCGTCGCGGTGGCAGTGGTCGGCGTCATGGGCTTCATCGGCCTGATGGCGCCGCATATTGCCCGCCGCCTGGTCGGTGGCTCGCATCGGCTAATGTTGCCGGTCTCCATGCTGGTGGGCATGCTGCTGGTGGTGCTTGCCGATGGCATTGGTCGCGCCATTGCCCCGCCGATCGAGATTTCCGCCGGCATCCTCGCCGCTTTGATCGGCGCACCGTTTTTCATCTACATCATGCTGACGACCGCCTCGGAGCAGGAGCCATGAGCATTATCCTTGCCGGGGTCACCGCCGGCTATGGCCGCGACCGCGCCATTGTCGAAAACATCGACCTCGAGATCCGCACCGGCGAAGTCACCGTGCTGATCGGCCCCAATGGTTGCGGCAAGTCCACCCTGCTGAAGACCATCGGCCGCATCCTCAAACCCCGCAGCGGCTCCATCCATGTCGATGACCTCGACGTGCTGCGCAATGACCCCAAGCGCGTCGCCCGCACCATCGCCTACCTGCCGCAAAGCCCTGTGGTCCCCACCGCCATCACGGTGGAACAGCTGGTCGGCTATGGCCGCGCCCCGCACCAATCGCTGCTCGGCCTGCGCTCGGCGAAAGATATCGAGCTGGTCGACCACGCCATCGCCACCACCGGCCTCGAAGAGCTGCGCTTCAAGCCTGTCGCCGAACTGTCCGGCGGCCAGCGCCAGCGCGCCTTCATCGCCATGGCCCTGGCGCAGGACACGCCCTATGTCATGCTCGACGAGCCGACCACCTTCCTCGACATCCGCCACCAGGTGGAAACCCTCGACTTGGTGCGCCAATTGCACGACGCCGGCCGCACCAGCGTGGTCGTGCTGCACGACATCGCCCAGGCCGCCCGCTATGGCGACCGGCTGGTGGTAATGCATGCCGGCCGGTTGGTCGCCGAAGGCAAGCCGGCCGATGTGGTGACACCGGAGCTGCTGCGCGAAGTCTATGGACTGGAGTGCGAAGTCTATCCGGACCCGGTGAGTGGGACGCCGGTGGTCACACCGAAGTAGGTTATCGTGCCCAAACCTACCCCCACCCGACCGCCTGCGGCGGCCACCCTCCCCACAAGGGAGAGGGATAAGCGGCATCGAGGCCGCTGAACTCTCATTTCCCTCCCCTGAATGGGGAGGGTGGCCCCGGAGGGGTCGGGTGGGGTGATGGTCTGGCGCAAAACTCTGCCAGAGAATGACGATCCGCTTTAGGCGGTCAGCCCTGCGGCACCGGCGCCGCTTCGTCCAGCACGCCGGCCACGCCTTCCAGCATCTTGGCCGCATCGAACAGCCGTGCCGCAAACTTCTCTTCCAGCGCCTCGATCTCTGCCGAGATTTCCTGCCCGGCCCGCGTCAGCACCAGCACTTCGCGTTCCAATGCGGCGATGCGGCGTTCCGCTTCCGCCAGTTCGTCGACCACGGCAATGCCGGCCATCACCGTCAACCGGTTGTCGCCGATTTCGCCGACGGCGCCCTTGAGGCCTTCGACCTGGCGGTCGAAGCGTTCGGCCAGGCCGATCAGATGCTGCTGCTGGCCCTCTTCGCAGGCCATGCGATATTTGCGGCCATTGATCTCGACATTGACTTCAGGCATCGCGCTACTCCGCCTTGGCCAGAACTTCGCGCACGGTTTCCATCGCCTCGACCAGGCGCCGCGACACATCATGCGCGCTGTCGTCGAGCCGCTTGGCGCGTGCGGCGGTCTTGTCGAGTTCGGTGGCGAGGCGAGCGCGCTCATGCACCAGGCGCTGGGTATCGACCTCGATGCGATTGTGCTGCCGGAGGCGCGTGCCGAGATTTTTGACGCTCTGGTCGAGCCGCATCAGGGCGCGGTCAAATCGCGCATGTGCAGCGTTCAGCCCGTCCTCAAGTTCCGTCTCACTCATTGCTGCTACGGTCCTCTATCCCCGGCGATTCCGCCCGTTGCAGGGTGCCCCAGCACCCGCCACAATGCAACCGGAGCCGCATGGCCTGTCCAACCGCGAAGCGGGGCACCGTCATTGACACGTTAGGCGAACCTGTTATGCCTCGAACCCGCCTTTGGGAGGAGGCTTTCGCTGCCTCTTCTCCCCAGATTTCAAGCCCTGATGAAAGCGCGAACCCGATGACGAACACTGCCCAGCAGAACGACTTGGCCAATGCGATCCGCTCCCTGTCGATGGATGCGGTCGAAAAAGCCAATTCCGGCCACCCGGGCCTGCCCATGGGTTGCGCCGATATCGCAACGGTACTGTTCACCAAGGTGATGAAGTTCGATCCCGCCGACAGCAAATGGGCTGACCGCGACCGCTTCATCCTGTCGGCCGGCCACGGCTCGATGCTGCTCTATTCCAGCCTCTACCTGCTCGGCTACGAAGACATGACCATCGACCAGGTCAAGAATTTCCGCCAGCTCGGCTCCAAGTCGGCCGGCCACCCCGAGTATCACTTCGCCCAGGGCATCGAGACCACCACGGGCCCGCTCGGCCAGGGTCTGGCCAATTCCGTCGGCTTTGCCGTCGCCGAAGCCAAGCTGGCCGCCGAATTCGGCTCCGACATCGTCGATCACTACACCTGGGTGCTGGCCGGTGACGGTTGCCTGATGGAAGGCATTTCCCAGGAAGCCATCGCGCTGGCCGGTCACCTCAAGCTCAACAAGCTGGTGGTGATCTGGGACAACAATTCCATCACCATCGACGGCGCTGTCTCCAATTCCGACTCGACCGACCAGATTGCCCGCTTCAAGGCGGTGCAGTGGAACACCATCGAGATCGACGGCCACGACCAGGACGCCATCGAGAAGGCGCTCAACGACGCCAAGAAGTCGGATAAGCCAACGCTGATTGCCGCCAAGACCACCATCGGTTTCGGCGCTCCCAAGAAGGCTGGCACCGAAAAGGTGCATGGCGCTCCGCTCGGCGCCGAGGAACTGGCGGGCGCCAAGGCCGCGCTCGGCATCACCTATCCGGCGTTTGAAATCCCCGCCGACACCCTCGCCACCTGGCGCGCTGCCGGCACCCGCTCGCAGAATATCCGCGGCGAATGGCAGGCCCGCCTCGACGCCCATGCCGACAAGGCTGAATTTACCCGCCGCATGAAGGGCGAGCTTCCCGCCGCCTTCGAGCCGGCAATCCAGGCCTTCAAGCAGAAGCTCGTCGAAGACAAGCCCAAGGTCGCGACCCGCAAGTCCAGCCAGATGGCGCTCGACATCATCAATGCCGTGCTGCCCGAAACCCAGGGCGGCTCGGCCGACCTGACCCATTCGAACCTGACCAACACCAAGGAAATGGTGCCGTTCCAGGCCGACAACTACAATGGCCGCTACATGATGTACGGCATTCGCGAGCATGAAATGGCCGCGGCCATGAACGGCATTGCGCTGCATGGCGGCCTGATCCCCTACGGCGGCACCTTCATGGTCTTCACCGACTATGCACGCCCGTCCATTCGTCTTGCCGCGCTGATGGAACTGCGCGCCATTTATGTCATGACCCATGACTCGATCGGCCTCGGCGAAGACGGCCCGACCCACCAGCCGGTGGAGCACCTGACCGCCCTCCGCGCCATTCCGAACCTTCTGGTGTTCCGCCCGGCCGATGCCGTCGAAGCGCTGGAATGCTGGCAGCTGGCGATCGAATCCACCTCCGCGCCGTCGATCCTGGCCCTGTCGCGCCAGAACCTTCCCGCCCTGCGCACCGAATATCAGGCTGAAAACCTCTCGGCCAAGGGTGGCTATGTCATTGCTGGCGACAAGACTGCCGATGTGGTGATCTTCGCCACCGGCTCGGAAGTCGCCATCGCCGTCGAAGCGCTGAAGAGCCTCACCGAACAGGGAATTGCCGCCAAGGTCGTCTCGGTTCCCTCGATGGAACTGCTGGCCAAGCAGTCTGACGCCTACAAGGCTGAAGTCTACGGCAATGCCAAGGTGCGCGTCGCCATCGAAGCCGGCATCGAGATGAGCTGGAACAAGCTGCTGGGCGACAAGGGCCGCTTTGTCGGCATGAACTCCTTCGGCGCCTCCGGCCCGATCGACGCGCTCTACGAGCACTTTGGTATTACGGCCAAAGCCGTTGTTGAAGCCGTCACCGCACAGTTGTAAGAGGGCGCT
This sequence comes from Devosia sp. YR412, assembly GCF_900110945.1. Classification (GTDB taxonomy): domain Bacteria; phylum Pseudomonadota; class Alphaproteobacteria; order Rhizobiales; family Devosiaceae; genus Devosia. The sequence goes on from NZ_FOFL01000002.1 coordinate 864,372, forward strand.
GCCCTCCCCTTCCTAACTCCCTCCCTAGGAGCGTCTAACATGGCAATCCGCGTCGCCATCAACGGCTTTGGCCGCATCGGCCGCAACGTCCTGCGCGCCATCATCGAATCCGGCCGCACCGATATCGAAGTCGTGGCCATCAACGATCTCGGCCCGGTCGAGACCAATGCGCACCTGTTCCGCTTCGACAGCGTGCACGGCCGCTTCAACGGCACCGTGACCGTCGATGGCGACACCATCGACGTCGGCCGTGGCCCGATCAAGGTGACCGCCGTGCGCGATCCGGCCGAGCTGCCGCATGCCGCCATGGGCGTCGATATCGCGCTCGAATGCACCGGCATCTTCACCTCCAAGGAAAAGGCCTCGGCCCATCTCAAGGCTGGTGCCAAGAAGGTTCTCATTTCGGCTCCCGGCGATGGCGCCGACCTGACGGTCGTCTATGGCATCAACCATGCCCAGCTGACCAAGGACCACATCGTGGTCTCGAACGCGTCGTGCACCACCAACTGCCTGGCCCCGCTGGCCTATGTGCTGCACAAGGAATTCGGCATCGAAAAGGGAATGATGACCACCATCCATTCCTACACCGGTGACCAGCCGACGCTCGACACCATGCACAAGGATCTCTATCGCGGCCGCGCTGCAGCGCTCAGCCAGATCCCGACCTCGACCGGCGCTGCCAAGGCCATCGGCCTGGTGCTGCCCGAGCTCAAGGGCAAGCTGGACGGTATCTCGATCCGCGTCCCGACCCCCAACGTCTCCTGCGTCGACTTCAAGTTCATCTCCAAGCGCAATGTGACCGCCGACGAGATCAATGCTGTCGTTCGCAAGTATGCCGATGGCGAGCTCAAGGGCGTGCTGGGCTATACCACCCAGCCCAACGTCTCGATCGACTTCAACCACGACCCGCATTCCTCGACCATGGCACTCGACCAGACCAAGGTAATGGACGGCAACTTCGTGTCGGTCCTCTCCTGGTACGACAACGAATGGGGCTTCTCCAACCGCATGGCCGACACCGCCGTGGCGCTGGGCAAGACGCTCTAAACTTCTACCATCGCACTATTTTCAGGGCGCTCCAGCAATGGGGCGCCCTTTGTCTTGCCAATGACAAGACAAACCTCATACTGGGCACATAGCGTCGCGAGTGCCGTCCTCATGAGCCTTGATCGTTCCATCCGCTGGCGTGGCCTCGACCCGGTCACGCTCGAACATTGCCACATCATTTCCACCGAGCGTGACACTCGCATTCGCGGCACCATCATCACGCCGGATTATGGCCTCTGGTACCGTATCAAGCTCGACGACAGCGAGCGTGTCCGCACGGTCAAACTGGAACGCACTGATGGCGCCGTGCTGGAGCTGTTCTCCGATGGCGCCGGCTTGTGGTCGGATGACCGCGCCGAACCGCTATCCGAGCTGCGCGGCTGCATGGATATCGACATCTGGCCGACGCCCCTGACCAATTCGCTGCCACTCTGGCGCTGCCAATGGACCTTGAACGAGCCACAGCGCTTTGCCATGGCCTGGATCGATGCGGACGCGATGACCGTCAAGCGCAGCGAGCAGATCTACACCAGGCTCGACGCCACCCATGTCCGCTTCCAGTCCGCCGATTTCGAGCGCGTGCTGGAGGTCGATGCCGACAATCTGGTGGTCGACTATCCTGGCCTGTTCACCCGCGTAAACTAGGCGTCATGGACGAGTCATCAAATCAGCTTAGCCTCCAACGTGTTCATGTCGTCGGAAGCCAGCCATGTTCCACATCATGCGCCGTATCTTTGCCGGCCTGCCCCTCGCCTCGGTGCTGATCGGCTTTGCCGGTCAACCGGCGGTGCTCGTCCTGCCCCCCGCCCTCACCGCGCTCTATGTGCTGATGCGTGACCGCGTCATCCGCCGTCGCGTCGGCCTCGCCGCATGGCCCAGCGATGGCTTTGCCCGCCATGTGCTGGTGGACGATCTGGCGCGCCTGCTCTGCCTGACGCTGCTCGGCCTGCCGCTGTTCTTTGCCGGCTATGCCCTGCGCTCTTTGCTGCCGGCCTGACTGCAAAATCTTTCCCGCCGCGCTTCCCCCTTTCGCGTCGCTCTGCTACGCCACGGACATCTATTTTGCCCCCGGAGACCAGCATGTCCGCGACCTTCAAGACCCTCGACGAGCTCGACCTCAAGAACAAGCGCGTGCTGCTGCGGGCCGATCTCAACGTGCCGGTCATCGACGGCAAGGTTTCCGACGCCACCCGCATCGAGCGCCTGGTCCCGACCATTCGCGAAATCGTCAAGCATGACGGCAAGGCGATCCTGTTGAGCCATTTCGGTCGCCCCAAGGGCAAGGTCGATCCCGAGTTTTCGCTCGAACAGGTCTGCGAGGCGGTCGCCAATGAAACCGGCCATCCGGTCGGCTTCGTCGCCACCGATTGGGTCGATGTTTCCGCCGCCCAGAAGGCCATCGATTCCGCCCCGGCCGGCTCGGTGCTGATCCTCGAAAACACCCGCTTCCATCCCGGCGAAGAAGCCAATGACCTCGAGCTGGCCCAGCGCATGGCCAGCCTCGGCGACGTCTATGTCAACGATGCCTTCTCCGCCGCCCACCGCGCCCATGCCTCCACCGAAGCCCTGGCCAAGCTGCTGCCGGCCGCCGCAGGTCTGGCCATGCAGGCCGAGCTCGAAGCCCTTGAAGCCGGCCTCGGCAAGCCCAGGAAGCCCGTCGTCGCCATCGTCGGCGGCGCCAAAGTGTCGTCCAAGATCGACCTCCTCGAAAACCTCGTCACCAAGGTCGATGGCCTGGTGATCGGCGGCGGCATGGCCAATACTTTTATCCACGCGCAGGGCTATGCCGTCGGCAAGTCGCTGGCCGAGAAGGACCTCGCCGAAACCGCTCTCCGCATCATGGAAAAGGCCGAAAAATCCGGCTGCGCCATCATCCTGCCGATCGACGCCGTCGTCGCCTGGCACTTCAAGGCCGACACCCCCACCCGCCTCTATGGCGTCGATGCCATCGACAATGACGGCATGATCCTCGACATCGGCCCCTCCTCGATTGAACGCATCAATGCTGCGATCGACGATGCGCATACAGTGGTGTGGAACGGCCCGATGGGCGCCTTCGAAATGAACCCCTTCGATGCCGGCACCGTCGCCATCGCAAAGCATGTCGCCAAGCGCACCCATGACGGCAAGCTGGTCTCGGTGGCCGGCGGCGGCGACACGGTTTCCGCCCTCGCCCATGCCGGCGTCAAGGACGCCTTCACCTATGTCTCCACCGCCGGCGGCGCATTCCTCGAATGGATGGAAGGCAAGCCCCTGCCCGGCGTCGAGGCCCTGAAGAAATAAGCATAAGGCAACTGCCTACTGACCACGCGCGTTTCTCCGGCTCACGCCGGAGGAACCACCATGGACAAGGTCTCGACCTGGCTCTGGAGCAATTTCCAGGCCGAAGAACAGGCGCAATTCTACGCTGCCACCATTCCCGATAGCCGCATCATCGAAACCGCGCCCGCCATGTCCGACTATCCTGGCGGCAAGGCCGGCGACGTGGTCACGGTCGAGCTCGAACCCGCCGGCCGCACCTATGGCATCATCAACGGCGGCCCCGGCTTCCCACCCACCGAAGCCGCCTCCATCCAGGTGCTCTGCGACGACCAAGCCGAAATCGACCGCCTGTGGACGGCCCTCTCCACCGACCCGAAAGCCGAGCAATGCGGCTGGCTCAAGGACAGATACGGCGTCTCCTGGCAGATCGTCCCCCGCCGCCTGCTCGAACTGCTCGCTGACCCCGACAAGGCCCGCGCAAAGCGTGTCAATGAGGCTATGCTGGGCATGAAGAAGCTGGATATCGCGGGCCTGGAAGCGGCTTGATCCGTCTTTCGTCTAATATCCTCAAGTCCAATCGCCGCCCCGCTAACGAAAGTCTAATCTCGCGCGAAATTCCTTTGCGAGGTTAGCCGATGACGAAGTCGCTCAATGCCATTGCCCAGAAGCTGATGGAGCCCGGCAAGGGCATTCTGGCTGCTGATGAATCCGAAGGCACCATTGCCAAGCGTTTCGCCAAGATCAACCTGCCCAATTCGCTCGACCTGCGCCGCGACTATCGCGAGATGCTGTTCCGCTCGACCAATGCGATGACCAATTATATCTCCGGCGTCATCCTGACCGAGGAAACCCTCGAACAGTCGGCCGCCGACGGCGCTTCGTTCCGCGCCATTCTGGCCGATGCCGATGTCATTCCCGGCATCAAGGTCGATCGCGGCGCCTTCCCCATGCCGGGCGACAATGGCGAGAAGATCACCGAAGGCCTCGATGGCCTGCGCCAGCGCCTCGAACGCTATGCCGCGCTCGGCGCCGGTTTCGCCAAGTGGCGCGCCGTCATCACCATCAATGACGTGGCCCCGACCCGCAACAATATCCGCGCCAACGCCCATGCCCTGGCCCGCTATGCCATCCTCTGCCAGGAAGCCGGCATCGTGCCGATCGTCGAGCCCGAAGTGGTCGGCGATGGCGATCCCGGCAATCATTCGCTCGAGCGCAGCGCCAGCGTGACCGGTGAAGTGCTGGAGAACGTCTTCAAGGAATTACGCCTGGCTGGCGTCGATCTCTCCGGCATGTTGCTCAAGCCCAACATGGTGCTGCCGGGCGTAAACTCGCGCGAACGTCCGACCTACGAAGACGTCGCCAAGCGCACCGTCGCCGTGCTGCGCGAACATGTCCCGGCCGCCGTTCCCGGCATCGCCTTCCTCTCGGGCGGCCAGACCGATGAAGAGGCCACCGCTCACCTCTCCGCCATGAACCAGATCGGCGGCAAGCCTTGGCCGCTGACCTTCTCCTATGGCCGCGCGCTGCAGAATGTTGCCCTGCGCACCTGGGCCGGCCGTCGCGAGAACTTCCCCCAGGCCCAGGCCGCCTTCAGCCACCGCGCTCACATGAACTCGCTGGCAGCGCTCGGCACCTGGACCGGCGAAGTCGACCGCGCCGCCTGATCCCTCCGGCGTCCCAACGTAACCGATGCGCGTCTCCCATGGAGGCGCGCATTTTCTTTGCGCCGATCCGGGCTTTTCGCCTATTGGAAGGGACTTTCCTCTTTGTCGCCAAAATGGGCAGACAGAAGGGGCATCCTGCATCGAGTATCCGGACGCCATGGCCCCCCAGCTTTATCTGATCACCCCCGCCAATGCCGACCCGGAAAGCTTTCCCGCCAGCCTGATGGCCGTGCTGAGCGAAGCCGAATTTTCGGCCCTGCTGGTCACGCGCGGCGAGCTGGATGCGGCAACCTACGCCAGGCTGGCGGCCAAGCTGGTCAATATCGGCCAGGGCGCCGGTTGCGCCGTGCTGCTCGAGGACGATCTGGCACTGGTCAAAAAGCTCGGTGCCGATGGCGTCCACATCACCGGCGGCCCGAACGAGCTGGCAGATGCCGTCACAGCATTGAAACCCGCAATGATCGTCGGCGCCGGCAATATCCACTCCCGCCACGATGCCATGACGGCCGGTGAAATGGATGTCGACTATGTATTCTTCGATGAGCCCGATCTCGCCCAATGGTGGTCGGAAACCTTCGAAGTCCCCGGCGTGCTGAGCCTGCCCGATGCCGCGCCCGGCAGCGATACCCGCGGTTCCGAATTTTTCGCGCTCTCCACCAGCCTCTGGTCTGCCCAATCGCCTGCCGCCGCCATGCGCGCCATCGCGGCTGCGCTGGAGGAAACCGCATGATGCGGCGCTTCCTGCTCTCCGCCCTCATCGCCCTGACGCCGCTCTCCGCCTTCGCCCAGGATGCCGCGCCTGAAACACCCGAGCCCACAGAAAGCGCCGCCGACCAAATCTCCGACCAGATCTTCGGCCCGCGCGTCCCCACCGACTATGCCTTCGGCGCCTTCCAGCGCGGCTATTTCCTCACCGCGCTCGAACTGGCCCTGCCCCGCGCCGAACAGGGCGATGCCGCCGCCCAGACCATGATTGCCGAGCTCTATTCCAAGGGCCTCGGCGTGGCGCAGAACGACCAGCGCGCCGCCGGCTGGTATCAACTGGCCGCCGACCATGGCGACCGCCTGGCGCTGTTCGAACTGGCCCTGCTCTATCAGGACGGCATCGGCGTGCCGCGCAACCGCGCCCGCGCCGCCGACCTGTTCCGCAAGTCGGCTGAAGCCGGCTATATCCCGGCCAAATACAATATGGCCCTGCTGCATGTCGAAGGCACTTATGCCTCGCCCAGTCTCGTCACCGCCGCCGCGCTGATGAAGGAAGCCGCCGACGCTGAACTGCCCGAGGCGCAATATGACTATGGCTCCATGCTGATCGAAGGCGCCGGCATGGCGCCCGACGCCGCCGAAGGCGCCCGCTACCTGCTGCTGGCCGCCGAGCAGAACCTCATCGCCGCCCAGGTCGATTACGCCACCGTGCTCTATCTCGGTCAGGGCGTCGAAAAGAACGTCGCCGAAGCGGCGCGCTGGTATGGCATTGCCGCCGAATCCGGCAATGCCGTCGCCCAGAACCGCTATGCCAAGCTGCTTGCCGCTGGCGAAGGCATCGCCATCAATCTGCAAGAAGCCGCCATGTGGCGTGCCCTGTCGCGTCGCCAGGGCCTTTCCGATCCTTCGCTCGATCGCCTGCTGGTCTCGATTCCGCCGGCCGATCTGGCCAGCGCCGAGGAGCGCGCCCGCTTCTGGCCCTCGACCCCGCCACAGATCGAAACCGTGCTGGAAATCCCCTCCACCACAACGCCCGCGCCAGATGAGACCGTGCTTCCAGCGCCCACCGATCCCGCCCAGGCACCCATCCCGGCAACCCGTCGGCCGCAAAACCCTTGAACCCAAGGGCGTTCTGGGGCAATAAGCCCGCCACGCCCATCAAGCCCCATCAACCTTCGGCCAGCCGCATCCGGCGCGCGTGGCCTGAGAAGATAATTCGCGCAAAGAGCACTCATGGCCAAGATCAACGGCAACGAAATCCGCCCCGGCAATGTCGTCAACCACCAGGACCGCCTGTGGGTCGCGGTCAAGGTCGATCACGTCAAGCCCGGCAAGGGCGGCGCCTATGCCCAGGTCGAGCTCAAGGCCATCCTGACCGGCACCAAGCTCAACGAGCGCTTCCGCTCGGCCGAGACGGTGGAAACCGTCGATCTCGAGTTCCGCGATTTCACCTATCTCTACGAGCAGGGCGAAAACCTGGTGTTCATGGACCAGGACACCTACGAGCAGGTCGAGCTCAGCAAGGACTTCGTTGGCGAGCGCGCCGCCTTCCTGCAGGACGGCATGAAGATCACGCTAGAAATGCACGAAGACACCCCGCTCGGCATCAAGTTCCCGGCCAACGTGATCCTCGAAGTCACCGAGGCCGATCCGGTGCAGAAGGGCCAGAGCGTCTCCAGCCAGTTCAAGCCGGCCATCCTCTCCAATGGCCTGCGCGTCCTCGTGCCGCCCTTCATCGCCGTCGGCGAACGCATCGTCGTCGACACCACCGAAGCCACCTATATGCGCCGGGCGGACTGATCCATGGCACGTTCTGCAATCCTCAATGTCATGGTCAATGCCGCCATCAAGGCTGGCAAGTCGCTGACCAAGGACTTTTCCGAAGTCGAAAACCTGCAGGTCTCCCGCAAGGGTCCGGCCGATTTCGTCTCCAAGGCCGATATCCGCGCCGAGCAGATCGTCTTCGGCGAATTGCAGAAGGCCCGTCCGACCTATGCCTTCCTGATGGAAGAGGGCGGCGAAGTCGCCGGCACCGACGGCCAGCACCGCTGGATCATCGACCCGCTCGACGGCACCACCAATTTCCTGCACTCGATCCCGCTGTTTGCCGTGGCGATCGCCCTCGAGCGCGCCAATGAAATCGTCGCCTCGGTGATCTACAATCCGGTGCTCGATGAGCTCTACACCGCCGAAAAGGGCGGTGGCACCTGGCTCAACGACCGCAAGCGCCTGCGCGTTGCCGGCCGCCGCAGCCTGGCCGATGCCGTGATCTGCACCGGCATCAAGACCCAGGGCACCAGCAACGACAGCCTGCAGCTGCGCCAACTCGCCCATATCAACCCCGCCGTCGCCGGCATCCGCCGCTCCGGCTCGATCTCGATGGACATGGCCTGGCTGGCCGGCGGCCGCTACGATGGTATCTGGGAAGCCGGCCTCTCCCCCTGGGACGTTGCGCCGGGCCTGCTGATGGTCAAGGAAGCCGGCGGCGTAGTCTCCGACTTTGCCGGCACCACGGGCTCGGTCTGGAACGGCCAGGTCATCGCCGGCAACGAACAAATCCAGGGTGCCCTGTTCAAGGAACTCAAGGGCATCCAGTAGGCCTATCGTTTCGCCTCAATTTCAAACCCCTGCGCTCCAGCCGGAGCGCGGGGGTTTTCGTTTGGGCTCCATCACGCCGCCATCATCCATTAACCTTTCTCATTGCCCCGCCCGCCTCCGCTGACTAGTCTGCGCAGTGTGATTTGGCGTAAGGGGCAAGGTTCAGCAGATGACGCAAGGCTACGATCCCTACCACCTCGCCAGTCCGACTGTTTACCTCGTCAAGATTCTGATTTTCCTGGTGCTCGTGGGCCTCGTCGGGGCCATCCTCTTCACCCAGATCGTCACTTTCTTCTGGGCCAATCCCTTCATCAATTCGCTGATCTTCCTGTCGCTGGCCATCGGCATTTTTCTCAGCTTCCGTCAGGTCATCCGCCTGTTCCCAGAGGTGAAGTGGGTCAATTCCCTGCAGGACGGCACCACCACCAATGTGCGCCCGCCCATCCTGCTGGCTCCCGTCGCCGGCATATTGCGCGAGCGGATCGGCGAGGCCGTCATTACGCCCTCCTCGATGCGCTCGATTCTCGATTCGGTGGGTAATCGGCTCGACGAAGCCAAGGACACCTCGCGCTATCTGACCGGCCTTCTGGTCTTCCTCGGCCTGATGGGCACCTTCTACGGTCTTCTGGAGACCGTGACTTCGGTTGCCGGCGTCATCAATGCGCTCGACGTCAGCGCCGGTGATAGCGCCTCCCAGTTCGCCAGCCTGCGTGAAGGCCTGTCGGCCCCGCTCAGCGGCATGGGCACGGCCTTTTCGTCCTCGCTGTTCGGCCTTGCCGGCTCGCTTGTGCTGGGCTTTCTTGACCTCCAAACCAGCCAAGCGCAGAACGCCTTTTATACCGACCTCGAAGACTGGATGACCTCAATGACCGAGCTCGACCATCCTGTCTCGGCCATGCAGGCCAATGCCGGCGGTCCGGAAATGCAGGCCATGTTCGACAAGCTCGGCGACAGCATGCAGAGCCGCGATTCCAGCCAGAACGCCATTCGCGCCATGGCCGAACTGGCCCGCGGCATTGACGGGCTGGTCAAACATATCCGCGTCGAGCAGGACGACCTGCGCAAGCATATCAACGAGCAGGGCGAGACCAACAAGAAGCTGCGCGAATTGATCGATGCCGTGCTGACGCAGGCCGATACCGAGCGGCGGAACTAGAACATGCCGGGAGCGCGTTCCCGCCGCAGGCAGGAGGCCAATTATTGGCCCGGCTTCGTAGACGCTTTGTCGAGCTTGCTGCTCGTCATCATCTTCATGCTGTCGCTGTTCATGCTGACGCAGTTCTTCCTCGGCCAGGAACTGCAGGGCCGCGACACGGCGCTGTCGCGCCTCAATAGCCAAATCGCCGAACTGACCGACCTCCTCCAGCTCGAACGCGCCAATTCCGACGACTTGACCAGCCAGATCGCCACCTTGACCGCCACCCTGGGCAGCGCCCAGGCCGATAATGCCAGCCTCACCAGCCAGCTCGCCGGCATCGGCACCGGGCTAGGCGACAAGGACGCCACCATTGCCGCTATGCAGGATGACCTGCTAGCCGCCCAAGAACTGTCCGACGAGGCCAATGCCCAGGTGGCACTGCTTAACCAGCAGCTGGCCGCGCTACGCGTGCAGATCGGCGCGCTGGAAACCGCACTCGAAGCCTCGGAAAGCCGCGACACCGAATCGCGCACCCAGATCGCCGACCTCGGCCGCCGCCTCAATGTGGCTTTGGCCCAGCGCGTACAGGACCTCGCGCGCTATCGCTCCGACTTCTTCGGCCGCCTGCGGCAAATCCTCGAAGGCCGCGCCGACGTCCGCGTCGTCGGCGACCGTTTCGTCTTCCAGTCCGAAGTGCTCTTCGCCCCCGGCCAGGCCGATATCTCAACCGAAGGCACCCCGGACCTCGACGCTTTGGCCGACGCCATCCTGCAGCTCGAGCAGGAAATCCCCACCGACATCAATTGGGTGCTGCGCATCGACGGCCACACCGACATCCGCCCGATCAGCAACGCCCGCTTCCCATCGAACTGGGAGCTCTCAGCCGCCCGCGCCATCTCGGTCGCCCGCTACCTCGTTAGCAAGGGCGTCTCGCCCAACCGGCTGGTGGCAGCCGGCTTTGGCGAGTTCACCCCGCTCGATCCGGCGGAGAATGAGGAAGCGTTCCGGCGCAACAGGCGCATCGAGTTTAAGCTGACGGAAGGGTGATTGGCGACGGCATCTTGCCGTCAAATCGATCACGGGTCGGGCCTTGCGAGACCCCGGCCTAAATGCCCCGCAGGCACTGTCCCTCTCTTACCTCTCCCCTGAGGGGAGAGGTCGTCGCGCAGAGGCGGGTGAGGGGTTCAGCGGTCGGTTAGAGCACAAGGCCACAACGGACCTCTGACCCCTCACCCTCCCCTCTCCCCTCAGGGGAGAGGGTACGCAAGAGCCGAGGCACCGAGGTTAACAGTGCTGAGTGACGGGTAATGGCTAAAACTCAATCAGGCCTCGCGGAACTGCAGTTTCGCCAGTTCGGCATAGCGCCCACCCTTGGCCACCAGCTCGTCATGCGTGCCTTGGTCGATGATCTGGCCGGCGTCGAGCACCAGGATCGTATCGGCATCGCGGATGGTCGCCAGTCGGTGCGCGATGACCAGCGTGGTGCGGCCCTGCATCAGATGCTCCAGCGCCTGCTGCACCAGCCGCTCGCTCTGCGCATCCAGCGCCGAGGTGGCTTCGTCGAGCAGCAGGATCGGCGCATTCTTGAGAATGGCCCGGGCGATGGCGAGGCGCTGCTTCTGCCCGCCGGAGAGGGTCACGCCGCGCTCGCCCACCATCGTGTCGTAGCCCATGGGCATTTCGGCGACGAAATCATGCACAAGCGCGGCCCGCGCTGCCGCCTCGACCTCGTCCTGCGAGGCGCCGGGCTTGCCGAAGCGGATATTGTCGCCGATCGTGCCGGCAAAGATCGTCGGCTCCTGCTCGACATAGGCAAAGCGCTGCCGCAGCGGCGTGACGCCAACCTCGCGGATATCCATGCCATCGACGCGGATCGCGCCGCTGCTGACGTCATAGAAGCGCTGCAACAGCGACAGCATGGTCGACTTGCCCGAGCCAGACGGCCCGACCAGCGCCACGGTCTCGCCCTTGGCCACGGAGAAACTCACGCCGCTCAGCACCCGCTCGAAACCGGCCTGCTGATAACCAAAGGTCACGGCATCGAATTCGACCGTGCCCAGCGATGGCGTCGGCAGCGGCTTGGGCGACGCCGGATCCGTGATCGCGGCGTCGGTATCGAGAATTTCGGTTAGCCGCTCGGTGGCGCCGGCCACCTGCTGCAATGTGCCCAGCACGTCGCTGACATTGGTCAAGGCACCCGAGGCCATCAGCGCATAGATCAGGAACTGCGTCAGCTCGCCGGCGCTGACCGTGCCCTCGAACACCGCACGCGCGCCCCACCAGACCAGGCCAACAATGGCGGCCGTGCCGAGGAAAATCGCCATGCCCACCAGCACGGCCCGCGCGCCGAGGCGATTCACCTCGGCGCGATAGCTGGCGCGGCTGTGGCTGTTATAGATGCCCGACTGCGTTTCTTCCTGGGTGAACGCCTTGACGGTCCGCGTCGCGCCCAGCATTTCGGTCGACATGGCGGAAAGGTCGGCCAGCGAATCCTGGGTCTTGCGCGACATGCCGCGCAGCCGCCGCGAATAGGCGATCAGCGGGAAGAGGATACAGGGCACCAGCACGACGACGGCAATGGTCATCACCGGGCTGGTCAGCATCATCATGACCAGCGCGCCGATGATGGTCACCAGCGAGCGCAGCGCCAGCGAAAAGCTCGAGGCCACGGCAAAGCGGATTACCCCGACATCGCCATTGAGGCGGCTGGTCAGCTCGCCAACGCGGTTGGTATCGAAATAGCGGCTGTCGAGGCGCAGCAGGTGGCCAAACACCGCTTCGCGCAGGTCGGCCAGCACTTTTTCGCCGAGGCTGGCGATGAAATAGAAGCGCGCGCCACTGGCCAGGCCCATGATCGCGGCAATGCCGACGATCAGCCAGCCGTAGCGCGTCACATTGCTGAGATTCTGCTGGACAAAACCCTCGTCGATCGCCCCGCCCATGACATAGGGAATCGCCAGCGACGACAGAGCCGAGACCAAAAGGAACAGCACCGTCAGCACCAGCCGCAAGGGATAGCGCAGGATAAACGGCACCAGCTTGCGCAGCGGCTGCAGCTTCTTCGGGTTGATTACCGGATTGGTTGCGAGCTTTTCGGGGTCAGCCTGAACCGGAATGGCCTGGTCTGTCATCGCGAGGATACGCCATATGCTTGGGGCCGCAGAACAGCTGGACCGCAGTGAGGCTTTGGATATAGGCATATGCCAGGAGGGCGGCAACCGCTTTGTCCGGTGCGAAATTGCCGCGCCCATGCCCTTGCGCAGCGGGCGCGCCTTCTGTATGAAGCCGCCAACATGAAGTTTTAGATGCTCTCCGGGCGCTGTGGCGCCCGTTTGATTTGAGGCGATACCGATGAAGGCTGATACCCATCCGGACTACCACATGATCAACGTGGTCATGACCGACGGCACCAAGTACGAGACGCGTTCGACTTACGGCAAGGCCGGCGACACGCTGCAGCTCGACATCGACCCCAAGACCCACCCGGCCTGGACCGGCGGCACGGGCCAGCTGCTCGACCGCGGCGGCCGCGTCTCGCGCTTCAAGGAGCGCTTCAAGGGTCTCGGCCTGTAAGGCTGGTCTCTGCAAGCTTTCGAAAAGCCCGGCCTTCGTGCCGGGTTTTTTGTTTTCTAAAGCTGGGCAGCTGTTTCAGCGTTTCCACACACTCGGTGTCATCCCGGCCTTGAGCCGGGATCCATCTCGAGATGGCTGTTCTGCCGCAAGGTGGTTCGAACAATCGACCTTGCGGCCGTGGATAAATCTCAGGATGGGCCCCGGCTCAAGGCCGGGGTGACATCGTGGATGTGGGGAGTTTAGAGCAGGCTCGATCGCGCTCTACCGCCCAAACGCCGCCTTCAGCCGCGCCAGCTGGTCCGCAATCCCGTTCGCAATGCCCGGATCGAGCTCCGCCATCTTGCCGCGTTCCAGCGTATCGAACTGCATCACCCGGTCGAACAGCCGGTCGCCCTTGTCGATATAGTCGCGCAGCGCCTGTGGCAGCTGGTCATAGCCCGGGCCGCCGCGCTCGGATGGGGTCGCGGAAAACTTCACCTTCTCCTTTTCGGAGCGGGCATTTTCCTTGGTAATCTCGCCTTCATTGACCGCGCGCTGCAGCAGCAGCCACGAGGCCAGCTGCATCAGCCGCGTCGTCAGGCGCATGCTTTCGGTGGCATAAAGGAACGAAGCTTCGCGGCTGAGAATCCGGCTATCCGCGCGGCCCTCGCCGTCCAGATAGCTGGCGACGTCCTCGATCAGGCTCATGCCTTCGCGATACAGCAGGTCGAAACCGCCCGACGCAACGATGCGGGGGCCGATGGCAATGGCTGCTGTCTTGTTTACGTCGCTCAAGCGGGTGCTCCTGTTCGCTGGGCCAATCCTAGGCGCAAACCCTCGGGGCGTCATCCCTGTGGTCCAGACAAGCTGAAAAGAGCTTTAAGAACAGGGCTATACCAAGGCAAAGCAGACGCCAGAAAGAAAAAAGAGCGGTAAGAACCGCTCTCGAAGTCAACAGGGAGGCGTCAAACAGAGGGAGAAACCACTCTGAAAAATCCAGAAGCAATCTGAATAATGAAACATTAGCGCCAAGAGATTAATTGGCAGTTAACAGGACTCGATTTCTTAACCCTGCCGCTTGCGCTTCCGTTGACTGTCTTTTCCCTTAAAAGGCTACAGCTTGAACGCCGACTCCGCCGCCTTGCGGGTCGCATTGCGCGCCTCGATCGCCGTCTTGAGGCGCACAATCTCGCCCTCCAGCAGTCCGATGCGATCGGCCAGTTCTTCGACCGACAGCGCATCGATGTTCATGCCGACCTCATGGCCCTTGGGCTTTTTGATTTCCTCGTCGAACATCCGCGCCTCCATCTTTTGGCCGTGGTCCGCCAGTCTAGACCCATGGGCTTGCAGAGCAAGTCCGTATCGGCCAGCATGGTTCCATGACCCTTTCCTCCCAGATGCAAGCCGTCGCCATCGCCCGCCCCGGCGGTCCCGATGGGCTCGAATTCCAGACCTGGCCCATGCCGGTCCCCGCCGCAGGCGAGGTGCTGATCCGCGTTGCGGCCGCCGGCGTCAACGGACCCGACCTCGCCCAGCGCCGCGGCCATTACGATCCCCCGCCCGGCGCCTCGCCCCTGCCCGGCCTCGAAGTCTCAGGCGAAATCGCAGCCCTCGGCGCTGGCGTCACCAATTGGTCCCTCGGCGCCCGCGTCATGGCCCTGACCAATGGCGGCGGCTATGCAGACTATGTTGCCGTCCCCGCCGGTCAGGTGCTGCCCATGCCCAACGGCTGGAGCTTTGCCGAGGCCGCCGCCCTGCCCGAAACCTGGTTCACCGTCACCCAGACCCTGGTCATGCGGGCGGGGCTCGAAGCCGGCATGACGGTCCTGGTGCATGGCGCCTCGGGCGGCATCGGTGGGGCCGCAATCCAGATCGCGAAAATTCTCGGCGCCCGCTCCATCGCCGTAGTCTCATCCCAAGCCAAGGCCAACTACGCCAAAAGCCTCGGCGCCTTCGCCACTATCGATTACACCACGGAAAACGTCGGCACCCGTGCCCTCGAACTTACCGACGGCCGCGGCGTCGATCGCGTGCTCGATATCATCGGCGGCGCCATGGCCGAGCACAATATCACCGCCTCCGCCCGCGGCGGCCATATCGTCCAGGTCTCGACCCTCGACGGCGCCAGCGCCAATATCTCCTTGCGCACGATCATGGCCAGGCAACTCACCCTCTCCGGCTCCACCCTCCGCCCGCAGAGCCCGCAAGCCAAAGCCGCCATCGCCACCCGCATCCGCACCGACCTGGTACCGGCCCTGGCCGCCCCCGGCTTCCTCAAGCCAAACCTCACCACCTTCCCCCTCGCCCAGGCGCCCGACGCTCACCGCGCCATGGAAGCCCGCAGCCATCTCGGCAAGATCCTGCTGCTGACCGGGTTTGGCGAACACGATTAAGGTTGGGGCCAAACCTACCCCCACCCGACCCCTTCGGGGCCACCCTCCCCACAAGGGGGAGGGATAAGCGGCATCGAGTCCGCCGAACTCTCCTTTCCTGCCCTGAATGGGGAGGGTGGCCCCGGAGGGGTCGGGTGGGGTGATGGGAGCCACCGGACCGCAAGGAGAGGTGAAGACTCCCACATTGCCATTGCGGATCAGCCCTCAAACCCATATATTAAGCCCAGTTCCCCCTCAGCATGAAGCAAAGAGGCGGAGCGGTTCGGCGGAAAGCCGGCCGCGCCTGCAGGAGAGATTTATCATGAGCCAGCCCCTGTTGATGCCCAAGGCGACTGCCGTTTGGCTCGTTGACAACACTGCGCTGTCGTTCGAGCAGATCGCTGCCTTCTGCACGCTGCATCCGCTCGAAGTCCAGGGCATTGCCGATGGCGACGTCGCTGGCGGCATCATGGGCGCCAATCCGATCCAGAATGGTCAACTGACCAAGGAAGAGATCGAAAAGGCCGAGGCCGATCCCGCTTATCGCCTCAAGCTCAGCGAGCCCAAGGTTCGCGTTGCCGCCGCCAAGCGCAAGGGCCCGCGCTACACCCCGATTTCGCGCCGCAACGAGCGCCCCAATGCCATCAAGTGGCTGGTGCGCAATCATCCCGAGCTCAAGGACGCCCAGATCATGCGTCTGGTCGGCACCACCAAGTCGACCATCGACTCGGTGCGCGAGTCCACCCACTGGAACGCCGCCAACCTCGCCGCCATGGACCCGGTGACCCTGGGCCTCTGCAGCCAGATCGACCTCGATCTCGAAGTGAAGCGCGCTTCCAAGGGCTCGGCGGGCCCCGATGAGGCCGAAGAAGGCACGATGCTGATGACGGCAGAGGAAGCTCTCGCCCGTTCCGGCTCGCGCGGCCATGTCGAAGGCGAAGAAAACGAATTCGCCGCCAACGACCACCGCCCCGAACAGGCGCAGGACGATTTCGACGCCGACTCGGTCTTCGCCAAGCTCAAGTCGCTCAAGAGCGACACCGACAACTAAAAGTTTTCCCAAAACGGCGCCCACGAGGCGCCGTTTTTCTGTCCCCTTCGCCGAGACGGGCTCTCCGTCCGCGCGCCGGATTCTTCCCCCATGCCCGTCTTCGATCCCTATTTCATCGCCATCGCCGTGATCGCGGTGTTGATCGTCGGTCTCAGTAAGGCCGGCCTGCTCGGCAGCCTCGGCATGGTCGGCGTGCCCTTGCTCAGCCTCGTCATGCCCGCCCGCGACGCCGCCGGCATGATGCTGCCGGTGCTCTTGGCCATGGATGCCTTTGCCGTCTGGACCTATCGCAAGGAAGTCGACTGGCGCATCCTGCGCATCATGCTGCCCGGCGCCGCGGTCGGCACGATAGCCGGTTGGCTCCTCTGGGCCTTCGTCTCCGACGATGCGGTGCTGCTCTTCGTCGGCGTAGTGACGCTGCTCTTCATCCTTGATGCCATCCTGCCCCTGCGCAAGAAGCTCGAAGGCCTGCCGCCCTCAAAGCCTTGGGGCACTTTCTGGGGCGGCTTTGCCGGCTTCACCAGCTTCATCAGCCACACTGGCGGCCCGCCGTTCCAGATCTACGTCCTGCCGCAGCGCCTGCCGCCCGCCGTCTATGCCGGCACCACCTCGGTGTTCTTCGCCATCGTCAACACTGCCAAGCTGGTGCCCTATTTCTTCCTTGGCCAGCTCAACGTCCACAATCTCCAGCTCTCCGCCGCGCTGATCCCCGTCGGCATTGTCGGCGTGCTGGTCGGCATCTTCCTCGTCCGCCGCATTTCGATGAAATGGTTCTACCGCATCGCCTATTGGCTGGTGTTCATCCTGTCGCTCTACCTCGTCTACAAGGGCGCTAGTGGGGTCTTCTTCGGCGGATAGAGCCAAAAACAAAAAAGGGCCGCAGCGATTGCTGTGACCCTTTCTCCTCTTCGAAAATTCTAAGCCGCCTACTGTGTCGTGGTATTGAACCGGTAGATTTCGTCCTTCACTTCGAGTTTCTTGCGCTTCAGCGCGGCGACCGCGAGATCGTCGAACCGAGTGCTTTGCATCTCGGTCTGGATCTGGCGGTCCAACTCCTGATGACGGCGCTCCAGCGCCGCGATATGCCCTTCAGTCGTCATGACAACTCCTTGAAAGCTTAGTGGACGAATCGATCGTCACAAATAATTCACGTGCTGTCGACCGCCTTTTGAGCGCCTCTGGAAATCTGGTGCAAAACACCGCGTGATCGGTTAACCAGAGCTAAGGTTGAGGCGTGAGGGTTAAGTCGGATTCTATGCTTTCGCTCACCAAGGAACAGGAAGCCGCGCTCGGGCTCGAGCTGGCCACGAAACGCCAGGAACACAGCGATCTCAACGCGGCGATCGATACGCTGACCGAATCCAAGGTCGCCGATCGCATGCTGTTGCAGCGCCTCAAGAAGCGGAAGCTGGCGCTCAAGGATCGCATCGTCCAGCTCGAGAATATTTTGCTGCCCGATATCATCGCCTGAGCCGTTCCACGGCTTGAGATGTGGCGAAATCTGGGCTAAATGCGCGCTTTGTGGAGCTCGAGGGACCAAGCTCTATGTTGACCAAGCCACTTGTCGCCATCGTCATGGGCAGCCAGTCCGACTGGCCCACCATGCGCCTCGCCGCCGAAACGCTCGAAGCGTTGGAGGTGGAATATGAGGCGCGCATCGTCTCCGCCCATCGCACCCCAGAACGGCTCGTGGAATTCGCCAGTAATGCGCGGTCCGAAGGCTTCAAGGTCATCATCGCCGGGGCCGGCGGCGCCGCTCACCTGCCCGGCATGATCGCCGCCATGACGCCGCTCCCGGTGTTTGGCGTGCCGGTGAAATCCAAGGCGCTCAACGGCCAGGATAGCCTCCTCTCCATCGTCCAGATGCCCGGCGGCATTCCCGTCGGCACCTTGGCCATCGGTGAGCCCGGCGCCATCAATGCGGCGCTGATCGCCGCCGCGGTCCTCGCCCTTTCCGATGACGATCTGGCCGACCGGCTCGATGCCTATCGCGCCCGCCAGACCGCCTCCGTCCCGCTGTTCCCCGCCGATACCGAGTAAGCCTTTGTCACAAGACCTCACCGCGCTGCCCCCCGGCAGCATGATCGGCATTCTCGGTGGCGGGCAATTGGCCCGCATGCTCTCGCTGGCCGCCAGCAAGCTCGGCATGCGCACCCACATCTTCTGCCCAGATCCGGTGAGCCCGGCCTTCGAGGTCACCCCGCACAAGACCATCGCTGCCTATGATGACGAGCTGGCGCTGGCCGCCTTTGCCGATGCTGTCGATGTCATCACCTATGAATTCGAGAATGTCCCGGCCGCCACCGCCGAGTTTCTCGCCGCCCGCAAGCCCCTGCGCCCCGGCGCCAATGCCCTGGCCATCTCGCAGGACCGCCTCGCCGAAAAAGCTTTCCTCGCCGGCAAGAACATCCCCGTCGCGCCGCATCGCAAGGTCGAGACGCTGGATGACCTTGAAGGGGCCATCGACGCCCTCGGCCTGCCCGCCGTGCTCAAGACCACGCGCCTCGGCTATGACGGCAAGGGCCAGCGCGTGCTGCGCGACCGCAAGGATGCCGCAGCCGCCTTTGCCGAGCTCGAACCCAAGCCGCTGGTGCTAGAAGCCTTCGTGCCGTTCGACAAGGAAATCTCCGTCGTCGTCGCCCGCAACGTCTCCGGCGAAGTCCGTGCCTTCGACGCCGCCGAAAACGTCCATCGCCACCACATCCTCTTCACCTCGACCGTCCCGGCCGATATCCCGCCCGGCGTCGAAAAGCATGCCGCCATGCTGGCCAAGGTCATCGTCGTGGCGCTCGACTATGTCGGCGTGCTCGGCGTCGAATTCTTCGTCATCCCCGGCGAGCGACCGACCCTGATGGTCAACGAGATCGCCCCGCGCGTGCACAATTCCGGCCACTGGACCGAGGCCGTCTGCCTCACCGACCAGTTCGAACAACATATCCGCGCCGTCGTCGGCTGGCCGCTCGGCGACCCGGCCCGCATGGCCGACGTGGTGATGGAAAACCTCGTCGGCGACGAAGTGAACACGGTGCCAGCCGAACTCGACGGCAACACCCAGCCGCATCTCTACGGCAAGACCGAAACCCGCCCCGGCCGCAAGATGGGCCATGTGAACCGGATCACGCGGCGGTAGAGCGTTCGTATCTCATCGCAGTGCCAAGCCATCACCCCACCCGACCCGACCCCTCCGGAGCCACCCTCCCCATTCAGGGGAGGGAGAGGAGAGCTCAGCGCACTCGATGCCTCATCCCTCCCACTTTGTGGGGAGGGTGGCCCCCGAAGGGGGTCGGGTGGAGGTGCGGATGCTCGTATGACCGCTACCGCCCCAACCATCCCCGCATCGCCTCAACCACCGCCGCCGGGTTCTCCATTGTCGGCAGATGCGCGCTGTCGGCAAACCGCACCAGTTCCGCCCCGACAATCCCGGCCGCGATTTCCTCGGCCAGCTCGGGCGGCGTCATCTTGTCGACCTCCCCGACGCCCACCAGCGTCGGCACCTTGATCGTCGCCAGCGTTGCCCGCGAGTCGACCCGCCCGAGAATCGCCACCTGCTGGCGCAGATAGGCCTCCTTGCCGACCCGCTCGGACATGGCCTGCACATCGCGCGCGATATCGGTGCCCATATGCTGTGGTGCGATCAGGCTGCCCAACAACCCGCGCGACACGCCGATGAACTTGCCCTGCCCCACCAGTTCGATGCCCTTGCGCCTCGTCTCCCGCCGCGCTTCGTCATCGGCGCGTGCCGAGGTATCGAGCAGCGCCAGATGCGTTACCCGCTCGGGCGCCTGTCGCATGATCTCCAGGGCCACATAGCCGCCCATGGAGAGCCCTGCGAGGGCAAAGCGGGGCGGAGCAGCGGCCAGCGCCCGCGCCGCCATGGCAACCATGGAATCGTCCTGCGTCAGGTCGGCGACCGAGGCGCGCGCATCCAACCCGCTGATCACGTCGCGCCACAGCCTCTCGTCACAGATCAATCCGGGCAGCAGCAGCAGGTCGCTTGCCATTTTTTGGCACTCCATCGGCAAAATCATCTGGCCCGACTGTTTCGCTGCACTGTCCACAGGGCAAGAGCCGATAGCGCAATCCGCGGTTTTTCTCTTGGCAATGGTGGACAAGCCCCGAGAGCTGGGCTATAGAGCGGCCCACGATGACTGGCTCTGCTGGTCGGCGACGGTGCTTTTTGGCTCTGGCGCTATTTCATAACCCTCATGTCCAAGCTTCGAAAGGGCGGTTGACCTTTGCAAGTAGTCGTTCGCGATAATAACGTTGATCAGGCGCTGCGCGCGCTGAAGAAGAAGCTGCAGCGCGAAGGCGTCTTCCGCGAGATGAAGCTGCGCAACTACTACGAGAAGCCCTCTGAGAAGAAGGCTCGCCAGAAGGCCGAGGCCGTTCGTCGCGCCCGCAAGCTGGCTCGCAAGCGTCTGCAGCGTGAAGGCGGCCTGCCCGCTCCGACCGCTACCGCACGTCCCGGCCAGCCCGGCCGTCCGGCCGCTGCCCTGCCGCGCACCTAAGCGCCAGACAGAAGAATTTGAAAACGCCGTCCTTCGGGGCGGCGTTTTTGCACGTCTGGATTCCAGCGGAAGTGGCGACCACTTCCGCTGCTTGTGACGAGGGCCTAGGCCTTGCGAGCGCGACGTCTATCTATCAATGCGACCGCAATGGCCAACACGGCCACGCTGGGCAGCAGCATGGTCAGCACCGCCCGCGCGTCACCCCACAGCATGCCGGCAGCCAGCGAGCCGGCAAAGCCGCCCCCAACCTGGAAAAACCCGGTCATCGCGCCTGCCGCGCCGGCAATGCTGCCAAAGCCGGACATGGCTGCCGCCGTGCTGGTCGGGCTGACGAAGGCCAGGGCCAGCATCCACACGCCCACCGGCGCCATGATGGCCAGCACCGAATCGGAAAACAGGTTTGGCAATACTGCAAATGCCAGCCCGCCGAGCGCCAGCAGGAATAGCGCCACCAGCACGAGCCGTCTGGAACTGACCCGGGTCGAGAGATAGCCGACCACCAGATTCCCCGAGATGAAGGACGCCGTCTGCACCAGCATGGCCATGGCAAACTGCAGCGGGCTCAGTCCCATGTCGTCAATCAGCAGGAAGGGCAGCAGTGCGGTGAAGCCATGAAAGCCGCTGAACACCAGCCCCAGCAGCAGCGACGGCAGCAAAAAGTCCGGCGAAGCCAGCAGCCGGCGATAATTGCCGATCACCACCGACGGCCTGATCGGAATGCGCGCATCCTCGGCAAGCGTCTCCCGTGCTCCCGTGGCGAGCAGCGCCACGATGGCCAGTCCGAAACCGGCCATGACGAGGAACATGTGATGCCAGCTGCCGAGCAGTAGGATGACACTGCCCAATGTCGGCGCCACGGCCGGTGTCACGGTGAGGATCAGGTTGATCAACGTCAGGATGCGGATCGCTTCGCTGCCGGTGAACTGATCGCGCACCATGGCGCGCGACAGCGCCACGCCGGCTGAAACGCCAAAGCCCTGGATGAAGCGCCCGAGGAACAGCACCTCCAGCGTCGGCGCCGCCAGCGAGACCAGGCTCCCCAGCACATAGATCAGAAAGAAGGCGATCCCCACGCTGCGTCGCCCGTAGCGATCCGACAGCGGCCCACAGATCAGCTGCGCAATGGCAAAGGCCGCAAAATAGACGCTCAGCGTCAGCTTGCCCCCGGCGTCGGTCGTACCGAGGTCGAGCACCAGTGTGGGCAGGGCAGGCGCATAGAGCGTGAGGCTGAGCGGACCCGTGGCGACCATCAGGCCGCCGACAATGGCTGTGCGGCGAGCCGACATGGGAGTTGGTGATGAGATGGTCATGAAATGGCTAACAGATGGTGGGAGCCCGACATGGCCCCCTCCCCTGCTGCAAGGTCAAGCCCTCAATTGGAAACGGCCCGTTCGAAGAACGGCTTGGCGTGGCCCCAGATGCCGCGGTCCCATAGATCGCTGTGACCCGCACCCCGCTCGATCCACAACTCGTCCTTGTTGGGCGCCAGCGCATGCACCCGCTCACCATTGCTGACGTCGATCGTGGTGTCACCCGTGCCATGCGCTACCAGCACCGGCTCATCGACGTTCAGAATCCATTCATTCACCGGAAACTGGTCAGCCATGACGAGCGCCACCGGCAGGAAGGGATAGCGTTCCCCTGCCACGGTCACCGCCGACAGGAACGGCGTTTCGAGCAGCAGGCCCTTGGCCTCACGCACGCTGGCAACATAGGTCGACGGCCCCGAACCCAGCGAACGACCCCAGATCAATATCGGAACACCCTTGGCCGCCGCCCAGTCGTAAACTGTTGTGGCGTCTTCGAGAATTCCGTCCTGGCTGATCACGCCGGGCGAGGCCGGAAAGCCGCGATAGTCAAACGCGACAAAACCATAGCCATCGGCCACGAACTGCTCGTAGCGCTCGTGCTCCTTGGTGAAGCTGCCCGAATTGCCCTTGTAATAAACGATCAGCGGCATGCCGGCGCGCGGCGCCTGATACCAGCCGTTGACCACGCCATCCCCCGATGGCACCGCGATATTTTCCGCATCCGGCAGCGCCGCATCGGCAAGGTTGAACACCTCGCCCTTGGCGTCATACTGCAGCGCCCGCTGGTTGACATACATATAGCCCACGACGCCCGCATAGGCGGCAAAGACCACGATGACCAGGGTGACAAGGATACGGCGCAACAGCTTCACGGGTGGGCCCTCGGCAAGGATTCGCCGAGGAGTTTACACCAGTTCAGCCGCGCTGGCTCAGAGTTCGGAAATGGTCTGCGCCAGCGCCTTTTCGAACACCTCGGCCGGCTGCGCGCCCGAGAGGGCATATTTCTCGCCGAAGACGAAAAACGGCACGCCACGAATACCTTGCGCCGCCGCGTCATTGGCCAGCTGCTCGGTGATCGCGAGCTCGTTCTCGTCATTCATCGCGTCGAGTGCATCGCCACGATCGAAGCCAAACTCGACCGCTATGTCGGCTAGCACATTGTCATCATTGACCTGGCGATGCTCCAGGAAATAAGCATTGGCGATGGCATTGGCCAATTCGTGCTGTACGCCGAGCGGCTTGGCCAGCCGGGTGATGGTATGCACCTTCTTGGTCGGGAACATGCGCGGCTGCTGGCTGAGGTCCAGCTCGACGCCAGCCTTGCGGGCCTCGCTCTCGACCCGCTCCCACATCTCCTTGGGATCCTTGCCATATTTCTCGCGCAGCATGTCCGCCACCACGACGCCTTCGGCAGGCGTATTGGGATCGAGATAAAAGGGGTGGTTTTCGACCACCACCTCGACATCATCCGGCAGCGCAGCAATCGCCGCATCGAGACGCGCCGAACCGACCAGGCACCATGGGCAGACCACATCGGTAAACACGTCGATTTTCAGCAGTTTGGGCATGGAAAAAATCCTCTTTGCCCATCACATGGCCACAAAAGCGCCGGCCTGCAAGAACGCACCACGAGGTAACTAGGCTGCAGCCTGGCTATTGGTTACCGCAAACGGAGGCGCCCAAGCGGCGGCAAAGCTCAGGCCGACAAAGGCCGAAAAGCCCATCCAGGCCATGCCCGGCGCCATCACCACGGCCGCCTTGGGATCAACCTGGGCCACGCGCACCATGGCGCCAAGGCCCACCAGCAGGATGGCAAAGGACAGGATGGTCAGCAGCAGCGAGTCGAGCGGAGTGACCAGAAACGGCTGGGCAATTGTACCAGCCATCAGCGCCACCACCCACCAGCCCGCGGCGCGGCCGGCGTCGCCACGAGCGGCAACCATCCAGCGGGCAATGCCGAACAGCGGCAGGCTGCCCAGATACAGCGCTGCACCAACCCAACCGGGCAGGCCGAGCGGGGCGAAGAACAGCGGCACCATGTCATTAAGCTCGGCCAGACCATTGGCAATGACAAAAACCGCCAGTGGCAGCGCCGCGCTCAGTACCAGACCGAGCAGATTATGCCGGTCGGCATCGAGTGCCGGAAGGAACCGCTTTGAAACTGCTCTGCTGGTCGCCATGTCCGGCTCCCGTTATTGCCATTGACTGACAAAGCAACAGCTCTGGCGGCAAAAGAGTTCCGTTAACGTCAATCACGCCCGGCTGTGCGACGCCTGCCATCTGGGCTAGAAGCGGCGCCAAAGGACTTCGCCATGACCGAATTGACCGACCGCCTCGATGCGCTGGAAATGCGCATCGCCTTTCAGGACCAGACCATCGAGGAGCTCAACACGACGATCACCGCGCAATGGCGCCAGATCGACCTGCTGACTCGCAAGCTCGACCAGATGGAACAACAGGTCCGCTCCGGCGTGCATATCGCCGACCCGGCGACGGAACCGCCACCGCCGCATTATTGACCGAGGCGCAGGGCTCGGCGCAGCAGGACTATGTGTTGGGGGACGTTGTGCCAGAGCAGATCGCGGCGGTCTTCGATGGGTTTTGTCACATCGTCCTCGGCCGCCTTGGCCTCCTCCGGCTCGTAGCTTTGGTGCCACACCCAATATTGGGTATGCGTGAACACCCGCTGCAAAAAGCCCGGCCAGTTTAGCCGTTTCATCACAACCCGATGCTCCGCGATCGCCGGCCCAAAATTGCCGATGAGAGAGCCCGAGATCAAATCGCCTGCCAGCGGATTGTTTTCTTCGTCATAGATATTGGTCCAGCGCACCGTGGAGAACTGTGCCGCGAAATGCGGCACCATGGCGGGCTCTCCTTGCGACGTCCGCGCATCGGCCCCGGGCGCCAGATGCAGCATGGTATTCTGCCTGTCCTGCGTCACATCGGGATGCGGCGGCGCGGTGGCAAAGCGACGTTCCTTGCAGCCATCCTCGATCTCGTTCTTGGTATCAGCCAACAGGAATTCGGCATGGGTCAGCGGACTGCCCAGCGTGATCAGGTCACTGATGCGCCAGAACGGCTGCCGCCTGCTGAATTTGTCAAACAGCCTGTCCTGCACTGCAGATAGGTCTGCGGCATCGACCGACCGAGGCGGCTGATCCCAAGCCGCTTGGACCAAGGCGTCGCAGTCGCGCAGTGCGGACTGGATGTCTTGGTCTTCGAAATCCCAGGACTGGTGATGGGTCGGTCCATATTTCTCCCAGAACAGCTGCAGCAGGTCATAGGCGATGATGGTGCCGAGGCTATGCCCGACCAGCACGATCCGATCGTAGAGCGGCGGTGGATCATTGGGTCCCGCCTGGGTAAAAGCCTCAAGCTTCGAGCCATCGGCTCGCCGCTGGTGCAAAGCTTCGAGCAAGGCCACACCGCGTTCGCGCACTAGCCGGCGCCGCTCGACGGTGCTGGGCGTGGCGCGGACATAGCGCACCACATCGCCGGCAAACGGCGTTACCGCACTATGCAGCGCCCAGCCAGCCAATGCCGCCACGCCGGCGGCCCAGAATGGTAGTGAACCCAAAAGCGTCGCCGGTACGGCCCAAAGCACCAGGCCGGCAGCGGCAAGCCGGAGTGGCCATTTCAGCGTCACCAGATGCATTTGAAAGCCGGCGCGCAGACAATTGATGATGAACCACAGCAGCCCGCCGCCCACCATGACGCCGGCAACCCAGTTTCGAATGCAAGCGAGCTGCGCATCGAGGGCGGGATTGGGTGGCCTGCCATCGGTCAATTGCGCCACGCCAAAGCCGGCAGAGACCAGCCCCGCGGCAGTGAAGATGGCAAAGATGCCGGCCAGAATGCCCCAGGCCCAGACCACCTTTGGAGACGCCGGCAATCGCCATGGCGAGCGCAACACCAGCGTGCGGATCCAGCCGGTCACCATGTCTACCGGCGTGCCATCCATGATATCTGCCCAGTAGAATTCGAAGAAATCGGTGCGCTTCTGCGGCCCATCGTTGAGCGTGGTGATGCGGCGCAGTTCGGCCGAGCCGGTCACGTCATCGGGGACCACCGAAACGTCCAGCATGCCGTTGTCACCGACCGGCAGGCTGGCCAGCGAGCGGTCGCGGCGATAGACGGTTTCGACAAAGCCGCGCAGCGTCTCGAGCGGCGTCTGTTCGCCAATGCCGTGGATCACCACCACCGCGGTCTTGGACGACGATGGCTTTGCCTGCGGCTCGGGGGTTGGGGCCGCTTTGGGCCGCCGCGTCCGCGGCTTCGCTGTCACTGTCGCCGCCGAAGGTGCTCGTGCCATGCTATTCCCCCATGGCCCCGGAAGAACAAACAGATACGCAATGAAAAAGGGCCGCCCGAGGGCGACCCTACCTTAGGTAAAATGCTGCGGTAAGTCCGTTAGTGCCCCAAGGCCTTGACGATATCTTCGGTCATCTTCTTGGCATCGCCGAACAGCATCATGGTGTTGTCGCGGTAGAACAGCTCGTTCTGCACGCCCGCATAACCGGCGGCCATGCCGCGCTTGATGAACAGCACTGTGCCGGCGTCTTCGACGTTGAGCACCGGCATGCCATAGATCGGCGAGGTCTTGTCGGTCTTGGCCGAAGGGTTGGTCACGTCATTGGCGCCGATGACGAAGGCTACGTCGGACTGGGCGAATTCGGAATTGATATCCTCCAGCTCGAACACTTCGTCATAGGGCACATTGGCCTCGGCCAGCAGCACGTTCATATGCCCCGGCATGCGGCCCGCCACCGGATGGATAGCATATTTGACCGTGACGCCTTCCTTCTTCAGCAGATCGGCCATTTCGCGCAGCGCATGCTGCGCCTGGGCCACGGCCATGCCATAGCCGGGCACGATGATGACCTTGCCGGCATTCTTCATCAGGAAGGCCGCGTCATCCGCCGCACCCTGCTTGACCGGACGGTCATCCTCGGCCGCACCGGCGGACGCACCGCTGTCACCGCCGAAGCCACCCAGGATCACCGAGATGAAGCTGCGGTTCATCGCCTTGCACATGATGTAGCTCAGGATCGCGCCCGACGAGCCCACCAGCGCACCGGTGATGATCAGCGCCGTATTGCCCAGCGTGAAGCCGATGCCCGCCGCTGCCCAACCCGAATAGGAGTTGAGCATGGAGACAACCACCGGCATGTCCGCGCCGCCGATCGGGACGATCATCAACCCGCCCAGCACGAGAGCCAGAATGGTAATGGCCCAGAACAGCCAAGGCTCAGCCGAGGTGGTGAAAGCCCAGACCAGCGCGATGATGGCGACGCCCATCACGATATGGATGGCATGGCGCGCTGGCAGGATGATCGGCTTGCCGCTCATATTGCCGTTGAGCTTGGCAAAGGCGATGACCGAGCCCGTGAAGGTGAAGGCGCCGATGGCCACGCCGATCGACATTTCGACCAGCGCCTGCGCATGGATGGCGCCGGGAATGCCGATGCCAAAGGCTTCCGGCGCGTAAAGCGCCGCTGCCGCCACAAACACCGCGGCGAGACCAACCAGCGAGTGGAAGGCGGCCACAAGCTGAGGCATGTCGGTCATCTTGACGGTGCGGGCCATATAGGCGCCGATACCACCACCGAGACCGATGCCGCCCAGGATCAGCACCCAGCTGATCCAGTCGGACGGCGCGGCCAGCGCCAGCGTGGTCAGAATGGCAATGCCCATGCCGATCATGCCGAAGCGATTGCCCTGCTGGGCCGAACGCGGATTGGAAAGGCCACGCAGCGCCAGGATGAACAGCACGCCCGAGACGAGATAGAGCAGCGCTGCGATATCTGCAGAGATCATCGGCGTTAGCCCTTCTTCTTGTACATTGCCAGCATGCGCTGGGTGACGAGGAACCCGCCGAAGATATTCACCGAGGCAAACACCAGGGCGATGAAGCCGAAGGCCTTGGAAATCCAGTTGCCATCAGTTGCCAGCTGCACGCCCACTGCCAGCAGCGCACCCACCACGATCACCGACGAGATCGCATTGGTGACGCTCATCAGCGGCGTATGCAGCGCCGGGGTTACCGACCACACCACGAAATAGCCGACGAAAATGGCCAGCACAAAAATCGCCAGCCGGAAGGTGAAGGGATCGATCGCCCCGCCAATGGCGGCATGAGCCACGGCCGTGATCACATCGGCACTCTGTTCTGCCGTCGCTTCCATTTATTCTGTCCCCTTGGGTGCTGCCGGCTTTTTGGCTGCAGCGGGTTTCTTGGCAGCCGGCTGCTTGGCCGGCGCATGATCTTCAATGGCCTCAGCTGGCTTGGTCACCGGCTTTTTGACCGCCGGCTTCTTCGCCACGGGCTTGGCGGCGACCGCCGGCTTGTGGTCTTCCACATACTCGGCCGGCCTGGTGATCGGCTTGGCCTTCATCGGCTTGGGCGCCGCAGCGGCATCCACCACGGCAACGGCCTTGTTGACGGCGGCGCGCTTGGCCGGCGTCTTGGCGGGCTCAGCGGCAGCCGGAATCGACTGCTCGACACCAGGCGCTGCCTTGTTTGGCGTATCGGCCATCGCAGCCACAACGGCCTTCTTGGCTACGGGCTTCTTCACAGGCACAGCCGAAACCGCACCCGTCTTGATCGGCGCGGCCTTGGCTTCGACCGTTTCAGCGGGCGCTTTAGGCGCGGCCTTCGGCTTGGCCAGAGGCTTCGCTTCTTCGACCATGGCGGCGCCGACAAAGCTCGGATGTACCACGAGACCGTCGCGCGTCAGCACGGTCGCCTTGACCAGCTCGTCGTCCCAGTTGATGGCGAGCGTCTTGGCCTTGGCATCGATCAGCGTGGTGAGGAAGGCCAGGAGGTTCCGCGCATAGAGCTGGCTGGCCGTGGTCGGGATCCGACCCTGCATATTGGTATAGCCGATGATGGTGACGCCATTATGCTCGATCACCTTGTCCGGTACGGTCAGCTCGACATTGCCGCCACGCTCGGCCGCCAGATCGACGATCACCGAACCCGGCGCCATGGATTCGACCATCGCCCGGGTGATCAGCCGCGGCGCGGGGCGTCCCGGGATCAGCGCCGTGGTGATGACGATATCCTGCTTGGCGATATGGGCGGCGGTGAGCTCGGCCTGCTTGGCCTGGTATTCGGCCGACATCTGCTTGGCATAGCCGCCGGCCGTTTCGGCCTGCTTGAATTCATCGTCCTCGACGGCGACGAACTTGCCGCCCAGCGATTCCACCTGCTCCTTGGCGGCCGGACGCACGTCGGTGGCCGAAACCACCGCGCCGAGGCGCTTGGCGGTTGCAATAGCCTGGAGACCGGCAACGCCCGCACCCATGACGAAGGCCTTGGCCGGACGCACCGTGCCGGCTGCCGTCATCATCATCGGCAGCGCACGATCGAATGCCGCCGCCGCCTCGATGACGCCCTGATAACCGGCCAGATTGGCCTGCGAAGAGAGGATGTCCATCACCTGCGCACGGGTGATGCGCGGCATGAATTCCATCGAGACGGCGGTCACGCCGGCCTTGGCCAGCGCCTGCACGTCCTGGTCATTGCCATAGGGGTCGAGCGCACCGATCACCAGCGCGCCCTTGGCCACGCCAGACAGCGAAGCCGCAGTCGGCCGGCGCACCGTCAGAACAACCTCGGCACCCTTGAGCGCCGCGTCGGCACTGGCGGCAATCGCCGCGCCGGCCGTCACATATTCACTGTCCAGAATGCGCGAGCCAAGGCCCGCACCCTTTTCCATCGACACGCTGGCGCCCAGCGCAATCAGCTTGCCCACCGTTTCGGGGGTGGCCGCGACGCGGTTCTCCCCCTCGAAACGCTCGCGGACGATCGCAATTTTCATGAAATTCTCCTGCCCGCCTGCCGGACGGACAGGCTTTACTCAAGTGCCTGCTAAACCCGGTGCGATCAGGGCTTGATCAGGAAATACAGAATGACCGCAGCAATGCCGAGGCCAATGACCGACCACTTCACGGCGGTCAGGAAGTTATTATAGGTCGCCTCGTGCTGGGCATAATCCATCGGGGATTCGACCTGCAGTTCGGAATGGTGCTCTGGGCGGTGCTTGGTGGCCATTTGGTCCTCTTTAGTCCAGTCGTCTAAAAGTCTATCAGCCGAAAGTCGGCTTATGGGGAAGTCGCTTCCAACTCGTCGATCAGGCCCTCGATCATCGACAGGCCGAGCGACCAGAACTGGGGATCCTTGGCGTCCAGTCCGAACGGCTTCAACAGCTCGGAATGATGCTTGCTCCCCCCGGCCTTGAGCAGCTCGAAATAGCGCTCTGCAAAGCCGTCGCTGGCCTTCTCATACTGTGCGTAGAGCGAGTTCACAAGGCAGTCACCAAAGGCGTAGGCGTAGACGTAGAAGGGCGAATGGATGAAGTGCGGAATGTAGGCCCAGAAGATGTCATAGCCTTCATTGGAGATGATCGCATCGCCTAGGGATTCCTTCTGCACATCGAGCCAGATCTGGTTGATCTCCTCCGTGCGCAGCTCACCTTGCCGGCGCGCCGTATGGACCCGCCGCTCGAAGGTGTAGAAGGCGATCTGCCGCACCACGGTGTTGAGCATGTCCTCCACCTTGCTCGACAGCAGGGCAAACCGCTGCTTCGGGTCGGTGGTATTGTTGAGCAGGTGACGGAAGGTCAGCATCTCGCCAAACACCGAAGCCGTCTCGGCCAGCGTCAGCGGCGTGTTCGCCAGGATCGGTCCCTGCGCCGCCGCCAGCCGCTGGTGCACGCCATGGCCCAGCTCATGCGCCAAGGTCATGATATCGCGCGATCGGCCGAGGTAGTTGAGCATAAGATAAGGATGGGCGCTCGGCACGGTGGGATGGGCGAAGGCGCCCGACAGCTTGCCATCGCCGGTCGGCGCATCGATCCAGCCCGAGTCAAAGAACGGCGCGGCAACCTCGGCCAGCTCGGGCGAGAACTTGCCATAGGCCTCCATCACCGTTGTCGTAGCCGCGCCAGCGGTCGGAGATTTCCTTGTCCTTGGCCAGCACATTGGTGATGTGGGTGAACAGGCGACTATTGGCCGCCAGCGTCTTGCCCAACGCCTTGAAGGCGCTTTCGCGCTTCTTCTCGTCCTTTTCAGACAGCAGATGCAGCGTCGATTCCATGTTCAGCGTCTCGCCGTCCACCTCGAAGGTCAGGCTCGACAGCGTTTCGTCGAACAGCCGGTTCCAGGCCGAATAGGCCGTCGTGGACTTGTCGTGGAACAGCTCTTCCAGCTTGTCGTCGAGCTGATAGGGCTTGGCCTTGCGCAGCTCGGCAAACCAGGTGCGATAGCGCGCCAGCTCGGCATCTTTCTCAAAGGCCGCCTCGAGGTCAGCGTCCTCGATCCGGTTCAGCTCCAGTTCGAAGAACAGCACTTTGGTGGAGAGGTTGGTCAGCGCCTCATTGGTATCGCCCATGAACTTGGCGCGGTCCGGGTCGGTCGCCTTCTGCGCATATTGCAGGAAAGAGAACGAGCCGATCTTGCCGCTGAGATCGCCCAGTTTTTCGCTGTCCTTGATCGCCGCAACCAGCTTGCCGGCCTTGGTCAGCTCGGTGAGCTTGCCCTTGTAATCCGCTTCGAACTGGCTCGCCAATGCCTTGGCCTGCTCCAGATCCGCCTTGAATTCCGGGCTATCCTTGCCGGGATAAAGGTCGCTGAGGTCCCAAACCGGGAGGTTTCCGAACTGGTTGTGGCCCTTTTGAGCTTCTGCGGTCATGGCACTCTCTCCGGCTGTTCTGATTTGCCGCGGACCTTAGCCAGCCGGGCTTGGGTTGGAAAGGGTGGCATCGGAACCCGACAAATTCCTCATGATTAATCGCCCCTTAACACCCTCCGACCATGCTCCTCCCAAAACGGCACACGATTCGATGCCGCCCGAAGAAGACTGGAGCCTGGATGACGCGCGTTCTCGTAGTCGATGATGATCCGGTACAATTGCGCCTCACTGCCGAGGTGGCCAATCGCGCCGGCTTCAAGCCGCTCACCGCCACCGGCGGCGAGCAGGCCCTGACCATCCTGCGCGAAGACCGCAATATCGGCGCCATGATCCTCGATCTGGTCATGCCCGATCTCGACGGCATGGGCGTGATGGATGCCATGCGCCGCGAGGGCCTGACCACGCCGGTCATCATCCAGACCGCCAATGCGTCACTCGAAACCGTCATCTCGGCCATGCGCAATGGCGCGGCCGATTATTTCGCCAAGCCGGTCGCCCCCGAACGCCTGATCATTTCGCTGCGCAATGCCATGAAGCTCGATGCGCTCGAAGCCGCCATCCGCTCGGAACGCGCCCGCAAGGCCGGCACCTTTTCCAGCGCCGACATGATTGCCAAGGCGCCCAGCATGGCCCGCGTACTGACCCTTTGCGCCAAGGCCGGCAAATCGACCATTCCTGTCCTGGTCGAAGGCGAGACCGGTACCGGCAAGGAATTGATTGCCCGCATCATCCAAGGCTCCGGCGATCGCGCCGGCAAGCCGTTCATCACGGTCAACTGCGGCGCCATCCCGCCCAACCTGATCGACTCGGTGCTGTTCGGCCACAAGAAGGGCGCCTTCAATGGCGCCGTCACCGACCAGATCGGCAAAATCGCCGAAGCCCATAACGGCACGCTGTTCATCGACGAAGTCGGCGAACTGCCGCTCGAAACCCAGGTCAAGCTGCTGCGCGTGTTGCAGGATGGCGAGATCGAACCGCTCGGCGCCACGCGCCCCGAGCGCGTCAATGTCCGGATCATCTCGGCCACCAATCGCCGTCTGCTCAACCTCGCCAAATCCGGCGAATTCCGCGAAGACCTCTACTACCGCCTCAACGTCTTCCCGATCTATGTGCCACCGCTGCGCGAGCGCATGGAAGACATCCCCGAACTGATCGCCATGTTCATCGCCCGCTTCTCGGCCGAAGCCGGCAAGCGCGTGCTGGGCATTTCCCCGACGGCGCTGGATCTGCTGCTGAGCTATGACTGGCCGGGCAATATCCGCCAGCTCGAAAACGCCGTCTATCGCGCCATCGTCTTGACCGACGCGGCCTTCCTCGAAGCCGTGGATTTCCCCCAGGTCTTCGCCCAGACCTCCGGCCGTGACATCGCCCTCAAGGCCATTGAATCCGTCCCCGTGGCCGCCGCGCCGACCCATATCGACATGGCCTCGGCACGCTTGCGCGCCGTGGAGAACGAACCAGCGCCAGCGCCCGACCGCTTCCTTGCCGCGACCGGCGAAATCGCCGCTCTGGCCGAGATTGAACGCGCCGCCATCGTCTTTGCCATCGAGCATCACGGCGGCCGCATGTCGCGCGTTGCACGTGCGCTCAAGATCGGTCGCTCGACGCTGTACCGCAAGCTGCACGAATATGGCCTCGCCGAAGACCTGATCAACGACGCCGCCTGACGGCGCTTTCGCGCCGAAAAGAATCGGCTAGTCTCCCGCCCAGGGGGACCGCCATGACAGCTTTGATCGAGGCCCGGGGCATCAGCAAACGCTTCCGGCAGCATAAGCGGTTTCCGGGGCTGCTCGGCGCCTTCAAGTCTCTGGTGACCACGGAATATACCGAGGTCACCGCCGTCTCCGACATCAGCTTCGACATCACTGCCGGCGAAGCCGTCGGCTATCTCGGCCCCAACGGGGCCGGCAAGTCCACCATGATCAAGATGATGACCGGCATCCTGCTGCCCAGTGCCGGGACGCTCTCGGTGCTCGGCCGCACGCCGCATGCCGAGCGCATGGCCAATGCGCGCCAGATCGGCGTGGTCTTCGGCCAGCGCAGCCAGCTGTGGTGGGACCTGCCGTTGCTCGACAGTTTCACCCTGCACCAGCGCATCTATGAAATTCCCGCCGCTCGTTATCAGGACAATCTCAAGCGCTTCAGCGCCCTGCTCGACCTGACGCCCTTTCTCGACCGCGCCGTGCGCCAGCTCAGCCTCGGCCAGCGCATGCGCGCCGAAATCGTCATGTCGCTATTGCATGACCCAAAAATCCTCTTTCTCGACGAGCCGACCATCGGCCTCGACGTGGTCGCCAAGGACGCGGTGCGAAAGTTCCTCGCCGAGATCAACCGCGAGCGCGGCGTCACCATCATCCTCACCACCCACGACCTGCAGGATATCGAAACCATCTGCCCCCGCCTGATCATGGTCGATCAGGCCAGGCTGATCTTTGACGGCGAACTGACCCGCCTGCGCTCGGCCCTCGGTTCGGCGCGTCGCCTGACCCTCGAATTTGCCAGCGATCCCGGTCCGGTCCCGCTCAGCAGCGCCACGCTCACCAGCGACGAGGGCCTGCGCAAGCACTACCTGCTCGAACGCGATGACGTCTCCCTCGTGCAGGTGCTGGGCGAAGTCGGCAGCGACCGCGACCTCAAGGACGTCGCCCTGCATGAGCCCGATATCGAGGAGGTGATCCGCACCTTCTACCAGCGCCGCAATGCTGCAGCGGCGGCTGCGCAGTGAGCGCCTATGCCGCCTTCGTGCGCAGCGGCTTTCTCACCAGCTTCGCCTATCGCAATGATGTCTGGGCCAATATTTTTGGCAAGCTGGTGCAGGTCTTCGCCCGCGTCGCTATCTGGCTGGCCGTGTATGCCGGCGCCACCATGGTCGATGGCATCAGCATTCAGGACATGATCACCTATGCCCTGCTCGGCGGCGT
The DNA here is from genome assembly GCF_900110945.1 of Devosia sp. YR412. GTDB lineage: Bacteria > Pseudomonadota > Alphaproteobacteria > Rhizobiales > Devosiaceae > Devosia. The sequence continues at coordinate 899,194 of NZ_FOFL01000002.1, forward strand.
GGTGATGGGAGCCACGCGCTATGACCGGATCGTCCGCCATGTCGGCAATGCGCTCAAGACTGGCGACGTCGCCATCTGGCTGCTCAAGCCGGTACACTATCCGCTCTACCTGCTCGCCATCGAGGCCGGTGCCTCGGCCTATACGTTCCTGCTCGCGGTCGTGCCCACCATCGTCATCGTCGCACTGGTCTATGGCATGTATCCGCCGACCAGCCTGTTCCACGGCGTAATATTTATCGCCTTCTGCGCCCTGAGCTTTCTCATCCATTTCCTCTGCGCTGCCATTTTCGGGATACTGGCCTTCTGGCTGATGACCGTCTTCTCACTCGAATGGCTGCTGCAGAGCCTGATCACGCTGCTCTCGGGCATGCTCATCCCCTTCTGGTTCTTCCCTGAACCCTTTGGCACCATCGCCGCCCATCAGCCGCTGGCCTGGCTGGTCTACTACCCCTCCGCCGTCTGGCTCGGGCGCTTCGATATCCCCCAGACCCTCTTCTATTTCGGCCTCGGCCTTGCCTGGACTGTCCTGTTGGCTTTCGTCCTTGCCCTGCTATGGCGTCGCGCTGCCAATCGCATCACCGTGCAGGGGGGCTGAGCCATGCGCCACCAACTCTCCATCCTGCCGCTGCTGGTGCGGATGTATGTCAAATCGCAGATGGAATATCGCGGCGCCTTCTGGCTCGACCGCTTGGCGCAGATCCTCTCCTATGGCGCCGTACTGCTCGGCATGTGGATCCTGCTGCAGAAGTTCGACCTGCTCGGCGGCTGGAACTGGCCCGAGCTGGCGCTGCTGTTTTCCTTCCAGCTTCTCGCCTATGCGCTGGGCGCCTCGGTCAGCTTCACCCAATTGCGCGACCTCGAAGACCTGGTCCGTCTCGGCACGCTCGATGCCCTGCTCACCAAGCCGATCAACACCTGGGCCTATCTGATCTTTTCCGGACTCAACGTCGGCTATGCCGGCCATATTGCCCTGGCCATCCCAGTCCTGATCTGGGCGCTGATGGCCGCCGGCGTGCAGTGGAGCCTCGGCACCGTATTGTTCTTTGCCGGCAGCCTGCTCAGCGCCACGCTGGTCACCGGCGCGGTCATCACCATGATCGGTGCCACCGCCATGATCTGGGTCCGCTCCAACCACCTGTTCTCGATCTTTTTCGGCTTCTGGGAACTGACCCGCTATCCGATCAACATCTTCCCTACCGGCATCCAGGCCGTGCTGCTGACCGTGGTCCCGCTCGGCTATATCAGCGCCGTGCCCGTCGCCGTGCTGCTCGGCAAGCCGGTGCCGCTGCTCGGCGATTTCGCCGGGCTCGCCGCGCTGCTCGCCGGCCCGATCATCGCCCTGCTCGCCGTAGCCCATTGGCGCTACGCCCTCAGTCGCTACCAGGGCGCCGGCGGCTGAGCTTCACCTGCGACTTTTCTGCCCTTCCGCCACATTCGGGGTTGCGCATTGCCCCCTCGCAGACCAAAACAATTTGAGCCGTTCTAAACAGGAACGCGCTTACCCACATTTTGCCATCCGAAGGTGCCCCCCGCGATAATGACGCCATCATTCTTGCTGACATTCGCATTGCTCGTGCCGTTCGGTGCAGCCCTCGTGGCCGCGCTGCTCCCTCAGAACGCCCGCAATGCCGAAGCCTGGTTAGCAGGAACCACCGCCGTCGCCGGTCTCGGCATCATGATCTACCTCTTCCCCCAGGTTGCCAATGGCAGCGTAGTGCGCCAGGAGATCGCCTGGATCCCGGCGCTAGGCCTCAACATCATCCTGCGCCTCGATGGCTTCGCCTGGCTGTTCGGCGTGTTGATCACCGGCGTAGGCCTGCTCGTTGTGCTCTATGCGCGCTATTACATGTCGCCCAAGGACCCGGTACCGCGCTTCTTCGCCTTCTTCCTCGCCTTCATGGGCTCCATGCTGGGCCTGGTCATGTCCGGAAATATCATCCAGCTGGTGATTTTCTGGGAGCTGACCTCGCTCACCTCGTTCCTGCTGATCGGCTACTGGTTCCACCTCGCCCAGGCCCGCGATGGCGCCCGCATGGCTTTGACCGTGACCGGCCTCGGTGGCTTGGGCCTCCTCATCGGCATGCTGATCATCGGACAGATGGTGGGCAGCTATGATCTCGACGTGGTGCTCGATTCTGGCGACCTGATCCGCGAGCATCCGCTCTATTTGCCAGCGCTGCTGCTGGTGCTGCTCGGCGCCCTGACCAAGAGCGCGCAATTTCCCTTCCACTTCTGGCTACCGCACGCCATGGCCGCCCCGACCCCGGTCTCGGCCTATCTACACTCGGCCACCATGGTGAAGGCCGGCGTCTTCCTTTTGGTCCGCTTCTGGCCGGTGATGGCCGGCACCGATGCCTGGTTCTGGATCGTCACCTGCGCCGGCATGGCGACGCTGATCTTTGGCGCCTATGCCGCCATTTTCCAGACCGACCTCAAGGGCCTGCTCGCCTATTCGACCATCAGCCACCTCGGCCTGATCACCACCCTCCTCGGCATGTCGACGCCCTTGGCCACCGTGGCGGCGATCTTCCACATCGCCAACCACGCTACCTTCAAGGCCTCGCTGTTCATGGCCGCCGGCATCATCGACCACGAGATCGGCACGCGCGACATCCGAAAGCTCAGCGGCCTGTTCCGCTTCATGCCCTTTACCGCCACCCTCGCCATGGTCGCCTCCGCCGCCATGGCCGGCGTGCCTTTGCTCAACGGTTTCCTCTCCAAGGAAATGTTCTTCGCCGAAGTGGCCGAGCGCGACGCCAATCCATTCGTCAACCTCGCCCTGCCGATCGGCGCCACCATCGCCAGCATGTTCGCCGTGGTCTATTCGCTGCGCTTCGTGCACGGCGTCTTCTTCGGCCCCAAGCCCGAAGGCCTCGAAAAGGTGCCGCATGAGCCACCGGCCCTGATGCGCCGGCCGATCGAAATCCTCGTCCTGCTCTGCCTTGTCGTCGGCGTCATCCCCGGCATTACCATCGCGCCCTATCTGGCCGCTGCGGTGGTGTCGGTCACCGGCCCCGACACCCCCTATTATAGCCTCTCGGTCTGGCACGGCTGGAACCTCGCCCTCGCCATGAGCGGCGTCGCCCTGGTCGGTGGCGTGCTGCTCTATTGGGCGCTCTATGGCTATCTCGCCCAGGGCGTCGACGGTCCGCCGCTGATCCGCCAGCTGCAGGGCAAGCGCATTTTCGAGCGCATCATGCTGACCATCACCAGCAAATGGGCCCGCCGGCTCGAGGCGCGCTTCGGTACCCGCCGCCTGCAGCCGCAGCTCTTCCTGTTGTTCCTGCTCGCCGTCGCCCTTCCCGCCAGCCTGCTGATGAGCCGCCTCGGCGGCATCAATCTCAGCTTTGCCGGCTTCGACCCGGTGTTTGCATTGCTCTGGGCTATCGGCATTGTCTGCGCAGTCGCCGCCGCGCAACAGGCCAAGTTCCACCGTCTCGTGGCACTGATCCTGCTCGGCGGCACTGGCATCGTCACCTGCATCACCTTTGTCTGGTTTTCGGCCCCCGATCTCGCCATTACCCAGCTGCTGGTGGAAATCGTCACCACTGTGCTGATCCTGCTCGGCCTGCGCTGGCTGCCCAAGCGCGTCGAAGACCTCAGCGACGAGGCCCAGGTCCTGAAAGCCCGCATCCGCCGCTATCGCGACCTCGTGCTGGCCGGCCTAGCCGGTGTCGGCATGACCGTCGTCGCCTATGCCGTGATGACCCGGCAGATCCCCGAGGGCATCTCCGAATATTTCCTCGAAAACGCCTACAAGCTCGGCGGCGGTACCAATGTCGTCAACGTCATGCTGGTGGATTTCCGCGCCTTCGATACCTTGGGCGAAATCACCGTGCTCGGCATCGTCGCGCTGACGGTCTTTGCCGTGCTGCGCCGCTTCCGTCCGGCCAGCGAATCCATCGCCAAGCCCGAACAGCAGCGCATCCAGGCCGAATTCGACGACCGCGCCCCCGAGCGCAGCCAGGGCGATACGGTCAGTGAATATCTGCTGATCCCCTCGGTGATCATGAACTGGATGTTCCCGGTGATCATCGTGCTCGCCGTGCATCTCTTCCTGCGCGGCCACGACCAGCCCGGCGGCGGCTTTGCAGCCGGCATCGTCATGTCGATCGGCTTCATCCTGCAATATATGGCCGGCGGCACGCGCTGGGTCGAAGACCGCCTGCGCATCCTGCCCGTCCGCTGGATCGGCTCGGGGCTGCTGCTGGCGCTGCTGGTTGGCGTTGCCGCGCAGTTCGTCGGCTATCCCTTCATGACCACCGCCTTCCAATATGCCGAAATCCCCTGGATCGGCCGTGTCCCCATGGCCTCGGCACTGATCTTTGACCTCGGCGTCTTCAGCCTGGTCGTCGGCGCCACCGTGCTGATCCTGATCGCCTTGGCCCACCAGTCGGTGCGCTCGCCCAAGGCGGCACGCCATGCCGCTCCGATCAAGCAGGCCGAAGTCTCCCCTGACGCACCGGTGGAGAGCCGCTGATGGAACTCATTCTCGCCATCGGCATCGGTGTCCTGACCTCCTGCGGCGTCTATCTGATGCTGCGCCCGCGCACCTTCCAGGTCATCATCGGTCTCTCTTTGCTGTCCTATGCGGTCAATCTCTTCATCTTCGCCATGGGCCGCCTCAAGACCGGCGCTGCGCCGGTCACCGCCAGCGGCGCCATTGACCCGACCCAGTTCACAGACCCGGTGCCGCAAGCGCTGGTGCTGACCGCTATCGTCATCGGCTTCGCCATGACCGCGCTTTTCCTCGTCGTCATGCTGGCCGCCCGCGGCGTCACCGGCACCGACCATGTCGATGGCAGGGAGCAGCGCTGATGACCTCTCTGCTTGACCACCTCACCGTCTTGCCGATCCTGTTGCCGCTGGCCACCGGCGCTTTGATGCTGATGCTCGATGACCGCCAGCGCGTCACCAAGGCCTTCATCAACGTCTTCGCCACGGCCCTCCTGGTCTTCCTCAGCGTGGCCATGGTAATCCGGGCCGCCAACCCGGCTGACCTGCTCGCCGTCAGCTATCCGCTCGGCAACTGGCCGGTGCCCTTCGGCATCGTGCTTGTCGCCGATCGCCTCTCCGCTATGATGGTGCTGCTGACTTCAGTTCTCGGCCTCTCGGCCCTGGTCTATTCGCTGGCCCGCTGGCACGCAGCTGGTCCGAATTTCCACACCCTGTTCCAGTTCCTGCTGATGGGGCTCAACGGCGCCTTCCTCACCGGCGACATCTTCAACCTCTTCGTCTTCTTCGAAGTCATGCTCGCCGCCTCCTATGGTCTGGCCCTGCATGGTCTGGGCCTCGCCCGCATCAAGGCGGGCCTCCACTATGTCGCCGTCAACCTCGGCGCTTCCTTCCTCTTCCTGATCGGCGCGGCGCTGATCTATGGCGTCACCGGCACGCTCAACATGGCCGACCTTGCCGCCAAGGTCGCGACCATTCCCGAACTCGATCGCGGCCTGCTCGAAGCCGGCGCCGCCTTCCTCGGCCTTGCCTTCCTGCTCAAGGCTGGCATGTGGCCGCTCGGCTTCTGGCTGCCCACCACCTATGCCGCCGCCACCGCGCCGGTCGCCGCCATGTTCGCCATCATGACCAAGGTCGGCATCTATGCCGTGCTGCGCCTCTCGACCCTGGCCTTCGGCATCGAGGCCGGCGCTTCGGCGGGCCTCGGCCAGACCGTGCTGCAGCTCGGCGGCATGGCCACCATCGCCTTCGGTGCCGTCGGCATTCTCGCCGCCCAGACCACTGGCCGCCTGGCCGGCTATTGCGTGCTGGTATCCTCCGGCACGCTGCTGGCCGCGATCGGCATGGGCAATGCCTTCGTCACCGGCGGCGCGCTCTATTATCTCGTCATCTCGACCCTGGCCGTCAGCGCCTTCTTCCTGATTGTCGAACTGCTCGAACGCATCCGCATCGCCGGTGCCGACGTGCTGGCCATCACGCTCGAAGCCTATGGCGATGACGAGGAAGAGACCGAGAACGACGAGGTCGGCCTCGCCATTCCCGGCGCCTTGGCCGTGCTCGGCATCTGCTTTTCCATCTGCGTCCTGCTGCTCGCCGGCCTGCCACCGCTGGCTGGTTTCCTCGGCAAATTCGCCATCATCTCGGCCCTGTTCAACCCCCAGGGTCTGACCGAGATCGCCCCGATTACCCCCGCGGCCTGGTGGCTGGCTGGCCTGATGATTTTTGCCGGTTTTGCCGCGCTCGTGGCACTCACCCGTACCGGCATCTCGACCTTCTGGGCCACCATGTCGGATACACCCGCCCCGGTCCGCGTCATCGAGATCGCGCCCATCCTGCTGCTGCTCGGCCTCACCGTGGTGATGACTGTCATGGCCGGCCCGGTGATGGACTATATGTATATCACGGCCGAAAACCTGCATGCCCCGGCCATCGAGATCGGCAATATCCTGGCCACACCGCTTGTCGTGGAGGTGGCACCATGATGCGCCAGATCCTGCCCTATCCCCTGCTCTCGCTCGGCATGCTGGCGCTCTGGCTATTGCTGCAGCAATCGCTCGGCCTTGGCCACATCCTGCTGGGCACTCTGGTCGCGCTGTTTGCCGGCCGCGCCCTCGCCGCGCTCGAACCGGATCGGCCGCGCATCCGCAAGCCGCTCAAGATCATCCAGCTGATGGCCCTGGTCGCCGTCGACGTGCTGCGCTCCAATCTCGCCGTGGCTCGCATCGTGCTCGACGGCCGCCACCGCGAGCATCACTCCGGCTTCCTGCTGCTGCCGCTCGAATTGCGCGACCGCTCGGCGCTGGCCGTGCTCTCCTGCATCATCACCGCCACCCCGGGCTCAGCCTGGCTCGAGTATGACGCAATGCGCGGCACCGTTCTCATTCACGTGCTCGACCTCGTCGACGAACAGGCCTGGATCGACACCATCAAGCATCGCTACGAAAGCCTGCTATTGGAGATTTTCCAATGAGCGAAACCATCCTGTTCTGGAGCATCCTCGTCTCCCAGCTGATGTTGGCCGGCGCCATGATATCAGCCACCACCCGCATGATCCGTGGCCCCCGCGCCCAGGATCGCATCCTCGCCCTCGACGCCTTCTATGTTGCCGCCATGCTGATGCTGGTGCTGTTCGGCATTCGCGTCGGCACCAGCGTCTACTTCGAGGCCGCCCTGGTCATCGGCATCCTTGGCTTCGTCTCGACCGTCGCCCTCGCCAAATTCCTGATGCGCGGCGAGGTGATCGAATGAGCGAACTTCCCGTCTGGGCCGCCCTGCTGGTCGGCTTCTTCGCCCTGGCCGGTTCGCTGCTGACCCTCCTCGGCTGCCTTGGCCTCGCGCGTCTCGACAGCTTCTACGAGCGCGTTCACGCCCCGACGCTGGGCACCAGCTTCGGCGCCATCGGCATCCTCCTGGCCTCGATCCTCTACTTCTCGGTCACCGGCCAGCGCCCGGCCGTGCATGAAGTGCTGATCGTCATCTTCGTCTCGCTGACCACCCCGGTCACCCTGATGCTGCTCGCCCGCGCCGCGCTTTATCGCGACCGCGCCGAGCAGAATGGCAATGTCCCTGCCGCCGCCTTCGGTCAGGACGTCGTGGTCGAGGCACCAGCCGACCCGCAGGCCTGACCTGTCACCACTCTGTCACCGGACTGGGCCATAGCCTTCGTCTATGTCCCGCGAGATGGAAACCGCCAGCACTGCCGACCGGCTTCGCAGCGCCTGCGAGCACCTTTTGCGCGCGGCTGCCCATCCCGAAGAGGTCACGGTGCGCAGCGTCGCCCAGCGTGCCGGCGCCAGCCTCGGCGCCGTGAACTACCATTTTGGCAGCATGGAACAGCTGATCTTTTCGGCTGGCGAGCGGGTCTATCTGCGTCTCAACGCCGAACGGCTGGCCCTGCTGCACACGGCCATCGAACGCGCCCATCCGGCTCCCGCCCGCGTCGAAGACCTGATCCTCGCCCTCGTCGGCCCCTCGATCCGCTGGAGCCTTGATCCGCAGTCGAGCTACGGCGTGCTGCGCCACATGACCACCATTGCCCAATCTAGCGACCACCCGGAAATCTTCCGCCCGATGATCGAGGATGTGGAGCATCACCTGCAGTTCATCCCGCATTTCCGCAAGGTCGCGCCCTGGCTCAGCGAAGTGGAAATCGGCTTCCGCATTTCCTGCCTGCTCGGCGTGCGCACCCAGATGACGCGCAATCGCCGCCGCACCGATGAACTGACCGGCCACAAGCTCGATCTGGCCGATGCCAACGTCGTCCTCGCCGAAGTGGTCAGCGCCACCGCGCCGATGTTCAAGCTGCCCCCTGCTCCCGATTCATACAGCGTTCCAAACTCGTCACGTCACTGAGACAGGACAGGCATAGGTCGTGCCCAGCAACGGAGCACGACCATGGCCGAAACCCTCTTCATCCACATCACCGACCTCCATGTCGGCAACCCTGCTGTCCCCGACGATCACCTGTTCAGCGATACGTCGGCCACCCTGGCCCGCGTGCTCGAGCTGATCGGCACCATGGATCAGAAGCCCAAATTCATCATCGCCAGCGGCGACCTGACCAATCGCGGCGATGCCGATAGCTATCGTCAGCTCAAGTCCATCATGGCCGCCACCGACCTGCCCGTCATCTATGCCATTGGCAATCACGACACCCGCGCCGGCTTCTACGAAGGCATGCTGGGCCAGACCCAGGATCTCGAACTTCCTTATGACCACGAACAGGTCATCGAGGGCGTCCATATCATCACGCTCGACACCACGACGCCCGGCCAGATCGGCGGCAGCATTGAGCCCGAACAGTTTGCCTGGCTCGAAGCGGCTCTCGACAGCCATCCTGACCTGCCCAAGCTGATCGTTGCCCACCACGCTCCGGCGCTAGGCGATACCCCGCCCTGGGACCATTGGCGCACCATTGAATTCACCCAGTCGCAGACCCTCGCCGCCCTGCTCAAGGGCCGCAATGTCCTCGGCATTCTCTCGGGCCACATCCACCACGACCGCTTTTCGGTCTGGCACGGCATTCCGGTGATCGTTGGCATGGGTCAGCACGCCGCGACCGACATCCTCACCACCGATGTGCTGCGCATGGTGGAAGGCTCCTCTTTCGGCATCGGCACCGTGCGCCGCTCCGGCCTCACCATGGCCCTGGTGCCGCTGCCCCAGACACGTGCCGAGCTCAATCGCTACGACCTCAAGCTCCTCCGCCAGAAGCAGGAAGCTGCCCTGGCCGAAGCCACCGCCAACTGATCCCTCCTCAAGGACCAAGCCAATGATCAAGCGCAATTTCATCAAACTGCTGGCCGCCGCCAGCCTGGGCTTCACCACCCTCTCCGGCGCAGCCTTCGCCCAGATGGCCGGTGAAATCACCGAGCCGGTGACCATCACCTTCTACAATTACAACCTCGCCACGGCGAGCGCCGGCGCTGACGCGACCCGTGAACTGCTCGCCAAGTTTGAAGAAGAAAATCCCAATATCAAGGTCGAGACCGTTGGCGTTCCGTCCAACGAAATCGTCACGCGTCTGCAGGCCGATATGGCCGCCGGCCAGCAGCCCGACGTTGCCCAGCTGGTGTTCCGCGACCTCTATTATATCGCCAGCGACCTGGGCGCCAACGCGCTCGAAGACATGGCCGGCGCTGATGGCTATGCCGCCCTCACCGATGGCATGATCCCGCGCGGTCTCGACCTCGGCAAGATCGACGACAAGACCTATGGCCTTGCCTATACCTTCTCGACCCCGGTGCTGTTCTATAACGCCGACTTGTTCCGCGAAGCCGGTCTCGACCCTGAAAATCCGCCCAAGACCTGGGCCGAGGTCAAGGCCGCTGCGGAAGCCATCGTCGAAAAGACCGATGCCGAAGGCTTCTTTCCCGGCGCCTATGGCCCGGCCGACGGCACCTTCGTCTATCAGGCGATCCTGATGTCCAACGGCGGCACTGTCCGCGACGGCAACACCCTGACCTTCGCCAATCCCGAAGGCATTGAAGCCGTGCAGATGCTGCGCGACATGGTCGAAAGCGGTGCGCATGCCCAGATCGACACGGCCGGCGCAAGCGAAGCCATGGCTGCCGGCAATCTCGGCATGTTCCTCTACACCAGCGCCGTCCAGAACAGCCTCTCCAAGGCTTCGGAAGGCAATTGGGATCTGCGCGTCACCGGCATGCCGGCCTTTGGCGACAAGCCCACCGCTCCGACCAACTCCGGTTCGGCGCTCTATAGCTTCTCCAAGGACCCGATCAAGCAGCGCGCCTCCTACGAGCTGATGAAGTTCCTGACCTCGAAATATGGCTACACCATCATCACCAGCAAGATCGGCTACCTGCCGCTCCGCCTCGATATCGTCGATGATGCCGAATATCTCGGTGCCTGGACCGAAGCCCATCCGCTGATCCGTCCGAACCTCGAGCAGCTCTCGCGCCTGACCCCGAACGTCGCCTTCCCCGGCCCGAACTACCGCCAGGCGGAATCGATGATGAAGGAAGCCGTCACCGAAGCCGTGCTCGGCACCGGCGATGTCACCGAAGTGCTGACCGGCGCCCAGACCAACGCCCAGAGCCTGATGCCCTGATCCTGTCGGGCGTGGCCTAACGGGCCGCGCCCACCCTCTTCTCATTGACTGGAGGCCGCCATGACCATGGCAACCCAGCGGCATTGGCCCTTGCCGGACACTCATAACATTCGCGATCTCGGCGGCTATGCCCGCGCCACCGGCGGCACCACCCAGTGGAACCGCATCCTGCGCGGCGAGGCCCTGCACTACCTGCGCGACGAAAGCGTTGCCCAGTTGACCGACCAGCATCTGGCCCTGGTCATCGACCTGCGCGGTCCCCACGAGACCACCGTCACGCCGCATCCCTTTATCGACCATCCCACGGTCGCCTATCGCAATATCGTGCTGTTCAATGCCCTGGCCCCGATCGCCATGGCCGAAGCGCCCTTCGACATGTCAAAGCGCTATTGCGATGCCCTCGACACCTGCGGCCCGCAACTGGCCGAAGTGCTGCGCGCCATCATCACCGCCCAGCCGGGCATCGTGCTGTTTCATTGCACCGCCGGCAAGGATCGCACAGGCGTCATCGCCGCGCTCTTGCTGGCCCTCGCCGGCGCCAGCCGCGCCGATATCGTGGCCGACTATGCTCTGACCGCCGAGGCGGAGGGCCTGATCGGACAGCTGCGCCAGCGCGCCATCGCTGCCGGCGGCCAGCCCGAGCATATCGACCGTGTCCTTGCCAGCGATGCCGGCACCATGGAGATCATGCTCGATCATCTCGACGCCGCCCATGGTGGCATCAACGCCTATCTGGCTTCAATCGGCCTGACCCCGTCCGAAGTCACCCAGCTGACCGACCGGCTATGTGCCTGAACGCGCTAGGCCCGCACTGCGGACCAGCACATGTCCGCCACCAGCTGACGCTCGGCTTGCGCCAGCCTGGTGTCGGTCAGGCGGCGGCGCTTCAGCGTGTTGCGGATCGAACCGCGCAAAAAGCTCATGATCATCGTGGATCGCCCCGCCCGCACCACACCGGCGGCCTGCGCCGCCTCGATCATTGCGTTGCCATGCTGCACGAAGGGCCCGAAGATCGCTTTGGCATCACCGGGGCTGATCAGCGGATTATTGTCGAGATAGTCGAACAGCCGCGCCCGATCCGCATCCTCCCAGATGAAGTCGATATAGCACGCGATGTAGTCGCGAACCTGCGTCTCGGCGCTGCTGTCGGGCTCCGGCGGCGTGATCAGTCGCTCGGACATCTCTGTGCTGACGCGCGTGTAGACGCCCAGCACCAGCGATTCCTTGGAGTCGAAGTAATTATACAGCGAGCCGGTCGCCACGCTCGCCTCCTCGGCGATCGCCGCCATCGAACACTGCAATCCATTGCGCACGATCAGCCGGGCTGCAGCGGCCAGGATACGCTCACGCTTGTCGGGTACAAAATCCATAAACTGAATGAACCTTCATTCACCTGTCATGCACGGACGCTAACTCTATCCCCGCCGCCGCACAAGTCGATTGTAAAAAATATAGGCGCAACAAACAGTTACAGCGGAATTACTGCCGTTTTGGTGACCGCCAGAGCAAGGAGAGCGCTCGTGTCCGAACCCGTGACCTTCATCCATCTGACTGATCTGCATGTCGGCAATCCCGCCGTGCCGGATGACCATCTTTATTCCGATACCACGACGACGCTCCGCCGCATTCTGGCCGAGATCAAGACGCTGGTGCCGCAGCCCAAATTCATCGTCGCCAGTGGCGACCTGACCAATCGCGGCGACGCGGCCAGCTACGAAAACCTCAAGGCGATCCTTGCCGAAGCCGGTCTCGATATACCGATCCTGTTTGCCCTGGGCAATCACGACCGCCGCGACGGCTTCTACCCGACCATGCTCGGCCGCAGCGACAACCTCAACGCCCCCTATGACCACGCCGCCGTTATCGCCGGTATCCATGTCATTACGCTGGATTCCAGCGTGCCCAACAAGATCGGCGGCGCCTTCGAAGCCGGCCAGCTTGACTGGCTCAAGGCTGAACTCGACAGCCATGCCGAGCTGCCCAAGCTGCTGGTCATGCACCACGCCCCCGCGCTCGATACCCACAATCCCGACATGGAATGGGAATCGCTCTCCTATGCCGACACCGAAAGCCTGCGCCAGGCCGTCGCCGGCAAGAATGTGATCGGCATACTCTCCGGCCATATCCACTATGACCGCGTCTCCAACTGGTACGGCATCCCCACCGTGGTCGGCATCGGCCAGCATGCCGCCACTGACGTGACCTGGTTGCATGAAGGCCTGCGCATGCTCGATGGCGCCGCCTTTGCCATCGGCACGCTGCGCCCCTCGGGCCTCTCCATCACCTTTGCCCCGCAGGCGGCCACACGCCAGCCCCTGCATAGCTTCACCTGGGTCGGCATGACCGAGGCGCTCAAGAAATACGAAGCCGACACCGCCGTCGCGGCCGCTGAATAGCAGGAAGAGCCCATGTTCCGCACCACCATCATCGCCAGTCTGCTGGCTCTCTCCACGGCCGTTCCGGTCCTGGCCCAGACAATGGCACCCAGCATCGACACGCCCGTCACCATCCGCTTTTACAATTACAACCTCGCCACCGCCGGCCTCGGCGCCGAGGCGACGCAGAAGCTGATCAATGAATTCATGGCCGAAAATCCCAATGTCACGGTCGAAGGCGTCGGCTATTCCAGCGCCGACAGCAGCCGCATCCAGGCCGACCTCGCAGCGGGCCAGGCCGTCGACGTTGTCCAGACCGTGTTCTCCGACCTCGATTTCTCGGTCAACAATTTCGGCGCCCAGGCGCTGGAAGACATTGCCCCAGCCGCCGAAATCACCGCCCATCTCGAAGGCATGCACCCCAACGGCACCAAGCTCGGCGTGCTGAACGGCAAGACCTATGGCCTCGCCTATACCTTCTCGACCCCGGTGCTGTTCTACAATGCCGACCTGTTCCGCGCCGCCGGCCTTGATCCCGACAGCCCGCCCAAGACCTGGGCGGACATCAAAACGGCGGCCCTTGCCATCGAAGACAAGACCGATGCCGAAGGCTTCACCGGCGGCATCACCGGCCCCGGCGCCGTCGACTGGCTGCTGCAGGGCGTCGTCCGCTCCAACAATGGCGAAGTCATCTCGCGTGACCGCAAGACGCTGAAATTCGCCGAGCCGGAAGCCGTCGAAGCCGTTGCCATGCTGCGCGACCTCTACGACGCCGGTGTCTACGAGAATTACGACTTTGCTGGTGCCGTCGATGGCATGGCCTCGGGCCATCTCGGCATGTATCTGCAGACCAGTGCCCTTCAGGGTTCGCTGGTGGCCGGTGCCAAGGACAATTACGAACTCCGCTCCGCCGCCATGCCGCAGTTCGGCGACAGGCCGACCCGCCCGAACAATTCGGGTTCGGCCCTCACCATCCACACCACCGACCCGCTCAAGCAGCGCGCCGCCTGGGAGCTGATGAAGTTCCTCACCTCCGAGCATGGCTACACCATCATCACCTCGGAAATCGGCTACCTGCCGCTGCGTCCGTCCATCGTCGAGGACGAGCGCTACCTCAAGGCCTGGGTCGCCGAGCACCCGCTGGTTGCCCCCAACCTTGAACAGCTCGACCGTCTCGAGCCCTGGGATCCGATGCCCGGTCCGAACTACCGCCAGATCGGCAAGACCATGATGGACGCCGTTGAAATGTCGATCTTCGGCGGCGCCGATGTCGCGGCAACCCTGGCTGATGCCCAGGCCAATGCACAGGCTCTGATGCCGTAAACCCCCTTGGCTCGCCGGTTGCGGCAGCCCTGACGGAAAGCTCCTTCCCTGGCTTTCCCGATGGCTGCGCGACCGGCGGGCCAGACCCCTTTCGAAAGGAGCGCGACATGGCAATTGCTATCGCCACCCCCGCCCGCCTGCGCCGCAAGAGTCATGCGCGCTGGTCGCCCTGGCTCTATCTGGCGCCGGCACTCATTACCCTTTTGGTGTGGATCTACTGGCCCCTGGTCGATGCCGCGCGCCTGAGCTTTTATCAGTGGAACATGCTGCCCAATTCGCCGCAGACCTTTGTCGGCTGGGAAAACTACCAGCGCATTTTCGCGCTGCCCAAATTCTGGCAGGCCCTGCGCAACACCGGCGTCTATATCCTCGGCCTCTTGCCACTCGCCGTGCTAATCCCGCTGGCCATCGCCATCTATACCCACGACCTGCCCGAGCGCTCGCGCAACATCTACCGCGCCATCATCTTCGTGCCGATGATCATCGCCCCGGTGGTTGCCGCTGCCGTCTGGCGCTGGCTGCTCGATCCCGGCTATGGCCTCGCCAACCAGGCCATCAAAGGCCTCGGCTTCGACCCGGTCAAATTCCTCTCCGATCCGGATACCGCCATCTGGACCGTCATCGTCATAACCGGCTGGAAGCTGATGGGGTTTTCGACCCTCATCCTCTCGGCCGCCAATGCCAATATCAATCCCACCCTGATCGAGGCTGCCCGCATGGACGGCGCCGGCAAGTGGGAGATCATTCGCGACGTCCGCCTGCCGCTGCTCAGCTCCACCGTGCTGTTCCTTGTGGTCATGACCATCCTGCTCGGGGCGCAGTGGAGCTTCACCTATATCAACGTCCTGACCGGCGGCGGCCCGCTCGGCGCCACCACCAATATCTACTATCTGCTCTGGGACTTCGGCTTCTCCACCATGTCGGTGGGTTGGGGCTCGGCCTCGGCGGTCATCCTTTTCCTCGGCTTCGGCGTCATAGCCTTCGTGCTGTTCCGCCTGATCGACAGGTATTCCTTCCATGACAACTGATGCTCTCGCCCGCCCGGTCCGGGTCCGCACCGCGCCGCTGCGCCGTATCTCGTCCCAATCGGGTCTGAATACCGCCGCCGGTCACCTGCTCATGGTGCTGCTGTCGATCTTCTGCCTGTTTCCGGTCTACTGGATGCTGGTCAGCTCGTTCCGGCCGGCCAATGCCATGTTCGAGACCAGCCTCTGGCCAACCCAGGGGTCGCTGGAAAACTACACCACGGCCATCGACGCCATCCCGATCGCCCGCATGCTGCTCAACACGCTGGTCTTCTCGGCGGTCTCGACCGTCTTCCAGCTGCTGACCGGCATTCTGGCCGCCTTCGCCTTTGCCCGCTGGAAATTCCCCTTCGACAAGCTGGTCTATACAGGCGTGGCACTGACCTGGCTGGTGCCCTTCCAGGTGGTGATGATTCCCAATTACTTGCTGGTCGCGCATATGGGCCTGCTCGACAGCATTCTGGCGTTGATCCTGCCCAATATCGCGGCGGCTCTCGCCATCATGCTGCTGGCCCAGGCCATGCGCGGCTTCCCCAAGGAAGTCATCGAGGCCGCCCGCATGGATGGCGCCAGCAATTGGCGTATCCTCTGGGAAGTGCTGGTACCCAACCTGCGTGGCACTATCGCCTCGCTGGCCATCCTCATCTTCATCTCGACCTGGAACGAATATTTCTGGCCGCTGCTGCTCTCGCGAACCGCCGAGAACAGCGTCATCCAGATCGGCATCCAGATGTTCATGACCGCCGAAGGCAATGCCTGGGGCCCGCTGATGGCGGCCTCGACGCTAGCCAGCCTGCCGGTGCTCGTCATTTACGTCGTCCTGCAGCGTCAGGTCGTCCAATCCTTCATGAAATCCGGAATTCGCTGATGCAGCCGCAACGCCACCTGCCCATAGCGGGCACCTATAATGTCCGCGACCTCGGCGGCTATGCCGTTGCCGACGGCCAGACCCAATGGGGCCGCCTGCTCCGCGCCGATGCCCTGCACCGGCTCGACGCCGAGGGCGTCGACGCCATGCTGGCCGCCGGCATCACCACGGTCATCGACCTGCGCCACGGCAATGAGCTGACCCACCAGCCCAATCCTTTCCTTGGGCACGCCAAGGTCGCCTATCACAATGTCTCGCTGCTCGACGGCCTCGCCCCGACCGTACTGGGTGACGGTGACGTGCTGCTTGATCTCTACAAGCTCGCCTTGACCCAGCGCCAGCCGGCCCTCGCCGAAGTGCTGCAGATCATCGCCGATGCCCCGCCCGGGGCTGTGCTGTTCCACTGCACTGCCGGCAAGGATCGCACCGGCATCGTCGCCGCCCTGCTGCTCGGCCTCGCCGGCGTCGAAGCGGGTCTGATCGTCGAGGACTATGCCCTCACCGCGGCCATGATCGCCCCGATCATCGCCGAAATCACCGAGGGCGCCGTGGCTCGTGGCGCCGACCCGGAAGGCTTCCAGCGCCTTCTGGCATCCGAACCCGCCACCATGGTCGCAACCCTTGCCTTTATCGAAGCCGAGTTTGGCTCCATGACCGCCTATGTCCAGTCCATCGGGCTGGACGAGGCCACCATAACCCGCCTGCGCAACCGCCTTCTGGGAGACTTCTGATGGCCGATGTCACGATCACCAATGTCAAGAAAACCTATGACGGCAAGCCGGTCCTGCATGGCATTGACGTCACCCTGCCCGACGGCCATTTCGTCGTCATCGTCGGCCCCTCCGGCTGCGGCAAGTCCACGCTGCTGCGCATGATCGCCGGCCTCGAAGACATCACCTCGGGCGAAATCGCCATCGGCGGCACGGTGATGAACGACATCGAGCCGGCCGATCGCGGCTGCGCCATGGTGTTCCAGAACTATGCGCTTTATCCGCATATGACCGTGCGCCAGAATATCGCCTACCCGCTGCGCCTCGCCAAACTACCCGTCGCCGAGCGCGAGGAGCGCGTCGCCCAGGCCGCCCGCATCCTCAACCTCACCGACTATCTCGACCGCCGCCCGGCCCAGCTCTCGGGCGGCCAGCGCCAGCGCGTCGCCATGGGCCGCGCCATCGTGCGCGAACCTGAGGTTTTCCTCTTCGACGAACCCCTCAGCAACCTCGACGCCCTGCTGCGCGTGCAGATGCGCATCGAGATCAAGCGCCTCCACAAGCGTCTCAACGCCACGTCCATTTTCGTTACCCACGACCAGGTCGAAGCCATGACCCTGGCCGATACGCTGATCGTCATGAATGCCGGCCGCGTCGAACAGATCGGCTCCCCCGCCGAAATCTACCGACGCCCCGCTTCGGTCTTCGTCGCCGGCTTCATGGGCTCGCCCGCCATGAACCTGCTGCCCGCCACGGTGGGCGCAGATGGTGAGGTCGTGCTCGACGGCATCGCTGGTGACATCATCGCCCAGTCCAGCCTGCGAACGGGCACGCCGCTCACCATCGGCATCCGCCCCGAAAGCATTACCCTCGCCACCCAACCCGGCAAGGGCCTGCCCGTCACCATCGACCTCGTCGAAGAACTGGGCGGCTCGCGCGTCGCCTATTACAATCTCTCCGGCAGCGAACTGGCCGTCGTCCTGCCGCCCGGCGATGAAGGCCTCGAAGGTAAGACTGTCTGGCTGAGCTTCCCCACCGAAGCGCTGCAGGCCTTCGACCGCGTCACTGGCAAGCGCCTGGACACGGCCTTTGCCACGAGCGTCAAGCGAGCCGCCCCGCTCAATGCCGAGGCAGTACGCGTCTAGCCAATCACCACTACCCTCAAAAGACCGACCAAAGCCGTGGCTTTGGTCGGCTCTGGCATCACCAACACTGTGTCATCCCCACCACAACGCGCGCTCACAAAGTTGCGAGTGATTGCTCCCGTTAAGGTTTGCAGAGTATTGCTCGAAGGCGCGGAAATGGCCCGCCGAGTCCTCTTCGAACCGGAAATGCGGCCCTCATAGCGTCGCCGTGCATGGAGCTCAGATGAACAAGATCCTGGTATCTTTGGTCGCCGTTTTGGCCGGCATTGGCAGTGTTTTGCCCGCCATGGCCCAGGAAGTGACCGGCCTCGCCGCCAGCCCCGTCATCATCGCCCCGCCGCAGACGCCTCTGGCCGAAACCATCAAGCAAGGCCTCTCGGCGGCCTATAATGGCGCCCGCCAGGATAGCGCCGCCTATACCGAAGCCCAGCGGCTCTATTTCTTCTATGGCGCCCGCCATTTCGAGCCGATCTGGCTCAGCACCGCCGCCAATGGCGAGGTGGCTTTCTCCGAATCCGCCCAGAAAATCTTGAAACTGTTCGAACGTGCCGAAAGCGAAGGCCTACGCCCGTCCGATTATCTGACGCCAGACCTCGATCCGGCCGCCGCCAAGGGCGATCCGCTCAAGCTTGCCGCGCTCGAAACCGCCTTCTCTGGCGCCGCTTTACGCTACGCCACCCATATCTACACCGGCCGCATCATTCCCTCATCGGTCGATGCCAATCTTGATATCCAGCCCAAAAAGCTCGATGACGCCGCGCTGCTGGTCCAGCTGGCCACCAGCCCCGATCCGGTCAAAGTGCTGGCTGCGCTCGAGCCGACCCATCCCGAATTCCTGGCGCTGAAGGCAGCCCTCGCGACCTTCGATGACAGCAAGACCGACCGCCCCGCCCAGATCGCCACCGGTCCGAGCCTCAAGCCCGGCATGAGCGATCCGCGTGTGCCCGCGCTGCGCGCCCGTCTCAAGCTCGAGCCGGTCGATGGCCTGGTCTATGACGATGCCATCGTCGAGGCCATGAAGGCCTTCCAGGCCACCCAGTCGCTCGATGTCGATGGCGTCATGGGCCCGGCGACCCTCACCGCGCTGAATGGCGGCGTGCCGGTTACCAAGTCCGACATCATCGCCAATATGGAACGCTGGCGCTGGATGCCGCGCGACCTCGGCCAGTTCAATGTCTTCGTCAACATTCCCGAATTCCGCCTCGCCATCAATCGCGACGGCGCCGAGGAATACACCACCCGCGTCGTGGTCGGCACCACCAAGAACCAGACGCCGGTGTTCTCGGACAATATCCGCCACGTGGTGGTGAACCCCTATTGGAATGTCCCCAGCTCGATCATCAAGGGTGAGATCGCCCCGGCCGTGCTGCGCGATCCGGGCTATACCGACAGCCACAATATGGACCTGCTCTACAATGGCGAGCCGGTCAGCCCCTGGCAGGTCAACTGGAACATGGTCTCAAACTCCAACTTCCCCTTCCGCGTGCGCCAGCGCCCCGGCCCGGGCAATTCGCTGGGGCAGATCAAGTTCCTGTTCCCCAACAAGCATGACGTCTACCTGCACGACACCCCGTCCAAGTCGCTGTTCTCGCGCTCCGGCCGCGCCTTCAGCCATGGCTGCGTGCGTGTGGAAAACCCGATGGAATTTGCCGGCGCGCTAATGGCCAACGAGGCCAATATCTCCCGTGCCTCGCTCGAAGCCATGTTTGGCCCCAATGAAAAATGGGTGAACCCGGACAAGCAGATCCCGGTCCACATCGCCTATTTCACCCTGCGCCCCAATGCCGATGGCACGCTCCAGTCCTATGGCGACATCTACGGTCACAACGCTAAACTGATCGCCGCCATGGGCCTCTCCAAGCCCGCCATCGCCCCCGAAATCATCGCCGAAGTGAACACTATCGTCGACGATCTTTCTCCCTGAGCTAGCCTCTGGGCCATCGCGGCCAACCATCACCCCACCCTCAATCCCTCCCCATTCAGGGGAGGGAAGTCATCGCTCAGCGAACGCGATGTCTCTTATCCCTTCCCCTTATGGGGAGGGTGGCCCCTTGTGGGTCGGTGGGGGTATCTCGCCCGCACAGTCGTTGGCTGAAACAGCCGCATTCCTCCAGTAACCCCAACCCCTTAACCCCGCGTTTACAATTTCGCCTTGGTTGTGCCCGGTTTTGCCCGTAATAATTGGCCCTGAGGGGTCCGGTATGGCCGCCTTGAGATCGCGTTAGCGTTAATAAAATCCACTGATTTTGACGCTAACCTACGACCACAACTGGCAACAACCGGGCAGAGTATAGCGTGGCGGGGACTTCCTTTTTGAAACGGCACCATATCGTGCGGCTTCTCATGGCCGCCCTCGTGAGCATCGTCGCCATCCTGCCGCAGGCCGTCGTGCCCGCCGCCGCCGCTTCAGAGCGCGCCATCTACCTCTATTATACCCACACCAAGGAAACCGCCCGCATCGTCTTCAAGCGCAACGGGCAATATGTGCAGTCGGGCCTCCAGGAACTCAATGTCTTCCTGCGCGACTGGCGCCGCAACGAGCCGGCCCAGATGGACCCGCGCCTGTTTGATCTGGTCTGGGAAGTCTATCAGGAAGTCGGCGCCACCCAGCCGGTCAATGTCGTCTCGGCCTATCGTTCGCCCCAGACCAACGCCATGCTGCGCTCGTCCTCCTCGGGCGTTGCCGAAAATTCCCAGCATATCAAGGGACGGGCGATGGACTTTTTCATCCCCGGGGTCCCCCTTGCCAAGCTGCGTGCAGTGGCCATGCGCAAGCAGGTCGGCGGCGTCGGCTTCTATCCGACCTCGGGCAGCCCCTTCGTCCATCTCGACGTCGGCTCGGTCCGCGCCTGGCCGCGCATGACCCGCGCCCAGCTCAAGGAAATCTTCCCCGACGGCCGCACCATGCACCTGCCCACCGATGGCAAGCCCCTGTCGCAGGAAGGCTATCAGACCGCCATGAACGGCTGGAAACAGTGCCATCGCTATCCATGCGACGGCTCATCCTCCGGCACCCAGACCGCCGATAGCGGCAGCGGCAAGTCGCTGATGGACCTGTTCTTCGGCGGCAAGGAAAGCCAGCCGGCCGCTGTAGCCGCCCCTGTCCCCAGCCGTGCCGCTGAACCGGCGCCCGTTCAGGTCGCCGCCGTCGCACCGCAGCCCGCCATGCCCAGCGCCGCACCCATGCCGGCACCGCGCCCAGCCGCCTTCGGTGGCGTAACGGCGCCTGTTGAAACCGCCGCTGCAGCCGAACCTGTCCTGCCCTTCTCGACCACCGGCAGCGCCCCGCTCGATCCGTCCGAGCTGGTAACCGTCGCCACGGCGCCCATCCCGGCGATGAAGTCCGAAACCCTCCGCGTTGCCACCGCCTCGGGCATTCCGTCGGGCGATGCCGTCACTGCCATCGCCGCGCTCACCGCACCCATGCCGCAGCCGCGCCTCATCATGAGCGACCGCCCCGAAGCCATGACGGCCTATGCCGCCCCCATGGCCCAGGATGCCGGCGCCCAGCGCGCGCTCGAAATGATCATCGCCACCGAAACCACGGCGTCGACTGCCCCCGCTCCCGTTGCGCGCACCCCCATCCTGCCGCTGACCGGCTCGACCAATCTGCGCACTGCCTCGCTCGGCGGCGGCCAGCCGGTCTCCAGCGCCGTCAGCAATCTGTTCGACGGCACCTTCGGCGCCGCCCAGCAGGATGCCCCGGTCGCAGCCGCCCTGGCCGAACATCTCGCCAAGCGCCCAACGCCCGGCGCCATGCGCAGCCCGGAAATGATCGCGCCAGACCTCGAGCATATCGCCGATGTCTTCACCGCGCCCGTTTCGGTGACTTCCGACCACTTCGCCAATATCTGGGATCACGACGAGGCCGATTTCGACCCCACCGCCGAAATGGGCAAATACGTGACGGTCATGCGCGTCGGCGACAATCCGGCCGGCCTGTCGCACACCAGCTTTGTCACCGCCAAGCCCGTCGCGCTGGTCGCCAACTAGCCGCCCCAATTCAGGCCATATGCCGCACTAGCAATCCCCGTTCGCATCTTGCGGCGGGGATTGCCGTTATTGCCAAGCCCGCGCCCGAAGCCTAAACACCATCGTTAACGCCGCTTTGGCAAAGGACCCTCCGCTTTGGCCGAAAAGCCCGTCACTCCGCTGCTCGATACCGTCCACACCCCCGCAGACCTGCGCGCCATGCCGCGCGAAAACCTGCGCCAGCTGGCCGATGAATTGCGCGCCGAGATGATCGATGCGGTTTCCGTCACCGGCGGTCATCTTGGCGCCGGCCTCGGCGTCGTCGAACTGACGGTGGCGCTGCACGCCGTTTTCGATACCCCGCATGACCGCATCATCTGGGACGTGGGCCACCAGGCCTATCCGCACAAGATCCTGACCGGCCGCCGCGACCGCATGCGCACCCTACGCCAGAAGGACGGCCTCTCCGGCTTCACCCGCCGCGCCGAGAGCGAATACGATCCCTTCGGCGCCGGCCATTCCTCCACCTCGATCTCGGCCGGCCTCGGCATGGCCGTCGCCAGCGACATGCAGGACAAGCCGCGCAATGTGGTGGCCGTCATCGGCGATGGCGCCATGTCGGCCGGCATGGCCTATGAGGCCATGAACAATGCCGGTGCCATGGATGCGCGGCTGATCGTCGTGCTCAACGACAATGACATGTCGATCGCCCCGCCTACCGGAGCCCTGCGCACCTATCTGGCGCGTCTCGTCTCCGGCCCGGTCTATCGCGGCACCCGCGAGGCGGCTAAGACCGTGGTCAGCAAGCTGCCGAAAATCCTGCACGAACCGGCCCGCAAGACCGAGGAATTCGCCCGCTCCTTCTTCACCGGCGGCACGCTGTTCGAAGAGCTCGGCTTTTATTACGTCGGCCCCATCGACGGCCACGACCTCGAAAGCCTGCTGCCGATTTTCGAGAATGTCCGCGACGCCGAGACCGGCCCCATCCTGATCCATCTGGTGACCCAGAAGGGCAAGGGCTACGCCCCGGCCGAAAGCTCCGCCGACAAATATCACGGCGTTTCCAAGTTCAACGTCATCACCGGCGCCCAGTCCAAGCCCGCCTCCAACGCGCCTTCCTATACCAATGTCTTTGCCGAGACGCTGATCCAGGAAGCCAATGAGGATCCGCGCGTCGTGGCCGTCACCGCCGCCATGCCCACGGGCACCGGCCTCGACAAATTCGCCGAAATCCACCCGACGCGCATTTTCGACGTCGGCATTGCCGAACAGCATGCCGTGACCTTTGCTGCGGGCATGGCCAGCGAGGGCATGAAGCCCTTCGTCGCCATCTATTCGACCTTCCTGCAGCGCGCCTATGACCAGGTCGTGCATGACGTCGCCATCCAGCACCTGCCGGTGCGCTTCGCCATCGACCGCGCCGGCTTCGTTGGCGCCGACGGCCCGACCCACGCCGGCAATTACGACGCCGCCTATCTCGGCGCCATTCCGGGCCTCGTGCAGATGGCCGCCGCCGACGAGGCAGAACTGCGCCACATGGTGACTACCGCCGCCGCCTATGACAACGGCCCCATCGCCTTCCGCTATCCACGCGGCGACGGCATGGGCGTCGACATGCCGGCTCGCGGCCAGGTCCTGCCCATCGGCAAGGGCCGAATCGTCCGCCAAGGCGCCACTATTGCCATTCTGAGCTATGGCACCCGCCTCGGCGAAGTCCTCGCCGCCGCCGACAAGCTAGCCGCCCTCGGCCTTAACCCCACTGTCGCCGATGCGCGCTTTCTCAAGCCGCTCGACGAAGAGCTGATTGCCAGGCTGGCCCAGACCCATGACGTCTTGCTGAGCATCGAAGAAGGCTCAATCGGCGGCTTCGGCAGCCATGTCGCCACCTTCCTCGCCAGCAACGGCCTGCTCGACGGCAAGCTCCGCTTCCGCCCGCTGATGATCCCCGACCGCTTCGACGAACACGCCAGCCAGTCCGACATGTACGCCGCCGCCGGCCTCGACCGCGCCGGCATCGTCACCACGGCACTGACGACACTGGGCTACGACGAAGCGGCCATGGCGGCGGCACTGGGGAAGACGAGCTAAAGACGTCTTGGTGGCCACAGCTGTCACCCCACCCACAATGTCACCCCGGCGAAGGCCGGGGTCCATCCCGAGATCTCATCCATTCCGCCAGATCGCTCGAACGATCCACCTTGCGGCCGTTACACCAGCTCAGGATGGATCTCGGCCTTCGCCGGGATGACAACAGTGTGGGTTATGCATCCACAAACAAAAAGGCCCGCATCTCTGCGGGCCTTTTGCATTGCGTTATCACTCGGTCACTTCCAGGTAAACGCCCGCGTCACCGCATAGTTGAACACCGAACTCATCACCGCACCGGAAAGCCCCGCGATGAAGGTCTGGTGATCCCAGGCGTAGATCGCATTGGCCACCGAAATATTGGCAATGCCGCCCAGCGCACAGATGGCGCAGAAGCTGAGGAAGCCCGTGACTAGCCGCGTGCCGCGCAGCTTGCGATCGGCATAGGTCAGGTTGTTGTTGAGCACGAAATTCCAGGCCATGGCGATCAGCGTTGCCGCGATCTGCGACACCACAAAACCCTGCCCCAGCGCCGTAAACGCACCCAGCGTCGCTAGATGCACCACCACGCCGGTACCACCAACTAGGCCGAACAGCAAAAAGCTCGGCGGCAGCGCGCCATTGGTCAGCTTGGAGAACCACAGGCCCAGATACTGGATCACCACCAGCGGGCTCATCTTGCTTTCGCCGGCATGACGCTGGCGGAACGTATAGCCGACCTCTTCGATCTTGAGCGGCGTGCCCATGCGCGCCGAGGTCACGATCAAGTCGATCAAAATCTTGAAGCCGTCGCTGGCGAGCTTTGGCGCAGCCTTGAGGGCGGCCTCGCGGCGCAGCAGGAAAAACCCGCTCATCGGATCGCTCACTGCCTGCCCGGCAATCATCCCGGCCAGCTTGTTGGCAAAATTGCTGCCCGACAGGCGCGTCGCGCTGAGCCCGGCGCCGGCCGAGCCGCCATCGGCAAAGCGTGAGCCGACCACGAGGTCAGCGCCAGCCTGCGCCTTGGCTAGCATGGTGGGCAGGATCGCCTCGTCATGCTGCAGGTCGCCATCGATCACCGCCACGAAAGGCGCCGACGTCACCGCCATGCCCTCCACACAGGCCGAAGCCAGGCCGCGCCGGCCAAAGCGCCGCAGGCAGCGGATATTGGCATAGACGCGGCTCAGCTCATTGACGAGATCCGCCGTGCCGTCCGGGCTATCATCATCGACGACGATCATTTCCCATGGCGTATCGCCCATTGCGATCGCCACCTTTTCATACAGCAGCTCGATATTGTCGCGCTCGTTATAGCTTGGCACGATCACCGCGAGCTGGGCTGGACGGAAATTAACGGTTTGTTCGGTGACGAGACTTGCGGTCGGGTCGATCGACATAGGTTGGAACTCTTGGCTTTGCTGAACCATTTCTGGCAGCCGCTACAAAGCACAAGGCGACCATTCGGTTGCACGCAAAGCGACCATGGCAGCCTTGCATTGCATGCAGGTGTGCAGTGAGATGCTTTGTGCCAAGTCACAATGGCAGAATTTAGGGAGATGCCGTGTATCCGGCCAGCATTGATCGTCAGCAGGACCGCCCGACGCGTTTCATCCTGTTGCTCCCGCTTCTTTTCATCCTCAGCGGCACCCTGATCCGCTTCCTCGCCTTCCGCTATGCCCAGCCTGATAATGACTGGACCAATTACTTCGGCGCCATGTGCCGCTGGGATTGCGGCTGGTACGTCAAGATGGCACAGACCGGCTATGACCCCTTCCCGGTGCCCGGCCGCATCAATGCCGGCAATTGGGCCTTCTTCCCCTTCTACCCCATGCTGGTGGGCCTGATCGGCAAGCTGATCCCGATCCCCACCATCGTCTTGGCGAGTCTCCTCTCCATCGTCACCGCCTATGCCGCAGTGGTCGCCGCCTGGCCGCTGCTTGGCCGCAATATCCGCGCCTATACGCTCTATGCGGCCTTCATCCTCTCCGGCCCGCTGTCGATGTATTTCACCACCTTCTTCACCGAGGTGATGTTCGTCCTGCTGACCACCTTGGCCTTTGTCTATCTCAGCCGCAGCAATTATCTCGGCGCCGCCGCCATCACCGCTTTGCTCTCGGCCACCCGCATCGTCGGCGTCTTCGCTTCGCTCGCCATTGGCGTCCAAGCCCTGATGGACTGGCGCCGCGACACCGGCTCGTGGAAAGGCTGGCTCGGTGGCCTCTTGTCCCAGCCGCGCCTCGTGCTGGCCATCTTCATCTCGCCGCTCGGTCTCTTCGTCTATATCGCCTTCCTCAATTACTGGATCGGCGATGGCCTGGCCTTCAGCCATGTGCAGCGCGCCTGGGGCCGCCAGGTCGGCAATCCGCTGACCTACCTGTGGACCGGCCTTACCAGCTGGCCCACCGTGCCGTGGCAGCTGGTGTCCAATTCCCAGATTCTCGCCCTTTCGGCGGTCGTGGGCCTCGCTATGACCGGCGTCATGGCCTGGCGTCGCCAATGGCCGGCCGTCATCTTCGCGCTCCTCGCCATCGTCATTCCGCTCGCCGCCGGCCTCGCCTCGATGATGCGCTTCATGGCCGCCATGGCGCCCATCACCATCACCGCCGCGACGCTCCTCGCCCGCTGGCGTTGGCTGTTCATCGTCAGCCTCGTCGGCCTCCTGGCCGGCTCCTGGTTTGCCACTCTCGCCTGGTTTGGAGGCAATGTTGCGCTTGTCTGAACGCAGCCCGCTGACGCTCGGCGCCTATGCCCTCGCAGCCATCCTTGCCCTTTTCGAACTGGCCGTGCTGTGGCAGGGCCTGCACCCCCATGTCTCGGACAATTACCGCGCCTATTATCTCGACCGATCAACCACCTGCCTGCCCCAGCCGGTGATCGGCGCCTATACCGTCGGCACCGAGCTCGATTTCAAATCCGGCGGCGATGACACCCGCGAGCTGCGCCCCTGCGGCTGGGATGGCCCGGCCGGCGACGGCATGCATTCCATCGGCGAAACCTCGCTGCTGCGCTTCGAGCTCGGCCAGCCGCAGGCGCTGACCCTGATGCTCGAGCTGACCGGCTCCACCCTGCCCGGCCCGCCCACCCAGACCGTCGTCATCTCGGCCAATGACACGCCCATCGGCACCGTGGAAGTCACCCCGGACCAGACCGAGCGCTTCACCTTTGCCATCCCGGCCGACGCCATCGGCGCGGACGGCACGCTGGTAGTCAAGCTCGACTATCCCGACGCCATCAGCCCCGGCCCGCGCACCGCCAACACCTATTGGCGCTCGGTCAAGCTGACGGCCGGCTCGCTGACACCGGCGATTTGAAGGACTTTCTCACCGCTCTGCTAAGACAATCGCAAGCAGTGATGGCCATATCTGGGTGACCCACGTCAGGGACACCGCGATGAACATTTCCAGCATTGGCGCCGCCGGCATGCAGCGCGCCTCCGATCGATTCGAAGCCAGCGCCAACCGCATCGCCCGCACCGGCACCGGCCTCGAAACCTCCGACCTCGCCACCGACATCGTCGACATGAAACAGGCCGAAATCGACTTCAAGGCCTCCACCAAAGTGGTCAAGGTCGCCGACGACATGATCGGCGCCATGCTCGACATCCTGGCCTGACAGCTCACCGCCCGCGGACCACAATGCAAAACACCCCCAGACTAAGTCCGAGGGTGCAATAACTTCCACTCTTGCCCGACAGGCGCCGGACCGGATTGAGGTCAGGCCGAGTCGAAAATGGTGATCGGCGAGAACCGGAGCGGAGCGTACATCAGTACGTGAGCACCGGAAGCGCAGCCGATTGCCATTTGCAGACCGGCATCACCTCAATCCTCAGGGGGAGCCTCGACCATCCCGAGGGCAGCCATATAGAGCTCCAGAATCGCTTCCTGCTCGGCGCGCTCATTGGCATCCTGCTTGCGGATGCTCACGATCTTGCGCAGGATCTTGGTATCGAAGCCATTGCCCTTGGCCTCGGCATAGATTTCCTTGATATCGGCAGCGATGGCGGCCTTTTCTTCTTCCATGCGCTCGATGCGCTCGATGAACGCTCGCAGCTGGTCCTGGGCAACGCT
This sequence comes from Devosia sp. YR412, assembly GCF_900110945.1. GTDB lineage: Bacteria > Pseudomonadota > Alphaproteobacteria > Rhizobiales > Devosiaceae > Devosia. The sequence goes on from NZ_FOFL01000002.1 coordinate 927,268, forward strand.
GTCTTCGACGGCCATGGCATAGTCCTTTTCGTTTGCTGGCCGTGTTCAACCGCACAAGGGGCTTGTGTTCAACCCCTTTTGCGCCAATCCGCACCGCTACCGCATCCGATACCCGCAATTCGGCCAAATCGCCCCATTAGCCATTGACCTATTCCTCCCCATGGGCTCAAAGAAAGCACGATTTCCCGATGTTTGCTGGCACCAGATTGCTCAAGATCCGTCTCGGCCTGCCTTTGATTGGCGCCTTGTCCGCAAGCCTCGCTTTTTTCGTCACGCCGGCGCATGCCGACCTGCGCATCTGTAATGAAACCACCAATCTGGTCTCCGTCGCTTTGGGCTATCGCGCCGAGCGCGGCTGGATGAGCGAAGGCTGGTGGCAGGCGCCTCCCGGCGACTGCCGCGTGCTCTACCAGGGCGACCTCGAACGGCGGTTTTATTATCTCTTCGCCGTCGACGATATCGGCGGTGGCGCCTGGGATGGCTCGGTCTTCATGTGCACCCGTGACGAAACCTTCACAATATTCGGGGTTGAGGATTGCCTTGCCCGGGGTTATGAGCGCACCGGTTTCTTTGAAATCGATACCCAGAACCGTACCGACTGGACTCTGCAGCTGACCGAAAATGCCGCCGGCCCAGCCGTAGTGGGTCCGGAAGGCAGCGAAGATCTCGAAGACCCTACATTTTTAGTCGATCCCGACGACGTCACCATCGACGCACCGGAGACCGGCACAGTAAAGCCAGGAACGGACACGCAATGAGACGCATGAGACGCGCGAAGATCATCGCCACCCTCGGGCCCGCGAGCCACGAAGAGAAGATGATCGAGGAACTGGCCAAGGCCGGCGCGGACGTGTTCCGCATCAACATGAGCCATGCCAGCCACGAGGTCCTGCACCAGACCGTGGCGCGCATCCGCGCGGTCGAAAAGCGCCTCAACCATCCACTCGGCATCCTGGTCGACCTGCAGGGTCCCAAGCTGCGCGTCTGGAAGTTTGCGGAAGGCTCCGTCAACCTCGTCGCCGGCCAGAAGTTCACGCTCGACAGCGACAAGAACGACACCGGCAACAGTGAACGTGTTTACCTGCCGCATCCGGAAATCATCGAGAGCGTCTCGGTTGGTGACCGGCTCTTGCTAGACGATGGCAAGCTGGCCCTCAAGGCTACTAAAGTCGGTAACGGCGCCATCGAGACCGAGGTCATCTATGGCGGCAAGCTCAGCGACAAGAAGGGCGTATCCCTGCCCGATACGCTGCTGCCGACCGGCGCCCTGACCGAAAAGGATCACGCCGATCTGCTTGAAGGTCTCAAGGCCGAAGCCGACTGGATCGCGCTGAGCTTCGTGCAGCGTCCCGAAGACCTCATCGACGTGCGCAAGATTGTGCAGGGCCGTGCCGGCGTTATGGCCAAGATCGAAAAGCCCCAGGCCATCGATCGCCTCGAAGAAATCGTCAAGCTCTCCGACGCCATCATGGTGGCCCGTGGTGACCTCGGCGTCGAGCTGCCGCTCGAGACCGTTCCCGGCCTGCAGAAGCGCATGATCCGCATGGCTCGCCGCTACGGCAAGCCAGTGGTCGTCGCTACCCAGATGCTGGAATCCATGATCACCGCGCCGGTCCCGACCCGCGCCGAGGTCTCGGACGTTTCCATCGCCGTCTTCGAAGGCGCCGATGCCATCATGCTCTCGGCCGAATCCGCTTCCGGTGCCTATCCGATCGAAGCCGTTGCCACCATGAACAAGGTCGCCGTGGCCGTCGAAGGCGATGCCAACTATCGCGGCATCATCCGCGCCGCCCAGACCGAACCGGAAGCCACTGCGGCCGACGCCATCTCGGCGGCGACCCGCCAGGTCGCCGAAACCCTCGATCTGGCCGCCATCGTCACCTACACGGCCTCCGGCTCCACGGGCATCCGTGCTGCCCGCGAGCGGCCCTCCAAGCCGATCATCGTGCTCTCGCCCAATATGCGTACCATCCGCCGCATGTCGGTGGTCTGGGGCGTCCATTGCGTGCAGACCGAAGATGCGGTCTCGCTCGAAGACATGGTCGATCGCGCCTGCGTCATCGCCTATCAGGAGGGCTTTGCCCGCCCCGGCGACCGCATCGCCATCACCGCCGGCATCCCGCTGGGCACGCCCGGCGCCACCAACATGCTGCGCATCGCCTTCGTCCGCCAGGACGGCGCCGGTTCGAGCTGAGCTGGCCTAAATCCTTGCATAAGAAAAGGCCCGCGCAAGCGGGCCTTTTTGTTTGAGACTCTGCCCCTAGGCGGTTGGAACGGTACCGCCGTCGATCACATGCTCGGTCCCGGTAATGGAGCTTGCGCGATCCGAGGCCAGGAAGGCAATCAGGTCGGCGACCTCTTTCGGCTCGGCCGGTCGCCCCAGCGGGATGCCGCCGAGCGCATTCATGATCACCTGCACCGCTTCGTCATAGCCAATGCTCGCTTCTTCGGCGATGCGCAGCGCCAGACCATTGACGCCTGGCGCGGCAATCCAGCCGGGAGAAACCCGCACTACCCGCACGCCCCTGGGAGAAACCTCCTTCGAGATGCTCTTGCTGTAGGTGTTCAGTGCCGCCTTTGCCGCGGCATAGCCGGTGGTCGCGTCATGCAGCGGCAGGCGGTTCTGGATCGAGGTGACGTGGATGACGACGCCACTGCCTTGCGCGATCATGCCGGGCAGCAGTGCCCGATCGAGCCTGACCGCCGGAAAGAAGTTGAGATTGAACTCCTTCTCCCATTCGGCATCGTCGAGCGCCGCAAACCCACCGGAAGGGGCGGACGAGCCACCCAGCACGTTGACCAGGATGTCGATCCCGCCAAGCTCCCGCTGCACCGCATCCACGACGGTCTGAACCCCGTCCTCGGTGGTGAGGTCAGCCGCCACGAAATCGTCGCCGGCAAAATCCGCCGGCCTGCTGCGCGCCGTCGTCAACACGCGAGCACCCAGTTCCCGGAACAGCGCCACGGTCGCGGCGCCGGCACCCGAGGTACCGCCGGTAATCAAGGCCCGACGGCCCTCGAGCGTCAGAAAGGGGATCATACCGTGATCTCCAGTTCGGCAATCTTGTCGCCGGCAATGACGAAGAAATAGCGCAGGTCGACCGGGCTGCCGGGGAAGTTGCCGGCAACATGCGCCGTCACTTGGGTCTTGCCGTTTTCGGTGCTGATCAGGAAAGGCTCCGTCGTAGTCGGGCCGTACTTCTGGCCGTATTCGACCTTCCATTTGCGGATGGCTTCGTGACCCATAAGGTCTTCGCCGGCGTCCTTGACCACGGCGTTTTCAGTGAACACGGCAGCGAGCTCGTCGGGGCCGCCATCCCGCTCGGCCGTAAAATAGGCCGCGATGCTGTCGGGCATTTTGATTGTCATTTCAGCTCTCCAGTTGTCTGTGCCGACCACATTTGGGCTGGCACGGGATAATCTATGCCTGGACGGTTGCCGCGATAACTGAGACAAACAGGGACGAGGAATTGCGAAAAGAGGGATAATGTCGCGGGATATCCTATCCGAGCTGGATGCCGTTCTGGGCATCGCCCGTCACGGCTCGTTCCGTGCTGCGGCGCTCGATCTAGGCATGTCCACGACGGCCCTGAGCAACGCTATCGCCAAGCTTGAACAGCGCCTGGGCATCCGCCTGTTCAACCGCACCACGCGCAGCGTGGCGCTCACCGATGCCGGCAAGACCTTCGTCGAGCGGGTCGCTCCGGCAATGACGGATATCCACGACGCTATCCTGGCCGCACAGTCGCTGCAGGAAACGCCAACCGGAACGCTGCGCATCAACGCCTATGCCTCAGCCGCCCGCGAAGTGATGGCGCCGCTCATCCTGTCCTTCCTGCGGCGCTATCCGCAGGTGCATATCGATCTGGTGACCGAGGGACGGCTGGTCGACGTCATCGCCGGCGGCTTTGACATGGGGCTGAGGCCCGCCAATCTCGTGCCCACCGACATGATCGCCCTGTCGCTGGGCCTCAAGCGTGAAAATGCGGTCGTCGCGTCACCCGATTTTCTGCGCATCCACGGCGAGCCCACCGTGCCGAACGACCTCTACCGTTTCCGCTGCATCCGGTCGCGCCTGCCCAACAACGCCTTGATGCGCTGGCGATTTGAGAAAGACGGAACGGCTCTCCAGATCGATGTTCAGGGTGCCATCACCCTTGATGAGCCGAGCCTTGTCCGGATCGCTGCGCAGAATGGCATTGGGCTCGGCTATGTCATGGAAGCAGACATACGCGATGACCTTGCCGCCGGGCGGCTCGTCCGCGTTCTTCAGGATTGGACCCCAAAGCTGGAACCGCTGGCGCTCTACTATCCCGGCCGAAAGAACCCACCCGCCGCCTTCACCGCCTTCATCCAGGCCGCCCGCGAGTTTGCCGCCGCCTCGATCAAGCCATAGCGCGGAACATGCCGTTTGAGGTCTTGACCGCAGCTGTGCAAAGGCCCGCTTGCGCGGGCCTTTTTGTTTCTTAGCGCCGGGAGAACACCCGGTCGGCGATCCGGCTATTGCTGCTGGCCGCCATGCCCGGAATGAGCAGCGCGTCCACTAGCCACCACAGTCCGACCACGAACCACAAAAAGCCCAGCACGCCAAACGACACCAGCGTCAGCAGCAGCGTCACGCCGGACAGCGCCAGCATCACGAAACCGCTTAGCGGCCGTCCCAGGTAAAACCGGTGCGCACCGATATAGCCGAGGAAGAACCACAGCACATAGGCGGCGATCAGCGACTTCTTCTCGATGTCATATTGGGCCGAGGTGCGGTCCATGGTCATGGCATTGTCTCCGTTCGCCCTAAAAGTGGGAAACCTTGACCCCAGTTCAAGACCACGTCTTGCAAACACCGGCAGCCATCCTGGCGCGCAGCCTGCCTACCCCCGGTTTCGCGCCTCGAGCAGGCTTTGCAGCGTCAAAAAATCGGTCTGGATCCATTCCACCGTCGAGGCGAATTGTGCATCGTCCATGCCGTCGCGACGGAAGAAGGTGAAAATCAGCTCGCTCCCCGCCTCGTTGGGCATCACCCGCATAGGCATATAGACCAGCGGACTGCCCGGTTCGAAGATCGCATGGTCGAGAACGCCAAAATTGTTTGGCGCCGTAAAGCGGAAGTGACGCAAGCCGTTGGGCGTCATCCCCGCCCAGTCGCCATTTTCGAGGGGTTTGAATGTGCCCGGTTCGACAGCGGCCCAATATTGATAGTTGAGCGGCCTGGCCAGATAGTCATGGACCTCGTCGAACGGCCGGTCGATGGATACGCTGATCGTCTGGGAGCGCCGCATGCCCTTCCTTCTCGACCTGTTCGAGGCCCAAAAACAACAAAGCCCGCTTTCGCGGGCTTTGTAAATCATTGGTACGAAAGCAACTTAGCCCTGACGGGCCTTGAAGCGCTTGTCTACCTTGTTGATGATGTAAACCCGGCCGCGACGGCGGACGAGCTTGTTCGCGCGGTGGCGAGTCATCAGCGCCTTCAGCGAGTTACGGACTTTCATCGGTCAATCCTTAAGTCAAACAAAAGAGGCGCCTAGGCGCCCGGAAACTGGGCGCATACATAGGGAAAAGGCTTTGCCCTGTCAACGCGCCAGCGCAGCGAAAATGCCCTTACCAACGCTTTCATGTGACGGCATTGCAACAAGCCGATTAACGGGCTGTATCGAAACGCAGGTTACCATGCACGCTCGTAGTAGTGTAGGCGGCATACCCTTATGGCAAACGAGGAAATCACCAAGCACGGCGTCCTGGTCGCCGATCACTCCCCCCACATGGCCTCGCTCGTTGGCGTCATGCTGCGCAGTCTCGGCCGCAAGGACATCCGCGAAGCCTATGACGCCGCCAAGACCATGGCCGAGCTCAAGCGCCGCGCCTTCGATGTGCTGATCATCGACGATGCTCTCGACGGCATGGATGGCGTGGCCCTCACCAAAAAGCTGCGCGCCTGCCTCGATTGCCAGAACCGCCACATCCCCATCATCATGATGAGCTCGGCCCCCGATGCCAAGCGCATCGCCGATGCCCGCGACGCCGGCGTCACCGAATTCCTGCGCAAGCCCTTCGCCGCCAACCACCTGCAGACCCGCCTCACCAGCATCGAAAACAACCCCCGCGGCTTCATCGAAGCCGGCGAATACAAAGGCCCCGACCGTAGGCGGAAGGTCGTGGATGTGGGCGAGGAACGGCGCGAAGCGGTCAAGGAAAGCAAGGTTGGTTAGGTCCCGACACGGCCGCCCACCAAAAACAAAAGGCCCGCCAAAGCGGGCCTTTCCATTTTACGCCGCAGCCTTCCCAGCCGCTTCTCTCCGCAGCCGCCGCCGCAATTCCCGCCGTTCCATTTCCACCTTTGGATCAGGCACCGGCACCGAGGCGATCAGCTTCTTGGTGTAGTCGTGCTGCGGGTTCATCACCACCTGCTCGGCATCGCCGATCTCCACCACTTCGCCAAAATACAGCACCATCACCCGCTGGGCGATGTGGCGCACCACGGCGATATCATGGCTGATGAACAGTAGCGAAATGCCGAGTTCCTTCTGCAGGTCCATCAACAGGTTGATCACCTGCGCCCGCACCGACACGTCCAGTGCCGAAACCGCCTCGTCGCAGACGATCATCTTGGGGTTGGTGATCAGCGCCCGCGCAATACCGATACGCTGGCACTGCCCGCCCGAGAACTCGTGCGGGTACTTGTTGATCATGTCGGCGGTCAGGCCCACCTTTTCCATCATGGCAATGACCCGCGCCATGCGCTCCGTCTTGCTGACTTCCGGATAATGGATCAGCAGCGGCTCGGCGATGATGGCACCACAGGTCATGCGCGGATTGAGCGAGGCCAGCGGATCCTGGAAGATCATCTGCACATCCTTGCGCAGCGCCACCAGTTCCTTGACGCTCATCTTGCGGATGTCCTTGCCCATCCATAGCGATTCACCCGAGGTGGCTTCCAGCATGCGGATCACCGCGCGCGACAGCGTGGACTTGCCACAGCCGCTTTCGCCGACAATCCCCAGCGTCTCGCCCTGATAGAGGTCGAAGGATACATTCTTGACCGCCCGCAAGATCTTGCGGCCCGCGAACAGCCCACCGGCGGGAATGGAAAACTCGACTGAAATATCCCGAACCTGCAGAATCGGTTCGCGCGTGCTGGTGTTGAGTGTTTCGCTCATGCCTGGCGCTCCCCGACCATGAATTCATAGGAGACGGTGGACAGCCGGTCGACTTTCTGGTCCAGCCGCGGGATCGCCGCCATCAGCCCCTGCGTATAGGGATGCTGCGGATTGGCGAACAGGTCGAGCGTCTTGCGATGCTCCATCACCTTGCCGCCGAACATCACCAGCGTGTCCTCGCAGGTCCCGGCGACAATCCCCAAGTCATGGGTGATCAGGATAATGGCCGTGCCGAAATCCTCCTGCAGGTCGACCAAAAGGTCGATGATCTCGGCCTGCACGGTCACGTCCAGTGCCGTGGTCGGTTCGTCCGCGATCAAAAGCTCCGGCTGGCACAAAAGCGCCATGGCGATCATCACGCGCTGCCGCATGCCGCCCGAGAATTCATGCGGATACATATGTACGCGGTTTTTGGCGTCCGGAATCCGCACGGCATCGAGAAACCGCACGCTTTCCGCCAGCGCTGCACTGTGGCTCATGCCCCGGTGATGCTCCAGCACTTCGGTCATCTGCCGCGAGATGCGGAGATACGGGTTCAGCGAGGTCATCGGGTCCTGGAAGATGATCCCGATCCGCTCGGCGCGATACTGGTTCATCTGCTTGAGCGGTAGGTTGAGAATTTCCTTGCCGTCAAACATCACCGAGCCGGAGGCCGTGCCATTGCGCGGCAGCAGGCCCAGCAGGGCAAAGGCGCCCTGTGTCTTGCCGGAGCCGCTTTCGCCCACGATGGCCAGCGTGCCACCCTTTTCCAGCGAATAGCTCAGGTCGCGCACGGCGTGCACCACGCCGTCATTGGTCGCAAAATCGACCTTTAGGTTTTTGACTTCTAGAAGGGCCATGGTGTCCTACCGATCCTTGGGGTCGAGCGCATCGCGCAGGCCGTCGCCGATATAGGTGAGGCAGAGCAGCAGGCTCACCAGCACCACGGCAGGTCCGATCAACATCCAGGGCAGCGTTTCCGCTACCGGCGCACCAAAGGAAATCAGCGTACCGAGCGAGGTCTGCGGCTCCTGCACGCCGAGGCCGAGATAGGAAAGGAAGCTCTCGGTCAGGATGATCTCCGGCACGGTCAGCGTGGCATAGATCACCACGGGGCCGGTCAGGTTCGGCACGATGTGCCGGAAGATGATCGCCCAGGACGAGGCGCCGCTGGCCCGCGCCGCCTCGACGAACTCGCGTTCCTTGATCGACAGCGTCTGCCCGCGCACGATACGGGCCATGGTCAGCCATTCCAGACACCCGATGCCCACGAACAGCAGCACCGGATTGCGCCCGAAGATCACCACCAGGATGATGACGAACAGGATATAGGGCAGCGCATACATGATATCGACGAAGCGCATCATCACCGCGTCGACCTTGCCGCCAAAATAGCCGGCGATCGCGCCATAGACCACGCCGATGATCACCGAGACCAACGTCGCGACGCCGGCCACGATCAGGCTCATCTGCGTGCCCTGCATGATGCGGGCCAGCATGTCGCGGCCATTCTGGTCGGTGCCGGCAAAGTGCCCGGCCTCGAAGTTTGGCGGCTTGCGAATGCCGCTCCAGTCGATCTTGTCATAGGTCCAGGGCAGAAAATACGGCCCCACGAAGGCGAACAGCACGATGGCAATCACCACGCCGATCGAGATCACGGCGGCCGTATTGCGGACCAGGCGGCGCGTTGCGTCCTGCGTCAGCGAACGGCCCTTGGGCGCGTCCAGCGTTTCAAGCTTCTTGGCGTATTCGGTAAGAACCGCGTCCTTGCCAGTCAATCCGGCCATCAGTGGTACCTCACCTTGGGGTCAAGCCAGGCATAGATGATGTCAACCAGAAGGTTCACGGCCAGGATGATGAACATGTACAAAATGGTGGTGCCCAGCACGAGACCGTAGTCCCGGTTGAGCGCGGCGCTGATGAAATACTTGCCGATCCCCGGCAGGGCGAACACCTGCTCGACGATCAGCGATCCGGTCAAAAGATACGACAGGCCCGGTCCGAGATAGGACACCACCGGCAGCAATGCCGGCTTGATCGCATGCCGCGCCAGGATCAACCGCTGCCCCAGGCCCTTGGCCTTGGCGGTGCGGATATAGTTGGTGCCCAGCACCTCGATCATCGAGCCACGCATCAGCCGCGCCGTGCGCCCCGCATGCGGCAGGACCAGAACCGTTACCGGCAGCACCAGATGGGCGATCGAGCCGTTCTGCCAGCCACCGGCCGGGAACCAGTCGAGATAGACGCCAAACACCAGCTGCAGCACTGCCGCCATCAGGAAGTTGGGAACGACAAGGCCCACCATCACCAGCATGACGAGGATATAGTCCGGCAGCTTGTTCTGGTTGACCGCGCTCAGCGCACCAGCCACGAGGCCGACAATCGTGCCGATGATGAAGGCGGAAAAGCCCAGCATCAGCGTGAACGGCAGGCCGATCCACAGCATCTGGGCGACGGTAAAGTCGTTATAGACCATCGAGGGTCCGAAATCGCCCTGCAGCAGCCTTCCGACGTAGAGGAAATATTGCTGGATCAGCGGCAGGTCGAGATTGTAGTGGGCGCGCAGATTGGCCAGCGTCACCGGTGGCAGCGCGCGTTCCCCGTCAAACGGGCCGCCCGGTGCGAGGCGGAGAATAAAGAAACATGCGGTAACGGCAATCAGCGCGATCGGGATGGCCGACAGCACGCGCCGCGATACATATCCAAACATGGGGTCCGGACCTTTCAAGTCCACCGCGTCGCTGCGTCAGGCGCCGTCCGGTGGAAAATACAAAGCGGCGCCGCCCTCCCAAAGGGGCGACGCCGCGCAATGGACTAGGCTTACTCGGACTTCGAGAGCCAGCGGGTACGATGGATGTCCGAAGCGTTGCTCACAAAGCCGGTGACCTTGGGCGAGACGACGTTCTGGGCAATGTACCAGTAGATCGGGATCGCGCCGACTTCATCCATGGCGATCTTTTCGGCATCGCCCAGCAGCTTGGCACGGGCGGCCAGATCCTGCTCGGTGGTTGCCTGATCGACCAGGGCTTCGAACTCGTCGTTCGAATAGCGGCCGTAGTTATTGCCCCAGTTGGTGGCGCCGTCCTGCGCAATGCCCTGGCGGAGCAGGTCGAGCGTGTTGGACGGATCCGAGTAGTCGAGCAGCCAGCCGGCACGACCAACCTCGAAGTCACCGGCGCGCAGGGCGTCGTAGTGCACTGCGGTTTCCGAGTTGAACAGCTCGGCCTTGACGCCGATCTGTTCCCACATCGAGGCAATTGCCACGGCGATGCGCTGGTGGTTGTCGTTGGTATTGTACTTGAGCTGCAGGGTCAGCGGCGAGGAGGCGGTGTAACCGAGGCCTTCCATAATGGTCTTGGCTTCGGCTACGCGCTCTTCATAGGAGAGGCCGATCCATTCGGGCTGGTAGGGCTCGACGCCTTCATAATTGGCGGTACCGGGGGGCACCCAGCCATAGGCCGGCACTTCGCCGGTGCCCAGCACGTCGGGACCGATCACGTCACGATTGATCGCCATGGACAGGGCCTTGCGGACCTCGACATTGTCGAAGGGCTGCTTTTCCTGGTTGATCACATAGTAGTAGACGCCGAGGAACGGCGCGAAATAATCCTGGCCCGGCAGGTTGGTCTTGATCCACTCCGCCTGGTCGGATGGAATATCGACGAGGATGTCATATTCGCCGGCGCGGTAGCGCGACAGGGCAGCAGCCAGGTCGTCCTGCACGAAGTAGTTGACTTCGTCGATCTGGACATTGGCGGCATCCCAGTAGGTCTCGGACTTGACCGACTTGATGTAGCTGCCCGGGGTCCATTCGGTCGGGGTGTAGGGGCCGTTCGACACGATATTGCCGACCTGCGTCCACTGGTCACCCACCTTGTCGATCACATGCTTTGGCACGGGATAGGCAGTGTAGTGGGTCAGCGCCTGCAGGAAGAACGGTGTCGGGCCTTCGAGGGTGATTTCCACCGTCTTGTCGTCGATTGCCTTGACGCCCAGCTCGTTGAAATCGGTGATCGCGCCCTCGGCGATTTCCGAACCATTCTTGATCGGGAACTGCAGGTAGGCATAGTCCGACGCGGTCGCCGGGTTGAACAGGCGCTGGAAAGCAAACACGAAGTCGCCGGCCGTCACCGGGGTGCCGTCCGACCACTGCACGCCGTCACGCAGCTTGAACGTATAGACGAGCCCGTCCTCGGAAATCTCGTAGCTTTCGGCCTGGCCGGGAATGGCCTCGGCATTGGCGTCTTCAGCCATCAGGCCTTCGAGGTAATCGCCGATGATGCGGTTTTCCCAGTCGCCCGATGCCTGGTGTGGGTCGATCGAGCCGGGCTCGGAACCGTTCATCATGTTGAGCGTCACGGCGGAGGCGGCGCTGCTCATCAGCAGGCTCAGCATGCCGGCGGTCGCGACCGCAGTCAGGGTTTGCGTGAGTTTCATTGGCGTCCCATCTCCTTGTGGAAATTTCCCGATTTGTCTTAGTCCCACGGTCATGTCGCCGCGGATTGAATGGTCTTGTGGCCGGAAGCTTTTGACCGTCCGGTCAAGATGGCTGGACGGTATTACGGCTTTCCGTCCACTGACAAGCAAAACATTGACCTAAGCGTCAAGGCTGGGGAAAATGTTAACATAGTGTGACGACAGGTAAACCCGTACGCCCTGCATCGTTGCATTGGCCAGAAACGGCCATGTTTCTGGCATTGTTCAAGAATCTAGCCGCCCAGCCAGCCGCCCTGTTGCACGCCATAGAGCACCACCGCCAGCGCCACCAGACCCACCCACGGCACCCAGCCAGGCAGTGGTCCGCGCGGCTTTTTCACCGGCGGCTCGGGCTTCTTTTCCGGGCGGCGGAACTTGACGACATTCTCACTCATGCGGCGCTTTCGACTATGGCGGCGACACCCTGTCCACCCGCCGTGCAGACGCTCAGCAAAGCGCGTTTTCCCGGCTCCGTCGAGAGCAGTTTGGCCGTCAGCCCCAGAATGCGCGCACCGGTCGCAGCAAATGGGTGCCCATAGGCAAGACTCGAGCCCTTCACATTGATCTTCGCGGGATCGACCGGCCCCAGCACCGCATCGCGGCCTAGCACCGTCTTGCAGTAGTCCGCATCGTCCCAGGCCTTGAGCGTGCACAGCACCTGCGCCGCAAAGGCCTCGTGCAGTTCGAAATAATCGATGTCGTCGAACGTCAGCTTCTGCCGCGCCAGCATTTCGCTCACCGCAATGGTCGGTGCCATCAGCAAGCCTTCGCCATGCGCAAAATCATTGCCGGCTACCCGCCCGGTGGTGAGATAGGCAAGGATCGGCAGCCCGCGTTCCTTCGCCCATTCCTCGCTCGCCAGCAGCACCGCCGAGGCGCCATCGGTCAGCGGCGTCGAATTGCCCGCCGTCAGCGTGCCCTGCCCGCTCGCCTTGTCGAAAGCAGGCTTCAGCGTCGCCATCTTCTCGACATTGGCGTCGGCGCGCACATTATTATCCCGCACCAGCCCGGCGCATTGCACCAGCAGGTCATCGTGGAAGCCCTCGTCATAGGCCTTCGCCGCATTGCGATGGCTCGCCACCGCCAGCGCATCCTGCGCCTCGCGCGTAATCCCCCATTCGCGCGCCATCAGCTCGCAATGCTGGCCCATCGACAGCCCCGTGCGCGGCTCATTGACCGACGGCGCCACCGGCGTCAGCTCGCCAAAGGAAAAGCCCTTGAACGCCTTGAACTTCTCGCCCGTCGAGCGCGCCTTGTTCACATCGAGCAGCCGATGCTGGAACTTGTTGCCGAAGACGATCGGGCTATCGCTGACCGTATCCGACCCTGCTGCAATGCCGCTGTCGATCTCGCCCGAAGCAATCTTGGCCGCTAGCACCAGAGCCGCCTGCAGACTCGTGCCGCAGGCAATCTGCAGCGTCGTGCCCGGCGTGCGCGGCGAATAGCCGGCATCGAGCGTCGCCTCGCGCGCCAGGTTGAAATCGCGCGAATGCCCGATCACCGCCCCGGCAATAACCTCATCGACCTTCTGGCCCTTCAGCCCATACTTATCCGCCAGACCGGCCAGCACCGTGCCCAGCAGCGACAGATTGGTCTCTTCCACATAGGCCGTATTGCCCCGCGCAAACGGAATGCGCGCCGAACCGACGATTGCAACTCTGCGAAGTTCGGCCATTTTATGCCTTTCCATCCTTACGCGCCTTGAGCGGACCACCGAGGAAAGGCGCAAAGCCCGTTCCCATGATCACGCCGATATCGGCCAGTCCCTCATTGGCAACCACGCCCTCGGCCAGCACCACTTCGGTCATATCGACTAAAGGCTTCACCAGCTCGCGGCCCAGCCCGGCCAGGTCGCCATGCGCCGGCACCTCGCCCTTCTGCGCCTTGCCATCCACCCATTTGTAGAAGCCTTCGCCGGTCTTGCGACCCAGCTTGCCCTCTTTGACCAGCCGGTCGAACTGGCTCCCCTCCGGCACACCATGCCCGAGCTCGGTCGCTACCGACTTGCCAACGTCGAGCCCGACCGTATCCATCAGCTCGATCGGCCCCATCGGCATGCCGAAGGCCACGGCCGCTGCGTCGAGCATTTCCTTGCTTTCGCCGGCCTCGACCCGCTGCACCGCGCCCAGCATGTAGGGCATCAGCACCCGGTTCACGAGGAACCCCGGCGCCGACTTGACCACCACCGGCGACTTGCCAATGGCCAGCGCAAACGCCGCGCCCTTGCCGATCTCGGCATCGGTATTGAACGTCGAGCGAATGACCTCTACCAGCGGCAACTGCGCCACCGGATTGAAGAAATGCAGCCCGATCAGCCGCTCCGGCTGTTTCAGCTTTTCGGCAATCCGTTCGAGCTCGATCGACGACGTATTGGTGGCGAGGATCGCCCCAGGCTTCAGCCGGTCTTCAAGGCCCGAAAAGATCGATTGCTTGACCTCGAGCTTTTCCACCACCGCCTCGATGATCACATCGGCCCGCGAGACTCCCTTGCCATTCGGATCGGCCTCGAGCCGCAGCACGGCCGCATCTACCTCATGCTTTTTGCGCAGCCGCTTCTTGAACAGCTTCTTGCCGCGATCCAGCGCCGGCTGGATCCGCTCCATGTCGAGATCCTGCAGCGTCACGCTCATCCCCTTGAGCGCGCACCAGGCGGCAATATCCCCGCCCATCACCCCGGCGCCGATCACATGCACCCGGGCAAATTTGACGCCCTTGGTGCCCTGCTTCTTCAAAGCTTCCGAGGCAAAGAACACCCGGCGCAGATTGGTCGCCGTATCGCTGCCCATCAGCGGCACGAAGGCATCGACCTCGCCGGCGATCATCGCCTTCCAGTCATTGCCATGCGCTTCGAACAGCTCGATCAGTGCATAGGGCGCCGGGTAATGCTCCACCCGCGCCTTCTTGCCCGCCTGTTCCTTCATCTTGCCGGCCACATAGCCGCGCAGCGGCCCCATCGCCATGACGCGCTTGAGGAATCCTGCCTCGGTGGATTTCCGCTTCTGCAACACTGCCTTGCGCGCTTCCCAGCGCAGCATGTCGCGATGCCGCACCAGCTTGTCGACGAGGTTCAATCCCCGCGCCGCACCAGCGCGCAGCATCTTGCCGGTCAGCATGATCTGCATCGCATCGACCGGCCCCGCCTGGCGGATGCTCCGCCCCGTGCCGCCAAAGCCCGGGAAAATCCCCAGGCCAACTTCCGGGAAACCGATCCGCGTCTTGTCGTCATTGACCGCCACGCGATAGTGGCAGGCCAAAGCCAGCTCCAGCCCGCCGCCGAGGCAAAAGCCATGGATGCCGGCCACCACCGGGATCTTCAGTTTCTCGATCCGCGCAAACAGCGCATGGGTCCGCTTCAGCGCTTCCGGCAGCACCGAAAAATCACTCATCGCGTCGAATTCGCTGACATCGGCGCCGGCGATAAACCCGCTATCCTTGCCACTCAGCAGGATCACCCCGACCAGCTCGCCACTCTCGGCCAGCGCCTCGAACCGCGTCACCAGCACTTCCAGCTCGGTGATCGCCTCCCGGCTCAGCGTATTGACCGGCCCCGGCGTATTGATGGTCAGCCAACCGAGCTTTTCCACATCGCGGTGAAAGCTCCAGTTCTTCGTTTCCGGCATTTGCGGCTGGATCATTTTTCGCTCCTATTCCGCTGCAACGCGATGCTTGGCCGGCGCTGCCAAGGCATCCGGCGCAAAGTCATCCACCTTCACCACGCGCTCGGTGGCTTCATCGGCTGCCCGCATGATCCCGGCCTCATTGTCGTTGAGCACGCCCGCCGCCACCGCATCGGCAAACGGATCGCGATCCAGCCGGCGTTCAATCACACCCTTGCGCGACGCCTTGACGAAGCGCGCTTCGATCCCCTCGGCTTCGGTCACCTTGATCAAGGCATCTTCCAAAACGCCGGTCACATCGTCGGGGTCGAACGACACGTAGGTCCCCGTGGTCAGCCGGTCGCGGAACGCGCCGGGCCGCAGCACGGCGCGCACGAAGCGATAGTTCACCGCATCGCTGGCCGGCCGGGCATGCCGACCCAGCGGGAAGCACAGCACCCGCATCGCCCAGGCGAACACCGGATTGGGGAAATTGGCGAACACCTCGCCAAAGGTCTTTTCCATCGACGCGACCCGGTCCGCCATGATGGCTTCCACCAGTTCGCGATCCTCGGCAATCTGCCCCTCGTCCTCGAAGCGCCGCAGCGTCGACGACATCATGTAGAGATCGCCCAGGATATCGGCCATGCGGCCCGAAATCTTCTGCTTGGACTTGAGCGCCCCGCCCAGCACCACCGTGGTCCAGTCCGCCGTCAGCGCGAAAGCCTGGCTATAGCGATGCAGCCGGCGATACCAATGCGCCATCGGCCCATGGTTTGGCGTCGAAGCAAACGCCCCATTGCTCAACCCATGCAAGAGGCTCGCCACAATATTGCGCAGCATGAATTTCGTATGCCCGCCAAAGGCCACGTCAAACTGATCGAGCCCGGCCTTGCGGTCCTTGTTCTGCGCCGCCTGCACTTCCCTGAGCAGGAAGGGATGCGCTCTGAGCACGCCCTGCGCAAAGGTCATCAGCGTGCGCGTCAGGATATTGGCGCCTTCCACGGTGATAGCCACCGGCAGTGCCTGGTAGGCACCAAACAGGTAATTGCCCGGACCGTCCTGGATGGCGCGGCCACCGTGGATATCGAAGGCATCGTCCATGCTGTCGCGCATCGCTTCGGTGGCAGTATATTTCAGCAGCCCCGCGATCACCGCAGGACGCTGTCCTTCGTCGACCATCGACGCCGTCAGCCGCCGTGCCGCCTCGAATGTATAGGCGCGCTTGACCATCTCGCCCAAAGGCTCGGCCACGCCTTCCATGATGCCGACCGGAATGCCGAACTGCCGCCGCACCCGCGCATAGGCCGAGGTCGCCCGCAAAGTCTGCTTGATCGAGATCGACCCGATCGCCGGCAGCGAAATCGCGCGGCCTGTTGAGAGACACTCCATCAGCATGCGCCAGCCCTGGCCGACGTAATCCGTGCCGCCGATCAGGAAATCCATCGGCACAAACACATCCGTGCCGCGCACCGGCCCATTCATGAAAGCCTGCCGCGCCGGGAAATGCCGGCGCCCGATCTCCATGCCCGGATGGTCATGCGGTACCAGCGCCAGCGTAATGCCGATATCCGCGCCACGGCCCAATAGGTTGTCCGGGTCCTTGAGAATAAAGGCCAGCCCCACCAGCGTCGCGATCGGCGCCAGCGTGATGTAGCGCTTGTCAAAGCTCAGCTTGACGCCGAGCACTTCCTTGCCCTGCCACGTCCCCTTGGTGACAATGCCGATGTCGCGCATGCCACCAGCATCCGAACCCGAATGCACGCCGGTCAGCGCAAAGCACGGCACTTCGAGACCCTTGGCCAAACGGCCGAGATACTTCTCCTTCTGTTCATGCGTGCCGTATTTTTCCAGCAATTCGCCCGGCCCGAGCGAATTGGGCACCATCACCGTAATCCCCGCCGCCACCGAACGGCTGGCGATCTTGGAGACGATCATCGACTGCGCCTGCGCCGAAAAGCCGAGGCCGCCATGCTCCTTGGCAATCAGCATGCCGAGGAAACCCTCATCCTTGAAATACTGCCAGAGCTCGGGCGAGAGGTCGGCGCGATTGTTGCGAATGTCCCAGTCGTCGATCATCGAACAGGCGACATTGGTCTGGTTGTCGAGAAACGCCTGCTCCTCCGCAGTCAGCGTCAGCGGGCGAATGGAGGTCAGCTTGCTCCAATCCGGCCGGCCCGAAAACAGCTCGGCATCCCAGCCGACGGTCCCGGCATCCAGCGCTTCCTGCTCGGTACGGCTCACCTTGGGCAGGATGGATTTGACGCCCTTGTAGATCGGCGTGATCAGCAGCGGCTTGCGAATGGCCTCAAGGCTCAGCGCCAGAAAAATCGCGCCCAGGACAATCAGGAACCAGCTGCCCCCACCCAGGCCATAGGCAACGCCGCCATCGGGAAAGCTCAGTCCGGACACCAGCCCGATCGCCACCAGGCCGACACCCCAGTGCCACAGCGGGCTCTCCCGCATGGCCAGCGTGGCGAAGACGGCGAGGCTGAGTGCGATAAGCGCAAAAATCACGGCAGTGCCCTCCAGGTCACTCGACCACCAAGGGCGAGCAACGCGATCCCAGAACGTCAGGCCAGCCGCCGAATCGTCCGGCCTGTCTTTCGGGCCTGCACTGCGCGGATCATGACACAGGCAGCCCTTGTTGTTGAAGCCAGTGTAGCAAGGTTTACCTATACGTCAACTGAGCGCCCATTACGTCGACTCGGAGGCGAGAAGTTGCGCCCGGTCGTTCAACGCACGTCCCGACCAAAAGTTCGGTCAGCCATTTGACGCTAACGTAAGCCCGTGAAATATTCCTGCCTACAAAGGGCGCTAAAGCCCATCTGCCGAACACGGCACCCGGAGGAATTCATGGCCACGACGACGAGCACCGCCGCCCCGCTTCGCCCCTGGATCGCCAGCTATCCAGAAGGCATCAAATGGGACACGCCGATCGACACCCGCCCGGTGCATGAACAGGTGCTGGCGGCCTGTGCCAAAAATCCCTCCGCTACCGCGCTCGACTTCCTCGGCCACACTACCAGCTTCGGCGAGCTCGCCAAAAAGATCACCGCCTTTGCCGGCGCGCTGCAGCGCCAGTTCGGCGTGAAAAAGGGCTCCAGGGTCGCCATCATGCTGCCCAACACGCCCTTCTACCCCATCGCCTATTACGGCGTGCTGCGGGCCGGCGGCATCGTGGTCAATTGCAATCCGCTCTATACGGTCCACGAGCTCAGCCACATCACCAGCAATGCCGGCGCCGATGTGATGATCACGCTCGATCTGGCCCAGATCTACGACAAGGCCGAAAAGCTGGTCGAAGCCGGCCACATCAAGTCCGTGGTCGTCTGCCACTTCCCCAATGCCCTGCCGCTGCTTAAGAAGGTGCTGTTCTCCGTCGCCAAGCGCAAGGATCTGGCCAAGCTCGGCGCCTCGCCGATCCGCGACCGCATCACCCATTTCGACGACATGATCGCCCGCAACGACACACCAGAAGCCGTGGTGATCGACGCCAATAAGGATATCGCCGTCCAGCAATATACCGGCGGCACCACCGGCATTCCCAAGGGGGCCCTGCTCACCCATGCCAATATCTCGGCCAATATGAGCCAGATCAACGCCTGGGGCGACGGCCTCTTCCTGCCGCGCTCGACCGTGGTGGCGGTCCTGCCCTTCTTTCACATCTTCGCCATGACCGTCTGCATGAACACGCCGCTCTCCAACGGCACCCGCGTCGTCATGCTGCCCCGCTTCGAGCTCAAGGCACTGCTCAATCTTTTGGCCCGCACCAAGGCCAATGTGCTGCCCGCCGTGCCCACGCTGCTCAACGCCATCGCCCGCGCCGAAAATGTCACGCCCGATCAATTGGCCAGCCTCGAAGTCTGCATTTCCGGCGGCGCCGCCCTGCCCGACGAAGTGCGACACGCCTTCGATAAAAAGTCGAAAGCCCTGCTCGCCGAAGGCTATGGTCTCACCGAAGCCTCCCCCGTAGTCTGCTGCGCCGCCCTGCGCAAACCCTCAAAGCCCATGTCCATCGGCCTGCCCCTCCCCGGCACCGATATCCGCTTCGTCCATGTCGATAGCGGCAAGGTGGTGGGGATCGGCGAAGACGGCGAGCTGCAGGTCAAGGGGCCCCAGGTCATGCCCGGGTATTTCGATAATCCCGAAGCCACCAAAGACGCCTTCATGGACGGCTGGCTGCGCACCGGCGACGTCGGCCATATGGACGAAGACGGCTATGTCTTCCTCGTCGATCGCATCAAGGACCTGATCATCTGCTCGGGCTTCAACGTCTATCCCCGCACCATCGAGGAAGCGCTGATGACCCATGAGGCCGTCGAGGAAACCAATGTCATCGGCGTGCCCGACGACTATCGCGGCGAAGCTCCAGTGGCCTATGTCAAGCTACGCGCCGGCCACGCCGTCACCGAGGAAGCGCTCAAGCACTTCCTCGCCGAGCGCCTCAACAAGATCGAAATGCCCAAGCACATCATTTTCAAGGATGCCCTGCCGAAAACCCTGATCGGCAAGCTGTCCAAGAAGGAACTGCGCGAGGAATACGCGCAAACAAGAGCCCCAAAGTGAACCGCTCCGTCCCCGACAATCGCGACCTCTTCGCCATAGCCGACCTCGCCAAGGAATTCGGCATCTCGACCCGCGCCATCCGCTTCTACGAAGCCAAGGGCCTGCTCGCCCCCGAACGCGTCGGCGCCACCCGCGTCTTCCGCCGCCGCGACCGCGCCCGGCTGATCCTCATCCTTCGCGGCAAACGCCTCGGCTTCTCCCTCCGCGACATCTCCGACTACCTCAGCCTCTACGACGCCAACCGCAGCCAGCAGGTCAACCTGCTCACCGCAAAGGTCGACGAACGCCTGGCCTCGCTCGAAGCACAACTGGTCGATCTGCAAACAACGATTGCCGAGTTGAAGGAGATAAAGAAGCTTGCCGACGAGCGACTGGACAAGGCGGGGGAATCTAGTTGATTTTTTGTACAAAAAATCGTACATAAAAATACAAGGAGATTTCCATGCGCGCCAAGTCCATTTCCGCCTTTCGCAAGGATATCGCTGCGGACATCGAAGCCGTGGCGCAGGGTGAGCCGCTGATCGTCACTCGGACGGGCGGTAAGAGGCCTGTATTGGTTGTTCCGCTAGATAAAGCCGGCGACTGGGACGAGACAGCCTATTTGCTGAGCAGCCCCAAAAATGCCGAGCGTCTGCTCCGGGCCATCCGCGATGCCGATAGCGGCAAGGGAGAAGAGCGCGAGCTGATCGAGGAATGAAGATCACTTTCATGCCTGACGCATGGGAGGACTACATCCACTGGCAGACGGCCGACAAGCGCATCCTCAAGAAGGTAAACACGCTGATCAAGGAATGCCAGCGAACCCCATTTGGGGGCTCCGGCAAGCCCGAAGCGCTCAAGCACCAGTTGGCGGGTTGGTGGTCTCGCCGGATCGACGAGGAACACCGACTGGTCTATCGCATCGCCGAAGACCGCCTCGAAATCGCACAATGCCGCAGTCACTACTGACTACTTTCGCCCCTTCACATTGGTCATCAAATCCGGCTTCTTCGGCTTCACCCAGCCCTTGGGCGGCTGCCGCACCGGCACCTGTGTGCCCAGCCCCATCGCCCCTGGCGGCGGCTGGCTGACGGTCACCGTATCGGCATCCCCCGGCGCAATCGGCGCCTCGCCCTTGATCCGCGCCATCTCATTGCGCAGCGCCGTGGCCTTCTCGAAATCCATGGCGTCAGCCGCTGCAGCCATCTCCTTGCCCAGCGCCAGCAGCTTCTCGTTTATTGATCGCGATGACATCAATGCCTCCACTTGCGCTGCGTTCACCCTCCCCCTTGCGGGGAGGGAGAGCGAGATAGGAGTTAGCACTTGCTAACTCCGTGATCGAGCCGGGTGGGGGCAGGAGAGCCCCGATATGCAGGCCAGCCGCCCCCCTCCCTGACCCTCCCCGCAAGGGGGAGGGTGTCGACTGAAACTACGTGGCCCCAATAAAAACAGCCATATCGGTTAATGTGGCAGCCTCGCTCGCCGGCTTGTCCCATCGTATCCTACTGATCCGCGGGAACCGCAGCGCCACCCCCGACTTGTGCCGCGTGCTCTCCTGCGCCGAGTCGAACGCCACTTCGAACACCAGTTCCTTCTTCACCTCGCGCACCGGACCAAACGCCGCCGTCGTATTGGCGCGGATCCACTTGTCGAGCAGCTTCAGCTCCTCGTCGGTGAAGCCAAAATACGCCTTGCCGATCGGCACGATCTCATTCCCCTTCCACACGCCGAACGTATAATCGGAATAAAACGAACTCCGCTTGCCATGCCCGCGCTGCGCATACATCAGCACCGCATCCACCACGTTCGGATCGCGCTTCCACTTGAACCAATAGCCCTTCGGCCGCCCCGGCACATAGGGCGACGTCCGCAGCTTGATCATCACCCCCTCATGACCATGCTCGTCCGCCCCCTGCCGCCGCTGCGCCGCCAGATCATCCCAATCGGCAAACGGCAGCATCGGCGAAATATCCAACCGCGTCTGCGGATTCTTCACCAGCCACGCCTCCAGCCGCTTGCGCCGCTCGGTCCATTCCAGCGTGCGGATATCGTCGCGCCCATCAAACAGCATGTCATAGACCCGGATAAACGCAGGGCTCTCCTTGAGATGCTTTGCCGACGCCACCTTCTTGTTCAACCGCTGCTGCAAATCATTGAACGAGCCCGCCTCGAAATCCCGGCCCACTAGAAGCTCGCCATCCAGCACCGCCACGCCCGAGACATTCTCCACAATGTCCGGAAAGCTCTGCGCAATATCATCGCCCGTCCGCGAAAACAGCGACACCGTCCCCCCGCCCAGCACCAGCTGCACGCGTATCCCGTCCCATTTCCATTCCGCCGAAAAATCCTCCGGCGCGAACTTGCCGAGGTCCTTCTCCTCATCGATGGGATTGCTCAGCATCAGCGGATGAAACCGCGCCGATTGGTCGACATCCGGCCGCCCCGCCCTGCCGTCCAGCCAGGCAAACAGATCGAGATAGGGCACTTTCAACCCATGCCACACCTCCTCGATCGCCTGCAGCTCCACCCCGCTCATGTCGCTCAGCGCCGTCTTGGCCAGCCGCGCCGAAATGCCAATGCGCAGCGCCCCCGTCGCCAGCTTCACCACCGCCCAGCGCTCATTGATCCCCGCCTGCGTCAGCAGCGCCGCGATCAACTTCGGCAATTCGGCCTTCGAGGTCGTGTTGAACAGCTCGATCAGCTGCGTCAGCGACGGCAGGTCGCTCTGCTCCCCATGATGCGGCCAGATCAGCGCGATGGTCTCGCCCAAGTCCCCCACATAGTCATAGCTCATCGCAAACAGCGTCGGATCGACCTCGCGCAGCACGATGTCTTTCAGCAGCGCCGGCTTCACATTGCGGAAGCTCAGCGCCCCTGTAAGAACCGCCAGCGCATAGCCCCGGTCCGGGTCCGGCGTCTCGCGAAAATACTGCGTCAGCGCCGCCAGCTTGCGCGTCCGCGACGGCGTCAGCGCCAGCAGCTCCAGTAATTGGGCAAAGCGTTTCATGCGTCCGCGCCCTCCCCGCCATCGTCTTCAAAACCCTGGATATTGAGTGGCTCGGCCTGCAGCCCCTGCGTCTGGCACCAATAGACCAGCGCATCCTCCCGCCCATGCGTCACCCACACGGTTTTCGCCTTGGTCTCATGCACGGTCTGCTGCAACTCACCCCAGTCGCAGTGGTCCGAAATCACCAGCGGCAATTCCACCAGCGCCTGCCTTGCGCGTTGCTTGACGCTCATCCAGCCCGAAGCTTGGCACACCACCGGATCGGGAAAGCGCCGGCTCCAACGGTCACGAATGGCCGACGGCGGCGCAATCACGATCTGCCCCGCCATCTCCGCCTTGACCGTCCCGGTCGCCGGCCGCAGATCCCCCAGCTCGACGCCCAGCTCTTCATACAATTCGCACAGCCGGATCATCGCGCCATGCAGATATATCGGCGCATCCCACCCGGCATCCCGCAACAGCCCGATCACCCTTTGCGCCTTGCCCAGCGCATAAGACCCGACCAGATGGCTCCGTTCCGGCTGGTCCGCCACCGATCTCAGCAGCCGCGCAATTTCCAGATTCGGATGCGGATGCTGAAACACCGGCAGCCCAAACGTCGCCTCGGTGACCAGCAGGTCACATTCCACCAGTTCATAGGGCTGCGACGTCCGATCCGGCAGACGCTTGTAATCACCCGTCACGACCACCCGCTGGCCGCGATGCTCCACCAGCACCTGCGCCGATCCCAGCACATGCCCAGCCGGAAACAACGTGATCGTCACATCGTCAATGTGCAGCGGCACGCCAAAATCCAGCGGCTCGAACTTGCCCGCGCAATCCTCGCCATAACGCACCTTCATGATGGCGATGGTGTCCGGCGTCGCCAACACCGCCCCATGCCCGCTTCGCGCATGATCGGCATGCCCATGCGTAATAATCGCCCGCTCCCGCGGCACGCTCGGATCGATGTAAGCGTCGATAGCGCGGATATGCAGATTGCGGTCGAGAACAGGTGTGGCCATGGCACTCCTAACGCAACAAAGGGGACGGCGGTTCAGCCGCCCCCTTTGCTGGAGCAAAACTAGCTTTGGGCCGCGTCAGCCTCTGTCAGCAGATGCCTCACATGACCTTCGTCACATCCAGCAATCCCGGCCGTTGCTCATTCGCTGCCGTAATCGCCGCTTCCCCGCCCAGCACCACCACATGCCCATGCCGCGCCACGGCATCCACCGCATCCGCCATGCGCTTGAAGTCGGCGCCGGTGGTGCCAAGGATTTCGTCGCGCCGCTGCTGGCGCAGAGCATCGGTCATGCCGGTCAGCTGCCGCCACATCGACGAATAGCCCTTGGCATCGGGGAATTCATAACCGTCCACATCGCCGATCACCCCGATGATCGAGCGCGTCAGATCATTCTCGCCAATCCCGGCATTCAGCGCCTTGCTCGCCCCGTCATAGGCATCCAGCGTCTTCAGCAGGTTGGGATCGCGATAGGAAAGGAAGGAAAAATTGCCCGAGGTCAGGTCGAACCGGCTCGACCCGCCATAGGCCCCGCCCTGCACGCGCACCTTGTCCCAGAGATAGGTCGTGTTGAGGAATTTCAGCACCACCGCCGAAGCCCCGGTCAGATCAAAACCCAGCGCCCGCAGATTGGCGCCTTTGCCAACATAATTGACCTGCGCCGGAATGATCAGCCCTTCCGACTTCGGACGGAAATCCACCGCCCAGTCGGCAAAGGCAAAATCGCCATTCGGCAGGCGGGTGAGGAAGCTCTCGATCTCGCCCTTGGCCCGTTCCCACAAAGCGCCATCGGCCGTGACATTGACCACCATGCGCCCGCGGTTGAACAGCGTGTCGCGAATGCGCAGCAGCGCCGCCGCAACGCCATCCCAGTCGCTATCCACCCGCTTCACCAAGTCACGGATAAACTGCAGATAGCTGACGCCGCCCAATTGCTCGGCAATCCAGCTTGCCTCGGTCAGGCCCGACTTCAGCCGCGTATCGACAATGGCATTGCCGCTCGGCACCAGCCGCGCCTCAAAGCCCGCCTTCTCCTCCAGCGCCATCTGCTTGAAGCGTTCGCGATTATCCAGCCGCGCGTCGAGCAGCACATCGCCCATGATATCAAGCATTTCTTCGATCTTGTCCGGCACTGCCTTGCCCGAGAGGAAGAACCACGCCGCACTGCCATCGCTGCCGTGCCGCGCCGACAGGGCCCGGTGCTGCGCAATGCCGCCGGTCGAGCGCCCGATGCGCTGCGTCAGCGAGACGAAATCTTCCTTGCTTGTCCCGGTCTGCAGCAGCGCCCGGCCAAACAGCGGCAGATAGGGCAGCAACTCCTTGTCCAGCACATGCAGGTCGAAGCCGAAATCGAGGTAGAGTATCCCCAGCGTCGGCAGGTCATGATAGAACAGCCGCGCATCGCCCAGCCGGCCGACTTCGATCGGCGTCTGACGCGACTCCTTGGGCAAATCCGCCAGTGTCAGCGTCGGAATCTTCGCCAGCAGCGCCGGATCGTCCACCTCTTCCTGCAGCGCCTTGAGCTTTGCCGTTTCGGCAACCGTCGCTTCCAGCGCCGCCTCATCCAGCGTTGCGCGCACACCCGCCAGGATTTCTGCTTCCTTGTCGGCCTCGCGCTTGCCCTGTTCTGGATCGGCGCTCAGCGTCACCGTGGTGCGATGCATGTTGTCGATGAACAGCCGGCGGATTTCGCTCTCGAAATGCCCCTTGGCAGCTTTCTCCTTGAGCGCCGTCAGCGCCTCTTCGAAATGCAGCGCCGCCAGCGGATCGCCCTCATGCAGCCAGGTCCCCAGCGCATTGAACATATAGACCATGCCGCGCGGGTAGCCGCCGGTATTGTTCTCGCGCAGCGAAAACTCGAATGTATTGATCGTCGCCTCGATCTGATCGGCAGCAAAGCCCGCTTCGGCAATCTTGCCCAGCTCGGACAGGATCAGCGCCTCGACCTTGTCCGCATCGGCCGGGTCGATCCCCTTCATGCCAAAGCTCGCCATCGGCTGCCGCAGGCCCGAGCCGATACCGCCACCGGTCATGCCCTCGCCCAAGCCGCTCTCGGTCAGCGCCTTGCGCAGCGGCGCCGCCGGATTGCCCGCCAGCAGATAGCTCAGCATGCCATGGCTCAGCGCTTCGGTCCGGTCGGCCGGCGGGTCGATCATCCAGTTGACCGAAATCATCCCGTCGCGCGCCTTGCCCTCATCCCTGGTGCCGGCATAGGTCGCGACGATCGAACGTGGCGCGTTGAAGCGCGGCTGCAGCTTCACCTCCGCATCGACCGGCGCCCGCTCGAACTGGCTGAAATAGGCATCGAGAATATCCAGCCGCTCGGCCGCATTGTCATCGCCGGAGAAAAACGCCCGTGTATTGCTCGGGTGATAGAAGGTCTGGTGGAAGCTTTTGAACTGCTGGTAGGTCAGTTCCGGAATGGCCTTCGGGTCACCGCCCGAGCTTTTGCCATAGGTCACGTCCGGATAAAGCGAGCGCTGCGCAATATCGCGCATCACCGCGTCGGGCGATGAAAACACGCCCTTCATCTCGTTGAACACCACGCCCTTGTAGACCAGCGGCGACGCCGTATCTTCCAGCTCGTAATGCCAGCCTTCCTGCCGGAACGTATCTTCGGTGATCAGCGGGAAAAACACCGCGTCGAGATACACATCGACGAGATTGTAGAAGTCCTTGAGGTTCTGGCTGGCCACCGGATAGGCCGTCTTGTCCGGAAAAGTCATGGCATTGAGGAAGGTGTTGAGCGAGCCCTTGATCAGCTCCACAAAGGGCTTCTTGACCGGATATTTCCGGCTCCCGCACAGCACCGAATGCTCAAGAATATGCGCAATACCGGTCGAATCCTCGGGCGGCGTCTTGAAGGTAATGCCGAACACCTTGTTCTCGTCGTCATTGACGAGGCTCAGCACCTCCGCCCCGGTCTTTATGTGCCGGAACAACTGCGCCTGAGAATTCACCTCCGCGATATGTTCGTCACGGATCAGTTCAAAGGCAGGATGGGACATGAAGCTACTCGGCTGGACTAATCTATTGATCCACAAGGTAAGGATCAAAATCGCGATAAGCTAGAGGCACGCTGTTGGTTTGACAAAGTGTACATATATCATGTACACTTTTGGTCTCTTGGCTGTGTGTGGGGGCACATGGACTACGAGTGGGACGAGCACAAGCGGCGAACCAATATCGAGAAGCATGACGTCGACCTGCTCGACGCAGTGCTGATTTTCGAGCAATGGGTTCTCACCGAGCCAGACGATCGGTTCGATTATGGTGAGGCCCGGTACAGGTCGACCGGCTTCGTCGAAACGGAGTGCTATGTCGTCATCCACACGGATCGGAACGGCATCACACGGCTAATTTCTGCCTGGAAAGGTGGCCAACGTGACCGAAGAAAATATCAAGCGCGCTACTCTCGCCGAAATACGGGCGATGAAAGACAGGGGTGAAATCTACCATAACCCCAATGCACCCGAAGGCCCCGAGCTGGGTGACGAATTCTGGAAGAATGCCGTCTGGGTCGATCCCCAAGGCAAGACTTCGGTTCATCTCAAGCTCGATACCGATGTTTTCTTCTTCTTCAAACGTCAGGGCAAAGGCCACATTACCCGTATGCAGGACGTGCTCAAGGCCTATGTGAG
Organism: Devosia sp. YR412; assembly: GCF_900110945.1. GTDB lineage: Bacteria > Pseudomonadota > Alphaproteobacteria > Rhizobiales > Devosiaceae > Devosia. The sequence goes on from NZ_FOFL01000002.1 coordinate 954,666, forward strand.
GGCGCATCAGGCCGCCGAGGAGAAAGAGGTCGGTAGCGCAGGAAAAAAACCCACCCGCCGCGCTGGTTAGCCTCTACTCTCTTCATGATAAGAGACGGCTGTGGGTGAGGTGGAGCTTGCTGCTCCATCAACCTGACGGCAGGGCCGCTGAAGTCGCCCCACCCACAGACTTCCCTTCTCCCCTCGAGGGAGAAGGTGCCCCAAGGGACACCGAATTCGCTAAAGCGAATTTCGGTTTGGTATGAGGGGGCGCGCTGACAAAGCCTCAGATCCCGCCCCGCACCTCCGGCTTCACATCCTTCTCATACCACTCCGACAACTGTCCCATCAGCGCCGGAAACAGGCTCTTCTGCCCGCTCGCCGCGACATTGTCCGCCAATTGCTCCGGCTTGCTCACCCCGGCAATAATCGTACTTACCTGTGGATGATCCAGGATCCAGCGCAGCGCAAACTGGCTCATCGGCAGCGCTTCCGGCGCCAGCCCGCGCAATTCGCCCACCAGCTCGACGCCCCGCTCGAACGGTATCCCCGAAAACGTCTCGCCCACCGAAAACGCCTGCCCGTCGGCATTGTAGCTCCGATGATCGCTTTCATCGAAGCGCGTCGCCTTGTCGTATTTCCCGCTCAGCAGTCCGCTCGCCAGCGGCAGCCGCACGATGATCCCCACATCGCGCTCCGCCGCCTTGGGTAGCAGCGCCTTGGCCGCATCCTGGCGGAACAGGTTGAAGATGATCTGCAGCGTCGCACAGCCCGGCTGCTCGAGGCAGATCAGCCCCTCCTTGATGGTCTCGACGCTGGCGCCCCAATGCCGCACCAGACCCTCGGCCTTCAGCTCATCCATCCAGCCAAAGATCTGCCCGTCGCGCAAAACTTCCGTCGGCACGCAATGCAATTGCGCCAGGTCGAGGCTAGCCACGCCCAGCCGTTCGGCAGACGCCACGAGGCTCGCCCGCACGCCGTCCTTGGAATAGTTATCCGGAAACAGCCCGCTGCCGCGCCCCAGCTTGGTCGCCACATGCACGCCCGCGGCCTTCTCATGCGCGCCGATCCGGCTTTCGCTCAACCCGCCGCCATAGACATCGGCCGTATCCCAGAAGGTCACGCCGGCATCGTTCGCTGCATCGAGGATTTCGCTCGCCGTCTCGTCGCCCACCGGGCCGAAATCCCCGCCCAGCTGCCAGCAGCCCAGCCCGATTTCGCTGACGTCATAACCCGTCTTGCCCAGCCGCCGTGTCTTCATCGCTCATATCCTTGTGTCACGCGCGCCGCGAATACGCGCAGGCGCAATGAGATAATGGCCGGAAGCGCCACTCGATCCACGGCAAACCACGCCCGCAGCGTTTCAGCCAAAACTACTCAAAATAATCGGGGTGCGCCGCGATGGTCTGGCTTAATAGTACCTCGGCCCGGGCGAGATGCGCCCGCATCGCCGCTTCCGCTGCCGCCGCATCCGCCGCCACCACCGCGGCCACGATCACCTTGTGCTCGCTGATCGCCAGCTGCGACGACGATGAGCCCAGCGTCAGATAGCGCACCCGGTCCAGCTGCATCTTGTGATCATCGATCAGCTGCCACGCATATTCAACGCCGGTCAGCCGCGCCAGCGTCCGATGAAACAGCTCGTCCAGCGTATGAAACCGCCGGCTGTCATTGGCGCTCGACGCCGCTTCCTGCTCGGCAATCAGCTCACCCAGCACGCGGCCGGCTTCCCCGCCGCCATTGCCCGCCAGCCTCCGGATGATTTCCACCTCGATCGACTCGCGGATGAACCGGCTCTGCCGCACGCCTTCCGGCGAAATCTTTTTCACCACCGTAGCGCGCTTGGGCCGGATCAGCAGCAGCCCCTGCTGCGCCAGCCGGATGAAGGCCTCGCGTACTGGCTGCCGCGACACGCCATAGCGCCCGGCAATATCGCTTTCCGAAATCACGTCGCCCGGCTTGAGCGCCATGGTGACGATGTCATCGCGCAGCGCGCCAACCACGCGCAGCGCCATGGTTTCTTCCCCGATGTCGGACACGCTGGCACCCATTTCGCTGATTCTCCAATCCGACCATGGGACCATCCCCCGCCCGCCGCGCCCGCTGATTTTGCGCTTCCACAGGAATATGGGCTGCGCCGCGCTCGTCAGCTGCAAACAAACGATACCCTTTTCCAATCTTGTATGGTAGATGCCATGCAAGCCCCGTTCGGGGATGCCAACCCTTGCCTGGATCGAGACTGGAGACAATCGAATGGCCAAGACCTACGCGCTTGTGGGGACCGGCGGCCGCGCCCGCATGTTCTATGAAGCCATCCTCGGTCCGCATCGCGACCAGTCAAAACTCGTTGCCCTCTGCGACACCAACCAGACCCGCATGGACTACACCAATCGCGTCATCGAGCAGGAACTAGGCGGCAAGGCGCTCCCCACTTACAAGTCGGCCGATTTCGGCAAGATGCTCGCCGAAACCAAGCCCGACACCGTCATCGTCACCTCGATCGACCGCACCCATCACCAGTTCATCATCGCCGCGCTCGAAGCGGGTTGCGACGTCATCACCGAAAAGCCGATGACCACCGACCCCGAAAAGTGCCAGGCCATTCTCGACGCCGTCGAGAGGACCGGCCGCGATGTCCGCGTCACCTTCAACTACCGCTATGCCCCGCATAATTCCGCCCTGCGCGAGCTGATCGCCTCGGGCGCCATCGGCACCGTCACCTCGGTGCATTTCGAATGGCTGCTCGATACCCGCCACGGCGCCGATTATTTCCGCCGCTGGCACCGCGACAAGCGCAATTCCGGTGGCCTCATGGTCCACAAGTCGACCCACCATTTCGACCTCGTCAATTTCTGGCTCGGCTCTCAGCCCGATACGGTCTTTGCCATGGGCGACCTCAAATTCTACGGCCGCGCCAATGCCGAAAGCCGCGGCGTCTTCACCCCCTATACCCGCACCACCGGCGTCGAGGCGGCCAAGGATGATCCCTTCGCCATCGACCTCACCGCCAGCCCGGCGCAGAAGGGTCTCTACTGGGATGCCGAACAAGAAGACGGCTACCAGCGTGACCAGAATGTCTTCGGCGACGGCATTTCCATCGAAGATACGATGAATGTGATGGTGCGCTATCGCAACCGCGCTGTGATGACCTATTCGCTTTATGCCTATGCCCCCTGGGAAGGCTTCAACGTCGCCATCAACGGCACCGGCGGCCGCCTCGAGCTCACCGTGCACGAGACCTCCTACATCAACGCCGGCTCCACCTCCGACACCGAAGGCTCCGCCAAGGGCGTCAAGCTCTACCACTTCCCCCTGCATGGCGAGGCACGCGTCGTCCCCGTCGAACATGGCGAAGGCGGCCACGGCGGCGGCGACAAGATCATGCTCGAAGAAATCTTCGGCAACGCCACGCCCAAGCCCGGCTACGGCGCCAACCACCGCGACGGCGCCCTGTCGATCCTGACCGGCATCGCCGCCAACCAGTCCTTCGCCACCGGTTTGCCGGTGGATGTGAAGACGCTGGTGCGGTTTTAGCGGCCGGAAGAGTCGTCGCCCCCCAAACAAAAAGGCCGCCCCACCGGGCGGCCTTTCTTCTTCACGTCAAATCCCTACTGACTAAACGGCACACTCGCCGTCAGAACTTCGCCGGAATCATTGAACTCCACCTCGAAATCCACCGTGATGCTGTCATTGCCTTCCAGCAAAATCTTGGAGCCGATCCGCACATCGCTGCCGGTACGGTCCTTCTGGCGTTCCTTGAGGTCGAAGCTGATGCGGCCCTGATTTTGCTGGCCCACGGCAAGCCCGGTATAGCCCGCATTGGAGCTCATCGCCGCTTCATACTGCTGGGTCGCATCGTTATAGGCGATGGTGCCGCTGATCGACAGCGTCGCATTGACCAGCGTGCAGCGGCCCGAATAGTTAATCTTGCCCTGGTTGCCCGTCGCCACCGTCAGCCGGCAGCGGAATGGCTCATTGCGGCCACCGCCGGTCAGCGCGCCTTCGCCCCGCCAGCTGCCGACATAAGAGCCCAGCAACGCCAGCTCGGCCTCGGCCGCCGATGCGGCAATCGGGCTCATCGCCAGCATCGGCAGCGCCACAGTCATTGCAACAATCTTGGCAGCAAATTTGGAACGCATGGTCATCAGCGAAGTCCCCCTGTCTCTTGAAACATCAGATTCTGGCCAGCTCGGCCAGTGGGGAGATTTCGAAGCACGTGAAAATCTGACACATCTGTTCCCATTGTTACGAATTTGCTAGCGCCCGATGCTAAGAATGAACCTGTCGGTCCGCTCGGGCATTCCCGACATGAACGTATCAAGATGGAAACGGTTCTGGTGAACACTTCTACGACACCGATCATCGACGCACGCGATGTGACCTATAGCCTCGAAATCGCCGGACGACCGCTCCACATTTTGCGATCCGTTTCCCTTCAGGTGGCCCCCGCCGAAGTGGTGGCCATCGTCGGCCCCTCGGGCAGCGGCAAGACCTCCCTGCTGATGCTCCTGGCCGGTCTCGAACGCGCCACCAGCGGCTCCGTCACCGTCAATTCGGCAAAGCTCGATAGCCTCGACGAGGACGAACTGGCCCGCTTCCGCCGCAAGACCATGGGCATCGTCTTCCAGAGCTTCCACCTTATTCCCTCGCTGACGGCGCAGGACAATGTCGGGCTGGCGCTCGAAATCGCCCAGCCGCAACTCTCCATGTCACAAGTCCGCGAGCGCGCCGCCCAAGCCCTCGAAGCCGTAGGCCTTGGCGCCCGGCTCGATCATCGCCCCTCGGCCCTTTCCGGTGGCGAACAGCAGCGCGTCGGTCTCGCCCGCGCCATGGTCGCCAATCCGCCGCTGCTGCTGGCCGACGAGCCCACCGGCAATCTCGACCAGACCACCGGCGCCGTCGTCGTCGACCTGATGTTCGACCTTGCCCGCAAGCAGAATACCGCCGTCGTCCTGATTACCCACGATCCCCTTCTCGCCACCCGCGCCGATCGCGTCTTCACCATGACGGCGGGCGAGCTGGTCGAAACCACGGCCCCCGTCCATGCATGAGGTCCTGGCCGCCATCCGCATTGGCCTGCTCGACATGCGCGGCGACCTGCGCCGCTTCGTCCTGCTGGTCGTCTGCCTCGCTGTCGGCACTGCGCTGATCGCCGGCGTCAATTCGGTCGGCGCCAGCATTACCCGCGCCATCGATTCCGGCGCCGCCGAACTGATGGGCGGCGATCTCGAACTTTCCCGCGCCGATCGCCCCGCCACCCCCGACGAACTGGCCACTATGGAGACCTTCGGCCGCGTCACCGATACCGTGGACACCAATGTGCGCGGCGAATCCGCCAGCGCCGATGCCTTCATCGACCTTGCGGTGGTCGGCCCCAGCTATCCCCTGCTCGGCAATGTCATCAGCCCGCAACTGACCGGCAACACCACCCTCGCCGATCTGCTCGCCGTCCGCGACGGCATGCCCGGCGCCCTGGTCGATGGCCTGCTGCTCGACCAGCTGCAGATCCAGATCGGCGACAGCTTCGCCCTCGGCGGCACCGAATTCGAGGCGCGCGGCATTCTCTCCCGCCTGCCCGACTCCGCCGTGCGTGGCTTCCGCCTCGGCCTCACCACGCTGATCTCCGACGAGGGCTTTTCCGGCGTTTCCGACCGCTCCTCGCCCCTGCCCGGCCTTGGCACCTGGTCGCGCTACAAGATCCTGCTCAATGGTGACGACGCCGATGCCGCCCGCCTCGCGCTCGATGACGCCTTCGCCAATTCCGGCTGGACCATCCGCTCGGCTCGCGACGGTCTCGGCCAGATGGTGCGCTACTACGATCTCTTCATGCGCTTCCTCGTCATTGTCGGCCTCGGCTCGCTGCTGATCGGCGGCGTCTCGGTCTGGACCGGCATGCAGGCCTATATCGCCGAACGCGCCAGCGTCATCGCCGTGCTGCGCGCCATGGGCGCCGGCCGGTCCCGCATCTTCATCCACTTCTTCGCCCAGGTCGCCACCCTTGCCGCCGTCGGCGTCGGCATCGGTCTGCTCATCGGCGGCGGCGGTGCTTTCCTGCTGCTGCCCTATGTCGGCCAGGCCGTCGGCATCGACCTCGTGCCCACGCTCCACCTCCAGCCTCTGCTGGTCGCGGCCGGTGCCGGCCTCGTCACCGCCTTTGCCTTCGCCTATCTGCCGCTGCAACAGGCCCAGGCCATCCGCCCCGTGCTGCTGTTCCGCTCCAAGGGTCTCGCCGCCGCGCCCATCGACTGGCGCGGCCTGCTCCTGTCATTTCAGGTTCTCCCCCTACTCGCCGCCGGCATTGCCTTCTTTGTCCTCGCCTGGCTGATGACCGGCGATTGGCAGCTCGTCGCCGCCTTTGGCCTCGCCAGTGCCGCCGCCGCGGTGATCTTCGAGCTCTTCATCCGCGCCGTGCAATGGGCGCTGACCCGTCTGCCCCAGCCGCGCCAGCTGCATCTGCGCCACGCCCTGCGTGCCATTTCCGGTTCTGGCCAGAATGCCGCCTCGGTCGTCGTCTCCGCCGGCATGGCGCTGGCCATGCTCATCGTCGTGCTGGTCCTTCAGGCCAATATGCGCCAGGAATTCCTCGGCGCCTCGGCCTTCGACGCCCCTACCCTCGTCGCCTCCGACCTCTTCCCCGACGAGGTCGAAACGCTCGAAACCATGGACGGCGGCAATATCGCCCGCTTCGTCTCGACGCCCATGCTGCGCGGCCTGCTCACTGAAATTGCCGGCCAGCCCGTTGCCGACGTCAATACGCGCGGCCCTGAGGCCACTTTCCTCCTCGCTGGCGAAGTCCCGCTGACGTTCCGCAGCGAACTCCCCGCCTCCTCCCGCGTCACCGCTGGTGAATGGTGGCCCGCCGATTATTCCGGTCCCGGCCTCGTTTCGCTGCACCAGAGCCTGCGCTCCGGCCTTGGCGTCAATCTGGGCGATACGCTGACCTTCGAAATCTTCGGCGATCCCGTCACCGTCACCGTCGCCAGTTTCCGCGATTACTCCTGGCAGGGCGGCATCGACTTCCTCGCCACCTTCTCGCCCGGCGTCATCGACACCTATCCCACCACCCTCTTTGCCGCCGTCACCGCCGTCCCCGGCCAGGAAGAAGTGGTCAAGCGCCAGCTCGCCGCCGACCTGCCCGATATCCGCTTCATCGCCATCGGCGATACGCTCAAGCAGATTACCGACGCCTTGGCCCAGCTCTCCTTCGCCTCGGCCCTGGTCGGCGGCCTCGCCGTCGGCAACGGCCTGCTCGTGCTGATCGGCAGCCTCTCCACCGGCCGCCGCCAGCGCGAAGCCGATACCGTGATCAACAAGGTCCTCGGCGGCACCCGCCGCACCCTGCTGTTCACCGCCTTCCTGCAATACCTGATCCTCGCCCTCCTCGCCGCCATCCCCGCCACCGTGCTCGGCGTCGGTGTCGGCTGGCTGGTCAGCATGGTCATGCTCAACGTCGATTTCACCCTCAACACCCGCGTCCTCGGCGTCGTCCTCTGCACCGCTGTGCTGATCACGGCCTTGCTGGGCTCGCTCACCATCCTCCGCGCCGCCTCGGCCCGCCCGGCCCGCCTGCTGCGCGACCTGTGAACCAAAACGGCGCCCGGACCGCTGGGTCCAGGCGCCGCTCAAATCGACACTGCCACAGTCTCAGTTGGTGAAACGGAACACCGACAATTCGCAGACATTGTTGTCGCCTGACTCCACCGTGTCGCCGTCTTCGAAGACCGCCTTGAAGTCATATTTGCAGTAGCCGCTGCCATCATCGATATTGATCGTCACAGTACCGCCGGCCGGCAGGATGTGCTTGCCGAGGATATCTTCTTCCCACGACTTGCTGCCCGTGTTCGACGCGTAGAATTCGCGGATGTCATAGGACGATTCATTGACGATCTGCACCCGGCGATCCAGCGCCTGAGCGCCCGAGACCCCGGCAACCAATAGCGCCAGCGACAGCGCGGCCGAAAACTTCCTCATCATTCCCTCAGTCTTCAAAAATACCCCGCCGAGCAAGTAATCGGCCTGGCGTTGTTCTGGCAATTGGAATCTTGCAAATCAATGACGCCTGATCATCACTTTTTTTGTTGCAACCCGGCAGGTTATCCAAACACCACGCGTCCGCGTTCAACTCTGTGACTTCCCCACACCCGATTTCCCCGAATCGCCTGCGTCGGTGCTAACAGTCGGCTAACCAACTCGACCCCTCGCGTGACTCCCGATCGACCGGGACGCTTCCCGCCGATCCGGAGACTTGATGAAGGTAGCAATCGACATGGGCGCAACGACGGGCGCCGCGCCCGCGACGCTCGATCTCGAAGAGCTCCTCGCCACCCGCCTGCTCGTCCAGGGCAATTCGGGCTCCGGCAAGTCGCATCTCCTGCGCCGTCTGCTCGAACAATCCGCCCCCTGGGTGCAGCAATGCATCATCGACCCCGAGGGCGATTTCACCACCCTGTCGGAAAAGTTCGGCCACACCGTTGTCGATGCCACCCGCACCGAGGCTGAGCTGACCCGCATCGCCGCCCGCGTCCGCCAGCACCGCGTCTCCGTCGTGCTCAATCTCGAAGGCCTCGACGTCGAGCAGCAGATGCGCGCTGCCGCCGCCTTCCTCGGCGGCATGTTCGATGCCGATCGCGACTTCTGGTATCCCGTCCTTGTCGTCGTCGACGAAGCCCAGCTGTTTGCCCCCGCCGCGGCCGGCGAAGTGTCCGACGAAGCCCGAAAACTCTCGCTCGGCGCCATGACCAATCTGATGTGCCGCGGCCGCAAGCGTGGCCTCGCCGGCGTCATCGCCACCCAGCGCCTGGCCAAACTCGCCAAGAACGTTGCTGCCGAAGCCTCCAACTTCCTGATGGGTCGCACTTTTCTCGATATCGACATGGCCCGCGCCGCCGATCTCCTCGGCATGGAAAAGCGCACTGCCGAACAGTTCCGCGACCTGGCCCGTGGCCATTTCATCGCGCTGGGCCCGGCCATTTCGCGCCGCCCCCTGCCGGTCACCATTGGCGCGGTCGAAACCTCGGCCCGCTCCACCAGCCCGAAGCTCACCCCCTTCGAAGCCCCGGTCGACGCCGCCGATCTGATCTTCACCGCCGATCCCGACGAGGCCATCCGCCCCGTCGTCCGTCGCGCCCCCGCGCCGCCGCCGCCCTCGACCAATGACCTTTTGGCCCAGCTCAGCCGCGCCCGCCCGCCGGCCGAGGAAGCCCCCGTCACGCTCTTCCCCGAGATCGACGAAGCCGAGCGCGACGCCCAGATCGACGCCATCATGGCCGAGCTTCTCGGCGATCCCGACGCCAGCTTCCGCACCGTCGCCGTGCTCTATCAGGATTTCCTGGTCCGCTGCCGCATCCGCCGCGTCCCCGGCGAGCCGCCAGCGCTACCTGCCTTTAAACGCCGCCTCGCCGTCGCCCGCGTCGCTCCCGACAAGGAAGTCGCCCAGTCCGACGGCTGGCAGCAGGCCCTCACCATGTCGGAAACCCTCACCGAAGACGTCCAGGGCGTCTTCCTCGTGCTGGCGCAAGCCGCCCTCACCAGTGCCCCCTGCCCCTCCGACGCCACCCTGGCCCGCCTCTACGGCACCCATTCCTCCAGCCGCGCCCGGCGCCTGCTCACCTGGTTCGAAGAACGTGGTCTCCTGGTGGTCCGCCTCGACTTCCGCCAAAACCGCGTCGTCGCCTTCCCCGACCTCAGCGCCGAAACCGCCGCCGGCGACCCCAATGGGCCGGATGCCATGGCAGATGTCCGCGGGGCTGCGGAATAGTCTTTGACTGCGCTGATGTCTCAGTCGACCACCCTCCCCCTTGAGGGGAGGGAAGCGAGATAGGACTTAGCTCTTCGCTAAGTCCGTCATCGAGCAGGAAGGGGGTATGCGTTCGCAAGCCCGATCTGTTCCTCCCCTTGTCACGGGGAGGCTAGGTGGGGGTATCCTCTTCGCAGGAAGCCCTACCCAATCAACTCCACCCTGAACGAATACCGCCCACTCGCCCCAGGCCCCAGCACCTCGCCATACGGCCGCGCCGCAATCTCGTCTCCGCCGCCAACCTCAGCCGCCATGCCATGCCACGGCTCGAGGCACACAAACGGCGCATCCTTCTTCGACCACACCGCAAAATTCGGCAGGTTCTCCCAGGTGAAATGCACCGCCCGGTTCGCCGCGCCATAGGTCACCCCGGCCCCAGCACCCTCGGGAAAGATCATCGCATCGGCATCGAACAGCCCATGCTCCAGCGTCAGCGCCCCCGCCTTGAACGGCGACGGCAGCTTGTGGGCCGCCACCAGCCCACCCGACAGCCGCACCAGCTCCGGCTCCCCGCCCTCATCCAGCACCAGACTATGCGCCATGCCCTCGCAGCCCGGCAGCGGCCAGACAAACGCCGGATGAAACCCGATCCCGAACGGCATCGGCCTGTCGCCAATATTGCTGACCTCCGCCGTCACCGTGACCGCGCGCCCAGTGACCCGATGCTCCAGCACCAGCGAAAACTCGAACGGATAAATCGCCCGTGTCGTCGGGCTGGACTTGAGCTCGAACCGGCAAAAATCCGCGCCCTGCCCGACCAGCGCAAATTCGCTGCGCCGCGCAAAGCCATGCTGGCCCATCGGATAGCGCACACCATCCACGCTGACATGATCCTCCGGCGCCTTGCCGACGATCGGAAACAGCACCGGCGACCGCCCGCCCCAGAAGGCCGCATCGCCGTTCCACAGCCAGCTCTGCCCGTCCGCGGTCACGATCGACTGCATCTCCGACCCCAGCGGCGACACCTCCACCGAGACCTGTTCATTGCCGATGCGAATAGTGCTCATGGCCTGCTCCTGTCTCTGCCTATTGCCCTACCCTCGCTGATCCGCCATGAACCGGCAATGCTTTCACTGCCGCCGCTACCCATCGACGACGCCCTGCCGGCCCTGCGTACCGCACTCGCTGCCGGCCCCTACGCCGTGCTCGTCGCCCCGCCCGGCGCCGGCAAGACCACCCGTGTTCCCCTTGCTTTGCTCGAAGCCCCCTGGCGCGGCGACCAGCGCATCATCATGCTTGAACCGCGCCGCCTCGCCGCCCGCGCCGCCGCCACGCAAATGTCCCGCCTGCTCGGCGAAGACGTCGGCCAGACCATTGGCTACCGCGTCCGCATGGACTCCAAAGTCTCGGCAAAGACCCGCGTCGAAATCGTCACCGAAGGCGTCTTCACCCGCATGCTGCTCGACGATCCCGAGCTCACCGGCACCGCTGCCGTGATCTTCGACGAATTCCACGAACGCAGCCTCGACGGCGACCTCGGCCTGGCCCTCGCCCTGGACGCCGCCGCCCTCCGACCGGACCTCCGCGTCCTCGTCATGTCCGCCACCATCGACGGCGCCCGCGTGGCAAAACTGTTGAACAACGCCCCCGTCATCGAGAGCCTCGGCCGCGCCTTCCCGGTCGAAACCCTCCACCGCGAGCCCGATCCCCTGCAGCGCCTCGAAGACCAGGTCGCCACTGCCGTCCTCGCCGCCTTGCGCGAGCATGAAGGCTCCGCCCTGGTCTTCCTCCCCGGCCAGGGCGAAATCACCCGCGTCGCCGAACGCCTCGCATCCCGCGTCCCGCCCAATACCGACATAGCACCCCTTTTCGGCCAGCTCACCCCCGCCGAGCAGGATCGCGCCATCCGCCCCGCCGAGCCCGGCCGCCGCAAACTGGTGCTCGCCACCTCGATCGCCGAAACCTCGCTGACCATCGACGGCGTCCGCATCGTCGTCGACAGCGGCTTCCGCCGCATCCCGGTCTACGAGCCCGGCACCGGCCTCACCACGCTGGCCACCGCCCGCGTCTCCCGTGCCGGCGCCGACCAGCGCCGCGGCCGCGCCGGCCGCACCAGCCCCGGCGTCGCCATCCGCCTGTGGAATGAAGGCCAGACCGCCGCCCTCGCCCCCTTCGACACGCCGGAAATCCTGGCCGCCGATCTCGCCGGCTTCGCCCTCGACCTCGCCACCTGGGGCGTCACCGATCCCGCGGCTTTGTCCTTCCTCGATCCCCCACCCGCCCCGGCCTGGAGCGAAGCGGTAACCCTGCTCAAAAGCCTCGACGCGCTCGACGCCAATGGCCGCCTCACCCCCGACGGCAAGGCGCTGGCGAAGCTCCCGCTGCATCCCCGCCTCGCCCATATGATCGTCGCCGCAGCCGCCGATGACGATGCCCTGACTGCCGCCGAACTGGCCGTCCTCATCACCGAGCGCGGCCTCGGCGGCGACGGCGTGGATCTCGCCCACCGCCTCGATCGCTTCCGCAGCGAGCGCTCCAAGCGCGCCGACGATGCTCGCAGCCTCGCCCGCCGCTGGGCGGCGCAAGCAAACAGCAAACAAACCGGCGGCAATCTTCCTGCAGGCTTGCACCTTGCTCGCGCCTTCCCGGACCGCGTCGCCCAATCCGCCGGCCGCGGAAAATTCCGCCTCGCCAATGGCCGCCAGGCCAGTCTCGAGCAGACCGACGCGCTGGCATCGGCGCCCTTCCTCGTCGTCACCGACATCACCGGCGCCGCCGCCACCGGCCGCATCCGCGCCGCAGCCGCCCTTGACCGCGCCGACCTCGAAACCCTTTTCGCCGACAAGATCACCAGCGAAACAATCCTCGCCTTCGACCAGCCCTCGCTGAGCGTTCGCGCCCGAAAAATTCGCCGCCTCAATGCCTTGCGCCTCGCCGACGAGCCCGTCGCCGTCGATGATCCCGAAGCCGCCGCCAACATCCTCGCCGAAGCCGCCGCCCGCCGCGGCCTCGATCTTCTCCCCTGGAGCCGCGAGCAAAAGGCCTGGCGCGCCCGCGCCAATTTCCTGCGCGGCACCTTGGGCGACGACTGGCCCGACCTCAACGCCGATGCCCTCGCCCCAACCGTCGCAGACTGGCTCGCCCCCGCCCTCTTCGGCCTCACCAAGCTGAGTGAAATCACCGGCGACCACCTGCGCACCGCGCTCGATCTCTTGCTGCCCTATGCCCGCCGCCAGGACATCGAGGCCCTGCTTCCCAGCCACTTCACCGCCCCGACCGGCAATGCCGTCCCGATCGATTATTCCGCCGAAGGAGGCCCGGCCATCGAGATCCGCGTCCAGGAACTCTTCGGCCTCACCCGCCACCCCACCATCGCCCACGGCCGCATCCGCCTGCTGCTGGTGCTGCTCTCCCCGGCCCACCGCCCGATCCAGACCACACGCGACCTCGTCGGTTTCTGGACCGGCTCCTGGGCCGACGTCGCCAAAGACCTCAAAGGCCGCTACCCCCGCCACCCCTGGCCGGATGACCCGGCAAGGGCGGCACCTACAGCACGCGCAAAACCGCGCGGCACGTAAGCAAGAATACCCCCACCTAGCCTCCCCCTGAAAAGGGGGAGGAACCGGCCGCGGTCGGGGCAACATCATGCCAAAAACTGGATCTGTTCCTCCCCCTATCAGGGGGAGGCTAGGTGGGGGTATCCGACAAAGACGCTTCTTCGCCGCGTCCCCTAGCAAAAAGCCCCGGATCACTCCGGGGCTTCGTCTTATTCAGCAGGATTGAAGTTCAACGCCACGCCATTAATGCAATACCGCAAGCCGGTGGGCGGCGGACCATCGGGGAACACATGCCCCAAATGGCTGCCACACGTCGCGCAATGGCATTCTGTCCGCACCATGCCGAAACTGCGGTCCTCGGTATTCTCCACCGAGCCCGGCAGCGGGTCGTTAAAGCTCGGCCAGCCGGTGCCGCTCTCGAATTTCAGCGTCGATTCAAACAGCGGCGTATCGCAGCCGGCGCAGGAAAACACGCCCTGGCGCGTCTCATAGAGCAGCGCGCAGGAGCCGGGCCTCTCGGTCCCGTGGTTGCGCATCACCTGATACTGTTCCGGCGTCAGCTTGGCGCGCCATTCGGCGTCGGTATGGGTCACCTTGAAAGCATGGGCGTCCATCATTTGCTCCTTTCGGGCGCTTCCGGTGAGGAACCGCCACAAACTAAAGTCTCGTCGCACTGTCATTCGTCCAACATATAGGATGCGTTACACGCTTCCCATAGGATCCGTTCCATCACGTCCGGCAAAACCATGTCCATCGTCACCTCGATAGAGCAGCTCGAAGCCCTTTACACCCCCGCCCCCGGCGCCGCCTCGACCGAAAAGGTCACCGCCCGCATGACGCCCGAATATCGGCGCCTGGTCGAAGCTTCGCCCTTCGCTGCCCTCGCCACTGTCGGCCCCGAAGGCATCGATTGCTCCCCGCGCGGCGACCAGCCCGGCTTCGTTCGCATCCACGATGATCAGACCCTGATGATGCCCGACCGCCGCGGCAACAACCGCATTGATTCCCTGCGCAACATCGTCCGCGACCCGCGCTGCGCCTTCCTTTTCCTGCTCCCCGGCAGCGGCACCACCTTCCGCGCCAATGGCCGCGCCCATCTCAGCATCGACCCCGCCCTGCTCGAAAGCTTCGCCGTCGAGGGCAAGGCGCCCCGCTCGGTCATCGTTATGGCGATCGATGAACTCTATTTCCAATGCGCTCGCGCCATCGTCCGCAGCGAACTGTGGAACCCGGCCAAACACCTCGACCCCAAATCCCTCCCCACCCCCGGCGAAATCCTCGCATCGATGACCAACAACGAAGTCGGCGGCCAGAGCTACGACCGGGCCTGGCCGGAACGGGCAAAAGCCACCATGTGGTAAGGCTGGCGGCCTTCTCCGCCAACATATCCACAAACCCCGATTTGCCCCCTTGACCCTCAATAAGGTTTTATGGTCTATCCGCGCCACTGGAAGGGCTTAGCGGTTCTTCCTTCCCGGAGAGATGGGCGTATAGCTCAGCGGGAGAGCACCTCGTTGACATCGAGGGGGTCACAAGTTCGATCCTTGTTACGCCCACCATCTCTCTAAGACTTTCGCTTCGGCGACGGGAGTATAGCTCAGCGGGAGAGCATTCGCTTCACACGCGAAGGGTCACAAGTTCAATCCTTGTTACTCCCACCATTGCCTTCGTTTCCCGTGAAGGCCGTCTAAAATCAATGAAATTGCCGATGCGGGTCTCGATCTCTGGGACCATGCGAAAACTCGCTGCGGTGAGTCGATTGGCGTGGCCGTCGAGAACCGGAGCGGAGCGTACTCCAGTACGTGAGCACCGGAAGCGCAGACGGCCGCGTCAAGCGGCCGCCGCAGTAGAGCTTGCGTGTGGTCTCAGGCTGCCAACAGCCGCTCGACCTCATTCACGAGGTCCTTGAGATGGAACGGCTTGCTCAACACCGAAGCATCCTTCGGCGCATCGCTATCTGGGTTCAGCGCCACCGCAGCAAAGCCGGTGATGAACATCACCTTCAAATCCGGATCCAGCTCCGTCGCCCGCCGCGCCAGCTCGATGCCGTCCATTTCCGGCATCACGATATCGCTCAGCAGCAGCGAGAACGGTTCCTCGCGCAAGCGCTCATAGGCCGATAGACCATTGTCGAACGAAACGACCTCATAGCCGGCATTCTTGAGCGCACGCGTCAGGAACGAACGCATATCATTGTCGTCTTCTGCCAGCAGAATTCGTTTCATGGGGTCTCCGGCCGTCGCCACCTGGCGCCTTGTGAGTCGCATTCTATCGCGCGATGTTTAAGCGAAGTTTTCCTATTCGCAACCGGAACACGTTTTTTCTGCCCAAAACCCCCGCTCCGCACAGCGATTGTGATCGCATTGCTGCGACAATCTGGACATCCGCACCGCAAACGACGACACTGACCTAACAAATCATTGGGACGGCATCAAAAATGCGCCGTCCATTCTGGAGGCAGCGTGCGGTCCGACTATTGGGATCAGCCAGCATTTGAAACCATAAGGCCGCGCCGGCTGGTGGCGCCCCTGGTGTTCAATTCGCCCCACTCCGGCCGCATCTATCCTGAGCGCTTCCTCGCCATGACCCGGCTCGATCATCTGTCGATCCGCCAGTCCGAAGACGCCTGGGTCGACGAGCTGTTCGGCCGCGCACCCCATCTTGGCGCCCCCATGCTGCGCGCGCATTTCCCCCGCGCCTATCTCGACGTCAATCGCGAGCCCTGGGAACTCGATCCCGCCATGTTCGTCGAACCGCTGTCGGATCGCTTCAACACCACCAGTCCCCGCGTTGCCGCCGGCCTCGGCACGCTGGCCCGCGTCGTTGCCGAAAACAAGCCGATCTACAAGGATCGGCTGACGCTGGACGACGCCCGCATGCGCATCGAGGGCATCTACCACCCCTATCACGCGGCCCTCCAGAAACTGCTCGGCGAAGCCATATCCGCCTTCGGCATCGCGCTGTTGATCGACTGCCATTCCATGCCGCGCATCATGCGCTCCAATGACAAGGCTGCCCCCGACATCGTCCTCGGCGACCGCTACGGCACCACCTGCGCCCCCGCGCTGATCGATCTGGCCGAAACCGTCTTCGCCAGCGCCGGCCTCAAGGTCGCCCGCAACCGCCCCTATGCCGGCGGCTTCGCCACCCGCTCCTACGGCCGTCCGCAGCACGGCGTCCACGCGCTACAGATCGAAATCAGCCGCCACCTCTACATGAACGAAGTCACCCTCGCCAAAAACGACAGCTTCGAAGCCATCCGCGCCCTGATTGATCGTTTGATATTTGCACTGATCGGCTTGGACCTGGTGTCGCTGGTTGGTGGCAATGTTCCCCCGGCCGAGAAGCTGGCGGCCGAATAGGGCCTGATTGCCCTCCTGCTTTTGCCTCCAACTCGCCCCACCCACGATGTCACCCCGGCCCTGAGCCGGGGCCCATCCTGAGATTTCTCAACAGCCGCAAGGTCGTGCAAAAGAATACCCCCACCCAACCTCCCCCCTGAAAAGGGGGAGGAGCCGATCGCGCTTGCGGCACTATTGTCGACAACCACCGACCGGATTCCTCCCCCTATCAGGGGGAGGCTAGGTGGGGGTATCCAAAGAAAAACCCCTTCCGCCCGCCCGCGCCGCTGGCTATGAACACCGCAACGGAGCCCGACCTATGACAATCGATCTCGCCAAAGTCGAAGCCACCCTCTTGCGCGCCGCCGAAGCCGCTGCCGCCCACACACTCCCCCTCTTCCGCACCACCCTGGCGATCGACAATAAATACACCGTCGGCTTCGACCCCGTCACCGAGGCCGATCGCGGCGCCGAAACCGTCATCCGCGCCGTCATCGCCGAGGCCTTTCCCGATCACGCCATCATCGGCGAGGAATGGGGCAATTCCGGCGACAGCGACTACACCTGGATCATCGATCCCGTCGACGGCACCCGCGCCTTCATCTCCGGCGCGCCCGTCTGGGGCACGCTGATCGGCTTTGCCCACAAGGGCACCGCCATCGCCGGCCTGATGAGCCAGCCCTTCATCGGCGAGACTTTCCTCGCCGTCCCCGGCCGCTCCACCTACCGCCGCAGCGGCGAAACCACCCCCAACCGCACCAGCGGCCAGACCGAGCTCGCGCCCTCCCGCGTCTTCACCACCACGCCAAGCCTGTTCCGCACGCCGGAGCTCCTGGCCAAGTGGACCGCAATTGAATCCGCCACCCGCCTGCAGCGCTTCGGCATGGATTGCTACGGCTACGCCCTGCTCGCCGCCGGCCATGCCGACCTGGTCATCGAGCCGTTCCTGCAAACCTATGACATCGCGGCCCTGGTCCCGATCATCCGCGAAGCCGGCGGCGCCATCGCCTGCTGGGACGGCAGCGACCCCACCGTCGGCGGCAATGTCGTCGCCGCTGCAACACCGGAACTGCTGGAAAAGGCGCTGAACCTGGTCAACGCCAGCTAGACACTCTGTTGCGTAATAAACGCATCAAACGCCGCAAACACCTGTTCGCGGATCGTATCCGTTTCCATGAAGAGCTCATGCCGCGCATTGGCGATCACTACATGCCGCCCGGTGCGCATTCGCAGGCCCAGCCGCTCGATCGCCGGGCTCGACACCACCTCGTCGCGCGCTGCAGCCAGCATCAGCAGCGGCGCCTTGATCCGCGCCGGAAAACTGTCCTCCGCCGCTTCCGCCATCGCCCCGAAGGCCGAGGCCGCCCAACGGATCGTCGGCTGCGCAATGCCCACCGACGGCTTTGCTTTCAGCACATCCACCGCCCGCATGTAGCGGATCATGTCGCCGGTCAGCGGATTATTGGCAAAGGTCGCCGCGCTCATCGGCTTGTCCTGCCGCCGCGCCACCGGCAATTGCCCCAGCCCGACAAAGCTCAGCGTCTCGGTCACCCGTGCCATGCCGGCCATGCTGAGCGGCTGCCGGTCCAGCGCCAGCATCGGCGCCGAGAGAAATATCCGATCGAACATCATCCGGTCATGAATCCCGGCCGACAGTGACGCCAGCCCGCCCATCGAATGCCCCACCAGATAAAATGGCGGCGGGCAATCCGGCAGCAGGATTTCGCCATGAAAGCTGCGCAGATCGCACCAATAGTCCTCGAAGCGATCGACATAGCCGAGACTCTTATTGCCGATCAGCCGGTCCGACCCGCCCTGCCCGCGCCAGTCGAATGTCGCCACGGCAAAGCCGCGCCGGCGGAAATCGGCGATGGTCTCGAAGTATTTCTCGATAAATTCCGTTCGCCCCTGCACGAGGCAGATCGTGCCGCGCGGCGCCCCCTCGGCCTTGTGCCAGGTTGCATAGCGCAGCCGCACATTGTCCTCGGTCGAAAAATAGCCGACCCGCGCCCCCTCCGGCATGGGATTGGAGGCAATATTGACCAGCTCGGGCGCATTTTGATCGACAACGGCACTCATCAATGGCCCCTCACGCATGTCCCGCTGTTAAACCAGACGGGCACAATTTCTGTACCCAGATTCGCAGTGCCGCCGAGACGAAAATGGCTGGCTTTGAGAACCGGAGCGGAGCGTACGTTCTGTACGGGAGCACCGGAAGCGCAAAAGCAAGCCGTTTGCAGGCCGGCGGCGCTGTAAAGGTGGGTACAGAAAAGGAAAACCGGCATCTCTTTTGGAGACACCGGTTTTCTTTACTACGGCCCATGCGGGGGGCGGGTGATGGACCGCAAGACGAGGACCTGCTCGCCATGGATGTGGTTCTAGTCTCCCGACCCTGAACTGTACCGGACTCCACCGTTCATTTTCGGTTCATCTTCGAACCGGCGCCTGGCCATCCCGCGAGCACAATCTGTTCCTCCCCCTATCAGGGGGAGACTAGGTGGGGGTATCCGACAAGGACTCTTCTGGGGGTCTTGAACCCACAAAAACCCCTCCCATATTTCTCTCTGTTCGCCGGATTATCCGGGAACCCCGACCTCGTCATCTACCGCTCGCCTAATGCTGGGAGCGCTGTCCGAGACCACCGGGACATCCACGTTGCTCACAGGAGAATGTGACTATGCAGACCATCGATTTTTCCCCCTTCTATCGCTCCACCGTCGGCTTTGACCGCGTCTTCAACCGCCTCGATACCCTCGTGGGCCAGGAAGCCAAGACCTATCCTCCCTACAATATCGAGCGCACCGGCGATGACGCCTACCGCATCTCGATCGCCGTCGCCGGCTTTGCCAATGGCGACATTGCCATCGAGACCAAGGAAAACAGCTTGGTGATCAAGGGTGCCAAGCCCGGCGATGCCGACAAGACCCGTGAATTCCTCCATCGCGGCATTGCCGAACGCGCCTTCGAGCTGCGGTTCCAGCTGGCCGACTATGTCGAGGTGCACGGCGCATCGCTCGAAAACGGCCTGCTGCATCTCGAACTGAAGCGCGAACTGCCCGAAAGCAAGAAGCCGCGCAGCATTCAGATCAACGGCAGCACCCCGACCATCGAAGACAATTCGGTGAATTAAGACCGCCGTCTCCCTGACGATAGAAGGCGCAGCCCGCAACGGCTGCGCCTTTTTCTTTGCACCGGGAACTCTCCTTGCCGGCATTGGTTGATCCAGCAACACCTCCCCAGCGTCAAAGGACTCCCCCAAAAAATGAAAACCCCATCCATCGCCATCGAAGGCAACGGCAAGTCGACCGTCATCGATATCCTCAATGCCCGTCTTGCCGATGCCATCGATCTGGCGCTGATCACCAAGCAGGCCCATTGGAACCTCAAGGGTCCCAATTTCATCGGCGTGCATGAAATGCTCGATCCGATCCGCGCCGCCATCGATACCCATGTCGATATCATCGCCGAGCGCATCGCCCAGCTCGACGGCGTTGCCCTGGGCACCTCCCAGATCGTTGCCAAGTCGACCAAGCTCGACGCCTATCCCACCGACATCCGCAAGGTCGCCGATCATCTAGCGGCCCTCGCCGATCGCTTCGCCACCCTCGCAAATCAGGTGCGCGAGGATATCGACGCCACCGACGAAGCCGGCGATGCCGATGCCGCCGATATCCTCACCGCTTTCTCGCGCGAGCTCGACAAGGACCTCTGGTTCATCAAATCCCACCTCGAATAGGATTTCATCACCAATTCGAGCCAAAACGGGCGCATTCCATCGCGGATGCGCCCGTTTCCGTGCCAATACGCGACAGAATGCCTATTCTTTCCTACACAAAAATCGGCAAAGTCCTATTTTTCGTGGCAGAAATAGGACGAAGACGCTTGCCCCCAGTTTGGAATTATGCAAATGTGAACCTGTTAGGGCAGCACGACTGTCCTATCTGACGCGTCGCCCCGCTCTCCGCGGCAAGCACGCACGCTGGTCCGGCTGGCCCGCTCTAGATGAGCGGAAACGGATAGGCGGGGTACAGATGGTTTTGCAGGCTTTCGCCGAGGCGTAAGATGAAAACCAGCCCGAATTTGAGTGGCCATTTGGATGCAGCGCCACTCCCCACGCATGGACGCATTTGCTCTATCGAGCCGTACTCTGGTACGACCCGCATAACGAACGCGCCCACTGAGGAAAAGACTGCATCCAGCGGGCCGCACAGCGGCACTTTCAGGATGCACACGACATAGCGAACCAGTCCGGCAACGGGCACGATCAACCAGCGAGGAACACATCATGGCACACGAGATGAACGGACCAATTATTCCGGGCACCACCAAAGCCGATACTCGCAAAACCCTGATCGAGAATGGTCGTCGCGTCACCTCTGGCCGCCCCGAGGCCCAGGGTCTTTATGATCCGGCCAATGAGCATGATGCCTGCGGCATCGGCATGATCGCCAACATCAAGAACAAGCCTTCCCACGAAGTGGTCGAAAAGGGTCTCGAAATCCTCGAGAACCTCGAACACCGGGGCGCCGTGGGTGCCGATCCGCTGATGGGCGATGGCGCAGGCATTCTGGTGCAGACCCCGCATGCCTTCCTCAAGAAGGTCATGCCCTTCGCTTTGCCCGAAAAGCACCACTACGCCGTGGCCATGCTGTTCTATCCCAACATCACCGAATTGCGCGACCGCTGCGCCGAGGCCGTCCGCGGCGTCTTCGCCCGTGAAGGCCTGACGGTGCTCGGCCAGCGCGTCGTCCCCACCGACAATTCGCCGCTTTCCGAAGGCGTCATCGCCACCCAGCCGATCATCGAGCAAATGGTCATCGCCCGCCCGGCCGGTCTGTCGCTCGACGAATTCGAGCGCAAGCTGCTGATCGTCCGCAAGGTGATTTCCAACTCGGTCTATGCCGCCATTCCCGAAAGCGATGGCGACAACGGCTTCTATGTCGTCTCCATGTCGGCGCGTACCCTGGTCTACAAGGGCATGTTCCTCGCCGACCAGCTCGGCAAGTTCTATCTCGACCTGCACGATGCCGATTTCGAATCGGCCATCGCGCTGGTGCACCAGCGTTTTTCGACCAACACCTTCCCCTCCTGGAAGCTGGCCCATCCCTACCGCATGACCACCCACAATGGTGAAATCAACACCATTCGCGGCAACGTCAACTGGATGGCCGCCCGCCAGGCCTCGGTCTCCAGCCCGCTGTTCGGCGAAGAGATCAACAAGATCTGGCCGATCTCCTATGAGGGTCAGTCCGACACCGCCTGCTTCGACAACGCGCTCGAATTCCTCGTGCGTGGCGGCTATTCCCTGCCCCACGCCGCGATGATGCTGATCCCCGAAGCCTGGGCCGGCAACCCGCTGATGGATGAGACGCGCCGCGCCTTTTATCAGTATCATGCCGCCCTGATGGAGCCATGGGACGGCCCCGCCGCCATGTCGCTCTCCGACGGCCGCTATGTCGTGGCGACGCTCGACCGCAACGGTCTGCGCCCCGCCCGCTATCTCGTCACCAAGGAAGGCCATGTGGTCCTCGCCTCGGAATCGGGCGTGCTCGATATTCCAGACGAGGACATCGTTGAGCGCTGGCGCCTGCAGCCGGGCCGCATGCTGCTGATCGACCTCGAAGAAGGCCGCATCATCTCCGATGCCGAGATCAAGCGCACGCTCGCCACCAAGAACCCCTATGCCGAATGGCTGGCCCGCAGCCAGATCGTGCTCGAAGACCTGCCCGAAACCGAGCCCAAGGCCCCGGTGACCTCGGAGTCGCTGCTCGATCGCATGCAGGCCTTCGGCTACACCCAGGAAGACATCAAGATCCTGATGGCGCCCATGGCCACCACCGGCCAGGAAGCCGTCGGCTCGATGGGCACAGACACGCCGATCTCGGCGCTCTCCAACAAGTCGAAGCTCCTCTACACCTATTTCAAGCAGAACTTCGCCCAGGTCACCAACCCGCCGATCGATCCGATCCGCGAGGAATCGGTGATGTCGCTCGTGAGCTTCATCGGCCCGCGCCCCAACATTTTCGACCTTGAAGGCGTCTCCCGCGAGAAGCGTCTCGAAGTGCGTCAGCCCATTCTCACCAACGAGGATCTCGAAAAGATCCGCGCCATCGGTGACATGGAAGACAACCACTTCAAGACCAGAACCATCGACATCACCTATCCCGCCGATATGGGCGCGGCCGGCATGGAAGCGGCTATCCAGTCGATTTCCGAGCAGGCCGAAGCCGCCATCGCCGGCGAATACAACATCATCGTCCTGAGCGATCGCCTGGTCGCCGCCGACCGCATCGCCATCCCCGCGCTGCTGGCCACGGCCGCCGTGCATCACCACCTGATCCGCAAGGGTCTGCGCACCTCCTCGGGTCTCGTCATCGAAACCGGCGAAGCCCGCGAAATGCACCATTTCGCCATGCTGGCCGGCTACGGCGCCGAAGCCATCAATCCCTATCTGGCCTTCGAGGCCCTGGCGGCGCTGCATGCCGAGGGCGAATTCCCGGCCGAAGTCGATGCCCACGAAGTGGTCTATCGCTACATCAAGTCGGTGGGTAAGGGCCTCCTCAAGGTCATGTCCAAGATGGGCATTTCCACCTACCAGTCCTATTGCGGCGCCCAGATCTTTGACGCGGTCGGTCTCAAGACCGAATTCGTCAAGCGCTTCTTCTTTGGCACTGCCACCACCATCGAAGGTGTTGGCCTGGCCGAGGTCGCCGAGGAAACCGTCAGCCGTCACCGCGACGCTTTCGGCGACGATATCGTCTTGCGCAAGGCGCTCGATATCGGCGGCGAATATGCCTATCGCATCCGGGGCGAAAAGCACGCCTGGTCGCCCGACGTCGTCGCCGACCTGCAGCACGCCGTCCGCACCAAGGACGAAAGCCCGGAAACCGCGCAGGATCGCTACAACAGCTTTGCCGCCCGCGTGAACTCGGGCGAAAACGGCTATCTCGCCATCCGTAATCTCCTCGACATCAAGGCGATCGGCGAGGCCGTGCCGCTCGATGAAGTCGAGCCGGCCGTCGAAATCGTCAAGCGCTTCGTCACCGGCGCCATGTCCTTCGGCTCGATCAGCCGCGAGGCGCATACGACGCTGGCCATCGCCATGAACCAGATCGGCGGCAAGTCCAACACTGGTGAAGGCGGTGAAGAACCCGACCGCTACAAGCCCCTGCCCAATGGCGACCGCAACCCCATGCGCTCGGCCATCAAGCAGATCGCGTCTGGCCGTTTCGGCGTCACCACCGAATATCTGGTCAATGCCGACCAGCTGCAGATCAAGGTCGCGCAGGGTGCCAAGCCCGGCGAAGGCGGCCAGCTGCCCGGCCACAAGGTCGACTGGGTCGTCGCCAAGACGCGCCACTCCACGCCCGGCGTCGGCCTCATCAGCCCGCCGCCGCATCACGACATCTATTCCATCGAAGATCTGGCCCAGCTGATCTACGACCTCAAGAACGTCAACGAGCAGGCCGATATCTCGGTCAAGCTGGTGTCCGAAGTCGGCGTCGGCACGGTTGCGGCCGGCGTCGCCAAGGCACGCGCCGATCACATCACCGTCTCCGGCTATGACGGCGGCACCGGCGCTTCGCCTTTGACCTCGCTCAAGCATGCCGGCGGCCCCTGGGAAATTGGCCTGGCCGAAACCCACCAGACCCTGGTGCTCAACCGCCTGCGCTCGCGCGTCGTGCTTCAGGTCGATGGCGGCCTCAAAACCGGTCGTGACGTGCTCATCGGTGCCCTGCTCGGCGCCGACGAATTCGGCTTCTCGACCGCGCCCCTGATCGCGGCCGGCTGCATCATGATGCGCAAGTGCCATCTCAACACCTGCCCGGTTGGCGTTGCCACCCAGGACCCGGTGCTGCGCAAGCGCTTCAAGGGCACGCCCGAGCATGTCATCAACTACTTCTTCTTCATCGCCGAAGAGCTGCGTGGCTTGATGGCCGGCATGGGTGCTCGCACCATGCAGGAACTTACCGGCCGGTCCGACCTGCTCGACCAGCGCAAGATGGTCGAATACTGGAAGAGCGAAGGCGTCGATTTCTCCAAGCTCATCTACAAGCCCGAGCCGATCGGCGGCGACACGCTCTATCACTCCGAGTTCCAGAACCATCACCTCGAAGCCGTGCTCGACCGCAAGCTGGTCGAACTGGCCGAGCCGGCTCTCGCCCGTGGCGAAGCCGTGCAGATCGAACTGCCGATCCGCTCGCGTGACCGCTCGGCCGGCGCCATGCTTTCTGGCGCCCTCGCCAAGAAGTATGGCCACGAAGGCCTGCCCGACGACACCATCTCGATCCGTCTCAACGGTACGGCTGGTCAGGCCTTTGGCGCCTTCCTTGCCCGCGGCATTTCCATCGACATGGTCGGCGACGCCAATGACTATGTCGGCAAGGGTCTCTCGGGTGGCCGCATCGTCGTGCGCCCTTCCCCCAAGGTCAGCTTTGATCCGTCCAAGTCGATCATTGTCGGCAACACCGTGCTTTACGGCGCCATCGCGGGCGAATGCTACTTCCACGGCATTGCCGGCGAACGCTTCGCCGTCCGCAACTCCGGCGCCATCGCGGTTGTCGAAGGCACCGGCGATCACGGCTGCGAATATATGACCGGCGGCGTCGTCGTCGTCATCGGCCAGACCGGTCGCAACTTCGCTGCGGGCATGTCGGGTGGTGTCGCCTATGTCCTCGACGAGGACGAAACCTTCCGCGAGCGCTGTAACCTCGCCATGGTGGAACTCGAGCCCGTGCCGGAAGAAGAAGCGCTGATGCAGAAGGTTCACCACCACGGTGGCGATCTCGAATGGCATGGCCGCGTCGATATTTCGGGCGACATGAGCAAGCATGACGACGAGCGTCTGCACCAGCTCATCTCCAACCACCTGCATTACACGGGCTCGGCCCGCGCCAAGCATATCCTCGACAACTGGGCCGAAATGCGCCCGAAATTCGTCAAGGTCATGCCGGTCGAATACCGCCGCGCCCTGCGCGAAATGGAAAAGAAACGTGCCTCCGGCGGCATGGGCGTGGCGGCAGAGTAAGGAGAGAGCAAATGGGTAAGGTAACAGGCTTTCTCGAGATCGAGCGCGAAGAGCCCCGGTACGAACCGGCTTCCGATCGCATCCGCCATTTCGGCGAATTCACCATTCCGATGAGTGAAGGCCGCATCGTCGATCAGGCCGCGCGCTGCATGGATTGCGGCGTGCCCTTCTGCCACGGCGATACCGGCTGCCCGGTGCACAACCAGATTCCGGACTGGAACGACCTGGTCTTCAACAATGACTGGGAGGAGGCTGCCCGCAACCTCCACTCCACCAATAATTTCCCCGAATTCACCGGCCGCATCTGCCCGGCGCCCTGCGAGGAAGCCTGCACGCTCAACCTCGAAGACGCTCCCGTCGCCATCAAGACGGTGGAACAGGCCATCGCCGACCGCGCCATCCGCAATGGCTGGATCAAGCCGCAGATTTCCGCCGTCAAGACCGGCAAGTCGGTCGGCATCGTCGGCTCCGGCCCGGCCGGCATGGCCGCCGCCCAGCAGCTGGCCCGCGCCGGCCACGACGTTCACCTTTATGAACGCGAGCCCAAGGCCGGCGGCCTGATGCGCTACGGCATCCCCGACTTCAAGATGGAAAAGGACCATATCGACTTCCGCGTCGAGCAGATGGAAGCCGAAGGCGTAACCTTCCACTATGGCGCCAATATCGGCGTCACCACGCCGCTCTCCGACCTCCAGAGCAAGCACGATGCCGTGCTGCTCGCCGGCGGCTCCGAAAAGCCGCGTGACGTCGACAGCGAAGGCACCGAGCTCAATGGCGTGCATTACGCCATGCCCTTCCTCGTGCAGCAGAACCGTCGCCTCGGCGGCGAGGATGTGTCCGAGCAGGTCCAGCTGACCGCAGCCGGCAAGCATGTCGTCGTGGTCGGCGGCGGCGATACGGCCTCCGACTGCGTCGGCACCAGCTTCCGCCAGGGCGCCATTGCCGTCACCCAGCTCGACGTCCGCCCCATGCCACCCGAGCTCGAAAACAAGATGACCAACTGGCCCAACTGGGCGGTCAAGATGCGCACCTCTTCGTCCCAGGCCGAAGGCGCCATCCGCGAATTCGCCGCTGGCACGATGAAGATCATCGGCAATGCCAAGGGCCAGGTCACCGGCGTCGAATGCGCCCGCGTCGATCGCAAGCGCCAGCCCATCCCCGGCACCGAATTCATCATCAAGGCAGACCTCGTCCTCCTCGCCATCGGCTTCGCGTCGCCGGTCTATGAAGGCATGCTCGAACAGCTCGGCGCCCAGCTCGACAAGCGCGGCAATCTCTTTGCCGACACGCTGAGCTACAAGACCACGGTCCCGAAAGTCTACGCCGCCGGCGACATGCGCCGCGGCCAGTCCCTCGTCGTCTGGGCCATCCGCGAAGGCCGCCAGGCCGCACGGTCGATCGATTTCGATCTGATGGGCAAGACGGATCTGCCACGCTAAAATACGTGAACTCCCGCCCCTAGGCGGGAGTTCGCCGTTTCACCTTCCGCTACCGTCAACGCTAACAGTCTGCTAACGCATTCCTCTGTTACGTGACTCCCGGAATCGCCATGTCCCAGAAGCCCTATATCGTCGATGAACTGATCTCCGCCAAAGCCATCGCCGCCCGCGTCGAGGCCCTGGCCAAGGAAATCTCGGCCCATTATGCCGATACCGACAAGCTCGTCGTCGTTGGCCTATTGCGCGGTTCCTTTATCTTCATCGCCGACCTGGTGCGCGAACTCGACCTGCCCGTCGAAGTCGACTTCATGGAAGCCTCCTCCTATGGCAATGCAATGGAGTCTTCGAGAGAAGTCCGCATCCTCAAGGACTTGCGCGGCGAGATCGGCGGCCGCGATGTGCTGGTGGTCGAAGACATCGTCGACACCGGCTATACGCTGAAACACGTCCTCGAAATCCTCGAGACCCGCCATCCCGCCCGCATGGAAGTCTGCGCCCTGCTCAACAAGCCGAGCCGCCGCGAGACCGACGTAAAGGCCAAATGGGTCGGCTTCGACATCCCCGACAAATTCGTCGTCGGCTATGGCATCGACTACGGCCAGCGCAACCGCAACCTGCCCCACATCGGCGCGGTCCGATTCACCGAATAGCCCTTTCTTACCTCTCCCCTCGGGGGAGAGGTCGGCCGAAGGCCGGGTGAGGCGGCCTTCTTACCGCTGCCCCGGATTATCCGTCGCCGCAGCCGGATCAACGCCGACCCCAAACGCATCCACGCGGCCGACCGGCGCGGTCATCAGCTGCTCCAGCGTAAACGGCGCCGCCTGCACCGCCGCACTCCCAGCCGTGAGCAGCTCATTGGCCCGCGCCGGCACCCGGCTGATCGGGATCACCGCGCCCGCCACTTCCAGCAGCCGCACCTGCCCCAGCCCCTGATAGGGTGGCCGCAACATGGCCGCTGCATCGGTGCCAGCCAGCGGATCAACAACTGCCATGGTCACGCTGCCGCCCCGGTAAAACGTCCCGATCGTCTGGCTGATATAAAACGCCAGCTTGTCGGCACCCGCCGTTGCAAAATGGATGCCGTCATCCTTGCGCATCCGCGCATTCTGCCCATTCACATCCGGTCCGCTGGCCGAATACTTGCCGTCCTCGCCCAGAAACCGCTCGTAGATATCCAGGAATTCCGCGCCGCCGGAAAAGCTCGCCAGCCGCTGGATATTGCTGATCTGGCTGATCGCCGCCGAATAGTCGCCCTTCGACATCGGCGGCAGGCCAACCCAGATCACCGGCTTGCGTGCCGCCCGCAGCTCGCCCAGAAAGCCGGCGATCCGCGCCTGATAGGCCGTGTTCCATGCTTCGGTCAGCGACGCATAGCTGACGCCATCCACGGTGATTTCCTGCCGATCATTGATGCCGATCATCACCACGGCCAGATCGAAACTGTCGCCGGCAATCTGCTCGCTGATCGCCTGGTCCCAGTTGAAATAATCCTCGCGCACAAAACCCGAATTGCTCACCCCCTGGTTGATAACCACAAGGTTGGGATCCTCGGCATAAAACCGCTCCAGCGCCCGGCTGAGATCGATCGCCATGGAATCGCCAAACACCGCCAGCCGCGTTGCCCCCGCCGCCTTCTCGACCACCGGCTTGGGCGGCGGCAGGCTGGCGGCCGGCGCCCGTTGCTGGCGCGGCTGCTGCTGTACCGGCGGCGGCGCGGCAGGCTCTTCGCCAAACAACAGGTCCATCAGCGTGCGGCGGCGCTGCTCCTGCGCCACGACGATCGTGTCCTGATTTTGCGCAAAAGCCGGCGCCACGTCAATCAGGACGAGCATTCCAACCAGCAGTGCCAGGACATAACGGATCATGATTTTCCTTTAGCAAGACCGCAGGCTCAAAGCCATGCGGTCCCCAGTCTGTTACCGGCTCGCCGCCGCCAAAGCCTCATAGCTGGCCCGGGTGATGAAGCCGTCCGCCACCTCGCCCCGCGCCGCCTGAAAGCGGGCATAGGCCTCCTGGCTGATCGGCCCCAGCCGCCCATCCACCGCGCCCTGATAATAGCCCAGCGTCAGCAGCGCCTGCTGGATGCCCCTGCGCTGCGCCAGATTGGGCAGTGCCGCATTGCGCGGCCAATCATCGACAAAGCCGCCGCCGCCCTTCAGCCGATCGGTCATATGCGCCACGCTCATCGCGTAGCTGTCGGAGAAATTATAACCCTTCAGCACCAGATAATTCTGCGTCATCAGGAATTTCGGTCCGTCCTTGCCGGCCGGCACATAGAGAAACACCGGCACATTGAGGTCGGCAAAGGCCCGCCCGGCCACCCGGCCCACGCCGCGCTCGGCAAAGAAGGACACCGGCCGCATCTCGGTCCGCGTCGCCAGGAGATAGTCGAACCCCTCCGGCACCACCACCTCCATGCCCCAGTCCAGCCCCGGCTGATAGCCCAGCCCACGCAGGAATTTGGCACTCGTCGCCAGGGCATCGGCCAGCGAATTGTGCAGGTCGACCCGCCCGTCACCATCGCCATCCGTGCCATGCGCCAGCACATTGCTCGGATTGACCTGCAAATGCCCGATCGCCCCAGCCCAGGAGCCGATCGGGCTCTGCCCGTCGCGCTGGGTCAGCAGCAGCGCCGCAATCAGATCGCCCTCATCCTCCACCAGCCGTGTCCGCCGCTGATGCACCAGGGTCGCCAGCGAGCGCACGATCGGCCGGATCAGCCCATCATTGCCCAGCACCGCGCCATAATCGGTCTCCATGCCCCAGATGGCGCCCAGCAGATACGGATCAACCCCATAAGCCTGGCCCACGCTCTGGAACAGCGCGACATTGCGCCCAATCGCCGCCTTGCCACGCTCGATCCGGCCAGCGGTCACCCGTCCCTCGATATAGTCCCACATCGGCGTGGTGAATTCCGGCTGCGTGGTCACCAGATCCGGCACGCGCGGATCAGGCGTCAGGCCGGCCATCGCCGCGTCATAGACCTCGGCCCGCACACCAGCCGCGATGGCTTTCGGACGGAAATTGGCAATGAAGCTGTCGAAGCTTTCAACCGGTTGGGCGAAGGCGGGGGTAGCGAAGAGCAGGGCAAGCACGACAAGGATGCGCATATGGTCTCCTCAGGTCCCACAAACTCGATGTCACCCCGGCCTTGAGCCGGGGCCCATCTCGAGATCGCTTCGCGGCCGCAAGGTGGTCCAAACGACCACAATATCGGCCCATACATCTCAGGATGGATCCTGGCTCAAGGCCTGGATGACATCGAGAATTTGGATAGCTTGATGGCCAAAAACTACCTATTCCGCGTCATCAGATGGCGTTCCCACCAGTATGCCGAATCCACGATCTCGCGCAGGTCATCATGCTGCGGCACCCAGCCCAAAAGGCGCCGCACTTTCTCACCCGTCGCGGTGATCGACGCCGGATCGCCCGCACGACGCGGACCTTCGTCTGCCCGCAGGTTGACGCCCGAAACCTCGCGCACGGTCTCCACCACCTGCCGCACCGAATAGCCCTGGCCATAGGCGCAGTTGAGCGTCGTGCTCTCGCCGCCCTTGCGCAGATGCTTGAGCAGCAGCGCATGCGCCGCGATCAGGTCGGTGACATGGATATAGTCGCGCACGCAGGTACCATCCGGCGTTTCATAATCGGTGCCAAAAATATCCATCTTCTCGCGCTGGCCCAGCGCCACCTGCGCCGCAACCTTGATCAGATGCGTCGCCATTGGCGTCGACTGGCCGCTACGCTTGCCAGGATCGGCGCCCGCCACGTTGAAATAGCGCAGCACGCCATAGGTCATCGGATGGGCGGCCGCCACATCGGCCAGCATCCATTCGGTCATCAGCTTGGAGCGGCCATAGGGCGACATCGGGTTGAGCGGCGTGGTTTCCACCACCGGCGCCAGCCCGGTCATGCCATAGACGGCAGCCGTGGACGAGAAGATGAAATGCTTCACCCCGCCCTTGATCGCTGCTTCGATCAGGTTGCGCGAGGTGGCGGTATTGTTGGCATAGTATTTCAGCGGATCGACCACCGATTCCGGCACCACGATCGAGCCGGCAAAATGCACGATCTCGGTAATCTGGTGCTTGTCGATCAGGCGGCGCACCAGCTCGATATCGCCGGCATTGCCGCTCTCGAATTCGGCGCGGCCATCGATCGCCCAGTCGAAACCGGTCACCAGATTGTCGAGCACGACGACCTTTTCGCCGGCATCCGCCAGGTTGAGGACCATATGGCTACCAATGTAGCCTGCGCCGCCGGTGACCAGAACCGCCATGAATTAACCTCGAATATCAGATGCTTGTCGGTATAGATGCTAACCATGAGTGGTTGAGATAGCTTTACCCTCAGTGTCGCCATGGAGTGTATGCCGTGTCAAAGCGCGTGAGAACCGCCGTATTTCCCGTTGCCGGTCTCGGAACCCGTTTCCTGCCGGCCACCAAGGCTTTGCCCAAGGAAATGCTGACGGTCGTTGACCGGCCGCTGATTCAATATGCCGTCGATGAAGCCCGCGAAGCCGGCATCGAGCATTTCGTCTTCGTCACCGGCCGCAACAAGGGCGTCATCGAAGACCATTTCGATCGCCAGTTCGAGCTGGAAACGACGCTGGAAGTCCGCGGCAAGACCCAGGCACTGCAGTCGCTGCGCCAGGATCTCCCCTCGGCTGGTCGCACCAGCTTCACCCGCCAGCAGGAGCC